>NZ_NKFH01000007.1:0-2852801 GCF_002223135.1 Burkholderia sp. AU33423
TTGCCGAACTGCTCAAGCAACTCGGCCGGAATCGCCGGCAGAGCCGCCGGCTGGGCTTTCGGTTTGCGAGGCATAAATTCTCCTTGGGAGCATGTTATGCCTTAAACACAAAATTCCTGACAGGCCCCCTGATAGTCCTTGTTGACCGCATACACGTGCTTGAGCCAACCCGCAATCTGCTCCGGCGACCACTGTAATCGGAGCTTGCTTGCCACAACCTGGGCGAGTATCCGATTCCTGACCAGCTTACATGTCTTTGGGCGCCGTGCGCGGTCCCAGGCGAGCTCGTCGGCCTGGCTCGCTCGATAGTACTGCCTTCCGCCATTTCGCCGCACCTCGCGGCTGATAGTAGATGGCGCACGTCCTAACCGCGCCGCTATCGATCGAATCGACTGGCCTGCGACGACTGCGCGCGATATTTCCTCGCGTTCGGCAAGCGTCAAGGCAAGCTTGGAGCGGTGTCGAGGCGCTGGCTGTATTCCGCCAGTCCTGGCGAGAATCCCCTGAACAGAGGAATGGTGGCGATCGAACAGTTGGGCAATCTGATGAAGCGTGTCACCCTTGCGCCACCGCTCCCACATCAGTGCCTTTTGAGTCTCGGTGTAGTAAATCCTGCGCCGCTGTTTCATTTGCAACACCCTCCACTGCTTACGCAGCGTCTAGTGTGTTGCATTGACCGGTTGAATCCGCCTCAGTCAAAGGACATTCCGTCCGTTCATGACCGACCGATCACGTAGGAATACGAATTGATATGACCATACACTCAGACGATATTGGAGCGAAGCTGACCAGCGACGGCCCATGGCTGTAACTGACCGACGCGGTTCACGGGATGCATCGGCGATGCGGGCAATGACATGGCTCGCGTAGGCCTTAACCGATCCATATGTGCGTAGTATGTTGACGTCAACGGAACAGGACACCAGGTCGACCCGCTACTGGCCGGCTTCGGCTTGTGGCTGCGGGCACGCCAGAGAGCGAACATCGAGCGTGCGAAGGAGTAGGGGCGGACGCCACCGATCGCCTATGCTGGAAGCTCACGAGGAGCCGACTATGACGCCACATGACGTGATGATGATCTTCGAGCGGATGAACGCAGAGGGAAAGGCGGCCGCCGATCTGAACCATGCTTGTGCCGGATTCGCTGGCTGGTTGGCGGAGGCATGGAGTCGATTGAATGAGGATGAGATCGCAGTTCTGACGTCGATCGGCGCCTCGCTGTATCGCGAGGGGTATGCGAGGCGGTACTAGGCAGGCTCGGGGGCCAGCGTGAAGATATGGGCGGGGCGGACCGAAAGGGCGTATAAAGTCCGAATGACTATCCCCTCCGTTACCGCCGAGTCGGTCCTGGGCCTGTTCCGGCTCATTGCCGGGAGGGAGGAGCGCCGGACTTCCGGCGAGTCAGCAAGGATGGCGGCGCTCCTGGCTCTTGCCGAGCAGCTTGCACGCAACCATCGGGCAATGACAGAAGATGGTTGGGATACAGCCGTCCGTGTTGGCGGCCTGTTGTTGCAAGCGGAAATGATCAACAACGACGCTGACACGGTGGCGCTTGAGCTGCTAAGCCGGCTGCGGCAGCGGAAATGAAAAGCGCGTTCGAGCGTATAGCGAGTCGCCCCCTGTGGAGTGGCCAACATGTCGACACACCTGCTTCTTCTCTACAAGGGGTACGAACTTCATCCCCTCGTCTTCGCCCGTACATTCAGTCGCTTTGACGGACATTCCCGTTACGCCGAAGGGTATGACATCGCGGTACGGATATGCCGCCCGGGCGCGATAGCAACCTCCGCCGCGAGCCGTATTTTCAGGCTGGACCAATCGCATGCATACTCCGACTTTGGTATAGCAAGGCGTGCCGCCCGGCAGCAGGGAAAGGACATCATCGACGGAAAGGTGAGTGGAGCTTCGGTCATCGACATGTAGTTCGGTCAAACGCAGCGGTCGGCCACGACGACGCGAGAAGCTGAACGCACGCATTCTTCCTCACCGGTATCGCCACCATGCAAAGTGATCGCAATGCGATTCCGTACTACCTTGTCTTACGGACTGACTGTCCACCGTATGTTCTGAACGCTGACCGCCACGTGCTGCGCCGCGAGGCAAGCCCTCTCCTGCGAGCGTTCGCGAGAGCCCGCGGCGCGCCGACCTCGATCGCGGACGACGCATGGAGCGACTTTTCCGGCTCGGAATCCATTTCGCTCCTTGAGCGCACGGAGATGCGGGCCTATGCACTGGTTTGCGGGGCCGAAAGCGAACATCAACTCCGGTTACTTGCTGCTCTCTGACTGCACCAACCTGCGCATTCCTTGCGGACGGCGAGCTCAGCGGCCTATTCGAAACGAGGTCTGTTTGCGAAGGCATTCAGTCCGAAAAATCGTCGATGGCGGCGTGACTGGAGGTACGCACATCTTCGATCGATCAACCCGGGTGGGCATGGTTATGGCAGCCTCATGCCGAGCGGTAAATCAACCGCTATAGTCACGCCCCTCGTGAACACCTGTCGAGAAGTATCGATCACTTCCTGGATCTGCGTGATCTGCGCCACAATCTCGCGCCGTTCTACAGCCCGATGGGTTGGCCATCGGCTGATCCGGAGCTCATGACCCGCAGGTTGCGTTGTGGGCTACTGCTTCGGGATCCGGTCCGAGCGTCGTCCATGCGTCGTAGCGCAGCAGGCTTTTGGGTGGCCGCTCGACATTTGGAAGCAGCCTTTAGGCGCATCACCACTTGATTGACCGAAACGGCTCTAGCAGCCACTGCACGGCAACGTACCGACTTCCCCTTCCCACTCGCCCATCCTGTACTCAACACCCGTGCATCTGACCGCGATATCTGACCGCGATCCTGTTCGAGCGATCCGACTCGATGCGGCCCCTCGCTACGCGAGCACACCTCACTTCGGAGGATCTATGAAATATTATCCAAGCACATTACCCGATCGACACGACCAGGTGACCCGACAAAAGGACCGCGACGATCTGGCCCGAGCCGATATCGAACGGGCCGAAAAGCGTACCCGCGACTATGCCGGCATCGATTCCAATGCGAGCAAGTGGCGCTATTCCGATTCCGACCGTCAGGTGAAGTAGTGGTGCAGCGTTGCTCCCGATACCGCCAGAGGATGGCGCTCGCCCCTCGCGTTGTTGCGCGCCGATCCCGCATGACGCGTCGCGGACGTTCCGGGATCAGGTATACCGCCGCAGGCGTATCGAAAAATCGGCGATCGCGGTGACATCGCTTTGCTCCGCGTAGCGGCACCAATTTTGCAACTGGACCAGCAATTGTTCGCGCGATGCATGTGACCACGCCCATAGCTCGAGCAAAGCCTCATACCTCTCCACGTACACGCGTATTCGCCGGCTGGCATTGCGGCTCGTCAGCGCCTGCTGGTCGGGCTTGTCCCGATAGCCCCAGGCCTGGCGCAGCCACCGTTTCATACCAAGCACGAACGCGCGCTTGTCGTCGCGGCTCATGTCCTTGATGCGGCGCAGCTCCCACCGGCAGGCGCGCTCGAACATGCGCGCATAGGCGGCCATGACTTCATGTCGGTTGCGGATGATCGCTTGCAGCGTCGCGTCGTCGACCACGGCCTTGTTCGAGAGCAGGCGCGGCTTCGTTGCTACCCGCCGAATGGTCGCCAATCTCAATGCTGCCAGCAGGCGAATGTACAGCCAGCCGATGTCGAACTCGAACCATCGGTTCGACAGCCTGGCGGACGTCACGTACGCGTGGTGATTGTTATGCAACTCTTCTCCGCCGATCAGGATGCCCAGCGGGAAGAGGTTGGTGCTCGCATCGGACGTGGCGATATTCCGATAACCGCCGAAGTGGCCGCCACCATTGACCACGCCGCCGGCCCAGAACGGAATCCACATCATCTGGATCGCCCACGCCGACACGCCGGGCAGCCCGGACAGCCCGACGTCGATCACGGCCAGCAGCCCGACGCCGAGACTCGGATAGCGAGCATAGACGTGGGGTTCGAGCCAGTCGTCCGGCGTGCCCACCCCATACCCGGATCCGAACCTACCTGCATGAGATCGGATCCCTGGAGATCGTTCTCTAGCGTACCGACACACCCACCCCTGGGAACGACAATGATCGACGTCACATAGGAATCCGGAGTTGATCGTGGAATACCCCATCTTTATCACCCGACAGGAAGGCCCAGGCTATCGCGGATGGCTGCCGGATTTTCCCGGCTCGCACGTGGAGGGCCACACATACAGCGAGTTGGCAAACACCGCAAACGACCGGGTCAATGAACTGTATGACCAATGTGCGCGCCTAATTCCGTCCCCGACAACGGACATGGCGGCATTGCATGCGTCGTGCATCGACGACGGCGAGGGAATCTGGAGGTTCATTGATATCGCCCGGCCGACGTCGTGTTCGGTGCTGGTCTTGCTATGCCTCCCCAAGCAGCTCGTCGAAAAGATCGATGCAGTGGCGAAATCGCGCCATATGAGCCGCGAAGCGGTGGTGGCCGAGTGTACGGAAGGAATTGGCCACCCAGCGTTGCGGTCCTCCTGCCACGAACTTGTCTTGGCGTAGCTGCCGAACGCGACTCAGCGAATTCATCTGCCCGGGTTGCGTCGCTTCACCGATGCGGGAAAGTGATGCATGCGCCGTTTGTCGTCACAAGCGACGCGCCAAAGTAAAAAGCCGGCGCTTGGCCGGCTTCGAGTTCCGCCTTGCTGGGGCGGCTCCACGTTCTGTTTGAGAGCGAGGAGTTTTGCTACACATGCGCTATAGGTTCGGCAGAAAACCCATGCCCAGACGTTTCCTTGCATCGGAAATACGTTGCTTGGGTGTAACGGCTTTCCACGAATGGGCATGGCTTCTCTGCCGCTCCGGGTGAACCACGGGCATTCCATCGTCGGTCGCGCGTGCCTCCGCCTGTTCTTGTTGCTCGTCCTTCACATTTTTTTCCCATTTCGGGTAATCGTTCATCAACATGCTCCCTCCACAACCCCAGTTTCGTCATTGATTGGCTCGCGCCGCCCGAGTCGAGATAAAACTGCGCAAGCGATACGGATCGCGACGGCCCACTTCGATCACGGCGTTTACATCTCGATGAAGTCTGCGGCCGATCTGCAGTCTGTGCGTCATGTGTCAGCCTGCTCGTGCGAGCGTCTGAAGTCGGTACGCTGCCGTACGGGCGGGATGGCATGGATGCGGGTCTGGCATCAGCGCCGTTTCTCAAGGCGCTGCAAATCAGGGAGCAGGCGGTCGAATTCTCGCCTGACCACGCCGTAGCATTCGCACACGCGCTTCTCAAGCCCGGAGCGATCCAATACCTCGATGTGCCCATAGTTGTACCGGATCAACCCGGCATCCTGAAGTTTCAGCGCAGCTTCCGTCACGCCCGACCGGCGGACACCGAGCATGTTGGCGATCAGTTCCTGCGTCATTTTCAGTTCGCTCGATGGCAGGCGATCGAGGCTGAGCAGGAGCCACCGACAGAGCTGCTGATCGATCGAGTGATGTCGATTGCATACGGCTGTTTGCGCCATCTGTGTGATGAGCGCCTGGGTATAGCGTAGCAACAGCCGCTGCATCGAACCGCCTCGACGGAACTCGTCTTTCAGGATGCGCGCATCGAGTCGGTAAGCGTGTCCCGCGCTTTGGACGATCGCGCGGCTCGGGGTTGTTTCGCCCCCCATGAATAGCGCGATGCCGATCAACCCATCGTTGCCGACGATGGCAATTTCGGCTGAGGAACCGTCTTCCATCACGTACAACAGCGACACGATGGACGTCGTCGGAAAATAGACGTGACTGAGCGCACCACCCGACTCGTACAGCACCTTTCCCAACGGCATGTCGATCAGCACGAGCTGCGGCGAAATATGCGCCAGATCTTCTACCGGTAATGCTGCCAGCAGATGATTTTCGATCATGGATGGCTGACCCGACATATGTCACTCCTCCAGTGGCTGCAGCCTCTACCCAAGACGCCCCAACGACACGAAGCGTCATCGGCTTGAGACTCGAACTCGCGAAGCAGACCTTGCGTGAGAATCCTGGCGTCTTCGAGCGCGAGACCGTACTGCTCTCGATGTGATATCGTCCAGAATGACTTTCTGCGTGTATTCGATCATCCTAGCACTCCGGGTGAAATCGAACGGATGCGGTCGACTCCGGACAGGTCGACGGGAAGCTGGCAAGGACGATCCGGCGACATCGGACCAATATGCCCCGTCGATTATTACTACACGCGATGTTCGGGCAGCGAGCGATCCTTTCGGATATTCCCCCGCCAGGATCGATGCCTGGGCTTTCGCGTCAAGGCTGATTCTCGTACGGCGGAAATGCCGACAGGCGTGGATCGTCCACCGCGCCACCGACGGTGAAATGATACAGGGATTGCCAGGCATGATCCTTCGCGCCGAGCAATGCGTGCATTTCATCATCGAAAAAACAGCCGATCCCCGTCGCGCGTACTCCGGCGGCTTCTGCTTCGAGATAGAGCGCCTGGCCAAGCATGCCGCATTCCCAGAACAGATGGCGATAACGCCATGGTTGCTTCAACGCGATTTCGAATCTCGCGATCATCCCAAGCGCAAAGCAGGAATCAGCACCGATATCCTGGTGGCAGCAAATCAACTTTGCCGCCACGCGCAAATCGTAAGGCAGCAGAAAATAGAGCGGCAGATGGTCCGGCCCGATCTTTTGCCACAGCCATTCCGGACGCAGAGACCGCTTAAGATCCGGCAGTGCGCCCGGCGTTCTCACGAGCATATAGAGGCCCGGCTCCAGGCCGTCGACGCGGTGCACCAATAGCGCCGCATGCACTGCGGCCGGAGACATCAGCGCATTCCACGGCGGCGTGTCGGGATGTGTCAGCAGGCACGCCAGCATGCTGAAAAGAGCCGCGTCGCTGATGCGCGTCGTGCCATCGAAATTCACGGCGCTGCGACGCTGTCTGGCGATTCGGGCGAAGCTGAGATCGAGGGCTGGCGTCGCCGGCGCTGCACACTGCTCCGGGTTCGGCGAGGGTGATTCGCGAGTATGGGTCTTGTGTGTGGCGCGATGAATCGAATCGATGTCCAGCCACGTCACATGTCCCGAACTCAGTTGATTGGCGCGTCCGTGCCACTGTGCCCTGTCCAGAGCGATCAGCATGCGCTCGAGATCGGGCCGCGTGTCAGGGTTGCCGATCCAGAGCAAAAGATCCGGCGCCTCCGTTTCGGCATCCTTGAAATCTTCGCGGCGATCCACTCCAAGTAAGCCGGCCACTGCATCATCCGCAGCCGACTCCATCAACCGCGTCTGCCAGCCGAGCGCCGCGGCTGCGTAACTCATCGCAGCGATGACATGACCGCAATCCTGCTGGCAGTAGCGCCAGGCGCGCATGCCGTATTTCCACACCTCGCGCCAATGGATCGAGCTTATGCCGACCAGGACACCACTTTCCGAAAACGCCTCGGTCCATTGTGGCTCGTCCACCGCAGCGCGATGTTCAAGCGCATGATCCCGGCTCAGGTAGTGGTAGACGCCTGCGGACAAGCCGGGCAGAGCCGGACATAGAAGATAGCCCTCGGTCGGATGCAGATTTCCACTCGAAGGGTTGCAGCGCAGTGCCCACCGCTGGGCGCCATAGGATTTCCACGCCGACAGGCCGAGTGAGAGTTCGAACAGGATTGCCAGATGGGACAGATCGAATCCCTGCGCGGGCGGCAAGGTGCCGCAGCGTAACGCGTTGTAGCGCGTGGCCAGGGTGTCCGCGGCTAACGGCAGAGCAACGCGCGGTGCGCCGTGAAATACCCGAAACGGATCCGGCTGGGTTGTCCAGTCGAGCCCCCCAGGGCCAGGAGCGTAGAAGTTGAGACGGTGCTTGCTGCGTTCGTGATAATCAAGCAGCGCATGCTTTGACCGATCCATGCCCCCTCTCACCCCGGAATACCCGCACACGCGGCTAGCGCAGGTCAGAATGAAGGCGCACGTGGAGTGCGGGCGCAAACGGGGGCCACTCTCACGAGATCGTGTACCAGTTCTGGGAACCACCCTTGTAAAGGTCTCTGGCAAGTCCCAGAATCCGGTCGCGATTACGGTCGAAGGCCGCAAGCAAGGCGAGCTCGCCAGAACCCATGTGGGAGTTCAGTTTCGCCAGCATCGCATCGTCGACCAGAAAGGTAATCTCGCGAGAATTGTCGTAGCCCCAAAAGCATACACAGTGTCTGGAAGCGTCGTAGGTGCGACTGGGATTGGGAAAGTTGAGTGTCACGGCGCTATTCCCCATCTAACCCTCCTGACAGATATAACGCCACTTGCTCGCGTTGACATTGATGCGAGCGTCATTTTCGCGCCGCTTCTCGGCACGCTCGCTGTCCGCGCGCTTCAGTGCCGACGCGCGCGCCTTTTTCACGTCAGCGTAATCGCTGTGCCTGGCGGGCGTGGCTGGCTTCAGTTCGGTTTGCTTAGGCATGCCGGTTCCCAAAAAGAGAATTTCAAATTTCAGGACCGTCGCGGTGACTGAATTTCGTCGTCGCCCGCCCTATACGAGGACCGGACGACGACCCGCGGGCTTGCCGCCGACGGCATCTCTCGCGCACGGAACTGCCGGACCGAACCTCAGAGGGAGGCTCGGTTGACGCGCGAAGTTCGCAGCTTCGACGTTCGCGCGCAGGATCGTCGTGGTGAGCTTTCTGCTTGGCTGTGCGGACAGGGGGAAGCGTAAGGAGTCGGAGCAAAACCATCGGTCACGCACATCGAACCTCACGAGAATGCGCCCTATACCACGGCCACGCAAGCGCTATCTCGCGTCAAGGCCATGATCGCCACGATCCCCCCCAAGCAACACTACCGTCATCAACTTGCGCGTGACGGCCGCCAGCTAGCGCTTTTTCTCAGTTCCATCCCACGAACAGGCGACGCGCAGTACGCGCGGCGGCCTGTTCAGCGGGGCGGGCTGTTGATTTCCACCGAGTCTCAACCCACCGGGGATGCGGTCGTTTTCTTGGACTGATTTAGGTCGTTAACCCGAAGCTTTCACGGTACTCGATGGGGTTGAGATAGCCAAGAGATCGAGTCAACAGCTGACGATTTCTTCTCGTTAGCATGCTGCTGTTGCCCGATTGCTCGCCCCATAAGAGGACGGTTACTATCAGACCCGCTCCCGAAGGTACTGGATGCACTTTAGTCGTAGACCCAACCGATTCGTGAGCGCACCTCGCGAGTGGGTTGCCTGTTGATGTCCGCGCAGAACTGACCCACTAGAGCTGGAAATTTTCATCGAATTTTGACCCACGTGATTGAATGCCCTGCTCAATCTTTGAGCAGGGGATACAAAGGTGATCACGGTGGGTATATTGGCCAAGATCAGGCGGATGTATTTCCGCGAGAAGGTCCCGTTGCGCGAGATTGCGCGGCATACGGGCCTGTCCCGAAACACGGTGCGCCGCTGGCTGCGGCAGACTGATGCCGTCGAGCCGAAGTATCCGAAGCGCGTCAGCCCGAGCGTCATCGACGACTGGGCCGCACAGCTGACAGGTTGGCTGCGTGCCGACAGTCATCGCCCGAAGCGTGACCGGCGCACCGCCCGGTTCATGTTCGAGGCGATCCGCGCCGAGGGTTACGCCGGCAGCTACGGCCGGGTGAGCGCGTTCGTGAGGCGTTGGCACGAGGAGCAGGCTGAGGCGCCTCGCAGGCAGGCCTTCGTGCCGCTCGCCTTCGAACCCGGCGAAGCCTTCCAGTTTGACTGGAGCTGCGAATACGCTTTTATTGGCGGGCTGCGGCGACGCCTGGAGGTCGCCCACGTCAAACTTAACTCCAGCCGCGCGTTCTGGCTCGTCGCCTATCCCACACAGAGTCACGAGATGCTGTTCGATGCGCACGCCCGCGCGTTCGCCGCGTTCGGCGGCGTGCCGCGGCGCGGCATCTACGACAACATGAAGACCGCCGTGGACAAGGTTGCCGCCGCGCGGCGTTGCCCGATGCGCGGCATGCGGGACCGCGCACGCGATCGCCATGAACGCGATACCGCGCAGCAACCTTTCTGGAGCCTTGCGATCGTCATCGGGACAGGGGAATACCCTGTCTTTTTTTTCTGTTTCTGTTTTATGTATCATGACCTAACTTTTGCAACATGTACTAATTACAAAGATCGACGATTCCTTATCAGAAAAAGGACGATCGGCATGGAGACAGGCAGGACTGCGAATGGCGAACGTCGAGTGCCATGCGACCGATGGCTCGGCCGCATGCGGGCGCGGGTGTTCGCGAACCGGCTCGCGCATCGGGCTCGATGCCCGAGCCGGCGGCAGGGGAAGTTGCTTGAGGTTGTTCAGTCGTCAGATTCCGCGCGTGCGATATGCGCGTGCCGCCCAGGCGGCCGCCGCCCGCGTCATTTCAGGCTGTAACCCGGAAAGACATCATGTCCAGGAAGTCATCCCCCAACGGCGCGGCCAACCTGTCGCGCAGGCAGTGGCTCAAGGCCACGGGCGCCTCCGTCGCGATCGGCGGCCTTGCAATGAGCGCGTCGCGTGCGAGCGCCGATGCGGCGCCCGTACCGGGCGACGTGCTCGACGTCGCGATCGTCGGCGCCGGGCTGGCCGGCCTGACGGCCGCGCGCGACCTGCGCTACGCGGGCTGCGAATCCTTCGCGGTGCTCGAGGCGCGCGATCGCGTGGGCGGCCGCACGCTCAACTACGACGTGGGCGGCCGCTATGTGACGGAAGTTGGCGGCCAGTGGATCGGCCCGGGCCAGACGGCTGTCGCGGATCTCGCCCGCGAGCTGGAAGTCGGCACGTTCCCGAGCTATTACGCAGGCAAGACGGTCATTCTCGGCGGCGACGGGCGCGCCGAGATCGACCTGCAGGGCACGCTCGGCACCGACGAAGCCGTCGCGGCGAAGCTCGGCCGGCTGTCGCGCGACGTGCCGTCGGCCACGCCATGGACCTCGCAGAAGGCGGCCGAGCTCGACCGGCTGTCGGTCGGCGACTGGCTCGCGCAGCAGGGCATCCAACCCGAAGACCGGATGGGCTGGAACGCGTCGATCGCGCTGTCGGGCGGCGTCGCGCCGGCGAAGATGGGGCTGCTGCATTTCCTGTCGATGATCAATTCCGCCGATTGCGATTACGCGCAGCTCGACTCGATCAAGCACAGCGCGCAGGAAACCCGCTTCGTCGGCGGCTCGCAGGCCCTCAGCCTTCGGATGGCGCAGCAACTCGGCGACAAGGTGCGCCTGTCGGCACCGGTGCGCCGGATCGTCGGCTGGGATCGCGATGTCGTCACGCTGCAGACGGACCGCGGCACGGTGCGCGCGAGACAGGTCGTGATGGCGCTCCACCCGGCACTGTGTCACCGGATGCAGTTCGATCCGCCTCTGCCGGCGCCGCGCGCGGCACTGCAACGTGCGTGGCCCGCGCATTCCCCGGCGCGCAAGACGGCGATGGTCTATCGCCGGCCGTTCTGGCGCGACAAGGGGCTGAACGGCCACATCTTCCAGACCAATGGGCCGATCTTCTGGGCCTACGACAATTCGCCGCCCGGCGGCGAGATCGGCGTGATCAACGCGTTCGTCAAGAACGCGATGCTGCCGTCGGACCCGCAGGCGGCGAAGCAGATGCTCGCCGAGCTCTACGCGCAGGCGTGGGGTGCCGACGCGCTGCAGCCGGTGTCGTACCACGATCGTGACTGGGGGCTCGCCGACCCGTGGACGATCACGTGCGTTTCCGCGATTCCGCCCGGATTCTGGACCGCACACGGCGACGCGCTGCGCACGCCGTGCGGCAACCTGATCTGGTCGGGCACCGAGACCGCGAACATCTGGGCCGGCTACATGGACGGCGCCGTCCGCTCGGGTCACCAGGCCGCGCTTCAGGCGCTCAACAAACTGCGCCGCGCGTAGGAGACCGGAAATGAAGAAACGTATCGTGCTGCTCGCCGTGCTCGTGGTCGCCGGCGCGCTTCTGGCCGTCTACGGCCCGACGCTGCTCGGCTTCTATCGCCTGCAGCGCCATATCGACGAGACGGCACAGGCCGACGAGGCCGACGGCGGCCCGTGGCCGCGCACGACCGACGTGTGCATGGGCTGCCACGGCGTGAAGGGCTCGTCGCTGAACGACGCGTATCCGAGCCTCGCCGGCCAGCCCGCGCAGTACGTGGCCGCGCAGCTTCACGCGTTCGCGAGCGGACAACGCGCGAACCCGACGATGGGGCCGCTCGCGATGACGATGAGCGAAGCCGAGATCGCGCGTGTGGCCGGCTACTACGCGAAGCAGGCGCCGTTCGCGAACCGCTATTTCAAACCGGATGCGCGACTGCGCGCGAAGGGCGAGCAGCTCGTGACGGGCGGCGCGTGCGTCGCTTGCCACGGCGCGCGACTGACGGGCCAGGCGCAGTTTCCGCGGCTCGCCGGGCAGGGGTACGACTACCTGCGCGTGCAACTCGACGCGTTCGCGAACGGCACGCGCAGCGAGGCGACCGGCACGATGCAGCGCGTCGCGCAGGCGATGTCGGCGGACGATCGGGCGGCGGTGGCCACCTATCTCGCGAGCGTCAGCCCGGTCACACAGTGAATCAACGGTAGCAATCGACCTCCGGAGTTCGAACCATGGATCACAGATCACTTGTACTTTGTCTTTCCAGCGCGACGCTGGCGGCGACGACCGGCCTGTACGGCCTCAAGTTCGTCCGCAAGCGCAATTTCCTGCTCGGCTTCGAGTGGTGGATCGTGACGATCTCCGCATCCAATGCGGTGATCTTCTTCGCGACCGAATTACCGGTGTCGTACGCCATTTCGCACTTCCTCGACGCGTTCTCGCGCGGATTCGGGATGCCGGTGATCGCGGTCGCCGGTCTGATGGCCGTCACGCACGGCTACCGGCCGTCGATGCGGCAGGACGTGACGCTGTTCGTGCTCGCGACGCTCGGGACGATCGCGCTCGTGGCCGGCGTGTTGCAGAACGCGCTGCCGTACTTCTATGTGGCGATGTGGACGCTGATGTCGATCTATCTCGCCGGCTTCGTGCTGCGGCTCGCGCGTGCCGGCCACGTGTTCCATGCGCTGACGACGACGATCGCGCTCGTCGCTTCGCAGGCGATCGCGTGCATCTACGATTTCTACAAGATCCCGGGCGAGGAAACCAACGTGGTGTTCAATTTCTACGTGCTTGCGCTGCTGGCCTGGTCGTACCTGACCGTCACGCTCTATTACGCGTATGGCGCATTGGAGCGCGACGCCGGACGCGGCAAGGTGAACGCGAACGTATTGTCGTATCCGAAATGAATAGTCGTACGGAGGAAGAGTAGATGATCCGGACGAAGTGCGAACCCGGCCGCGGAGACCGCGGAGCGCGCGGATGGCTCCGGTCAGGCCGACCCGCGCGCAGCGACGCGATGCGACACGCGAACGCCTGCTCGGCGCCGCGCGCGCGATCTTCGCGGAGAAGGGCTATGCGGCCGCGAGCGTCGAGGATATCGCCGCGGCGGCCGGGCATACACGCGGCGCGTTCTATTCGAACTTTCGCAGCAAGACGGAGATGCTGTTCGAGCTGCTGCGGCGCGATCACGACGATGCCGCGACGGCGCTGCAACGGATCGCCGGCATGCCGGCGGGTTCGGCGGAGGACGCGCAGCGGACGTTGCTCGCCTGCTGGCGGCGGCGTGCCGCGCGGGATGCGTCGCGGCTGATATGGCTGGAAGCGCAACTGCAGGCGGCGCGCGATCCGCAGTTCCGTGCGCAGTTCGGTGCGTTGCTGCATGAGCGGCAAGCGCTCGCGACCGCATGCATCGATGCATTCGCGGCGCGTGCCGGCGTGTCGCTGCCATTGCCCGCGTGGCTGCTGGCGCTCGGCCTGACCGCGCTGTGCGACGGCGTGCACGCGTGTTGTGCGGCCGACGCGCGCGGCACCGTGGACACGCTGGCCGATGCCGTGCTGGTCGGCTTCGTCACGCATACGGTGTTCGACCGCATGCGCGGATGACGTGTCGGCGACGCCGCGGCCGGCGTCGCCGCCCGACTGTATGAAAGCTGAAAGCAGGTTGTCATGGCGGGACGGCAAACCGCCACGACGCACGTTCGAACAAGCAGACGAAACAGGGAATACCCCCTCTTTTTCTTTCTCGTATTTTTGTCATGATGACCTAACATTGTCACCATGTTCTACTGAAGGTGCCGGCAATGACCGATCACGGCCGGCAGTGGTTGGACGAATCAGGAGATCTACGATGGATGCACTTACACGCAAGGCTTTCTTCGAGGACGGCGCGGTTCTCGTCGAAGGCGTACTCGACGCGGCGCAGCTTGAGCAGTGCCGCGCCGCGTTCGACTGGGGGATGGAGAACCCGGGCCCGATGGCGACGGCGCTGCTCGACGGCACCGAATACCGGTCGCACAACGACAACGCGAACCCGTACGCGAAGGCGCGGCTCGACGAACTGGTCGGCACGCTGCCGTTCGGCAAGCTGTTCGCCGACCTGTGGGGCTCGAAGCACGTGTGGTACTTCGCCGAGGAACTGTTCATGAAGGCCGGTGGCAAGAGCGCGCGCTCGCCGTGGCACCAGGACACGTCGTACCTGCCGTGGGAGGGCATGCACTTCGGCAATGCGTGGATCAGCTTCGAGCACGTGCCGAAGCGCAACGCGCTGGAGATCGTGCGCGGCTCGCATCGCGGCGTGCGCCACGACGGCACCACGTTCCAGAACGCGGAGGACCCGACCGATCCGCTGCACGGCGGCGACGTGTGGCCGCGGCTGCCGAACATCGAAGCGGAGCGCCGCGCGGCGCCCGACGCGTACGACATCATTTCGTGGGAAACGAAGCCTGGCGACGTGGTGCTGCTCCATCCGGGTGTGCTGCACGGCGGTGGCGCGGTGGATGCCGCGTTCCCCGACCGCCACACGCTCGTGCTGCGCTTCTTCGGCGACGACGCGACGTTCAGCCCGCTGCCCGAGCAAAGCCGTTCGGGTTTCACGCCGGCCGGCGTGCTGTTCGTCGACGAGCTCGCCGGGCTGAAGGCCGGCGATCCGTTCCGCGCACCGTGTTTCCGTCAACTCGTCTGAGCAAGGAGTCTTCAATCATGTCAGCTACCCCGAAGCGGCAATCGATCGTTCCGCCGCCGTTCCAGCCGTGGTACGACGCATACCACTTCTCGCCGGCCACGCGCGTCGGCGACACGATCTGGGTGTCGGGCCAGGTCGGACTCGACGCGCAGATGCAGCCGGCCGACGGCGTGGCGGCGCAGGCGCGGATCGCGTTCGAGAGCTTGAAGATGATCCTGGAAGCGGCGGGCGCGAGTCTCGCCGACGTCGTCGAACTGACGACCTTCCATACGAACCTTCAGCAGGAAACGCAGGATTTCGCGGCGATCAAGGACGCATATTTCCCGGACCGCTACCCGTCGTGGACGGCGGTCGGCGTGTCGCAACTGGCGCTGCCGGGGCTGTGCGTCGAAGTGCGTGCGGTCGCGGTGGCCGGGTCGGGCAGGGACTGAGACAGACGGCAGTGCGTCATTCCTTCCAGACGGGCGTTCGTAATGAATCGCAGTCCTGATGGAATGGCGAAAGCGTATCGAAACAGGCAGGCGGCCGTCCGTCATCGCGGACGACCGTCATCAGGGAGCGATGCGATCGCCGGTCGGTGATCGCGAGCGGATTGAATGCGTCGCACCCGGGACGGGCGAGCGAACGCGCAGTGGGAAGGAGAACCATGATGAGCAAGCATCAATTCTGGGCCGCGTCCGCACTCGCGGCCGCTGCATGTCTCGCGCTCGGCACGGCCGTCGCGGCGGACGACCTGACGCCGGCCGGCGCCGATCGCGCGGCGAGCAAGGACGGCTCGGTGCCGGCCTACACCGGCAAGCAGTCGCCCGACGCGGGCTGGGAATGGGGCAAGGTGCGCGCCGATTTCTGGAAGCATCGCAACGAGAAGCCGCTGTACTCGATCGATGCGGCGAACGTCGACAAGTACGCGGACAAGCTGTCGCCCGGACAGGTCGCGTTGATCAAGCAGAAGAAGGGCTACCGGATGGACGTCTATCCGTCCCACCGCGAATGCCAGCTGCCGGATGTCGTCGAGCAGAACTCGAAGGCCAACCTGAGCGCCGCGAAGCTCGGGCCGGCGGGCGACACGCTCGGGGCGGCCATGTTGCCGGGCGTGCCGTTCCCGCAGCCGAAGAGCGGCGTCGAGGCGATCCTCAACTACGAGATGCGCTATCGCGGCGAAGGTGTCGACTGGGGGCAGATGGCGACGACCGTGTCGCCACGTCCGGGCAGCAGCGAATGGATCGACGCGGTCGGCCCGCAGACGTTCTTCTTCCCGTCCGGCAAGCTCGGCAAGCATTCTCCGCAGGACGTCGATCAGCTCAGCACGGCCGTGTACTTCCAGATGAACTCGCCGGCTGCGCTGGCCGGCCAGGCGTTCGTGCAGCGCCAGTATTTCGACAAGCCGTCGGAGACGTACTACTACTTCCCCGGCCAGCGCCGCGTGCGGCGCATGCCGGCCTATACGCACGACGCGCCGCTGATCGGCTTCGAGAACCAGTACCTGATCGACGAAGCGAACATGATCAACGGCTCGCTCGACCGCTTCAACTGGAAGCTGGTCGGCAAGAAGGAAATGATCGTCCCGTACAACGCATTCGGCATGTACAAGTTCAAGAGCAAGCTGCACGACGTCGCGACGCCGGACGGTGTCGCGGCGACGAGCCGGCACTACGAGACGCACCGCGTGTGGGTCGTCGAGGCGACGCTGAAGCCGAGCGCACGGCACGTCGCATCGAAGAAGGTGTTCTATCTCGACGAGGACAGCTGGCTCGCGCTGGTCGGCGAGGACTACGACGCGCAGGGCAAGCTGTGGAAGGTGCGCGAAAGCTATCCGATCCCGGTGTGGGAGCTCGGCGGCACGTGCGACAACGAACCGCTCGCGCAGTACGACATGAACAACGGCCGCTACGTGCTCGATGCGACGTCGATCGGGCAGGGCAAGGACGTTCGCTGGCTCGAACAGGCCGACGATCCGCGCTTCAAGCAGGATTTCTACACGGCGGAATCGCTGCGCTCGGTCAGCGAACGCTGACCGTCATCGGCTGAAGCACAAGGGACCGGCGCGCGCAACGACCGCGCGCCGGCATCGCAAAGGGGTGGGAGACGGATCATGGAATCGGCAAGGTTGATCAGGAATACTACGGTATCGGTCGTGCTCGCGGGTGCCGCGGCGTCGAACGCACACGCTTACGACTTCACGACGGGCATCAACGATCTGCAAGGCTCGTGGGTGACCAACCTGACGGCCGGCGCCGGCATCCGTACCAAGAGCCCGAGCTGCTCGCTCACCGGCGATCCGAACGCATACGGCTGCGGCGCGGCGGCGAACACGAATCAATGGGGCTATGCGGACAACGGCGACCTGAACTACCGCAAGGGCCAGCCGTTCAGCACCTACGTCAGCGCGACCAGCGAGCTGCTGCTGAAGATGCCCAGCGAAGGGCTGAAGTTCATGGTGCGCGGCACCGGCATGTACGATTTCCTCGCCGGCAATACGGCGAGAACGCCGCTGTCGAGCACCGCTTCCGCGCAGGTGGTCTACAACGCACAACTGCTCGACCTGTGGGCGCAAAAGGACTTCAGGATCGGCGGACGCAACGCACACGTGCGGCTCGGCAACCAGGTGATCAACTGGGGTGAGAGCATGTTCGCGCAGAGCGGGATCAACGCGACCAACTCGCTCGACGTGCAGAAACTGCTGATTCCCGGCTCGCAACTCAAGCAGGCGCTGCTGCCCGCACCGATGGTGAGCGTTGCTGCAGACCTGTCGCACGGATTCAGCACCGAGGCCTACTATCAGTTCCAGTGGAACGGCAACCGTTATCCGCCGGTCGGCTCGTACTGGTCGGTGACGAACGGCTTCGGCCGCGGCGCGGAGCCGTTCACGCTCAACACGACCAACCTGAACGTGACCGGGCCGAGCGCCGGCTCGATCGCGAATGCGATCGGCGGCGGGGCCGCCGCGGGCAACCAGGGCACGTTGAACGCGATCAAGAACGGGCTCGTGAACGGCGACTATGCGGGGCCGCCGTTCAACGACATCGGGCTGCCGTCCGTCACGAACCTGCCGGCGAAATACCGGCCGCAGTTCGGCGTGAAGTTCAACTACTCGCCGCGCTCGTTCGACGCGAACTTCGCGTTCTATTACCTGAACTACACCGACAAGTCGCCGGTACTCGCGTCGCTCGCGAACGGCACCGAGCAGTGGTCGTATCTCGGCCGCCGCCAGCTGTTCGGCGTCAGCGCGAACTTCGGGCTCGGGCCCTGGGCGATCGGTACCGAGCTGTCGTACCGGCCGCGCGATGCGGTCGCGCTGTCGGCCTGCTATGGCGCGGGGGGCCCGCTCGACCTGAACACGAACGGCGTCGCCGGCATCGACTGCCCGCAATGGGTCGACAAGAAGAAGTTCCAGTACGACATCAACGGGCTGCTGGCGCTCACGCGCAGCGAGTATCCGTTCCTCAAATGGCTCGGCGCCGATTCAGCCGCGCTCACGTGGGAGCTCACGTGGATCTACTACCCGGGGCTGAGTCCGAGCGGCGTCACGCGCACGATCAACGGGCAGACCGTCACGCAGGCGCCGCAGACCGGCTACCTGCCGTGGCTGAACAACGGCTCGGCGCTCGGCTACCCGATCGGGAAGGGGCAGGGCACCGCGAGCTCGGTCGGCGCGACGATCGACTTCAACTGGACCTATGACGGCACGCTGATCCCGGGCTGGCAGGTCACGCCGGGCGTGACGTTCTCGGATGGACTGTACGGCTACACGCCGACCTTCACCGCGAACTACATGCAGGGCGCGAAGTCGCTGAACGTCTACGTGCTGTTCAACCAGAACCCGCCGAACTGGCAGGCCGGCATCAATTTCACCGCGTTCTTCGGCGGGCACAACACGGTCGGCCAGCCGTACGCGGACCGCAATTTCGTCGGGCTGTTCGTCACTCGCAATTTCTGACGGTGACGTGCTTACGGGCGGTCGGCGCCGTGCGCCTCCGCCAATCATCAAGGGGTCATGTCGTGCTCAATCGTCTGGTCAGCCGCCTCGAAAGGCTCTTCTTCGGTCATCGCGCGATCGTGCTCGCGGCGATCGCGTTGTTCACCGTCGCGATGGCCGTGTTCGCCGTGCAGCTGCGCATGGACGCCGGCTTCGAAAAGCAGATGCCGATCGGGCACGAGTACATCCGCACGTTCCAGCAGTATCGGAACGACCTGCTCGGCGCGAACCGGATCACGGTGGTGGTGCGCGCGAAGCACGGGTCGATCTGGTCGAAGGAAGGGCTGACCCGGCTGTACGACGTCACGCAGGCCGTCACGTATCTGCCGAACGTCGACCGCATCGGCGTGCGCTCGCTGTGGACGCCGAACGCGTTCGTCAACGAAGTGACCGACGAAGGTTTTCGCGCGGAGCCGATCATTCCCGGCACCATCACGCCCGGCCAGCTGACGCCGGACATCGTCGCTCGCGTACGCCGCGCGACGACGCTCGGCGGTTACGTCGGCACGCTCGTGTCGCACGGCGAGGACAGCGCGATGATCACGGCCGAGCTGAACGAGCGCGACAGCGCGGGCAAGGTGCTCGACTACGTCGCGTTCAACCACCTTCTCGAAGAAAAGATTCGCAAGCCGTTCGAGGATGCCGGCTACGAGATCCAGATCATCGGCTTCGCGAAGCAGATCGGCGACGTCGCCGACGGCGCGACGGCCGTGCTCGGCTTCTGCGCGGTCGCGCTGCTGCTAACCGCGCTGGCGGTGTACTGGTACTGCCATTCGGTGCGCTTCACGGTGCTGCTGATCGCGTGTTCGCTGACGTCGCTCGTGTGGCAGTTCGGCACGCTGAAACTGCTCGGCTTCGGCCTCGATCCGCTTGCGGTGCTGGTGCCGTTCCTCGTGTTCGCGATCGGCGTGTCGCACGGCGTGCAGCAGGTGAACTTCATCGTCCGGGAAATCGCGCACGGGCAGAGCTCGTTCGATGCGGCGCGCCACAGCTTCAGCGGCTTGCTGATCCCGGGCGTGCTCGCGCTGATCACCGCGTTCGTGTCGTTTATCACGCTGCTGCTGATCCCGATCCCGATGGTGCGCGAACTCGCGATCACCGCGTCGCTCGGGGTCGCTTACAAGATCGTCACGAACCTGATCCTGCTGCCGGTCGCCGCCTCCTGCTTCAACTTCACGAAGGCCTATGCAGACAACTCGCTGAAGCGTGCGCAGCAGCGCGCGAAGCCGCTGCGTGTGCTCGCGCGGGTGGCCGAACCGAAGTACGCGGGCCTGACCGTCGCGCTGACCGTCGCGATTTTCGCGCTCGCCGCGTGGCAAAGCCGCGACCGCGTGATCGGCACGCTGCAGCCCGGCGCGCCGGAGCTGCGGGCCGATGCGCGCTTCAACCGCGACGCGACGTCGATCGCCGGCAACTATGACATGGGCCTCGACTGGCTGACGGTCGCGATCGAATCGACCGGCAAGGCGTGCGACAACCCGGCAGTCGGCCTGTACGAGGACGACTTCTCGGCCGCGATGCGCATCGAGCCGGGCGTGGTGTCGGCGCAGTCGTACTCGGCGATGCTGCGGACCTACAACCAGGGCTACAACGAGGACTACCCGAAGATGAACGTCGTGCCGATCGATGCGGAGAACTACGGCGCGGTGTCGGTCGACGTGTCGCGCGTGAAGGGCTTCATGAACCGCGATTGCGGGATGACGGCCGTGCACCTGTTCCTGACCGACCACAAGGCGACGACGATCAACCGGATCCTCGACGACGTGAAGCAGTACCGCGCGTCGCATCCGTTCCCGGGCATCACCGTGCGGCTTGCAGCGGGTAACGCTGGCGTACTCGCGGCGACCAACGACGAGGTCGCGAAAAGCGAGTTGCCGATGATGCTCTACGTGTACGCGGCGATCCTGATCCTCGTATTCCTCGCGTATCGCGACTGGCGCGCGATGTTGGCTTGCTGCGTGCCGCTGTCGGTCGCGACCTTCATCGGCTACTGGTTCATGAAGGAGCTGCAGATCGGGCTGACGGTGGCGACGCTGCCGGTGATGGTGTTGGCGGTGGGGATCGGCGTGGACTACGCGTTCTACATCTACAACCGGCTGCAGGTGCATCTCGCGGGCGGGCAGGACATCGTGAAGGCCGTGCAGCACGCGATGCTCGAAGTGGGTGTGGCGACGATCTTCACCGCGATCACGCTGGCGATCGGCGTCGCGACGTGGAGCTTCTCGGCGCTCAAGTTCCAGGCCGACATGGGCAAGCTGCTCGCGTTCATGTTCATCGTGAACCTGGCGATGGCGATGACGGCGCTGCCCGCGCTGGCGTCGCTGCTGGAGCGCGGGTTCCCGCGCCGCAAGCCCGCCCGCGCGCCCGGCCTGTTCAGCCATTGACGGCTGCGGCCACCCTCACGGAGATCCTTGCCATGATCAAGACGCTCGTTGCCTCTATCGGATTTTGCGTTGCCGCCGCGGTTCTCGCGCAACCGCAGGAAGGAACCGTCGCGGCCTGGGCCGCGAAGCCCGCGCACGCGTGGGCCGCGCCGACCCGCATGATGCTGATGGACGCGACGCACGCCGGTTCGCGGATCGTCGCGGTCGGCGAGCACGGCATCGTGCTGTTGTCCGACGACGACGGAAAGACCTGGCGGCAGGCGCAGCGCGTGCCGGTGTCGGCGACGCTGTCGGCCGTGTCGTTCGCGGACGCGAAGCACGGCTGGGCAGTCGGCCAGTGGGGCGCGATTCTCGCGACCGACGACGGCGGCGACACGTGGGTTACGCAACGTGTCGATACGTCGGTCGACCAGCCGCTGTTCTCCGTGCTGTTCACGAGCGCGCAGGACGGTATTGCGGTCGGACTGTGGTCGCTGATGCTGCAGACCCATGACGGCGGCCGCACATGGACGCGCACGACGCTGCCGAAGCCGCCCGGCGGCGGCAAGGCCGACCGCAATCTCCATCACGTGTTCTCCGACCCCGCGCACGCGCTTTACGTCGTGTCGGAACAAGGGATGGTGCTCAAATCGGCCGACGGCGGCGCGAACTGGACCTATCTGCCAACGGGCGGCAAAGGCACGTTGTGGTCGGGCGTCGCGATGCCGGACGGCCGGATCGTGGTCGGCGGGCTGCTCGGCAGCCTGTTCGAAAGCCGCGACGGCGGAACGACGTGGGCCGCATTGAACACGGGCACGCGCAGCTCGATCACCGCTCTCGTTGCGACCAGCCGCGGGCTGGTCGGCGTCGGGCTCGACGGGATGACGCTGGCGCAGCGGGTCGCGGGCGGCCCGTTCGACGTCGCGCAGCGCGCCGATCGCGCGACGCTCACCGCGGCGTTGATCGATGCGCGCGGCAAGCCGCTTCTGTTTTCGCAGGACGGCGTGCTGGCCGCGCCGTGAGTTGAATCCACAAAAAAGCCAGGAAGGATGGAGTACTCAAGATGAATCGCAAGCACAAGCCGGACACGCAGGCCCGGCGGCAAATACTGCGCGTCGCGGCCGTGGGCGCCGCATCGCTCGCGGCCGGAGACATGTCGTTCGCGGAAAGCACGGCGCCGGCTTCGGCGGAGCGCGGCGTGTTCGATGTCGTCATCATCGGGGCCGGGCTCGCCGGGTTGACCGCCGCACGCGACCTGAAGCGCGCCGGTTGCGAATCGTTCGTCGTCGTCGAGGCGCGCGACCGCGTCGGCGGCCGAACTTTCAACCACGACCTCGGGCACGGTGTCGTGTCGGAAGCCGGCGGCCAGTGGATCGGCCCCGGCCAGACGGCGATCGCCGATCTCGCACGCGAACTCGGCGTCGACACGTTTCCGACGTTCTATGAAGGCAAGACGGTCGTGCTCGCCGGCGACACGCGCGTCGCGCAGGATTTCCACGGCGGCTCGGGCGGTGACGATGCGATCGGCGCGAAACTCGGCGCGCTCGCGCGCGGCGTGCCGTCCCGCGAACCGTGGACGGCGCAGCACGCGGCCGAGCTCGACAAGCTGACCTACGGCGACTGGCTGCTGCGACACGGCGTGACCTACGAAGACGGCTACTTCCTCGGCCTCGCGGCGAAGCTGTCGCTCGGCGGCGCGCCCGCGCAGCTCGGGCTGCTGCATTACCTGTCGATCATCAACAGCGCGGAGTGCGACTACGCGAAGCTCGAATCGATCAAGGGCGGCGCGCAGGAAACACGCTTCGTCGGCGGTTCGCAGGTGTTGAGCCTGCGGATGGCGGGCGAGCTCGGCACGAAGGTGCGGCTGTCGTGCCCGGTGCGCAGGATCTCGGGCTGGGATCGCGACGTCGTCGACGTGCAGACCGATCGCGGCGTGTTCCGCGCGCGGCGCGTGATCGTCGCGCTGAATCCGGCGCTCTGCGAGCAGATCGCGTTCGATCCGCCGCTGCCCGCCGGTCGCGCACAGCTGCAGCGCAACTGGCCCGCGAACGCGCCGATGCGCAAGACGGTGCACGTGTACGACTGCCCGTTCTGGCGGGACGACGGCTACAACGGCCAGATCTTCGAGGTCGGCGGCCCGGTCTTCATGGCGTACGACAACTCGCCGCCGGACGGCTCGGTCGGCGTGCTCGCCGCATTCGTCGCGCCGGGCGCGCTGCCGTCCGAGCCGAAGGCCGCCGAGCGAACGCTGTCGGCCGTGTTCGCGCGCGCGCTCGGCGACAAGGCGCTGCATCCGACTCAGTTCCACGACTACGACTGGGGCCGCGTCGATCCATGGACGCTGCAGTGCATCCATCCGCTGCCGCCCGGCTTCTGGACGAAATGGGGCAAGTTCCTGCGCCCGGAGGCCGGCCGACTGATCTGGTCGGGAACCGAAACGGCCGACCTGTGGGCCGGCGCGATGGACGGTGCGGTGCGCTCCGGGCACCGCGCGGCGCTGCAGGCGCTCGGCAAGCTGGCCGGCCGCGGCAAGGAGGCGTGAATGAAACGAACCTGGATGATCGGCACCGCACTCGTGATCGCGGGCGTCGCGACGGCCGGCACGCTGTACGGCCCCGACCTGGTCGACGGAATGCGTTACGAGAAGGCGATGGCCGCGATCGGCGGCGCGGACAACGCGAACGGCGGCGCGTGGCCGCAGCCGCAGGAGACGTGTGCGTTCTGCCACGGCACGCACGGACAGTCGCGCAACGCGTGGTATCCGTCGCTGTCGGGGCAGCCCGCGACCTACATCGCCGCGCAGCTGCGTGCGTTCGCGAGCGACGAGCGTCGCAATGCGTACATGGGGCCGCTTGCGCGTGAACTCGACGGCCCGAAGATCGACGCGCTCGCGACCTATTTCGCGCGGCAGGCGCCCGAGCGCAACGAAGCGGTACCGGCGGACGAGGCGCTCACGCAGCGCGGGAGGGCGCTGGTCACCGCACGAAGCTGCCAGGCGTGCCACGGCGCGGCATTGACGGGCAAGGATCACATGCCGCGCCTCGCGGGCCAGGGGCAGCAATACCTCGAGACGCAGCTGGCGGCATTCCGCTCGGGCCAGCGCCGCGATCCGACCGGCGCAATGAACGGCATGGCCGCGACGCTGTCCGGTGACGACACGCGGGCCATTGCACACTACCTGGCCAGCCTGTCGCCGGACGGCGCGGGTGGTGCGGGGAGTACGGCCCGATGATGCGGACGGCGCGCCGGGGCCGGGAATACCCTGTCTTTTTCTTCGCTGTTTACTTTGTCATAGTGACCTAAGATCGGTAATGTGTTCTACAAAGAAGTACCCGAATGTGAAGCGGCAGTAGCGGCCGTTCGGCCGAACCGGTTTTCAACAACTCACGTTTCAGGAGACAACCATGGCTAAGCACCCCGTCGTCGTATATGGCGCAAGCGGTTACACCGGCATGTTGATCATGGACTGGCTGATCGATCAGAACATCCCGTTCACCGCGGTCGCGCGCAACGCGGGCCGCGCGAAGGAAATGATGGCGCAGCGTGTCGTGCGCCTCGAATCGGCGGAATACGAAATCATCGAGGCGGAGCACAACGTCGATGCGCTCGTGAAGGCGTTTCGCGGCGCGAAGGTGGTGTGCAATACAGTCGGGCCGTTCTCGAGCTTCGGGCTCGTCGGCGTCGAGGCCGCGCTGAAGGCCGGCTGCCACCATCTCGACACGACCGGCGAGCAGTCGTATATCCGCGAGGTGCGCGACCAGTTCGGCGAGCTGTATCGCCAGGCCGGCCTGCTGGTGTCGTCGTCGAACGCGTACATGTACACGTTTGCCGAGATCGCCGCCGAACTCGCGCTCGAAACGCCGGGCATCGATGCGCTGGAGACTGCCACGCTGACGCGCGGCCCGCGCAACGCGGCTGGCGTGAGCATCGGTTCGACCGCGACGATCTTCGACGGCGTGCGCCACGAGTCCTGTTACCTGTGGGAGAAGAAGCTCGTCCCGCATACGGCCGATGCGTCGTTCACCGTCGCGACGCCCGAGTTCATGCAGCCGGTGTTCTGCCTGCCGTGGGGCGGCACGTCGCTGCCCGTCTACTTCGAGCGCGATCCGCGCGTGCGCAGCTGCATCTCGTGCGTGGGCTTCTACGACAACAACGTGATGAAGCTGGTGCACCAGTTCGGGCAGAAGTGGGAAGCCGAATACAAGCACCTGCCGCGCGAGCATCAGGACGCGGTGCTGAAGCAGGTCGTCGATTCGACCACGCCGACGATGCCGCCGCGCGAGCGCACGACGATCCAGCGCAGCGTCGACGTCGCGATCGGCCGCGGCCAGCTCGCGTCGGTGCGCGCGACCGTGCACGGCATCACGCCGTACATCTCGACCGGCGCGATCCATGCGGCGGGCGCGCTCAAGCTGCTCGACGGCGAGTTCGCGCGCGCCGGCTTCGCGTCGGGCTCGAAGGCGTTCGGCCATCGCTACATGCTCGGCTTCCTCGAACAGCGCGGGCTCGCGCGCGCCACGGTCACGCAACTGTGACGGCCGCCGCGTTGCCGGTACAGATTCAACGGGACATGTGAAATGGCCATTATCGATTTCTACGACCGCGGGTGGCGCATCAATCCCGACGGCATCGCGTACATCCAGGACGAGCGCAGCTATACGTTCCAGGAGATCGGCGAGCTGTCGTGCCGCATCGCGAACGGGCTGCTCGCCGCAGGCTTCGCGAAGGAAGCGAAGGCGGCGGTGTGGGCGGACAACGACGTGACCGGCTGGAGCTGCGCGCTCGGAATGTGGCGCGCGGGGCTCGCGTACATCCCGGTCAACGGCCGCAATGCGCCGGCCGAGAACCAGTACGTGCTCGACGCGTTCGACTGCGAGGTGCTGTTCTTCCACCATGCGTTCGCGGATGCGATCGACGCGCTGCGGCCGAGCCTGCCGAAAGTGCGGCTGTGGGTGTGCATCGACGCCGACCTGCCGTGGGCGCCGTCGCTCGCGACGTGGAGCGAAGGGCAGCCGGCCACGCCGCCGGCCGTCGACTACGCGATGGACGACGTCGTCACGCTGTCGGCCACCGGCGGCACGACCGGCTTGCCGAAGGGCGTGATGAACACGCACCGCTCGTTCCAGACGTATTTCGCGAACTTCATGATCGCGATGTCGTACGGCGCGGAGCGGTCGGTGAACCTCGCCGCGGCGCCGATGACGCACACCGCCGGCATGATGTCGCTGCCGTGCACCGCGCGCGGCGGCACGGTCGTCGTGCTGCCGAAGCCCGATCCCGCGCTGCTGCTCGGCGCGATCGTCAAGCACCGCGTGACCGAGTTTTTCCTGCCGCCGACCGTGATCTACCGGCTCCTCGACATCCCCGGCATCGACAAGGTCGACTTCTCGTCGCTGCGCTACTTCCTGTACGGCGCCGCGCCGATGTCGGTCGAGAAGCTCAAGCGCGCGATCGACGTATTCGGCCCGGTGATGACGGGCGGCTACGGCCAGACCGAGGCGCCCGCGTCGATCTCGTACCTGACGCCGGCCGAACATTTCATCGACGGAAAGCTGGCGCCGGACGAACGGCTGGCGTCGGTCGGCCGCCCGAATCCGCTCGTGCGCGTCGAGATCGTCGGCGAACGCGGGGACGTGCTGAAGCAGGGCGAGACCGGCGAGATCTGCGTGCGCGGCGACCTCGTGATGAAGGGTTACTACCGCGCGCCGGACAAGACGGCCGAGACGATCGTCGACGGCTGGCTGCACACCGGCGACATCGGCCATCTCGACCGGGAGGGCTACCTGCACATCACCGACCGCAAGAAGGACATGATCATCAGCGGCGGCTTCAACGTGTATCCGAGCGAAGTCGAGCAGGTGATCTGGTCGCACCCGGCGGTGCAGGACTGCGCGGTGATCGGCGTGCCCGACGAAAAGTGGGGCGAAGCCGTGAAGGCCGTGGTCGAGCTCAATGCGGGCCAGCACGTGAGTGCCGACGAACTCATCGCGCTGTGCAAGGCGCAACTCGGCTCGGTGAAGGCGCCGAAGAGCGTGGACTTCATCGCCGCGCTGCCGCGCAGCACGGCCGGCAAGGTGCTGAAGAAGGACCTGCGCGAACAGTACTGGCAGGGCCAGCAACGCAGGATTTGATCCGCATCGACAGGGATTCCAGACGATGAGCAACATCTACATCGCCGGCATTGCGATGACCGTGTTCGGCAAGCACCCCGACCGCAGCGTCGACGACCTCGCGCGCGAGGCACTGCAGCGCGCGTTGCGCGACGCCGGCTGCCATGCGGATGCGATCCGCGCGGCGTTCTACTCCGGCATCACCAACGGCGCGTTGCAGGGGCAGCTGTCGATTCCCGGCCAGGTCGTGTTCGGCAAGATCGGCCTCGACGGCATTCCGATGTTCAACGTCGAGAACGCGTGCGCGTCCGGCAGCACGGCCGTGCACCTCGCGGTGCGCGAGCTGCAGGCCGGCGCTTGCGACGTGGCGCTCGCGCTCGGCGCGGAAAAGATGAACGTCGCGGACAAGGCGAAATCGTTCGCGCTGTTCGAGGCCGGCTGGGACGTCGCGCGCGTCGACGAGAACTTCGCGACGCTCGCGCGGCTCGGCGAAGGGATCGAGCCGCCGCCCGGCTCCGAATCCGAGCGGCCGTACAGCCGCTTCATGAAGATCTACGCGGCGCTGTGCCGGCATCACATGCACACGTACGGCACGACGCAGCGGCAGATCGCGGCCGTGTCCGCGAAGAACCACGCGCATTCGGTGCACAACCCGTACTCGCAGTTCCGTCAGTCGTTCACGATCGACGAGGTGCTCGCGGCGCCGCCGATCACGTATCCGATCACGCTGCCGATGTGCGCACCGCTGTCGGACGGCGCGGCCGCGGCGATTCTTTGTACCGAGGAAGGGCTCAAGCGCATCGGCGCCGATCGCAGCCGCTGCATCCGGATCGCAGCGAGCGTGATGCGCAGCTTCACGCGTCGCCGCCTCGACGAGCCGCACAAGCACATCGGCCGGCTCGCCGCGCTGCAGGCATACGAGCAGGCGGGCGTCGGCCCGGAGGACATGGACGTCGCCGAAGTGCACGACGCGTCGGCGATGGGCGAGATCATCCAGGCCGAGAACCTCGGCTTCGTGCCGTTCGGCGAAGGCGGCCCGGCCGCCGAGCGCGGCGAGTTCACGCTCGGCGGGCGGATTCCGATCAACACGTCGGGCGGGCTCGAATCGAAGGGTCATCCGCTCGGCGCGACCGGCATCGGCCAGCTTTACGAACTGGTCACCCAGTTGCGCGGGGAGGCCGGGGCGCGTCAGGTGCAAGGCGCGCGCCATGCGATCCAGGAGAACGGTGGCGGCCTGCAGGGCATCGAGGAGGCCGCGCTGGCGATTCACATACTCCGCAAGGACTGATGGAGACGGACATGAGCGGCGCATACGGTGCGGGGACGGCCGGGCAGACGGGACCGGTGGGGCCGGTGGAACGGCCGGCGGCAGCGCGTACGGCGGGCGGCGTCGGCGCGGCGGCGGCGATGCAGACGGCCGGGACGGACCCGGCGGGCCCGCTCGCGCGATGGGGTGAGGAAATCCGCGCGGAGGCCGCGCTGCAGAAGTATCGCGCGATCGGCGGCTGGATCGACGCGCCGGATCGCGCGCAGCCGCCGCTCGAAGGCGACGTGCACGCGGACGTGGTCGTGGTCGGCGCCGGCTTCGCCGGGCTGTCGACCGCGCTGGAGCTGGCGGCGCGCGGCGCGAGCGTCGTCGTGCTCGAACGCGAGTTCGCGGGCTTCGGCGCGAGCGGACGCAACGCCGGCTATCTCGCCGGTGGCCAGGGGCTCGAATACGACCTGTTCGTCAAGCGCGTCGGCCACGAGCAGGCCAGGCGGATCGTCGCTTTCTACGACGAAGGCGTCGCCTATGTCGAGCGCAAGCTCGCCGAATACGCGATCGATTGCGACTACCGCGCGTCGGGCATCCTCCGCGCGGGCGTGCATCCGTCGCAGGAGAAGCGCCTGCGCGAAAGCATGAAAACCGGCATCGAACTCGGCTCGCCCGCGCAGTTTCTCGACGGCGCGGCGATGCGCGCGCGCGGCATTCCGCCGGCCTTCCTGTTCGGCGCATACGTGCCGGGTGGCGGCACGCTCGATCCCGGCAAGTACGTGGCGGGGTTGCGGCGCGCGGCGTTGGCGGCCGGCGTGAAGCTCTACGAGAACACCGCGGTGCTCGGCTTCGACGAAGGCCCGACCGTGCGCGTGCGTACCGCGTGCGGCAGCGCGAGCGCGCCGGTGGCGGTGCTCGCGACCAACGCATACACGCCGCAACTCGGCCTGCTCGGCGACAAGGTGATGCCGCTGCGCGTATCGGCGCTCGAAACCGAGTCGCTGTCCGATGCACAGCTCGACGCGCTGGGCTGGCCGAACCGCGAAGGCATCGTGACGTCGCACCTGACGATGGAAAGCCATCGCCTCACCGCGCGCAACACGCTGTTGCTGACGACCAAGCGGCTGCACTACGTGTACGGCTCGCAGACGCCGAACGTGCGGGACGACGATGCGTATCGCGCACTCGCGAAGACGCTGCACGCACGCTTTCCGCAACTGGGCAACGTGCCGGTGCGCGCATGCTGGAGCGGCTACATCTCGTTCGCCGGCGACGCGTTGCCGGTGGTCGGCGCGGCCGGCGCGCACCGCAACGTGTTCTACACGGCCGGTTGTTCGGGACATGGTGTCGGCACGCAGTCGCTGATCGGGCGCGTGCTGGCCGAGCGCATTCACGACGGACAATCGACGTTGCTCGATGCGCTGACGCACAGGACGCCTACCGTGCCGCCCGAGCCGCTGCGATGGTGTGCGATGACCGCGGCGCTCGGCGTCGCGAACCTGCTCGACGCACGCGTGAACCGCAAGGTGAAGCCGATGTAGCGATGCATGCGCGCGGCGCGGGAGCGCGGATCCAGCCGGACCGCCTGGCGGCTCGATGGAAAATGAGGCTCGCATCGGGTATAGTCGTTTGCGCTCCGTAAGGTACGGAGCGTCCATTCGACGAAGCCGAAACGCCATCTTCACGACGAACACGATGACAGTGTCCAACGAGCAGCGCAGCACGAGAAAGCGGCGCACTTCGACTGCCGCTGCAGCAGCGAGCAACCCCGACGGTCTGCGGGCGCAAGGCCTGCGCACGCGCAACACGATCATTCGCGTCGCGCGCAAGCTGCTGCTCGAAGGCGGCCCGCTGGAATTCTCGCAGCGCGCGGTCGCCGCCGCAGCAGGCATCAGCGTCAGCAATCTGCAGTACTACTTCCCGACGCGGATCGCCGTGCTGCGGGCCGTCATCGAGCCGGTCATCGACACGTATCTCGAGGACATGAAGCGCGCGCTCGGCAGCGATGCGTCGCCGCGCGACGTGTTGGACGAGATGCTCCAGCGTTCGATCTCCGATGCGAAGGATGCGAAGTACAACGCACTGTTCCGGCATCTCCTGTCGTTCGCGGCCACCGATCCCGAGTGCTTCAAGCTTTACGACGAGTGGTACGCGACGCTTACGCGAGACCTCGCGCAACTGCTGCGTGCGGTCAATCCCGCATTCAGCGCGGCCGACAGCCGGCATGCTGCGACGATGCTGATCGCGCTCGCCGACGGTCTCGCGATGCAGTACGGCACCGGGCGCCAGACACAGGCGCTCGACGCGTATTTCGCCGCGACGTCACGCGCGATCGCATACGGCACGCTGGCGGCACCGGCCGGAAAATAGCGAATAGCGCCGCGCTGCGCACGGCAAACGGCGTATGAACGGACAGGGGAATACCCTGTCTTTTTTTTGCTTCCTGTATTTGTCATGATGACCTATGTTTGGTATGTATTACTAGATATGGGCAGCCGGGCGTGTCTGCTGCCCTGGTCGACATGACTGGAGTCCAGGAGGAGAACGGAAATGATTCGTCTGAACAAGTCCGCGGCGTTGCCGCTGGTCGGCTTGACCGGCTTCGAGACGCCGCTGAGCGAAGAGGAAGGCGCGATCCAGCACACGGTTCACCGCTTTGCGCGCGACGTGCTGCGACCGATCGGGCGCGAGCTCGACCGGATGACGCCGGAGGAGGTGATCGCGCCCGGTTCGCCGTACTGGGCCGCGATCGTCGAGAGCGCGAAGCTCGGTCTCGATCCGCAGTTGATCGCGCAGTTTCCGCCGGAAACCGCGGTGCGCATCGAGTCGCTGATCGGCGAGGAGCTGGGCTGGGGCGACGCGGGGCTGGCCGTGTCGATCGGCGCGGCGACGATGCCGCTGATGATGGCGCATTCGGTCGGCAATCCGGAGCTGGTCGAGATGTGCGCGGGCAAGGTCGGCTGCTGGATGAACACGCAGCCCGATCGCGGCTCCGATGCGGCGATCCTGTATCGGCAGGAACTCGGCGCGAACGGCCGGCAGCCGGTCGGCAACGTGACCGCGAAGGTCGGCGCCGACGAGATCGTGATCAACGGGCAAAGCTCCGCCTGGATCTCGAACGGGTCGGTCGCGCAGGTCGCGCTCGCGTACATGGCCGCCGACTACGGCGACGGGTTCTACGGCGAAGGCGAACGCAGCCAGTTCACCAACGGCATCGCGATGATCCTGCCGCTCGATCTGCCGGGCGTCTCGCGCGGCAAGCCGCTCGACAAGATCGGCCAGCGCTCGCTACCGCAGGGCGAGATCTATTTCGACAACGTGAAGGTGCCGAAGCGTTTCGCGATCGCGCTGAAGGACGACTATCTCGGCAATCTCGCGTCGACGTGGTCGTATGCGGGCACGCACATGTGCCAGGTGTTCGTCGGTGTCGCGCGCGCGGCGTTCGAACTCGCGCTCGCGTATTGCCACGAGCGCAAGCAGGGCGGCGCGCTGTTGATGGATCACCAGATGACGCACCTGCGCATCGGCGAGATGCTGCGCCGGCTGGAGATGGCGCGCGCGATCGCGCGGCGCAGCCTCGCGTTCTCGCGGATGTCGCCGCAGAGTCATCCGTACGCGACCGCGCAGGCCAAGGTCAGCGTGACCGAGGAAGCGATGAAGATCACGCACGAGGCGTTTCAGCTGTTCGGCGGCAACGGCACCACGCGCGAGTTTCCGATCGAGAAGCTGTTCCGCGACGTGCGTTCGGCGCTGATCGAGGATGGCGAGAACTACATCCTCGCGTCGCGTCTCGGCGTGCTGGCCGGCGAGCTTTATCAGAACGGGTGGACGCGCGAGTAAGCGGCGCGTGCCGTCATGCGGCAAGCCGCGCGCCCTGGCAGAACGTCGCCCCGGTGCGCGGCGCGCACGACGTCAGTTCCCCACTTCCTTCAGCAACGCGGCGGCGGCGAGCTTGCCGACACCGTTGGACGCGAGCGGACTGTCGCCCGTGATCAGTTTGCGGTCCTGATGGCAGCGCCCGGTCATGTCCTTGTTCAGCACCTTGGCGCCGAGTTTCTCCAGGCGGTCGGCGACGAGCCATGGCAGCGGGCCCGGCATGTAGCCGATGTCGAGGTTCGGACCGGTGTCGAGCGCGTCGGGAAACACGCAGATCTCGTAGTCCTTGAGCGGGTAGTCTTCCGGGGCCTCGTCGATCGCCGCCGACAACAGGCACGCGGGGCCGTGGCATAGCGTGACGATGTACCGATCGTTGTCGAGCGCCCACTTGAGCGTTCGTTTGACGTCTTTGCTGTGCGGAATGCCGGCGAGCGCGCCATGGCCGCCGGGAATGAACACAGCGATGTACGGCGAATCGGCGCCGAGGTGGTTCTCGAGCACGTCGGACAGCTTCAGCGGCGTCTTGAGCTTCTGTAGATATTTCCGGTACGTGCCTTGCACCGCTTCGTCGTCCTTCGGCATCGCCCACAGCTCGAGCTTCGCCGGATTGCCGGAGAGCGTCGCGACATCGATCTCGAAGCCGGCCTTGTCCATGTGATGCATCGGCAGCAGCATCTCGACCGGATGATTGCCGGTCGAGAACATCTTGCCGTTCGTCATCAGGACGTAGCGCTCGTCGGTCGCGATCATCAGGACCTTCCACTTGCCGCCGGTGTACGGATTCGGGTAGTCCGCGCCGTCGAAATCGGTCTTCGACGACGTGTATTGCGACAGCGAATACGGCGACGGAAAGAACGCGTTGTTCTCGGCGGGATCGGGGGCGGGCGTTCGGTCCGTCTGCGTCGTGTCGGAAGTCATGGCTGCTCCTTGTTCGGGGATGGGTTCGGGGGTGACGGCATGGGTTCGCCGGCGGCCGGTCTCGATGCGCATGGCGGAACCAGCCGCGCCGGCCTTCCGTTCATGCCTCGTCGTGTGGACGGGGACCCGACGACGAGGATCCGCGCTGCGATGAATCCTACAACGCCGCGTTGCGGCGAACGCCCCCCCGAACAGGTGGGTCGCGCGCCGCGGCCCCCGCGATGTTCGTACGAAAGGCCGAACGCCCGGCCGTTCCGCCGGCGTCCCTCCCCCTGAACAGGGGGGGCGCGAAACCCGACCCGTCCGGTATCGTGACCGCAATCGCGACGACCGGCCAGGTCGCTTATGGAGGCATTCATGAATTCGTCATACCCGCTTCCGGACGATGAGGCGGCTCCGGCCGCGCATGCGTATCCGCTGCTGATCAAGCAACTGCTACATGCGCCGCTCGCGACGCGGCCCGAGCAGGAGATCGTGTACGGCGACCGGGTCCGGCACGACTACTGGACGTTTCGCCATCGCATCGGTCAGCTCGCGAGCGGACTCACGGCGCTCGGTGTGGATACCGGCGACGTCGTGGCCATGATGGACTGGGACAGCCATCGCTACCTCGAGTGCTATCACGCGATTCCGATGATGGGCGCGGTGCTGATGACGGCCAACGTGCGGCTGTCTTCCGATCAGTTGCTGTACACGCTCAACCATTCGGGCGCGCGTGTTCTGTTCGTGCACCGCGATTTCCTGCCGCTGCTGGCGGGCATGCGCGACCGGTTGACCGCGGTGACGCACTTCGTGCTGATCGCCGACGGCGGCGACGTCGACCTGCCCGATGGCTTCGCCGACGAATACGAGCGGCTCGTCGCGGCCGGCTCGCCCGATTTCTCGTTTTCCCGATTTCGACGAGCAGACCCGCGTGACGACGTTCTATACGACGGGCACCACCGGGCTACCGAAGGCGGTCGCGTTCACGCATCGCCAGCTGGTGCTGCACACGCTGGCCGGCATGGCCGCGTTGTCGAGCGCTCGCGATCGCGGGCGCGTGCATCGCGACGACGTCTACATGCCGATCACGCCGATGTTCCACGTGCACGCGTGGGGCATGCCGTATATCGCGACTGCGCTCGGCCTCAAGCAGGTCTATCCGGGGCGCTATTCGCCGGAAGGCTTGCTCGCGCTGATCGCGCGCGAAGCGGTGACGTATTCGCACTGCGTGCCGACGCTGCTCGCGATGATTCTCGACAGCCGGGCGTCGGCTGCGACGGACCTGTCGTCGTGGAAAGTGATCGTCGGCGGCTCGCCGTTGCCGGAAGGACTGTTGCGCGTTGCGCAACGCGAGGCACGGGCGGCGCTCGCGCGCGGCATCGAGGTCTGCACACCGGATACGGAATGTCGGAAACGTGCTGCGGAATCGGCCGATCGAATGTCATGGTGACGTAGGCAGCCAACGACTGCTGATGGCCAGCTGTTGCCTGCCGCAGCGACGCACGGCATTTGATTCGACGAATGAGCGCTTCGGTCACGACTCTCATGGTCGCAACGGGACTACACTGAGGACGCTATAGCAGGAGGAGACAGCGATGACAAACTCTGACCCCCAAAGTACCTTCCAGGGGCTGCCGTTAACCGCGGAGCAGGACGCGGAAGTGAAACACTACATAAAGGTCCGAACCAGGCGTGGCCTGCCATGGGACACGCCGGAGCTGAGCGCGATGCTCAAGGACATGCTGCTACCCCCGGGTGACGGCAACAGCGATGTCGACTCCCTGGAAGACGAAACTAAAGCGGCCGCCGAGCGCGCAACGGCGTCGGTTGACGAAGCGATGGACCCTGTCGAGGCGAGCGAGGAGCGGAATGCGGCCATGGAGTCGGAAAGCATGAAAGGACCCAGACGATAAAACCGCAGGCGATGACGCTTGCTTCCCGGTAGCGCCGTATGAGGGGGATCGTGAGGTATTCCGCGTGAGTTCGGTGTGCATGATTTCAACGCTCGAACGCGTGCCGTCGGCCCCGTGACATCGAGCCGCGCGACATCTCCGCTGAACACGAGGGGGCCGGATATGCGGCTGATCGAATCGGATGAACACAGGGACTTTCTGGCGACCTTGGAGCGCCGTGGCTTGGCAGAGGGCGATTTCGATCTTCAGGAAACGGATACGACCGACCCGAAGGGTGATGAGAACCTCGGTCTACAAGGCTATGTCACCATCACCAGGCTCTCGACGCAGATTACGAAGGAATACGTGATCGGCGACGAAAGCGACTGGCTACAGCATTTCAGGAAAGATCTTGAAGCGGGTGCCTTCGATCGACTGGATTGATATCCCGACGCGACGCGCCGCACTCGGGAGGAAGTTCGGCACACGAGAGTCGCGGACTTCGAGGATGCGGAACGCATGCGGCCCGATCTGGCGATGATGAGCCCGTTAGAGGGCGTGCTTGCTGCCTTGGTCTGTGGCCCTCCAAGGATGGCCATCCTCTCGACCGACCTTCGACACCGCGTCAGCCTGCTTTGGCAGCAGCATGTATTGCCGTCGGCCTCGATCCCGGCGACGCCCTGATCGCTCGGGCGGCTGGCGTGCCACCCGAATTTCAATTCATCGACGCGGGGAGATCGTCGGCCAAATGCGCGTCGAGCCATTCGAGCGCCCAGTTTTTCGCAAAGGCAATCGCATCCTCGCGAACGTCGAAGCCAGCCAGATCTCCGCTCAGTTGAACGTCGCACTCACTGCCGTCTGCACGATCGATGCTGATCCGCACGTGTGCCATGTATTCCCCGTCGGCCCTGCGCGGTGTCGGGTCGACATGGAATCGGGTTGGGTCGACTTGCATTTTCCTTCCTCCTTCAGTTGCTGCGGGGCCCGTGGCCACCGCGAAGTGTATCGTCGCGACCAGAACAGTCAAAGCTTGAGGAGTGCCATGATCTGGCCTGCTTCCTGGTCCGATTCGCAGCTCGCCATTCCGCCTTTGCGCAACAGCGCGCGAATCGAGAAAAACATCAGGAAGGCATCCTCATCGATTTCATGACGACGATCGAGAATGACGCCGTCCATCTCGGCACGAGCGTCATACGGCAGGAACTGTTCGATGACACCAGAACCATCGCGTCGAATCCATTTCAACAAGTCTTTTCTGTTCATATCCAGCCTCCCGACGTTGCCGGTGCGCCATGCGCGAGGCGTGTTTGAGTCTTTGGCGGCGCCGCGGACGCAGAAACAGGATGGACCGAGGAAGAGATCAGGACGCGTTATCCAACACGCTCGTGTCCTGTAGACATGCATCGATCAGGCGATTCGCATACGCAGCCGATATGCGGCGCGCTCGTCCGCATTGCGCGGTTTCGATGAGAGGCCCGATCACGTTCGGAGGGGGGCGCCTTGAGTGGCGCGGGAATCGGTAGCGAGTCAGTCAACAAATCCATCCTACGCCCATTGGCGAACTTGTACAGCGAAAGTTCTGCGCGAACCGCCGCATGGCATGCCGCCCCGATTGGGCGCGGGACCGACCGGCTCAGCCGCGTGTGAACAATCGCCGATACGCGGGGAGATGGTGCCCTGACGGTACCCTCACTTTCAAGCAGGCGCTGTCCGCACGCACAACTACGAAGCTCGTTTCGACGCGCCGGTCAAGGTTTGCCTTCGCGGCACTGACACCACGCTGACCCGGAGCCAGACCTTCAAGCTTGTCGACGGTTCGCCGTTTGTCAGTGCCGGTGACGCACGTCGGGCTTCGCAACGTTATGCAGAAGACATCATCGACCAGAACCAAGGTGAACATTGGATGCTCGACGCAGTACGTTGATGCGGATCTCTGATGTGCAGCAATGCATGGGAGCACGCGACAATCGGAGATGCGCGTCCCGAACTGAAATTGGGCAAGCCGACGCCATGCTGCCGGTCAACGGAAAACTCGCGACGAAAAACCAACATTCCTTTCTGTCCAGCGCTCTCAAAGCAGATCAGCGGGTGAGCGGCCGCATTATGCAACTGCCGCGCTACGCGCTAATGGGCGTCGTGTTGCCAAGCGACGCTGCGTAACGACCAAGCCGCCGACGCAGGTTCAATCGGTTCCTTGCGTCTTTTCGTGCCCCTGGATTTGTTCTTCTAGCAAAGTGCGCGCGAGCGCTCGAGCGGCGTCGCGCGCTTCCACGTCTGTCGCAAAATCCTCTTCGGTATCGTGTTGCTCAGAGGAGCCTGGATCCTCTCCGATGTGGTGCAAGTGGACGATTCCGCGATAGCGCCCACACATCGTCTTCATCACGCGAAGGCGTGCCACGTGCGTGTGGGTTGTACACACTTCATCATCCATGATGCCTTCCTTGCCAAGCCCCCTGGCGAGACAACGACATAGCCGACTTCATCCGCTCGCCTGCATCGGCGCGTTTGGTCCCCGGCAAACTTCAGTGAGGCGGGGCTATCGCCGGCAGCGCGGAGAAGTCAATGTTTGCGGTGCATCCACCCCAAGTGATGGGAATCCAACCACTGAACGACTTCCATACTTGAATGCTCGCTCCGGTAACGGCGCGCCAACGCGACTGCAACCACCGCGACCACCGCAAAACCAACCACCCAACCAATCATCGACTGAGTCATGACAGCCTCCTTGTGGAATGCAGCCATGACTGAATTCTAGGCGTCTTGGGGGAAGGATTCACAAGTCCTGCGCCACGCCGCGTGGACGAACCGCCTCCACATGCACGATCCTGGGGAAAGTACGCTCGACCTCCGCCTGATCGCTTGCGCCCCATCTCCAAGGATCTGGGGCGCAAGCGATTAAGCAGGTCATACACCGGAAAATGGTCGCGTCGGAAAGCGAACTTCTGCTGTCTCGCCACCAGGATGTCGGCAAGCGCGCGCTCATGCGTCTTGCGAGAGGCTGCGGTTGATCAGCCGCCGGGCCAACAGGCGCCATCCGATAGCTTCGACGCCGCCGACATCCAGAACGGATCGCCGCTCTCAGGTCGCCCGGGCGATAGGGGCGCATGCTCAGTCGAATCCGAGATATCTGTCGCCATGCGTCAGGCGTCGAGGCGGAAATCCTGTTGACGTACGAGCCGCGGTGAGGCCTGACCGTCACGCGGCTCACACATCAAGTGATTATAGAACTGTACTCATTGCGTGAAGCGCTCGAAGCCAAGGCGGCGAGCCTGGCAGCGCAGCATGCGCATCTGCCCGATACAGACGCCGTTCGCGACGCCGTCACCCGATGTTGAGGTCCGCAAACTACCGTTCGTTGTGTGCGAGCCGGTGCGAAATACACACTTTCGCGCGGACATACGGACGAATGGGAGCGAAAAAGAAAATGCCCGCTCATCAAGCGGGCATTTGAGGAGGTGGGGCGAGAACATGCCGCGGAACCACGTCCAAGCCGGTAAGCCCCGCTCCCTGTTTTCTTTTACCGAACATAGGTTGGCCATGACGTGAAAGTAGCCGCTATTTTGCAGATCCGCAACGGATGTACCCGACCCTATCCGGCCGCGCCGGTCTCGAGCGATGTAACGTAACGCAGCAGGTCTTCAGTACGCCCTTCTGAAACGAGCTGCTCAGCAGTCTTGCAATCAAAGGTCGGCAACGGTTCATTGCGATACCAGAAGAGCGCCCTCTGAACGTCGCCGGAGATATCGGTAGCCGCTCGGATGATCCGAAGTGCGTCCCGAAGGAACTTCTGCACGCGTTCAGAGCCCGCCAGTCGGCTCACGGTATTGCGATGGACATGGGCCAGCCGTGAGAGCGTTTGCATATCGATATACAAGGCGGCCGCGAACCGGCGAGCTGAGACGATCGGCGCGCCGCTATCACGGTCCCTCAACAACTCCATGAACTGGTCGAAACCACCGGATGGCGTTGGGTCTTAGTCGACGTTTGGATCCATAGCAGATTGCTCAACGCACACTATATGCACATTTATGGCACATGCTGATCAGTCTGGTTGGATTCTGATGCGCACTTCTGCGCCGATGCTTGTTGCCAAGCGCCGCCGAGACACGTGGTCGGAAGCGGGCAACATCCCGAAGACGACTTTTCTGAGAATTCCCGTGCCCAAGGACACTTTTTTCTGAGACGAGCGCCATGCAGTCGTCTCAGAAAAGATGTCCAAGTCCTTGATTCGTATAGGGTGCCAAAGACAACTTTTCTGAGAGCCCACACTTGTTTTGTGATGCGTCGATCTGGTCGCGCGACGTCCTGCAACAACTCCGCGGCAACGTCGCGTTCGGCTCGGCCATTTGCCCCGGCTTGCACATTGACCACCAGACTGTGCAACGATTCGTTATAACCGTCCTCGCCTCGCATCGGCTTGCTTTTCCTTGATCTCGGGAACGGCCTGCTGGCGATCGCCTTTTCTGATAGCCCGCAACTTCCAGTCCGTGAATAAAACCGTCATTTGTTTACTTTAAAATGCATTTCATTATGCTTTCTGTGAATTTCATTTATTTTCCGTTTGAGGATTTTTAACGAATCATAAAATTTGGCGCTGAATTTGGACTCGAATGTTTGTTGACAGACGTTGGCAGGTTGACTAGATTAGCCCCATGAACGCACTTTTCGTTACGACTACCGCGACCACTACCACGACCGCCAACGGCGGGCCGGGGGGAGGTTGCACGTCGTAAGTCAGTGCCTCAACCATCCCTAAGCCCCGCCGGAAACGGACGGGGCTTTTTTGTGCTCCGTCGACCGGTATCAAGTCAATGGAGAATACGATGGACGAATTCGATCACCGAGTGCTCGGCAACAAACTCGATCTGTTTCATCAGCAGGATGAAAGTCCGGGTGCCGTCTTCTGGCATCCGCGCGGCATGGTTCTTTATCGGGTTGTCGAGGAATATATCCGCGTCCGGATGCGTCAGGCGGGCTTTTCTGAAGTGCGGACGCCTCAGATCGTCTCGCGCGATCTTTGGGAACAGAGCGGTCATTGGGAGAAATTCGGGCGAAACATGTTTTCACTCGAGAGTGACAACAATCCGTACTGTCTCAAACCGATGAGTTGTCCGTGCCATGCGCAGGTTTTCAAAAAAGGCAGTCGGTCTTACCGCGATCTCCCAATCCGATATTCCGAATTTGGGGCGGTCCACCGGGCCGAACCGTCCGGGGCGTTGCATGGCCTCATGCGTGCCCGTGCGTTCACGCAGGACGACGCTCACGTGCTTTGCATGCAGGATCAGGTCGAGGTTGAAGTCGCACGATTCTGTGTGTTGCTGAAGACGATCTATGCAGACTTCGGATTTGGCGAATTTGATGTGGCTTTGTCGACGAGGCCGGCGGTCCGCGCGGGTGACGATGCGGTCTGGGATCGCTCGGAAGCGATGCTGGCATCCGCTGCACGCGCGGCAGGTCTCGATTTCGCGATCCAGGCGGGAGAGGGGGCATTTTATGGTCCCAAGCTCGAATTTCATCTGCTCGACCGCCAAGGACGAAAGTGGCAGTGCGGGACGATCCAGCTCGATTTCGTATTGCCGGAACGGCTCGGTGCGTCATATGTCGCAGAGGACGGTGCGAAGGCAACGCCCGTCATGTTGCACCACGCGATCCTGGGCAGCCTCGAACGGTTCATCGGTATTCTTCTCGAACACTACGAGGGATGGTTGCCGACCTGGCTGGCACCAGACCAGATCGTCGTTGCGAACATTGGGAAAGATGAACGCGCATTTGCCGACAACGCGGCGTTCGCTTTCGAAGACGCCGGCTGTCGGGTGCTGAGGGATTTCCGCGCCGAGCGCCTGCCGCGCAAGATCTTCGATGCAAGGGAACTGGCCGCGCCGATCGTCGCAATTGCAGGACGCAAGGAGGCGCTGGCCGGAGAGGTGTCGTTACGAATGAGGGACGGGGAGCAGCACGTTCTGACGATCAACGATGCGCTCGCATACGTCAAGCAGCATGCGCGCGTTCCGTCAGCGACGCGGGTGTTCTGATTCGACGACGGGGCCGTTTCCTGCTATTGCAGGCGGATTGATGACACCTTGAGAATTCATCGAATCGATTTTCAAACATAACTTGATCAGTAACTCTAACAATTATGAGAGAAGCAATCGAACGCATCATTCTATGGGCCGAAGGATGTCGTGAGTCCGCATCGTGTCGGTGCGGTGAGCGGATGCTTGAGATGGTGTTCAAGATCGGCAGTTGCACTTGCATGGACGAACTGGGCCGGATGCGCGCGCTGCGCTCGAAGTATTGCGGGAATCGTTCAATCATGGCATCAGCCCTCATGCGAGGACACCGAGGCCGACGAGGGGCTGTGGCCTTTTCGAATGCGGGGTGCGAGCGAGACCAGCAACCCGAGGCAACCCATGCACACGGACAGCACCATGATCACCGTGTCTGGTCCGAAACGCGTCGAGAACGCGCCTACCGCGACGCCCGCGAGCGGCTGTGTCATGTTGTTGAGGAGGATGACGACTCCCGTCGTCTTGCCGTAGTCGCGCGTGGGGATGATCTTCTGCCGCGTGCTCCGGATGTACACGTTGAACATCTTGTCGAATCCGACGATCAGCAGGAAGCCGAAAACGTACCCCGCAATTCCCGGGCTGGCTGCCGCGATAACGCCGCCGACACAGATCGACCCGAAGCCGACGAGGCCGAGGACGCGCCTCGGGACATGCAACCTCGCCGTCATCAGCAGAATCGCGATCGTCACGCACGCGCCAGCCGTTTGCAGTCCTGCGTAATAGCGTCCGCTTTCGTGATGAAAGCCGGTGACCATCGCGGCGGATGTCGCGAGCGTGACGCCGATCACGAGGTTCTCCGCGGCAGCCAACATGATGACGGACTTGAGGCCCGGGAGATGGATGACGTGAGACAAGGCCGTCTTGATCGGTGTGAACCAGGTGCCGTGCGTGCCTTCCGGCATCACGAATTCGAACGCGCTGGCCTTTTGCCAATAGGCAAGCGCGACGTCGGCCGTGACAAACAGCACGGCCGCGGCCACCACGACGAATTCCCAGCGCCACCACGACAGCAGGATCGCCGCGAGCATGGGGCCGAGCACCAGACCAAGCTGGTCGGCCAATTGCGAATACGACAATACCTTTTCGAAGCGATGGTTGCTGAATATCTGCGGCAGCATCACTTCGCGCGCAACGATGCCCTGACTCGTCAGCATGCCGCACAACGCGGACAGCGCGATCAGCCATCCGATGCCGCCGACGAGGTCGTAGGCGGCGACGCCCGCGATGCATACCGCCGCGCGGAGAACCTGACTGACGCGTATCAGTTTCGTAGGCGAATACCGGTCGCAAAGCGCGCCTAGAAACGGGAAGCACAGGTATCTCGGCAGTGTTTCGAGCGAAAACGCGATGCCCGACCAGGACACGCGTCCTGTCATCTGAAAGATGACCAGCGGCACGAGAAACAACAGAATTTGGTCGGCGAGGCGGGCAAGGAAAAGCGAATGGAAAAAGGCTTGATGCTGGGCGCGCACGAACAGTCACCTTTCTTTTGCACGGAGCACGCGATGCACGCGCGCTCCTGCGGACGTTGCCGGGAGGTCCGGTACTCCGGGGCCTCCCGGAATGAGCGTATCGAGCCTCAGTAAGCGGACGCTTCTGCAGACCCCAGGTTGTCACAGCGGAAGCGAAACCACGAAAAAGCAAGCCAGTGCCCGTATCAGAATAGCCGGCTAAATCATGTAGTTTTTCAACATTAACCGCTGACGGCGCGGCTGGTCAAGGGCGGGATACCGGGAATTTACGGTGATTCTGTATATCTGCCTTGGAGGTATTAGGGAGTGGATCTGGATAGGCGCAATGTAGTTTATCTACATTTTTGTGGGTTGCCTGGGTGGCCAACATAGTCCGTCGCGGTGTTCCCTGGCAGCGACACTGCCTTGTGATCGCGACGCAGCTAACAAGCAGAGTTCTCCCGTTCCCGGTCCCGCCGAGGAGGTCAGCACTATCGAGACTATGGATCAACCGTTGCCGAGGGAGTACGTCAGGATGAAGTCGATCAAGCTGGGCGCGGACAAGCGATTTGGCGTGCTCAGGGAATTGTTGAGATTGTGTGGCGTAGTTTTTTGGCTACTGTCAAGGCATGTGCATAAGAAAATCGCGGCAAAGGTGCCGTGTGAGTATTCACGGCGTCAAGCAAAAAAATCATTTAATAACAGCGGTTTGTGTATTTGTATGAGTTTTTCGTTGCGAAAAGAGAAATACACAATTTCTATTTAGTCGTGGGTCTCGTTACTTTCACCGCTCTTACACTCGCGATTCCCAAACGGGCATCTATCCGGGAGTGACCAACGAAACAAGGTCCTCCGGGCGGTTGCAGACCGTTTATGAACAAGGTCGCGAGACCTGCCTCTTTTTAGAAGGGAGCACCACGAATGAACAAGACCCTGATCGTTTCTGCCGCTGCGGCATCGTTCGCTACCGTCGCTCACGCGCAAAGCAGCGTGACGCTGTACGGCGTGCTGGACGCAGGCATCACCTACCAAAGCAACGTCCAGACTGCATCGGGCGAAGGCAAGTCGCGCTTTTCGATGGGTTCGGGCATTGACCAGAGCCGTTTCGGCCTGCGCGGCGCGGAAGATCTCGGCGGCGGCCTGAAGGCAATCTTCACGTTGGAAAGCGGCTTCAACATCGGTAACGGCAAGTTCGCGAACGGCAACGGCGGCATGTTCAACCGCCAGGCTTTCGTCGGCCTGTCGAGCCAGTACGGCACGGTCACGCTGGGTAAGCAGTACGACGCAACGCAAGACTACCTGGCACCGCTGACGGCAACGGGCTCGTGGGGCGGCACGTACTTCGCGCACCCGCTGAACAATGACCGCCTGAGCACGAACGGCGACGTCGCGCTGAACAACACGATCAAGTTCACGAGCGCAAACTACGCCGGCCTGCAATTCGGTGGCACGTACTCGTTCTCGAACAGCACGAACTTTGCCAACAACCGTGCATACAGCGCCGGCCTGTCGTACCAGTTTGAAGGCCTGAAGCTGGGCGCAGCGTACTCGCAAGCGAACAACGCGGGCCTGTCCACGTCGGGCGCGGTGAACCCGACTGTCGATACGAACGGCAACGCATTCGGCATTCAGGGCCGCACGCGTACGTATGGTATTGCCGCAGCCTATGCATTCGGTCCGGCTCAAGTCGGCGCGGCATGGACGCAATCGCGTCTCGACAATCAGACGAACGGCCTGGGTACGCTGCGCGCGGACAACTACGAAGTCAACGCGAAGTACAACCTGACGCCGGCTCTCGGCTTGGGCGCTGCCTATACGTACACGAACGCGAAGCAGAACGGCAACAGCACGCACTGGAATCAGTTCGGCGTGCAAGCTGATTACTTCCTGTCGAAGCGTACGGACGTCTACGCTCAGGCGGTGTACCAGCGTGGTACGAAGGGCGCCGGTTTGGGCGCATCGATCTACAACGGCGACATCAACGCGTTCCCGAGCTCGAAGGTCAGCCAAACCGCCGCAACGGTCGGCCTGCGTCACCGCTTCTAAGCGTGACGGCTGGCTAGTCGGTTCCGAAAAAGCGCCTTCGGGCGCTTTTTTTTGATGTCTGAATTCGAGTCTGGAAAATCATCAGTATTGCGAAACGATGGAGAATTGTCGATTTCGATTTTGGCGGGAATGTGACGGCGAAGTGAGGGAGCATGCTTGAGAGGTTGAGACAGTGCGCTGCCCAATATGGTTGGCAATGTTTGGCGAGCGAGTGGAGGGGTGTCAATTCACGTCATCGGTTCGCTTGCGCTCGTGGGCATGTTTTTGAGCGTGTGGCATTGACCTTGCTCTATCGAAACGGCGGTGCACCGGTATGCACATCCTGTCAGCAGGAAGATATTCGTGATAGATGGTTGGCGAAATTGGCAGAGCGAGGAGGGACGCTGCTGAGTGGTCCATTCGTTGGATTATTTGCGCGTTACCAAATTCGTTGCGCAGCGGGACACGAGTGGAGCGTGGAGGGAAGGAAGATCAGTGAGGGCCGTTGGTGTCCGAACTGCGCGCATAGTGACGCGACGCGGCGAAGCGGTTGTTCGGATGGTTTGGCCCGGCTTCACGCTAAAGCAAAGGAGAGAGACGGAAAATGTCTTTCGGCTCACTATACGATCGAAAGTCGTCTATATCGATTCGAATGTGCAAAGGGGCATCGTTGGGAAGCCAGGGCAAACGATATTTTCCGGGGAACCTGGTGTGGTCGTTGCGCAAAGCTAACCTCCTCCGGGCTGGTTGATCCCAATGGATTGGCACGTCTGCAGGCGGCCGCCCGCAAAAAGGGAGGCGTTTGTTTGGCAGATGCTTATGTGGGCTCAGCCGAAAAATACCCTTTTCGTTGCGCGGCGGGACACGAATGGATGGCGATAGCGAGTCAGATTTGGCTCGGACACTGGTGTCGGCAATGTGCCGGCCTCAAATTGCGTCAGACAATTGATGACATGCGGGCGCTTGCGACCGCTCGTGGTGGACTGTGTTTATCGAAAGAGTATCAGGGGCGGCGGACCAAATTGACTTGGCAATGCCATCGCGGCCACGTCTGGGAGTCTCGGCCGATTAATATAAGTGCGGGAACATGGTGCCCGCAATGTGCGATTACTAACCGCACTCGCCGTAGAGACAATTGAGCGCGATACCGGCCTCAAAGCCTCGGGATGTGCATATCCCGTTTGGAAATAGTACGGATCCCGCAACGCCAACGGTTACCGCGAAGTGCGGCCGCGTCGACCGGATGGTTCCCTTGCACAATGATCATCTCCCCGTGCAAGACACGACATGAATGGTGATGCTGTCAGCGCGACCTCGGCGGGCGCGCCGACAGCGAAATTGCACCGTGTGACATGACGGGCGGAATGCGCACTTAATTCATCGCATGCGCGTTCGCCAGGCGTCAACGAACGGCTCAGTCAGCGTTTCAGTCGTAGTACGCGTCGTCGTATCGATGTTTGTTGCGACGCATCCTGCGCATGTTGTCGCGGTCCCGTGCATCGTCGCGCTCCCGCGCGTTGCGGCCGAGGTTGCCCCCCAGCGCCGCGCCGCCGCCACCGCCGAGCGCCGCACCGAGGAGCCCGCCGTTGCGGCCGCCCATCGCATGGCCGGCCGCGGTGCCCGCGCCGCCGCCGAGTGCGCCGCCAATGATCGCGCCGTCGCGCTCGTCGCGATTCGCCGCGATCGCGCCGCCGGCGCCACCACCGATCGCGCCGCCCACCACCGCGCCGGTGCGGCCGCCCAGTGCATCGCCGACGGTTGCGCCGGCGATACCGCCCAGCGCACCACCGAGCGCGTTGTCCCAGTTGTCTGCCGCGGCCGGCAGTGAAATCACCGCAGCCGCGGTGACGATGAATGCGGAGGCGATCCTCTTCAACATGCGAATGCTCTTCCTTGTGCTCAATCTGAAGTCCGGTTTCTTGCGTTTCTACCGATTCGTTTCAACGCGTGTTTTCAACGAAAGGCCGGCGAAAGATAGCACTCCCATTCAAACCCGGATCGCCATTGTCGTAACAGATTGTGTGCACCTGGAAAGCCCCTTCGGCATCGCTGCTTTTTTATCCAGACTCCATTGTTTCTCCATCAAACCGCACAAAAACGTCCATAGAAGCCAAGCTCTTACATCGGCATCGACGTCGTGAACGCATCCGCCAGAAACTCGCCGTCCGCCAGTCGATGGTGCCGAATGAAGTCGCGCTGCGCGGATTCGACCATCACCGGCGCGCCGCATGCATACACCTGGTGGCCCGACAGGTCGGGCAGATCCTCGATCACCGCGCGATGGACGAAGCCGGTGCGGCCCGTCCATTGATCGCCGGCGTCCGGCTCGGAGAGCACCGGCACGTACTTGAAGTTCGGGATCTCGCGTGCCCACTGCTCGGCGAGTTCGCCGAGGTAGATGTCCTTCTTGCGGCGCGCGCCCCAGTAGAGCGTCGTCGGGCGCGTGATGCCCGTGTGCTTCACGTGCTCGATGATCGCCTTGATCGGCGCGAAGCCGGTGCCCGATGCGAGCAGCACGATCGGCTTGTCGGAATCTTCACGCAGGAAGAACGTGCCGAGCGGGCCTTCGAAGCGCAGGATGTCGCGCTCCTTCATCGCGCCGAACACGTGGTCGGTGAACTTGCCGCCCGGCATGTGGCGGATGTGCAGCTCGATCGGGCCTTCCTCGTGCGGCGCGTTCGCCATCGAGTAGCTGCGGCGCGAGCCGTCCTTCAGGATGAACTCGACGTACTGGCCCGCGAGATACTGCAGGCGTTCGTTGGCAGGCAACTGGAGCTTCACGACCATCACGTCGTCGGCCTTGCGCTCGAGCGCGGCGATGCGGCACGGTAGCTTCTTGACCTGCACGCCGTCGACGCCGGCGATTTCACGCACGTCGATTTCGAGGTCGCACTGCGCCTTCGAGCAGCACAGCAGCGCGAGGCCGCGCGTGCGCTCGTCGTTGGACAGCGCCGACGCGGCGTGCGGGCCCTGTTCGATCTGGCCCGACACGATCTGGCCCTTGCAGGAGCCGCACGCGCCGTTCTTGCAGCCGTACGGCAGATGGACGTTCTGGCGCAGCGCGGCCGCCAGCACGGTTTCATCCGACTCGACCTGGAATTGCCGGCCGCTTTGCGTCAGTGCGACTTTGAATGTCATGGTGTGTTTGACGGCGGTGTGCGGACACCGGTGTCGCCCGATCAAACCGCGCGTCCGCACGTCAGAAGAAGGTATCAGGCGGTGCGGACGACCGCTTGCGCGCGGATCCGCCAGCCGAGCGCTGCCGCAATCGCGGCGAACCCCGCCAGCGCCCACATCGGCAACGACAGCCCGAGAATCGGCGGATACAACGTTTCGCACAACCCGCCGACCTTGAAGACCAACGGCAGCCAGTGTGCCGGCGGCAGGCCGTCGACCACCGGCTGCAATGCATCGAAGCCGCAACTGAATCCCGGGTGAGCCTGCACGTAGATGTGCCGTATGGCGACCGCCGCGCCGGCCAGTGCGGAGGCCAGCGAGAGTCCGCGCAGCAACGCAACGCGGCGCCCGCCTGCTGCCCCTACGAGCGCGAACAGTGCGATCAGCAGGAACAGATAGCGCTGGATGATGCACAGCGGGCACGGATCCTCCTGCCACGCCAGCTGGATCCACAGTGCGCCGGCGACGAGCGCGAGGCTGCCTGCGCCGATTGCCAGCAGCGTCCACCGTTCCGCGCACGTGGCGTCGATCGGGGCGCTCATCGCACGGCTCCGAGTGCGCTGACGAGCGACTCGAACACGCGGTCGACATCGCGCGTGTCGGTCCGCCAGTTGCAGAACGCGGCGCGCAAGCCCCACGTGCCCGCATGGACCGTCGTCGTGATGAAGACGTCGCCGAGATCGCGCACCGCGCGCATGTATGCGTTGACGCGTGCCTCGTCGGGCTGCTCGGCGAGCGTGAAGCAGACGACGTTGACGCGGGTCGGCGCCAGCAACGCCAGGCCCGGCTGCTCGGCGATCTGCCTGCCGAGCCGATGCGCGAGCGCGATGTTGCGCCGGACGATTTCCGCATGGCCGTCGCGGCCGTACGCGGCAAGCGCGAACCAGGTCGACAGTGCGCGCAGCCGGCGCGAATTCTCCGGCGTGAGGTGGACGAAGTCCGGATTGTCGGTCGGCACGCCCAGGTACGCGGAGCTGTTCTGGAAGACCCGCACCTGCAGGTCGCGCCGGCGGCTGAACTGCACCGCGGCGTCGTACGGCACGTTCAGCCACTTGTGCAGGTCGATGCAGATCGAATCGGCGTCGTCGAGGCCACGCACGAGCGCGGCGTGGTCGGGCGACAGCGCGGCGAACGCGCCGAACGCCGCGTCGACGTGCAGCCAAAACGGATAGCGCGACCGGAGCGCGGCGATCGCCTGCAACGCGTCGTAGTCGACGGTATTGACGGTGCCGGCGTTCGCGACGACGATCACCGGCTCGCCCGCGAAACGCTGCAGCGCGGCCTCGAGCGCGTCGACGTCGATCGCCTCGCGGTCCTTCAGCGTCGGGATCTTCTGTACCGCGCGACGCCCGATGCCGAGCACGGAGAGCGCCTTGTAGATGCTCGAGTGCGGGGTGCCGGACAGCACGCGGATCGGCGGCAGCATGCCCACGCCATCCTCCGCGATGTCGACATGCTCCGGGCATCGTTCGCCCAGCCATTCGCGGCCGATGGCGAGCCCGACCAGGTTCGACATCGTCGCGCCGCTGACGAGCACACCCTGCTGCGCATCCGACAATCCGAACAGCTCGCGCAGCCGTGCGACGGTTTCGCGCTCGAGATCGGGGGCCGAGCTGTCGATGCCCGCCGTCGGGTTCTGGTCATACACGCTGGTCAGCCAGTCGCCGGCGAGCGCGGCGGGCGTGGCGCCCCCTGTCACGAAGCCGAGGTAGCGCGCGCCGGCGCTCCCGGAGAAGCCGGGTGCCCAGCGCGCCAGGAAATCGTCCAGTGCCGCGTCGAAGCCGGGGCCCTGGGCCGGTAGCGGGTGCGGCACGGCAGCGGGCGGCGCGAGCGCGGCCGGGCGCTCGTCGATGCGGTCCAGCACGTCGAGCGCGTGATCGAGGGTACGCTGCAGAACCGCTTCGATGCCGACGAGGTCGTGTGAGAGTTTGGCGTCCATGCTGTCAGTGGAGGTGGGTGGAGGAAAGAGACGGACGTCACGCACGCGGGCGCAGCGTCGCATACCAGAACAGCAGCGCGAGCGCGCTGAACGCGGCGCCGAGCGTACAGACGCCGTCCCAGCCGAAGCGCGCATACACGTAGGTCGACGCGATCGAGCCGGACGCGCAGCCGGCGGCGTAGAGCAACATGTAGCCGGCCGTCAGGCGGCTGCGTGCGTCGGGGCGCACGCCGTAGATCAGGCTCTGGTTGGTCACGTGCACCGCCTGCAGGCCGAGGTCGAATGCGACGACGCCCACGACGAGCGCCCCGAGCGAATGCGTCATGAGCGCGGTGGGCAGCCATGACACGAGCATCAGCGCGAGCCCGATGCCGGACGTCCATTGCGCCAGGCCGCGATCGGCGAGACGGCCGGCGCGTGCGGCGCCGAGCGCGCCCGCCGCGCCCGCGAGCCCGAACAGCCCGATTTCCGTATGCGACAGCGACAGCGGCGGCGCGCTGAGCGGCAGCACCATCGGCGTCCACAGCGTCATCGCGGCCGCGAAATGCAGGAAGGCGATGAATGCGCGCACGCGCAGCACGCGCTCCTGCGCGAAGAGGGCGAATACCGACGCGATCAGGCGCGGATACGGTTCGGCGACACCCGGAAGGCGATGGTGCGGGAGGACACGCGACAGCACGACGGCGAGCAGCAGCATGACGCTGGCCGACGTGAAATACACCGCGCGCCATCCCGCAAGGTCGGCGATCGCGCCCGAGAACGTGCGCGCGAGCAGGATGCCGAGCACGATGCCGCTCGTCACGGTGCCGACCACCTGCCCGCGTTCCGCCGGTTCGGCGAGCCCCGCCGCGAACGACACGAGCACCTGGGTGACGACGCTCAGGAAGCCGATCAGCGCCATGCCGGCGAACAGCACGGAGGCGCGCGTGGCGGTGGCGATCGACAGCAGCGCGAGCGCGCAGACGACCGACTGGATCAGGATCATCCGGCGCCGATCCCACAGATCGCCGAGCGGAACGAGGAGCAGGAGGCCGAGCCCGTAGCAGATGCTCGTGATCGTCATGATGCTGCCGATGGCGGCGCGCGAGATGTCGAACTGGTGCGCGAGCGTGTCGAGCAACGGCTGCGCATAGTAGACGTTGGCGACGGCGAATCCCGCCGTCGTCGCGAACAGCAGCGTGACAGGGCGCGTCAGCGTGGCATGGGCGGGCGCCGCGTGGGCTTGCGGGGCGCGCGGTAGCGGAGACAGTTGTTCGAGGCTCATGATGGTGACGGGGTGCGAACCGGCATGAAGAAAGCAGGCGGGCGGCGCACGCGGGTTGCGCGGACCGCCCCGGGAAACGGCTCGGCGCGTGGGGTAGCCCGCGCCGCCGCGTTACTGCAGCGACTGGCGCATGTTCTCCATCACCTGGCCCGCGCCTGCGTAGTAATCCTTCTCGACGTTGAAGCGGATCAGGCAACCGATGCAGATGTCCCGGATCGCGGCCGGGTTTTGTGTCGCGAGCGGCAGCAGCACGCGCTTCACCAGGCTATTGCCGTGCACCACGTCGATCTTCGTGTGCAGCACGTGGTAGGCGATGACTTCCTCGGGCACCTGGTGGCGGCGCATGCCCTTCACCATCTTCGAGAAGCGGTACGGCACCGTGTCCTCGAGCAGCGTCAGCGTGCCGAGCAGGCGGACCACGTACCAGCGACGCAGCGCGTACATCGACAGCAGGTTGCCGTTCTTCAGCGCGAGGGCCGACGACAGGATCGACGGGTCGAAGCGCTGCAGGTACTGCCGGAAATGCGGCTCGGCCTTTCCGAACAGCAGCGTGTGCATGCCTTCCAGCTCGCCGAGCCCCATTTCGTCCCAGAAGTTCTCTGCGACCGCGAGCTTCATGTCGCCCAGCATGCCGATCTGCGACAGCGCGATCGTGTCGTCGAAGCGTCCGTCGACCTGGGCTTCGAGGCAGACGTAGAACGCGAGCTGCTCGAGCGACGCTTCCTCTGCGAGAAAGCGGAAGAACGGCGCGACGGCTTCGCGATTCGTGCGACGCAGCGTGTAGTACCACTCCTCGAGTTGTTCGGCGTTCTCGGGCAGCCCGGACAGGTCGAGGCGCGATTCCTCGTGGAGATTCCACTCGCTTTCCAGCGCCAGGATCTCGTCGTATTCCGCCGGTTGCGGAATCGTGTCGTATGCACTCGGCGGCGCGAGTTCGCGCAGGTAGAACGCGTTCAGGCGCTTCTGTGCGTCCAGCGTATTGCAGCGCGGAACGTCGGCCGTTTCGGGGCCGTGTGCCGCGTGGATCAGGTGATGTGCTGCTGCTTGAATCGCTTGCGTTGACATGCTTGTCGCTCCAGTCTCGGGATGGGAGGGATTGCGGACCATACGACTCCGCTGATGGCGGATACCGGCGCCAGGGCCGCGCTGCGAAGCCGACGATGATGGGAAATGTACTGAACGCGATGCGCGGCGGTTAGCCGGCGCGTCTCAATGGATTGACAGTGCGTCCCATCCCGCACGGCATTCGGTGCGGGCGGATGCACAGAAACGAATCGTCGGTTTGTTGGGACAAAAACGCTAACGGTGACGGCCGCGCTTTTCATACATTACGTGCACCGGGCTCGCTGCTGCGTTCGCAGGTGACGGCGGCCCGGATGGACACGGAGGATGAAGCGATGCACAGACTGACGTTGCTGCCGCAGGGTATCGAAGTGTGGCTTCCGGATCGCGCTGCGTTGACGGAGCTCGACTTCGAGCTGCACGGACAGGAATCGATTCCGTTCGGCTGCCGGGCGGGTGCGTGCGGTGCCTGTGTCATCGAAGTGCTGGACGGCCTGCCCAATCTCGGCAGCCGGCAGGTGGAGGAAACGGCCTTTCTCCGCAGGCTCGGATATCCGGACGAGCGCTTCAGGCTCGCGTGTCAATGCCGGCTGACCGGCGCGGCGACCGTGCAGGTCGTCACGTCAGACGGCTGAATCCATCAACGTTGCGTTCCATGCCTGTCTCCACGTCATTTATATAGGATTTCTTATGAGTAATCGTGTGAAAAACGCCGGTCTCGAGCACCGTACGCCGTTCCTGAATGCAGCCGCATCCGCACAGTTGCGCGGCGAGATCGATGCACTGATCGATCGTCAGATCGACACGTGGTACGACACCGTGCCGTACGCCGCGCACCTCGAAGGCAAGACCGTCGACAGCGAGTACTACCGTCGCCACCTGATCGAAACGGCGTGGCGTATCCGGCTGCTGCGCGTGTCCGAATCGAAGGCGCTCGCCGAGATCGCGAAGCGCAGCCCGGAAGCGGCGCAGATCTGGGCGAACTACGAGCGCGAGGAAATGCTGCACGACGACCTGTTCATCCAGGATCTCGAGCGCGCCGGCGTCACGCGCGACGCGTTTCTTGCGACGGAGCCGTACCTGTCGACGAAGCTGCTGACCGGCTATTTCTCGTATCTGCTCGATCACGAAGGCCCGCTCGGCGTCGTCGCGTACTCGTATCTGGTCGAGTACGTGAACGTGAAACTCGAGCCGCGCAAGATCGAGGCGCTGAAGGATTCGGTCGGCGAGCAGAACATCGGCGGGCAGATCGCGCATTCGCACACCGACATCAACGACGACCATCCGGGCGAAGTGTGGGCGGCGATCCGCTACCTGCTGCGCGACGACGATGACATCGCGGCGCTGAAGCGCTATCTGGGCGAACACCAGACGGTTCTCGCGCTGTATTTCAAGGAACTGTACGACGACAAGATCGCGTCGACGCTGAAGGCGGCAGCCTGACGGGAGAGCCGACATGCTGGCTGATGGCGTTCTGATTCTGAGTCACTGCGGTTATTCGTTCGTCGAGGATCTGGTCGCGGCGATCGGCCAGCGGCAATTGCACGCATACGTCCTGTCTTCCCGGCCGCTGCCGGAGCACGCGGGGCGCCTCGACGCGCTGCGCGCGCTGGCGGCCGGCGTCCATGCGGGCGACGCGCACGAGCTGTCGGAGGAGGATGTCGACCGCACGCTCGACGCGTTACAGGCGCGCGGCGTGCGGGTACGCGCCTGCATTTCGGTGTGGGAAGGCTACCGCGGGCTGATGGCTCATGCGAATGCGCGCCTGGGTGTCGCGGATCTCGCACCGGCGCAGGTCGAATCGCTGCGCGACAAGCTCCAGGTCCGCAACGCGCTGCATGCGGTGGGCCTCTCCAGCCGAATCGCGCACACGCTCACGCCGGACGTGCTGCGCGCGCTGCAGGCGACGGGCGGCGACTATTTCGTGAAGCCGGTGCAGGGCATCGCGTCGTACGGCGCCTTCCGGCTCACGCACGACACGAGCTGGGCGACGCTCGAGGCGATCGCGGCCGAAGCGCGGGCGGACACGGTCTATGCGTCGGTGCTCGGCGACGGTGTCCGGTTCATCGCGGAAGAGTACGTGAGCGGGACCGAGTGCAGCTTCGAGGTGCTGGTGGTCGACGGACGTCTGCATGTGGTCGCGATCCACGAGAAATGCGAGCTGACCGAAGCGAACGGCACCGTGCTGGAAGACAGCTGCACCAGCCCGCCCGTCTCGATCGCCGCGCACGAATGCGCGGCCGGCATCGCGTGGCTCGGCAAGGTGTTCGCGCACCTTGCGCTCGACTGGGGCTGCTTCCATGTCGAGGCCCGTTTCGACGGTGCACGCTGGGATCTGATCGAGATCAATCCGCGCGTGGGCGGCAGCCTGATTTCGCCGAGCGTGAAGGCGCTTACGGGCGCGGCGAACCTGCTCGACATGTGGCTTGCGGTGCTGCTGCTGGATGCCGATGCCGCGCGCGCGTCGCTCGCGCACCTCGCCTATGGCGCCGACGGCCGGGCACCGGGGCCGAACGCGACGGTCTTCCGCGTCTACTTTGCGTCACCGGGCCGGATCGAGTCGATCGAACTCAATCCGCTGCCGCGCGCACCCGTGGTGACGCAGGTGCTGCTGAAGTCCGGTGACGAAGTCGATCCGGCATCACGCGAAGTCTTTCTCGGTCAGCTGTTGTGGTCGATGAGCCGCGCGGAACGCGACGCCGAACTCGACACGCTGCTCGCGGCTTCCGCGGATGCCATCACTGTGCACTACCGGGTCGCCGAACCCGCGCTGGGAGCCTGATCATGACTGCTCGTTCCGCATCGACGCTGTTGATCGTCGACTACAACCTGAGCCGGGTGGAAGACGTCGCGCACCTGGCGCGCTACGCGCGCGAGCGCTACGGCGCCCGGACGGTGCTGATCCGTTCGGGCCCGAGCGAACGTGACTGGCGTATCTGCGACGACGTGATCGATCTCGACCCGCTCGCGGACGGCTTCGTCGACGCCGCCGTTGCGCAGCTCGCGGGTATCGCGGGCGACCTGCGGGCGGGTATCGTGTTTTCGGACAACGCAGTCCAGCAGGGCGCCGCGCTGCTGGAACGGCTCGGCCTGGCGGTCGATTCCGCGTCGCTGGCGGCCGGTGCGTTCAGCAAGCACGCGTATCGGGTCGCGGAACACCGCGTGCGCGCCCTGCTCGAAGCGCAGCGCGTGATGGTGCCGGACTATGCGGAGGCAGCGTCGGTCGACGATCTGCGACGCTTCGCCGCCGCGCATCCGGGCGGCTTCGTCGTCAAGCCGTCGTGCGAGGGCAATAACCGCGGCGTGGTGGTCGTGCGTGACGGCGACAGCCTGGAAGCCGCGTTCAGCGAGGTCGCGCCGTACGTGTCGCGCGGCGTGATCTGCGAAGCGTTCATTCCGTTCGCGCGCGAATTCTCGTTCGACGGCCTGGGTGCGCTGGCGTTTACGACCGAGAAGGTCAGCGCGACAGGCCGCTATCCGGTCGAGGTCGCGCAGATCCTGCCGTCGCGGCTCGCCGATCACGAAGCGGACACGCTCACGCGCGCGGGCCGCCTCGCCAATCTGCTGGTCGGGCAACGCGACGGCCCGTTTCACAACGAGATCAAGCTCAGCGACGACGGGTTGCAGGCCGCCGTCGTCGAACCGAACCGGCGCCCGGCGGGCATGAAGATCTGGTGGCTCGCGCGCTGGGCTTATGGCGTCGACCTGTTCCACGCGTGGATCGACACGGTCTGGGGCGTCGCGCCGCCCGTGACGCTCCCGGCGCCCGCGCGCTTCGCGGCCGCGGTGATGCTGGGGGTCGCATACGACCGGCAGTTTTCGCCGCAGGACGTGCGAGCCGACGCGGACCCGCTCGGCGACGCAATCGCCGACACCGTGCGCACGCTCGGCTTGCGCGACGGCGCGCTGCAATCACAGGGCTTCGAATGGCTGCATGCGGACCGGCGCTTCGTTCACGCGATCGCGCGCGACAACGCCGATTTCGTCGCGCTCGCCTGCATCACGCTCGAACCGGGTGACGCCGATATTCGCGACGTCGTCGCGACGCTGCGCGCGCGCTGGCCGGCTGCGCTCGATGCGGCCTGCGAAGTGCGCGCGGCGGCGTGACGCCACCGTCAATCCATTGGTCCGGAGACCGCGATGAACATTCTCGTATTGCACCGCGTGCCCTATCTGCGCATCGACTATGCGCGCGGTATCGATCACGATCGGCATGACGTCACGTATTTCGGCAAGCGCGACATTCTCGACACGATTCCGGCGGAGCTGCGCTGCTCGCGTGTCGAGCGGGCCGGCCTCGCCTCCGCGTTCGATGAGGCGAGTGCGTGGCTCGAAGCCCGTCCGCAACGATTCGACGCCGTGATTTCCTTGTCGGAGTACGAATTGATCGACGCGGCAAAGCTGCGGGCACGATTCGGCATCGCCGGCAAATCGGTCGAAGACGTGATGCTGGTGCGCGACAAGGTGAAAATGAAGGCGGCGGTGCACGACGCCGGTGTGCGCGTGCCGCGCTTCCTGCCGTTGCGCGCATGGATCGACGCGCAGGGGCACACGCCGTGGCACGGCAAGACGGTGCTGAAGCCGCACAGCGGCGCGTCGAGTGCCGACGTCGTCGTGTTCGATACGCCCGCCGCGCTGTTCGATGCGTTGGCGGCGCGTCGCACGGGCGTCGCCGCGCTCGATTCGGACGCACCGGGTATCGAGGATTTTCAGCTGGAGGAATTCGTCGACGGCCCGATTCTGCATTTCGACGGCGTCGTCGCGGACGGCACGCCACGCGCGGTCACCGCGAGCCGCTATGTGGGCACCTGCCTCGGCTATGCGGCGGGCCAGCCGCTCGGCTCGTTCCATTTCGCGCTGAGCGACACGGCCCGGCGCTGGGTCGAGCGCGTACTGGCCGCGGTGCGCATCGACACGGGCAGCTTCCACCTGGAAGCGATCGAGCAGGATGGCGAACTGGTGTTTCTCGAAGTCGGCAACCGGGTCGGCGGCGCGGACGTGGTCGCGACGTTCGAACTTGCCACCGGCATCCACCTGCCGTCGGTCGAACTGCGGCTGCTGATCGGCGAGCCGGCCAGCCTGCCGGCGCGCACCGCGTTCGCGCAGCAGCTCTGGCATGGCTGGTTCGTGTTTCCGGGCCATCACGTGCAAGGCGGCCGCTTCCACGGGTTCTCCGGCATCGAGCCGTTCCGCACGAGCCCCGCGGTACTCGCGTGGGCCGAACTCGAGACGGGTCGCGCATTCGCATCGAATGTCACGTACTCGGCGCGCGAAACCCCGCTTGCGGGAATTATCGGCACGCCGAGCCCGGACGAGACGCGCGAGTGGATCGAGCGGCTGTTCGCCTCCGCGTCGCTGTGCGTTTCCGTGCCGGCGTCGTCCTGACGCAAGGGCCTTTCGACAGGAGCCGAACATGGCACACGTGATCACGGAGAACTGCATCAAATGCCGCTACACCGATTGCGTCGAGGTGTGTCCGGTCGATTGCTTTCACGAAGGCGCGAATTTTCTGGTCATCGATCCGGACGAGTGCATCGATTGCGGCGTGTGCCGTGCCGAATGCCCGGTCGGCGCGATCTTTCCCGCCGACGAAGTGCCGGCGGTGCAGTACGCGTTCGTCGCGTTGAACGCGACGCTGTCGAAGACGTGGCCGAGCATCACGCGCAGCCAGCTGCCGCCGGTCGACGCGGCCCGCTGGGCGAATGTCGACGGCAAGATCGCGCTGCTCGAATCCTAGCCGTCGACACGACGATATACCGGCATCGCGGCGGGAGCCGGTCTCGACAATCCCGCTTTGCCATTCACCATTCATGGAGGTTTGTATGGCACTCAATCCGCTGCAACAGTTCTTCTCGAAGGTCGGCGCCGGTGACGTACCGGGCGCGCTCGCAGTGATCGACGACGCGACGGTGTTCGAGCCGCAGGGCCCCGAGAGCCTGCCGATCTACGGGCGCTTCGTCGGCAAGGCCGGTGTCGAACGCCTGCTGGGCACGCTGGTCGAGCAGTTCGAGACCGAGCAGTTCGAGATCCGCAAATGGGCCGAAGCCGACGACTATGTGTTCGCGTACGGCTACATGCAGCATCGCGTGCGCAAGACGGGCCGCACCTTCAAGAGCGAATTCGCGGTCGTTGCACGTATCGAGGGCGACGTGATCCGCCACTATCGGATCTTCGAGGACACGGCTGCCGCCGTCGAAGCGTTCGCCTGATTGTTCGGCCGCATGCGCATACGGCCCGGTGCACCGCACGCCGGGCCGTCGTGCGCTGTGTGCGCCACGACGTTCAGCGAATCTGCGCGAGCCAGCCGTTGTAGTCGGTATCCGCGTGTCGTTGCAGGCGATGCTGCGGGCTTCCTGCGACGACGCGTGTCTCGCTCGGCGCGTGACCGAACTCCAGCTTGAACGCGCGACTGAGCTGCGTGTTGCTGTTGAAGCCGTATCGGTATGCGAGATCGCCGATCCGGTGACGCGGGCTCTCGGGCGACATCAGCGCGCGGTGAATCGCGAGCAGACGGCGTTTGCGGATGTAATTCGCGACCCCGCCATCCTGCTCGAACAATCGGTACAGACTCGAGCGCGAGATGCCGATTTCCTTGCAGATTCGATCCGGCGACAGGTCCGGCGATTCGAGGTTCTGCCGGATGTACTCCTTGATTTTCACGTACAGGGCCGACAGCAACTCGTTGCGCGCATTCGAGATCTCTTGCGCGGTCGGGCTGAGCATCGCCTTCACCAGGCTCAGCGTCGCCTGCTCGGCATGCAGCGCTTCCGACTGCGACAGCGTGCCGATCTTGTCGAGCAGGCTCCTCAGGTAGCTGTCGAGGAGCTGGCTGATTCCGCCGCTGAAGATGGTGCCGTGGACGCTCGACGGCAGGCTCGGCAGCATGTCGCGCGCGACCAGCAGCGTGACCGCGTCGCCTGCCTGGATTTCACGGTGATAAGGACGCGCCTGGTCGACGACGAGGATATCCCCGGGCTGCACGAACACCGGCCGTCCGTCGATCTCCCCGCGCACGCTTCCCGCGTCACGCAGGTTGAACGAATAGTTGTCCATCCCGTCCCGCCGAATGAACGCCGCCGAACGGTTGAGCGCGTACGAGAGCGGAACGGCCGGGTTCCCCGGATGATGGTAGGTCCATTTGCCGACCGAGATGTTGCCGAGCGTGTAGCCGATAAACTGATAGTCGATTATCGGGTCAATCGGCGTGGTTAAAGCGAACTCCGCAATCGAATACTGGGTCTGCCATGCCTCGAGACGTTCGGCAGGTGAATAATCCTGTAGAGAGAAACGGAAAGGCGGATTGGTCGAGCTGCTCATCTTGTGGCCCTCAATATCGTATTTTGGTTTGCTAAATTATAGAGGGGTTTCTTAAGGGAATGGGATGGGCGGAGGGGCACGTTGCTAGATAGATTTTCTTCTATCTATATAAATTATTTGGAGGTTTGGATTGCGTCTGGATTGAGGGGGGTTCTGTAATTTTTAGTGGGACTCAATCGTATGGAATGCCTGGTGGGCAGCCGTGCTCTTCAAGAGAGCCTGATAGTGAAACGATGATTGCAATTTTTTGAAATTTTATCGGCTATTGGGTGTTGATATTTCTTTCGATTATCTTTCGTCGGACGTGTTTCTCGCTTCTCGGACGCCGCACCTAGATGATTCGGTTCCATGAACCGTTTTCAGCTTTCTCGGGCTCGACGAATGCCCAGATCGCGCGGCAGCAGGTGCAGCGACAGTACATCGCGGAGCCTGCCGAATCGGCGCCTTCGGAAGAGAAATGAGGTTGCGGAATGTCGGAGAGGACGCCGTTTGCGATGGCTGCGTCACGACGGTGGGTGTACTGCTGATACTCATGATGTGACGCGAATGCTTTGGGCTCGCCGACACTGAGACAGCGTATGCACGCGGGAAGCAGACGCGCGATCGCACCGTTGCTTTGCGCTTCACTGCCTCGCCTCAGTTTCAGCCATTCACCGCGGGGGATGTGTGCGTCCACACGCGTTCTTTCGCCGTCAAGCCACACGCGCAACTGATGCAGGTCGATCTCTCGTTCGCGATAGCGGCGGAGCATGTTCTGAATATCGGGGTCCATCAGTCGCGCCGCCTCACGCCCCGTCACGCATAGCCATCGCGAGCGGCATCATCGCCGGCCCGATCGAGGCGAGCAGGCGCTCTTTCGATACCCCGTCGCGGGATTGAACGGAAATGCCGTGCAGCTGCGTCGCATAGAAATCGGCCAGCGCCTTGATGTCGGTGTCCCGCGCGAGCTGCCCCTGTTCGGCTGCGCGCTGCAGGCGCTCGGCGATCGACTGCGTGCGGGCGCGCCGATGGGCGGCCAGCCATTCCATGACCCCTTCGTTTTCGGCCGAGTAATTGGTGGCGGCGGACACCACCATGCAGCCGTGCGGCTGGCCGCGCCGGGTATAGGCGGCGACCGCATCGCGCAGCATCCGTTCGACCGCCGCGCGGACATCCGTTTCCTCGGCGAGCGCACGATCGGCGAAACCGCCTTCGCCTTGCTCGTAGAGCGCCACGGCTTCCTGGAACAGGGCTTCCTTGCTGCCGAAGGCGGCATAGATGCGCGCTGACGCGATCCCCATCACTTCGACCAGATCGGACATCGACGTGCCTTCGTAGCCGTGTCGCCAGAACGCCAGCATCGCGCGTTTCAGCGCCATGCCGCGATCAAATTCTCTCGGTCGTCCCGCCATTTCCCTTTCGTCCGTCGTCACATCGTGCGCCGATTCTATCGCGCGCCGTGTTGACACGCGCCGTTCCCGTATCCTATTCTTTGTCGATCAACAAACAATAGGAGTTGATGATCATGCGTACCCTCAAGGGCCCCAGTCTCCATCTCGCGCAGTTCGCCGACGATGCGGCACCGTTCAACAGCTTGCCGAGCATCGCGCAATGGGCGGCCGGCGTCGGCTTCAAGGCGCTGCAGATTCCCGCATGGGATGGCCGGCTGTTCGACGTGGAGACGGCCGCGGAAAGCCAGGCCTATTGCGATGACATGAAGGGCATGCTGGCCGATCACGGGCTGGCGATCAGCGAACTGACCACGCACATCTTCGGGCAACTGGTCGCCGTGCATCCGGCGTACGACGCGATGTGCGACAACTTCGCGCCCGCAGCCGTGCGCGGCAATCCGGCCGCGCGCACCGCATGGGCGCTGGATCGGCTCACGCTCGCGGCGCGGGCTTCACGCCGCCTGGGGCTGACCGACATGGGCACTTTTTCGGGTTCGTTCGCGTGGCCCTACCTGTTTCCGTTCCCGCAACGGCCCGCCGGCCTCATCGAGACGGCTTTCGATGAACTGGCGCGCCGCTGGCGGCCGATTCTCGATGTCTGCGATGAAAACGGCGTCAACCTCTGCTACGAGATCCATCCCAGCGAGGACCTGCACGACGGCGTCAGCTTCGAGCGCTTCCATGCGCGGGTCGGCGAGCACGCGCGCTGCAAGATGCTGTTCGATCCGAGCCATTTCGTGCTGCAGCAGCTGGACTATCTCGCGTACATCGATATCTACCGCGACCACATCCGCATGTTCCATGTGAAGGATGCCGAGTTTCTGCCTTCGGGGCGTCAGGGCATCTACGGCGGCTACAGTTCGTGGCTCGAGCGTGCCGGCCGTTTCCGTTCGCTCGGCGACGGTCAGGTCGACTTCAAGGCGATTTTTTCGAAATTTGCTCAGTATGACTACGCAGGATGGGCCACCCTCGAGTGGGAGTGCTGCCTCAAGGACCAGGAAGACGGCGCGCGCGAAGGGGTTGCGTTCATCAACGACCACACCATCCGGGTGACGGAGCGCATCTTCGACGACTTCGCCGGTGCCGCGGTCAATCAACAGCAAATCCACGACATGCTCGGCATCGCCTGAGCCGGCCCCGTTGCGAGGAACCATCGATATGTCCGCTCAACTTCAGTCGTCGTCAGCCGACGCTCAACGCTTCGATCATCAATATGTGCGCGTCGACGGCCAGCGCATTCATTGCGTCACGGCCGGCGCGGGCACCCCGGTCTTGCTGATTCCGGGATGGCCGCAAACCTGGTACGCATGGCGTCATGTGATGCAGGCGCTCGCCGCGCGCGGCTTCATGGCCGTCGCGGTCGATCCGCCCGGCACCGGCTATTCCGACCGGCCGCTTGCGGGTTACGACACGGGCCACACGGCGGCCACGTTGCATCGCGTGATGGTGCAGCTTGGCTTCGATGTGTACCAGGTGGCCGGCCACGACGTCGGTATGTGGGTGGCCTATGCGCTCGCGAGCGATCGGCCCGAGGCGGTGAAGTCGCTGACGCTCACGGAGGCGGTGATCCCCGGGCTGGCGCCCGCGCCGTCGATCTTCGCTCCGCCGGAAGAGAACATCTTCCTGTGGCATTTCATGTTCAACCAGCTGGCCGATCTGCCCGAGACGCTGATTGCGGGACGTGAACGGGCCTATCTGGAATTCATGTTCAACTGCTGGTCGTTCCGGCGCGATTGCGTGGCCGTCGATGTGTATATCGACGCGTATTCGGCACCGGGCGGCTTGCGCGGCGGCTTCGCCTATTACCGCGCGATTCCGGAGACGATCCGGCAGAATGAGGCGCGGGCGAAGCACCCGCTGACGATGCCCGTGCTCGCCATCGGTGCCGAACATGCGACCGGCGATGCACCGCTGGTCACGATGCGCGACAACGCGAGGGATCTGCAGGGCGCGGTCGTGCCTGATTGCGGCCACTTCATCATGGAAGAGGCGCCCGACGCATTCATCGGCCATCTGCTGCCGTTCCTGGAACGGAGCCGCTGACCATGCCGATCGATTGCGTCGTGCTGCTGGGGATGATCCATGCGTGCATCCATATGGCCGGCGTGACGCCGGCAGCCCGCCAGGTGTTCGACGTGGCCGGCGCGCAGATGCGCAGGGCGTTCCAGCGGTGAGCGCATGGCCGGAGCGGGACGTACGGTCCGGCGGCCGCACGGGATCAGAAAGACCGACGCGTTTTCCGTGACATCGATGAACTTCCTGTCCGACCGGCGACGCAGTCGACGTATTGACGCCCGACAGCAGGTTGACTAGATTCCTCACATGAACGCACTTTTCGTCACGACCACGACTACCACCACGACCGCCAATGGCGGGCCGGGAGGAGGTCGCGCGTCGTAGGTCAGTGTATCGAACCCACCCCAAGCCCCGCCGGAAACGGACGGGGCTTTTTTCATGCTCCGTCTGGCCGGCATCGAACGTCAGTGGAGAACATGATGGATGATTGCGATCGCCGAGTGTCCGGCGACAGAGTCGACCCGTTGCGCTAGAAGCACAACAACCCGGCCGCCTGGCTCACCGGAATCGCGCAAGGCGTGCCGACGTCGACGCGGATGCTGCTGATCCTCCAGTTCCTGGTGAATCTGTCGGTGTTCGGATCGCTGCCGCAGCTTGCCGCGTTCCTCGACATGGAGCGCCATCTGGACGCGGGCAGCGTTGCCAGCGTGCTGACGGTGAACCAGCTGGCGAGCCGGTTGCTGCCGCTGGTGCTGGGGGCGTCGACGGATCGCTTCAGCAGCCGCGTGCTGACCACGCTCGGCCTGCTTTGCCGTGCGGCGGGGTTCGTCGGATTCGCATTTGCGCGGTCGCTTCCGGGCCTGTTGACGTGGGCGTGCCTGTCCGGGCTCGGGGCCGCGCTTGACGAAACGACCGCGTATTCGATCTTCGGCTCGCTCGACGGCGCCGTGCGTCCCCTGCTCGCATTCTGCCGGCAGCGGCCGGCATAGCCGGGGCTACCTGTGCCGCTGAACCCGCGCCTTCGCACACTTGAACCAGAGCCGCATCGCACCGACGCCGCCCGCGACCGCAATCCGCGGCAACAGGAACCGATCGTCGTACACGTCGGCGCAGCCGCGCCGGGTCGTCGTCGCGTTGTGGTAACCCGCGGCGGCGACCTGGTCGCGCACGCGCGGGTCCAGATCGCCGTACGGGTAGCAGAACGATTCGACGGGCTGGCCGCTCAACGCTTCGAGCCGCTGCTTCGATTCGGTAATCTGAACCTCCGACACGTGCGCCGGCACGTGCGACAGCGCGACGTGATCGAGCGTATGCGAGCCGATTTCATGGCCGTGATCGCGCCATGCGAGCATGTCCGCGTACGTCATCAGCGGGGAGCGTGCGGTATCGGCGGCCGCATCCCAGTCGTTCTCGCCGCCGAACCGGCCGGCGACGAAGTAGCAGGTCGCGGTGAAGCCGAGCGCGTCGAGCACGGGCATCGCATGCGTCAGCACGTTGAGAAAGCCGTCGTCGAACGTAATGCCGAAGACCTTCCCGCTGCGCTCGCCGCGCAGGTACGGCTGCAGTTCGCGCACGCTCAGGCCACGGTAGCCGAGCCGCTTGAACAGCGTCATCTGGCGGCGGAACGCGTCGGGTGCGACGCTCAGGCTGCGCAGCCGGTCGGGCGGTGGCGGCGGCGTGCGGACCTGGTGATACATCAGGATCGGGTAGCGCGTGGCGGGCAGCAGCATGAGCGGATCGCGAGAACGGGGAATTACGCGGCCTTGCGGAAAATCCGCAGGGTCTTGAAGTCGCCGATTTCGACGAAATCGGCATTCGCCGCCCATTGCTCGATGATCGGCTCGGCCTTCCGGTATGCCGACGAGCCCTTGTAGAACAGCAGGTGGCCGTTGCGCGCGGTATGGCGGGCGAACAGGTCGAGCACGTCGGCGTCGGTCTTCGCGCCGTAGCGGCTGTTCGTCTCGTCGCGGAACTCGCACAGATGGAACAGCGTGACGACGTCGAACGCCGGCAGCAGGTCCGAGTTGCTCGTATAGATGTCGCCGAAATAGGCCAGATAAGTCTTGCTCACCTCCGGTTGCCGCGTGACGAGATCGACGTACGACTTGTATTCCTTCGGCGACGCCGTCACGCCGAAGACGGTGTTGTTCAGGTGCGGCCGCGCGCATTCCACGCCGACATGATGATGGCCGCCGGTGCCGAAGTGATAGATGCGGATGCCTTTGAGGCGCGCGGCTTCCAGCCATTCGACGAAGTGCACGTCACACGGGCACTCCTGCGTGCGCAGGTCCCAATACTTCTTCCAGATATTCATTGCCATTAAACGGACCTCATGGATGTCACCCGACGATACGGGTTGTGACGAATCGATTTCTGATAGACGGACAGCGTCGCGTCGATGAATCGTTCGAACGAGAATTCACGCTTGCCTTTCAGCCGCGCGCTGCGCCCCATCGCGCGCACGCACCCGGGCTCGCGCATGATCGCGCGCAGGATGGCCTCGATCGCAGCGGGTTCGCGCGGCGGGACGACCCAGCCGTCCACGCCCGGTTCGACGTTTTCGGGCAGCCCGCCCACGCGCGTCACGATCGCGGGGCAGCCGAGCGCCATCGCTTCACGGCACGCATACGACAGGCTCTCGTGGTACGACAGCACGAACGACACGTCGATGATCGAGAACGGTGTCCGCACGTCGTCGAGCCGGCCGGTGAAAGCGGTGCGCGCGGCCATGCGGTGCAGCGCGATCTGCTCGCATTGCTCGGCGGTCGGCTCCGCGCCGACCAGCAGCACGCGAAACCGCTCGCGCTCGTGTTCGGGCAGGCGGCCCAGCGCCGCGATCAGGTCCATCCAGCCTTTCTCCGGCGCGGTGCCGGCGCTGCTGCCCAGCACGATCGCGTCCGCGCCGGACGGCCCGAACAGCGCGATCTTGCGGCGGCGGATTTCATCGCTCGCGAGTCGTTCCGCGGCCTGCCGGCGCACGCCGTGCTTGACGACCGTGACGTTCCCGTACGGCGACCGGAGCGCGAGCATGCCCGCCACGTAGTCGCTGACCGCGATGGTGTGGTCGGTGGCGAGGCGTGCGCGCAGCAGGTTGCCGAAGCTGTCGGCGCGGTAGGTGTTGTGCTTGGTGAGCACGACCGCGGGCCGATACCGGCAGCCGAGCAGCGCGAGCATCACCTGCCGGTGATCGGCGGACCCGTTCACATGGATGACGTCGAAACGCTCGGCGACGATCAACTGGCGCAGCCGGAGGATTTCCTGACACAGCCGGTTCCAGCGCGGCTTGAATTCCATGTCGAAGATGGCCACGTCGGGACTGTCCTTCAACAGTCGCGACAGGCGGCTACCCTCCGGTGACGCGACGGTCACGCGATGGTGCCGGCTCATCGCGGCGGCAAGATCACGGACGTAGGTGTCCTGGCCGCCGCCGTAGTCGCCGTGGAAGTTGGTATACAGAATGTTCATCACGATGCCGCCTTTCCTCGATCATTCACTCGGCAGGACTACTGAGAAAACGAGCGCGTCCGCCTAGTGAAAGCAATGATTCGAACCGGGTCCCGCGTTGTCGATGCGTGATCGCGCATCGACGCCCCGGCGGGGCACCACCGCGAATCGTTTCCAAATATTACAGAAGCATTACGTACCGTAGTGTCAAGGTCTGCGCATCTTTGTGAACAAGTGTCACGATCGTTCACCGTGTCGTCACGCGGTGCGATGCCGCCGGGGAGGAGGGGGGAGTTTGGCGCTACGGTTCCTGTCGCCGGCGCGTGAACCGTGGCGAGCCTGCGCGATGGGAGACGCGGCCCGATTACCCACTGCCGACGGGGCAGGAACCAGGCAGGAAGCGGGCTGGATCGCGACAAAACCCGACTTTTCGACGGCATCCGGACGCAGATCAACCCGTTCGACTTTCAGATTTGAAAGCCGGACGGCCATTTGCGTTAGAATGCCCCCCCTGTCCGCCATGGCGACTGCCAAAGGCGGACTCGTCGCACCCAGAGAGACGTGGGTTTCGATTTGTAGCCGGGCGCGAAAGATGTGCCAGCCGTTAGCAACATACGATTTGTGATTTGGATTACTAATGAAGAAGAAGCACAACATCACCAAGTACATCGTTGTCGCGATGATTCTTGGTATCGCAGTGGGTTACGCCTGTCATAGCGCGTTTCCCGACCCGAACATGGCGAAGGAGGTCGCCGGCTACGTGTCGTTGCTGTCCGACGTATTCCTGCGCCTGATCAAGATGATCATCGCGCCGCTGGTATTCGCGACGCTGACCGTCGGCATTGCGCAAATGGGCGACGGCAGTGCCGTGGGCCGCGTCGGCGTCAAGGCGTTCGGCTGGTTTTTCATCGCGTCGTTCACGTCGTTGCTGCTCGGCCTGCTGACCGCAACGATCCTGCAACCGGGCAGCCATCTGAGCCTGCCGCTGCCGGCGTCCGATGCGTCCCTCGGCCTGAAGACGGGCGCCTTCACGCTGAAGGACTTCGTGGTCCACCTGGTGCCGAAGTCGATCGCGGAAGCGATGGCGAACAACGAAATCCTGCAGATCGTCGTGTTCTCGATCTTCTTCGGCACGGCGCTGTCCGCGCTCGGCGAGTCGGGCAAGCGCCTGACCGGCGTGATCGACGATCTCGCGCAGGTGATGCTGAAGGTGACGGGCGCGGTGATGTGGTTCGCGCCGGTCGCGGTGTTCGCGGCGCTGGCGTCGACGATTACCACCCAGGGGCTCGGCATCCTGCTCACGTTCGCGAAGTTCATGGCGAGCTTCTATCTGGCACTGGCGCTGCTGTGGGGCGTGCTGACGCTCGCCGGCGTGACGTTCCTCGGCAAGCGTGCGTTCACGCTGATCCGGCTGATCCGCGAGCCGTTCCTGCTGTCGTTCGCGACGGCGAGCTCCGAAGCCGCGTATCCGAAGCTGCTGGACGCGCTCGACCGCTTCGGCGTGAACCGCAAGATCTCGAGCTTCGTGCTGCCGATCGGCTATTCGTTCAACCTCGACGGCTCGATGATGTATTGCACGTTCGCGGTGCTGTTCATCGCGCAGGTGTACGGCATTCATCTGCCGCTGGGCACGCAGATCACGATGCTGCTGATGCTGATGGTCACGTCGAAGGGGATGGCGGGCGTGCCGCGCGCGTCGCTGGTCGTGATCGCGGCGACGCTCAACCAGTTCAACCTGCCCGAAGCCGGGTTGCTGCTGATCATGGGCGTCGACATGTTCCTCGACATGGGGCGCTCGGCCACCAACGCGGTCGGCAACTCGATCGCGGCGGCCGTGGTCGCGAAGTGGGAAGGGCAGCTCGACGCCCCGCGCGACGACAACGATCCGGACAATGGCCGTGCGATGAAGGTGAAGGTGCCGGAGACCTCGGCATCGGCATGACATGCAGCAATGCGGCAGCGCAGCGATAGGGGTGCGCTGCCTGTTTTCCGGTAGTGGATAATCGCCGGCCTGGATTCGAAACGGATTCAGGCCGGCGATTTGTTTTGGGACGATGATCCCGTCTTGAATGCGGTCGTTTTCCCTGATTCCCTGATTGATACTTGGCGCTCGCCGTTTCAATCCGTCGTCGTTTAATACACGGCGATATTCCCGCGGACACGCGCAAGCCTGATTTTCCCGATCCCCAATTCGACGTGTAAGTGACCATTCACTGTCGCGCAGTCGCGCTCGCCGTCGGCGCGCCTAGGTGTCACGGGCAATGCCATCAAAGCCGAACCCGTGAAAATCGCAATGACGCGAGCGATTCGCAATTTTTTTCGATTTATATAACGCTATTCTCGCGCTGCGCATTATCGAACGCATGCTGCACGTAATACCGACTGCGCCGGATGATTCAGGGGAAGAATTTACGCATTGCGGTTTTCAAGCCATCCGGCCTGCCCTTCATGTGAATGTTCCACCATTCAGGAGCACATCCGTCATGGTCGCCAGACAACGATTTCAGGCTGCGCTTCTCGCCGCAGCGATCGCCGCGATGACCCCCGCCGTTCACGCAGGCAACACCACCGACTGGCTGGCGAATACGTACGGCACGCTCGCGGCCCACGTCGGCAACGTCGCGCGCGCGATGTGGGTCGCGCCCGAAGGCGTGATCTATACGGCGTCGATGTGGGACGAGGACGAAGGCGGTGTCGCGATCTACCAGAACGGCAAGAGCATCGGCTCGATCGGCACGCACTCGGAGTTCCAGGGCAGCGCGATCACCGGTAACGCGACGTCGCTGTTCGCCGCGCTGCAGCCCGGCAAGACGTACGGCAGCGGCGCGGTGGGGCGCTACAACCGCGCGACGAAGTATCGCGACCGCGTCATCCAGGTCAGCGCGGCGACCAACCAGCCGCGCATCGATGTTGTCACCGGGCTCGCAACGGCCGGCTCGCTGCTCTATGCGAGCGACTTCTACGGCAATCGCGTGCGCGTATTCACCACCGACGGCGCGTGGCAGCGGGACATCAGCGTGTCAGCACCGGGCGCGCTCGCGGTGGACGGCGCGGGCAACGTGTGGGTCGCGCAGAAGAGTGCGGGCGCGATCGCCGGCTTCAGCCCGGCCGGTGCGCTGCTGAACACGATCCGGATGCCGGCCGGGTCGCAGCCGTCGGCGCTGGTTTTCGATGCCACGGCCGGCCAGTTGCTGGTGGGCGACGAAGGCCCCGACCAGAACATCAAGCGCTATACGGTGTCGGGACGGCCCGCGCTGGCCGGCACGTTCGGCGTGCGCGGCGGCTATCTCGACACGACGACGGGCATCAAGGGGCAGGTCGGTGCGCAGCGCTTCACGCGCATCGTCGGGCTCGGCAAGGACACCGGCGGCAATCTCTACGTGCTCAACAATCCATGGGGCGGCAGCTGGGACCTCGGCCGCAACGGCGCGACCGACATTCATGCGTACAGCAGCACCGGCAGCCTGCGGTGGACGCTGCAGTCGCTGAACTTCGAAGGGATCGCCGCGCCGGACCCCGTCACGGACGGCGCGCTGTTCTATGGCGGCACGCATGTGTACAGCGGCAGCGCGGGCGGCAAGTTCGTCGCGAACACGGTCGACCCGTTCACGTATCCAGCCGATCCGCGCATCAACATGAGCGACACGCAGCGCGACGAGCATTTCGGGCTGCTCACGTCGGTGGGGGCGTACCGGATTCTCGTCGCGGCGGGTCAGAACCCGCCGATTTTCTACTTCTTCCACTTCAACGCGGCGAACGGCTATATCGCGATTCCGGACGGCTCGATCCCGGGCCCCGCGTTCAACACCACGCGGCGCGTGACGAGCGGCTTCAGCATCGACAGCAAGGGCGATGTGTGGGCCGGCCTCGACAAGACCGGCGCGATTACCCACTACCCGCTGACCGGTTTCGACGCGAGCGGCAAGCCGTCGTGGGGGCCGGGCGTCGCGACCCGCGTGCCCGACAGCATCCAGCCGCTCACGCGCATCGTCTATCTCGCGGACAGCGACACGATGGTGCTCGCGCAGGGCGCCATCGGGAGCAACGACTGGACGTCGATCGGCACGCGCATCGAGGTGTATCACGGCTGGAGCGCGGGCAACACGACGAAGCCCGACCCTGTGATCACGCTGCCGCACAGCGGCGCGAAATCGATCGACGCGGTGGGCAACCATCTGTTCGTCGGCTACTGGTTCAGCAGCAGCGGGCCGCTGTGGCCGAACGTCGACGCATTCAACCTCACCACCGGCAATCTCGACACCACGCTGGTCAACGCGAGCCCCGCGACCGTGGATACCAGCAGCGCGATCGATGCGATGTACAGCATCCGCGCCTACCGCCGATCGAACGGCGAGTACGTGGTGATGAAGAACAACGTGAAAGGGAACAGCATCACCGTGTACCGCTGGACGCCCTGACTTTGACGACGCACGCGCGACCGCCTCGACCTCGGTCGGCGGCCGGGCTCGCGACGCCATGACGTGATTCATCGCGGTTTCGCGGGATTTCCATGCCGCTTCCACAGAATTTCCACATCACGCGTTCGTAATGACCGGCGTGCGCAACGCGCGCCTCGCCGCCCGCCGGGCGGCTGTCCCCAACCACACGACGCGGAAAATCGGTTACGGGCACAATGACTGCGGCACCGGCAGGCACTGCGCGTGCTCATGACGATGACCCGAATCGACTGACTGGTTGCGCCGGCGCATTGCAGTGCCGGGGCATTTGCGCGGCTTCCCATGCCGCGTTTTTTGAGCCGAAGTGACGAAAAGATGAAGACGAAACCCACACCGAACCGCCTGTTGCTGATTGCTGCGCTGGCCGGCGCACTGAGCGGTACTGTCCATGCAGAGACGGCGGCGACCACGGCGACCGTTGCGACGGTCAATGGCACGCCGATCACGCAGGCCGACGTCGATACGCTGCTGCGCGCGTCCGGGCAACCCGACTCGCCGCAGATCCGCCAGGCGATCAAGAATCAGCTGATCACGCGCGTGCTGGTTCAGCAGGCCGCCGAGAAGGCGAACTATGCCGACAAGCCCGAGGTCAAGGCGGCGGTGCAGCAGGCGAAAACGAATGCCGAAGTGCAGCTTTACCTGCGCGACAACGTGAAGCCCGAGCCGGTGACAGAAGAACAGGTCAAGGCGCGCTACGACGAACTCGTGGCCGCGCTCGGCAAGAACGAGTACAAGCCGCGCCTGATCATCGTCAAGGATCCGGTGACGGCCGCGACGGTGCTCAGCGAGCTGAAGGCGGGCAAGTCGTTCGAAGGGCTGGCGCGTCAGTACAGCATGGCGCCGAGCCGCGACGCCGGCGGCGAGCTGCCGTGGGTGAGCTTCCACACGCCGGCGACGGAAGGCAAGACGTCTGGCCTGCCGCTGCCGGTCGCGCAGGCGCTCGAGAAACTGAAGGTCGGCGCCGCGACGAGCGATTCGATTCCGGTCGATGGCGTGCGGGCGATCGTGAAGCTGGATGCGAAGCGGCCGACGCAGGTGCCGGGTTTCGCGACCGCGAAGCCGGGGCTTCAGCAGCAACTGCAGGCGGCTGCGGTGGAGAAGGCGAGTGCGCAGATGATCGGCAACCTGCTGAAGGACGCGAAGATCACGCAGTAATGCGGCGGCGTTGAAACGCCGGATGTCACGCGCGCCAGATCATGCTCGCGCTCGTTTCGGTTTCCGATTCGCTGCGGAAGCCGAGCCGTTCGTAGAGCCGCCGCGCCGGGTTGCCGTGCAGCACGCTGAGCGACACCGGCACGTGCGCGCGTGCCGCGTCGCTCAGGAGTGCGCTCAGCACGGCTTCGCCGATGCCCTGCCCCTGATGCGCCGGGAGGATCTGGATCTGGTGCACGTGCCACTCGTCGGCGGCGCGTGTCACCTTCAGCAAGCCGATGGTTTCATCGCCTTCGCAGACGATCATCGCATCGTCGAAATGCGCGCGGATGCGCCGGTCGTGCGCGTCGTCGTCGGACGGCATGCCAGCGCGTTGCAGGTGCTCCGTCATCGTGAGCTTGCGAAGCGTCAGCAGGAACGGCAGGTCGGCGGCTGACGCCGGGCGCAGGCGGATTGCGTGTGTCATCGGGCGGACTCGTTCGTTCGGGAAGGCGGGAGCGTCGACGGGAAGGTCGAACCCCAGCGAATGATTGCCGAATGAGGAGTGCCGGTCAAAGGCCCGGCAACTGAATCTGTAGGCTGGCTGGGCGATGTTCGAGGACATCCGTCACTTCGTATTCGGTTTTTGCTCCGTCCGAGGTTTGCCACTGCTGCATGCGGACTTTGCACACGAGCACGTCACCCTTGCTGAAGCTGACCTGACTGTTGTTCACGCGCGACAGGAAGCCGGTATCCGTGATAGCCGCATGAATCGTCGACGTGCCGTCGTACAGCCGCCACTTGTTGTCGTCCTTGAATGCGAGCGACACGATCGAGAACGCCATCTTGCAATGCTCGTCGAGGATCAGCGAGTCGGCGGGTTCGGGCGCGTGAAACCACGCGATTTCGCTCCGGTCGACCGTTTCGACTATCTCCGTATCGGTGCCGACCGCAAACACCACGATGCCTTCGCGCGCGAGCGGTGCAAGCACTTGCTCGGTAGCGTGGCGCACGCCGACGTCGCGCAACAGGGTGAGGACGGGCAGGTCGATTTCGAGGGTGTCGCCTTCGACGTGCAGGATGGCGGTGTGGTCCTGCATTTGCACCTGCAGGATCTCGCGCCCGCGCAGCCATTTGAGGACGGCGAAGAGCCCCTTTCCCGCCTTCGGCGCGGCGATGCCGAGCGCGGTCAGGATCGTGACCGCATTGGCGAGCGCCGTGCCTTCGTTGCCGCTCAGCATGTCGCGCATGCGGCCGAGCAATGAGGTCGCGAGCGTGAGGTCGATGCCGAAGCTGCCGGTCTTGAAGCTGCCGCGCACGTTCACCTGCGGCCGCACCTGATTGCCGCACAGCGCGCGGGTCGATGCGTCGAGCAGATCCCCGATGGCAAGCAGCGCGGGCGCGAGTTCGCGCACGTCCATTTCCGACGATTCGAGCGCGGGCCCGTCGTATGTGGCGCGAAAGCGGCTCATGGCGCAGAGGGGGCCGGGATCGGCCGGGCCGGTACGGTTTTCATGGCGTATGGTCATGCGGAAAGTGGGCGGATGACGTGGACGATACCGGAAGCGCATGCTTTCGGATGTCTTTCATGCTAGATGCGATCCACCGGCCGCGGGCGATTTTGGCCGTCCGGCCAAGACGACGTTCTGACGTGTCCCGACCGTACCCGGCACACGCCGAACTTTTCCGATCCTTGCCCGGTCACAACCGCCAGCGCGCGGGCGCCCGCACGCGCTTCCGGCCCCGGTATTCCCCGGCCCGCCCCGTCCGCATATCATTCGCACATCGCGCACCTGCCGACCGCAGGCGCAGCACACAGGGATTCTCGATGGACACCAAACGATCGCGGCCTGGCCTCGTCGCCGCGCTGCTCTGGGCGGCGCTTTATCTCGCGACCGGCTACATCTCGCACCAGTTCAACGGCCCCGTCCGGCTGACGGGCTATATCTGGCTGCCGGCCGGCGTGACGGTCGGCGCGTTCATGCTGCGGCCGATGCGCGAATGGCTGACGCTGGCCGGCGCGTTCCTGGTCGGGCAGCTCGCGCTGAGCGGCATCGAACACGGCAACCTGCTCAACGCAGTGCTGTTCACCGTCGACGAGGTCGGCGCGGCCGCGCTCGCGGTGTGGCTCGTCCAGCGCGTGCGCTTCTCGCTCCAGGGGCTGTATTTCCTGCGCTCGGTGATCCTCGCCGGCCTGATCGCGGGCGTGGTCGGCGCGATCGGCGGCGCGGCCTGGTACACGGTGGTCAAGGGCGCGCCGTTCTTCGACGTGTGGTCGGTGTGGGCCGCGTCCGATTTCGTCGGCGTGCTGCTGGTCACGCCGGTGCTCGCGTCATGGTCGCGCTTTCGCGCGCACCGCTCGGGCGATCACGAGCGCTTCGACCTCGTGCTCGGCATGGTCTCGTTCGTGCTGGTCGTGGGCGTCGCGCTCGTGATCTTCGACGGCGACACGTCGCAGAAATTCGGCACCGGCGCCGGCTTCGCGCTGACGTATATCCCGCTATTCCTCACCGTCGCGGTGACGCTGCTGCTCGGCGGCCGCGCGGGCTCGTCGTCGGTGCTGGTGCTCGCGCTGATCGTGATCGAGCAGACCGCGCAGGGCGACGGCCCGTTCGCGTCGTTTCACGAGCATTACGGCAGTGCGTTGCTCGAGGCGCAGCTCTATCTGGCGGTCGCGTCGCTGCTGGTGCTGGCGGTGAGCACGCTGAAGACGACCCGCGAACGCGTGCATGAACATGCGGCAGTCCTGCAGAACAACATGGAGCTCGCGCTCGCGAGCGCCGGCCAGATCGCATACGTGCTCGACCCGGAATCGGGGCGGATCGAGTGGAGCGGCGACGTCGAGCGTGTGTTCGGCGTCGGCGTCGATGCTGCACAGATCGCGAGCGTGCCGCTCGTGCTCGAACGCGTGCAGCCGGGCGACCGCGATGCGCTGCGCGACTACTGGGATGCGGAGATCGCGGGCGAGGATCGCGCATCGCTGTCGCTGCGCATCGTGCAGCGCGACGGCGGCACGCAGACGGTCACCGATCATGGCGCGCCACTGCTCGATTCGAATGTCGACGTGACGGTGGTGGCGGGCGTCTGGCAACTCGAGCGCGTGTGGCCGGCGGCGGACGAATGAGCGGACGCACGTCATGACGGGCCGCACGGGCGTCCTGCTGATCCATGGACTCGGCGGCACGCAATACGATCTCGGTTCGCTGCACAAGGCGATGCGGCGCGCGGGCGCCAACACGCACATGATCACGCTGCCGGGGCACGGCACGCGCCCCGAGGATCTGGTCGGCGTGCGCGCGGAGGCGTGGCTCGATGCGGTGACCGAGCAGTATCGTGCGCTGGAAAACGAGTACGACACGCTGCATGTCGCGGGCATGTGCATGGGTGCGCTGGTCGCGCTGCTGCTGTGCCATCGCGTGCAGCATGCGCGCGGCCGGCTCGCGTTGCTGGCCACGCCGGTGTTCATCGACGGCTGGTCGACGCCGTGGTACCGCGCGCTGCGGCACGTGCTGTACCGCGTGCCGGGTGTGGCGGAGCGGATGCGTGTGGAGGAAGGCGATCCGTTCGGCATCAAGAACGCGACGATCCGCGCGATCGTGAAGAAGAAGTTCGAGCGCGAGGACAATTTCCACTATGCGTGGGTGCCGCTCGCGTGCGTGCGACAGGTCGACCGGATGCGCGACTGGGTGCTCGAGGCCGCGGCCGGCACGCCGTGCCCGACGCTCGTGCTGCATGCGCGCGAGGACGAACTGACGAGCCTGCGCTCGGCCGATTTCCTGCTGGAAACGATGCCCGACGCGCGCGGGATCGTGCTGGAGAACAGCTATCACATGATCTGCGCGGACAACGATCGAGACGACGTCGCGCGCCACGTGCTCGACTTCTTCGGGTTCGATCCGGTGCATGCGGTCAGCCCGGCGATGGCGCGCCGGATGGGACGGCTGGAATCCTGACGGCGACCTGCCCGGCCCGGGATGCCTTATATCCGCTGCCCCCGGTCCGCATCGGGTAACGCATGCGTACCGGGGCTTGGCGAATTCATGCCGTTTCCGTCGCGCGTCGCGCCAGCAGGGTCGATGCGGCCAACTGACCGCGTACCGCGTCGATGGCTGCGTCGCTCGGCGCAATGCCTTCGAGGTAGATGAAATCGACCGTCGACAGGCCGATGACGGCCAGCACCTGCTTCAGGTACGGGGTCAGGAAATCGGGCTGCCGTGCCGCTGCGCCGGTGCAGATGCCGCCCGAGCGTACCAGCACGAGCACGGGTCGATCGGTGAGCAGGCCGAACTTGCCTTCCGGCGTGGCCGTGAACGTGCGGCCGATACGTAGCACGAAATCGATCCACAACTTCAGCGCGGCAGGCACCGTGAAATTGTGCATCGGTGTGCTGATCAACACGCCGTCGCTGTGTTCCACTTCCGCGATCAGTTGTTCGGAGTACGCCAGTGCGGGATCGGAATCCGGCTGCCTCGCGACCACCGCATGCGCATAGTCGGCCGATAGCGAAGGCAATCCGGGTTGACCGAGGCTGCGCGACACGACCCGCGCATCGGGGCGGGCCGCCTGCCATTGCGCGATGGCTTCGTGCGCAATGCGTGCGCCCAGCGAATGACTGCCATGCGGACTGGCATCGACAAAAAGAAGGTTGTTCATCAGAGCGCCTGTAGAGACTGACTGAAATGCATGCCGCGGGACAGCAGCCCCTGGCGGAAATAGAAACGCTGCGCGAGCGCGTTGGAGAGCCCGGTATCGAGTACCAGATGCGGGCAGCCGTGTTGCCGCGCGTCGTCGCGCACCGCATCGAGCAACCGCTCGCCCAGCCGTTGACCGCGCGCGTGTTCGGTCGCGACCAGATCGTCGACATAGACGAAGCGCCCGTACAGCGTGTTTTCGAGGTGACGGTATCCCGCCAGCGCGACGACCGCGCCGTCCGGGTTGCCGTGCCGTGCGGTCAGCAGCACATAGCCTTGTTCGGCCTGGCGGCGCATCTGCCGCACGAACGCATCGGCATCGGCCAGGTGCGGGCGCAGCTCGCGCATCACGTCGAACGTCGACCGGTAATCCGCGTCCGTCTCGGCACGTTTCAAATGGATCTCTGGCATCACGATTGCTCCACGGTAACGTACGTTACTGTACGAATCGGATGGCGTATCCTGAAGGTCCAAAAAGTGACTATTTGACTGGGACATGAAAATCGACGATCTGATGCCGGACCGTCATCTCGACATGCCGGTCTATCGGCAACTGGTCCGGCGTTTCCGCGATGCGATCGAGACGGGCAAGCTTGCGCCGGGCAAGCGCGTGCCGTCGGTACGGAGCCTGGCCAGCGAACTCAATCTGGCACGCGGCACCGTCGAAGCGGCCTATCAGATCCTCATCGGCGAAGGGTACCTGGTCGCACACGGGCCGGCCGGCACCGTCGTGTCACCCCAACTGCCGGATGGCCGGCAGCCGCGCGCCGCGGCGCCCAGGCCGGACGAACCGCCGCGCGGCGATTCGACGGCGAGCGGGCCGAAGCCGTTCCAGATGGGCATTCCCGCGCTCGATGCGTTTCCGCGCATGCCGTGGATACGGCTCACCGGGCGTCATGTGCGGGCGATGGCGACCCCGTCGCTGGACTACGCGCCGCCTCAAGGGCACGACGGGCTCAGGTGCGCGCTGTCCGCCTATCTCGGCGTGTCGCGCGGCATCGACTGCTCGGCCGGGCAGATTTTCATCACCGCGGGGTATCGCGGCGCGCTGGACCTGATTTGCCGGACCTTGCTGCGTCCCGGCGACACCGGCTGGTTCGAGGATCCCGGTTATATCCACGCCCGCCGCCTGCTCGAGCACGCGGGGATGCGGCTCGTGTCCGTGCCGGTCGACGACGACGGCCTGTGCGTGGAAGCGGGGCAGCGCCGGGCGGCCGATGCACGTTTTGCCGTGGTGACGCCGACCCATCAAAGCCCGCTCGGTGTCGCGCTGTCGCTGCCGAGACGCCTCGCCTTGCTCGACTGGGCCCGTCAGCAGCGGGCCTGGATCGTCGAGGACGATTACGACAGCGAGTTTCGTTACCACGGCCGCCCGCTGCCCGCGCTCAAGAGCCTGGATCGCCACCACCGCGTGCTTTACACCGGATCGTTCAGCAAGGTGCTGTATCCGGGCTTGCGGCTGGGGTATCTCGTCGTTCCGGAGGAGCTGGTCGCGGCCTTTCGCGACACCGCCGGCTGGTTCGGCGGCAGCGGCCAGATGCTGATGCAATCCGTCGTCGCCGATTTCATGGAGCAAGGGCACTTCGCGCGCCATCTGAAGAAAATGCGTGCGCTGTACGCCACTCGCCGAGCGTGGTTGATCGATGCGTTGGGCAAGGTGTTCGGCGATACGCTGCACATTCCGCCCCGCGCGGGCGGCCTGCATGTGGTGGCCTATTGGCGCACGGCAGTCGACGATCGCGCCGTCGCTCGCATGGCCGGGCTGCAGGGGTTTTCCATCCAGCCGCTGAATGAGTGGAGCCAGGGCCGCCGGATGCCGCCCGGCATGTTGCTCGGGTTCACGAACCTGATGTCGGCGCAGCAGGCGTTGACGCTGGTGCGGCGCCTGTATCGGCTCATGCGTGCGTGAACCGTGTGTGGTGGATTGCGCACCCGTGGAGCGCCGAAGTGTGTGCGACTGGTGCCACGGCTTTGCGATTGTTTGACTGAGTTACTGCGACTGTCCTGCGCATTGTCGATATCACCCGGTGACGTCGCTGTCCGGATTCATACCTCATAGGTCAGTCAGATCCGTCACGATCTAGGCCCCGTATACGGCAGGCTTGGGATGTTGCTTCAGTCATCGGTTTGGCTTGGGCAAGCAGACGCACGTACCCCAGCGAAAATCACATAATCCCGCTACGATTGCGTGTCCGAATAAAAACGGGGTGCGTACATGTCGCGTGGAATGTTTGAATTCGTCAAGAATGAACCTTCGTACAAAGATGCCGATAAAAAGTGGCAAGTCGAACTTTCAAAATCAGATCGGTTTTGGTATGACCTGGTAATTGACCCGCCTGATGGCTTTGATGTAAAAAAACAGATAACGGATTATTTTAAGAACTTGCAGGCAGTATTGAAGTCGCAAATCGACAAGAGATTTGTATATTTTCTTGGTGCGCGGAAAAGGGTTAGATTTTCCATGAAACGAAAACCTCGATATTCGTTTTTTGGAAGTCGATTGAATTTTTACGTAACGATCGGCCGAAGCGATAAGCCAATAAAGGTCACAACAAAGATACGTGATTATCAGAGCGGCAAGGCGATCAAGCCACGCGTCGAAGTTTCCGAACGACTGATAACGATCTTTGTTTCGGATGTTGAAAAAGTTTCGATGCCCATACACGATTTTCTGCTTCAGTGCGGTATCGATCTCGGCATAGATACCGAGGTACATTACGTCGGTTCAACACAAAATCCAGCGACGAGGCCGTTAAATCGCATTCACCGTGGATTTTCGGACATGGTGTATCGAGTTCCCAATGAAGAGTACGATTACTTCGTTTATTATAATTTGTTTAAGGTAACGTCTATAACCGAGGCTGGCGATAGTCCGCTTCGCTACGCTGTCGCAAATTCTATGATCGACGAGATTGGCGTAAAGGAGGAAGGTAAAATTATCGAAAATGTTATAATAAAATATTTCGGAGCAAAATCTCAAGAAGAGAACAAGGAGGCGGAGGAGGGGGAGCTGAGAAACACGCTGCTACTTCTTGCCAATAAACACAAGATAAAATCTATTTCCGTTCTATTGGAGATGGAAGAACCGACAGAACATTTTCGATTTTTCTCTCGCTCAGTGCCGCCGTCGGATCGACACAAATTTGTATGTCGAATCCAAGATAGCACAGTGGAACTAACGGCGGAGGATTGAACGTTATAGAAGCAATGACCGGAGATCGGCCACCGCGTAATCTGCCGTCAGTGGTTCTGGGCTATCCAGGGACGATTGCCGACAATCGATGCCGTGAAATAGCCGCGGTAGCCGACATGTTCGAGTAGGCTGAACGTTCGCTTCGGGGCGGCAGCAGTCAATCGCGCACAACGAAATGCCACTCGTTAGGCGCCGCAGTAGACCAATTGCACTAACTCTGACGCCCCGCCCCCGTCCCGGCACCGGCGGCGCGACTGGACGTAAGTCGCTGATTTTCTGCACACACTGCTGCCCATACTCTGTCGCCCTACGGCATCGGCTGCCCGAGCCGCACACGCCGGCCATCGTCGACCGTGACGCCAATCCGCAGCGATGCCGCTACCCCGCCTCCGGCAGCCGCGCGATCCGTTCGCGGGTGGCAGGCGACGCAAGACAGGTGGCCACCGCTTCGTAGCCCGGTGCGCCGGGGTACGGTGCGACGCGGGCCGGCGGGCTATGGTTCGCGGGACACAGAATGATCGCTTCGTCGGGTCCGACGGCCGACAGGTCCAGCATCGCCGACGAGCGGGTCAGCATGAACAGCGGCCGCATGCCGTCGGCTCTGGCACGCTGGCGAAGGCACGCAATCAGCGCCGCCTGCGTCGGCTGGTCGAGATCCTGTTCGATCATGTCCACGACCCGGGCGCCGGCGCCATCCGCCTCGAGGCCGGCAAGCAGCACGGTCAGCGCCGCAGACGCCGTGGCACCTTCGTCAGCGAGCCATGCCGACGTGCGTTCGACCCGCGCCTTCAGCGCCGGATCGGCCCGCAACGCGGCGAAGGCAGCTGCGCCGCCGTCTTCCAGCCGGTCCAGCCCGATGAACGCGGCACCGGGCAATGCGTCGGCCAGCCGATGCGCGAGACGGGTCTTGCCGCTGCCCAGCGAACCGATGATGTAGTTCAGCGGACGGATATCGCGAAATTCGAACCATTCGCCGTCCCACGGCCAGGGAAGGCTGAACGCAACGCCCGCGGCGGCCGGAGCGAGCAGACGCGTCAATTCGCCGTCGTCGGGCATGCGGCCGCGTGCGAGATCGGCGCGGATCGCGCGAACCTTGTCGACCTTGCCGACCAGATCCTGAATGTCGCGCCCGAGCGCCGCTTCATGCGTCGCCAGGGCGTCGCTCAGGCTGCGGGCGTCGCCTCCCAGCACGTTCGCGGCCTGAGCCAGGCTCAAGCCGAGCGCGCGAAGCGCCGCGACTTCGGCCGCACGCGCCAGATCGTCCGGGCCGTAGGCGCGATATCCGGCCAGCGTTCGCCCGGGCGTGACCAGTCCTTGCCGCTCATACAGCCGCAGCGCCTTCACCGATACGCCGAGCCGCGTAGCGGCTTCCGATGCGCTCAGGCCGCGTGTGACATCGCTCATGGGTCACCTTCGGGTCGTCGATTCGTGACGACCAGCATAAAGGCGATCCCAAGGGCCGGGTCAAGCGCGATCGCGCGCGAATTGATGAAGACACAGGCCGCGCCGCGCGTCAGTCGGCGGCCGCGAACTCGTCGCGCAGCGCGTGATACAGCCGCCGATAGCGCGCCAGCCGCCCCGCCAGCAGATCGGCCGTCGCAGCATCAGGCGCGACCGTCTCCGTGACGGGCGGCGCGACGCAGACTTCCGCGAGCGTGTCGTCCGTCGCGGCGAGGCGTGCAAGCCGCGCGGCACCCAGTGCAGCCCCGACCGCGCCGTCCGCATGGCGCTGCATCGCGAGCCCGGTCGCATTCGCGCACAGCCGCGCCCAGAACGCGCTCTTCGAACCACCGCCGATGAACGACACCGCGTCGAGCGTCGTGCCGGCCGCGCGCAGCGCGTCGTAGCCGTCGGCCATCGCGAACGCGACGCCTTCCATCACCGCATACGCGAGGTCGTCCGCGGCGTGCTCGTTGGACAGCCCGAAGAACACGCCGCGCGCATGCGCGTCGTTGTGCGGCGTGCGTTCGCCACCGAGATACGGCAGGAACAGCGGCGCACGCACCGGCGCCGCGCGTTCGGCGCGCGCGGCCAGCTCGCCCGCGGTGGTGCCGTGCGCGCGGGCGAGCCAGTCGAGGCTCGCCGCAGCGGACAGGATCACGCTCATCTGGTGCCAGCGCCCTTCGACGCAGTGGCAGAACGCGTGCACGGCCGCATCCGGGTTCGGCGCGAAGCGGTCGTTGCCGGCGAACAGCACGCCCGACGTGCCGAGCGACAGGAAGCCGCTGCCGGCACCCGTGACGCCCATGCCGATCGCCGACGCCGCGTTGTCGCCGGCGCCGCCGGCGATCGTCACGGGCCCCGCGATGCCCCATTCGCGCCGCAGCGTGTCGCGCAGCTGCGCGGCCGGAGCATTGCCTTCGACGAGGCGCGGCATTTGCGCACGCGACAGCTCGGTCGCGGCGAGCATCCGGTCGGACCAGTCGCGGCGCGCGCAGTCGAGCCACAGCGTGCCCGACGCATCGGACATGTCGGACACGAATTCGCCGGACAGGCGCCAGATCAGGTAGTCCTTCGGCAGCAGCACCTTGTGCACCGCGCGGAACACGGCGGGCTCGTATTTCGCGAGCCACAGCAGCTTCGGCGCGGTGAAGCCGGGCATCGCCATGTTGCCGGTGATCGCACGCGATTCCGGCACCAGCGCTTCGAGTTCGACGCATTCGGTGCCGGCGCGCGTGTCGTTCCACAGGATCGCGGGGCGCAGCACCTGGTCCGCGCGATCGATCAGCGTCGCGCCGTGCATCTGCCCCGAGAGCGCGATGCCGCGCAGCGCGGCGAAGCCGGCAGGATGCGCGGCGCGCACCGCCGCGATCGCATCGAGCATCGCGTGCCACCACGCCTGCGGGCTTTGTTCCGACCAGTGCGGATGCGGGCGGCTGATCGACAGCGCGGCCGAGCCGGTCGCGAGCGGGACCGAACGGGAATCGGTGAGGAGTACCTTGACCTCGGACGTACCGAGATCGATGCCGAGAAATGTCACGTGTGAAGCATCCTGTCTGGGGCGCGCGGCGGCGCACGCCGAAGCGGCGGCGCGTCGTCGCGGCCGTGCGGTTCGTTGAGCCGGTGCAGCGCGCGGAACCTCGACGGCGGCACCTGCTTCATCGCGAGAAACTGACGGTTGAAATTCGACAGGTTGTTGAAGCCAACCCGGTAGCAGATGTCGGTCACCGTCAGGTCGGAAAACATCAGCAGCTCGCAGGCCTCGTTGATGCGCAGCCGGTTCAGGTAGCGCACGAACGACGAGCCGGTATGGCGGCGGAAAAACCGCGTGAAGGTGCTGACGCTCATCCCGGCGAACGCGGCGACATCGGTCTCGCGCAGCATGCCGGGCAGGTTCTGCTGCAGGTACGACAGCACCTGGTTGATGGTCGACGACATGTAGTGCTGCGCGTCGCTGCGGTAGCCGGGGCCGGCGAGCACGCGCCGCTCGCGGCACGACGACAGCCGGTCGAACAGCGACATCAGGATCTCGACGCGCCGGCAGCCGTGCGCGTTCGCGAGTTCGAGCATCAGCGGCGCGACGTCGCGGCCGACGCGGTCGGGAAACTGCACGCCGCGCGCCGCATCGTCGATCAGCTCGATCACAGGCTGCAGCTCGCTGAACGCGCCGACCATCTTCTCGATCGCGTCGCGCGAGAACTGCAGCACGACGTCGCGCGACGGCACGCGTTCGCCGTCGGCGAGTTCGCTGACCCAGTTGTGCGGCAGGTTCGGCCCGGTGACGATCAGGTTGCCGGGGCCGAAATCGCCGATGTGATCGCCCACGAACATCTTGCCGTGCGACGACTGGATCAGATGGATCTCGTACTCGGGATGAAAGTGCCACTTCGCGACCGAGTGCGGATAGTCGTGGATCCACGCGCGGAACGATTCGTCGCGGTGGGTGGGAACGATCTCGAGATCCGGGTTCATCGTGTGCTCCGTCGGGGGCGTGCCGGCGTGCTACGAACGGGACATCGACCAGCCCGTCGCGGCGGGCGGCGTGGTGCGCGTCGCGGCCGCCGGCGGCGCCGCGTGCGCGATCGGGTTCGCGTCCGGCAGCGTGACGTTGCGCTCGGTGCCGGCGTCGAACAGATGCAGGGCTTCTTCGTCGAAGCGGAACGCTACCACGGCCCCCGGCGCCGGGGCCATCGGGGCCGGCACGAGGGCCGCGCACGGCTGGCCGCTCCAGTCCAGCGTGACGAGCGCCTCGGCGCCGAGCAGCTCGACGAGTTCGACCGTGCCGGTCAGCGCGAGCGTGCCCGGGGTCGGATCCGGTTCGGTGACGAGCCGCAGGTGGTTCGGGCGGATCGCGACTTTCACCTGCTGGCCGTCGTGCAGCCGGGCGAAGCGCGGCGACGCGAGCGGCCAGCGCGCGCCGTTGCAGTCGAGCAGCACGTTCGCGCCGAGGCGCTCGATCGTGCCGTCCGCGAAGTTCATCGCCGGAGTGCCGACGAAGCCGGCGGCGAACACCGTGTGCGGTTGCCCGTACAGCTCGGCCGGCGTGCCGATCTGCTCGATGTGGCCGCCGCGCATCAGCACGACGCGGTCGGCCAGCGTCATCGCCTCGAGCTGGTCGTGCGTGACGTACAGCGTGGTCGTTTTCAGCCGCCGATGCAGCCGCTTGATGTCGCCGCGCAACTGCGTGCGCAGCTTCGCGTCGAGGTTCGACAGCGGCTCGTCGAACAGGAACACGGCCGGCGTCTTGATCATCGCGCGCGCGATCGCCGCGCGCTGCTGCTGGCCGCCCGACATCGCGCGCGGGCGGCGGTCGAGCAGCGCGTCGAGGCTCAGGATGCGTGCGACGTCGCGCACGCGGCGGTCGATCTCGTCGGCCGGCACCTTCAGGCGCCGCAGGCCGAACGCGATGTTGTCGTACACCGTCATGTGCGGATACAACGCGTAGTTCTGGAACACCATTGCGACATTGCGCTCGCGCGACGGCAGGTCGTTGACGACCGCGTCGCCGATCACGAGCTCGCCGCCGGTGATCGCCTCGAGGCCGGCGATCATTCGCAGCATCGTCGACTTGCCGCAGCCGGACGGGCCGAGCAGCACGATGAATTCGCCGTCGGCGATCTCGAGGTCGAGCGGGTGCAGCACGGCGGGGCCGCCGTCGTAGTGCTTCGACAAAGCCTTGCAGGTGATCTGGGCCATGGCTCAATCCATTTCGATCTGAATCTTGACGTCGCGCGGGTGGCCGCTCGCCGCTTCCTCGAACGCGCGCACGCCTTCGGAAAACGGGAACGTGCGCGAGATGAACGGCTTCACGTCGATTGCGCCGGACGCGATCAGCGCGAGCGCGCGCGGAAAGATGTTCGCGTAGCGGAACACCGATTCGATGCGGCCTTCCTTCGCCTGCAGCGCGACCACGTCGAGCGGCACCGGGGCGACCGGCATCCCGATCAGCACCGCGCAGCCGCCCGGGCACATCAGGTCGACGAGGCCCGCATACGCGTTCGCGCTGCCGCTCGCCTCGAACACGACGTCCGCGCCCCAGCCGCCGGAGGCTTCGGCCACCGCGTCGGCCAGCGGCCGCGTCCGCACGTCGACGGTCGTGACGGCCGGGTTGCCGGCGAACAGCGCGAGCTTGTCGGGCACGACGTCCGCGAGGATCACGCGCGCGGCGCCGCCGGCGAGCGCGGCAAGTGCCGTCATCGCGCCGATCGTGCCGGCGCCGATCACGACCGCGAGGTCGCCCGGCTTCATCGCGGCCTTCTTCGCGGCCTGCAGGCCGATCGACAGCGGCTCGACGATCGCGCCTTCGGCGAACGACACGTTGTCCGGTAGCCGATACGTGAACGCGGCCGGATGCACGACGAACGGCGTCAGGCAGCCGTGGATGGGCGGTGTCGCCCAGAAGCGCACGTCGGGATCGAGGTTGTAGAGCCCGCGCAGCGTCGCGGGCGAATCGAGGCGCGGCACGCCGGGCTCCATGCACACGCGGTCGCCGACGCGCAGGTGCGTGACGCCGGCGCCGGTCTCGACGACGGTGCCGGATGCTTCATGGCCGAGCACCATCGGCGCGTCGACGCGGAACGGGCCGATCCCGCCGTGAACGTAGTAATGCACGTCGCTGCCGCAGACGCCGACGGTATGCACCTTGATCCGGACGTCGCCGGGGCCGACCGCTTGCGGCAGGTCGATATCGCGCAGCGCGAGCTCGCGCGTGCGTTCGAGTACGAGTGCTTTCAACGTGTTCTCCTTATTTTCCCTTGACCATCGAATTGAGCAGGCGGCTCAGCATGCCGACGAAGACGAGCGGCGGCAGCGCGAGCAGCACCGTCGACGCGTTGATCACGCCCCACGGCACTTCCTGGCCGAGCGACGTGAACGCGGACGCGACCACCGGCAGCGTCGCGCTGCGCGACGACGTGAGCGCGAGCGCGATCATCAGTTCGTTCCACACCAGCACGAAGCTGAACACGATGCCGCCGAGCAGCGTGCTCGCGCACACCGGCAGCGCTATATGCCAGAACACCGCGTACGGGCCGTAGCCATCGAGCGCGGCGGCTTCCTCGATCTCGCGCGGCAGCCGGCGGAACACGGGGATCGACAGCCACGTGATGGTCGACAGCGTGACGAGCAGGTACGTGACGATCATCGACAGCTTCGTGTCGTACAGCCCGAGATCGACCCAGATCGCGATCAGCGGCAGCGCGACCGCGACCGGCGGCAGGAAGCGCAGCGACAGCAGGAAGAACTGGATGTCGCGCTTGCCGCGTATCGGGTAACGCGCGATCGCATACGCGGCCGGCACGCCGAGCACCGCGCCGATCAGCACGGCCGCGCCGACGATCGCGATGCTGTTGCCGAGCCCGATCAGCACCTCGAGGCTCGACAGCACCTGCTCGTAGTTCGCGAGCGTCGGCGTGAAGATGAAGCGCGGCGTGGGCGTGACGATGTCGAGCAGGTGCTTGAGCGAATTGAGCACGGCCCAGAACAGCGGGAACGCGGCGACGAGCAGGATCGCGCCGGCGATCATGACGGTCGACAGGTTCGAAACGGTCGCGGCGGTGCCGCGGCGGGCCATCAGTCGTCCCATTTGTTGACCCTCTTCCAGATGAGCGTGAAGACGAGCGTGGTCGCGACCATCATCAGCACGGCCATGCCCGACGCATAGGACACCTTGCCGGCGAGGCCGATGCCCTGCTGGTACGCGTACAGGTCGAGCGTCTCGGTCGCGATGCCGGGGCCGCCCTTGGTCATCACGTAGATCAGGTCGAACGAGCGCAGCGACTCGACCATCTTGATGAACACGAGGCTCACGAGCGGCGCCTTCAGCATCGGCAGCGCGATGTATGCATGCACTTGCCACGTCGTCGCGTAGTCGAGCCGCGCGGCTTCGAGCGGCTCGGGCGGCAGCGTCTCCAGCAGCTTCAGGATCACGACCGCGAAGAACAGCCCCCATTGCCACACGTCGACCAGCGCGACCGCGTACAGCGCGAGATGCGGATCGGCGAGGAACGCGGTGTTCTCGATCCCGAGCATGCCGAGCAACCAGCTCAGGATGCCGGTGAGCGGCGCGTACATGAACTTCCAGATGAACGCGGCCGATACGCGCGGCAGCAGCACCGGCATGATCAGCACCAGCGATGCGAGGCGGCGCCAGCGGCCGTGCACACGCTCGAACAGGAATACGGCCAGCGCGATCCCGACCAGCACCGCGCCGGCCACCGTGACGACTTCCCACAGCACCGACACTTCGATCGCGTTCAGGAAGCGCCGGTCGGAGGCGAGCCGGATGAAGTTGCGCAGGCCGACGTATTCGCTGTCCGGATAGCGCAGCACGCGGTTGCGCAGCGCGAGGTTGATCGCGGCGACCGTCGGGACGAGGCTCAGGACCGCGAGCAGCGCGAGCGTCGGCGCGAGGAACACCCACGGCAGGCTCGTGCGGTCGCGGCGCGCGCGGCCGCGCCGGGCGGAAGATGGGGAAGGGGCCGGACGGACGCCGAGCGCGCGTCCGCCGGCGCCGTCATTTGCGAGCGACATGTTCGAGCGCGTCCTTCGCGTACTGGTCTGCGTCGTCGAGCGTGCCGCGCACGTCCGTCTGCGTGCCGGTGAACACCTGCTCGAGCGCGATGCCGAGGTTGTCGCCGATATCCGGCCACTGCGGCGTGCGCCAGATCGTCACCTGCGTGACCGGGTTGGTGTCGTTCAGCCCGGCCTGGATCTGCGGCGCGACGTGCTGCTTGAAATACGGGCTCGCGATCGTGCTCGACCGGTTGTAGTCGCTGAACACGCCGTTGCGCAGCCGCGCCTGCTCCTGGTCCTTGCTGGTCGCCCACGCGATGAAGCGGCCGGCGGCCAGCCGCGTGCAGTTGTCCTTCGCGCCGACCGCCGAGATCGCGAAGCCGTGGCCGTACGCGGCCGACGGCAGCGGCGCGGGCGGGCGCGTGTAGCCGACCTTGCCGGCCACGCTCGACTTGCTCGCATCCTCCATCCAGTCCGCGAACGGCGTCGATTCGATCATGAACGCGACCTTGCCCGAGCGGAACGCTTCGAGCGCGTTGCTCCAGTCGTAGGTCGCCGCGCCCGGCGGCGCGAACTTGAACAGGTCGCTGTAGAGCTGCGTGGCCTTCACGGCGGCCGGCGAATTGAACGCGGGCTGGCCGCCCTTGTCGGTCCAGGCGCCGCCCATCCCGAGCATGAACGGCGACCAGCGCCACACGTTCATCCCCGAGCCGCGCTGGCCGCGCGCGACCCAGCCGTAGAGCTTCGGCGGCGCGTTGAGCTTCCTGATCGCGGCGACGAGCTGGTCGAGCGTCTTCGGCACCGGGATGTGCGCGGCGTCGAGGATGTCGCGGCGGTAGAACAGGAAGTCACCGCCACCGATCAGCGGCGCGAAGTACGCGACGCCGTTGTAGCTCGCGACCGCGCGGCGGCCGGGCAGGAAGTCGTCGTAGTCGTATTCCTTCGGGTAGTACTTGAGGAGCGGCACGATCCAGTTGGCCGACGCGAATTCGGCGACATTCGCCTCATCGACGTAGTAGATCTGGTAGGAACCCGCGCCGGTCGACGCGTCGAGCCGCGATTTCGCGCGGCGGTCGTTCTCGCCGAAATAGCTGATCTCGACCTTGGTGCCGCTCTTCTTCTCGTAGTCGGCCAGCGATTTCTCCATGACCGACAGGCCGAGACTCTTCTGCGCGAGCACCCGAAGGGTCGGCACCTTGCAGGTTTGCGCGGCCGCGACGCCCGGCAGACAGGCGCCGAGCAGCAAGCCGGCTGCGACGATTCGCATCTTGTTCACCCGTGTCTCCTTGATTCTGCTTGTTCGAATGCCGTCGATGACGGCAGGAACAATGGTGAGACGGGGGCGATGCGGGCACCACATCAAAAGAAAACGCCAACCGATACTTTTTGCTCAGGGTTGGTCGTGCGATGCACAAAATGTGGTGGTGGAGTGGGGCATCCGGCCGGCGGGAGGGGCGGGACGGCTCGAGCTATCCGCGTGTCGTGGCGTGACTGCATCAGCCGCTACGACCGGCCGCACGCGCTTTTCTGCCGCGATCCGGGTTACTGGCAGGCCGCGGGCTACGGCGTCGCTTTCCCGTTCGGCGAGTACGAGCAGATGGCGGCTGCCATGCGCACCTGCGCCGGCCGGGCTGTTCCAGGCGATGCGGTAAAGTGTCGCCTTCGCAGGGGGCACCCGCTGAGAGAGCAGCGTCCTTGCCGGATCAGGAGAAAAATGAATGAGCGAAAACAGGTACAACTACGGCACCTGACAGGATTTACGGCCCGTCGACATCTTTGCCTTGGTCGCGTTCGACGAGACACGCAAGCAGCTCGGCCTGGACGATCTGGCCGCTGCGTCAGCGATGCTTCTCGGTCAGGCTGACGTCCCAGTCCCGGGCAAGTTCGCAGGCGCTACGCCGGGCACGTCCGTCGCCTCCGTTGCCGCTCGGAAGTTGTTTCCTCAAACGTTGCCGTTTCGCCTGCCGATGATCACGGGTGTCGGGTTGTCCGGTATTCGGATCGCCTTCACTCGCCGCCTCGGCGCGTGGGTCGGTCGGGCGGTCCCCGTCGTGGGTGAGGTGTTTCTGGGTGAGGTGTTTCTGGCTCGCGACGCCTACCTGATCATGCGCAACACCGTGTCGACCTACAACCGAATCGTAAAGCCCGAGGACCGGGTGCTCTGAACCATGAAAGACGATACCTGGGAACGCCTGGAAGCCTTCACACGCGAAGAACTCGGTCGGCCGCTGCTCGGCGGCAAGCTGAACTTGCAGCCGGAATCCCGGCTTGAGCAGGATCTCGGCGTCACGGGCCTCGATGGGGTGGAATTCATCGACAGGTGGGCAGAGACATTCGGCGTCGACGCCCAGGGATTCCCGTACCGGCGCTATTTTGGCCCCGAAGGTCAGGAACTGCTGTCGTCACTTATCGGGCTGTTCGTCAAGCGCCTCCGGCACCCGGAACGGCGGCCTCTGACCTTGGGGATGCTGGCCGAGGCAACGCGACGTGGGAAGTGGGACACGGACGCGATCGAGGCTGCCGCGGGGCAGTGATCGTATATGGCCGGGCTGGTCGATGCACTGACCGGCCCTTTTAACTGGCGAAAATACGATTACGCCACGCCAAATTTTGCTGCCTACCGATTTATCGCGCTTGAGCCGGTGCATGTATCGCGCGCGGCTTCATCCGCGTGCCGGCCTTTGCTGCGTGTCGAGCGCGATCCGGTACACCCGCACTGCGTTGTCATGCCAGATCGCGCGGCGCGCGGCGTCGTCGAGATGTGTCATCGCACGAGCAAACGTGCGCAGCAGCGCCGGATACGACACACGCAGCCCGGCCACCGGAAAGTTGCTGGCGAACAGGCAGCGCCGCGCGCCGAAGATCGCGATCGTATCGCGGATGATCCGCGCGTTCTCAGCGTCGTTCCACTCTGCATCGCGCAAGCCGAGTTCGGAGATCTTCACGGTGACGCGTGGCAGGGCGGCAAGCGCCTCCATGCCGCGCCGCCAGTGCGCGAGCCCTGCATCCGAGCGATCCCACGGCAGCCCCGCATGTTCGAGCACGACGTCGACATCCGGTGCACCGGCGAGCATCGAAGCCGCCTCCTCGAGATGCCAGAACGGCACGCGCAGATCCCAGCACAGCCCATGCGCGGCGAGGCGTTCCAGCGCGGCCGGCCAGCGCGGATCGCGCAGCGTGCCCGGCCCGTCGACGGACGCATCCGGCGCGGCGGCCGTACGGGGCTTGAAGCGCACGCCACGCACGCGCGGCCACGCGGTCTGCTCGGCAAGCCGCTCATCCGCGTCACCCGCGAGCAGGTCGACCCACGCGACGACCGCCGACGGCAACCCGTACGACTCCGCGACTTCATGCAGCCAGCGCGTTTCCGCCAGCGCCTCGTCGTGCGCCCGCTCGGCCTCGACATGCACGCTCGCGACGATCGGTGCACCTTGCACTGCGTGCCGGAGCTCGTCCACCCCGAAGTCGCTGCACAGCGCCGTATAGTCGCCGAACATGAAGCGCGCCGGATCGTAGTCCTCCTGCAGCCACGGATAGTGCGCACCGGCATCGAGCCGCCACAGGTGGTGATGCGCATCGACGAGCGCATCCTGCATGCCGTCGAGCGACGACGCGTCGTGCATGTCAGCGCGCGCCGGCGAGCACGTACGACGCATCGGGCTCGCGCAGCGTCGCCAATGCGCCGACGAAACGCCACGTATCGAGATCGAGCTTGCGCACGTAGTCGTCCTGGAACGACACGTACGCGACGCGCCGCGACGGATGAAACGACAGCGCGGTCGGGTTCGCCGGCAGCGCGATGCGTTCGATCTCCTCGAGCTGCCGCGCATCGAACACGGAGATCGACCGCTCGCCCGAATTGGTCAGCAGCAGCAGGTCGCGGCCGTCGGGCGCGCTCGTGCGGTAGATCCGGTTCGGATCGCTACGCGTCTTCACGCGGCGGCCGCAGGTCATCGTGTCGGTGTCGATCTCGACCAGCGTATCGTCGCCGCGATTCGCGACGAACAGCGTGCGTTCGTCGCTCGACAGCGCATTGCCTTCGGGGCGCGGGCCGGGCATCACCGCGCGCGGCGCGACCGTCGCGTCACGCGGATGGAATTGCGTGACCGTATTCGACAGCAGGTGCACGCCGTACGCGCGGCTTGCATCGCGCGTGAGCGTGACGAGGTGCGTCTTCACGCCGCCGGACGGCACGGCCATGTTCGGCACGGGCTGTCGGGTCGGCTCGTCGAACACGAGCAGCATGTCGTGCGCCTCGCTCATCGCATACAGCCGGCCGTCTCGGTCGCTCGCCATCCCATGCGGCCGGTAGTACGGCCACAGGTCGAGCATGCGCGTGTGCGTGCGTTCGACGAGATCGATCTCCGCGATCCGGTGATCGCCGTCATGGCCGCGCGACCACGCGGTCTCGATCCCGAAGATGCCGACGTACGCAAAGCGCTCGTTCACGTCGACGGTGAACTCGTGCGGGAAGTTCGGCAGTACGACGTGCTTGAGCGCGGTTTTCGTGTCGAGGTCGTAGAAGCTGAAGGTGTGGGCGCATTTCTGCACCAGCAACAGGATGTCGTTCATGGTGGGGTCTCCGTCGATTCGTCAGCAAGCCTGCGTATTCGTGTATCCGTTTTCAGTCCTCGCAGCGTTTCGGCAGCGTCAGCGCGAGGAGGCCGGCCACCGCGAGCGTGATCGCGAGGCTGTACACGCCGGCCGCCGCGCTTACGTGCTGGGTCAGCACGCCGACCGCATACGGGCCGCAGAAGCCGCCGAGATTGCCGAGCGCGTTGATCAGGCCGCGCGCGCTGCCGGCCGTCTCGACGCTGCAGAGCTTCGGCGGAATCGCCCAGAACACGCCGGCCGCCGCCTGCAGGAAGAAGCCGCAGCCGATCAGGAACGCGAACGACACGGCCATAGACGCATGCGTGAGCACCGACAGCGCGAGGCACGCGGCGAAGCCGACGAGCGGCAGCAGCACGAACAGGCGGCGCTTGCCGGTTCGGTCAGACAAATACGACGTGACGAACATCCCGATCACCATCGCGACATACGGGAGCATCGCGAGCAGGCCGATCTTGCCCATCCCGGTGTGCGTGAGGTTTTTCAGCAGGGTGGGCAACCACATCGTATAGCCGTAGATGCCGACCTGATAGCAGAAGTTGATCGCGATCAGCAGCCAGATCGTCGGGTTGCGCAGCAGCTCGCCGAACGACGCGGCAGCCGGCGTGCCGGCCGCGCGCTTGCGTTCCTGCTCTTCGCGCAGCGCGTCGAGGATGTAGGCCTTCTCGCGCGGCGACACCCAGCGCGCGGTCTCCGGGCCGTCGTCGGCGAACATCAGCCACACGACGAGGCACAGCAGCGACAGCGCGCCCGCACTGAAGAACAGGTGATGCCAGTCGTACGCGGCGAGGATGAAGCCGGACAGCGGCGCGGTGATCATGCCGGCGAGCGGGACGAACATGATGACCATCGCATTCGCGCGGCCGCGTTCGCGGTCGGGAAACCAGTGGCTGACCATCGTCAGCACGACGGGCAGCATCCCGCCTTCGGCCACGCCGAGCAGGAAGCGCAGCGTCAGCAGTTGCCAGGTATGCGTGACGAGCCCGGTCAGCACCGACAGCACGGCCCAGCTCACGAGCGACCATGCGATGAAGGTCTTGCCGCTGCCGAGCGCCGCGCGCCGGCCGCCGGGAATCTGCAGGAACAGGTAGCCGAAGAAGAAGATGCCGCCGGCGAGGCCGGCCATCGTCGCGTCCATGCCGAGATCGGCGTTCATCCCGCCGGGCATCGCGAACGCGATGTTCACGCGGTCCATGTACGAAATGATGCAGGCGAGCAGCAGCGGCGGGATCACGCGCAGCCAGCGGCGGCGCGGAATGGCTTCGCCGGCTTCGTAGGCCGGGGTGGCCGGGTTCAACAGGGTCATGGTGTCTCCAATCTTGGTGATGGCGGCGGCGGTCTTCTGGTGGACCGCTGTCACGCCGTGACGCGCCGATGCGCAACGCCCTGCGGCGTTGCACGTGTGAACCGATGTCGGGTGCCTCGCGCCTAGCGCCCCCAGCGCAGCACGAGCGGATCGAGCCGCCGCGCCGCGTCGAGCAATCCGGCGCGCACCTGGGGAGGTAGCTCGGGCCACGGTGCGCGCGGTGCGTCGCACGCGATCACGCCGCCTTCGCGCATCAGCGCCTTTGCGGTCAGGAAGCCCGACTGGCGGTTCTCGTAGTTGATCAGCGGCAGCCAGCGCGCGTACTGCTCGACGGCTTCGTCGCGACGGCCGGCGAAATACGCGTCGGTGATCCGGCGAATCCCGTCCGGATAGCCGCCGCCCGTCATCGCGCCGGTCGCGCCGGCATCGAGATCGGCGAGCAGCGTGATGCCTTCCTCGCCGTCCCATGGCCCCTCGATCGCGTCGCCGCCGAGCGCGATCAGCTCGCGCAGCTTCGACGCGGCGCCGGCCGTCTCGATCTTGAAGTACGACACCGCGTCGATCTCGCGGGCGAGCGACGCAAGGAACGGCGCGGACAGCGCGACGCCGCTCGCGGGCGCGTCCTGGATCATCAGCGGAATGTCGAGGCCGTCGGCGGCTTCGCGGAAGAACGCGCGCACCTGCGCTTCCGGCACGCGGAACGTCGCGCCGTGATACGGCGGCATCACCATCACCATCGCCGCGCCGAGTGCCTGCGCGCGCCGGTTACGTTCCGCGCAGATCCGCGCGCTGAAGTGCGACGTCGTGACGATCACCGGCACGCGGCCCGCGACGTGCTCGAGTGTGGCGCGCGTGATCAGGTCGCGTTCGTCGTCGCCGAGCGCGAACTGCTCGGAGTAGTTCGCGTGGATGCAGAGGCCCTGCGAGCCGGCGTCGATCATGAACTCGAGGCAGCGGCGCTGGCCGTCGAGATCGAGCGCGCCGGTTGCGTCGAAGATCGTCGGCACAACCGGAAAGACGCCCTGATAGCGTGCGTTCATGGCGGCCCTCACTCGACGATGTCGAACTGGTCGAGGAATTCGGTCTTCAGCGTGAGGCCGAGGCCCGGCACGTCGTCGCGCAGTTGCACGAAGCCGTTCTCGGCCACCGGCTCGCCGTCGAAGATGTAATAGAACAACTCGTTGCCGACTTCGACGTCGAACATCGGGAAGTACTCGCTCATCGGCGACGCGAGCGTGCTCATCGTCAGGTGATAGTTGTGCATCTGGCCCGCATGCGGAATCACCGGCACGCTGTACGCCTCGCACAGCGCGTTGATCTTGTGCGCCATCGTGATCCCGCCGACGCGGTTCGTGTCGTACTGGACGACCGACACGGCCTTGCGATCCAGCAGCTGCTTGAAGCCGTACAGCGAGAACTCGTGTTCGCCGCCGGAGATCGGGATGCGCGTGAGCTGGTTCAGCTCCGCGTAGCCGTCGATGTCGTCGGCGATCACCGGTTCTTCCAGCCAGCGCGGCTGGTATTTCTCGAGCTTCGGCAGGATGCGCTTCGCGTATTCGAGGTTCCAGCCCATGTAGCACTCGAGCATCAGGTCGTTGTCGTAGCCGATCACCTCGCGGATCGCCGCGACCGACTTCAGGTTCTCGGTCACGCCCTGCTGCCCGTGCGCGGGCCCGTAGCCGAAGCGCATCTTGAACGCGCGGAAGCCTTCCTTCAGGTAGCGCTGCGCCTCGTCCTGCATCTCCTTCAGGTCGGTGCGGTAGAGCTTCGAGTAGTAGCAGGGGATCCTTTCCTTGGTGCGGCCGCCGAGCAGCTTGAACACGGGCTTGCCGACGCTCTTGCCGAGGATGTCCCAGATCGCGATGTCGACCGCCGAGATCGCCGCCATGCCGATGCCCTTGCGGCCCCATGCGTGGGTCGCGCGATACATCCGCTGGTTCAGGTATTCGTAGTCCCACGGGTCCTGGCCGATCACGAGCGGCGCGAGGTACTGGTCGATGATCACCTTCGCGACATGCGGCGCGAGCGCGACGTTGCCGAGGCCGACGATGCCGTCGTCGGTCTCGACTTCGACGACCGTCCACGAATGGAAGCGGAACGTGCTCATCGTTTCCTGCGGCGCGTACAGCAGGTCCATCGCGTTCGAGCAGAAGTTGCCCTGGGGCGGGACGGTCTTGCCTTTCCACTGGAATACGCGGGCGCGGACGGAACGGATCTTCATCGGGTGTCTCCGGAGTTCGGTGTGATGTTTTCGTGTTGAAAGGCGGTCGGCCGGCGTGGCCGTCGGGTCAGGCGGAAACGGCCTGCGTACGGCGCGCGGCGCCCATCCGGCACGCGATCTGCAGCGCCTGCCAGGTCGCACCGACGTCGGCCGTGCCGCGGCCCGCGATGTCGTAGGCGGTGCCGTGCGCGGGCGTCGTGATCGGCACGGGCAGCCCGCCCTGCACCGTCACGCCGCGCGAGAAGCCGAGCAGCTTGATCGCGATCTGCCCCTGGTCGTGGTACATCGTGACGATCGCCTGGTAGTCGCCGGCCTGCGCCTTCAGGAAGATCGTGTCGGCGGGGAACGGGCCGTGGAACGGCGCGTCGGTCGGCCAGTCGCGCGACTGCAGCCGGCGCACGGCCGGCTCGATGATGTCGATTTCCTCGCGGCCGCAGCTGCCGCCGTCGCCGCCGTGCGGGTTGAACGCGGCGATCGCTACCTTCGGCGCCGCGACACCGTTCGCGAGCAGCGACCGGTAGATCAGTTCGGATGCCTGTTCGATTCGCTCGATGCTCAGGTAGCCCGGCGCATCCTTCAGCGGAATGTGCGACGAGATGCGCGCGGTCCACAGCTCGCCGAGCGTGTTGAATTCGCAGAAGTAGCCGGTCACGCCGAGCGCCTCGGCGAAGTGGTGCAGCTCGTCCTCGTGCTTCAGCCCGCCGAGTTTCATCGCGTACTTGTTCAGCGGCGCGAAGCAGATCGCGTCGATGTCGCCGGCGAGCGCGGCGTCGAGGCACAGGTCGAGGACGGTCAGCGTCGAGCGGCCGCCGGCCGCGCCGGGCTGGCCGACCGTGACGTCGGCCGGATCGATCGTGTCGAGGGCGACGAATGCGGGGCGCGCGGTGGACGGCCGGCCGCGCGCGGCGGCGAGCGATGCGACGGGTTCGACGTCGACCGTCATGCCGGCGACGCGCTGGCCGGCTTCCCACAGCCAGCGATCGCCGATCAGCACGAGATTCGCGCGGGCGGTGGCGTCGGGGCGGGCGAGCAGTTTCGCGATCAGTTCGGCGCCGATGCCGGCGGGGTCGCCGAGCGTCAGCGCGACGACGGGCAGGGCGGCGGCGGGCGAGGGGGTGTTCATGCGGTGTCTCCGGTGGCGGCGCTTGGCCGTTTGTCTATGGGGTTGATGCTAGGTAGACGGAATGAGTCGGTAAATTGAAAACTCTTGATGAATCGATAACCTGGAGTAATCAGAGATGGGCTCGATCGACCGACGAGACTCGACCCCGCAACTGCTGAACCGGCTGCGCATGCGGCAGATCGCGCTGCTGCTGGCCGTGGACGAATGCTCGACGCTGCGCGCGGCGGCCGACCAGATGGGCCTCACGCAGCCGGCCGCGACGAAGATGCTGGCCGAACTGGAGAGCGCGCTCGGCCAGCGGCTGTTCGATCGCGTCGGGCGCGGGCTCGTGCTGAACCCGGCCGGCGAGCGCGTGCTCGGCTATTTCCGCGGCATTCGCGGCAGTGTCGAGGCGCTGAATCGCGAGCTCGGCGAGCTGCAGCTCGGCAGCGCGGGGCGGCTCGCGATCGGCAGCATCATGGCGGCGTCGCCGGGGCGGCTCACCGAGGCGCTGGTGCAGTTGAAGGCGCGTTACCCGCTGCTGGCGATCGACATCGCGGTGGATACGAGCGACCGGCTGATGCCGCAGCTGCGCGAAGGCGTGCTCGAAGTGGTGATCGGGCGCCACGTCGGGACCGATTGCGACTTCCGCGTGGTCGACGACGAGGCGCTCGCGATCATCGCGGGCCGCGACCATCCGCTTGCGGGCGCGGGGCCGGTGGAGTTCGACGCGCTGCTCGATTACACGTGGATCCTGCAGCCGGCCGGCAGCCCGGCGCGCGAGGTCGTCGAACGCGAGTTCCGCGCGCGGCACCAGCCGATGCCGCGCGGGCTGGTCGAAACGGGGTCGATCCTGACGACGATGAACCTCGTCGACCGTTCGACGATGCTCGGCGTGATTCCGCTGACGGTGGCGCGGCGCAATGCGGAGCACGGGCTCGTCGCGATCGTCGATTACACGCTCGAACAGAAGCTGCCGTCGTACGGCAGCCTCGTGCGGCGCGACCGGCCGCTGAGCATCCCCGCGCAGCAGTTTCTTGCGCTGTTTCATCGCGAAGGAGCCGGAGATGACGGCGGCGAGTAACGGCGCGGTTTGCCAGCCAAGGCGGCCGAGCCAGCCGCGCAGGCCGCGCTGGCCGAATCAGACGCGGTGGCCGAATCAGCCGATCAGGCCAAATCAGCCGGGCAAGCCGAATCAGCCGGGCAAGCCAAACCAGCCGGGCCGGCCGAATCAGCCGAGCCAGCCGAGCCATCCGGATCAGCCGAGCTAACCGAGCTAACCGAGCTAACCGAGCTAACCGAGCTAACCGAGCCGGCCGAGCAAGCCGAGTCGGTCATGCACCACCATCGCGGAACGCAGTGAAGCGCGATGGCGCCGCCTATGAGACGGATAAGGCAGACGAACCCGAAGCGAACCGCCTCAGCGCACCGACGGCGCCGCAGGCGCGTCGGCGAGCGCCGACATCGATTCCGCCAACGAGCGGTCCGGGCGAATCCGCAGCGCGGCGACGATGCCGATCAGCAGCATCGCGACCGAGCCGATGAACGGCACGGTCCAGCTCCCCGTGCGATCGACGAGATAGCCGAACAGGATCGGCGACAGGATCCCCGAGATCGCGGAGCCCGCGTTCATCATCCCGCTCGCGATGCCGGCGTGGGTTGGCGCGATGTCGCTCGGCACGGCCCAGATCGGCCCGATCGTCAGTTCGAGGCACAGGAACGACCCCGACAGGCACAGTGCGACGCCGGCCGTCGAATGCACGACCGCGAGCGGCAGCAGGCACGCGAGCGCGCCGACGAAGCTCGCGACGATCGCGCTCTGGCGCGACAGCGCGAGGTTGCCGGTCTTCCGGTAGATCCGGTCGCACAGCCAGCCGCCGAGCGTGTCGCCCACCACGCCCGCGAAGAACACGCCGGATGCGAACAGCGCGGTCGACTTCAGGTTCAGGCCCTGGCCGTTCAGGAAGAACGTCGGCAGCCACGTGAAGAACAGCCACGCGGTCCAGCCGTAGCAGAAGTAGACGAAGATGGTCGGCGCCATCCGGCGGAACAGCGGCCCCCACGGCGTCGGGCCGGCAGGCGGCACGGCACGGGCAGCGCGCGGGCGATCGTTGCCGGCTTCGTCGCCGAGCGGATGTTCGCGGAAGCCGACGATCCACCACGCGAGCCACACCAGCGTGACCGCGCCGATCACGAAGAACGCGGCGCGCCACGACAGCCAGGTCATCAGCGCGGCGACGATCGGCGGCGTGACCGCGTTGCCGAGCCGCGAGAACGAATGCGTGAAGCCCTGCACGACGCCGCGCCGCTCGCGCGGGAACCAGTGGGTGATCGCGCGGGCCTGGGCGGGCAGCGTCGCGCCTTCGCCGATGCCGAGCAGCAGGCGCGCGGCGAACAGCAGCCCGAGGCTGTGCACGAAGCCGGTGGTGAAGGTCGACACGACCCAGATCAGCCCGCAGCCGATCAGCGTGATGCGGGCGCCGAACCGGTCGGCGATCCAGCCGCCGCCGATCTGGCAGATTGCATACGAATACGCGAACGCGGAGAATGCGACGCCGAGTTCGGTGTTCGACAGGCCGAGCTCGGCCTTGATCGCGCCGGCCGCGGTTGCGAGGTTGACGCGGTCGACGTAGAGGATGAACGAAAGCGCGCACAGCAGCCACAGCGTGTGGCGCCGTTGACGGTGGTCGTTAGGCATGTGTCTCACTCCATTCTCGTGCGCGGCGTGGCAATGACGCCGCGTTCACTGGCCGGGCCAGCATCGCGCGGCGGCGGAGACACTGTCTAATGAATCTTTGGGATCAATCGATAACCCCAGGTATTCATTCCCGTTTCAGGGGCATCAGCCGCATCATCTGCATCAGCCGCACACGACGCAACCGAGCACCACAGGTGAAGAATTGACCGACGACGAAGAACTTTCACTCCATCGCGAGAGCCGCTTCTGGGATCTGCCGCCGGTGAAATGGTGGATCCGCGGGCATGGCCGCGACGGCTATTCGTTCCGTCTGCTGCTGTGGCCGCCGGTGATCGTGTTCGTGCTCGAATTCATCTGCATGCTGTTCGACGCGTTGTACACCAGCATCGGCGTCAGCGCCGTCGCGACGCTGTTCCTCGGCTTCGCCGGATACCACGGCGCGCAGCGCGAATGGCTGGTGCCGTCCGCGACCACGCGCGCGCTCGTGAAGGCACGCATGAAGAAGGCGGCCGAACGGTTCTCGTCGCTCGGCGTGGGCGCGACCGTGCTCGCGATCTTCGTCGCGGCGACCTCGCTGTCGCTCGTGATGTCGGGTCAGCCGGTGCTGGATACCGCCTCGAAGGACGCGGTGTCGATCTTCATCGCGCTGGTGTTCCTGCCGGTGTACGTGTCCGGCGCGGTGCGCAAGCTGGCGATCGCGCGGATCGAGGAAGTGGAGGCGCTGCGCAACGCGACCCTCGGCACCCGCCTGAAATTCGACCGGGCCGGCGCGGTGCGCGCGGTCGTCGTGCAGGGCGCGGCGGGGAAAGGAACCGTGTCCGTCCGGGAGTACACGGTGCTCGGGTTCAACCCGCCGCTCGAACAGGTCGGGCGCGAACCGGGCGCGTGACGGTTGAAGGTGACGTAAAAGCGACGTGAAGCCGACGTCTCAAGCCGGAAAGCGCGCGTGGTCCGGCGTCGGCACGAGGTTGTCGGGCCACTGTACTTCGAACCGCGTGCCGCCCGCGCCGGTCGGCACGCAGATGGCCTCGCCCTGATGCGCATGGGCGATCGCCGCGACGACGGCGAGCCCGAGGCCGCTGCCGCCGGGCTGCGACTCGTCGATGCGCCGGAAGGCCTTGAACACGTGCGGCGCGAAATCGGCCGGGATGCCGGGGCCGTCGTCCTCGACGCGCAGCCGGCACATGCCTGCTTCGATCCGCGTCTGGATGCGGATCGTGCCGGGCACCGCGTGGCGGCGTGCGTTTTCCAGCAACGCGAGCAGCGCCTGACGGATGCGCACCGGGTCGCAGCGCATGGGCCGCGGGTCGAGATCGAGCACCGGCTGCTGGCCGGCGGCCTGCAGCGTATGGGTGAACACGTCGACCACGGCGCGCACGTCGGCGGCAAGGTCGGCGTCGCGGATCTGGATGCTCAAATGGCCGCTATCCGCGAGGCTGACCACGCGCAGATCCTCGATCAGCCGCGTCAGCCCTTCGACCTGCGTGAGCAGGCTGCGGAACTGCGCTTCGTCGGGCTTGAACACGCCTTCGGCGAGCCCCTGCAGGCGCCCGCGCAGCACCGTGACGGGCGTGCGCAGCTCGTGCGCGATCGCGGCATTCCAGATCGCCTGTTCGTTGGTCACGCGCTGCAGCTCGTCGGCGAGCGCGTTGAAGTGGTCGGCGAGCAGCGCGGCTTCATGCAGCGAGCGGTCGCCTGCCACGGCACGCGCGCCGAGATCGCCGCGCGCGACGCGGCGGATGCTGTCCGTGACCGAATTGAGCGGCACGAGGATGCGGCGCGCGAGATTGACGGCGACCGCGACCGACAGCACGAGGCCGACCGACGTGGTCGCGATCAGCCACAGCCATTCCGGCGCGGTCGGCAGCCAGTCCTTCGTGTTGAAATGCGCGGGCCAGTAGTTGAACGCGACGTAGTAGAAGAGGATGGCGGTGAGCACCATCAGCAGCGTCACGCCGAACACCATCCCGGCCATCGTCAGCGCGATCTGCCGGCTCAGGCCATCGAGCTTCACGTCAACTCCAGAGCTTGTAGCCGACGCCGCGCACGCTGACGGGCACGCCCTGCACGCCGAGGTCGTCCAGCTTCTTGCGCAGCTTGCTGACGTGGCTGTCCACGGTGCGCTCCAGCGCGTCGCCTTCCGGCAGGCAGGTGGCCATCAGCTCGGCGCGGCTGAACACGCGCCGCGGCGCGCGCGCGAGCTGCGCGAGCAGCTTGAACTCGGTGAGCGTCAGCACGAGCGTGTGCCGCTCGCTGCCCACTTCGAGCGTGGCTTCATGGCGTTCGAGATCGATCTCGAACGGCGCGACCCGCAGCACGCGCTGTTCTTCCTGGCGGGAGCCGGCCATCGAACGGCGCAGCACCGCCTGCGCACGCGCGACGACTTCGGCGGGATTGAACGGCTTCACCACGTAATCGTCGGCGCCGATGCGCAGGCCGGTGAGCTTGTCGATGTCCTGGTCGAGCGCGGTCAGCATGATCACGGGCGTGTCGCCGCGATGACGGATTTCGGCGAGCACCTTCCAGCCGTCGACGTGCGGCATCTGCACGTCGAGCAGCACGAGGTCGGGCTTGAGCTGCAGGTGCAGTTCCAGTGCGCGGCGGCCGTCGGCCGCGTGCACGGTGCGCAGGCCGCCGCGCGCGAGATAGGCGGTCAGGATCTCGGCGATCTCGGGTTCGTCTTCTGCGATGAGGACGAGCGCCTGGGCGTCCTGGCCGGCGCTGGAAGGGGGCGGGAGATCAGGCAGGGCCATTCGTGTGAGTCCATCGGGGTTTCCATCGAGTCGCCATACTACCGCATGGGAAACGCCGTCGAGCGGAGGTCGGGCGGCGGTGCGCGCCGGCGTGTGCCGGCGGATTGCTTCGAAGGCGGGGCCTGGCCGAAACCTTTCGGTCAACTCGCGATTCGACGGGGTCGCATGTCGCCGGCGCGTCACACGCGATCGCTCTTCCCGTGCATCACCATGATGGTTTGCTGCATGACCGCGCACAGCGTTTCCTTGTCGCCGGTCACTGCGAAGACTTCCGCCTTGGTCACGATCAGCGTTCGCCCCGGCCGGATCACCTCGCCACGGGCGATCAGCTTGTCGCCCGCGGCAGGCGCGACGAGGTTGATCTTGTATTCGACGGTCAGCACCGACGCATCGGCGGCCACCGTTGTCATCGACGCGTAGCCGGCGGCCGAATCGGCGATCATGCCGACCACGCCACCGTGGACGAAGCCGTGCTGCTGCTCGATGCCCTGCCAGTGCGGTACGTGGATCTCGGTCCGTCCGACGTCGATCAGCGGCATCCTGGCCTGGATCAGACGCATCGCGTGCTGCTTGTCGAAACTGGCGGCGACGGATTCGAAATAGTTCGGGTTGAGGGCGTCGGTCATCGTGTGTCGAGCGGGGTGGGCAGCGGCGGGCGCGGAGGCTGGGTGCAAGCGGGCGGCGGTGTGTTCCGGAGGCGTAACGCATAAGGAAAGCCGTTCGCCCTAAAATCGGCTCTCCTGTCTCCAGCGGCCATCCGATGCTGATGCTCATCCTTCACCCGCTTTCCGGCGAGTCGGCCAGCGACCGTGCCGACGTCTGGCGTGTCTTCACTGAAGCACCTTCGTACACGCAATGCGTCGAAGGCCGTTTGCCGACCGAGGAAGACGTCGACGATTTTTTCGACGGCAAGCCTGCCGCCAAGGCGGCGGCCGACAAATCGGTGTTCGGGTTGTGCGTCGACCAGCACATGATCGGCTGCGCGGATGTCATCCGGGCCTATCCGGACGACGACTGCCTGTGGATCGGTCTGCTGTTGCTCTCGGAAGCGCATCAGCAGCGCGGTTACGGCAAGGCCGCGTTGGGGTTGCTCCTCGACATGGCGAGGAAATGGGGCTACCGCACCGCGCAACTGGCCGTCATTTCGACCAATCCTCGCGCCCAGGCCTTCTGGCAGCGCGAAGGTTTCGACGAGATTCGTCGCACTGTGAATCCGAGGTTTTCCGGCGACGTGATCGTCATGCAGCGCACGATCCGGTAGCACACCGCTTCTCGACCCTTGGAAACGGAAGCCGCCGCAACTCACCTATGAATAGTCGAAATACTGCGCGACACCGTGCCTGTCGCCGTCGAAATCGATGGTGGGGCAGGTGCCGATCTCGGGGCGCCCGCCCCAGGTGAGATGCAGCACCGAATAGCGGCCGGGCTCGTCGACGTGGGTGCAGATCACGTCGTCGCAACCCAGTGCGTGAGCGATCACTTTGAGATTGCGCCGGTAGAACGGATGCTCGGGGGGGATTTCGATTTCGAGTTCCGCCTGGATGCGGGCGTGATGGGTATCGCACTCGCGTGACGGATCGTCGAACCTGCACCACCCGTCCGCATCTGGCGCCTGGTCCGGCTTCGTTTCGCTGTCGGAGGTCATGGGGTGTGGGTCTCGCGGATCATGATGATCGATGAAGCGCGGTGCGCGTCATGCCGGGGAATCGACTGCCGGCCATCCCGGTGTCGGGATGGGCACGTTCGGGTATGGCCGGCAGGGCCGGTCGCCATTGTTTCATGCGGGCCTCTGCCTGCCCGGCTGGCGCGCTGTTGCCTCAGATCTGGCCGAGCAGCACCAGTATCACGACGATGAGGACGACCAGCCCGACGGTGCCCGACGGCCAATAGCCCCAACTTCGGCTGTGGGGCCATGCAGGAAATGCACCGATGAGTAGGAGAATCAGAATGATGATTAGGATAGTACCGAGCATCGCACCCCTCCTGGAACGGATTTGACTTTGCGGTTCTCCCGCCGAGGGCGATGGGAGCAATGCGCGTGCCGCGACGGCGCGCGCCGAACAGCGGCAAGGTCCGGAGCGGAGTGAATTCACAAAATGAATACCCCCGGATTCAGAAAATAAAGTTTAAAAATGCGTCCCTGCCCCCTATGCTGAATCCTTCTGATCTGGCGGGCATGCGATGGCTGAACTTTTTCTGGTACGGCATGGGCAGGCGTCCTTCGGCACGGACGACTACGACCGGTTGTCCGCGGCGGGCGAGCGGCAGGGCGTCTGGCTCGGCGAATACTTCGCGCAGCAAGCGCTCACATTCGACCGCGTGATCTGCGGCACGCTGAACCGCCACGCGCAGACGGTCGACGCGATCCTGCGCGGGATGGGCCGGGAAGGCGCGCCCGTCGACCGCCACCCGGGCCTGAACGAATACGACTTCCACGGTCTGTTCGCGGCCGCCGCGCACGACTACCCCGACATCGCCCGCCTCGCGGCCGGCTCGATGAAGGAGCATTTCCGCGCGCTCCGGCAGGTGCTGCAGCTCTGGTCGGAAGACAAGCTCGGCGAGTCGGCCCCCGAGACCTGGGCACACTTCCAGCAGCGCGTGGCCGAGGCCCGCGCGGCGATCCGCCACGGCGGCGGCCAGCGCGTGCTGGCGGTGAGCTCCGGCGGCCCGATCGCGGTCACCGTGCAGCAGGTGCTGGCCGCCCCGCCGTCGAGCGCGATCGCGCTGAACCTGCAGATCCGCAACAGCAGTCTTTCGCAGTTTTTCTTCAATGCCGATGCGTTCCACCTCGCGTCGTTCAACGGCATCCCGCATCTGGAGGATCCCGAACGACACGCGCTGCGAACCTACGGCTGACCCACGAACGATCGCGACGATGACGAACCCTACCCAGCAACTCGACGTAGCCCGCCTCACGCGCTATCTGGAAGCGCACGTGCCGGGCTTCGAAGGCCCGGTCGACACGGAGAAGTTTGCCGGCGGCCAGTCGAATCCGACTTTCCTGCTGCACGCGAAGAGCGGCCGCTACGTGCTGCGCCGCCAGCCGCCGGGCGAACTGCTGAAGTCCGCCCATGCGGTCGACCGCGAATTCCGCGTGCTGAGCGCGCTGTCGGGCACTGCGGTGCCGGTCGCGCGTCCGTATCACCTCTGCGAAGACCGCGACGTGATCGGCAGCCTGTTCTACGTGATGAGCTACGAGGACGGCCGGATCTTCTGGGATCCCGCACTGCCGGAACTGCCGAAGGCCGATCGCGCGGCATGCTACGACGCACTGCTGCAGACGATGGCCGCGTTGCACGACGTCGATGTCGATGCGGTGGGCCTCGCCGACTACGGCCGCCCCGGCAATTACTTCGAGCGCCAGATCGGCGTGTGGACGAAGCAGTACCGCGCGGCGGAAACCGAGCGCCTCGACGCGATGGAAACGCTGATCGACTGGCTGCCGAAGGCGTGCCCTGCCGACACGGGCCGGCCGACGCTGGTGCATGGCGATTTCCGGATCGACAACCTGATGTTCGCGCGCGACAGCTATCGCGTGCAGGCCGTGCTCGACTGGGAGCTGTCGACGCTCGGCAATCCGCTCGCCGATCTCGCGTATCTCTGCATGTGCCTGCGGCTGCCGTCCGGCGGGCAGGTGCGCGGGCTCGCGGGCCAGGATCGCGCCGAACTCGGCGTGCCGGACGAAGCGGCGATCGTCGCGCGCTATTGCGAACTGCGCGGCATCGAGCCGATCCGCGACTGGCACTTCTACCTCGCGTTCAGTTTCTTCCGGCTCGCGTCGATCGCGCAGGGCGTGAAGGCGCGCGCGCTGCAGGGCAATGCGTCGAGCGAGCAGGCGCTGCGCGTCGGCGCGATGGCCGGGCGGCTCGCCGAGCTGGCCGTCGGCGTGATCGACGCGCATCGCTGAAGCGGCCGGTTTCACCGGGCAGCGGCAGGACACCACATCAATGGAGGAGCACAGCAACATGGCAACGAATCTGTTCGACCTGACGGGCAAGATCGCCCTGGTGACGGGCGCGAGCCGCGGCATCGGCGAGGAAATCGCGAAACTGCTCGCGGAGCAGGGCGCGCACGTGATCGTGTCGAGCCGCAAGCGCGACGACTGTCAGGCCGTGGCCGACGAGATCGTCGCGGCAGGCGGCCGCGCCGAGGCGCTGGCCTGCCACGTCGGGCGGCTCGAAGATATCGCCGCGACGTTCGAGCACATTCGCGGCAAGCACGGCCGCCTCGACATCCTCGTGAACAACGCGGCCGCGAACCCGTATTTCGGGCACATCCTCGATACCGATCTCGCCGCGTACGAGAAGACGGTCGACGTGAACATCCGCGGCTACTTCTTCATGTCGGTCGAGGCCGGCAAGCTGATGAAGACGCATGGCGGCGGCGCGATCGTGAACACCGCGTCGGTGAACGCGCTGCAGCCGGGCGACCGGCAGGGCATCTACTCGATCACGAAGGCGGCGGTCGTCAACATGACGAAGGCGTTCGCGAAGGAATGCGGGCCGCTCGGCATCCGCGTGAACGCGTTGCTGCCGGGTCTCACGAAGACGAAGTTCGCGGGTGCGCTGTTCGCCGACAAGGACATCTACGAGACCTGGATGGGGAAGATCCCGCTGCGCCGCCATGCGGAGCCGCGCGAAATGGCCGGCACGGTGCTGTATCTCGTGTCGGACGCGGCGAGCTACACGAACGGCGAATGCATCGTCGTCGACGGCGGCCTGACGATCTGAGCGCGCGATGAAGATCGACAGCTATGCCGGGCAAGCCGTGATGATCACCGGCGCCGCGAGCGGTTTCGGCGCGTTGCTCGCGAGCGAGCTGGCCGCGATGGGCGCGCGCGTCGCGCTCGGCGACCTGAACGGCGAAGCGCTCGAACGCGTGGCCGCGCCGCTGCGCGCGGCCGGCGCCGACGTGATCGCGCAGCGCTGCGACGTGCGCGTCGAGGCGGAGGTGGCCGCGCTGGTGCAGGCGGCGGCCGAGCGTTTCGGCCGGCTCGACGTCGGCATCAACAACGCGGGCATCGCACCGCCGATGAAGGCGGTGATCGATACGGACGAAGCCGATCTCGACCTGAGTTTCGCGGTGAACGCGAAGGGCGTGTTCTTCGGGATGAAGCACCAGATCCGCCAGATGCTCGCGCAGCGCGCAGGCGTGATCCTGAACGTCGCGTCGATGGCCGGGCTCGGCGGCGCGCCGAAGCTGGCGGCCTACGCGGCGTCCAAGCATGCGGTGGTCGGGCTCACGAAGACGGCGGCCATCGAATACGCGCGCCACGGCATTCGCGTGAATGCGGTGTGCCCGTTCTACAGCACGACGCCGATGGTCACCGACAGCGACATCGGCGACCGCCAGGACTTTCTCGCGCAGGGCTCGCCGATGAAGCGGCTCGGCCGGCCCGAGGAAATCGTCGCGACGATGCTGACGCTGTGCGCGAAGGAAAACACTTATCTGACCGGGCAGGCCGTCGCCGTCGACGGCGGTGTCTCGGCCTTCTGACCGAACCGAACGAACGGAATCGAGGAGTCGATCATGGACTTTGGCTACACCCCGAAAGTGGAAGAACTGCGCAGCCGCGTGCGCGCATTCATGGACGCGCACATCGTGCCGCGCATTCGCCAGTGGAACGAGGAAGTGCACGCGGGCCAGTATCCCGTGTCGTTCATGGAGGAACTGAAGGAACGCGCGAAGGCGGAAGGGTTGTGGAACCTGTTCCTGCCGCACCTGAAGGACGACGAGCCCGGCATGGGCCTGACGAACCTCGAATACGCGCCGCTCGCCGAGATCATGGGGCGCGTGGGCTGGGCGTCGGAAGTGTTCAACTGCAACGCGCCGGACACCGGCAACATGGAGCTGCTGCACATGTTCGCGACGCCCGAGCAGCGCGAACAGTGGCTGAAGCCGCTGTTGCGCGGCGAGATCCGCTCGGCATTCGCGATGACGGAGCCCGACGTGGCATCGTCGGATGCGACGAACATCACGACGCGCATCGAGCGCGTGGGCAACGAGTACGTGATCAACGGCCGCAAGTGGTTCATCACGAACGCCGCGCATCCGAACTGCAGGATCCTCATCGTGATGGGCAAGACCGATCCCGAGGCCGCGTCGCACCAGCAGCAGAGCATGATCCTCGTGCCGCGCGACACGCCGGGCGTGACGATCGTGCGCAACATCACGGTGGTCAATCACTACGCGCCGGAAGGGCATTGCGAGATCACGTTCGACAATGTGCGCGTGCCGGCGAGCAACCTGCTCGGCGAGGAAGGCAGCGGCTTCGCGCTCGCGCAGGCCCGCCTCGGGCCGGGCCGCATCCACCACTGCATGCGCTCGATCGGCGCGGCCGAGCTTGCGCTGGAGCTGATGGTCGACCGCGCGCAGTCGCGCGTCGCGTTCGGCAAGCCGCTGAACAAGCACGGCACGGTTGGCGAATGGATCGCACGCTCGCGCATCGAGATCGAGCAGGCGCGTTTGCTGGTGCTGAAGGCCGCGTGGATGATCGACAAGGTCGGCGCGAAGGCTGCCCGCAAGGAAATCTCGATGATCAAGGCGCTGGTGCCGACCGTCTATACGGACGTGTGCGACCGTGCGATGCAGGTGTTCGGCGCGGCGGGGTTGAGCCCCGATACGCCGCTCGCCGACCACTGGACCTGGGGTCGCGCGCTGCGCTTCGCCGACGGCCCGGACGAGGTGCATCTGCAGGCGATCGCGCGAATGGAAATCAAGGACGGCGAGCCGGGTTCGACGGCCGCGTACCTGACGCCGCCGCCGCGCGGCTGAGCGCCGCGCCACGATGCGCAGGGCCGTGGACGAACGGGAGGCGCACGCCGTAAGATGCCGGCAAGGAGAACCGGCGATGCGCCTTTCGAAGATTGACCTGAACCTGTTCGTCGTATTCGACGCGATCTACACCAAGCGCAACCTGACGCGCGCGGCCGAGGTGCTGAACCTCACGCAGCCGGCCGTCAGCAACGCGCTGGCGCGGCTGCGCAAGACCCTGAACGATCCGCTGTTCGTCAGCACGCCGGCCGGGATGATGCCGACGCCGCTGGCCGAGAACATCGTCGGCCGCGTGCGCGAGGCGATGCAGTTGCTCGATTCGAGCGCGCACGAAGGCGACGTGTTCGATCCGGCGTCGTCGACGCGCGTGTTCCGGATGAGCATGAGCGACCTGACCGAGGCGCTGCTGTTGCCCGCGCTCGGCGAACTGCTGCAGACGCATGCGCCCGGCATGCACGTGCGCAGCTACACGATGGATCGCCGCGAAGTCGCGACCGCGCTCGCGAACGGCTCCGTCGACATCGCGATCGACGCACCGCTGATCGGCGATCCGCACCTGCACCAGGCGCTGCTCGTGCGCGACCGCTATGCGTGCATGATCCGCAACGATCACCCGTTCAAGGGCGACACGCTCACCATGGACGACTACCTTGCAATGGGGCACATCCACGTGTCGAGCCGCCGCAAGGGCAGCGGGCACGTCGACGCGGAGCTGACGCGCCTCGGGCTGCGCCGCACCATCCAGATGCGCGTGCAGCACTACATGGTCGCGCCGCTGATCGCGATGCGCGGCGATCTCGCGCTGACGGCGCCGCTGCGGCTGCTGCAGCGCTATCCGGCGCGCATTCTCGAACTACCGTTCGAGATGCCGGGCCTCGAATACTTCTGCTACTGGCACCGCAGCGCCGATCAGGACCAGGGCAGCCGGTGGCTGCGCGAGCAACTGGTGAGGCTGATGGGCGGGATCGGCGACGCGCAGTGATGCGTGTGCGGGGCACGCCAATGGGGCGATGCGGCAGCGGTGCCGTGCCACCGCCCGTCCCGGTCGAATGCGCGCCCGTCACGGCGCCGTGCGCTGCCCCTCTCTCGGCCCGTGCCCCGTCCACCGCTTGAACGCGCGCCGGAAGTTGTGCGCGTCGCTGAACCCGACTTCGTGTGCGACGTCCTCGATCGACAATCGCGGGTTGCTCAGCAGCGTGAACGCGCGCTTCCTGCGAATCGTGTCGATCACCGTCTGATACGACACGCCCTGATCGGCGAGCCGTCGCCGGAGTGTGCGCTCGCTCATGCACAGTTGCGCGGCGATCGCCGCGAGCGACGGCGCATGCCGCAGGTCGCGCCGCATGATCCGTTCGATCGATTCGAGAAATTCGGTGCCTTCGGGTTCGGGCGGCAACGCGTCCTGCAGGAATTCGAGTGCCTGGCGATGCGCGAGCGGATCGTGGGTCGCGATTGGGCGGTTGCCGAGCGCGGCGTCGCATGAGAACAGGTTCTGCTCCTGCTCGAACCGTACCGGGCACGGGAACACGCGCGCGTATTGTTCCGCATAGGCCGGCGGCGGGTAGCTGAGATCGACGACCTTCGGCTGGAACGCGGGGCCGACGAGCGAGCGCCCGATCTTCATGAAGCTGCCGAACGCTTCCTCGACGAGGAACGCCTCGATGTCGGGTTCGAGGAAGACGTTGGTCGCGCGGATCGACAGCGTGCGTGCATCCGACGTCACGTCGAAGCGCAACAGCGGCCCCGTGTGGCGCTGCAGTGCCATCCCGACCGCGATCGCTTCCTTCAGCGTCGGGCTCGTCAGCATCGCGTAGCCGACCAGGCCGATCGACGCGATCGTCTCGCTCGTGCCGAGTTCGAGGCCGAGCGCCCGCCCCGGCGCCATCTCGAGCGCGCGGCGGATCATCGTGCTCGCCTGGCGCAAGGAAATCCGGCACGACGGATTCGACAGGTCCGCGACGTCGAAGCCGAGCCCGAGGCACAGCCGCGTGGGGTCGATGCCCAGTTCCTTGCTTGTCTCCGCGAGGCACCGCAACAAATGGACCGGCAGATTCGCCGTCGTATAACGGTCGGGTTCGTCCATGGATGCTCCGTATTTTTTTCCATGGATTGTACTCGTCCCGCCCGGCCGGAAACCCGGTGCCGCCCCGGCCGCGATTGCCCACATCCCGCGCGGCTCTGCGTCAAAAGTAGTGGCGCAGGCCGACCGTCGCGCCGAGCTGCGTGGTGCTCGTGCTCGGCGACTGCCCGTTCACGCCGACCAGCTGCGCGCCGACCAGGCCGCCGCGATAGATCGCGTAGTCGACTTCCGCGTAGAGCATGCTGCGCTTCGACAGGCTGTAGCCGGCGATCACCTGGAACTGGCGCGCGCGGCCGTCGAAGTCCGGCGTGTAGCCCGACTGCGTGGTCCACCACGCGTTGACGGCGGCCGTGAACGCCGACGTGAACCGGTAGGTCAGCCCCGCGAGCGCCATCTTGCGGCGCCGGAACCCGCCGGGCGTCGACGGATCGACCACCTGCGCGGGCGAGATGATGCCGAGCGCGGCGAGATCGGTCGGGCTGAACGGGCCGTTCGCGAACGACGTGAAGTCGTTGTCGCGCGCGTTCTCGATATAGCCGGCGTTGACGGTCGCGTTGCCGAGCGTGATCGAGCCGCCACCGCCATAGATGTCGAATTTCGCGTGCGTGACGTCGTCCCAGCTGCGCATGAACGACGCGCCGACCGTGAACGGCCCCTTGTCCGGCGCGTAGGCGACCGCCGCGCCGGCCTGGCCGCCGAGCACGCCGCCGCCCGCATGGCCGCCCGGCGCGTACTGCGCGAGCAGGTACAGGCCGCCGAGCTGCGCGCCGTACTGGATCATGTTGCTGGTGCGCGAGCCGGCGAGCATCGTCTGCTCGGGCTTGAACAGGTTGAAGTACGGGTCCTGCGCGCCGGCCCACAGGTTCGAGCCGTAGGTCAGCGACACCATCTCGAACGGCACGTTGTACTGGCGGCCGAGCGCGAGCTGGCCGAGCGACGTCGACGTCAGCCCCACGTACGCGACCTCGAAGAAGTTCGGCGAGCCGGCCGGCACGATCGCGCCGCTGTTCGGGCCGAAGTGACTTTCCACGTTGAACTGCGCGGACAGCCCGCCGCCGAGATCCTCCTGCCCCTTGAGGCCCCAGTAGCTTTCCGTCAGGCCGCCGCCGTCCGCCATCGAGATCTTGCGGCCCGTCGACACTGGCGCACCGTCGGCGCCGTAGGACACGCCGTGCGTTTCGTAGCGGATGCCCGCATCGATCACGCCATACAGCGTCACGTTGCTTTGCGCGTGCGCGCCGGTACCGGCCAGGACCAACATCGCGCTGCACGCGGCGCGAACGCATTCGTGGCGATTCATTTTTATGGACTCCGCATCGACATGGGGACGGCGGCTCGTACCGCCGGAAACGAATGGTGAAAGCCAAATTTGCATGGGCCAAGGCTGCGGCGGCCATTCGCGTGGTGCGTCGCGGCCACGCCATGGCGCACCGCGGTCAGGGCGACGGCGACGCGCGCGCCATCGCACCGGGCGCCGCGCGGCGCAGCGCGAGCCGCACGAACGGGGCGGCCGCCAGCACGGCCACGCACAGCACGTGGGCGACGCGCGAGCCGCCGAAGCGGCCGAGCAGCGCACCCGACAGCGCGGTGCCGATGCCCGCCGCGAAGAACGTGACGACGAGCGTGCGCGCGACCAGCGATCCGTCCGGGTCGACGTCGGACAGCATCCCGGTGAGGAACGGCACGATCACGAAGAACGCGCTGTTCAGCACGAACTGGCTCAGGAAGTACGCGCTGCCGCCGCGCGCGCTGAAGAACCATTCGATCGACGCGATCATCGCGAGCTGCGCGGCCCAGATCAGCGCGAGGCGGTGCGGGTGGCTGGCCGGATGCGACGGAATCGCCGCGCCGACGAAGCCGAGCAGCGACGACACCGACAGCAGCACGCCGATCGTCGTCGGCGACAGCCCGGCACGCTCGCCGACGAAGCCGGCGATCGCCCATTGCGACGCCTGCACGCCGTACACCAGTGCCGTCACGACCCAGATCGCGATCACCGGCCGCCACGGCAGCGTGCCGGCGCGCACGTGGGTCTGCGCGGGTGCGCTCGCGAACGCGTCGATGCCGCGGATCGCGGGCGCCAGCACGGCGACGACGGCCGCCAGCAGCGCGAACACCCCGTGCCCGAGCCAGCCGGCCGGCAAGGCGGAGATCAGCACGAGGATGCCGCCGTTGATGACGCCCGCGAGCAGGTTGATTTGCCCCCACAGGCGGTCGGTCGACGCGCGCTGCGACACGCCGGACGCGACGACGACGAACAGCATCCCTTCGAACAGTCCCGTCATCCCGCGCGCGAGCGCCGCGGACGCGATGCCGGGCGCGACCGCGCTGAGCGCCTGCCCGGCGATCGTGCCGACCAGGCCGGCCAGCGTGAACGGCCGCGCGGCGCGCGCGATCTGGTGCGACAGCAGTGCGCAACTGATCGCGATGCCGAGGATCTCGGCGCTGACGAGCGCGGTCGCGGTGCCTTCGTCGAGCCGGAAGCGCGTCATCACGGCCGCGACGAGGAACGGCGACAGGATCAGGCCGTTGGTGGCCGCCGCGAACGCGAGCGCAAGGCGGACGACGGCGCCGGTCGACGGATCGGGGCGCGACTGCGCGGCGGCATGCAGGGTGGCGGTGCTCATGAAGCCTCCTGGTTGGATCGCGGTCGATCGTGTGCGATGCCGGCCGTTTCGTGCATCGGGTGTGTCCCTCGGCGGGCCGGCGTGGCGCGCGCGGTTGAAGCGACGCTTGCGCCTGCGTGTTGCGGCAGGCCGAACAGCGTGCGCAGGTACGGCGTCAGGAAGCGGCCATGCGGGTCCATCCGTTCGCGCAGCGCGAGGAAATCGTCCCAGTGCGGATAGCACGCCGCAAGCTCGACGGCCTTCATCGCATGCACCTTGCCCCAGTGCGGCCGCCCGCCGTGATTGCGGCAGATTGCCTGCACGCCCGAGAAGTACGCGTCGAACGGCATCCCGCGATACTGGTGCACCGAGATGCGCACGCTGTCGCGGCCGTAGTCGGGGCTCAGCCAGATGTCGTCGCCGCGCACCCAGCGGTATTCGATCGGGAACATCAGCGGGAAGCTGCGGCGCGCGATGAACGCGCGGATCTCGCGCAGCGCATCGGCACCGCGTTCGGCCGGCACCGACCATTCCATTTCGTTGAAGCGCACGCGCCGCACCGTCGACAGCATCGCGTAGCTTGCATCCACGTGGCGGCCGGCCGACACGGTCGATGCGCACAGCCGGCTCAGCGCCGGGCACAGCGACGGCACGCGCCGGCCGAGCCCGCACAGCGCGCCGAACACCGTGTTCTCGAGGAACGACTCGGACGCACGGCGCGCCCAGTGCACCGCGTCGGCCGGCTCGTCGGTCATGTCCCAGGCCTTGGTCAGCACGGTGTCCGTATGCGGGAACCAGTAGAACTCGAACGAGCGATGCTTCGCGATCAGCGCATCCGCTTGCGCGAGGCAGTCGTCGAGCCGCATGCCGCCGCGCTCGAGGCGCAGCTTGAACGCGGGCACGAGGCGCAGGCCGATCTCCGTCAGCACGCCGAGCGCGCCGAGCCCGATCCGGCCGCCCGCGAACAGGTCGGGATGCGTGTCGGCGCTCGCGCGGATTTCGCTGCCGTCCGCGCACATGAAAGTCAGGCTGTCGATCTGCGTCGACAGGTTGCCGAGCGTGATGCCCGTGCCGTGCGTGCCGGTGCTGGTCGCGCCGGCGATCGACTGCACGTTGATGTCGCCGAGGTTCTCCATCGCGAGGCCGTGCGCGGCGAGCGCCGGGCCCAGCGCCCACAGCCGCGTGCCGGCATGCACGCGCGCGACGCGCCGGTCGCGGTCGACGTCGATCACGCCCTGCATCGCGTCGAGCGACAGGATCACGTCGTCGGTCTGCACGAGCGGCGAGAACGAATGACCGGCGCCGGCCGCGCGCACGGTGGCGCCGGCGGCCGCCGCGTCGCGCAGCACGGCCGCGAGCCCGGCGGCCGACGCAGGCGTCGACACGGTTGCATCAGGACTGCAGACATATCCCGACCAGTTGCGCCACATGGCATTGTCTCCGTGGTTGTCGTTTGAACAGGTTGAACGGGTTGACGGGTTTTGAACGACGGGCCGCGCGGCCCGCTAGAAAAAGCTCTTGCCTTCGCCGCGATAGGTGGGCGCCTCGCCGACCACGCGGCCGCCGCGGATCAGCAGCAGCGTGTTGAAGCGCTCGCACAGTTCGCCGGCCTTCGCATGGCGGAACAGGATCGGATCGCCGATCGCCGGCGCGACGCCGCGCGGCACGCGCACGGGCGTCTGCACTTCGCCCGCGCCTTCGTTGTCGATCAGCGTGCAGCCGGCCGGCAGCCACGGCCGCGGCAGGCGGCTCTTGCCGGCCGGGCCCGATGCGATATAGCCGCCGCCCGAACAGGTCACGATGCCCGGCCGCGGAATCCGCACGACCGGCAGCGCGAAACCGGCGGCCGGCTGCGCATGAAACGCCGCGTAGTGATCGAACAGCGCGGGCGCGTAGAGGCCGGAGCCGGCCGCAAGCTCGGTGACCGACGCGTCGCCGAGCGTGCTCTCGATACTGCCGGTGCCGCCGCCGTTCACGAAGCGCAACGTGAGGCCTGCCGCCGCGAGCGCCTGCACGGCCGCCTGGCGGCGCGCGTTGATCTCGCGCGCCGAGCGGCGCTTCAGGTGACGCACCAGCGCGTTGCGTGCGCCGCTGCCAGGCTCCGTGTCGGCCACGCCGGCGATCTGTCCTTCGTAGCCCATCAACCCGTCGAGCCGTACGTGCCGTCGCTCGGCGATGCGGTTCGCGAGCGCGAGTGCGCCGGCCGCGTCGCGCACCGGCGAGCGGTACATGCCGAAGTACAGGCCCGGATATGCGGACGACATGTCGAGATCGATCGCGAGCGGGATCGTCACGCGTTCGTCGTGGGCAACGTGGTCGATCGCGTCGACCTGCGCGGCGTCGTCGACCATCAGCGTGATCGAGCGGCCGCGCCTGAGCTGCGCGGCCACCGCGCGCAGGTCGGCGGGCTCGACGGTCGGATACGCGACGACGATGTCGTCGAACCCGCCGTCCGCGAGCCACGCGGCTTCCGCGGCCGAGTAGCACAGCAGCCCCTGCATGAAGGGGCCGGCGGCGAGCACCGCGCCGATCAGTTCGCGCGAGCGCACCGACTTCGTCGCGAGCCGGATCGGCAGGCCGCGTGCGCGGCGCTTCAGGTCGGCGAGGTTCGCGTCGAGGCAGTCGAGGTCGACGAATGCGGCAGGTAGCCGGCGGCCCGCGAGCGCGTCGCGATAGGTCGGATAGTCGTGGACGGCGGTGGGTGCGCGATGCGGAAGGTCTGCACGGCTCATGGAACGGGCTCGGCTGGGTGGGGTGGGCGTCGCGCCGACCGTTCGGCGCGTGTCGGAAACCAGCATAGGGCTGGCCAAAATGACGACCAAGCGCTCAGCGGGTCGTTCGACGGGTCTTATCCGGCCATCCGTATCGGTCACGCCGATGCATGGCCCGCGTGCTGCGCGCGGCTGGATCACTGCTTGCTTGGTGTCGCGACGCACATGGCGAGTGTTGGCTCGAACCGCCGCCGGACGGGCGTGGCGCGCGACATGGCGCGCTTGGCCGAACGACCACGAAATGCGTTTCAAACGTCTTGGGGACGTGGCCGCCGCGAGCAGGTTTAGTGCCTGCGTTCTAGTGCCGCTTTTGACGGGATGCCGGATTCGACCTAGAACCTACTCGCGGATGCACCGGCGAAGAACGGCATGACGTGACGAGGAGGCGACGTGAAGAAGAACAGGGCACTCTGGCGGCGCACGGGCGCGATCGCGGCGATCGGCGTGACCGTCGTTGCAGTCTGGCGATATGAGGCGGCGACACCGGCGCACGCCGCGTCGTCCGACGCAACGACCACGACGGCGAGCGCGCAGCCGGACGCGGCCGATACGTTCGGCACCGGCGCCGCGACGCCCGGCCCCGAGGAGCGGCGGCTCGACGTCGACGCGCTGCGCCGCAGCCTCGCGGGGCGCCCCGATGCGGATGCCGAAGTGAAGCGCATCGTCGCGTTCGCGCGCTTTCGCGACGAGGTTGCCGCGTATGGGAATCGCCGCAACAGCATGCCGCAAGCCGAGCGCGCCGCACTCGCGCGCCGGATTCTCGACGAACTCCCCGGCCATGTCGCGCGCAACGAGATCGTGCCGGTGCAGGCGGAGGCGCTGAGCGCGGCGCTGCTCACCGACACCGAAGCCGATCCCGCGACGCGCAGCGCGGCGATCCGGTCGATGCGTGCGCAATGGGACACCTATGCGCAGCAGACGGTCGGTCCGTCGCCGGCGCAGGACCCGCGCTATCTCTCGTACGAACAGCAGAGCCGCGACGTCGTCCGGCAGGTTCAGGCGAGCATTCCCGATCCCGACCGGCAACAAGCCGTCATCGCGCAGCGCCTGCAGGCGTTGCGGGTCCAGCTGTTCGACGGCGCTTCATCGTCCGGCGTGCACTGAGCGCCGAATCCGCGACGCCGGGCTTGAGCCCGGCGGCCGCGCCATGTCCATCGACAAGGAGGGGGAGATGTCCACAGCACGAAGCCTGCTGCGCGCGGCCGTTGCCACGTTGCTCGGTTGCGCGGCACTGAACGGCCACGCCGCTGATACGACGATGCCGGATCCGTCGATTCCGTATTATTCGTGGTACGAAGTGACCTTGCCGGAGAGCACCGGTGCATCGTGCGGCAACGGCACGCCGATGCGCTTCTACGTCAATCGCGCGCAGTCGGACAACCTGCTGTACATGATGGAACCGGGCGGCGCGTGCTGGGACTACGGCACCTGCACGCAGACGTCGACCGGCGCCGAGGCCGGCCTTGGCGGCTTCAACCCGGACGGCATCCCGCACAACTACATGAACGGCACCGCGAACGAGAGCCTGTTGTCGTCGTTCCTGTCGCCGCTGCTCACGCGGATGGATCTCGCGCATATTCTGGTCGGCGAACCGAAGGTCGAGACGCAGCAGTGGACACAGGTTTTCGTGCCCTATTGCACCGGAGATATCCACATGGGCAGCGCGGTGCGCAACTACACGTCGCCGAGCGGCGACTGGCGGCTGCAGCACTACAGCGGGCTGAAGAACATCCAGGCCGTCGCGCAGTGGCTGACGTCGCACGGCTTCGGCAAGCCGAACCGTCTGCTCGTGTACGGGATGAGCGCGGGCGGCTACGGCACGCTCGCGAACTACGCGACGCTGCGCAACACGTTGCAGCCGCAGGCGCATAGTTCGCTGCTCGACGACGCCGGTACCGTGTTCAACACGCCGTTCGACGCGGACGCGGCCACCCATCCGTCGGTCGGCCTGTACGACCGCGTGCGCACCGAGTGGGGGATGACGGGCCCCGACGGAATGATCACCGTGAACAGCCGGCTGACCAGCCATTTCGATCCGGGCAACATGGGGAGCGCGTATGCGGCGCTGTCGGCGACATTCCCGCACGACCGCTTCGGCTTCTCGAGCTACCAGCGCGACAAGATCATCGCCGCGTATCACTATCGCGCGTTCGTGCCGGCCGTGATCGCGGCGCCCGACGATGCGACGAAGGATTCGCTGTCGCTTGCGATGTTCGCCCAGGAACTGGACGGGCTGAGGCAGACGCTGAACCCGTTGCCGAACTTCGGCTACTTCATGCCGTGGGCACGCAACGACTTCATCGCCAACCACCAGGTGACGGCGGTCAGCTTTACCGGGTCGGGGATCCACGAGCACGGCGTCGACGCGGATATCGGCACCTTCGTCGACAACCTGCTGAACCAGCAGGACCCGGCCGACACGCCGGTGATGAAGGCGTTCCGCACGCAGCAGTGGTCGGATTTCACGTTCTCGACGTTTCTGGCGTGGATCGACAGCATCTTCAACCTGACCGGCGAAGCGGGGCCGATCTCGGGGCACCGGGCGTGACGCGAAGCGGCGGTTCGCCCGAGCGGGCGACCGCGGCGCAGCGTGGCGGCCGGATGTCGTGGCCGCCCGCCTGCGTCGATGCGTGGCCGTGCGTTACGGCGTCAGGGCTTCACCACCGCAACCGCCGGCGCGCCCGAATCCGTGCGAGGCGCACCGTTCGACCCGTAGGCCGCCTCGGCGCTCTTGCGCTCGGCCAGCCGCTTGGCGGCCAGGCGTTCCTGTGCGGCGACGATGTCGCCCGGATAGTTGTCGCCATCACCGGCGATCGGCTCGTAGCCGACCGATTCGAGGTCGAACAATTCCTGGCGCACCTGCGCACGCGTGAGCGTCGAGTGCGACGACTGCGCGTACGACACGGTCGGTGCGGCGAGGAGGGTGGTGGCGGTAGCGGCGACGGTGGCGATGGTGACGATGATGGATTTCACGGTTTCCTCAGACGGTTTTGTTGCGGTTCGGCGCGATGGTGGCTGGCTGAACCGACGAGACAAGTTTAGGAACCCGGATCGGCCGGATAAATGCCGATTCCTGTCCAGCTGTGTTCCTGAATCCGTGACAGTGGATGAAATACGGCGTCCTTGGTGCCACGTTTGGGGTGGGTTGATTTGCGAGGAATGCCGATCGATGCGGGGCACGCAGCTGTTCCGTCAGACCGGCTACGCACTCGATGTTCGGCGGGCAGACGCATGCCTGCCCGGCACGGCTAGTCGTCGAAACGCGGGAATGCCTGCTGGCGCTTCATGTCCTTCAGCCATTCCTTGACGTTCGCCGGATCGTCGAACTCGCGCAGCGTCAGGTTCAGATCGTGGATGCTGCGCTGCGTGCCCGCGATGTCGCGCGTGAGCATGCGCATGATGGTATCGGGCGCGACCTTGACCGACGGCGCGATCCCGTAAGTCCGCCGGAATCCGGTCTCGACGTCCTGGATCTCCTGGTCCAGCTCGCGAAGCTGATCTTCCAGGATGCCGTTGTAGCGCGCGAGCCGGTCTTCGCCGAGGCCGTTGATCGCGTGCCGGTCGATCTGTTCGATCTCCAGCTGCAGCTCCAGCAGTTGCAGGAGCTTGCCGTTCGCGTAAGCGTGGTTGACCCGCTGCATCAACACGGTCTTGCGTTCCTGTTCCTGGGGGTCGGTCTCGCGATCGGGGTGCAGCGCGCTCGCCAGCTTCCGGTAGACCTCGCGGATCGACCGGCTCGCTTCGGCCTGCTCGGCTTCGCGCTTCGCCAGCGCGGCCGATTGCCGGGGCGCTTTCTTGCGCTTGGCACGCTGTGCCTCGCGGGCCGCGTGCTCGGCCATGTCCCGCTCGAACTGCGCGTCCAGTTCGGCCTGCATGCGCGCCATGAGCTCTTCGGGCGACAGCGCGTCGAGATCGTCTTCCGTTGCCACGCCAGGCGTCGATTCCGACTTCGGTTCCGGCCCCGGCTCGGCTGCTGCGTTGTCGCCGTGATCGGCCCCGCTGTGCCGGGCGTGGATGGCCTTCAACTGCGCGTCGTCGCTGAAGTCGAGCAAGTCGCGCGCCATGTTGGCGATCATCCCGGACAGGGTGTGCTGCTCGGCCTTGCTCAAGCCTTTCTGCAGATACGCGTCGTCGAGCTGATTGAGCAACCGGATTCGCAGCGCGGTCGACGTCTGTTCGAGCGGCAACAGCTCGTCGACGAATTTCTTCTGGAAGGCCGGCATCGCGGCTTCCCACGCGCCGAGCCGCTCGCGCCGCTTCTCGATCTGCTGGACGAGCGTATTGAATGCTTTCTGGGCTTTCGACAGGCTGGCTGCCTCGTGGCCGGGCGCGATGGCGACCGCTGTTCCGCGACGTGCGGTCATGATGAATCTCCTTCGGCTGCGGCAGGACGCGCAGCAGCGCGGTATTTTAACCGGCCCGCCGTGTCCCCCTTGCCCGACAGGGCGCGGCTACTCCTGGAACAACTGCCCCTGCCCGGAGATCACGCGCTCGAAGTCGTCGCGCAGGAACGGCAGGATTGCATCGGCGACGGGTTGAAGCTGGCGGCTCAGGTAGAACGCGTAGTCGATCGGCGAACGCATCGTTTCGAGCGGCTCGGGGCCGGCCGTCGTCATCACGTAGCTGATCCAGCCGCCGCGCTGATACTGCAGCGGCCGGCCCTGTGCCTGGTTGAACTCGTCGGCGATCCGCGCTGCGCGCACGTGCGGCGGCACGTTGCGCTCATACTCGCGCAGCGGCCGGCGCACGCGTTTGCGGTAGACGAGCTGGTCGTCGAATTCGCCGGCCAGCGTGCGCCGCACGGTGTCGCGGATGAAATCCTGGTACGGCTCGCGGCTGAACACGCGCCGGTACAACTCGCGCTGGAACTGCTGCGCGAGCGGCGTCCAGTCGGTGCGCACCGTTTCGAGCCCCTTGAAGACGAGGTCCTCGCCGCCGTCAGCCGCCGCCGCGAGGCCTGCATAGCGCTTCTTGCTGCCTTCTTCCGCGCCGCGCACGGTCGGCATCAGGAAGCGGCGGTAGTGCCGCTCGTATTGCAGCTCCAGCGCGCTCTCGAGCCCGAAGGTCTCGCGCAGGTGCGCCTGCCACCAGCGGTTCACATGCTCGACGAGTGCGCGGCCCTTGGCGCCGGCTTCGTCGTCGTCGTGCGCGCGGCCGAGCCACACGAACGTCGAATCGGTATCGCCGTAGATCACTTCGTAACCCTGCGCTTCGATCAGCTCGCGCGTGCGGTGCATGATCTCGTGCCCGCGCATCGTGATCGACGACGCGAGGCGCGGGTCGAAGAAGCGGCAGCCCGTCGAGCCGAGCACGCCGTAGAACGAATTCATGATGATCTTCAGCGCCTGCGACAGCGGCGCGTTGCGCTGCCGCTTCGCATCGTCGCGGCCTTCCCACACGCGGCGCACGATATCGGGCAGGCAGTGCGCGGTACGCGAGAAACGTGCGCCGAGAAAGCCGGGCACCGATGCGTCGTCGCCGGGATTCGCGAGCCCTTCGATCAGCCCGACCGGATCGATCAGGAACGTGCGGATGATCGACGGATAGAGGCTCTTGTAGTCGAACACGAGCACCGAGTCGTACAGCCCGGGGCGCGAATCCATCACGAAGCCGCCGGGGCTGTTCTGCCCCGTCACGTCGCCGAGGTTCGGCGCGACATAGCCGAGCCGGTGCATGCGCGGCAGGTACAGATGCGTGAAGGCCGCGACCGACCCGCCGGTGCGATCGGCCGCGAGGCCCGTCACGCTCGCGCGTTCGAGCGCGAAGGACAGCAGGTCGGCCTCGTCGAAAATGCGCGTGACGAGCTCGCAGTCCTTCAGGTTGTAGCGCGCGAGCGCCGGCTTGTCGTGATCGAAGCGGCGCTGGATCTCGTCCATCCGCTGGTACGGGTTGTCGATCGACTTGCCTTCGCCGAGCAGCGCCTGGGACACGTATTCGAGGCTGAACGACGGGAACGTCCACGTCGCGGATTTCAGCATGTCGATGCCGTCGAGGATCAGCCGGCCTGCCGCGCCCGCGAAGAAGTGGTCGGGCTGCTGGCCGTGCGCGCGCCAGTCGAGCACGCTGCCGCCGCGGCCGAGCTTCAGCGGGATGCCGTATTGCTCCGAATGGGCATGCAGGATGCGCAGGTCGAACTGCACGAGGTTCCAGCCGATCACCGCATCGGGATCGTGTTCGTCGAACCATTCGTTGAGCCGCGCGAGCATCGCGGGCCGGCTGTCGCAGTAGTCGAGGCGGAAGTCGATGGCGTTTGCTTCGTCACTGCCGTCCCCATTCGCCGGGCCGAGCATGTAGACCTGCCGTTGCCCGCAGCCTTCGAGCGCGATCGAGTACAGCTCGCCGTGCACGCTGGTTTCGATGTCGAGCGACACGCAGCGCAGCGCCGGGCGATAGCCGGTCGCGGCTTTCAGCTCGGCGCCGGCCAGCGTGCCGTCGGGGCCGGGCTGCCCGCGAAACTGCACGCAGGCCGTGATGAAGCGCTCCATCGCGTAGCGGTCGGGCGGCTGCACGTCGGCTTCGTAGACGTCGACGCCGGCTGCCGCGAGACGCTTCTGCAGCCCGGACAGATGGCGATAGCGCTTGCAATAGAGGCCGACGACCGGACGCTGCCGGAAGTCGCGCAGCGCGAGCGGGCGCAACTCGGCCTCGCGCTCGCCGGCCAGCGCGCGTTCGGCGAGCGCCTGCTGTTCGGCCGGAATGAACGCGACGGCTTCCTGCGGGCGCAACCGTACGCGGCGCGGACCGTGTTCGGTTGCCAGCCAGAACTCGATCTCGATGCCGGAGGCGGTGTCCCGCCAGTGGCGGGTGAGGATGAAACCCTGCTCGAACGCCGTCAAAACGCTTGCTCGTGGTGGATGCTCAGGCGGCGGATTTTAGCGCTTGGGCGGGGGATCCGCAGGCGCCGGCCGCGAGCGCGTCGCGACGTCACCGCATCACGACGACCGCATCAGTACCCGCATGCCCGGCGCGATGGACCGAACCCGACGAGGTCGACGCGCGCGGACGCTTGCCGGTCGGCCGGGGACAACCGGCTGCGCGGCTGGCCGACGATCTCGCGCATCCTGTCGAACCGCAGCGATTCGGCCACGCAGAACACGACGAGCGATTGTGCGAGGAAGCGGTCGTCGGGCCTGAGCATGCGCTTGTCGCCGCCCTGTGTGCGCAGCGGGCCGCGAATCGCGCTGTCGAGCGAGAAGCCGCGCTCCGCGTCGTCGCCGCTGGTGGCGGTTGCTTCGAACGGCATCCTGTCGAGGTTGTGCGAGTCATTCTCGAACGGATGGCCGCCAATCAGCTCGACGTACCGGTCGCGCGTGCGCATGTTCAGCACGAGCGGCATGCTGACGGTGCTCGCGCCGATGGGGAGGCTGTTCGGTCACCTTTTCTGCGAGGGGCTGGCAACGGACGCGAGGCGAACGATCATGACAGGGCGTAAGGGGGCGGGCATCGCCGCTGGTGGGCGTCGTGCGGGTGCGAACGTCAGGCGGCGGGTAGCCGCTCGGCGACACGCCATGCCGTACGCGTGGTATCGGCAGGCCGCAGCAGCCAGCGGCGCGCGACGACCTTGTGGCGCTTCTGCGTGACGTATTCGTCGACGGCGAGTTCGAGCGCGTCATCGTCGACGCGGGAAAGCGTGGCTGTGGCGCCGGATCCGTCCGCGAATTCGATGACGGCGGGATGCGGCGTCGCATTGCGCGGCGCGTCATTGCCGAGCGTCACTGTGCTGCCGGGATACAGGTGCGAATGGGGTGTGCGGAGCAGCAGGGTGAAATTACTAAAGCCATTCATATGGATGAATGAATAATTACAGTTTTCAATTATTTGAATTCCAACCGATTGACGTCACAGAATCGTCATTCGTAGAATCGTCAGTCAAGAACAACATAATTCTGAGAGAGGCGCTATGGATGCGCACAGCATGATCGGGGCGATTACGGGAGCGCTGGCTCAGCAGGAGCGACTTCTCAAGCTCGACACCCCGCTTGGGGGTAACGTTCTGATTCCGCATCGGATGTTCGGGCAGTCCCGTATCGGTCGAGATTACCTGTTCATGATCGACTGCGTGTCGACGTCGAACGATGTCCAGCTCAAGACACTGATTTCGCAGCCGATCACGCTGTGGGTCCAGCAGACCGACAAGACCTATCTTCCGCACCACGGTTACGTTCATACCGCGAGAAAGCTCGGTGTGGACGGTGGCCTAGCGTGCTACCAGCTCAGTTTCTCGTCGTGGCTGCATTTTCTGAAGTTCCGCCGCGACCAGCGTCACTGGCAAGACAAAAGCGTCGACGCGATCATTACCGATGTATTCAACGATCATCCGCAGGCACGCGGGATGTATCGCTTTGAACTGTCGCAACTGCTGCCTTCGCGCTCCTACTGCCGTCAGGACGAAACCGACTGGAATTTCGTTCACCGGCTTCTCGAATCCGAGGGCCTGTACGGCATTTGGAAACAGGCGCAGGACGGCAAATCCCATACGCTGGTGATTACCGATCGTCTTCAGACGCTCGAGCCGCTTGCGCCGGCAACGGTCGAATTTTCCCGCGCGGGCGTTCATGGCGAAGTGGACGCGTTGACGCAGTGGGCCGGAACGCGGACGCTGCAGTCCGTCCTGTTGTCGACGCGAACGTTCGACTACAAGAATCCGGCCACGCCAGCCAATCCGAAGGCGACGTCGGTTCCCACGATGGCCAATCAGGGCGATCTCCCGTCGCAGGCCGAAGTGTATGAATATACGGGCGGCTATACGTACCCCGAGCAGGAGCGTGGCGACCATCTCAGCAAGATCCGCATGGAGGAATGGGAGTCGCAGGCCAAGCGCTACGATGGTGTCGGCGGGGTGCGCCGCATCGATGCGGGGCGGCGATTCACGCTGACCGGACATCCCGAGCATGATCAGGACGCGGCGGACCATCGGGAGTTCGCGGTGATCGAGGTCGAGTGGATCATCGCGAACAACGTGCCTCTTTCGGGACACGAAGCAAATTACCCGCATAGCCTCTATCAGGCAGTGAAGCAGGCCGAAGCTGACGACACGGACAAGATGTTCGCCGTCTCGCATGCCGATGGCTCGACGGGTTTCTATCGCGTTGCCATCGAAGCGCAGCGCACGTCGGTGCCGTATCACAGCCCCCTCGAACACAAAAAGCCCGAAGCGAAACTCGAATCGGCCATCGTTGCCGGTCCGAAGGGGGAGCAGGCGTATACCGACGACCTGAACCGGATCAAGGTGCTGTTCATCTGGGACCGGCACAACCAAGGCGACGAGCGTGCTTCATGCTGGGTGCGTGTCGCGCAATCCGATACCGGCGACGGGTACGGCGGCGTTCACATGCCGCGCGCGGGCGAGGAATTGCTGATTGGCCATATCGGGAACGACATCGATCGTCCGATTGCGCTACACCGGGTGTACAACGGGAGCGCGAAGCCACGATGGCATTCGAATGCCCTGCTGTCGGGTTACCGGTCTCAGGAGTTCTCGGGGAGCGGTTACAACCAGATGGTGATGGACGATTCGACGGGCCAGAACCGCGTGCACCTGTACAGCAGCAGTACGAACGCATCGTTGCACCTGGGCTACCTGATCGACCAGACCGACAACACGCGTGGCAGTTACCTGGGCAAAGGCTTCGATCTGAGTTCGGACGCCTACGGTGCGCTTCGAGCAGGGCGAGGGCTGTTCGTGACGACGCACCCGGTCGCCAGTCAGCCGCTCGACACGACGTTGGCAACGCGTCAATTGAACGGCTCGGCGAATATCCTCGATGGCCTGTCGCAGGCAAGCGAAACGTCGAAGGCGGAAAGCCTGAAGGAGGGCCACGACACCTTCAAGGCTTTTGCGGATGCGGCGCAGCACAACGAGTCGGGTGCGACGGGCGGTGGCGGTGTGACGGCCGGTGGAGGGACGGGCGACGCCGGCGCGTTCAAGCAGCCGGTGATCCTGGTTGCCGCGCCTGCGGGTATCGGTCTGTCGACGCAGAAGTCGACGCACGTTGCAGCCGATCAGCACGTCAATATCGTCAGCGGCCAAAGCACGCACATTGCGACCGGCAAGTCGCTCGTCGCCAGCATTACGGAGAAACTGAGCCTGTTCGTGCAGAACGCCGGGATGAAGCTGTTCGCGGCGAAGGGGAAGATCGAAGTTCAGACGCACGCTGACAATGTCGAAGTGACGGCGCAGAAGTCGCTGTTGCTGGCGTCCGTGACCGAGAAGGTCCAGGCATCGGCACAGCAGGAAATCCTGTTGACGTCGGGTGGCGCGTACATTCGGCTGAAAGGCGGCGACATCGAGATTCATGCGCCCGGCAAGATTGACGTCAAGGGGGCGCAGCATGCGTTCAGCGGTCCGACGAGCATGGATGTGACCAATCCGGCGTTCAAGGATCTGCCGACGCGACGGTTGATGCTGAATACCTCTGCGTCACCGTCTGCACCCAGTGTCGTTCCGGTCGGCATGCCCTACAAGCTTTATGCGGACGGGGCGCTGGTCAAGCAGGGCGTGTTCGACAAGACGGGGCAGTTGCCGATCGATCATCATGTCACGACGCAGAAGTACACACTGGAGATGGCCAACGGGGTCAAGCACGAGATTCCGGTGCCGGGTGAGTATCGGGATGCGGCGAATGGCGCGCTCGCGAATCAAGGTTTCCAGTTTCACGAAGCGACACCTGACGATAGCGCTGCATCGGATAGAGCCGCGCATCGGCAAACCTATAACGAGCTGCTCAGTCCTTCATCGGAATCATAGGCCATGGCAAATGTAAATCAATCCATTACCACGCCGATTGCACAGAACCACACGTCGTCGGCGACGGCATGCCTGCCATGGTTTGTTTGTCACAGTGAGTATGGCCCGGCAACCGCAGGTTTCCGTCCGCTGGTCAATGGTCACGATGCATTCGCCGCTGTGTACAAGGCGATAGCTGGTGCAAAACATTCGATCGACATCATTTGCTGGGGTTTCCAGCCTTCGATGTATTTTGTTCGTGATGGCAGCGGGGAGCGAATCGGCGATCTGTTGGAGCAAAAAGGAAAAGAAGGCATAAAGGTAAGATTGCTGTGCTGGCGTGATCCATTTTATATGGCGGAGCTCAGCGAAAACAATATGCCGGGAAATGACTTTGTAACGCCGCTTAAACGTGTGCTTCCGAAGTGGGTTTACGATCGAGTGTCAATGCTTGGGCGGGATTATCAAACGGATGAGGAGCGACTGTTTGATATCAATTGGTACAGGCGTGCCAATTTTAATAATGTCACGAACCCAGTAATTCACTCTGTCACCGATCGAGTTATCGACCGTGTCGTTAATTTGCCGATGAACATAGTGAGCTCCGTCTCGGCACCATTTAATTTTGTATCCAATCCGGTTTTGCATAAGACCGCAGGATTTCCGAATATCGAGTTGGCTACGCGAGGATTCGACCTGTCGGTGCGATCAGAAATCGTGGGAAGAATATCTGGTTACGGGACAATGGATGGTTGGAGCGGCAGCACAAAGGCGACGACTTCTGCTGCAATGGGAGGCGAACCGTCGCACCACCAGAAAATGGTGCTGGTGGACTACGAAGATCCGGATCTGGCTACCGGCTTCGTCATGGGGCACAACATGCTTGACCAATATTGGGACACTGACCTGCATAGCTGTCACGCCATGGCACCCAGCAAGGGGCGCAACGGTCCCTATCCGTGGCAGGATATTTCCAGTCGAGTGACCGGTCCTATATTGCAATATCTGAACAAGAATTTTTGTGAAGCGTGGGATGATGCGACTGGCCAAAAACTGGAGAAATCACGAGAGCATTTGGCCGGGACACATAAAATCAGAAATGATGCCCCGGATGACGCTCCAGTGATGGCGCAGATCGTTCGCACACAATCAGAGAAAAACAAGCGAGACATTCAGGTGATGTACTTGAATGCAGTTAACAACGCGACTCAGTGTATTTTCATCCAGAATCAGTATTTTCGCTGGAACGACCTTGCGCAGAAAATAAAGGACGTTGCAAAGGCACAAGCGAAGGCAGGCCGTGACTCCGGCAGAGACGGTTCGATTTATCTGTTCGTCATCACCAACTCCAGTGACGATGCGGTCGGAAACGGAACGGTAAGAACGTACCAAATGCTTGAGTCGCTCGGGTGTGGTAACACTATGCCTGGAGTGGCTCAGCTCGAACGTGGCGACGACTACGCCGCGCAGCAAAAGGACCTGGAAGCTCAACTTGCCACCCAACAGTCGATACAGCAAAAATTTGCGGCACAAGGCGTCGATATCAGTGCAGCTTCGTTGCAGGGTGCCATGAATTTCTATCAGGACAATATGGCGAAGCAACAAGAGCTGCAGCAAGCATTGAACGAGTTAAAGAGAAAAAAGCAGCTCAATGCGCACATCGACTCGGACGCTCCGCCGTTGGACATCGAGGGGCTTAAGGTACAGGTTTGTACGCTCGTTGCCCCGGATTCGCCTGGGGGAAACTGGTTGCCTATCTATGTTCATGCGAAACTGATGACGATTGACGATGCGTTCATGACGATCGGCTCTGCGAATGTGAACCTCCGGAGCATGAATGTCGATAGCGAGCTCAATATTTGCCACGAAAACTCGGCCGTGACAAAGCCGCTAAGGCAAAAGCTGTGGAGGATGCATGCCGGAGCCAACGGTGCACAGGACGACTTTTTCAAATCTTTTATGGCGTGGCATGACGTTGTCGAGCAAAACAAGACAAACAAAACAAAGAATCTTCCGCCGGAAAAGTCACTCGTAAAGTTTATGAGATCGTCGGCTAAACGTACATATGCAGACTAATTGATGAACAGATATCTCCTGATCATTTTTCTATCCGTAAGCTTGTGCGCATGTACCAAAAAGGAGTCGCAAGTGTCTCAATTGCCTGATCTGAGCGCCATTCGTGCAAATCTGGCGTTTTCCTGCGCTCGCGAATCGGATCATTTGCCATCGTTGGACCCCAATGCAGATATTCTGTTCAAATATGCCAGATATTTGCAAAAAAGCAGTGGCCCGAAAGATTTCGATGATATTCTTCGCTACTATCGAATAGCGGCGGCATATGATCACTACAAGGCCAATACCAATGCGCAATTGTTGATTTCGCAAGGGCTTGCAAGCTCTCCTGATGCAGAGAAAGAGTCGATCGATCTTGCGTCGCGGCTTGTCGATAAAGGGATACCTTCCGGATACTATGATATAGGTCATTATCTGGAGAGTGGATATGGGTTGAAGAAAAATCCGGAAATGTCGTTGCGTTATTTTCGGAAGGCGGCTGATTTGGGGAGCCCGGAAGCGCAATACTATGTGGCGGATCTGCTCGCCCCGATGGATAAGGCTCCTGAGATCGCAAAGCAAATGCGTGAATGCGCAACAGCCCAAGGGTTCGGTAAAGCGGCGAGTACGTTGGGAATTGATCTGAAGACCGATAAGCACTATGCGGAAGCGGTAAAGGTGTTCCAAAAAGGAGTCGAGGCGGGGGATATTCAGTCTGCGTCGTTCCTCGAAAATGGATTTGAAGCGCCTCCCGAGAGCGATCGCTTGTATTACCTTGGACTCCCCAAAGATCCGGAGCGGACTCGACGTTACGATCTGATTGCGAGATTTCTTGACCACAACGACGGCCGCAATCCCAAGGTCCCGGATATCGACAAGATCGTTCCGCTACCACCTGCAAAGCTGCCGCCTTGGGACGGTACGTTCCAGTGGCAAAAGGAGCAGGATGCAGCCGCTCCGCCTCAGAAGCCTTCGGATGATTTCATCAACGAGATGGCGAAGGCGAAGCATCTCGATCCCGCGACGGGGTTACCGCTTCCGGGATCGGCGGATAAGACTTCGCTGACCGAGCAATCGGAAAACATCGCGTCTCGCCTGCCATTGGGTACGATCGCGCACACTGGCCAGCCCTGCCCGGAAGACGGCGTATGGTGCGCGAAACTCGGTGCAGGTCAGATTGGCGATACGCAGCGCCGGTTCCTCAAGGGCGACGCTTTGCCGTCCGTCGTCGTGCACGAACCGAGAAAGCTGGCGGTGCTCGACAGCATGATGGGTACGCGTCAACACGTTGAACAAGTTGCGTGGGAACTCGTGGGATATCTTGATCAGACCTGATCGACTCATGCGGCAAGATTGCGTGACCCGTCGCTCGCTCGGGTCGGCCCATGGGAGGCAGGTTCGATACACCATGCGTAGAACGCCTCCTGCTCATTTCGCGCCTGCTAGCAGCTTGCTCGAAGAGCGAGAACGCTTACCTTGCCCGTAATACGACGCATGGTGCGCGACACACGAAACCGCCCAGATTGACGATACGCGGCGCAGGTTTCTCGAGAGCGACGTGTTGCCGTCCGCCAACCGACAGGCCGTAAAATCTGGCACCGTGAATCTGATCACCTCATTGACCCTGGAGTCCAAATGAATTCCCCCAACCGGCCCGTTTCATTACCCGGTGCGGCGGCTCTCGTTGCGGCGTTCATCATCACGGTGCTGTTTCTGTCCGGCCTCTACGTCCAGTTGACGAGGTTCTCGCTAGACACGCAGATGGTGGCTTTGCAACTGACCAGTTTCATCCAGAACCTGGTGTTCCGAACCGGCCTGGTTTATCTGATTGTCCGATGGCACGGGGAGCATCGCGATCAGCTTGCGTTCCGTCGCCCCGCGAGGCTGCTCGCGAGCTATGCGTTATGCCTGCTGGTCTGGCAGATCGCACAGATATTCATCATCCAGGCGGTGGTGCTGAGTCTGGCCGGCAATGGCACTCGTCTGACGGCCATCGTGAATCTCATCGCACCGGTGAGCGCCGCCCTTTATGCATTCGTGGCCTGGTTCGCATGGCGGCTCGTCACGCGCATGTTTCGCAACGATGCGTTACCCGAGGCGCCGCGAGGTCGTGCAGCGCGGACCATTGCCGGCCTCGCGGCGTGGCTGTTCGCCAGCGTATGTCTGCTCTTGATGACGACGACGGTGCCGATGTTGCTCGACCATTTTGACGACGACCTCGCGCGCATGATGTTCGGCTACGTTGGCGCGGTTGCCGTTCCCGCAGCATTGGTTTTTGCGGGAGCGCGACTCGGCCTGCCTCGCGACCTCGTGCGACTGCACGGCTGGCGTCTGCTGGGCGCGTCGCTCGCGGCGATGGCATCCACCTCGGTGGTGTTCTATTTGGCTGTGCAGTTGCTTGGCGGCATGCTGGGGGCGGGCGTGTTGTCCGGAATGATGGCGATCGTTGTTCTTGGCTGTGCCTTTGTGGCTTGTTGGATGTGGTTCCGCGTGTTCTACGCGTCCGTGAACCGCGACACGGTTGAAACCTCGCAGGGCATGCCGTCGCCGTAGCCGCAGTGCTTGCGACACGTATTCGAGGCCGCACGACGGGAACGGCTTCATGCGGGCGCAAGCGCGCGCGACGGAAAGCAGCAGGCTACTCGCGACGCAGCGTTTCGAGCGCCGCCACTGACGGTTGCCGGCAAGCGCCAGCATCATCCCCTTTCGACCGCAGCCCCGGCATCATCCCGACAACAAAGTCGATGAACGCTCGTACCTTGGCCGGCACGTGATTCCGGCTCGGATAGTAGACGTAAAGCGGGAACGTCTCGTCGCACCAGTCCGTCAGCACCGGCTCCAGCGTGCCCGCCCGCAGATGAGTGTCGATCCCGAGGTCGATCACCTGAGCGATCCCGTAGCCAGCAAGGCAGGCGCCGATCTTGGTTCCTGCATCCGTGACCATCAGCTTCCCGCTGACGGCCACCTTCACTTTCTCGTTTCCACGCCAGAACTCCCAATCGAAGGGCCTGCCGGTCGCCGGGTCGATAGCCATGATGCATTCATGGCCATCGTCGACCAGATCCTGCGGCGACCTCGGCCGGCCGCGTTGCTCCAGATACGACGGCGCGGCCACGGTCAGCACCCGCGGACTGTACAGCCTGCGACAGACCAGGGTCGAAACGGTTGGTGGTCCGAACCGGATGGCGAGATCGAATCCGTCACTGATCAGGTCCGGGAGGTCGTTCCGGGTCTCCAGCTTCATGTGAAGCGCCGGGTGATCCTTCATGAACTGGGCCAGCTCCGGCGCGAGCACCAGGCGAGCGAACACGGCATCGCACGCCACACGGAGCGTGCCGTTGACGATCGAGATCTGGTCAGAGGCGCCGGCAGTTGCCTCTTCAATCCCCTGGAGTAACGGCAGCACCTTGGACAGCAGATCATGGCCGGCGTCCGTCACTTCGACGTGCCGGCTGGTGCGATGCACGAGCTTCGCGCGCAGGCGGTCTTCCAGTCGCTGGATCGCACGACTGACCGCCGGTTGAGTCTTGCCCAGACGAGATGCGGCACGGCCGAAGCTCCCGGATTCGGCGATGGCTGCGAGAACCAGCAAGCCGCTGACGAGTCCCCCATCGAGGTCTTCCATGATCCATGTGTTCCTGTAATGGCAGCGATAACCGGGTCGCCGTAGCCGAGGGCGGGGACGATCACTCACTATACGAGCCGTTCACTACCGAGGGAAGCCAGCCATGACCCAGACCCAAGCCGTCGTCGCTTTGATCGACGATTATTTCAATTTGGCTTATGAGCCGAAGAGCCGTGACTTCGACGCGGTCTTTCACCCGAGCTGCATGATTCAGTGGGTGGATGAAGGCCGGTTGCGCACCCTGTCGTCACAGGAGTATGCGGCACTCATCCATGGTAGGCAGAGTCCTCGAGCGACCGGCGCGCCGAGAGATGAAGCGATCCTGTCGACGGAGAATATCTCGGACAGCCTTTCAACGGCTACCGTGCGGGTGCGAATCGGAAACAAGCTCTTCAACGATCACTTCGTCATGCATAAGGTAGAAGGAAGCTGGCTGATCGCGACCAAGGCGTCCGCTGTCGTGCATACGTTCGACTGAAGCGCCACGCGGCGGATGCGCATCGATGTCCGGATTCGCGAGTGCGCGACAGGATGCACGCAAACACCGGCGAACGAAAACCCCGGGAAACTCATCGATTTGCCGGGTTTTTTACACCATCGAACATTGACTGACTTGAAGCGGGTGCCTGAGGCCAGACTCGAACCGGCATCCCTCAAACATGCCCCTCGTGCTCGATCGCCCGTCCCGGCGACGAACGCGTGGCAATCCTCATCGGCGCCCCCGACATCCTCGCCGCCCGCTTCGCCCACATCGCCGTCAATATCGGCACGAGAATCGCCGTCAGGAGGCACGCGGTCGCGACGATCGCCGTCGCGGCCGGCACCATCGGCTTGAACTTCGGAATCATCTCGCCGATGATCGCCGGGTTCGCGACCGCGGCGCCGGCCGTCGACGACGCGGCAAGCCCGGCGGCGCCGTTCCCGCCGCCCAGAAACCTGTCGGCCAGCATCAGCGGCACGCCCGTCACGACGATCACCGCGAGCCCGAGCGCGATGCCCGGCAGCCCGCTCTTCGCGATCACGTTGAGATCGATGCCGTTGCCGAGCGCGAAGCCGAAGAACGGGATCAGCGGATGCACGCAGCGCCCGAACAGCTCGCGCAGGTCCTCGTCGAGATTGCCGAGCGTGAAGCCGATCAGGAACGGCAGCACCGCGCCGACGAACAGCCGCGTCTCGAACACCGCGACACCGGCCGCGCCGAGAATCAGCATGCTGACGAGCGGCCCCGATTCGATCGACATCAGCACGAAGGCGCCCGCCTCTTCCTTGCTGCCGTATTGCTGCATCACGGCCGCGTAGAGGCCGCCGTTGGTCATGTCCATCGACGTCGTGATCGCGAGCAGCGACAGGCCCGCGAACAGGCCGGTCTTGATGCCATCGTCGGGGATGAACTGCGCGGCGATCACCGTCGCAAGCCATGCGACCACGAGCTTCGTCGCGAGCAGCGTGCCCGATTTGCGCAGCACGACGCCGGTCGCGCGCAAGTTGATCGTCGCGCCCATGCAGAAGAACCAGACGGCGAGGATCGGCACCGTGCCCGCGATCAGGCCGTTGGTGAACGAGCCGAAGTACTTCCCGGCGTTCGGCGCGAACGTGTGCACGCACGCGCCGAGCAGCATCGGGACCAGCATGAGCCCGCCCGGGATGCGGTCGATGGCCTGTTTCAGCTTCACGTCTCCTCCACGGACGTCGATGCGTCCCGTTGTCGAACGATGTCTGCTGACTGACTATAGGACATGATTCGGAATACCGTTCCGTTTTTGTGAATCTCGGTGGTAGTCGTATACCCATAAGACGCGATGCTATTGATCCCAAAGGAATTTATCGATCCTGGGTGAGGAATCAAAAATCCGGATCGACGTTCCGAATTTGAGGAATGTGTGCTTCAATCTTCATCAGGGCGAGCGTCGGCGCGGGTGCCGGCGGCGTGCCCATTCCCCTCGGAGAACCGGCATGGAAGTGCGGCAGGGCATCCACAGCGAACACGCGAAAACGCTCGACACGGCCGGCCTGCGCCGGCATTTCCTGGTGGAGAACGTGTTCGAGCCGGACGCGCTGTCGCTCACCTACAGCCATATCGACCGCATCATCGTCGGCGGCGCGTGGCCGGCCACGCGGCCGGTCGAGGTGCCCGCGTCGCTCGGCTCCGCGATGGGCGTGAGCCATCTGCTGGAACGGCGCGAACTGGGCGCGATCAACATCGGCGGGCCCGGCTGGGTCGAAGTCGACGGGCAGCGTCACGCGGTGTGCACCGAGGAGGCGATCTACATCGGGCAAGGCGGGCAGGGTGTCGTGTTCGGCAGCGACGATCGAGCGCATCCCGCGAAGTTCTACCTGAACTGCGCACCCGCACACACGGCCCATCCGACACGCACGATCACGCTCGCGCAGGCGTCGCCCGAAACGCTCGGCGATGCGGCCACGAGCAATCGCCGCACGATCTACAAGTTCATCGTGCCCGACGTGCTGCCCACCTGCCAGTTGTCGATGGGGATGACGAAACTCGAGCCCGGCAGCCTGTGGAACACGATGCCATGCCATACGCACGCGCGGCGGATGGAGGTGTATTTCTACTTCAACCTCGCGGCCGACGCGGCCGTGTTTCACCTGCTCGGCGAACCGCAGGAGACGCGCCACGTGGTCGTGCACAACGAGCAGGCCGTGATCTCGCCGAGCTGGTCGATCCATTCGGGCGTCGGCACGCAGGCGTATACGTTCATCTGGGGGATGGTCGGCGAGAACCAGGTGTTCAAGGACATGGATCACATCGCCGTGGCCGAGCTGCGCTGACATCATGAAACGCGATACGCCCGATCTTCCTGCCGCCGATATGCGCGCCGCGCTCGCCGGCCTGTTCGACCTGACCGGCAAGGTCGCGATCGTCACCGGCTGCAACACGGGGCTCGGCGCGGCGATGGCCGTGGCGCTCGCGTCGGCGGGGTGCGACATCGTCGGTGCAAACCGGTCGGTGCCCGACGAGACGTCGGCGCGCGTCGCAGCGGCCGGGCGGCGCTTCGTCGACGTGCGTGCCGATCTGTCGACGCTCGAGCCGGTCGAACGGATCGTCGGCGGCGCGGTCGATGCGTTCGGTCACGTCGACATCCTCGTCAACAACGCGGGCCTGATTCGCCGCTGCGATGCGCTCGAATTAACCGAAGCCGACTGGGACGCCGTGATCGACGTGAACCTGAAGAGCGTGTTCTTCCTGTCGCCGGCCGTCGCGCGCCAGATGGTGCGGCAGGGGCGCGGCGGCAAGATCGTGAACGTCGCGTCGATGCTGTCGTTCCAGGGCGGCATCCGCGTGCCGTCGTACACGGCGTCGAAGAGCGGCGTACTGGGTCTCACGCGCCTGCTCGCGAACGAGTGGGCCGCGCGCGGGATCAACGTGAATGCGATCGCGCCGGGTTACATGGAGACCGACAACACCGCGCAGTTGCGCGAGGACAGCCGGCGCAGCGACGAAATCCTCGGCCGCATCCCGGCCGGCCGCTGGGGCGTGCCGGACGATCTCGCGGGCGCGGTGGTGTTTCTTGCGTCGCGCGCATCGGACTACGTGCACGGTCACACGCTTGCCGTCGACGGCGGGTGGCTCGCGCGCTGACCGTACCGCACGGCGAACGCGTTATGCTCTCCCGATTCGCATCTCACGGATTCACGGACATGACAGTAACGCCCAGACAGCGCAAGCGCGATCAGGCGAACCCGGAAGTGGGGGGCGGCCATCCGCGGGCCGGCCATCCGGAGACCGGCGATCCGCACGCGGCCGGCAGCGCGGAGAAAGCCGACTCGGTTGCGGCCGTCGGCAAGGTCTTCACGATCCTCGCCGCGCTCGGCGAACGCCGCGAGATCGGCATCAGCGAACTGTCGCAGCAGCTCGGCATGTCGAAGACGACGGTGCATCGTTTCCTGCAGACGCTCAAGGCGCTCGGCTACGTCGCGCAGGAAGGCGAGACCGACCGCTATCGCCTGACGATCCGGCTGTTCGAGCTCGGCAGCAAGGCGCTGGAGAGCGTGGACCTCGTGCGCGAAGCCGATCTCGAGATGCGCCGCATCGGTCAGCTGACGCGCGAAGCCGTGCATCTCGGCGCGTTCGACGAAGACGCGATCATCTACATCCACAAGATCGACGCCGATTACGGGCTGCGCATGCAGTCGCGGATCGGCCGGCGCAATCCGCTGTACAGTACGGCGATCGGCAAGGTGCTGCTCGCGTGGATGGCGCCCGGTGAGGCGCGTGCGGTGCTGGCCGGCATCGAGTTCCGGAAGTCGACCGCGAAGACGCTCGCGTCGGCGGAAGCGGTGATGAGCATCCTGCCGCACGTGCGGCAGCAGGGCTATGGCGAGGACAACGAGGAGCAGGAAGATGGCCTGCTGTGTCTCGCGGTGCCCGTGTTCGACCGTTTCGATCGCGTGATCGCGGGATTGTCGCTGTCGTTTCCGACGATGCGATGCGGCGCGGATACGAAGGCGCATTACGTCGCGCTGCTGAAGGAAGCCGGGCAGGCGATTTCCGCGCGGCTTGGCCATCGTCCGGAGGCGGCCGGGGTCGAGCCGGCGACGGTCACGTAGGATTGAGCACATGCCGGTAGAGAGCCGGTAAAACGAAACGACAATACGACGTCAAGAACGGATCATGCAGATGAACATGACGATGCGCATCGGTATCGCGATGCTGGCGATCGGCACGTGCCTGGGCGCGAACGGCGCGCATGCAAAAAACGCAGTGGACTGCGAAAAGCTCAACACCGCAACGAGCGGCCCGGACGACAACTTCCGGCCGCCGGCTTCAGGCACGGTCATCGGCGCGGGGCGCGTGTACTTCTACTCGGCGCCCGATGCGCAATGCGTGACGAAGCGCACCTTCATCATTCCCGGCGATTCGGTGACCGTCTACAAGCCGCACGGGCGCTGGTACAACATCATGTACGTGAACGGCAAGACCGGCGAGGACTTCGAAGGCTGGGTCGAGCAGGGCCGCGTGCGCCTCGGTGGTCAATACGGTGCACAGTAAGTAACCGTCGGCGGCAATGCCGCTACGCCGACACCCACGCACCATCCTGCTTCAAATACTCCGCCCGCTGCGGTCGCTGATACAGGTAACCCTGTGCGTACTGAATCCCGACCGTATGCAGTGCGCGGTGTTGCGTTTCCGTTTCCACGCCTTCCGCGATGATCTTCAGGTCGTAGTGATGCGCAACGGACGCGATCCCCTCGATCAGCCCCGCGTTACCGCCGTTCAGTTGCGAGATGAACTGGCGATCGATCTTCACGTAGTCGAACGGAAAGCGCGACAGCATGTCGAGATTGCTGTGATGCGTGCCGAAATCGTCGATCGCGAACTTCGCGCCTTTCGCTCGCAGCGCATGGAAGATCGCGGTGGTCCGCGCATTCTTCTCGAGCAGGATGCGCTCGGTCACTTCGAGCACCAGCGTAAAGCCCGGCGGCAGCGCGCGGATTGCCTCCTCGACGATGGACACGAACCGCGTGCGCTCGAGATCCTTCGGCGCGATGTTGACGGCGATACGCAGCGGCATGCACGGCGTCAGCGCGGACAGTTCCGCCACGGCTGTCCGCAGCACGAATTCGGTCACTTTCGGCAGCACCGCGCTCGATTCGACCTGCGGGATGAACACGGCCGGGCTGATGGCCCCCCACTTGGGGTGCTGCCAGCGCAGCAGCGCCTCGACGCCGACGGTCCTGCGCGTCTCGACATCGACGATCGGCTGGTACACGACGTGGAGCTCGTCGCGCCTGAGTGCGTTACGCACGGCCTTCAGCAGCAGCCGGCGCGGCGCCATCGCGAGCAGGTAAGCCGCCATCACGAGGCCGTCCGCCAGCAGCACGATCGTGATGGCGATCAGCCGGTCGTGCTGCCGGACCTGCGACGCGTAGTGCGCGGATGCGGCAACCCGCACCGTGAACGGCCAGCGGGGCGAGACGAGCGTGCTGCCGCCCGCGGGATCCGTGGCCGACTCCGGCGTGAACTTCCCGTGCTGGTCGAGATGGCCCGAACCCGCGATCGACAGCGTCGCGGTTTCCGTTCCGTAGCGGGCGCCGTGCGCGAGCGCGTCGGCCACGTAGTCGCCTTCGATCAGGTAGAGCACACCCGCGCCGGGTGCGGTCGCGTAAAACACGGGCAGCACCGGGATACCTTGCTGGAACGGCGTCTGGCGCAGCAGCGTGACGAGCGTCGAGCCCGGTTCCGGCTCGTGGGTATACGCGCCGAGCGGCAGGTCGATCGCCCCCAGCGCCGACGAGCACATGACACGGCCCTCGTGCACCAGCGCGACGGCGCGCAGATAGCGCAGGCGCGTGCCTATCTCGGCGAGCGTCCGGAATACCGCCGGGCATGGCCGCCCGACGAGCGCGGTCAGTTCGTCCACATGCCGCAGGCGCGCACCGTCCAGGATGCGGTCCACCGAGGCCACGATGTCGTTCGCGATGACGCGCTCATGCTCGGTGACGGTATCGCGCGCGTAGCGGTCGGCAAGCGCGATCGCAAATGCCGGTACGAGCACGCAAACGATTACGGCGGCGAAAAAGGCAACCCGCGGCCATGCGCCGCTGCGCTGGAAAACGGCCTTCGAGCCTGGCGTGAACGCTGACATTCCCGCGGTCGCCTTTGGTGTTGTGTGTATGGAGAGGCGAGTCGAACCGGTCGATACACCCACGGCGTGCATGTGTCATGCCGGGTTCTGGCCATGCGCGATGCGCGCCGGTATCGCAATGCGATCGATGCTGCGGTCGCGGCGGGCATCTGCGGCAACCCCGTCGCAATCGGCCAATCATTCCGGCGGCTGGCCGCTATGAGCATGTGCACGCAGCGCATGTATATCGACATAACACACCGAAAAAACCCCGGCCGCATGGTCTTGCGGCCGGGACGAAAAAACACCGTCTCTTGGCACGAGGATGGTGCGCGGCAAGTATAAGATGTGACGAGAGATTGTGAAATATTGTTATTCAACGATTAGTGTAGTTTTGTCATTGCGTCTCGACAGGAAACATTCTTTCGGGATGCTGTCTTCGTCGACCTGCCGGCGGCCCGCGATCGGCCGCCGCGCGATACGGTCGCACGTCTTGCGGGAGCGCCGGGATGGAAGAAAATACCGCGCCCACGGTCACCATGACCGATGGCGCAGCCGCGGCCGACGGCGGTACGCTGTGGATCCAGATTGCCGTGAACGGGCAAACCCGTAACTACCTGCTCGACCGCGCGCTCGCCTCGCGCGGCACGTCACGCTACGACACCATCAGCAGTGGACATGGTCCGCTTTCGAAAGGGGAACGAAAGGAATTGCTCGCGCTGCTGCGCAGCATTGCCGATCCCGCGATGTGGGCCGGCATGGTCGGCACGTTCGTGCAGGTGCTGCAGGCGTCCGAAGATGAGTGAACGATACGGCGCCGGCGCGCCGCGCGGGCCGCGATTCAGAAATCGTTGCGCATCTTGCGCAGCAGGTCGCCGCCCGACTGGTGCGTATCCACCGCGGTGAGCACATCGGTCAGGAACCACGGCAGGTTCAGTTGCGTATTGGCATCGCTGACGCATACGCGGATCGGCGGCGCCTTCGACGACGCGCGGGCGTCATGCGTGGCGTCGCGGGACGGCACGCAGTTTTTTGCGTGCGCTTGAACGGGCGCCGGCTCGGCACTGCCGGACGGCGCACCGGCGGCGGCCGGCAAGCTGACGGCGGCCAGCAGGGTCAGGACAGCGACAGCAGCAACGCGTTTCATGGGATTCTCCGGCGATGCTCGTTCGACCGCGCGGGCGGACGCGAGTTCGTCGGCGGCTCGCTGGCGCGCTGCACTCAGCCGCGCGCGACGTTCGCGGCCCGCGCCGGTTGCCGGCTGCGCCACTGCTGCGGCGATTCGCCGGTCCAGCGCCGAAAGGCGCGCGTAAAGGCGCTGTGTTCCGAATAGCCGAGCAGCCAGGCGACTTCCGCGAGCGTCAGCCGCGGATCGTTCAGGTGGTCGATTGCGAGCCGCCGCCGCGTGTCCTCGCGTAGTATCCGGAAGTTGAGCCCGAGTTCGGCGAGGCGTCGATGCAGCGTGCGCGACGACACATGCAGGTCCGCGGCAATCTGTTCGAGGCTCGCTTCGCCCTGCGTCAACAGGCGCGCGACGGCTTCGCGCACCGACTGTTCGAGATCGTCCGTCTGCCGCAGCTCGGCAAGCAGCGCGCTCGCCTGGCGTTCCATCATCTGCAGCAGCGCGTCGTCCGGCTGGCGCAGCGGCTGCGTGAGCAGGTGCAGCGGGAACGCGAGGCGGTTCACCGGCTGGCCGAATCGCACCGGGCAGCCGAAATAGTCGATGTACGGTTGTTCGTCGCCGGGTGACGGGTGCACGAGGCAGACCTCGTCGGGCCCGTGATGCGTACCGGTGATGTTGCGTGCGAACTGGACGATGGCCGTCAGCGCCACTTCATCGACGAGCGGGCCGAGCGGCTCCGGCGCGTCATGCCATTCGATCGCGACCGACGTCGCCTCGACCCGCACTTCCATGCGCGCGACGTTCGCAATCAGGTGTTCGTATTGCTGCCAGCGCGCGAGCGCGGCGCCGGCATCGCGGCACGCATGCAACGCATAGCCGAGCGCACCGAGATGGGCGGGCGTGATTCGCTGGCCGACGTGCAGGCCGAGCAGCGGATCGTCGAGCGCGTGCACCGCGCATTCGAGCAGGCGCCGCCAGTGAGCGCTCGCGTACAGCGTGAGCCCGCGATCGTCCTCGGGCGGCCGCGCGTCGCCGAGCACGCGCGCGGCATCCTTGCCCTGCTCGGACAGATAGTCGAACAGCAGCCGCACGTAGGTGCTCGAGTAGTAGACGCGCTGCGTCGATAGCGGGGAGGCGGCGGGCATGGCGGAAAGTGTCAAGTAATTGTCGGCAAGTGTCAACGCGGGGCGACCCGTGCGCGACCATACTGCCGGTCAGTTCTTGATCGAGGCCGCGAACATGCCGACCGAGTTGATGACGTGGCTCCACGCGTTCCTGGGTAACGACGTGGACTGGAAGCAGGTGCTGCTGATCGGCATGACGCCGGTCTTCCTGATCGCGTTCGCGATCGAATACGCGATGATGACCGGGCGCGGCCGCCGCGAGCCGTTTCGCTGGAAGGAGATCGTCGCGAACCTGTCGCTCGGCGCCGGCTATCAGGTGGCCGAAACCGTGATGGGGCTCCTGTTCACGGGTGCGATTTTCGCGTTGGTCTACCGGCACCGGCTGTTCGACGTGCCGGTGAACGGCTTCACGATCGTGCCGATCTTCGTCGTCGTGGAGTTCTGCTACTACTGGTTTCATCGCACGTCGCATCGCGTGCGCTGGTTCTGGGCCGCGCACGTGCCGCATCACAGCGGCGAAGTGATGAACTTCACGACCGCGATGCGGCAGTCGCTGCTGAACGCGTTCGTCGGCGTGTTCGTGTTCTACCTGCCGCCAGTGTGGCTCGGCATCCCGCCGGCCGTCGTGCTGTTCCTGCTCGCGGTCGATCTCGCGTACCAGTACTTCGTGCATACCGAAGCGATCGGGTGGCTGCCGCGCTGGTTCGAGTACGTGTTCGATACGCCGTCGAATCATCGCGCGCATCATGGCCGCAATCCGCGTTACATCGACAAGAACTACGGCGGCGTGCTGATCATCTTCGATCGCCTGTTCGGCACGTATGTCGAGGAAACTGAGCCGGTCGACTACGGGATCACGCAGCAGATTCGTTCGTATAACTTTCTGGTGTTGAACCTGCACGAATTCGTCGACATGTGGCGCGACGTGTTCGCGCCCGGGCCCGTCCTGCAGCGGCTGAAACACCTGTGGATGCCGCCCGAATGGGAGCGGCCGGGGCATCGGCCGATTCATGCGTGGAGTGTCGAGCGCAAGGGCGAGGAGGAGGCCGCGACAGCATCGCGTGCCATGTCTGATGAGGAGGCGTCGGCGCAAGGGCGCAAGATCGTACAAGCCGCGGGTACGCGATCCGGCTAACCTGCGTGCTTTCCTCGGCGGAAGGCGCGGCGGGCAATGACGAAGAAAGTATTCTGGGACGATCCCTACCGGACCACGCTGGATACCGTCGTCAGCCACGTCGACGGCGATCGCGTGCGGGTGGACGCCACCATCTTCTTTGCGTTTTCGGGTGGGCAGGGGAGCGACGCGGGCTCACTGGGCGGCTATCCGGTCATCCAGGCCGACAAGCAGGGCCTCGACATCGTTTATACGCTGCCACGCGATCATGCGCTGAGCGTCGGGGATCGCGTGACCTGGCGCATCGATTGGGCACGGCGGTACCGGCTGATGCGTCTGCACTTCGCGGCCGAAATGGTGCTGCAGCTGGTCTATCGGCTCAGGCCCGGCATCGAGCGCATCGGCGCGCATATCGGGCAGGACAAGGCGCGCATCGACTTCGCGAGCGACACGAGCGTGGCGCCGCTGTTTCCCGAGATCGAATCGGCCGCGGCCGACCTGTCGAAGCGCGACCTGCGCATCGTGACCGATTTCAGCGATGTCGACGCGCAACGCCGGTTCTGGCGTGTCGACGGCTTCGCGACGATGGCGTGCGGCGGCACGCATCCGGCGTCGACCGGCGAGATCGGCATGCTGACGCTCAAGCGCAGGAATACCGGGAAGGGCAAGGAGCGGATCGAGGTCATGCTGGTCGAGCCGGAGAGCGCCGGCGGGTAGCGGGGCGAGCGGGTTGCGTAACCCGCCGCCCGCGTCACGTCACTGATACCCGTAACACTGCTTCAACCCCGCGTAGTCATAGAAGTGGCTGCCCGGCGCGATTTTCGCGCCGTCGCACGCAGCCTGGAAATCCGTTTCGCGCTCGTTGTACAGCATCTTCACGATGAGGCGCGAGCCGTTGCGATAGACATCCCACTGCATGTTCGCGGCCATCGGCGACACTTGTTCACCGCGCCACGGATTGGTCGCGTACGTGTACGTCTGCGCGTGCGGCGTCGGCACGAACACGTTCTTCAGGTTCATGATCGACGCGAACGGAATCACGATCTCCGCATGCGTGAAGCGCAGCTTCGCGGCGCGGGTCAGGTCGCCGCGCGCGATCGCATCGACTTCACCGAAGAAATCGTCTTGCAGCACCTTCGCCATCCGGTACGTGACGGGGTTCGTTTCCTGGATGCCGGGCCCCTTCTGGTAGTAGTCCTCGGCATCCTGCAGATACGCGAGATACTGCGCCTGCTCCGCGCCGATGTAATTCTCCATCGTGACGCCGCCGGTTTCCGCCGTCATCGCGGGCGCGACCTGCAGCAGGTTGTACAGCACGTTCACCGCATCGACGGCCGTCGCGATCTTGGTCTTGCCGTCGCCCTTCAGCGTGTTGGTGAACTTGCCGTCCGCCGACGTGAAGGCATAGGTGCCGGTGTTCGCGAACGTGTAGCCGTCGGTGCCGAGCTTCGCGATGAAGGCTTGCGACACGAGCGCGGACAGCACCGTTTGCGCAACGTCGGCCGCCTGCGGCGCGGCCTTGATCGCGTTGAGCTTCGCGGCCACCGTCGCGTCGTTCGCATAGGCCTGGTATGCCTGGCTCGCCTGATAGGTCGCGTAGTACGGGTTGCCTGCATCGGTCACGAGATCGGTGGCCGGCTTCAGCGCGTGGAAATACAGCAGGAAGCGGTTGGTGCCGGCCGGCTGCGCGACCGGCGCGTTCGCGGGATAGCCGGACGGCGCGGCGGGCAGCGTGATCGCCGAGGCCAGTGCCGGCTGCGCGGCCACGAGCGACGCGGAGAAATACGTCGAGCTGTCGACCGCGCGATCCTGGCCGGAGTTGACGACGACGACCTGCCGGTTGCCGGCCGCGAACAAGGCAGGCAGCCGCTGCGCGAGACGTGCGGCGAGCTGCTGGTGTTCGCGGATGCCGGTTTGCGTGAGATTGCCGTACCCGGGCGTCGAGATGCCCGCCACGCCATAGCCGAGCAGTGCATTGGCCTTCATCATCGCGTACGTGTCGGCCTTGAGCTGCGCGCCGAGTGCGGTCAGTGCGCCGTCGGCCTCGGCCTTGACCAGCATCGCGTAGATCGCGCCGTCGTACTTGAAGCCCGACAATCCACGCGAGCCGTGGCGCGCGACGAGTTCCGTATAGACGGGCGCGTAGCCGGCGGGCGGCGCTTCGTACGTCGCGGCGTCCTGCTGCGGGCGGTACGGTGTCTTCGTCTGGTAGTAAGTCGCGGGTGTCGGCTTGGGCTGAGGCTGTGGCTGCGGTTGCGGTGCGGGCGTCGAGCCGCTGTTGTCGGCAGAGGCCGCGGGTGGTGCCGAGTCGTCCCCGCCGCAAGCGGCGAGCAGTAGGCAGGTAATCGCGAGGGCGGTGGCGGTGCGGATCGGGCGTGTCATCGTGGCGTGCAACGGGCGGGACGATGCAGGTTTGCGTCGTCCCGTCTCCGGGAGTGATCGGTCAAGCCCGGAAGTGTTGCAAGCGACTTTGACAGCAGAGTGTCAGGATTCGGTCGGGCAATCGTCGGATTGCCTTCGAGTCGCGCACGGCCGGCCAACGCCGGCCCGTGCGCCGGCGTTCAGTGCAGGCCGGCCGATGCGATCGAGCGCACGGTGTCGGTGATGTTCACGCAGCGCGACAGGCCGAAATGCTCGGCTTCGCGGCGCTCCGGTTCGCTGCTCGCAATGGCCACCGCGCGTTCGGGCGGCACGCCGAGTGCCTGCAACGCGACGTCGAAGGGATGCTGGGTTGATCCGGAGTCCTGCTGATTGGCGTCCGTGACGACGACCGAGAAGCGGTCGAGGTTCGCGCGGCCGAACTGGCCTTCGAACATGTCGCTGAGCCGTGCGGCCGGCAGCGTCGTGACGAGACCGAGTCGATATCCTTCTTCCGATGCTCGATCGAGCCACTGGATGATCGCATCGCGTTGATGGCGCGATTCATGCGAATCCGGCGTTGCTTCGATTTGCGCGAATGCTGCGTCGAGACGGGTGACGATGGCTTCGATAACCACGGTGATTCCTCTTCAGAGACGTGATGATCCGTTCGCCGACGGGAATGCCACACACCTTAGCGTCGATCCGGAAAACGCGACCAATTAATATTTATATCCGACCCATACGATTCGACTAATGAATGGGACGACGAGCCAATGTGGGCGCGGGATGCGTGTCGCACGGCCTGTTCCGCGCGAATCGCATCGCATCGACGGCCCTCGATGTGATGCACCAGATTCGCGCACGCGCTGAATGCACCGCGCATGGGCAAATGAAAAAACGGCATATCGAACGATGCACGCCCGATATGCCGTCTTGCGAGGCTGCGTGTGAATCGACGCGATCAGTGCAGCTTGATCGACGGCTGGTTGCGGCTTTGCAGCCAGTGGCTCAGCGACTGGAACAGCGCACGCTTCACGCCGACCACGCTGAACAGGTGCTTGCGATACAGGAACTTGTACAGTCCGATTGCGGCAAGCCCGTCGACGATCAGCGAGCGCGAACGCACGCCGATGTCGGCCTGGTACACGGCGCCCGCATGCCCGAGCGACACGACGGTGCCCGCATCGCGGAATGTGAAGCCGTCCACCGGCTTGCCGGCGACGCGCCGCGCGAACGCGTTGACCAGGTACACGGCCTGCTGAAAAGCGACCTGCGCACGCGGCGGCAGGAAGCCGTTCGCGCCGGCCGTCGGGCAGGCGGCGCAGTCGCCGAACGCATACACGTGCGGATCGTCCGGCGTCTGCAGCGTCTCGGTCACGATCACCTGGTTCGAACGATTGAGCGCGATGTCGCCGATCTGCCGCAGGAACGCGGGGCCCGCCACGCCGGCCGCCCAGATCGTGATGTCGCTTGCGAGCCGTTCGCCGGTCGAGGTCGTCACGGCATCCGCGCCGACTTCCGCCACGCGGGTATCGGTCAGCACGTCGACGTTCAGCGCGCGAAGCTGCGCGTGCATCTTGCCGGACAGCCGCTCGTCGAGCGCCGGCAGGATGCGCGGGCCGCCTTCGATCAGCCGGATGTGCACGTCGCGCGCGGACACTAGCGCCTTGAAGCGGTACGTCGTCAATTGCTGGATCGCATCCCGCAATGCCGCTGCCAGCTCGACGCCCGTCGCGCCCGCACCGATCACGTTGATGCAGATCGGCGCCGCGCGCCGCGCGGGCTGCTGCTCGGCCAGGTGATTCGCCTTCGTGCAGGCCGCGAGGAACTTCCGGCGGAAATCCTCGGCCTGGTCGAGGTTTTCGAGCGGCAGCGCGTGGCGCGCCGCGCCCGGCACATTGAAGAAGTTCGTCACGCTGCCGACGGCGAGCACGAGATCGTCATAGCCGAGCTCGCGCTGCGGCAGGATTTCCGTGCCGTCCGCATCCTGCACGGCTGCGATCGTCGCCGTGCGTGCCGCGCGGTCGACGTGTTGCAGCGCGCCCTGCATGAAGCGGAAACCGTGGCGCTTCGCTTGCGCCGCGTATTCGATCGTGTGCGAGGCCGGGTCGCGATGGCCCGATGCGGCTTCGTGCAGCAGCGGCTTCCAGAAGTGCGTCGGATAGCGGTCGATGAGCACGACTTCGGCTTGCCCGCGGCGTCCGACCGTATCGCCGAGACGTGTGGCGAGGTGCAGGCCGCCGGCGCCGCCGCCGACGATCACGATGCGCGGCAGGCGCGGTGCGCGGTCCGTTGCAAGGTTGGGCGTGGTGTTGTCCATGTTGGGCTCCCGCTGAATGACGATTCGGATGACATTGCTCAAGAACCGACGATATAGTTTTGAACCTACACGAACAATTTAATGTTTATAAGCGACTCATATGTATTCACTTATAGGAAAGACCGCGACGTTCCGGCAGCTGAAGGCGCTGGACATGATTGCGCGGCTCGGCAGCGTGTCGCGGGCGGCCGAGGAACTGAACCTGACGCAACCGGCCGTGTCGCTGCAGGTGCGCCTGCTCGAGGAGGCGGTGGGCGCCGCGTTGCTGCAGCGGGTGGGGCGGGGCGTGCAGCTGACCGCGGCCGGCGAGATCGTGTCGCGCTATGCGCGCGAGATCCTGCATCTGTGGAGCGAGGCCGGCGACGAAGTGGCCGCGCTGACGGGCGATCTCGGCGGCACGCTGCGGATCGGCGCGATCACGACGGCCGAGTACCTGATTCCGCCGCTGCTCGTGAAATTCACCGCGACGCGTCCGCACGTGAAGACTTATTTCAAGGTTGGCAATCGCGACGACATCATCCGCATGCTCGCCACGCATGAAATCGATCTCGCGGTGATGGGCAGCGCGCCGAAGGAACTGCGCACGCATGCGGTCGAGTTCGCGAAGCATCCGATGGTGTTCGTCGCGGCGCCCGGCCATCCGCTGATGCAGCGCAAGCGCGTCGCGCTGAAGGATCTCGAATCCGCGCACCTGCTCGTGCGCGAACGCGGCGCGGGTACGCGCTCGACCGTCGAGAGCCTGTTCAAGAACGCGGGTTACCGGTTCCATGTGGGCTCCGAACTGTCGAGCAACGAGGCGATCAAGCAGATGGCCGAAGCGGGGCTCGGCGTGGCGTTCCTGTCGTTGCACGCGTGTGCACTCGAACTGCGCACCGGGCTGCTCGGGCAACTGCCGTTTCCCGGCAACCCGATCGAGCGCGAATGGTATGTGGTCACGCTCGCCGACCGGCGGATCTCGCAGGTCACGGGGCTGTTCCGCGATTTCCTGATCAAGCAGGGCGCACCGGTGATCGACGGCGCGACGGCGGCGCCGCACGAGCGGCGGCGCAAGTAGGCGAATGCGTTGACCGGCCGGTCAGACGAGCCCGAAGTCGTCGTTGCTGTCGGGAATCGACGCGAGCAGCCGTTCGAGCCGGTACCAGCCGACGATGCGCAGGCACCAGGCGGTGATCGGGGCGCGGTTGCTGCGGGAGTGGCGCCCGGATGACGGACGGGTGGCGGCGGAACGCGGGCGCGCGGTGAACGCTGCGCGTTGCGCAAGGCACTGATGGGGCATGACGGTCTCCGTAGGTGTCGGATGGGGCCATCGTAAGTGGCGCGGCGCCCGCCGGCGCACACGCAAGGATGGCCCTGAGCAGGAACGGATGATCTTTTTCTGCTCGACCCGGGCGCGTTGCCGGCAGGCCCGGCAGACCGCCCGAAAACGCGTCACAATGCGCGTTCGACATCCCGATCCACTGGAGGAAGGCCATGAGCGATGCGATTCTCGCGGCGCCGACGGACAACGGCGTCCCGGTCAGCCTGCGCTCGAGCCGCGGGCTCGGCTGGCAGGGCTTCGGCGCGTCGCTGCTGGCAATCCGCGCGGGCACCTACCGGATTCCGGCGGCCGAGCATCACCGGATCGGCGTGCATATCGGGTCGCCGGTTCGCGCGGATTGCGTGTGCGACGGCGAGCGCGTGTCGCGCATCCAGGCGCACGGCGACGTCGACGTGATTCCGGCCGGCCTGCCCGGCCAGTGGACCGACAGCGCCGACTGCCAGATCCTCCATATCGCACTCAGCGACACGTTCGTGCGGCGGACCGTCGAACAGCTCGAACTGAAGCCGTCGCAGGGGCAGATCCGCCGCCGGCTGCAGGTGCGTGACCCGCGCCTGCAGCACATCGCGTGGGCGATGGCCGCCGAACTCGAAGCGGAAGACGCGTCGGATCCGCTCTACGCGGAAAGCCTGTGCACGGCGCTCGTCGCGCGGCTGGTCGACGGCCAGCCGGCGTTCCGCGAGCGCCGCCGCACGCTCGCGCCGAAGGCGGCCGCGCGCGTGATCGACTACGTCGAAGCGAACCTCGACCGGCGCATGACGCTGGCCGAACTCGCGGCGCTCGTGTCGATCAGCGTGCCGCATTTCAAGGTGCTGTTCCGCGAAACGCTCGGGATGCCCGTGCACCAGTACGTCGTGCGGCGCCGGGTCGAGCGCGCGAAGGCGTTGCTGCTAGAAGGCCGGCTCAGCATCAGCCAGATCGCGCTCGAAGCCGGGTTTGCGCATCAGAGCCACATGGCGAACTGGATGAATCGCGTGCTGGGCGCGACGCCGACCGAGATTGCGCGGTCGGGGGCAAGGGGCGGGCTGCGGCTTGCGTATGACGGCGAGGAGGGTGCGAAGCCTTCGCGTCGCTAGCCTCGGCTTCGCGGCGGCGCACGGCGCGATCCGTGCGCTCCCCGCATCCCGTCATCCTTTCCTGCTGTATTCATCCCTCCCTGCGCGCCGCTCCCGCCGCCCAACCTGACAATCACGACACTTTCATCCCCCAAGGAGCGAATCGTGTTCGTGATCTTCGGTGCATCCGGCAACGTCGGCCAGTCGACCGTGACGGCCCTACGCAACGCCGGCCATCCCGTGCGCGCGGTATTGCGCGACGCACGCCATCGTGAACGTTTCGTGCAGCTCGGCTGCGATGTCGTGATCGCCGAGCTGACGGACGCGAACGCGGTCGCATCGGCAATCGACGGCGCGCGGGCCGTGCAGATCCTGTGCCCGGTGCCGGTCGCCGACCCCGATCCGGCCGCGACGATGACGCGGACGATCGACGTCGCCACCGCCGCGCTCGCCGCCAACCCGCCGCCGGTGCTGCTCGCGCTGTCGGACTACGGTGCGGAGCGCGACGGCAATACGGGCATCACCCGGCTGTTTCATCACTTCGAGGAGCGGCTGAAGACGATCCCGACGCATCTGACGCTGCTGCGTTCGGCCGAGCATCTGCAGAACTGGACGCGCATCCTGCCGGTCGCACTCGGCACCGGTGTGCTGCCGAGCTTTCACCATCCGGTCGGCAAGGTGTTCCCGACGGTCTGGGCGCCCGACGTGGGCGTCGTTGCGGCGCGGCTGCTGCTCGACGCGCCGGAAGGCGGCAACGGGCCGCGCATCGTCAGTATCGAAGGGCCGCGGCGGGTGAGCGTGACGGCGATCGCCGATACGCTCGGCGCGGCGGCCGGCCGGCCCATCGTCGCGCATGAACTGCCGCGCGAGACGTGGGCCGCGACGCTGCTGCGTGCGGGCCTCAGCGAACGCCATGCGCAGTTGATCGTCGATCTCTACGATGTGCACAACGCGGGGCAGATCGACGTCGAGGAGGGGGTGTCGGAACGGCTTTACGGCACGACGACGCTGACCGATGCACTCGCACAACTGGTGCGCCAGCACGCGCGGTAATAGAGGCGGCGGCGACGCGCATTACGCATCACGCGGGTCGCCGCACCTTGTTAAGGATAGCGTATGAAAGCGACCCGATCACGATCCCCCAGAACGCGGAGCCGAGCCCGAGCCACGTCATGCCCGACGCGGTCGCGAGGAACGTGATCAACGATGCTTCGCGGTGGCTCTCATCCTCGAAGATCCCGTGCACGTTCGCGCCGATCGCACCGATCAGCGCGAGCCCTGCGAGGATCGCGACGAATGCTTTCGGCAGCGCGAAGAACACCGTGACGATCGTGCCGGCGAAGAGCCCGCCGATCAGGTAGATCGCCCCGTTCGCGAGCCCGGCGATGTAGCGCCGGTCCGGGTCTTCGTGCGCGTCCTTGCCGGTGCAGAGCGCGGCCGTGATCGCCGCGACGACGATCGTGATCCCGCCGAAGCACGCGACCACGAGCGACATCACGCTGGTCGCGGTGATGATCGGCCGCGCGGGCGTGTGATAGCCGGACACGCGCAGGATCGTCATGCCCGGCAGGAACTGGCCGGTGAGGCTGACGACCACGAGCGGCAGCGCGAGGCTGAGCGTCGTGCCGAGCGTCCATTCGGGCGCGATGAAGATCGGGTGCGCGAGGCTCGCCGACACGTTGCCGAGATGCGTCATCCCGAGCAGCGCCGCGAGCGCGGCGCCCGTCAGCAGCACGAGCACGATGCTGTAGCGCGGCAGCAGGCGCTTGAAGGTCACGTAGGCCGCGATCATCCCGAACGCGAGCGCGGGCTGTTCCGACGCGGCGGCGAACGCATGCGTGCCGAACGGCAGCAGGATGCCGGCCATCATCCCGCACGCGATACCGCGCGGAATGTGGCGCACGAGCCGGTCGAAATAGCCGGTCACGCCGATCAGCAGGATGATCAGCGCGGCCGTGATGTACGCGCCGACGGCCTGGTTGAGCGTCAGTTGCGGAAACAGGCCGACGAGCAGCGCGGTGCCGGGCGCTGACCACGCGGTGATGACCGGCACCTTCAGCTTCCAGCTCGCGAACAGGCCCGATACGCCGGCGCCGATCGAGATCGCCCAGACCCACGACGACACCAACGCATTCGACGCATGCGCTGCCTGCGCGGCTTGAAAGAAGATCGCGAGCGGGCCTGCGTAGGAAATCAGTACCGCGAGAAAACCCGCGGTAATCGCGGAAACGGACCAGTCGTTGCCGATCGCGCGGATTGCGCCGGGCGGGGTGTTCGGTTGCATCGTCGTGGGGGCGTGCGGCGCGCGGCCGGGAGCAGAGCCGGAGCGAATGATTGTTGGAAGCCCCGGACGAGCCGTCATTCTGGGCATTGCCGACGCAATTGGCAATGCTCGGGTGGGAGCAGGAATGTTGGTGTTTCGTAAGAAATGTGCGGTGGGGCGGACGAATCGTCGGCTCCGCCGAACGTCACGTACTGATCTGCAGCACCTTGTCGACCACCGCCACCTTCACGCCGCTCCCCGTCGACAACGACGCCGTGCCCTGGTCGAACGGATGGACGGGCGTATCGGTCGGCGTCCACGCATGGCGCGCGAGCAGTTCGCAATACCCGCCGCGAATCACGAAGCCGCCGCACTTCTGCGCGTACGCATTGCGTCGCATCCGGTACGCACGCGGCAGGTCGTACCACGGCAGCTTCGGCAGGTCGTGATGGACGAGGTGATAGTTGTTGTTCAGGTACAGCAGCCGCATCGCGAAGCCGGCTTCATTGATCGCGATGCGCGCCTTCGGATGCGGGGCGGCGCGGTGCTCGTACAGCGAGCGGATCATCGCGATCGACAACGCCGGCCACGTGATCACGAGCAGGTAATACCACCACGGCACGCCGATGGCCCATTGCAGCCACCCGAGCAGCGCAACCACGCAGGCGATATGCATCGCCCACATCGGCAGATAGCGGAAGTCGCCGCGACGAAACGCGGCGAATGCATCGATGCACATTGCAAAGATGCTCAGCGGCGGCCCGGCGATGAAGCGTCCGATGAAGGTCTTGCGGGCGACCGTCAGCACGCGGCGCCAGCGCGGCAGCTGCGCCCAGCGTTCGCGCGTGACGTAGTTCGTTTCGGGATCGACGCCCGGTACGGTCAGGTCTTCGTCGCGGTGGTGGTCGAGGTGTGTGTCGCGATACAGCGTGTACGGATACCAGACCGTCAGCGGCGGATAACCGAGCAGCTTGTTCACGAGGGCGGAGCGTGTCGGATGGCCGTGAAGCAGCTCGTGCTGCAGCGACAGGTGCCATGCGCCGAGCAGGATCAGCGGCGGCGTCGCGGCCGCGAGCGACAGCGTGCCGTCACGCACGAGCAGCAGCACGGCGAGCCAGCCGCCGTAGATCGCGACGACCAGCAGCCAGGTCGGCCACTCGGTGCGGGCGGTGAAGCGGGTGTCGAGCGCGGCGATCGCACGCGCGTGGTCGACGTCGAAGTATTCGGCCATGGCGTTGAGGCGGATTGAACGGGCAGTGCGGGGAACGAGCGGTTGAACCGGTGCGCTCGGCCCGGTGCGCAGGTGTCTCGCGGATCACGGTCGGCCTGTCCGTTATCACGTGCAATGGCGATGCTCGGGCAGGCATCAGGACGGTACCGGGATCGCGCTGCGCGGCCAACCAATCGATTCGCATTTGCTTATCGTCGCGTGGCCGATAAGCTTCGGGCGCGCTGCGCCGCGTTCAGCCCCCGTTTTACCGTGATCGAACCGGGTTCCGTTGCGCGAGCGTCACTGCGTAGAATGCCCGCATGAGCTCATGGATCGCCGCCCTGCCGATGTACAACGTGACGCCGCGCCACGACGCGCTGTGGCGCGCGTTGCTGCGCGACGCGCTCGATGCGTTCGCGAACGCGGGCGGGCCCGCCGATGTCACGCTTCCCGACGAACCCCTCGACGACCTGCACGCGCTGTGGCGGCGCGACGATCTGCTGCTGTCGCAGACCTGCGGCTACCCGTACCGGATGCTGGGCCTGCGCGATGTCGTGCGACTGATCGCGACCCCCGTGTTCGATGCCGACGGTTGCCACGGTGCGCACTACAGCAGCGTGCTGGTCGTGTCGGCAGATGCACACGCGGACGGCGCGACGACGCTCGCCGCATGCCGGGGGCTGCGGGCCGCATTCAACGGTCGAGATTCGCACAGCGGGATGAACGCGCTCCGGCACGCGGTCGCGCCGCATGCACGCGACGGACGATTCTTCGGATCGGTTACGGCGCTCGGCTCGCACCTGAACGTGCTGCGTGCGTTGGCTTTGGCGGAAGCCGATTGTGCGGCGATCGACTGCGTGACGTTCGCGTATGTACGCGACGCGTTGCCCGATCTGCTGCAGGACATCCGGATCATCGGGATGACGGCCTCTGCGCCGGGATTACCGTTCATCGCATCGCGCGCGCTGCCGGAAGCGCAGGTCGCCTCATTGCAGGACGCGCTCGATCACGCGGTCGCCACCGATGCGGAACGGGCGCGCGTGCTGCGGTTGAAGGGATTCGAACGGTTGTCGCCAGGCGACTACGACGTAATTGCGCGACTCGCGGAGGACGCGGCCGCGCACGGATATCCGGAACTGGCGTGATGCGGGGGTAATGTGAGGGAATGCAGGGCGGCGCGCAACGGTGCGACCGTCCGCGCCGCGTTCCGTCACTCTTCGTCCATCAACCGGACCTTGACCCGCTTGCCCTTGATCTTCCCGGCATTGAGCTTGCGCAGCGCATCGCGCGCCACGCCGCGCTCGAGTGCGACATAGGTCGAGAACTCGGTCACGTTGATCTTGCCGATCTGCTTGCCGTCGAACCCGGCGTCGCCGGTCAGGGCGCCGAGCACGTCGCCCGGGCGGATCTTGTCCTTGCGCCCGCCGAGGATCTGCAGCGTTTCCATCGGCGGCGTCAGCACGCCGTCGTCGGCCGGCTTCAGTTCCGCGAGCGGATGCCATTCGACGTCGCGCTTCTGCGCCTGCTCGATCGCGCCGACGCGGCCCATCTCGTCCATGCTCGCGAGGCTCAGCGCCCAGCCGTCCTGATCCGCGCGGCCCGTGCGGCCGATGCGGTGCACGTGCACTTCGGGGTCGGGCGTCACGTCGACGTTGATCACGGCCTCGAGCTGCGCGATGTCGAGCCCGCGCGCGGCGACGTCGGTGGCCACCAGCACCGAGCAACTGCGGTTCGCGAACTGGATCAGCACCTGGTCACGCTCGCGCTGGTCGAGCTCGCCGTGCAGCGCGAGCGCGTGGAAGCCCTGCGCATGCAGCACGTCGAGCAGGTCGCGGCACTGCTGCTTCGTGTTGCAGAACGCGATCGTGCTCACCGGCCGGTAGTGGTTCAGCAACTGCCCCACCGCATGCAGCCGTTCGTCTTCCGTCACTTCATAGAAGCGCTGGCGGATCTTGCTGTTGTCGTGGCGCTCTTCGAGCTTCACTTCCTTCGGGTTGCGCAGGAACTGCTGGCTCAGCTTCACGATGCCGTCCGGGTAGGTCGCGGAGAACAGCAGCGTCTGGCGCGAGGTCGGGCACATCCGTGCGACCTTCGCGATGTCGTCGAAGAAGCCCATGTCGAGCATCCGGTCGGCTTCGTCGAGCACCAGCGTGTTCAGCGCGTCGAGCTTCAGGTTGCCGCGATCGAGGTGATCCATGATGCGGCCCGGCGTGCCGACGACGATGTGCGCGCCGTGCTCGAGGCTCTGCGCCTGCGGGCGCATCGGCGTGCCGCCGCACAGCGTCAGCACTTTCACGTTCTCTTCGGCGCGCGCGAGGCGGCGCACTTCCTGCGCGACCTGGTCGGCGAGTTCGCGCGTCGGGCACAGGATCATCGCCTGCACGTCGAAGCGGCGTGCGTCGAGGCGCGCCAGCAGCGCGAGCGAGAACGCGGCGGTCTTGCCGCTGCCCGTCTTCGCCTGGGCGATCAGGTCCTGGCCGGCCAGCGCGATCGGCAGGCTCGCGGCCTGGATCGGCGTCATGTCGACGTAGCCGAGCTGCGCGAGGTTGGCGAGCGTGGCGGGCGTCAACGACAGCGCGCTGAACGGCGTGGCGGTCGGCTGGGTCATTCCAGGTCTCCGAGGTAAGGGCGGCCTTCCATCTGCTCGTAGACGACCTTGCCTTCGTCGTCTTCGAAGCGTTCGAGGTAGTTGCGCGCGCCGCACAGCGGGCAGCGGAACAGCAGCCCCTGGCCTTCGTCCTTGATGACGACGTCGGACTGCTCCCACGGCGTGCCGCAGCTCTGGTTTCGGCAGGTAAACACGGTCTTTCTCCAGCTGAATTCGGTTGATGGCGCGCCCGGGCGGGCGCGGCAACGGCGGGCGGCGCTAGCGCGGCCTGGGCGCGGGCCGCACCGGGCGTCGCTTGGATTGCGTCGATGCGGATGGTGGATCGGGCGGCGACAGGGTCGCGCGTGCCGCAATTCTAGCGGAAGCGGGCGACCGGCCGGGCGGTTTCGCCCGCTACCCGCCAAGAAAAACGGCCGCCCCGGAGGGCGGCCGTGTCGTGCGGCGCGAGGGTGTCGCGCGGCGCTCGGCGCGTTACAGCGCCATGTCGGTCGCCGCCTTCGCCGGGCGGGCCGGCGCGGTGCCGGTGGCCTGCGACGGCGTGCCGACGTCGATCTTCGGCGGCGGCGACAGCTGCAGCACGTCGCTGGTGTACGTCCATTCCTCGACGACCTTCGCCGGGCTGTCATTCAGCTTCGTGCCGTAGCTCGGCACGATCTGGCGGATCTTCTGCTGCCACTCGGGCGTCGCGACCTTGTCCTTGAACACCTTCTTCATCAGGTTCAGCATGATCGGCGCGGCCGTCGACGCGCCCGGCGATGCGCCGAGCAGGCCCGCGATGCTGCCGTCCTGCGAGCTGACGATCTCGGTGCCGAGCTTCAGCACACCACCCTTGACCGGGTCGCGCTTGATGATCTGCACGCGCTGGCCGGCTTGCCACAGGCGCCAGTCTTCCTTCTTCGCGTTCGGGAAGTATTCCTTCAGCGCGTTGAAGCGGTCGTCGTCGGACAGCATCAGCTGGCCGGCGAGGTACTGCACCAGCGGGAATTCGTCCACACCCACGCGCATCATCGGTGCGACGTTGTGCGTGTTGGTGCTCTTGAGCAGGTCGAAGTACGAACCGTTCTTCAGGAACTTGGTCGAGAACGTCGCGAACGGCCCGAACAGGATGATCTTCTTGCCGTCGATGATGCGCGTGTCGAGGTGCGGCACCGACATCGGCGGCGAGCCGACCGACGCCTTGCCGTAGGCCTTCGCCAGATGCTGCTTCACGACTTCGGGATTGTCCGTCACGAGGAACGAGCCGCCGACCGGGAACGCGCCGTAGTCCTTCGCCTCGGGGATGCCCGATGCCTGCAGCAGGTGCAGCGCACCGCCGCCCGCGCCGATGAACACGAACTTCGCGTCGACCGACTGCGCCGGCTCATCCGAGTGCAGCTTGACCCACGTGACGTGCCACGTGCCGTCGGCGTTGCGCGAGATCTCGCGCACTTCGCTCGACAGCGACAGCGTGAAGTTCGGCTGCGTCTTCAGGTAGCCGACGAACTGGCGCGTGATCTCGCCGAAGTTCACGTCGGTGCCGATCGGCGTCCACGTTGCCGCGACCTTCTGGTTGCGGTCGCGGCCTTCCATCATCAGCGGCACCCACTGCTTGATCTGGTCGTAGTCTTCCGAATACTGCATGCCGCGGAACAGCGGGCTCGCCTGCAGCGCTTCGTAGCGCTTCTTCAGGAAGCGGACGTTGTCGTCGCCCCACACGAAGCTCATGTGCGGCGTCGAGTTGATGAACGAGTGCGGGTTCTTCAGCACGCCCTGCTTGACCTGCCACGCCCAGAACTGGCGCGAGATCTGGAACGACTCGTTGATCTCGATCGCCTTCGAGATGTCGATCTTGCCGTCCGCCTTCTCCGGCGTGTAGTTCAGTTCGGCGAGCGCCGAGTGGCCGGTGCCGGCGTTGTTCCAACCGTTCGAGCTTTCCAGCGCGACGCCGTCGAGGCGCTCGACCATGGTCATCGACCAGTCAGGTTGAAGCTCGTGCAGCCAGACGCCCAGCGTCGAGCTCATGATGCCGCCGCCCACCAGCAGGACGTCGACCTTCTTCGTATCGGCGGCATGCGCGGACGACGCGGCGACGCACAGCGCGAGCGCCGACAGTATTACCCGTAACGTTTTGATCACAGCAGATCCCTTTCTCAACTTGAATGCATCGGTTTGCCAAGCCGCCCGGCGCGTGTGTCGATCGCGGTGAAACACGGGTCCGGAGATCCGGACGCGCGAATCCGGAATTCCGGATCGACGCCGCGCGCCGTTGCATTTGCGCACGCGAACCCGTCGGGAAGAACACCTTCGGATCGGCTGCCTGCGGGCAGGCAAGTGCCTGCGTCACAGTGGCGCACAACGCGCCCGGGCCCTTGCGGCAAGCCTGAGCGGAAGACGCTTCAGGCTGCGTGGAAAGAGGCCGCGCGCGACGCGTTTTGCGGGGGCGGGGTGGCAAGGGGCGCGTAATGTAACCGAACTCGTTTGCTGTGTCACAAACGAAAAAACCCGTTGTTTTTGTGGGGTTTTTTGTGTGTCCGGGTTTCCGGAATGACGGTCGCTGGAACCGGGAAAGCTGGGGATAACTGCGCGGGATCGGGAGGGGATGTCGAGGGGCGCTGCCTCGTGTCGCGGCCGTGCGCCGCGACACGATCGCGTGACGTCACGTCACTTTACTTCGCGGTGCCGTTCCGGCAGAACTGGTCGTACCCTTGCGCCGAATTCGCGAAGCCCTTCTGTTTCGCGAGTTCCCACGGGCGTTCGCATTGTTGCGTTGCTTCGCACCACGAATAGCCGGCCGAGGGGATGCAGCCGTGCGAATCGCGATCGCTGCCGGGCATCGGCGGCGGGGGCGGCGCGGCAGCTTCGGCCGGCGCTGACGCGGCGGCCGGCACGGTGGATTGCGCCGCACAGGCGCTCAACGCGAGCGCGCAGGCAATGGCGGCGGCCAGCGAAGCAGACGGAAGAAGACGTTTCATCAGGTAGCGCTCCATGGGATGACGATCGACAACGGATGCCCGGGCCCGGGCGCGGAACAGCATGAACGGTCAGTCGCCTGGCACCGGCACCCGCGACGAGAACTTCACTTCGCGCAACGCGAGGCTCGACTGGATCGACGACACCCCGGCCTGCTTGCGCAGCACGCGCTCGACGAATTCCGCGTACGCATCGAGATCGGCCGCGACGACCTGCAGGATGTAGTCGGCCGCGCCGGTGATCTTGTGGCAGGACGTCACTTCATCGTGACGCCGCATCACGTCCTCGAAGTGATCCGAATCCTGGCCGGAATGCATGTTGAACGTCACCTGCACGAACGCGAACACGTTCATGCCGAGCGCGCGCCGGTCGAGATTCGCCTGGTAGCCGGTGATCACGCCTTCGTCCTCGAGCCGCTTGCGGCGCCGCCAGCAGGGCGTGACGCTCAGCGACAGCTTCTCGCCGAGTGTCGCGTTCGACAACGCGCCGTCGTCCTGCAGCAGGCGCAGCATGGCGCGGTCGACGCCATCCAGTTCGGCTGAAGCGCGATTTTTGCTCATTTCCGGAAATCCGTAGGCGGTTTTCTCAAAATTGTACGAAAGGCGCGCGTCGAAAGCAAAGCTATTGCCGGTTGCCGTCAATAAACTGTTGCCACCCTCACTGCAACGGTCAACCATGCTCACGGTCTACAGCAGCGATCACCAACTGCATCGCGGCGTCGAACTGAAGGACGGCGCGATCACCGATTCGTTCGAAAACCCCCTTCGCGCCGAAACGGTGCTCGCGCAGGTGCGTGCCGCCGGCCTCGGCGACGTGATCGCGCCGAAGCCGTTCGACCGCGCCCACTACGCGGCCGCGCACAGTGCCCGCTACGTCGATTTCCTCGCCGGCGCGTGGGACGAGTGGACCGCGACGGGCCGCACCTGCCAGGCGCTGCCGCTCGTGTGGCCGGTGCGCGCGATGCCGGCTGCCGCGACGCCGCCCGCGTTCATCGACGGCAAGCTCGGCTTCTACGCGATGGACGCGGGCGCGCCGATCAATGCCGGCACGTGGGACGCCGTGAGCGCGAGCGCGAACTCGGCGCTCACCGGCGCCGACCTGCTGTCGAGCGGCGCGGCGCGCGCGGCGTTCGCACTGTGCCGCCCGCCTGGGCATCATGCGGGCCGCGAGTACATGGGCGGCTACTGCTACCTGAACAACGCGGCGATCGCCGCGCAGCACTGTGTCGCGCAGGGCGCCGCGCGCGTCGCGGTGCTCGACGTCGATTTCCATCACGGCAACGGCACGCAGGACATCTTCTACGACCGCGCGGACGTGCTGTTCGCGTCGATCCACGGCGAGCCGCCGGTGTCGTATCCGTACTTCTCCGGCTATGCGGACGAGCGCGGCATCGGCGCGGGCGAAGGGTTCAACCTGAACCTGCCGCTGCCGAAGGGCACGCTGTGGGACACCTACTCGGCGGCGCTCGATCAGGCGGCCACCGCGATCGCCGCGCATGCGCCCGACGCGCTCGTCGTGTCGCTCGGCGTCGATACGTTCGAGCACGACCCGATCAGCCATTTCCGGCTGCGCTCGCCCGACTACCTGCGCATCGGCGCGGCGCTCGCGCGCCTGAACGTGCCGACGCTGTTCGTGATGGAAGGCGGCTACATGGTCGACGAGATCGGCATCAACGCGGTCAACGTGCTGCTGGGATTCGAAGGGCGCGCGTAACGCGCGGCGCCGCAGCCGTGCAGCCGACGGGGATGTGGCCCGCCGTGCAGGAAGCGCTGCATCACTGACCGCAACCGATTCGTCATCCGAACCACAACACGTCCCGCATCGAACGGGGCCCCACAAGACTGACCAGGAGACAGACATGCTTCGACATTCCATGACGGCATTCGCGGCAGCGGCGGCGCTTACGTGCGCGCTGTCCGCACATGCGGACGAGATCGTGCGCATCGGCCACGTCGCGCCGCTGACCGGCGCGATCGCGCACCTCGGCAAGGACAGCGAGAACGGCGCGCGCCTCGCGGTCGAGGAAATCAATGCGAAGGGCCTGACGATCGGCGGCAGGAAGGTCACGCTGCAACTCGACGCGCAGGACGACGCGGGCGATCCGCGCACAGCGACGCAGGTCGCGCAGCGGCTCGTCGACGACAAGGTCATCGGCGTCGTCGGCCATCACAACTCGGGCACGTCGATTCCGGCGTCGCGCGTCTATCGCGACGGCGGTGTCGTGCAGATCTCGCAGGCCGCGACCAACCCGACCTACACGCAGCAGGGTTTCAAGACGACCTATCGCGTGGTGGCGACCGACGCGCAGCAGGGGCCGGCGCTCGCGATGTACGCGGCGAAGAACATGGGCATCAAGACGGTGGCCGTGGTCGACGATTCGACCGCGTACGGCCAGGGCCTCGCGACCGAGTTCGAGAAAGCGGCGAAGGCCGCCGGGATGAAGGTCGTGTCGCGCGATGCGACCAACGACAAGGCGATCGACTTCCGCGCGATCCTCACGAAGATCAAGGGCGCGAATCCGGACGCGATCATGTACGGCGGCATGGATGCGACGGGCGGGCCGCTCGCGAAGCAGGCGCGCCAGCTCGGCATGCGCGCGAAGATCCTCGCCGGCGACGGCGTGTGCTCCGAGGCCGGCATCGCGCTCGAGAAGATGCCGGGCGGCGCGGCGTTCGCGAAGCGCTACGAGGCGCGCTATCACCAGCCGATGCAGGTGTATGCGCCGTTCTCGTACGACGCCGTCTACATCATCGTCGACGCAATGAAGCGCGCGAACTCGACCGACCCGGCGAAGGTGCTGGCGGCGATGCCCGCGACCGACTACAAGGGCGTGATCGGCGAGACGAGCTTCACGCCGCAGGGCGACCTGAAGCACGGCGCGATCTCGGTGTTCACGTACAAGAGCGGCAAGAAGGCGCTGCTCGATATCGTGAAGATGTGATGTGGCGGTGACGTTGCGGTGACGTTGCGTTGACGTCGCCGGGGCCGCGAAGCAGGATGCGCTTCGCGGCCTTCGCCGTTTACAGCGCGTGCGTTTGCGCGCGGTCGGCGCGACGCTCCGCGTCATGCACGATGTGCAGCTCGCGCGTGCGGATCGGCAGCGCGCAGTTCGCGTCGGCGAGCGTCTTGCGCACCTGGCGCGCGAGGCGCCAGCGCATCGCCCAGAACTTGTCGGTGTGCGTCCATACGCGCATGTTTGCGACGACCGTGCTGTCGTCGAAGCGCATCACCATCACGTCCGGCGCGGGGTCCTGCAGCACGTCGGGATCGGCCGCGGCCAGCGCCCGCAGCGCGTCGAGCGCGCGATCGATATCGTCATGCACCGACACTTCCACTTCGAGATCGAGGCGGCGCGTCGGGTTGCGCGTGTAGTTGCGGATCGAGCTGCCCCACAGCGCGCTGTTCGGCACGTATTCGCAGATGCCGTCCGGCTTCGTCAGCCGCGTCATGAAGAGCCCGACCTCGTCGACGGTTCCCGCGACGCCCGTGCCGCCGTCGATATAGTCGCCGACCTTGAACGGCCGCAGCAGCAGAAGCATGATGCCGGCCGCGATGTTCTGCATCGTGCCCTGCAGCGCGAGCCCGATCGCGAGGCCGGCCGCGCCGAGCACCGCGACGATGCTCGCGGTTTCGATGCCGAGCTGCGACAGCGCGCCGACGATCGCGACGATGCGGATGCCCCACACGGCGACGTCGCAGAGGATCGGCCGCAGCGTGTCGTCGACGCGCTCCTTGCTCGAGAGCAGACGGTTCAGCCAGTTGCCGATGCGTTTCGACAGCCACCAGCCGGCGACGAGCAGCGCTAGGCCGGCGCAGAGCTTGAGGGAGAGGGTGGACAGCGCGTTCCACAGGAACGTCCAGCGTTCCGGATGTAGTTGATCGAGAAACATTGACGGGATTCCGGGTTGAAGAAACGATGCGTGACGCGGCCGTGGTCGAGCAGGCTTGCGCTCACGCGCCGGCAGCGTTCGACTGTATGCGGCACACATTGGTTCGCGCCAGCGGGTGGGGCCGAATGCCGCGTACCCGTGCCGCCGGGCCGCGAAATCGAGGTTTCGGTTTTGTACTAAGCGGCTTTACGATTAAATGAGACTAGTCTTATTCAGCCGCGTCGATCGCGCCGCTACACTCGTTTTCACGTTGCCGGGTCGCGACGATCATTCCTCCGCGATACCCGGTTCTTTCCCGATTTTTCACTGACAGACAGCGAGTGACGACGTCATGCGGTTAGACCTGCGTTTCCGTCTCGCACGCGAACAAGGTCAACCCGCACGGCGCGGCGTTCACGGTTTCCCGGTGCGCCGCGCGCTGCTGCGCGGTGTCATCGCGGCGGCCTGTGTGGCCGGCGCACCGGGTGTGGTGGCACATGCGTCGCACGACGCCGCGCCGTTTTCGCCCGTGATGGCCGACCTTGTCGACGTGCCTTTTTTCAATGCCGCGCGCACGACGTGGGGCGGTTTGCACGCCTCGACGGCCGCGCCGCTCGACGTTGCCTACACGTCGCATGCGTTGACCGTGCCGACGGCCGGCGAACGCGACGACCCCGTGGCGCGCTTCGGTGCCTGCGTGGCTTACCGTGTGTTGTGCGATGCGGCGCGCGGGGCGGTCGAGCGCGCGTACGCATCGAGGTTCGATTACGGTCTTGCGTCGGCGTTGCCCGTCGCGGGCGAGCAGGCTGCGTTCGAACGGCGTCCCGTCGATCTTGCCGCCGCCGAGCCGTTCGTGTTCGCGCAAGCCGAGCGCGGCGCGCGTGGCGGCGCGATCGTCGGCAGCCTGCAGGCGTCGCTGGCGCGTGCGGATCTGCCGGCCGGCGTTGCCGCGCAGATCACCCGCATGCTCGCCGGTCGCATCGACCTGAAACAGCGCGGTGCACTCGGCGACACGTTCCGCGTCGTCTACGAACCCGACGGCAACGCGAAGCTGCCGGGCGGCGTGCGCATGACGGCGCTCGAGCTTCGCTTGCGCGGCGAGCACGTCGCGGCCGTGTGGTTTGCGCCCGATGCCGGCTCGCCGGGCGCCTATTACGACCTCGACGGCGTGCCGCTCGCCGGCGCGCGGTTTGCGATGCCGGTCAGCGCAAAGCGGATCAGCTCGCATTTCGGTACGCGCGTGCATCCGGTCACCGGCGCGCGCCATGTGCATTCCGGCGTCGATCTCGCGGCGCCGGCCGGGCGTGCGGTTCATGCGTCGGAGCGCGGCGTCGTCACGTTCATCGGCACCGAGCCGCGCGGCTACGGCAAGTACGTGGTGATTCGTCATGACGGCGGCTATGCGTCGTACTACGCGCACCTGTCGGCATTCGAGCCGACGCTGCGAACCGGCATGCGGGTCGTGCGCGGCCAGCGTGTCGGCGCGGTCGGCAGCACGGGTACGGCCACCGGGCCGCATCTGCACTTCGAGGTTCGGCGGCATGCCCGTCTCGTCGACCCGGTCGCGCTGGTACAGGCGGGCAAGGCAGCGAAGCTGAAGGGTGAGCGACGCGTGGCGTTCAATCGCGTGGTGCTCGATGCACGCACGCGCCTGGCGTCGGTTGAGTGGTCGCAGCCGGTTGTGATGTCGGAGCCTGCCGGATCTCGGGCCGGTTGACGGTTGGCGAGGTGCCGGCCGCGACGCGCCCCGTCGTGGCCGATCAGGGCAAACCGCTTACGCAGCAGGTTCGACCGGCAGCCAGATTTCCAGCACGCCGGCGCCCGTCACCGGATCGTAGTCCGCGCTGTAGCGCTCGAACTCGGGCGCGTCGACCGCCTTGAATCCGGACGTCGGCAGCCAGCCGTTCCAGATGCTGTAGAACGTCTGGTGCAGCGTGGAGATGTGCCCACTGTGTTCGAAGACCGCATACTGCTGTGGTTCGAGTTCGACGCAACGAAAGGGCGCGGGCAACCGGTCGCGGTGGGTGACTTCCACTCCCGCGATGTATTCGAAGCTGCCATCCGCATCCGGGTTGCAGCACACGCCGTAGGTCACGTCGTCGACCTGGCCGGGAATGGTACCGATGTATGGGATGAACGCTTGCCACAGCGCCGGAATGCCTTCGTTGGTTTCGAAGGTGTACCGGTCGCTCATGCCGGCGATCAGCCGTTTTCCGGCGGCTTCGAAGCGTGATGGTGCAACGTCGATGAGTTTCAGTTCTTTCATGCGTAGCGGCTCCACAAGAGACAATCCGTCGAGAGTGCGCCGTGCCCGCACGTCCTCGGGCGTGATGCCGAAGCAATCGCGGAAGGCGCGCGTGAACGCCTCATGCGAGCCATAGCCGGCATCGAGCGCCACCTGCAGGATGTCCGGCGCGCCTTGCGCCAACGTGTGTGCCGCACGCGTCAGCCGCCTCGACCGGACATAGCGCATCACTGGCCAGCCGGTATTCATCGAGAACAGGCGCGAGAAGCCGAAGCGCGTCATGTCGCAATTGGCGGAAATCCTGTCGAGCGTCAGTTCGCGGTCCAGTTTGGTTTCGATAAACCAGAGTGCATGTCCTACCGGGTTCATAGCGTTCCAATGAGGGTGTCGAGCGGACTATATGGTATCGGCGGAGGGGGCATTTGATCGTTCTTGCGGATCGCCGCGCGGGGCGGCGTGACGGCGGAAGGCAGGATGCCGACCTTGACTCGGTGGCCGGTTCGGGAACACGATGCCTTCGTCGCAATCGTCGTTCGAGTGGTCATTCGCGTCGACGATCGCGCGCCTCGGTGCCCACCTGTCGACCCCGAAGCGGTTCGAGAAGATCCGAACCGCAACGGGCGCAGTCCCCTGAAATGCCGGACAAGGACTTTCACTTAACGCGCAGTGCATAAGCCATGGACGTCGACGAAAATTTCCATGCTCGTGCAGACGAGCACATCGAGCTATCGAACGAGCAGCTTCAAAAAGCGCCGAGTCGCGGCAAAGTCAGTGCGTCGATGATGTATGCGACCGCACGATTCAACGCATGGCTCAGTGCATCCGGCCATGGGTCCGGTGCGGACATGGCAGCGATGCGGGAAGAAACGATCCAGTATTTCTGCGATGAATACAGGAAGGCACTGGAACTCCACCTTGACGAATACATCAACAATTTCGATCGTTACATGCGACCGAACTGAAGGTATCAGGGCTGTCGCGCGTGGCGGAAGAGACGAGCATGCGCGTTGAAATGAATCGCCACGCCGGGCGGCGTGGCGAAGGGGCACGGTCGCGCTGCTTAACCCAGCGGCCAGTTCAGGATCGCGATGCCGTCGTTGTAGTCACCGTCCGTTCCGTCTTCCGACCCGACCAGGCCGAAGTAGGTCTTCTTGAAGATGTCGACCTGACGCGAGCCGATCTTCGACGGCTTGCCGTTCGCCGTCACGACCACGCGCACCTTCCCCTTGCCGGAGTTCACGATCTGCGTGTTCAGGTTCGCGTCCTGCGTGCCGGCGCCCTGGAACGTCGCGGCCGGTTTCGCGTTGTCGTCGACGAACACCTCGATCGTCTGCTGCGCCGACGAATTGACCAGCGCGGTCACGCCGAACGCGATGTTCGGCGGCAGGTTGAAGACGCCGTCGCGTTCGCCGCCGCCGGTCGTCGTGGGATCCGGCTGCGTGGGTTGCGGCTGCGGCGTGGCTTTCGAGAAGTAATTGACCACCGCGCCGACGCCGAACTTCGCCGCGGCGCCGGGCAGCACGCCGGGCGCACCGGCCCACGTCACCGTGCAGGCGACCACCTGCCCGGCCGCATCGGCCTTCACCTTGTTCTGCCAGCTGCCGACGTCGAAGCTGTACGGGATCGTCGCGATGTCGACGAACACATCGTATTGCGGCAGCTTTTCCACGAGCTGCGCGGTCATGAACTGGCGCATGCGGTCGAGCACCGCCTGGTCGCCGTTCGCCTGGACGGCGGTGGCATCGTTGCCGGCGAGTTGCAGCAGGGCGTACAGATCGTCATGGGTAAACGGTTGTGACATGTCGTCCTCGTCTCGATGAAAGGTCTCGCGTTGCGCGGCCGGTGAATGGATTTCGCCGTTGTCGCGCACGGAGTACAGCAGTGGAACTACGACTGACTGCTCGAATGAATCGGTTCGCAATGTGGGGTCGGCCCGTCGCCATTGCGGATTCGACGACGGCGCGCGCTGCCTGCCGCGCCGCGCGTCATCGTGCTTAGCCCAGCGGCCAGTTCAGGAACACGATGCCGTCGTTGTAGTCGTCGTCGGCGCCGTCTTCCGAGCCGACGATCCCGAAGTACGACTTCTTGAAGAGATCGACCTGCCGCGAGCCGAGCCGCGACGGCTTGCCGTTCGCCATCACGATCACGCGCACGCGCCCCTTGCCGGAGTCGAGCACCTTGGTGCCGAGGTTCTGGTCGTGCACGCCGGCGCCCTTGAACGTGGCGACCGGTTTCGGGTTGTCGTCGACGTAGATGTCGATCGTCTGGTCGTTCGCCGCGTTGGTGAGCGCGGTGACACCGAACTTGATGTTCGGCGGCAGGTTGAACGTGCCGTCGCGTTCGCCGCCGCCGCCGATCGTGCCGCTACCCGTGCCGCCTGTGCCGCCCGAGTTGCCGCCCGCGCCGGTTTCGCCGCTGCCGCCGCCGGACGACGATTGCGCGGCTGTATCGCCGATCGCGGACAGGCTCGCGTACGAATCGATATGCATCGCGCTGCCGCGCACGCTTTTCCACTGGCCCTTCACGAACGTGACGCCGGTGCCGACGTCGATCGTCGCGACGAGCGTGAACGGCATGCGCCCGGTGGATTCGGGCACTTTCGACGAATAGGTGAAGCAGCCGTCCGCGACGACGCCCTTGTTGGTGGCGATCGCGAAATAGATGCCGGGGAAGTTGTTGCCGGTCGCGTACGGCGTCGGCACGTTGAGGATGACCTGCAGTTTCCCGTCTCGAATCTCTGCCTTGGCGATGTCGATGTACAGGCCCGGGATGTCGACGTAGGTTTCCGAGGTCGCCACGGGTGCGCTGACGATCGAAGCCGAAAGGAGGGGCATGGATGTCTCCGTTGGTAGGGCGGGTTTCGATGCAAAGGAGGGAGGTGCCGCTGAAGGCGGCGCGCAACCGCCGGCCGGCCCTGAGGCGGCCGGCGGGGGGAGTCGTCAGGTGCGCGTCAGGTCAGCCGATCGGCCACTGGAGCACGACGATGCCGTCGTTGTAGTCGCTGTCGTGACCGTCTTCCGACACGACGATCCCGAAATTGACCGTGTACGGCGAGCCGTCCGATTTCTTGCCGTTGATCGGTGCGAGGCGCGCGTCGGTGGCCGACGGCTTGCCGTTCACCGACACTTCGAAGCGGATCTTGCCGTTGCCGGAATTCAGCGTCGCTTCACGCGGGCCGTCGCGCGTCGTCAGCTTGTGATACGCGGCGGGTTCCTTGCTGTCGCCGATAAACAGCTTGATGTGCTGCTGCTCGGCGGCATTCGCGAAGAAAATCGCGCGGAAATCGGTATTCGGCGGAATCGAAAACTCGCCGGCGCGATTGGATGACGTTTGAGAATCGGTCATGCTTTCCTCCTGAGGAATGATGGGTAAGGCTTCGAGTTGTGTCGTGCAAACGTTTGCCGTTTGAAACGCGATGAATCGAGCATGCCGAAAAATAAATAAAAAAATATTCGATGAGGAATGGCTATTGTTCAGTAAATCGAAAATCTATGTTAATCGATTTAATGAAATGTCTTTAATGGTTGATATTTCGATATATTCGGGAAATTATATCGACGGGTGTATCGATTTTCTGAACGATGCGCGGTTGCGCTGGCGGAGCGGGCAGGGAGGCGGGGGCAATCGGGCTTCGGCGCGGACCCTCGGCGTTCGCATATGGCAGCGTTAGCGTTTCAACACCATCTTTCTCTGTCGTGGCCGCGCCCACCGGCCACCACCGAACGCCCACACCGAAACCCGATTGATTGCAACAGGAGGGTGCCCCTATGTCTTTCGTCAAGCGTTAGGGGCTGACTTGGGTTGGTAAATGGTGCCGTCGCGCAGCATGGCGAACAGGACGTCGCAGCGTCGCCGTGCCAGCGCGATGAGTGCCTGGTTGTGGCGCTTGCCCTGCTGGATCTTGCGCGCGTAGTAAGCCCGCGAGACAGGATCCCGCAATGCCGCGAAGGCGGAGAGGAACAAGGCGCGCTTGAGCACCTTGTTGCCGCGTCTGGATGGATGTTCGCCTCGGATCGACGAGCCTGAGCGCCGGGTGACCGGCGCGAGGCCAGCGTAGGCCGCGAGATGAGCAGCCGAGGCGAAGGCTTTATGGGCGACTTCGGTCAGGAGTCTGGCGGCGGTCCTGACGCCGACTCCCGGCATGCTGGTCAGGACCGGCCAAAGAGGGTGAGCATGCACCAGCCGCTCAACTTCGGCGGCGATTTCGTCACGCTGCTTGCGCAAGGCGGCGAGTTGCTGGGCCAAGCGGGGCATGACGATGGTGGCAGCCTGCGTGCCGGGTACGATCACGGCTTGCTCGCTCAGCGCTTGAACGATTTCGGCCGCTAAGTTCTTGCCCATGCGAGGCGCGAGCTTGGTCAGGCGGTTGGCGAGCGTCTTCTCGCTAGTTGCGGCAAGCGCGGCTGGCGAGGGGTAGCGCTCAAGCAGATCGAGCACCGCCGGATGGTCGAGGCGCGGTCCGAGAACGCGCTCGAGCGCCGGATGGATCTGGGTGAGCAGGCCGCGAATGCGGTTGCTGGTTTGAGTGACCTGAGACGCGAGATCGTCGTCGAAGCCGCACAGCATGGTGAGTTCGGCGAGTTGCTCGTCTGCCAACCGAAGCGAGCGTAGTGTGTGCGGCATCGAGCGAGCGGCCTCGGCAATGATCGCGGCATCGCGGGCATCGGTCTTGGCTTCGCCTGCATGTAGGTCGGCGATGCGACGCATGGCCAGTCCCGGCAGATAGGCGACGAGGACGCCTTCAGCACGGGCGACGGCTACAGGAAGCGCGCCGATGGTGGACGGTTGATCGACGACGAACAACAGTCGACCGTGAGTCTTGAGCTCGGTGATGAGGGCTCGCAGCTTGACCTCGTCGTTGGGTAGCGCCTTGTTGTAAAGGCGCTTGCCGTTCCGGTCGAGCGCGACGGCATGATGCTGGCCTTTACCGACATCAACGCCGACGAAGACATCGACGGCGCCATGTTGTTGAGTGTCTTGCATCGAAGTATGAGCAGAGTGAACGGATTGGCCTGCAACAACGGTGGCAAGTCTCGGCATCCACGTTACGGACGGCGTCGGGAAATCCCGGCCAAACCCCTATCAGCGATCACCAGCCACCCACCAGACCCGGTGACAACACCCCCCGGATCATGACTGCGACTGGGGGCGGGAATCATGCCGGGTCTGGCTGGCCAAAGCCCCGATTATCGGGGCGTGAAGATAGTAACGGGTGCGGCAACCGGCGAAGTACGTAGACCAACTCACTCCGAACGTGAACAGGGGCCTCACCGGCGCCGCACCCATGAAGCATATCGACGGGGCGGCGCGCCGCCTATCGGACGGGACTGATTCTGAACGATCGAATTCGGCGCCATGTGCGCCCAGCCCGTTGACAACCCCCATCCCCCTGTGATTTGATTTCGGCCATGCAAGCCGCCCAGCCCCTCTTCTCGCTACGACTACTAGCCCGTTTCTCCGGGCTGGGTCTGCGGCTGCGCGCTTTCCATCTGCTTCTTTCCTGAAGCGCCAGATTTCCCCCGCATCACTGACCTGGCCCCGGTTGTCGACCGGCGCCTGAGTTCGTCTTTCTTCCGTCACCACTCCGCTCCGTCCCGGTCGCTCAACCGCCAAGGCTGTCGTTCGCCGTACCGCTTTGCCGTTGTGCCGCTTTCTTGCCGTTTTTACCGCTGTGCGTGCAGCCGGCTTCTGCCGACGATGGCTGCCGCGCCGCGCTTCACCGATAAACAGACCGAGGACCGAACATCATGATGCTGAAGAACCCCGCGACGAAGTACCGACCGTTCACGCCTGTCAACCTGCCCGACCGCACGTGGCCGTCGCGCACGATCACGAAGGCGCCGATCTGGATGAGCACCGACCTCCGCGACGGCAACCAGGCGCTGTTCGAGCCGATGGACGCCGCGCGCAAGATGCGGATGTTCAAGACGCTGGTCGCGATCGGTTTCAAGGAGATCGAGGTTGCGTTCCCGTCGGCGTCCGAGACCGACTTCAACTTCGTGCGCGAGCTGATCGAAGGCGGCCACATTCCCGACGACGTGACGATCGAAGTGCTCACGCAGGCGCGCGACGACCTGATCGAGCGCACGTTCGACTCGCTGCGCGGCGCGAAGCGCGCGATCGTGCACCTGTACAACGCGACCGCGCCGGAATTCCGCAAGATCGTGTTCGGCCTCGACCGCGACGGCGTGAAGACGCTCGCGGTGAACGCCGCGCGCACGATCAAGCGCTTCGCCGACACCGCGACCGACACGCATTTCACGCTGCAATACAGCCCGGAAACCTTCACGGCGACCGAACTCGATTTCGCGAAGGAAGTCTGCGACGCCGTGTTCGACGTGTGGCAGCCGACGCCCGAGCGCAAGTCGATCGTGAACCTGCCGGCCACCGTCGAAGTCGGCACGCCGAACTGCTACGCGGACCAGATCGAATGGATGCACCGCAACCTCGCGCGCCGCGACGCGCTGATCGTGTCCGTGCATCCGCACAACGACCGCGGCACCGCGGTCGCGGCGGCCGAACTCGCGGTGATGGCCGGCGCGGACCGGATCGAGGGCTGCCTGTTCGGCAACGGCGAGCGCACCGGTAACGTCGATCTCGTCACGCTCGCGCTGAACCTGTACTCGCAGGGCGTCGATCCGGGTCTCGATTTCTCGCAGATCAACGAAGTCGCGCGCACGGCCGAGGAATGCACGCAGTTGCCGATCCACCCGCGCCATCCGTATGTCGGCGACCTGGTGTTCACCGCGTTCTCCGGCTCGCACCAGGACGCGATCAAGAAGGGCTTCGCGGTGCAGCGCCCCGATGCCCTGTGGGAAATGCCGTACCTGCCGATCGATCCGAGCGATGTCGGCCGCACGTACGACTCGATCATTCGCGTGAACAGCCAGTCGGGCAAGGGCGGTATCGCTTACCTGCTCGAGCAGAGCTATGGCGTCGCGCTGCCGCGCCGCCTGCAGGTCGATTTCAGCGCGGCCGTGCAGCGCCTGACCGACGACAGTGGGCTCGAAGTGACGAGCGCGCAGATCTGGTCGCTGTTCCAGCAGGAATACGTCGAAGGCGATGCGCCGCTGCGTTATGTCGGCCATGAACTGACCGAGCGCGACGGCCGCGAGACGATCGTGCTGACCGCCGACGTGCACGGCGAGCGCCGCGTGCTGCGCGGTGAAGGCAATGGCCCGCTCGATGCGCTGATGCATGCGTTGCGTACGCCGCTGCGGATCCAGCACTACGAGGAGCGCGCGTTGTCGCAGGGTGCCGATGCGAAGGCGATTGCGATCGCCGAGCTGGCCGGCACGGGCGTGCGCGGCAGCGCGTTCGGCGTCGGCATCGATGCGAACCTGACGACCGCGTCGATCCGTGCGGTGATCAGCGGTATCAACCGTGCGTATGCGCGCGCGGACGAGGCGGCGCAGGCGACGTTTTTTGGGGTACAGCCGGCGGTGAAGGCTGTCGCGTAAGCGGGGGCCTGGCGGCCGCGCCGGGGGTGTCCGGCGCGGCTGCGTCGTCGTCCGTGCGGTTGCCGCCGCACGGTCCGGCGAGCGCGGCACGCAGTTCCGCCTTCATGAAATCCACCCACGCGCGCATCTTCGCGTCGAGATGCTTGCGCGACGGATACACCAGAAACACGCCCACGTCTTCAGCCCGATAGTCGGGCAGCACGTGCACCAGCGCGCCTGAACGCAGCCCGTCGTCCGCGACGAACGCCGGCAGCAGGCCGATTCCCGCCCCTTCCCGTACCGCGATCTCGAGCGATGCCGCGACGTCGGCCGTCATCGTCGGCTCGAACGCGACCGTTTCCGAATCCGCACCGCACGTCAGCGTCCATTCGCGCGCCGGGTAGGCGGGTGCGACCAGTTGCAGGCAGCGATGCCGCGCAAGCGCGCGCGGCGTGTCCGGCATTCCGTGCCGCGCGATATACGCGGGCGCAGCGCACAGCACGCTGCCGATCCGCCCGACGTCGATCGCGACCTGATCGGAACTCGGCAGGCTCGGCATCGCGATCACCGCGACGTCGTAGCTGTCGCGGATCAGGTCCGGCACCTGCGGCGCGAGCGTCAGGTCGACGCTGACGTCCGGATAGCGGGTCTGGAAGCGCGCGACGAGCGGAATCACGAAACGGTTCGCGATGCTGGCGCTGCAGTGCGCGCGCAGCCGGCCGTGCGGATGCAGCTGTGCGCCGCGCGCTTCGCGTTCGCTCGCATCGACGGCAAGCGTGATGTCGCGTGCCCGCGCGAGATAGCGTTCGCCGGCTTCGGTCAGGCACATCGAGCGCGTCGTGCGGTTCAGCAGCCGGATGCCGAGATGCGCTTCGAGCGACGCGATCGTGCGGCTGACCTGCGCGGTCGTAAGGTTGAGCCGCTTGCCGGTCTCGGTGAAAGTCCCCGCGTCGGCGAGCGTGACAAAAACCTGCATGCTTTGAATCAGATCCATCGGCGGGCGGGCGCGTGACGCCAGTGTCGTGCGATGCCGCTACTGTAGCGAGCGGGCTGTCGCGCCGCGCGCGCACGGCAGCGCTCGATCGTCGCGAAACGGACAGACCGGTTCAGCGTCGCGAGAAGTATTCGCTCGGCGGCACGCCGAGTGCCTTGCGGAACATCGCCGCGAACGCGCTGGGGCTGTCGTAGCCGTGTTCGAGCGCGAGTTCGAGGATCGGCGTGCCGGCGGCCAGGCGCGGCAGGCTCAGCAGCAGGCGCGCGTGGCGGCACCACGCACCGTGCGTCATGCCCGTTTCACGCTTGAAGGTGCGCGCGAGCGTGCGCTCGTTCATGTGCGCGTCGCGCGCCCACGACTGCAGCGTGACGACTGAAGACGGTTCGTTGATGAGCCGCGTGCACAGCGCGGCGAGCGCCGGATGCCGCGGCATCGGTACATGCAGCGACAGCAGCGGCGCGATCTCGATTTCGTCGAGGATCAGCGCGAGCACGCGGCCCGCGCGATGCGCGAGGTCGTAATCGGCCGGCAGTTCGCACGCGGTCACGATCAGCTCGCGCAGCAACGTGCCGACCTCGATCACGCGGCATTCGCGCGGCAGGCTCGGCCGCACTTCGTGCGCGACGAACACCGTGCGCATCTGCACGTCGCCGGCCATCCGGATCTCGTGCCGGGTGCCGCCCGGCACCCACACCGCGCGCCCCGTCGGCACGACCCAGCTGCCGGCATCCGCATGCACGATCATCACGCCGGAAATCGCGTGAATCAACTGGCCATGTCGATGCGAATGCGGTGGATACGCGCTGCCGGTCGCCGCGTCGGACGCGACGACGGCGATCTGCTTGTGCTTGTCCTTGCGCTCGAGCGCACTGAAAAATTGATCCACGTGTCCTTTTCTCGACGACGAATGCGCTTTGCGCGCGAGATCGACCGAATGGGTCGAAATTACCATAGGCCCATCGTTTGTTCGACAGCCATTGCACGATGCGCGCCTCGTCATTTCCTCCGGTTTCGTTCCGTTTGTCCGTTGCCATCGCGCTGCTGAGCGCCGCGACGCTTGCCGCCTGTTCGGTCGGCGATCCGTACCGTCCACCCGCGGCCGATGCGGCGCGCACGGCGCCGTTCGACGCGGCGGCCGACGCACCCGTCGCGTCCGGCGGCGCGTTGCCCGATCGCTGGTGGCAGCTGTTCGACGATCCGACGCTCGACGCACTCGTGCGCGAAGCGCTCGCGCAGAACCGCGATCTCGCGGTGGCTGCGGCACGTGTCGCGCGGGCGCGGGCCGTGCTCGACGAAGCGGGCGCCGCGCGGTTGCCCGATACGACAGCCGGCTTCGGCGTCGACTACGGCAAGCACGCGCCCGACCAGATCGTCGCGAGCGCGAAGGGCACCGATGCGCGGATGCGCTGGGGTTACTCGCCGTCGTTCGCGTTGTCGTGGGAAGTCGATCTGTGGGGGCGTGTCGGCCATCTCGTCGATGCCGCGCGTGCCGATTCGGAGGCCGTGCAGGCGGCGTCGGATGCGATGCGCGTCGCGGTGGCCGCCGAGACGACGGCCGCCTATGCGCAGGCATGCGCGTATGGCGAGCGGATCGACGTGGCCGAGCGCTCGGTCGCGATCGCCGAGCGCCTCGCCACGCTGACTGCACGGCAACGTGCGCACGGTCTCGTGTCCGATCTCGAAGTCGCGCGCTCGCGTGCATTTGCCGACGATACGCGCGCCGAACTGCCCGCGCTCGCAGGCGCACGCCGCGCCGCGTTGTATGAACTCGCCGTGCTGACCGGGCACGCACCCGGTGCGATTCCCGACGCGGCCGCGCGCTGCCACGCGACGCCGGCGCTGGCGCGACCGTTTCCGGTCGGCGACGGTGCCGCGCTGCTCCGGCGCCGGCCCGACCTGCGCGAAAGCGAGCGCCGGCTCGCCGCGTCGAACGCACGGATCGGCGTCGCGACGGCCGAGCTGTACCCGTCGATCGTGCTCGGCGGGTCGGTGAACTGGCTGTCGACGACCGGCGATCCGTCGTCGCTCGGCGACAAGTACGCGATCGCGTGGGGCGTCGGGCCGCTGATTACGTGGCGTTTTCCGAATCTCGCGGCGAGCCGCGCGCAACTCGCGCAGGCTCGCGCGGACGATACCGCCGCGCGCGCGTCGTTCGATGCGCAGGTGCTGCGCGCACTGAAGGAAACCGAGCAGGCGCTCGCCCGCTATGGCGCCGAGTGGCGTCGCAAGGCCGCACTCGACACCGCGCGCGCCGAGCACGCGCGCGCTTACCGGCTCGCCGAACTGAACTACGACGCGGGCGCGCTGGATTTTCTCGGCGTGCTCGACGCGCAGCGCAGCCTCGTCGCGGTCGATGCCGCACTGGCCGCGTCGACGCAGCAGGTCGCGCTCGATCAGGTGGCCGTCTTCAAGGCACTGGGGGGCGGCTGGCAGCCTTAGCCGGCCGTTCGTGAATCCGCACGTCCATTCGCACGCACACAACCATTCCGATTCCGATCATGAGCACCACAGCCGTACCCGAGAAATCCGCCCGTTTCGCGCGGCGCCACTGGATTGCCGCCGGCGCCTTCATCACCGTCATCGTGCTGGCCGGGTTCGGCTGGCGCTGGTGGACGGTCGGCCGCTTCATCGAGCATACCGACGATGCGTACGTGCGCGCCGATATCGTGACCGTCAGCCCGCGCGTGGCGGGCTATGTCGCACGCGTGGCGGTCGACGACAACCAGCCCGTGAAGCGTGGCGACGTGCTCGTCACGCTCGACGATCGCGACTATCGCGCGAAGCTCGACGATGCGCAGGCGGCTGTCGCCGCGGCCGAAGCGACGCTGCAGGCCGAGGAAGCCGCCGCCGCGACGCTCGACGCGCAGGTCGGCCAGCAGCGCAGCGTGATCGAGCAGGCGCAGGCCAATGCGGCGGCCGCGCGTGCCGAAGCCGCGCGGCGCGATGCCGATGCGGTGCGCTACCGGCAACTGCTTGCCGAATCGGCTGCCAGCGGGCAGCGCTGGGAACAGGCGCACGCCGATGCGCTGAAGGCGCGCGCGGAACTGGCCCGCGCGAGTGCGGCCGTGCGCGCGCAGGACGACCAGCAGACGGTGCTGCGCCGCCGCCGCGCGCAAAGCACGGCCGCGATCGAGCAGGCGCGTGCTCGGCTCGCGGCGTCCCGCGCGAAGCTCGCGCTGGCGCAGCTGGATCTCGAGCATACGGTGATCCGCGCGACCCGCGACGGCACGATCGGCCAGCGTGCGGTGCGCGCGGGCCAGTACGTCGAGGTCGGGATGCCGCTGCTCGCGGTCGTGCCGCTGCGCGACGTGTACGTCGTCGCGAACTTCAAGGAGACTCAGCTCGGCGCGATGCATGACGGGCAGCCGGTCGAGATCGACGTCGATACCTACTCGGGCCACACGCTGCATGGCCGCGTGCTCGGGCTCGCACCGGGCTCGGGTGCCGAATTCGCGCTGCTGCCGCCCGACAACGCGACCGGCAATTTCACGAAGATCGTGCAGCGCGTGCCGGTGAAGATCCGCCTCGATGCGCCGCCGTCGGGCCTCGTGCTGCGGCCCGGCATGTCGGTGATCGCGCGCGTCGATACGCGCGGCGCGCCGGGAGCCGGATCGTGACCGCCGCAACCGGGCAGGCTGCGCAGGCCGCGCACGACGAAACCGTTTCGCTGCGCGCGTGGGTCGCGGTGCTCGGCGGCGTGTTCGGCTGCTTCATGGCGGGGATGAACGTGCACGTGACGAACGCGTCGCTGCCCGACATTCGCGGGTCGTTGGGGGCGAGTTTCGAGGAAGGCTCGTGGATCTCGACCGCATACCTCGTGGCCGAGATCGTCGTGATTCCGCTCACCGGCTGGCTCGTGCAGGTGTTCTCCGCGCGCCGCGTGCTGCTCGTCGGCGCAACGGGGTTTCTTGCGTTTTCGATCGCGTGCTCGGTCGCGCCGACCATCTCGTCGATAATCGTCGCGCGCGCGTTGCAGGGCGCGTTCGGCGGCGTGCTGATTCCGCTGTCGTTCCAGTTGATCGTCACCGAGCTGCCACCGTCGAAGCATCCGCTCGGCATGGCGCTGTTCGCGGTGGCGAACAACGTCGCGCAGGCGGCCGGCCCGTCGCTCGGCGGCTGGCTCACCGACATGTATTCGTGGCGCTGGATCTTCTACCTGCAGATTCCGCCCGCGATCGCGCTGATCGCGGCGATCGCGTGGGCGATCCGCCCGGTGCCCGTCCAGTTGTCGAAGCTGCGCCAGGCCGACTGGTTCGGGATCGCGACCATGGCGCTCGGCCTCAGTGCGCTGCAGATCGTGCTGGAGGAAGGCGGGCGCAAGGACTGGTTCGCGTCCGACCTGATCGTCGAACTGTCGATCGTCGCGGCGGCGGGGCTCGTCGCGTTCGTCGCGATCGAGCTGCGGCGCAAGGAGCCGTTCATCAACCTGCGGCTGCTCGGCCGCTACAACTTCGGGATCGCGAGCCTGATGCAGTTCCTGTTCGGCGCGGTGGTGTTCGGCGTCGTGTTTCTCGTGCCGAACTACTTCGCCGAGCTGCACGGCTACAGCGCGCGCGACATCGGCCTCGCGATGATCCCGTACGGGCTCGTGCAGTTCGTGATGTCGTTCCTGACGCCGCCGCTGATGCGCCGCACGAGCCCGCGCGCGACGATCGTGCTCGGCTTCGCGCTCGTCGCGGCCGGTTGCCTGATGAACATTCACCTGACCGACGACGCGGCGTCGAACGTGATCGTGCCGTCGCTCGTCGTGCGCGGGATCGGGCAGTCGCTGGTCGTGATCGCGCTGTCGGTGATGGCCGTCGACGGGATCGAGAAGGCGCAGCTCGGTTCGGCCTCGGGCGTGTTCAACATGGTGCGCAACGTCGGCGGCGCGATCGGCATCGCGGTGGCGAGCCAGATCGTCGTCGAGCGGCAGAAGCTGCATGCGATGCAGATCGGCGAGGCCGTTTCGCCGTTTTCGGAAGCCTTTCAGGAACGCATGGCGATGCTGGCACGGCTGCTGTCGCGCGTGCACGTACCGCGTGCCGATGCGTTGCCGGGTGCGTCGACCGGCGGTGTGCACGAGCTGGCACTCGCGCTCCTGAACCAGCGCGTGATGCGCGAGGCGTTGCTGATGGCGTACAGCGATACGTTCCTCATCGCGGGTGTCGCGATGGTGGGGTGTACGGCGATGGCGTTCGTGTTGAAGGGGAAGAAGGTGTGATGGGGACGGATGGCCGATATCGGGCCTGACATAGCTGACAGGCGTCGAATTCCTGCAATGGGCGTATCGTTCATCCGGCTCAGGCGGGGCACCGGTCCGGCGGCGATTGCGCGATCCGTATGGTCAGGCACGACGCGTCCTGTCGGCCTGTCGTTCGTGGCGGCCGTGGCTTCACGATCGAACCCGCCCCGTGTTTCGGGCCGACCACGCTCCGTGGTCCTTGTCCATTCAACCGGCCCGCCGCCGGGCCCATCGCGAGGAAAGCGTCATGACGAAACCCGACACCCTGAAAGGCAACATCAAGGGCCAGGCCCAGGCCGCGGATCGCCACAACCTGGAGCGGCCGGACGGTGACAGCGCGCTGTGGGCGCGCAGCTTGACGACGCAGCGCGTGGCCGATTTGTTCCGGACCCTGCCGGGCCTGCCCGGCCACTGGATGCAGCTGCAGATGCAGGTCAACGCAGGGAATCACCATTTCTGCGGCGGCCAGACCGGCCATCAGACCACCGAAGAGGGCAAGGTGCTGATTCGCTGGATCGCCGATGCCGTGATCAAGGCGGCCGAGCGAGCCCAGTTCGATTTCAACTTGCAGCAGCTGCGTTTTACCGCCGACATGGGGTGGCTCAAGCTGCATCGGGTGGGCGGGCGCGTGCTGGTGCTGTCGCGTCCCTGAGCGAATCGGCGCGGGACACTCGACATTGGCGCAGGCCAGCCGGAAGGTCGACGAAGTGCTCGGACCAGTCTGATGGTGAAGCGGTGGGCGCTCCGCAACAATGAACGCCCGAAACCCTGGCGAAGCGGCGCAGGTCGGCCGGTACCCGCCATGCACCCACACCTACCGTCGAATCGCCGATGCCCACGCTCTGGATTTCATTGCTGCTCATCGCAACCGCGCTCGCTTGCGCGGCATCTGCATCCCTATCGGCCACCACTGGTCCGACGCGCTGGCCCACCGCTTCGCAACAGAAGCCACGCATCGGTGTGCAGGTAAAGATCCAGTCATTCACGGTGGACCATGCCCGGCGGATCCGCCAGACCGGATTCGATCTCGTGCGCTTCGGCGTGTGGACCGATCGCCTGGACCGCGACGACTACCGTCGGCAGGTCGACGAGGCGTTCGCGGCGGCCCGGTCGGCCCATCTGCCGGTGTTGCTCACCGTCCGCGCGCTTGCGCCATTCGGGCAAGCGGACGGAAAAAGTACCGGCAACGACCAGACGGCGATGCTTGCGGCTGCCGGCGCACGGCTTGCCGACACGGTCGTGCAACTGGCCGCGCAATATGAGCGCGAACTCGCGGACGTCGAAGTGTGGAACGAACCCGACCTGAGTCGTTACTGGCCCACCGGCGACGTGACGCGCACGTTCCCGCCATTCGCGGACGGGCTGTGCCGACGGCTCGCCGAACATCGACCTGCCACGCCGGTCGTCGGTTTCGGGTTCGCGCGGCCGCCGTCGCCCGGCAGCGTGCCCGATCGCTTGCTGGCGGGCATGCACGCGTCGGTGTCGGGCTGCCTCGCCGCCGTGTCGTACCACGCATACGGGATGACGCCCGCTCAGATCCGCGCGGCCGCGCACGATATCGACGTGCGCTGCGGTGTACCCGCGATCGTCACCGAAGACGGCGCAGCCTCGATGAACACCGATGGCGAGTCGCGCCAGGCGCAGCGCTTGCGCGCGCTGCTCGACGCACGTGGCGAACTCGATACGCCGCTGATTTCGGTCTACGAATGGGCCGACACCGCAAACGCGAGCGATGCCGCGCAGCGCAGTTACGGGCTCGTGCATGCGGACCGGTCGCCGAAGCCCGCGCTTGATGCCGTGCGGGAATCGCTGGGCGCGACGCCGTCTGCGCGGTAATCACGCCGGCCCACGTCGCACGCGGACCGACCACAGTACGATCGCGAACGGCGCGATGCTCGACAGGTGCCGCAGGTAGCTGCCGAGATCGGGTTCGAACAGCATCGACACGGCGACATGGCCCAGCAGCAGGCACGCCAGTAGCTCGCCGTGGCGGGCAAAGCCGATTGCCGGGACGTGCGCCGGCGGCACCGGCATACGTCGCCACGCGGCGCCGAGAAACAGCGCGATCAGTGCCTGCATCGCGAATCCTTTGGGATCGAACGAGAACAGCACCGGCAGGTTGAGGCGGACGAGCGAGTACGCGTGGTTGCCGACGAAATGAACGAACGAATCGGGCGGGAACGGGTTGTAGAAGCTCGTGCGCGCGCCGAACGGCGACGAATAGACGAGGTAGTCGACGGCGAGGTCGCGCGGCTGCTGAAGCAGCATGTAGACAGCGTTCGGCAACGCAATCAGCACGGCGACGGCCAGCAACGCACCGGCGATGCGCGGGAGCGTGGATGCCCGGCGAAACGCCCAGGCCGCCAGCGCGATCGCGAGGATCAGCGCGAAGTAGCTGCGGATCGTCGCCGCGTAGCCGAGATAGAGCACCCCGGCGATCAGCATCGGCCTGACCGTGCCGCGCAGGCGCACGGCCGCGAGCACCGCGATCGACATCGCGACGACGAGCGTGTCCTTGCTCGGGACGAACAGGTTGAAGAACAGGCACGGTGCGATCAGCGCGAGATAGGCGACCCCTTCGCCGAACCGCCGTGCGTGCCGCAACGCGATCGCGATCGTGGCGATGCCGAGCGCGACGACGAACACGGCGGTGCCTGCGTCACCGAGTGCCTGATAAAGCTTGCCGACCGCATCGAACGACGAGCCGTCGTAGGTCGAGCCGCCGCCGATCTGCGTCTGGATCTTGTCCGCGTCGCGGAAGATGAATTCCGGCAACAGCGCACGCGCGTTGGCATACACGCAGACATACAGCAGCGCGACGAGCGCGGCGACTGCATTGCGCAGGCCGCGGCTCAGCAGCGGGCCGCGGCCGATCACGTTACGCAGCACGGTCGGCTCCGGCTCGATCGCGGCCGGCATCGCGCTGCATGCGAACCGTGCGCGCACGGCTACCGACTATCTGGCATCGGGTGTGGTGTCGGTTGCGGTCGCGGCGCTCGTCGCGTTCGCGATCTGGCAGATCTACAGCCGCGCGACGACGCTCGTGCGCTACCTCGGCAGCGAGGGGACGAAAGTGGCGATGCGGGTGTCGGCGTTCCTGCTGCTGTGCGTGGGCGTGCAGATCATGCTGACGGGGCTGGCGGCGTTCGTGCAGACGCTGGGCGGGCAGGCGGGATGAGGAGGTGAAAGCGCTTTCGTGCGCGTCGTGCGGAAGGAAGCAGGGCCGAACCGGGAAGGGTTCGGCCCGTCGCGTTACAGCAATTTCGCCTGAATGCGCGCGATCCCCTGCTGCGCACACGCTTCATCGAGATGCCCACCCGGCGCACCGCCGACCCCGACCGCGCCGATTACTTCGTCGCCGGCCTTGATCGGCACGCCGCCGCCCAGCACCAGGAACCCGTCGATGGCCGTCATTTGCGCGGCGGCCGGGTTCTTTTGCAGGTTCGTGGCGAACGTGCTGGTCGGCGTCTTCGTCGACCGCGCCGTGTAGGCCTTGCGTGGCGACGCATCCACCGTATGCAGGCCGGCATGGTCGGCGCGCAGCATCGCGCGTGCAATGCCGCTGCGGTCGACGACGGTGACGGCCACGTTGTAGCCGCTGGCCAAGCAGGCCTGAACGGTCTGCTGCGCGATTTCGGTCGCGAGGTTCAGCGACAGGTCTTTTCCCGGAGGACTTGCGCGGAAGCGGCGGTGGTCAGCGTAGCGGCGACGAGCATCGCCAGGGTCGATCGAATGATCATGGGAACTCCTTATCGAAATGGCTGGAAAGCGAGCGGCGAATCCACGGTGCGCATCGCGTGTCGTGATGACCGGCGATGCAGCGACAGAACCGCTCGATGAGCCCAGTTTCGACCACGGAGAGCGGAAGCTGAATAGGACGGGGCTTATTTTGGATGCGGCGCATCGGCAGCGCCGCCGGCAGGCAGCGCGACACCGCAATGCGGGCAGCACGGCGCGTCGCCCGCGGCCGGCCGCGCGTTGGTGCGTGTGCGCTCCAGCGCCGACGCCACGAGTTCGGCACCCATGATCCCGGTGGGAAACGCGATGATTCCGTAGCCGAGCAGGATCGCGCACGACGTGATGAGCCGGCCGAGCGGCGTATGCGGCGTCAAGTCGCCGTAGCCGGTCGTGCTCATCGTCACGGCCGCCCAGTACACACCCACCGGAATACTTGTGATGCCGTTCTCCGGCCCTTCGACGAGAAAGATCACGGTGCCGAGAATCACCACCAGCACGAACATCCCGCCGATGAACACGAAGAACTTGCGCCGCGCGCGGGTCAGTGCGCGCATCAGCATCTGCCCTTCCTCGAGGTAGATCGACAGCCCGAGGATGCGGAACACGCGCAGCAGCCGGAGCAGCCGCACGTCGATCAGCGCATGCAGGCCGGGGAAGAAGAATGCGAGATAGGTGGGCAAGATCGACACGAGATCGACGATGCCGAAAAAGCTGCGTGCATATGCGGCCGGCTTCTTCGCGGTGCAAAGGCGCAGCAGGTACTCGGCCGAAAACAGCAGCGTGAACGCCCATTCGGCCGCATAGAGCGTGGGGCCGTACTGCGCGTGCAAGTCCTGCACGCTGTCGGCCATCACGACGAGCACGCTCGCGACAATCAGCACGAGCACCGCGATGTCGAGCTTGCGCAGGAACGAAGGACACCGCGCGACATGCGTGAGGGCCTCGCGCGCCGTATCGAAGGAGGACTGGATCAGCGAAATCATGTGCCGCAGTGTACGGACGGCATCTCGCCGGGCCAATCGGACCTGTCCGATATGAGCCTGTCTGAAGCCCGGTTCGTGCTCTGTTTATAGGGGTGCGTCGGAAACCATCAAGGTGGACGCAATGGCACGTCTCGAGTTGGCGCCGCTCAGCCTATCGGTGCCGTTCTAAGTCATTAATGCATGTGCTTCGCAGATCTGCACCGGGCTGTATCAGCGCTCATCGAGCGTAGTCCCGAGATGTTGTGTGCTGTGCCAGCTCAAAGCAACTGATGTACCTTGCGCGCACGGTATGAGACGGGCCGGAAAACCACGCGATGCCCCTCTAGGCCTGTTCGATCAGGAATCGCTCGCGCTTTTTCCCCTTGATCCAGCCGGGTTCGCGACCGCGGCCACTCCACGTCGCGCCTGTTTTGGGATCGCGATACCGGGCCGGGATACGGCGTTGCCCCACACGCGTGGCGGATGCGCTGCGCCGGCGCCCAAAGATCTGCTCGGCAGTCAGCGCGTATTCGGCCACACGCGCCCGAACTTCAGCCAGAACGACGTCAAGCTCAGCCAAGCGGGCCTGTTCTGCTTGTTGTCTGAGCTGTTCAGCTTGCGCCTTCAATTCGAGATACGTTGGCATCGAATCGACTCCTATCGGGTGAGCTCGCGTCGCCTCGCAATTGAAAAAACGGCTCGCTCGGCTGACTAGACCGGCTGGCGAAAGCGAGAGGGGTGTGTTCGCATGAATTGTCGCGGAAACCCCGACGCTTCTGACCTCCATAGTCTCCTAGTTGACGATGCGTCGTTCTGCAACAAACACTGCATTGGCGGACCGGCGAACGATATGCGACGACATCGCACATCGAATGCGTAGCGATTCAGCTGTTTTTTTGCGCGCGGTGTTACCGCTTTTGAATTGGTTGATCCTATTGCGGCTCAGTGCCGAGGGGATCATGGTCGCGAAGAGGTGGACGCATGGAACGCCCCGAGAAGGCTGACTACACGAACGAGCGGTGTTCGCCGCCGCCCGACGAACGCTCGTCGCTGCAAGCGCGGGTGCGGCGAGTAGAACAGGAAGTCGGTCGATTGCACAATCGCCTCGAACTGAAAACCCAGGAACTCGCCAAACTGACCCGTGTAATTGTCAATTCTTCGATCAGCCATTGCGACGTCGAGACGCGCTTGCAACGCGAGCTTCAGGCGATGTGTACGGGCATGGGCGACACCGCAATGCCAATGACCGATTTGCCCATACGAGCTGATTCAACCGGCAAGCTTGTCACGGTCGAATTGCCTTATACGACCACTATCTTGGGCGTCCTGTTCGAGAGCATGTTCACGTTTTGGGTCGATTGTGATCCTCGACGGCTGCCCAAATCGTCGACCGTGGCGCGCGCCATCGACGAGCGCCTTGGGTTTTCTGCTCAGGCCAATGGCGAAGCGTCACGCAGTGCTCAGGCCTATGCATCTGCGATTCGGCCGGACTGGGTGAAAGACGCGGATCGCCGACATCATCGCTCGGGCCCACGCATGTAGCAGGTTCGCGCCGAGTGGGCGTTTTCAAACCGGGGCGCGGTGCGACATCTCGCTGAGATGCGGCATCAGTTTCTGCTCGGACACGGAGTTCGGCACCGGCCAGCGGCCTGGATCAATGGCCGCTGGTTTCAGGTGGAGGCGATAACGTCGAAAGTCCCGCTCGCGTGTGACGGGCACCGAGCCATGTCACGGCACCCAGTAGCGCGTGAGCGTCGCACCCCAGGTTCGTGAACGTCGATCGGTTGATTTCGATTGCACCGATCAGGTAGGCTGGACGACCTGCGTTTTCGAGTGTGTTGACGAGTTTGAGCGCCAGACCGCAACGCTGGTAATGCCGTGCCACGGCACGTGTCATGGCACCGATGACGCATGTCGCGCCCAGTGACGCCGCGATTGCGAGAATCGATGGAAATAGCTGCATTCCAGTTGATGCGTGCGCCTTGGGGCTTATCCCCGAGCGGGCGGCAAACCGCGACAGTTCCCAGACCGTGGGTGCACACGGCAAGTCCAGAGTCGCTGAAGGCGCACACAGTGCCTGGAGCAAATACGGCTGTGTGGTCGGTATCAATCGTGCGCACCCGCAAATGTGCTGAGCCTGATCGACCGAGACAACGTGAATCGTACGACCGCGATCAAATTGATCCCATTCGGTCAGGCTGGTCGCGTCCGCTCCGGGTAACTGCCAACCCAGTCGACCTACAAATACGTCGTATCGGAACGCGCCAAGGCGTCGATGCATCGTGGTTGGCATGTCGTCGAGACTGCCAGCGAAGATGGATGGCACGGTTTTCCCCTCACGCAAAATAGCCGATGCCACGCTATCAAGCGCGAGAGGTGAGGTGAACTAGTTAGGTAGGGAGGTGCGATGCCGCTAAAGTTGACAGGACGCCGGTTGCGAGTCGCCCTCGCGATGCATGCGATTTGTGTGAGTACGCGCGGGCAAGCCCGAATGTGCTGATGGCGCCGCGAGTCCACGATGAGGCCCGGTCGATGGTGGGGCGGCCGGCAGGAACTGCCGTCGATGGTCCTGCTGGCCGCTTACACCTGGATCAAGCCGGTTGCGACGGCATGCACGGCTGCCGCGGTTCGACTGTTGATGCCCAGAATCTTCATTGCTTCGGCGATATGGTAGTCAACGGTATGAGGCGATATGCCGACAATGGCGGCGATCGCCCATGACGATTTACCCCGTGCGACCCAGGCAAGGCACTCTTGCTGGCGCGGAGAGAGTTGAAGTGTTGGCTCTGGCCGACGTGGCTTCATCAAACGATGAAGTTCTTGATGAAAGAGTGCGCCAATTAAGCTCGCGAGCCGCAGGTGGACTTCTGTCTTGATCTCCGGTGACGGACTGGCGAGATTCACCAGCAGGATGTCACCGTTGGCCTCGCGAAGCGGGATACTCACGCCACTGGTTAATCCCGCGTCGCGTGCCTCACCGAGCACGCGTTGCTCAATGCGATTCAAGCCTCTGATGTCGGCCCATCGATAGGGCGTGGCACGGGCAAACGCCATTCGATGGACCGGATCGACCGGACCGTAGTCTCGTTGCGCGTAATGCGCGACCCAATGATCCGGATAGCGCGCGCAAAGCGTCTCGACCGCCATTGCCCGGCCGTTCCCCGCGTGTCTTCGCGATACTCGGCTAATGGCAAAGCGTGGGAAGCCCAACGAAGCGGACACGTCACCGAACAACTTTAGCAAAGACGATAGGTCCACGGTATTGAGAAAGGCAGTGGCCAGCGGTGCCCATCGGCTGGCCAGGTTTATTGTTGAAGGCAGCGGTACGGTGGGTGGGTTACCCGCGCCGCGTTGACAGACTCGATCCACTGGGGCCCTCTCGCAGGAACTTCGCGCGCTGGCGCACGGTGCGGTGGCCGTGCGTGCGTCGTTTGGGATTGAAGTAGCACAATGCGTGGCGATTGAGGTGACGCTTGTTTTGTTACTGGTCGCTCGATGCGCCGTGCAAAAAAAGTGTAGTCGCTTGCCGCCATATCACAGCCATAAAAATGTAATGTTTTGATACATCGACCAACACACTCGCGTATATCGCGTCGATTCGCCGCTGCATGGCATGGGGCCGTGGGCTTCCAGGGCCGATCGGGTGTGGAGTGTGCGCATCTAATGAATCAGCAATGCGGCAGCTGAAAATCCTCCCACGCCCTGTGCATAGAGCACCAAGGGGGCGCCTGGCGCGAGTGGGCCGCAGTCGGCCAGGTTGATAAATGGATCGCTTACGGTGACGTGCGCGATACGGGAAAAATTGTGCGCGAAAAGGCGTTCGGGTGGCAGGCCCATCGATTGGACGAGACGCCGCCACGCAGGCTGATTCAGATGAGGCGGCAAGATGCGATAGAGCTCGGTGAGCGCAATGTGTGCATCCTGGGTGACTTGCGTGATGAGTTTGCGCGCGACGAGCTGGTACTGCGCAAGGAAACTCGCTTCGGCCTGCCCTAGCATTCCGCGCCAGCCGCGACCACTCGCGTGTGTGGCCAGTGCGACGAGGCGATTGGTGCGCGCACGGCGCTCGACCAACGCGGCGAATGCGCCGTCGCCCAGCAGCCCTGACGCGCCCATCGCGCGTTCGGTCTCCATAGGCATCAGGTCCGCCCCGACGAGCAGTACGCGATGGAGGGCGGGACGTGCGATGAACATTGCACGAATGATGCGCAACGCACCGAGCGAGGACGCGCAGTGTTGCTGGGCAAACGAGAACGACTGGACGCCTACAAGGCCAAAATGCTCGCATAGCTGCCGAGGCAAAGACGTTGGCGGCGGTGCGATGCTGCCCTGCAGCGTGTGAGTGTAGACCAGGCAGTCGATTGACTCGCGGGCGATTGGTGCATTGCGCAGCAGCGAGTCGACAGCTTGGATCGCGAGGCTGAAGGCACTTTGCCCGCGTGCCACGTGAAAATTGCGTACGCCGGCCTGCTCGAGCTTTGCCACCACAGCAGCGGGTTGACCGGTGCGACGTGCCCAGTGGCGAACGGAGTCGACATGTTCCGGAAGATGGTAGGCGACGCACGGGATGCCGATTGTGGTGTCTACCATGAGGAGTTCGCGCCAAGGGAGCGCGCGAGCACAGGCGCACTATGTGGGTCGAGTAGCGCGCAGCCTACATAGCCGCACGACGCGATATTCCATAGCAAGAGGGTGCCTTGCGATGGCAAGGTATGCGTCTGGACCATGCTCGTCAATTGTTCGATCGAATCCGCTGCACCGAGATTCGCATCGTGCGTGCGCACGCCTGCAAGCGAGGCGATGCCGAGTTTCTGCTGCAGTGCCGCTGCAAGCTCGTGCGTGTGGCTTTGTCCGACGGCGGTGACGTTGCACGGGGCAATCGCGTGTTTTGCGAGAAGCGCGGTGATCAATTGGAGCATCGTTTGAAGTAGATGTGAGTCAGGGGGCGCGTGGCGATGCGGCGAGTCGCCGCGTGGTGCCGGACAAGGGTGTGTTTGAGCGTCGATGAGGCGCAAGCCGCGCGTGCTCGCACCAAAGCGCTCCAGAAGGACGGCGGCGGCCGCGTCCCCTTGTAGTGGGACGATTCCATGATGGCGAGAAAACGGTGCCGCCCACTTCTCCGCGGCGGCAATCAGGATCGTACGCACGTCGGGTTCGGCGACGAACAGGTCCCGAGCCAGCCGCAAGGCCGTGAATGGGGCAGCGCTGCCCTGCTGCGAAATCGAGAAGGAGAAACAGGGGCTACCTGGAGCGCCTACCACGCTTGCCAGACGCCCCGCGGTCGTTGTCGAGACATGTTCGTCGACACTGCTGTGGCAAAAAATGACAACGTCAACCGGTGCGGCAGCGCGAGGCCGAGCGGCACAGATCGCCCGCGTGACGTATGCCGCAAGCCCCGACAAATCGGTGGTGTGGGCGACCGGCGCACGCAGGGACCTATCCCCCGGACCGATACGAGGCATTGCTGTCGGCCCGAACGGTGTCCATTCTGTGCGCCACAAGGTCATCCACGCATCCCAGCCGGCAAGCGGCCTCGTCGCGGTGGACTCCGTGGCCGATACCGAACCGTCGAGCTCCATGACGGGCGGCACGTAGGAGCACAGTGCGGTGACGACCGGGGACCTCATATTGGCGTCGGAACGCTTAGGTCGTGCGGGAGCAGGTCGTAGAGCAGACGCCCCATGCGTTGGCCGTCGATGAAATGGCAGTCGCGTTGCAAACCGATGAGGTGAAACCCCAAACGTGCGAGCAGTCGCTGTGATCGAACATTGCTTTGCGCCGCCCACGCGCCAATGCAATGCAGTTGATCGCGCTCGAAACCTTCTCGAAGCACCTGTCTCGAAGCTGCGAGTGTCATGTTCGCGCATGCGGCGCGCGTGGGGTCGCGTAGCACCCAGAAGGAGCCGAGACCAAACCGGTGAGTAACATCGCTGATCGCGACCAGTCCGCTTGGGCGGTTCGTGCCGTGTACGCCAAATACGCGTAGCCGATGTCGATCACTTTGCGCCATCGCCTGGACCGCGAGTATGGTAAGCGATTGTCGACCGAGTCCGAAGTCAAACCACTGCGCAATGGCCGGACGCGCAAACCAGTCGACGATATCGCGTATGTCGTCACGATTTGCTTCGCGCAGCCAGCACTCATATAGCGACATCGCGGATCTAGCCGAATGGGGTTCGCACGAGCGGCGATGGCGGGAGCAATCCTGCGCATTCATGTCGATGCGCCAGTGGTGGAGTCGAACGTATGTCGAGCCGTGAGCTGACCGAGCGCCGTATCGACACGCATGAGCAACATCGCGAACCAGTGACATGTCGTCAGGCGCGCAGCGGGCGGCAACCCTGAGACATAACCGTGCGCGCCGCAAAATTGAACAAGCTCGTGGGTGAGCTCCACGGATTCGGCTGCAATGTGACGGATCAGCTGACGCACGTGCGCAATCGATATGTTCGGCTCGACAAGCGTGAGCGCGTGCAAGAAAAGATGCGTGCCTTGCGTTGCAATGAGCATGTCGGCCAGCCGGGTGGCCACGCGCTGATGTAGCATGATCGGCTTGCGAAATACGCGTCGCTCGGCCCCGTAGCGCAGTGCAAATGCAACGTCGTGCTGCATGGCACCGCTGAGCAAGGCCGACAAGTACAGGGCGATGTTGGTGAGCCATGTCTGCGCGGGAGAGTCACTTTGCGCGCCACACTGATTGATCGTGGCGAGTGCGGCGGCGCACGGTGTGCCATTGCAGCGCCATTGCTCGAGTGAAAGGGCACCAAGCACAACGAGGCAACGGCGGCGTGCGTCAGCGCCCCCGTGGGTCGAGTCGATGAGGGCGAGGCTGCAGGCGTGCGGTGCGAGCATCAGCGGTGCAACGGGCGTGCAGTCTTGATCGTGCAGATGCCAGAGCGTGGCGGTGTGAAAATCTGGCACCGTAAGCGCAATCACGCGCGTGCCGTTAAAGTAGTCACCGATGGGGTGAGGCACGAGCACGTCGAGTGTGTCGTATGCGCGCAGCGTCATGAGCGCCGGAATGCTCTGAGTGAGTTGTACGGCGCGTTCAATCGGGCCACAGGCCAACGTGCTTACAATACCGCACAGATCGTGCTGGCCGATGGCCATACCACCTAAGGACGTCGGCAAAATCATGGTTCCCAGATCCAGCGAGCTTGCATGTGTGACGATACCGCGCCAGTCCGCTTGCGACGGCGGGGCAGCGAGTAAAGGCTCGAGCCAGTCTCGAGCGAAGCGTTGGCAGGCGGTGGCGAGTGCGCGCTGATCGGCAGATACGGCCCATGTGGGCGGCACCAGATCGGACGATGACGGTATGGGGTTGCGCATCATGGCTCTCTCCGTATTGGGTGTGAGTCATCGGTGTCAGACGAGCATCTCGATTGCTTCGGGATGACCGAGGAAATCCCGGGGACTTGCCGAGCGCGCGTAGGCACCCGATTGCAGAACGACAACGAAGTCGCCAATCTGAGCTCCCGGAAGCAGCACGTCATCGGCGATGCGATCAAGCGGAGTACACGAGCAGCCGACGATGTGACATCGTTCAGTTGGTGTATCGCCGAACCGATTGCCGAGTACTACTGGGAAATTGCGGCGCAATACCTGACCGAAGTTGCCCGAGGCCGCGAGGTGGTGGTGCAGGCCACCGTCGGTGACAAGGAAGGTGGTGCCGCGTGAAACTTTTCGATCGATGACGCGGCATACATAGGCACCGGCCTCGCCGACCAGGTAGCGCCCAAGTTCGAGCACGGGGCGCACACCGGGCAAAGCCCGTTGCATGCGCGAGAGCCAGGCATGCATCGGCTGGGCGACGGCATCGAGATCGAGCGGCACTTCGCCTTCGAAATAGGGAATGCCAAAACCGCCGCCCAGATTCACGTACCGGGGCGGCAGTGGCAAATCGGATGCGAGCTGCATGACGAGCTCGGCACATCGCCGCTGTGCTTCGACGATGGTAGCTGGGTGCAGGCACTGCGAACCCCAGAAGACATGAAACCCCGCCAGTGTCACGTCACATGCGCCCAGTTCTTGCAGTAGTGCCGGAACCTGTTCGGCGTCGATGCCGAACTGAGTCGCTCCCCCGCCCATGCGCATGCCGGCGTGCGTGATCTGAAAATCCGGGTTCACGCGAATTGTCACGTTTGGGCGCAGGCCCAGCTCCCAGCCAAGGGCTGCCACCAGATGCAGTTGAGTGAGCGATTCGATATGCAGGTTCACGCCGCTGGCCACTGCACATCGCAGTTCCTCCCGTGTTTTGCCCGGACCGGCAAAGCCGATCTGGTCAGGCGGCATGCCTGCGTTGAGCGCCAATGCCAACTCGGCGCCGGAGGCCACGTCAAAGCCGTCGATGCGCGTGGCCAGATGGTGTACGACAGCAGGCATTGGATTGGCCTTGAGCGAGTAATGCAACTGTATCGACGCCGGCAGTTTTGCACGCAACTGGCACACGCGGGCATCGATTGCGGCGCGCGCATAGACGAAAAAGGGCGTGGACCCTGCACGATTGGCAAGCCGCGTGACATCGATACTGTCGGCGAACAGGACGTCATGGCGGCGGGTCAATGATCGATTCATATTGGCCTCGCTTGGTTGTTCGGCGCGCTCACGAGTGCTTCTCGCAAGGCCACGCGATCGAATTTGCCGTTGGCGTTGCGCGGGATGTCCGTCTGAACGATGATGCGATGCGGCACCATGTAGCCGGGCAGGCGTTGCTTGCACCACGACAGCAGCGTTTGGGCGAGAAACGGCGTGGCTGCCGGCACGACGACCAGCGTGATCGTCTCGCCAAGCGCATCATCGGGCACACCCACGGCGGCGACTTCGGAAACAAAACCACTTTCGTGGATGGTTTCCTCGATTTCTTCCGGGCTAATCCGGTAGCCGGAACTCTTGATTTGCGCGTCGTTGCGCGCAATGAAATACAGAAAGCCGTGTGCATCGCGTCGCACGAGGTCCCCCGACCAGACCGCGGTGTCCGGCGCAGCCCCGCCAGGTTTTTGCTCGGGAGAGGGACGATAGCGCTCAGAGGTTCGCGCTGCATCCCCCCAGTAGCCCATCGTGACGCATGCGCCGACATGTACAAGTTCGCCGGGTTCATCAGGCACACACGGCGAACCATCGGGGCGCACGACCAAAATGCGTGCGTTGGGCACGGCCTTGCCGATCGAGTCAGGGCGGTGATCGACTTCGGCGGGGTCGAGGTAGGTCGAGCGGAACGCCTCGGTCAGACCATACATGAGGTAGGGTTTGGCCTGCGGAAACAGCGCACGCAGGCGTTGCAGTACTGCCCTGGGCATGCGGCCGCCGGTATTGGCAAAGTAGCGCAGCGTGGCGCGCGCTGCATCGGGCCAGCGAGCATGGGCCAACTGCATCCACAAGGGAGGCACGCCCGTGATCGCGGTGATTTGCTCACGCGCGCAGGCCTCTATCACGTCTTGTGGACAGAGATAATTGACAAGCACAGCAGTGGCGCCGCTCGTCCACGCCGACGTGAGTTGGCTCAGGCCTGCATCGAAGCTAAGCGGTAGTACGGCCAGGATTCGATCAGCGCGCGTATGGTTTAGATAATGAGCGACGCTCCACGCGCCTTCGAGCAGGTTGCGGTGGCTGAGCATGACGCCCTTGGGTCGCCCCGTCGAGCCGGATGTATAGAGAATGGCCGCGAGGTCCGTATCAATGCCCGATGCCGGGACATCGGATGCCTTTCGTTGCGTGTCGACAGCGTCCCGGGCGAGGCACTCGCTCCAACGACGGACCCGTGCAGTCCCGTCGTATGTAGGTGCCGTTTCATCGGGGGCATCTGTGAGGATCGTATGGGTGAGGGCGAGCGGCCCGTTCTCGGCCAGCAAGCGTGCACGCATTGCGCTGGTAATCAGGCAGATCGCGCCGCAGTCGTGCAGGATATGTGCGACCTGTTGCGGTTTGAGCAGCGGATTGATCGGCACAAAAACGGTATGCGGTCTTTTAACGACACCCATCAGAGGTTGGGAGTGGCAGGCATGCTCCATGGCATGAGGGCCGCGTAGTCGTCGGCGGTTGCAGCGAGAGGCAGCTTCGTGAACAGCCAGACGAGGTAGCGATACGGTTCGATGCCGTTCGCCTTGCACGTCTCGACGAGGGAGTACAGATTGGCGCTGGCCTGCGCGCCGGCGACAGTGTCGGAGAACAGCCAGCCTTTGCGGCCGACGACGAACGGTCTGATCGCGTTTTCACACAGGTTGTTCGAGAGTGGCCAGTTGCCGTTCTCGATGTAGCGGACCAGCTTGGGCCATTGCCCGCTCATGTATTGCAGCGCCTTGCCGAGCAGACTCGACGGCACGACGGCGGGCAGATGCTCGACCATCATGCATTCGACGAGGGAGAGCGCTCGGGCGCTGTATCGGGTACGCAATCGCTGCCGGCGTTCAGGCGTCCACTTCGCGCTTCGCGCCTCGGCCGTGAACAGCTTGCCGATCAGCTTAACGAAGCGCGTCGCCAGCAGATCCGATGAGCGTGCCGCTTTCGGCACCGACTCCTCGGCCTTGATGAAGCCGCGGCGTACATGCGCCCAGCATCCGAGATGCACGAGCTGGTGATCGTGGGCGATGCCGTTATAGAGTTCGTACCCGTCCGTCATCAGCACAGTGCCGGGCTGCACGCCGGCATAGAGCTTCTGCGCATGTTGGGCACCACGTCCCGGCGAGTACGAGAACATCCGCACGGGCGGCCCTGAGCCGTTGACCTGCGCCCACAGGTAGCTCTTTGCCTGCGGCCTTCGTCCCGGTTCCTTCAGCACCTGGAACGTTGTCTCGTCGCCGTAGATCAGGTCGGATTCGAGCAGCGCGTCACGCATCAGGTTGATCACCGGCTGCGTAGCAAGCCCCACTCGCACCACGCTAGCGGCCAGCGTGTTCGACGAGATGTCGCCGCCGAAGCGACGCAGCAGCGTGGCCTGGCGATACAGTGGCATGCCGTATTGGTACTTGCCAGTGATGATCCACGCCAGCGCGGATTCCGTGAGCAGCCCGCGAGGGATGATGCGCGTCGGCGCTGGCGTGACCTTAATGCCGAGATCACAGCAAGGGCAGGCGTACTTGACCCGCTGGTGCTGAACGACGCGCACTTGCTCGGGAATCACGTCGAGCTGTTCGCTCGTTTCTACGCCAATCTCGACGAGGGCGTGGCCGTCGTGCGCGCAGAATCGTTCAGCTTCTGGCAACTCGTGCCGCACGACCTCGCGCGGCAGGCTCGGATTGAGTGGTTTGCGCCCGCGCTTGCCGCGCGTGTGGGCGGCGACCGAGGTGCCGGGCACGTCTTCACGCGCGGGCGCGTCGGCAGTCGCCGCCAATGCCTCTGCTTCGTTGAACAGGCCGAGCTGGTCGGCATGGCGCGCCTCGCTCGATGCACCGAACAGTTCGTGCTTGTAGGCCCGCAGCTTCTCTTCGGCCAGATCGCGCTGGGCCGTCACGAGTCGAAGCTCACCGCGCAGCGCATCGCGTTCGGCGAGCAGTGCCTGGTATTCCTCAACACTCGGCATGACGGGGCTGTTCGGCATGGCCGATTAGACCATGTCACCCGCGCGGTGTTCAGCTCATCCGCGCGTAATATCGCTGGGGATGCTTCTGGATCACGGCCAGGTCGATGCCGTCGAGCAGCCAGTGCAATTGCTCGGCGCTGAGCGTGATTGTGTCGCCTCCGTTCGGCCAGATGAAGCGATCGGCTTCGAGTCGCTTGAGCAGCAACCAGAAGCCGTTGCCGCCCCAGCCGAGAATCTTGATTCGATCGCGCCGGCGGTTGCCGAAGACGAACAGCGCCGAGGTCATCGGGTTCAGGCGCATCGCCTGTTCGACCAGGATCGACAGTCCGTTGATGCCCATGCGGAAGTCGACTGGATCGCGATGCAGATAAACCTTCAGCCCTTCGTCGAACCGGAACATGGCAGCCTCCCGAGCATTTGCACAACGGCCGTCAGTTCATCGAAGTTCGCCGGGCCCAATTCTAAGGAAACGCCGTTTGGCAGGTGCACATTCAGTGAGAATGCCGCAGCCAATTTAGTCGGAGTGGGAGCAACCGCGGAGGTGACGACCTGCATAAAGGCTGATTCCTCAGGCACGCAAGCCGCCGGCAGTTCGACGCGAGCCTCTCGTGACGGCTCCGTCACGGAGCTGACTATCTCGCCCGCGGCTTGTTCGCGCTGATACTTGGAAATCCACGTCCGAACGAGGTTTGGATTGACGTCGTGCTCCATGGCCGTCCGCGCGATCGACACCCCGGGCTTCAGACACGCCTGTATCAATTCGCGCTTCGCATCCTCGTCGTACTTACGCCGTCCGTCTCGCTTGCGATCGACCACCAATCGGCTCTGCAAACCTCCGCGTTGCTCGTTCATGCACACCTGTCCACGCTCATTGAACATGGACACGTAGCCTCGGTGAATCAGCCTCGCCGTGCAATGGCGTCAATCAAAGAGCGCTTACCAAAAACGCAGCCTGCGGCGGCAATACCCAGCAGCGAAACGACGGTTTCGATGCGCTTGTCCAGAAAGATACTGATACGTGCGCCGGGCGCGATACCGAGCGAGGTGATCGCGTGGCCAAGTGCGCATGCGCGCTCAGCAAGCTCCTGGTAGCTCAGGCGGATATCGCCGAAGACGATCGCGTGCGAATCGGGTGCCTGATGTGCGGTTGTCTGCACGAGGTCAAGTATGTTTCGCATGGTGTGGAATGTAGTCGTCGGGTTGAGGAAGATGCTCGTTGGACGTCAATGACGAATCACCACGGCGCCGAAGCAGCCGGCCAGACCGCTAGAAAAAAGCAACGACCATTCTCCGGCCTGCTGGTTGCGACAGGTCTCGAAATTGATGAACGGATCTGCACCGAATGCGTGGCCAACCGTGCCGAAATTCGTGGCGAATAGCCGCGCCTCGGGAATGGCGAGCATTCCCATCAACCGTGCCCAGCCTGGTAGATTGACGTGGTGAGGCAGTACGTGCGCGATGTCGTCGGGTGCGATGTTTGCCTGGCGAATAGCTGCGCGCATGGTGGTAAAAGCCGACCAGTAGTACCGATCGTCGGGAATCGGCTGCAAGGTGTCATCCGTACCGCGAAAGAAGCGCGCATCGGTATATAGATGCAAGCTGGCGATGACGTTGTGTTCGGCCCCCCGGTCAAGTAGCAACGCGCATGCGCCGTCGCTATGCAGCGCCAGGTCCCCGATCGCGCGAAGTCGATCGCAGCCCGAACCGATGACGTCAGCACACACGATGATGGCGCGTTCGATGGTGGGGTGTCGCGCCGCAAGCGCGAGCAGCACCCGGATGGCTGCCATCGGAGATACGCACTGCTGCTGCGTGACGGAAAACGTCAATGCCCGGTTCAGTCCGCAATGGCGTTGAATGTAATGGGCCGTACTGGCAGGTGGCGCGAGCACGCTCGTCTGTATCGTATGTGTGTGAATGAGGGCATCGACTGTTGAGCGTGGTGTGGCGGTTTCGCGCAAAAGTTTCGCGATCGCATGTACGGCCAGATTTGCTGGTGACTCACCCTCGGCGTCGTGGAAATGCCCCACACCGTGATCGCGCAGTGCACGAGCGCGCGCGTTAGACAGGCCGCAACGTTCGACCCACTGATTTACATGTACGGTTTGAGCCGGCAGACTGTGGGCGACCGCGGAAAGCGAGAAGGGACTCGTTCTCATGATGGCGCTACGCAGAATTGAAGAATCGCACAGGCGACCTGGCCGTGAAATCCCGTAGACCATATAAGCAGATGTTGGTCATCGCGCGGCGAGACAGCCCTTGTGAGGCTATCAAGACGTGCAGGTGTGTGTGCTGCGCAAAGATGGCCGGGCGTGTCATCTGCGAGCCAGATGCGCTCGAGCGGCAAGTCGCCGTGTGTACGGATAGTGCGCAACAGCCCGTTATCCGTCTTCGCTGGGACAACCCAGTCCATCTGTGTGGCCTGACAGGCAGCTCGAGCCATCGCCTTGTTGATGGCGCCCATAAGCGTGGCGTAATCGACGGGCATTGCGATGACGCTGGATGCACCGTGCGTGGCCGGCGTACAGATCGTCAGGCCGCGCACGCGCCAGCCAGGTGCCGGATGGCGTGTGACGAGAGCGGCGGCGGCTCCATCCGCGAGGAGCGTGTGTAAGCCAACGTGCCGAGAAAAGGGGGGAAGCCAGCGCTCGGCCGCGACAATCAGGACGGTATTTAGCTCGGTGTCCGCATCCATCATGGCTAGCGTGAGATCGAGCGCCGTTGCAAACGAGACGTCCTGAAGCTGCCCGATCGCGAATGGCGGGCGACGCGATGCGAGCTCGTTATGCAAACGTCCCGCACAGGACAATGCCAGATCGTGTTCGAAGCTGGTCGAGCAAACGATGATCTGGTCCGGCCGGGGAAGTTGTGATGCACCGTCATACAGCAGGCGTGCCGCGCGTAGTGCCATGTCGGACAGTGAAAGATTCGACTCGGCTACGACGAGTTCGTCTGAAAGCGTAGGCGGTGAAGGCGCCTTTGGATCGCGTCGGGGCTCACATTTGTCACGCCAGCGCAGTGTGTCGCCGTAGACCGCTTGCATCACGGAATCAAACGGGCATTGCCGCAGTCGCGAGCTCACGTCTGTGCGTGTAGGGTGCGCGCTGCGTGCGAATGGAATGTACTGAGCGGTGGCGACGATCCTGGGCGCGGGAACCCTGGACTCAGTTCGAGGGAACATGGGAGGCGACGAATGCAACCAGATTGTCGAATCGCAGGAAGAGGTCGCTGCTCAGATCTTCAGGGTCAAGCACAAACTTGAAGCGCTGCTCCACTTGCAGCAGGAGCTCGGTCATGTTCATTGAATCGACACCAAGGTCGAAGAGGTTTGTGTCGCCATCGATGAGCTCGGTGCTCAGATGCGTGCCGAGCGTTGACAGCAAACAGGATTTGAGCGCGGTAGCAATATCGTCAGGGCGATTTGATACGGAATTGGATGTCATGAACGTCTCCGGTATGAAGGGCAGGTGAGGTCATGCACGCGGCAAGGCGGCCGAATGTGCAAGCGCGTTTGAAGTGGATTCCCACGGCAATTGCGGCGCGCGTTGCGCCGCGCGGGCGATCATCAGCCGCTGCATGTCGCCGGTACCCTCCATGATGTCGAACGCCTTGGCGTCTCGGCAGCATTGTTCGAGCGATGGACAATGCGCGATACCGCCAAGCCCAACGAGTGCGAGGGCTGTTCGAGTGAGGTAGGCTGTCACGCGTGCGGCGTATGCCTTGGCCATCGAGGCGTGCATGGCGCTCGGGTGGCCCTGATCTGCGAGCCATGCTGCGTGATGACAGAGCAGGCGCGCGGTCGTGATATGCCGGTCGAGATCCAAAAGATGCACGTCGACGTCGCCGGGACCGCATCGCAGATCGGCCGGATGTGAGCCTGATTCGAAATAGGTTGCAAGTTCGTCACGTACCCGTCGACACGTACCGACCATCACTGCGGAGAGCAGCGGCCGAAAATAGTCCCATGACCGTTGTGCGCCGGAAAATGCGTCGCTCAATGGCGCTTGGTCGTCGTGCGTGAGGCAAGTATCGTCGGGCACTTCGCAATCGCTGTACGACAGCACGGCCAGTTGGCTGGCCCGCAGCCCGGCCATGTGTTCGACACGCATGACCGAGAACCCCGGCGCGTCGTGCTCGACGCAAAATGCTCGGATGCCGAAGCGACCCGCGTTGCGGTTGATCGTTGCGAACGTGATGATCGTGTTCGCGCGCGCGCCGTTCGTGATGAAACATTTGGTGCCATTGAGCACCCAGCCGTGCGCGGTTTTGCGGGCCGATGTCCGCATGGCTGTTGCGTCGGACCCGCAATCGGGCTCCGTAATCGCAAACGCGCCCCAGCGTGGCGCGTCGCTGTGAAAGCCCGCAAAGAATGCTGCCTGCTGCCGTTCGTTGGCGAGCGCGAGAACCGGCGGCATGGCAAGTCCTGGGCCGGGCAGGGCCAGCGCGAGCGCGGCGTCCGCGTAGCCCAGATATTCCATCAGCATCACGCGTGAGGTGAGCGATTGCACCCCGGGGCATCCCCCGTATTGGCTCGGCACGAGATTCAGGTTCAACGCGCGGACCATATCGCTTTGCCAGAACGTTGCGGGGATTTGTCCGGTCCGGTCTGCTTCGTCGCGATGTGCGCGTATTTGCGCGCACAGTCGATCGAGATCCAGCCCGGAGGCTGCCAGGGCCGCCTTAAGCGTTGCGACTTCATGGTGCGGTTGTGATGTTTGCAGAGCGTCTGGCATGTCCGATCGTTCCGAATGGCGCACGCGCGCCGGCCGATGGCGTGGCATGGACGACATGCTCGCGCGGCGTCCATGCCGTGTGACATGCAGCGTAGGCATCTGAGAGAGGGTTTGCTACCTCCCAACCTAGGGAGGGTGGCCTCGGGTGACGCAGGTCAGGGATTTTCGCCAGCGGCGATAGCGATGCCCGATAATGGCGCCGATATGGAATGACGCTGGCCACCACGGACGTGACTAATATGGCAGAACGACAACGAGCAACGCGTAAAACGCAATCTATGTCGCCGGACAAACGCGGCCCGCGTACGACCAAGCGGGGCGATCAGGTGGCCGAGCTGATCAAGGGTTGGATTAATGACGGGCGGGTGCGCCCGGGCAAGCGCCTGAACAAGGAAGCTGAGCTACAGCAGATGTTCAACGTGAGCCGCGGCTCAATGCGCGATGCGCTCAAGGCACTGGAAGTGCAGGGACTCGTGAGTCTCAGTACCGGCCCAGAGGGAGGTGCCACAATTACGCGTGTGCCGCTTGCGCGGGCGTTCCAAGCACTGCAGAACTATTTGTTCTTCGAGAACATCGCGCTCGAGGAGCTCTATGCGGTGCGACGCACGCTCGAGCCGATTGTCGCTGCTGGCGCAGTAGCGCACTTGACGGATGCAGATTTCGAAGCACTCGAGCGCAGCATTTCAGTGTGTGAGCCATTTGTGATCGGCCACGAGCAGGCGCTCGATCAGCGCTGCGAGGATATTCATTTTCACGACGTGCTGGCTGCGGCCCATCCGAACGCGTTTTTACGGTGCCTCTGCCAGATCATTAATCAGATGCTGCACTCGCTGGTGATCGTGGCGGGCAACGTCACGCAGCGTGACTATCAGGCGTTCGGCCGTACGACGCTCGCTGCGCACCGTGCAATCCTCGAGGCTGCACGGCGGCGCGATGCTCAGGCAGTGGAGCGCTTGATGGCCGCGCATATGGATGAGGCCGAGGCGCAACTGCAGAAAGTACATGCCGCGTTGAGGCAAAGGCTTGTGCTCGACTCCGAACTCGATACGCAGATGAGCCGCGACGCGTCCTGAGGCGGCATCCACGAACAGCACGGGTGCGCCATCGCATGGTCTGCGGATGCCCGCCGAAGTTTATGACATGTCGGTCACAATGCGCCGATTAATTACAATAAATTAACTAAATGAGAGTAGGTGCGCTCATCGCGAGGGTACATAGGCGAGGAGATCGAAGGGAATTTCCGGGGTAAACGCTGACATTTTGTCGCTTGACCAGGTGAGATATTCGGTCGTAAATTTATGATAATAAATAGACGTCAAGACCGAAGCTGCACGTGTGCCGGTCCGACCGATCTCCGTGGTGGTTCATCGCGTCAGGTCGAGGCAGGCGAGGTTTTATTCCAAGGCAGCGGCGATCGGTAGCGGACGGCTTGTGAGTGACGAATGGCCGATCGCCGCCAGCGAGAGGCTCATGGTTGCTGTATGTGTGAGGCCGACGGGATCTGGTGAAGATCTGCCCGAGCCTCTGCTGCTTTAACCAATTGCGAGAGAGAGGTGTCGAGGGCTGCAGCAAGCGCAAGCAGAGCGTCGATCTTGGGGACTATTTGGGCACGCTCGACCAAAGAGATCGTGTTCGGATGGACGTTGGCCCGCGTCGCGAGGCCCACTTGGGTGAGCTTTTTTGTTTGGCGAAGAGTGCGAACTTCGTCTCCAAGGGCCTTGATAAAGTGCGCAGTGGGTGTGCTATTCACCGACGGGAGTGACGGGCTATTCTTGCGCGAGCGATTCTGCCGCTGCGACAAGGGCCCGCTTCTTTTCTTTGCTCAGTCGCCCAGCAATTAAGAGGAGGTTGGCCAGCAAGTCGTCCTCCTCGTACAGGAAGCTTGTCGGAATGAGAAGCGCTCGGGCAAGCCGCTGGCTGGTCTGTACGGTTGGAGCATGCTTGCCCTTCTCGTACTGGTTGACGCGAGCGCTGGCGGAAAATTCGTCGATTCCGGCCAGAATGCCAAGCTGTTCCTGGGTGAGGTCGGTACGCAACCGCGCCTGCTTCAGGCGTTTCGAAAACACAGAGGTGACGGTCGAGTCGCTGGACATGCATCAAGTGTCCAGGAATCGATTGCCTGGTTTGCTAAGTAACTCTTAGTCGGGGCGATATCGGGAATCAGGAGGCGGCGGTTCGTGACAGTCGCTCGGCGTATTCGAGAAGTGCTTCTTGGCTGTCTTGCGGAAGCGGTGCGGCCACGACGAGAAGCCGCGCAAGGAGGTCATTGCCTTCGTATAGGAAGCTGGTTGGGACGTGTAGTACTCGGGCGAGACGGTGAGCCGTCTGGAGCTTGGGCGCGTGTTTACCGGTCTCGTATTGATTCACGCGTGCGCTTGCCGAGAATTCATCAATCCCGGCTTCGATGCCGAGCTGTTCCTGGCTCAGGCCCGAGCGTAGACGTGCCTCTCTGAGACGCTTGGGAAAGATCGAGGATGTCGATGAGGTCCGACGCATCCTAAGAGTTTCTTAATTTTTAATGGACTTTTTGCTAAGTATTTCTTAGTCTGCAGGCTAAGCGTTACTTAGTTTGGGTGGCGACATGCATCATCTCTGTGTCGTCTTGGTGGGCTTCGCTGTCACATGCCTAGCGAGGGCTGGGTGGGTTGGGCGGTCATTGAACACAGGATTTGGAGTAATGGCGACGATCTTAAACATTCTTAGTTACGTTAGCGTGCTTACGCTTGTGGCATTGGGCCTTGCGATCGTGTTCGGCCTGATGGATATCGTGAACCTCGCGCATGCCGAGTGGGTGACGATGGGGGCTTACACGTTGGCGGTTGCGCAGTCCGTGGGAGGTCAACACGCATTCTGGGCTGCGCTGCTCGCCGCCCCGATTGTCGGCGCGGGGCTCGGGTGGTGTCTCGAGCGCTTCGTCATCCGACTGCTCTATGCTCGTCCACTGGATACGCTACTGGCGACCTACGCGGTCAGTCTGATCGTTCAGAAGGCGATCGAGCTCGTCTTCGGCACTCAGCCGATGCTGGTCTATGCGCCGTTCAACGCAACCGTTGAAGTGCCGGGCGGCAGCTATCCTGCTTATCGGATGTTCGTGATCGGTGTGGCACTGGCTGTTACCGCTGGATGCTGGGTGCTGTTCACCCGCACGCGTTTTGGTACGAAGCTGCGTGCAGTCATTCAACATCCGGCGATGGCTGAGGCCGTCGGGATCAATACCAGAAGGCTGAATCGGGTGGCCTTTTGTGGGGGCGCCGCGCTCGCTTCGCTCGCCGGTGTTCTGGTGGCGCCGATGGTGTCGGTGGAGTCCCATCTCGGGGTGTCCTATCTTGCCAAGGCGTTTTTCGTGATCGTGCTGGGGGGGATCGGCTCGGTGGCCGGCAGCATACTCGGCAGCGCTTTTGTCGGCACGATCGAGACCTTGCTCAGTTATCGCGTCGATCCGTCGCTCGCGTCGGCGATTGTCCTGATTGTATCCATTGTCCTGATTCGTTTCCGGCCGCAGGGTCTGCTCCCCGGCTTTAGTGCGGCGCATCAGCTTCTCGGAAAGGGGTAAGGCAATGTTCGACCGTCATTTTTCTCGTGCACGGACCTGGTTGTCACAGCCCGCCTTGAGCCGCAGCGATGTGTCTCCGGTTATGACCGGTTTTGCGATGGTTGTGGCCGGCGCGATTCTGCCTTTCGTCGTTGGGGCGTATCAACTTACCGTGATACGCGATGCACTCGTATTGGCGATATTGGCGCTCAGTTATGACCTGCTGTGGGGGCGTGCCGGTGTTCTGACGCTGGGCCACACGACCTTCTTCGGCATTGGGGCATATGGCTTCGCCGTGACTACGGTCCAGTTTGGGCAGACGCCGTTCGTCGGATTTCTCGCTGGCCTTGCCTGTGCTGCCGTCGCAGCGGCCGTTCTCGGTTACTTCTTGCTGTATGCAGGGGTGAGGCTGCATTTCTTTGCCATTCTCAGTATGGCAGTGTTGATTATCGCGCAGCAGCTTGCAACGAGCTGGCAGTCGGTGACAGGCGGAGACACGGGCTTGCTGGGTATTCCGGGACTGTCCTTCCAACTTGCGGGGCACACACTCGATTTGAGTGGCCCGGTCGCGTCCTGGTACGCCGTCGCGACAATCCTCGTTGCGCTTCTGGGTGCGGTGTGGCTGCTTTGTCGGAGCCGATACGGGAAGGTGCTCGCGGCGATCTCGACGAACGAATGGCGCGCGCTGGCGTGCGGATATCACACGTCTTGGCATCTTCTGTTGATGTTCGTGGCCTCGGCGGTGTTGGCCGCGGTGGCGGGTTGCTTGATGGCAGCAACCGCCGGCGTTGTTGCGCCCGATGTGTTTTCACCGGTATTGGCCACCGAAGTCATCCTCTGGGTCGCCATAGGCGGACGTGGCTCGCTTGGCGGTCCCGCGCTCGCCGCCGTCGGCCTGACGCTACTCAAGCATGGTGCGTCCAGTCTGAGCACACAGTGGTGGCCGCTTATTCTCGGTGCAGTTTTTCTCGCGTGCGTGCTTTGCCTGCCGAACGGCGTGCGTCTTGGGGGCATGCTCAAGGGACTGCGTCAATTCACTGGAATATCGCTCAAACGCATGCCGCGCTCTTGTGCGCAGCGCGTCGAAGGAGGGTCGTGATGAACGCGCCGATCATCAAAGGTGTCGGACTGTACCGTGCATTTGGCGGCATTAACGCGATTGCGGGCGTTGACGTAGAAATTGGCGCACGAGACTTGCTTTGCGTTATCGGCCCGAACGGCGCTGGAAAAAGCACGCTGGTCGGGTTGATGTCGGGTGCGATTGTGCCTGGGGCTGGCGAGCTGTATCTCGCAGGCGAGCGAATGACCGGCCGACCGATGTATCAATACTGCCGGCGCGGCGTCGTACGGAAATTCCAGGGAACAAATGTCTTCCAGATGATGAGCGTACGCGAGAACCTCGAAGTGGCCGCGCTCGGTGTGTCGAATCGACAGGCGTTTTCGATACGGGATCTCGATGGCGTTCTCGAGCAAATCGGACTTGCCGCGCAAGCCGACATGCTGGCGATGCATCTGCCACACGGCGAGCGCCAGTGGTTGGAAATCGGCATGGCGATGATGTGTCGCCCCGCCTTATTGCTGCTCGACGAGCCTGCTGCGGGTTTATCCGCCACTGATGCTCAGCGGCTTGTGCACCTCATCCACCGCCTGCGTGAGCAGTGTGCGGTACTTGCCATCGAACATGACCTGCGTTTCGTGCAGTCGCTCAATTGCGAGACGTGGGTTATGCACCGGGGGCAAATCGTTCGCCAAGGGCGCTACGACGACATTGCGAAGGACGAGGAAGTCCGACGCATTTATCTGGGGCAGGGGGCAAGTCATGCTGCACATTGAAAATCTGTCGGCCGGATACGGCGACATCGCTGTCTTGCACCAGATCACGCTTGCCGTTCAGCCTAACGAAGTGGTGGGGGTGCTCGGATGCAATGGAGCGGGAAAAACGACGCTTGTGAAGGCGATCATGGGCCTTTTGCCGCACGTGAGCGGCGAGGTTCGCTTTGGCGAGCACGTCATCAACGGCATGCGCGCGCATGAAATCGCTCGACTGGGTATCGGGTTGGTGCCGCAGGGGCGATGGATTTTTCCGAAGCTCACGGTGCGCGAGAACCTCATGATGGGAACCGCGGCGGCGGGCGACGCCGAGATTCTGGAGGAGGTGTTCGAGTATTTCCCGGTATTGAAAACGCGGCTCTCGCAACATGGCGGAACGCTGTCGGGCGGCGAGCAACAGGTACTGGCTATCGCGCGTGCATTGTGTGGTCGACCGAAACTGTTGTTGCTGGACGAGCCTTCTGACGGCGTGCAACCCAATCTTGTCGAGCTGATCGGCGATGTGATCCCGGTGCTGTGCCGTCGTTCGAAGTTGGCGGTGCTGCTTGTCGAACAGAATCTTGACCTCGTCTTGCGCTGCGCGCAGCGATGCATTGTGCTCAAGAACGGGCAGCTCGCCCATGCGGGAAAAATCGAACCGCAACGCGGCACGGACAGCGCGCACCCGTTGGCCCAATTCTTGTCACCTGCTGCTGAACGAACGGCTGATTCGCAAGCAGCATTCGTTGAAAGAGAACCTACATGAATCGACGCGACTTTTCACGATCTGCTCTTTGGGGCGCGCTTGGGGCGTTGAGCGCCGCCGCTTGTCCGAACCTTGTCCGAGCGGCGGCGCCGATCAAGATCGGATTGCTTGCGCCGTTGAGCGGCCCACTTACCCGGGTTGGCGAGACCAATCGACACTGTGCGATGCTCGCCATTGAAGAAATCAACGCTGCCGGCGGGCTGCTCGGGCGGCCACTCGAACTGGCCGTCGAAGATACGCAGATGTCGACGGCAGTGACGCTCGAGAAGGCCAGGCAGCTATTGATGCGTGACGAAGTGGCGATGCTCACAGGCATGGTGCTGCCGTCCGAGCGCGAGGCGGCGCTGCAGGCCGCTAAGACGTCCGCGCGTCTTGTCGTCTATCCGAATTTCGACGAGAGCCGCTGTGATCCGCTGTTGTTAAGTACCGGTCTGAGCGTTGCTCAGCGGGTCGAACCGCTCATTACGTGGATCATGCGTGGTGGTGCAAAAAGCGTCAGCGCGGTGGTCTCGGACGTCGGTAGCAACCGCAAGGTGCTGGTGCCCGCGCTGGAGGCGGCCGTATCTCGTCACGGTGGCCGCTTGTTGAACGTGTACTGGTTACCGTTCGGCACGCGCGATTACGGTGCCGTGCTTCAACGGATTGCGGCGCAGCAGCCGCAACTCGTATGGCACAGCATCGGTGATGATCCGGTCACGTTTGTCAAACAGTATCGGTCGTTTGCGATGAGGCCGCAGTTGGTCACGGATATCACGCACGAATCGCTATCGATTGCAACTGCGGGCGCATCAACGGGCGCCATCGGTGTGTCGTCGTATTTTATGAGCATCGATAGCGCTGAAAATCATCGCTTTCTTGCTCGCTACACCGCGCGTGTGGCCGACACCCGTGCGCCGCGATTAGGCCCCTATGCGGTGATGCTGCCTCACGGGGAATGCACGTACGCGGGTATTCGACTCTTTGCGCAGGCCGCACAGGACGCTGGCAGCGTCGAGGTCATGCGTGTCAAGACGGCGTTGTCGGGTATTTCGCTGAATTTGCCGCGCGGTAAGACGGGTGTGAGCCGGGCGGGCGATCACGTCACGTGCATGACGCGCATCGCTCAGGCGCAGGCGGATAACAGCTTTGCGCTTTTGGATTCGGTCGGTCCGATTTTGCCAGCCTGTCAGGGATAAAGCGGTCGCAACATCCCGTCATTACTTTATCTATATTACTAAGGAGTGCGATATGAATGATATATCCATGATGAGTGTCGAGACGTTGCTTGTCGAGTATCGACGCCACGCACTGTCGCCACGTGAGTGTATGGAGGCAGTGCTGGAGCGCGTCCAGCAGTTTGATCCGCTCGTGAATTGCATGTGCGGCTTCCATGCAGATGTGGCGCTGCAGGCAGCGCGCGAATCGGAGCAGCGCTGGATGCGTGGCGAGCCGCGCGGGCTACTCGATGGCGTGCCGGTATCGGTCAAGGATCTCATCGATGTACAAGGATTTCCGACACGGTATGGCTCATTGACGAGCCCGGACACACTGCAACGTAGCGATGCGCCTGCGGTTTCGCGCCTTCGCCGCGCCGGTGCATTGTTGTTCGGAAAAACGACGACATCGGAATACGGCAACAAGATTGTGACGGACTCCCCGCTCACCGGCATTACCCGCAATCCTTGGGATCGGCGCGTGACGCCGGGTGGCAGCAGCGGCGGCTCGTCGGTTGCGGTCGCGCTCGGCATGGGTCCTTTGTCGCTGGCCACCGACGGCGGCGGGTCGATTCGTGTGCCGGCGTGCTGGAGTGGCGTCGTAGGCTTTAAGCCCACGTTCGATCTCGTGCCGACCGGTGTAGCCGGATCCTGGACGCGACTGTCCACGCTCGGACCAATCGCGCGCAATGTGCGTGACGCCGCGTTGATGCTCAGCGTTGCATCGGAAGCGCACGATCTTTTTCGGTCAGAGTCAGATCGCCCGGTGGACTATCGCATTGGACTGGAGGATGGCGTCGCCGGGTTGCGCGTGGCGTATTGCCCTAGCATTGCGGGCGTGACGGTTGACCCCATGGTCGCTGCAAGTGTCGCTCAGGCCGCGGACGTATTCGCGGCCTTGGGTGCGCACGTCGAGCAAGTCGATGTGAAGCCGCTGGCCAATTATCTGGACAGTCGTATGCACGCGATTCAGTGGTCGGTGTTCTTTGCGCAACGTGCATGCGCGATGAGCGAGACGCAACGTGCGCAGCTCGACTCGGACGTACAGGTCCTTGTGCAGTCCGGTCTGCAAGTCACCGCGCCAGAACTTGCCGGTGCACTGCGTGCACGTCATCTGCTGGGTGTCGAGATGGCCGCGTTCTTCGAGCGCTACGACTTGCTCGTGACACCGGTGTTTCACTGCGGTCCATTGCCGGTGCCCGGGTTGCCGAAGACATTGCTCACGGCGCCTCAGCAGACATCGTGGTGCAACCAGACCGGGCTGCCTGCCGCCAGCATACCGTGCGGCCTGCCCGGTGGTTTGCCCACGGGGGTGCAGATCGTTGGGCGCCTGCACGCGGATGCACTCGTGCTGCGCGCCGCACGCGCCTACGAGTCGGCACGCGGCGCGTTTCCCACGGCGCCCCTGTTGCAGGGCGAGCACGCAGTGGCCACGGAGGTAACCCCGTGAGCGTTCAAATCGCAAAGATCGTGGTGCATCTGGTTGATCGGCGTGCCGAGTTGGGCACCGCGATCTATCCAGCGCACCGCCAGGCCATTGCGGCTGCGGTCCTGTCGCGGCAGAACTGGCGAACAGACGATCCGCTCGAGTTTCTATACGAGCTCGGTGCGGAGCTGGGGACGTCGCTAACCGAACACGCCCGATGCGCACTGGGTGTCCAACGCTCGGCCATTCAAGTGTACGGCAAGGCTGCCTTGGTGGGCACGGCGGTGCCGCTCGAGTGTGCGGCCGCACTGTTACATCCACGAATGGGTAAGGCGATACGCGCCTGTTTACCGGGGACTACCTCGCTCATTCCGTCAGTCACGAAGCGCGGCGCCGCAGGTGCGTGCCTGGACATTCCGCTGCATGGCGCGGTTGACATGTGGAACTTCGACCACTTCGATACCGCGTCGCTGATTTTGCCGGATTCTCCTGCGCCGGATGAACTCGTGGTGGCCGTCGCATTGGCCGAGCACGGTCGGCCGCTTGCGCGCGTCGTGCCCGCGTAGACGCGTCGCCCCGGTTGCGCGCGATCGATACGAACAACGAGGAGGAGAACCTATGCAGAAGTTGGTTTGGGGCATGGCGCGCGCTTGCGCCGTTTCGGTTGGGATGTGGGGCGCCACGGGAATCGTCCACGCACAGTCTTCGGTATCGCTTTACGGTTTGATCGACGCCTTTGTCGGCGAAACGCATGCGCCAGGCGCTGCCGGCAGTGCCTGGCAGGTTGGCTCAGGCGGGATGACGACGTCATTTTGGGGCGTGTCGGGATCGGAGGATCTTGGCCAGGGCATGAAAGCGGTATTCACGCTGGAGAGCTTTTTTAGAGTCAACGCCGGTCAGCTCGGTTCATTCAATGGTCAGTCATTTTTCGGCCGCAATGCCTTTGTCGGACTGAGCGGAGGCTTTGGGGAAGTGACGCTCGGGCGCAATACGGCACCCCTGTTCGTCTCCACGTTGCTCTTCAATCCATTCGGTAACTCGTTCGCGTTTTCGCCGATGATCTCCCACGGATACCTGGGCTCGGCTATGGGGGCGGCTTCCGTGCAAAGCGATACGGCGATCGACAGTTCGGTGTTGTATCAGACACCGGAGGTCGGCGGGCTCTCTGGAAGCCTGCTCTATAGCAATGCGGGTGTGGCCGGCCACACTGGGCAGGCGAACTATAGTGCCAACGTGCTTTACTTCGCCGGCCCGTTTTCGGCAACGGCTGCGGTGCAAAGTTTGCACACAGCTTCGCTTTTTCTTAACGGTGCGACGGCACAAACGGCATGGCTTGTCGGCGGTGCCTATCGGATCCACGCAACGAAGCTCATGTTCCAGTACGAGCGGGTGAGCAACAATAGCAACGTGACCGACGACACCGTGCAGGTGGGAGCAAGCGCGCGATTCGGAATGGGCAGTATGCTGCTGTCGTGGGCGGGCACGCGTCGGCGTCCTGTCACCGGTTCCGGTATCCGGTGGTCGACGTTCGCGTTGGGCTACGACTACCCCCTCTCGAAGCGCACAGACATTTATGCGGCTTGGCGCTATGACACGATTACGCATGCCTCATCAGGAAATGGCCTCGGAGCGGGCGTGCGGATGCGGTTTTGATTTGCTATGCAAACACGTCAAGTCGAAAGGCTGGTCGGTCCAGGGCGCCTCGCATGGATCGTTGCGACGGCCACCTCTGTCTTGAGCGACGAGGATGACGCACGTGAGTTCTTGTCGACCCCGCATCCGGAACTCGAAGGGCGTACCCCGCTTGATGTTGCGCTTACCGAACTCGGCGCGCGGCGCGTTGAGGAGCTGCTCTGGAAGCTCTTCTACGGGCTGCCGGCGTGAAATTGTTCCGCATCGCTGATACGCGGCACACGATTTGGAGCGGCACCGGCGCGATGTTGGTCGGTGGCCGCCGCTGGATTCCGATAGTGTCAACGCGAGACTGGCTGAACAATTTTGCCGTAGGTTTAGTGCCGCGCAATCGCGCTAAGGTATTCCGAAGAAGGCATTCGAGAGACGGCGTCTAGCGAAATGAAGGAGAACATATTAAGGACTATGTTACCCTTCATTTCGGGACATCCATGCATATACGCTATTTCCGGCGCGCTCCGACAACTAAAATTGTGTCGCTCCTGAGCCCCGGCGCTCGGGGCACCGCTCAGCACCCATTTCCCCGATCACGCTCATGACGCAAGCAGCCTGGACCCGCGACGGGCGTCCCGTAGACGCGGCCGCGTTCTCGATTTCCGAGTGGGATTTGCTCAAGGAGTCGACGCAGCTCGGTGACTTTCTGATGCCGTGTTGCAGGGCGCCGGCAGTGCTCAAGACGAGCATCAACGGCTTACCTTTCTTCGCTCACCTGTCGGTCGAGTGCGCCACTGCGCCGGAGACCCAATGGCATAGGTCGGGCAAAACCGCCGTTCTCGCGGCGCTGAACGGCATGGGCATCGCGGGTGCCGAGGAGGTGCCGGGGGCATCGCCAGGCGGCGACAGATGGGCGGCGGATGTGCTCTTCTCAGTTGCCGGGCGCACCATCGTGATCGAGCTGCAACGCTCCTACCAGCACCTGCGCGACTTCCTGCGGCGCCAGGAGCGGTACATCGCCTCGGGTGTCGAATGCTACTGGCTGGTCCGCCATGAGACTTTTCTTACCTTGAGCAGGTCGACAACACGCCTGCTGCTCAAGCGCGATTTCGGCAACGTGTTCCCGCGAGAAGGCATCGGGACCGGTATGCTGCCCGAGTTACCGGTCGCTATGTTGATGAGCACCGACAACGAGTTTCTGGTCTTGTTTGGGGGTATGAAGACAGCGACAGTCAGGACATGGCTGGCCGGTATCCTCGGAAGCGCCTACCAATATCGGGACGGCTCGTGGAACTTGGGTTGAGCACACTTGATGAGAAAATGCTTCGAATCTTGCGAGTGGAGAATTCAGTTCGATGATCGAGTACGTGAGCGACGCCCTGCTGGCGGCGCTATTTCCGCCCGGCGTTGGGGAGATGGATCTCTTGCGCGTCGTGGGGCCTGTTGCGGTCGACGCAGGGACCGAGGCGAGCGGGATCGACTTTGCTGGAACCCGTCACTTGGTATTTTTTGCCGATGTCATGGCGTACGCTGGCCACGACGAGCAATACATTCAGGACACGGCGGTTGCGTGGAACGGAGGATTCGTCCCGGCCCCGCAGTCTCGGCTGGTTAAGTTTTTTCGGGCTGAGGCGAATCAGGAGACGATGTTTTACCCGTCTGAGTGGCCATTGCCCGATCCGGCGATGATATGGCAGTTCAGCGAAGCACTTGGTATGGCCCTAATTGGTCATGCCGACGCGTTCCCTGAGACAACGCAGTACTTTTATATGCCGCAGACAGGTAAACTTGACGCGCTATATAATAGGCTCGCTAGGAAATTCGAGCGTGGCGAATTTGGGGTATCGTTTCGCTGCGTGACCCGGCCGGCGTCTGACGAAGGAGGTTTCTATGGCTTTGAACGCATCTAGCAAGCTTCGCCCGAAGGTGATAGCGCTGCAGAAGCGCGGGGTCGCCATGATCCTCCAGCGTACGGAGGCGGCGGCTGAGAGCGGCGCACTGACGGAAAAGACGGCTCGTGAAACGTACCGCGCGAAAGTGCGGGTGCGTACGCGACGCACTGCGGAATCGGAGTCGTAGCCGACCGCAGTCTTTCTGACCCAGCTAGGCGCCACCGAAAGGTGGCGTCGTCGTTTGTGGCGGGCGACTCGGCAGTGCGGCAATGGCAAAGAAGAACAGATAACGAGAGGTCATACGTGCCGCTGCAACTGCGAATCTTGCTGGACACCAATATCCTGATTCCGCTTCAGGACTCCCTTGCCGTGCTTGTGCCCAACCTGGCGCATGTGATGGAGATGTGCAATGGGCGCCATCGGCTTGTCTATCACCCTGCCTCAGTAAGAGACATCGAACGGGACCGTGATCCGGAGCGGCGGGAACGGACACTGGCGAGGGTCAACCAGTATCACCGTTTACCCGAAGGGCCCGCGTGCCCTTGGAACAATGGCGCGGGGTTGTCCGAGAACGATCAGTGCGACAACTCGATCCTGTATGCCCTGCAGCGAGACGCGGCTCACGTCCTGGTGACGGAAGATCGCGGGTTGCATGCCAAGGCGCTCGCGCGGGGCCTAGATGCCCGGGTTTACTTCATCCAGACGATCGAGGACCTGCTCAGCCGACTTCATGAGCCGGCGACCGTCGAGCTGCCGGACATTGTCGAGGTTGAACTGAACGAGTTGACCGATCAACTGGGTGAGCCGTTCTTCGATAGCTTGCGGAACGGGTACGCCCCTTTCGATAATTGGTTTCGCGAGAAGGCAAGGGAAGGGCGGCATGCCTGGATCTATCGCCACCCGCTGGCGAATGATCTTTCCGCGATCTGTATTTACGACGTCCAGACGGACGAGGAAATCACCGACACGAACGAGCGGCTCCAAGGCCGAGCGCTAAAACTCTGCACCTTCAAGGTGGGAGAGCTAGTCCGCGGTCGCAAGATCGGCGAGCTGTTCCTGAAGATGGCGTTTCGATACGCGACCGCGAATGCGTGCGAACACGTGTTTATCGAGGTGCGAGAGAACGCCAACCCTGACCTCGGTCATCCGGAGCTGATTGCGCTACTGCAGGACTTCGGCTTCAGTAGGGTAGGCAGTCGCAATGGTGATGGCGTCTACGTCAAGCACCATCCTATCGCCGCTCCCATTGCTGACCCTGCGGCTGCTGATCGGTTCGAGTACACGCGGCAGTTCTATCCTCACTACCGTGCCGATCAGGATATCCGGAAGTTCATCATTCCGATCAAGCCGCGTTATCACAACGTTCTATTTCCAGATCATCCCGATAATAACGGGCACCGGCCCCTTGGGCATGGTGAGCACGTCGGCAATGCGATCAAGCTTGCTTATCTGTCGCATTCGCCGTCGAGGCAAGTCCGGCGCGGTGATGTCGTCTTGTTCTATCGTGGTTATGATTGGCAATCGCTCACAACGCTCGTGGTTGTCGAGGATTTCATGACGCTCAGGGATCCGAATCTGATCGCACAGAAAGTGAGTCGTCGCACCGTCTATACGGACGCTGAGATCGCCCAGATGGCGCGCCATCCGACCGGTGTTCGAGTCATGCTCTTTCGGACAATTGAGCATTTCGAACAGGTGGTTCCCCGAAACCAGATTCCGCGGCAGGTTCGCGGAAATATTCAATCTACCCGCGAAATCGACGATGTCACTTTTTCCAGAATCCTCCGCGCCGCAAGGCGGTAGGGCCGTCCTGCTGTCGATCAAGCCACGTTTCTGCGATTTGATTCTTGCCGGCTCGAAGCGGGTTGAATTCCGTCGTAGCTGGCCGGGGCCGGATATCGGCGCGATGATCCTATACTCGTCTTCGCCCGTTCAGCAGCTCGTCGGCGTTGCGTACATCGACCGTATCGAAGAGCGAGATCCAAACGGTCTGTGGGACCTTGCACAAGTATATGGAGGCGGGCTGGATCGCGACGAACTGATCGGCTACTTTCACGGGAAATCACGTGCATACGGAATCCTGATTGACCACGTGAGGGTCGCGCGTAGTACCGTCGATCCGAAAGAGTTGTTTGCAGATTTTCGGCCGCCGCAGTCGTTTCAGTACCTCTCGCCAGACGAATTCTCGCTCGTGATGGCGCGACTCTTTCCAGGGGAGTGAGTATGAAGAATACGTTCGTCGCTGGCGTTCATGCCGTCGGAAAGACTTACTTGTGTAAGCCGGCCGCTGAATCTGGTGAATGGATCCACTCGTCGGCAAGCGCTCTGATCAAGCAAGAACTCGGCCGTGAAAACTGGACCGATGACAAACGCGTCGCCGATGCCGACAGGAATCAGCAAGCGCTGATCGCGGCCGTGAAGCGGATTGTTGATGTCCGCGCAGAACTGACCCACTAGAGCTGGAAATTTTCATCGAATTTTGACCCACGTGATTGAATGCTCTGCTCAATCTTTGAGCAGGGGATACAAAGGTGATCACGGTGGGTATATTGGCCAAGATCAGGCGGATGTATTTCCGCGAGAAGGTCCCGTTGCGCGAGATTGCGCGGCATACGGGCCTGTCCCGAAACACGGTGCGCCGCTGGCTGCGGCAGACTGATGCCGTCGAGCCGAAGTATCCGAAGCGCGTCAGCCCGAGCGTCATCGACGACTGGGCCGCACAGCTGACAGGTTGGCTGCGTGCCGACAGTCATCGCCCGAAGCGTGACCGGCGCACCGCCCGGTTCATGTTCGAGGCGATCCGCGCCGAGGGTTACGCCGGCAGCTACGGCCGGGTGAGCGCGTTCGTGAGGCGTTGGCACGAGGAGCAGGCTGAGGCGCCTCGCAGGCAGGCCTTCGTGCCGCTCGCCTTCGAACCCGGCGAAGCCTTCCAGTTTGACTGGAGCTGCGAATACGCTTTTATTGGCGGGCTGCGGCGACGCCTGGAGGTCGCCCACGTCAAACTTAACTCCAGCCGCGCGTTCTGGCTCGTCGCCTATCCCACACAGAGTCACGAGATGCTGTTCGATGCGCACGCCCGCGCGTTCGCCGCGTTCGGCGGCGTGCCGCGGCGCGGCATCTACGACAACATGAAGACCGCCGTGGACAAGGTTGGCCGCGGCAAGGAGCGTGCGGTCAACGCGCGCTTCGAAGCGATGTGCAGTCACTACCTGTTCGAGCCGGAGTTCTGCAACCGGGCTGCAGGCTGGGAGAAAGGCATCGTCGAGAAGAACGTTCAGGACCGGCGACGTCAGATCTGGCACGAAGCAGCGCTACGGCGCTGGGAAACGCTGGAGGTCCTGAACGAATGGGTCGCTGGTCAGTGTCGTGAGGCGTGGCACATGCGGCACCCGCAGTGGCCTGAGCTGACGGTCGAGGATGTGCTGCAGGACGAGCGTACCCGGCTGATGCCCAATCCACGGCCGTTTGACGGCTACATCGAGCAGACCCTGCGAGTCTCGTCGACCAGCCTGATTCACTTCCAGCGCAACCGCTACAGCGTGCCCACCGAGTACACGAACCAGCTGGTGAGCGTGCGCTGCTATCCGGCATATCTCAGCGTCGTCGCCAACGCCCAGGAGATCGCACGCCACGAACGCAGCTTCGAGCGGCACATGACCTTCTACGATTGGCGCCACTACGTCACGTTGGTCGAGCGCAAACCCGGCGCACTGCGCAACGGCGCGCCGTTCATCACGATGCCGCAGCCGCTGCAACTGCTGCAGCGGCATCTGCTGAAACACCCGGGCGGCGATCGCGTCATGACGCAGGTGCTCGCTGCGGTGCGCGAACACGGGCTCGATGCGGTGCTGCTCGCCGTACAGGCTGCGCTGGATTCAGGACGCCCCAGCGCAGAGCACGTCCTGAACGTGCTGAGCCGGCTGAAGGCGCCCGTCACGAATGGCAGCCTCGCCACGACGAAACTCCAGCTCAAGGAAGAGCCCGCGGCCGACGTGAGCCGTTACGAGACGCTGCGCGCCAACCCACCGGAGGATCGTCATGTCTAACGATATCGCGGCCCAGCTCAAGGGTCTTAAACTGCACGGCATGGCGAGCACGTGGCCGGAGCTGCTCGCGCAGTCGCGCCACACGGACTTCGAGCCGGAGCGCTTCATGAAGCAGCTGTTGATGGCTGAAACCGCCGAACGGCAGGTGCGCTCGATCGCCTATCAAATGACCGCTGCGCGCTTCCCGGCCCACCGCGACCTGAAGGGCTTCGACTTCGCGCAGGCACACGTCGACGAAGCGCTGGTGCGCGAACTGAGCGAGCTGTCGTTCCTCGAAAGCGCGCACAACGTCGTGTTCATCGGTGGTCCGGGCACTGGCAAGACGCACCTCGCCTCAGCGATCGGAATCGAAGCCGTACAGCGCCACGGCAAGCGTGTGCGCTACTTCTCGACCGTCGAGCTGACCAACGCCCTGGAGCAGGAGAAGTCCATCGGCAAACAAGGCCAGATCGCCCACAAGCTGATGTACGTCGATCTGGTGATTCTCGATGAGCTGGGCTATCTGCCGTTCAGCCAGACCGGTGGTGCATTGCTGTTCCATCTGCTCTCAAAGCTTTACGAGCACACGAGCGTCGCGATCACGACCAATCTCAGCTTCGGCGAGTGGGCGAGCGTGTTCGGGGATGCAAAGATGACGACAGCGCTGCTGGACCGCGTCACCCATCACTGCCACATCGTTGAAACGGGCAATGAATCGTGGCGCTTCAGGACCAGTTCTGCCAAGGCGAAGACGACAAGAAAGAGAGCAGCAAAACCAGCGGGTAACGAAGAGTTATCCACACCGGAATAGATGTACTACGCTGTCTCGGGGTGGGTCAGATTTAGATGAAATCGGTGGGTTAAGACTCGGTGGAAATCAACAGAGCGGCCCTCCCGAACGCTGCAGTTGCCCCTGGCACATTCCAGGTCCGACATCCGTTAGATATCGTGCAGGTTGATCACACGCAAGCGGACATCCTGCTCGTTAGCGAACTGGACGGACAGATTATCGGTCGACCGTGGCTGTCTGTGGCTCTCGACGTTGCTACGAGATGTGTGCTTGGCTTTTATGTCGCAATGGAGAGGCCGGGGACTGCGACGGTAAGCTTGCTCCTCTCGCGCGTAGTTCTACGGAAAGAGCCGTGGCTCGAAAGACTAGGCGTTGAGGCTGACTGGCCGATGCGCGGTATCCCACGAACGCTGCATCTTGATAACGCGGCCGAATTCAAAAGCCGTGCCCTTCGCAGTGGATGCCGCGAGTACGGCATTGAGCTGATGTACCGACCGGTGGGCAAGCCGCACTTTGGTGGCCACATCGAGCGGCTGAACAGGACCTTGATGGAGCGCGTGCGTGGCCTCCCTGGTTCGACTGGATCGTCAGTCAAAGGGCGCAAGGCGCGCCAGGCCGAAAAGACAGCTTCACTTACGTTGAAGCAGTTCGAGCAGTGGCTGGCTGTCGAGATCGGCAGGCGTTATCACTGCAGCCCCCACCGCGGTTTGTTGGGACTTCAGCCCGCGCAAAAGTGGCAGGAAACATGGCGAGCAGCGGATTCACGATGCTTGCCAACTCAACCGGATGCCGAACTGAAGTTTCTGATCCGGTTCCTGCCAGTCGCATCCAGGACCATTCAGCGGGACGGCCTGAAGCTCTTCCTGATCCGCTATTGGCATCCCTTGTTCGCGGCATGGCGGGAAACACGCCGGTCCGTGACGATCCGCTATCACCCAGAAGATCTCTCGCGCATCTTCGTAAGCGCTGGCAGAGGCAGTTTCGTTGAAGTGCGATACGCGGACTTGCGTCGGCCTCCCATCTCGCTGTTCGAACAGCGGGCAGCTTTGCGAGCTATCCGGGCTAGGGGACAACGGGCAGTATCGGAGAGGGAGATATTCGAGACTGTTGAGCAGCAGCGACAACTGGTCGTCACTTCCCAGCGGGCTACTCGAGCGCGACGCCGCATGGCACGTCAAGCTGGCGGTTTGGTTCCGAAGAGCAGCATCGAAGATCTTTCACTCACTGAACAGCGGCAGGTCGAGCAGGTGAACTACGACGCACCAGTTACCGCGTATGACGTTGAACAGTGGTAGGGGGCCAGCATGAAGCAGTGTGATTTCGCGCATCTGCTACCCGCAGCAAGAGATCAGGTCCTGCTCGGAAAAGAGGATCGCATAAAGGGTCTGCTACGTGACCGGTGGATCGACTATCCCCGAGCGACTGAAGCCTTGCAGCTACTGCAGCGGCTCTATGACACGCCGAGACGTGAGCGCATGCCGTGTCTTCTGTTGCACGGCGACTCGAACATCGGGAAAACCAAGATAACGGCCAAGTTCAGGCGAGCGCACCCCAGCGAGTTCGACGAGAGAACCGGGGTAGAGCGGTGTCCGGTCGTGAGCGTACAGATGCCTCCCACCCCTGATCAGCACCGCTTTTACGCCGCCTTGCTCTTTGAGCTCGGTGCGCCACATAACCCCGCCGCGGGGCTTGCCACACTCGAGCGGCTCGCTCGCGATATCTTGCGGCGGATGTCGCCGCAGATGCTAATCGTAGACGAGGTTCATCACCTGCTCGCCGGAACGTACCGTGAGCAACGTGCCTCTTTGAACCTTCTAAAATACCTGGCCAACGACCTGCAGATTAGCATGGTCCTTGTCGGTACGCGCGATGCCGTTCTAGGGCTTCAGACCGATTCACAGATGATCAGCCGATACAGACCATTCGAGATCCCAAGGTGGAGGGAAAGTGAAAGTCTTCGTAGGCTCATGGCTGCGTTCGAGAAAGTCTTGCCGCTACGAAAACCATCGAATCTGTCGCGACGTGAGATTGTCCAGCTCGTTCTCGAGATAAGCGGGGGGCTGACTGGTGCCATATCTACGATCCTCAACGAAGCAGCAGAGTTGGCGATCAGGAACGATGACGAGTGCATCGATATCGCTCACCTTGAACGAGTTGCCCGCGCGCATGTCTGACACCCACAGGCCGTGGCCCATCGCACCTCGCCCCTCGCCCCTTCCTGGAAGAGGCGTTTGGTAGCTGGTTGGGTCGAATCGCGGCGCGGTATCAGACGAGCGTAGACTTGATCTGGGAATCGGGCACAGGCGTAGCGATGCCTAGCCTGACCAAGGCCGGCTGGATCCTCTTTCCCCCAGTTCCATCCCCAGCCCTGAGCCGTCTATCTCGCGTTGCGCGGCTCAACGACGGCATTCTGAGCATGATCCAGACGCCGCATGAGTGGGTCTTCGACCAGAAGTACTTGGTGTATTGCTTCAGATGTCTTGTTCTGAACGACGCCGATGTCACTGCATCACGGTGGAAGAGGGAGTGGCTCGATCCGTCAGCCGACTACTGCCGGGTGCACCACAGCCTGCTCGAGACTGTTCCGCAATCGATTTTCGCCAGAGCTCCGAATTTCGAGGCCGCGCTGCGGGCGATATCACGTTATCGATGCCCACCGCTTAGGCTGAGCAAAACACTACGCTAGCAGTATTAGTGAACATTGCTAGCACTCCTTTGGGCACGGCTAGCATTGATTGTGAACTCCTACAGTTACAACCGGAATGCGCAACACAGCCGCGAGGCGCGCACCCAAGCCAGCGGGGCTTTGGATTGGGCGTCGTGCGCCCGCACGGCGGCGTAAGGCACGCGATCTTCGCTTCCGCTGACCTCGCCGTCCGCGTGCCGAACAAGTTGACAATACCGTTACATCTGCTTGAACAGCCCGGCACTCCCCCGACTGACAGGCAGTACATCGCAGCTCCCTCGCAAATGAATGCGCAGGCGCCCAAGCAGGTCGCGTTCGATGTGATCGATCGCCGCATACGCGACGATCACGCCGCGATGCACCTGCGCGAAACGCTCGGTATCGAGCCGCTGCAGCATTTCCTTGAGGGGCGTGCGGATCACGTGCCGCTCGCTCGCGGTCACGACTTCCGTGTATTTGTCCGCCGCCTGGAAATACAGCACGTCGTCCACCGAGACGAGCCGGGTCGTGTCCCGGAGGCCCACGGTCAGCCACCGGATGGGCGCGGAATCGCGCTGCTCCTGCGCGCTGGCCAGCAGCGCGGTGTCGGCTGGTGCGGGGCCGCCGCGCTGCAGCTTGACGATGCAGCGGAGCAGGCGATCGTCGGTCACGGGTTTCAGCAGATAGTCGATCGCCGACTGATCGAACGCCTGAACCGCGTACTCGTCGTAGGACGTCACGAATACGACGTGCACGTGCGGCACGAGGCTCGCGATCTTCAGTCCGTCGATACCGGGCATCCGGATGTCGAGGAATGCGAAATCCGGGCGCTTCGCATTCAGCTCGGCGAGTGCGTCGACGCCATTGCGCGGCATCCCGACGATCTCCAGTTCGGGCCACAGCGTACCGAGACGCGCTGCGAGCTCGGCGGACAGGTTGGGTTCGTCGTCGGCAATCAGGGCAGTCGGCATATCAGGCAATCGGGATCTGCAAGGTTGCGGTCACGCCCCGCATGGCGTCGGCATTCGTGCCGACCGATACGCAGCCGCGCTCGCCATAGAGACTGATCATTCGCGCGCGAATGTTCGCGAGTCCCACGCCGCCGTGGAGCTTCGTGCCGCCGTTGCCGAGTCCCGCGCCGGTATCGCTCACGCTCAGGATGAGCAGACCGTCGTCGCGCGTGCCGCGAATGCGCACTTCGCCGCCGTCGACCGACGGCTCGATGCCGTGCAGCAGCGCATTTTCGACGAGGGGCTGCAGCAGGAGCGGCGACAGCGGCAGGGCCCGCAGCGTGTCGGGCACGTCGATCGCATAGCGCAGCCGTTCCTCGCCGAGCCGGATCGTCGCGATCTTCAGAAGCGCCTCGACCAGTTCCAGTTCTTCCCCCAGCGTGGAGGTGGCCTTGCGCGTGCGCCCGAGGCTCGCGCGCAGATAACGGTTCAGGCTGTCGAGCATCGTGGTCGCGCGGGCCGGATCGCGCTCGATCAGGCTCTGCACGTTCGCCAGCGTGTTGAACAGGAAATGCGGCTCGATCTGGGCCTGCAGCAGCGCGAGCCGAGCGGCCGTTTCGGCCTGGCGCGCCTCGGCGGCCTCGCGCCGCTGGGTTTCGAGCGACGTGCGCATGCGAGCGGCCTGCACGAACACCGACACGAACGCGCAGGCTGCACCGGCGACGATGAACGACGAGCCGTAGGCCAGCCAGACCTTGACGCCTGCATGGCCGAGCAGGTGCGGGACGTGCCCGATCGTGGAGGCCGCGATTTCGAAACCGATGAACACGCTGGCCGGCGCGACGATCAGGATCTTCGGCACCAGCGCGAGTTTGCCGCGCACGAGCCGGTCGATCGCGATGCCGAGCAGCGTCGCGCTGAAACCGATGCCGTTCGCGACGACCAGATACGGCAGCAGCGCCTCGTTGCGGCGCGTTGCCCAGAAAATCAGCCCGACCGCCGAGTTGAAACACAAAAGGCCCAGCAGCGAGCGGCCTCGATGCGCGGGGCCGACATGCGGTTCGGACGACAGGAAGGCGAGCGGCTTGCTTGGCATGGCAGCGAGCAGGGGCGGATTGCGGAGATGGTAGCGCAATTCTCGACGGCATTGCCATCGGCGATCGGCCGCGACGCGCATGCGGCAGTTCGCACGGACGTTCGCCGGGCGTGAGGGCCGTTCGTCGGCCGATTTCCACCGTTCATCGCAATGCGCGGCGCGCGGTCCGGCCGGCCACTATAGTCGCAACATATCCGCAGATTGCGGCGCTCCCGAACAGGTACCCCATGCCACATCTTCCGACCTACGTTTACGTATTGTTCTGCGCGCTCCTCTACATCGGCGTGAAGCGCTGCTTCGTGCGCGAAGTTCGGCCCGTGCGTCCAATCCTGTTTCCGGTCGTGTTCGTCGGTCTCGGCCTGTCGAGCCTCGGCCACCTATTCCCACGGGCGGGCATCGATGCCTACGCGGCGGTCTCCGCAATGCTCGTGGCCGGCACGGCGGGCGGCTGGTTCCACGCGCGCCGCTGGCGCCTGCAGTTCAGGACCGGGCCGGAAGGCATGTTCGTCCGCTTGCCGGGCGACGCGAGCCTGCTGGTCACGTTGCTGCTGACGTTCGTCGCCGAAACTTTCATTCATTACACGATCGCCACCGCGCGGCCGTGGGCGGCCACCAGCGCTTTCGCGGCGCTGTCGTTCGCGGTCTGGGGCGGGCTCGTCGGCATGCCGCTCGGGCGCGCGATCAACGTGGTGACGCGCTGTATCCGTCATGCGAACGGCGCGTCGGGGGAAGGCGGAGGGTCGGCGCTCGAGTCGCGCTGAACGAAGCCGGGTCGCCGGCGAGGGTGGACATCGCGCCCCGGCGAAATCCCGGCGAGCGGAATGGTCCGCGCCGCCCGTTCCCGCGCAAACGCGGCCGCGCGCTACACGCCGCCACGCCGTTTTCCGCGCCCCACGCATCGCGCCTGGCGCGTTCTAGCATGATGCGCGCCGGCGGCCACGCTTTCCCGTTCAAAAGAAGAACGTCGCGATCACCTGCACGATCTGGCTTTGCGCCTGCGCGCCGTAGACGCTGCGCGCCGAGCCGTGGTTGCCCTGCCATTGCACGGCGAAATCGGTGCGCGGCCAGTGATACCGTGCTTCGAGCCACGTGAAGTAGCTGTGGTCATCGAGGTTGTAGCGCGCCATCGCAGCCAGCGCCAGATGCTGGATGAAGACGTCGGGCATCGATGCGTAGACGAACAGCGAGCGCCGCGTCATCAGCTCCTGCGCGATGCTCGCGGTGTTGCGATAGCGCCAGTATCGCGACGGGTCGCGCTGCAGCGCCCGCCACGCGGCGGCGCTCGCGCTGGCGCCGTCGTAGTCGTATTCGAGCGTCAGCGACAGTTTGTTCGCGAAGGTATGGGTGACGCCCGTCGAGAGCTTCGAGGTCCATGACGATTCGGTCTGCGCGACATCGGCGACCACGCTGCCGCGGCCGATCGCGTATTCGACGAACCCGACCGTCGCATCGTCGATCAGCGTGGTGGCATTCACGCCGAGTTGCGGGGCGATGCCTTCGCCGCCATACAGCAGCCACTGCGGCGAGAAGTTGCCGAACAGGCGCTGCGATCCGCTCAGCATGTAGCGGGTGCGCGCGTTCGTCGCGCCGAGATCGGGATTGAAGGTCGCATCGTTCGGATGCGTGTCGAGCCGCGGCGACACCAGCGCGGTCATCGAGCCGCCGCTCCACAGCAGTTGCCAGCGCGCCATCACGCTGCCGAGCCGGTTCTCGCGCAGGCTTTCGGGATCGATCGACACGACCGAGCGTAGCGCGCCGGCCTTGAAGAAGTCGGTGGGATTGAAGCCCGACGCGACGCCTTCGCGCAGGTTCACGCGGCCGACGTCGACGATCGCGTTCGGGCTCGGCTGCCAGCTTACGTAGGCCTGCTTCAGCGTGTCGACCGCGTTGTACTGCGACGTGCCCGCGCGCCATCCCGCATCGAAGCGATTCGACACGATCGCCCGCCAGTTGCCGGACGTGCCGTCGTACGACAGCGTGTTCGACACGCGCACGTTGTCGTTGAGGGTCACGGGCGCGGTCTGGTTCGCCGCCGTGTAGTTCGCGACGGCGGCCTCGAACGTGCCGCGCCAGTTGCTCGGCGTCACGGGCGTCGCCGTCGCCGTGTCGGCGAGCCGCAGCGCGTCGCCGTCGGCGTCGTCGGCCGCGAGGGCGGCGTGCGCGGTCGCGAGGCCCGCCGCGCAGACCAGCATCGCGACCCGGGATCGCGACATCGTCTAGTCGGCCTTGAAGCGGGACAGGTATGCGCGCTGCAGCCACGCGTCCGGAATGTCGCGCCACGCGTAATCGGAGTAGCGCATCACCGTGACCCAGCCGGGATCGAGCCCGTCGATGATGACGGTCTCCGTCGGCCGTGCCGCACCCAGCTGATCCTGATAGTGCCGGTAATACGCGATTTTCAGCACGCTGCCGCTCGCCGCGAAGAAGCGCGCCTTGACTGGCTGCTTCGTGTCGCTCGCGATCCACAGGTCGATCGCGTGATACGTGACGTCCGGCGCGCGCGCCGTCAAGTGCAGCCGGTAGCAGTGCCGGGTCTGGTGCTCGCCGTCCGCCATCTTCTCCTCGCCCGCGAGCGACGCGTCGTAGTCGTTCGCCCAGTTAACCGTCACCACGTCGCCGTTCGCGGCCTGGCCGAGAAGGCGCTGCTGCGGCGAGATCCGCACGCTGGCCTGGCTCGACGGATCGTAGAACCACAGATCGTTGCCGTTCTTCAGCATCAGCTTGTTCGCGTCGCGGGCAGGCGCGACGAACTGCACTAGCGTGCGGAACTGGCTGGTCGCCGGGTCTGCCTTCGAGTAGATCTTCAGCACCTCGGCGTCCGTCTGCTGCCCGTTGCGAAATTCGAGCAGGGTCGTCGTCAGGCCGAACGGCTTGTCGGGGTTGCGCACCGCGTCGCTTTGCGCGAGCAGCTGTTGCGCCGACGGCGCCGCCGCAGCCGCCGCGGTCGCAGCGATCGCGAGCAGCATCGCGGCGGCGCGCATGATCCGGATCGGCAATGTCATGTTGAAGGCTCCTGGTCAGGCGAAACGCAGCGCGTCGACGATCGGCAGGCGGGCGGCACGATGCGCGGGCAGCCACGCCGAGAACGTCGCGACCACAATCACGCCGAGCGCGTAGCGTGCGATCATCCCGAACTCGCCCCAGACGCGTACTGACAGCGCGACCGGATCGGTCTGTCCGGGCGGTGTCCAGTGCAGGCCGGCGCGGTTGATCCCGATACCCGCCGCGAGCGCGAGGACGGTGCCTGCAACCGCGCCGCAGAGTCCGAGCAGGCACCCCTCGCAGACGAACAGATGGCGAATGCCGGCGCCGCGCAGGCCGAGCGCGCGCAGCGTGCCGATCTCGTGTGTCCGCTCCATCACGGCCATGTTCATCGTATTGCCGACCGTGAACAGCACAATCGTGGCGATAAGCACCGCGATGAAGCCGAAGATCGCGCCGAACATGCCGGTGACCTGGCCGTACTGCGGATTCAGCGTCGCGAAGCCGAGCACCTCGAGCGGCTCGCCGGCAAGCCGGGTGCGCAGCAGCATCTGGATGCGCCCGCGGGCGGCCGGCAGCTCGGCGGTATGTTTCAGCTGCACGACGATGGACGTCACTTTCGCATTCGATCCGCCGCCGTAGACGAGCTGCTGCGCCTGCGGCAGATGCACCTGCACGAACAAGTCGTCGATCTGCTTGACGCCTTGCTTCTGCGCCGCGATCACCGACAGTTCGGCGACGTTCGGTGCGCCGTACGCATTCGACGTCAGCAGTTCGAGACGGGCGACGCCGCTGCGGCGCGCGGGCTTCGCGGCGGCCTCGGCCCGCGACAGCGATGCGATGTCGTCGGGCAGGTCCAACGCGTCGGCCGGAGCGGCCGTCGCCGGATCGCGGCAATCGGGTACCCGCAGCGCGTCGCACAGACGCAGCACGCGCGCGACACCCGTGCCGATCACGGCGGCATTCGCGGCGCTGCCGGTCAGCGCGACGGGCGTCGCCCGGTCGGCGAAGCCGTAGTCGTTCCACTGCCGCATCCGGTTCTGGTCGGCCACGACGATCCCGCTGCCCGAGACGGTACGTGATACGCCCGCCGCGAAGTTGCCGGCGATGCCGTTGATCGTCAGCACCGGCGTCACGACCGTCACCTCGCGTGCGAGCTCGGGATCGCCGAGCACGGTGTCGATGATCTTCCGGTAATCGGCGATTCCGTATGAGACGGGGTCGCCGCTGCCGTACAGGAAATAGTCGCGGTGCTGGATCTGCAGATGGCCGCCCTGGCGCACGTAGCTGGTCTGGAGCCCATAGTTGATGTCGCGCGCATAGCCGCCAAACAGCAGGATCGCGGTCAGGCCGACGACCATCGCGAGCAGCGTGGTGGACGAGCGGCGGCGGTTGCGCAACAGGTTGCGGAAGGCGAGGACCAAGAGGCTCATTGGCAGGCCTCCTCGTACGGGGCGGCGGAGCGGGTTTCGACGACGCGCCCGTCGCGGATCATCGCGACGTCGTCCGCGGCGGCGATCACCTGCGGGTCGTGCGACGAAAACACGAACGACGTCGCGCGCTCGCGCTGCATCGTGCGCATCAGCGCGATGATGGCCGCGCCCGTCGCGCTGTCCAGGTTGGCCGTCGGCTCGTCGGCCAGAACGAGCGCGGGCTCGGTAACGAGCGCGCGTGCGATCGCGACGCGCTGCTGCTGGCCGCCCGACAGCTGGCCGGGCCGGCGATTCGCCTTGTCGCCCATGCCGACGGCGTCGAGCAGCGCGAGCGCCCGTTCGCGTCGCCGCGCGCGGGCGACGCCCAGCAGGGTCAGCGGATATTCGACGTTCTCGAACGCGCTGAACACGGGCAGCAGGTTGAACGACTGGAACACGAAACCAATGTGGCGCGCACGGAAATCGGCCAGCGCATTCTCGCCCATCGCATCGATTCGCCGGCCCGCGACCGTGATCGCGCCGCGCGCCGGGCGATCGATGCCGCCGAGCAGGTTGAGCAACGTCGTCTTGCCGCTGCCGGACGGGCCCGACAGCACCGTGAAGCGGTTCGCGAGAATATCGAGCGACGCATCGTCGGCCGCCGCGACCGCGAGCGGGCCGGTTCCATAGGTTTTCGTGACATGACTCAAGCTGGCCGCCAACACGGACACCTCCCAGGGTCTTCGATCGATGTCGCCACCTTAGCGGGAACCTCACCCCCGTATTGCGCAGTGCGACGAACGGCGGAACGCGCGGACGAACGGCATTCTTCCCCGACGAACGGCGGCCGTTGGCGGGCGCTGCCGCGCACCGGCGCGGCGAGCCGGTCAGGGCCCGCCGGCGGCCATCCGCCCGCGTTGCATTCCATCGGCTCCATGCGCGGTTCGTCGCCCGTTTCTGCAATTGGTCGCATGATCGTTTCTTTCGACGACGAATCGATACACTCGCAGCCGATCAGCATTTGATCCGCACCACATCGGCCGACTTGAGAGCGGTCACCGGGGGGGCGAGAAGCCAAAACACAGACATAACAAGGCATAAAAATGAGACATACCAGGTTTGAGAGGGGGAGCGAGACGGCGCGGCCTGGCTTTCTTGCCCTTTGTCGAGTGGTCCGCGATCCGTCCGATCCGGCGCGTTTCGCGGGCGATGCCGATCCGCGGCGGTATTGCGACTGGTCGAGCGCACGGCCGGCGTTGCTCGTCATCGAGGCGCTGCATCAGTTCGCGGTCAAGGCGTCGCGCACGATGCACGGCGAGCCGGCGCTGATGGTGCCGGCGCAGTTGCGCGAGCTGACGCTGCACCGTGTCGACGGCTATCCGCGGCTGGCGCTGGCCGGTACGGTCGCGAAACACGGCGACGGATACCGGGTCGACGTGTCGGCGCGCGATGCCGATGCGGGCATGTATCCGGCCGTCGCGTCGGGTACCGTGTTCGTCGCGCTGATGCCGGTTCGCCCGACCGCGTTCGCCGCACCGGGAGAACGGGCATGATGCCGGCCACCGCGACGGCGGCCACCACGATCGCCGGCGATCAGTTCGGCGTGATCGACGTGGCGAACGCCGCACCGCTCTTCGACGAACACTTCGAGCAGTTTCCCGTGCTGCCCGGTTCGTTCAGCCTCAGCCTAGTGATCGCGATGCTGTTCGACGCACTCGGCCTCGCGGCGAACCGGCCGGCCCCGGCACTCACACTCCGAAAGGTCAGCTTCATCTGCCCTGTACGGCCGGGCGAACGCCTGACCGCGCGTCTGCGGCGCCTGCAGCAGGACGGCGCTCGCACCACCGCGCACGTCGAACTGCGCAATGCGCACGGCCACGGCGTGATGGACGGCATCTTCAGCTGGGAGCGCGACGCATGACGAAGCTCGCCATCGTCACGGGGGGCACCCGCGGGATCGGACGCGCGATCGTCGACGCGTTGATCGCCGACGGCTACACCGTCTACTTCACCTACCGATCGAATCCCGAGCTGGCCGACGCACTGGAGCGCGCGTACGACGGCGCCGCGCGCGGCTTCCGGGTCGACGGCGGCGACTGGAACGCCGTGCAGGCATTCGCCGACCACGTGAACGCGGAAGCGGCCGTCGACGTGCTCGTGAACAACGCGGGCATCAACGATGACACGCTGCTGATCGGCAGCCCGTTCGCCCGCTACTGGGAGGCGTTGCGGATCAATCTCGGCGCGACGATGGCGTTCTGCCATGCGTTCGGCGACGGAATGCAGGCGCGCCGGCGCGGCGCGATCGTCAACGTCTCGTCGGTTGCCGCGCGCAAGCCGAAGGCCGGCAACGGCGCGTACGGCGCGTCGAAAGCGGGAATCGAGCGCTTCACGAAGACGCTCGCGCTCGAGATGGCGCGCTTCGGCGTGCGCGTCAACGCGGTCGCACCGGGGTTCGTGCGCTCCGACCTGTTCGAGCGCTTCCTCGCGTCGCAGGATGCGGCGGCGTTCTATCGCCAGATTCCGATGCGAAAGATCCTCGAGCCCGACCAGGTCGCGCGCGCGGTCCTGCTGCTCGCGAACGGCTCGCTCGCAACGACCGGCAGCGTCGTCGATCTCGGCAATGGCGAAAACATCAGTGGCTGACCCAGTGACTCAAGGAGAGTGGACCATGAAGGAAGACATCAAGAACATCGTCGCGCAAATCCTCTATCTGAGCGGTCCCGAGCAGGTGACCGATTCCGCGTCGCTGTTCCGCGAGCTGAACATGAGCTCGATCGACTACGTCGACCTGTGCTACGAGCTCAAGGACAAGGTGGACAACCGCATCAGCCTCGAGAACCTGTGGCCGTTCAACCGGATGCTGCTCGATCCGCAGTGCCACACCGGCACCGAGTGGACCGACGCCGGCTGGCAGCAGGTGTGCGACGTGATGAGCTGGAACGGTCACGAGAAATGCAGCCTGCAGGATCTCTACGAGCACTTCTCGGTGAACTACATCGAGCACCGCATCGCGCAGCTCAGCTGACCCGGGCGCTGCGCCCACGTCGCAGGAACGCCGCACCGTGCGGCGCGGCATCGCGCGCCCGCCCGGCTTTCGACTCACGTGAATGGGGACTTGCCATGTCGTACATCACCGGCCTCGGCATCGCGACGGCCGCTTTTCCCGACATCGCGTCGCTGCTGGACGTCGACTTCGCCGCGCGCGCGCCGCTCGCGCCGGCCGCGAAGCCCGGCGACTACGTGCGCGCCAACCTGCCGTTTCCGCTCGTGCAGCGCATGGCGCGCGAGGATCGTTCGCTGCTGAACCCGGGTTCGCGTCTCGCGTTGCAGGTGGCCGCCGAGGCGTTCGACGCGGCATCGGCCGGCCGGCCCTACACGGACGAAGAGCGCGAGCGGTTCGCGGTATTCACGGGTGTCGAAGGCGAGGACGCGACGATGGCCGTGCTCACGCCGCTGCACGCGCGTCACGGCCTTGACGGCTGCGGCTACTTCGGCGAGGTCAAGGCGGACCTGAATCCGCTCGACATGCTGCGCCTGCTGACCACCAACGCGCTGTACCAGATATCGAAGCTGTTCGGGCTGCGCGGCGAAGGCTATCCGCTGCAACGGATGTCGCTGACCAGCCTGTGCGCGCTCGAGGAAGCGCACCGGCAGATCGAGGGCGGCGCGATCGACCGGGCCGTCATCGCGGCCGTCGGCGACATGACGTCGGCCGACAACGTCGCGGCGTTCGAGAAGATGGGCCTGTTGCGCACGACCTCGCACCCGGTCGGCATCGTGCCCGCGTTCGGGGCCGTCGGCGCCGTCGTCGAGCGCATGCCACGCGATGGATGCGCGCCCTGCGCGCAGGTGCTCGACGTGCACTCGCTGTACAAGCCTGATACGTCCGTGTCGAGCGCCGACTGGTCGAGGCTGTTCGCCCGCTTTCCCGGCGAGGCCGCGCTCGGCGTGCCGCACGTCGTGCTGTACCAGAACGGCGAGCCGTCGCTGGGCAAGGCGGAGCGCAACGCCGTCCAGCAGGCGTGGCCGAATGCCGTCACGCATGCGTACAAGCCGCATGTCGGCTATACCGGGCGGGCTAACAACCTGATCGACATGGTCCTCGCGTTCGCGGATCCGGCCATTCCGGTCGGCGCGCCGGTGCTAGTCAACGGCATCGGCGTGTCATCGGGTCTCGGTGCGATCCTGGTGCGCAAGCTGAGCGGGGTGGGGCGATGAAGCCGCGATCGGACGCCATCGTCATCAGTGCATTCGGCGCCGTCACGCCGCTCGGCGGCAGCTACTCCGAACTGCATGCCGCGCTGCGCGAAGGCCGCTCCGGCATTCGCCGGATCGAGAAATTCGATTGCTCGACCTACACGACCCAGCACGCGGGCGTGCCCGACGAAGGCAACGAGCGCGTGCGCTGGCCTTCGACGCGGCGGATCGGGACCGAGCAGCTGTACGGCGATCTCGCCGCCGCGCGGCTGCTCGCGCAGGCGCCGTTCGTCGTGCGCGACTACGCGCCGGAGCGCATCGGCTGCCTGGTCGGCGTCGACGTGCCGGCCACCGACGTGCAGAGTGCGCTTGAGCTCGTCGACAAGGTCAACGGCGACAAATCGCGTGACGCGCTGATCCGCGTGCTGGTGTCGCACATGCGCATGAGCGAGTTCGTAAGCGGCGACGCGACCTCCGTGTTCGGCGCGATTCATCGCCACATTCCGTTCAGCGGCTGCGCGCTCGCGCACGTGGGCCTGTGCTCCGCGTCGCTGCAGGCGATCGGCATGGGCATGCTCGCGCTGCGCCAGGGGCGGGTCGACGCGGCCATCGTTGGCGGCGTGTCCGGCAAGGTCAATCCGCTCAATCTCGCGCGGCTCGAAGCGCTCGACGTGATCTCGACCGACCTGAATCTCGATCCCCGGCACCGTTCGCGGCCGTTCGACGTGCGTCGCTCGGGCTTCGTGCTCGCGGAAGGCGCGGTGCTGTTGCTGCTCGAGCGCGAATCGGCCGTGCGCGCCCGCGGCGATACGCCGCTCGCGCGTGTGGCCGGCTACGGGGCGAGCCTGGCCGCCGAGCACATCGTCATCCCGCACCTGCAGTCGCTCGAGATGCGGCTCGCGATGCAGCGCGCGCTCGACGATGCGGGATGCGCGCCGGACGATATCGACTACGTCAACGCGCACGGGACGTCGACGGTGCTCAACGACAAGCACGAATCGGAGGCGATCCGCGCGATCTTCCCGACGCGGCCCGGGATACCCGTCACCGCCAACAAGTCGCAGCACGGTCATCTGATCGCGACGGCGGGCGCGATGGAAGTGCTGAACACGGCGATCGGGCTGCGGGAGCGCTTCATTCCGGCGACCATCAACCTCGACGAACAGGCGCAGGAATGCCCCGTCAACGTGGTGCGCGCCCCGACGCCGAGCGACACACGGCGCGTGCTCAAGAACTCGTTCGGGATGGGCGGCCTCGCGGCCTCGCTCGTGCTGGAAGGAGCGGCTGCATGAAGTTCGCGTCGCTGCTTGCCCGGGAGGCGAACTGGCAGATCGTGCTGCACGGGGCGCGCCTGACGGCGGAAGACCTGCGCGCGCGGCTGCGGGCCGCGCGGCGTGCGCTCGGCGCGCTGGAGCCGCATCTGCTCGGGCGCGGTTGCCTGATCGCGGTCGGCTTCTCGGGGTTCGACTATTTCCTGTTCACGCTGCTCGCGTCGACGCTCGGCTGCCGGATCGTCCTGTGCGACCCGAAGATGCTGTCCGCCGCGCTGCGCCAGTACCGGCTCGATGCACTCGCGGTCGTCGCGACCCGGTCGATCGCATGCGACGGGCTGCCCGTCGTCGTGCTCGACCCGGCGCGGGCCGATGCCGAAGCGTCCGGGCCCGACGCGTTCGCGTGGGCCGACGCCGGCGCGCCGCGCTGCCAGATCGTCTTCATGACGTCGGGCACGACGAGCGCGCCGAAGCTGGTCGTCTACGACGAAGCGCAACTCGTCGAGAACGCGCTGGCCGTCGGCCGCTATCTGGGCGTGCAGCCCGGTGACGGCGTGCTGTGCATGTTCCCAACGCACTACATGTACGGCTTCTCCACGATGATGAACGGGCTGCTGGCCGGCGCGACCGTCTGGCTCGAACGGGCGTCGCTGACCGCGCACGAGGTGCTCGGCTACCTGGGCAGCGGCCGGATCCGCTTCGTGCCGCTGATCCGCAGCATTGCCGAACGCGTGTGCGACCTGGCCGAGGTGACGCCGGGCATGCGGTTCGACGGCATCGTCGTGCTCAATGCATCCGACCGCATCTACGCGGCGCAGGTACGCCGCCTGCTCGCGCTCGGCGCGTGCGTGTGGAACAACTTCGGCCAGACCGAATCGGGCCCGCGGATCTTCGCGCTGCCGCTCACGCCGGACGATCTGCCGCACGTCGATTCGTACTGCTTCGAGGGCGTCCTCGCGCCGGGTCGCCCGATCGATCCGCGCATCGAGCTGTCGATCGTCGACGCGCAGGGCCGGCCGTGCGCCCCCGGCGAGCCGGGCCATCTGCTTTACCGCACGCCGTATGCGATGCACGGCTATCTGCTGCCGGACGGCAGCCTCCGGCGCTTCACGACGCTCGAATCAGGCGACCTGGTGTTCCGCCGCGACGACGGAGTGGTGTTCTGGGTCGGCCGCCGGGACGAGACGGTCAAGTGCAACGGCCGGCTGATCAACGTCAGCCTGCTGCACCAGCATTTCGACGCGTTCGACGACATCGCGAAGAGCCATTTTCTCGCCGATCCGCAGACCGGCGCGCTGACGGTGTTCGTCGTGCCCGGCCTGGCGCCGGCCGGTGCGGAGGTGGATTTCAAGGCGCGCATCCTGAGCCGCTACCGGGCCGCATTCCCACTGTATCCGCGCATCGCCGACGTGCAGTTCGTCGACGACCTCCCGGTCACGAGCACCGGAAAGATCTCATTGCGTCTCCTGCGCGAAAGCGCGTGACCGCGGCCTGAACCTGGAGCCCACGATGTCCGACCGCACGACCCGCTTCGATGCCTCCGCCGTGAGCGAAGCGCTTTCGTACGACGCCCGCTATGCGCATGCGCTGCCAACGGGCGTGGCCAGCTACGCGGCCTTCCGCACGCTGGTCGAGATCGAGACGGCCGACGACCTGAAGCGGCGCGTGCTGGACCGTCTCGATCACGACGATCTGGCCGGTGCGACGTTCTACACCACGTCGGGCACGAGCGGCGAGGTCAAGCTGCTGCTCAACGCGCCGGCGCGCAAGCGGCTCGACACGACCTATGGCCGGGCGCTCGCGAACGCGCTGGCGGGAACGGCGATCGCGCCGACGGACCGGGTGGCGAACCTGTTTACCGCCGGCGGCTTTTCCACGCTGTACGACGGCGTGAACCGGCTGCTGGAAGCGATCGGCGCGAACGTACTCCCCATCGGGCGGCTGGACGCCTACGGCGCCGATTTGCCCGCGATGCTGAACCTGATCGGCCGCGCCCGCCCCAACGTCCTGGTCGGCACGCCGACGAGCGTGCTGCAGTGCCTGCGGCTGCTCGACGCGCACGGTGTCGATGTCGACGTCACGAAGATCGTCTACACCGGCGAGGCATTCTCCGAGCGCAAGCGCACGATCGTGCGGCGGCGCTGGCGCGATGCGGCATTCTTCGGGCTGTACGGCGCCACCGAAACGGGCTTTCTCGGCTATCACACGCCGCGCTGCGCGGAAGGGCATTACCACGTGCTCGACGACTGGTTCTTCCTCGAGGAAGAGGACGGGCAGCTCCTCGTGACGAGCCGCGCGAACCCGGGCCTCGCGATGCTGCGCTACCGGATCGGCGATCGCGTGCGCGTCGGGCCGTCGGTGCGCTGCACGTGCGGCGAGGGCGGCTCGGTCGTCGTGCTGCAGGGCCGCGCGGATCAGCGCTTCAAGTTCGCGGGCAACCTCGTCAGCACCGAGCTGCTGGCACAGCGGCTGGCGGCGTGCGTCGGCCGGCCGCTCGACTGCCAGTTTCGCCTGGACGCCGACGCGCAGGGGCGCGACTGCCTGACCGTCGCGCTGGACCTGGGCGACGACGAACTTGCGCCGCTCGCGTCGCGGCTGACGGGCGCACTGTTCGAGATCGAGGACGTGCGCGAATGCATCGACAAGGGCGAGGGTCGCCTCGACGTGCTCGGTCGCGATGCATTGCGCTTCTCCGCGCGCCAGAAGCTGCCGCGCCTGATCGACGAGAGGCATGCCCATGTCTGACGATCGCGCCACCGTCGCGCCTACCACGTCTGCCGGGCCCGCTGGGGCCGCCGCGTCCGCGACAACTGCCGCGTTGGCCTCGACGCGCGCGTCGCGGGCCGACCGCATGCGACAGTTCGCGGCCGAGGTGCGCGCGACCTGGCTGATGCTCTATCCGATGGTGCTGTCGTCGATTTTCGGCTACTGCATGACGCTGTTCGACTATCGCTGGATTCGTGACCTGCCGGCGGAGGACATGGCGCTGCTCGCGCTCGTCAACGGCAGCGTGGCGACTTTCCTGTTCCTGCTCGGCAAGAGCTTCGAGGAGTCGTTCGTCGCGGTGTTCGCCAAGGCGCCCCGTGAGGACCAGGGCCGGCTGTTCGTGCAGAGCCTGGTGTTCGCGGCCGCGATCGGCGCGCTGGTCGTGCTAGTGCTGATCGGCACGCGGGCGCCGCTGATGACGTTCATTTCCGGCGGCCAGTTCCACGGCGAGCGCATGTTTGGCTACTACGCGCTCGTAATCGGCAGCTTTCCGCTCACGCTGCTCAGCACCGCGCTTTCCGCGGCGATGCGCACGTACGGCGATACCAAGTCGCCCGCCCGCATCAGCATCGCGTGCGGCGTGGTCAACAACATCCTCGATCCGCTGCTCGTGTTCGGGCTGTTCGGCCAGCATCCGTCGCTGCAGCTGTTCGGCCTCGCGCTGACCTCGTGGATCACCAAGAGCCTGTATCTCGGCTGGTGCGTCCGGTGTATCCGCCCGCGGCTGCGCCGCGAGCAGGTCGTGCTACCGCGTCCCGGCGTGGAATGGCCGACGCAGCGACGGCTGCTGCGCATCTTCCTGCCTTCGGCCGCGCTCGAGGCGTTGACCTTTCTTGCGAATACGGCCGTCTATTCGCTGATCGCCCGCTACGGCGTGCGCGCGATCGGCGGGTACGGCATCGGCTTCGAATTGATGACGATCGGATTCATCCTCATCAAGGGGCTGAGCATGGTGTTCATGATCCGGATCGGTCATCTCGTGCGCAGCCGGGCACCGTCCCGCGCGGCACTGCAGTCGGTGATGCTGCTGGGCGTGCTGTTCACGGCGGCGATCAGCATCGCGTTCTTCCTGCTGCGCGCGCTCGCGCTGCGCTTTCTCGCGTCGGACGCGGGCGTGATCGCGGTTGCGTCCGCGCTGCTCGACTACGTGCCGCTGTTCGTCTTCAGCTATCTGCTGACGAACCTCGTGACCGGCTGCTTCCAGATTCTCGAACGCCCGGCGCGCGCGATGGCGCTCGGGCTGTTCTTTTCCTGGGTCGTCACCCCGGGCGCGATCTACCTCGGCGTCACGCACCATCTCGCGCTCACGCAACTGTTCGCGCTGCTCGCGGGCGTGAGCGTCGTACGCCAGGCCGTATACCTGACGATTTTCCTGCGGCTCATGCGCAGGCTCGGCGCCGCGCCTGCGGCACCGCCGGCCGGCGTGCACGCCGCGGCCGGATGATTCCACGACCGTTGTATCCCTAGACCTCACGACTGGAGACCTGCATGCGTACCAATACCCCCGCCGAAGTCAACGCCGACACCTACGATCGCTACGTCGACACGTTCACGCTCGAATGGAACCGCAATCTGGTGCAGCGCGTCGAGCACGAGCTCGCGCAGCGGCGCATCGCGTCGGGCCGGTTGCTCGATGTCGGCACCGGTACCGCGCGGACGCTGATCGAGCTGGCCCGCGTCCCGTCGCTCTCGCCGCTGGGCTTCGTCGGGGTCGACTACTACGACGACATGGTGCAGCGCGCCGAACGGAACGTGCGCGCGGAAGGGCTGGAAGGGCGTATCGAGATCCGCGCGGGCGACGTCCACGCGCTGCCGTTCGACGACGGGACGTTCGTCGCGGTGATCGGCCGTTCGGTCGTGCATCACTGGGCCGACCCTGTCGGCGCTTACCGGGAGATCTTCCGCACGCTGGCGCCCGGCGGTTTCGCGCTGATTCACGAACCCTGCAGCGATCCAGCGCCGGAGGCGCTCGCGTTCTTCAACGAGCGACGCGCGGCCGCGGGCGTTCATCCGGTCCATCTCGACGGCAAGTTCACCGTCGCAGAGTCGATCGGGCACCTGCACGAAGCCGGCATCGGCGAGCACGCCAGCGTATCGAAGGGATCGGGGATGCTCGCGATCGGCTTCGAGGTGCTGATCGCGAAACCGGCGCAGCAGTGAGCGGGGCCTTGCCGATGCGAACCGATCACGATCTGCCGGCGCCGGACGCCGCCCGTCCGCGCGCCGCACGTGACGAAAGCGAGATCGATGCGGTCTCGATCTCGCCCGACCGGCTTTCCGTACGCGGTGTCGATCTCCTGCAGCTGATCGAGTCCGTCGATTTCCCTGCTGCGATCCTGCATGTGCTCGCGGGCCGGATGCCGGACGCGGGCGACGTGCGCGCACTCGATCGCGCACTGGCGGCGCGGCTTGCCGACGACGGGCCACCCGACGACGGCCTGCTCGCCGCACAACTGGCCCGCCGCCAGCGCCGGCCCGAGGTGTTCCTGGTCGCGGCGATCGCGGCCGGGCTGACCGCCGGGCCGCGGTCGCGACCGGTCGCCTGGCCCGACGCGTTGTCGGGCATCGGGCAGGGCGACGAGGCGGCGACGGGCCTTGGCATCGTCGCCGCGTTGCCGCGCCTGCTGGCGGTGTGGCGCGCGACAGACGACGAGGCGCCGGCCTGGGCACAGCCGACAGATGTCGCGCGAGGTTTCAGCGCATCGGTGCTGGACTGCCTGTGCGGCGTCGAATCGAGCGACGCACAGGCCCGCCTGTTCGACGTCCTGCTGGTTGCGCTGCACGGCGGCTTCGGCCTCGTTGCGCCGACCATCGCGCTGCCGCGCTTCTCGGCGAGCACCTACGCAAGCATCGACCTGAACCTGATCGCAGGCCTGACGGGCAGCGGTTCCGCGCATGTGGGCGCGTGCAGCGACGCGACGCGGTTTCTCGCAAGTCTCGTCGGCCAGCCCCCTGCGGAGATTCGCGATCGCGTCGCGCAGCGCGTGCAGGCGGGCGACCGGATTCCCGGCTTCGGCCATCCGCTGCTCGAATGCGATCCGCGACCGGCCGTGCTCGAGCGCCACGCGGTGCGGCTGGGTGTCGACGGCGCGGCGTTCGATGCGTATCGGGCCGTATGCGGCGCGATGCAGGAGCTGCGCGGGCTGCCGCCGAACATCGATGCGGCCGCCGCGGCCACCTTGCTCGAACTGGGGATGCCCGCCGTGCTGGCCACGCCGGTGTTCCTGTTTGCGCGGATGCCGACGATGCTCGCGCACGCATTGCAGAAGAAGGCGCACCCGCCGTTCGGCCAGACCCGGCCGGTGGCGCGCGAACGCCTCGCCGCGCTGCCGAAGGCCTGGATCTGACGCCGGCTCGCCGGCGCCCCTCAACCCGAGATTGGATCGACACCGACATGCTGACCAACCTGCCGCATGCGCCGCATTGTGCGGCCAACGATACCCAGCGCCGCATCGACTTCGTGAAGACCCAGATCCATCGCTGGATCGACGAGATGTTCACGTCTCCCGACCGGCACGATCTGCGAGCGTGTTTCGCGAAGACGCTGCTGATCCGCAACTACCTGCTGTCGCCGGTGCTCGATGCGATCGAGACCGAGCGCTTCCTGCGCGACGCGACGGTGCGTGAGTACATGAAGCGCTTTCAGGCGCTGTCGCTCGACAACGAGGTCCGCTTCGAGCGGCAGATGAGCGACGTGCTGCGCGCCGGGCCGTCGAGCGAAGGGCTGCTCCTGATCATCAAGGAATACTACGCTGAGATTTACCGGCTGCTCGCACGAACCGAGATCTTCCTGTCGGACATGTCCGCCGATTCGACGGTGGCGATGGTCGGCTCCGGCGGGATGCCGCTGTCGCTCCTGTTCATGCAGTCGTTCAGCGGCGCCCGCATCGTCGGGCTGGATCTCAGCGAGGAATCGCTCAGGACCGGAGAGCGGTTCGTCGATCACCTGTGCGCATCGAACCCCGCGCGCTATCGCCGCGCGGCGATCGAGATGGTTCACGCGGATGGCGCGGCGTACGACTACGGTGCGTGCGACATCGTCATCCTGTCGATTCATATCGAGAACAAGGTGGAGATCGTCGAACGGATCATCGAGACGGCGCCGCGCGATCGCAGCGTGATCGTGATCGAGCGGCAGGTGCAGGGGCTCGGCCAGTATTTCTATCCGAACTACGGGTTCGATTCGGCCGGGCTGCCGCTCGTGAAGCAGGCCACGCTGTGCTCGTCGCTGCTGGTGAGCACGGCTTATCGGCTCGACTGGTAGGCGGGCGAGATGACGACGAACGAGATTCTGTCCGGCGGAATCGGCCTGTTCCATGCATGGGAGCGGCAGGTGCTCGCGCTTTACATAGACGCGTTTACGACGGGACCGTATGCCGGTCACTACCTGGACGAGGCGGCCGAGCGCGGCTGGATCTACGGACTCTTCATCGAGCATGCCGCGCGTTGCCATCTGTGGGTGGCCGGCGACGCGCTGGCCGGTTTCCTGCTCTCCGCCGAAGCGGGCTACGACCGCAAATTGCCGGTGTCGCTGCGCGCCACGCTCGGCGACGGGCCCGTGATGTCGATCGCCGAACTGGCCGTCGCCCCGCACTGGCGCTCACGCGGGCTCGGCGAAGCGCTGGTACGGCGCTGCATCGACGAGGCGGCCCCCGGCTATCGCGACGTCATCGTGCGCAGCAACAGCAACGCGCTCGCCGCGCACCGGCTTTACCAGCGGCTCGGTTTCGAGCCGTTCGGCTCGGTGCGCGTGGAAAACGAGATGCTCGCCGACGGGCGACGCGGCGTCGAGTGTGTCGATAAGCAGTATTTCCGGTATCGGATAGCGGGTGACCAGGCGCTCGGAGGGTGACGTGCTGCACGTCACCGCCGATCGCGAAGACGGGCGGTCAAGCCTGACTGCCTCCGCCGCGCAGCAGCCGGGCGTGCAAATGACTGCAATCCAGCAGTGCTTGCGCGTTCCGCGCGGCCGCGACTGGTAGACCTTCGGCGGACGCTGCCGGCGCGGTATCCAGCGTCCATCATCAGCTTCCTGACGGTCTCCTTGGCCAGCCGAATGCCATGGCATCCCGCAGCTTCTCGCAAGCCAGCGTCGGGCCAAAATCCGCGTAGCGCCCGCGGATCAATGCCAGCGCCCGCTGTACCTTTCCAGCCGGCAACTGATGATTGCTGGGGCGCCCACGCTTGCCTGACACCAATCCGGCTGGCTGCATGGTCGGCTCCGCGCTTGCTCAACGAGCCGTACAGCATGCCAGCAGTCAAAAACACGACATTTTTATTTAGCGGAAAGGGGGTGCGGCGGAATTCTTGGACTATTTGGGAGCTAGTCCATGTATTCGTACGAAGACCGCATCCGAGCAGTCAAACTCTACTTGAAGCTTGGAAAGCGCCTTACCGCGACCGTTCGTCAATTGGGCTATCCCACCACGAAGTCTCTCGAACGGTGGTATCACACGTACGAGCGATGTCTGGATTTGCCGAGGGAACGTATTTGCTTGAGGCCGCGCTATTCGGCGGAACAAAAGAAGGCGGCCACAGACCACTATATGAGCCATGGCCAGTGTCTGGCTGCAACGACAAAGGCCTTGGGATATCCAGGACGCGGGACGCTCGTCGCCTGGCTCGACGAGCTACATCCTGAACGAAAGAAACGCGTTCTCGGGAACCAGTCTGGAAGAACGTCGACGATGGTCGCACAACTCATGCAGAGCCATGCGCCATTCTGGTACGCGCGACGCTGCTCGTCAGTCATTTCGTAGTTAGGCCGGGGCCATTACGCGACGCCGCGGCATCGTGTGCGGCGGCCCCGAAGTGCCGGTACACGCCGGCCGCTCGACTGAAAACGTGGGTCTTTCTCGCGCACCCCGGCCGAACACAGCGATTGTCCGCTGCCTGCGCGAGTTGTTCCTTCGTAGCTTTCGTGAATTCGGCTCGGCCTGACGTGCTCATGCCATGCTCCGATTCATCACTACTCGGATGAGAACGCCCGAGACGACCAGTACAACGGTCGACGCTATAAGTGCGTCAAGTAGGCTAATTGGTTCGGGCTACGATTGATATAATTGTATCTGTCGCCGGAAAGCCTTGTAGTGCCTAGGTCGAAATCTCCGCACTTGAACGCACCGGCATACCGAGTATTCGGTTTGCGGCGATATGGAAGTAGATTTCAGCTGGACATTGGGGCTTCAATTACGCCGATGCCGCCACCCTGACAGTCCGCTGGTTAGCCTAGGAAGCGAGCCCTGATAGTGCCGGGTTCGGGCACAGGCCCGCGCATTGTTGTGTCTGTGGGCAACGCGACGAGCCGGTTGGGATGCGGTACTTCACGCAAACTGAATCGACCTTCAGCTGCTTCGGAGCGCCGTGAGCGGGCATCGAGCGGCGCGGCAAACCGGGGCGCACTGACACGGTTCAATAGACACACACGTTCGAGTCGATTCCGTTTTCAATCGGCGATACAGAGCCAACCCGACGGGAAAACCCGTCGACAAGACGGGTTTGGGTCTGTGCTTGACCGCTGCTTGAATTCCCTCGTGTTCCCGCCATCGTTTGCGCGGGACCGACGGCGAGGGGACAGATCATGCGTGTGCACGACAATGTGGGCCTGATATCGCTTCGCGGCCGAGCCGAGAGTGCGACTGCCATGCGGATGGCAGGTCCGTCCGTATTGATGATATGTCGACGCGATAATATCAGCGCGGGCTGCGCGAGCGGAGATGGGCGATGACCACGCAAGACTTCGTGGCGATGGCTCAGCAGTGTGCGCCCGCAGTCGCCCCGCAGACTTTAGCTGCCGTTGTTCGGATCGAATCGGGATTCAATCCCTATGCAATCGGTGTTGTCCATGGCCGTTTGGTGAGACAGCCTCGGCGCGAGGACGAAGCGATCGCCACGGTCAAGGCATTGCAAGCGGCAGGATGGAACTACAGCGCCGGCCTCACGCAAATCAATCGCGAAAACTGGTCTCGTTACGATTTGACCGCGAGGACCGTCTTCGACGTCTGTCGGAACCTGAGCGCTGGTGCGGCAATTCTTCGAGCATGCTTCATGCGGGCTCGCGTCATTCATGTCGATCCACAAGAGGCGTTGCGCGCAGCGCTGTCGTGCTATGCGAGCGGGAATTTCGAAACCGGCTTTCGCGTCGGGTATGTACGGCGGATCGTGGAGGCCGCGGCGTCGGACGACACGATCGTCCCTGCGCTGTCGTCATCGGTAAAGCCGATTCCAGTAATACCCGACCGTGTGACTGGATCCCGGGCTGAGAGCCGCGGGCGCTCGACACCTGTGGCTCCTTCGCCCTCGCCCCCGACCGGTGACGCAGCGCGAAGCTCAAATGACGGTGGAACTGAAAACAGTGCCGTGATCTTCTGAGCAAGGCAGGTGGAATTCGGCTGAATGGAGTGCATTATGAAATCAGTACAACTAATGAATATGAGCGATGTGAGATTGAGAAAAGCACGTATTGCGTGGATCTCATTAAATTGGCGCCGCATCGCCGTGCTCAGCGTGCTTGTCGTGGCGGCCCCCACGGCTTCTGCGCAACTCAGTCAGGTTAATACCTTGCTGATCACTATTCAGAACACGTTGCTCGGTGTGGGCGGGGTGGTGTGTTCAATTTCCATCATCTGGGCCGGCTTCAAGATGATGTTCCAGCACGCCCGGTTTGGCGATATCGCGCATGTTTTCATCGGCGGCCTTTTCGTTGGCTGCGCAACGGTCATTGCTGGCATGTTGATTCCGACGGCCTAACATGAACACGGAGCTGATTGTGGACACACTCTCCGATCCCGTATTCAAAGGCTGCACGCGGCCAGCGATGCTATGGGGCGTTCCACTTGTCCCGCTGTTGATGGTCAGTGGCGGCATGCTGATCCCGGCAGTCTGGGTATTGATGGCGAGCGCGCCTTTGGGCGTTGCAATCGTATTGTTGATCATTCCCGTATTCGCGACGATGCGCATGATTGCGCGCCAGGACGACCAACGTCTTGCACAGCGCATGCTACGCGTGAAAATGAGACTGCGTCAGCGCAACCGGCGCTTCTGGGGCGCGCATGCCTATGCGCCGATCCGGTTTAAGGCGCGAGGGTGACATGAGAACACCGTCGGCACATGCAACCCTCGTACCGCGCGAAGTGGTGCTCGCAGATTTCATCCCGTTTTCGTCGCATGTCACGGACCGCGTGATTCGCACGCGCGAGGGTGACTATATACAAATCTGGAAGGTCCCCGGGATTGCATTCGAGACGGCCGATCCTGCCGATATTCTCGCGCGTCATGTCACCTTCAACCAGTTGGTGCGCAATCTGCCGGGTGGCCACGTCGCGCTATGGACGCATCGGCTGCGGCGGGGTACTACGGACAGGTTCGAGACGACCTATGCCAACCGGTTCTGTCAGGACTTGGCGGAGCGCTACTACGCGAGCTTTGCCGGTTACACGATGATGACCAACGAGCTCTACGTGAGCGTCGTATATCGTCCTCACCGGACGCGATTGGGGCGGCTGTTCAGCCGTGCGGCACGCCGTACACTTGACGATATTCAGCGCGATCAGCAAGACGCATTGCGTGCGTTGGCCGATATCGCCGCGCAGATCGAGTCTGGTCTCAAACCGTGGTCGCCGCGTGCGCTCAGTGTGTATGAACGCTGCGATCCATTGACCAAGCGGCTCGGTCGCTATTCCGCCACGCTCGAGATGCTTGGCTACCTGGTGAACGGAACGTGGGAGGCGGTACCAGTTGGATCCAGTCGAATTTGCGACACTTTACCAACCTCACGCCTGTTCTTCCACCGTGAGAAGCTCGAGATCCGCACACCTACGAGCACCCGCTATGCGGCATTGCTCGACCTGAAGGACTATCCGGAGCAAACCGAGCCAGGCATGCTCAATGGACTGCTCTACGGCGACTTCGAGTACATCGAAACGCAAAGCTTTACCGTGCTCGACCGTCCCAGTGCCAAGGAGGCACTCGAGCGCCAGCGCAACCAACTGATTGCGGGAGATGACGTTGCTGTCTCGCAGATCGAGGCAATGGATCGAGCCGCGAACGATCTCGTCAATGGCGATTTCGTTTTGGGCGAGTACCACTACACGTTGGCTGTGCTGGGAGATACCTTGGACGAGGTAGTGCGGCATGTCGCTCAGGCGCGAACGAAGCTTGCAGACGCCGGCTTTCAGAGTGCGCTCATTGATCTGGTCGCCGATGCTGCGTGGTTCGCGCAGTGCCCCGGCAACTGGCGATACCGACCGCGAGAAGCGAAGCTCACGTCACGCAACTTTTGCGCGATGGCCAGTTTGCATAATTTCGCGACTGGAAAGCGAGATGGCAATCCGTGGGGCGAAGCTATCACGATTGTCAAAACGCCCAGCGGGCAACCGCTCTATCTCAATTTTCACGCAACGCCCGAGAAAGTCGACTCAAACGACGAGAAGGCGCTTGCCAACACGCAGATCATCGGCCGAGCAGGTGCAGGCAAGACGGTGCTTGAACTGTTCCTGCTCGCGATGGCAATGAAGTACGGTGTGATGGGCGTGCTCTTCGACAAGGACCGAGGAGCGGAGATCGGGATTCGCGCTATGGGTGGTCAGTACACGGTATTTCACCGTGGCGCACCCACCGGCATGAACCCGTTCCAGTTGGAGGTGGGCGAGGCGACACACAGTTTTTGGATGCGTCTTGTGTGCAAGCTGGTCGACAACGGAGTACCGCTGTCCGCGAAGGATGAGCTCGATATTTCTCGCGCGATCCGGGAGGTCGCACGCATGGATCGATCGCTGCGTCGGTTGTCCATGGTCAGGCAACTCTTGCCAAACGTTGGAGATAACAGTCTTCATGCGCGGCTTGCCAAATGGTGCGCCGGCGGGCGCCTCGGGTGGGTGCTTGATAACCCGGTTGACCTGATTGATCTACATGCGCACCAATTGTTCGGCTTTGACGACACAGAACTGCTCGACGATCCGGAGGTATGTGCGCCACTGACGATGGTGCTGCTGCATCTGACCGAACGCCTGATCGATGGGCGGCGTTTCATCTATGTGATGACCGAATTCTGGAAGCGCCTGCGCGATCCGGTGTTCAGCGAGTTTGCCAACGACAAGCAAAAGACCATTCGAAAGCAAAACGGACTGGGTATCTTCGACACCCAGTCGCCTGCGGACGTGCTGAGCCGTCCGATCTCTCGTGCGCTCGTGGAGCAGACGGCTACGTTTTTCTTCCTGCCCAACCCGAGCGCGGACCACGATGATTATGTCCACGGTTTCAAGCTGACCGAAGCCGAATTCAACATTGTGAGACGTATGGGCGAGCATAGCCGGTTGTTCTTGGTCAAGCAGGGTCATCGTTCGGCAATCGGGCGACTCGATCTCTCGGGATTGGGTGACGTGCTCGATGTCCTGTCGGGCACGTCAGACAACGTTGCGTTGCTCAATGCGATCCGAGCCAAGGTCGGGGACGACCCCGATGTGTGGTTGCCGCGCTTTCATGATGCCCTGACCGCTCGCCGGCGCCAGACGAGTGCGTTTCAAACCTCATTGTCGAGCACCGCTACACACGTGCAAGGTGGTGTTCTATGAATGGCCTCTTCAGCGCGGTGGGCGGTACGCTCGAAAATGGCATGCACACGTACGTGAGTGATGCATCGTCTGCGTTGTCGTCCGCGTTAGTACCCGTGGCTACCACGGGAGCGGTGATCTGGATTCTCGCGTATGGCATGGCGGTGATTCGCGGAGAGGCACACGAGCCGGTGCCGGCATTTGCCTGGCGAGGTATGAAAGTCGTCATCACGCTCGCATTCGCGCTAAGTGCGGGTCTGTATCAGTCCCAGGTCGTCACCTCCGTGAGCGAGGCGACAACTGGCGTCGCCCAGGCAATTCAGACAGCAGCCGTTCACACCGGCGCGGGAAATATTGGATGCGGGTCGGTTGAGCAACCGAGCGAGGCAAGCGAGCATGCCGCGGGAATTTACCGGACGCTCGATTGCTATGACCGGCAGCTTAACCTCGTGGTCGACGCCTATTTCGACAAGGCGACCCATGAAGGTCTGAGCATGAGCGGCATCGTCGCAGGTATCGGCGACCTCGCTTGTGGTCTGGTTGCCGCCTTCGGTGGCGCAATCTTTCTGATGGTGCTCGGCGTCGAAGTGATGATGGCGCGCATGCTGCTCGACCTTGTACTCGCGTTGGGTCCCATATTCATTACATGTGGAGCATTTAGTCCTACTGTCCGATTTTTCGAAGCGTGGACTGCCAAGCTCGTGAACTATGCGCTGTTGCAGGTGTTGGTTGTGGCTTTTCTCGGTCTCGCGCTCGCGGCGTTCTCGGCTAACCTCGCACCGTTTCAAGTAACGACTGCTGATCCGGAAGCTTCTGCCGATGCGCTGGCCGCTGCAGCCCGTCAAGCACTTCAAGCAAGCGCCCCGTGGGCGGCAGCTTTCGGCATGTTTGTTACGTCCGTGCTGCTGGCGATGATTGGGTGGCAGTTGCCGGCCGTGGCTTCGGGGCTTGCGGGCGGTGCGACTGTCTCGGGTTTTGGAGCGTTTGTCGCCGGCTACGCATCCAGACAGGCGGCCGGTGCGATGGCCTTCGCACTGCGCGGTGCAAACCGAAGCGCATCTTCCGGCGGTCGAATATCGAGGCCAGGCGGATTGGTGAGCACCGTCTCGCCGCACTCCCCCGCCTATCAACGGGCTGCACGCGAGCAGCTTGACCGTGCGCACGACTGAACAGGAGACGAAGCCATGAAGCGATACCTATTCACGCATACCGTGCTGATGGGCGCCGTTGTTGCGGGTGCGGCGTCTTTTATTGAGCCGGCAAATGCGGAAGTCTATTCGGTCTATGACGAGAAGAACGTTGCCCAGGCGATCGCGATGGTCGGGCAGCTCAAACAACAAGTGCAGCAGGAGATGGCGTTGTACCGCTCCATGAGTGGCGCGCGCGGCTTTGGCGCGTTGCTGGACCGACCGGGAGTAGTCAATGCGCTACCGGGCAATTGGCAGAGCGTGTATGCCGCGATTCGCGAGGGCGGGTATGCCGGGCTGACTGGTCCGGCTCAGGCGCTGCGCGCGCAAAGCAAGCTCTACGACTGTGAAGACCAGCGTGGCATCGATCAGCGAATTTGTCAGCGTGCGTTAAACAAGCCATTTCAGGATAAGGCACTTGGCCTGGAGGCATATCAGACTGAGCTTGCCGAACTCGACCGGATTGAGCGTCTGATGCAGCACATCGATACGACACGGGATCCGAAGGGTATCGCGGAACTGCAAGCACGAATCCAGTCGGAGAGCGTGGCAGTCGGCAACGAAATGACGAAGTTGCAGATGTTCAAGATGCTCGCGGAAACCGAGGATCGCTTGATTGCCGAACAGCAGACTGAACTGCTCCTGAAGCGAGCGGGCAACACACGTCGACTCCAGGATCAGATGGTGCCGGTCACATTTGGCCGATAAGGAGAACTGCGATGACGCGACGCTGGATGATATGCGTGCTTATCGAGTTGAGCATGTCGATGTCCGGGTGCAACAGTGTGCCGGCCGGGCTTGCGCTTCCCGATGGGGCTCACCGGGTACCGGTCAATCAGCAACCACCGGTGCCGACGGGGGTGAGCCTGTCGGTGGATGGAGCTTGTCCGTGAACGACCAAAGCGATTACCGGCGCGCGCTTGATTTTGAGGCGTCGCTCACCGCGTTGCAGGCATGCTCCGAGCGTCGCGCATGGCAAGTGGCGTTTGCCGCCGTTATTGTCGCGATCGGTTCTGTAGCGGCGCTTGCCGTGATGATGCCGTTTTATCGCGTGGTGCCGTTGCCTATCGAGGTGAACAAGCTCACCGGCGAGGCGCAACTCATCGAGGTGCTCGACGCAAAACACGTACCGCTGCGTGAGATCGAAGACAAGCACTGGGTCGAAGTCTATGTACGCACTCGCGAGCGCTACGACTGGGGACTGTTGCAAATGGATTACGACCGCGTCCTGGAGATGAGCGACGAATCGGTAGCGCGCGCATATCGTCAAATCTACAGCGGTCCGAATGCGTTGGATCAGCAACTGGGCGCATCAACACAATACCGCACCCGAATAGTATCGACGACGCTCGTGCCCGACGAGCCGGGGCATGCCGTCGTGCATCTGGAGCGCACGGTGCGCAAGAACGGCATCGATACCGGTGAGCCAGCAAAGCGCTTTGTGATTACGCTCGCCTTTACCTACCGTCCCACGGTGCTGGTGCGGGAGCGTTCGGCAATCGAGAATCCGTTCGGCTTCAAGGTGACGGCGTACAGCCGAGATGCGGAGGATACGCCACCTGCTCTGCATCCCGGTGCAGGAGCTGGCCAATGAATGCGCTCGCAATCGTGGCGATCCTGTTGGCGTGCTTTGCGACGCAAGCGGTCGACGCGCACGTCATGCCGGGCTGGACGCGCGATGCCAGAGTGCGCAAAGTGCGTTATGTGCCGGACGAAGTCGTGCGCATTATCGCGCAGCGCGGCTTTGCCACCCACGTCGCGCTGGATCCGACCGAGCACATTCTTGTGGTTGCGCCAGGGGACCGCGATGGCTGGTATGTGGTAGCCAATCGGGGGGACCATGACGTTTATCTGAAGCCGAAACTCGCCGCTCATGACACGAATCTCATTGTTCGGACTGATCGGCGCAGCTACAGCTTTGATCTTCTCGTTCTGCCCTTGAAAGCACGCTTTGGCAACGCGCATGAGATGTACCGGGTAAGTTTCGTGTACCCAGACACCGCTGCGTCGGATGCGTCTATTGCCGCGCGCTTGGCGTGTGTGCAGCAACGGCTGTCTCAGCCGTCTGTCGTGCGTAACGCCGCGTACTCGATGCAGATCATGCCACACGCCGAGGATATCGCACCGTCCGCAGTATGGGATGACGGTCACTTTACGTACATTCGAATCCCCAACAATCGTCGTATACCCGCGATCTTCCGAGTCGAGGACGATGGCACCGAACGCGTAGTGGACAAGCACATGGACCGCGACGTGGTGGTCGTCCATGAGCTTGCCCGCCGACTTGTGTTGCGTCTGGGCGATGAGGCGGTTGGTTTGTGGAACGACGCATTCGACATTGATGGTGTCGCGCCGCAGCACGGCGTGACGGTCGACGGCGTGCGCCGCACGCTGCGGAGTCGCGAACATGACTGAGGACACTTCGCCCAACGGCGCGGCGGCGGACGACAGGATCCGTCGCGACATCCAGGCAGATATGAATACAGGTACGGGATCCGAATCGTCTGTCATGCTCGATCGCGGCATGCCCAGCCTAGGTGGGTTCGGGCGACGATCGTTCATCAACTGGCTGATACCGCTCGCGATCATCGTACTTGCACTACTAGGCGCAGTCTGGACAGTTCACGGTGTACTCGCTCACCGAGACGATGCTGTGCGTTCGCGCCGCAGTGCGCTCCATGCGCGAGGCGCACACGAAAAGGTGTTCGACGAGGCGCCGGCATTTGCCGAGTCTGCGTCGGCCGCTGCAATGCCCACACCGACGTTAGCACCGGCCGCGGTACAGGCTGCGCCGTCCAGTGATCGTGCTGCACCGGTACGCAGCTACTACGACGCGCCGTTGCTTGCCGTGGGGGCCAGCAATGGGCAAATGGCAGACGCGAGCGAGAGTGAGTCAGCTGCCCCCAGTATTTTGCCCGTGCACGCGGACCAGCAGCCGTCGAATACGACTGTCGGTATGGTCGAGGAGCGGGCGAAATCCTTCTCACAGCCGTTGTCTCAGGCGCTCACGCCGACGCGCGTGCCGAAGGTGATGGCAGCGTTTATCGGCAACCGCAGTTTGCTACTCGCTCAGGGCACGAAGATCGATTGCGCGGGCGACACCGCGTTCGATTCCACCCAAGCAGGTATATCGACTTGCACGGTCGCACGTAACGTCTATTCCGACGACGGGCACGTGGTGCTCATCGAGCGCGGCTCGCAAATCAATTGCGAATATCGCGCGAATCTTGCGCCCGGGCAACGACGTGTATTTATTCTGTCAGCACGGGTTGCTACACCGCACGGTGTCACCGTACAGATCGATTCGCCAGTAGCCGACGCGCTGGGCCGCATGGGTATGGATGGATCGATCGATAATCACTGGGGCGCGCGCGTGGGCGCGGCCATGATGCTCGGACTGAGTCAAGACGCAATCGGTTATCTGGCCACGCGCGGCGGCAATGGCAACGGCACGATTGTCTACCAGAACACACAGGCGCAAGGCAACGACATGGCCACGCGCGTACTCGATCAGACCATCAATATTGCCCCAACTCTCAGGCAACATCAGGGTACCGAGTTCACGATTGTCCTGGCTCGCGATCTGGATTTCAGCTCGGTCTATGCACTGGAGCCGGAGGGTGTGCGATGAAGGCGTTCGAGGCAACACTTCAGCCGCAAACCGATCGCGTAGCCGATGCGATGCCGGTGTTACCAGATGATGCATCGGTGACGGAGCTGATGCGTTCATTCGCACCGTTACTCGCCGACGAGGCAGTAACGGAGCTCGTGATCAACCGACCGCAGCGCATTTTGACCGAAACCCATCGGGGGTGGCAGGCACATGATTTACCGGAACTCGATTTCGAACGACTAATGGCGTTCGCCGTGGCGATTGCCACATTGACGAATCAGGGCGTCTCGACCGAGCATCCATTGCTTTCCGCGCTGTTACCAGACAACGCGCGCCTCCAACTCGTAGTGCCGCCCGTGGTGCCGTCGCGCACGGTATCGGTCACCATCAGGCGCCCGAGCGCGGATGAAAAGACGCTTGAGTGCCATCGCGCCGACGGCATGTTCGAGAACACGGTTTGGCGACACGTTGACGGTCTCGGTAAGACCGGCTTGGCGTTGCGCGGAGTCGATCGGATGCTCGTCGAGCGGCTCGAAGCGCGTGATTTTGCCGCCTTCTTCGAAAGCGCCGTGCAAGCACGCCGCAATATTGTCATTGTCGGCAGCACGGGATCCGGCAAGACGAGCTTCATGCGCAGCTTGTGCCGATTCCTGAGCGCGAGCGAGCGCATCGTGACGATCGAAGACGTACGCGAGCTGTTCATTCGGCATCTCGAAAACTGCGTCCATCTGCTCTATAGCAAAGGCTCGCAGGGGCGCGCACGCGTAACGCCTGCAGATTTGATTGCCTGCGCCATGCGCATGCGTCCCGACCGGGTGTTGCTTGCCGAGCTCCGAGGAGCTGAAGCGTACGACTTCCTGAAGCTTTTGACCACGGGGCACGCCGGCTCCATGACGAGTTTTCATGCGTCCAGTGCGGGCATTGCCATCGAGCGGTTTGCGCTCATGGCAAAGGAGCATCCCGAGGCAGCCGCCTGGGACATTGCTTCGCTCAAGCGCGTGCTGCGCTTGACCATCGACGTGATCGCGCACATGGAGGCGCAGCCCGTATTGGACTCGCACGGTGTCCAGGTCGGCAAACGCTGGGCGATGACCGAAGTCTGGTTCGACCCGCGCGAGAAGGCCGCCGTCGAATTTAACCAGGCCGAAAGGTGCTGCGATGCATGACGTGTCTGAGACGCTTACTCAAGCGTGGCGTGTGACGGTTCTCACGCTTGCCATCACGATCGCGATATACGCCGGATTGGCCGCAGCCGAATGGTTGGCCTCATGTGTACTGTATGCAAGCATGCACCGCAATCCCATCCGCGCAGGCTGGTCAACATGGCTTGACGCGTTAGGGGCATGGTACGACGGCCGTCTTCCGAATATGGGGCGACGTGTGCTCGGTGCGGGCCTCATGGGGTTGCTCGTCGCCTTCGGCGGCCCTGCGCTTGCCGTGTATGCGTGGCTGGAACAAGCCGGCCGCGGACCCTTGTATGGCGACGCGCGCTTCGCGAACGAGGCGGAGATTCGTCGGGCGGGGCTGTTATGAGACAGATTGCACCCGCGAAGTCTCAACCGACGCTGGTGGTGGGCCGTTGGCGTGGCCGCTATCTGCGCTTTGCCGGTCAGCAATTCGTGCTACTCGCCGCGCCCGCTCGTTCAGGAAAGGGCGTGGGGATTGTGATTCCGAATCTGCTGACCTATTCCGACTCCGTGGTCGTGCTTGATATCAAACAGGAAAATTTTCGCCTCACGGCGGGCTTCCGGCGCGCGCACGGACACGCTGTGTACCTGTTCAATCCGTTCGCAGGGGATGGCCGCACGCACCGCTATAACCCGTTGTCGGTATTGGCAGACGGCATGTTTCGCGTCGGCGACATTCTGGCGATCGGTTACGTGTTGTATCCGGCCGGCGGGCATGACGAATTCTGGAAGGACCAGGCACGCAACCTTCTGTTGGGACTGGTCCTGCTGCTGTGCGATTGGCGTGAGGCCCGTCGTGCTGGCGCGAGCGGGGTGCCCGACTACCCGATCACAATGGGCGAGGTACTGCGGCAATCATCGGGAAATGGTCTGCCGGTCAAAACATACTTGAATCGGATGCTTATACAGCATCGACAGTACTTGAGCCGAGCCTGTATTGATGCACTGAATCGGTTCCTCGCGAATGACGACAAGGTCCTAGCGAGCATTCTGGCGACTTTTAATGCGCCACTGACGATCTGGGCCAACCCGATTGTTGACGCGGCGACGAGCGCGAACGACTTTGATCTTCGAGACGTCAGACGCCGCAAGATGTCCGTATATCTTGGCGTGACGCCCGATCACTTAAGTGAGGCGGCGATACTGATGAATCTGATGTTCTCGCAGCTCGTGAATCTGAACACCAAAGAGTTGGCAGAGGACAATCCGGCATTGAAATTTCAATGCCTGCTGCTGCTTGACGAGATGACGGCGATCGGAAAAATCCAGATTATCGCGCGTGCGGTGGCCTATATGGCGGGCTACAACCTGCGCCTGCTCTCGATCGTGCAATCCGACTCCCAGCTCGAATCTGTTTATGGCCGACCTGACGCGCGGACCATTGTCACGAATCACGCGATGCAGATCCTCTTCGCCCCGCGCGAACAGAAGGACGCCAATGCTTACTCCGAGATGCTCGGCACGCGCACGGAGCAATCGCGCACGACGAGCCGATCGAATGGCATGTTCGGTGCGCGCAGCGGTGCGAGCGAGAGCTTTTCCGATCAACGTCGTGCGCTAATGCTGCCGCAAGAGATCAAGGAGCTCGATCGCGACAAGGAAATCATTCTTCTCGAGAATACCAGGCCGATTTTGGCGGACCGGATCTGCTACTGGCGCGATCGTGCGTTCACTTCACGGTTGATGGCCGCGCCTACGGTGCCTGCGCTCGATCTCGTGCGATTTGGTGCACAAATTGAGCAGCGACTGCGCGAACTGAGCGATGACGAAGTCGATGATCAGACAGGCGAGCTGGCGCATGTGCGACCGGACTATCTGGAACTTGTACACGCCTGGGATCAGCGCGAGTTGCCGCAGGCTTTGGACGATATCAGTTGCGAGGAGGCCGCTGCATATGTGGATCGGCATTTCACGCTGCTGGGGGTGCCGGCAGATGACGTTGCGCGCGCCGGACGTCGGTTAGCGCGTGACGAAGACGGCATGACCGATGCTGAGGCGGGCTCGCGCAAACGCGTCTGGAGTCCTGCTGCGCGGGCAAGTGGTGGTGTTCAATGAGCGTTGCATATATCAGTGAGGCGGATCGCGTGCGCGCGGCTTTGGCGACGATTCCGGCCGACGACTATACGACATGGGTCGATATGGCGTTCGCCGTGAAGCAGGGGCTTGGCGAGGCAGGTTTTGATCTGTGGGATGCATGGAGCCAGACGGCGCCAAATTACGATGCACGCTCGGCGCGTGCGACATGGCGCTCGGCGAGCGAAAGTGGGGCGATAACGCTTGCGTCGCTGTTTTGGCTGGCCCGCGAGCATGGGTTCGATCTGGCCGGCTCGCGCGCCGTTGGCGATGTCGCAGCTCGGCCCGCGCCGGCGCGTGCCCTCATTGTGGGCGCCGAAGCCCCGCTCGAGCGTAAGCGTCGGGCTCGCCGCGCCGCCGTCGCCCGTGAGGCGCTGAGTATCTGGCATTGGGCACGGCCCGTGGCGCCCGATCATCCTTATCTGACGCGCAAGCAGATTGCGCCGTTGCCGACCCTGCGCGAGCTTGAGGCAGAAGAGTTGCACGTGCTGCTCGGCTACGCCCCGAAATCCAATGACGCCGCTCTCTTGGGACGTGTGTTGATCGTGCCTGTTCGTATCGGTCATCAGATCTCGACACTCGAACTGATCGATTGCGAAGGGCGTAAATCGTCACTGGCAGGCGGTGCGAAGGCAGGGGGCTGGTGGTCGGTTATGCCCGAACAGTGTCGACGCGACGCGTGCTTGCCGGTTCTGATTGCCGAGGGCGTGGCGACTGCCGTATCGGCATTGCAGGCGACAGGGTGGTACACGCTTGCGGCTTTGTCGAGCGGAAATTTGCCCAAAGTGGCAACGGTATGGCGCGCGCAGCACCCGAAGGATGAGCTTGTGATTCTGGCCGATCTTGGTGCTGGATATGCGCATGCGGAGCACGCGGCGCGCGATGCGCATGCACGACTGGTCGCTCCTCGGTTCGCATCAGGGGCGCGTATTGCCAATCAGTTGCCGACCGACTTTAACGATATGGCGGTGCTCGACGGAAAGGACGCGGTCGGCGAGCTGTTGCGGCGTGCGGTACTCGATACGCCAGCGCCTGCGTCGACTGAGGCCAAGGCGAGCCGAGCGCGAACCGAGGGTATGGCGTTTAACTTGACGGGAGACGGAGATATGGGATCGAGGAAGGCGGGCAAGGGTACGGCGGCGGACGACGTGCGCCGGCACGCCGAGGTCGACAGCTCAGGTAGTGATCGCGCGTCGACACGGCCATCCGGGACCCCGGAGGAAGGGAAACAGGCATTCACTCACGAACCGGCGGCGAGCTCAATTACCGAAACCACGGGCGAGGGGCAGCATTCGAACCGTGGGCCACGTCATGCGGCAGGCGAACTCATATACGGGCTCGACGCCGTGCCCACTGACGTCAAGTTGGCGGCCGAGCGGCGTTTTGGGGCTGCGCTGAGGATGTCCACACCACGAGAGAACGGAGGCCCCTATCGCGGGGAGGTATTCAATACCGAGCATTTCCTTGTTCAAGAGGTGGCACCACGCAGCGTGGTATTTCACGCGAAGAGGAAGATGACATTCGTGTCGGACCGGTTGCGGTGGATGGACGAGCGCCATCGCCTAAACGGCGCAGACGTACAGATTGTCTACGAAGGTGAGCGCGCGAAGCTCTACCCGTGGGACCGAGCCCGCGATCAGCTTGAGCGGGCGGTTGCGTCGCTGAAAAAATCTGCGCGGGAAATGGGATTCGATGGCATGGACGCGAAGCTCGATGCGCTGCATGCAGCGTCATGGGCTCGCGTGAAAGCCGCGCGTGCAGCCGCGCTCGCGCAAGCCAGGTCACGAGTGGACGGGCGTGGCGACGTCGATGACCCGCAGCGGTAGCGATGCGGTCGTCCGCAATATCAATATGTATGGTGACGCCGCGCAGCGCAGCATTGCGCGACCCAAAACCGGTGAGGTACATGATGGATGATGCCCAGTCGCCGACGCTTTTCGCACGCAGTGCGAGCTTCGCCATGAACGCCATCGAGCCTGAATGGACTCCGGACGTCGACATAGCGCGACGCCCCCCGTCGGAGCACTTTCCAGTACAACAATTCGGCTACCTCGCAATGCTTGCGCGTCGGCGCAGCGAGTTTGATGCGGCGCGCGCCCTGCTACGAGAGCAGGCTGGTGGCAGCCGCGTCGAGGCGGGGCGAGACGACGCCGGCACGGACGGTGTGTCCGACACCGGCGCGATAAATTCGGCGCCGAAGTTCACGCAGATCGCCGACGCGCCAGAGCGAGTTAAGCGAAGCTACCTGCGCGCCGGCGGTCAATATTTCCTGAAGGATGCTCCATACTCGCTGGCATTCGAGGATCGGGGGCGATATCTCGTCACGACGCACACTCATACAGACATTGTTGCTTCCATGATGGATCTGGTGCAGGCGAAGGCGTGGACGCGCATTCGCGTGTCGGGACACGGCGCTTTTTGCCGCGAAGTATGGCTGGAGGCCGCTTCAATCGGTATTGAGGTAAGCGGGTACACACCGAAGCCTGCCGAGCTCGCACGCCTTGCTGAGTTGAACGGGCCGACTGAACACACGCGCGATCGCGATTCCGAGCATCTTGCGCTGCAGCCACAAGCAGCGACGACTGCAACGCCTGCGGGTGCCCGCGGCGAAAGTCCAGACCGTCCCATGGGCGCACCGGTGCGCCACTCGAGATCGCTGGACGATGAGATTCAGCTCGCCGTGATTGTGGCGGCTATGCGCGAGCAGGGTTTCAGTGATCGTTCGGTCAATCGTGTTAAGCGTCGCGCTGTGCGCATGCTCGACGCGCTTCACGCTGAGGGCGTCGAGCTTCCCCGACCTCGCGTGTTCGATCCGACGGCTCCTTCCGCGCGAACGGAAAAGGACGAACCCCAGCAATCGTCTGCCCCGTCGCGAGAAATCAATCACGCGCCCGCCATGCAGTTGCCTGGCCAACGGTAGACGAACATGGGATCGCGAAACCGAGCGCGCATTGCGGTCGAACTGGGCGCGCTAAAGCCTTTGTGGCAGGCACGATGTGTGCAGAACGGGGTGAGCGCCGGCGAGGGGATCAGGCGGCTCGTGGCCGAAGCACTGGACATTGCCCATGACCCGCCGGACACGGCCGCAATACTTTCGATGCCGAGCGAGCCGTTTGTACGGATCGGTGTGGGTCTGATGCCGGCCGAGTTGCAATGTATCAAAGGGCTGGCCCATGTCCAGGGGTTCACCGCCAATCGATGGATTGCTGCGTTAATTCGCGCTCATCTGACCGGCGAGCCGCAATTGGGAAACCGGGAGATGATGCTGCTTGCGGAATCGAATCGGCAGCTCGCCGCGATTCGTACGCGGCTGGGTGAGCTTGCTCGCAACACGGGCGAGGGCCATCACGTGTCCGATTGGGAGCACTCGCGCGTCGTAATCCTCACACATCTGCGGTTTGTCGCACAGTTGCTGCAAACCAATCTGGACCGATGGAGCCGTTGAGATGCCGTTTCCCAGACAGTACGTCGATGCGCTGCTCGTCAACTGGGGCGATCGACTGTTTCATGAGCCGCTGCGGCATGTGCGCGCGCCGCATCTGACCGGCGTGGCATTGCCGCGCGATGCGCTGCGTCTGCGCGAACGGCTGGCTTTGACGCTTCGACGCGCGCCCGAGGTCATGGTCAAGATTACCAACAGAGCGTCAGGCGCACAGGGCATGGGTGCGGTGCGGCGACATCTGCAATATATTTCACGCGATGGCCATGTCGAGCTGGAAGACCAGGACGAGCGAGTGTTGGTCGGAGACGCTGCCCTGCAGGACCTTTTTGACGAATGGCGGTGGGGTGGTTGGGGGATGCCGGAAGAAAGCCGGCGTCGGGAAACCTTCAATTTGATGCTATCAATGCCAGCGGGCACGGACCGCGCGGCCGTCCGAGAGGCGTCAAGGGCATTCGCGCGCGAGATATTCGGCGACGGACGATCGTACGTGTTCGCACAGCATGATGACCAACCGCATCCGCACGTACATCTGTGTGTTCGGGTGCGTGGTCCTGACGGGCGGTGTCTGAATCCGCGCAAGCGGGATCTGCGCACATGGCGCGAGGTGTTTGCGCGACAGTTGCGCGAACACGGGGTCGACGCCAACGCAACGCCGAGGCTGGTTCGCGGTGAGACACAACGCTTTCGGACGCAGGCCGTTGTACGGATGCAGTCTCGTGGAGTTGCCCCACGCTTTTACCGATCCGTGCTCGATGAGCGGGCAACAATGGTGTTATGGGACGCACATATCGAAACATTGGCAGTCTGGCGCGGGGTCGCACAAGCATTGGCACATTCCGGTATCCCTGAAGACCGAACCATGGCAATGGATATTGTGGATTTTGTGCAGCACATGCCGGCACGGCAATTGGATCCCGGCGCTACCCGACTCGAGCCGGCCACCGAGTGCTCACATCGTGACCGCCCAGTCGCGCACGGGTATATCGCCCACTTCACGGGAAGACAGCGCAGTGTCGATGACAGGCCAACCGTACCTGATCCGCCATTTGACCGAGACTGATACTACGCTTAGCGTGCACGCGCTGATGGTTCACGGGTGTCGTGCGGCGGTGCCGCCGGCTATTGGCACCGGGTGAAGCGCCAGCGTCCGTCTGTCTGACCGGCCCACGACGTAGGCCGGCGCCGCTAGTGATGACGCATGCAGTGCTTGCATTTGCTTGCGCGCATGCTCTGGTCCGGCGTTGAAGTCACGCGGCTCCTAGTCGAGCCCTTCGGCGTAGGCCGATGCCACATCGGCGATGCCATCAGGCGGAGCGCCGCATACAGATACGGCGTGATGGCATCCGTCTCCTGGTCGATGTGCAGGCCGTCGCGCAAGTTGGACACGATCGCGCTGACGCCTTTGACGGGGCCTATCGGATCGGTCTTCGTGTACCGGCTGGTCGTGGTCGAAGCGCGGATGTGACGAAGCGGCGTGGCGGCGCTTTCCGGTCAGCCACCGGGCATTACTGCCCGAAGCGCTGCGTGACGGTATCCTTCAGCCGCGCGGCGGTCAGCTCGCCCATGTGCGATTCGACGAGTTCGCTTTTTGCGTTGAAGAACAGCGTGGTCGGCAGTCCACGCGATCCATAGGCATGCATCGCGTGCAACGACGGATCGAGCAGCACGTGATCGAAGCGCAGGCCCTTTTGTTCGAGGAACGCGCGCACGACCTGCGCATTTTCGCCCTGGTTGATCATCAGCACCGTGATGCCAGGATGGTCACGCTGCGCCTGTTCGAGGATCGGCATTTCGCGCTGGCACGGCGGGCACCATGTCGCCCACAGGTTCACGACGACCGGCTTGCCGAGGAAACTCGCCGGCAACACGGGCGTCGCGTCGAGTGCCTGAAGCTGCATCGCGGCGAGCGGCGGTGCACTCTGCTGCAACGTCGCCAGCGTGCCTTGCGCGACGCCCCACGCACCGAGGCCCGCGACGATGCCGGCCAGCACCGGTCGCCGCAGCGCGGGCAAGCGGCGCAGGCGCCAGCCCGCGAATACCAGGGCGGCCGCCAGGCCGATGCGCCAGTCGAAGCCGCCGTCGCCGAGCGCGACGATCGAGCGTGGCGATGCCGCATAGTCGCTCCACCACCGCGCGATATAGCCGACGCGCGCGGCGATCAGCCCGAGCAGCAGCACGTCGAGTATCAAGCTCGATGCCGTCTTGTGATGCCCGTCAGGCGGGCGGCGCTGGATGAAACGCGCGACGAGCCACGCCACCAGCGCGGCGGCGGCTACCGCGACGACTCGGATCGAGAAGGGACCGATGCTCAGCATGAAAAGGAACAGTTGGACGTGGACGAGCGAAGGAGGAGAAGTGATTGTCCGCCACGGCGATGAAGCCGTCGACGGTCGTGCGGCGATTCGACAGGTTGCCGCGTATGGGGGTTCCCGTCGAGAACGTAACGACGCGTTGCGGATTCGATGGAGTCGGCAGGCTCGGGACGCCGTGATTTTCAGGCGGGCAGGCTGCAATTCAGACCGGTCTGATGGTCATTGGAATGGCGTTCGTCAACAATACCCAGGCCGGTCCGGAGTGGTATCCGCCGGCATCCCATACAGGGATCTCTCCTTGGCGGCCGCTCTCCCCGGGCGGCCGATTTTTTGTCGTCAAGCGTGCGGGCGTGAATGCCTGGTGGCGGCCGGTGGGCGCGGCCGCGAACCGACTCATGTCGGCTGATTAAACGGAATAGGACCGCTGCCAGATGCGAGCACCGGGCATTCACTCGCGCATTGCATGAATTGCATTAAGCCGGCCAGCGGCCGGCGGGGATCACCCGATGGAGGAGACGCATGACGAACCATGACGCGGCGCTGCGCACCGCGCCCCCCGGCGACACCGCCACCACTGCGTCCACTGGCCGCTACGTTCAGCTTGCGCTGCTCGTCTGCGCGGCCGGCGCGATCTACCCGATGCTGTACCTGCGCCAGTTCTACCAGGACACGATGCTGGGCCTGTTCCAGATCACGCGCACGCAGCTCGGTTATCTCTATTCGGCGCTCGGCACCACCTTCCTCGTCTGCTACCTGCCGAGCGGCTGGCTCGCCGATCGGCTGCCGCCGCGCTGGCTGATCGGCTTCTCGCTCGTGGGCACCGGCGCGCTCGGGTTCTGGTATGCGAATGCGAGCGCGCCGTCGTATGCGACGTTGATGGCGATTTTCTGCGGCTGGCGCGTGACGACGGGCCTGACGTTCTGGGCGTCCGTGATCAAGCGCGTGAAGACGATCGCGCGGCCGAGCGAGCAGGGTCGGTTCTTCGGGTTTCTCGACGGCGGCCGCGGGTTGATCGAGGCGCTACTGGCGACCGCGTCGCTTGCGCTGTTCGCCTGGCTCGTCGACACGCGCGGCGTGTCGCACGGCGGCGCTTTCCGACAGGTGGTCGTTGGCTATTCGACGGTATGCATCGCGCTCGGCGCGCTGCTGCTGTTCGTCAAGGATGCGGGCGGGGCGGCTGCGCACGATGCGGTGACAGCGGAGAAAGGCCACCTCGGCCGCGACCTGCTCACGCTCGCGCGCAATCGCCGGCTGCGGGTCTTCGCGCTGATCGTGTTCTGCGGCTACCACCTGTCGTGGGCGACCTACAGCATTACGCCGTATCTGCAGCAGAAGGGCGTCGGCATGTCGATCGTCGCGGCCGGCTTCATCGCGTCGCTGAAGTTGTGGATGCGGCCGATCGGCGGCATCGGCGGCGGCTTCGTCGGCGATCGCATCGGCACACTGAACGTGCTCGGCGGCGCGCTGTTCTGCGCGGCGCTCGCGTTCGTCGGGCTGATCGTGTTTCCGTCGCTCGACCAGATCGCGCTGCTCGTGGGCGTCGTGATCGTGATCGGCCTGTTGACGTATGCGGTGCGCGGCCTCTACTGGAGCGTGCTCGAACGCTGCGACGTGTCGGCCCGCATCACGGGGCTCGCGATCGGCATCATCTCGCTGCTCGGCTATTCGCCGGATGTGTTCCTGCCGCTGCTGAACGGCTGGTTGACCACCGCGTATCCGGGCATGTGCGGCTATCAGCTTTACTTCGGCTATGTCGCATGCGTGAGCGCGGTGGGTGGGGGCGCGTGTCTGCTGCTGAAGGGCATGCTGAAGGACGAACGCGCCCGCTGAACGTCTCCCCGTTCGATATCCGCTTCGTCGTCGAAGCGGCGCGCGCCGGGGTGACCGCCCGACGAGCCGCGCATGCGCGGCCCGTCGGGCGTCGACGATTACAACTTCTTCGCCTGCGCGGCGTCTGCCTGTTGTTGCGCGTCAGCCGCCGGTTCGAGCGTCGTCAGCGTCTTCTCGGTGAACTTCTCGTAGAGCCAATTCATGCGCGTATCGTCCATGCCGCCGGCGATGCCGCCGAGCGCATACGAAGCCGACACCTTGAAGCGGTCGACCTGATGATTGTCGGCGTCGACGAGCGTCACGGTGCCATCGACATGATCGTTGCCCGCCATGAAGCCGAACATGACGGCCGAGAAGCTCGAGCGCACGCGAATGCCGGTGACTTCCACGTTCAGGTGCATCGCATCGGTCGAATCCGCCTTTGCCAGCAGCTTGCGTGCGGCCAGTGCGCTTTCGATTTTTCCTTTCAGGTTCTCGGGGCTGAATTTCAGATTGTCTTTCAGCGCTTCCTGGGCGGCGTTGTCGAGCGTGACTTGCACGATCACGGGTTTCGAGCCGAATTTGGGCGTCGACGCCGTTGCGATGGCCCCCGCTTGATCGCTGGCGTCGCGTGTCACGCTGCTCGCGCAGCCTGACAGGAAGCCGATCGTTACCAGTGCCAGTGCGGCATGACGGAATACAGATTTCATGATTTGGTCTTTTTTAGTTCGGGTTATTTGAGATGGCTCTGTGGCCGGGCGGAAATCTAGCACGGGACGATGCGATTCAAAAGGTCGAATAGATCGAAAATCGATTCGGCACGTGTCGACCATGGCTTTCTTTCGAGCTCGATCACGTGAGCCGCGATTTCCCCGAATCGGATCGACTGAATATCGCGCCGGCGGCCGCTGCGGCTGACGGCCTGAACGGCGCAGCAGGCGCGAACGCGCCGCCGCGTCATGCGTGCGCGTCGTAAAGCGTTGCGACGAAATCGACGAACGTGCGCACCTTGGGCGTTACATGCCGGGATTTCCGATACAGCGCGTAGTAGTGGCGTTTCGCCAGCGTATGGCCGGGCAGGATGGGGACGAGCCGCCCGTGCGTGATGTCGTCCCGCACCGTATGGTGCGTGAATGCGGCGATGCCGAGCCCGGCGATCACTGCCGCATGCAGCGCGGTGATCGCGTCGATGCGCAGCGGGCCGTCGAGCCGGATCGTGACGGGTGCACCGCGCGGCGGCGTGGCGCGCCAGCTCGTCCGGTCGTCGCTTCCACTATAGGCGAGCAAGTCATGTTTCTCGAGGTGCGCGGGCGTGCGTGGCAGACCGCGACGCGCGACATAGTCGGGCGACGCGACGAGAATTTCATCGGATAGCGCGAGCGTTCTCGCGACGAGGTCGGAGTCCGGCAGGCCGCTGCTGATGCGCAGCGCGACGTTGAACCCCTCGCCGATCAGATTGACGAAGCGGTCGCTGCACGACACGTCGAGTTGGATGTCCGGGTACGCGCGGCGAAACGCGGGCAACCATGCGGGCATCTCCAGCGTGCCGACCGACAGCGGCATGCTGACGCGCAACACGCCCGACGGCTGGCCAGGCGTGTCGGTCACGTCTTCCGATGCCGCCGCGACGCGTTCGAGGATGTCGACGCATGCGTCGTAGTAGCGCGCGCCGGCGGGCGTCAACGAGAAATTCCGCGTGTTGCGGTTGACGAGTTGCACGCCGAGGCTCGCTTCGAGCAGCTTCAACTGGCGCGATACGGTCGAATGGGTCGTGTCGAGGCGATCGGCCGCGGCCGAGAATCCCCGGGCTTCGACCAGGTTTCGGTAGACGCGCATCGCGAGCAGCTGATCCATGGCGGGTTCCGATGCGCGGTCAGGAAGGTTTCCGGATTCGCCGCGCCAGCCAGGGCCGGCGCGGCACGACGGGCGATCAGCGCAGCGGCAGCGCGAGGATGTCGGCCGTCGTTTTCACGTCGCCGAACGTGTCTTCGATCTCGGCAAGCGCGGCACGGTGCAGCGTGTCCTTGTCGATCGATTGGCCGTTAGCGCGGACGATGGCGCGCGTGGCAGACGCGTCGGATGCTACCACGACGTTGTAGCCCAGCGGCGCGGCATCCCGGGCGGCGCCGGCCACGCACGCGTGCGTCATCAGGCCGGCGATCACCAGCGTCTTGACGCCGTCTGCCTTCAGGCGCTTGTCGATATCGGTGCTCGCGAACACGCTCACCGTTTCCTTCTGCACGACGGTGTCCGTCGCACGCGGCTTCATCTCGGGAATGAACTCGATGGTCTTGCCGCCGAGCGCGAACACTGGCGAACCGGCCGGCGCGATGTGCTGCACCTGGTAGACGCGCATGCCGTTGCGATCGGCGAAAGCGATCAGCCGCTTCGTGTTGGCGATCGCCTGTTGAACGTCGGCGATCGGCATCTTGCCGTTCAGGTATTCGTTCTGGAAATCGATGACGACGAGCGCGGTCGTCTTCGGATCGAGATGGTCGATCGGCTGCGCACCGGCCATTGCGCGGATCGTCGGCGTCGCGGGCAGGCTGGATGCGGCTTCGGCGGCGGGCAGCATGGTGGCGGCCGACGCGAGGACGGCATAGCGGGCGAGGTTGCGGATCGAGAAGGAAAACATGTGTGTGCTCCTGGTGGAAAGTGAGTGGTTCGAACTATAGGGAGGCCGGGTCGAAATCGCGTCACCGCCGGGTGAACATCTTCTGTGCAGATCGCGAACGAATCGCGCGGGGCCGGTGGCAGGTGCGACGGAGCGGGCGGACGGAGGCGCGAACGACACGTCGGTCGGCCGGTCGTTGGTGCGTCATGCCATGGTAAGACGCAGCACCTTCTGGATCATTCGGCCGGGGCCGATTCACGCAGGTGTTTGCGTAGGACGGGTCTTAGCGAGGGTCAGACGGCGGGCGGCGGCGAGTTTGGGCGACGACGCGGCTGTTGCGCGACGGTTTGACCGTGCCTGTTGTGCCGCTGCCCGTTATGGGCGGTTTCCCGACACTGCCCCGCCGAGCCGATACGCGGTGAAGAACTCATACCAAGGCGACCCTTCCACAACCGGCACGTTGAGTGCCGCCGTCCGCTGCTTCAACGCGCCGAATACGTCGTTGATACGCGCCGTCTGCCCCGCATCGTTGAACGGATAAGGCCGCGCCCGGCCGGCGGCGAATGCGCCATAGGCGATCGCAAGCAGCCGCGCGCTGTCGTCGGTCGATGCGATCGACTCGTGGATCATTTCCGCGAAGCGCGGCCGGTCTTCGGCGCGTGATCCGGACAGGCACAGGAACACGATCGCCGACAGTTCGTGCAGATCCTTCACCCGCAGCAGGCCCGGCAGCTGCGCGACGACCTTCTCGACCGGCTCGTCACGCAGTGCATCGCTGAAGTCGAGCACGGCGGTCATCGGATTCGTGTCCGCTTTCAGGCGATCGAGCGGTGGCGGTGCAGACGACGCGTTGGCCCCGTCCGGTGACGCTGCTGTCGCAGACCGCAACGCATCGGCCACCTGCTGCGTCCATTCCGGAAAGATCATCCGCACGTTGCCGAACTGCTCGCCGCCTTCCGCGGCCGGATTCCATCGATACACGATCGTGCCGCCGCGAATGAACGGTGAATACAGGTGCTCGGGCGTTTGCGGCAGCGGCCGCCGGTTGATCGGCAGCCACGCGAGCGTCAGCCAGTCGTAGCGTCCGGTGGCGGGTACGGAAGGGCTCGAGCTCGCGACGACCTGCCACGTGCCGCGATTCGCATAGCGGCGCCGCGCGTCGGGTACCGGGACGGTCTGGCCTTTCGCAGTGTCGAAGTACGTCGTGCCGGTTACGTTCGCGCCGCTGTCCGCGGCCGGCGTGAGGGTGGCGATGACCCACGACGCACCGTCCGCCGCACGGTAGTCGGACGGCTTGAGCGTCGCGACGTCGTGCACCATGCGCGTTTCTGCCGCGACGGGGCTCGGGGGGAGAGTGGCGGGCGCGGCCAGGATGCTCGGCATGGGATGTCCTCGGAATCGGGTGCGTATCGTCGGGCGGCGGCGACGTGCAACGGCGCAGATTGTTTTATGTCACTGTAGAACGTCGTGGCCGGAAACGGAAACCGGCAAAGCGGCGTACTCCGCTCACGCGTTCCGCCGCTTCGGCTTACCATGCGCATCCTGAGCCAACGACGCACACCGGGCGGGAGCGCACATGACCGACACGACAGCCATCACCGAACACTGGACGCAAGTCGCCGACCAATGGATCGACTGGGCCGGCAAGCCGGGGCACGACGCGTTCTGGAAATACCGCGCGGGGCTCGCGGCCTATATTGGCCGCGACACCGGCCGCGCGCTGGAGATCGGTTGTGGCGAAGGCCGCGTGAGCCGCGAGCTGAAGGCGCTCGGCTACGACGTGACCGCGACCGACGTGGTGCCCGCGATGCTCGACGCCGCGCGTCACGCGGATTCCGCGCATCGCTACGAGCTGGCCGATGCGGCGTCGCTGCCGTTCGACGCGGCCAGCTTCGATCTCGTGATGGCGTACAACGTGCTGATGGATCTCGACGACATGCAGCGCGCGTTGAACGAGGCGCGCCGCGTGCTGAAGCCGGACGGCACGCTGTTCATCTCGCTCGTGCATCCGTTCCGCGATCGCGGTGGCTTCGCGGGACCGCAACACGATGCGCCGTTCGTGCTGAAGGGCAGCTATTTCGGGCGCGAGCATTTCGATGGCGTCGAAACGCGCGACGGGCTGTCGATGCACTTCGCGGGTTGGTCGCTGCCGCTGCAGGCATACATGGAGGCATTGGAAGCGGCCGGGTTTGCGATCGTGTCGCTGCGTGAGCCGCCGCCCGATCATGCCGATACGGAGCAACTGAAACAGTGGGCGCGCGTGCCGCTGTTTCTCTGGATCAAGGCTCGGCCACTGCTTTGAGCGCATGCGAATGAGCGGCGACGCGGATGTTTCGCGCGGTTTTCAATTCGGATGGTTTACCGACTTATCGGGCGGCCCCCTGCTAAACGAGCGGTAGCCAACGCCGTGCTTCGGCACCTCGACATCTTATTCGCGCGGAGTATCTGTAACGCTGATCTTGCGTTACACAACCTGCTGTTCGTCGCTGGTCTCGATCGAAACCGACAAGAACTGCTTGCCACGCGCTGGTGCACCCGCGGGTTCCAGTCGCAAGAGAAAATCGAAATATCGTTCCGGAAGCTTTCCAAGTTGTTCCTGGATCGCTGCCAGCTTGATGAGGCACTGGGCGTCCCAGTTCATTCCGACAACAAGCTCGCTCGTCACACCGTTCCACTCGCTAAGTAGAATAGAGGCCGCACGAGCATGCTCCTCGGCGAAGCGTTCGATGCGTTGTTCGATGTAACGCGCATCGTCACGCATCAACGTACCCGAGATGCACAATGAAACGGTATGCGCTACGGTGTCGTGTTTCACGTACACGGTGGCGATACCGCTCAGGTGCCGGGATACCCGATCGAGTTGTTCATCGTTCAAGTCGTCTTGGACGGGCAGTGCGCCTGAGAGGCTGTACGGTGCGGGCTCTTCCATTGCGAACCTCCAGAGGTTGGGGGGAAACCAGTGTCCCGATTGGGGCGAAAATCTCAGCTTTTAGATAGCCTTGGCGGATCATCCGAGCGGAGCCGACAGTATCTGAGTGTTTTGACTATCAGAATGCGGCGGCGTAGGCGTGTGATGCCGGACGTATTCTTTCGCCGGATCCTGCAACCGTTCGACGTGTCGGCCCGGCGCGAGGGGCATGAGGGATTGTTCGCCGAACCGTATGCGACTGAATACGGCGGCGGTTCGAGCCCACTTCTGGGAGAATTCTTTCAGATCGCCTTCGATAGAGGTGACCTCTTGATCGGTAAGTGCACCGCGAACGCGGATCATGACCGAATGCGTGACGGCGTCAGTGACGCAGTACACGGTCGCGGAAGCGGGCAAGCTTTGCGCGAACTGCTGCGCGTGATTGCGTCGGAAGCCACCGACAACGGAGAGTGCGCCGCAGATTTCATAGGTGGAAGTCATATCGCCTCCTGCGAAAGAGCGACGGCATTGTCAGATGCATCTCGCTACCGTCAGTGTCCGATCGACCATACCAGCCATGTTATGGGTCAATTGAGCATATGTCAATGGAAATGAATCAACTGGATATATTTTCTGTACGCCTGAGGCTGGAGCGGAAACGACTGGGGATGAACCAGACCGAATTCGCGGCGGCGGGAGGAGTTCAACAACATGCGCAGGTCAACTACGAAAAAGGGGCCAGACTTCCCGATGTGAGTTATCTGGTAGGGATCGCGGAATTGGGTGTAGATGTCCAGTATTTGCTTACCGGCCGCACGTCCGACCCCGGAACTTTGGCGCTAACCCGCGACGAAGAACTGCTGCTTGCGGGCTTCCGAGAATTGAAGCTGCGTGAAAAACGCGGGGTGCTGGCGCTCGTGGCTGCGATCAACGGCACGCCAATGGAACAACCGGGGACGGGGAGGGCGGCGGATGAGACCGAAGACGTTTGATTTCGTTGGACGTGCGGGGAGTGTATAGCCGAGATTTGAAGCTCCAGAGCAGGGGAATGGCCAGTCCAGAGGGTTAATCTGGCCCCATTATGAGCGACGAAAACTGACATATCGAAATGGTGTCCTTGGGGATACAAATATCCAGTGAAAGGACGAATTCGTATCCCGCGGGCTACCGTGGGTTGGGACGGCACATGTCCACCGACGGTCTCGCGCACGTGGCGGGTCGCCAATGCGTCGAATGAGCGGGGGATAAATACCCGACTAACTGTACTCAGCGCGGCAGCGTCTTTCTGTAAACAATTCCGCCCGTTTTTTCCGCGACGGTGTCGTAGAGCCGCATCGCCGTGTGGTTCGTCTCGTGTGTCTGCCAGTACACGCGTTCGGCGCGATGCGCACGCGCGGCGTCGTACACGGCTTCGATCAGCGCGCGGCCGATGCCCTCGCCGCGCTCGCTGTCGAGCGTGAACAGGTCCTGCAGGTAGCAGGTCGGCCCGATATGCGTCGTGCTGCGGTGATACAGGAAATGCACGAGTCCGACGAGCCTGCCGGCGCGCTCCGCGACGAGCGCGTGCACCGGTTCGTAACCGTCGAAGAAGCGCGACCACGTGAGTTGCGTGACCCGCAGCGGCAGGGCCGTGTCGTCGAAGCGGCCGTAGAAGCGGTTGTAGCCGTCCCACAGCGGCAGCCACTGGTCGTAGTCGTGTTCCGTGACCGCGCGTACGGTCAGTCCGGTGTCGTTGGCGTTCATGTTGGCGGACCTGTCGAGGAGAAGAGGGTGCGCTGCCGATCCGGCCGGCGCGTCGCAGGTCTCACGATAGGAAGTTCGCGGCTCCATGGGTAGGCCCATGATGACCGCATTTCATGGTGCCACGATTCGACACATTCTCACGACGTCGACCGTCAGGCAGAACCCGCGGCGATCACGTCGGCTGCGCTTGGAGCCGTCAGGTTTGGCCTTCGCGCATTCTGGAGCCGCGGGCTTTCTTCCGCGCAACACCGCCGCCATCCCGCCCGAACGACGCCACGCCTTTCACTCTGTTAGACTTTTTCGCCCATCGCCGCCAACCGGGCTGCGCCGTGCCCGGTTCATCCCGCCATGAACGACACCCGTGCGTCGCATCCGATCACCGAGGTCCTGCGGGCCTACTGGGAGGCCGATCGCCTGATGTTGCTGACGGTCGTGGCGGTCGTCATCCTGTCGAGCGCGAGCGCGGTTGCCGCCCCCTATCTGTTCTCACGCCTGATCGACGCGCTGTCGCACCGCGACGTGGTCCACGCGCTGATCCCGGGCTTCGTGCTCTACGCGGTGCTGCTGGGCCTCTCCAGCGCACTGCAACGCGTGGTGCAGTACCTGGCGTTCATGAGCTCGGAGAATCTGGGCTTCATCACCAGCACGCGCTTTTTCGAGCGCATCCTGAAGAAGACCACGGCGTTCTTCGTCGAGCACAATCCCGCCGAAATCCAGAACGCGAACCAGCGCGGCAGCCGGGCGCTGTCGGTGATCGTGCAGCTGAGCCTCATGGAACTGATCCCCGGCGCGCTGCAGATCGTGCTGACGCTCGTCACGCTCGGCGCACTGATCAATGTCGAGGTCGTGGCCATCACCGCTGCCTACGGTGCGGTCGCGGTGACGATCGCGATTGTCGGCGCGCGGCGCTCGCGCGCGTTCCTCGATCGCGCGATCGAGGCCGGGCAGGAGAATGCGCGCTTCGTCGGCGGCGCGATCAACGCGATGGAAACGCTCCGGCATTTCGGCAGTCATCGCTGGATGAACGAACGTTTCTCGGAGAAAGCACGTGTCGTGCGCGACAGCTGGCGCGCGTATGTGCTGCAGCACGTCCGCTATCTTGCGGCGCTGGGCCTCGGCCTCGCGATCCAGTTCGCGGTGACGTTCTGGCTGCTGCTGCCGCGCCACGCGGCGGGCGCGCTGTCGATCGGCGACATCGTGCTGTTCAACACGTTGCTGCTGCAGCTGAACCAGCCGTTCGAGATGATCGCGCGCGCGGTCGGCGAGTGCGCACGCTCCCGCGCGGCGCTCGGGCCGTTCGCGGCGCTGTGGACGGCGCCCGAGGAGCGGCAGGTGTCGCACGCGTCGGCGTTCGCGCCGCGCGACGGGCGCATCGTGTTCGACCGCGTCGCCTATGCGTACGACAACGGCCGCGGCGTGACCGACGTCGACTTCGTCGCCGAACGGGGGGCGATCACGTTCCTCGTCGGTGAAACCGGCGCGGGGAAATCCACCGTCTTCAAGCTCGCGCTGAAGTCGATCGAGCCGACCGGCGGGCGCATTCTCGTCGACGGCGTCGATCTCGCGGAGATCGATCGCGCCGACTGGTACGGCGCGGTGGCCGTCGTGCCGCAGGATGTCGTGCTGCTGAACGAAAGCCTGGAAGACAACATCCTGCTCGGCCGGCCGCGCGATGCGCAGCGTCTGCGTGAAGCAGCGGCGAAGGCGACGATCCTGACGTTCATCGAGAGCCTGCCGGACGGCTTCCGCACGACGGTGGGCGAGCGCGGGCTGAAGCTGTCCGGCGGCGAGCGCCAGCGCGTCGCGATCGCCCGTGCGCTGTATGGCGAGCCGACCGTGCTGTTCCTCGACGAAGCGAGTTCCGCGCTCGACGAAGCCACCGAGCGCGACATCATGGAACACGTGCGGCTGTTGGCCCGCGACGTCACGGTCGTGGCGATCACGCACCGGCGCTCGGTCATCGGGCCGGGCGACAAGGTCGTGCGGCTCGGCGATGCGCGCGTGCCGGCTTAGCGCTGCACGGCCGCGTTCGCAGGTCCGCAGGCCGCCGGCGCTTACCCGCGCAGCGGCGGATTGAGCTGCGCGAACGCCTGCTGGCGGCGATACGGGAAGTACGGATAAGGCGCTTCCACCGCGCTCGCTGCGTCGAGCTTCGCGACCTGCGCGTGGGTCAGCGCCCAGCCGACCGCGCCGAGGTTCTGCCGCAGTTGCTCCTCGTTGCGCGCGCCGATGATCACTGACGATACCGTCGGGCGCTGCAGCAGCCAGTTCAGCGCGATCTGCGGCACGGTCTTGCCGGTTTCCTCCGCGATCGCGTCGAGCGCATCGACCACGTCGTACAGGCGTGCGTCGTCGACCGGCGGCCCGAAGCTGGCTGTTTCATGCAGGCGGCTGCCTTCGGGCAGCGGCGTGTTGCGTCGGATCTTGCCGGTGAGCCGGCCCCAGCCGAGCGGGCTCCAGACGAGTGCGCCGAGCCCCTGGTCGGCGCCGAGCGGCATCAGGTCCCACTCATAGTCGCGGCCGACGAGCGAGTAGTAGACCTGGTTCGCCACGTAGCGCGACCAGCCGTGCCGGTCCGCCACCGCCAGCGACTTCATGATCTGCCACCCGGCGAAATTCGACACGCCGATGTAGCGCAGCTTGCCCGCGCGCACGAGATCGTCGAGCGTCGAAATCACTTCCTCGACCGGCGTGCTCGCATCGAATGCGTGGAGTTGCAGCAGGTCGATGTAGTCGGTGTCGAGGCGGCGCAGCGCGTCGTCGACGGCGCGGACCAGCCGCGCGCGCGATGTGCCCGCGTCGTTCGGGCCGCTGCCGGTCGGCAGGCCCGTCTTCGTCGAGATCAGTACCTGGTCGCGGCGTCCCTTGATCGCGGCGCCGAGCACGCGCTCGGATTCGCCGTCCGAATATACGTCGGCCGTGTCGAACAGGTTCACGCCGGCTTCGAGGCAGATGTCGACCAGGCGGCGCGCTTCGTCGACACCCGTGTTGCCCCATGCGCTGAACAGCGGGCCGGTGCCGCCGAACGTGCCGGCGCCGAAGCTCAGGACGGGAACCTTGAGGCCGGAGCGGCCGAGGGTGCGGTATTCCATAGCGGGTTTCCTTTGGGTGATCGACGTGTCGAGGGTGGCCGCGTGGCCAAGTGTTGCCACACTGTATCGCTTGCGGATATTTCGGATAATTGGGCAGACTTCGAAAATATCGTTCGGAAGGGGCGAATAATGCTGCTCGACAATCTCGCGCTGTTCCTGCGCATCGTGGAGAAGGGCGGACTGGCTGCGGCGGGCCGCGAGTTCGGGCTGTCGCCGGCCACCATGTCGGAGCGGCTGACCGCGCTCGAGCGCCACTACGGCGCGGCGCTGCTCACGCGCACGACGCGCGCGATCAGCCTGACCGACGAAGGCCGCACGCTCGTCGACGGCGCGCGGCGCCTGCTGGCCGAGGCCGATGAACTCGAAAGCCGCGTGCGGCTCGGCGTGCAGACACTGTCGGGCCCCGTGCGCCTAAGCGCGCCGGCCGATCTCGGACGCGAGCGCGTGGTGCCCGTCGTCGACGCGTTCCTCGCCGAGCATCCGGGCGTCACGGTCGATCTGCATCTGGGTGACGGCTACGTGGATGTCGTCGGGCAGGGGCTCGATTTCGCGATCCGCCGCGGGGTGCTTGCCGACAGTTCGCTGCGCAGCCGTTCGCTCGGCCGTGCGCGGCGCGTGGTATGCGCGTCGCCCGCGTATCTCGGGGCGCATGGCACGCCGCGGCATCCGGACGATCTTGCCGCACACGACTGCATCGTGATGCGCTTCGGGCCGAACCTGTATGCCGAATGGCCGTTCAGCGTTGATGGCGAACCCCGGCGCGTGACGGTGCGCGGCCGGCGGGTGGCCAATGATGGCGCCCTCGTGCGCGCGTGGTGCGTAGCGGGGTACGGCGTCGCGCTGAAGTCGCTGGTCGACGTCGAACAGGATCTGGCGTCCGGCGCGCTCGTGGAAGTCCTGCGCGCGTTCTCGCCGGGCGACGTCGATTTGCAGATCGTCTTTCCGGGCAACGCGGTGCAGCCGCGGCGCGTGCGGGCGCTGATCGACAGGTTGGCGGAGGTGCTCCCGGCGTGAACGCATGTCGATGCAGTTGCGTCGAATTCGATGCAGCGACGCCAACTCCATGCCCATCGGGTGGCCATTGTGGCGTGTTCGTTTCGGCAACGGCGAAGCTCGGCATGGGTTGGCCTCGGAATCGGGGGCGCGTGATCGAACGGAGACGATTCGTTGCGGTGCATATTGACGCTTCCTGCTAGACGACTTTGTCGCCGGAAATGGCGTTCGTGCGCAGGCGCACGAGGTATCGATGAAGACGCCGCGCGCGGGGCCGGATCAACCGGGGCAGGCAATGCCGCGCAATCTCATCTGTTGATGTAACACACCTACATTGATTGGTTTGAGGAGTGCATGATGACCATCACCACGCTCTCGAGTCGCGAGCTCAACCAGGACGTGGCCAAAGCGAAGAAAGCAGCAAAGGATGGCCCGGTGTTCATTACGGACCGTGGCAAGACTGCCCATGTGCTGCTGAGTTTCGAGGAATACCAGCGTCTCACGCAGCAACGGCGCAACATTGCCGACTCGTTGGCCATGCCCGGTGTCGAGGACATCGAGTTTGCCCCTCCGCGCGTGGAGATCGGTATCAAAAAGGTTGATTTTTGATGATGTTCGTTCTCGATACCAACGTCGTGTCGGAACTCCGGAGGGTACGAACGGGCAAGGCGGACAGAAACCTGGCGGCCTGGGGTTCAACCGTTGACGCGCCAACGCGCTTTGTTTCGGCAATCACGATCATGGAACTGGAGACTGGCGTCTTGCAGATCGAACGCCGGGACACGGCTCAAGGCGCCCTTCTGCGGGCATGGCTTGACGAGCATGTCCTGCCGGAGTTCGCGGGTCGCGTGCTGCCGGTTGATACGGCGATCGCGCAACGATGCGCACGACTCCCTATACCGGATCGGCGGTCCGAGCGTGACGCACTCATTGCCCGCGACGGCGCTCGTGCATGGCATGACCGTCGTGACGCGCAATGTCGCCGATTTTGTTGAAACCGGCGTTGCTATCGTGAATCCGTGGGATTGAGCGAGGGAACCCTCCCTCTCGAACAAGGAAGCGGGCGCGGGTTCGTTGACTGACCGCGCCTTCATTTCACGGTAACGCTTACGCGCGCCCCTTGTATCCCCAGCATTGGCGGATGAGCCGCGCCAAGCGACAGTTCGGTGCGTAGTCGCTCGCTCGACCGTGCGCGGCGCGTGGTGTACGCGTCCCCCGCGTATCTCGCCGCACACGGCACGCAGCCGCATCCGGACGATCCTGCCGCGCATGACGGCATCGCAATGCGTATCGGGCCAGACTTGTACGCGGAATGGCCGTTCAGCATCGACGGCGAGCTGAAGCGCGTTTCCGGCGCTGCGTGCGAAGCGTTGCACCGACGCGCCTGCCGCGATCGCATCCGGTGCCGATACGGCGACCGGCCACACCACAGCGTCAGCTCAAGTCGCCCTTCGAATCGATTGCCCACATTTCGTCATTTAGCTAATATTCGAAACGTTAAATGAAACCGAACCCATGGACGACGTCACCCGCATCAGCGCACTGGCCAACGAAAGCCGCCTGGCCGTGATGCGCTGGCTCAAGCAGCCACGCAAGCATTTCCCGCCGCAGCCGCACGGCGATTTCGACGAACTCGGCGTGTGCTGCACGTACATCACCGAGAAGCTCGGCATCGCGCCGGCCACGACCACGCGCCACATGCGCATCCTCGCGGATGCCGGGCTCGTGCAGGCGACCCGCGCCGGCAAGTTCACGTACTACAAGCGGATCGACGGCGCGCTGCAGCAGCTCGGCCGCGATCTTTTGCAACTCTGATTCCCACCGAGGCAACCGACATGGACGAACTTGCATTGCTGGCCGACGCCGACCGGCGCGCGCACGCGTATCTGGCCGCGACGAACGAGCGGCGCGCGTTTCCCGACGCGGCCGCATTGGCCGGCCTGGCGGCGTTCGACGAGCCGCTGCCCGATACGGGCCGCCCGGCCGACGACGTGCTGCGCCTGCTCGACGAGCGCGGCACGCCTGCGACCGTCGCGTCGAACGGACCGAACTACTTCGGCTTCGTGATCGGCGCCGCGCTGCCGGCCGCGGCGGCGGCCGAGCGGTTGATGCTCGCGTGGGACCAGTGCGCGTCGTCGTACGCGAATTCACCGGTCGCCGCGACGATCGAGCGCCAGGCCGCGCGCTGGGTCGTCGACGTGCTCGGGTTGCCCGAAGGCAGCGCGGTCGGTTTCGGCACGAGCGCGACGGCCTGCACGCTCGTCGCGCTGGTAGCCGCGCGGCGCGCGCTGCTCGCACGCAAGGGCTGGGACGTCGACGCGGACGGCCTGATCGGCGCACCCGAAGTGAAGGTCGTGATCTCCGAGCTCGCGCACATCACGGTGAAGAAAGCGCTGCGCGTGCTCGGTTTCGGGATGAAGCGCCTCGTCGTCGCACCGGTCGACGCGCATGGCCGCATCGACCCGGCACAGCTGCCGCCGCTCGACGACATGACGATCTTCTGCGTGCAGGCCGGCGAAGTGAACACCGGCGAGTTCGATCCGTTCGCGGCATTGATTCCGCCCGCGAAGGCGGCCGGCGCGTGGGTGCACGTCGACGGCGCGTTCGGCCTGTGGGCCCGCGCATCGTCGAAGCGCGCGCTGACGGACGGTATCGACGGCGCGGACAGCTGGACGACCGACGGCCACAAGTGGCTCAACACACCGTACGACGGCGCGATGGTGATCTGCCGCGACGCGGCCGCGCTCGCGACCGCGATGAACAGCGACGCCGTGTACCTGAGCGGCGCGCAGGACGCGCAGAAGAACCTGAACCTGGAATTCTCGCGGCGCGCGCGGGGCATTCCCGTGTGGGCCGCGCTGCGTTCGCTCGGCCGCGCCGGCGTGGCCACGATGGTCGAGCAGCATTGCGCGCAGGCGGCGCGGGTCGCGGACGGCCTGCGTGCCGCCGGCTACGACGTGCTGAACCGCGTCGTGCTGAACCAGGTGCTCGTGCGCGCCGGCACCGACGATGAAACGGCGGCGATCCTCGCGGCCGCGCAGGCGTCGGGCGACGTGTGGTTCGGCGCGACGGTGTGGCAAGGGCGGCCGGCGTTCCGGATCAGCGTGTCGTCGTGGCGGACCGAAGACGCGCACATCGATCGTCTCGTGGCGTTGCTGACGGAACTGCGCGGCGTGCACGTGCGCTGAGCGGCGACAGTGCAGTGGCGGCGCGCGCGGAGGTTCACTCATTCACGCGCGCTAGCCGCTCGCGATGGCGGGGCTCGCAACCCCTCCGCAAGCGTGAAAATGTCGGACAATGGCCGCTGCGCGCGCCACGCCGGCGCCGCGTTCAACCAAAGAATTCACGCTTGCGAGATCCCCATGTCGACTCCCTGTCCCCGGGAACTGCTGAAGGCCGCCGATATTGCGAAGATGGAACCGACGCGCGCGGTGCATTCGCTGAATCCCAATGCCGTTCGCTTCAAGCGACAACTCAGCGACCTGACCGGCCTGACGCAAATCGGTATTCACCTGCTCACGCTGATGCCCGGTCACGAATCGGCCGAGTATCACCGTCACCTGTACGAAGAAGAGTTCGTCTACGTGCTGTCAGGTACGGGCGCGGTCACGATCGGTGAACGCGCCAGTGAAATCGGACCGGGCGATTTCATCGGCTTTCCGCGCGGCGGTGAAGCGCATACGGTGCAGAACACCGGTGATACGCCGCTGGAACTGCTCGTCGGCGGGCAGCGGCTCGAACACGACGTCTGCGAATACCCGCGACTCGGCAAGCGGCTGTATATCGCTGGCGAACTCGAGGACTATGTCGATCTGCCGAAGCAGCCTTGATTGCCAATCGTGCATTCAATGTTCCATTTCGCATAAAAACCGAATCAATAACCTCGTGTTTAGATAAACGAAATAAAAATTCGTAAAAACACGGGGTAGAGAAAACGCGTTTATTTGGGCACGCTTGTGCGCATTGTCCGCTCCTGGGCGCCGGTATTTCGACATGCCGGCGCGTCTTTTTCCAGGTGCTCGAATACGGAAATAAGTACACGCACCCGGGATTTTCGACCGATCGGCCGGGCAAGCGGAATCCATCAAAAGCATCCTGATTTAAAGATCAGTAGTTCGAATCAACATCCTGATTCAAGAACGATACGGAGACGGGCGATGTCCAGGAACTGGGGGTTGGGAACGGCGCTGCTGGCGCTGTGCGTTGTCTTGTCTGCCTGCGGCGGCGATGGCGATTCGCCGTCGGTGGCTGCGGCGAACATGTCGGCTGCCGCGCAGTCGCAGGGCAACCAGAACGGCAACGGCGGCAACGACAACGGCAATGAAAGCGACAACAGCAGCGGCAACGAGTCGTCGAAGAAAAACGCCGACATCCGCGTCGCGCAATACGTCAATCCGCTGATCGGCACCGACTACGCGACCGACCAGCCGGCCGACCCGGTCGGCTCGGGCCTCGGCGGCGGCACGTTTCCCGGGCCGACGGTCCCGTTCGGGATGATGCAATGGAGCCCGATGACGCCGACCGCCCAATACGACAGCAGCAAGGGCGACGGCTCCGGCTTCTCCGGCGGCTACTGGTACGGCGACACGTCGATCAACGCATTCAGCATCCTGCACCTGAGCGGCACCGGCTGCTGGGCGAACGGCGGCTACCTGAACGTGATGCCGCAGCTCGCGCCCGGCGACGCCGGCACGCCGGCCAGCTTCAGCCACGCGAACGAAACCGCGCAGGCCGGCTATTACGGCGTCACGCTCGGCAACGGCATCAAGGCCGAGCTGACGACGACGGTGCGCACCGGCTTCGCGCGCTTCACGTATCCGGCGCTCGCGCAGGGCCAGCAGGCGACGATCGCGATCGATCCGACCGTGCTGAACAACCGTGCGCAGGGCACGACGAGCGACACGATCCGCCAGGTCGGCGACCGCGCGTTGTCGGGCACGATCGCGGGCGGCGGATTCTGCTGGGCCGGGCATGCGGTGCCCGTCTACTACTACGCGGAATTCAGCCAGCCGTTCGCGGCGAAGCCGGCGCTGTCGAACAACAGCCCGGTGACCGTGACGTTCAATGTTGACCGCAAGCACCCTGAGGTGATGATGAAGCTCGGCATCTCGTTCGCCAGTGAAGCGAATGCGAAGGCGAACCTGCGTGCCGAGAATCCGGAAACGGATGCGCGAGGCAACCGGAACTGGCGCTTCGACACCGTGCGCGGCGCTGCGAGCGCCGCGTGGAACGCGCGCCTGAATGCGATCCAGGTCACGGGAGGCAGCGACGCCGACAAGACGAAGTTCTACACCGCGCTGTATCACGCGTCGCTGCACCCGAACGTGTTCAACGACGTGAACGGCCAGTACCCGGATTTCTACGCGTCGAACGGCGCAGCGGCCGCGCCGACACGTCAGGTCGAGAAAGGCCGCACGATGTACGCGAACTTCTCCGGCTGGGACATCGACCGCTCGTTCATCCAGCTGCAGGCGCTGCTCGATCCGGTGCGGACCAGCGACATCGTGCAGTCGCTCGTGCTCGATGCGAAGGCGTGCGGCGCGTTCCCGCGCTGGGCGTACTTCAATACCGAGACGGCCGTGATGCCGGGCGACGCGGGCTCGATCATCGTCGCGAACGCGCATGCGTTCGGTGCGACGAACTTCGACACGCAGGCCGCGCTGTCGATCATGAAGCGCAGCACGGCGCCGGGCGCCGCATGCGCCGGCACGCCGGTGATGGGCAGCCGCGCGGACTACGACCGGCTCGGCTACGTGCCGTCGTCGGGCTCGGGCGACAACCAGACCGCCTCGAACACGCTCGAATACGCGGTGCGCGATTTTGCGGTGTCGCGCTTCGCGACGGCGCTCGGCGATACGGCGACGGCCGGCACGCTGCTGAAGTCGAGTAGCAACTGGGAAAACCTGTTCGACCGGGGCGCGATCCAGCCGAAGACGTCGGCCGGCGCATGGGTCACCGACGGCACCGGCTTCATGGAAGGCAATGCCGAGCAATACACGTGGTACGTGCCGCACGATCTCGCCGGCGTGGTCGCGCAGGCCGGCGGCGCCGCGCCGGTCATCAAGCGGCTCGACACGTTCTTCACGCACCTGAACATCGGCACCGTGCAGCCGTATTTCTACGTCGGCAACGAAGTGACGATGGCCGTGCCGTGGGTGTATGCGTGGGCCGGTGCGCCGTCGCATACGCAGCGCGTGCTGCATGCGTCGCTCGCGAACGATTTCGGCACCGACGCGGCCGGGCTGCCGGGCAACGACGATCTCGGCGCGATCTCGGGCTGGTACGTGTGGGCCGCGCTTGGTCTTTATCCGGTCGTGCCGGGCGAGAGCGGTGTCGCGCTGTCGAGCCCGCAGTTCGAGAAGATCACGGTGCGCGTCGGGCAGAAGGACGGCAGCTACCGCCTGCTGCACATCGTCGCGCCGGGGGCAGGGTCGAGCGACAGCGCGTCGTTCTATGTGAAGTCGCTGAAGCTGAACGGCGCACCTTACTCCACCGCGTGGCTGCCGTTCGAGCAGATCGCGAAGGGCGGAAAGCTGTCGTATGCGATGACGGCCGACGCGAGCGCCACGACGTGGGGCACCAACGCATCCGCGATGCCGTCGTTCCCGCAGGCGGCCAGCGCGCCATAACAGCCGGGGAGATCAACGAGCGGTTCTTGCCAACAGGATCGACGCAGAGAGAGGGAGGGACGAACGGATGAAGCTACGTCATGTGGTGGGTATCGGGTGCCTTGCCGTGCTGTCGGGGTGCGGGGGCGATCAGGGCTCGACGGATGCGAGCGTGCTCGCGCAGCGGCCGAACGCGCAGGGCAACCAGAACGATCAAGGCAACCAGAACGACCAGGGCGATCAGAACGATCAAGGCGAAAACGGCGGCGCGACCAAACGGTCGGTGCTGCACAGCGTCGCCCCGATGATCGGCACCGCGAATCTCGACATCAACGCGGACTGGAGCAGCGGCGTGCGGGGCCACGGCCACGTGTACCCGGGCGCGACCGTGCCGTTCGGGATGGTGCAGCTCGGGCCGGACACGACCGGCGGCGCGCACACGCTGCCGTGGAACTGGGATCGCACGTCGGGCTACCAGTACGACGATCCGTTCATCACCGGCTTCACGCATACGCACCTGTCGGGCACCGGCATCGGCTCGGGCGGCGAAGTGCGGTTCCTGCCGACGCTGGCGCCGGTCGACACCGCGACGCTGGCGAAGGTCGCCGCCGATGCGTCGATCACCTACCACGCGTCGTTCAGCCACGACGACGAAACCGCGAGCCCCGGCTACTACCGCGTGAAGATGGCGCCGGTCGGCAGCGGCCACACGCCGTGGAACGTGCAGGGCGCGAAGATCCTCGCGGAGATGACGGCCACCGCGCATGCGGGCGTGCATCGTTACACGTATTTCCCGAGCGCGGCCGCGCAGAAGCGCAGCATGATCGTCAGCATCGACAACCCGATCGGCGGCTCGACCGCGAGCGGCAAAATCCAGGTCATCGATGCGCAGACGATCGCCGGCTGGGAGATCACGAACAACTGGGCGAACAACAAGCCGACGTATTTCGTCGCGCGTTTCTCGAAGCCGTTCGATACGAAGCACGTCGCGTTCAGCGCGGACGGCTTCAAGGCCTACCTGACGTTCGCCGACGGCAACGACGGCGGTGCAGTGACGGTGAAGGTCGGCATCTCGCCGTCGAGCGTCGCGGATGCGCAGGCCAATCTCGCCTCGGAAGTCGGCGCGAAGTCGTTCGACCAGGTGCGCGGTGCGGCCGAGCGCGTGTGGAGCGCCGCGCTCGACCGGATCCGGATCAAGGGCGGCAGCGCCGACCAGCGGACGATGTTCTACACGTCGCTGTACCGCACGATGCTCGCGCCGACCGTCTACAACAATGCGGACGGCAGCTACGTCGGCACCGATTCGACCAACGACGGCACGACGTCGCCGCCGACCACGAGCAAGCATGCGAATCCGGGCTTCGACTATTCGTCGACGTTCTCGCTGTGGGACACCTTCCGTGCCGAGTCGCCGTTGATGACGCTGGTGCAGCCCGAGCGCGTCGACGGCTGGGTGAAGTCGCTGCTCACGCAGTTCAGGCAGAACGGCAAGGGCGAACTGCCGGTGTGGCCGCTCGCGCAGACGGAAACCTTCACGATGGCCGGCCACCCGTCGATCCCGCTGATCGCCGATGCTTACCTGAAGCACCTGACGAGCGCGGGCATCGACGACATCTGGACCGCGTTGAAGACCACGCAGAGCGCGAGCGCACACGGCTTCGACCAGTATCGTCAGAGCGGCTACGTGTACGCCGGCGACAACGCGTCGGTGTCAACGACGCAGGATTATTCGTTCGACGACTGGGCGACGGCCGCGGTCGGCAAGGCGGCGGGCAAGAGCACGGCCGACTATCGGCCCTACCTGCAGCGCAGCCAGAACTACGGCAACGTGTTCAACACGACGCCGAACAACGGCTGGAAGTTTGCCCAGCCGAAGGATCCGCAGGGCAACTGGGTGGCGGGCTTCGACCCGACGGCGGCGGAGAAGACGGACTTCTCCGAATCGAATTCGTGGGTCGATACGTGGAACGTCTTCCACGACTTCCCCGGCCTCGTCGCGTTGCTCGGCGGCAAGAGCCAGTTCATCGCGCAGCTCGATCGCACGTTCGATCCGGCCAACCCGCTGACCTTCCTCTACAACCAGGGCTTTCCGGACCTGACCGGCCGCAGCGGCCAGTTCTTCGCGGGGAACGAGCCGGCGAACCACCTGCCGTACCTGTACGACGTCGCGGGCATGCCGTCGAAGACGCAGGATCGCGTGCGTTCGGTGATGGACGACATGTACTCGCTGACGCTGACGGCCGGTGATCGCGCGCTGCTCAGCGGCGACAGCCTGAAGGCCGCGCTGGCCGATCCGCGCCGCGTGCGCGATTCGGCGATTCCCGGCAACGACGATTGCGGGCAGTTGTCCGCGTGGTACGTGCTGTCCGCGCTCGGCATCTATTCGCTGAACCCGGTGGGCGGCGTGTTCTACCTCGGCACGCCGCTGTTCGAGGAGGCGACGATCGACATTCCGGTCGCGTCGGGCGGCGGGGACGGAAAGAGCCTGAAGTTCGGCGCAACGCGGCGCTTCAAGGTGACCGCGCATGCGGCCGGCGGCGGCGCGCCGTCATCGGTCAATCGCTACGTCCAGTCGGTCAGCCTGAACGGCACGCCGCTGCATCGGCCGTACATCACGTACGACGAGATGAAGGCCGGCGGCACGCTCGACTTCGTGATGGGGGCGACGCCGAACGACGCCTGGGTCGGCACCTGGAACGGGCAGGATCCGAACAGCGCGCTCGCGCCGTCGCTGGCACTGGCAGGCAAGTAGCCGCCGCAAGCGGCCCGCTGCGACGCGGGCCGCTTCTCCTTCCCTTCATTTGACGGTGCGGGGCGCGGCCGCGACGCAGGAAGCAGCCTGCCCCGGGGATCTGTCCTCGGGCCGCGCGGCGGGGAAGCCATGCGCCAACGCGGTGACTGCTTCGGCGGCCCACACGCAAACGGGGCGCGACAGCAGGCGACGGTCTCCGTCCCGGCCGGCGCGCTCATGCCGCTCCGGCTCGGCATCGAACGGATCGGGCACCTGACGGCCGACCGCTCACCGATTCAATCCCGGTGGTGGCCGCCGTCACGTTCGTGTCATGGGGCGTCGTCGCGCTTATGATGCGGGAACGCCACTGACAGGGTTCCCCGATATGGACGCGCCGCTCCCCCCGATGTCTGCCCCGATTTCCGAAACGGAACCTGAAACCGAAACCGTCGCCGAGCCGCGCGCGTCGCGCGTGCATCGGCCGGTCGCGCTCGTCACCGGATCGACGTCGGGGATCGGCGCGGCGATTGCGCGCCGGCTGGCGGCGGACGGCTACGCGGTGATCCTGCATTCGCGCAGCTCGGCCGACGTGGGACGCGCGATGGCGCGCGAATTCGGCGCGGCCTATGTGCAGGCCGATCTCGCCGACGATACCGAGCGTGTGCGGCTGATCCGCGAAGCCGTTGCCGTGCACGGGCGGCTCGACGTGCTCGTCAACAATGCGGGCGTGAGCCGCGTGCTTCCGCATGACGATCTTGCTGCGGCGACGCCCGACGTATGGCGCGAGATGCACGAGATCAACGTGATCGCACCATTCCGGCTCGTTGCCGAGGCGGAGGCGGCGCTGCGCGAGGCGGCGTCGCACGGGCGGGCCGGGTGCGTGGTGAACGTCAGCTCGCATGCGGGCGTGCGCCCGAAGGGGGCGTCGATTCCGTATGCGGCGGCGAAGGCGGCACTCAATCACACGACGCGGCTGCTCGCGAAAACGCTCGCGCCGGCGATTCGCGTCAATGCGGTCGCGCCGGGGCTCGTCGATACGCCGCTCACGGCCGACTGGACCGACGCGCAGCAGCTCTGGCGCGAGCGCGCACCGATGCGCCGTGCGGCGACGCCGGACGACATCGCGCAGACGGTCGCGATGCTCGTCGCGTCCGACTATGTGACGGGCGAGATCGTGATGCTCGACGGGGGAATGAATCTGACGTGAGGCGAGAGTCGGTGACACACCGAAGCACCGAAGCACCGAAGGCGGATGCGGCCGCGAACCCGCGCGCAGGTGTCACACGCGCGATTACCGCGACCGCTTGCTTGCCGAGCGACGCGATCAGCCGAGCCGCGACCGCAGTTGCGCGAGTGCCTGATCGTGCGTGCGCTCGAATTTCAGCGGCGTGACGGCGACATACCCCTCACCCAGCGCGACCGTTTCCGAATCCGCATCGTCGTCGCGCGGCGCGCGGGAGAGCTTCAGCCAGTGATACTCGAGGTCGCGCGGGTCGCGCCCCGACACGATCTCGACGCCCTGCAGCGTGCCGGCGCCCTGGTTCGTCACCTTCAGCCCTCGCACCTCATCGGCGGGCCGCGGCGGGAAATTCACGTTCAGACAGGCGTCGCTGTCCCAGCCCGCGGCCACGAGCCGGCGAATGACGTCCGGCGCAAGCGCGCGTGCCGTGTCCCACGGCACTGCGTTGCGATCGGTGAAGGCCTGACTCAGCGCGATGGCCGGCGCTCCGACCAGCATGCTCGTCATCGCGGCGCCCACCGTGCCGGAAAACACCGTTTCGGTACCGAGGTTGCCGCCGCGATTCACGCCGGACAGCACGATGTCGGGCCGCGCGCCCTTCATCAGGTGGCTGACCGCGATCGCGACGCAATCGCCCGGCGTGCCGCGCACCGCGAAGCGGCGTTCGCCCTTGCGATGCACGCGCAGCGGTTCGTGCAGGCTCAGCGAGTGCGACGTGCCGCTCTGGTCTTCCGCCGGTGCGACGATCCACACTTCGCGCGCCAGTTGCGTGGCGACCTGTTCGAGCACGTCAAGGCCGGGGGCGTCGATTCCGTCGTCGTTGGTGAGCAGGACGCGGTCGAACAGCGGGCGGGTTTCTTGCATCGGGACGATCCTCGCGGAGTTGGGCAATGAGAGGGGAATGCAGCGTGGCGCAAGCCACAAGGCTAGCATTCCCGTGTGAGGATCGTCGTGTCGCGCGACGGGCGCGGATGTGAAAACGGGCGCATCGCGCGCCCGTTCGTCGGTGGCCGTGCCGCGGCGCGCGCGGCGGGTCGGAACCGCTCAGCCGAGCAGGTGCCGCAGCAGACCGGCCGACACGACGCCGACGATGACGGTCGGCAGGATCGACAGGCGCGTCGCCGCGATCAGCGTCACGGCCAGCGCGAGCAGATCGGCCGGGCGCGTCGACACGAAGGCCGGCGCGATCACCGAGATCAGCACGCAGCCGGGCACGTTCTCCATCACCGACGCCATCCGCGGGCTCAGCGTGCGGTTGCGCAGCAGCACGTAGCCGAGGATGCGCGACAGATAGGTGGTCGACGCCATCAGCACGATCGTCGCGACCGTGCTGAAATCCGGGAAATCAGGCATCGCGCGGCTCCCACAGCAGCGCGGCGATCAGCCCCGCGCAGGCGCCGGCCGCGACGTACCACGCGCCGGGCACGGCCAGGTGCGTGGCCGCCGCGACCACGAGGCTCACGAACCACGGGCGGCTCGCACGCATCCCTTTCCACATCCCGCGCAGCAGCACCAGAAACACGGCCGTGAACGCCATGTCGAAGCCGTACTGCTCGACGTTGCCGATCGTCGGGCCGACGGCCGCGCCGAGCGTGGTCATCGAGATCCACGTCAGGTAGAGCCCCATGCAGATGCCCGCGTAATAGGGCACGCTGATGTGCGTGGCCGAGCGGGCCCTTGCGTCGGCGAGCGACATCGCCCAGCTTTCGTCGCACATGAAGAACAGCGCGAAGAACGCGCGGCGGCGCGGCAGGCGGCGGATATACGGCTCGAATGCGGCGCCCATCAGGATGTGGCGCGAATTCACGAGGAACGACATCGCGACGATCAGCGCGATGTGCGGCGGCGATGACCACAGATGGATCGCCGCGAATTCGGAGCCGCCGCCGAAGTTCATGCCGGTCATCATCGGCACTTCGAACAGGCTCAGCCCTTTCTGCGCGGCCTGCGCGCCCAGCACGAGCGCGAACGGCACGAAACCCAGCATGACGGGCAGCGCCGCGCGCAATCCGCGACCCATCTCGGCGACATAGGCGGCCTTGTCGCGAAGCCCTGACGACGTTGAAACGCTACTGCTCACTACTCCTCTATATGAACGCGTCCCGTTTGCAACAGTTTTCGTGTGTTCTGACAGACAGGATGGCTGCATCTCTATATCCGGGCTTGCTTGCAGCTCGCACTGCCGCTGCGGCCCCCTATGAAATCCGCTGATCTACACCTCATTCCTTCGGCGAGCTCGCAGCTCTTGGAGCAATTCAGGTTTAGTAGATCCCGGTCCTACCTGGCTTGTCATCACACTCGATTGCTGCGCAACCTTTCGACGTTCACCCTGTGCTAAACATTGATCTTGATGTGCCGTGCCGTCGCTTACGCCGGTTTCACGCTCACGTAGTCCTTTCGGTACGGACGACCATGGGCGAGTACCGCCCAGATCATTCGCGCCATCTTGTTCGCCAATGCAACGACCACGACATTCGTTGGTCGACGCTTCTGCATCTGCTCAATCCACTCGCCGGGTTCCTTCACATGCGCCAGTACCGATCGAGCACCGTGAATCAGCAGCGTACGCAGGTACGTGTCGCCACGCTTCGATATCCCGTGCAGGTTCACTTTGCCTCCGGAGCCTGTCTGCTTGGGTACAAGACCAGCCCAGGCTGCGAATTCACGTCCGGATCTGAAGACCTTCGCATCGCCCATCATTGCAACCGCCGCCGTCGCCGTTAGCAGCCCGACACCCGGAATCTCGCTAATCGCTTTCACCGCCTTGTCTTCTTTCTTCCACTCGCGCATGCGTTGCTCGATCTGCGCTACCTGCTCGTCAAGCTTCGCCAATCCATTCCACTGTTCGCGCAATGTGTGGACGAAAACTGCTGGCAAACGCTCCGCGATACGCTCAAGCACTTCCGGAATTTCCTTGTCCAGCTTCGCCCGACTCTTGCTCATCACCTCACCGTATTCCGTGAGCAGCCCGCGCAATCCATTAATCTGCATAGTGCGAAACTTAATGAGTTGCTGGCGCATCCGGTGCAAGGCCAGCATCGCCTGCTGCATCTCCGTCTTCACTGCGACCGCCTTACTCGGCTGCTGTACGGCCAACCAGATCGCCCGAGCGTCCGCCGCATCATTCTTGTTACGGATGTTGAACGCCTTCACGAACTCGGCAGGCATCAGCCTGACCTGGTGACCCATCTTCGTCAGTTGCCGAGCCCAGTGGTGCGCACCACCACACGCTTCCATACCAATCAAGCAAGCTGCCCGGTTCGCAAAGAACTCAAGAAACTTCCCGCGCCTGATCGGCTTATTCACGATCTCCCCGGTTTCCTGATCAACGTAATGCACCTGAAAAATCGACTTCGCAATATCCACGCCCACTGCCGGACAATTGACCACTGGATCCTCCGGTTACCTTGGAAAACTCCGTATTTTCCACTTTGGGCACATCGATGCCGGCAGCCCACGAGGATCCATCTTCCTCATCCGCTTCTTTTGCTCACCCGGTCACGGGGTGGGACGCGTTCATTTAATTCCTTCGGGGGAGGAATTGTCTGCCTTTTTGACTCGAATCGGGTTGCGTTGTGGCCAGATTTTTCTCAGAATTTGGCATTGAACGCGTAATACACGAATTTTTTGGAATCGAATGCCAATGAAACTTGACGCCATCGACCGCCGGATCCTGAGCGCGCTCCAGCGCGACGGCCGCATGCAGAACGTGGAGCTCGCGCACGAGGTCGGGCTGTCGCCGTCGCCGTGCCTGCGGCGCGTGCGCCTTCTCGAGGAAGCCGGCGTGATCGAGAAATACGTGGCCGTGCTGAATCCCGCGAAAGTCGGCAAGGGGCTGACGATCTTCACGCGCGTGTGGCTGAAGGGGCAAGACGCGGAATCGGTGAACCGCTTCGCCGAGGCCGTCCAGCAGATGCCGGAAGTCGTCGAATGCCACCTGATGGCGGGCGACTGCGATTTCCTGCTGCGTGTCGTCGCGGCCGACATCGACGATTACCGGCGCTTCCAGATGGAATACCTCACGCGTATTCCGGGTGTGCTGAGCGTGAAGACCGACATTCCGATGCAGAAGGTCAAGCTCACGTCGGCGCTACCGACCTAGTGCGACGCGAGTGCGCTGCTACGAGACGGACGGGTCGACGAACGGTCAAGGCTCGGTGACAATCGCCCGATAGACTGACGAATCACACCGCTTCGAACCGGTTGTCTGTGTCGTCACGCGACGTTCGATGCGCAAGCAACTAACGGTCAATGCCGCCGCGATCGGGCGGGCGGCGCTGCGCGCCGGGTCATGTGCCGGCGCGGATGCGTTTCTTCTTGTCGGGTCATTCATGCAGCCAATCAACACTCCGTGGAATTCGCTGGAAATCGTCAAGCTCGTGCTGGGCGTGCTGACGCCGTTGTCGGTCGCGTGTCTCGGCTGGCTCGTCGCGCGCCGGCTGAAGCGGCTCGAACTCGTGCAGTGGACCAACCAGCGATTGATCGAGAAGCGGCTCGCGCTGTACGACGCGGTCGCGCCGCAGCTCAATGCGCTGCTGTGCTTCTACACGTGGATCGGCTACTGGAAGGACATCTCGCCGGACGACGTGATCCGCGCGAAGCGCGACCTCGACCGCACCTTCCACATCTACCGCTACCTGTTCGACGACGACGTGTACGACGCGTATCACACGTACATCCACGCGCTGTTCGACGTGCATACGGGCCCGGGCCGCGATGCGCGGATCCGTTCGCTGGTCCAGGCGCCCGACGGCGATCGCAGCGTGCACGGCTCGTATGAATGGAAACCGGCGTGGTCGGACCGTTTCGCGACTGCGAATGTCGTGCCGAAGGACGACGTGCTGCGGTACTACACACAGTTGATGGAGCGGCTGCGCGTGGCGCTGGGCGCGACACGCTGAAGGCTTGGGCACCTGCGCACCGCTTCACGCCGGTATCGAAATCCGCCACTGGGCGGCACGAATATCCGCTCCCGCACATGAAGCGGATGCGGAACCCGGCTGCTGCTGACATGCTCGTGCCATCTCCACTCGCGCGAGGTCCGTATGGTTGTCGATACCGGCTGCCGGCCGCTCATGATCCGCTCACCCGCGGCGGGCCGGCGGCGTCTCTTCTCCGTGGGTTCTCACGATCCGCATGACATGCCGCTGCCGATCGAGCCGGAGATCGGCGACATCGTCTTCATCCGCGTCACCGTGCGACCGTTTCTCGAAGTGGCGAGCGCGACGCGCTCGTGGACGAATCACGTCGGGATCGTCGTCGGCGAGCGCGGCGGCGAGCCGTTGATTGCGGAGAGTACGTTTCCGCTGTCGCGCGTCACGACGATGTCGCGGTTTCTTGCGCGCTCCGATCGCGGCGCGTGCGTGATCGCGCGGCTGAAGCAGCCGCTCGATGCCGCGCAGCGGCGCCGGCTCGTGGACGCTGCGATGCGCCGGATCGGCGTGGTCTACGACACGGGTTTCAATCTTGCGTCGCGCCGGCAGTTCTGCTCGCGGTTCGTGCGCGAGGTCGTGCGCGACGCGACGCGGATCGTGCTCGGCGACGTCGAGACCTTCGACATGCTGCTGCGCCGGAATCCCGATCATCCGCTCGGCTTCTGGAGGATCTGGTACTTCGGCCGGATTCCGTGGCGCCGCCGCACGGTGACGCCGGCGAGTTTGCTGGGTAGCGGGGCGTTGAAGATCGTGGCGGATACGCGCGAGTGCGTTGAAAACGTGCCCGAAGGTGACGATCCGGATAGCGTTTGACTCGAGCGAGCGAGGTCATGAACCTTTTGTCACGGGCCGACGCCTGCTTGAGCAGCGTATCGAGTGATGACGCACGCCGGCTCGCCACGAACACGAGCCGGTGTTACTCCACAGTGGGCGCGCTCGACCCCTTGCCTTCCACGATATCGATCGACGCTACGCCGGCCGCTCGCCGCGCAGCAAGCATTGCGTCGAGCGCTGCAAATTCCTCGCGGTTCAGTCGTTCGTATTCAGCGCTCGATTGCACCAGCGTGATTCCCCGATGGGTTCACGACTACTGCCGCCCCGCCACCGCCAATCGCGCCGCCAGCCCCACGAACACCGAGCCGAGCAGATACTGCGGCAGCTTCGACGGGCGGCGGTGCGCGCCGATCCGCTGGCTCAGCCGGCTCGCGGACAGAATGACCGCACCGTTCACGACGAGGCCGATCAGGTTCAGCACCGTCGCGAGCACGAGAATCTGCACGGCGATCGAACCGTGCCCGGGCCGCACGAACTGCGGAAACAGCGCGAGCACGAACAGCGCCATCTTCGGGTTCAGCAGGTTCGTCGTCAGCCCCTGGCGGAAGATCGCCGCGGTCGAGTGGCGTCGCGGCGACGCGACGGGCGACAGTGCGGTCGCATCCGAACGGAACGTCTTCCACGCGAGATACAGCAGATAGGCGGCGCCCGCGAAGCGCACGACGTCATAGGCGAGCGGCACCGCGACGAAAAGCTGCGACAGCCCGAGCGCGGCCGCCAGCGCATGGCAGTAGGTGCCGGCCTGGATGCCCGCGAGTGTCGCGAAGCCTGCATGCGGGCCGTGGCTCACGCTGCGGGACGCGATCAGCAGCATGTCGGGGCCCGGCGTGGCGGTCAGCGCGAGACACGCGCCGGAGAACAGCGCGAGCGTGGAGAGGTCGATCATGGAAGTCCCTTTCGTGGATGCCGCGTAAAAGGGAGGTCAGTTTAGGAGGGCGCGCGGGGCCGGTCAATCGAACGAACGGACGATGGCCGGACGGTGCGGATCGTATCGCGACGCATGCATTGCGCACGCGCGATCGGCGCACCACTCACTGCTTGCGACATGCCACCTGATAGTCGATCACGGTGTTCGCCGAAGGTTTGTCCGGCTCACCACCGACCGTCGTCACGCCGAGCACGCCGGCCGCATTCCGGTAGCGCAGCGCGCAATACCCCATCCCGGTGCCCGAACACGCTTCGGCTTCGATAATGCCGTGCTTCGCGAGCGTCGCCGCGCCGTCCGTCGCGCCCGGTTTTTCGCGCGGGCGCAGCGGTTGCCAGCCATGCGCGATCAGGATCGTGCGTGCCGCGTCGAGCGGCTTGCCGTACACGTTCGGCACGACCGCGCGGCCGTTGCAGTGCGTGCTTTCGGCGGCGACACGGGTCAGCCGCAGGCCGCCGTTGTCTTCGTGCAGTTCGCCGACCGGCGGCGCCGGGCCGTCGCCGCCCCAGATCAGCAGCGCGCCGCTGTCCAGCCGGTCGGCCGAGCCGAGCTGCCAGCCGGCTTTGCGCGCGGTATAGCCGAGTGCGACGAGCGTCGTGCCGTCGAACACACCGATGTTGCCGTTGCGCGCGAAGCAGATCGCGCTCGTGCCGGCGCTGAAGCCGCTCGAGAACGTGACGACCGTGTAGCGCCCGAGCGGCGCCTCGGACGTCACGATCCAGTCGCGCTTCGCGACTTCGCGGCCGGCTGCGGTGGTCGTCTTCGCGCGATATTGCGTGCAAAACGAATCGAGCGACCCGTTCTCCGGCGAATGCGGCAGCACGCCGCGCGGCACCAACGATGCGCCGGCGATCTCGGAGGCCGTTCGCAGCGGACCGGCCGATGCCGTGCCGCCGAATGCGGTACAGGCAACGGCCGCGATCGCGGCGGCAGTAGCGAAACGGCGGACCAACGGCAGGGCAATGAAACGCGGCACGCGGGCAGTCTCCGGAGCGAGGAATACGGACGCGACGATCGCGGCTTTCCGCGCGCGTGCCGCCGACGACTCAGCCTTTCGCGACGACGTCGATCCGCAGCGCTTCGCCGCCGGCGGCGATCGCCAGCAGGCGATCGACGTTCGGGTGCGCGCCCGGACGGTTGCGTGCGTCGGCCGTATGCTCGGCGAATATCGCGAGGCCGTGCTCGGCGGCGTTCGCGTCGAGCGTGCCGAACGCCTGCTTCAGGTAGTTGTACACCGTGAGCGAGCCCTGCTTGCCCGGCTGGTTCTCGATGGTTGCGACCACGTCGCCGTTCGCGCCGACGAGATCGATGCGCGCGACGCCGTCGATGGCCGGCAGTTGCGCGAGGTTGTCCTTGAATACTTGGGTCGGTTGAATCACTGAAAACACTCCGTCGGTTTGATCATGGGAAGGTGGCCGGCCGTATGTTATCCGATCGGCCACGATGCATTTTTCGACGTAACCGAGCGATTTGCGCTTGGTCCGACCATCCGATTCGTCGACTATCCTGGGAACACCGGCGCCTGCTTGCCGGTTTGCCACACGGCAGCACGAACAGGTTGTGAAGTGACGGATGTCATTGAGGATGATTGTGTTGTCCGCGGTTGCCGGGCGCGGTGACTCCGCGGGCGATTCGATCCGCTCGGGTTTCCTGGTTGCTAGCCTGGCCCATCGCTGGCGGCGGCGAGAAGCGGAACGACCAGATCGCTGATCGGCGTCGGAATGCCGTGAGATCGTCCGTATCGCTGCACGACGCCGTTCCGGCAGTCCCATTCGAGAGGTTGGTTGCCTTGCCGATCGGCAAGAATGGACGTACTCAAATCGGGCGGAAAGCCATGGAATCCGTCGATGATCTCCTGCGGCACTTCATTGCCCAGTTTCGCGCCCTCCGCCCGCGCGACCTCGAGACATTCCCGCAGGTAGGCGAGCGACAGTTCGGTAATGTCGCTTCGCGAGTACATGCCGGCGCGGCGACCGGTCAGCACCATGAGTCCCGCCACCGCGTTCTGCAAAAGCTTTCGCCAGGCGAGGGAGATGAAATCCTCCGCAACCTCCGGCGCGCAGCGCGTGCCGTGCAAAGCCGAGACCACCACGTTGCTCGCCGGCGTATCGGGCAGAGTGAGCCGAGGCTTGCCTCGCAGCCACACCGATGCGCCCGATTCGCGCTGCGCCGGAAACCAGACGACCGATGGCACGACCGTGGCGCCGGCCGCATACGGCGCGAACGCGGCTTGTTGCTCGACGCCGTTTTGCAGCGCGCAGACGACGGTATTCGCATCGCACAGCGCGGAGACCCAGGGTGCCGCGCTCGCCACCTGCGTCGACTTGACTGCAACGAATACGAGATCGACCTTTTCCTTGACTGCTTGCGGGTCGGTCAGTACGGGCCCGGGCACGACGATCTCGCCGCCATCGAAGCGCAATTTCAACTGCTCGTGCGCCGAGCGGCCGCAGATCACCGGCGTGCGTCCGGCTTCATGAAGGGCCGCGGCGACGGTCGTTCCGATTGCGCCCGGGCCGACAAGGCCGACGGTCGGGTAGTCAGACTTCGTCATGGTGTTCATCCTGTTGAGTCATCCGCCAGATGCGGGCGCAGCGCGAGGGCGAGCGGAAAAATCGCGAGGGCGGTCAACGCGGTCGCATACGTGGCGCCATGCACACCGATCCTGTCGCCCAGGAACCCGTAGAGAACAGGCGATAGCGCGCCCGATGCGATCGTCCCCGTGTAGAAAATCGCGAATGCGCGCTCGGTGCGCTCGGGCGCGGACATCTCCGGAACGGTTCCGTACAGCACCGACGACGTGCCGTTGAGCATCATACCCAGAATCGGCAGCAGCACCATGGTCAGTACCAACGGGAGATACATCACCGCGACGATGCACGCGGCCGTACCGCCCTCCGTGAGCAACACCGTACCGGCCACACCCATGCGTGCGCCCAGCCAGCCACACATGAATTTGCCGGCCGCGCCGCCGATGAAAACGAGCGCGAGGGCCGTTCCCAGCAGTTGAGGCGAGACGCCTTTTGCCTTGAGCAGGAAAGGCAGAAAGGTAAGCAGTCCCATGCGTACCGCCGTATCGAGCACGCCGATGGAAAACAGCGTGGGGAATCCGCTTCCGCCGGTGCCACTGCGTCGAGCGGATGCGTGCTCTTTGGCCCCCGGCTTTCCGGCGCCACGCGGCACGGCGGGAAACCAGAGCGCGATGACGGCGGCCACGACGCAGCCCAAACCGGCGACGATCCATAGCGCGTGACGCCACGGCATCAGGGTCACGAGCAGCGTAATGGCGGCCGGCAGCGCGGATTTCCCCAGGTCGCCGGAAAAGTTGTAGACGCTCAGTGGACCTCTCGCGTCGCGTCCGTAGGTGCGGGAGACGGCGCCCGACGCGATCGGATGCTGCGTGCTGGATCCGCCGCCCGAAATCGCCAGCGCCACGCCCAGACCGAACAGGCCACCCGACATGCCCGCGATCGCATAGCCGAGCGCGGCGAGCAGCGTGCCGATTGCGAGGGTCGTGCGGCTGCCCAGGTGTTGCGCGAGACGCCCCGCGGACAACTGCAGCGTCGCCATCGTGCCGGCATAGATGCCGCGCAGGATCGCCAGGGCCGCAAAGTCGAGCCCGAATTCCGACTGCCACACCGGTAGCAACGCGTAGATCATGTCGGTATAGCCATCGTGCATGGCGTGCGCAACGCAGGATAGCCATAGCACACGCCGTCGGGGTGGCGCGGTCTCCTGCATCGCGGGAGGGGAAAAAACCGGCAGGCGCATCGTCGTTCGCTCCGTGCGAGCGGTCAGCGGAAGCCGCTGGTGGTGTCGCTTTCGCGCTCGATAGGGCAATTTTATGGTCGGGGCGGCAGTATTTTCAATTGAGCTAAAATCGCGTCAATGGAGAGAAAAAGTCACGTCATGAGCGGAAACCGGGACGCTGCGAAGCACTGGGGCGAGTTGCCCCCGCTCAACGCGCTGCGCGCTTTCGATGCGGTCGCGCGGCACGGCAGCTTCGCGAGGGCCGCGGTGGAGCTGCATGTCACCCATTGGGCCGTAGGCAAGCAGATCAGGTTGCTGGAGGACTGGTTCGGCCTGCCATTGTTCGACCGTCGTCCGCGCGGTGTCGTGCTGACCGACGAAGGGGCCGCGTTGCTGAATGACGTCAGCCACGCGTTCGAGCGCCTCGGTACCGCGGTGGTGCGGCTGCGCCACGACACGTTCACGCACCGGATATCGGGCGTCGTGCGGGTGAATGTGCCGATGAGCTTTGCGCTTTGCTGGCTGCTGCCGCGGCTCGCCGATTTCCATTCGCGGTACCCCGAAATCGACGTCCGGGTGTCGACGACATCGCGCAAGTTGCGCTATGTCGCCGACGCCTTCGATATCGGTGTGCGTTCCGGTCCCGAGCAAGGTGCGGGCGTCGTATCGCGCCCGTTGATGCCCGACCTGCGCGTGCCGGCCTGCAATCCCGCATTACTGCGCCAGCATCCGATACAGAGCGTGGCCGACCTGCGTCATCATGTCCTGCTGCATTCGGCCACGACGCGCTCTGCCTGGTCGCACTGGTTGCGGGAAGCCGGTGCATCCGACCTGCGGGCCGCGCGCCATGTCGAATTCGATCATGTGAATCTGCAACTCGGCGCGGCCATCGAGGGGCTCGGCGTGGCCCTGGCCTCCCTGCCGCTGATCGGGCGCGATCTCGCCGAGGGGCGCCTCGTGTGCCCGATCGCATCGCCTGTATGGCGTGCCGACGACTACATGCTGGTGACGAACGCCGATCGTGCCGACGATGCCGCAGTGTCCGCGTTCGAGGAATGGATGGAAGGCATGGCGAGCCGAGAGGCTGGATAGGCCCGCAGATCAGACCACGCGGCACAACTTCCAGGTTCACCTGTGAGCAACAGCACCGCATACGCGAGGCTGTACGCATCGATGACCCATGGCAGCGCACCGACACGCGCGCCGAACGCGGTGCCGATCGGTTCGGTCGAGAGATAGCCGATCGCGGTTTTGATCCGCGCGATCGACACCGCGATGCACAGGGCCGGCAGCACGAGGCGGTGCCGGGACGGCCCAGCCGCATCGACACCGCCGGCGAAGGCGCGACGAAGCGCCGGGTTCCCTGGCATCCCCCTGGGCGCTTCGTTACCGGCCGGTGCCGGTCAACACGCCCGCTTCACGCGCACGCTCAATATCCGGGCTGCGATACGCGCGCTCGGGAATCTCGGCGAGCCGCGACGCGTGCACCTGATGCGGCGTGAGGCCGTAGAACTTCTGAAAACTCATGATCAGCGGCGACCACTTGTCCGGATCGATGCGGTCCGGATGCCCGTCCATCAGCAGGTCGGGATGCACGTGCACGCGCTGGATGCGCACCTCGAACACGCGGATGTGGCCACGCACGTCGAGCGTTTCCTCACCGATCCCGTGCGTGGCCGCGACGACCGCTTCCATATGCACCGGGCATTCGAGCGCACGCGGCGGCGCGACGGTTTGCGACACAGCCTCGGTGAGCCCGGCCGTGCCGAATTTGTCGGGTTCGTACACGTAGCCCTTCGCGCGCTTGCCGTCCGGCACCGGGTAGGTGCCCGTCGTGCGTGCGATCCGGTCGACCGCGTGCGCCTGTGCCGATGACGGCAGGTTCAGCGCGCACTCGCCGGTGCGCAGCAGGTTGCGGGTGGTCTGCGAACTGGCGGCGATGCCGATCACGCCGCGCCAGCCGAGCCAGAACGCGGACGAGATCGGCGCGAGATTGGCCGTGCCGTCTTCGTTCAGCGTGCTGACCAGCACGACGGGCGTGCCGAAATAGAGGATGTTCGGTTCGGTGACGCAATGCGGAGCATTCATGATCGGTGCCTTCGTTGAGGGATCAGTCCGCATGCTGATCCCGTCGCGGCGGCACGGCGCTCCGAATCTTGTCGTGTCATTCCGGAAGGTGTGCAGGAACGCCATTTGCGTCGGTCAGGACCGCCCGGCATCGCGCGCGCTTTTCCGCTACAGTAGGAGATCGCAGGCCGCGCCCGCCGCGTCGCACGGGCACGCGCGGCCTAGTTCCGCCAACGCACACGAGGGCCTGATGGATACCGAGCAACGCTACACCGCCAACGCGCCGACGCGCGCGGAAGTCGACGCACTGGGCGGCCCAACCGTCATCGAATTCGGCGCGAACTGGTGCGGGATCTGTGCGGGTGCGCAGCCGGCGATCGCGGCGTCGTTTTCCGCGCATCCCGCCGTGCGGCACCTGAAGATCGAGGACGGCCCGGGCCGTCCGCTCGGCCGCTCGTTCGGCGTGAAGCTGTGGCCCACCCTGGTGTTCCTGCGTGATGGTGTCGAAGTCGCGCGCGTCGTGCGTCCCGCCGACGCGAAGCAGATCGAAGCCGACGGCTTCGCCGCGCTGGCCTGAGGTCACGACGATGCAACAGGCGATCACGCATATCGGCATCGACACGCGCGGCGGCGGCCTCGTCGAATTCACGTCGCAGGTGCGTGCGTTCGTCGACCAGCAGGCCATCAGTACCGGCCTGCTCACCGTGTTCTGTCGCCATACCTCGGCGTCGCTGCTGATCCAGGAGAATGCCGATGCGTCGGTGCAGCGCGACATCGAGCGCTACTTCGCGACGCTCGCGCCCGAGGACGCCACGCGCTACGAGCACGACACCGAAGGCACCGACGACATGCCGGCGCATCTGCGCACGGCGCTCACGCAGGTGCAATTGTCGATCCCGGTCGAGCAGGGGCGCATGGTCCTCGGCACGTGGCAGGGGATTTATCTGTTCGAGCATCGCCGCGCGGCGCACCGCCGGGATATCGTGCTGCACCTGATCGGGGAGTAAGCGGCAACCAGCGGCGCATCGCCGGCGCACCGGCTCAGGCGAGCAGCTTCTCGACGAGCGCGCCGAGTTCGCGCAGGTGGACGGGCTTTGGCAGGAATGCGTCGAATACCTGCTTGTTCTCGCGCAGCGCAGCCGATTCATATGCGCTGACGCCGAGGATCGACGGATGCCGGCCATCGTCGTCGGGTACCGCAACCGTGCGAATGCGCCGCGCGACTTCGAAGCCGCTCAAGTCCGGCAGCTCGAGATCGATCACGACGATGTCGTAACGGCCCGTACCGAAGCGCGCGACGCCTGCCTGCCCGGTGCCGCACAGATCGGCTTCGATGCCGAGTGCCGACAGCATCGCGCCGAGCGTTTCGCGCGCGTTGTCGTCGTCGTCGACCACCAGCGCGCGCCGGTCGCGGTGCTGGGCCGCGTGCGGCAGCGCGAGCGCGTCGCCGGCCGCGTTGCCGGCGGTGTCGATGCCGGGTACTTCGGCCGGCAGCGTCACGACGAACTCGCTGCCTTCGCCCACGACGCTGCGCACGTCCACATGCCCGCGCAGCGTCGTCACGATTTCGCGCACGACGGCGAGCCCCATGCCGATCCCGTCCACATGCAGCCCGACCGCGTCGTTCGCGCGATAGAACGGCTCGAAGATCTTCGACAGGTGCGGCTTCGCGATGCCGGCGCCCGTGTCGCGCACCGCGATCTTCAATTGCGGGCCGGCCGGCGCATCGGCGAGCGTGATCGACACGTCGATCGACCCGCCGAGCGTGTACTTGACCGAGTTCTCGATCAGGTTCGACAGCACCTGGCGCAGCAGCTTGCGATCCGACCGGATCGTGAGATCGTGCGGCTCGACCTGCTGCACGATCGCGATCCGCTTGGCCGCGATCTTCTCGCGCAATGGATCGAGCACCTCGGCGAGCAGCGACGCCATGCCGACGGTTTCCCGTTCGGCGAGGCGCTTCGTCGAGCGCAGCTTGATGTAGTCCGTCAGATCCTTGACGAGCGCCTCGAGCGACAACGCGGAATTCTGCAGCCGCCGGATCGTCTTCAGGTTCGCATCCGACTGCGGGCGCGCGAGCAGGATCTCGACGGATCCGCAGATCGCCTGCAGCGGCGTGCGCAACTCGTGGCTGACCATCCCGAGGAACGCGTTCTTCGCCTCGATCATTTCGAACGCGCGGTCGGACGCCTTGCGTTCCGCGTCGAGCGCCGCGTCCTGCCGCTCGAGCAGGTCGTCACGCGTGCGCATCGTATAGAACAGCAGCAGGAACAGCGCACACAGGATCACGCCGAGCACGATGCCGAGGATCAGGATCGCGCGCTGCTTTTCCTTCAGCTGATGGAACGTGAAATCGCGCTGCGCCATTTCGATCGCGCGGAAATAGTTCGCGAGGCCGTTGACCTTCGGCCAGTACGCATTGACCTCGTCGATCACCTGCTGCGCGCTTTTCGGCGAATCGCTCAGCAACGGCACTTCACGCTTCAGGCGCGTCATGAATTCGCCGAGCGCGTTGATCTCGTTGCGCGCGCGCGGGATGCGCAGCCAGTATTCGGACACTTCCGACGGCCGCTGCAGAAAGCCGAACGACACCGACAGGCTGTCGAGCTGCATCTGCACGTGATTGAAATCGTCGTCCTGGTGCGTCGCGTAGAGGATCAGCTGCCGGTCGAACCGCGTATAGACGTTGCGGTATTGCGCGGCCGTCCAGAACACGCCTTCGCGCGGCCCTTCGAGCACGCCCTCGTTGACCGAGGTGGCGAGGAGGTCCCACAGCAGGAACGCCCACGCGGCGAACCCCATGATCCACAGCGAGCCGAGGACCAGGATGATTTTTCTATTTTTCCATCGCCGGCGTGTCATTTCACCGTCAGGCCGATGATCTGCCACGCGAACTTGGCTTCGCCGAGCGGCGTCTTCAGTTCATCGGGATACTGGTCGCGCGGGTACATGATCCACAGCGGGCCGTAGTTGTCGTTGCCGAGCACCTTGCCGTTCATCGTCCGCGCGAGGATCACGCCGTAACGATCGGCGTCGGACACGGGGATCGTGAACGTGTACTCGTCGATGCAGCGGAACTCGATCTGCGTGCCGTGCGCGCCGACGGTCTTCAGGATGTCGGACAGCCGCGGGCCGGTGAAGGCCGCTTTCGGCGTCCAGCTCGTCGACGTGACGATCGTATGCTGCGGCAGCGCCATCAGCGCCTGCTCGGAAAACACGTACGCCGTCTTGCCCTGCTGGTTGTGCTTGTCGATCTTGCCGTCGACGGTGAACGTAAACGACGAAGCGGCCCAGGTCGCGGCGGCCATGCCGAGCAGGCAGGCCGTCAGCAGGCGCTTGGTCCAGATGGTCGAGATTCGCATGTCTTGCCCTCGGTCGTGCGATGGTGATTTGTCTGTGGTCTCAGTTCGCGGCGGCCGTGGCCGGCAGCGTGATCTTCAGTTCGCGCGCCACTTCGGCGAACAGGATCGGCAGGCGCACCGGCTTTTCCTCGCAGCGTGCGTTGTAGTGCGACACGATGTGCGCGATTTCGTCCTCGCTGGCTTCGCCGGTCGAGATCTTGCCGGTCAGCAGGAAGATCGGCGCGCCGCTGTTCTCGCTCGAACGGATGCCGCGCACGAGTTCGGCGGCGGTCTGGTCGCCGAGCATCCAGTCGAGGATGTAGCCGTCGAAATCCTCGACTTCCAGTGCCTTGCGGAACGCCGCGCCGTCGAAGTACGGGATCGCGTTCACGCCTTTTTCGATGAAATATTCACATACCGTTTCGGCGACGTCCTGCGAATCGTCGACCACGGCGATGCGCGCCGCATACACGTTCGGCTGGGTCGAGCGCAGCTCGATGACGTCGACCGGATACGTGCGGCCCTCGCGCGCGTGCTGACGCTCGGTGATGAGCCACTCGCCCTGCCACTGCAGCGCGACGAAATCCGTCTCGCTCTGGCTGCTGGCCTTGGTCGAGATCGCGGCGCGGCAGCGAAAGCGCCGCGACTCGATCACGAGCGTCGCGTCGATCATCTCGGCGGCGGCCGGCTGCGTGCCCTTGTCGTCGAGCAGGATCGCGGGCGGCACGCCGAAGTGGGTCGCGATGTCCTGCAATTGCGACAGGTTCCACGGGATCAGGCCTTTCATCTTGCGCGTAACGACCGAGAAGCTCAGGCCGAGCACGTTCGCGATCGTCGTGTTGTGACTTCGCGGCGGAATGCCGTTCCGGTTCAGTAGGTCGCGCACCTTGTTGGCGGTGATCAGATCGACGTTGGCCTGCTCGCTGTTGGGCATCTCGATGGGGTCTCCAAGGGGTTTTGGCGAGGGTGAGCATATCAAAACTGACGTGTCATGCAAGCTTTGAAAAAGCGAATGACCTTGACATGCCTTTTTTCTTCATTATTATTGCTCACCACGTCACTATTGTTTGTCGCGTCATGTTTGGAGATCACCGACGGCCACAGTCGGACCGGCGAAAAGCGACAGCAATGAAGCAGTGACGGAACGATTCGAAGAGAGAACCTGAGAGAGCCTTGGACTGCGTGTCGGCGTCGGCGGATTGTATCCGTTGCGCCGCACGCCACCGGGTGCGAGCTCGCGGGGGTGGATAGCTCGAAGAATTGCGGCGCCAATAAAACCTGAGGAAAGTAACAATGTACCGCCGTTTGATCGCACCGGGGCTGCTGTTGCTACTGGCCGCGTGCGCGCAGGATCCGTCCCTCACAAGCAACACGGTGCGGATCTGCGACGACACAGGTTGTTCCGACCGTCCTAAAGATCAGGTGTCCTATCAAAAAAGGGACGATTCGGAGGACCAGGAAAGCCCGCGCATCGCCGCGTTGAAGCAGACCGCGAAGACCCAGCCGAAGGCCGCCTACGACCTCGGCCTGCGTTATTTCCGCGGCGACGGCGTGCGCCAGGACAGCTACCAGGCACTCAAGTGGATGCGCGAGTCCGCCGAGCGTGGCGACCTGCAGGCGCAGAAGGCGCTCGGCAGTTTCTACCTGTTCGGCCTCGAGGAAATGGGCTCCGACGCACGCGAGGCGGAGAAATGGCTGTCGATCGCGGCCGGGCGCGGCGACAAGGAGTCGAAGAAGCTGCTCGACCTGGCGCGCAAGGCCAAGAAGGAAGACGAAGAAGACTGGAAATGGCGCACGGAATGGCGTGACCGCTATTACGGCTACTGGTACTCGGGCTATCCGTACTACGGCGTCTGGCAGCAGACGTACTGGTACTACTGACCGGGCCTGAAGCAACGGGGGCAGCAGCGGGGAGACCACCATCGCGCGCCAGCCGGGGGGCTTATCGAAGTTCGCACGAACACATAAGCCGAACAACGACTCTAATCGATCGACAACGACATGAAGACCATCCTTTCCCAACGTCTCACTCAAGGTGCGCTGGTGGCAGCGCTTTGCGCGTCCGTCGCAGGCTGCGGCGGCGTGGTGACGCCCGGCGGCCAGAACGCCGGCGTGACGGGCGCGGCGGCCGGCGGCGCGAGCGCCGGCGCCGATTCGCAGCTGCAGCGCTGCGCGTCGCCGCTGGGCACGATCGCGGTCGACGACGGGCGTAACGCCGACTGGTGGGGCCCGTTCGGCAGTGCGACCAAGGTGACGAGCATCGACCCGCTGCTGCGCCTGGCGGTGCAGCAGTCGAACTGCTTCGTGATCACGTCGATCGGCAACCAGAAGAGCGACGCGCGCCTGTCGCGCATCACGCAGTTGCAGCGCAACTCGGGCGAATACCGAGCGGGCTCGAAGCAGCAGAAGGGCCAGCGTGTCGCGGCCGACTATTACATGGAACCGCAGATCGTCATCAACGATTCGCCGATCGGCGGGATCGGCAGCATGATCGGCGGGCTGATCGGCAACAGCGCGGTGGCCGCGGTGGCGGGCCATCTGCAGACAAAGGCGTCGGTCGTGACGCTGACGCTGTTCGACGTGCGCTCGGCGGTGCAGATCGCGGCGTCGGAAGGCAGCTCGACGGCGACGAACTACGGCGCGGCGCTGGGTGGCTTCGGCGGCGGCGTAGGTGGCGGGCTCGCCGGTTTCTCGACGACGCCGGAAGGCAAGGCGACGGTCGTTGCGTTCATCGATGCGTGGAACAAGATGGTCGTCGCACTGCGCAGCTACAAGGCGCAGGACGTCAAGGGCGGCCTCGGCCGCGGTGGCCAGCTCCAGGTCAACTGACGTTCCCGGGCCGGCGGTGCGCCGCCGGCCGATTCCCGATTCCTGACCCTCCGTGCGCGCGGTGTGATCCGCGCGTACCGGTTTCGTTCATCCTTTCTGCATCGAGGTGATCCCGATGAAAGCCGTTGCTCTGATTGCATTGACCTGTCTGGCGTTGACCGCTTGCGGCGGCGACGATTCCTCGCCCGCGGCGTCCGGCGGATCGGGTTCGAGCAACAATGGCGGCGCCGGCGGCACGGGTTCGGGCGGGGCGGGAAGCGGCGGCAATGGCGGTTCGGGTGGTTCCGGCGGCTCGGGCGGCTCGGGTGGCGGCACGCTGACATGGCGCTACGAGGCGCAGCCTGTCGCGGCCGACAAGGCGAGCTTCCTGACGCTGGTCAACAGCGAAGGCGCGAAGGGCTACCGTTATCTGGGCGACTACTACTACAGCTCGAGCAACGGCGGGACGCAATCGATCTTCGTGAACGATGGCACCGCGCAGACCTACACGTACCAGCTGCAGAACGCCCCGGCCGACATGACGTCCTTCGTCAACACGGCCAACGCGCAAGGGTCGAGCGGCTACCGCTACGAAGGGCCGCTCACGTACGGCGATCTCTATCGCAAGGATGGCGGCTCGTCGGCCACGTACACGTACACGACGACGGGCTTGCCGGCCGACGCGAATGCGTTCCTCACCCAGGCGAACGGCCAGGGCCAGTCGGGCTACTGGTTTCTGGGGCCGATCGCGGTGGCATCGGTGCAGGCGAACATCTACATGAAGAACAACGCGTCGAGCGCGACCTATACGTACGACGCGCTGGCACCGACGTCGACCGTCGGCGACTTCATCGCGCAGGCCAACAGCGAAGGGGCGAAGGGGTATCGCGCGAAGGGCGCGATGGCGTTCGGCACGGCGATCTCGTGGGTCTACGTGAAGGACCAGACGCAGTCGCCGACCTTCACGTACCAGTCGGCCGCGATCCAGTCGACCGGCGCGAGCTTCGTCCAGCAGTCGAACACGTTCGGCGCGCAGGGCAGTGCGTATCTGAGCGACATGGCGCTCGGCACCACGCCGCCGCTCGCGATGGCGTCGTTCTATTTCACGCCGAAGAACTGCACGGGTTTCCTGTGCACGACACTGAATCCGCTTACGCAGAACTGAGCGAATCAGGCGGCTGCGTCGCGCGGCCGCTTTCCTGTCTTTTCCGCAGCGGGGTGGGCACCGGTAAGACGGTGACCGCCCCGCTTGCTTTCGTTCGTCACCAATCGGACGATCCCTGCGATCAAGGTGCCGGCACGCGACCCTCGGCGCGACGGCGTTTCATCTCGATTTCGTCAACCGTTCCGGAAAATCTCGCTATACGCGCTCAACGCCGGCACGCCGCCGAGATGCGCATATAGCACCTTCGACCCAGGCTCGATTTCGCCGAGCCGTACCTTGTCGATCATCCCGTGCATCGACTTCCCTTCATAGACCGGGTCGGTCAGCATACCTTCGAGCCGCGCGCACAGGCGAATCGCTTCGAGCGTGCCGTCGTTCGGCAGTCCGTATTCGGGGCCGGCGTAGCGCGTGTCGAGCACCACGTCCGCTTCGGTGATCGGCCTGCCGAGATCGACGAGTTCGGCGGTGTGCCGTGCGATGCGCGTGATCTGTTCGTGCGTGCGCTCGGGCGTGGCCGACGCGTCGATCCCGATCACGCGGTCGGCGCGCCCGTCGGCCGCGAAGCCGACGACCATCCCCGCCTGCGTGCTGCCCGTGACCGAGCATACGACGATGTAGTCGAACTTGAAGCCGAGTTGGGCCTCCTGCGCACGCACTTCTTCCGCGAAACCGACGAAGCCGAGCCCGCCGAGCGGGTGCTCCGAGCAGCCGGCCGGAATCGGGTAAGGCTTGCCGCCCGCCTGCCGCACACTCTCCATCGCTTCTTCCCAACTGCGGCGAATGCCGATGTCGAAGCCGTCGGACACGAGCCGCACGTCCGCGGCCATCATGCGCGACAGCTGGATGTTGCCGACGCGGTCGTACACCGGATCTTCGTAGTTGACCCAATGCTCCTGCACGAGCACGCATTTCATCCCGAGATGCGCGGCGACGGCCGCGACCTGGCGCGTCTGGTTCGACTGCACGCCGCCGATCGACACGAGCGTGTCGGCGCCTTGCGCGAGTGCGTCGGGGACGAGGTATTCGAGCTTGCGCGTCTTGTTGCCGCCGAACGCAAGGCCGCTGTTGCAATCCTCTCGCTTCGCATACAGCTCGACCTTGCCGCCGAGGTGCTCACTCAGGCGCTTGAGCGGCTGGATCGGCGTCGGGCCGAACGTGAGCGGATAACGGGGGAAACGTTGCAGGTTCATCGGCGGGCTCCGGAAGGCAGTGGACGGGGCGGGAAATCGGATCGTTCGGGCGCGGCCGGCAGGCCGTGTTCCGACGAGAAAAATGATAGGCAGAAGCACGAGAAATGAGCTTGCGAAATAAATTGCAGCGGCCTACGTTATCGACGATACGGAAACGCCTTAAACAATTTTGATTCGTTGAGCAGGAGGATGACGCAATGAAATTAGATCGAGGCAGCGCATCGCCGGCCGACGCCGCACCGGCGCTCGATCGCATCGACCGCGCGATCCTGCGGCAACTGCAGCAGGACGCGTCGATCTCCAACGTGAGCCTCGCGGCGAAGGTGAAGCTGAGTGCGCCGGCGTGTCTGCGGCGCGTCGAGCGGCTGAAGGAAATGGGGCTGATCCGCGGCATCGTTGCGTTGCTCGACCCGAAGCCGCTCGGAGCGGGGATGCTGGTCGTGATCGGCTTCGTGCTGGATCGCTCGACACCCGAAGCCTTCGCCGCGTTCGAGAAGGCCGCGCAGAAAGTGTCGGGGTGCGTCGAGTGTCACGTCGTGACCGGCGAATTCGACTACTTCATGCTGGTGCGCACGCGAGACAACGACAGCTTCAACCGGCTGCACGCCGAGCAGCTGCTTTACCTACCAGGCGTGCGGCAGGTACGCTCGTTCATGGTACTCAAGGAGATCCTGTCGACACATGCACTCCCGCTATAGCGAGAAGTACCGTCGATTCCAGTTGGTCACACCCATGCCGTTTGGTCGATTGAAAATTCCCGATTGGTTGTATATAATGGGAGTTCAAATTATCCCATTCGGGAGTCGCGATGACAGCAAGCACACCTGCAGCCCGTCAGTTGGCCAAGCGCGCTGGTGCGCCCCGCGCGACGGCGTCGGCGGGCAACTTGAAAGGTTTGGGCGCTGGCAAGGGCGATTTCGACACCTTTCGTCAAATGGCACCAATGTCGCAGCGGCGTGCGATCGCGGATGGTTTCGATGCGATTATCATCGAGCGCGTTGCACGTGAGTTACTCGGTGTGCCGGTTCAGTCCCTCTTGAGCGCGCTGAGCCTTCCCAGCTCGACCATTTTGCGAAAGATTGCCAAACACGATCGGTTGTCACAAAACGAGTCTGATCGCGTTGCGCGCGTGCTCTATATATTGAATCTCGCTATCGATCTGTTTGAAGACAGCGAGCGCGCGGCGGCGTGGATGAGTCGGGTGAACGCAGAGCTCGACGGTTTGAAGCCGATTGAAGTTCTTGACGTACAGCCCGGCTATGACCGGGTGCGCGACATTCTGAGCCGCGCCCAATTCGGGGTCACCGCGTGAGGCTGTATCGTCTCGCGAAAGAACGGAAGGGGCGTTATCTGGCTGATGACTTGAGCGGGAACGGCGCGTCGATCGCGGGTGGGCGCTGGAATCCTCGCGGCATGCGTGTGCTGTATACCTGTTGCCACGCGTCGACGTCATTGCTCGAGGCGCTCGTCCATATGTCCGGCTTGCTTCCCGCCGGTGGATTTTTTCTAGTGACCCTGGAAGTACCCGATGCCATCCATGACAACGCGTACCAGCCGGAGCTGCCGGACGATTGGGCGGTACTGTCTCGGGATCCAGATTCGACGACTCGGATCGGGCAGCGCTGGCTTGAAGCAGGCGAGCACTTGGCGATGCGGGTGCCGTCCGTCGTTTGCCCAACCGACTTCAACTTGTTACTGAACCCGATGCATGCGGATTTTACTTCGAGTGTGAAAGTGATCAGTAAACAAGAGTTCGCGCTTGATCCTCGCCTCTTCGGTTAGTCTGCCGTATTGTTTTTGATCGACGAATCGCCGGCAACTGTTGCGCGCTCGTGTCGCTCGATCAGCGCTGTCACGGCGCGCCGGGCTGCTGCATGATCTTGCCGAGCCGTTCGCGGACAGTGCGGACGATGGCTGCATTGATTTCGCCTTCATCGGTCAGCGCCTTCAGCGCGGCGAGCACGATACTCGCGCGATCGACCTCGAAGAACGCGCGCAGCGCTTCGCGCGTGTCGCTGTGCCCGATCCCGTCGGTGTCGAGCGTCACGTAGCGGCGCGACACGTACGCACGGATCAGCTCGGGCACAGCATGCACGTAGTCGATCACGTAGCGGCGCGACACGTACGCACGGATCAGCTCGGGCACAGCATGCACGTAGTCGGTCGCGGCGATCACTGAGCCTTGCGTTGCATCGAGCATTCGCATGACATAGGGCTCGTCCGTCGTCGCACCGAGCCGCGACAGCCGCTCGGCTGCCATCCTGTCGCGCTGCAATTCACTGAAACTCGTCCCGCTCCAAAAGGCCGCATCGATACCCCAGTCGTCTTTCGGCATCCGCTGCGTGGCGAGCACTTCGCCGAGGATTGCGCCCGCGCCGAGCAATTGCGCACGCGCCGTTGCGTTAGAACCGAACGGCAGTCGATATATGCCCTTAGAGGCCAGTTCAAAAACCTTGCTCAGCTCGCCTGAAGACGTTCCAGCAGACGAGCGAGCAGCCAAGTTTCAAGAATGCTTCGTGAATGTCGGCACGTCGCTCGAAGCGCGTGCGTAGACGACGGAAATTATGGAGCCAGGAGTGCGTACGCTCGACCACCCAACGATACTTGCCGAGCCCGCTGCCGTGTTCGGTCCGGCGCTTCGCGATCACGGGCCTGATGCCGCGCTCACGCAGCGCACGTCGGTGTCGTGTGGAATCGTAGCCGCGATCGGCGTAGACGACGCCGGGCTTCTGAAGTGGTCGGCCACGGACACCGCGAATCGGCGGAATTGCATCAACGAGCGGCAGCAACTGCGTGACGTCGTTGGCGTTCGCGCCGGTCAGGATCGCGACGACGGGAACGCCGTTGGCGTCTACGAGGATGTGGTGCTTGGAACCGGGTCGCGCACGATCCGTGGGGTTCGGGCCAGTTTTTCGCCCGCCCCAACGGCGCGCACGGACGACGAATCGACCGCAGCGTATGACAGATCGATCTGGCCGGCCGCACGCAACTTGTCGAGCAGCAACTCGTGCAGTTGGTCCCATACACCAGCCTTTTGCCAGTCGTTCAATCGCCGCCAGCAAGTTGCGCCCGAGCCGAAGCCCAGCCGAGTCGGCAAGTGGTTCCAGCGGATTCCCGTTTTGAACACGAACAGGATGCCGTTGAGCGCCGCACGATCGCAAACGCGCGGACGACCAGGATCGCTCTTCGCACGAGGCTTCGCGGGCGGCAGCAATGGTTCGATCAGTATCCACAGTTCGTCGTCAATGATCGGCGCTTCCATCCTTGGGCTTCCGTTGTTCTGGTGCCCAAGGTTAACAGCTCGCCGAGGAAGTAAACAGCCCCCTCACGGGGTTTTTGAACTGACCTCTTAGGGATGCCGTCGCGTCGCGCGGCCGCATCGTCGTCGGGCATCGACGGCTGTGCGTAGTTTTCATTCGTGACGGTTACGTAATAGAACACGTCACGCTGCTGCTCGTCCATCTCGCGCATGCCCGAGTCGATGATCGTCGCGACTTCGTAGGCGAATGCCGGATCGTATGCGCGACAGTTGCCCGACGCCGTCGAAAGGGACCGAACGACACGCGCGCAAGCGCGTCGCACCTTCACGACACGGCACGAAACGATCGCGTATGCTCGTCCGTTCGGTGGCGAAGGCGGGCATCGCAGCCGATTCATTCGTGTGACGACCCATCAACGAGCGAGGACAGCATGGCAAAACAGACGATGGCGGAATATCTGGCGAAGACGCTGGCGGCAGCGGGCGTCGAGCGCATCTGGGGCGTGACGGGCGACAGCCTGAACGGCCTGTCGTTCAGCCTGAGCCAGATCGGCTCGATCCGCTGGATGCATACGCGGCACGAGGAAAGCGCCGCGTTCGCGGCCGGCGCGGATGCCGCGTCGACCGGTCGGCTCGCGGTGTGCGCGGGCAGCTGCGGCCCCGGCAACCTGCACCTGATCAACGGCCTCTACGACTGCCACCGCAATCACCAGCCGGTGCTCGCGATCGCCGCGCACATTCCGTCGACCGAGATCGGCCTCGGCTACTTCCAGGAAACCCATCCGCAGGAGCTGTTCCGCGAATGCAGCCACTTCGCGGAACTCGTGACGAACGCATCACAGTTCCCGCGCGTGCTCGCGCGCGCGATGCGCACCGCGATCGATGAGCGCGGCGTCGCGGTGATCGTGCTGCCGGGCGACATCGCGCTCGGCGACGGCCCGGAAGAGGCGCCGGCGTGGAGCGAAGCGGCGCCACCGTCAATCCTGCCGGCTGACGCGGATCTCGACCGGCTCGCGGCGCTGCTCAATGCGTCCGACGCGGTCACGCTGCTGTGCGGCAGCGGCACGCAAGGCGCGCACGATGAAGTGGTCGCGCTGGCCGACACGCTCGGCGCGCCGGTCGTGCATGCGCTGCGCGGCAAGCAGTTCGTCGAATGGGACAACCCGTTCGATGTCGGGATGACGGGGCTGATCGGCTTCAGCTCGGGCTATCACGCGATGGAATCGTGCGACACGCTGCTGATGCTCGGCACGGATTTCCCGTACCGGCCGTTCTATCCGTCGAACGCGCAGATCGCGCAAATCGACTGGAAGGGCTCGCAGCTCGGCCATCGCGCGCCGCTCGCGCTCGGCCTCGTCGGCACCGTGAAGGAAACGATTGCGGCGTTGCTGCCGCGCCTCACGCGCAAGACGCAGCGGCGCTTCCTCGAAAATGCACTGAAGCACTATGCGGCGGCGCGCAAGGGGCTCGACGATCTAGCGGTGGCCGAGCCGCCGGGCCGCGCGATCCATCCGCAGTACCTGACGAAGATCGTCGACGAAGTCGCGGCGGAAGACGCGATCTTCACGGCCGACGTCGGCACGCCGACGCTATGGGCCGCGCGCTACCTGACGATGAACGGCAAGCGCCAGCTGCACGGCTCGTTCAATCATGGGTCGATGGCGAACGCGATGCCGCAGGCGCTCGGCGCGCAGGGCGCGCATCCGGGGCGGCAGGTGGTGTCGCTGTCCGGTGACGGCGGGCTGTCGATGCTGCTCGGCGATTTGCTGACCGCGCGACAGCTCAAGCTGCCGATCAAGATCGTCGTGTACAACAACAGCCTGCTCGGCTTCGTGTCGATGGAGCTGAAGGCGGCCGGCTATCTCGACACGAACGTCGACCTGAGCCCGACCGACTTCGCGGCGATCGCGAAGGGCGCGGGCATCTTCAGCGTGCGCGTCGAGCATTCGGAGAACGTCGAAGAAGCGCTGCGCATGGCGTTCGCGCATGACGGGCCGGCGGTCGTCGACGTCGTCACGTCGAAGTACGAGCTCGCGATGCCGCCGAAGATCGAACTCGCGCATGCGAAGGGCTTCAGCCTGTTCATGCTGCGCGCGATCCTCAGCGGACGCGGCGACGAGATCGTCGAACTCGCGAGAACCAACCTGCGGTAATGCGGTGCCGCGCGCGATGCTTCGGGCAGCGCGCGCGGCGTAACGCATCGACGAACGTGCCGGGGTGCGTTCGCGTCCTCAACACGCATTGAACAACACAAGAAAATGGCAATCGAGATTCGCGCCTACGAGGCATCCGACCTGAACACGCTGTCGGCCATCTGGTTCGATGCATCGCTGCTCGCGCATCCGTTTCTCGGCGAGGCGCGGCTGCGCGAACAGCGCATGCTGATCGAGGCGGTGTATCTACCCCAGGCGGAAACCTGGGTCGCGTGCCGGGCCGGCGAACCGGTCGGCTTCATCGGTCTGCTCGATGGTTCAATCGGCGGATTGTTCGTCGCGCCGGCGTCGCATGGCCAAGGGGTCGGCCGCGCGCTGGTCGAGCATGCGCTCGCGCTCAAGGGCGCGCTCGATCTCGAGGTGTACGCCGACAATCGCGATGCCCGCGCGTTCTATGCACGGCTCGGCTTCGAGGAGGTTTCGCGGCGCGACGAGGATGACGAAGGCTTGCCGTTCGCGAACATCCTGATGCGCGCGACGCGTTGAGCGAGCGGGCATGCCGACGGCCGACGATCTCGCCGCGATCGATACTGCACTGCAGCAGATCCGGATCGTCGGCGAGCGTTATCCGGCGCATTTCCAGCAGCGCATCGACCGCTGACCGGGCGCGCGCCAGCTGATCCGGCACGAATTGGTCAGGCAAATCAGGGTCAATCTTCACGTCAGCTTAAGTTTGCGTTTCCTAGAATCGATTGACCGTCGCGTGTACAGCGACGGACCGATTCGCCCAGGAGGATGCGCATGAACCCTACCCGTATCGCCGTAGCCCAGTTCCGCGCGGTCATCGGCACGCCGCCGCTGACCGCGCAAGCGCCGGAGGCCCGCCGATGATGTGGCCGAACGCGTGGCGTGTCTCGGCACTGTTCGTGCGCGAGTGGGTCGGCCGTCCGGCCGCGGTGGGCGCGTTGTGCCCGAGTTCGCGGCAGCTGGCGCGCGAGATGGCCGACGCGGTGCCGGACGGCGACGGGTTGGTCGTCGAGCTCGGCGGCGGTACCGGCGCGATCACCGCGGCGTTGCTCGAACGCGGCGTCGTGCCGCAGCGGCTCGTGGTGGTCGAGCGTTCGCCGGCGTTCGTCCAGCATCTGCGGCGACGCTTTCCGGGCATCTCGATCGTGTCGGGCGACGCGCGGCAGCTCGAGCGGCTGCTGCCGCCCGATGCGCGCGTCGACGCGATCGTGTCGTGCCTGCCGCTGCGCACGCTGCCGCGTCAGGACGTGACGGCGATCGTCGATCAGTGCCATCGCGTGCTGTCCGCCGACGGCGTGATGATTCAGTTCACGTACGACCTGCGGCCCCCCGGCCGTCATCCGCTCGGCGACTCGGCATTTGTTGCCTGCGGTAGCCGGATCGTGTGGGCAAACATACCGCCTGCGCGCATCGTGACCGTACGCAGCGTCACCGTCGAACACGCGGAATGACGCCGCCGCGCGCGGGGCGCCCGACCGTGGCGCCCCGCCTTCGTCTTTCATAAGTCCTTCGAATCCTTCCAATCACCCTTCACATTGCCGTCACATCAGGTTCCTACCATCGCCTTTCATTTCGAAAGCATCAATGGCGGGGGGAACCGGCGACATGAATCGAATCAAACTGGCGGCGCTGCTGTGTGCCGGCGCCTTTGCACTGGCCGGATGCGGCAGCGACGACGGCCCGACCAGCACGGCGCCCGGCCCCGCGCAGGCGGCCGCGCGCAACGTGATCTTTTTCCTCGGCGACGGCATGGGGATCACGACGCTGACGGCCGCGCGCATCTATGCGGTCGGTGAAGACGGCGCGCTCACGATCGACACGCTGCCCGAAACCGCGTTCGTGAAGACCTATTCCAACGATGCGCAGGTGACGGACAGCGCGCCGTCGATGTCGGCGTACATGACCGGCGTCAAGACCAACAACGAAGTGATCTCGATGTCGCCGGACACGAAGGCGATCGAGCCGACCGCGAGCCTCACCGGCAACTGCGGTGCGAACAACGGCAAATCGGCGACGACGCTGCTCGAGATCGCGAAGGCGAAGGGGCTGGCTACCGGTGTCGTGACGACCACGCGCGTCACGCATGCCACGCCCGCGGCGACGTACGCGCACGTGTGCCATCGCGACGCCGAGAACGACATCGCCGCGCAACTCGTGCCGGGCGGCGCGGGCTACAACGGCGCGCTGGGCGACGGCGTCGACGTCGTGCTCGGCGGCGGCACGCAATTCTTCGTGCCGAAGGACGGCGGCGGCAAGCGCACCGACGGCCGCAACCTGGTCAACGAACTGAAGGCGAAAGGTTATGCGGTCGCGCAGAACCGCGACGACTTGCTGGCCGCCGACGCGACGAAGGGCGGCAAGCTGGTCGGCCTGTTCTCGTCGAGCCACATGAGCTACGACCTCGATCGCGGCGCGACCAAGGAGCCGAGCCTCACCGACATGGCGACGCGCGCGCTCGACGTGCTGCAAAAGAATCCGAACGGCTATTTCCTGATGGTCGAAGGCGGCCGGATCGACCACGCGCTGCACGACACCAATGCGAAGCGGGCGCTGCAGGACACGGTCGCGTTCGACAACGCGATCAAGGCCACGATCGACAAGGTGCGCAAGACCGATCCCGACCTGAAGAACACGCTGATCGTGGTGACGGCCGACCACGACCACACGCTGGTGCTGAACGGCTATGCGGCGCGCACCGGCAAGACCGAGGCGGGCAAGCCCGGCGTGCTCGGCGTGCTACGCAGCTACCAGACCGGCTCGGTCGCGAAGGACGCGGACGGCGCGCCGTACACGATCATCGGCTTCGGCAACGGCGAGAACCGCGTGCAGGGCAGCCGCGCGGGCACGGCGCTCACCGACGCGGTGACGGGCGCCGACGACTATCGCCAGGAGGCGGTCGTGCGCATGGACAAGGGCAGCGAGACGCATGGCGGCACCGATGTGTTCCTAGGTGCGATCGGCCGCGGCGCGGATGCGTTCCACGGCGTGATCGAGAACAACAAGGTCTTCGAGCTGGTGCGCAACGCGGTGCAGCTGTGAGCGCCGACCATACGGGTACAGGGGAATACAGGATGTCGACCATCAAGTGCATCGCGGCGGCGCTGGCCGTCGCGGGTTTCGCGTGCGGCGCGGCGCAGGCCGCCGGCCAGGCGAAGAACGTGATTTTCTTTCTCGGCGACGGCATGGGGCCGACGACGGTGACGGCGAGCCGGATCTACAAGGTCGGTGAGTCGGGACAACTGACGATGGAGAAGCTGGCCCGCACCGCGCGCGTCAAGACCTTCTCGAACGACGCGCAGACGACCGACAGCGCACCGTCGATGGCCGCGTACATGACCGGCGTGAAGATGAACAACGAAGTGCTGTCGATGTCGTCCGACACGCGCGCGGTCGCGCCGGGCAATGACGCGAACGGCAACAAGACCGTCAACAACTGCGCGCCGGGCAACGGCCAGCCGGTCGCGACGCTGCTGGAACTCGCGAAGGCGCGCGGCAAGGCGGTGGGTGCGATCACGACGACCGAACTCACGCACGCGACGCCCGCCGCGACCTATTCGCACATCTGCCATCGCGATGCACAGTACGACATCGCCGCGCAGGCGGCGCCGGGCGGCGCGGGCTACAACGCGGCGCTCGGCGACGGCGTCGACGTGCTGATGGGCGGCGGCCGCAACCACTGGACGCCGTTCGATCCGGTGGCCAACAAGCGCGGCCGCGCGGACGGGCGCAACCTGCTCAACGAGATGAAGGCGAAGGGCTACACGGTCGTCGCGACCCGGGATCAGCTCGCGCAGGCCGGCAACGGCAAGCTGGTCGGTCTCTTCAGTTCGACGAGCCACCTCGAGTACGAACTCGACCGCGTCGCGGGCAAGGGCGAAGGGCCGACGCAGCCGAGCCTCGCCGAGATGACGTCGAAGGCGATCGACGTGCTGTCGAAAAATTCGAACGGCTACTTCCTGATGGTCGAAGGCGGCCGGATCGATCACGCGCTGCACGGCACCAACGCGAAGCGCGCGCTGGAAGACACGGCGGCGTTCGACGAAGCGATCCGCGTCGCGCTGTCGAAGGTCGACCTGTCGAACACGCTGATCGTCGTGACGGCCGACCACGACCACACGATGACGATCAACGGGTATTCGAAGCGCGGCAACCCGATTCTCGACATCAGCCGCAACTATCGCGACGGCCAGCCGAGCAAGGACGCCGACGGCAACACCTACACGACGCTGGTGTTCGGCAACGGCGCGAACCGGCCGAACGTGCGCGCGTCGGTCGATTCGGCCACCGCGACGAACGAGGCGTATCTGCAGGAAGTGGGCGTGCGGATGGGCAGCGCGGGCTCGGAGACGCACGGCGGCGGCGACGTGATGCTGTTCGCCGACGGCGCGGACGCGAAGGCGTTCAAGGGCACGATCGACAATACGAAGGTGTTCGGTCTCGTGCGCTCGGCGTTCGGTTTCTGAATCCGTTGACTGCATGAGGAACGGGAGCGCCCGATGAAACGTCAGCTTCTCTGCGCGCTCGCTTGCGGGTGGATTACGCTGCCGGCCCTTGCAGCGGCCGATCTCGACGCGGTGCTGGTGCACGAGAGCCGCGCGGTGTCGGCCGATGGCGTGACGCGCACGACGATGTATCGCGAACGGATGGTGCGGCGCGACGGGCACGTGTGGGTCGAGCGCGTGCTGCCCGTCGCGGCGGCGGGCGGTCACGGTAGTGATCACGACCATGATCATGACCACGACGCGGGTGGTTCGCGCGAGACGCCGCAACGTGCCGGCGTGCAGCCGGCCTCTGCCCATGCCGCCCATGCGGGCCACAAGCATTTCAACTTCCAGGCGGCGGCGCGGCACGTGACGTACGATGGCAAGACGGCGCGCATCGAGTACGTGGACACGGCGAGCCGGACGGTCGTCAGCGTGCCGCCGGCCGAGTATGAAACCACGGGCTTCGACGGCTCGTGGGACAACGCGTATTACGTCACGCCGCCGTCGCAGTTGAAACGGCTCGCGGTGGCGAAGCGCGGCGACGTGCCCGGCACCCGCTGGTACGAGCAGGCGGTCGACACGCCCGGCGCGCGCGGCGTGAACCGGATCCTGTGGAGCGAGACGCTGCAGGCGCCGCTGTCGGTCGAATACCGGAGCGCCGATGGCCGCGTCGTGCGCAAGCTGACGCTGACACCGGCGCCGGCCGCGCGGCGCGAGACGTTGCCGTGGCAGGCGCTCGCCAGCTATACGCGCAAGGAATACGCGGATTATCTCGACTGATCGACGATGTCGACCGTCTGTACGCGGGGCTTGCGGTCAGGCCGGCCGGTGTCGTCAAGCGATACGGCCGGGCCCTGGCCGATTTTTTTCTTCTTCTCCCGGCGACCCGGCAGCGCCGGCCGATGACGCGCTAGAAGCGCGCGCCGTCCGGCACGCGCGTTGAGAGCCGCGACGCGACCCGCTTGATGAAGCGGTCGAGCGGTGTCGCATAGCCGCGCGCGATCGCCGCGCTCAGCGCCGCCGATAACACCAGATACGCAATCAGCAACAGCAGCTTCACGTCGCCGTGCGTGGCCGACGGCGGCCAGAACGTGCGCAGCCCGCCGAGCACGATCAGGTGGAACAGGTACAGCTCGTAGCTCAGCTTGCCGGCGCGGCCCAGCGGCGCAAGCAGGCGGCCCTGCACGCGCTCGCCGTTGACGTGCGCGCCGATCAGCAGCACGGCCGTGCCGAGCGCCATCGCGGTGACGCCGGCGACATGGCTTTCCGCGATCGGCCAGGCCAGATAGAGCGTGGCCATCGCTACCGCGACGAGCCACTGCACGAGTGGTGCGGCCAGCCGCTGCCCGTTCGCGCGCTCGGCCAGCAGCGCGGTGCAGCAGCCGATCGCGATCCCGTCGAACGACGCGAAGTACGCATAGAGGAACCCGCCTTCATCACCGGCATGCGTGAAGCGGTACACGGGCCCGATCGCGGCGACGACCACCCAGAACGCGACGAGCCGCGCATCGCGGCGCAACGCGATGCACAGCAGCGGAAACGACAGGTAGAACACCTCTTCGACCGACAGCGACCACAGCACGCCGAGCGCGTAATTGACCCACCCGTACGCGCCGATCAGCACGTTCATCCAGAACGTCAGCGATGCGAGATTCACGAGCCAGAACGACACGGCGATGCCCTCCGGCGCATGGTTCTGGAAGATCGGCACGCCGGCCGCCGCGAGGCCGTTGACGAGCGCGAGCAGCAGGAGCAGGCACGGGACGATGCGCGCGATACGCGACACGTAGAACGCACGCACGTCGACCGCGCCGAGGCTGCCCCAGCGGCGGCGCGCATTCGACGTGATCAGGTAGCCGGAGATCACGAAGAACATCGTCACGCCGTAGTTGCCGTTGCGCGCGATCGCATGCACCGTGTCCCAGCCGATTGCGCGTGCGAGCGACGTGTCGCGCAGCGAGTAGGGGATGTTGAAGTGGTGCAGCAGCACGAGCACGATCGATACGCCGCGCAGCAGGTCGATCCGCGCGTTGCGCGGGCCGGTGCTCATTGCGGCTTGCCCGGTTCGGCGAGGGCAGGAACCGTCGCCAGGAACGTATCGCGTGCGCGCAGGCCGGCGTTCGGCGTCCGCCGCTCGTCGTCCTGGATCAGGTACGCGAACGCGACCTTGCGCGGCCCCTTGGCCGCCCAGCCGACGAACCAGCCGTATGCGTGCGACGCGTCGTACTTGCGCCCCGGCGACCCGGTGCCCGTCTTGCCGTGCACGATCCAGCCGTCGGGCTGCGTGTCGATCAGCGTGATGCGCTCGGTCATGTCGTACGCGTGCGCGCTGACGGGCAGCGTCCGGTTCGCGATCTTGCGCATGAAGCCGACCTGTTCGAGCGGCGAGATGCGCAGCGACGCGTTGACCCATGCCCCCATCACGCCGTTCAGTTCGCCGGTCGGACTGGTTGCGTCCGCGTTGCCGTAGCCGAATGCGGTCGTGTACTGCTGGAAGCGCGCCTGCCCGAGCGCCTGCGTGACCTGCTGCGAGTACCAGAAGATCGACAGCTTCATCCAGCGCGCGGGGTCGGTCGGCTCGCGCCACGGGGCGCCACCCCAGTCGGGGTAGCCGGCGTGGAAGTCGAGCGTCGGTGTGTGCTCGTCTTTCAACACACCCGCATCGAAGCCCATCAGGCTGATGGCGACCTTGAACGTCGACGCCGGCGTCACACGGGTCGCGCAGTCGCCTTGCTGTACGAGCATCTGGCCGGTGGCGGCATCGGCGACGACGGTGCAGATCGGGCGGGCATGGGAAGTCGCGGCGGCCAGAAGGCCGGCGGCGAAGGTGAACAGCGCGCGGCGCCAGTGCTTCAAGTGACACTCCTTCGGATGGGGTGGCACACAGTGTATCGACGGATGGCTGGCTGTCGACCTGTCACGGTTGACGGGGCGGCAGGCGGTTCATGACACGGGATGACACGATCGAACCCGGATATCCGGGGACGTCGTGCAGTCACGGGGCAATGCGCCGTTGATCAATATCCGGCAACGGCGTAATAGATCCCGAGGCACGCAACGGCGATGAGCGGGAGCGCGATGAGGATGAAGGCAATGCGACGGATGCCGTGCAGGCGAGTCAGGCCGACATACAGGCTGAGGGATCCGAAAAAAAGCGTCACCGGCCAGTAGATGGCGCCGTAAAGGACCGGGATGACCCAGATCGGCAGGTCGATGCTGATGTCACTCATTCAGGATGCTCCATTGTCTGTATGGACGGGCGTTCGATCGTGTTCAGGTGGCGCCGCGATCTGACGACTCGACGCCCGATAAGCGTTCCGCATGGGCCTGCACGCGCCGGAATCGCTGGCCGCGTGCGCTGGCGTCGGCATCGTTGCATCCGCTGTGCGCCCGTTCGCTTTCGTCCGGCGGACTAGCATGGCGCAACGGAGTGAGATGCGGTCACGCATGCGTCCTCACGTCGACCCGGTGGCGGCGGTCGCGGCCCAGTCTGCGGGCGAGCGACCCATGAAAAACTGGTTTCGCCACGTCGCAATGCCAAGATTGACCGCGCGGACGCTGACCACGTTGACGAGATCCTGTTTTCGCAGCCAGGCCGATGCGGAAAGCGCTGCGTGTGCAACAGCGGTCGCCCCGGCCTTGTTCAGCAGTGTCGGCGTGTTCGAGAGCACGGTGATGGTGGCGATCGCCTTTGGCGTCTGGTCCGCCGGGCCGACCACACGCATGTTGCCGATCCAGACGCCGCTCTGGATCACGCCCGGAACGGTGGATGCTGCCCGCTGGATCTGCCGGATATCGGCCATGCGATCGTCATCGATCAGCCGCGTTGCGGCAAAACGACTGCCGGCGAACAGAAGCAGGCCAAGGGCAGCCAGGATCGCCCAGTGCTTCCGGCCAACCGGAGCGGCCTCCTCGACGGAGGTCGCGACACGCACGACCCTGCTGGCGGTGAGCAGATCCTGTACGGTCTGGCGGCTCGGCCGGTTGAACACGAGCAGATACAGCAACGCCATGCCCCAGAAGAACATGACCGCGCCGTTTGCGGTGGCGAGCCATTCCGTGCCCGGCTCGTGAAGCGCGGGCAGGTCGATAAAGGCGATGCCGCCGAGTATCAGCGGAACGGCGATCAGCGCGTACCGTGCCCACGCGCGGAGGTACCCGGGACCGGGTCCGTCAGGGGCGGTGCTGTCGGCAACACGGATCTGCATCACCCGCTTGCCGAGCGATTGGTGTCGACTCCCGCCCTCGAGCAGGCCAAAGTAAATGGAACCGATCAGGAAGCCGATCATTCTTCCCCATTCGCCAATCGTCGAAAGGGCATCGAAGAACAGGATTGCGATCGCTAGCCCGATCAATCCGAGAAGGATTGAATCGATCGAAAAGGCGGCGGTTCGTCGCCAGAAACCGGCGGCACCGTGCGATTTTTGGTTTTCGTTACGGTCCATTGCAGTAGCCCCCGATGTGTTGTGTAAGTCGAGCCGTTTGGGCTCTTTGCGGCGCGAGGCCGTCGGATTGCCGATGCCGCTACCGCCCCGGTGGTGACAGGCAGATGATATCGGCCGGCTTGACGCGGAATTGCTAACTATTGTGAGCACTGCGCAAGCGCGAACGTCCTTCATCCCGCAAGCGGTGCGTCTGCGATCGACCCGAACGCGGCACGGGATGCGCTGCCACATGGGCAGCGCAAGCCCTGCGAACGTATCGGCGCGGGCATGGGATCGAGACAGGCCCCGACGGACATGAAAGGCTGGAAACGATTGTCGTGGATTTTCGTGAGGCCGTCGAACGCGTGGGTCCGGCTCGACGCGGTAGCGGCTGTCGCGCACGCACACCGGAATCCGGCGAGGAACCACGAAAAAGCCCGCCGGCAGGCTGGCGCTTGCGGGCGGGCAAAGACACCTCGGGCAGACCCGCGCGGGTGTCGCGTGAAGAACGGAGAACCGGGTTACATCAGAACTTGTGGCGCAGCGCGACGCGCACGGCCACCTGGTTCGACGTCGACGACGGCGCGTCGGTACCGGGGATGAACGCGTTGTCGAGGATCGAGTTCGTCTTGTCGCCGGCGATGTGCTGGTACGCGGCCTGCACGTACACGTCGGTGCGCTTCGACAGGTTGTAGTCGGCCATCAGCCCGGCCGAATGGATCTTCGGCTTCGCGTTGCCGGTCGATGCGTCGTACTTCTCGAGCGACAGCACGTATTGCGCGCCGACCATGAACGCCGGGGTGACCTGATACGAGCCACTCACCTCGAAGTTCTGGTACTTGATCGCGCTGACCGTCGCGCCCGGGGCGATGATCGCGCCCGGCGTGCCGAGGTAGCCGTTGCCGGTCGGGTTCTTGTAGTTCGAGTTCGTGTACGCGAAGCCGACCGTCGCCTGGCCGAACGTGTAGTTGATGCCCGCGCCGAACACGCGCATGCGCTCGGCGATGTAGCTCGCGTCGTTCGTGGTGATCGCGCCGGCCGAGCCGTCGCCCGGGCGGTTCGCCTGCAGGTACGCGGCGCCGATCAGCAGGCCGTTGTTCTGGTACTGCGCGCCGAAGCTGTACGCACGGTTGTCCGAGAAGTTCGTGCTGTTGCTGAAGCTGTATGCGCCGCCGAACTGGAAGCCGCCGAAGTTCGGGCTCGCGTACTTCACCGTGTTGTCGAGGCGGAACGAGTTGTCGGTGTTGTCGTTGTCGAACGGGTGCGCGAGCAGGTAGCCGCCCCAGTTACCGTTGGCCGTGGTCGGCGCGAGATAGTCGACGACGGAGTCGTACTGGCGGCCGAACGTCAGCGTGCCGTACTGCGTCTGGCTCAGGCCGACGTACGCCTGGCGGCCGAACATGCGGCCGCCCTGGTTGAGCCGGCCGCTGTTCACGTCGAAGCCGTTTTCGAGCTGGAAGATGGCCTTCATGCCGCCGCCGAGATCCTCGCTGCCCTTCAGGCCCCAGCGGCTGCCCTGCGCGTAGCCGCTCGCCATTTCGTAGACGTGGCCGGTGCCGACGTTGTTCGTGTAGTTCAGGCCTTCGTCGATCACGCCGTACAGCGTGACGCTGCTTTGCGCGAACACGGGGGCCGCGAAGGTTGCAGTTACGGCGAGCGCCGTCAGGGTCTTTTTCATTGAGATCTCCGGGATATCCAGCTGGTATCGGTTGTCGTGAGCGCGTCCGGCGAGGCGCGCCCCGTCATCCGGGGCGACCCGATGCAGCGCGCGCGGCGGCGCGGCAACCGGCAGCGTCGGGTCGTGTCTCCTCCGATGACACCGCGCATTCTTCCCAAGCCGAACAGGAATCGAAAGCGAGTAATTTCGATGGATGGGATCGGGTTCGCCAATGGGGTCGCGACAGGCCGTTTCGACAGTCGAAACGGGGGCGCGGCCCGACGGTTCGAGGCCGGCCGGGCAAGCGCCGCGCGAGATCGCGTCGCCGCCCGCGCGGCGCCTTGAACGGGCTCGGAAAATCGGCCGCGAGGCCCGTCCGGCGGGCCTGACAGGACGCCCGAGGATCGATTGACGCTGCCGATTGCAATGATCGGAATTACTCGTTTCCCTAAACAAATTGGCGGCTGAAACATGCAGGCTGACCGGACGTGGATGCGTTCACGCTTCGCCGGTCGCCGCGCATGCCGCGACGCACAAACAACAGATTCGATTTGGAGACGACCCACCATGCAGATTCGACGACTGAAAACGGTCCTTCTCGCCGCCGCGGCGATCCTGTCCGCGCCTGCCGCCCACGCGGCCGGCGGCGCGTGCACCGACGGCAAGACGGTCCATTTCGCGGGCATCACATGGGAAAGCGGGTCGTTCGCGACCGAAGTGCTGCGGCAGATCATGGAGAAGGGCTACGGCTGCAAGACGGACGTCGTGCCGGGCAGTACGGCCGCCACCGAAACGGCGCTCGCGCGCAACGACCTGCAGATCTGGGCCGAGCAGTGGACGGGCCGCAGCGAGATCACCGCGAAGGCCGTCTCGTCGGGCGCCGTGAAGCTGATCGGCGACACGCTGCCGGGCGGCACCACGGAAGGCTGGTTCGTGCCCGACTACGTGGTGAAGGGCGATCCGGCACGCAACATCAAGCCGGTCGCGCCGGGGCTCGTGTCGGTCGACGATCTGCCGAAGTACAAGCAGGTGTTCGCCGACGAGGAGGAACCGGACAAGGGCCGCTTCCTGAACTGCCCGACGGGCTGGGACTGCGAGCGCGTGAACACGCGCCTGCTGCGCGTGCTGAAGCTCGACCAGTCGTACACGAACTTCCATCCGGGCACCGGTGCGGCGCTCGACGCGGCGATCGCGTCCGCGTACCAGCGCGGCGCGCCGATCGTGTTCTATTACTGGGGCCCGGCCGCGCTGATGGCGAAATACAAGTTCACCGCGCTGAAGATGCCGGCCTATAACGAAGCATGCTGGAAGACGTTGCGCGACGAGAGCAGCACGCACCAGTGCGCGTCGTCGTACATGGTGTCGCGGCTGACGGTCGGCGTGTCGAAGCCGTTCGCCGATGCGAACCCCGATCTCGTCGGCGTATTCGGCAAGGTGCGATTCCCGATGGACTTCCTGAACCAGACGATCCTCGAGATGACCACGAAGAAGATCGACGGCGCGGCGATGGCCACGCAGTTCCTGAAGACCCGCCAGGACATGTGGAAGCAGTGGGTGCCGGCCGACGTCGCGCAGAAGATCGCCGGCAGCCTGAAGGGCGCGTAACCTGCGCACGGCGGCGGGCCCGCGCCCGCCGCCGTCACGCGCCTTCGCGGCGCGACGGAGAATCAAATGAACGGCTTCTTTCTGCACCTGTCGATCGCCGACTGGGTGAACAGCGCGCTCGAGACTTTCGTCGCGCAATACGGCGACGGCTTCCATCACTTCAGCGTACTGGTGCTGCGCTACCTGCTCGTGCCGCTCGAAGGCGCACTGCGCGTGGCGCCGCCGTGGCTCGTGCTGCTGGTCGTCGGCGCGATCGCGTGGAATGCGACACGCCGCATCGGCCTCGGCGCGCTCTTCATGCTGCTGCTTTACGTGATCGGCTGCTTCGGCCTGTGGGACAAGCTGATGCAGACGCTCGCGCTGATGCTCGTCGCGACGGTGCTGTCGGTCGCGATCGGCGTGCCGGTCGGCATCCTCGCATCGCGCAGCGCGTGGCTGCGCCGGATGCTGCTGCCGGTGCTCGACGTGATGCAGACGCTGCCGAGCTTCGTGTACCTGATCCCGGTGCTGATGCTGTTCGGGCTCGGCAAGGTGCCCGCGATCCTCGCGACGATCATCTATGCGCTGCCGCCGCTGATCCGCCTGACCGATCTCGGCATCCGCCAGGTCGATCCGGACGTGACGGAAGCCGCGCGCGCATTCGGCACGACGCGCTGGCAATTGCTCGTCAACGTGCAGTTGCCGCTCGCACGGCCGAGCATCATGGCCGGCATCAACCAGACGACGATGATGGCGCTGTCGATGGTCGTGATCGCGTCGATGATCGGCTCGCGCGGGCTCGGCGAGGACGTGCTCGCGGGCATCCAGACGCTCGACGTCGGCAAGGGCACGCAGGCGGGCCTCGCGATCGTGATTCTCGCGATCGTGATCGACCGGATCAGCCAGGGCTTCGGCCAGGAGCGCCGCGCACGGCGGCGGCTCGCGCAGCAGCGCCGGCAGAAGGGCGCGTCGCGCGTGCCGTACCGGCTGCCGCGCAAGGCGCAGTCGGCGGGCGTCGATTCGAATCAGGCGACGCAGTCGTCGCATGCATAGGAACGGAGGCAGACATGGCGACCATCGACGTCAAACACGTGTACAAGCTGTTCGGGCCGCAGGCCGCGCATGCGCGCGTGCTCGACCTGCTGCGCTCGGGCAAGCGCAAGGCCGAGGTGCTGGCCGAAACGGGCTGTAACGTCGGGCTCAACGACGTGAGCCTCGGCATCGAGTCGGGCGAGATCTTCGTGATCATGGGACTGTCGGGCTCGGGGAAATCGACGCTCGTGCGGCACTTCAACCGGCTGATCGAGCCGACGGCCGGCGAGATCGTGATCGACGGCAGCGACGTGATCAAGCTCGACGCGCACGGGCTGCGCGAGCTGCGTCGTTTCAAGGTCAGCATGGTGTTCCAGAACTTCGGGCTGCTGCCGCACCAGACCGTGCTCGACAACGCCGCGTATGCGCTGCGCACCCGCGGCGAGAAGCGGCACGATGCGGCCGAGGCCGCGCGCAACTGGCTGACGAAGGTCGGGCTCGACGGCTATGGCGATCACTATCCGGACGAGCTGTCGGGCGGGATGCGGCAGCGCGTCGGGCTCGCGCGCGCGCTGGCGGCCGATACCGATGTGCTGCTGATGGACGAGGCGTTTTCCGCGCTCGATCCGCTAATCCGTACCGAGATGCAGGATCAGTTGCTCGAGCTGCAGGCGACGCTGTCGAAGACGATCGTGTTCATCACGCACGATCTGGACGAAGCGCTGCGCATTGGCGACCGGATCGCGATTTTGCGTGACGGCACGCTCGTGCAGGTCGGGACGCCGGACGATATTCTGTCCAGGCCGGCTGATGATTATGTCCGGCGGTTCGTGGAGAAGCGCACGAGTGTGAATTGACGAGGGCGTCCGGGCGGGAAGCCGGGACGGGAGCATGAAGCACGGCACGCCGCGACAGGCGGCGTGCCGTTTTTCGGCACCACGGCGACGGCACGCGATCGTCCACGAAAAACCGCCGCACGTCTCGTGGACGTGCGGCGGTCTCGTCGTGATCGTCGAACGCCGATCCGTGACCGGTAATCAGTAATCCCACAGAACTGGCACGAACCGGAATCCGTCGCCGTCCTTTGCGATATGACCGATGGACGGAAACGCGACATGCGCGGCGGCCAGCAGCGCGCCGGTTTCGGCGGCTTCATTGAACAGCGCGATACGCACGGCGACAGCCGCTTCAGGATCGTGCTCGAAGCCGTTTTGCCACTCGGGATGATCGAAATTGACTTCGAAGATCGCATCGCCCGCGAACGTCAGCTTCTCGCCGTTCGATGCGATGTCCACGACGCAGTGCCCGGGCGTGTGCCCGCCCGTCACGCGCGCCGACACGCCTGCGGCGACTTCCACGGTCTGATCGAACTGGACGATGTTTTCACTGTAGAGCGCCACGAACTTCTCGGCCGCCTTGCGGAGTGCCGGGGGCACCGTTTCCGGCATCACCGTCTTGCTGAAGTCGGGATTTTTCCAGAACGCCACTTCCGCGGCCGACACGTGAATGCGCACGTCCGGGCGCAGCTTGGCCTTGACGCCGTCGACATTCAGGCCGCCGACGTGATCCATGTGCATATGGGTGATCACGATATCGGTGAGCGCGGACAAGTCGATGCCGGCCGATTCCAGACGCATCACCGTCTTCCCGGCGCGCGTGAAGTATTCGAAGCCGTCGCCCACGCCTGAGTCGATCAGGATCAGGCGTTCGCCGCTGCGCACGAGTGCGATGTTCAGCGCCCAGTCGAACATGTCGCGTTGCAGGAAGCGGCCGTCGAACCAGGCATTGCGGTCCGCTTCGCTCACGTTGGTGGACATGGTGGAGGTCGGCAGCGGCAGGATGCCGTCGCTGATCAGCACGACGTCGACGTCACCCACGCGGACGGCGTAGCGGGACGGCACGAGTTCGCCTGAACCTGCCTTGCCGAGGTTGGAGACAACCGGCTGAACATTGCGGGTGGTTTCGCTCATCATCAATAGTCCTATTTATCAAGTGGGGTAAGTCGCATTGCAGGGTGCCGTTCACGAGCACGACCACGAATTTCGCGCGTTTCGCTGCGCTCGCCTTTCAACCGGGCGTGAGAAGGATTGTAGTCAGGGGGATGAAAGGCGGAAGCACCGGGCGTGCACACATCATGTTGTTCGACCGGCAACAATCGACGACGGGCGGGAAACGGGGGGCAACGCGGGAGGCGGGCGGATCGACCTGCCGTTCACCGACCGCGACGCTTCATATCCGAAGACGGTTGCATGGCGGCTGCGCGCCGCGCCTGCGATGATGGGGCCGGACGCGCATGCGCTCGCCCATCCGCTTGCGAGCCGGAATCCCCCTGCGAAACGCGAAGCGGCTTGCCGACCCGTGGCCGCGTTCCGCCCGCCGCTCCCCGGCAAGCGCCGAAGCCGCATGTCTGCCGGTGTGCGGCGAGCGTCGCCGGTTTCGACGTGCGGCCGCTACTTCGTGCCGAGCACGCAAGCGAGCGGATGCGACGGTACCCCGTTGCGATGGATGGTGATCGACGCGAAGCCGGCGTCGGTCATGAGGCGAGCCAGCGTGTCGGGCCGGTACGCATCGTACGGCGCGCGCTCGATGTCGCGTACGGTGATCGCGGCGATGCCACCGCTTCTGACGACGCGGCGCAATTCACCCAGGCCGAGCGCCGGGTTGCGCCAGAAGTAGATGCAGTTGATCGAGAACACCTTGTCGAACGCGTCGTCCGCGAACGGAAGCGCGTCGACGGAGCCGAGCGAGAGCCGTACGCGGCCTTGCTCGATGAACGCGCGATTCAGCTGCTTTGCGGCGGCCAGCATGGTCGCGGAATGATCGACGCCGGCGATGCGGCAGGATGGTGCGGCTTCAGCGGCGAGCCTGATCGCGTCGCCGGGGCCGAACCCGACTTCGAGTGCCTGCTCGCCGTCGCCGATCGCGAGCAGCGACAGCGTCCACAGGTTGTCCGGCCGGTTGTGCCGGCGCATGATGCGGCCGACAATCCGTCCGACGAGGCCCCGCGGCAGGCCGAGTTGCCGAAGATGAGTGGTCATGGCGTTCTCCTTCGCGACGACATCCTGTCTCGTCCGGCGGACGAGTATGTGAGAAGGTTCGTGGCGAAGCGCGAGCGTGAATTGAGCCGTCGCGAGGACGACGCAACGAAGCGCGGGGCGCCGCGTGCGTTTTCGAGCGGCCGCCGGCGGGCACTCGTACACGAGTGAACTGCCGGCGGCCCATGGGTTCCGTGCGGTGCACCGCAGCGGGACGTACGTTGCCATTCCTTCGCGTCTGCCGGCCGAAATCCTCCTACCTGTCGATCACCCGATCCGCGCGTGCCGGCGCTCGCCGCTGACGGGCGCCGAAGAAAAGGCGCCCTATCACATTCGAAACATTTCCGAATGGCGCTTTATCCGGGTTTTTAACGCCTTGGCGGAATGAATTCCCGCACGTCCTTGTCTAGGCGTGCGTTTGCGGTCGAGATCGAATATCCGGCGCGACAGGCATACCCGAATGCGCCCCGACGGCAATCTCAAAAATGAAACATGGCGCACGTGCCGTTCCCGCGCCGGCCTGATCGGCAAGCCCTTGAATGCAAACGGGAAAGGCTTCTGCGCCTCACGGATGCCACGGTACCGTGCCGATCGGCACGTTTCAGCGTTGAAACATGAGTGGCGTGGCGGCGTCGCGCGGGGCAGGCCATGTCGCGTGAAAAATCCCACGGTCTCTTTGTATTCGGGCCGCTTGGAGAATTGGCATCGCCGATGCGTGATGTCGCCCGGATTGGTGCGGTCGGCCAAGCCGTTCCTCGTTACTTCAGGAGGATTTCATGCGTAAGACTTTATTGGCGTCCGCTGCGCTTCTCGCCTTGGGATGCAGCGGCTACGCGATAGCGAATCCATGCAGCAGCAATGCCAGTTCGACGTGCAGCCAGAAAGCGGATGACGGATCGAACACGCTCAGCAACGCGGTCAGCTCAAGCCAGACCAGCTCCACCGGGTCCAATGCAAATGAGGTCTCGCCTGGCGCGAGCGTCTATCAGGATTCCTACAACAGTACCAAGATCGTCGCGATCAGCAAACTCGACGGGTACGTGAGCAATGTCCAGGTCTGGGGCATTGGCAACAACGCGACCAATTCGGGCAGCGCGGCCGGCGGAAGCGGTGGCAAGGGCGGCAACGGCTACGGCTACGGCGGCGTGGGCGGTAACGGCGGCGGCGGCGGCGCGGGCGGCGCCGGCGGGAAAGGCGGCAGCGCGCATAACGGCAGCGCCACGGCGGGCAACGCCAGCAACGGCAGTGCGACGGCCGGCACCGGCAACGGCGGTGGCGGCGGAACCGGCGGCTCACCTGACGCCAGCGGCGGGACTGGCGGCAATGCCACGGCGAGCGGCGGCTATGGCTCCGGCAAGGGCGGCGGCGCCATCGCGGCTTCGGTCGGCGTAGGCGGCTCCGGCACGGGCACCGGCACAGGCTGGGGCGGTGGCACCGGCGCGGCCGGTGCCGGTTCCGCGTGGGCCAAGAATCATGGCAGCGGAAGCGCGTCGGCATCGGCCGGCAGCGGCACCGGTACGGGCACGGGCACCGGCAGCGGTTCGGGTAGCGGCACGGGCGGCGGAGGGTCGGCGGGTACGTCGACGGCTTCGGGCGGATCGGGCTCGGGTACCGGCGGCAGCGGTGCGGCCGCGGGTGGCACCGGCGGCGCGGCGACGGCCGCGGCGGGCAACGGCGGAGCCGGCGGCGCGGGCACGGGCGGCGGCGCGACGAACGGTGGCGCGACGACGACGGCCAGCAACGGCAGCGCTACCGCGGGTAGCGGCGCGGTGGGCGCGATGGGTGGCGCGGGCGGCGCAGGTGGCACCGGCAACGGCGGCGTCGGTAACGGCGCGGTCGGCGGCGCGGGTGGCGCAGGCGGAGCCAATACGGTCAATGCGGGGACATTCAACATGTCCAACGCAATGGCGAGCGTTGGCCAGACCGCGGCGGGCATCATGGTCGCCAACCAGAACAGCGGCATGGCGTCGCTCGTTCAGCAGGCTGTGACCGTGCAGGCGAACCTGTCGGTAGGACGTTAGAACGGCCGGTAGGTCCCGGCGAGCCGGATGCATCGACGCGGGCGCAGGTGATCCTGCGGCTCGCGTTCGATCGCGGATGGACTGACGTGCCGGCAAGGGCGGGACGGCCGAACGGCCGTCTCGCTCTCGTCGGCGCAGGCCGGGCCGATTTCCGTCGATCGACGGTCACGCGGATTCCGCTCCCCGTGCGCCCGGTTCGTGCCGGCTCGCGCAGGGACCAAGGAGACAGCCATGCGAATCCGAACGGCACTTTCGCAGGTGATATTGCCCGCAGCGCTGCTGCCGGGCCTGACGGTCCATGCCATGGCTGACGAGGTGCGAACCGTCGCGGTGGAGTCAGCAGTCGGCGTTGCGCCGGGCGCTGCCCCTTCCCCAACCGCCGCACGCGCGGATCAGGCCGATCCGGCCGCAGCCGTTGCAGCCCCGGCGACGGCGACACCCTCCGCGACTGGCGCCGCGACCGCGCAAGCGGCCCGCTTCGGCGTCGCGATGACGCCCGACCAGCTCGACGAGCATCGGGGTGGCGACGCGCTGATCGGCCAGAACTATCTGACCGGCACGGTGGCCGATAACGTCGCGAACCGGGTGTCGACCGGCTCGAATTCGATCACCGACGGCTCGTTCGCCAATGCGAGCGGTCTGCCGACGGTCATCCAGAATACCGGCGCGAACGTGCTGATTCAGAACGCGACGGTGCTCAACGTGCGCTTCGGGAATTGAGCGATGAGACAGGTTGCCGCCGCGTGCATCGTGGCGCTCGCGTACGCGCTATCCGGCCCGGTTGCATCGGCGGACGAGATGACGGTCGTCGATCCGGCGGGCGCCGGTTATGCGATGCACGTCACGAGTCTCAAGGAAGCGCGATTCAAGCGCACCATCAAGCAGCAGTTCGATTTCAGCTGCGGGTCGGCTGCCGTCGCGACGCTGCTGACTTATCAGTATGACTATCCGATGACCGAGCAGACCGCTTTCGCCCAGATGTGGGAGAACGGCAATCAGGAGAAGATCCGCCAGCAGGGCTTCTCGCTGCTCGACATCCGGCGTTTTCTCGAAGCGAACGGCTTCGTCGCGGACGGCTTCGAGTTGCCGTTGCAGACGCTTGCCAAGACGCACACGCCGGCGATCGTGTTGATCACCGAGCACGGCTATCACCATTTCGTGGTCGTGAAGGGGCTGCGTGACGGGCGTGTGCTCGTCGGCGATCCGGCCACCGGCACGCGGCCGATGTCGCTGGCGAGTTTCGAGCAGAAGTGGGAAGACCATGTGATTTTCGTGATCCACAACCGGCCCGAGCGCGCGGTGTTCAACGATCCGCGGGACTGGCGCGTTGCGCCCAGCGCGCCGCTCTACACCGGCATTGCCCGCGACGGCCTGTACAACGTCGTGATGCCGAAGCACGGCCCGAGCGACTTTTGAGGATCGTCATGAGATCCGAGACCAGGAGGATCGCCGGCATCGCCGCGATGGTATGCGGCGGGGCGACGTCCGTGAGTGCGGCGGCGATGCAGGACGGCGTGCCGACCGCGACTGTCGAGCCTGTCGCGCAGACGAGCACCGTCGTGCCGGCAGCCGCCACGAGCGCGGGCGTCGATACGGCGCCTGCAGAGTCGGGGGCCGGGGGCGTGCCGATCGTGCGTGCCGGGCCGCTCGCGATGACGGAGTGCGCGGCCGGGCCGCCGGCCCCGGAACCGGAGTCGGGCGGCGCGCAACCACGAAACTGGGCGGCAACCGGTGCGATCGCGCTCAGCGACGCGCGCCTCGATGCGATGCGCGGCGGCTTCGATATGCCGAGCGGCCTGAAGATTTCGTTCGGCGTGTCGCGTGTCGCGTTCGTGAACGGCACGCTGGTCACGACGACCAGCTTCAACATCCCGGACATCAGTCATATCACCGCGCAACAGGCGCAGGCCCTGGCGGCCGCGAACGCGGGCGCGTTGATCCAGGTCGGCGCCGGCAACGCCGCGCAGCCCGCCGCGCTGCCGGCGCTGACCGGCGCGGTGATCCAGAACACGTTGAACAACCAGCATATCCAGGCGCTGACGACGATCAACACGACCGTCAACACACTGGCGACGTTCAAGAACCTGAACGTGATGTCGACGCTGAACAATGCGCTGCTCGGCGCGTTGCCGGGGCGATGAGGTTCGGTGAGCGGTCGATGATCGGCGGATGAGCGGGTCATGGCACGCGGGTGCCGGCGTGCGTCGCGCGGCCCGCCGTCGGCGCATGTCGGCGATCAGAATGCAATCGGCACGCGCAGCGTCATGACCACGTCCGGCGTGTCGCGCGTGAGGCCGGCGCCGATCGACAGATTCAGCGTGGTCTTCGGTGACAGCCGGTACGAGTAACCGAGGAGCAGTGAACCGAGGATCACGCGTACCGAGCTGGGAATCGTCTGGCCGTTCTGTTTCGTGGGCAGCACGATGCTTTGGTCGTAGCCGAGGCTCACCGACGCTTTCTCGTTCAGCGCGAGGCCCATGCCGATGTTGAAACCCCAGATGTCGCCGGGTTGCAATTTCCCGATGAAGTCTTTCTGCCCGTCGCGAATCGTGAGGCTGAGATTGTCGCGGCTGAAGCTGTGCAGATAGCTCAAGTTGCCGAAGAACACCACCGGGTCGGACGGAAAGAGCCAGGTGAGACCCGGCTGGACCGCGTAGAAGCCCGAGCCCGTCGGCTGCTCGAGCGGCAGGCCGGTGCCGGTGGCATTGCCGACGCAGCGCGTGACGCAGTCGGTGACGACGTCGAACGGGCTCTTGCCGGTGGCGGTCTTGAAGCGCAGCCAGCCGATGTAATAGAACTTGTCGGGACCGCCGGTATTGAACTGGTAGCGCAGCGTCATTTCGACGTCGCCGAGGCCTTTGCCGTGGCTGTTGAACGCGTTGTCCTGGGCGGAACCGGTGAAGATCTCGCGGCTGATCGTGTCGTTCGTCGAGTACACGTAGGGGACGCGGACTTCGACTTCCATCCGGTTGGTGATCCCGTAGCGTACCGCGACCGCGCCGGTCAGCGTGGTCGTCTTGACTTCCCGCACGTCGACCAGGCCGATCAGCAGCGCGGGGATGATCGTGTAGCCGACGAGTGCGACGCGGTTCGACGACGAATAGTTGAACTGGAACGACGGCTCGACGACGAACTTGTGCTTCGGCGTCAGCACGCCGGGCTGATCGAAGATCGGCGCGACGGGCGGCGGTGCGGTTTCCGCCACCGGCGCCTGGCCGATCGGCTGGCTCGGTGGCGCGGCGGACCCGGCCGCGGATTGCACGTTGCCTGCCGTGCCGGGTGCGCCGCCCGGGGCGCCGGTATCGGCTGGCGGCGCCGCGTCGCCGGAGCCGCCGGCATCACCGGGGCCCGCACCGCGCCGGGCCGCGAGTCCCCGGTCGTCCAGCGCCCGGCTCAGGCGCGAGAGATGGGCTTCCTCGTCGGCCAGTTTGCGCTTGAGCGCGCTCAGTTCCTGCAGATGACGATCGACTTCGTGGCGCAGCGCGGAAATGTTCTCCTGGGTCGACTGGGCGTCCAGCGCCTGCGCCTGCGCTTGGGCCTGAAAGAGCAGCACGCTTGCATAGGTGATGGCACGGATGCAGCGAAATGGCATGCGTTTCACGGCGCGTCTCCCCCTCGGGCCTGCGGTTCCCCCCCGGGGGCACGCCGCCGGCAGGCCGGCGCGTGCGTTGCCCTGGATCGCTTCGCGTCACGCTACGCGTTTGCTGAACGCGCGTCACATCGCACGCGAGCCACCCGTTTCTCGGGGACTTTCGTCAAAACCGAATGCACGTTTCGAGCCTGTGCACACGGGTCGCGCGGCGTGTTCATGGCAGTGTTTTCCCGTGTGCCGACGGGCGTTGTCCCGATCGGACGATGCAGAGGGGGCGGCGCGTCAGTGCGGGACGGCTTCGCGGGTATGCGTCGGCGCGCCGGCGGTTTCCGTGCGTTGCGCGTCCGCCAGAATCAGGTCCGCGCCTTTCTCCGCGACCATCATCGTCGGCGCATTGATGTTGCCCGACGTGATGTTCGGGAACACCGACGCATCGACGATCCGCAGCGCCTGCAGCCCGTGCACGCGCAGCGACGCATCGACCACCGACGTCGCCGCGTCCGGCCCCATCGCGCACGAGCCGCACAGGTGATAGATCGAACCCGACTGCTCGCGGAAATACTGCAGGATGGCTTCGTCGGAATCGACCTGCGGCCCCGGCGAGATCTCCTCGACGGTCATCGACTTCAGCGCCGGCGCGCGCATCAGCGCACGGATCACCTTGCTGCCCTGCACGGCTTCGTCGAGATCCTTCTGCGTGGTCAGCGCGTTGATGTGGATCTTCGCGGCATCTTCCGCGCGGTTCGACGCGATCTCGATCGTGCCGCGGCTCGTCGGCCGGCACGGGTTGAACGCGATCAGGAAGCCCGAATACGGCTCGGGCTTGATGCTCGCGCGATCGCTCTTCGGAATCCGGTACGACAGCGGGTTGAAGTAGAGCTGGAGGTTCGGCTCCGGCGTATCGTCCGTACCGCGGAAGAAGCCGCCCGCCTGGTTCACGCTCATCGCGAGCGGGCCGCGCTTCGTCAGCAGGTAGCGCAAGCCGATCTTCATCTTGCCGATGAGCGTGCCCATCTCGTCGTTCAGCGTCGGCCGGTTCGCCTTGAAGTAGAAGCTCACGCACAGGTGGTCCTGCAGGTTGCGGCCGACGGCCGGCAGCGCATGCACGAGCGGCACGCGCTGGCGCGCGAGCAGCGACGGATCGCCCACGCCCGACAGTTGCAGCAGCTTCGGTGTATCGACCGCGCCGGCCGCGAGGATCACCTCGCGCGCGGCGACGAGCGTTTCGTCGCCGTGTTCGCCCGCGACGACCACGCCGGTCGCACGCGTGCCGTCGAACGTCACGCGCCGCACGAGCACGCCCGAGCGCAGCGTGAGGTTCGCGCGGCCCAGCGCGGGGCGCAGGTACGCGAAGCTGCTGGAGCAGCGTTCACCGTTTTTCGTGTTCAGGTCGTAGATGCCCGCGCCTTCGAACTGCGCGCCGTTGAAATCATCGGTGCGCGGCAGGTTCAGTTGGCCGCAGCCCTTCAGGAATTCGTGGACGATCGGGTGCACGTCGGCCTTCATCGACGTGATGTGGATCGGCCCGGTCGAGCCATGATGCTGCGGATCGGTCGTGCCGGCCGCGTGGGTTTCGAGCTTGCGGAAGTACGGCAGCACGTCGTCGTACGCCCAGCCCGGATTGCCGGCGTTCGCCCAGTCGTCGTAGTCGCTGCGCTGGCCGCGCACGTAGACCATCGCGTTGATCGACCCCGATCCGCCGACCACCTTGCCGCGCGGGCAGTACAGCTTGCGGTCGGCGAGCTGCGCCTCGGGCTCGCTGTAGTACATCCAGTTGTAGCGGCGGTTGTAGTAGGTCTTCGTGAAGCCGACCGGCACCTTGAACCAGAACGACGCGTCGCGTTCGCCCGCTTCGAGCAGCAGCACCGAGTGCCGGCCCGATTCGCTCAGGCGGTTCGCGAGGATGCAGCCGGCCGAGCCCGCGCCGACGATGATGTAGTCGTAGCTCATGTATGTCCTTTGCGCTCAGCCCTTCGCGGGGGCGAGATCCTTCACGTCGACGGGGTGTTCGCCCATCTGCAGGTGCAGCCGTTCGCCGGTGTACGGCGTGTGGCGGCGCACGACGTCCATGTCGAGCTCGATGCCGAGGCCCGGTTCGTTCGACGGGATGATGTAGCCGTCTTCCCAGCGGATCGGCGTCTTCACGACTTCCGCGTGGAAACCGCCCCACGTCATGATGCTTTCCTGGATCAGGAAGTTCGGCGTGCAGGTCGCGAGCTGGATGCTCGCGGCGGCGCCCACCGGCCCGTTGTACAGGTGCGGCGCGATCTGCGCGTAGTGCACTTCGGCGAGCGTCGCGATCTTCTTCGCTTCGAGCAGGCCGCCCACGCGCGCGACGTTCAACTGCAGGATCGATGCGCCGCCTGCTTGCAACAGCTTGTGGAATTCGTACTTGGTCGTCAGGCGCTCGCCGGTCGCGATCGGAATCGACGTGTGCTGCGCGACTTGCGCGATCGCTTCTTCCTGGCCGGGGGGAACCGGCTCCTCGAACCACAGCGGGTCGTATTTCTCGAGCCGCTTCGCGAGCCGGATCGCCGACGACGGCACCATCTGCCCGTGCGTGCCGAACAGCAGGTCGGCCTTGCTGCCGACGGCTTCGCGCACGCGTCGGCAGAACAGCTCGCAACGGTCGAGCACTTCCAGCGACAACTGGTGGCCCGAGTAAGCCGTGTACGGGCCGGCCGGGTCGAACTTGACGGCCGTGAAGCCGAGCTTCACGTTCTCGGCCGCGCATTCGGCGGCGAGGTCAGGGTCGTCGTAGTCGTATTCGCCCTTCGCGTTCTTCGGGTACAGGTACGTGTACGAGCGCAGCCGCTCGTGGATCTTGCCGCCGAGCAGCTCGTATACGGGCTTGCCGGCGGCCTTGCCGATGATGTCCCAGCACGCCATCTCGAGGCCGCTGACGACACCCATCATCGTGAGATCGGGGCGCTGCGTGAAGCCGCTCGAATACGCCTGACGGAACAGCCGCTCGACGTGGTGCGGATCGCGGTTCAGCAGGTGGCGTTCGAACACGTCGTCGATGATCGGGGCCATCGCCTTCGGGCCGAACGTCGCCGAATAGATCTCGCCGACGCCTTCGATGCCGTCGTCGGTCTTCAGCTTCACGAAGATCCAGTACATCCCGCCGACATGCGGCGGCGGCACGGCGACGATATGGGTTTCGAGCGAAACGATCTTCATGCGGACTCCTGGAGGCGGTTGAGGCGGGTTTTGAGGAACGCGGCCGCGCCCGCGCCGCAAAGCGCGATGGCCGCGATATAGCCGAAATAGAGCTGGTAGCCGTGCGCGCCCGGGTAGGTCTGCGTCACGTAGCCGTTGATCAGCGGCACGAACACGTCGGGCGAATAGCCGAGCACCGAGATCAGGCCGATCGCGAGGCCCGCGCAATGCGTCGGCACCTTGCAGTCGTCGAGCAGCGACCAGTACAGGCCGCGGATCGCGTAGGTGAGGATGCCGATGAACAGCACGAGCACGACGAGCATCGCCTGCGGGCTGTGTGCCGGTGCGGCGATCAGCCCGACGAGCGACAGCGCGGCAAGCACCAGCGCCCAGAACAGGACGGACACCTTCGATACGCGGTCGCCGAGGAAGCCGCCGCCGATGCCGCCGACGGGGCGCATCCACAGCTTGAGCGTCGTGATGAAGCCGGCCGCCGTTGCGCTGAGTCCGAAATTGCCTTCGTGCAGGTACGCGGAGAAGCTGTAGGTCGCCCAGAACACCTGATAGCCGCAGAACACGATCGCGGCGACGAGCCACAGCTCGGGGATCGCCGCGAGTGTCTTCAGGTCGGTCAGCACGTTGCCCTTGGCGCGCTTTGCGGCCACTGCGCGGTCGCCCGTGTTCGACGGGTCCTTCACGAGCGCGAGCAGCACGCCGAGCGCGATGCAGAAAAACGCGTACAGGTGGACGACGAGCTTGAAGCCGGCTGCATCGGTGCCGCCGCGCGCCTGCGTCACATAGGCGAACAGCGTGATGGCAATCGTCGCGAGCAGCGCCTCGACGAGGCCACGGCCGCCGTCGAGCAGACCGAAGAAGCGACCCTGTTCGTCTGGGCCCGCGATCATGTTCACGCGCTTGATCACGGCGGCCCAGAACGTGAGGCCGGTGGTCAGCCCCCAGCCGCCGAAGATCAGCACCAGCATGTCGAACGACGGCCCGGTCGCATAGACGAGCCCGAGCGCGCCGGTGGCGAGCAGCGAGAAGCAGATCAGCCAGCGCGGCGACAGGCGGTCGGCCAGCCAGCCGCTCGGCAAATAGCTGACGAGGAAGATCGTGCCGAGCGACGAATACAGGTAGCCGAGCTGCACGTCGTCGATACGGAAGAACTGCAGCATCGTCGGCTGGTAGACCTGCCGCAGATACAGCATCGGGTAGATGGCGCCCGCGGCGATCACGAGCAGCAGCAGTTGCAGGTAGCGTTGTGCGCGCGAATGCTGCGACGCGTGAGCGTCGAGCGCCTTGTCGTGCAACGCGAGCGACGCGTTGGGTGTCGACGGTTGGGTCGGCATGATGTCTTCCTCCATCAGGCGTCCTTTAGGCGGACGCCTGCAGATTTTTTATGTGCTGGTGGGGTCAGGGGCGGCGCGCGCGGCGTGGTGTTCGAGTGCGCGCGCCGGAAACGGTGCGTCGGCGTGACGGCGTCAGTACTTCATGACGACGAGGCGCGTCTGCGTGAATTCGAGCATCCCGTGCTTGCCGTCGTCGCCGCCGAGGCCCGAGCGTTTCCAGCCGGCGTGGAAGCCCTGGTACGGATCGGCCGGCGTGCGGTTCACGTACAGCTCGCCGGCTTCGATCGCGTTCGCGACGGTCATCGCGGTGCGGTAGTGCTCGGTGTAGAGCACCGACGACAGGCCGAACTGATGGTCGTTCGCGAACCCGATCGCTTCGTCGATCGTCGTGTAGCGCAGCACGGGCATGATCGGGCCGAAGGTTTCCTCCTGCACGATCTCCATGTCCTGCCGCACGCCGGTGAGCAGCGTGGCCGGATAGAAAAAGCCGGGGCCGGCGGGAATCGCACCGCCGGTTTCGAGCGTCGCGCCGGCTGCGATCGCGCGTTCGACCATCCCGTGGATGTGCGCGCGCGCCGATGCGCTGACCAGCGGGCCCATCCGCGACGCGTCTTCCGCACGGTCGCCGATGCGCACGGCCGCCATCTTCTCCTTCAGCAGCCCGACGAAGCGGTCGTGCACGCTGTCGTGCACGTATACGCGTTCGATCGCCGTGCAGAGCTGGCCGCAATGGGTCGTCTTCGACGCGACGAGTGCGGCGGCGGCGCGTTCGAGGTCGGCGTCGGGCTCGATGATCGCGGGCGTCTTGCCGCCGAGTTCGAGCGACGGCTTCGCGATGTTCGCCTTGCAGTAGTCGAGCACCTTGCGGCCCGCGTTCACGCTGCCGGTCAGCGTGATCATCCCGACTGCCGGATGCGTGCACAGCGCTTCGGCCGTCGCGTGGTCCATCGTCAGGATGTTGACGACGCCCGGCGGGAAGCCGGCATCGTCGGCGGCTTTCGCGATTTCGAACGCGGACACCGGCGTGTGGTTGCTCGGCCGCACGACCACGGTGTTGCCGGCGATCAGCGCGGGCGCGACCTTGCGCAGCAGCGTGTAGACCGGGTAGTTGAACGGGATCAGGCAGGCGACGACGCCGATCGGCTCGCGCTGCAGGAACAGGTTCTCGTCGGGCGTGTCGCTCGGGATGATCTCGCCCTCGATTCGGCGCGCCCACTCGGCGTGGTAGCGCGTGATCTGGCCCGCGTAGACGGCTTCGTTCGATGCGTCCTCGCCGCTCTTGCCGGACTCCTGCGCGAGCGCCGCGCCGATCTCGGGCGCGCGTGCGGTCAATGCGTCGGCGAAGCGGTGCAGGTATGCGGCGCGTTCGGCGCTCGGCAGCTTGCGCCACGCCTTCTGCGCGGCGGCCGCGGCGTCGACGGCGGCGAGCGCGTCGGCCGGCGTCGCGGCCGGCACGCGCGCGAACGGCGCTTCGGTGGCGGGGTTGTGGACGACGATGAACGTGTCGCTTTCCGGGGCGACGAAACGGCCGTTCACGTAGTTGCGTTCGGTGCGCATGAAGTGACTCCTCCGATGAATGCAGGCGGATCGCTTCGAGTGGCGACACGCGCGGCACGGGATGGAGGCCATTCTGTTCATGCGTTTAGCGCACGACAAACGACTTATTTACGCGTAGAGCATGAGAAAAACGCACGTTACTCGGCGAATCGGCGGGAGACGCCCGTCCGGCAAGGCTGCTGCGGTGAGGGCGGGACGGGGCGCGGACGGTGGCCGTGTCGCATTTTCCGACTGGTCCGAGTGCGGACTGACGCGGGAGGCGGTAAGGTGTCGCCCGCGGCGGGTGGTCGACGGCTGTCGAGCGTGGCCGGGCGGGTCGCGCGCTAGGCCAGCGGCACCTGCGGCAGCGGCGACGACGGTTCGAGATGGCGCTTCGCGAGCCACACTTCCTGCTGCAGCCAGTCGCGGAACTGGACGATGTGCGGCAGGTTCGTCTGCTCCGGCCGCGTGACGAACCAGTACGACTGGTGGCCGTCGACGTGCACGTTGAGCACTTGCATCAGTTGCCCGGTCGCGAGTTCGCGCGCGACCATGTGGCGGTCGGCGATCGTGATGCCCAGACCGTCGATCGCCGCGCGGATCGCATGGTCGAGCAGGTCGAATTCGTAGCCGCCTCGCGTGTCGACGTCGGCGATGCCGGCTGCTTTCAGCCAGTGCTGCCAGGTCAGGTAGCGCTGGTCGTCGGTGGCGAGCACGTGCAGCAGCGTGAAGCGGTTCAGGTCGATCGGCGCGCCGTCCTGTCGCAGCCGCGCATACAGCGCGGGCGCGCAGACGGCGATATGCTGTTCCTGCATCAGCAGTGCGTTGTCGAAGCCGTCCCATTCGCCGTCGCCGAACCGGATCGCGCAGTCGAGCACGCGCGATTCGCCGAGGCTGTCGTGGATGCGGGTCGTGAGGCTCAGCTCGAATTCGGGATGCGCGTCGCGCAGCCGGCCGAGGCGCGGCATCAGCCAGCGCGCGGCGAAGGTGGGCGGCACGTTCGCGCGCAGGCGGTTCAGGTGGGTTTTTTCCTGCAGGCTGCGCACGGTCAGCTCGATCTTGTCGAACGATTGCTGCAGCGCGCGCAGCAGCACGCGGCCGGCCGCGGTCAGTTCGAGCTGGTGATGGCGGCGCTCGAGCAGCGTTTCGCCGAGCTGGCCTTCGAGCTGGCGAACCTGGCGGCTCACCGCGCTCTGCGTCACGTTGAGCAGCTCGGCCGCGCGCGTGAAGCTGCCGGTGCGGCCGGCCATCTCGAAGGCTTTCAGCGCATTCAGCGCCGGCATCTTGCGTCTCACGGGGCGGTGTCGTGTTTGGTGCGGGATGCTTATTGTAGGCGGGTGGCGCGGGCGCGGGGACGATGAATGGCGGCGACGGCGGGCGCGCGGGTTTGACGGGATGGCGGCTGGCGTGCCTTGTCGTGACAAGGCACGCCGGCAGGAGGGCCGGCGGTGCCGGCCGGCAACGACACGAACGACACAAACGATACAAACGATACAAACGATACAAACGATACAAACGAAGGGGACACACATCATGCGACGCCTGCCATCGTTGATCGCACTGCGATTTTTCGAGGAGACCGCGCGTCACCTGAGCTTCAACCGCGCGGCGGTTTCGCTGTGCGTGACGCAGGGTGCGGTGAGCCGGCAGATCCGGCTGCTCGAGGAAGCGCTCGGCGCGCGGCTGTTCGAGCGCGATCACAAGGGCGTGCGCCTGACCGATGCCGGCCAGCGACTGCTGCCGTTCATCGGGCAGGCGTTCGACACGATCGAACGGGGCGTCGGCGAAATCGCCGCCACGCGACCGGGTGCGAAACGGCGGCTGACGGTGTCGCTGCCGCCGACGTTCGCGACGCAGTGGTTTTCGCCGCGGCTCGGCACGCTCGCGGAGGCGCTGCCCGACGTCGAGCTGTCGATCCGCACGGAGCCGGATGACGAATGCCATTGCCACATCCGCTTCGGGCGCGCGGCGCGCGCCGGGATGCAGTCGGAGCTGCTGATGATGGAGCGGCATGCGCTCGTCGGCGCGCCGCGCTATCGCGGCGATGCGCTGGAGGTGCTGCTGGGCCGGTTGCCGTCGCTGCATGTGCTGCACGAAGGCAAGCGCCTGACGCTGTGGGCCGACTGGTGCGAGCAGGCGGGCGTGCCGCCGGCGCGGATCGGCGACGGCATCGAGTTTTCGACGCTCGAACAGGCGATCCGCGCGGCGCGCAAGGGTGCGGGGCTCGCGGTGGTCGACCTGAACATGATCGAGGAGGAGATCGGCGAGGGCAGCCTCGTGCGGCTGTCGCCGGTGCAACCGATCGGGCCGTTCGGGTACTGGCTCGATGTCGAGCCGGAGAGCGTCGCGGTCGAGCCGGTGGTCGCGTTCGCTGCGTGGTTGCGGGAGCAGGCGGGGAGGCGGGGGTAGGGGGCCTCGTTGCTGAGACGCGGCTGATCTTTCTGTGGAAGCAATCGGATCAGTCCGCGTCGGTCGTGTGGCGCTTCCGGTTGGGTGCAGTGTCAAAGATCGTTACGCTTGAAGACTGGATTGATCGTCGTCGAGCACGAACCGTGCGGTTGTTTTCCATTGCTGCGGGTTACAGGTCCGGATCCTGTCCGAAGTGCATGAGTGTTTCCCGGCGACAACGGGCTTCGGCATCGGCCATCGATATGATCTGCAATGTGCTCTTCGAGTGATCGATCGGCCCCACGTCGAAGACCTTTCTTTGCGGCGGTGATACCGGCTTGCCGGCCGGTTGCGCGTGGTATTCGACGGTAGACGTCAGCGGAGCCTGCGTTTGACCGTGTGGGCGTACGCTCGCGACGAGCTCGCCAATGAGCAGCCGGATTTCCGCGAGACGAATGGGGCGATTCTCGTTCGTTATGCGGCTGCGCCTTGCTATTTGCTTCGCGAATCGGAAGCCCGTGATTGGATGGTGCTTTTGGGTCATTCGTAAATTCCTTTTTCGATCAGGTATTGCTGCAGCGTCAGCACTGAATGGCCATGCGGGGCAACCTCGAATGTCATCCAGCGATGCGACCCGGCGACGCGCCAGAAGTCCCGCCCGAATCGCGTTGCGTAGAGTGCACGTAGCGACCGGAGCGACCGGTCGGCCAATCCGACCGGATATCCGGGGAAATACTGGAACAGCGCAGCCTCGTCACCTTGCCGATCCGGAATGGGCGCATCGAAGCCGAACCTGGGCCATGCGTAGTATCCGGAGAGCCGCGGCCCGCCGGATTCCGGTGCGGCTTTGCGACCGCCTATCGCGAACGCGCTGATCCGGGCAATCTTCAACCTATCGCATGCTCTGGCGATCCGCCATAGCATCGCTGCACCGAGTCCGGCGACGGCGTTATCGACAAGATCGATGGATCCCAATTCGAGTACGCGCGTGTCCCGGGTTTTGAGCACGGAGACGCGATTCTCCGATCGGATCAATGTCGGGTGCGTGACGGCGAATGTCAGCCTGTCTGCGCTGTCGAGATAGGTCTGGATCTCCGATCCGGCAGGCGCGCCGCACAACGCAACGAGCAGTTCGTCGGGGACGTTGCCGCTCACCCCCAGCAACGCGGAAATATCGAGGTCGTTTCGATCGACCTCGAGCTGATCGTCGAAGTACGTCGTCTCGTAGGGCAGGACATGGCTGAGATCGACACGCTGGGCGGGCATGGCTTCCGGCGATGAATGGAAAGCCCCAGCATATCGGCGCGAATCCGGCGGGCAGAGTCCGCCAAACGGCCAATCACGAGACGGAGCGACCGCCCGTCCCGCCCGCCCTACGACCAGTCGAACGTCAGCAGCGCCACGCGGCTGGCCGGCTCGTAAAACAGGAGAATCGAGTCCGCGCCCATCGCGCGGTATTCCCAGCCGGTGACGCTGGCGACGAAGCGAAAGCGAGCACCGTCGGGGCCGATCGGCCGGATGTCGTCGGGATTGCGGTCGTCGACCGGAAAATCCGACGTGCCCGACCAGTTGCCCCAGCCGACTGTTCCGCCGAGCTGGTCGATCAGGTTGCACGGCTTTTCCCGGCTGAAATCGCGCTCGTCCGGCGCGTACTGGTTGGAGGAGTAGAGCACGCCGTATTCGGCGAACCGTTTGCGCGCGGTTTCGATGCTGGCCTGTTGCTCGGTGTAGTGCGCCTCCAGTTCCGCGCGATAGCCCGCGTCATGCGCGCCGGGCGGGTTTTCCAGATAGAAGTAGCGCGGGTCGCCGAGCAGCGTGTAGCGGTTGTTCTCGTCGAGCCGGAACCCGATCCAGTTCGCGCGGAGATAGTCGTTGTGATACGCGGCCGTGTCCTGCCCGACGAGCCCGTCGTACGGTTCGACGGGACTGAGCAGGTGGATCCAGCCCTCCCACGACGGATTGACCGTCGACAGGTCGATCGACACCAGCGGATGCAGGTGGCGCGCGAGTGCGGCATGGGGCTCGGCAAAGACGGCGGCGTCTGGCGGGTAGACCTTCAGGCCAGGTTGTGGCGTGACGATGTCTTCAATCATGATCGCTGCTCGCACGGTGAGGGTCCGGTAAGGCTACACGAGTGAAGGCGAAAACCGGATGAATGCCGGCGCGCGGCAGCCTGCCTGAAGCGCGTCCCGCTCCGTCCATCCCCCCGATCGGCATGTCGAAAGCATTTGCGCCGATCCTTTGGAGCTTGTCTTCTTGATAACAGTTGATAACCGGGGTACGCTTGACGCATCGAATTCAATCCGGTCGGGAGGTCGGCATGATCAGTGCGGAACTGGGCCAGCAGCTGGAAGCTTACGTCGCGAAGCTGGTCGAATCAGGGCGCTACGGATCCAAGAGCGAAGTGCTTCGCGAAGGTGTACGCCTCATCCAGGATCGCGAGGCACAGCTGAACGCGCTGGACGCGGTGATCGCGCGCAGCCTGTCCGATGCGGAAGCCGGACGCGGCGCCGACGCAGCGGAAGTCTTCGATCGCCTCGAGGCGAAGTATCGGGCCCAGGCGGATCGTCAGGTTTGACCGTGCGCCTGTCCGATTTTGCGATTGGCGAACTCGAAGCGATCGCCGATTACATTGCACGCGACAACCCGCAACGCGCCGTAACGTTTGTGCGGGAGATTCGCGATAAATGCCTGAGTCTTGCCGCGATGCCGCTGGCGTTTCCGCTGGTGCCGCGCTTCGAGCGTCACGGCGTGCGGCATCGCGTGTACGGCAACTACCAGATCTTCTATCGGGTCGTCGGCGATCCGCCGGCTCGGATCGACATTCTTCACATCCTGCACGGCGCGCGAGACTATGCGTCGATCCTGTTCTGAGCGAACGTGCGCATCGCATCGCGTCCCAAATGAACGAACCCGGCCACGGCCGGGTTCGTTCGAATCGAGCGCAGCATCGTCGCAGCGTATCAGCGGCTTGTCGATACGAAAGCCTTGATCGAGCGCGATGCAGCAGGCGGTCACACAACCCGCCGTCCTCGTCAATGCCCCGACGCCTCCTCCAGCGTCAGGTGCTTCGTCTCGGGCGCCCACGCGATCGACACGATCATCCCCACCAGCAGCACGCCCGCGAGCGCGAACATCGTCGCGTGAAAGCCGAGCGTCGCGATACCGACCGGCAGCAGGAACGTGCCGATCGCCGAACCGAGCCGGCTGCACGCGATCGCGAGGCCCACGCCGCTTGCGCGCACTTCGGTCGGGAAGCACTCGGGCGGGAACACGCCCACGAGGTTGCTGAACGCCGACATCGTCAGCGTGAAGATCGCGAACGCGACGATCATCGCGAGGGCCGCCGACGACGGCAGCACGGCCAGCGCGACGAGCGACGCGCACGTCACCGCGAACGAGCCGATCAGGAAGCCGCGCCGCGACAGCCGGATCGTCAGCCAGATGCCGATCAGCGCGCCCAGCACCAGGAAGCCGTTCAGCAGCAGGTCGGCGCCGAAACCTTCGGCGAGGCCGATCGTCTTCAGGATCGTCGGCAGGAACGTGTAGATCGCGAAATACGGAATCACGAGGCACACGAAGAACGCGCAGTTGAACATCGTGCGGCGGATCAGGTCACGCTGGAACAGCCGCGCGAAGCCGCCATGCGCATGCGGCTCGGTCGAGCCGTCGAGCATCACGTGCGGCCCGAAATGCTTCGCGACGATCGCACGTGCCTCCTTCTCCCGGCCCTTGCCGAGCAGCCAGCGCGGCGATTCGGGCGTGCCGATCCGCAGCACCAGCACGATCAGCGCGGGCAACGCGGCCGACGCGAGCAGCCAGCGCCATGCATCGGGGGTGGCGTTGCTGTACGCGAGGCCAAGCACGTTCGCGGCGACATAGCCGATCGTCCAGATCACGCTGAACGAGCCGAGCAGCGCACCACGATGCTTGCGCGGCGAGAATTCGGCGAGGATCGCGTGGCCGACCGTGAAGTCACCGCCCATCCCGAAGCCGATCAGCACGCGCAGCACGCACAGTTCGAGCGGCGACGTGACGAAGAATTGCGCGAATGCGGCCGCCGTGATGATCACGAAGCTCGTCAGGAAGATCTTCTGCCGGCCCATCCGGTCGGACAGCCAGCCGAACACGAGGCTGCCGAAGAAGATGCCGATCAGCGCGGAACTGCCGATCATCCCCATCCAGAACGCGTCGATCGGCATCTGCCTGCCGAGCGCGGCGAGCGCATAGCCGATCGTGCCGAGCGTGTAGCCCTCGGTGAAATGCGCGCCGAACGTCAGGCCGGCGATCTTCACGTGGAAGCGGTTGAGCGGCACGTCGTCGAGCGCGACGGGGCGGTGCGGCGCATCGGCGCCACGCGACAGCGGCAACGCGCGTGCGGTGCCGGATTGAACGTTGGCTTGAGTCAAGCTGCCTCCTGGATTGTTATCGGGCGCGCAACGGCGCGCGCAGGCGGGACGCCGCCGCGCATGCCGTGCAGGGCGCCGCGCGGCCGGACGGCGCGCGGCGCGGGTCGACCGCGGGGAGCGGCCGGGGGTCAGCGGCCGAGGCCGGCCATCAGCGTGTACTTGAGTTCCACGTATTCGTCGAGGCCGTACTTCGAGCCTTCGCGGCCGAGCCCCGATTGCTTGACGCCGCCGAACGGCGCGACTTCGGTCGAGATGATCCCGTCGTTGACGCCGACCATGCCGCTCTCCAGCGCACCCGACACGCGCCACGCACGGCCGAGGTCGCGCGTGTAGAAGTACGCGGACAGCCCGAACGGCGTGTCGTTGGCCGCGGCCACGGCCTCTTCCTCGGTCGCGAAGCGGAAGCAGCCGGCGACGGGGCCGAAGGTTTCCTCTTCGGCGATCAGCATGTCGGCCGTCATGCCGGTCAGCACGGTCGGCTCGTAGAACGTGCCGCCGAGCGCGTGACGCTTGCCGCCGGTGAGCGCGTGCGCGCCCTTCGCGGTGGCGTCGGCCACATGCCGCTCGACCTTGCCGAGCGCCGCTTCGTTGATCAGCGGCCCCTGGTCGACTTCACCCGTGAGCGCGTTGCCGACACGCAGCTTGCGCACGGCATCCGCGAGCTTGCGCGTGAACGCGTCGTACACGCCGTCCTGCACGAGAAAGCGGTTCACGCATACGCAGGTCTGGCCCGTGTTGCGGAACTTCGACGCGATCGCGCCTTCGACCGCCGCATCGAGATCGGCATCGTCGAACACGATGAACGGCGCGTTGCCGCCGAGTTCGAGCGACAGCTTCTTCAGCGTGTCGGCCGACTGGTTCGCGAGCAGCTTGCCGACCCGCGTCGAACCCGTGAACGACAGCTTGCGCACGACGGACGAACTCGTCAGCGTCTCGCCGATCGCGACCGCGTCGCCCGACACCACGTTGAACACGCCGGCCGGCACGCCCGCGCGCTCGGCGAGCACCGCGAGCGCGAACGCGGACAGCGGCGTTTCCTCGGACGGCTTCAGCACCATCGTGCAGCCGGCCGCGAGCGCGGGGCCGGCCTTGCGCGTGATCATCGCCAGCGGGAAGTTCCACGGGGTGATCGCCGCGACGACGCCGACCGGCTCGCGCGTGACGACGATCTGCGAGTTCGGCTTCGGGCTCGGGATCACGTCGCCGTACATGCGCTTCGCTTCTTCCGCGAACCATTCGAGAAAGCTCGCCGCATACGCGACTTCGCCACGCGCTTCGGCGAGCGGCTTGCCTTGCTCGCGGGTCAGCAGTTCGGCGAGCGCGTCGCGATGCTCGAGCATCAGCTCGCCCCAGCGCTTCACGCGGGCGCCGCGTTCCTTCGCGGTCAGGGCGCGCCATGCCGGAAACGCGTGTGCTGCCGCATCGATCGCGCGTTGCGTGTCGTCGGCGCCGCCTTTCGCGACCTTCGCGATCGTCTCGCCGGTTGCCGGGTTCAGCACCGGATAGGTTGCATCGCTCGCGCCATGCGATTCGTGCCATTCACCGCCGATGAAATGGCCGGTCCTCAGAAATTCATTCATTGTGTGTCGTTCCTTCAGTGCCTCGGAGCCTCGGTCCTTCATTCCGTCACGAAACTGCCCTGCGCCGGACGCGATTCGCGCGCGATGCGCTTGCCGGCCGTGTAGTCGTTGATCAGGTCGCACGGCGTGTAGTTGCGTTCCAGCTCGTGCAGCTCTTCGTCGGTGAGCTGCGTTTCGAGCGCGCCGAGCGCGCTGTCGAACTGCGCGACGGAATCCGCGCCGACCAGCATGCTCGCGATGCCGGGGCGGCTCAGCACCCATGCCTGCGCGATCTGCGCGGGTGGCACGCCGCGGCGCTTCGCGACCCTCGCGACGGATGCGGCGATCGCGAGCGATGACGCATCGCCGTACATCTGCGCGGTGAAGAAGTCGGTCTGGTTGCGCGTCGATTGCGGCTCGCAGGTGAGCAGGCCGCGCGCCAGCGGGCTGAACACCGATACGCCGACGCCCTGGTCGATGCAGTACGGCACCATCTCGCGCTCTTCCTCGCGATACGCGAGGTTCAGCTGCAGCTGCATGTTGATCGGCTTGTCCCAGCCGTTTCGTTCGCAGGCCTGCATGATCTTCGCGAACTGCCACGTGTACATCGTCGACACGCCGATATAGCGCGCCTTGCCGGCGCGCACGATGTCGTGCAGCGTGCTCATCGTTTCCTCGACGGGCGTGTTCACGTCGAAGAAATGCAGCATGAAGATGTCGACGTAATCCATCCCGAGGCGCTTCAGCGATCCGTCGATGCCGTCGAGCACGTGCTTGCGCGAATGGCCGCCCGCGTTCGGATAGCTGCCCATGTCGTAGCCGACCTTGGTCGTCACGACGAGCTCCTCACGGCGCGCGTTGCGCTTCAGGATGCGGCCCACCACTTCCTCGCCGACGCCCGTCGAATAGAAATCCGCGAGATCGATGAAGTTGACGCCGGCGTCGAGCGCGCGGCGCACGATCGGCTCGCTCTGCGCTTCGTCGAAGATCCAGGGCTTCCATTCGGGGGTGCCCATGTTCATCGTGCCGAGACACAGGCGGGACACCTTCAGGCCGGACTGGCCGAGGCGGACGTATTCCATGTTTCCTCCAGGTGCGGGCCTTGTGTCGGCCGCTTGTCGTCGTCAGTTTTTCTTCGGGGTGTAGAACGGGTTCGACACGTCGCGCGCGGCGGCGAACACCGCGTCGCGATGCGGCAGCCCTTCCATCGCGGCGACGATCGCGTTGCGGCACGCGCGGTAGTTGTTCTCGAACACGGCGTCGAGATCGTCGGTCTGCGGGTTCACCCAGTTCGCCGACACGACGACCCAGTCGTTCTCCGCTTCGGGCGGCAGCGTGCCGTTCTCGAGCGCTTCGGCCACGGCCTTCGCGATGCCGGCCTGCGATGCGCCCCACGTGGCATTGCCGTGGAAATCGCCGGCGATCTGCGCCTTGTTCACGTACAGCGTGAGCGGCTTGGTCGGCACGCCCGGCTGCGCGATCACGACGAACGGCGCATGGCCGGCCGACGGCGTCGCGAGTGCGGTGGCGAACGCGTGGCCCGCCGGGCCGTTGCGCGGGCCGACCAGCACGTTGATGTGCGCAAGGTTGACGCCGGGGCCTTCGAAGCCTTCGCCGATGTAAAGCTGCCTGGGTTGGGATGCGGTCATTGCGGTGTCTCGTCGATGAGGTGGGTGTGAGGCGATTGTGGTGGGCCGGGATGCGGCCGGTGAATCGATGTTTTCTGATCGGGCCATGAGTTTTCGTCGTCTCCGGGAAAGCCCTGAATCCGGCACGCGAATGCCCGCCGGGCGGGCCTCGGCCGTGGTCGTAACGGCGGGCGGGGCGGGATCGGCGGGTGGGCATTCGCGTACCGGCTCCGGGTTTGTCATACCCGGGCAGGGGTTGGAGGGCCGAGCGCATCCGACAACAATCGGCGTACTCCGAGCCCTATCTTTCGTCTTCCCTTCTTTTTTCGAAAGCGAGTAATTTCGATGGCTGCCATTCAAAAGCCCGATTGGTCGAAGCTCAGTTCGCTCGATCCGGAACTGATCCGGGCATTCGTCGCGGTCGTCGAAAGCGGTGGCTTCACCGCGGCGGCCCGGCAACTGCATCGCACGCAATCGACGATCAGCCTGCGCATCCGCACGCTCGAGGAGCGGCTCGACACGCACCTGTTCATGCGCAACAGCAGGCGGCTCGAGCTGTCGCGCGACGGCGAGAATTTCCTGATCCATGCGCGCCGGATCATCCAGGTGCAGAACGATGCGATCCTCGCGCTGAAGCAGGCGAGCAGCGACCGCGGCGTCGTGCGCTTCGGGCTGCCCGAGGACTATGCGGAGCTGTGGCTGCCCGACCTGCTGAAGTCGTTCTATGCGATGCGGCCGGGCGCGCGCCTGCACGTGCATTGCCGGATGTCGCTCGAATTGCTCGAACGGCTGCAGGCCGGCGAGCTCGACGTGGCGCTCGTCGTGCGTCACGGGCCCGGCGCGGGCGGGCGGGTGCTCGGCCGGCACGACGTCGTGTGGGCCGCGCACCGCGATTTCGCGCTCGACCGCCATGCGTCGGTGCCGCTCGCGCTGTTCCCGGAAACGTGCTGCTACCGGCAGCGCGGGCTGCAGGCGCTCGCGACGGCCGACCGGTCGTTTCATGTCGTCTACACGAGCCAGAGCCCGACCGGCATCAAGATCGCGGTGAACCACGGCGCGGCCGTGACGATGATCGATCGCTGCACGCTGCCCGAGAACTGGCGCGTGCTCGACGAGTCGGACGGCTTTCCGTCGCTGCCGGCGGCCGACCTCGAACTGCATCGCTCGCCGGGCATCTGCGATCCGCTGACCGACGATCTGGTATCGCTGATCGAATCGATGGTCGACGAGCGGCGGCGCGCGTCGCTCGAGGCCTTCGCCGCGTAACGGGACGAACTGACGGGCGAACGCGGCGCGGGCGAGGTCGACGCGCGCCGTGACGCGCGACCCCCTCGCGCGCATGACGGCCGCACGGCCAGCCGCCGGCCGCTGGCGTGTTGTGTCCCCGATGCCGTTTTTTGCATCGGCGGTGCGTTTTTTTGCACGACGTTTATGTCGTCTCTTCTAAGCTGGGGATGTGTCGAACAGCCGAGACGGCTTCCGTCCGCTCCATGACCTTCATTCATCCCGTTCCCGCCTTCAATGCCGCCGGCCGCCAGTTGCACGCCGGCGCACGCAACAACGTCATTCCTTTTCCGCCGCCGCGCCCGCGCCTGCAGTTGCCCGTCACGCTGACGGCCGACTCCGGCGAACACGCGCACGCCCGCCTCGCGGCGCTGCTGCATTCCCCGCTCGGCGTGTACGTCGTCAGCGCGCGCGCCGTGCGCGACGTGGTTCACGTGCACTTCGACATCGCGCCGGAAGACCTGGATTTCACGCTGCACATGCTGATCGCGCAGCAGGCCGATGCGGTGATCGGGCCGGTTGCGCGACGGTTGCGCATCGGGCCGAAGGCGCGGTGAAGCGAGGAACGGTTATTGCTCGCTCCTGAATGGCTTGTCTGATCCGCCGCCCGATTGCCGGTCGCCGTGCTGTCCGTCGACAGACGGCGGACCGGCGCGCGGCACCGCGTGCGCGGCGCCGATCCTGAATACGGAGGGGTCATGGACCTCATGGAAGCAGTACCTGTCGCGCGGCCGGAAAGCCGCCGCGTAAGGACGGCATCGCTGCCGTCGGGCCAGCAGCTCGCGCGTCAGCTCGTGACGACGGTGCGCGTGGCCGAAGTGCTGCTGCATCAGGCGATCGTCGTACCCGACCGGCATCAGTGGTCGGTCGACACCGAAGGGGTCGACGCAGCCGGCGGGCCGCTCGCCGCGTGGGAAACCTGCGTGACCTGGCGGATCGGCAAGATGTTCGCGTCGACGGTCAGCCCGGCCGCGCGTGTCAACGATCGCGACCAGGTCGCCGTCGAGATCCGGCTCCGTTTGCCCGAACAGGACTATGTGGCGGAGCGGCGCGTGAGCACCTTCGGCCTCCGCCACGGCAACACGTTCGGCGCGGCGCTTTCGGTCGCGTCGGGCGCGCAGTGGGGCTGGCAACGCAAGGAGCACGTCGCGCCGGAACACCGGCAGGTGCGCGGCGATACGCTCGAGGCGCTCGTCGATACGGTCGCCGCGACCGTCAACGCGGCGCTGGGCGCGGCCGGGTTCGGCGCGACGCGCTGATCACGCGTCGCCGGTCTGCCCGGTCTGCCGCTGCAGGTCTTCCATCAGCTGTTCCGCGAGAAAGTCGCACGGCGGCCGTTTCGATTTCGTGCTGCGCGCGAGGATCAGCTCAAGCGGCGGCAGGTCGGGCAGCCCGTGCGAGCGGCCGAGCATCGACAGCTGCGCGGGAATCGCGCAGCGCGCGAGCGGCGCGACGGCCAGGCCGGCTTCGACCATGCTGAGGAGCCCGAGCAGGCTCGGGCTTTCATAGGAGGTGCGGTACGGCACCTTGGCGCGCTCCAGGCTGCGGATCGCGTTCTCGCGCGCGACGCTGCCCGGCATGAACACCGCGATCGGCAGCGGCCGCTCTTCCCACACGCGCGGCCCGTTCGTCATCGCGGCCCACGCCATCGGCTCGTGGCGGATGAAGTCGCCGGACAGCCCCTTGATGCGCGTGCCGCACACGAGATCGACGGTGCCGTCCTTGATCAGCGGCGCGAGCGCGCTGCTCGGCAGCCCCATCACCTGGATCTCGACCTTCGGGTAGGTCGCCGAGAATTTCTTCAGGACCGACGGCAGCAGCGACGACGCATAGTCGTCCGGCACGCCGATCACGACCTTGCCGGTCACTTCCGGCCGCACCACGGCTGCCCACGCCTCGTCGCGCAGCGCCAGCATTCGTCTGGCGAATCCCAGCAGCACCTCGCCTTCGCGCGTCAGCACGATGCTGCGCGGCTTGCGCACGAACAGCGGCCGCCCGATCGCGTCCTCCAGGCTCTTGATCTGCATGCTCACGGCCGACTGCGAGCGGTTCACGGCCTCGGCGGCGCGGGTCATGTTGCCGGTTTCCGCGACGGCGACGACGGTGGCCAGCACGTCGTGATCGAGCATCTTCATGGGTATCAAAAAAACTGAACGTAACGATCAGCATTATGCGTTTTTATTGTTGCTATGTGTCTGCCATAGTGCGATCACGCTGATGTTTCACCCGAGGGTGGCGCGGCGTTCGGGCCGGCCGAGCCGGCGTGCAGCACTGAACAGGAAAGCGTGGTGTCTCGATGATGGACCATCCGTTGCGCGCCGCACTGGCCGCGGAATTGCATGCCCGGCCGTTCCTGCGGCTCGCCGAAGCCGTCTCGCTCACGCATTACGCAATCTACGCGGACGGCCAGCCCGACATCCACGAAACGCTGCTGCACGCGCTGTGCCGCGAGACCGGCATCGCCGCGCCGCACGAAGGCGCGACACACTACGCGGTGCAGTCGCCGAGCGGCTGGCACCTGAAGTGGGAACGCCACACCGAATTCTCGACCTTCACGTTCGTCGCGCCGCGTCGCGACACCGGCTATTTCGACGATCTCGCAATCGAAGGCATTCCGGCCGCGTGGTTTGCGCGGCTCGCCGGCATCCGCTTCGTCGCGGTGCGCATGGAGCTGCTGTCGGGCGACGCCGCGCGGCTCGTGTGCGGCGACCTGCGCCGCTGGATCGACGGGCCCGCGCTCGTCGGCAGCAACGTGCTCGGCGGCGGCAAGGTGTTCTGCGACTGGCACGTGCGCGACGACGGCTTCATGCGCTTTCTCGTGGTCGACGAGGATTTCCGCGAGGAGCAGGGCGGCCGGCTGCTGCAGCGCCTGTATGAAATCGAAACGTACCGGATGATGGCGCTGCTCGCGCTGCCCGTCGCGCGCCGGATGAGCCGCGAACTCGACGAGATCCACGCGGCGCTGCACGCATTGATGCAGCGGATGGACGCGAGCGGCGCGGACGGCGACGACACGGCGCTGCTCGTCAAGCTCACGCATCTCGCGGTGCGGGTCGAATCGCTGTCGGGATCGGGCGCACGTTTCAGCGCATCGCGGGCATACGAAAAGCTCGTGCTGGCGCGCATCCACGAGCTGCGCGAGGAGCGCATCGAAGGCATGCCGACGATCGCCGAATTCATGGAGCGCCGCTTCGCGCCGGCGATGGAAACCTGCCGCAGCGTATGGGCGCGCCACGAGCAGATCGCCGCGCGGATCGCGCGGGCGGTCGACCTGCTGCGCACGCGCGTGAATCTCGCCCAGGAAAAGGACGTGACGCGCCTGCTGGCGGGCATGGAGCGCACCGCGCGCAATCAGCTTCACTTGCAGCACGCGGTCGAAGGGCTGTCGGTGGCCGCCATTTCGTACTACGTGCTGTCGCTCGCGACGGCGGCGTTCAAGGCGCTGCATGTGATGAACCTGCCGGTCGATCCCGAGCTGGCGGAAGGCCTGCTGATCGCGCCGGTCGTGTTCGCGGTGATTCACATCACGCGGCGCACGCGCGCGCAGCTGGCGCGATCGGAGGCCGCGCACGACGGCGCGCCGATGCATGCGGCGGCGTTGAAGCAGGTGGGTTAGAACATCGAAAACACAATCAATGAAAGGAATGGAGATGACTTTTTCGCAGAAGCAACCGGCGTTCTTCAGCGGTTTCGATGCCGCGTTCGATGAGCCGGCGATGGATGAGCCGGGTGCGTCGGACGAGCCGCGCGTGACGTCGTATCAAGCCGTGCTGCAGGAGCCGATGACGTCGCTCGTCGGGAATACGATCGATCGACCAGACGTCGCGGCGGTGGCGATTCTCGGGTACAACTGACGCGATGGCTTGCCCCGGTCCGGGGCAAAGCCGGCCTTCATGACCCGGCACGTCTCGAGACGTGCCGGGCGCGGTTCACTTTCCTTTTTCCCCTTTCCCCGCCTGCTGCGCCAACGCCAGTTCGACGAACGCGCGCGCAGCTGCGCTCCGGTACGCCCCCTTGCGCTGCAGCAGCACGGCCGTGCGCCGCAGGACGGCCGGATCGAGCGCGACGGCAGCGAGATCGTCGTGCCCGGTCGCGATCGTCGCCGGCAGCAGCGTCGCCAGGTTCGTGCGGCGCACGATCTCGATTACCGCCCCCAGTGAATTTGCTTCCATCAACACGCGCGGCCGCACGTCGTGCTCGCGGAAATAGCGGTCGATCTGCACGCGTGTCGCGAACTCGGCGGTGAGCAGCACGAGCGGCGCATCGTGCAGCGCGCGCAGGCCGGCCTTGCGTTTGCCGGCGAGCGCATGCTCGCGGTTCACGACGAGCGCGAGCGTTTCGACCAGCAGCGTTTGCGCTTCGATATCCGCCGCCTGCACGTCCTTGAACGCGATGCCGACATCGAGCTCGTCATCGACGAGCAGCGCCTCGATGCGCTCCTGCGACATCTCGTGCACCGACAGCGACACGTCCGGATAGCGGCCGTGAAACGCCTCGACGAGCGGCCCGACGAGATAGCTCGTGAAGGTTGGCGTGACCGCGATCCGCAGCGAGCCGCGGCTCAGATCCTGAACGTCGTGAATCGCGCGCCGGCCCTCCGCGAGATCGTGCAGCGCCTGCCGCGCATAGCGGAAATACACGTCGCCGGCATCGGTCAGCCGCGTCACGCGCCCGGTGCGGTCGAACAATTGCGCGCCGAGCGTCTCCTCGAGCTGGCGGATCTGCTGGGACAGCGCGGGCTGCGACACATGCAGCGCGGCGGCCGCGCGCGTGAAGCTGCGGTGCTCGGCGACGGCGAGGAAGTAGTGGATGTGGCGCAGCAGCATGGCGGTTCCTATAAGTCCTGCTTATCGGGAAGATCATAAATCAGTCTTTTACGTTATTGGAAGTCCGGCGTAACCTGCCCTTCATCGATTCCACCTGCACCGGAGAACGCACGATGAAGGACATCATCGAAGGCTTCCTGAAGTTCCAGCGCGACGCCTATCCGGAACGCGCCGCGCTGTTCCGCGATCTCGCGCGCAGCCAGAACCCGCGGGCGCTGTTCATCTCGTGCTCGGACAGCCGGCTCGTGCCCGAACTCGTCACGCAGCGCGAACCGGGCGACCTGTTCGTGATCCGCAATGCCGGCAACATCGTGCCGTCGTACGGCCCCGAGCCGGGCGGCGTGTCGGCATCGGTCGAATACGCGGTGGCCGCGCTGCGCGTGACCGACGTCGTGATCTGCGGCCATTCCGATTGCGGCGCGATGACCGCGATTGCCACCTGCCAGTGCATGGACGCCATGCCGGCCGTCGGCCACTGGCTGCGCTACGCCGATTCGGCGCGCGTCGTGAACGAAGCGCGCACGCATCGCAGCGACCGCGAGCGGATCGACTCGATGGTGCGCGAGAACGTCGTCGCGCAACTGGCGAACCTGAAGACGCACCCCGCCGTGCGGCTTGCGCTCGAAGAAGGGCGTCTCGCGCTGCACGGCTGGGTCTACGACATCGAATCGGGCTGCATCGACGCCTACGACGGCGCGACCGGCCGGTTCGTTTCCCTGGCGGACCATCCCGAGGTCCGCGCCACGCCCGCGACGCTCCCCGTTGCGGCCTGAATCGCTCCTATCCCACCACGAGGAATTGCCATGATCCAGTCCCAGCACAGCCAGACCGCCCGCCACGCATTGGCGGAGACTATCGTGCTCGCGAAGGCGCGCAAGAACCTGTCGTTCGTGCAGCTCACCGACGGCACGGGCCTGAGCGAAGCGTTCGTGACCGCCGCGCTGCTCGGCCAGCATGCGCTGCCGGCGGAAGCAGCGCGCAGCGTTGCCGACAAGCTCGGCCTCGACGACGACGCGGTGTTGCTGCTGCAGATGATCCCGCTGCGCGGCAGCATCGATGATCGCGTGCCGACCGACCCGACCATTTACCGGTTCTACGAAATGCTGCAGGTGTACGGCACGACGCTGAAGGCGCTCGTCCACGAGAAGTTCGGCGACGGCATCATCAGCGCGATCAATTTCCGGCTGGACGTGAAGAAGGTCGACGATCCCGAAGGCGGTTCGCGCGCGGTGATCACGCTCGACGGCAAGTACCTGCCGACCAAGCCGTTCTGACGCCGGCGCGGCGCCGTGGAAGCGGTGCCGCGCAGGTTTCCGCCCGACGCGCGTTGGCCGCCGGCCGGCGCACGTTCCCGCCATTCCGTTTCAACGAGGACGCAGCCATGGATTTTGTGAAGCGCACGATCGATCTCGCGATGAAGAACGGTTCTCGCGCGTGCGGCTGGGACTGAACCCGGAGATGAACGCCCTGGCGACGCTGTTCATCACGGCGGTGACGATCGGCGTGATCGTCGTGAACCGGATGATGATCGCGCGCGAGCGGCGCCGCATCGCCGACATGAAGGCGGCGTTCGCGGTGGCGTGAGGGCGGGCATCGGGCACGGGCATGAACGCGGCCGGCCACGTGGTGCGTGACGACGGGTAACGAAGGCGGCGGGTGATCCAGCACGGCATGCCCGCCGGCGCGCTATAGTCGTACGATTCCCGCCTGGGGTGTTGCATGCCCGGCGGTATCTCTCTTCGTCCGAACCCGCCCCATGACCACGCAACCCGACGTTTCCATCCGCCTCACCGACACCGAGCAGCCGGCCGCACACGATCTCATCAGCCGCAAACTCGGCGAATTCAATCACGCGATGACCGGGCGCGCCGACGCGGCCACGCTCGACGTGTACGTCACCGATCCCGCGACCGGCGAGATCCTGGGCGGCCTCACGGGGCGCACGTCGCTCGGCCTCTTCTTCATCGATCTGTTCTACCTGCCCGAATCGCTGCGTGGCGGCGGGTTCGGCAGCCGGTTGCTGCGCGAGGCCGAGGCGGAAGCGAAACGACGCGGCTGTGCGCGCGCGGTGCTCTACACGATCTCGTTCCAGGCACCGGATTTCTACCGGAAACAGGGCTACGAAGCGTTCGGCGAAGTGCCGTGCGAGCCGGAAGGGACGTCGCGCGTGTTCATGGTGAAGGTGCTTTGAACCGCGGCGGGCGGCTCGCGTCGCGCGGCAAGCACGCTGGTGTAGCGCGAATGCCGGCAACCGGGCGCGGGCGGCGTCGCTGAATACCTGCCCCGCGCCCGCCGGCTTCGCCCCGTGCGAACCGCCACGGGGCGCATGCCACGCGGGTCAGCAATGTTCCAGCGCGTACGACAGGTCGGCGATCAGGTCGTCCGGATGTTCGAGCCCGACCGACACGCGAATCAACCCTTCCGACACCCCCGCCGCCGCCCGCGCGTCGGCCGGCACGCCCGAATGCGTGGTCGACGCCGGATGGCAGATCAGCGACTCCGTGCCGCCGAGGCTGACCGCGGACTTGAAGAGCGTCAGGTGGTTGATGAACCTGAATGCCTGCTCGCGGCCGCCGTCGAGGATGAACGCGAACGTCGAGCCGGGCCCGGTGCACTGACGCTGATAGACGGCCTGATAGGCCGGATCGTCGATGAGCTCGGGGTGCAGCACGCGCACCGGCCGATGCGGATTGCCGGCGAGCCAGCGGGCGACGGCGCTGCCGCTGCGGGCCGCCTGCTGCATGCGCAGCACGAGCGTTTCCATCGAGCGCGTGATCATCCACGACGAATGCGGGTCGAGCTGCGAGCCGAGCGTGCTGCGGACCGAGCGAATCTTCGTGATCAGCGCGCGAGCGCCCGTGACGCCGCCGGCGACGAGGTCGCTATGCCCGCCGATGTATTTCGTCAACGAGTACACGCTCAGGTCGATGCCCTGCCGCGACGGCTTCTGGTACAGCGGCCCGAGCAGCGTGTTGTCGCAGACCGACAGCGGGCGATAGCCGTGGCGCGCTTCGAACGCGTCGATCTCGCTGCGCAGCCCGTCGAGGTCGAACAGCGCGTTGGTCGGGTTGGCGGGCGTCTCGATGTAGCACATCCGCACGTTGCCCTTTTGCGCGGCCGCTTCGAGCGCGGCGCGGATCGCGTGGGTGGACAGCCCGTCGGCGATCACTTCGGAGCGAATGCCCCACTCGGGCAGGAACTTCGAGATCAGCGTTTCGGTACCGCCGTAAAGCGGCACGGACTGGACGACGCAGTCGCCCGGCCGCAGGAAGGTCAGCAGGATCGCGGCGATCGCCGACATGCCGCTCGACGTCACGACGGCGGCTTCGGAATCGTCGAGCAGTGCGAGGCGATCCTCGACGATCTCCAGGTTCGGGTGATTGAAGCGGCTGTAGACGAGGCCCGCGCCTTCGCCTTCGGGTGAAGGCTTGCGCCCGGCCACGACGTCGAAGAATTCGGCGCCGTCCTCGGCCGTGCGGAACGCGAACGTCGAGGTGAGGAACACGGGCGGCTTCACCGATCCTTCCGACAGGAACGGATCGTAGCCGTACGACATCATCTGGGTTTCCGGATGGAGTTCCCGGTCTGCAATCTTGCGCTTGTGGTAGTTGCGATAGGCCATGCAGTGCTCCGTGCAGGGGTGGTGAGGAACGGCCGTTGCAGCGGTGGCATGACGTGCGCGGCGCCGGGTAGGCACCGGTCGTCGCGACCGCGTGTGGCGATACTACCCCGAAGGCGCTGCTTCGTGACGCACCCCTGACACTATCGTCAGGGTGTCGCCTGTTCGACGATCATGTCGTACAACGCACGGGCGGCCGGCGACAGTTGCGCGCGCTTGCGCGTGACGAGCACGAGCGTGCGCGACACCGCCGGCTCGACGAGCTCGATCGTGCGGATCATCGGATACGCGTTCTTCTGGATCGCGAGCTTCGGCACCACGGCCGCGCCGAGCCCTTCCGCGACGAGCCCGAGCGCCGTCGAGCTGCGCTGGACCTCGTAGAACGAATGCAGCGACACGCCGCTCGTCTTCAGCGCGCCGTCGAGCAGCCCGCGATTGCCGCTCACTTCACCGGCGAAGATCAGCGGATGCGGCTGCAGCGCCGCCCAGCGAATGCGCCGCCGCTTCGCAAGCGGATGATCGTCGCGGCACACCAGCACGTACGGATCGCTCGTCAGCGGCACGTTGACCAGCTCCGGATGCTGGTCGCCCGCGATGCCGATGCCGAACTCGGCCTCGCGATGCAGCACGGCCTGCAGCACGGACGCCGACGCATGATCGAGGATCTTCACGCGATCGTGCGGCCGGTGCGCGGAGAAGGCGCGCAGGATGCGCGGCAGGTATTGCACGCCGACCGTCGGCACGCACGCGATCGTGACGTCGCCGCGCTGGCTCAGGCCGGTTTCGCGGATTTCGGTGAGTGCATCGGACAGTTCGTTCAGCAGCCGGCGCGCTTGCGGCAGGAAACGCCGGCCGATTTCGGTGAGTGTGGTGCGGCGCGTGGTGCGCTCGACGAGCGCGACGCCGAGGAAGCTTTCGAGCTTGCGCAGCCGCTGCGTGATGGCCGTCTGCGTGACGTGCAGCGAGTCGGCTGCCTGCCGGAAGCTGCCGCCGTCGGCGATTGCGACGAAGGCCTGGACACCGAGCGTATCGATTTTCATCAGAGATTTGAATCAATCACGATATTAAATTCATTTTACTGAACTCCGTGACGATCGCAGAATGCGGTGCATCGACGGCCACCGGCGTCCCACGCGCAGGGAAGGCCACGCCGTCCTCGCCGACCAGGAGAAACGACATGACGACCCCACTCGATCGATACGCCGCCCAGTACGTGCAATTCGAGGACGAACGCACGCGGCCGATCCGCGATCTGCTGGCCGCCGTACCGAACACGCCGATCCATACCGCGATCGACCTCGGCTGCGGGCCCGGCAATTCGACCGAGGCGCTGATCGCACGGGCACCGGACGCGACAGTCCACGGGATCGATGCATCGGCGGACATGATCGACGCCGCGCGCACGCGCCTGCCGGACCTGCGTTTCGATGTCGTGGATATCTCCACCTGGGACGATCCGGGCGGCTATGACCTGATTCTCGCGAATGCAGTGCTGCAATGGGTGCCCGCGCACGACACGCTGTTTCCGTCGCTTGTCGGCCGGCTCGCGCCGGGCGGTCATCTTGCGGTGCAGATGCCCGACAACCTCGACGAACCCGCGCACCGGCTGATGCGCGAGGTCGCCGCGGCCGGCCCGTGGGCGGACAAGCTGAAGGGGGCGGCACGTACCGAGCGGTTCGACGCGCGCTACTACCACGCGCTGCTGTCGCCGCTGTGCTCGCGGGTGGACGTGTGGCGCACGACTTACTACCACCCGCTGCGCGGCGGTGCCGACGCGGTCGTGGAGTGGTTCAAGGGCAGCGCGCTGCGGCCGTTCCTCGCGGCGCTCGACGACGGCGAGCGCGCGGCGTTTCTCGCGCAGTATCGCGATGCGGTCGCGGGCCCGGGCGGCTATCCGGCGCTTGCCGACGGCACCGTGCTGCTGCCGTTCCCGCGCCTGTTCATCGTGGCGACGCGGACGTAGAGTCGCAAAGACGCGCGGGGTAGCCGTGCGTCAGCGCACCGGCCGCACCGATTCCGGGTCGACCGTGCGGATTCGCGCGGTCTGCCCGTCGCGCAGGTCCTTGTACCAGAACAGCGCCACTTCGCCGTCGTTCTCGTCGTCCGCGTACAGCAGGCGATCGTGTCCGCCCAGCACGAAGCCCGAGCGCGCATACGTGCTGCACGCGGCGATGTTGTTCGACTGCGTTTCCAGCCGCATGAAGCCGAACCCGTGGCCGCGCGCCCACGATTCGGCGGTTGCCATCAGCAACTGCCCGATGCCTTGCCGCCGGCACTGGCGGTCGACGGCCAGCTCCGCGATCTCCGCCATCCCGTTCCAGCTCTGGCCGATGGCCACGAACCCCGCGAGCCGGCCGCCGGCAGTCGCGCGAAAGAGCGCCGTCTTGGCGGACGCCTCGTCCGCCCAGCCGGCCGGATCGAAGCCGTAGTTTTTGCGGCGTGCAGGCAGCGCGCGAAGATCGAGCAGGTCCTGATACGGCGCGTTCAATTCCCAGGCGATGTCGAACGAGAAGTCGCATCGGTCCAGCTCGTCGGCGGGTAGCCCGCTCGTCTGTTCGATGCTGATGTGCTCGGCTCGGTCCATGTGTCGGTGTCCTGTCTTCTGCGGGATGCGTGGTGGTGTCCGTGATGCGATTGCCGGCGCCATGATATGCGCCGCATGGAGTGTGTTCTTGCTTCGACTTTTTGCACCTGCACAATTCGCCGCGCGCGAGACCGGCACAGACCGGCTGCGTCCGTGGCGGTGGAACGCGGTCAGGCGATGAACGGGACGGTCGCGCAAACGTGTGCGGGGTTCGCGCACCGGCTGAGGCGCTCGTTCAACCGTCCGATTATGCTGGATTTCGGCACTGGCCCTGTACTCGCATCGCTGCGATGACGGCCGTCGTGTGTCGTGTCTTCGATCCGCATGGCCGTCGATCGCATGTGGATGAAAGACGACAGGAACCCGAATAATTGTTTACGGTTGCGTGACAACTCGATATATTTCGCAAAATATATCGAAGATCGTGGGGTCGTCAGGCACCACGTCGTCCACCCGCTCCACGAAAGCCGGAAGAGATGCTGACCTGCATCGTCGGAGCAACGCGTCGTCGCGGCATGCGCAACCGGTGTGCACGCTGGTCGACGCTGCAACACGAGCGGCCGCCCCGCGGCATGCCGCTTCCGCAAGCCCACACTGGCATCGAAACGGAACATCGTGCACGCGCATGAGGTGTTGGTGCGTGCGGCGATCCGGTGGCTTGCGTTCGTTCATCAGCCGGTTCTTCGTCAACACGCCGCGCGTCACGCAGCGACGCAGGCGCGCGCGTCAACAACAAAAAGGAAGTGAGCATGAAAAAGACCATCGTGGCCGCGGCCGCACTCGGGATGTTCGGCACCGCCGCGCACGCACAAAGCAGCGTCACGCTCTACGGGTTGATCGATGCGGGTATCACGTATTCGAACAAGGTCGCGACGACGGGCGGGCACGGCAAGCTCGTCAGGTACGGGGACGGCGTCGCGTCGGGCAGCCGCTGGGGCATCCGCGGCACCGAGGATCTCGGCGGCGGGCTGAAGGCGCTGTTCGTGCTGGAGAACGGCTTCAGCAGCGGCGACGGTTCGATCGGCCAGGGCGGCGCGATCTTCGGCCGCCAGGCATTCGTCGGTCTGTCGAAGAACGGGATCGGCTCGCTGACGTTCGGCCGCCAGTACTCGTTCTCGACCGACTACATCGGCGCGAACTATTCGATGGGCAGCCAGACGCCGGCCGGCAACTACGCGTATCACATCAATGATCTCGACCAGCTGACGTCGAGCCGCATCAACAACGCGGTGAAGTTCCAGAGCGCGAACTTCGCGGGCCTCACGTTCGGCGCGATGTACGGCTTCTCGAACTCGACGCAGTTCGCGGGAACGCCGACCACGACCGGCGCGAACGGTTCGCAGGGTTCGTCGAGCGCGTACAGCTTCGGCGCGAACTACGCGCAAGGACCGTTCGGCATCGGCGCCGCGTACACGAACATCCGCTTCCCGAACGGCGCGCAGCCCGCGTTCGGCGTGAGCATCGCGAACATCAACACGCAAGGGTTGCGCGACCTCGAGACGGTTGGCGTCGGCGCGCGCTATGCGATCGCGGCGGCCCTCGTGTGGGCGAACTGGACGCACACGAAGTTCGTGCCGCTGTCGGGCGAAACGTCGAAGCTGAACAACTACGAAATCGGCGGCCGCTATGCGTTCACGCCGGCCCTGAGCGGCGGTCTCGGCTATACGTTCTCGAAGCTCGACGGCCGCTTCGACGGCAAGTGGCACCAGGTCAACGCCGCGGTCGACTACGCGCTGTCGAAGCGCACGGACGTCTATGTGAGCGCGGCCTACCAGAAGGCGTCGGGCAGCAACACGATCAACGGCCGCGTGGTGCCGGTGCAGGCCGAGATCGGCTCGTCGGGGTCGTTCATCGGCAACGCGGGCGCGAACACGCAGTTCGTCACGCGGATCGGCCTGCGTCACAAGTTCTGACATCCGACACGGCCGTTCGGCGCGTTCCACGAGGATCTGCTCGTCTAGCGCGTGCCGCGTGGCTGGAAAAGCATTCGGGCGCGACGGGGTACGTCGCGCCCGAATGCGTATCGGCCCCGTGCGGGCGGCCGATCCCGGCTGGTCATACCGTCAAATGTTGATCGTGACGGGGCCCGCGAGCGGCGTGTAGCCGTCGTCGAACAGGTACCACGCATCGTACTGACCCGACGCCAGCGAACTGTTGGCCGTGGATGAGAACAGCAGCGAGCCGCAGTTCTTCGGCAGGTACGCCCACGACTTGTAGCTGCCCTTGGTCGGCTGCGCGCCATGCGCAAAGATGCCCACCCAGTTCTTCGGGCTGTGGCTCCACGGCGGCGCGACGTAGTCGAACCGCAGCGTGCCGAACGTCGAGCCCTGCGCCGCGAGCGACGCGACGAACTTCTTGCTGGTATTGCCGATCGCCGAATCCGTGAGCAGCGTGCCGGATTGCGTTTGCACGCAGCCGGCCACCCGGCGCAGGAAGTTCGGATCGTTCGCGTCGCGGATGCTGGCGTCGTACCAGCCGCCGTCGCCGTACCACGTGACGGCTTGCGTCGCGCCGGCGGCGACGGTGTACGACTGCCTCGTGTTCATCCCGTACGCGTTGTCGGTGAGCTGGAACGTCGTCGCGCCGGACCCCGCCGAGTTGTCGAGCGTGATCTGCACGTTGCCGTTCGCCACGTCGTAGCACAGGCTGATTTCGGCGGTCGATCCCGTGTTGCCGGACGAACCGATGCTGCCGCGGAACGTCTGCAGGAAACCGTTCGGCCCGTAGACCGAATAGTCGTAGCCGCCGCCGCTATTCAGCGCGAGCGAATCGGACAGCGTCGCGCACGGGCTCGCGCCGGCCGCGATCGTGTAATGGCGGGGGATCGTGCTCGTGCCGTCGACCCACGCCTGCAGGTGCACGCCCGCGGTGCCGGTGTTGGTCATCGTCAGCGCGAGCGCACGGCCGGCGCGGTTGACCCTGCCTTGCACGAAGAACTCGTAGGGCAGGCGGCAGGCCGTGCTGCGGCCGGCCGCCTGTGCCGGCACCGCGGTGGTGGTCGGATAGGGGATCAGGACGGCCGGGCCGTTCGGGTTCATGTTGCTCACCGGCGGCTGGATCGCGGGAACGGTCTGGTCGGCGTTCGAGAAATCGAAAGCCGACGTCAGGTCGCCGCACACCGTGCGCCGCCACGGCGTGATGTTGGTTTCCTGCAGCCCGAAGCGCGCTTCCAGAAAGCGGATCACCGAGGTGTGATCGAACACCTGCGAGTTGACCTTGCCGCCCTTCGACCACGGCGAGATCACGAACATCGGCACGCGCGGGCCGAGCCCGATCGGTACGTCGCCGCTGGCCGAGCCGTCCGATGCGGCGCCGCTGCCGGAGACGAATTCGGCGGCCGTCGAGACCGTCGACTGGCCGGTGCCGGCAGCGGCGCTGGCCGGGACGGCCGGCGGCATGTGATCGAACAGGCCATCGTTCTCGTCGTACATGACGAGCAGCACCGTGCTGGCCCACACCGCCGGATTCGACGTCAGCGCATTGAGGACGTTGCTCACGTACCATTCGCCGCCGCTCGCGGCCCACGACGGATGTTCGGAGTAGGCGTAGGGCGCGGCGATCCACGACACCTGCGGCAGCGTGCCGTTGGCGACGTCGGCCCGCAACTGGCTGAAGAGGTTCGTGTCGTATTCCTTGCCGCCGCCCGACGGGTCGATCTGCGTGCCGTTGAGCGCCGGCGCGAGCGGATCGCTTGCACCGAGGTTCTGGTACTGCTTGAAGTTCAGGATGACGTTGTCGCCGTAATTGCCGTTCCACCAGAGATCGCTTTTCGAGCCGTTGTATTCGCCGTAGCCATGGCCGGCATCCAGGCCGTTGCCCTTGTCCTGGTAGAACTTCCACGTGACGCCGGCCGTGTTCAGGCGCTCCGGCATCGTGGTCCAGCCGGTGCCCGTCATCGTGTTGGTCGTGTACGGCGAATAGCCGGTGACGTTGCCGCAGCACCCGGTCCACAGATACAGGCGGTTCGGGTCCGTCGGGCCGAGCATCGAGCAGTGGTAGGCGTCGCACACCGTGAATGCGCTCGCCAGCGCGTAGTAGAACGGAATGTCGTTCTGCGTGAAGTAGTACATCGTGCCGCTGGTCTTCGCGGCGGTCCAGTTGTCATAGCGGCCGTTGTTCCAGGCGCTGTGCGTGGTGCCCCAGTCGTGAGGGAGGTCGCCGTAGTAGGTGTCGCCGTTCGCCGTGCCGGATGGCGAGGACGGGTTGAACGGGAACACGTAGGACAGCATCCAGGGCTGGCGCCACACCGGATACCCGCTCGAAATCACGACCGGCCGCGGATCGCCGAAGCCGCGTGCACCGCCCAGCGTGCCGAGGTAGTGGTCGAACGAGCGGTTTTCCTGCATCAGGATCACGACGTGCTTCACGTCCTGAATCGTGCCGGTTACGGTGGCGGCCGGAATGGCCTGCGCGCGTGCGATGCTTTCGGGCAGCATGCCCGTGATCGCGGTGGCGCCGGCGAGCTTCAGCGCATCGGCGATGAATTGACGTCGTGTTGTGGGTTTGTTTTGCATGATCGCTCTCTGTCTTGGATGGCTGGCCCGGGGGCCGGCGTCGGTCAGTGGCACGCGCTCGCGCAGTGCAGGACGGGCGTGGACGCCGAGCCCGGTGCGGCCGCGCGCGCGGCCGCCATGCTGGCCGCCGTTCCCGAGTCGCCGTCGCCGCAAGCGGCCAGCGTGCACAGGAGTGCGATCATGAAAACGCCGCGCCAGTGCGGAAAGCGGCTTTCCGACTGACGCGAGTTGACGACAGGCTTTCGATCCGATTCGAGTCGGATTCCTGAATGATCGAGACTGTTGCTGCTTGCTCCGTATTTCATTACCCCTCCAGACATGAAAAATGGACAGCAGAGAATAACGCCCGAATCAGAACAACTTCATGACAGGCCACCCGCGCGTGCCTGCCACGTGCAACAGCTTCGAGTCGGGATTGGTGGCGACCGGATGCGTGACGTAATCCAGCAGCGGCACGTCGTTTATCGAGTCGCTGTAGAAGTAGGTGCGCTCAAAATCGGACGGCGCGTAGCCGAGTGATGCCAGCCACTCGGTGGTGCGCACGATCTTTCCTTCGCGGAAGCTCGGCACGCCCGTGCTGCGCCCGGTGAACGCACCGTCAGGCGTGCCGTCGTCGGTATCGAGTTCGATGCCGAGCAGGTGTTCTATACCGAATTCCGCCGCGATCGGCCGCGTGACGAACACGTTGGTCGCCGTCACGATGCAGCAGAGATCGCCGTTTTCGCGATGGCGGTCGACCAGCTCGCGCGCCTGCGGCGTGATCGCCGGGCGGATCACTTCGTCCATGAACCGCGCATGCCAGCGTTCGAGCACCTTGCGCGGATAGCGGGTGAGCGGCGCGAGCGTCACGGCGAGATACGCGTCCATGTCGAGCGTGCCGGCCGCATAGTGACCGTAGTGCTCGTCGATCAGCGCCACGTGCGCGTCGTCTTCCCGCCAGCCGACCCGCGTGATGAAGCGGCTCCAGGCCTGGTCGCTGTCGAGCGGCAGCAGCGTGTGGTCGAGGTCGAACAGCGCGAGATTCTTGTGCATGGGGGGGGCCTTGTGTTGCGTGCTCATGTGCCGATGCGCTTCTCGATCGCATCCTTCGCGTTCTTGCCGTCGATGGTCGTGACACCGTCGAGCCACTTCGACAGCACGCCGGGGTTCTTCTTCGCCCATTCCTTTGCCACGACGACCGGATCGGCGTGATTCATGATCGGCACCATCAGCTCGTTCTCTTCGTCGGTCGTGAATTTCAGGTTGGTCAGCAGCCGGCCGACGTTCGGGCAGCGTTCGAGATAGCCGGGCGTGACGAGCGTATAGACCTTCGCCGAGCCGTAGTTCGGGCCGAACACGCCGTCGCCGCCGTCGAGATAGGCGATCTTGTAGTTGATGTTCATCGGATGCGGCTCCCATCCAAGGAACACGATCATCCGGTGCTCCTGCACTGCGCGCGTCACCTGCACGAGCATCCCGGCCTCGCTCGATTCGACCAGCTTGAAGCCGCCGAGCCCGAACTCGTTCTTGTCGATCATCCGCTGGATCAGCGCGTTGCCGTTGTTGCCGGCGCCGATCCCGTAGATCTTGCCGTCGAGCTGGTCGCGGAACTTGGCAATGTCGGCAAAACTCTTGAGGCCCTTGTCCGACGCGTATTGCGGCACGGCCAGCGTGTAGCGCGCGCCGATCAGGTTCGGCTGAGGCAGCTGGTGGACGGCGCCGGCATCGACGAACGGCTTGACCGTCGGCGTCATGCTCGGATCCCAGTAGCCGAGGAACGCGTCGATCTGTGCCTTCTTCACGCCGGCCAGCACGATCGGCGGCGACGCGATCGTCTTGGTCGCCTCATAGCCGAGCCCGTCGAGCAGCATCATCGCGACGCCGGTAGTGGCGGCGATGTCGCTCCAGCCGACATCGCCGAGCGTCACCTTCTTGCAGACGTCGCCTTCCGACGCGTGACCGGGGGCTGTCGCCAGCGCCGCCAGCAGTGTTGCGGCCAGCATCCATGCCTTCTTCATCATGTGGGTATCCTAAGCAAGTGTTCCGGATCGTGTTGCCTGAATGGTCTGACGATTGATCGTGCTGATCGGATGAAACAAGCGAACTTGGGTCTGGCTTTGTAGTTTTGCGTACCGTATATTAGAACGCACAAAATCGCAAGATCGCACAAAAATACAACTTGCCGGTTGCCGAGGTTGGCGACGGGCGGGCGAGGGCAGGAAGAATCGGGCGACGGCCCCGGTGGGCCGTGCTTCATCAGGTAGACCAGGCAAAGCAAGGAGACCTCGCATGATCAGTCAGCTGGAAATCGTGTCCCGCCTGTTGCTGGCGGCATTGCTCGGCAGCATCGTCGGCATCGAGCGCGAGCGCCTGTCGTGGGCGGCCGGATTGCGCACGCACATGCTGGTGGCCGTGGGCGCCGCGCTCGTGATGGTCGTGTCGGCGTTCGGCTTCGCGGATATCCAGAACGCGAAGAACGTGTCGCTGGACCCGTCGCGCGTCGCCGCGCAGGTGGTGTCGGGCATCGGCTTCCTCGGCGCCGGTTCGATCATGCTGCGCGGCGAGATCATCCGCGGCCTTACGACCGCGGCGAGCCTGTGGGTCGTGGCGGCGGTCGGGCTGGCCGTGGGCGGCGGCATGTATGTCGCCGCGATCTCCGCGACGGCGATCGTGCTCGCGATCCTGGCCGGCCTGAAGCCGATCGAGAAGCGCTTCTTCGCCGCGCGGCAGCGTTGGGGCGTGCGCATCCTCGCGCGCCGCGGCGCGGTGAAGCTGACGTCGCTGCAGGCGATGCCCGGCATCGACCAGGCGCGCATCGTCCAGTTCATCATCGAACAGGACGACGCCGCGCCGGACGACGACCGCATCCACGTGGTGTTTTCGAAGATGACGAGCCGCGAGTTCCAGGCGGTCCGTCAATCCCTGCAGACCCTCGTCGGCATCAAAAAGATGGAGGAGAGCGCTGCCTAGTCCGCCGTTCGAATAACATTGGCGTTCATTTCGAGGACATTCCATGTGGCAAGAAGAGCGATACCAGAGGATCCGGCTTCTGTTATCGAAGATGCAGCGCGTTTCCACCGACCGGATCATGGCCGACCTGAACGTGTCGCGGGAAACCGTGCGGCGCGATCTCGTCGACCTCGAGGCGCTCGGTGAACTGAAGCGCGTACACGGCGGTGCGGTGCAGGTGGGCGACGAAGCGCCGATCGCCGAACGCGCGCAGACGCACGTGAAGGCGAAGCTGGCGATCGCCCGCGCGGCGGCCAGGCTGGTCACGGGCTCGCAGACGCTGTTCATCGACGCGGGCACGACCACGACGCTGCTGGCCGAGGAACTGGCGAAGCTGTCGGGCCTCACGATCGTCACGAATTCGATCGACGTGGCGCTGAAGATGCGGTCGAGCGACCCGGCGCAGGCGAACAACGAAACGATCCTGCTCGGCGGGATGATCGGCAGCCGCGCGGCCGCGACCGTCGGCGACGGCACGGTCGCCGAAATCTTCCGCTACCGCGCCGATCTCGCGCTGCTGTCGCCGGTCGGCGTCGATGCCGTGCGTGGCGCGACCAACTACGACCGGATGGAAACCGAAGTGGCGCGCGCGATGGTCAGCAACGCGGCGAACGTCGCGATCCTCGCCGATTTCAGCAAGCTCGGCACGAACAGCCGGATCAGCTTCTGCGAGCCGGCGCGGATCGGCACACTGGTGACGGACCCGAAGGCGGAATCGGTCGACAGCTTCAAGAGCCTCAAGAAGGCCATCAAGCACATCGTGCTGGCGTAGATTTATTTAAAAATACCGTATGGCCCGTGGGCGATCATGTCACTACGCAATCGCCCGCTGATTCTGGCAACTGCGACCATTTCGCGCGACCGGCGCGCCTTCAGGACAGCGCGCGTAAGGATTCCGCGTACGACCAGTTGACGCCAGAGACGTTGACGACGGCCTGCCACGCGGCTTCTTGATTCGCGCCATCGAGGAGGTGTGGGTGTCGCTGCGCCTCAATCGGGCCTGAGGACTTCCCTTGAGCGGAGGCGAAGAATTGCCCTGAGACCTCGGTTCCGAACTTCGAAGCCTGGATATACCGGCCCGCTGCCGTCTCCGGCGTCTGATTCATGCCGGGAATGAGGTTCGCGATCGGGATAAACAGATACTTCACGGCCAGGCTAGCTTGTCGCGAAACGTTGGTCGCAGTCGCCGCACCGGGGGAGACGGCGTACACGCCCATGCCAGAGGGTAGCCGCCGCGCCAGCGCTGCGACCCACCAGGCGACGAGGAGCTTCGCGTCGGCATACGCATTGTTGGGCACGTACTTCACGTTCGGCCCGTTGCGAATCAGGGCTTCCATGGCAGCGGTCAGGTCGCCCTGGTGGTATTTGGCAGCGAGTGCGTCCACGTCGGTGTATTTGAACATGGGTGCGCCCCCTCGGGCAGGCTCCGCGCTGGTGATGACAATCCGTGCGTTGGGGCTCAGCAGGTTGGCGCGGAGCAACCCGACAGTCAATTGATGATGACCGATGAGCGGGGCCTGAGAAGCCTCGACGCCCTCCGCGGTGATCACGCGCGCCTTGCCAGGAACCATCCCTGCATTGAGCAGCAGGAAATCGATCGGCCGACCTCGCTTGACGAGTTCGGCGAGCGCGGACTGGACGCTGGCTGGCGTGTCCAACTCCAGTTCCAGCGGTGTGAAGACCTGTCTTTTAGCTTCCGTTGCGAGTTGAGCGGCCGTTTCCTGGGCTCGAGCCAGGCTACGGCCAGTGACGATGATCTCACGCCAGCCCTCTCCGGCAAGTGTGCGGGCAGCCGCATAACCGAGCCCGGAGGTGGCACCGGTGACGAGCACGATCGAATGTTCCATGGGCGTCTCAGTGTTGAAGGGGGAAAGGGGGAAGGTCGAGTCGTGAGGCCACGGACGACTTGCTAATTTAGAACTATTCAGTTATATATTTGCGCGATGACGAGTGTCAAGGAGTTTTGAACTAAATGATTCAAAATACTGCCAGGCCGAGGGGCCGACCGCGCAGCTTCGACGAGACGGGGGCGCTGGAAAAGGCAACTCAGGTGTTCTGGTCGAAAGGCTACGACGGAGTGACGATTGACGATCTCGTCGCCGGGATGGGTGTGGGACGGCCCAGCCTGTATGCTGTCTTTGGGGACAAGCGGGCGATATTCTTGCGGGTCCTTAAGGCGTACGCGGAACGGAAAGGTGCATCAGCCGCGAAGACACTCCTCTCACCACTGAGTCTTCGCGACTCGATCACGAGCTTTCTGAGGTACGCCGTCGAAAGTGCGACCGAGAAAGGGTCCGCCCGTGGCTGCCTTCTGATCTGCGTCGCGCCGCTCGTGGACGACCCCGAGGTCCGGCAGTTCCTGCAAAACGCGGCCGCTGGCGGCGCCGCGCTGGTGGAAGGTCGTTTCCGGGACGCAATCATCGCGGGAGAAATCCCATCCGACTTTCCCGTCGCCGCGCGCGCAACCCAAGTCACGGATTTAGCGCGTGGGCTAACCATGCGTGCGCAGCTAGGCGTGCCGCGCAAGATGCTCCTCAAAGATGCCGAGGAAGCGGCCGACCTGGTGCTCCTGCCGCGACGCGTCTGACGGGTTATTGGACAAGAATTCATTGAGAAATGACCACGACAACTGACATGAGCGGCGGATCCGGGCGTTTCGTCGTCTGATGAACAAAGTGGCGACGTGGTCAATCGACTCCACGCGCGCCGATGGGAACACAACCGTTTTTTCACTTACTGCGGCAGCGCGGGACGAATATTTCATTTTCGTTGGCACGTGCTGGTTGTTCGATGCCACGCTTGCTGAAAAAATCGCCTCAACTTCAACGACGCATTTTTCATAATTGGTGGCACCCGACCATACAACGCAGGCTTGCCCACCGGCGGCCGCTGCTGTTCTCGGGCGCCGACCTCCTGCCCGCGCCGCGCCACGCCACGTGAAGCGGCTGGCCGGCGCGCCGCACCGGCCATCGTGTATGCTTGCCCGCATCGTTCAAAGGGCGGGACAACATGAAGACACCGGCACACCCCAAGCCTGAGGTGCGGTTCAGGATGCGTATCCAGCAAGCCGACACGATCGCGCTCGGGCCGGGCAAGGTCGCGCTGCTCGAAGCCGTGCGCGAGCACGGTTCGATTTCGGCGGCGGCACGCAGCCTGAATATGTCGTACCGGCGTGCGTGGTTGCTGATGGACGAACTGAACCGCTCGCTGAAATCGCCGGCGACGGTGTCCGAACATGGCGGGCAGAGCGGCGGCGGCAGTGTGCTCACGCCGGTCGGCGAAGAGATCATCCGGCTCTATCGCGGGATCGAGGAGCAGGCTTACGCGGCTTGCGCCGACGACATCGCAGCGCTCACGAAAATGGTCCGGCGCTGAAGGTACGCTTACGCTGACAACGGGCTTTCATCGGCCCGCTGAAGGGCCGCGTGCAACGTATGCGGCGAAACGAATCAGGCGCTAGCCGTGCCGCAGGCAGAAGCGCGACACGTCGCCCGTGGTGGTATCCGGTGCCATCACATCGCGCGCCTGCGCATCGAGCCGCCCGATCAGCTCGACGAAACTGGCGACGCTCGCCGTCCGCAGCGGGTAGTACGCGATGTGGTGGCGTTCGCAGATGCGCTTGAGCAGGTTCATCGAATCGTGGTCGATACAGTCCACCGGGAACACGACCATCCGCGCGCCCGGTAGCGCTGCCGCCAGCAGGCCCTTGCGATCCTCGATGCCGCCGTCGTGCAGCGTCACCTCGCCACCCGCCGTTTCGACGATCCGCTTGATCGCGCGATTCGAGCCCGGACGTCCGCCGACGTACACCAGACGCGTACCCTGAAGGATCGACAGTGGATCGGCCGCGCGTTCGGCCGGATCGTCCGCGGACGCCTGCACCGCCTGTTCGATCGCGCTCGCTTCGGCGCGCAGCGTCTTCACCATCGCCATCAGGTCGTCGAGCCGCGCGCGCATCGCGCGGGCGCTCGCCTGTTCCGCGGCGATCCGCTGCTCGGCCGCCTCGCGCCGGCTCGTGTGCAGCGCGAGCCGTTCGTCGCGCGCGGCCAGCGCTTCGCGCAGTTCGTGCACTTCGTCGCGCAGCACGCTTTCCGCCGCCAGCGGCTGCGCGTTCTGGCGCGCGGCGAGGGCATCGCGTTCCTGCAGCGCCGCATCGCGCTGCGCGCTCATTTCGTGCAGGCGCGCCTGCTGCCGTTCGATCTTCGCGTGCAGCGCCGCATTCTCTTCCTCCAGCGCGACCAGCCGCCGGATATCGGCGCGATTGGCCGCGCCGACCAGGTGCGACAGCATGTGCAGGTCGCCGAACGCGGCCTGGCGTACGCCCATCGTCGTGCGCGGATGCGTCATCAGCGCCCAGTACGCGGGCGGAATATCGCCGCTCTTCAGCGCTTCCTTCCAGCGCGCGAGGAGTTCATCCGCATCCTTCGCGCTGTCGAACGCGCGGATCGCACCGGCGTAGCGCTCGTCGAGCGCCTTGTGCAAGGCCTTTGCGCCGGCCGTGCCGTCAATGGCGAGTTCGACGGCCGCGTGATGGATCTCGAGGTCGGTCGCGCGCTGGCGGTCGAGGTCGGTGAACTTCGGCACGAGCTTGCGCAGTTCGTGCGTGGTCAGGCAGGTGCCGATGATCGAGCAGTGCAGGTTCGCATCGAGCTCGGACAGGCGCGCGCGGCGCTTCAGCTCAGTCAGTTGCGCGTGCGACGGCGCGCAGCAAGCGTCGATCCGCGTGCCGGTTGCCGCGGGCAGGTTACCGCCGGGCGTCGAGAGATCCACCGTGCGGGCAAGGCGAAAGGGCGGAGCGTGCATGTTGACCTCTGTCCGGCATGGTCGGGCCGGAGACGGATGCGCGAAAGATCTGCGAAATATACCACGGAATATAACGCATGAAATTCAGGGGAAGTCACGGAGCAACGCGGTGTGGCACGGTCAGCAGAGCGCAGTTGAATGGTCGGTGAGCGATCGTGCGGACGGGGCCTCGGGCGAAACGGGGAGCGATGCCGGCGCATGACGCGCCATCACGTACTCGACGCACAGCCCGACGAACAGCAGGTCGACGCGCTCCAGTGCGGCGACCGCGTCGCGCATCGCGGCCGGGTCGTTGCTGAACGAGTCCGAAAACACGTCGTCGCGTGTGCGTTCGAGTCGGCGTGCGTGGCCGATCACCCGTTCGAGTTCGGGCAGGCGCGTGAAGCGGGCGGCGCGAGCATGGTCTTCGAGCGTCGACAGCAGGTCGCGAAAGCCCATCGCGGACAGCGCATCGTCCGGCGTGTCGTCGGCATGCGCGGCCGAGAACAACCGGATGAAACGCACGACGCTGCCGCGCAGGCGCCGGAACGCGTCGACGACGTCCGTGACCTGCTGCGCGCGCGCGTCGCTCGACAGCGGCCTGAGCGCGCGGATCTTGCGCGCGAGCGGCTGTTCCCGTGCGGCGCGCTGCGAGACGCGATCCGTCGGCGTGCGGGGCATGGTGAGTCTCCGGAAGTGCAGGTATCGATATATTCTACGGAATATATCGAATGCGCAGAAAAAGACGGCACCGTCGATGAGACACGGTGCCGTCAACGGCTTGAGCGGCTGACTGGTCAGTCGATGTCGCTCACGGCCGTTCCGAACGCGGCCATGAAGCTGAGGTGCGCGCTGTCGGGCACGGGGATATACGCGGTGGCCGCGCACATCCGGCCCGCGTGCGTGAACGCGCGTGCGCCTGATGCTGCCGCGTGACCGCCGCCGGCAGCACGGTGGTCCGGGCGCCGGCCGTTTCGTCCATCGTCGGCCGACCGGCTGTATCCGTGTGCCGGCAGGGTTTTCAGCAGGACATCCGGAGCGCTGCACGATTCATCATGACGAAACCACCGTCGCAGCCAACCGCAGGAGGGCGCACCGTGACGTCCGATTCCATTCCTTCGACCGCCTTCGTGTTCGCCGGCGGCGGCAGTCTTGGTGCGATCGAGGTCGGCATGCTCCGCGAGCTGGTCACGAGCGGCGAACGGCCCGATTGCGTGATCGGCGCGTCGGCGGGCGCGATCAACGCCGCCTATTTCGCCGGCCGGCCGGATGCGGACGGCGTCGCGATGCTTGAAGCGCTGTGGTGCAAAATCCGCCGCCAGGACGTGATGCCGTTCTCGATGCGCAGCCTCTTCGCGATGCTGCTGCGCAACCGGCCGCATCTGGTCGAGGCCGACGCGCTGCGCCTGCTGCTGGAAAAGAACCTGCCGTACCGCCGGATCGAGCAGGCAGCGTTGCCGCTCCACATCGTCGCGACCGACGTGCTGAGCGGCCGCGAAGTCGTGCTGTCGGCCGGCTCGGTCGTGGATGCGGTGCAGGCCAGCGCGGCGATTCCCGGCGTGTTTCCGTCGGTCAGCATCGACGGCGTGGAACTCGTCGACGGCGGCGTCGCGAACAATACGCCGATCTCGGTTGCGATCGCGCTCGGCGCCAAGCGGATCGTCGTGCTGCCGGCCGGGTTCGCCTGCGCGTTGCGCGTTCCGCCGCGCAGCCCGATCGCGCATGCGACGCACGCGCTGACGCTCGTGATCGCGCGGCAACTGGTGCGCGATCTGGAGCTATACGGGACCCGCGCGCAAATTCATGTCGTGCCGCCGCTCTGTCCGCTCGAGGTGTCGTCCTATGACTACTCGCAGTGCGCGCAACTGATCGACAAGGCCGCGGAACGCACACGCGTGTGGATCGAGGCGGGCGGGCTCGCGGCGTGTGCGATTCCTGGCCAGTTGCGCGAGCACGATCATGCTGCGGTGCATTCGCATTGATCGTTGCTCACGCACCGTGCAGACGCATGACCGACGAACGCCGGTTGGCGTGCCGCCTGGGCCTCTTTCCGGAAATCAGTTAAAAAAAAGGCACCGTGCCACGAGACACGGTGCCGCCAACGGCCTCGAAGGCCCCACTGATCAGTCGATCGCGCGCATCGCGTGGCGCAGTTCCTGATAGCTGCGCAGCCCCGCCACGCCGAGTTCGCGCCCGATCCCGCTGAGCCCGAACCCGCCCCAGCACACGTGCGGGTAGATGAGCTGCGGCGCGTTGATCCACACGAGCCCCGCGCGCACGCGCTGCTGGAATTGCTTCGCGATTTGCGCATCGCGCGTCACGACGGTCGCGACGAGCCCGTAGCGCGTGTCGTTCGCGAGCGCGATCGCTTCGTCGTCGGTGCGGAACGATTTCACGCACGCGACGGGGCCGAACACTTCGTCGGTCCACAGCGGGTTGTCGGCGGCTGGCTCGGCGATCACGACAGGCGCCATGAAGAAGCCGTCGCCGCCGGCATCCGCCATCCGGCCGCTAAAGGCGACGCGTGCGCCCGCATCGATGCCTTGCTGGAGCATCGCTTCGACGCGCGTACGCTGCGCGGCGGAGATCAGCGGCCCCATCGCGACCTGTTCCGCGGCCGGCGGCGCGACGACGAGCGCGCGCACGGCGGTCTCGAACGCGGCCATGAAGCTGCGGTACACGCTGTCGTGCACGAGGATGCGCGCGGTAGCCGAGCACATCTGGCCCGCGTTCGTGAAGGCGCCCGCGACCGCGAGCGACACAGCGACGTCGAGGTCGGCGTCGTCGCGCACGATCAGCGACGACTTGCCGCCGAGTTCGAGCGTCACGCGCTTCATGTCGACGGCCGCGGCCTGCATGACCTTGCGGCCGGCCGCGGTGCTGCCGGTAAACGAGATCTTGTCGATCAGCGGATGCGCGGTCAGCGCCGCGCCGACGTCGGCGCCGCCGTTCACGACGTTGACGACGCCGGCCGGCACGCCGGCTTCGGCGACGATGTCGAGCAGCGCGTGTTCGGTGGGCGACGTGAGTTCGGACGGCTTCAGCACGACCGCGCAGCCGGCGGCGAGCGCGGGCGCGAGCTTCCACGCGGTCGTGACCATCGGGAAGTTCCACGGCATGACGAGCGCCGCGACGCCGACGGAGTCGTAGAAGCGTTCGGCCGTGACGGCGTCGCTCGGCAGTGCGACCGGTTCGGCCGCGAACAGCGCCGGGTCCTCGCACAGCGTCGCGTAGTACGCGAACGTCGCGGCGACGTCGCCGACATCGGCCTCGGCTTCAAACGGCGGCTTGCCGCTCACCTGCATCTGCAGCGCCGCCAGGCGATCGCGCGATGCTTCGACGCGTTCGGCGATCTTGGCGAGAATCCGGCCGCGCTCGGCGGGCGGCGTATCGCGCCAGGCGGCGAACGCGTCGCGCGCGGCGCGCACTGCCGCGTCGACGTGCGCGGCCGTCGCGAATTCCTGCCAGCCGATCGCGGCACCGGTCGACGCGTCGAAGATCGGCGCGCCGGGCGCGTCGGCAGGCGTGCGCACGGGCTGGCCGGCGATGTGCGCCGCGGGCAGCACGAACGTGGCGGTGGAACGGGAAAGCTCGGCGGTGGACATGCTGGTCATCCTGTCGGTCGGGTTAGCGGTAGGCGACGCCCGGCATCACGCAGAGCATCTCGAACGCGAGGTTCGCGCCGGTGAGCGCGGTGGTGCCGGTCGGATCGTACGGCGGCGCGACTTCGACGAGGTCCGCGCCGACGATATTCAGGCCCTTCATCCCGCGCACGATCTCGAGGCCCTGCTGCACGGTGAGGCCGCCGATTTCGGGCGTGCCGGTGCCGGGCGCGAACGACGGATCGAGTCCGTCGATGTCGAAGCTCAGGTAGACCGGCGTGTCGCCGACGCGTTCGCGCACCTGCGCCATCAGCGGCGCGAGCGACTTGTTCCAGCACGCTTCCGCTTGCACGACCGTGAAGCCCTGCTGGCGGCACCAGTCGAAATCGTCCGCGTGGTAGCCGGTGCCGCGCAGGCCGATCTGCGTGACCTTGTCGCATTGCAGCAGGCCGTCTTCCACCGCGCGGCGGAACGGCGTGCCGTGCGCGATCTTCTCGCCGAACATCGTGTCGTTCACGTCCGCGTGCGCGTCGACGTGCACGACCGCGACCTTGCCGTACTTTTTATGCAGTGCGCGTAGGATCGGCCACGCGATCGTGTGGTCGCCGCCGAGCGTGATCGGCCGGCAGCCGTTCGCGACGATCTCGTCGTACGCTTCTTCGATGCGGCGCACCGAGTCCTTCAGGTCGTACGGGTTGGTCGCGACGTCGCCGATGTCGGCCACCTGCAGCGAATCGAACGGCGCCGCGCGCGTGGCCATGTTGTACGGGCGCAGCAGCACGGATTCGGTGCGGATCTGGCGCGGGCCGAAGCGCGAGCCCGAGCGGTTCGACGTGCCGAGGTCGAGCGGCACGCCGACGAAGCACACGTCGAGGCCGTCGGTCGTGGCGGCTTGCGGCAGCCGCATCATCGTGGCGATGCCGCCAAAGCGCGGCATGTCGTTGCCGCCCATCGGTTGATTCAGTTCGCGGGGCATGGGCCGTCTCCTTTTTTTGAGGTCAAGCGATCGGCCGATGGTAGAGGAGAACGCCCGCGCGAAGATTTTGAAGTCGCAACGTTTACATCGACGGACTTCGATGCAAGTGGCGCCGCCGCATCGACGCGGCGCAACCGAACGGGGCCGCACGGTGCGGCCGGGTGTATCAGCGTGGGATGTCCGGCGGCGCGGCGCCGTCGCGCGAGCCGGCGGAAGGAAATGCGGTGGTGGCCGAACCCCACGCGGCGAGCTCGCGCTTCGTGCGCACGCCGAGCTTCGCGAACGCGCGCTTCACGTACGACTCGGCCGACGCGACGCGCACGCCGAGGATCCCGGCCGTCTCCGGCACGGTCTTGCCGGAGAGCAGGTGCTTGCAGGTTTCGTATTCGCGCTTCGACAGCTTCACGCCGTCGGCCGCGATCCTCGCATCGAATTGCGCGAGCGGATGGACGTCGGGCGTCGGGTGCGCGACGCGCCGCGCGGCCGTCGTCGACGCATGCAGTTCGAGCAACGGGAACAGCACGTCGCTGATGCTGCGAAAGCGGTTCATCTCGGCGAGCGTGAACGGCGGCCGGTCGCGGCCGCGCTCCAGCGCGATCGAATGCTGCGAATAGCGTGTGCCGCGGGCGAGCACGCATTCGTGCCCGATATGCACGTCGTCGAACAGCCGCTGGCGGAATTCGCCGGGCGGGATCGCCGCGATGTCGCGCACCACCAGCATCGTGCCCGTCTTGCCGCGCAGCCCCGCGAACAACGGGTCGCTGTCGAGAAAGCGCTCGTAGTAGAGCGTCATCACGTCGGAGATTTCGGTGGATTCGGTATCGATGCCGCTGCTACCGATCCATTCGCATCGATAGCCGGTGGGCATCGAGCCGTCGACGCGCGAACGTTCGACGTGCGCGACGTCGAGCGGCACGACTTCGTTGAGCAACTGCGTGAGGCGCGGCACGAAGTGCGGCGTGCCGACCGTTTCGATCAGCTCGCCCAGCGCCTTGAACGACACGTTGAAGCGGTCGTTGTCGCGGTGGAAGGGGTTCACGTTGAGCAGCATGCGGTTCCCCGGGTGAAAAGCGGCGCGATTGTAGCGGTCACAACGAAAAACGTCTTTAGGGGGAAACACCGTCGGTTGTCCTGCCGACCCGTTCGCCCCGGAAAACACCGCTTGTCCCCCCCGGAGGGGGGCATACCGGGGCAGTGTAAATGAGTAACTTTGTCTCTGCTTTTTTCAATCGAGAGACGAAAGATTCACATGACCAAACTGATCAAGGACATCCTGCCGCTCGGCGCAGGCATCGGCGAATTCACGAAGCTCGACTTCGGCATGGACGAAAGCGACTGGCGCGCGGCGGAAGGCAAGAGCGGCAACTACATCATCGGCTGGTGGGAAGGGAAAGTCGGTTCGGTTGAGTTTCCGGAAACCGCGGCCGATGAAGCCGTGTGGCTCGTCGAGGGCCGGATCGCGCTGACCGACGTCGAAGGCAACCGCAAGGAATTCACGCCGGGCCAGGGCTACCTGCTGCCGGCCGGCTTCGCGGGCCGCTGGGAGACGATCGAGGACGCGAAGAAGTTCTACGTGCTGCTCGAGAAGTCGTGATGTCCGAAGCCGCCGCTGCGGTGTCGTCGTCCGTATGACGCGCGCCCGGCGGCGGTTTCGCTTTTCGCGTGTGATGGCTGGGATCATGGAAATGGAAGTCAAAACAAGAGAGACTGCACCGGAGCAGGCGCACGCAATGCGTGGCGCGCCGGTCGCACTGGGCGTCGAGGCGGCGCTCGCGAATACGAAGCTGTTCCCGTACTGGCTCGACAACCCGGCGGCGCCGGTCACCGAGCCGGAACTCGTCGGCGACGTGACGGCCGACCTGCTGATCGTCGGCGGCGGCTTCACGGGGCTATGGGCGGCCGTGCAGGCGAAGGAACAGATGCCGCACCTGAACGTGGTGCTGATCGAGGCCGGCAAGGTGGCGCACGGCGCATCGGGCCGCGCGGGCGGGATCATCTCGACGTCGGTGATGCACGGGCTGCCGAACGCGGTGCGCGTGTTCCCGAACGACATCGCGCAGCTCGAGGCATTCGGCCATCACAACCTCGACGGCTTCGAGGACACGCTGAAGCGCTACGACATCGACGCCGATATCGAGTGGAACGGCGAGATGACGGTCGCGGTCGATCCCGAACACATCGCGCACCTGAAGGGCGACTACGACCTGCATCGCGAATACGGCCACAACGTCGCGCTGCTGAACCGCGAGGAAACGCTCGAACAACTGAATTCCCCGCTGTTCGCGGGCGCATTGTGGTCGCGCAATCGCAGCGGCATCGTGCACCCGGCGAAGCTCGCGTGGGGGCTGAAGCGCGCGGCGCTGAAGCTCGGCGTGAAGCTGCACGAGCACACGCCGCTCGTGACGGTGACCGACGAAGGCAGCACCGTATTCGTGACGACACCGAAGGGCAGCGTACGCGCGCCGCGCGTGGTGTTCGGCAGCGGCACCGCGAAGGTCGGGATTCCCGACATCAATCGTCGCGTGATGCAGGTGCGCGACCACGTGCTCGCGACCGAGCCGCTCACCGACGAGCAGCTCGCGCGAATCGGCTGGAAGAACCGCCAGGGCGTGTACGACACGCGCACGCAGCTCAACTATTTCCGGCTGACGAAGCAGAACAACATCATCTTCGGCGGGCTGGTGAGCTATCACTTCGACGGCGACCCGGAACCACACCAGGACGGCCAGCGCGAAACGTATTACCGGCTCGCGGAAGCGTTCTACCGCACGTTCCCGCAACTGTGCGACGTGCGTTTCTCGCACGCGTGGGGCGGCCCGATCGACTACTGCTCGCGCGGTTCGGTGTTCGCGAAGCGCTACCTCGGCGACAAGGCCGTGTTCGTCGCCGGCTATACGGGCTTCGGCGTCGCGGCGAGCCGGTTCGGCGCGTTCATGGGGCTGAACATCCTGTTCGACCGCGACAGCCCCGAGCGCCAGCTCGACATCGCGAACCAGACCCCGAGCTATATCCCGCCCGAGCCGATGCGCTGGGTCGCCGCGAAGATCACGTTCCATGCGTTCGACGGCGCGGATGCGGAAGGCGGCTGGAAGCGCGCCTGGATCAGCGGCATCAAGGCGATGGGTTTCCCGATGTAAACGACTCAGGGGCGGCCCGCGCCGGGCCGCCCCGTCATGGCGACACAACAAAAGACGATCCCCAGAGGAGACGGTCCGCACCGCGGACACGGAGAGAGACACCAGATGAATGTAGTCAACCTGCAGGACGAAACGCGACAGGAAAGCGCGCTGTTCGTCGTCGTGATGCTGCTGCTCGGCATGCTCGGGCCGACGGTCTTCCTCGGCCTGCCCGCGATCGTCGGGCAGGTCGAGCGTCATTGGGGCTTCGGCGAAGCGGCGCTCGGGCTGTCGAGCTTCATCGAGGTGCTCGGCGAATCGACGGGCACGCTGCTCGTCGCGTTCGTGCTCGGCCGCCAGCCGGTGCGGTGGGTGCTCGCGGGCGCGGTGACGCTCGCGGCCGGCGCGAACCTCGGCACGCTCGCGACGCACGGGCTGGTGGCGTATTCGGCGTTGCAGTTCATTGCGGGCGTCGGCTCGGGCGGGCTGAACGGCATCGCGCTGCGCTACCTGTCGTATTCGCGCGCGCCGGAACGCAATCTCGGGATCATGCTGATGGGGCAGGTGACGTGGAGCATGGTGCTGCTCGCCTATATTTTCCCGATGCTGAGCGACACCTGGGGCGCGCACGGCGTGTTCGGCTTCGTCGCGTGCGTGCTCGGCATGTTCGTGCTCGCGACGCCGCTGTTTCGCCGCGGCGAGACGATGGCCGCGCCGACACCGGCCGGTGTCGCCGGCCGCATCGACCGCACGGGCGCGATGCTCGTGCTGTGCGCGCAGCTCGCGCTGTACGGCGGCGTCGGCGTCGTGTGGACCTTCCTCGAGAAGATCGGCACCGCGGCGGGCCTGAGCGACAAGTCGGTGTCGCTCGTGCTCGGCGCCGCGAACATCGCGAGCCTCGTGATCTGCGCGGCGATGCCGAAGCTCGGCGCGGGCGCGGGCCTGCGCCGCTGGGCGCTCGTGAATCTTGGGGGCTGCGCGGTCGCGGCCGTGCTGCTCGCGCTGCCGGCCTCGGCCGCGACGTTCACGCTCGGCGCGATCGTCTTCATCGGCTGCTGGACCGGCGGCGCGCTGCTGATCTACGCGACGATTCCGCAGTACGACCTGGTCGGCAAGTCGGCCGCGTTGTCGCCGGGTTGCGTCGCGCTCGGCTACGGCGTCGGCTCGGTCGCGGGCGGGTCGCTGATCGAGCGCGCGGGCACGCAGTCGGCGCTGATCGCGGCGATCGTGCTGTGCGCGGTGGCGTTCCTCTGCTACCGGCGGCTGCGGCCGGCCGTGTTCGGCATGGAACGCGCGCTCGCGGTGGCATCTGAATGACGGTGGCGACGCGCGCCGCTGCCGATGGCGGCGCGTGTCCGGTTCGGTTCATCGGCGCAGGCGGCGAGCGTGGCGTGCGAGGCGCGTCGGGCTGGCCGGCCGGGTAACGCGCACACGCGCAGCGACTTGAAGCATGTTCTCGAATACCTCCGATCTCGATCTCCGGCTCATCCGGGTCTTTCTGGCCGTCGTCGACGCACGCGGCATCACGGCCGCCGAGGCGTCGCTCGGCGTGCGGCAGTCGACCATCAGCACGCAGCTGTCGGCGCTCGAAGCGCGCGTCGGCTTCAAGCTGTGCGATCGCGGGCGCGGCGGCTTTCGCCTGACGTCGAAGGGCGAGCGCTTCGCGGCCACCGCGCGCACGCTCGTCGCGGCAACTTCCGAATTCGTCGCGCGCGTGCGCGACATCGACCGCAAGCTGGTCGGCACGCTGTCGATCGGCCTGATCGGCCAGGCGCCGCTCGTCGAGAACGCGCGCGTGGCCGATGCGATCGGCGCATTCCGCAAGCGCGACCAGGCCGTCACGTTCGCGATGAAGGTCGCGTCGCCGCAGGAGCTCGAGGAAAGCCTCGTCAACAACCAGCTCGATCTCGCGATCGGCTATTTCTGGCATCGCGTGCCCGGGCTGCTCTACACGCCGCTCTTCACCGAGCAGCAGGTGATCTACTGCGGGCGCGGGCATCCGCTGTTCCATGCGTCGCGGCCCGTGACGGCGGACGACCTGCAGATTCACGACTGGGTCTGGCGCACCTATCCGGTGCCGGAGGAGCAATATCCGCTACCCGAGCGGCGCGTGACCGCGAGCGCGGACAGCATCGAGGCCGCGACGATCCTGATCCTGTCGGGCGGCCATCTCGGCTACCTGCCCGCGCACTACGCGGAGCCGTTCGAGCAGCGCGGGCTCGTGAAGGCCGTCGGCCGCGCGACGTTCAGCTTCGACGTGCCGCTGCATCTCGCGATGAAGCGCAGCGCGAGCGACAAGCCGATCGTCGACGCGTTCTGCGAGGACCTGCTGCGAGCCTTCAACATCAAGGCGGCCGCGCTGGCCGCGTAAGCCGGCGGCGCGCGTTCAGCAGTCCACCAGCACCCAGTCGAACAGCTCGCGGCGCGTGCGCACGCCGAGCTTCGCGAACGCGCGCTTCACGTACGACTCGGCCGTCGACAGCTTCACGTCGAGCTGCTGCGCGGCCTCGGGCACCGAGCGCCCGCACAGCATCAGCCGGCAGATCTCGTGCTCGCGGCGCGACAGCTGCACGTGCTGCCGTTCGAGGCGCGCGTCGAAGCCCGCCTGCGACGCGGCATTCACCGATACCGACGCCACGCGCCGCGCCGCGCAGGTGCGCGCATGCAGCTCGAACATCGGGAACAGCAGGTCGACCATCTGCCGGAAGTGGAACAGCTCGTCCATCGTGAACGCGGCACGCCCGACGGTGCGTGCGAGCCCGAGCGCGTACTGCAGGTGCGCGTTGCCGTGCACGAGCAGGCATTCCTGCTCGATGCCGGGTTCGTCGAAGATCCGGCGGCGGAATTCGCCGTGCGCGATGCCGTCGACATGGCGCTGCACGAGCAGCGTGCCGGCCTTGCCGCGCAGCGGCGCGACCAGCGGATCGGCCTGGCAGTAGTCCTGGTAATAGACATCCATCACGCGCAGCGTATCGGCCGCGAAGCGCAGGCTGCCGCTGCCGAGCCACTCGACGACGAAACCCGACGCGCTGCCCGTATCCGCGCGCCAGCGTTCGAGGTGCACGGCGTCGGCGTCGATGCTGTCGTTGACGAACTCCGTGACCGCGCCGACGAAATCCGGCGTGCCGACCGCGCGCAACGTCGCGCCGAGCGTGTCGGGGCGCACACCGATCAGGTAGTGGCCGCGGGCGGCCGGGTCGGGCTGGAGAAGTCGCATGGTCGGGCGTGGGCAGTCGGGGGACAGCGCGACGTTACGCGAACGCCGCACACGCGTCAGCCGGGAATTCACCGGATCAACCCGACGAATTTCACACGTTGTCCCCAAAACGATGACAAGACCGTGCCCGAGGCGGCCGGAATTCGTCAAAGCCCCGGCAGCGGGGGGGCATACCGCCACGAATCGTCTGCCTATAGTGAAAGCACTTCGAAAACCTGATCAACAGAAAGGACAGGCCATGCAGATGCAACCGACGCCCGCCGCCGTCAAGGATTCAACGCCGGCGGATTTCGTTCTGACCAACGCGAAGGTCTACACCGTCGATCCGCACAAGCCGTGGGCACAGGCCGTCGCCGTGCGTGACGGCCGGATCGTCCACGTCGGCGACACGGCGGCCGTGCAGGCGTACGTCGGCGCGGATACGAAGGTCGTCGACGCGGCGGGCCGGCTGGTGCTGCCGGGCTTCGTCGAATCGCACTGGCACTTCGAGACGACCGCGTTCGCGTTCCAGGCGTTCGTGAACTACGAGGACCCGCAAAAGGTGCTCGCCGCGCTGCGCGCGTACGTCGAGTCGCATCCGGACGAGCCGGCGATCACCGGGATGGGCTGGGTGCAGGCGACCATTCCGCCGGCGCTGCTGCGCAAGGAGACGCTCGATGCGATCTGCGCGGATCGCCCCGTGTGCCTGCTGTCGACCGATTTCCATTCGATGTGGGTGAACTCGAAGGCGCTGGAGATCGCCGGCATCGACGCATCGACGCCGCCCGTGCAGGAAGGCGCGAGCTGGTTCGAGAAGGACGCGGTGACCGGCGAGCCGACCGGCCTGATCGTCGACGGCGCCGCGTATTCGATGCTGATGCAACGGATCAGCGCGGCCGGCCTGCTGCCGACCGGCATCGACCTGTACCTGAAATCGATCCCGCCGTGGCAGACGAAGCTGTGCGCGGCCGGCGTGACGACCGTGTTCGACGCGGGCTTCTTCGATCCGAGCGGCGACCAGTCGCTGCTGTACGAGACGTTGCAGACGATGGAGCGGGCGGGCGACCTGAAGCTGCGCGTGGTGGGCAGCGTCGCGGTGATCGGCGAGATCGACGATCCGGTCGGCACGCTCGTCAAATACCGCGAGCAGTACGATTCGCCGCTCGTGAAGGCGCGCGCGCTGAAGCTGTTCCTCGACGGCACCGAAGCGAACCACACCGCCTACCTGCTCGAACCGTACGCGGACCGCCCCGACACCTGCGGCGCGCCGACGATGCCGGCCGACACGTTCAACCACTACCTGGTCGAAGCCGATCGCGTGAACGCGAACGTGATGGTCCATTGCGTCGGCGATGCGGCCGTGCGGATGGCGCTCGACGGCTTCGACAAGGTCAACCGCACGAACCCGCCGCGCGATCGCCGCCATGTGATCACGCACGCGTTCCTCACGCATCCGGACGACATCCCGCGCTTTCGCCGCGCGGGCGTGATGGCGAACACGCAGCTGCAATGGGGCGTGGTCGACGCGTACACCGAGCAGCTGCGTGACCACTACGGCCACGCGCGCTGGAGCAACATGTACAAGTTCCGCACGTTCCTCGACGAAGGCGTGACGGTATCGATCGGCATGGACGGCCTCGCGTGCCAGTGCCGCTGCCAGCACAAGCCGCTCGAACACATCGAGTCGGGCCATACGCGCCAGCTCGCGGGCGAGCCCGATGCGCCGGTGTTCCCGGACATCGCCGAGCGCCTGAGCATTCCGCAGCTGATCGCCGCGTACACGATCCACGGCGCGTACCAGCTCGGGATGGAGCACGAGGTCGGGTCGCTCACGCCCGGCAAGCGCGCGGATCTCGTCGTGCTGGAAAACGACCTGTTCGAGGTCGGCCAGTACGACATCGGCCGCATCGACGTCGCGCTGACGATGATGGACGGCCGCGTCACGCACGTGGGCGAGGACTTCGGCGTGCGCACGGGCGTGCAGGCGTCCTGAGCGGTTTTCGGTTGGCATGACGAAGCGGCGAAGGAAGCTTTCGATTCGCCTACGTGACGTGCCGATCGGGGCATCCGCCCGGAACCGGATGCCCCGATTGTGCTGCGTGTCCCCCTAACGGCAGGGCAGACCGGCCAATTTCCTCTGGCTACATTTTCCCGGACCGAAGCACACACCGTTCATCGCGAGCGGATCATGATATCGACGGAGGAAACGATGGCAGGGGATTGGAGCAAGCATCTGGGAACGGCATGCGCGGCGCTCGCGCTGGGCGGTGTCCTGTGGGCCGGCGTGCCGGCGGCGCACGCGGCGGACGTCGTCAACGTGTACAACTGGGGCAACTCGATCGGCAAGGCGACGATCGCGAACTTCGAGAAGGCGACCGGCATCAAGGTGGTCTACCAGGAGTTCGATTCGAACGAGACGCTGCAGGCGAAGCTGCTGTCGGGCACGTCGGGCTATGACGTCGTCGTGCCGTCCGACATCTTCTGGGCGCGGCAACTGCAGGCCGGCATCTACCGCAAGATCGACAAGAGCCAGGTGCCGAACTACGGGCTGCTCGATCCGGAAATCATGAAGGTGCTCGCGAAGGACGATCCGGGCAACCAGTTCGGCATTCCGTGGACGTGGGGCACCGACGGGCTCGGGATGAACGTCGAGAAGGTCAAGGCCGCGCTCGGCAACGACGCGCCGCTCGACAGCTGGGCGCTGCTGTTCGACCCGAAGTACGCGCAGAAGCTGAAGCACTGCGGCATCTCGGTGCTCGATTCGCCGGTCGATGCGTTCGGGATGGCGTTCGTGTACCTGAAGAAGGATCCGAACACGACGAACCCGGCCGACTACCAGGCCGCGTACGAGCTGCTGAAGACGGTGCGGCCGTACATCACGCAGTTCAATTCGAGCAGCTACATCAACGACCTCGCGGGCGGCGACATTTGCCTCGCGCTCGGCTGGTCGGGCGACGTGAACTCCGCGCGGATCGCGGCCGCTTCCGCGAAGAAGCCGTATCACATCAAGTACGTGATCCCGACCGAGGGCAGCGCGATGTGGTTCGACATGATGGCGGTGCCGAAGGATGCACCGCATCCGGACGCCGCGCTGAAGTTCGTCAATTTCGTGCTGTCGGAGAAGGAGAGCGCGAACCTGACCAACGACACGTCGTACCCGTCGGCCGTGTCGTCGTCGAAGCATCTGGTGCGCGCCGACGTGACGAGCGATCCGGCCGTGTTCCCGCCCGCCGACGTGATCCGCAAGCTGAGCCTCAGCAAGCCGGTTCCGCCTGAGCTGATGCGTCTGCAGAACCGTCTCTGGACGAAGCTGAAGACCGAGTAGGCCGGCCGCCGCTTCTCCCCACTCCCGCATACCTTTCGCGCGCCCCGCCGCTCGTCGCGGCGGGCGGGGGCGCGCGCGTCCCGACGACCACCCACACCATGAAAATCACACACATGACGGCGCTGTGCCTGCTGGCGTTCGAAGCCGCCTCGGCATTCGCTCACACGCCGCAGGCGACCGACGCGAGCAGGATGAAGGCGCTGCAGGCGCAGGTCACCGCGCTGCAGCAGCAGGTGAACGAACTGCGCGCGAGCATGCTGGCCGCGAAGCCGGCCGGCGCGGCAACGACCGCCAATGCCGCCTCGGGCGGCGCGACGATCGGCTCGATCAACACGGCGGCGGCCGCTGCACCGGCCGCGGATGCGGCCCCGGCGTTCACGAACGACGACCTGCAGCAGATGCGCGAGCAGATCGCGAACGCGTCGCTGAAGGTCGACTCGCTGCAGGAAGCGGCGACCACCGGCCCGCTCGCGGGCCTGAGCATCACCGGCTATGTCGATCCCGTGTACCTGTTCAACCGCGCGCAGCGCACGTCCGGCTTCCAGTTCCTGAACCACGACCCTGGAGCGTACGACTATTTCAACAGCACGATCGGCGACGTCTACCTCGACATCAAGAAGACCTTCGGCGTCGGCCCGATGGCGCCGGCGGCCGAAGTCGTGATCCAGCCGAACCGCGGCTTCGGCAACGTGTTCAGCAATGCGCACGGCGGCATCGGCAACAACATCATCACGCAGGCGGTGGTCACCGTGCCGCTCAGCACGACCCGCACCTTCGAGATCGGGATGATGCCGAGTCTCGCCGGCTACGAGGTGCAGCCGTCGAACCAGATGCTGACGCTCACGCACGGGCTGCTGTACGACTTCAGCGAGCCGGGCAACCTGATCGGCGTCGGGCTGAAGGGCTCCAACGCGGCGATGACGCGCTTCTGGCAGGTCGTGATCGGCAACGAGGTGCTGCGCACGGCCGGCGCGATCGCGAACGCGGCGAACAACACGACGAAGACCAACTGGACGCCGACGATCACCGCGCGCTTCGACAACGCGACGTCGACCGCCTTCGACTTCGGCATCTCCGGGATGCTCGGCCGGCAGTCGCTGTTCTCGCCGTGCGCGACGCCGGGCGGCTACGGCTACCAGTGCAACGGCGCGTCGCCGACGGGCCTCTACAAGTACGTGGAAGCCGACGTGACCTATACGCATGACAAGACGCAAGTCAACGCGCAGGTGGACTACGGCGAGCTGCAGAAGGGCGCGTGGAACGGCGGCACCGCGCGCTGGTACGGGATGTCGCTGCTCGGCCACACGAAGTGGACGACGTCGTGGGTCGGCCGCATGGGCGCGACGCTGCGCTTCGATTACCTGAACAACACGTCGAACGGCGGCGGCGGCACGAACATCCAGTACGGGCTCGCGGGCGGCAATCCGTCGGTGAACGGGTCGAGCGGTTTCGGCATCGATCCGGCGTGCTTCCAGCGTTCGTCGACGAACGGCACCGAGTGCAAGGGCGCGCAGCGTTATGCGATCACGGCCGACCTGTTGTTCTATCCGACGCAGCAGATCACCGTGAAGCTCGAATACCGCCACGACGCGGCGAACCATCCGGTGTTCCTGAAGAGCAACGGCACGTATGCGCGCAGCAACGACCTGGCCGGGATGCAGTTCGTCTACTCGTTCTGACCCGCTGCACGATGTATCACGCTCCGGGCCGCACAGGCCCGGAACGCATTTAACCCAGGAGATTTGATCTTGAAGCTGCACACCTTCGTGACCGACGTCACCGATCCGCGCGAGCGCGGCCGCCTGATCGGCGAGCGCTTCGCGCCGGCGATCCGCGAGACGGTCGCGCTGTATCTCGCGTTCTTCCCGAAGCTCGGCATCGCGCCGCAGCGCGCACGGGAGATCGGCGAAGCGAGTCTCGCCACGCTCGGCGCGTGGTGCCCGCGCCTCGCCGCCGAAGTCGAGGCGATCGCCGACGGCGTCGACCTGCCGCGCTGGCAGCTCGCGTGCCAGAATGCGCGCACCGAGATTCTCGCCACTGCACCCGCGTCGGCCGAAGGCGAGTGCTCGACGACCGTCTACGCGCCGGCCGGCCCGCACGCGCCGCGTACGCTGCAGACTTGGGACTGGCACGACAGCCTCGCGCCGCAGGGGCTGCTGATGCAGTTCGCGACACCGCACGGCCGTACCGTCAAGCTGTTCTCCGAATTCGGGATGCTGGCGAAGCTCGGCGTGAACAGCGTAGGGCTCGGGCTGCACTTCAACATCCTGCATCACGCGAGCGACAACGACAGCGCCGGTGTGCCGGTGCACGCGATCGCGCGGCGGCTGCTCGAAGACGCGACGACGGTGCAGGAGGCGATCGACATCGCGCGCACCGCACGCGTGAGCGCGTCGACGGTGCTGACCGTGTTCACACGGCACGACGCGAACCCGCGTGCGGCGAGCATCGAGCTGAGCCCGTCAGGTGTGGGCGTGGTGGTGCCGCGTCCGGACGGCTGGCTGCTGCATACGAACCACTTCCTCGATCGCGCGTTGAGCGGCGGCGAGTGCATGCCCGACAGCTCGACCACGCGCGAGCGCTTTGCGCACCTGAACGACGTCGTGAACGGGATGACGAGTGCCGATGTGCGCGAGCGCGCGGCGGCGATGTGTGGCGCGGCCGGCGACCAGGCCGTCGTGTGTTTTCATCCGGACCTGTCGATGCCCGACACCGAGCGCTGGGAAACGCTGTTGACCGTCGGCATCGACACCGATGCATGCGCGCTCGACTACGTAGCGGGCAATCCGCACGACCTCGCGCGCGACGGGGCTCAGCGGTTCTGACGCGACGTTTGACGCGCGTCAAGCGGTAGCGGTAACGCAGGGCGGCATGCGCGTGCCGCCCTCGTGACGTTTACGCGTCGATGCGCTCGACCTTGCCGACCAGCAGCCCGTACGACAGGCTGCCGGCGAGCGCCATCGCGGCGATGTAGGTGATCGCGCGCGAGAAGTCGGCGCCGTCCACCAGCAGCCCGATCACGATCGGCGTCGCGATTGCGGACAGGTTGCCGATCAGGTTGAACACGCCGCCCGTAAGGCCGATCAGCCGCGCGGGCGCGAGCCCCGACACGAGTGACCACGTGATCGACGCGAAGCCGTTGCCGAAGAACGCGATCGTCATGAACGCGATCACCCAGCCCGTCGACGTCACGTAGTTCGCGCCGATGATGCAGGTCGAGATCAGCAGCCCCGAGATGATCGGCAGCTTGCGCGCGAAGCCCTGCGATGCGCCTCGGCGCATCAGCCAGTCCGACAGCACGCCCGAGCACAGCACGCCGACGAACGCGGCGAGGAACGGCAATGACGCGAGAAAACCGGACTTGATGAAGTCCATTCCGCGGTACTTGACGAGGTAGGTCGGGAACCACGTGAGGAAGAACCACAGCGTCGAGTTCAGCGCGAACTGGCCGAGATAGATGCCCCACAGCTTGCGCCGGCCGAGCACGACGCCGAGGTCGCGCCACGTCGACGGCGCGCGTTCGGTGCGCGCCGCGACGCGGTCTTCGAGATCGACGAGCCCACCGCCGTCGCGGATCAGCGCGATCTCGGCCGCGTTGACACCACGAAACGCGCGCGGCTCGCGATACACCGCATACCAGATAGCGGCCCACACGATGCCGGCGAGGCCGGTCGCGACGAACACCATGTGCCAGCCGAGATGCACCTGCAGCCACGCGAGCACCGGCGTGAGGAATGCGAGGCCGACGAACTGGCCCGACGTGTAGCCGCCGATCGCGCTCGCGCGTTCGCGGGTCGGGAACCAGGTCGTCACCACGCGGTTGTTGATCGGGTAGGCCGGCGCTTCGAGCGCGCCGACTGCGAGGCGCAACACGATCAACCCGACGAACGAGCCCGCGAAGCCGAGCAGCAGCGTCGCGGCCGACCACAGCGCGAGCGCACCCGCATACAGCACGCGCGGCGACACCTTGTCGACGAGCCAGCCGCCCGGGATCTGCATCAGCGCGTAGGTCCAGCCGAACGCGGAGAACACGAGGCCCGCGCGCACCGGATCGATGTTCAGTTCCTTGAACAGCGCGGGCGCGGCAATCGACAGGTTGCTGCGGTCGAGATAGTTGATCACGACCGTGACGAACAGCAACGCGAGGATCAGCAGCCGCTTGCGGCTCGGTGGCGTTGTGGGTGCCGCGGCCGAACGGGCGGCGGGATCGGATGCGATGCCGGCGCGCGCGGGTTGCTGTTCCTGCGGGTTGGCGTGGGTGCGTGACGCGGAATGGGCCACGGTTGTCTCCTGTGTTCTGTGCCCGGCCGTCGCCCGCGAGCGGGGCGGCCGAATCGAATGGCGTTGGGGCGAACGTTAGAGCCGTGGCGGGAAGCACGTCAACATTTGGACAGGCATCCCTATTAATGGGACGTGACGCGCTCAATATGTGGGAATGGGCGGCAATCACGCCGCCGCTTGCATCAGTTGCCCATCGCTTCCTTCGCATTGACCCAGCCCTGCACCGCACCCGCTTGCGGGTTGCGATACCGCACCTTCAGCCACTGGAAATCGGCGCTCGCGTCGATCAGTTCGACTTTGTCGCCCGCGACGACGTAGCGGCGCGTGGGTGCGTCGGTCGTTGCATCGTGCAGCGGCAGGCGCGCCGGGCGCACCTTGAACGTGACGGTGCCGCCGCCGTACGCATCCGGGCGGCGCGATACGCGCTTGCCTTGTGCGTCGTAGGTCAGCAGCATCGACGACGGGCCGGAATCGGTGTCGAGCAGGTCGCGCAGGTCGTCGGGGATCGCTTCGCTGGACTGGTACAGATACAGCTTGCCGCTGGCATCGTAGCGGTACGCATCGGTGTACCAGATCGGGCCGCCGCGGCACGAGCTGTACAGCGTGCGCGCTTTCGGCTTCGCGACCACGTTGATCAGGTCGTCGCAGTTGCCATGCGGCATGTTGGCCGCCGGCATGCGCAGCGGCGCGAACTGCTGGCGTGCGGCGTCATACAGGTAGATGCCGTAGCTGTCGTTGACCATGCCGAGCGTCGCGTGCATGGCGAGATCGCGGTGGCCGTCGAAGTTGTAGTCGTCCGGCGAGAGGCGATAGTGGCCTTCCTCGTCGCTGGCGGTGACGTCGAGCGTTTGCGTCTTGCCGCTCGGCAGAAGGCGCACGGTGATGTGCTCGCTGTCCGCGCGTTCGACGCGAGCCGTGACGGTGTCGTCGACCTTGAACGTGAGCAGCGGCTTGGCTGCTTGCGCGGCAGGCGCAAGCGATGCGCATGCGGCGAGCAGCAGCGCGGTCGCGGCAAGGCGGGGAAGTGGGCGGAGCCGAAGGGAACGCGTCATGAGCGGGCGTCGAAACGAAGATCGAGGATGAACGGGCTGGCCACTGCCTAGCCGCGCGTGCTGTCGTCCTGAAAGCCGCTCTTGCCGACGAAGATCTCCTTCAGCGCGGCGCGCAGCGTGACCGGATCGTATTGGCCGGGCGCGAGATGGATCACGTAGCGCGTCTGGCCGTCGAGACGCGCGGCGAGGGCGGGTTCGATCTCGACGTCGATCGTGTCGTCCGTCAGGCGCACCGACAGATCCTTGACGCGCACGTTGACCTGGTCGCGCACCATCACTTCGATCAGCGCGTCGTCCGGAAAGCGCGACAGCGCGAAGCAATAGTCCTGCTCGGCGTCGTGACAGTAGATGTTGGCGAAGCTTTCGTCGTCGTCGAGATCGGACGTTGCCGCGCCGATGGTGGCGTGAAGTTCCATGAACGGGGTTCCTGCGTAAAAGAGTGGGGGGTTATCGGGGCGAATGGAGGGCCGTGTCGATCGCGGCTGCCGCGCCGGGCGTCACGCCGGTGTCGCACGATGCATCGGCATCGCGCGCTTTCAGCCACAGCCCGAAATCGCGCATCACGTCGACGACGGGCCGCAGCCGGTCGCCGTCGGCGGTGAGATCGTACTCGACCCGCACCGGCACTTCCGGATAGACGGTGCGCCGCACGAGCCCCGCGTCTTCCAGCGCGCGCAGGTCGAGCGTCAGCATGCGCTGCGAGATGCCGGGCATGTCGCGCCGCAGGTCGCTGAAGCGCCGCGGCCCGTCGAGCAGATACGACACCAGCAGCAGCCGCCAGCGGCCGCCGAGCAGGCGCATCGCTTCTTCAACGGAACATCCTGTCGCACTCGTTTTCATCGTGCCGATTCCTGGTCGGTAAATTTTTTGTGACTACGGCACAAACGACTGCCGTCTTCTCAGCGCTGCGCCGATGCGAGATATTAGCGCCCGCGTCGCGGCGAATCGATACATGAACAACTCACGAAGGACACGCATGAAGCTTTATCACGCTCCGGGAAGCTGTTCCCAGGCCATCTGCATCGTGCTGCGCGAAGGCGGCATCGACGCGGAGGTCATCAAGGTCGACGCGCGCAAGCATGTCATTGAAGACGGGCGCAATTACTACGATGTGACCGAACTCGGCTACGTGCCGCTGCTCGAACTCGACGACGGCACGCTGCTGCGCGAAGGGCCGGTGATCGCGCAGTATCTCGCGGATGTGCGTCCGGATGCGGGGCTCGCGCCCGCCTACGGCACGCTCGCACGCTATCGGCTGATGGAGTGGCTCAACTTCCTCGGCACCGAGATCCACAAGGGTTTCATCCCGCTCTTGTACGCGGTGCAGGCAGGGAAATACGTCGACCCGGCGAGAACGAAGCTCGACAGCCGCTTCGCGTGGATCGATCGCCAGCTCGACGGCAAGACGTTCGTGATGGGCGACTCGTTCACGGTCGCCGATGCATACCTGTTCGCGCTGACGGGCTGGGGCAAGGCCGACTGGATGCGGTCGGTGTACCACGCGGATATCGACCTGACCCGGTATGCGCATCTGCGTGCGTGGTACGAACGGGTGCGGGCGCGGCCGGCGGTGCAGGCGGTGCTGGAGGCGGAGGGGCTGGCGCGGTAGCAGGCGACGGTGGTCGTGGAGTGGGCGCGTCTTTACGCTTCATCGACGCGCCGCCACACAGCCAACCCCCGCGCTATAATCCCCGCCATGAAATTCCTCCGGACGATCATCCTGCTGCTGCTCTGCGCGGTGCTGCCCATCAGCGGGCTGGCAGCCAGCGGCCTGGCCGGGGAATGTCCGATGATGCAGCAGGGCATGTCGATGTCGACGGACATGGACGCCAGCATGTCCGCCGGCATGCCGGGCTGCGATTCGATGAAGTCGACGTCCGCCGACAAGGCCCACGCAAAAGCGAAGGGCATGGCCTGCAAGCTGACGGCGCAATGCCAGTTCGGCAGTCTCTATCATCCGGCTGCACGAGCCGAAGTCAGTCGCCCCGCTGCATTCGCCAGCACCGTCGCGTTCCACTACGCGCAAATCCTCCCGGTCCGCGATCCGAACGGATTGTGGCGCCCTCCACGCATCAGCTGATCCCGATCCGATAGGTTTGCCGCATTCGCGGTGAGGTTCGTCCTGTATCAGGACGTGGAATCCCTATGGGGTTCCGCCGTTGGGGTTCAACCATGTCATTCCATCCCGGCACGCTGCTTGCGCGGCGTGCACGTCGGCGCGCGCCCGTGCTTTGGGCGGCGCTGCTGGTGGCGGGCGCCGTTCACGCGCAGCCATCGCCTTTCACGCTGGACGCCGCGCTGCAGTCCGCGACCGATCATTCCGCTTCGATGCAGGCCGCCCAGGCGTCGGTGCGCGCGAGCGCGGAGGCGGCCGTGAAGGCCGGCCAGCTGCCCGACCCGATGCTCAAGGCCGGCATCGACAACCTGCCGGTCAACGGCGGCCAGCGCTTCACCGTCGGCCAGGACTTCATGACGATGCGCCGCATCGGCATCGAACAGGAGTGGGTATCCGGCGACAAGCGGCGCCTGCGCTCGGCGCTCGCCAACGAGCAGGTCGGACGCGAGCGCGCCGGTTATCTCGCGCAGCTCGCGAGCGTGCGCCAGCAAACCGCGACGGCGTGGCTCAACGCCGTCTACGCGAAGCAGGCGCTCGCGCTGCAGCAGGCGCTGCTCGATCATATGAACCACGAGCTTGAAGCGACGAAGGCGTCGTATCGCGGCGCGAAGGCGAGTGCGGCCGACGTGGTCCAGGCGCGGGCCATGCTCGCGCAGACGCAGGATCAACTGCTGAAAGCGCAGCAGGTCTACCAGACCGCGCTCATTGCACTGTCGCGCTGGACCGCCGTGCCGGTCGACGACGTCACGGGCACGCCGCCCGCGCCGGAATCGTTCGTGTCGTCGTTGCCGCCGGACGAACTGCGTCTGTCGCAACCGGCGCTGATCACCGCCGCCGACGATATCGCGGTTGCCGAAGCCGATACCGCCGTCGCAAACAGCGAACGCAGCCCGAACTGGACGTGGGAAGTCGCTTACCAGCAGCGTGGCGGCGCGTATTCGAACATGGTGTCCGTCGGCGTCACGATCCCGCTGCCGCTCAATCGCAAGAACCGCCAGAACCGCGACGTCGCCGAAAAGGCCGCGCTCGCGACGAAGGCGCGCCTGATGTACGAGGACACGCTGCGCCAGGTGCAGGCCGATATCCGCACGCAGTCCGCGACGCTGGCGAGCGGTCGTGCACGCATCGCGAATCTCGGCGACGCATTGCTGCCCGCCGCCGACCAGCGCGTGCAACTGGCGAACGCGGCCTACCGCGCGGGCACAGGCTCGCTCGCCGATACGTTCGCCGCGCGCCGCGCACAACTGGATGCGCAATTGCAGGTGCTCGATCTCCGGCGCGAGGTGTCGCAGACCTGGGCGCAGCTCGAATACCAGGTCGTGCCGTCGACGCTGGCCGCCGCGCAATAAGGGAGAACGACATGACGAAGCAAACATTGGCCCGAGCGGCCGTGCTGGCGTTCGCCGGTGCCGCGCTGCTCGGCACGGGTTATTTCGTGGGCGCACGCCATGCGGCGACGGCCGCAACGACAACGGACGCCACCGCGTCGGCATCGCCTTCGCCTTCGCCCGGTAGCGCCGACCCGAAGACCGGCCGCCAGGTGCTGTACTGGCACGACCCGATGGTGCCGAACCAGCACTTCGACAAACCGGGCAAGTCGCCGTTCATGGACATGCAGCTGCAGCCCGTCTACGCGGACGAAGGCGGCGGTGCGTCCGGCATCCGGATCGATGCGGGCCTGCAGCAGAACCTCGGCATCCGCTATGCGACCGTCCGCCGCCAGCAGACGGCGGCCGGATTCGATGCGGTGGGCACCACGCAATTCGACGAATCGCGCGCGGACGTCGTCCAGTCGCGCGTGACCGGCTACATCGACCATCTCTATGCACGCGCGCCGATGCGGCGCATCGCGAAAGGCGCGCCGGTCGCGTCGTTGTTCGTGCCGGACTGGCTCGCGCCGCAGGAGGAGTACCTCGCGCTCAAGCGCGGCGGGATGGATGCCAGCCTGCTCGATGCCTCGCGCGCGCGGATGCGGGCGCTGTCGATCCCCGACGGCATGATCGCGAACCTCGATCGCACCGGACGCGCACAGACGCATGTCGTGCTGACCGCGCCGGAAACCGGCGTCGTTAGCGAGCTGAACGTGCGGGACGGCGCGATGGTCGCGCCCGGTCAGACGCTCGCGAAGATCGCGGGGCTGTCGACGCTGTGGCTCATCGTCGAAGTGCCGGAAGCGCTCGCGCTGACCGTGCAGCCGGGGATGGCGGTCGATGCGACGTTCGCGGGCGACCCGGCGCAGCATTTCACCGGACGCATCCGCGAAGTGCTGCCCGGCATCAGCACGAGCAGCCGCACGCTGCAGGCACGCGTGGAGATCGACAACGCGGCGCTGAAGCTCACGCCCGGCATGCTGATGCGCGTGCGGATCGCCGCGCGGCAGAGCGTGTCGCGCCTGCTCGTGCCGTCCGAAGCGGTGATCGCGACCGGCAAGCGCACGATCGTCATCGTGAAGAATCGCGACGGCCGGCTTCAGCCCGTGACGGTGACGACGGGCAGCGACGTCGGCAGCGACACCGAAGTGCTCGGCGGGCTGAACGAAGGCGACACGGTCGTCGCATCGGGGCAGTTTCTGATCGATTCCGAGGCGAGCCTGAAAAGCGTGCTGCCGCGGCTGGAAAGCGGCACCGGCGCGAGCGGGGCCGCGGCGACGCCCGCGTCGGCACCGACCGCGGCGGCACCGGTCTATGAAACCACCGGCAAGGTCGAACAGGTCACGGCCGACGACATCACGTTCTCGCATCAGCCCGTTCCGGCGCTCGGCTGGGGCGCGATGACGATGGCGTTCGGCAAGCCGTCGGCCACGGCGTTCCCAGACGTGAAGCCGGGTCAGACCGTGCGCTTCGCGTTCACGCAGGGCGACGACGGCTACCGGCTGACGAAGGTCGAACCGCAGGGAGGCGAACGATGATCGCGCGCATCATTCGCTGGTCGGTCCACAACCGGTTTCTCGTGCTGCTCGCCACCGTGCTGATCGCCGCATGGGGCGTTCATTCGCTGCGGCAGACGCCGCTCGATGCATTGCCCGACCTGTCGGACACGCAGGTGATCGTGAAGGCGTCGTATCCGGGCAAGGCGCCGCAGATCGTCGAGGATCAGGTGACCTATCCGTTGACGACCACGCTGCTCGGCGTGCCCGGTGCGAAAACCGTCCGCGCATATTCGTCGTTCGGCGACGCGTTCGTCTACGTGCTGTTCGATGACCGCACCGATCCGTACTGGGCGCGTTCGCGTGTGCTCGAATACCTGAGCCAGGTGCAGAGCCGGCTGCCTGCCGGCGCGACGGTGTCGCTCGGGCCCGATGCGACCGGCGTCGGCTGGGTATACGAGTACGCGCTCGTCGATCGCACCAGCCGTCACGATCTCGGGCAACTGCGCGCGCTCAACGACTGGTTCCTGAAGTTCGAGCTGAAGGCGGTGCCGGATGTGTCGGAAGTCGCGAGCCTCGGCGGTATGGTGCAGCAATACCAGGTCGTGCTCGATCCGGACAAGCTGCGCGCGTACGGCATCACGCAGGCGGAGGTTGCGAACGCGCTCGGCAACGCGAACCAGGCGTCCGGCGGTTCGGTCGTCGAGCTGGCCGAGTCGGAGTACATGGTGCGCTCGACTGGCTACTTGCGCACGCTCGACGATTTCCGGCACGTGGTGCTGCGTACGAACGACGCCGGCACGCCGGTGCTGCTCGGCGACGTCGCGCGCATCCAGGTCGGCCCCGCGATGCGGCGCGGGATCGCGGAGCTGAACGGGCAGGGCGAGGTGACGGGCGGCGTCGTCGTGATGCGTTCGGGCAAGAACGCGCTGACCACGATCGATGCGGTGAAGGCGAAGCTCGCCGACCTGAAGCGTTCGCTGCCGCCCGGCGTCGAGATCGTCACGACCTACGATCGCTCGCAGCTGATCGAGCGCGCGGTGGGCAACCTGAAGGACAAGCTGATCGAGGAGTTCGTGATCGTCGGGCTCGTCTGCGCGGTGTTCCTGTTCCACCTGCGCAGTGCGTTCGTCGCGATCCTGTCGCTGCCGCTCGGCGTGCTGGCCGCGTTCATCGTGATGCGCTACCAGGGCGTGAACGCGAACCTGATGTCGCTCGGCGGCATCGCGATCGCGATCGGCGCGATGATCGACGCGGCGATCGTGATGATCGAGAACGCGCACAAACATCTCGAAGCGTACGACCACGCGCACCCCGGCGAGCCGATCACGGCCGCGCGACGCTGGGCGCTCGTCGCGACGTCCGCCGCGGAAGTCGGGCCCGCGCTGTTCTTCTCGCTGCTGATCATCACGCTGTCGTTCATCCCGGTGTTTTCGCTGGAAGGTCAGGAAGGCAAGCTGTTCGCGCCGCTGGCGTTCACGAAGACCTACACGATCGCCGCCGCCGCCGGGCTGTCGGTGACGCTGGTGCCGGTGCTGATGGGTTATCTCGTGCGCGGTCGCATTCCGCACGAGCACGCGAACCCGATCAACCGCGTGCTGATCCGCGTGTACCGGCCGCTGCTCGAAGCGACGCTCAGGCGCCCGTGGCTCGCGATTGGTGTCGCGGTCGTCGCGCTGGTGCTGACGGCCGTGCCGCTGTCGCGGCTCGGCGGCGAATTCATGCCGCCGCTCGACGAAGGCGACCTGCTGTACATGCCGACCGCGCTGCCCGGCATCTCGGCCGGCAAGGCGAGCGAACTGCTGCAGCAGACCGACCGGCTGATCAAGACCGTTCCGGAGGTCGACACGGTATTCGGCAAATCGGGCCGCGCCGATACCGCGACCGATCCCGCGCCGCTCGAGATGTTCGAGACGACGATCCGCTTCAAGCCACGCAGCGCATGGCGGCCCGGCATGACGCCGGAGAAGCTCGTCGACGAACTCGATCGCACGGTGAAGGTGCCGGGCCTGTCGAACGTATGGGTGCCGCCGATCCGCAACCGGCTCGACATGCTGTCCACCGGGATCAAGACGCCGGTCGGCGTGAAGATTTCCGGGCCGGACCTGGCCGGGATCGACGCGATCGCGAAGCAGGTCGAGGCCGCGGTGAAGCCCGTGCCGGGCGTGACGTCCGCGCTCGCGGAGCGGCTGAACGGCGGCCGCTACATCGACGTCGACATCGACCGGCTCACCGCCGCGCGCTACGGGCTGTCGGTGGTCGACGTCCAGTCGGTCGTGTCGACGGCGGTCGGCGGCGACGACGTCGGCGAAGTGATCGCGGGGCGCGAGCGCTTTCCGATCAACCTACGCTATCCGCGCGAGGTGCGCGATTCGGTCGAGAACCTGCGGCAGCTTCCGGTCGTCACCGCGCGCGGTGCGCAGATCCGCCTGGGCGACGTCGCGCGCATCGCGATCGCCGACGGTCCGCCGATGATCCGCAGCGAGAACGCGCGACTGTCCGGCTACGTGTACGTCGATCTCCGCGGCGTCGACCTGAGCACCGCCGTCCGCACGATGCAGCAGGCCGTCGCGCAGCAGGTCGCGTTGCCGCCCGGCTATTCGATCGCATGGTCGGGGCAGTTCGAGTATCTCGAACGCGCGGCGGCCAAGCTGCGCACCGTCGTGCCGGTGACGCTCGTCGTGATCTTCGTGCTGCTGTTCCTTACGTTCGGCTCGGCGGCCGACGCGCTGCTGCTGATGTCGACGGTGCCGTTCGCGCTGATCGGTGGCTTCTGGCTCGTGTGGGCGCTCGGTCACGCGGTGTCCGTCGCGACGTCGGTGGGCTTCATCGCGCTCGCGGGCGTGGCCGCCGAATTCGGCGTCGTGATGCTGCTGTACCTGAAGGGCGCGCTGCAGCGCCGGCTCGACGCCGGCGAACCGCTGACCGACGCGTTGCTGCTCGACGCGATCCGCGAAGGCGCGGTGCTGCGCGTGCGGCCCAAGGCGATGACGGTCGCGGTCGTGCTCGCCGGCCTCGTGCCGATCATGGTCGGGCACGGCGCCGGTTCCGAAGTCATGCAGCGCATCGCCGCGCCGATGGTCGGCGGCATGGTCACCGCGCCGCTGCTGTCGATGTTCGTCATTCCCGCCGCATGGCTCCTGCTGCAGCGCCGTCGTGCGCGAAGCATGGGCCGCGCGGGGCATTCCGAAGCAGTTCCTCACGGCACGAACGTGCCATCCATCCCAACCGGAGAATCCCGATGAAGAAGTTGATTACCGTCACCGTTGCTGCTGCCGCCGTGCTTGCTGTCGGCACGGTCGTTACCCCCGCCTTTGCTGCCGGCGACATGGCCGGCATGGACATGTCCGGTATGAAGATGTCGTCGGGCGGCATGGCCGAATCGAATGCCGCGCTGACCGACGCCGAAGTGAAGAAGGTCGATGCCGCGACCGGCAAGATCACGCTGAAGCACGGCGCGCTCGAGAACGTCGGGATGCCGCCGATGACGATGGCGTTCAAGGCGCGGGACGCGGCGATGCTCGAGCACGCGCATGCGGGCGACAAGGTCAAAGTGCGGATCGAGAAGGTCGACGGCACGCTGACGATCGTCAAGCTGGTGAAGGCGTCCTGACCTGAGCGCATGCCGGTGCGTTGCCCGTCCGTGAGGCGGGCGGCTGCACCGGCGCCATGCGTGTCGGGCCGGAAGCCGCGCGTGCGGCTCCGTTTGACGGTGCGCGAAGGGCTGGAGTGCGGCCACGCACGGGATCAGCATCTTCATTTCAACAATGCTTGAAATATTGAAATGATGGCGCTATCCTTCGCGCCATGGACTCCAATCTCGTCGTGCGCGCCCTGGGCGCGCTTGCTCATGAAGCGCGCCTGGCCGTCTTTCGCGCGCTGGTCGTGGCCGGGCCCGAAGGGCTGCCGGCTGGCGCGATCGCCCAGCAAATCGGGCTGTCGCCATCGAGCCTGTCGTTCCACCTGAAGGATTTGTCGCATGCCGACCTGGTCACCGCGCGTCAGGACGGCCGGTTCATCTATTACGCGGCGAATTTCGAATCGATGAGCGGCCTCATCGGGTTCCTGACCGAGAACTGCTGCGCCGGCGCGGCCTGTGGCGTGCCGACGGCGCCCGATTGCTGCGGAGGCGACGCATGACCGGCTCGGACGTCGCACAACCGCAAGCCGTGACGGCGCAGCCCGCCATCGGTTTCTTCGAGCGCTACCTGAGCGTGTGGGTGGCGCTGTGCATCGTGCTCGGCATCGCGCTGGGCCAGGCGCTGCCCGGGCTCTTCCAGCACATCGGCCGCATGGAATACGCCCTGGTCAACCTGCCCGTCGGGTTGTTGATCTGGGTGATGATCGTGCCGATGCTGGTCAAGGTCGACTTCGGCGCGTTGCATGAGGTTCGGCAGCACGTCCGCGGGATCGGCGTGACGCTCGTCGTGAACTGGCTCGTCAAGCCGTTTTCGATGGCGTTGCTCGGCTGGCTGTTCATCCGGCAGCTATTCGCGCCGATGCTGCCCGCCGACCAGATCGACAGTTATATCGCCGGCCTGATCCTGCTGGCCGCCGCGCCGTGCACGGCGATGGTGTTCGTGTGGAGCCGGCTGACGGGCGGCGATCCGCTGTTCACGCTGTCGCAGGTCGCGCTGAACGACAGCATCATGGTGATCGCGTTCGCGCCGCTGGTCGGCCTGTTGCTGGGGATGTCCGCCATCACGGTGCCGTGGGCGACGCTGCTCACGTCGGTCGTGCTCTACATCGTCATCCCGGTGATCCTCGCGCAAGTATGGCGCAGGCTGTTGCTCGCGAAGGGGCCGGCGGCGTTCGACCGCGCGATGGCAAAGATCGGCCCGTGGTCCATCGCCGCGCTGCTGGCCACGCTGGTGCTGCTGTTCGCGTTCCAGGGCGAGGCGATCCTGAAGCAGCCGCTGGTGATCGCACTGCTCGCGGTGCCGATCCTGATCCAGGTGTTCTTCAACGCAGCGCTCGCCTACGGGCTCAATCGTCTCGTCGGCGAGAAGCACAGCATCGCGTGTCCGTCGGCGTTGATCGGTGCGTCCAATTTCTTCGAGCTGGCCGTGGCCGCCGCGATCAGCCTGTTCGGCTTCCATTCCGGCGCAGCGCTCGCGACCGTCGTCGGCGTGCTCATCGAAGTGCCGGTGATGCTGCTCGTCGTGCGCGTCGTCAACCGCTCGAAGGGCTGGTACGAGTGCGCGTGAAACCATTCAGGAATCCCGAAATGACCGACATCACGATCTATCACAACCCCGATTGCGGCACGTCGCGCAACACGCTGGCGATGATTCGCAACGCCGGCGTCGAGCCGCGCGTCGTGCTTTATCTGGAAACGCCGCCAGGTCACGAAGAACTGCGCGCGCTGATCGCGGCGATCGGCATCCCCGTGCGCGACGTGCTGCGGCGCAAGGGGACACCGTATGAAGCACTCGATCTCGACAATCCGAAATGGAGCGACGACGACCTGATCGGCTTCATGGTCGCTCACCCGATCCTGATCAATCGCCCGATCGTCGTGACGCCGCTCGGCACGCGACTGTGCCGTCCGTCCGAGCAGGTGCTCGACATCCTGCCCGATCCGCAGAAGGGGCCGTTTGCGAAGGAAGACGGCGAGATCGTGATCAATGCGGAGGGCAAGCGTGTCTGACCGATTGAACGATCTGCCGCAACTCGATGCCGCGCTCTTTCGCGTGCCGGACGCGAGCCGGCTGCAGCCCGTGCAGCCGTCGACGCATCCGCCTCGAATCGTGTTGCTCTACGGGTCATTGCGCACGCGCTCGTTCAGCCGGTTGCTGGTCGAGGAGGCGGCGCGGTTGCTGGCGGCGATGGGCGCCGAAGCAAGGATCTTCAATCCGGCCGGCTTGCCGCTGCCTGACGATGCGCCCGACGACCACCCGAAGGTGGCCGAGTTGCGCGAGCTCGTGCAATGGTCGGAGGGCATGGTGTGGTGCTCCCCCGAGCGGCACGGCGCGATGACCGGCGTGATGAAATCGCAGATCGACTGGATTCCGCTGTCGGTCGGCGCGGTGCGGCCGACGCAGGGCAAGACGCTGGCGGTCATGCAGGTCAGCGGCGGATCGCAGTCGTTCAACGCGGTCAACCAGATGCGCGTGCTCGGACGCTGGATGCGCATGCTGACCATCCCGAACCAGTCGTCCGTCGCGAAGGCGTTCATGGAATTCGGCGACGACGACCGGATGAAGCCGTCCGCGTATTTCGACCGGGTCGTCGACGTCATGGAGGAACTGGTCAAATTCACGCTGCTGACGCGCGACGTCGGCGCGTACCTGACGGACCGGTACAGCGAACGCAAGGAAAGCGCCGAGCAACTGTCGCAGCGTGTGAACCAGACGCGCATCTGAATCGCTTGCGGGCCGGCGGCGCGACGATGCTTCGTTCGCGCCGGGCAGCGGGATCGTTCCCGGCGCGTCCGTTGAGTCCGTTGAGCAAGTTCAACGCGCCAGCGTCAGGAACAGATACCCCGCATACCCCGCGCCGTTCGCGAGCAACGCCCAGATTGCGAGCCCGCGCGTGCGCGCATTGACGCGCAGCCACGCCGCCGCCGCGAGCGTGATGATCACGCCGGTCAGCACTTCGGGGCGCGGCTCCCACGGCGTCAGCATGATGCCGATCGCCGGCAGCAGCGTGCCCTGGAACACCATTGCGCCGGTGATGTTGCCGAACGCGAGCGTGTCCTTCCTGCGGCGAATCCACAGCACGCTGTTGACCTTCTCCGGCAGTTCCGTCGCGATCGGCACGATGATCAGCGACAGCAGCAGCGCCGATACGCCGAGCGCGTGCGATACACCTTCCACGCCGTGAATGAAGCCCTTCGCCCCGCCGACCAGCAGCGCGACACCGAGGAGCAGTTGCAGCGCGATCGTCGCGAGGTTGGTCGGCACACCCAGGCGCGCCAGGAACATCGTGTGCGGCGCCTCGGTGCCGTGCCCGGCGTCGACGAGCTGGTTCGACGCCCGGAACGTCATCACGACATACATCACGTAGATGCCCACCAGCATCGCCGCGAGCAGCGCACGCACGGCGCCGTTGTGATGCGGGACGAACATCGCGGCGGTGGCCAGCGAAAACGCGGCGAGAAAGTAGTTCATGTCGCGCACGAAGCCCGTGCGTTCGGGCGCGATCGTGCCGCGCAGCCCGCGCGAACGGATCACGGCGAGCGTCATCAGGAAGGTGGTGAGCGTCGCGAGCATCAGCGGCGCGCCGAGAATCGCGCCGACGCCGATCTCCTCGTTCACGGCCTGGTTCGCCGTGCCGCCCGCGAGCGCGAGCAGCGGCACCATCGTTTCGGGCAGCGCGGTGCCGACGGCAGCGAACAGCGAACCGGTGACGCCTTCGGAAATCTTCAGGCGTTCGCCGAGGTGTTCGAGCGCATTGGTGAAGACCTCGGCGGCGATGAGGATGACGACCAGCATGAACGCCAGTTCGACAAACATGAACGTCATGCGGCACCTCCGCAGGCATGGGCGCGGACGGCGGCGAAACGCGGGGAGAAGGCGGCGGGGAACATGGGGACTCCGTGGTCGGACGCTGACAAACCATGGCGCATCCGCCGACGTCCGACCAGGAACGACGCGATGCGCCTATGGTCTCGCCAGGCCAATCAGGCTGATCGTGCCACGGCCGCAGGCCGAGTGTGTTGACACGATCGCTTTCCGGGGACGGAAAGCAGGCTACTCCCCAAAGACGAAGGGCAGTCTAGTCGAGCGGATGGCTTTCGGCAAGCTTGCCGATGCATATCCACGCATCGGGTGAGGAAAGGTGCGCGCATGGCGGACGCTCATGCCGCATCAGAAGGCATTCGGCACGCGTTGGCGTGGGTATGGCGTACGTGTCGTGAATGAGAATCGCTAACCGACTTGCGCTGCCGTGCCGCGCGGAAAATAAAGCGCGAACGTCGTGCGCCCGTCGCGGCTCGCGACCTCGACCTTGCCGCGATGCAGTTCCATGATCGACTTCACGATCGCGAGCCCGAGCCCGGCGTTGCGCGCCGCGCCGTGCCGCGACGAATCGATGCGGTAGAAGCGCTCGAAGATCTTGTCGACCTGTTCGGGCGGAATCGCGGCGCCGCGATTCGTGACTTCGACGACCGCGTAGCGGCCTTGCGCGGAAACCGCCAGCTCGATCGTCGACGCGGCCTCCGCATGTTCGAGCGCATTCGACACGAGGTTGCTGACGGCGCGCCGGAACAGCGTCGCATCGGCGACGACCGGCGCTTCGCCGTGTACGTCGATCCGCACGCCGGCTTCGTCGGCCAGCGCCTGGAAATACGATGCGAGCCGGCGCAGCTCGCTACCCGCATCGAGCGCGGTGGTCTTCAGGTGCTGCCGTGCGTTATCGGTGCGCGCGAGAAACAGCATGTTCTCGATCATCCGCTGCAACCGTTCGCATTCCTCGATGTTCGAATCGATCAATGCTTCGTATTCCTCGGTCGTGCGCGCGCGCGACAGCGTGACCTGCGACGCGCTGATCACGTTGGCGAGCGGCGTGCGCATGTCATGCGCGAGATCGGACGAGAACTGCGACAGCCGCACGAACGCGCGTTCGAGGCGGTCGAGCATCCGGTTGACCGACGTCGCGAGTTCATGCAGCTCGACCGGGCCGCCGCGCGCGTCGAGCCGTGCGTTCAGGTTGTGGGCCTCGATGCGCGACGTCTGCCGGCCGAGACTCTCGACCGGGCGCAGGCCGCGCGACGCAACCGCATAGCCGAGCGCGCCGACCAGCAGCGCACCCACGGCGGCCGCGAGCCAGATGTCGACGCGATAGCTTTCGAGTAGCGACTGGCGATCGGTCGCCGTACGGGCAAGCGCGACCTGGATTGCATCGCCGGACGGCAGCGTTTCGCGTGCATAGACGCAACGCGACGTGCCGACGCCGGGCGGCGAACAGGTGAACGGCACGCTGGCTCGGCTGGCCGGATGCGGTGCGGCGATCATCGACGCCAGCGTATTGCCGGCTTCGTCGGAATGCTCGACGATCGCGCGGTTCTGCGCATCGTAGATGCCGAGATACACGCCCGGGTGCGACAGCAGCACCTCGTGAAACACGGCCGGATCGGCGCGCAGCGCGGCGATCGAGCCGCTCGCGTGTGCAAGCTGCAGGAACTGGTTGAGCTTGCCGGAAATCTCGATGTCGTCGCGCCGCGTCAGCTCGGCGGACAGTGAGCGGTACAGGTATGCGCCGGTCAGCGCGAACACGAGCGCGGCGACGACGGCGAACGCGAGCGTCAGGCGCCGCAGCAGCGAATACGCGCCGGGGCGGCGCGTCACGAGCGATCCTCGAGCACGTAGCCCATCCCACGGATCGTGTGGATCAGCTTCTTCTCGTAGGCATTGTCGATCTTCGCGCGCAGGCGCTTGATCGCCGCATCGACGACGTTCGTGTCGCTGTCGAAATTCATGTCCCAGATCTGCGACGTGATGAAGATGCGCGTCAGCACTTCCCCCTCGCGTTCGGCGAGCAACTGCAGCAGCGCGAATTCCTGCGCGGTCAGGTCGATCCGGGTGTCGGCGCGGCGCACGCGGCGGCGGATCAGGTCGACTTCGAGATCGGCGACCTGCAGGATGTCGCGCACGTTGCGCGGTGCGCGCCGCAGCAGCGAGCGGATGCGCGCGAGGAATTCGGCATACGCGAACGGCTTGAGCAGGTAGTCGTCGGCGCCCAGTTCGAGCCCGGCGACCTTGTCCTCGATCGCCTCGCGCGCCGTGAGCAGCAGCACGGGCGTCTGCTTTTGCGCGCGCAGCCGCTTGAGCACCTCGAAGCCATCCATTTCCGGCAGCATCACGTCGAGCACGACGAGATCGAAATCCTCGTGCAGCGCGAGGAACAACCCGTCCTTGCCGTTTTCCGCGACGTCGACCGTGTAGCTCGCCTCCATCAGCCCTTTCCGGAGGTACGACGCCATCTTGGGTTCGTCTTCGACTATCAGTATCCGCATGGTGGGGCAGGCTGTCCGTGATTCATCCGTGATTCCAGCCGGTCAGTGTAACGCGTGAGCTTACGGCGCCGCGCGTGCGCGAAGGATGACCGCCGGATGACGGAATTGTCATGAAACGCCGGTCATGTTTCGGCCATGTCGTCGTCACCGCGACGGCGATAAGCTGCGGCCGTCGTGTCCCCGGAGCGCGCCGTCGCGGCGCTGCGCCGGCCCATCCGGTCGTTGCCTGCGTGATTCCGCATCCATGTCGTACTGGCGCCAATTCCTCGTCGTCGTGCTGCTGGCGCTGAGCCTGCCGATCCAGTCGTTCGCGGCTGTGTCGATGGCGTGTGCGGGCGGGGGCGCGGCCATGCCGTATGCGGAAGGCGGGGCAAGTGCCGTCGAGGCAGTGCCGCATGCAATGCCGAACGCGCATGGTGGCCAGCATCAGCATCAGCACACGCACGACGATCACGCGCGACATGCACAGCCATGTTCCGCATGCGGGTCCTGCTGCCTCGGCGCCGGCATGGCGGATCTTCCCGCGATGTCCGTTGCGTCGGGTATCGGTATCGCGATCGTCGCTTTCGCTCCGACGCCGGTCGTCGTGTCGTTCCTGACCGGCGGCATCGACAGGCCGCCGCGCCGGTTTCTCGTCTAGACCCAGCCCGCGGCCCCGACCGGCCGCGCTCTGCAATCCGCTCCGGCGGCGGCGTCACGTCCGCCGGGCAACTCACGACGAGACCCATTCATGCGATTGATCATTGCGGCGCTGTTGAGCGCGGCGGCGCTCGCGCCGTCGCTCGCGCCTGCGCAAACCCCGTTGCCCGATCCGGCGGACGCCGCCGCGGCGGTGCCGGATATCACCGTGACGTCCGCATTCGACGGCTACCGGCCGTATCGGGACGACGAAGGCCCGGGCTGGAAACAACTGAATCGTGACGTGATGGAACGGCCCGCGAAGGGCCGTGCGACGGGCGGCGCGGCCGGAAGCGGCGCCGCTCATTCGAAGCACGGAGGCACCGCACAATGACGATGCTTGCGATATCGCCGAGGATCGCCGCGGCGGCGGCCGTGCTGGCTTTCCTCGCGGGCTGCACGACGTTTTCGAAGGATGGTGGCTTCGACGCGGTGTCGTCCGCCGCGTCGGCGCGCATCGGGAAAGACGCGGTCGTGGTCAGGACCGACGCCGATCGCGAAGCCGTCGACAAGCGCACGAAGGAACTGCTTGCGAAGCCGCTGTCGATGGACGACGCGGTGCAGGTCGCGCTGCTGAACAACCGCGGGCTGCAGGCTTCGTATGCGGAGCTCGGGCTGTCGGAAGCCGATCTCGTCCAGGCCGGCCGGCTGCCGAACCCGCGCTTCGCGTTCAGCCGCACCCGTGCCGGCGACGGCGAGCTGACGCTCGGCCGCACGTTCTCGGCGAACGTGTTCGCGCTGCTGACGATGCCGCTCGCGACGAACATCGAACGCCGCCGCTTCGAGCAGACCAAGCTCGAAACGGCCGACGCGATGCTGAAGGTGGCGGCCGACGCACGCCGCGCGTACGTCGAGGCCGTCGCTGCCGAGCAGGCCGCGAACTATGCGCAGCAGGTGCGCGATGCCGGGAGCGCAGCTGCCGAACTCGCGCTGCGCATGCGGCAGGCCGGCAACTTCAGCCGCCTCGATTACGCGCGTGAACAGGCGTTCCATGCCGATGCGGTCGCGCAGCACGCGAAGGCGCGCCAACAGGCCGTGGCTGCGCGCGAGAAGCTCACGCGCGCGATGGGCCTGTGGGGCGAACGCACGCAGTACGCACTGCCCGAGCGCTTGCCCGACCTGCCGAACGCGCGGCCGAACCTGCCCGATCTCGAGCGGTTCGCGATGAGCAACCGCTTCGATATCCAGGCCGCGAAGCTGCAGACGCAGGGCGTCGCGTCGTCGCTCGGCCTGAGCAAGGCGACGCGCTTCGTCAATGCGGTCGACCTCGGTTACGTGAACAACTACGAGACCGGCAAGGGGCACGAGCACGGCTACGAGATCAGCGTCGAGATCCCGCTGTTCGACTGGGGCGGCGCGAAGGTTGCGCGGGCCGAGGCCGTCTACATGCAGTCGGCGAACCGGCTCGCGAAAACCGCCATTGATGCGCGTTCCGAAGTGCGCGAGTCGTACGCGGCGTACGTGACGAGCTACGACGTCGCGACCCACTATCGCGACGAAGTCGTGCCGCTGCGCAAGACGATCTCCGACGAGCTGCTGCTGCGTTACAACGGGATGCTCGCGAGCGTGTTCGAGCTGCTCGCCGATGCGCGCGAGCAGGTCGGCGCGGTCAACGGCTACATCGATGCGCTGAAGGACTACTGGCTCGCCGAAACCGATCTGCAGATGGCCGTCGGAGGGCGGCTGCCGTCCGACGGTGCCACGCCGCGCGCGACGCCATCCACCCAACCCGAAGCCACTTCAAACGCCGACGCTGCACCGCAGCCGGCATCCACCCCCGCGGCGCAACCGGCGCCCGCGACGCAACCGCATCCGGAAGGTCATTGACATGGTGTCCCGTCGACAATTTCTCAGCGGCTCGGGCGCCGCGCTGCTGGGCGCCGCGATGGTCAGCAAGGCCGGCGCTGCGTCGCTTCCCGAAGCGCCCACGATGGCGAAAACGGCTACGCAGCCGCCGCTCATGCCGCCGAACGGCCGCCCCTACACGCCCGTCGCGACGCTGAACGGCTGGACGCTACCGTGGCGGATGAAGAACGGCTGGAAGGAATTCCACCTGACGGCCGAACCCGTCGTGCGCGAGATGGCGCCCGGCATGAACGCGAACCTGTGGGGCTACAACGGCCAGTCGCCGGGCCCGACGATCGAAGCCGTCGAAGGCGACAAGGTGCGCATCTTCGTGACCAACCGGCTGCCCGAGCACACGACGATCCACTGGCACGGGCTGCGGCTGCCGAACGGGATGGACGGCGTCGGCGGCCTCACGCAGCCGCATATCCCGCCCGGCAAGACTTTCGTCTACGAGTTCCAGCTGGAGGCGCACGGCACGTTCATGTATCACCCGCACGCCGACGAGATGGTGCAGATGGCGATGGGGATGATGGGCATGTTCATCGTGCATCCGAAGGATCGCGGCACGATGCCGGTCGATCGCGATTTCGTGTTCCTGCTCGCCGCGTACGACATCGATCCGGGCAGCTACACGCCGCGCGTGAACGAGATGACCGACTTCAACATGTGGACCTTCAACTCACGCGTGTTCCCGGGCATCGATCCGCTGCCGGTGCGCGCGGGCGACCGCGTGCGGATTCGGTTCGGCAACCTGACGATGACGAACCATCCGATCCACCTGCACGGCTACAGCTTCGAAGTCGCGGGCACCGACGGCGGCTGGATTCCGCCGGCCGCGCGCTGGCCGGAAGTGACGGCCGATGTCGCGGTGGGCCAGATGCGCGCGATCGAGTTCACCGCCGATCGCCCGGGCGACTGGGCGTTCCATTGCCACAAGTCGCATCACACGATGAATGCGATGGGCCACCAGGTGCCGAACCTGATCGGCGTGCCGCAGAAGGATCTCGCGAAACGCATCGGCAAGCTCGTGCCCGACTACATGGCGATGGGCAGCACGGGCGGCGCGATGGGCGGCATGGAGATGCCGCTGCCCGACAACACGCTGCCGATGATGACGGGCACGGGCCCGTTCGGGCCGCTGGAGATGGGCGGCATGTTCACGGTCTGCAAGGTGCGGCAGGGGCTTGGCCGTAACGACTATCGCGATCCGGGCTGGTTCAAACATCCGAAGGGGACCGTCGCATACGAGTACACCGGCGAACTGCCGGACGGCTGAGCAGCAGCATGCGGCGGCTGCGTGAATGCAGCCGCCGGTTTCGTTTCATTTATTCGGGAGTCGACACGATGAAGAAGGGACTGGTTTTGATGGCAACGGGGTGTGCACTGGTGTTTTCCGGTGCATCGTACGCAGGGGGCGACATGGCCGGCATGGACATGAGCGGCGGCGCGAAGCAGGCAGCCGCGGCGAAGCAGGACATGTCGCACGGCGAAATCCGCAAGGTCGACACGGCCGCCGGCAAGCTGACGATCAAGCACGGCCCGCTGGACAACCTCGGGATGGACGCGATGACGATGGTGTTCAAGGTGAAGGACCCGGCGATGCTGTCGCAGGTGAAAGCGGGCGACAAGATCGACTTTGTCGCGGAAGACGTGGACGGCGCGCTGACCGTCGTCGAGCTGAAGAAGCCGTGACGTGGAGTGTGCACATGAAGATCACGAACCTCACACGGCTGGTCGCGATCGTCGCGACCGGTGCGATGCTCGCCGCCGCACCGGTTGCGGCATCCGCACACGGCAAGCTGGAAAGCGCCGCACCGGCGACGGGCAGCACGGTCGACACCGCGCCCGACACGTTGCGGCTCACGTTTAACGAAGACCTCGAACCGGCGTTCAGCTCGGTGAAGGTGTCGGACGCGAACGGCAACGCCGTCACACAGGACAAAGCGAAGGTCGATGCGGCGAACCCGCGCGTGATGACGCTCGCGATGCCGAAGCTCGCGCCCGGCGCGTACACGGTGCAGTGGGCGGCGATGACGGCCGACGCGCATCGCACGAAGGGCACCTATACGTTCAGGGTGAAGGGGTGAACGACGGCTTCATCGGTCTCCTGCGGCTCGTGTCGGTGGCGATCCAGAATGCCGGGTTCGCTGTCGTCGTCGGCGCGCTGCTCGGCCGCCACTGGCTCGCGCGCGGCGCGTCGGCGTGGCAGCACGGCATCGGGCGGCGGCTCGCCGCGACGCTGCGCATCGCGTCCGCCGTATCGCTGGCCGCGAGCATCACCGCGTTCTGGGCGCACTGCGCGCTGATGAGCGAGGTGTCGTTGCTCGAAGCGGGGCCGGCCGTCTGCTCAATGCTCGCGGGTACCGGCTTCGGTCATGCGTGGCTGGCTGGCGCGGTGTTCATGCTCATCGTTGTGGCGCTGTCGTTTGTCCGGCGCGCGAACGACACGCGCTTGCCGTTCGCGATGTGGGCCGCGCTTGCCTGCGTCGCGCTCGCGCGCAGCAACGGTGGGCATCCGGTGGATGCCGGCTTGTTCAGCGTGCCGGTGTGGATCGACTGGCTGCATCTGCTGGCGATCAGCGCGTGGGTCGGGCTCGTGCTCGTGACGGCATTTGGCGTGATGCCGAGGCTTGTCGCGATGCCCGCAAGCGAACGTACGACCGGCGCATCGTTCGTGCAGTCGCTGTCCGATGCGTCGACCTACGCATTGATCGTGCTGTTCGCGACCGGCGCGTACAACGGCTGGCGCGGCGTCGATACGCCCGCCAATCTGCTTGCGTCGGCGTACGGGCAGATCCTGCTGCTGAAGCTCGCGCTCGTGCTGACTGCGGCGGCGCTCGGCGGGCACAACCGCTTCTTCGGGATGCCGACGTTGCTGGCTGCATTGAAGGATCCGGCCGCCGCGATCCCGGTTGGCTCGCTGAAACGGTTCGGCACAGTGTTGCGGATCGAGGCGCTAGTGCTCGGCGGCGTGCTGACGGTCGCGGCCGTGCTCGTGTCGAGCGCATTGCCGGGCACGGTGTAGCGCGACGGCGCGGAGCCGCGGCAGCGAAGGCCCGCGGGGGAATCGCCTCGTGCATGGCGGATTTTCATCAGACGATTTCCCCGCTTTTCCAGGCGTAAACGCACGCTCGACGGCGATCGCGGCGTGATAACGACAATTACATCCGCCTGTCTTTCAATTACCAAAAACTGTCATTGAGCGCCGCTAAGCTTTCGCCACCCTCACAACCGGGATTCCCCGTCATGCGCTCGACAATCCGTCTCATTACCCCGCTATTGCTGCTTCCGACGCTCGCCGCGCCGGTTTTCGCCGCCGCTGCCGCGCCCGTCAGCCCGAACTGCGGCGGCAGCACGACGCCGATCGCCGATATCCAGGGTCCGGGCGCGCCGTCGCCGCTCGCCGGCCAGAACGTGTCGATCGAAGCGGTCGTCACCGCCGATTTCGGCGGCACGGACGGCTTCGGCGGCTTCTTCGTCCAGCAGGCCGACGCGCAGCGCCGCAACCAGCCGGGCGTGTCCGAAGGCCTGTTCGTCTACGCGCCGAAGGTGCGGGCGAAAGCGGGCGACCTCGTGCACGTGACGGGCAAGGTCGAGGAGAAGTACGGCCAGACGCAGCTCACGCAGTCGGGTGCGATCGCGGTGTGCGCGAATGGCCAGACGGTCACGCCCGCGACGCTCACGCTGCCGGTCGACAGCCCGAACGCGTTTGCCGCGTATGAAGGGATGCTGGTGCGCTTGCCGCAGACGCTGAACGTCACCGACAACTACGAGCTTGGCCGCTACGGCAGCGTGATGCTCAGCAACGGCCGCCTGCGCACGCCGACGAGCGTCGTGCCGCCCGCGCAAGCGCAGACGCAGATCGATGCGAACGCACGCAACCGCCTGATCCTCGACGACGGCTCGAACAAGCAGAACCCCGCGACCGTGCCGTATCCGGCGCCGGGCCTGTCGGCCGCGAACACGCTGCGCGCGGGCTACACGGTGCGCGACGTCGAAGGCGTACTCGAAGTGCGCTACGGCGCATGGCGCGTGCAGCCGCTGCCGGGCGCCGCCGTGCCGGCATTCGACGCGCGGCCGAACCCGCGCACCAATGCCCCGGCGCGTGATCCGAAATCGAACCTGCGCGTGGCGTCGTTCAACGTCCTGAACTACTTCAACGGCAACGGTCTCGGCGGCGGCTTCGACGATCCGAACAACCGCGGCGCGAAGAACTTCCAGGAATTCCAGCGCCAGGAAGCGAAGATCGTCAGCGCGCTGAAGGCGATCGACGCCGACGTGATCGGCCTGATGGAAATCCAGAACAACGGCTACGGCGAACTGAGCGCCGTGCGCCAGCTCGCGGCGAAGCTCGGCAACCAGTGGCGCGTCGTCGATCCGGGCGTGTCGCGCCTCGGCGGCGATGCGATCACGGTCGCGATGATCTACGACAGCCGCAAGGTCGAACCGGTCGGCCGCGCGGCGACGCTCGCGATCGACGACAAGAACCGCCAGCCGCTCGCGCAGTCGTTCCGGCTGATCAACGGCAACAAGCAGTCGCTGACGGTCGCCGTGAACCACCTGAAGTCGAAGAACTGCCCGGACGCCGCGAACGACGATCTCGACCAGGGTGACGGCCAGGGCTGCTGGAACCCGACGCGCACGCGCGCGGCGGCGAAGGTGGCCGACTGGCTTGCCGGCAACCCGACGGGTGTCGCAGGCCAGGGCGTGCTGCTGATCGGCGACTTCAACAGCTACACGTACGAAGACCCGATCCGCACGCTCGAATCGCGCGGCTACCGCAACCTCGTCGCGCGCTGGATCGGCGCGAATGCGTACAGCTACGTGTACAACGGCGAAGCCGGCTATCTCGATCACGCGCTCGCGACGCTGCCGCTCGCATCGCACGTGAAGGCCGTGCACGAATGGCACATCAACGCGGACGAGCCGCTCGCGCTGCAGTACACGCTCGCGTACAAGTCGGCCGAGCAGCAGAAGACGTTCTACGCACCGGATGCGTATCGCTCGTCGGATCACGATCCGGTGCTGATCGATATCGCGCTGCCGGGCGGCGGGAAGTAATGGCGGATTGAATGCGGAAGAAGCGCGGCGTGCGGCGAGGCTGCATGTCGCGCTTCATCCCGACCGGAAGGGCCGGCAGGAGAAAGGGTAAATAATTCCGCTGATTTTTTGAGAATTGGAGAAATCGGTATTTTATGGATGACGTGGTGCGGATAAGCGCATCGATTGAAGAATGGTTGAAGCGACTTGAATCATTGAGTGGCGGTTCTTGCGTGCCGTCATGCTGAATTAATCGATCCCGGATAATTAAAATGAAAGAATAATTCCGGTGATCTGAAGGCTTTCGAGGCGCAGCATCAACACCGGCAAAGGATTGCCGGTTGTGCGACAAAGGCGGCGGATTCTACGAATTATTGTCGATAGCGCACGCAATGCACGAATAATCGCGCTTTCTTTCAATTGCCAGACACTGTCCGCCGTTAGCATCATTGCGGGATTTTTAATATCCGAATGATCTTTGACAACGCGGCGCAGCACCGCCTATTTTTGTGTTGTCGTAAATTTGGGTCATATAAAAGTTGTCCAAACTGCAGGGGGCGTCCGAGCACCATTCTCGCCAGCAGTTTGCTGTGTCTGTATCAAGTTCAGTCTCTTAGAAGTCCAATCCCCAACCGCCGACTGCCGACCGTGCAACGCGAGTGGCGGGTCGGCCTGCGCGTTTCGCAGGCGTTGGCGGCCTTTGTGAAGCGGTATCCGAATCAAAGGACAGAGATGAAACCAGACAGGAGCTGTACCGGCAGCCGCCGTGGCCGTCACGGCCGGTTGACCGGGCTAGGTGCATTGACCGTCATGACACTGGCGCTCGCGGCATGCGGCGGCGACGATTCGTCGTCCGTCGGTGCGTCGAGCCTCGCGCAGGCCACCGCCAGCCAGCAGGCCAGCGCACAACAAGCGGCCGGCCAGACGCCGGCCAACCAGCCGTACGTCGACCCGGTTGCGTATTCGATGAATGCAACCGATGGCCTGGCCCCCGGGCAGGTGTCCGAGAAAGCCGCCGTCATGCGTTACCAGTGGAAAAACGGCGGCACGACCGTCAACTACACGACGACCACCGGCCACCTGACCGCGCAGGACGCGAACGGCAACGCGGAAGCGTCGATGTCGTATGTCGCGTACACCGCGCCGAGCACGAACGGCAAGCCGCGCCCCGTCACGTTCGTCTATAACGGCGGCCCCGGCTCGTCGTCGATCTGGCTGCGGCTCGGCTCGTTCGCGCCGACCCGCGTGGCCACGCCCGATCCGCTGTTCGGCAGCAACTGGCCGAACTATCCGCTCGTCGACAACGCCGAAAGCCTGATCGACACCACCGACCTCGTGTTCATCGACCCGCCCGGCACCGGGCTGTCGGAAGCCGTGTTGCCGAACACCAACCAGAAGTACTGGGGTTCCGACGCGGACGTGAACATCATGCGCGACTTCATCCAGCGCTACCTGAACGTCAACAGCCGCGGCACGTCGCCGATCTACCTGTACGGCGAGTCGTATGGCACGCCGCGTACCGACATGCTCGCGCTGGCGCTCGAATCGGCCGGCGTGCACCTGACGGGCATCGTGCTGCAGTCGGCGATCCTGAACTACTTCGCGGATGCGGTGGAAGCCGTCGCGATCACGCAGTCGACGGAGGGGCTGCTGCTCGAAACCGATACCGTGGCCGGCTACCTGCCGGGCTATGCGGCGGTCGCGGCGTACTTCAACCAGGTGTCGCCGGCACCGGTGAACCCCGATCTGTACGCACTGCAGACGGAACTGTTCACGACGCTGATCTACAACCAGCTGCAGAAGTACTCGCAGTCGTGGGTGTTGAGCCAGCTCGGCATTCCGGATGCGCTCGGCACGCCGGTGTTCCCGAGCGATGCGACGCTCAAGCTGTGGTCGATCCCGTCGAGCCTCACGCAACAGGCGCTGCGCGGCTACTTCAACGCGAATCCGTTCGGCACGAGCCTGCTGCCCGGGACGACGATCGGCCGGTATGACGGACGCGTGTCGTTGCCGAATTCCGATCCGCGCCTGCAGAACGACGGCGACCCGTCCGACATCCTGATTTCGCAGCCGTTCACGAACGCGCTCGCGACGCAGATGCCGGATTACCTCGGCTACACCGCACCGAACGCGACGTACCTGCCGCTGAACGACAACATCATCGGCGTCTGGGACTTCACGCACGACGGCCAGCCGATGCCCGACACGATCCCCGATCTGCTCGGTGCGCTGCAGCTCAACCCGAAGCTTCGCGTGCTCGCGGAGAACGGCTTCCACGATCTCGCGACGCCGTTCTTCAATACCGAGAAGCAACTCGCGCGGCTGCAGACGGTGAAGGGCCTGAATCCGAAGCTGCAGGTGAACTTCTTCCAGGGCGGCCACATGACCTACCTGGACGACGTCGCCCGTCCGCAGATGAAGCGGGACCTGAAGACGTTCTACAAGGGTGCGCGGATTCCGACGGCGCTCACGCTGCACATGCTGCCGCCGCCGTGGCCGGACGAAAACCCGCCGAGCGTACCGACCGGCAGCGTCCCGGGCGCAACCGCCGGGACGACGCTGGCAGCGGCCCCGTGAGCGACCCTGAGCGACGGACTCCTTGTCAAAGGAACCCTCTATTCATCCATTGAATGCGAGTGATCATGTCCCTAATCAAATTGATGCGGCGTATGTCTCCGTTGATCGTCCTCGGTGCCGTGATGAGCAGTGCCTACGCGTTGCCGCCGCAGGCGGTGGCGCCGGTGAAGCTGCCGCACGGCGGGCGCGGTGTCGACGGTCCGTTCTTTCCTGCCACGAAAGCGGCGCCGGTGTTGCCATCGACCGGCGCGACACTGCAGCAGCAGGCGCAGCAGCGTGTCGATGCGCGCCTCGGCGCCAATACGGTGCTGAGCAACGGCGCGGCCGTGACGAAGGCGCAGGCGCAGAGCAGCGGTCTCGGCTTCGTGTCGAAGCACTTCGACGAGATCGATGCGAAGCACACCGGCCGTGTGACGATGAGCGATGTGCGGCAGTTCATCCAGCAGCGGCAGGTGCAGGCGCAGCAGGAACAGCAGGACGAGTGACGTAGCAGGCAGGGCGGCGGCCGGTGCGGACGCCTTCGCACCGGCCGCCGGAAGGTGAACGACAGCGTGAACGACAGGCGCTAGAGGGCCTGGCGCGCGTAGCGCTTCGCGGTGGCCGACGGCAGTTCGCCGAACATCGCGCGATAGTCCTGCGCAAAACTGCTCAGGTGCCAGAAGCCCCATTTGGTGGCGGCGGACGTCACGGAGTCGCCGAGCCGAAGCTCGCGGCGCACGTGATTCAGCCGTACGGCGCGCAAGTAAGCGATCGGGTTCAGGTTCAACGTGTCCTGGAACGCGTATTGCGCGGTGCGCCGGCTGACGCCGAGCGCCACGCACAGCTCGGCGATCGACAGCGGGCAGGTCGATGCATCCTGAAGCCGCTCCCGCACCGCGTTGACCAGCGACCAGTACTTCGTCGGGCGCACGATCTGCGCGCCGGCGTCCGGCGTGGCGGCCGTCATCACTTCCGAGATCGCATACAGCACGGTGCGTTCGAGCAGCTCGATCCTGTCCTGCGTCGTCACGTCGTCGATGCGCGTGGTGTTGACGGCGGCGGCCAGTGTCTGGCGCAGCAGGTCGCGCAGATGGTCTGCCACACCAGTCGCCATCGGGATCACCGGCGCGTGGGTTTGGGCGCGCAGCGACGTGGCCACCGTGCGCAGCGCCTGCGTCGACAGTTTCTCCGGCTCGATTTCGACGTTCACGAGCAGATGGCGGTCGGGCGAATAGAACTCGAATGCCGGCTGGCTCGAGAACACATGCAGGCTGTCGCGCCCGCTCTTCTCGCCGCACAGGCGCGCGTGGCCTTCCAGTTCCAGCGGCACGGCCACGGCGATCCGCTCCATCGGCACCGCGCCTTGCTGCAGGATGACCTTGTCGAGATCCTCGACCAGCAGCTTGATGCCGCCCAGCGACATGATCGACGACGAGCCGTGAAACCGCCCGCCGGAGATCTGCGTGTAGTTCATGTTCCAGCCGTCGAACGCGCGCGCCTGTTCCTCCACGTCTGTGAACGCGCAGAACGCGACCGTTCGCGCGAACAGCGGGTCGCCGGAGAAATCGCTCGGGTGGGCAGACGGCGTCATCGAGGGCGGAGGGCGGGAACGGGCGGGCCGGATCGATTCATTGTAGCCGCTCGCCGCGCCGGTCAAAAAGCGCCGGCCCGGTGTCGCCTCGCCAAAACCCTGACTTGCCGAAATCCGATAGTCGAAAACCTTTCGGCACCCTATCTTTGGCACCAATACGACGCTGGAGAGACGGTGATGGAACTTCCCCGTGGCGGATTCTGGAGAAACTGGGTCGGCAATCAGTCGTGCGTGGCCGCACACCTGGCGTCGCCGACCAGCGAGTCCGAGATCGCGGCACTGGTGCATGCCGCGACGCGGCAAGGCAAGCACGTGCGGTGCGCGGGGTCGGGGCACTCGTTCACGCCCGTCGTCGCCACCAGCGGCCTGCTGCTGTCGCTGCAGGACTACCAGGGCATCGTGGATGTCGACGAAGCGCGCAAGCGCGTGACCGTGAAGGCCGGCACCAAAATCAATGCGGTGACGCGCCGCCTGAAGGAACTCGGCCTGTCGCTCGTCAACCAGGGCGACATCGATTCGCAGGCGATTGCCGGCGCGCTGGCCACCGGCACGCACGGCACGGGTACGACGCTGGGCAACCTGTCGTCGCAGGTCGTCGGGATGCGCATCGTGCGCCCGGACGGCTCGATCATGAAGGTAAGCGACCGGCAGGACCTCGACCTGCTGCATGCGACGCAGGTGAACATCGGGATGTTCGGCGTGGTGTCGGAGATCACGCTGCAGGTGACCGATGCGTTCTGGCTGCACGACCGCGTGTGGCGCGAGGACTTCGACGCGCTGATGGAGCAGTACGACGACCTGGCCGCGAAGCACCGGCATTTCGGCTTCTTCTGGTGCCCGGCGTCGGCCAGCCGCGATCTCTACTGCCTGCCCGACACGACGAAGGTGTCGAACTCGAAGAAGGACTACGACGTGTGCGAGATCAAGGTGATGGATGTCACCGACGCGCGCACGTTCCATGAAGGCGAGCACGAGAAGATCGCCTACAGCTCCGAGGTGTACGCGATCCACTACGTGCCGAACTTCCACGAACTCGAGTACGCGGTGCCCGCGCAACACGGCAAGGAAGCGCTGCGCCGGGTGCGCGAGCTGATCCTCACGAAACACCGCGACTGCATTTTCCCGGTCGAGTACCGCTTCACGAAGGGCGATCCGGCGTGGATCAGCCCGTTCAATCACCAGGACAGCGTCACCATTTCATGCTCGGGCGGCCCGAACGGCGTCGACTACTGGCCGTTCCTGAAGGACGTCGACACGATCCTGCGCGACTACGGCTCGCGGCCGCACTGGGGCAAGCTGCATTTCACGAACCGCGAGGACGTCGATCGCTGGTTCCCCAAGGCCGAAGCGTTCCGCGCGCTGCGCCGCAGCGTGGACCCCGAAGGCTACTTCCTCAACGATCACCTGCGGACGCTGTTCAGTTGAGCAGACCGAACGAACCAGACTGGAGAAGGAAACATGAATGTCAAGATTGACGGCCGCCTGACCGGCAAGGTCGCGATCGTGAGCGGCGGTGCCGGCGGCTGCGGCGGCGCGGCGTCCGAACTGTTCGCCGCCCAGGGCGCGAAGGTCGCGATCATCGACCGCGACGGCGACGCCGCCGAAACGCTTGCGTCACGGCTGCGCGACGCGGGCCTGCAGGCGATCGGCCTCGGCGCCGACGTGTCGAAACAGGCCGAAGTCCAGCAGGCCGTGAGCGCCGCACGGGAGCAGTACGGCAACGCGGACATCCTGTTCAATCACGCCGGCACGCTGATCGTCAAACCGTTCCTCGACATCGAGGAGTCGGAGTGGGACTGGCTGATGGGCGTGAACGTGAAGAGCATGTTCCTGATGACGAAGGCGGTGCTGCCGCAGATGCTGGAGAAGGGGCGGGGCAGCATCGTCTGCACGTCGTCGATTTCCGCGGTGTGCGCGACGCCGGGCGAGGTGCTGTATGACGCGACCAAGGGCGCGTGCCACATGTTCGCGCGGGCGATAGCGGTCGAGTATCGCGATCGCGGCATTCGATGCAACGCGCTCGCGCCGGGGTTCATCCGCACGCCGCACGGGATGCGCGAACTGAAGGACCTGCAGGCGATGGGCGTCGACGCGACCGAGGCGGCGATCGCGGTCCAGCAAGGCCGCCTGTGCGAGCCGTCGGAAGTCGCGGCCGCCGCGCTGTTCCTCGCGTCCGACGAGTCGAGTTTCGTCAACGGCACGCACCTGTTCGTCGACAACTGTTTCTCCGCCGTCTGATTACCGGTTTTCGCAAGAAGCGGAAGGGCAGGCGCCGAGCCTGCCCGGCCGGCACGTTCCGTCGAAGGTGTTGCAGCGATGCGACCCTTCGATTTTTTTTGCGCGCCTGGCGCGCGGTGTGTCCTAGCGGAATGTCGGAATCCTTCTAGCTGAACGGAGGCGCGTCTGATGGAATGCGAAGGCCGAAACACCATGCAGCCGGCAAGCCGCGGTCAGTCATTCACTCCCAACTGGTCAATCATCATGTTCAATCGCACCACCAGCACCGTTGCCAACGTCGATCCGGAACTTTTTGCCGCGATCGAGCAGGAAAACCGCCGCCAGGAAGATCACATCGAGCTGATCGCGTCGGAAAACTACACGAGCCCGGCGGTGATGGCCGCACAGGGTTCGCAACTCACGAACAAGTACGCCGAAGGCTATCCGGGCAAGCGCTACTACGGCGGCTGCGAATACGTGGATGTGGTCGAGCAGCTGGCGATCGACCGCGTGAAGCAACTGTTCGGCGCGGAAGCCGCGAACGTGCAGCCGAACTCGGGTTCGCAGGCGAACCAGGGCGTGTTCTTCGCGATGCTCAAGCCGGGCGACACGATCATGGGCATGAGCCTCGCGCATGGCGGCCACCTGACGCACGGCTCGCCCGTGAACATGTCGGGCAAGTGGTTCAACGTGGTGAGCTACGGCCTGAACGAGAACGAAGACATCGACTACGAAGCGGCCGAGAAGCTCGCGCAGGAACACAAGCCGAAGCTGATCGTCGCGGGCGCATCGGCATTCTCGCTGAAGATCGATTTCGAGCGTCTGGCGAAGATCGCGAAGTCGGTCGGTGCGTACCTGATGGTCGACATGGCCCACTACGCTGGCCTGATCGCGGCAGGCGTGTACCCGAACCCGGTGCCGCACGCGGACTTCGTGACGACGACGACGCACAAGAGCCTGCGCGGCCCGCGCGGCGGCGTGATCCTGATGAAGGCCGAGTACGAGAAGCCGATCAACTCGGCGATCTTCCCGGGCATCCAGGGCGGCCCGCTGATGCACGTGATCGCGGGCAAGGCGGTGGCGTTCAAGGAAGCGCTGTCGCCGGAGTTCAAGGCGTACCAGGAGAAGGTGGTCGAGAACGCCCGCGTGCTGGCAGAAACGCTGGTGAAGCGTGGGCTGCGGATCGTGTCGGGCCGCACGGAAAGCCACGTGATGCTGGTGGACCTGCGTGCAAAGAACATCACGGGCAAGGCAGCGGAAGCGGCACTGGGCGCGGCGCACATCACGGTGAACAAGAACGCGATCCCGAACGATCCGGAAAAGCCGTTCGTGACGAGCGGCATTCGTCTCGGCTCCCCGGCGATGACGACGCGCGGTTTCGGCGTGAAGGAGGCCGAGATCGTCGGCAACCTGATCGCCGATGTGCTGGAAGCGCCGGAAGATGCGGCCACGCTCGAGCGCGTGCGCGGGCAGGTTGCCGAGCTGACGAAGCGTTTCCCCGTCTACGGCTGACGCCGGCAAGATTCAACCGCTGGAAGGCGGTTGAATCTCGTCGTTGCGCGTGGACATGAAAAAACCGACTCGCGGCATTGCGCCAGCGAGTCGGTTTTTTTTAACCTGCTTCGAACGCTTCAGACAGACGGATCGACGTTCGCCTCGAGTTCGCGGATGCGGTCGAGATTGCGCGTGTCCTTCAGCACCGGCGGCCCCGCGAACGTGTTTCGTACGCCGAAGCCATACCAGATTACCATCAGCGCCACCACGAAACCGACGAGTACGTACAGCACCTTCTCGTTCGGCGGCTGGATGCCGACATACGCGAGCACGCAGGCGCCGACCAGCGCGAGCAGCGCGCACGGCTTCGACCAGATTCCCAGTTGAAACGGGCCTTTATCGGTCCACGAGCGGCCTTCGGCCAGCATCCCGGAGCCGATCGGCATCGCATACGAGATGAACAGGAACACCGCGCTGCCGGCGCTCAGCACCGAGAACGCGTCGCCGTACAGCGTGACGACGATCGCGAGCACCGCACACGTCCAGATCGCGGGGCCGGGCGTCCGGTGCGTCGGGTTCACGCTGCGCAGCAGCTTCGACGCCGGCAGCCCGCCGTCGCGTGCGAATGCATACACCATCCGCGACGTCGACATGATCGCGGCGAGCCCGCACACGTAGTTGATGAAGAACATCGCGAGTTCGAGGCTCACGCGCAGCGTCTTCGGAATCGGCGCGAGAATCGCCTCGAAAAAGCCGGTGCCCTGCTTCATGCTGGCGGTCAGGTCGGGCATCACCAGCACGAATGCGCACACCATCACGTAGCCGAACACCGCGGACCAGAACACCGACCCGATGATGCCGCGCGGCACGTTCCTGGCCGCATCGTGCGTCTCTTCCGACGTGTGCGCGGAAGCGTCGAAGCCGGTGATCGTGTAGGTCACGAGCAGCAGGCCGGACAGGAACGCGAGCGGCGTGGCCTGCTTCGGCCATGCCCCGCCATCGACGCCGGTGAAATTGGTGAACGTCACCAGCCGATGCGCGTCGAACGCGACCGGCGAGTAGACGAGCAGCGACACCACGAGCGCGATCGTCACCACGAAGATGAGGTAGCCCGATAGGTCGGTGATCTTGCTCGCGATCCTGATGCCGCGTGCATTCAGGATTGCCTGCGAGATCGTGATGAACGCGATGAACGCAGTTTGATGCCACCAGGTCAGGCTGTCCGGGCTGACGCCGAACATCGGCGCGATCAGCGTCTTGAAGAACGGATCGTAGGTGCCGAAGTTGATCGCGGCGATCACGAAGATCAGGCCGATCAGGTTGAGCCACGCGGTCATCCACCCCCATTTCTTCCCGCCGAGGATCGCGCCCCAGTGATAGAGGCCGCCGGCCGTCGGAAACGCGGACGCGATCTGCGACATCGACACCGCGACGATCAGCGCGAACAGCGAGCCCAACGGCCAGCCGAGGCCGATCGACGCGCCGCCGGTCGCGGAAAACGCGAGCTGGAACGCGGTAATGCCGCCCGACAGGATGCAGATCACCGAAAACGAAACCGCGAAGTTCGAGAAACCGCTCATACGTCTCGACAGTTCCTGCGCATAGCCCATCTTGTGCAGCAGGCTTACGTCACTGTCGGTGCCTGAATCAGGCTGGAGTTTTGCATCCATGGTCGCTCCGTCACGAATGTCCTGCGTGGCAGGACCGTCATCGCCGCCCGGGCCAAGGAACCTGGCCCGCTCCTGGGATTCGTCGGCGGCTCGCGATGCCGTGTCGAGCGGCCATCGCTTTCCAGTCCGATGCGTGAACGGTATGAAATCAAATTTCCCGGCTCTATCAGATTTCGGCAATGTAGTGAAAATCCGGAGGGATGCACCGGAACAGGGCTTGTCGGCCCGTTTCGCCGCCGGGAGGACCGGGAGCGTGACGGACGCGCGGCCGGTGGCGACGGGCGATCGCCGGGTCGCCGGGGCGCCGCCACGCAAGCGGCCCCGGATGCACGCCGGAGCCGGCGATGGCCTATTCCGTTTGCGGCTCGTTGTGTCGGGGTCCGAAGCGCGCGCGATAGTCGCGCGGCGACACGCCGACCTGCTTCGCGAACGCGCGCTGCAGCGCGTCGACGCTGCCGAATCCCGACCGCTCGGCGATGCGTTCGAGCGGCCAGTCGGCCCGCTCGAGCAGCGCCTTCGCGCGCTCGACCCGTGCTGCCAGGACGAATTGCGCCGGCGATCGCCCGGTTTCCTTGAGGAAGTGGCGCGCAAACGTGCGCTCGCTCATGTGCATCCGTGCGGCCAGCGCGGCGACGCCGAGATCGCCGGCCGGATCGTCGGCGATGTCGGCGAGCAGGGCGCGCATGCGCGGCGTCGCGTTGGCCAGCGAGCCGAGCCCGACGCTGAACTGCGCCTGTCCGCCGGGCCGGTGCATGAACAGCACGAGTTCGCGTGCGACCGCGAGCGCGGTCGGCGCGCCGCAATCTGCCTCGACGAGTGCAAGACACAGATCGATGCCGGCCGTTACGCCGGCCGACGTATGGAACGGCGGATCGCTGACGTAGATTGCGTCCGGCTCGATCCGCGCGTCGGGACGGAGCGCCTGCAGCATCGCGCACTGGTTCCAGTGCGTGGTCGCGCGCCGGCCGTCCAGCCATCCGCCCGCCGCCAGCACGAACGCGCCCGTGCAGATGCTCGCAATGCGCCGCGTGCCAGCAATCCGCGTGCGCAGCCACGGCAGCACGCCGGCTTCCGACGCGGCGTGGCGCAGCGCCGCTTCATCGCCGCCGGCGACGATGATCGTGTCGATTCGCTCGGGCAGCGCCGCGAGCGCGGCCGTGCCGGCGAGGCGCAGGCCCGCGTGCGTGACGATGTCGCCGCCGTGTTGCGACGCGAGCGTGAGCCGGTACGGCACGGCATGGTCGGGACGGTGACGGTTCGCGACCGCGAACACTTCCATCGGGCCCGTGATGTCGAGCGACTGGACGCCTTCGAAGCCGACGACGACGATGTCGCGTGCCGAACATGTTGACTGGGACATGGCGGAAAGTGCGGTGGAGTTGTCCTTGTGACCGCGAGCATGATCCTTGTAATTTTCCGGACATGCAATCGACGGATGCGGGTGAACGATGCGGGGACGGAAGACAGGCGGGGCGGTGCTGCTCGTGTGCGCGATGCTGGGCGCGTGTGCAGCGGGGTGGCATGTGCCGGTGAAGGCGGAGGATGCACGGCCGGTCGCACAAGTGCTGACGATCGGCGCGCCGAAGGCGGGCCGCACGCGGCCGCTCGTGGCGATCGTCGCGGACAACGCCGGAACGGAGACGACCGATTTCATCGTGCCGTACGCGATGCTGAAGACGTCCGGGGCGGTCGACGTCGCCGCCGTATCGGCCGAAGAAGGCGAGGTCGAACTGATGCCCGCGCTGCGCATGCTGGCCGATACGACGTTCGACCGGTTCGATGCCGCGACGCCTGCGGGGGCCGACGTGGTGATCGTGCCCGCGCTGCATCGCGCGGACAGCCCGGCCGTACTGGCATGGTTGCGCAAGCAGGCCGCCGCCGGCGCGACGATGGTGGCGATCTGCGAAGGCGCGGAAGTCCTCGCGAACGCCGGCCTGCTGCGGCATCGCACGGCGACGTCCCACTGGTATTCGCGCGACGGCCTGCGTCGCCGCTTTGCCGATACGACGTGGGTCGACGATCGGCGCTATGTGATGGACGGCAACGTCATGACGACGACCGGCGTGTCGGCGTCGATTCCCGCTTCGCTGGCGTTGTTGAATGCGCTGGCCGGGCCGGCAGCGGCGCGCGAGACGGCGCGGCGCGTCGGCGCGCACGCATGGAGCGACGTTCACGACGGAAGCCGGTTCGCGTTGACGGCGCGTGCGGTGGCGGTTGCGTTGACGAACCGCGTCGCGTTTTGGCGGCACGAGACGTTCGATCTTCCGGTCGAAACCGGGTTCGACGAGCTTCCGGTTGCGTTGACCGCCGACGCGTGGGCGCGGACCTGGCGCAGTGACGTCGTCGCGACGGCAGACGCGCGCGTGATCGAGTCGAGGCACGGGCTGCGGTTGTTGGCGCAACCGGCGAACGTTCGGCACGCGCGTGTGACGATGCCGGCTGACCGGCGTGGGGAAGCGGTGCTGCCCGGTGTGCTCGGCGACATCGCGGGACGCTACGGCGATGCGACGTCAGGCTGGGTCGCGCTGCAGCTGGAGTATCTGAAGTAGCGGCCGTTTTGCGCGGCATGCTGGTATTGCGTGCCGCGCTTGTGACGGAGTTCTCCGGCGCCGGGCAGCGGGATGTCGAGGCATGGCAGTTTCATGTCGATCTCCTCGCGAACGGTGTGCCGCTCACGCGCTGGCGGGGCGACGTTCCTGATCGATCAGACAGAGGCCGGGGCTTCGGCCGTCCGCTGGGCGGACAGCCGACTCCACAGCATGCCGGAGCGATTGCCGCTGCGGCAGTACGCGAGCACCGGCTTCTGCAGCGTGTCGACCAGTGCACCGAATGCGTCGATCTCCGCATCACCGATGCCGTCGCGCTCGACCGGCAGGTAGCGCGCTTCGAGGCCCAGTTCGCGGGCCGCCGCGGCGATTTCGTCGAACGCCGGATGGGCGTCGCCTTCGCCGTCCGGCCGGTTGCAGATGACCGAGCGGAAGCCGGCATTGCGGATCGCCTTCAGGTCGGCCGGCGTGATCTGCCGCGACGCGGAGAACCCGTTCGCCGCCGTCGCACGACACTGTTCGATCGCGTGGCGGAAACAGGCGATCGCGAAGTCGACATCCTGCTCCGTCGTAAAGCGGCCGAAGCTCACACGCACGGTGCGGCCTGCCGTTTCCGCATCGAGGCCGATCGCGGTCAGCACGTGGGACGGTGCGCCGCTGGTCGAGTTGCACGCGGACGTCGACGACACCGCGAGCGCTTCGCCGAGCATGAACGGGAAGAAGCCCGGCGCATTCACCGTCAGGCTCAGCGTGTGCGGGATGCGGCGCGCGGCGGCCGCGTTCTGCGTGACATCGCCGAGTGCGACCAGCGCGTCCGTCAGGCGCGCGCCGAGCGCCGCGATTCGAGCGGCTTCGCCGTCGAGCTTTTCAGCGGCCAGTTCGCATGCAACGCCCATGCCGACGATCTGATGGGTCGCGAGCGTGCCCGAACGCAAGCCGCGCTCATGCCCGCCGCCATGAATCTGCGGGGCGATCCGGTCCGCGATGTCGCGGCGCACGAACAGCGCGCCGATGCCCTTCGGGCCGTACACCTTGTGCGCGGACATCGACAGCATGTCGATGCCGAGCGCGCGCACCTCGATCGGCGTCTTGCCGAGCGCCTGCGCGGCGTCGACGTGGAGCAGCGCGCCCGCGGCATGCACGATGCGCGAGATTGCGCCAATATCGGTCAGCGTGCCGAGCTCGTTGTTCACGAGCATCAGCGACACGAGGCCCGTATCGGGGCCGATGGCGGCGGCGACCGCGTCGGCGGTGATCTCGCCGTCGCGCGTGGGCGTCAGGAACGTGACCGACGCGCCGTGCTTCGCCAGGTTCGCCATCGTGTCGAGAATGGCCTTGTGCTCGATGCGGCTCGTGATCAGGTGGCGCTTGCCGGTCGCGTTTTCCGCATAGCCCTTCAGCGCGAGGTTGTTCGATTCGGTGGCGCCCGAGGTCCAGACGATCTCGTCGGCGTCCGCGCCGATCAGCGCGGCGACTTGCGCGCGGGCCTGCTCGACCTTGTCTTTCGCCAGCCGGCCGGCGGCGTGCGAGCTCGATGCGGGGTTGCCGAAGATGCCGTCGAAGCCGAGGCAGGCCGTCATCGCTTCGATCACACGCGGATCGGCGGGCGTCGTGGCGGCGTAGTCGAGGTAGTGCAGCGTGGTGGTGTCGCTCATGTCCTTCTCATGCTCGTTTCTTTCGGAATGGAAGAAATGATACGGGGGACAGGTGGGAAAAAGGATCTAAAGTCGGCTGGCGATTCAGCTTGATATGGAATAACGTTTTATCAGAATGTGGATTGGGGGAATTTATTTTTATTGGGGCAGGCGGGTGCGATTTGCGTGTCCACGGCCCATTTTGCGAGGGATTGTCGAGATGCAGTATGAACTGACGACGTTGTCGTGTTTGCTGCTGGAGCAGGATGCCGTTTCGGCTGGGGCGCACCGATGGGTAACGGATCCGGGGGCCGCGGGGCGTCTCCTCGGCGCATGGCGTTCGGAAATCGGCGAATTGGGGCAGATCGTCGTGCTGCGAGGCTTCGACGAAATCGACGAACTGCAGCAGGAGCGTCGACGTGCGTTGATGAGCGGCGGGCCGTTCAATATCAGCGGTGCCGATGTGGGTCTCAGCATGGAAACCTACGAACTGTTTCCGTTCCTGCCCGAGATCGAGCCGTCGACACTCGGCAGGTTCTACGAATTCCGCCGCTATTGGCTCAAACCGGCCGGGATCGCGCCGACGATCGCCGCGTGGAAACAGGCCGTCGGCCCGGCCGAAGCCTATACGGCTCATCTCGTCGCCAACATGTACGCGATCGACGGCCCGCCTCGCATCGCCCATATCTGGGGGTTCTCGAGCCTCGAGGAGCGCATGGCATTGCGCGCGCGCCACTATGCCGAGGGGCTCTGGCCGCCGAAGGGCGGACCGCAGCAGATCGAGCGGGCTACGTCGACGATTTGCCTGCCGGAAGCGTGGTCTCCGCTGGGTTGAATGCCCGGTGAAGCGTCGCGGCAATCGCGCTGCCCCGCACGATGCGAAGGCAGCTGCCGTATCGATTGCCGGCAGCGGCTGGCGTGCCCGCGTATCGCAGCGGAGCTGCGGCAAGCCAGCCACTGCCGGGGCGTTCCCGAATGGCTGTACGCCGTGTTCATGCGGCGCAATGCCGAAGCCTCGATGTCTATGAGGGATTCCCCCGTAACACGCGAATGAGCGCCGCTTCAGCGCCGCTTTCGTTCGCTCCGCGCCTCTCCGTCGATGCTTCCCGCCCATCGCCCGCGATTATTTGCGTTTCGCGAATGGCGCGTTCGCCGGTTGTTCCATACCCGATTGGCGGCCGTGCCCCTATCGTGGTGACGTCGGCTGATTGAACCCAACGCGTTGCACCCGAACGCCAGCCGGCACTTCCTCGCGATTCGCGTCGCACACAAAAGACATCGGACCTGGCTCATGCGCAGCTGCGGCGCGCGCAGGCGAACCTGTGTCCACGGAGACGGACATGAAAGCAAACGAGTGGGATACCTCATACGAATGGAAGGCGGTCACGCTGCTGGCGCTCGGCTTCGGGCTGGTCGGCCTCGATCGCTGGCTGATCGCGCCGCTGTTCCCTTCGATCATGAAGGACCTCAACCTGAACGCGCAGGACGTCGGCAACTGCATCGGCGTGCTCGGCCTGTCGTGGGGGATCTTCGCGGCGCTGATGGGCGGCATCTCCGACAAGATCGGCCGCCGCAAGGTGCTGATTCCGGCCATCATCGCGTTCTCGCTGCTGTCGGGCTTCTCGGGGCTCGCGGGCGGCCTGCTCGGGCTGATGGCGATTCGCGGCCTGATGGGCGTCGCGGAGGGCTCGTTCTGCCCGACGAGCTTTGCCGCGACGGCCGACGCGTCGCATCCGCGGCGGCGCGGGCTGAACCTCGGCCTGCAGCAAAGCGGCTTCGCGCTGTTCGGGCTCGCGCTGTCGCCGATCATCGCGACGCAGCTGCTCGGCTTCGTGTCGTGGCGCTGGGTCTTCGCGCTCGTAGCCGTACCCGGCCTGATCCTCGGCGCGATCATGTTCTTCGTCATCCGCGAGCCGAAGGTCACGAAGGCCGTCGCGTCGGAGCATGCGCCGGCGTCGCTCGGCCATGTGCTCAAGAGCCGCAACATCCTCGTGGCGATGGCCGCGCTGTGCTGCGCGATGACGGGCGTATTCGTGCTCGGCGCGCTGCTGCCGCTGTACCTGACCGATTACCTGGCGCTCGGCACGCAGAAGATGGGCCTCGTCGTGTCGGCGATCGGCTTCGGCGGTTTTCTCGGGCAGTTCGGGTTGCCGGGCCTGTCCGATCTGGTCGGCCGCCGCCTCGCGAGCATCGTCGGCTTCGCGGGGACGGCCGTGATGCTCTATATCTTCCGCGGCCTCGGCCCGCAGCCGCTCGCGCTGTTCGGGGTGCTGTTCGTCGCGTCGTTCTTCACGCTCGGGCTGGTGTCGCTGCTGTCCGGCCCGGTGGCGACCGAGGCCGCGCCCATCGGGCTCGTGTCGACGTCGATCGGTATGGTGGTCGGTGTCGGCGAGATCTTCGGCGGCGGCATCGCGCCGGCGATGGGCGGCTATGTCGCCGCACACTTTGGCATCCAGAACATTCTGTGGCTGCCGATGTGCTCGGTCATGCTGGGCATCGTGGTCAGCCTGCTGCTGAAGGAAACCGCACCGGCCGTGCTGCAGCGTCGCGTGGCGGTGCAGCCGGAACTGGCGGCCGGCGAGCAATCGCGGTAAGGCCCGTGCGGGCACGGCGGCGCATGCGGGGGCGGGTGTCATCGGCGATTGACATCGATTGGGTGACAGAGTGACGCTTCCCGCATGACCCAGCCCGTTACTCGCACGGGTAGACTGCCGGTTTCGCTGTCGAAAAAGGGCGCGGTATGGACCGGTTCCTGAGCATCGAGGCATTCGTCAGGGTGGCGGAGGCGAGCAGCTTCGCCGAGGCGGCGCGGCAGCTCGGCGTGACCAGCTCGGTCGTGACGAACCGCATCCAGCAGCTCGAGAAGTTCGTCAACGCGCCGATGTTCCATCGCAGCACACGCCACGTGCGCCTGTCCGAAGTGGGCGAGGCGTTCTATCGCGAGTGCGCGGAGGTGGTGGGGCGCGTCAACGAGCTGACCGACCAGATGCGCGAGCTTCGCGCGACCCCGACCGGGCGGCTGCGCATCCAGATGCTGCCCGGTTTCGCGCTCGATCACTTCGGCGCGCCGCTGATGGAGTTCAACCGGCGCTACCCGGGCATCCAGCTCGACGTCATCGTCAATGACCGTGTCGTGGACCCTGTCGAAGAAGGGTTCGACATCGCGTTCCAGATCTTTCCGCCGATCTCCGAGTCGCTGATCGAACGGCGGCTGTTCACCGTCAGACGCCTGTTTTGCGCGTCGCCCGCCTACCTCGACGCGCATGGTGCGCCACAACATCCGCGCGACCTGCTGCAGCACACCACCGCGCTCTATTCGGGCTATCCGTCGCGCAACCGCTGGACGATGACGCGCGGCGACGAAGTCGTCGAAATGGAGCTGCCGGGCATGATCCGCTCGAACTCCGTGCACCTGCTGCGCGAGTACGCGCTGTCCGGCGGCGGTGTCGTGTGCCTGCCCACGCTGGTGGCGAGCAAGGCGCTCGTCGCCGGCCGGTTGGTGCCCATTCTCACCGACTTCCAGCTCGCGCCGCTGAGCTTTGCCGCGGTTTATCCCGCCACGCAGCGACAGGCGTTGAAGGTGAAGACGCTGGTCGAATTCCTCGCGGAAACCATCGGCGACGAATCGCCGTGGGATCGTCCCCTTCTGGAGCGTGGCTGGGTGCGTTGAACCGCGCGGATTATTCGCGAAACGCAAATGCCGTAGTCGCCGTCCCGTGCCTTGTTGCGGTGGGCCCTTGCCCCTAGAGTGGAATCCAACAAGCGGTTCAACTCAGGAGACAGAAATGACCGACACGGCATTCCACACCGTCTTTGGCTCGCTCGACAGTTACAAGAAAGGCGAGATCGAAATCACCAGCGGCAGCGCTCAACACTACGCGTTCTCGAATGTCTTCGAGGTCGCATCGAAGTCGGCCCCTTACGAAAAGGTCGTCGCCGGCAAGAACCTCGAATACGTGATCGAAGTGCTGCGGACCGACGGCCAGTCGCCGTGGTTCGCGTGCTCGCACGACGAATTCGTGATCCAGATGGATGGCGAAGTCCGGATCGAATTCATCAAGCTCGATACGCCGCCGCAATCGGGGCACGGCACCGTGAACGCCGGCACGCAACCGGCCGGCCGTAAGATGGGCTACGTCGTATTGCGCCAGGGCCATCAGGCGCTGCTGCCGGCCGGCTGTGCATACCGCTTCACCGCCAGCCGGCCGGGCGTCGCACTCGTGCAGACCATCCTGGGCGAGCTGTCCGTGGAGAAGTGGGCCGACATCTGCCTGCACTGATTCGTCCGACCTCATTCGACACTTCCAGGAGACACGTTATGGCCACCCTCGACACTTTCGACACTTCCGCAGGCTTTGCGGCCGATCTGGTGCGATCGACCGAAGCCGATGCCGTCACCGGCTACCGCCGCTTCCAGCTCGGCGCATTCGAATTCCAGCGCGACGAGTATTTCGTGAAGATCAGCTGGCCCGCGAAAGGCCAGACCCGCACGCACGCGATGCCGGCGGATGCGTTCCTGCGCGCGATGATGCGCGACGTGGCATGGGGCTTCTTCTACGGCTGGGTGAACTTCGACCACGTGTTCGGCACGCGCAATCACTACGGCAAGGTGGACATGTATGCGGGCACCTTCAACGGCATCCTGAAGGACGCCGGCGTGGACTACACCGAGACCTTCGAAACGCCCACGATCATGGCGACCTTCAAGGCGATGCTGCACGACTGGACGAACGAAGGCTTCGATCCGTTCGCGGCGCCCGAGGAAACCGGCACCGCGTTCGGACGCAAGCACGGCGAGAACGGCTCGGCGATCGAGCGCACGCGGATCGCGACGCGCCGCATGCCGGGCCTCGAAGGCGATTCGCCGCTGCGCGACGACCTGCCGGTCAACCGCGCGTTCCTCGACGTCGCGCAGGATGAACCGGAAGTGCATGTCGAGCCGGGCTTCGAAGGCGAGCTGCACGCGTTCAACCTGTTCAAGTACCTGTCGCGCTCGGACGTGACGTGGAATCCGTCGGTCACGTCGGTGTGCGGGCGCAGCCTGTTCTGCCCGACCACCGAGGAATTCATCCTGCCGGTGTTCCATGGCAACGACCGCGTCGAATGGTTCCTGCAACTGTCCGACGAAATCGTGTGGGACATCGGCGACAAGAACACCGGCGCGCCGCGCGCCCGCGTGACGATGCGCGCCGGCGACATCTGTGCGATGCCCGCCGACATCCGGCATCAGGGCTACTCCACGAAGCGGTCGATGCTGCTGGTCTGGGAAAACGCGACGCCGAACCTGCCGCAACGCTACGAGAGCGGCGAGCTCGCGCCGTATCCGATCGCGTTCTGAGGGGCGCGTCAGTTTCCGCTTGCGCTTCACGCCATACACCGAGGACGATTCATGCAAACCCAACTCTTCATCGACGGGCGCTTCGTTGACGCCGTCGATCGCGGCACGATCGACGTGCTGAACCCGCACGACGGCTCCGTCATCACGAAGATCGCGGCCGCCACCGCGGCGGACGTCGATCTGGCCGTCGAAGCCGCGACGCGCGCGTTCCCCAAATGGTCGGCGCTGCCGGCCGCCGAACGCGGCCGCTTGCTGCTGCGCCTCGCCGACGCGATCGAGGCTAATGCGGAGGAGCTGGCGCAGCTCGAATCGCTGGACACCGGGCACCCGATCCGCGATTCGCGCGCGCTCGACGTGCCGCGCACGGCCGCCTGTTTCCGCTACTTCGGCGGCATGGCCGACAAGCTGCAAGGCTCGGTGATTCCCGTCGAAACCGGCTTCCTGAACTACGTGCAGCGCGCGCCGATCGGTGTCGTCGGCCAGATCGTGCCGTGGAATTTTCCGCTGATGTTCACGAGCTGGAAGATGGGCCCGGCGCTCGCGGCCGGCAACACGGTGGTGCTCAAGCCGTCGGAAATCACGCCGCTGTCGACGCTGCGCATCGTCGAGCTGATGGCCGAGGTCGGGTTTCCGGCCGGCGTCGTCAACATCGTCCCCGGCTACGGGCACACGGCCGGCCAGCGGCTCGCCGACCATCCGGGCGTCGGCAAGATCGCGTTCACGGGATCGACGGCCACCGGCCGCCGGATTGTCGAAGCGTCGCAGGGCAACCTGAAGCGCGTGCAGCTCGAACTGGGCGGCAAGGGCGCCAACATCGTGTTCGACGATGCCGATCTCGATGCGGCCATCAACGGCGCCGCGTGGGCGATCTTCCACAACCAGGGGCAGGCGTGCATCGCCGGCTCGCGTCTCGTGCTGCACGAACGCATCGCGGATGCATTCCTCGAGCGCTTCGTGGCGCTCGCGTCGTCGATCCGGATCGGCAATCCGCTCGATGCGAACACCGAGATGGGGCCGCTGACCTCGAAGCAGCACCTCGATCGCGTGCTGTCGTTCGTCGATGTCGCGCGCGAGCAGGGCGGCCGTGTGCTCACCGGCGGCGGCGCGCCGCAGGACCCGGCGCTCGCCAACGGCTACTACGTGCGCCCGACGGTCATCGAGGCCAAGCGCGCGACCGACCGCGTCGCGCAGGAGGAAGTGTTCGGCCCGTTCGTCACGGTGCTGCGCTTCGGCAGCGACGACGAGGCGCTGGCCATTGCAAACGCAACCGAATACGGGCTGGGCAGCGGCCTGTGGACGAAGGATCTTTCCCGCGCACACAAGATGGCGTCGCAGATCAACGCGGGCATGTGCTGGATCAACTGCTACAAGCGCGTCAATCCGGGCAGCCCGTTCGGCGGCGTCGGCCAGTCGGGCTACGGCCGCGAGATGGGCTTCGAGGCGATGCACGACTACACCGAGGCGCGGTCGGTATGGGTCAACGTCGACGGCAACGTGCCGCCGCACTTCAAGCGCTGAGGTTCGCCATGGATCGCTTCGTCTATCAGGGCACCCCGTCCCGCGTGGTATTCGAATGGGGCGCGCTCGACAGGCTGCCGGACGAGCTGTCGACGCTCGGCGCGCGCCGCGCGCTGATCCTGTCCACGCCCGAGCAGCGGCCGCTCGCCGAGCGCGTGGCGGCGATCCTGGGCGAGCGTGCGGCCGGCATCTGCGCGCAGGCGGTCATGCACGTGCCGATCGAGGTCGCGCACGCGGCGCGCGAGATGGCCGGCGAGCTGGAAGCGGACTGCTGCGTCGCGATCGGCGGCGGGTCGACGATCGGGCTGGGCAAGGCGATCGCGCTCGAATCGGTGCTGCCGATCCTGGCCGTACCGACGACTTACGCGGGCTCGGAGATGACGCCGATCTTCGGGCTCACGGAAGGCCGGCTGAAGCGCACCGGGCGCGACGCGCGCGTGCTGCCGCGGACGGTGCTCTACGACCCGTCGCTGACGTTGTCGCTGCCGCCGGACATTTCCGCGGCATCGGGCATCAATGCGATGGCGCATGCCGTCGAGGCGCTCTATGCGGAAGACGCGAACCCGGTGATCAGCCTGATGGCGGAAGAATCGATCCGCGCGCTCGGCGAAGCACTGCCCGTGGTCGTGCGCGAGCCGGCGAACCGCGACGCGCGCAGCCGCGCGTTGTATGGCGCGTGGCTCGCGGGAACCTGCCTGGGCGCGGTCGGCATGGCGCTGCATCACAAGCTGTGCCACACGCTCGGCGGCACCTTCAACCTGCCGCACGCGCAGACGCATGCGGCGATGCTGCCGCATACCGCGCACTACAACCACGCCGCCGCGCCCGATGCGCTGCGCCGCGTGGCGCGCGCGCTGGGCGGGAACGACGCGGCCGAAGCCGGCCCGCTGCTGTTCGCGCTGAACGCACGGCTCGGCATCGCGCCGGCGCTGGCCGACCTCGGGATGCCGGAGGCCGGCCTCGACGAAGCGGCCGACCTCGCGTGCCGCAACCCGTATGTGAATCCGCGGCCGATCGGACGCGAGGCGATTCGCGCGCTGCTTCAGCGCGCATGGGAAGGGCGCGCGCCGCAATGAATGGCCCGATGCGTCAACGGAGACAACCATGAGCCTTGACCACCATGACGGTGACGCCACGCTGACCGCGCCGGTCGTCGCCAGCTTCGACGGCACGCCGAGCCCGCGCTTGCGCACGCTGATGCGGCGCCTCGTGCGGCATCAGCATGCGTTCGTCCTCGATCGGAGCTGACCGCCATGGCAAGATTTTTTGCGGTGTTTGCGACGGACCAGCCGGGCATGCGCGACGTGCGCGATCGCGTGCGGCCGATTCACCGGACTTACCTGCGCTCGGCCGACCAGCACGGCGTGGTGGTGCGCCTCGGCGGCCCGACGCTGGACCCGCACGGCGACGCGATGAACGGCACGCTGCTCGTCGTGGAGGCGGACGACATTCAGGCGGTGATGCAGTTCATCGGCAACGATCCGTACGTGAAGGAAGGGCTGTTCTCGCACGTGGAAGTGCGTCCGTGGGACTGGAGCCTCGGCAACCCCGAGCAGAGAGTGTGAATCATGGACGCACGACAACTCTGCCACTTTTCCGACGTGCCCGACGGCGGCGCGCGGGTCGTCGACGAAACATGTATCGGACGTCCCGTGATCGTCGTGAGACGCGGTGAGCAGGTGTGGGCTTATGTGAATCGTTGCCCGCACTTTTCGGTGCCGCTCGATTTCGTGCCGGGTAGCGTTTCCTGCTACCGGTCGCAAGTGCTGATGTGCGCCCATCACAGCGCGCTGTTCCGGTTCGACGATGGCGTGTGCATCGACGGGCCTTGCTCGGGCTCGGCGCTGGAGGCCGTGGCGGTCGAGGTGGATGCCGCTGCGTGGGTCGTCTGTCGAGGCGCTTGATTCGCGTGTGTTTCGACGAGTAGGGGGCGGTTAGTGCGTCCGTTATCGTGTTTTTAAATCAGTAAAGCTAATCATATTTCGGGTGTCTGGTAATCGACGCCTGAATGATGGCGATCCCTTGTGCAGTACCGAGCGAGCACCTGCCACGTAGCAGGGGGTGGCCTCGCTTTGTCATAAAAAAGACGGAGACAAAATGAAACTCAGGTTTGGAGCAGTGGTGATTCTCGCCGTGGCGCAGGGTGCATGGGCGCAGAGCAGCGTGACGATGTTCGGGCTGATCGACGCCGGCGTCTCTTATGTCAGCAACGAGGGCGGCGGAAAGAACGTCAAGTTCGACGACGGCATATTCGCGCCCAATCTCTTCGGCTTTCGCGGCACGGAGGATCTCGGCGGCGGATATCGCGCGATCTTCGCGCTCGTGAACCAGTTCTCGATGGCGAACGGCGCGATCATCGGGACGGGGATTTTCGGGCGCAATGCGTACGTGGGCCTTGAAAGCAACCGGTTCGGCAGTATCACGCTGGGCAATCAGTACGACTTCATGGTGGATTCGCTGTTTTCGAAGAACAACGCGATTTCACGCGATATCTCGGGGCTGTACGGCTTTCGGAATGGGCCGTTTCAACGTCTCGCGCTTCCGGATAATCCGACCGGTGCATTCGATTGGGACCGTACGGCGGGTAGCAAACCGATCGCGAATTCCGTCAAGTACAGCTCGCCGACGGTGTCGGGTTTTTCCGGTGGCGCGATGTATGCGTTCGGTGGGGTGGCCGGGTCGGTCGGGGCGGACAATGCGGTCAGTGCAGGATTGAACTATGAGATGGGGCCATTCGGAGTGGGCGCGGCCTATACGAACGAGAAGTACGGCCCTGCGCCCGGCGTGCCGTCCACCAGCGTGCGCAACTGGGGCGTCGGGATGCATTACGACTTCGGTGTCGTGACTGCGAATGCGCTGATGACCACTGTACACAACTCGTTCAACGACGCCGGGGTGTGGATGGGCGAAGCGGGCGGATTGTGGCACGTGAGGCCGGATGTCGCGCTGGGTGCGAAGTACATGTACATGAAGGGCAATGAAGCGGTGAACAACAACCACGCGCATCAGGTCAGCGTGGCGCTTCAGTACCTGTTCTCGAAGCGGACGATGGTTTATGTGTCGGCGGATTATCAACGTGCGAACAACGGTGCGAATGCGCAGGTCAATGGCGTGCTCGATCCGAACGGGGCGTCGAGTTCCGCGAGCCAGACGGTGGCGCGGATCGGGCTGCATACGGTGTTCTGACGGGGTGTGCTGCCTCTTCGAGCGCGCAGGGCGACCCATGCTCGCCCTGCGTTGATATTCCCCATCACCGATATTTCCCGCAGGGTTTGCAGCACGACGATATTTTCCTGGTAAGTGAGCGGTAAGTCGACTGGTCCTACAGTAGCCCCCGTTTCGATCGTCGACTCCAGGAAAATGATTGTGAAAACAGCCTCCCGCCGCGAACGTCCGTTACTGCTGCTTGCCGTTTCATTCGCATTTGCGTCTGCTTCCGCCTGGGCGGACGACGGCATGATCCCGCCCGATGCCGATAATTCGGGGCTGACCATCCTCAACAACGCGACCAATGTGACGCGCTGGGGGTTGGGTGCCGGAGTCGGCTTCGCGCCGTCGACCTACAAGGGCGACAGCACTCGCGTATTGCCGTTTCCGCTGGTCTATTTCGACAACAAATGGGTACAGGTCATCGGTACCACGGCCGATCTGAAAATCGGGAGCTGGAGCGGCGTCAGTGTCGCGCTTCGTGGCCAGTTCTCGCTTTTCGACGGATACAAGGGCTCTGACGCACCGATCCTGAACGGCATGGAGAATCGCAGGGGCGCATTCTGGTACGGGCCTGCACTGTCATGGGGCACCGGGTTCGGTACGTTGTCGGGCAGCTTCCTGTTCGGCGGAAACAAGGGCGAGCGCGCGAAGATCGGCTTCGAGAAGGCATTTGCTTTCGGCCAATTCTCGATCGCGCCGCATGTCGGCGCGGAATGGCTGAGCAACAAGTACGTCGACTACTATTACGGCGTGCGACCATCGGAGGCGCGCGCCGGACGCGCCGCCTACAGCGCGGGTTCGACAGTGAACGTGTCGGCCGGCACGCGTATCGACTACCGGCCGACGAAGCAGCAGACGATATTTCTGGACGTCGGCGTGTCGCGTCTCGGCGACGCCATCACCGACAGTCCGATCGTCGGAAGACGGTTCGTTCCCGAAGCCAGAGTGGGCTATATGTACCGATTCAAGTGAGAGCGGGTATGCCGAGAGTTGCGATTGTCGAGGATCATGAACGCCTTGCCGACATGTTGTGCCAGGCGTTGGCCGGTGCGGGAATCGAATCCGATCGTTTCGGCAATGTCAGTGAAGCCGCCTACGGTGTCGACCAGGCCGACTACGCACTGCTGATCATCGACCGCGGATTGCCCGACGGCGACGGCCTGGCGTTCCTGCGGACGCTGCGCGCGGCGGGGCGCATGATGCCTTGCCTGATGCTGACGGCACGCGATGCGTTGCATGACCGCATCGACGGACTCGAAAGCGGGGCCGACGACTATGTGACCAAGCCGTTCGAAATGAGCGAACTCGTCGCCCGCGTGCGCACGCTGATGCGGCGCCCGGCGCTGCTGACGACGCTCGTCGCATCGTTCGCGGATGTGACGGTCGACCCGCCGCAGCGCGCGATGTGCTGCGGTAATCGGACGATACCGCTTGCGCCGGCCGAGTTGCAGGTCATGCTTTGCTTGATGGAAGCCGCGGGCCGGACGGTGCGGCATTCGATACTCGAGCATGCCGCGTGGGGGCTCGGGGAGGCGGTCACGCCGAACGCGCTCGAGGTGACCGTGCATCGCTTGCGCAAGAAACTGGCGGCGATCGGCGCAACGGTGCGGCTGACCAATATTCGCGGTGCCGGCTTCGCGCTGCGGGACGCATGACGCTTCTGGGTAAGAAAGCAACCATGTTCCATCATTGGATTCGACGCCTGTCGACGCGTCTGTGGATGACCAACGTCGTTGCGTTCGCCATCAGCCTGGCGCTGCTGTCTGCGCTCGCCGTGTATGTCCTCGATCGCTATCCGGAGTTCCTGGGGCGGCGGCAGCAGATGGAGATCATCGGTCATGTCGTGACCGGGTTGAGCTTCGACGACGCCGGGCGTCCGGTATCCGTGCAATTGGGCGAGCGTCCGGCGCTGATGTTCCGGCTCTTGTCGAGCGAGGTGAAGTATCGCGTGCTCGATTCGACGGGGCGGTTGTGGCTGGCGTCGGTGCCTTCGAACGGGAATCGGCCGTGGCTGACGGAAGACCTCGCGAAGGCGGCCGGCAAGGTGGTGTCCGCCACGATCGATGGCAAGGTATACGCCGTCGCCACACGGCGCATGTCGAAAGGGGGCGTCGATTATTACGTGCAGGTTGCGCAAAGCAGGCAGCTTGTCGATGCGCTTGTCGTGTCGAAGATCGAGCCGATACCGAAGACCGTCGGCTATGTGCTGCTCATCGCGACCATCATTTTCGGGCTGACGCTGCCGCTGACGATCAGCCGCGTGTTGAAGCCGTTGCGGGAGGTATCGCGTGCCGCGAGCGGAATCGAGCCGCGCAACCTGAAGACGCGACTGTCTTCGGACGGGATTCCGAGTGAGATCAAGCCGCTGATCGATGCGTTCAACGATGCGTTGACGCGACTCGAGAATGGCTTCGCGGTTCAGCAGCGGTTTCTGGCCGACGCCGCGCATGAGTTGCAGACACCGCTCACGCTGGTCAGAGGCCAGATCGAGCTGCAGCCCGACATCCGGCAGAAGGCGCTTCTGCTTCGCGAGATCGACCTGATGGCGCGGCAGGTCAAGCAGTTGCTGCATCTGGCGGAAGTCAGCGAAGCGCAGAACTTCAGCTTCGACGACGTGAACAGCGTCGAAATCGCACGAGACGCCGTTGGCTTGCTGGCCGGCAAGGCCGATGCGAAGCAGGTGAAGCTCCATATCGAAGCGCGCGACTCCGTGTCACCCATCCAGGCTGATGGCGGGGCGCTCTTCATCCTGCTCAAGAACATTCTCGAGAACGCGATCAACGCTTCGCCCACGGCTGGCGTGGTCGTGCTGACCGTACTCGATACGGCGATTCATATCGACGACGAGGGGCCGGGCATTCAGCGGGAGCATGTTCCGCTGCTCTTCGACCGATATTGGCGGGCGCCGGATTCACGGTATGACGGTGCCGGTCTCGGGCTGGCAATCTGCAAGGAAATTGCCGTGGCGCATCAGTGGAAACTGACAGTCGATGTGCTGGCCACGGGGACGCGGTTCAGCGTGTGGTTTTAGTCTGCGCGGTTGTCGTGCCGGGCCGGGTTCCCGCAGTACAAGGGCCGGATCGGAGGTTCTGCGCGGTCGAAGGAGGGCTTTTCCGAGGTCCCTTGTTCGAAGCTGGAGCAACACATAGCGATCTGGAGAAACATAAGATCGATGGTCTCGTTTCGGCCTCGGTTAATGCGTTGAGCGTTAGGGGACACGAGGGATTCTGTTTGACGCTCGCCGCCCTTGATGAGCTACCCAACCTTTCTTGGAGAAGGCTGAGATGGCAGGATGGTCAGCAGTGCTTCCCGTTGTTCGCGCTCCGCTGCGGTGACGGCCGACGGTGTCACTTTCTACGCCGATGTTTTCGGCATAGTCCTTCTACGCCGCTAGATTAGGCAAACCCGGGTCGTCATGTAAGATGCGCACAGCTTCACCCGGTCTTGAGAGGGGCCGGTTCCCGCTTCATAACGGCAATCAGCCGCACAACAACAAGGAAGCCACGAAATATGCCGGGGATTCCCACCAAAGCCTTTACTGTCTGGCACACGATCCTGTCCGTGGCCCGACACGCACCGTCGCCGCACAACGTTCAGCCGTGGCGCGTGCAACTGATTTCGGACGATTACGCCGAGCTGTTCATCGACGGCACGCGCACGCTGCCGAAAGAGGACACGACCGGTTCGTTCCTGTTGTCCGCGATGGGCATGTTCATCGACGCGATCGATCTGCTCGCGGCACCGCACGGCTTGCGTGTCGAATGGCAACTGCATCGCCCGGTGCAGGAATTCGCGGTCATCCTGTCGCGGCCTACGCCGCCAGGGCTGATTCCGTTCGCCGCGTTGCGACTCGTCGCGAATGCCAACGCGGACGGATCGCGCGACGATCCGTCCGCGCTGATGCTGGCGCGCCGCACGTCACGCCTTTCGATGGATCCGACACCGGTACCGGACGCGGCCGTCGCGCAACTGGCGGCACTGGCCGACGAATGGGGGCATCGATATACGCACCTGTCGGGTGCGGAACTGATCGAGCCGATCATCGCGACGAACATCGACGCCGTGTTCCATGACATGAACGTCGCGGACTACCACGACGAAATCACTGCCTGGTTTCGCTTCACGGAAGGCTCGACCGCTCGCCATCGCGACGGTCTCGACTGGCGCTGCATGAACCTGTCGCGCGCGGAATTCTGGATGTCCGCGCGGCTGTCGAAAATCCTGATGTTCAAGCCGACGCGCTTCTATTTCAAGCGCCGGTATCGATCGCAACTGGGGCATGTGCCCGCGATCGGCGTGTTGAGTGGCGATTTCTTCAACCCGGAGAACGCGATCGAGTCGGGCCGTTTCCTGCTGCGCTTCTGGCTGGCTTTGACGAGTCTCGGCCTGTACTTGCATCCGTACGGCAACCTGGTCACGAACCCCGACGCCGCAGCGTGGTTCAGCGCACATACCGGGGTCGACCGGGCATGGCTCGTGTTCAAGGTCGGCTACTCGCGTACGCCGCCGCAGAGCCAACGCAGGGCGCTTGCCGACATCCTCGTCGACGCGCCGGTTCCGTCCTACTCGCCGAGATTCGCATGAACACGCTCATTCGCCTCTTTCTCGAAGCCATTCTCTGGACGCTTTGGTTTCTTCGTCGCGTGATCAGCGTCGACGGACGTCTCTATGTGTTCCTCAACGCGCCGATCTTCCAGCCCTACCTGGCTTATGTCGGCCGCATGCGCGCCCGAGTGGCATTCCTCAAGGCGAGCACGTCGTGCCCTGCGTATATCGAGTTCCTGAAGGCCGAAGGCTATAAGGCCGGCGGCACATGGCGGCTTTCGGACCTGCCTGCCATGACCAAGGAGAACTACATCAAGCGCTATTCGATCGAGCAGCGCTGCTATGGCGGTGCGATTCCGAAGTCGGGTGTCGTCATCGACGAGTCATCGGGGTCGACCGGCCAACCGAACAACTGGGTGCGCAGCGCGGCCGAGCGCAGCGACGTCAAGCGCATCCTGCAGCTGAACTATCAGCTGGTGTTTCGCGACTCCGGCAAGATGTTGCTGAACTGTTTTGCGCTCGGGCCATGGGCGACCGGCATGAACGTATCGATGTCGCTCGTCGACGTCGGCATCATGAAGTCGATCGGCCCGGACAAGGCCAAGTTGATCAACACGCTGAAGCTGTTCGGGCCGAAGTACCAGTACCTGATATTCGGCTACCCGCCGTTTATCCGCTCGGTGGTCGACGAATGCGATCTCGACCTGACGCCGTATCACATCGATTTCATCGTCGGCGGGGAAGGGTTGTCGGAAGCGTTGCGCGATCACCTGCTGCGCAAGGCGAGCACGGTGATCTCGTCGTATGGCGCGTCGGACCTCGAGATCAATATCGGCGTCGAGACACCGACGACGATCGGCTTGCGGCGTGCGTTGCTGAGTCGCCCCGAGTTGTGCCGAGAACTGTTCGGGCGCGATTCGCCGCCGATGATCTTCCAGTACAACGCGCTCGACTACGTGATCGAGACGAATGAGGACGGCGAACTGCTGGTGACGATCGGGCGGCAGTCCGGTGCGGCGCCGAAGATCCGCTACAACATTCGCGATGCCGGTGGGACGTATAAATTCCGCGATCTGAACAAGCGTCTGTCGGCGCATGGCATGCGCCTGACAGACTTCGCATCGCGCACCAGCCATTTTCCGTTCTTGTTCGTGTACGGGCGTAACGATTCGAGCGTACCGTTCTATGGCGCGAAAGTGTTTCCGTCGGATGTCGAACAGGTTCTGTCCGCTTCGCCGGTGCTGCATGACGCGGTCAGTACGTTCCAGCTTGCTACGACCGAGGATGCGCAGTTGACGAGCTTCCTGCATGTCCATCTTGAGCGGGCTTTGGGGAACGGGGCGGTGCAGCTCGACGATGCGGCGCTGCACGGCGAGATGTTCGAAGGCATGAAGCGCGTGAATCAGGACTTTCGCGAGGTGTCGCGGTTGTTCGATCCGAAACAGGTGATCGTGCACATGCACGATCACGATACGGGGCCGTTTCAGGGGCGGGATATTCGGATCAAGAACAAGTACATTGCGTGATGGTGGGGCGATGCGTTTGGACACGCGTCGCCTGACGGGCGGCGCAAGGGTCGGCGTCGCCATCCGGCCCAAGAACTGTTCCCGGGCGCTTCTTGCCCACCACCCGTTTTTCGGTATAATGAACCCAACGTTCGGAATGTCGAACGTGAGAAGTCAAGCATCCAGAGTCGGATTCTCCGACGCCAACCTGCCCTCCCGGGCAAGGTGGACGCCTCTGAGGCGATGCGGCCGATTTACGGCAACGAAGCGGGAGCAGCATGGCTGGCACCGGTTCGATAACCACTCATCCGGAGCAACCATGCGTCAAGATACCGCTGCTTCCTGCCCCGCAGTCTGTGAAGACTGGTCACACTTCCTCCCCGGTTTCACGCTGACGCATACGGTTCATCTCGTGTCGAGACGGAATCCGGGCATCGTCTCGACCGCGGCGGCTGTGCTCGAAGGTGAAACCGCCACGGTCGACCGTTGGGCCATCACCCGCTGTGGTGACGTTCTCGAGCAAAAGATCGTTCTTGGAGAAATGACGGAAGGGCAAGCGGTTCGACTGCGCGAGCGACTGGCCGCGCTCGATGGCGTACTGCGCACGAGGGTGGAGCATCATTTCGTGCGGGGTGGGTCGGCGACGGGCAACTGAATGTCACGGCCCCTGCCCGTCGCGCCGCTGCTCGCTTGTCGTGGATTGTTGTAGTCTGGGCAATACGATAGTGTGGCGCGCCGGCCTGCCGCCGAACTGACAATGAACCTATGATGTGTCGCGCAGGCGATCGGTGAACCTGACCGGTTGGTCCAGTATCGATCGCTTGATCCTGCTAATCTCATCGTCGACCGATCCGCCAGAAAATCAGGAGTTTGTCGTGCGTCACCGGAAATCCATGTTGAGCCGTCCGAATGTCGCGTGCGTCGTCGCCGTGGCGATCATGCTGGCCCCGGTCGCGACGCGTGCAGCGGCCGACAATGTCAACGAAACGGCGAGCGTCGCGCCTGCCGTTTCGGCCAACACATCGCTCACGCGGCCGATTGTCGGCGACGATCCGGTTGCGATTCGGGAAGCACTCGAGAAGCTGCACGTCAAAAGCGCGTCCCCATCCCTGAGCGATCGCGTCCGCAGCCTGATCCCGGGCGTGGCCGACAAGCATGGCCAGAACGCCGACCTGGCCGCGGTCAACCTGGATCGTGAGGTCACTTTCCTGGTGCCGGTGTCGTACGGGCTGCGATATCAGTCGCAGAAGCATCTGTTGAAGGTGAACGTCGACCTGGTCGACGCCGACGGCGAAGGCCGGACAGGCATCCTGCTCAGAAAGGTCATTACCGGGCCGCGAGGGCAAGGGCTTGTGATTGCACCCGAGGCGAAGGCAAAAGGCTATATCCAGCAGATCGACATCATCGAACTTGATCCCGGAAAAGGCGGGAAGTCCACCGTGCGCGGCAGCGTGAGGCTGTCACCCGCTGCGTACGCGCAAACGCAGGGCGGGTTCGTGTTGGCGCTTTCCGGGCGCCTGGCCCGGCCGTATCTGACCGAACACATCGAGCACGCCGAGCCGAGCAACGACGAGCCGACCGACATCACGACGAGGACTTCGAGGTTGTACCTGGATATCGAATCCATTTCGCTCGTGAGTCGGGCGAGTGGTGCGGTGTTGTTGAAGAAGCTGAGTCTGTCGAAATAGCGGGTTGCTTGCGCAGCTTCTGCAGGACTCGTGCGCAACTCAGATGCCACCCCTCGATTGGAAGGAGCCGCGCATGAGGGGAACAACTCGTGACGCCCTGGGCTTTGTCCTCGCAATGGGCCGTCGCGGAGACTGCGGACACTTCCCGACAATACAGGGTCGTGCCGGGCCATTCATATTGCGTCTGATGTGAAGCCTTGCGCGCTTGGCTGAACGCGCATGCGTTACCAGGCCGGTCGCCAAGAGATGCTGAGTAAGTCGGGTAGAGGTAAATCGGAGGAGGTATCCGGAATTTCGTGTGTGAGGCGGGTTGAGATTCAGACTCCAATGTTGAATCGTTCCGGGTAAAGCAGCGCGAACTGTGTCATGGCGCTCTTCCAATCGTGCCGGGAACCGGTCCACTTGACCACGACGTTGCGCAGCGCCAGCCAGATCAGTTTGAGCGCGGCCTCGTCCGATGGGAAGTGGCCCCGCGCCTTGATGATCTTCCGAAGCTGCATGTGCAACGACTCGATCGCGTTGGTCGTATATACAATTTTCCGGATGTCAGGCGCGAAGGCGTAGAACGGAATCACCTGATCCCAGGCCCGGCGCCAGAGGGCGGCAATCGGTGGGTATTTCCTACCCCACGGACTCGTATCGAACGCATCCAGCGCCACGGCTGTTGATTTCCACCGAGTCTTAACCCACCGATTTCATCTAAATCTGACCCACCCCGAGACAGCGTAGTACATCTATTCCGGTGTGGATAACTCTTCGTTACCCGCTGGTTTTGCTGCTCTCTTTCTTGTCGTCTTCGCCTTGGCAGAACTGGTCCTGAAGCGCCACGATTCATTGCCCGTTTCAACGATGTGGCAGTGATGGGTGACGCGGTCCAGCAGCGCTGTCGTCATCTTTGCATCCCCGAACACGCTCGCCCACTCGCCGAAGCTGAGATTGGTCGTGATCGCGACGCTCGTGTGCTCGTAAAGCTTTGAGAGCAGATGGAACAGCAATGCACCACCGGTCTGGCTGAACGGCAGATAGCCCAGCTCATCGAGAATCACCAGATCGACGTACATCAGCTTGTGGGCGATCTGGCCTTGTTTGCCGATGGACTTCTCCTGCTCCAGGGCGTTGGTCAGCTCGACGGTCGAGAAGTAGCGCACACGCTTGCCGTGGCGCTGTACGGCTTCGATTCCGATCGCTGAGGCGAGGTGCGTCTTGCCAGTGCCCGGACCACCGATGAACACGACGTTGTGCGCGCTTTCGAGGAACGACAGCTCGCTCAGTTCGCGCACCAGCGCTTCGTCGACGTGTGCCTGCGCGAAGTCGAAGCCCTTCAGGTCGCGGTGGGCCGGGAAGCGCGCAGCGGTCATTTGATAGGCGATCGAGCGCACCTGCCGTTCGGCGGTTTCAGCCATCAACAGCTGCTTCATGAAGCGCTCCGGCTCGAAGTCCGTGTGGCGCGACTGCGCGAGCAGCTCCGGCCACGTGCTCGCCATGCCGTGCAGTTTAAGACCCTTGAGCTGGGCCGCGATATCGTTAGACATGACGATCCTCCGGTGGGTTGGCGCGCAGCGTCTCGTAACGGCTCACGTCGGCCGCGGGCTCTTCCTTGAGCTGGAGTTTCGTCGTGGCGAGGCTGCCATTCGTGACGGGCGCCTTCAGCCGGCTCAGCACGTTCAGGACGTGCTCTGCGCTGGGGCGTCCTGAATCCAGCGCAGCCTGTACGGCGAGCAGCACCGCATCGAGCCCGTGTTCGCGCACCGCAGCGAGCACCTGCGTCATGACGCGATCGCCGCCCGGGTGTTTCAGCAGATGCCGCTGCAGCAGTTGCAGCGGCTGCGGCATCGTGATGAACGGCGCGCCGTTGCGCAGTGCGCCGGGTTTGCGCTCGACCAACGTGACGTAGTGGCGCCAATCGTAGAAGGTCATGTGCCGCTCGAAGCTGCGTTCGTGGCGTGCGATCTCCTGGGCGTTGGCGACGACGCTGAGATATGCCGGATAGCAGCGCACGCTCACCAGCTGGTTCGTGTACTCGGTGGGCACGCTGTAGCGGTTGCGCTGGAAGTGAATCAGGCTGGTCGACGAGACTCGCAGGGTCTGCTCGATGTAGCCGTCAAACGGCCGTGGATTGGGCATCAGCCGGGTACGCTCGTCCTGCAGCACATCCTCGACCGTCAGCTCAGGCCACTGCGGGTGCCGCATGTGCCACGCCTCACGACACTGACCAGCGACCCATTCGTTCAGGACCTCCAGCGTTTCCCAGCGCCGTAGCGCTGCTTCGTGCCAGATCTGACGTCGCCGGTCCTGAACGTTCTTCTCGACGATGCCTTTCTCCCAGCCTGCAGCCCGGTTGCAGAACTCCGGCTCGAACAGGTAGTGACTGCACATCGCTTCGAAGCGCGCGTTGACCGCACGCTCCTTGCCGCGGCCAACCTTGTCCACGGCGGTCTTCATGTTGTCGTAGATGCCGCGCCGCGGCACGCCGCCGAACGCGGCGAACGCGCGGGCGTGCGCATCGAACAGCATCTCGTGACTCTGTGTGGGATAGGCGACGAGCCAGAACGCGCGGCTGGAGTTAAGTTTGACGTGGGCGACCTCCAGGCGTCGCCGCAGCCCGCCAATAAAAGCGTATTCGCAGCTCCAGTCAAACTGGAAGGCTTCGCCGGGTTCGAAGGCGAGCGGCACGAAGGCCTGCCTGCGAGGCGCCTCAGCCTGCTCCTCGTGCCAACGCCTCACGAACGCGCTCACCCGGCCGTAGCTGCCGGCGTAACCCTCGGCGCGGATCGCCTCGAACATGAACCGGGCGGTGCGCCGGTCACGCTTCGGGCGATGACTGTCGGCACGCAGCCAACCTGTCAGCTGTGCGGCCCAGTCGTCGATGACGCTCGGGCTGACGCGCTTCGGATACTTCGGCTCGACGGCATCAGTCTGCCGCAGCCAGCGGCGCACCGTGTTTCGGGACAGGCCCGTATGCCGCGCAATCTCGCGCAACGGGACCTTCTCGCGGAAATACATCCGCCTGATCTTGGCCAATATACCCACCGTGATCACCTTTGTATCCCCTGCTCAAAGATTGAGCAGAGCATTCAATCACGTGGGTCAAAATTCGATGAAAATTTCCAGCTCTAGTGGGTCAGTTCTGCGCGGACATCAACACTGCACGGCGTGCGGTGGCGAGATGAAGCCGCTCGGCGAAGACGTGTCCGAGCAACTGGAATACGTGGCGGCCAGCTTCCGTGTGATTCGCCATGTTCGACCGAAACTGGCCTGCACCTGTTGCGATCAGATCGCACAGGCGGCAGCGCCAAGCCGCCCCATCGAACGGGGTCAGGCCGGCCCGGGACTACTTGCGCATGTGCTCGTGGCGAAGTTCAACGATCACCTGCCGTTGTACCGCCAGTCGGCGATCTACGCCCGAGAAGGCGTGGAACTGGATCGCTCGTTGCTGGCGAAATGGGTGGGGCACAGTGCCAAGCTACTGCAACCGCTGGTCAATGCGCTGCGCCTGCATGTGATGGCAGCCACGAAGCTGCACGCCGACGATACGCCAGTTCCGGTGCTCGCGCCGGGCAATGGCAAGACGAAAACCGGGCGGCTATGGGTCTATATGCGCGATGACCGGAACTCGGGCGACAAGGCGCCACCGGCAGTCTGGTTCGCCTACACCCCCGATCGCCGTGGCGAGCATCCGCAACAGCATCTGGCCAAGTTCAAGGGGACGCTGCAGGCCGATGCCTATGGCGGCTATCAGAAGATCTACGAGACCGGCAAGGTACTTGAGGCGGCTTGCTGGGCGCATGCCCGGCGCAAGTTCTACGATCTGTATGCGGCGCGGCCCAACGCGCTGAACAAGGAGGCGCTGGAACGCATCGGCGCGCTCTACGAGGTCGAAGAAGCGATCCGGGGCAAACCGCCAGACGAGCGGCAAGCGCACCGGCAGACGAACGCCAAACCATTGCTCGAACAGTTCCATGTGTGGCTGAACGCCGCGCTGGCAACACTCTCGCGCAAATCGGACACGAGTCAGGCCATCCTCTATGCCCTGAACCGGTGGGAAGCATTGACGCGCTACTGTGACGACGGACAATTGGAAATCGACAATCTGCCGGTCGAGCGGGCACTGCGCGGCGTTGCCCTGGGCCGACGAAACTACCTGTTCGCCGGCGCGGATTCCGGCGGTGAACGTGCGGCCGCGATTTACAGCCTGATCGGCACGGCCAAGCTCAATGGTATCGATCCCGAGGCGTACCTGCGTCATGTCCTGGCGCGCATCGCCGATCACCCGATCAACCGAATCGACGAACTGCTGCCCTGGACGGTGCCCCTTCCCACGCCGTGAAGGGATAATGCCACTGATGCCCAGACCTCGGAGATCAGATGGCCAAGTCGTTTCAGCGCTATACCTTGCACGTGCAATTACTGTATATCCAACCGCCTATCTGGCGCCGGATCACAGTCGAAGGACCCGACTCGCTGCGCAAGTTACACCACATTCTGCAAGCAGCCTTCGGATGGGAAAGCACACACATGCACGACTTCCTGATCGACGGCAAAACCTACGCCATGTTCGATGTCGATGCGGCACTAGAGTTCATGGATCGATCGAAGACATTCGACGACCGGAAAACCAAACTGAACAAAGTCCTGCGACCTGACTCGCGCATTCTCTACCGCTATGACTTCGGAGACGGCTGGGATCACCAGATCGTGGTCGAAAGCGTTGAGACGATTGCAGACGAGTCGTGGGGCGAGTCCAGGGTGATCGATGGTGCTCGCGCTTGCCCACCGGAAGACGTCGGCGGTGCGCCAGGGTATGAAACGTTCCTGACCACGTTGCGCGACAGGCCTGACAGCGAAGAAGCGGATAACTATCGTCAATGGGTCGGCCCAGGATTCGACCCGGAGCTATTCGATTTGCGTGCTGCCAACGCCGCGTTGATGCGACTCGCGACCAATCGATGGGGTAATCGATAACTCCGTCACGACGGTGCTGGTGACGCGCTTACGTCCCAACTGAGGGCGTCGAATCGGTCGCAATCAACGAGTAAGCGCGAGAAGGTAACTGTATGAATGAGAAGCCAAGCGCCGACGACCGTAGCTACTGTAGCGCGCCCAATTAATGAGCTGTGTGCTGTGCGGAGGCGGTAGCCTCCGCTCTGTCTATTCGTAGGGCGACCATTCGACGCGGTCGTAGAAGCTCGCAGGCAATTCGATATCTAGCGTATCGAATTTGGCCAATAGCTTGGCGGCGAGTTCAGGTGGAGCAACGTGTTCCGCATGGAGGATATACGAGTAAACTAGCCCACCATCGTTGCTTTCGTTTGCCAAAATCTCTGCGTCTGCAAGGATTTCCGCGTCCTCTAGGTCGATGCCGAGCTCTTCTGCTAGTGCCAGTGCAAGAGTCAGCGTGGGTGCGTCTCCATCCGAGACGTCATCTCCAAGCCATGCGAGTTTCGCAGAGTTCAACCTGCACGTCGGCTCGCTGATGCAAACCTTACCGTAACGGGTGAGAAAAAGCGACGCCGTCACGTGAACAACGTGTCCGACATCCCCTCGGTCAGGGTCCTGCCTCATGCTGACATGTCCGACAATGCGGAACTCCCCGACATCGTCGTATGGTACCTCCTCGAGCGACGTCTCGAAGGGCAGGTAGACCTCGCCGAGAGTGCCATTGGACATGGCCATTTGGCTTATGGTTTCGTTGTGATTTACAACGGACTGGTCCAGGTAGTCCCTCAACATATCGTCGAACGCTTCCTTGGTTCGATGAACGGTGGCCCACGGCAAGGTATGCATCAGAGCTGCTGTCAGCAGGGAAACCACAGCGTCGTTGTCGTAGTCGACTTCAAGCTCTCTAGCGCGCAGCAGAAGCAGTGCTTCGTCGAGCACAATATGTCGTGTGAGCGATAGGTCCGGATGTTCTTCTTGCGAGTTTTGATGCGCAGCAAGAGATTTATAGCCGAGTGCCGCGGCGACCAGTTGCTGCGCGTGACCAAGAACAAGAGGTTTGGTCAGAGAGGCACTCTGTTTACGAACAGCGAAAGCAAGCGCACTGATACCAATAGCCATGCGATTCTCCAATCTGGCACGGGGCATCGAGCGATTACATGCACCGCGCCTGCGAGAACACGCAAGGGTTGGTAAGCATTGATTCTGGGAAGAATTTATGTCGGTTTTGAGCCGCTCGCAACTCAGGCTGACGCCGTACGGCCATCATAGCAGATATCTTCCGAGATTTTCGGGAGTACCTTCCACCTACTCGGCCGACCTCGTGCGCGGCTGTTGAGACGCATCGCGTTGATTTGTACCCCACTTGCTGTCGAGCGGTCAGGACGTTGCGGACAACGGTGACGTACCAAGCTTCAATCCTTGCGATGGGATATATTTGGATGGTCATCCGTCGACCGAAAAGACTATGTCCCGCCTTGGCATCGAACACGAAAATGGCCTCATCTATGAAGGCACCGGGAATCCGAGCCATCTCACAGTCCCGGCACCGATAATCTCGCAGTGTGCGCTCGTCGAATCCCCGTCCGAGCTCGAGAGTTTGCCTCGCGGTATGCTGAGCGACCCGTTCCGATGGATTTTCCGAGAGGACTCGTTTGACCCAGTGTCTCGAGTTCGACGAGGCCGTGTTTTTCAGTCATTCACCAAGACAAATCGGGAATTTGTCTTCGTCGAAGCTCACCCTAATTCGTTATCTGACAGTAGACGGAGCCGGCCGGACGGTCGGGTACCTAAAGAACTGAATGTGTTCATCCATTGCACTGAATTGCTGGGACGCGCGAACCGAGGGGAGGGACTTCAGCTTGCGATAGGTCACGTAGGGGCACATTCGCTTTGGCGGATATTGCAGACTGAACAAACGGTTAGTCAGGATGTGCTGGTTACTCTTCGAGCTGAGTCTGCGTTTGGCATACTGCCTGCTCTTAACATCGCACAAATTCCGGAGGAAAATCAGAAATCGGTCGTGGATGCCTACGACCGCGTCATGAAGGTAGCTTACCGAGATTCTCCGACTTCTGTGGTAGACCAGTGCCGCAATCTGTGTGCAGTTCTCGCCGGCCGGTGGTTGCGCCAATTGACCGGTGACGAGAAAGCAATCCACAAAGACTTGGGTCCATGCCTCACCGCAATCGGAAAACATATCGGCGAAAATGAGCGGCGGCTGATTCGTGCGGCTCTCGAGACCGTCAACCTTCTTCACCCTCGTGGGAAGGATAATGAGCGTGAGCGCCTCGACCTGCGGGAGGTATCGAGCGAGGACGCCGAGCTTGCCTTGCATGCAACGGGATTCGTTCTCAGAGAGCTCGGTTGGGGGCGTTGATAGAATCGGCCAGCCGTGTAAAAGCGTCCCCCAGAAATTGTCCGTCGAATTTTGGAGATTTTGAGGAGGACAACAACCACAAATTTTCTAAGAATTCTCAGTGGTCTGTAATAGTGTCCTGCGCATTATGGGGTGGGCCCCTTCGGCAAAAGAGACCAGCTTCCGGGACGCTTCAATTTGGAGCTACGGGACACTTTCATTTTTAGCGAACACGAACCTCCCGCTTGATGGAATCATTTCGGTGCAACTTTTTCCGAACTTCCCCTCTGAAATGGGTAATTTTTCGTTGCAGGATTAGAAGCGTTTACGTCGCAAAAACAAGCGTTTGGAGCCAAAAATAGGTTTCTGACGCGATAGAAGTGTTTACGTGTAAACGCTTCTAATCCAGATTGCCACCGAATCGCTGACTCTGAGCCCCTCACTCCACCGTCACCGACTTCGCCAGATTCCTTGGCTTATCGATATCCGTCCCTCTTGCCAGCGCAGCGTGATACGCGAGCAGTTGCATCGGCACCGTATGCAGAATCGGCGAAAGCGGCCCGTAGTATTCATTGAGCCGAATCACCTCGATCCCCTCACTCGGCACCAGACCACAGTCCACATCCGCGAACACAAAAAGCCGTCCATTCCGCGCACTGACCTCATGCATGTTCGACCGGAGCTTTTCAAGCAGCATGTCGTTCGGCGCAACCGCAATCACCGGCATTTCGTTACTCACCAGCGCCAGCGGCCCATGCTTCAGCTCCCCCGCCGGATAAGCCTCCGCGTGAATATACGAAATCTCCTTCATCTTCAGCGCGCCCTCGAGTGCGATCGGATAATGCATCCCGCGCCCGAGAAACAGCATGTTGTCGCGTCGTGCGAGCAGTTCCGACCAGGCCATGATCTGCGGCTCGAGCGCGAGCACTTTCGACATTGCATCCGGCAGATGTCTTAGCGCACGCAGATGCTCCCTCTCTTCGTCATCGCTCAACCGCCCACGCACCTGCGCAAGCGACAACGTCAGCAGAAACAACGCAACGAGCTGTGTCGTAAAAGCCTTCGTCGACGCCACCCCGATCTCGATCCCCGCGCGAGTGACAAACTGCAGCGCACATTCCCGCATCAACGCACTCGTCGCAACGTTGCAGATCGCGAGCGTATGCATCATCCCGCTGCGCTTCGCGACATGCACCGCCCCGAGCACATCGGCCGTCTCGCCACTCTGCGACACCGCGACAACCAACGTGCGTGGATTCGGCACACTGTCGCGATACCGAAACTCGCTGGCAATTTCCACGCTGGCCGGCAGCTTCGCGATGCTCTCGATCCAGTACTTCGCCGTGAGCGCCGCGTGATAGCTGCCACCACACGCGAGCAGCAATACTGAATCGACATCATTGAACACGCGCCAAGCACCATCGCCAAACAACTCCGGCATGATCGACGAAACATCGAGCAACGTATCGGCCACCGCCTGCGGCTGCTCGAAGATCTCCTTCTGCATGTAGTAGCGATACGACCCGAGATCGGCTGCACCGCTATGCGCGGCGACCCGCTGCACCGCGCGCTCGACACGCTGGCCGGCCGCATCGACGATCCAGTAGCGATGCAGCTGGATATCGGCAACATCCCCGTTCTCGAGGTAAGCGATGCGATCGGTAATCCCCGACAGCGCAATCGCATCCGACGCCAGAAAATTCTCGCCTTCGCCGACACCCACGACGAGCGGCATGCCATCACGCGCACCGACGATCCGGTGCGGCTCGTCGCGGCACATCACCGCGATCGCATAGCTGCCGCGCAGTCGCGCGACCGCACGCCGCACTGCATCGAACAGGTCGCCGTCGTACAGATGATCGATCAGGTGCGCGATCGCCTCGCTGTCGGTCTGGCTCGCGAACACGTAGCCATGCGCCTGCAGTTCGGCACGCAGTTGATCGCAGTTCTCGATGATCCCGTTATGCGACAGCGCGATGCGCGCATTGGCGTCGCTCGGCGAGAAGTGCGGATGGGCGTTGAGCGTGACGGGCGCGCCGTGCGTGGCCCAGCGCGTATGCGCGATGCCGGTGTAGCCCGACAGCGCATGCTCGGCGATCTCGCGCTGCAGGTTGGCCACACGATCGACGCTGCGGGCGCGCGCCAGCGCCCGGTCGCGGTACACCACGACGCCGCACGAATCGTAGCCGCGGTATTCGAGCCGCTTCAGGCCGTCGACCAGGTTCGGCAGGATGTCCCGCTGGGCGACCGCCCCGACAATTCCACACATATCGAGCTCCGTAAATGTCCTGTCTGGATCAGTGAGAGCGATGGTAGGGCGAGCCAAATGGAATTAAATTTCAAAATACAATGATAAATGAAACGAATGGTAGATCGTCTATCATGTTGAAATTAAATTTCATGCCCTGACCGGAAGGAGCCGCGAATGGCCGGCATCACCGTCGACGATCTCGACCTGCGCATCCTCGCGATCCTGCAGGACGACGCATCGGTGTCGAACCTGCAACTGGCCGAGCGGGCGCTGTCGTCACCGCCCACCTGCATGCGTCGCGTGCGCCGGCTGACGGAAGCCGGCGTGATCCGCCGGCAAGTCGCGGTGCTCGATCCGGTGGCGATCGGCACGGCCGTCACCGCGTTGATCGAGATCAGCCTCGACCGGCAGACAGCCGAAGACTACGACGCGTTCGAAGCGTACGTATGCGCGGAGCCGGCCGTCACGCAGTGCTATCGCGTGTCGCCGGGGCCGGATTTCGTGGTGGTGGCCGATCTGGCCGACGTCGCCGAATACGACGAATTCGCGCGGCGGCTGTTCACCGGCGCATCGAACGTCCGCAACGTGCGGACGTTCTTCTCGACGCATCGCGCGAAGTTCGAAGCGAACGCGCGAGTCACGCACGCGATGCGCAAGCGCGTATGAGGTGATCGCGCGATCATTCGCCATGCGTTCGCGAATGCCTTCGCGACGTCATCACGTCATCACGCAGCCGCGTCAGCCGCGCCCACCAGTTGCAGCGGCTTGCCATACCCGAAGCAATGCGCCGGTTCCGGAAACACACGCTGCCGCACGTCGTGCGCGTACTGACGGATCGCGTCGCGCATCACCGCATTCGCATCGGCATAGCGCTTCACGAAACGCGGCGTGTACGCATCGAATGCGCCGATCATGTCCTCGGTCACGAGCACCTGCCCGTCGCACGCGGGCGATGCGCCGATGCCGATCGTCGGGATCGTGAGCGTTTCGGTGATATGGCGCGCAAGCGCTTCGGCGGTGCCTTCGACGACGACGCTGAACGCGCCGGCCCGTTCCGCCGAACACGCGGCGTCGAACACCTGCGCGGCCGAGCGCGGGTCCATCCCCTGCGCGCGGAAGCCGCCCGTCGCGTTGGCCTGCTGCGGCATGAGGCCGACGTGCGCCATCACCGGGATGCCGCGCTCGGTCAGGAAGCGGATCGTGTCGGCCATCTCGCTGCCGCCTTCGAGCTTCACGCCCTGTGCGCCGGTTTCGGCGAGCAGGCGCGCGGCGGAGCGATACGCTTGCGCGGGCGATTCCTGGTACGTCGAGAACGGCAGGTCGACGACGACGCAGGCCTGCGCGGCCCCGCGCACGACGGCTGCACCGTGTGCAATCATCATGTCGAGCGTGACGCGCAGCGTATCGGGCATCCCGTACAGCACCATGCCGACGGAGTCGCCGACGATGATCACGTCGGCCACCTCGTCGACGAGCTTCGCCATCGGCGCGGAATACGCGGTCAGCGACACGAGGCTGCCGATGCCCTTGGTCGAACGGATCGCGGTAACGGTCTTGCGGGTGGTGCGGGTATGAGCGCTCATGAACGGAAGCCGTGTGAAGGAAGAGCCGCCACGGTAGCATCGCGCTCGTTCGTGCAATGACCTTCGGAGGACGTCTTATGGTGCTGGCGGGACAATCGGGTGATCCTTACGCGGTGCCGCGGATGGCACGCCTGCCGAGGCCGCTGTACGTGCGTGCGTTCGGGATTCCCGGCAACGTGAGCATCGACGCGCACAGTCATCCGTGGGCGCAGCTGATGTATGCGACGAGCGGGGTGCTCGAGGTATCGACGCCGTCGGGCCGGCACCTGCTGCCGCCGCACTATGCGATGTGGATTCCGCCGCACGTGCCGCATGCAGTGTCGACGCGCGACTGTGTCGCGTTCCACAGCCTGTATCTCGATGCCGCGATCGCGCGCGACGACGTGCACGACGATTGCGCGATCCTCTGCATGACGCCGCTGCTGCGCGAGCTGGTGCTCGCCATGGCGGAATTGCCGGTGAATTACGACGAGACGGGGCCGGACGGTGCGCTCGTCTGCCTGATCGCCGACCGGATCGCACGGATGCGGCAGGCGCCGCTGACGGTGCCGCTGCCGCGCGATCCGCGTCTGCTGAAAATCGCGCGTGCGTTGCATGCGGATCCCGGCGATACGCGCAATCTCGACGAATGGGGGCATCAGGTCGGCGCGACGCGACGCACGCTGTCGCGGCTGTTCCGGCAGGACACGGGGCTGTCGTTTACCGAATGGCGGCAGGCGGTGCGGCTGCTGGCGTCGCTGCCGCTGCTCGATGCGGGCGAGCCGATCGGCGCGGTGGCCGCGCAACTGGGCTACGACTCGACGTCGTCGTTCATCGCGCTGTTCCAGGCGAAATTCCAGGTGACGCCCGGCGCGTATGCGAAGCGTGAAGCGCGCCGGCCCGTGCTGAACGCGTGACGCGGTCGCGTATTACTACTCAGAACGCGAGCGCTTGCTGCACCGGATGGTGGGCGCCGCGCGCGAACCCCGCACCTTCTAGCGACAGCAGCGCGCGCTTGCGATCGATGCCGCCCGCATAGCCGGTCAGGCTGCCCGACGCGCCAACCACGCGATGGCACGGCACCATGATCGACACCGGGTTCCGGCCGACCGCACCGCCCACGGCGCGCGCGCCGCTCATCGGCAACCCGACGCGCTCGGTGATGTCGCCGTACGTCACGAGTTCGCCGAACGGAATCGCGAGCAGTTCCTTCCATACCCGTCGCTGAAACGCGGTGCCGCGGAGGTGAATCGGCACTGAGAACGTTTCCCGCATGCCGGTGAAGTACTCGGCGACTTCTTCCGCGACCTGGCGCGCAAGCGGCGACATCGCGAGCGCGTCCGCTTCGGTCACGATCGCAACCGGCGGGAAGTATTTCTGGCCGACGAAGTAGAGGCCGGTCAGCGCATCGTCCTCGATGCGTACGGCGATGTCGCCCAGCGGGCTCGGAATCAGGTGAGCGGGTGTCATCGCAACACATCTCCATGAAGGCGCCACACGTGCAGTGCGGCATACGCGCGCCACGGCGCCCAGCGCGCCGCATGCGGCGCGGATGATGGCACACGGGCGCGTTCGGTGCGCGCGGGCAGCCACGCATCGTCGGCCGGGAACGCATTCGGCCAGGCCATCGCGCGCATCGCGACGTACTGCACCGCGTGCTCGTCGAAGCCGGGCAGCGCACGCAGTGCGTCAAGCGTCGTGTCGAGCGGCGCCATCGGTTCGAGTGAGAGCGTGCCGTCGTCGACTGCGCGGGCGAGCGACACGATCGCCTGTGCGGGTTCGCGCGCGATGCCGATCGTTTCGAGGGCGGAAGGCGGCAGGGCAGCCAGCGTCGCGGCGGCGGGCAGCGCGTGCGTGAGGCCAGGCGGCGCGCCTTCGATCGATGTGCCGAAACGTTCGGCGATGCGTGCCAGCACCGGCGTGCCCGCATGCGTCGCCGCAAGCCGTTCGCCCGCGATCGCACGGATCGCGATCTCGATGCCGTCGAACGCGCCGGGGACTCGCAGGCCCGGCGAGCCGCTCGCGAGTTCGCCGAGATGCGCGTCGATCACGTCGGGGCGGCTGTCGAGATCGAACAGCCGCCGCACACGCGCGAGCACGGCCGGTACGACCGGCGTCAACGCGGGCGATACGGTGACGGCCAGCGCGAAGCGCTGCGGCACGTGCGCGACGGACAACCAGCCGGCCACGCGCCCGTTATCGACGTTGGTGCTCCCGTTCCCGTTCGGCAGTTCGACGACACGCGCATAACCCTGCGCATCGATCCGCTCGACACCGTCGATCTGCCGCTGCGCGAGAAAGCGCATCAGGTCGTCCCAGGCGAACGGCGGGCGATACGGCAGCGGAAACGTCATGTCGCCATCGGCCGACGCGCGGGCTCCTTTGCGCAGCCGGAGTGGATTGAGGCCGTAACGCTGCAGGAACAGGTCGTTGAAGCGCCGCACGCTGCCGAACCCGGCCGTGGACGCGACGACGGCCACCGGCAGCGCGGTATCGGTCAGCAGCCGCTTGGCCATCAGCAGCCGGTGCGTTTGCGCGAACTCGACCGGCGACACGCCGAACTGCGCGCCGAAGATCCGGCGCAGGTGGCGTTCGGTCACGCCGACGCGCTGCGCGAGCGCATCGACGGAATGGGCGTTCAGGAAACCGTCCTCGATCAGCGTGGCGGCCGCGTCGGCGAGCGTGCCGGACAGGTCGAGCAGCCCGTGGCCGGGCGCGAGCTCGGGGCGGCAGCGCATGCAGGGTCGAAAGCCGGCTTTCTCGGCGGCCGCGGCGCTCGGGTAGTAGCTGCAGTTCTGCGCCTTCGGCGGCTTCACCGGGCACACGGGGCGGCAATACACGCCCGTCGTCGCGACGCCGACGAAGAACCAGCCGTCGAAGCGGCGGTTCCGCGAAAGCAGGGCGTCGTAGCAGGTGTCGGGATCGAGGCGCATGAGACGACTGTAAACCATCCCGCCCGCCGATTCTGGCTGGAATCGGACATGTGTCTCGGCGGCCGTCCTCGCGCGCGCCGGTCAGGAAAATCCCGGAAAAACGGTTAATGCCATGTAGTGAAACAGTCGTCTCTTTTGCCGCAGCCAATTTGAGATGACTCATCGAAATCCCCGACTGACAGGGCACTGGCGCACGACCTATCCTTTGAAAAACGTTTTCCAGATTGATCGACGGAATCGGTCGTGCGCGACAGGCGCGCCGCCGTCCGCCCCGGCGCCGGTCGCCGGTCAACGAACATCGTGCGGCGCGACGGGCGCGGCCGCGAATCGGAGACAATCATGCAATCTGCCGTCGTCGGCGCCGTGCGCGCTGCCGCCAGCCGCTACCGCTGGACCGTCTGTGCGCTGCTGTTTTTCGCGACCGTCATCAACTACATGGATCGGCAGATCCTCGGCCTGCTCGCGCCGATGCTCCAGCACGACATCGGCTGGAGCCAGGTGCAGTACGGCCGCATCGTGATGGCGTTTTCCGCGTTCTACGCGCTGGGCCTGCTCGGCTTCGGACGCATCGTCGACCGGCTCGGCACGCGCATTTCATACGCGCTGGCGATGCTGGTGTGGAGCATCGCCGCGATGCTGCACGCGGCGGTCGGCTCGGTGATGGGCTTCGCGTTCGTGCGCGCGCTGCTCGGGATCGGCGAGGGCGGCAACTTCCCGGCCGCGATCAAGACGACGGCCGAATGGTTTCCGCGCCGCGAACGCGCGCTCGCCACCGGCATCTTCAACTCGGGCGCGAACATCGGCGCCGTGTTCGCGCCGGCGATCATCCCGGCGATCGCGGTGGCCTACGGCTGGCGCGCGGCGTTCGTGATCGTCGGTGCGATCGGCATCGTGTGGCTCGCGGTTTGGCTCGTGCTCTATCGCCAGGCCGATACGCGCGCGCTCGCCGCGGAGTACGACGAGCCGCGCGACGAAGCGGAAGCGCTCGACGCGGCGAACGCGAACGCCGGCGCGCCGCGCTGGGGCGAACTGATCCGCAAGCGCGAGACGTGGGCGTTCCTGATCGGCAAGTTCCTGACCGACCCGGTGTGGTGGTTCTACCTGTTCTGGCTGCCGAAGTGGCTCAACGAATCGCGCGGGATGGACATGCAGCACATCGGCCTGCCGCTCGTCTGCATCTATGCGCTGACGACGGTCGGCAGCATCGGCGGCGGCTGGCTGTCGTCGATGCTGCTGCGCGCAGGCTGGAGCGTGAACGGCGCGCGCAAGACCGCGATGCTGATCTGCGCATGCTGCGTGCTGCCGATCGCGTTCGTGTCGCAGGTGCAGAGCCTGTGGGCCGCGGTGCTGATCGTCGGGCTCGCCGCCGCCGCGCACCAGGGCTGGTCGGCGAACCTGTTCACGACGGCGTCCGACCTGTTCCCGCGCCGCGCGGTGGCATCGGTGGTCGGCATCGGCGGGATGGCCGGTTCGATCGGCGGCGTGCTGTTCTCGGAAGTGATCGGCCAGGTGCTGCAGCGTACGGGCCACTACTGGGTGCTGTTCGCGATCGGTGCGTCGGCCTACCTGATCGCGTTGGGCGTGATGCACGTGCTCACGCCGAAGATGAAGCCTGCGCAGCTCGACGCGTAATCGTGTAATCGCGTGTCGGCAAACGAACGCGCCGCCCTTGGGCGGCGCGCTTTCTTTTGCAGGCGCGAAAACAGGGAACTCAGCCGACCGCGGCCGTCGACGCGCGCATGATCAGCCGCGGCTCGAACGTCGAATAGCTCGCATCGGTGCGGCCCGCGAGCGCGTCGATCAGCTTCTGCATCGCGAGCTCGCCCATGTTCTCGCTCTGGATGTCGACGGTGGTCAGCGCGGGCGCCGCGTATTCGCCGTACGGCACGTTGTCGATGCCGGCGACCGACACATCCTGCGGCAGCCGGAAGCCGAGCGACGTGGCCTCCTTCATGAAGCCGAGCGCGATCAGGTCGTTGTAGCAGATCACGGCCTGCGGGCGCTGCGGCCCGAGCATCACGCGCGAACACGCACGCTCGCCGGCTTCGGCGGTCGGCGCATGCGCATCGTGCACGTCGAGCGTGAGCCCGGCTTCCGCGAGACAGTCGCGCGCGCCCTGGATCCGCTCGTCGTTCACGCGTGCCGTGCCGAAGCCGAGATACGCGATGCGCGTGTGGCCGAGATTGAGCAGGTGGCGCGCGAGCATGTAGGTCGACAGCCGGTTGTCGATGCCGACGCTCGGAATCGGCAAGCCGGGGCTGCGACGCAGCAGCACGAGCGGCTTGTTGAGATCGAGCATCCAGCCGGCTTCTTCATCCGGCATCCGCGTGCTGACGATCAGCCCGTCGACGCGCTGCGCGAGCGCCTCGATCAGCGAGCGTTCGCGCGCCTGGCTCTCTTCGGTATCGACGAGCAGCAGCGTGTAGTCGTGCTGCAGCGCGACGCGGTTCGCGCCTTTCACCACGTTCGTGAAGTGCGGGTTGCTGATGTCGAGGATCACGAGGCCGATCGTGCGCGTGCGGCCGGTGATCATCGAGCGCGCGAGCGGATTCGAACGGTAGCCGAGCCGGTCGATCGCCTCCTTGAGCCGTGCCTCGACGGTCGGTGAGAAGCGCTGCGTGCCGTTCACGTACTTCGATACCGTCGCGACCGACACGCCGGCTTCCGCCGCCACGTCGCGGATCGTCGGGGAAACTTTTTTCATTCGAAGGGTAACGTTTTCGTTCCGTAAGGCCGGATTGTGGCAGAAAAAGGGCGCGCGCGGCCACGCGTCGATATCGGGAAAGTGCGGATGGCTGCGACCGGGTTCGGCCATTGACGTTCTGCAGTGCGCCCGCGTATAGTTGGAAAACGTTTTCCGATTCAGTCAGATTTCAGGTCAGATTCAAGGAGAGTCAATGAACGCCTCATCCACCGGCGCGCGCAAACCGTTCGGGCGCCTGCTGCTGACGGGCGCGGCCGGCAACCTCGGCCGCCAGTTGCGCGGCGCGCTCGCCGACTGGGCCGACGTCGTGCGCGTCAGCGACATCGCGACGCTCGGCGACGCGGCCGCGCATGAAGAAACCCGCGTCGTCGACCTGGCCGACCGGGCCGCGGTGATGCAGCTGGTCGACGGCGTGGACGCGATCGTCCACCTCGGCGGCATTTCGGTCGATGCGCCGTTCGACGATCTCGTCGGCGCGAACATCACCGGCACGTACAACCTGTACGAAGCTGCGCGCAAGCACGGCGTGAAGCGGGTCGTGTTCGCGAGCTCGAACCATGCGATCGGCTTCCATCCGGTCACGGAAGTGCTCGACGCCGATTCGCCGCTGCGCCCCGACAGCCTGTACGGCGTGACGAAGTGCTTCGGCGAATCGCTGTCGCGCTACTACTTCGACCGCTTCGGGATCGAGACCGTGTGCCTGCGGATCGGCTCATCGTTCGAAGTGCCGAAGAATCCGCGCATGCTCGTGACGTTCCTCAGCTATCGCGACTTCATCGAGCTGGTGCGCTGCTCGCTGCTGACGAACCGCGTCGGGCACGCGATCGTGTATGGCGCGTCGGACAACCCGGTGAAGTGGTGGGACAACACGAAGGCCGGCTTCCTCGGCTTCCGTCCGCGTGACAGCTCCGAGCAATTCGCCGGACTGTTTCCGGTGACGGCGCCGACCGCCGACTACGACGATCCCGCGCAGCGGTTCCAGGGCGGCGGGTTCGTCGTCGGCGAGCCGATGGAGCGCAACGCGTCGTAAGCGTCGCGGGCGTCGCGCCTCAGCGCAGGATGTCGGTCGCCTTGTGCCGCTCGTCGACGCCGTCGATCAGGATCAGCGGACCGCTCGCGTGCCGCGCGCGCAGCGGCTGGATCTGCCGATACGCATCCGATTCGTACCACGCGCGCGCCGTGTCCAGATCGGGAAACGCGATCGCGATCAGGTCGCCGCGCCACACGCCTTCACGTACGTCCGGCCGCGCGCCGTGAATGACGAAATGACCGTCGTACGGCGCGAGCGTGCCGTCGATGCGTTCGAGGTATTCGAGGATGTCGTCGCACATCTCGACGTCGTGCAGGTGGGCGATGGCGTAGGCGGTCATGGCTGGCTCCTCGATGTGATGCGGTTCGTGCGTCGATGGAGCCATCATCGCGGCGCGGGCGGCGCGCGTCGATTACCTGCGACGTAAGCAAATCTGCGCGGCTGCGAAAGGGGGCAGGCGCGCTCCGGCAGACTCACCGCGCGTGCGGCACGGCAGCGTCCGCGCATACCGCTTGTCCGCACGCATCGTCAGTCGCGGCGCGGCGGCGGGGCGTCGCCGTCAATGCGCGTTGCTGCAAGCCGGATCGCTGCCTCGCCGCTCGGCCGAATCGCACCAGTAACCCGGCCGCCACGCTTCGAACGTGACCGCTTTCGCCGCATCGGCGCGCGTGACGCGCACCGGGTCGGCTTTCAGCGCGTCGCCGTTCGGGTCGTCGTTGAAGCGCCAGTTCCGGAACACCTCGCGATGGAACACCCACGTGCGATGCGCGTTGTCGTAGCGAAACGTGACACGGTCGCGCCAGTGGTCATGGCCCGCGAATACGCCCTGTTCGACCGTGAAGGTGCGCGGTTCGATCGTGAGCGCGTTCTCGGCGACGCCGTCGAGATACGGGTCGCCCATCCCGCCTTCGTCGGCTTTCATGATCACGGTGTCGTTGCGCGCTGCGAGCCGGTAGTGCCCGTCCTTGCCCGGCAGGAAGATCATCAGCGGACGCAGCGACGCCTTGCGCGTCGAGTCGTCGGCCCGATGCGCGACGACGACATAGCCGACATGGGGGCTGTCGGTCAGTCGCCCTGACGCGGCATCCATCGCTTCGTAGCCGGCGGGTAACTGCGCGACGATGTCTGCCGGAAGCTCGGGGGCGTCGGGGCACGCGAACGACGCAGGCGTATCGGCGCACGTCCTGGCGCAAGCGCTGCCGATGCCGAACGTCAGCAGTGCGGCGACGAAGAGTCCTTTAATGTCGGGGATCGTCATGCGAATCGGGTCTTGAAGTCGCGCCGCGGAAGCCGGCGCGCGCGCGTCGACTCGACTCGCCGCCGCGCGGGTTGAGGTTTTTTCAGGTGACGCAGTGTAACCAGTCATGCGCGCTTGCGTGTCGGCCGCGGGGCCGGTAGCGGTGCCTGTGCCGACGCCGGCGCTTCATCGGCCTGCGCGCTCAGCCGGTCGAGCATCCGTTGCGCGGTTTCCGCGCAATCCTCGCCCTCCGGCTTCTTCTCGATCTCGTCGATCAGCACCTCCAGATGTTGCCGGTTCTGCGCCAGACGCTGTTCGAGCAGCACGATTTCGTCGACCTTGTGCCGCAGCGCGACCAGCAGCTCGTCGCGCGGCCACGCGCCGAGATCGGGCGGACACACCGCGCGGATCTCGTCGAGCGTAAAGCCCGCGCGCTGCGCGCGGTCGATGATCGCGAGCCGCATCAACGCTTCCGACCCGTATTCCCGATAGCCGTTGGCCTGCCGACGGGCCGGTTCGAGCAGCCCGCTCGCTTCGTAGAAGCGGATGCGGGACGCCGCGAGGCCGCTCGCCTTCGCCAGTTCGCCGATTTTCATGCAGTGCTCCAAAGGGCTTGACCTTGAAGTTGACTTTAAAGTTATCGTTGGGCATCGTCAATCGAGGGTGCCCTCCATGAACCTGTTTACACCGCTGACACTGCCCAACGGGGCGGTGATTCCGAACCGTCTGGCCAAGGCCGCGATGGAAGAGAACATGGCCGATGCGAACCACGCACCGTCCGATGCGTTGCTGCGCCTGTACCAGGCGTGGGCCGATGGCCAGGTCGGCCTGATCCTGACCGGCAACGTGATGGTGGACGGTCGCGCGATGACGGGGCCGAACGGCGTCGTGCTCGAGAGCGATGCGCATCTCGACCGCTTCCGCCGCTGGGCGCAGGTGGCGCGCTCGGGTGGCGCGCACGTGTGGATGCAGATCAATCACCCGGGGCGCCAGATGCAGGCGGCGCTTGGCCAGACGACGCTCGCGCCGTCGGCCGTGCCGCTCGCGCTCGGTGCGCTGTCGAAGCAGTTCCCGGTGCCGAAGGAGATGACGCCGGCCGATATCGCCGACGTGCAGCGGCGCTTCGTGCGTGCCGCGCAACTCGCGGAGCAGAGCGGCTTCACCGGCGTGGAGATCCACGCGGCGCACGGCTACATGCTGAGCCAGTTCCTGTCGCCGCTGACGAACCGCCGGCAGGACCAGTGGGGCGGCAGCATCGAGAATCGCGCACGCCTGCTGCTCGACATCGTGCGGGACGTGCGCGCGACGGTGTCGCCGGAATTCGCGGTCGCGGTCAAGCTGAACTCGGCCGATTTCCAGCGCGGCGGCTTCAGCGCGGACGATGCGAAGCGCGTGGTTGAACTGCTGAATCCGCTCGGCGTCGATCTCGTCGAACTGTCGGGCGGCAGCTATGAAGTGCCGGCGATGCAGGGCGAGGCGCGCGACGGGCGCACGCTGGCCCGCGAAGCGTATTTCCTCGAATTCGCGCACGACATCACGGCCGTCGCGCGGATGCCGCTGATGGTCACGGGTGGCATCCGGCGTCGCGTGGTTGCCGAGCAGGTGGTCGACAGCGGCGTGGCGATGGTCGGCATCGCGACCGCGCTGTCGATCGAGCCGAACCTGCCGCGCGACTGGCGGGCCGGCAAGGACAGCGCGCCGGTGCTGGAACCGATCCGCTGGAAGAACAAGGCGCTGGGCGCGCTGGCCAACATGGCCGTCGTCAAGTTCCAGCTCACGCGGCTCAGCGAGGGCCGGCGCACGCACCCGCAGGTGTCGCCGCTGCGCGCGCTGGTCAGGCAGCAACTGGCCGCGCAGTGCCAGACACGGCGCTACCGGAAGTGGATGGCGGGGCGCGCGGCGGGCACGCGTGCGTGACGTGCGGTCATGCGGCCCGGCGAGGGGTTCGTCGGGCCGCTGTTCGCCGAGCCACGGCGTTCATGCGGTTGCGTGAGTGGCCGCGCATTCGCGGTGAGGTAGCGATGAATGTCCCCGCCGCAGTGCCTGCGCACGGGCGGCGGGGGCGGCGCACCGCACCGCATCAGAACCGGTAGTTCGCCACCACTTCGAGCCGCCGGTCGTTGCCGAGCAGGTACTGCGTCTCGTTGTAGTACGCGGACTGCACGAAGCGCCGGTTGAACACGTTGTACGCGCGCGCGGTGATCGTCGTGTCCTTGCGCGGCTTCCACGCGAGGCCGAGGTCGACGGTCGTGTACGACGGCATCACGAGCTGGTTCGCGGTGTCGGCGAAACGCTTGCCGACGTACTTGACGCCCGCGATGCCCGTCCAGTCCGGCGCGAAGCGCCAGCTCACCCACAGGTTCGCGAGCCGCTGCGGCACCGACACCGGCACGTTGCCCGCGCGCGATACCGTCGTGCCGCCGGACGTCTGCTGGAAGTCGTCGTATTTCGCGCGCAGGATCGACACGTTCGCGTCGACGCGCCAGTCCTTCGCGATCTCCGCGCCGACCGTGGCCTCGAGCCCGCGCGACGACTGCTGGCCGATCTGGATCGACTGGTTCGGATTCAGCGGATCGGCCGTCAGGAGATTGCTCTTGACGATCCGGTACGCGGCCAGCGTCCATTCCGCCTTGCCGCCGAGGAACGACTGCTTCACGCCGATCTCGATCTGCCGGCCGGTCGCGAGCGCGAAGTTCGCCTTCGACGCATTCAGCGACAGCAGCGAGCTGATCGGATCGGCCGCGACCGAGTACTGGCCGTACACGGCGAGGCCGGGCTGCACGTCGTACACGGTGCCGATGCGCCAGCCCGTGTTCGCGAACACCTTCGTGAATGCGCCGCCGTTCACGAGATCGTCGCGGTTCACGCTCGCGTGGTCGTAGCGCAGCCCGCCGATCACCGACCAGCGCGGCGTGATCTCCAGCCGGTTCTCGGCGAACAGCGCGTACTGGTTCGCCTGGCTGCGGTACTTCGGATAGGTGCCGGCCGTGTTGATGAAGCTGCCCGGATCGAAGTTGAACGGATCGACCGTCGACGTGCCCGAATACGGCGAGTTGTTGTCGTGCTGGAACGTCGTGTGATTGAACTCGACGCCCGTCGAGAACGTGTTGCGCATCCCGAGCAGCGCGGTGGTGACGGTGGCCGCCGTCACGTTGCCGTACTGCTCCTGGTCGTGGAAGATTTCCGTGAAGCTGCTGCGCCGCACTTGCGCGGTCGACGGCAGGTACGTGTAGTACTCCGCATCCTTCCAGTGGCGGTTGCTCTTCATCCGGTAGAGCGTGCTCGTCACGTTCAGGCTGTCGCTCGGCTGCCAGTTCGCCGACACCGTCGCCCAGCTGTCGCGGAACGCGATGTCGCTGTCGCCGACGTTGTAGTTCTTCTTGTCGAGCGCGCGATCGCGCGCGCCGTTCACGAGCGGCACGCCGAAATACTGCATCGGATGCTGGAAGCCCTGCGCGTACGACGCGGTCACGTACAGGTCGGACGTCACGTCGTAGCGCAGCGCGCCGGAGATCGACAGGTTGCGCGAATTGCCGCGGTCGACCCAGTTCGACGAACGGTTGCCGCTGATGTCGAAGCGGTACGACAGCTTGTCGTTGATCGCGCCGCCGCTGCCGAACGCGACCCGCGCCGTGCCCTCGGTGCCGCCGCCGACCTGCAGCTCGTTCCGGATCGCGCCGCGCGTCGGCTTTTTCGGCACGATGTTGACGACACCGCCGATCGCGCCTTCGCCGTAGATCACCGACGCCGGGCCGCGCAGCACGTCGATATGGTCGACCGACCACGTGTCGAACGGAAACGTGATGCCGATCGCGCCGTACGGGCGCACGCCGTCATAGAGCTGCGTGACCGACGACGCGCCGACGAAGCCGCGCGCGCCGAGCTCCGAGCCGCCGTTGCCCGGATGCGGCGATGCGCTGATGCCGGCGGCGCGGCTCACCGCGTCGACGATCGCGCTGTCGCCGCGCATGTCGAGCGTCTTGCGATCGATCTGCTCGACGCTCGCGGGCGTTTCGAGCGAAGTCAGGCCGAGACGGCTGCCGGTGTCGAGCGGCTGCGTGAGCGGTGTCATCTTCTGGGCGTTGACGCGAATCGGCGCGAGCGTCGCGCCGGTGCTCGCGGCATCGCTTTCCTGTGCTTGCCCGGCGGGCGAGAAGGCCGCGAGGACGGCGGCAGGCAGCATCAATCTGAACTTCATGTTTCGGTATCCTTTGAATCTGTTCAATGCGGTGTTTCTTGTCAGGCCGGGCATCAGAACGCGTACCGCATGCCGGCGAACACGCTGCGGCCTTCGCCCGGATAGAAGATCGCGGTATTCGCGGTGCGCGCATCGGCGACCGTGCTGATGTCGCTCACATAGCGCTTGTTGGTCAGGTTGCGCGCGTCGACGAACAGCGAGAGGCCATTGCGGAAGTCGTAGCCGGCCTGCAGCCCGAGCAGCGTGTAGCTCGGCACGCGCAACGTGTTCGCATCGTCGGCCCACGCGCCCGACGGCACCCAGTCGAGCGTCGCCGCGATGTGGAAGCCGCTCGGCCGCGCGTAGCCCAGCGTCGCGCGCAGCACGTTCAGCGGCACGCCCGCGATCCGGTTGTTGCCGTACTGCGGGTCGTTTTTGAAGCGGAAGTCGTTCAGGTTCCAGATGCCCGACAGCGTGACCTTGTCGCCCGCGCCACGCCCGGTGACGTTGCGCAGCAACTCGACCGACGCGCCGGCCTCGATCCCTTGCAGCACCGTCTTGTTCGCATTGAACGTCGACGCCGGGACATCCGGGTTCGTCGTGTACTGCAGCAGCTGGTCGCGCACGAGCGAGCGATAGGCGGTCACGTCCCAGCTCACGCGCTCGCGCGAGCCGCGCGTACCGAACTCGAGGGTCCACGCGTGCTGCGCCGCGAGCGGCGTGAAGCGCGTCGTGTTCGAGAAGGTCTGCGTGAGGTCGGTGAAGTCGGGCACGTCCTGGCTGCGCGTGATGTCGACGTAGGCCTGGGTGTTCGCATCCGGCTGCCACAGCAGCCCGAGCTTCGGATTGGCGCCGCTGTAGCTCGCGTTCGTCGACTTGTAGTTCGGGTCGCGCGGCAGCCCGCCGTTGTCGATGTACTCGCGCACCGAGTGCAGCACCTTCACGCCCGTCATCAGCGCGACCGTCGGCACGAAGAACAGCCGGTTCTCGACGTACGCCTCGTAGTTGAACGCCGTCTGCGTCGAGTCGAGCGTCTGCGCGCCCTTGTTGCCGTTGACGTTCACGTACTGGTTCGCCTGCGTGCGGCCGCCGAAGAAGCGCGCACCGACGATCAGGTCGTTGCGCATCCCGCCGAGCGTCAGGTGGCCCGTGTAGCGCGGCGCGAAGCCGTAGGTCCAGCCGTCCTGGTCGAGCGCCTGGAAGATCGGGTGATAGAGGCTCTTGTGGATCGCCCACGTGTCGAACTGCAGTTCGCCCGAATCGAGCTTCACCGTCGTGCGGTTCGCGATCCGCTCGGTGCGGGTGTTGCGCGCCTGGTCGCCCGATATCGCGTTCGGCGCGGCCCGGGTCGGATTGTTCAGCGCGTCGGACAGCGACAGCGTGCCGGGCAGCAACTGGTCGACGACGTACACGCCGACATAGAAGCGCGTCTCGACCGTCGGGCTGAACCGGTAGCCGACGTTCGCGTTGAACTGCTCGTATTGCCCCTTCGAATGATCGCGGTAGCCGTCCGCGTGATTGACGCTGAAGTTCGCGAGGAAGTCGAGCGGGCCGAGCACGCGCGAGATCTGCGCGCTGGTGCGCACCGTGCCGTAGCTGCCGCCTTCCACGCGCACGATGTTCGGCGCGTCGGCGGTATCGGCGGTCGGCGTGATGAAGTCGATCGCGCCGCCGAGTGTCGACGCCCCGTACGCGAGGCCGTTGCCGCCCTTGTAGACCTGCACCGCCTGCAGCGCGAGCGGATCGATCTGGTAGTAGTCGCCGCTGCCGTCCGCGAGGTTGGTCGGGATGCCGTCCTGCAGGATCTCGAGGCCGCGCGTGTGGTACGAGCGGGCGATCCCCGAGCCGCGAATCGACAGCCGCAGCTCCTGGCCGTAGCGGTTCTCGACGAACACGCCGGGCACGTCCTTCAGCACGTCGCGCAGCGTGAACGCGTAGGTGTTCCGGTAGCTGTCGGCATCGACGAAGCCCACCGAGCCGACCGTCTGCTCGAGCGTGCGCTTCAGCTTGCCGGTCGATGTCGATGTCAGCGAGTCCATCTCGCGGGTTGCGTTGACGTGGATCGCGGGCAGCGTCGACGCGGCCGGTGCATCGGTGGGCGCGTCGGCGCCTTGCGCGCAGGCGGCCGACGCGAAGAGAACGGAAATCGCGCCGGATAGCGCGGCGGCAATACGGGTTGAGGTAAACATGTCGTTGTACGTATGGTTATGGTGACGATGACGAGTCGGACACGATGCGCGCCATGCGCGGCGCCGGCCGCCGCGCGTGGTCACGCGCGCGGGTTCGGCATCGGGCACCGGCAGGGCGGGCAGGCGAAGCGGACGGCGCCGCGCGGTGTGCGGCGGCGCGGTCGCGAGGGGCGTCAGGCGCGGGCGGAAGGCGGCCCGCGCGCGGCGAGCGCGTAGCGCTTCGCCGGGTGGCGGGCAGAGGGGATCAGCGGCGCGGGCGGCGCATGCTGCACGGCCGGGGAGGCGGACAGGAACACCGCGTACTGCAGCGGCGGATGGCCGGCGAGCAGGCCGCAATAGCCGCAGCGGTCGAAATGCCTGTCGGATGGAGAATCGGCCAGCGAATCGGACGGCGCATGCGATGCCGCGTGCGCCATGAGTGTGTTGCCGGTGGCCGAGCAGATCGGCGCGGCCGGCAGGCCGTCATCGGGCGCGGCAGCGCGCAGTTGCGAGATCAGCGGCGCGACGAGCGCGAGCACGAGCGCGAACAGCCCGAGCCACGCGGTGGCCCGGGCTTGTCGCGTCGTCGCGCCGCTTACGCCGGCGCGCGATGAATCAGGCCGCCGCGCGTGCCGCACGGCCGAACAGCAGACGGTCGATCAACCAGACCGCGACGATCGTCGCGCCCATCAGCGGAAAGACGACGCCGAGCAGCACGAGCCCCGCGATCCAGCCGCGCATCGGCGGCGCGCCGCGTTCGCGCGACGGCGCCCCCAACTTGGCCGCAGGACGGCGCTTCCACCACATCACGGTGCCCGTGACGGCCATCGCGGCCAGCCCGAGCGACAGCACCGCGCAGACGATCTGGTTCGCGAGCCCGAAATAGCGGCCCATGTGCAGCGACGTGCCGTACGACACGGCGCGCGATACCGCGCCATAGTCGTCATAGCGGATGTCCTTCAGCACGGCCCCGCTGTATTGGTCGAGGTAGATCGTCCGCTCGGCTTTCGGGTCGTCCGGGAAATACGACGCGGTGAACACGCCGTCCGCGCCGGACGGCAGCGCGAGCGTGTAGCCGCTCGTCACGCCGAGGCCGGCGACGATCGCGATCGCGCGGGCCAGCGGCAGCGGTGCCGGCGTCGGCGCCGACGCCGACGCCGACGCCGACGGCGAATGCGGGACGGGCACGTTGCCGACCGCCCACGGCGTTTGCGGCAACGGCAGGTCGTCCATCACCATCCCCGGCATCGACTCGCCGGATTCGTGGTGATGGCCGGACGGTGCGGCAGCCTCGGCTGGCGCGGGCGCCGCGGCGGCACCCGGGCGCGTCGAGCGTACCGACCCGCCGCCCCATGCGCCTTCCGGCGCGCCGAGGTTCACGGTCGCGGCCAGCGCCTTGAAGTTCTTGCCCCACGAGCCCGACCACGGCAGCCCCGTCAGGATGAACGCGACCGTGCCGGCCGCGAGCCAGATGCCGGCCGTCGCGTGGAGGTTTTTCCACAGCGGCCGGCCGCGCAGCGACAGGTCGGGGCGCAGTGCCCGCCCGACGCGCGCCGTGCCGCGCGGCCACCACAGCGCGATGCCGGTGCCGATCATCACGAAGGTCCAGCACGCGGCGAGCTCCATCAGCAACTCGCCCGTCTTGCCGAGCAGCAGCTTGCGATGCAGCATCCGGTCGATCTGCATGAAGCGATTCTCGACGCTCAGTGTGCCGAGCACACTGCCGTCGTATGGGTTCACGTACACGCTCTCGCGGCTGCCGTCGCGCAGCCGGAACACGTATTCGGCGCTGCGGTCCGGCGCGGTCGAGACCTGGACGGACACCGGCGTCGCGCCGGCCGGCATCGCGGTGCGCGCGCGCGCGAGCAACGTGTCGGAATCGAGCCGCGGCGTGGCGCGCGGCTCGACGACGAGCCGGTGCGGATACAGCAGCGGCTCGATCTGCGGCTGGAAGCAATAGAGCGTTCCGGTGATCGCGAGAACCACCAGGAACGGCATGACGAACAGGCCGGCATAGAAGTGCCAGCGCCACAGTGTCCGGTAGCCGGCGTGGGCGGATTGGGCGGGCGAGATCGCCCGTTCGACGGTGGTCGACATGGTGTCAGCTCCTCGTGTTCGTTGAGCGGCCACGCCGGCGCGGGCCGGCGGACGTCAACGCGCGTTGCGCCCGCCGGCGCGCATCGATGGCACGGGCGGCGCGGCGCCATGCGCGGAAGAGGCGCAGGACGGCGTCGCCCGCGCGAGGCGGGCAGGCGGGTGAACGCTTGAATCAGGTCGTGTAGGACGAACGGCATGCAGGCCCGCGCACGTCGACGTGCACGAGCCGCGGGGCAGAACCGTCAGCAGGACAGGGGAGGGGCGCGGGAGGGTGGGCGATCGTCGAAGATCGATCGCACGACGGGAATACGGTCGAAGTGAATCCGGAAGCGCCGCGGCGCGGCGGCGGGAAACAGCAGCACCAGCAGCACGAACGACGCCAACGCGGTGAACAGCGCGGCGCCGAATGCGCACAGGCTGTCGCCGCTGCCGGGCGACGCCGTGTTGTCGGCATGCCCGTCATGCTTGAGCGCATCGGCGAGCGCGAGCGCGTCGTTGGCCGGTGTGATCGGCGCGCCGGCATCGAAGCGGGCAGCCAGCGCGGCCACGTTGACGATCAGCGGGCCGCGGCCCGAACACAGCACCACCGAGCCCGCATCCGGACCGTCCGGATCGAGCATCACGGCGCCCGACATCAGCGCGCGGGACAGCAGCGTCACGAGGAGGAATCCCCACAGAAGCTGTCGCGCGACGCCTTGCCGGAGCAGGAAGCGGCGAAGTGCATTCATGGCGCGCGATTGTACCTCCGTTTGCGGGGCGGGGCCGTCCGCCACGCTGATGCACGGCATCAGCCCGGCGAGTTGCCGGAAGCAGACGAAAGCACGCGGGCGGCTATTCGGAACCGAACGGGTTCCCGGGGATCATGCGGCGAGGTCATCGGGCATGCGCGTGCCGCGAATCGGGAAGGGCCGCCGTGGCCGTGCGTGACGCCCGCGGCAGCCGATGCATGGCGCCGGCTCAGGCCGGATACGCATCGTCGACTTTCAGGTTCGCGAGCCGGAACAGCGTGCGCAGCGTCTGCGGATGAATGTCGCGGTGCGCGGCGAGCGACGTCAGCATGAAGTCGAGCACTTTCGCGTAGCGGAGCAGCACGAGGCAGCGCGCGAGATCGGGCGTGCGGCCGCGCATGTCCTCGGCGAGGTGAACCATTTCGGTGGACAACGAGCGTGCCATCTCGAGTTCCATCTGCTGTTTTTCGGTCCAGTCGGGCAACGGCTGTTCGAGCAGCTTCGCGAGAAAGAGCTGGAACGACGTGTCGGACGAATTGGGCAGCGCATCCATGAAGGGGCCTCGTCACTTGCTCGGATCGTTCGGGTGTATCCGCTGGATGCGCCCGACGGTGGGTTCGTGTCCGCGCGGTGATCGGCGCGGTGGTCACCCGAACGGGACGCAGGTTTCGTACCAGCGGCGCGAGACGATTGTTGAGTATTGTTGAGCGGCGATGCGACGAGGGCGGAGAGTCCCGCCGGTACTGGGTGGGGGAAGGGACCGAGGAGGCGGTCTACCGGCGCGGCGCGATGCAGATCGAGTGCGCGGAGCGGCTCGACGAGGCGAAATGCTTCACGGATGTAACGTAACGCCGGGAGAAATTGCGTGGCGCGTTCCCCGGCAGTCTGACGAAACGGACCGGCCCACGCGTGCCGCCTGCACCGGTCAAGCGTTCGGCCCGCCGGAAGCGGGGGAACGGGATGTCCGCCATGCCCGGCGAAAGCCACCGGCGAATGTGACGGATGTTTCAAATCCGAGACGGATTTTGCCGATGGCGATCCGGTTGCGCGCCCCGTCCAACTGGCCCAGCGAATTGTCGAGCAATTGTCCATGGGCAGACAGCGCGCGTTTGCCAACAATCCCCTGATCATCCCTGCGAGGTTCGACATGAGCGTCCACGCCTTTTTCTCGGCCAACCTGCTGCTGGCCTACACGGCCTATTTCATCGGGACGGCCAGCCCCGGGCCGAGCAACCTCGCGATCATGTCGGTCGCCGCGAACCAGGGCCGCAAGGCGGCGCTCGCGTTCGCGCTCGGCGTCATTTCGGGGTCGATGTTCTGGGCGACGGTGGCGGCGCTCGGTGTGTCGGCCGCGCTGCTCGCGTGGTCGAAGCTGCTGGTCGCGATCAAGCTCTTCGGCGGGCTGTACCTGCTGTGGCTCGCGTTCAAGTCGGGGCGCACGGCGTGGTCGGGCAAGGCGGCGGCATCGCTGAACGCAGCGGGCGAGCAGCGGCTGTCGCGCTTCTTTGTACGCGGCGCGATGCTGCATCTGACCAATCCGAAAGCGATCCTCGTGTGGGTGTCGATCGTCGCGCTGTCGTCGAACGGCGCGGGTGCGTCGCACGGCGGCGTCGTGCCGGGCTGCATCGTGATCGGGTGCCTGGTGTTCGGCGGCTATGCGCTCGTGTTTTCGATGGACGGCGCGCGCCGGCTGTACGTGCGCGGCCGGCGCGCGATGGAAGCGTGTCTCGCCGTCGTGTTCGGCGTGGCGGGGATCCGGCTGCTGGTGTCGAACGTCTGACGCGGCACGCCCGCATATCTAGCGGGCGGCGCGCCGGGCCGTCGAGCGGGTGGCGTTACCCGGCTGCTCCGCCGGACGCGTGAACAGCGACACGATCGTCTGCCGGAGCCAGCGGTGCGCGGGATGGCTGTCCCAGCGCTGATGCCAGATCACGCAGTAAGGCCGCGCGGGCATGCGCACCGGCGGTTGCCGCGACACCAGTTCCTTTTCGTGGATCGACAGATCGAGCAGCGTGGTCGGCAGCACGCCGATGAAATCCGACTCCCGGATGATCGCCAGCGCGGGCGAGTACGCATTCAGCGTGAGGACGAGATTGCGCTGCAGGCCGTGCGCGGAAAGCAGGCTGTCGTACACCGGCACCCGCATGCCGGAAAACCCGACGTCGAGATGCCGCGCGGCGAGAAAGCGCTTCAGCGTGAGCGGCCCCTTCGCGAGCGGGTGATCCTTGCGCATCAGGCAACTCCAGTGGATCGGCCACATCTCGTGCGTGCGCACGCCGCTGCTCGGGCTCGAGTCGTTCAGATAGCCGCCGATCGCGAGGTCGACGCCGCCGCGGTCGAACATGGCCGGCAAGTCGGCGACGCTGAACGGCGTGAGCTCGATCCGCATCGATGGCGCATGCGTGCCCATGTACTGCGCGAGGCGCGGCATGATGCGCTCGACCGAGTAGTCCGACATCGCGATCGTGAAGGTGCCCCGATGCGCTTGCGGGTCGAACTGGTCCGGCGAGATCGCCTGCTTCAATGCGTCGAAGTGCGGCTGGACCGCCGACCACAGCTCGCGCGCCCGCGCGGTCGGCCGCACACCCGTGACGGTCTTCTCGAACAGCACGTCGCCGAGCGATTCGCGCAGCCTGCGCAGCGCATTGCTGACCGCCGACTGTGAAAGCGCCAGCCGTTCGGCGGCGCGCGTGACGTTGCCTTCGGCCATCAATGCCGCGAACACGCGCAGCAGGTTGAGGTCGAGCTGACGGAACACATCCTTCATCGCACATCTCCCATTCGGGTGCCGGCATCCCGCGCGTGGCGTCGGGAGCCGGAACATCGTGGCGGCCAGTGTCCGGGCCGCGGGCCGTTCGCGCAAGGTCGCGTTTGCCCTTGCGGAGAGCCGGCTGGCGCCGCGACGAAGTCGCGCGCCGCGCTCGCACCGTTATTCACGTTGGTGATGATCATATTCCGGAAATCCGTTGGACGCGGTAACGGTGCGCATCGAACATGAGCACGAAACCGCTGCAGCCAGCAGAGGGAGGAGACAAACGATGAAAGAGGATGCAGTGAATCCGGCGGGCGCCATCGCGCTCGATCGCCGTTCGGCTGCGCCGCAGCCGTCTGCACGGGCAGGCACGATGCGCGACGTCGCGGCGGCCGCGGCAGGCAACGCGCTCGAATGGTTCGACTTCGTGATCTACGGCTATTTCGCCAGCGTGATCGCGAAGCTGTTTTTTCCGGTGGCCGGGCCGGTCGGGTCGCTGCTGCTCGCGACGGCGACCTTCGGCGTGGGGTTCGTCGTGCGGCCACTCGGCAGTGTCGTGCTCGGGCTGTACGGCGACCGGTACGGCCGCAAAGCGGCGATGTCCGTCACGATCTGGCTGATGCTGGCCGGCACGGCCGCGATCGCGGTGGCGCCGCCGTATGCGCAGGCCGGCTGGCTCGGCGCCACGATTCTCGTGCTGGCGCGGCTCGTGCAGGGCTTCGCGGCATCGGGCGAGTTCGGCAGCACCGTCGCGTTTCTCGCGGAAAAGGCGCCGCCGCATCGACGCCATTTCTTCGTGAGCCTGCAGATGTCGAGCACGATGCTGGCCATCGTGCTGGGCGGCACGATCGGCACGATCCTGACGACGTCGCTCAGCCCGCATCAGCTCGAAAGCTGGGGCTGGCGCGTGCCGTTCGTGGTCGGCCTGCTGATCGGCCCGGTCGGCTTCTACATCCGCAGGAGCGTGTCGGAAACCGACGCGTTCGTGCACGGCGAAGCGCTGCCGGTCGCGCAGGTGCTCAAGCGCCTGTTCGGCGAGCATCTCGCGTCGTTCCTCGCGGCGAGCGGCGTGACGATCGTCAGTACGGCCGCGTTCTACATGGTCCTGATCTACATGCCGACGTTCGCGGTGAAGCAACTCGGGTTGCCGATGTCCGCGCCGTTCATGAGCACGACGGTCGCCGGCATCGTGATGGTCGCGATCGCGCCGCTCGCGGGCCTGCTCGGCGACGTCTGGCGCCGGCCGGTCGCGATGGTCGCCGCCGCGATCGTCGTGCTGTCCGCGATCACGCTGCCGCTCTATATGTGGGTCATCGCGAGCCCTTCGCTGCGCAACCTGCTGATCATGCAGGCCGCTGCCGCCGCGCCGATGGGCGTGCTCGTCGGGCTGGTGCCCGCGCTGGCCGCGCGCGCGTTTCCGGCCGCGGTGCGCAGCACCGGGCTCGCGGTGTCGTACAACATCCCGACGACGGTCTTCGGCGGTTTTTCCCCGCTGATCGTCACGTGGCTGATCGCGACCACGCACAACAAGGCGTCGCCGGCGCTGTACATCGTCGCGATGTCGGTCGTGAGCCTGGTCGCGCTGCTCGGGTTTCGACGCATGCCGAGCGAATAAGCGAGCCGGATTCGGTTTCGATCCGTATCGCTGAAATAGAGGATAACGAATGAAATGTCGATATATGGAGGCGTGGAAATGATCGGCCGTCCCGTCACTCTCAACAGGAGAAATCACGCATGAAGTTCACACCCACTTTCGCACCGCCCAGCGAGGCGGAACTCAAAGGACGCCTCGACCGCGTGCGCGCCCGCATGGCGGAAGCCGGCCTCGATCGCTATGTGGCGTTCTCGCCGGACAACATCTACTACCTGACGAACTTCGCGAACATCGTCCACGAGCGGCCGTTCGTGCTGGTCATTTCGCGCAGCGGCCCGCCGCAGTTCGTCGTGCCGCAGCTAGAGCAGCCGCATGTGCGGACGCGCTCGATCGGCGAACTCGAGCTGATTCCGTATTTCGAATTTCCGGCGCCGGCCGGGCGCGAATGGAGCGACCGGTTCAAGGCGCTGTTCGGGGCGGGCGAACGTGTCGGCGTCGAGTCGGTGTGTCCGTTGCAGGTCTATGCGCAGACGCCGGGCGAGCGTGTATGCATCGACATCATCGACGACGTGCGGATGATCAAGTCCGACTACGAGATCGGCCGCCACGTGTATGCGTGCGGGATCGCCACCGACGCGCACAACCTGCTGCTGAACGAAGCGCGCCCGGGCCTCGGGATGGCGGAGATGTCGTCGCGCATTCGCGGCTTCATCATGCAGCGGCTGCTGGCCGACGATCCGACGCTGAACCCGTTGGCCACGCGGATCGTCGCGGTGTTCCAGCCGGGCAGCGTGTCGCACGATCCGCACAACTTCAGCAACATCGACATGCGGATGGAAGAGGGCGGCCCGCACGTGTCGATCGTCAATGCGGTGATGAACGGCTACGGCGCGGAAGTCGAGCGGACTTTCTTCCTTGGCCACGTGCCCGACGCGGCACGGCGCGCGTTCGACGTGATGTCGGAAGGGCGGCGGCTCGCGTTCGACGCGGCGATGCCGGGCGCGCTGCTGAGCGACGTCGATCGCAAGGTCAACGACTATTTCCGTCGCGCGGGAATGGGCGACCGGATGCTGCACCGGACCGGGCACGGGATGGGTGTCACCGCGCACGAGGCGCCGTTCTTTGCCGAAGGCTACGACCGGCCGATCGAGAAGGGGATGTGCCTGACGATCGAGCCGGGCATCTATATCGAGGGTGTCGGCGGCTTCCGTCATTCCGATACGGTGCTGATCGGTGACGAAGGCCCGGTTCAGTTGACGGGCGGCCCGCTCGATCTCGACGCGTTGACGTTCCCGATTCGGGCGTAATCACGCGCGGGTGCAAAAAAGCCGCTGCACCGGCGCGTGCAGCGGCTTTCTCACGAACGGCCCGCTTCGGAACTTGCAGCCCCCATCGACGAACGTCAAGATCTGCACCCCATGATCCCCAGGATTGTCATATCGGGCATCATGGGCTCGCCTATCGTCACGAAAGACAACGGTGACGAGGCTTTCTTCGCGCCGAACATGGACGCGCCGGGTGCTTCTCGGCAAGATGGCGCAGATCATGAAAGATATCGATGTGCGGGGAGGATCGTGATGGTGCGTTTCGTTTGTTCACTGCTCTTGCTGGCGGGGCTGTGTGCCTGCTCGTTTGCGTATTCCGTGGAATCCGGGATGAACAATCCGCTGTTATCGGAATTGCGTCCGTGGTGCATCGGTCGCCTGATGTTCGACCGGCCTGTCTCGAGCGAGATCTCGAACGAGCTTTACGAATACCGCGGTGAAAAGCTGGTGACGACGCACGACGTGTCAGTGGAGGACTACGACGCCAAAGTCGCGGCGCGGGAGAAAGAACTGCGCACTAAACAGCGGGTGAATCCCGTCGATCTGCAGGAGCAGACGGGACGCATGTCGCTGGAAAAGGCCTTCTCTCCGGTGTCGCACTCACGGGTTTTCGTCTTCAACGATGCGGTGGTGAAAGCTGTCGCCTTGCCGTTCTATACGGAAGGCTATCTGTTCGCGAACCGCACGCTCATCCGGACGACGAGCTTGATCGGTGCGGATGTGCTGGACCGCGCCGAAAGCATCTATGACGACACCTACCGCCGCATCAAGGTACGCGACAACTGGACCGTGCCGACGGAATCGGGTTTCTGTTTCGATGGTGGCATCGTCACGGGCCCGTCGACCTACTCGGAAGAAGTCAGCCAGTCGTTCGCGTTGATGCCGGGCCGACCGGCGCTGCTTGTGATCAAGCTGCGGGATGCGGTGGACGTAGATCTGGAGCAACCGCTCACCCGCAATCTGCGCGCGCTGCGCGCGACACTCAATCGCATGCCGGGACGCTACAGCATCCTGCGCCAAGGCAAACGGCAGGTCGCCGGCATGGACGCGGAGGAGGTGCTGTTTGCGCTCAGGGATGGCGCGGTCACGGTCTATCGCTTCTACCTGCTCGCGCCAGGGAATCCCGCGACGGTGGAGCAGCCGCATGCATCGGTCGAACTGCTGCTGGGCGCACCCGCGCGTGACGACTTGCCACCGGAGAAGGCCACCTCGCCGGTCGACGAAGCGGGCGCGTTGCAAGTATGGGACACACTGCTGAACAGTCTGCGCGCGAGGCCTGGTGCGATCTGACCGGAGGCGGACGAGGTGGGGCGCGCACTCAACCCGATGACTCCGCCGCACCGACGCGCGGCGGAGGGCACCCGAATCAGAGCCGCTTCAGAAAATAAAGCCCGTATTGATGAACTTCGAGTGGTGATCCGACACGATCGAATCGAGCAGCTGCTTGCTGCTGTCGGTCTGCTTCGCCGCGACCATCGAGCGGATCGAGAACGCGCGCAGCGCATCGCTCACCGACAGCGTGCCCTCGGCCGAATCCTTGCGGCCCGCGAACGGGAACACGTCGGGCCCGCGCTGGCACTGGCAGTTGATGTTCACGCGGCACACCTGGTTCACGAGCGGATCGACGAGCGCGCCGATCTGCGCCGGATCGGAACCAAAGATGCTGACCTGCTGGCCGTGATCCGACGTCGTCACGTAGTCGAGCGCGGTGTCCACGTCATCGAACGTCGCCACCGGAATGATCGGCCCGAACTGTTCCTCGCGATACAGCTTCATCCCTTCCGCCACCGGGTACACGACGGCCGGATAGAACAGCGTCTTGCTGAACTCGCCGCCCGAATGATTGACGACCTGCGCGCCCTTGGCCTTCGCGTCGTCGATCGCGTCCGTCATGTAGGCCGTGCGATGCATGCCCGGCAGCGGCGTGATGCTGACGCCTTTCTCCCACGGCATGCCGATCTTCAGCTGTTCGAGCGCGGCGGTGAAGCGCTTCAGGAATTCGTCGACGATCGAACGATGCACGAGCAGCATCTTCAGCGCGGTGCAGCGCTGGCCGTTGAACGACAGCGCGCCGAGCAGGCATTCCTTCACGGTGAGGTCGAGATCGGCGTCGGGCAGCACGATCGCCGCGTTCTTCGCGTCGAGGCCGAGGATCGCGCGCAGCCGGTGCGACTTCGGGTGCTGCTTCTTCAAATGATCGGCGACCTTGCTCGAGCCGATCAGCGCGAGCACGTTGATCTTGCCCGACGCGAGCATGTGCGGCACGACCACCGCGCCCGGCGCATAGATCGTGTTGATCACGCCCTTCGGGAACGCGTCGCGGAACGCTTCGAGCAGCGGCTCGAACAGCAGCGTGCCGTACTGCGGCGGCTTGAACACCACGGTGTTGCCCATCAGCAGCGCGGGGATCAGCGTCGCGAAGGTCTCGTTCAGCGGGTAGTTGTACGGGCCCATGCACAGCACGACGCCGAGCGGCGTGCGGCGGATCTGGCCGATCGTGCCTTCGGCGATCACGAAGCGCGAATTCGCGTTGTCGAGCTCCTTCAGCGCGTCGATCGTCTGCGTCATGTACGTGACGGTGCGGTCGAACTCCTTCTGCGAATCGGCGAGGCTCTTGCCGATTTCCCACATGATGAGGTTCACCACCAGTTCACGCTGCGCGACCATCCGCTTGATGAAGTCCTGCATGCACGCGATGCGCTGCTCGACTTTCATCGTCGGCCACTCACCGCGGCCGGCGTCGTACGCGCGCACCGCGGCGTCGAGCGCCGCGTCGCTTTCCGTTTCGCCCATCACCGGGTAGCTGCCGATCTCGACCTGCTCGACGCTGCCGTCAGCCTGGCGCACGCACACGGGCGACAGCACAGTCTTGGTCGCGCCGTCCCACGGCCGCAACTCGCCGTCGACGAGCGACACGCGCTGGTGAATCGGCGAAGTGAGCCGGTACTCGGCGGGGATGTCCTGAAAGGCGGGAAACAGCTGCTGCAGGGAGGCGGAATCGGGCATGACGGTCTCGTTTGACGGGGTGTCCGGGAAGGACGGGCGATGCGAATCCTGAGCTGGGAAATCCTCGATCCTGAATCGGCATCATGACGCGCGGACGACGACACGTCACGCATGACCATGGCCGATTCAATAATTGGAACCAGTTCCATTAAAAAGGAACGCCGGCGTGAATGCAAGAATTGCCGAATCGCGCCGCATGCACCGTAAGCATTCAGAAAGACTGTTGCCGAATGCTTGGTATAAGCCGCCAACAGCGCTCGCAAACGTTTCAAACGGGCTGGTTTCAGCGGATAATGGCCCGGCGCGGTGAAGAAAAAAATGAAGTGAGCCTGAGAGCATATGTAGTGAAGAACGGAAGAAGGTCCGCCGCGCTGCCGATGCGAGGTCGGCTGCCCGGAGCGCCGGGTCGGGGTTGCCCGGTCCGGCGCGCACCGGACTTCGAATGCGCGCCGTCCGCTTCGACGGATGTTTTGTCATCCTCTCCAGTCCTTTCGTCGTCGTCTCCCGAATTCCGCCTATTGCCTGGCCCTTCATCGCCTGATGCGGCCGAAGAATTTCTTTCGTTTTTATTACGCATAAGCCACGCAAAAGCACGAAACAGAAAGGCATTCGTCAGGAATGCAGAGCGCCATGCGCATGCACGTTGCGGGCAGGCGACACGCGCTACACGTCGGCGAGCGATCTCGTCACGCTGCCGTCGTTCACCGTGTTCAACCTCGGCGCCGGCTATCGCAGCAAGAAGGTCGACGTGACGCTCACGCTCGACAACCTGTTCAATCGCCGCTACTTCATCGCCGCGCACGGCAACGCGGACCTGTACAACATGCCCGGCGATCCGCGCACGCTGACCGCCACGGTGAAGTGGCACATGTAATGCACGTGATGCCTACGCCGGGTGACAATGCGAGTCTTCGTCACGATGACCCGCACCTCACTGCCCATGATCCGCCAATCGATTGATGTGTCGAGCCTGATCGGCCGCGCCAGCGTGCTGTGCGCGGTGTGGTGGCTGGCTTGTGGCGCGGCCGCGGCGCACGCGCAGACGATCCCGGCCGACGCCGAACCCGAATGCCATTCGGTGTACGTCGGCCGTGCGATCACGTTGTCGGGCCGTTACTTGGTCGATTACGGCGACGAAGAGAGCGGGGAGGACGTGTGGTTCGAGGAGGACGACGCATCGGCGCGGCGCCTGCCGGACCGTTCGCAACGCGCGGGTGTGATCCGGTTCACGAACCAGCGCGATGCACGGCGCAGTCTGCGGCTCCCCGCCGCGCAGCCCGTTGGCGTATGCCGCTTCGACGGGCGTGCAACGGTCGTGATCCGCGATCTGGAAACCGTGTGCCCAGGGCTGGAAGAGCCCGATCACGCGCGGCTGGTGAAGGTGGTGAAGGCCAGTCTGCCGACGCGATACGCGTGCGAGGCCGCCGCGCCATGAGGCTGGCGCGGCCACGCTTTTACTCGACGTCCTCGTCGTCCACCAGATCGCCGCCATCCGCGTCGAAACCGGGCGCCGCATACGCGCTCGCCTGCTCGAGCAGCCAGCCGCGAAACAGCTCCAGCGGCTTGCTGTGGCTGAGCTCCGTCGGATACACGAGGTAGTACGCGGAATCGCCGACCGTCGCCGCGTCGCACGGCACCACCAGCCCGAGCTGCTGCAACTGTTCCTCGACGAAGAACTTCGGCACGAGCGCGATGCCGAGCCCGGCCGCGGCCGCGCTGATCAGCATCGTGTGCAGCTCGTAGCGCACGCCCTGCATCGTGCGGATGTCCTCGACGCCGTGCGTCTCGAACCACTGCGCCCACGCGCCGGGGCGCGTCGTCGAGTGCAGCAGCGGGTAGGCGAGCAGATCCTCGACGCTTTGCACGGGCCCGTCGAGCAGCGCCGGCGAGCAGATCGGCACGACTTCCTCGCCGAACAGGTAGTCGGACGACGTGCCGGGCCAGGTCGGCTTGCCGTAGTGGATCGCGGCCTCGAAGTGGGTGTCCTCGAACGAGAACAGGTCGGTGCGGCTGCCCATGTTCACGCGCACGTCGGGCGTGCGGTCGTAGAAGCTCTTGATGCGCGGGATCAGCCAGTGCGACGCGAAGGTCGGCAGCACCGCCAGCTCCAGGTAGCCGCCGCCGCTGCCGTGCGCGATGATCGACAGCGTGTCGCGGTCGAGCGCCTCCAGCGCGCGCCGCACCTGCGTGCCGTACAGCTTGCCGGCGCGCGTCAGCACGACACGCTGCTTCACGCGGGCGAACAGCCGCACGCCGAGGCTCGCTTCGAGCGTCGCGATCTGGCGCGAAACCGCGCTTTCGGTCAGGAACAGCTCCTTGGCCGCGTGCGTGAAGCTTTCGTGGCGCGCGGCGGCTTCGAAAGCCACGAGCGCGCCCATGTTGGGAATCTTGAATTTACGCATGATGCTTGATTTGTCTGACGAACGGGGCTCCCGCAGCGTGAGCGCGAAGGGCGGGCAACGAACGGCCAATAATTCCAAAAACTCATCACATATCAATTTAATCTCGCTTTACGCCCGGCTGCAACCCTTTGAATAATGCTCCCCACGCAAGGTCAGGCGCCCGTGGGGCGGCCGGCCGACGAGTTGCCGGCACGTTTGCCGGCGGTCCCCCGAGACGAGAATCCTGATGCGCAATCCGAATATCGAGAGCTTGCTGACGAAGTTGCTGGGACAGGCGAAGACCGACGCCCTGTTCTCGACCCTGAACATGCCGGCCATCCTCGAGGAATGGGAAGACGGCGTCGTGACGCGCGCGGAAATCGCGCAGGCGATGAACATGGCGCTGTTCGAAGGGCTGCTCGAACGTTCGGCGAACGGCCGTGCGTATACGGCCGACGCGGTCGAAAGCGGCGGCTCGGTCTATTTCGACCACGGCGCGCTGCGCACGGTGCGCTGGCCGCACACCGGCGCGCTGCCGCCGGGCGAGGCCGCGTTCACGCGCATCCTGCGTCCGCTCGGCTTCCGCCTGAACGGCCGTTACCCGCTCGACAAGCTCGGCATGACGGGCCGCGCGTATGCACATGAAGACGCACCGGACGAAATCGCGCAGTTCTTCGTCAGCGAGCTGCATCCGGAACGTTTCTCGAAGGAATTCCAGCAGGCCGTGACGAACGTCGTGAGCACGTCGCGCGATCCGCTGTCGCCGGCGGCCGTCGCGCTGCTGTGGGAAGTGGAGCGCGAAGGCTGGCTGTCGCCGGAGGCCGCGCACGCGCTGCTGCCGGAGATCGTCGGCGCGTTCGCACGCCAGCACGACGTGCCGAGCGAACTCGACTACGAGACGCTGCTGATGGAATCGGCGGAAATGGCGTGGATCGCGACCGAAGGCAATGCGTTCAATCACGCGACCGACCGCGTCGCCGACGTGTTCAAGCTGTCCGACGACGAGAAGGCGAAGGGCCGGCCGATGAAGCCGGAAGTCGAACGCTCGCGCTCGGGCCGCGTGTTCCAGACCGCGTATCGCGCGGATACCGTCGAGCGCGAATTCCGCACGCGCGACGGCGGCACGGTGAAGCGCAACGTGCCGGGTTCGTTCTACGAGTTCATCACGCGCAAGCGCACGTTCGACCAGGCGGCGCGCCGCTGGGTGACCGACCTGCGTTTCGATGCGGGCAACGCGCAGGGCATCTTCAAGATGACGGCGAACGCGGCGAAGTAACGAAAGGAAAGCGGGGGCTGCGCCGGTCGCGACCGATTGGCCGGCGCACGCATGCACCGCGGCCTGAAGCGCCCTGCGAATGCAGGGCGTTTGCCATGTCGGGTGTGGGCCGTCGTGGACGCCACGGCCGGGCGCGCGGGATTACGCGACCCCGAAAATCTCATCGAGCCGTGTCATATCCGCCGGTACGGGACGACAAACGTCTCGCCAGTCGAACCATCATTCATCAGCCGATTCGTCGTAGCACTTGTCAGGGAGACGCCTTTCGATCACCTGGTCGATTGATTGGACGAGGTCTTGATGTCAGCTGGCAGTTCATGACCCACGCTCAGGAAACCCGTGCATGCGACACGGGCGCTTCCCGACGTCCTTTCTTGACAGGAGAACCCGGATGAACCCGATTCGCAAGCTCATGCTGTGTGGCGCCGTTCCGTTCCTGCTCGTCGCCGGTGCGGCACAGGCAGACGGTGGCGGCATTGGTCGCAGCGGCACCTACATGTCGCATACCAGCGACTGGACCATGATGATGATGGACAAGCTCACACCCGAGCAACGCACTCAGGCCATCGGCATTCAGCAAAAAATGATGGCGATGGAAATGGAGCACAACGAAGCAATGGCGAAGCTGCAAATGCAGCATGACAAGGCCATGATGGCCTTGCAGAGCCAGTTGCTCGAACTCTACAAGGGGCACTAAGTGTGGCGAGCCCGGTGTCGAACGCCGGGCTCGTCCATTTGACATGAGACGCTTCTTGTCGCTTCCTCCGCACGCCAGCCGTGAGTCCGGCGCGCTGAATGACCTGTCACGTTGCGCGATGGAACTGGCGGATCACGAGCAAGAGGATCACGGCACCGATGAGCGCGATGACGATCGAACCGAGCATCCCGCTGAAGCCGATACCGAGCAACCCGGCGAGCCAACCGCCGATCACCGCGCCCACGATGCCGACAACGATGTCGATGACCAGGCCGAAACCTCCGCCCTTGACGAGTACGCCCGCGAGCCAGCCGGCGATGGCGCCGATGATCAGCCATACGATCAAGCCATGCATATCCATGTACGATCTTCCCCTTGGATTGGCGAAATTGTTGTAAATCCGGTGGTCATGTCATGACCGGTGGCATCGCGTACGCGGCGCAACACCGGCCGTTCCGAAGAACGTCGACCGGCGTCGTCGTGACGCATTCATTGCGACGCGGCCGTTGCCGCGCTTGCCGCCTTGGCTTTCTTTGCTGCGTGGTGATGGCCGATTGCGCAACCCGCAGCGGCACCCATCGCCCCGTGGTGTCCTGCGACATGGCCGGCGACTCCGCCCACGGCCGCGCCTTTCAGGCATCCTGCTGCATGTCCCGGGATCGAAGCGGTCAGCAACGCGATGCAGGCTGCCGAAATGGAAAGGAATTTCATTGGTCATCTCCCTAAGAGGTCAGTTCAAAAACCCCGTGAGGGGGCTGTTTACTTCCTCGGCGAGCTGTTAACCTTGGGCACCAGAACAACGGAAGCCCAAGGATGGAAGCGCCGATCATTGACGACGAACTGTGGATACTGATCGAACCATTGCTGCCGCCCGCGAAGCCTCGTGCGAAGAGCGATCCTGGTCGTCCGCGCGTTTGCGATCGTGCGGCGCTCAACGGCATCCTGTTCGTGTTCAAAACGGGAATCCGCTGGAACCACTTGCCGACTCGGCTGGGCTTCGGCTCGGGCGCAACTTGCTGGCGGCGATTGAACGACTGGCAAAAGGCTGGTGTATGGGACCAACTGCACGAGTTGCTGCTCGACAAGTTGCGTGCGGCCGGCCAGATCGATCTGTCATACGCTGCGGTCGATTCGTCGTCCGTGCGCGCCGTTGGGGCGGGCGAAAAACTGGCCCGAACCCCACGGATCGTGCGCGACCCGGTTCCAAGCACCACATCCTCGTAGACGCCAACGGCGTTCCCGTCGTCGCGATCCTGACCGGCGCGAACGCCAACGACGTCACGCAGTTGCTGCCGCTCGTTGATGCAATTCCGCCGATTCGCGGTGTCCGTGGCCGACCACTTCAGAAGCCCGGCGTCGTCTACGCCGATCGCGGCTACGATTCCACACGACACCGACGTGCGCTGCGTGAGCGCGGCATCAGGCCCGTGATCGCGAAGCGCCGGACCGAACACGGCAGCGGGCTCGGCAAGTATCGTTGGGTGGTCGAGCGTACGCACTCCTGGCTCCATAATTTCCGTCGTCTACGCACGCGCTTCGAGCGACGTGCCGACATTCACGAAGCATTCTTGAAACTTGGCTGCTCGCTCGTCTGCTGGAACGTCTTCAGGCGAGCTGAGCAAGGTTTTTGAACTGGCCTCTAAAAGCGAGTCGTATTGTTCGGCTTTATCGCGCGGACACGGTCAGAAGATATGCGTGATCAGATAGAACAGCAGCAGCAGCCCGACCGGCACGCCGAGCAGCCAGGCGATCAGGTATTTACCCATGTCGTCGTCCTGATGGCCGCGACGCCGTTGGCGCCGCGGCGGTTGTATTGAAGCGCTATCGCGTTACAGCTCGCGGTCGAATTCCTTCAACTGCTTCTCGGCTTCATCGCGGGCGATCCCGTAACGCTCCTGGATCTTGCCGGTCAGATACTCGCGATTGCCGTCGGCCACCTTCAGGTCGTCGTCGGTCAACTTGCCCCACTTGGCCTTCAGCTTGCCGGAGAGTTGCTTCCACTGGCCCTTGATCTTGTCCTCGTTCATCGTGTGCTCCTTGTCATGCAGGGATAAAAGCGCGGCGGTTGCCGCGCCGGGAGGTCAGGCCTTTGCCTTCAGGCCGGATGCGTCGACGTGCTTCACGCCCTTGACCGCGCGCGTGACGGCGATAGCCTTCTTCACGGCGACCTTCGTCGGCAGCACGCCGGTGAGCGTGACGACGCCGTCGACCGTCTTCACGCTGATGTCAGTGCTCTTCACGCCCTCCGTGGTCGCGAGTTCCCCTTTCACCTTGGTCGTGATCCACGTGTCGGTGACAGGCTGGTTCGATTCGGCCGTCATGCCGCTGTCGGTAGACGAGGCCTGTGCCTGTGCGTTCGTGAGCGGTGCGGCGCAAAGCAGGAAAGCCGCACTGGCGGCGAGCAGCGTCGAAAGGTGCGAGGTCTTGTTCATTGATGTTCTCCTTCGATTGGCGTGGTGAATGGATTGACCACTGAGCACGGCGCGTGCCCGGATCAATGGGCGATCGGCGTGTCGTAGCCGGGCTCGCGCGGCGGCATGTCCGGGCGCGGCACGTCGGGCGGCAGCGGAACCGGCGGATCGGTGCCGGGCGACGGTTCGGGCGGATTGTCCGGGGCCGGCTCCGGCCGCGTCGGATCGGGTGTCTGATGCAGCTTCATCGTGCTTCTCCTCTGCGGGTCGGAAGGCAGCGCATGAGCGCCGATGCAACACCAGCGTACCGATGCAAACTTGCACGGACATCACGCAAATTCACCTGATCGGCTAGTGCGTTTGCACGGGGCGTCGTGGAGGGAGAGGCGGGCCCGTTTGGGGCGGCGCGCGGAAGGCAGGCGCGGTGGATGCTTCCGGGATCGGCGGGACACCGCACGGTAGGGCAGGCCGTACGAATGTACTATGACGAATAGTGCATCCGCGCCTGTCGTGCACCGGTGCGGCACGCGATCATCGCCACACGCGCGGGCCGGCGCGTGTCGACGAAGCGGCAACCGGGCCGACGCTCATGCTGACGACATGGACAACCATTCGATGAACGAACAGGTAAACGAACAGGCGCTGAAGTCGCATACCGACCGGCGCCAACTGCACCAGATCATCGCGGGGCTCACCGAGGGCGTGATCCTGATCGAGCCCGACCAGCGGATCGTCTGGGCGAACGAAGCCGCGCTCGCGATGCATGGCGTGACCGAGCTGACGGCGCTCGGCGCGACCGTCACCGACTACCGCGAGCGCTTCCGGCTGCGCTACCGGAACAACCACCCGGTGCGTGACGGCCACTATCCGATGGATCGCGTGATCGCGGGCGAGGAGTTCAGCGACGTGACGGTCGAAGTCGAATCGGCCGCCGACGAAACCGTGAGCTGGGTTCACCGCATTCGCAGCCTCGTGCTGACGAATGCGGCCGGCGAGCCCGACTGCCTCGCGCTCGTGCTGCACGACGCGACCGAATGGGCGAGCGCCGAGGAGCGTTTCGAGCGCACCTTCAATGCGAACCCGGCGCCGGCCGTGATCTGCCGGCTCGACGACCTGCGCTACGTGAAGGTCAACCAGGGCTTTCTCGACATGACCGGCTACGCGAGTGAAGACGTGCTCGGCCGCTCGGTGTACGAGATCGACGTGCTCGACCAGGCCGACCGGCGCGACCTCGCGATCGAGCGGCTCGGCGAAGGCGCGACGATCCCGCAGATGGAGGCCGTGCTGAAGCTCGCGGACGGCAGCACGAAGGCCGTGGTGGTCGCCGGGCAGCCGATCGACATGAACGACGAGGCGTGCATGCTGTTCACGTTCATGGATCTCGAGCCGCGCAAGCAGGCCGAGCGCGCGCTGCGGCAGAGCGAGGAACGCTTTGCGACGGCGTTCCGGATGGCACCGGTCGCCACCGCGATCGTCACGGCAGACCGCTTCGAATTGCTCGACGTGAACGACGCGTTCGCCGCGATGACGGGCCACGCGCAGGACGACCTGCTCGGCAAATCCGCGGACGAGATCGGGCTGTGGGCCGAACGCGGCGCGTGGCAGCGCATCGAAGGCCGGCTCGCACGCGACGGCAACGTGCGCAACGCCGACGTGCAGATCCGCACGCGCGAAGGCGACGTGCGCGATTGCGTCGTGTCGGCCGATCCCGTCGCGATTCACGGGCGCGACTGCCTGCTCGTCGCGCTGCTCGACATCAGCGATCGCAAGCGCACGGAGATGGAGCTCGTCTACGCGATCGAAACGGCGATGCAGGATGCGTCGTGGTTCAGCCGCACGCTGATCGAAAAGCTCGCGAACGTGCGGCGCGCGAATGCGCCGGATGCGGGCGCGCAGCTGTCGGACCTGACCGCGCGCGAGCGCGACGTGTTCGACCTGCTGTGCCATGGTCTCGCCGACAAGGAAATCGCCGGCCGCCTCGGGCTTGCGCCGAACACCGTGCGCAATCACGTCGCGACGATCTACGCGAAGCTCGACGTGCACAGCCGCGGCGAGGCGATCGTCTGGGCGCGCGAACGCGGGATCGTCGGTGCGGCCGAAGCGAACGGCGTGCGTGGCGAGAAGGGCGGCGCGAAGGACAAGGACTGACGCCGCCGGTACGAATGCACCAGAGGCGCTGGTGCATTCGCATCTGCCGCGCGCGGCGCCCGCTTGCGATCCTGTCCACTCGGCGGTGCGGCGCAGGCCGTTGCATCGTCGGCTCTCCCCCACCATCGCAGGAGACGACCATGGACAGGAATCGCATCGAAGGTAAGCTCAAACAAGTCAAGGGTTCGGTCAAGGAAGCGCTCGGCAAGGTCACGGGCGACCGCGAGACGGAAGCGGAAGGCGTCGCTGAACAAGAGGCCGGCAGGATGCAGGAGCAGGCCGGCGAGGCGGCCGATGCGGTGCGCAAGCAGACGGGCACCGATCGGCACTGACCGATGACGCGGCGCCGTGGGCGTCGCGATGGCCGGCCGGGCGTCATTGCAACGATGATGCGCCGCCGGCATGACCACGGCCGGCCTTGATGGCCGGGCGCCGGCGCGGCATTCCACGGTAGCGATTTACCCGCGGCCCGCCGTTGCGCGGGCCGCGGGCCGCCCGCGAACGCGGAACTTGATGACAAATCCTCACAACATAGTTCCGATATTTCGTTTGCTGCACGGGTATTGGCTACCCACAATCCATTCACCTCTTTCGCGATGAAAGGCTCTTCGGAGACGGAGCCGCGGCGATCGACCGGCCGGCAGGGGCGTTGCATGATGCTCCGCAGGCGGACGACATGACCGGCACGCGGGAGGTTGCCGACGCGCGGCAGTCGCGCGTTGCATCCCGGCCCCCAGGACAAGGATTGTCATGACGTTCCGCATTCGTTCGCTTTCCGGCGTCGCATTGACCGCCGCGATCCTCGCGCTCCAGACGGGCGCGGTTCACGCGCAGGAGACGGTCGTCAAGGTCGGCGTGGCCGGCCCGCTGACGGGCGGCGGCGCCGCCTACGGCAAGGACATCGAGAACGGCGTGCGCATGGCCGTCGACGAAGCGAATGCCGCGCATACGACGGTGGGCGGCAAGCCCGTGAAGTTCGTCGTCGCGTCGCAGGACGACCAGAGCGATCCGCGCACCGGCGTGCAGGCCGCGCAGCAGCTCGCCGATGCGCAGGTGGCCGTCGTGATCGGCCACTTCAACTCGGGCACGACGCTGCCCGCGTCGAAGATCTACGCGAAGGCCGGCATTCCGATGATCACGCCGTCGGCGACCAATCCCGACATCACGCGCGCCGGGCTCGGCACCGTGTACCGCGTGATCGCAACCGACACGCAGAACGCCGGCAACGCGGGCGCCTATGCGGCGAGCGTGACCAAGGCGAAGCGCATCGCGATCATCGACGATCGCACCGCGTTCGGCCAGGGCGAAGCCGACGAATTCGAGAAGTCGGTGAAGGTGAACGGCGGCACGATCGTCGCGCGCGAATTCACGAACGACAAGGCGGTGGACTTCAGCGCGCAGCTCACGAAGATCAAGAGCACCAACGCCGATCTCGTGTTCTTCGGCGGGCTCGACGCACAGGCCGCGATGCTCGTGAAGCGCATGCGCCAGCTCGGCATCCGCGCGCAGTTCCTCGCGGGCGGCGGCGTGATGAACGCGAACTTCATCAAGCTGGCCGGCAATGCGGCGGAAGGCGCGTCCGTGTGGGAATACGGGCAGCCGCTGGCGCGTCTCGCGAAGGGCAAGGCGTTCGAAACGAAATTCAAGCAGAAGTACGGCATCGACATGCTCGCGTACGCGCCGTTCGCGTACGACGCGACGTGGATCGCGATCAACGCGATGCAGAAGGCGAACTCGACGAAGCCGGCCGATTTCAACGGCGCGCTGAAGGGCACGCGCTTCGACGGCATCACGGGCACGATCGCGTTCACGAACACGGGCGACCTGAAGAACCCGAGCTCGACGCTGTATGAGGTGAAGAACGCCGCGTGGCAGCCCGTCACGACGAAATCGGCGGATTGAACACAACCCGCGCGCGGACTTTCGCGGCGATGCCGGACGTGCTGAAATGCCATCAGCGATCGGTGGCAGCCGCACCGGTCTGCCCACGCGACGCCGCGCGTGACGCGGCACGAACAACCCACGGGCGGGGCCGGCTGGCCGCGCCCAATCTGTGCAACTGGAGTCAGTCGTGAGTTCTCAAGTCGTCATCGTCGGCGGTGGTGTGATCGGCAGCTCGATCGCCTATTTCCTGCGCGCCACCGATCCCACGGTTTCCGTGACCGTGATCGAGCGCGACCCCACCTATGCGCGATCGTCGTCGGCGTTGTCGGCCGCGTCGATTCGCCAGCAGTTCTCGACGCCGCTGTCGATCGAGATGTCGCTGTTCGGCATCGAGTTCCTGCGCACGATCGGTGAACGCCTCGAAGTGGATGGCCACCAGCCGTCGATCGACCTGCACGAAGGCGGCTACCTGTTCCTCGCGACGCCGGCCGGCGATGCGACGCTGCGCGAGAACCACGCGCTGCAGACGAGCCTCGGCGCGGACATCCGGCTGATGGATCGCGATGCGCTGCGCGCGAAGTTTCCGTGGCTGAACGTCGACGATCTCGTGTCGGGGGCGTACGGCGTGAGCGGCGAAGGCTGGTTCGACGGCTACGGGCTCGTGCAGGCGCTGCGCAAGAAGGCGCAGGCGCTCGGTGCGCGCTATGTGCCGTCGGATGTGAAGGAGGTGGTGCGTGACGGCCGCAAGGTGACGCACGTGGTCACGGCCGACGGCGAACGCTATGCGTGCGACACGCTCGTCAACGCGGCAGGCGCGTGGACCCGCACGCTGTCGTCGATGATGGGTATCGACATCCCCGTGTATGCGCGGCGCCGCAGCATCTTCAATGTGTCGTCGCCGGCGAAGCTCACGGATTGCCCGCTGCTGATCGACCCGACCGGCGTGTATTTCCGGCCGGAGGGGCGCACGTATATCTGCGGGACGTCGCCGAGCCCGGACCGCGACCCGGACGACCTGCCGCTCGACGAAGTCGACCACGACCTGTTCGACGAGGTGATCTGGCCGACGCTCGCGAACCGCGTGCCGGCGTTCGAGGCGCTGCGCGTGGAGAACTGCTGGTCCGGGTACTACGAGTACAACGTGTTCGACCACAACGCGATCATCGGGTATCACCCGGAACTCGACAACGTCGTGTTCGCGAACGGCTACAGCGGCCACGGGCTGCAGCAGGGGCCGGCGACGGGGCGCGGCGTCAGTGAACTCATTCTGGGCGGGCGTTACGACACGCTCGACCTGTCGACGCTCGGCTGGGCGCGGGTGCTGGAAAACCGGCCGATCGTCGAAAAGAACGTCGTGTAGCGCGGCGTAACCCGCCCGGTGTGGTGGGCGGGATTCTCCTTGTGTCTCAACTCATTGGCCCGACTGTGTCGGGCTTTTTTTGTTGCGCGTGCAATTACATTGCGCGTGTCAGCCGACGCCGTAGATCGCGTCGCGCAGATCGAGCGTGTACGGTCCGTTCATCCCTTCGTAAAGCGTGTTCGACAGCGACACGACGGTGAGCCCTTGTGCGCGGTCGACGAACCACGAATGACCGTAGACACCGCCCCAGCGCCACGTGCCCGGGGACTCCGGCGACAGCGCCGCGCGCGGGTCGCGCAACACGGAAAAACCGATCCCGTACCCCGCGCCGGGCAGGTCGGGCAACGCGAGGTTGCCGGTGTGGATGCGGCCCATCTCGTCGACCAGGTCGGCCGGCAGAATGGCGCCGCCACCCGCGCGCAACGTGTCCAGCACATTCAGCACGTCACCGGCGGTGCCGACCATCCCGGCGCCGCCTGATGCGAACGCATCCTGGTCGAGCGCGCGCGATGGCGAGTACGTCACGCCGACGGAGCCTTCGTAGATGGGCACGGCTTCGTTCTCGGCGAGCCGGTGCGGCCGCGGCGTGTCGTTGACGTAAGGCGTCGCGAGCCGCGCGGCGTCACGTGCGACGAATCCCGTGTCGCGCGTGCCGAGCGGGCGGAGCACGAGCGCATCGACCGCATCGGCGAGCGGTAGCCCGCTGACGGCCTCGATCACCGCGCCGACGACGTCGATGGAGAGCGAATAGTTCCAGCCGGTACCGGGTGCATACTGCAACGGCACGCTCGCGATCCTGCGCATGTTTTCGGCGAGCGTGATCGATGCGCCGTCGAGCCCGTCGGAGACGCCTGCGCGTGCATACGGGCCGGTCGCGTCGGCTTCCGCGTAGCGATAGCCGAGGCCGGCGGAATGCGTGAGCAGGTGGCGCACCTTGATTACCGGCACGCTGCCGTTACGCAGCGCCGGACGGAATTCGGGCAGCCAGCGCGTGACGTCGTCGTCGAGCGACAGCTTGCGCTGTGCGACGAGCGCCATGGCGGCTGCCGCGACGATCGGCTTCGTCACCGACGCGAGCCTGAACAGCGTGTCCTCCTGCATCGGCGTGCGGGCTTCGCGGTCGGCGAACCCGGCCGCGCGGCGATAGACGAGTTCGCCGTCGCGTGCGACCAGGACGACCACGCCGACGAGGCGTTGCGTGTCGAGTTGGCGGGACAGTACCGCATCGATGCGCTCGGCAAGCGCGGGATCGGCCGACGGCTGCCGTGATGATGCTCGGTTGGGGATCATCGAAGACTCTGTCGTGAAGGGGGAGCCGACATGGTAGGCGGCACGCGGCGGACGTGCCATTTATCCATACGTGGAACAGGGCTTCGCGGGCGTCGTGCGCTGCAACGGCCGGCATGGACGGCCACCGGGCGGACGATTCAGCCGGGGGCCGCGGCGGCGCCGTTGCAGAGCGGCGCGTCGGCCGGCGGCGGCGCCACGTCACACCTGCGCCGGGCAGCCGACAAAATATGCCCCAAGCGGCGCGCGGCCTTCGTTAGAATCTGCTTTCGTCGAGAAAATAACGCAATTGCATGGGTGCATCGCGGTATCGCATCACGGACACTGCTCGCCCAGATTCCATCGTTCATCTTTTACTGGAGGCGAGCATGCCAGGTTTACTTCCCGATGTTGACCGCGAGGGGCTCCTCGAATATTCGGTGGTGTACACCGATCGCTCGGTCAACCATATGTCGCAGCGCTTTCAGGGCGTCATGCGCGACATCTCCGGCACGCTGAAGAAGGTCTACAACGCGAAGTCCGTCGTGATCGTCCCCGGCAGCGGGACGTTCGGCATGGAAGCCGTCGCGCGGCAGTTCGCCACCAACAAGAAGTGCCTCGTCATCCGCAACGGCTGGTTCAGCTTCCGCTGGTCGCAGATTTTCGACATGGGCAACATTCCGTCCGAAACGACGGTGCTGAAGGCGCGCCCGGTCGAGGCGGGACGGCAGGCCGCCTATGCGCCGGCCCCGATCGACGAAGTGGTCGCCGCGATCAACGCGCACAAGCCGGATCTGGTCTTTGCGCCGCACGTCGAAACCGCGTCCGGGATGATGTTGCCCGACGGGTATCTGCGCGCGGTGTCCGATGCCGTGCATGCGGTCGGCGGCATGTTCGTGCTGGATTGCATCGCGTCCGGCACGGTGTGGGTCGACATGCAGGCGAGCGGCGTCGACATCCTGATCAGCGCGCCGCAGAAGGGCTGGAGCGCGTCGCCGTGCTGCGCGATGGTGATGCTCGGCGAGCTTGCTCGCGAACGCATCGATGGCACGACCAGTACCAGCTTCGCGTGCGATCTGCGCAAGTGGCTGCAGATCATGGAAGCCTATGAAGGCGGCGGGTTCGCTTACCACGCGACGATGCCTACGGACAGTCTTGCGACGCTGCGCGACGTGATGAAGGAAACCGAGGCGTACGGCTTCGACAAGGTGAAAGAGGAGCAGCTCGAGCTGGGCAAGCGGATTCGTGCGTTGCTGGCCGAGAAGGGTTTCCGCAGCGTGGCGGCCGAAGGCTTCGAGGCGCCGGGTGTCGTGGTCAGTTATACGGACGACGACGGGATTCGATCCGGGAAGAAGTTTGCCGACGTTGGGTTGCAGATCGCGGCCGGCGTGCCGCTGATGTGCGACGAGGGGGAGGATTTCAAGACCTTCCGTCTCGGACTGTTCGGCCTCGACAAGCTGCATGATGTCGATGGCGCGGTTGGGCGGTTCTCGGATGCGTTGAACCGGATTCTTTAAGGCGCTTCGCGGAGTGGGCGAGGCAGTGGACGGTGGGTATGTGCGACCGTGGTCTACTGTCTCGCTGGATTGATGGTCATGGTCTTGTCCGATGCGCGCGTTCGGGTTCATGGCTCGATGGACTCATGCGCAGCGAGGTCGGTCCATTGGCCTGTACGGTCAACCTGAAGGGTTCGCATGGCATACGTCGTTCGGCAGGAAGTCCCGTCGGTATCCGACTACATCGGCATTCGTCTTGCTGCGGGGCTGAGCAGAAAGTCGGAACAGGCCGCGACGATCGGGTTGAAGAATGGACTCTTTAGCGTCGTGGCTTACTGCGATGGTGTCCCGATCGGAATTGGCCGGGTAATCGGTGACGGCGGCTGTTTCTTCGAGATCGTCGATATCGCGGTGTTGCCCGCTCACCAGAAGAAAGGCGTAGGCGACCTGATCATGCGGGCACTCATGGGCTACGTTCACGAGCATGCGCCGCCGACCGCCTACGTCAGCCTGATGGCGGATCACGGGACACCGAAGTTCTACGAGCGCTACGGTTTTAAACCGTCGCTGCTGCCCGAGAAGGCGGGGATGTTTCTGCGCATTGCGTGACGTTGGGGCGTCGTAGTCCCTGTCGCGGTGCGCCCGCGCTAATTCACGCATTCGGGCACCACAGGGTCGTTGCTGCCCGTGTAGACGAATCCGTCGGATATCCATTGATTCGAGTCGAGTCGATACCAAAGCCGTGTGGCGCCCCAGTTGCCATTCACGGAATCGCCGTACTGGTGGCAAGCGAGCTGCACGGTGCGCCCATTCTCGAGCGAACCGACGACCGGCGCCGACAATGATGGCGCGCTGCGCAGATTCGCCGGACCCGGTGCCTGCACACGCGCGCTGACGGGCGTGGACGGATCGCCGGAATCCGCGCTCCCGTAGTTGACCAGCCATGCCTGCGGAGAGACGCGTCGCTGATTGCGAACCGCGTATCCGGAATACGGCGAAGTGCCTTCGAAGAATTGCCAGCCGCCGATCGTCATGCCATTGACGGACACGTCATTGCCATCCTTGCTCAATGAAAAGTGAACATGCGGCCCCGTCGTTTGTCCGCCGCACGGCAGGCCGTTTCCGACGCTGCCGAGATATTCCCCCTGACGGACCCGCGTACCGTTGTTCAGCGACGTCAGCTGGACCATGTGGTAATAAGTCGTCGCATAGCCATTGTCGTGAACCACCTTCACGATGGCGCTGCCGTCGCGCTCGCAGCTCTTGTAAAGATAGCCGTCTCGCGCCGCCAGCACGCGGCCGTTGCCGCCCGAGAAATCGAGGGAGTTATACGGCCTGCTTTGTCCGGACCAGCCGTGTGCACCGCCCGTCCAATACCACCCGGCATTCGGTTCCCACGGCAACGCAAGGCCCGGTTGCGGCAAGGCAGCCGATCGTGGCGCAAGCGATGCGCGTCTCGACGCCAGACTTTTCCGCTCGTCGGCCGCGAGCAACGTGGGGGGCGCCGCATCGAGCAATTCTCCGAACTGGCTGCTGCCCTCCACACCCGAGATCCATCGGCCATTCACGTTGCGCGCAATGAACAGCTTCGTGACGGGATCGCCGGATTCATCCTCGCGCAGGATTTGTGTCGCAGTGCCAAATACCCATCCGGAAGCGTCGTCGGTTTTTATTGCCTCGACCAGGCTGTCGTCCGACCGGGCCGGCAGTGTCAACGTCCTGGCCGATCGGGATGCGAGCGCCTGCCCGATCGAGCGTTGCAACGACGTCTCGATTGGCGCCGCATGCGCGATTTCGGCAAGGCTGGCTGTAATCAGCAGGATGCCAATGGAGTATTGAATCGAATTCGACGCAGAACGATCTAATAAATTGCGCATGGTTAAATGCACCGCGGAGAGGGTTTGCAAGAAGTTCATGGCAGCGCCGGCAAGCCTACATCATTCGCCAGTCATTGCAAGGAAAATGAAATGGATCTTGATGCGTTTTTAAATTGGCGGCTTCAGATGAAATTGTTGATGCGATAGTTTCAAAGTAATTTGACCACTCGGGAAACTGGAGCCGATTGATCTGGAGTCGCCGTACGGGGGGCTCAAAACACCATCCATGCCCAGCCTCGTGGCGAACCGCGTCGAGATCTGCTTGGATCGAAAAACGATTCAATAACTGTCGAATTGGATTGGATCGTTTATGAAAAAGAAACGATCGGGATAGGGTCTTGTTAATATAATTTACATCTTCCTGACAAATATAACAGTTTGTTTTCAATCGAATCGAGATTCAAATTGAGCCGCGACAAAATAAATCATTTCGATTGATGAATTTTCAGGAGGGGATGTGATGCATCGAATGCTGTTTGGCCGGCTGTTTGCCGGTGCGCTGGTGCTTGCGACGGCGATGCCTGCCCACGCGGAAAGCGCCACGGACGTTTCGCCCGTCTGCACGACGGTCCGGACCGAAACGAGCAAGAATGCGCTGTTGAGCCGGACCAGTTACTGCCAGAAAACCGAGCCGCTCGTCTATGTCGCGATAGACGGCCAGAACAATGAAATCGGCCGAGTGGCGATTGATGCCTATGCGTATTCCGACAATCCGTCGAACCAGCTCGCATGGCCGGTGACGTTCCGCTTCCGCACGCGCGTCCTGTCCGGCAATCCGCCCGGCCTGATGATCAAGCCGATCGTCGAATGCGGCTCCGATTGTACGGTTGCGGCCAATGCCGGCGTGCCGCTCGCCCTTGGCGGGCTGTCCAACGAGCTATCGGTGATGATCACGCCCAACATGGGATCCGGTAATCCGCTCAGGTTCAGTCCGACGCTCGAGTACCGGGTGGCCAAATCGGGAGACTCGTTCGAGAACGGCGCAAGCATGAATCCCTACGCGGGCGCCGGCTATATTCCCAACATTCGATGTGACGTCGCGCTCGTCAAGAGCAACTCGCAAGGATGCGTCTACGCGGACGCACCGGCCGTTCTGCGTACCATCGTCGCCACGAATCCCGACGTCGACGAATCCGCGATCCATATACGCGAGGCGCAAGCTGCCGGCCGTCCCGGCAAGTTCGTACCGATGGGGGATGGCACGATCTTTCCGGATACCTTTGCGTCCAAGCCGCTGACACGCACCCGCGACGCAGCACTCCGGCGGGCCAATCGGGACACGTCCAAACAGCAATGCGTCGCGAAATTCGGCGCGGTCACTGGCCAGTGCACGTTCACCGGTGATCCGGACGAAACGCCGTCCGATTGCGATTGCGACGAGTATCCGTTTGCCTCGACAGAGGAAGGCGCATCGAGGGATCCGGAAGTATCGGTCAAGCGTATCGATGCGAGTGATAATCGACGTGCGGGCGCTTTCCTCGGCAATTTCTATTTGAATCAGCGCGTGCTCGACCAGGAGCAGTTTTACGTCGATGTCGGTTCTCCGCAGCCTGCGGCAAAACGTTAAGCCACGGGCGACGATAACCGTACCTGTGCCGCGGTTCGCAGGCATCCTTCGAACCACGGCATGACAACACCCATCACCATGAACGATCACGAGAACTTCCCCTTCTGGCTCGACCAGCCCTACAAGCTCTGCCGACGGGTCGTGCCGGGCGCGATGCAATCCGAGACGATTCCGGTCGAGGATGCGCTGACGCGCGTGACGGCGGCGGACGTTTTCGCCCCCGAGAATGTTCCGCCCGTTCCGCTTGCTGCGGTCGAAGGCTATGCGTTGCGTGCATCCGATACCGCGCATGCGACGCGTGGCGCACCGGTTGAGCTGGACTTCCAGTTCAGCCGGCGCGCGCTGGCGTCGCCGGCCGGCAGTCCGGCGGCTCGCGCAATCGGCGCGCAGTGTGCGGTCGATGTCCCACCCTGTTTCCCGCTGCCGGAAAATGCCGACACCGTCGTGCCGAAAAGCGACCTCGAGGTTTCGTACCGTGGCGCTCGATCGTTTCTGTTGCTGCACGCGCCGCTATCCGCCGGCCAGCATGTGATCGCACCGGGCAGCGAATTTCGGCAAGGCAGCCTGCTCCTGCTCAGGGGCAGCCGGATAACGGCCGAACGGCAGATCGCGCTGACGGCCGCAGGCGTACGCGACATCGAGGTGACGAAGCGGCCGCGCATCGGCGTGGTGATCGTCGGGTATGAGCAGTGCGTACCCCGCACCGCGCGCGAGCGCTGGCAGCGGCCCGACACGAGCGGACCGTACATCCGGGCGGTATTGCAGCGCTGGGGATACGAGGTGGGTTCGGTCGAGTACATCGAGCCGCCGGACATGGCACGGCCGCCGCTTGAGGTGCAGCAGAACGAATACGCGTTCAAGAAGAAACTGGCCGAGCTCGCGCAGCGTTACGACCTGATCGTCGGTGCCGGGCTGCCTGCCGTGCCGCCCTTTCGGAATCTGGGGCTGAATATGCCGTTGGTGTACGCCTACGACGAAACGACTGTCGACATCAAGCAAACGCCAGCCGATTGCTTCAACTTCGGACGCAGCGACGATCGCTCGCCGCCGAAGAAAACCATTCTGACGCTCACGCGCCCGGACGGTACGCAAGGCGGGATGACGGTCCTGACCAGCTACGATCAGGCCACGCTGATCAACCTGCCGGGCCACACGAGCGCAGTGGCGATGCTGATGCACGCGATCATGCCGCGCGTGCTCGATTTGCTCGAGCATGCTGCAGCGCCGGGGCCTCATTGGGAGTCCGGCATCGTCGACCACGGCGTCGAGCGCGATGCCGGACTGAACGCGATGCGATGGGGCAATCTGCATCGTGGCGTCGACGGAAACCTGGTCGTCCGCCTGTTGCCGTCCGAAAGCGACGGGCTGATCGGCGGCGTCGTTCGTGCCGATGTGCTCGTCGCGATCCCCGCTGCGGAAGGTCCCATGGCAGCAGGTTCGTCCGTGCTGTTCCTGCGTCTCGACCGCGACCTCGCCAATGAACCGCCGCGCTCCGTGGCGGAGACATCCGTCGACGCAGCGTCACCACCGTCGCCGGTGGTCGACGCCCGCGTGTCGACCCGCGATATCGGCGACGCACGCGGCATCGATCTTCGCGAAACATGGCAACGGCTCGAAGCAGCCTTCGCCGCCGATGCGTCACGTCTGCCGGGGGGGCTCAACGGGCCGGCGTCCGACGACGCGATCGCAGCCTTGCGGACTGCGCTGGGAACGCGGCTGCCTGACGCATTCGTCGACAGCCTGCGCATTCACGATGGCCAGGCCGATTCGGGGGATGAATTTTCCGGAAGTGATGCGCTGCTGAGCGCGCGCGAGATCCTTGCGCAATGGCGTATCTGGAAGGGTCTCGTCGACGGAGGCGATTTCGACGGTGTGGAATCGGAACCGGATCCAGGCATCGGGGACGACTGGTACAACCTGAAGTGGATTCCATTCACGCACGACGGCAGCGGCAATCACCTGTGTATCGACCTCGATCCCGCGGAAGGCGGTTGCTCCGGACAAGTGATTCGGGTCTGGCATGATGACGCGCGGCGCGAGCGCATTGCGGGGAGCTTCCCGGCGTGGCTTGCCGGCGTCGCCGACGAGGGGCACTCAAGCTGAGCAGTCGTTGAGCAAAAGGGTGGCGGGGTGTGGGCCGCTACGTTGATGCGCATGCTCCAAGGGCAATGCCGGTGGCCCTTGGGGAAGCGATTGTCTGCGCAGGGCAGACGGGCGTTTCGTGCGCTACCGGGTCAAGCAGTACAAGACGTCAGGGCAGCCCTCCTCATTCCTGCTTCCATCGCTGTATGCGATCGCAACGAACCCGTGCCGCTCATAAAACGCAGCGGCATCGCGATTCATCTGGAACGTGTAGAGCTGGAGCTTGCCAACCGTCTGCGACTTCACCGATTCCAGGAGGGAAGCACCGATCCCTTGTCGCTGGAATTCAGGGCACACATACAACTGGTCAAGCCACGCCACGCCGTCAGTGACAACGTGTGCGGCCATGCCGACTATGCGGCTGTCGCTCACGGCGACGGTAACGTTGCCCGACGGAACAAGCAGGTTGGCCACCCAATCGCGGACGGCGGCTTCTGAGTGCGCGAGTGGCGCATAGGATGCCAGCGTGTTGCGTGACCGTAGATAGACTTCGGCCACCTCCGCGGCATCCGCAGCAATCGCGCGACGCAGGATCAAGGGCATGTATCTCCCGCTCCGAAATCGTCAAAAGGTGCACAACGATAGCAGCACGGAATCGAACTTCCAAGATCGCGGAAGCATGCCGCTGAAACCGGCGAGACCGGAAGTTCAGTGCGACGTATCGAGTGTGCGGCGCAGCGAATCGGCAGCGAGATCCCGTCACCGATTCGCTGCTTCATTCCGGGATTCCCGGGCCTCGACATTCCCGTATCATCTGTCCGATTCGCCGGGATCTCACGACCGGGCGATTCCGCACAAACGAGAGGACGAGCGATGAAGGTCGAAGGGCGCGGCCACGGTAAAGCGATCGGGCAAAACGCGGCGGCGGCACCGAAGCGGGCCGGCATCGCACCCGTCACGAAGAGCACCGACCCGCGCGACTACCAGCACGCGCCCGGCATCGCCGCCGTCATGCCGAAAGCCTTCCCCGACGGCTTCGTCGTCGCAGAGCACCGTCACCCGCGTGCCCAACTCGTCTACACGACGACCGGCATCGCCGAAGTCATCGCCTGCCAGTCGCTCTGGATGATCCCGCCGCATCGCGCACTCTGGATTCCGCCCGACCTGCCGCACGCGATGCGCGCCCACGGGCAGCTCGAAATGCGTACCGCCTACGTCGACCCGCAAGCGTACCGATCGGCAACCCCGGATCAGCCGAGCCTGGTCAACGTGTCGCCGCTGCTGCGTGAATTGATCGTGCGTGCGTCGTCTTTCCCGGTCGACATCCCTCCCGACGGCCGCGATGATCTCGTCATCCAGCTCATGCTCGCCGAAATCGAGTGGTCACCCGAGCAACCGTTGCGGCTGCCGTCCGGCCAGGACCGGCGCCTTGCCCGCGTCTGCGACGCGATTCTGGCGAATCCGGCCGACCAGCGAACGCTGACGGAATGGGCCGATGAAGTCGGTGCGTCGAGCCGGACCCTGGCCCGACTGTTCACCGCCGAAACCGGCCTGTCGTTCAGCCAGTGGCGCCAGCAGGCCCGGATTTCGGCCGCGCGCCCGCTGCTGGCATCGGGCCGCTCCGTGATCGCCGTCGCGGCCGAACTCGGCTACGAAACCACGAGTGCCTTCTCGACCGTGTTTCGCCGGTTTGCCGGCATGACGCCCAGCGCTTACGCGAAACTGTCCGATTCCGCGTAGCAAACGTCTTTCCAGCAAACGCAGGGCGTGGCGCGCACGCTTATCGTGTCGGTCATCGAATCACTCACCGAACGAGGTAAGCCGACATGACGCGACACGACATCGAATTCCAGTCCGAAGGTGCCACGCTGCGAGGCTGGTACTACGAGCCGGCGCAGCGCATCGCCGATACCGCAACGTATCCGGCCATCGTGATGGCGCACGGCTTCTCCGGCGTAAAGGAACAATATCTGGACCGCTATGCCGAGGTGTTCGCTGCCGGCGGCTTTGGCGTGCTGCTCTACGATCACCGGAATTTCGGTGCGAGCGACGGGTACCCGCGGCAGGAGATCGACCCCGTGCAACAGAAGCGCGGCTATCGCGATGCGATCAGCTATCTGCTCACCCGCCCGGACGTCGACGCCGAACGCATCGGCATCTGGGGCACCAGTTACAGCGGCGGTCACGTGCTCGAAGTCGCGGCGATCGACCGGCGCGTCAAATGCGTGGTGTCGCAGGTGCCGACGATCAGCGGCTATCAATCGGCGTTGCGCCGTACGCGTTCCGATCTGGTGCCGGCGGCGCTGGCTCGCTTCGATGAAGATCGTAGGCAGCGATTCGCGGGCGGCGCGCCGGCGATGTTGCCGGCTGTCAGCGCCGATCCCGCGACCGCCTGTGCGATGGCCGGTGCGGATGCATACCGGTTCTTCACCGAGTCGGCAGCGCGGTTCGCCCCGAACTGGAAGAACGAAGTGACGCTGCGCAGCGCCGAGCTGTCGCGCGAGAACGAGCCGGGCCAGTATGTCGATCGCATCTCGCCCACCCCGTTGCTGATGATCGTGGCCGACCAGGATCTGCTGACGCCCACCGACCTTTGCCTCAACGCGTGGGGAAGTGCGCTGGAGCCGAAGCGGCTGCTCATGATCAAGGGTGGGCACTTCACGCCGTATATCGAGCACTTCGACGCAACCAGCCAGGCGGCAGTGGAATGGTTCACGCTGCATTTGCGCGGCACGCGTTGATCGGGCCCGTTGCGGCGTTGGTCGTCTCCGCGGCTTGTATGAAGACCGCCGCTGCCGGTTCTGACGGCGACTGCGTTTGCACGGACCTTATATCCCGCTCGTTGGCCCGACTGTGTCGGGCCTTTCTTGTTCGGTCGCGCAGGGGATGCCGGCGACGGCTGCGTGTGGCAACATCGCGGTGATTTCCACATTCCATCCGGGTGCCGGCAGACCCATCTATCCGAGGGGGAGTCATGTTTGACCATGTCAAATTCGGCGTGACCGACTTTGCAGCGAGCAAGGCGTTTTTCCTGAGCGCACTTGAACCGCTTTGCGTCGTGGAGCAGGGGGAGGGCGAGCCGTCGTACGGCATCGAGATTTCTCCGCCGGGCAAGCCTTCGTTGTGCCTGTTCCAGACGTCGGAGAAACCGGCGCATCTTCACATCACGTTCGTGGCCGACAACCGGCAACAAGTCGATGCGTTCTATCGCGCGGCGCTGGCGGCAGGCGGGAAGGACCATGGCGCGCCGGGGCTGCGGCCGCACTATCACGCGAATTACTACGCGGCGTTCGTCATCGGGCCGGATGGGCACAATATCGAGGTGGTGTGTCATCAGGCGGACGGGAGCGCTTCGGGCGACTGATCGCTGTCATTCAAACCAAGACATGAGCGAACGCACGCGACACGCACGCAACCGGGCATTCCGCGATGAGTGAAATCACCATTGATTGGCCTTTCTATCTCGTCGTGCTTGGAACTGGCATGGAATACTGGCCCGTGACGCTTTGTGTCGGCGCGGTTGGAGTGTATTTCGGGGCGACTCGCCTGCGTGGCCCATGGCGAACTGCCTGCCTCGTCATTGCGCTCTTGTTCATCGTTGATGCTGGCGCCGGAATTTACTTGTCCGTGGGTTAGCGTTCAGGCAAATCACGCAGTACCTGGAATCGAGTTGGCATCTGGCTGACTCGACACCCATCTCGAATCGGAATACTTGCCCTTGCGAAAATATCTGCTGCTTGTGGTTCTCGTGATGTATGCGTTCGATGCATCCGCACAGTTTCCCTTTTCTCAACCGCCATTCTTTGGCCAGCCCAAACCGCGCTTTGGTCTGGGCATGATTTTCAGTTTTCCGGCTCCGTCCCCTGACGAGTCGCGTGAGGAAGCCTCCGAGCTTTGCGTGCAGGCTGCCGTATCCGCCTTGATGCGCTTCGACGATTTTCTCGTCGCAAGCACGTCGTCGATTCTGCCGGGTTCGCCGATCGCTTCGCAGCAATTGGCGAGAGTCTTTCCCGCATTTCCTGGTGTGAAACACTCGCCGACTACTTACTACCTTGACCGTAACCGGTGCGTGCGAGGATACGAAGCTTTGAAAGAGGTGGCGGTCGACATGCCCACGTTCGACCATCTATATGCGGGATTGATGCAGTGTGAGCAAATCTACGGCCGCGAACAGATCGCCAATCATGCGCTCTGCGTTGCTGCGATTGCAGGGTCCAAATAGTCGTTGCATCAACAGAACCAGAACAAGCATGCGAGCCGAACTGCGCGACCCCGTCGACCACGACAAGCTTCAATTGCTGCTGCCGTTGACGAGTGCGGTGTTCCTGCTGCACGAGAACGGACACGACTACGTCGCGAAGGTGCAGCAGATTTCCCGATTGCTTGGCAACGCCATCGATCAAATCGACGTGCTCGGCGCGTTTGGTTCGACGAGTGCCGACGAATTTGCGAAGCGGCTGGCAATCGACTGGCATGCCGTACCGACCGATCTGTCGGAGCCGGAGCTTCTGGAGTTGCTTGATGCAGTCTGCGCGTGTCGCGGAGACGAGACGCTGATCGACTACTGGGTTCGATGTCTGTCGGTCAACACCGGCGATGACCGCATTTCGGACCTCATCTTCTGGCCGGAAGCCTATTTCGGCGCAGCGTACGACGGACGAGAGCTTGCGCCGGCCGAGATGCTGGAGGTCGTGCTTCGCAAGCGGCGTATGGAATGAAACCGGTGATGATTCTTGGCAATAACCGGCCAGATCATCGACAATCTGCGTCATTCAAAAAAATGAGAGAGGGTGGGGGCATGCGCTGGATCGACAAGACGCTCACTGTGATCTTGGGCTTTTCTGTCATGGGCGTCGTGGAAGTGCAAGCCGCATCCACCGAACTTGCATTCCCGCGTTTCACTCAGGCGCAGGGCCGGGCGGACAACGACGGCCTCCCGTTGTCCGGCGTGAAACTCTGCGTACTCCCCGACCATGCGCCGTGCTTCGAGATGCCGCCCGCGCCGCTTCCCGATGGCTCGACGCAGGTGCAGTACCAGTTCGGGCTGGATCCTCGATCCGAACGGTTGCCGATTGCGTCGGGCGGCTCCTGGGTGTTCTTCTCGGGGATGTTCTCCGGCGGTGGCAGCGGCATGCTGGAGCGCGTGGCGGTCTTGCGTTACGGCGCGAACGGCAAGATCGAGAACGTGATGCCGAAAGTCACCCAGACCGAGCAGGCCGACCGCGCGATGTGGAAGGTGCCGGAAGTGTCGCCCTATCCGGTGTTCGTTCGCGCGGACTATGTGTGGGGCAAGGGCGAGAGCCATTTCGAAGCGCACCTGTTCGACGTCGATGCATGGGTGTTCGATCCCGCCATCAGCCAGTACAGGAAGCGGTTTTCCTACCAGACCACCAGGCGCTATGACCGCGGCGAGGGCGCGGACCACGTGCTGACCGCCGAGCGTGCGGAAATTCTGCGGCGCCTCGCCGCCAGCAAGTAGCCGCCTACCGCTGCGCGTCCCCGTAAGTCTCCCGGCACACCCCGCGCAGCGCCTCGACGAGCAGATCCCGCGCCGGCGAGCGCGAATCGGCGGCGCGGGTAAACAGCGCGATGGGCGGAAGCGTCCACACCAGCGTGTACGGCACGATCGCCACGCCGGCGATCCGCACCAGTTCTTCCGCGATATCGGCGGGCACGATCGAGACGGCCTCGTCGCTCGACGCGATCATTTCGCCGATCAGCTTGGATGAATAACTCTCGACGATCGGAACGGGCGGCGCGATGCCGGCCGACAGGAACAGGTCGGTGACCTGTTCCCGCATCGGCGTATGCGGCGCGCCGAGAATCCAGTCGAGCGCGTGCAGCTTGTGCCAGTCGAGCGCGGTGCGGGCCAGTTTCGCGGCAAGGCGCCGGCTCGCGATCATGCGCGGCTGCTGCTGGTACAGCACTTCGAAGGAAACCTGGCCCAGGTCGATCGCCGACGAGGCCCGCCCGATCACGATGTCGACGCCGTGGTCCCTGAGTTGCAGCAGCAGCTGATCGCTGGTGCCCTCGTGAATCGTCACGGTCAGGCGCCGCTCCATGCGCGCCTGTAGCCGCTTGAGCGCCGCCGACAGCATCTGTCCGGAAATGAACGGAATCACGCCGATGTGCAGGTGGGCCGCGTGCCCGGCGGCGACGGCCTCCATTTCGCGGGCGAGGTGGTCGAGATCCTTGATCATCGCCTTCGCCCGTTCGAGCACGACCGCGCCGAGCGCGGTGGGCCGCATGCCGCGCGACGAGCGCTCGAACAGCGGCGTGCCGAACATGCTCTCCAGCTCGGACAGCGCATTCGTCACGGCGGGCTGGCTGCTGGCCATGTGCTCCGCGACGCGCGTCAGCGACCCGTGCTGCTGGATCTGCAGCAACAGCACCAGGTGCCGCATCTTCAAGCGGGCGCCCAGCCGCCTGACCACGTCGTTTGCGTCAAAAGTCATTGACTGGTCACGTATGCATCATGAAAAAGTGATGGACCGATATTAAAACAGAATCAACACCTTATGACAGACCCCTAGAATCCCCTTCATGGATCGCGCCGGGACTGGCCTGGCGCCCGTGCCCGGATCGAAAAACATGAAACAGACTGAGACACAGCAACAGGCAGCGTTCGACTATCACGAATTTCCGACCCCGGGGAAGATCTCGGTCGTCGCCAGCAAGCCGCTGGTGACGCAGCGCGATCTCGCGCTGGCGTACACGCCGGGCGTGGCGGGCGTGTGCGAGGCCATCGCCGCCGATCCGCTGCAGGCGCACCGTTTCACGAGCCGCGGCAACCTGGTGGGCGTGATCACGAACGGCACGGCCGTGCTCGGCCTGGGCAACATCGGCCCGCTCGCGTCGAAGCCGGTCATGGAAGGCAAGGCGGTGCTGTTCAAGAAGTTCGCGGGGATCGACGTCTTCGACATCGAGATCAACGAAACCGATCCGGACAAGCTGGTCGACATCATCGCCGGTCTCGAGCCGACCTTCGGCGGCATCAACCTCGAGGACATCAAGGCGCCCGAGTGCTTCACGGTCGAGCAGAAGCTGCGCGATCGCATGAAAATTCCCGTCTTCCACGACGATCAGCACGGTACCGCCATCACCGTCTCGGCCGCGTTCATCAACGGGCTGAAGGTCGTCGGGAAGTCGATTTCGGAAGTGAAGGTCGTGACGTCGGGGGCCGGCGCGGCCGCGCTGGCCTGCCTGGACCTGCTGGTCGACCTCGGGTTGCCGGTTGAAAACGTTTGGGTGACCGACATCGAGGGCGTCGTCTATCGCGGCCGCACCACGCTGATGGACCCGGCGAAGTCGCGCTTCGCGCAGGAAACCGAGGCGCGCAAGCTGGCCGACGTGATCGGCGGCGCGGACGTGTTCCTGGGCCTGTCGGTCGGCGGCATCCTGACCGCCGACATGCTGAAGGCGATGGCGCCGCGCCCGCTGATTCTCGCGCTGGCCAATCCCACCCCGGAAATTTTCCCGGAACTGGCGCACGCGACGCGCGACGACGTTGTCATCGCGACGGGCCGCTCGGATTACCCGAACCAGGTCAACAACGTCCTCTGCTTTCCGTACATCTTCCGCGGCGCGCTCGACGTCGGTGCGACGACGATCACCCGTGAAATGGAGATCGCCGCGGTTCACGCGATCGCGGGGCTGGCCGAGGAGGAGCAGAACGAAGTCGTCGCGGCGGCCTACGGTGCGTACGACGTGGCGTTCGGCGCGCAATACCTGATTCCGAAGCCGTTCGACCCGCGCCTGATCGTCCGCATCGCGCCGGCCGTGGCCAAGGCGGCGATGGAAGGCGGCGTGGCGAAGCGCCCGCTGACCGATCTCGACGCGTACGTCGAGCAACTGCAGCAATTCGTCTACCATTCCGGCGCGTTCATGAAGCCGCTGTTCGCGACGGCGCGCCGGCTGGTGCGCGACGGCGGCAAGGCGCGGATCGTCTTTACCGAAGGCGAGGACGAGCGCGTGCTCCGCGCGGTGCAGGTGATCGTCGACGAGAAGCTGGCGCGGCCGATCCTGGTCGGACGCCCCGAGGTGCTGCTGGCGCGCATCGAGCGCTTCGGCTTGCGGATCCGGCTCGGGCAGGATGTCGAAGTGACCAATCCGGAATATGACGAGCGCTTCCCGCAGTACTGGACGAAGTACTGGGAACTGCGGTGCCGCGACGGCATCTCGAAGGAAATGGCGCGCGTGGAAATGCGCCGCCGCCTGACGCTGATCGGCGCGATGATGGTGCAGCTCGGCGATGCGGACGGGATGATCTGCGGGACGGTGGGCGAGTATCACAACCACTTGCGGTTCGTCGACGAGGTGATCGGGAAGAAGCCGGGTGCGTCGACCTATGCGGCGATGAACATCCTGTTGCTCGACCAGCGGACGGTCGCGCTGGTGGATACGCACGTCAACGACAATCCCGACGCGGAGCAGATCGCGGAATTCACGATTGCCGCGGCGCGTCAGATGGAATGGCTGAACCTGACGCCGAAAGCGGCGTTGCTGTCGCGGTCGAACTTCGGGTCGGGGAGCGCGGCGTCGGGCGTGAAGATGCGCCGGGCGCTGGAGATCGTCCGCGAGCAGGCGCCGGATATCGAGGCGGACGGCGAGATGCATGGTGACTGCGCGCTCGACGAGGGCTTGCGGTCGAAGCTGCTGCCGATGTCGCCGCTGAAGGGCGCTGCCAACCTGCTGGTTTGCCCGAACGTGGATGCGGGGAATATCGCGTACAACCTGCTCAAGACCGAGGCGGGCAGCAACGTGGCGGTGGGGCCGTTCCTGCTGGGCGTCAACGCGCCGGTGAACATCCTGACGTCGAGCGCGACGGTGCGCCGGATCGTGAACATGGCGGCGTTGACGGTGATCGAGGCGAATCGCGGCGCGTCTGCCTGAGCAGGCAATGAAGGCGGGGCGTGGCGGCTCCGCAAGGCGCCGCGTAGCGGAATCCGGGTGGTAGCCGGTTCCGCTAACCGGTCGCCTGGGGAGCGGGTGTCGTGGGTGGTTCGTGTCGTCGCGCCGCGTGTGTCAGTGGCGGGTCGGCTGAGGCCTGCTTCGGACGTCGGCAATCGTTTGCATGCAGCCACCCGGACCTCGGCTTTACCCTTATACGCACCCGCCGCCTTCTCCTTCCGCACCGGCTTCCCGCGCCGATGCTGCAGTGCATTTAATAAGTATCACGTAACAACTTCCTCGGCGCGACATCCTGCCGCATCCTCTTTCGATACCGATCCTAACGATCTTTCTGGGGCTCGCCACCCTCGATATCTTCCGATAATTACCTTTTATTTTCGTCTAAAATCGCGCTTCTTCTTACTTTATGACGGGAAGTGTTTTGATTAAACTGACGAAAAATCTCTCGCGCACGGCCATCGCCGCCTGCGTCGCTTATGCCGGGCTCCTGCCTTTATCCCGGCCCGCTGAAGCCCAGGTCGAACCTCTGAAGAATCCCGTCTACGGCGTGACCCTCGACGACCTGACCAAGCTGGACGCCATCGTCGCGTCGCTGCAGAACCTGCCGTACAAGCCCACCGTGCGTGTCGTGTTCGATCCGGGTACGTCGGCCGCCGACTACTACGCACCGCTGCTGCGCCTGCACGCCGTCGCATACGTGATGGGCGAAGTCTACGATTCTTACTATTTCCCTACGGATCTCGCCACGTACAAGGCCAGAACGCAGGAACTGGTGTCGCAGTTGAAGAACACGGTCGACGTCTGGGAGATCGCGAACGAAATCAACGGCGAATGGCTGCGTACCGACCCGAGCGGCACCAACACGGTGGTCAACTCGGAGGAGCAGCAGATCGGTCAGATGGTTGCCGCGGCGAACCAGATCGTCAAATCGAACGGCGGCAAGACGGCCATCACGCTGTACTACAACGACGACAGCAAGGGCAACAACTGCTGGGAGAAGCCGCAGGATTACTGGAAGACGTGGCCGACCGCGTTCCTGTCCTCGACGGTCCGCCAGCAAGCCGACTACGCACTGTTCAGCTACTACCCGTACCAGGATTGCCCGGGGTTGAATCCGACGTGGAAGAACGATTTCGCGGCGCTGGAAAGCATCTTCCCGAACGCGAAGGTCGGCTTCGGCGAAATCGGTACCTCGGATACGGCCGCGCCGGCGTCGGTGCAGCAGAACCTGATCAAGACGTACTACCCGATGGTCAACACCATGAACGATCCGCGTTTCATCGGTGGATTCTTCTGGTGGAACTACGCCGAGCAAATGGTGCCGTATTCGACGAGCTCGTATTTCCAGCTGTTGCGTCAAACGATCATCACGCTCAAGGCGCCCAACTAAGCGAAATGCGCCATCCATGAGCAAGCGTCAGCGTCGCTGTCAGAACCACAATGTCGCGCGTACCACGAGACCACGTGCGCGTGCCGCTGACGTCACCCCGAACCGGTATTGCACCGTGACATCCAGATAGCTTGCCGGCGCGCTATAGCGGCCTTCGCGAAACCAGTATCGAAGCTGGATGCCCGGCCCGGCACCGATTGCCGTCTTGTCCGGCTGCCGATTGTCGTGATCGCCGGCCACCGCGGCGTGCGGGTAGATGGTCAGCCGGTCGCTGATCATCGGCAAACGCCAGGTGTGCCCGTAACGCAACTCCGAATAAATGATGTATCGCCCCGCGCTGATGAAGTAAGCGCCTTCGACGTATGCCTGCCAGCTGCGCCAGCTCGGCTCGGTGACCCTCAGGTCGGTCCCGCCTTCCGACGAATAGCCCAGGCGCATCAGCCAGTCCGTCATCGACTGGCTGCCGACGTGAAACAGCCGCTCGGCGGTCAGCACGACGTTCTGGTCGGGCAGCGGCTTGTAGCGCGCGCCCACCGAACCCTGCACGGTCGGCAGTCCGGTCGTGTTGCCCGATCCGTCGTAGGCCGTGCCGTATCCGCGCACGAAGAACTGGAAGATGCGGCCGTTCTGATAGCCGATCTTCGGCGGCTGCCAATACGCTTCCACACCCGGCTGCAGCACGCTGATGGTGCCTTGCGGACCGAACGCGGCCGACTGGTACGGCACACTCAGCACGAAACCCCAGCTGCGCTGAAGCTGCTCTACCTCCCGCCGATAGCCGAACTTGCGTTGCGCATCGAAGGCGTGTTCGTTTTCATCGGCGTCGAGGCTGTGCTCGAACAGATCGATGGACTCCTGGTTCAGCCCGATTCGCTTGGCGGCGTAGCCCGCGTCCGCGTAGTTCATCGCATTGCCGGCACCGCCGGAAAATCCCGCCTGAAATGCGTCGAGCGCCTCGCGATCCTTGTGCTCGCGCAGGAGGTCATAGGCGTCCTGCAACTTCTGTTGCGCGGTATTGTCGACCGGCGCGTCGGCGGCCTGATCGTCCTGCCGCGCCTGCGCCGCGATCGATGCGGCCATGTTGCGCTCGCCGTCGGTCGTCGCGTCGCCGGCCGCCAGGTCGGCCATGCGGATGGCGGTGTCGCGGTCGCCTGCCTGCAGGCTCATCTGCGCGATGCGCACCTGGATCACGGCCGATTTCTCATCGGCCAGCGGCGCCAGCGCGATGCCGGCTTCATGCGGAAGCTTCGCCGCGAGCGCGCTGTCCGACCAGGCGAGACGCAGGTTGCGCTGCTGTTCCTTGCTCCATTTCCCGGTCGCGACGGCGGCCGCAAAATCACGGCAGGCAACGTCGTAGCGCATCTGGCGCTGCGCCAGGTAGCCATGCTGCGCGCGTACCGCCGCACTCTTCGGAAAACGAACGATCAGCGATTCCACCATCGAGTCCGCTTCGTCGACTTTCCCTTCCCGTCTGTATACGTCGACGAGCAGCAGCCCGAGCTGTTCGCTTCCGGGCTGAAGTTTGATGGCGCGCGATGCATACCCTTCCGCGAGGGGCAGGTCGCCGGCATTGATTGCCTTGTAGGCGCTGTCGGCGAGCTTGTAGGCCTTGGGCGTCAGTGGCTGCGCGGCGGATGCCGGCCCCTGCCAGGCCAGCGACACGGCGATCGCCAGTGCGCTCAACCGTGCGCAGCGCTTGAGGCGGGCCGCGATCCGGAGTTTCGAATGCTTCATGCGTGTTCTCCCGACGGTCTTTGCGCGGGAGCACCTTGCTGCGCGGCCGGGTCGCCGTCGCGCATGCGCGTGAGTTCGACGAAGCGCGAGTGGCGGGCGAGCTCGGCGGTAATCTCCAAATCGCTGGCAATGAAATAGGCCACCTTCGCCCGGGCGCCGCGCCGCACGACATCCTGTTCGTCCGGCGTCAGCGGCCGCCCGACCGCGATGTTCAACGTGCCGTCGTCCGCTGTTGAAAACGGGACGGCCCGATACGCGTACTGCAGCTCGAATGCGAGCGAATCCGCGAAGTGGCCCACCGCGACGTTGCCCAGGCTCACCCGGGGCAGCTCGGATTGCTCGGCGATCGCATCCGCAAGCGATTCGGCCGAGATCTCGCTACCTTCGATCAACAATTCGCCCAGCCGCTTGCCGCAGGTCAGTTGCTTCTCGAGGCTCGCCTGCAATTGCTCCAGCGTGACCACGCCCCAACCGACGAGGATCTCGCCGATCTTGAGGCGCGCCTTCCCGAGCTCCATGTTCGACAGGTAGGTATGACTGGTCTTGTCCCACGCGATGGGCTTGCCGCTCACGAGATGGCCGAGATAGATGCGCCACGCACGGCAGACCGCGTAGAAGTTGATCAGGTTGTTGACGAACATCCGCGGAATCGACAGCAGCCCCTGGAGCGGGCCGTTCAGCTTGCTGACGAAGTGATAGCGCTGCCCGGCACGCGCAAACAGCATGGCGGCATTCACCCACAGCAGCGGCGTGACCCACGAGCTTCCCATGCTGGCCGATGCGCCGGCAGGGAGGACAACGCCGGCGCGCTGGAGCGCCGCAAGCAGCAGGAAGTTGAGCAGCACGGCATAGGCAATCACCGAAAACAACGATGTCACGATGCCCTTGCGATCGTGGAAGAACATATAGCGGGTGAGCAGGTTGCCTTTCCAGCCGAGCTGCTCCCAGCCCTGAAAGGCGATGCCGAGAATCCAGCGCGCGCGCTGACGGTACGCGGTGCGAAATGTCTTCGGAAAATACTCGCGCGTGGCCAGCAGGTTTCGGTTGACGACGTTGCCGGTTGCACGCTGGCCGCCGGTGTCGCGTGCGATATCCGAAAGCGGGAAACGGGCAAAAGTTTCCTTCATGCCGAGGTCCCGCAGCCGAAAGCTGAAGTCGTAGTCTTCGGTCAGCGAACGGGTGTTGAACGGGCAACCGTTGCGTTCCTTCATCGCCGCTTCGATCGAGCGCCTGCTGTAGCAGGACGCCACGCCCGCGCCCGGGACGATGCCGGTCAGCCGGGCGCGCACCGGTACGTCCTTCTGGTGCGTTTCGCTGAAGTCGTCGAGGTAGCAGCCGGCGACGAACTCGTTCCATTTCCGCGGCAAGGACAGCACGGGAAGCTGGACCAGGTCGCTATCCGCCACCGCGTGGTTGAGGTACTTGAGTTCGACCGGATGAATGACGTCCTCGCAGTCGTGCATGACGACACCCGCGAACTGAATGTGATGGACCGCTTCGTAGCGCAGGATGGCTTCGACGATCCAGTTCAGGCAGTCCGCCTTGCAGGTCGGCCCGTCGTTCATGACGGTCGCGCGTGTGACCCGGCCCGGATACCGGCGGACCATCCGTTCGACCTCGGCCGTGGTTTCGGCATCATTGTGATAGGTGCCGACGAATATCACGTATCGCTCGTACTCGAGCGTCGCCAACGTGTTTTCGATCATCTTGGCGATCACGTCATATTCTTTCCACGCCGGCACCATCAGCGCCAGATGCCGCTCTTCCAGCGCGCGCAGCATGCCGATATCGATCGTTTGCGATTTTTCGCGGCGCAGGATACGCCCGATTTCAAAGGACCAATAGCAGGCATCCAGCGTGAGGTCATCCAGTGTGCTGACCAGGATGACGATTGCGGTAACAATGGTGACGATGTCAAGCGCATATAAGTACGCACTCCAAACCATGTTGTCCATCATCTTTTCCGCGCTGTTGTCTTGTATTTGATTATTTCCGCTCGTGCCGACGCAAGACGAAACGTTCACTCGTCCTCGTCGCCCCCGTCACGTCCACTGCGTGGTGTGGGCCACGCGAATGCCTGCCGCTCGAAAAAGCGCCGCGCAGGGCGCGAGCTTCCTCGATGCAGCCGCGTCACATCGCCAACGATGCAACGTGTTCAGTGGATGACTTTTCGACAGCCCATTTCCGCCTGCCTGCCTCCGTCACTGCATCCTTCAACGCTTGCAGCCGCTTTCCGCCCGGCGCACGCGCATGGCTCCCCGCGCATCGACTTCGCAACACAGTGCTCATGTAGCAAGTCGTGCGCCATCGCCGCGCGACCCTTGACGTTGCGGGCGTCGCGGACCGCAGCACAGGATCTACCCGCCGAATCCGAGCCAAATGTTTCAGTGCTGAAACACGAGGCGGATCGACCCGATGACACATCGTTCTCGGACCCTCGGCACGTGCCCGGCTGCCGCCCGCTGCACATCGTTACGCGATGCCGGCGGTGACCGGCGGGATGAATTGGCGTTGAACCGAATATCGGGCGCGTCGGTCGCTGTTGCGCGTGCGAGCGTGCCGTCCGCGACGATCGTCGCATCGCGACTTGCGAAGCGTGGGGCACAACAGGTTTCACCCGGGGTGCATGAACGGGTTTCGCGTGTTTGTCCGATTAAATTCGTGACACCGCCGCGTTGCACGCCTGAAACGTTTTATCGACGCAATTTTTAAGGGCCTCGATGCGCTAATTTCCGCGCCTTGGCGCTATGCCCATTTGCGACGGATGGTACGGTTCTAGCTTGAATATCAAACCGTCTCCTACCGGATTTATTTGTCTGGTTTCATTTGCGCATCAAAATATTCACGACATGGCGCCCCGATTCCGGATGGTGATTCGACGTAATCGTTTCGCTAACGAGATGAATTTATTTTGCATATCAAAGGATGAAAATCATGCCTTCGCATCGCAATCAATCTTTTGGAAACGGGTTGAGCGCCGCCGGATCAATCGCCGCATTGATCACGACACTCGTCTTCGCCGTCGGCGTTCAGGATGTGGGTGCGCAGCAGACGAGTAACTCCTCTGCCCAGAAGATCAAGCCGCCTCCGCTGCCGAACGGTTCGGCGCAGGTCAACGTGAAAGCCGGCATGTCCGACGAGGATTGGGAAAAGGCGTACAAGGAAACGGGCCGCCCGAAGTTCAGCAAGAATTCCGTCAAGAAACTCAATGGCAATGTGGAACGTGAATAGGGAGAAACGGTCATGAAAAGGATCTTGCTCGTCATCGCCCTGCTTGCGGGACTCGCGCAAATGACATTGCCGGGCACCGCATACGCGCAGGCCACCACTGCCCATACGCTCATCCTGTACGACAATCCGGCCAACGATCCGTTTTCGAAGCTGGGCCTGATGTACAGCATCATGCTGAGGAACCTGCTGGGTCACTTCAATACGACGGTCGATCTGGTTCCGATCCAGAACTACACGGCCGGCATGGTCGGGAATCACGATGCCACGTTCTATATCGGCGATTACTACAACAACCCGATTCCGACCGCGTTCATGAGCGACGTGATGACCACCAAGAAGACGGTGGTCTGGTTCAAGTACAACCTGTGGCAACTGGCCTGGAACACGGCCTTCACGTTCAACCAGACCTTCGGGTTCAGCTTCGTGGGCCTTGCCGGGATGAACGCGACGCCTTCGTCGAGCAATCCGAATCCCGGCTTCTACGACACGGTCACGTACAAGAACCTGCCGATGGTCAAGTATTACGCCTACAACGCGTCGACCGGCGTCATCAGTGCGGATCCGGATATCGGACTGACCCAGGTCGTCGATGCCACCAAGGCGCAGGCGCTCGTCACCATCAAGAACAGCAAGAGCGGCGCAACGGCGCCGTACGTCATGCGCTCGGGCAACTTCTGGTACTTCGCCGACATGCCGTTTTCCTACATCGGACCGACGGACCGCTACCTGGTGATCTGCGACATCCTGCACGACATCCTGCAGACCAATGCACCGGTGAATCATCGTGCGCTCGTCCGCCTGGAGGACCTCGACGCGCATACGACCACGAGTTCGATGCAGCTGCTGACGAACTACATGTACTCGAAGAAGATCCCGTTCACGATGGCAACCATCCCGTTGTATACGGATCCGAACGGCTACTACAACGGCGGCGTGCCGGAGACGATCCATCTGGCGCAGGCGACGGGCCTCAAGCGAGCGCTGAATTACGCGCTCTTGCGCGGCGGATCGATCGTGATGCACGGCTATACGCACCAGTACGATTCGACGCCGAACCTGCTGACTGCAGTCAGCGGCAGCGACTACGAGTTCTGGTACGCCGTGCAGAACCGGCCGGTTGATGAGGACTCCGTCCAATGGGCGGAAGGCAGAATGGCCGACGGCCTGCTCGAGTTCACGCTCAACGGTTACAAGGTCGTAGGCTGGGCTGCACCGCAGTACCAGATGTCGCCGGCTGCTTCGTCGGCCACGGCGCTCACGTTCCCGACCACGTTCCAGCGGGCCGTGTATTACACGTCGACCAATCCCCGCATCGGCACGGGTGCGGCCAACCAGGACTTTTCGGCCGGGCAGTTTTTCCCGTACATCATCAACTCCGATTACTACGGGCAGCGGATCATTCCGGAAAACCTGGGCAGCGTGCAGTACAACATCTGCAATATTGACCCGTTCTCGTGCATCACTTACACGTGGCAGCAAATCGTGACCAATGCCCAGTATGGCCTGGCGGTGCGGGACGGTTTCGCGTCGTTCTTCTTCCATCCGTACTGGCTCGAACCGGATCTCGGATTGCCGGCGTATCAGGACTTCCAGAGCATGATTACCGGCATTACGAATCTCGGCTACACGTGGGTGGACGGCGCGACGGCCAAGTGACGCCGACGTAGCGACAACCCCGTGCGACCCGCATTGACAACGCGGGTCGCACGTTTGCATTTGATCGGCTACGATGACGCGCAGGCATGCTTCCAGGGAGCCAGCGATGACCACGTATGCGATCCCGGCCTGGCGCAGGATTCGACGGCGCATGGGCCGGCTTCGGCTCGCAGGGCCGCCAGGCCCGCTTACCGACGCGCCGCGTTCGCCTCGCGCGGCGACGCTCGCGGCGATCGGCGCATCGCTCGTCGTGGCCGCCTGCAGCTGGACCGCGCACGACGTGCACGCGGACGGCATCGTCTGGCAGGTGGACAACACGACGACGAATCCCGTCGGCAACTGGCAGATACTCGGCATACACGATCTGCTGATTCAATGGACCGTCGTCGACGATACCGCGTTCATCGCCAACACCCGCTTCCAGCCTGCTGCGCACCTGCCCGACTGGGAACGTATCGGTCGTGAGCCATGGGCCCGAAACGTGATCCTGGGCCTCGCCGGCTACCAGGACGAAAAACGTGCGCGCACGCATCTGTCGACGCTCGCCGACCAGTCGCTGGAAGTGGCGCGCGCAACGGTCCCGCTGCATGTGACCGGCTACTACTTCCCGGTCGAAATCGATCCGACCTGGCAGGACGCGCCCAAGCTCGCCGCAGTCCTGCAACGGCTGCCGCGCCCGCTCTGGGTGAGCGTGTACGACCAGACCAACATCGGCGGAAAAGCGCTCGCGGACTGGCTCGCAGCGTGGCTGCCCGCGGACGTCGGCGTGTTCTTCCAGGATGGGTGCGGCGTCTATGCCCGCGAGCCGTACGTCGCGCGCAGCTACCTCGACGAACTCGTTTCAAAACTGGGCAAGCAACGCGTGCGGGTGATCGCCGAGGCGTTCCGGCCTGCCGAGCGGGGCGGGTTTCGCGCCGCCAGCGCCGACGAGCTGAGCACGCAACTGGTGGTGTATCGCGGCTATTCGGTCTATCTGTTCGACGGTCCGCACTACGTGTCGGACGACCTCACGCGCGCGCTCTCGACGTGGAAGCCCAAGCCGCCGCCGCCCGCGCCTGCGGGGCCGGCGCACTGATTCGGCCGGATCCCGGCTGAGCGGGGCGAGCAGGGTGAGCGCGTGGCGAAACGAAACAATCGGGCGGATTGGCTTTCCGCTGGCAACACGTGCGCGGAACCCAGTGTCGAAACGCTGGCGCACAGCGCGTTTCGCTGCTTCCGCTCACGCCCCATGTGATGACCAAACCGCAAGACCTAGTGCATAGATATCGTTTGCCGCGGCCTTAATGACTATCGACAATCGTGGCTCGATTTCACCGCCGTGGCGCCAGAAGCGCCGCGGTGGCCGGTATCGGGCGGCTATCCCGGCCGTCCGCGCCATCCAGCTCACGACGACATGTACGCGTTCACTCCCTCATTCCAGAATCCCGCCGGCTCGCCGATCCGCGAACTGTTCAAGTACCTGTCCGAACCGGGCATGATTTCCTTCGCGGGCGGTTATCCGGCCAGCGACCTGTTCGACGTCGACGGCCTGAACGCAGCCGCCGAGCGCGCGTACGCGCAGCCCGTGCGCTGCCTGCAATACGGTCCGACCGACGGCCTCGCCGAACTGAAGCAGCAACTGATCGCGCTGATGGGGCGTCGCGGCGTGGCGTGCACACCGGCCGAACTGCTCGTCACGACCGGTTCGCAGCAGGGCCTCGACCTGCTGCTGCGCGTGATGGTGTCGCCCGGCGACGTCGTGCTGACCGAGCAGCCGGCTTACCCGGCGACGCTGCAGGCGATGCGCTTGCAGCAGGCGCGCATCGTGACGATTCCGGTCGACGGCGCGGGCCTCGACGTCGATCGTCTCGGCGAACAGCTGGCGTCCGGCGCGATCGCGCAGCCGAAGCTGCTCTACACGGTCCCGACCTTCGCGAACCCGACGGGCGCGACGCTCACGCGCGAGCGCCGGCTGAAGCTGCTGCGTCTCGCGGTGCAATACCGTTTCCTGATCATCGAGGACGATCCGTACGGCGACCTGCGTTTCGCGGGCGAAGCCGTACCGTCGATGCTGGCGCTCGCCGATGAAGTGGACGGCGCGCGCGACTGGATCGTGCATTTCGCGAGCCTGTCGAAGATCGTCGCGCCGGGGCTGCGGGTGGGCTGGACGATCGCGCCGGCCGAGATCGCGCGGCGCTGCGTGATCGCGAAGCAGACGGTCGATCTGTGCAGCACGCCGTGGACCCAGGCGGCGGCCGCCGAGTATCTGGCCGACGGTGCGCTCGAACGCCATCTGCCGCGCATCACGGCCGCGTACCAGCGCAAATGCGACGCGATGTGCGACGCGTTGCGCGACGGCCTGGGCGATGCGATCGAATTCCATCGTCCCGAAGGCGGGATGTTCGTGTGGGCGCGGATCGGTGCGGTGTCGTCGGACGTGCTGCTGCAACAGGCGATCGCGAACAAGATCGTGTTCGTGCCGGGCAAGGCGTTCTTCGCGGACAACGTCGACGCGGCCTCGCTGCGCCTGTCGTTCGCCGCGCCGGACGTCGACGCGATCCGGGAAGGCGTTGCGCGCCTCGTGCGCGCGTATGGTGCGGCGCTGGCCGCATGAGGAGACACCGACATGACTATCACCGTCAACGACACCGTATCGATGGGCGCAGCGCCGGGCGCGGGCGATAACCGGCCGGTTGCGCACCGGTCGTCGCAGATCAGCGCCGGGCCGCAGTATGTGGCCGACGTGCTCGGCCGCTTCGGCGCGGAGCCGGCGGCCGACCTCGGCGACGCGGCACCGGTCGTACGCGGCTACAACTGAGCCGCCCGGCGACGGCCGGCGCGTCGCGCGCGTGCCGTCGCCGGGGCAAACGGTTAAGCTGGCGCGATCGCAACCCGCACGATCGCCGCTTCGTCATGCCCGACTCCCCTTCCGAATCGCTCGCGCGAACCTACGAGCGCCTGTGGTCCTGCCTCGAATCCGGCGTGAGTGCGCAGCGCTCGCCGTTCACGATGCTGCAGGCCGCGACGCTCGGTGTCGACGGCGCGCCGAAGGTGCGCACGATCGTGTTGCGTCAGGTGAGCCGCGCCGATCGCGTGCTGTCGTTTCATACCGATGCGCGTTCGGAGAAGGTCGCGGAGCTGCGCCGCGATCCGCGCATCGCGCTCGTCGCCAACGATCTCGATGCGCTCGTGCAGATTCGCTTGGAAGGTGTGGCATCGATCTGCGACGACGAAGCGCAACGGCGCGCGGTCTGGCAAGCGAGCCGTCCGCATACGTTGCTGCTGTATCGCGCACCGTTGCCGCCGGGTACGCCGGTCGCGTCGCCGGAAGCCGCTCATGTCGACAGCGCCGCATCAACCGGCGACGGCTACGACAACTTCTGCCTGCTCCACGTGACCGTGACGCGCATCGACTGGCTCGAACTCGCGCGCCCCGGCCATCGCCGCGCGGTATTCGACCTGCACGAAGGCGGCTACGAAGGCCGCTGGGTCGCGCCCTGACGCTGCCGAAGCCCGCTCAAGGGCGCCCGTCCGACACGGCCTGCGTGGCCATCCACTCGCGCATCACGACGATCGCATCGTCGTCGCGCCGCTCGGCCGGATACACGAGATAGAACCCCACCGACAGCGGAAACGCGAAGTCGAACGGCTTGCACAGCCTGCCCGCGGCAATGTCGCGCTCGACCAGCGGATCGGTGGCGAGCGCGATGCCCTGGCCGGCGACGGCCGCATCGATCGCGAGCGACGTCTGGTTGAAGCGCAGCCCCTTGTGCGGATCGATGTCGACGGGCTCGGGCATCGCGGCGAGGAACTCGGGCCACAGGTCGTGCGCGTCGTGCAGCAGCACGTGGCCCGCGAGCGCGCGCGGCGACGCGGGCGCGGCCAGCAGCGCGGGGCTACACACCGCACACACGTCGAGCGGGAACAGCGCATGCGTGGCGAGATGCTTGCCGAACGGCGGCTTGCCATAGCGGATCGCGAGATCGACGCCGTCGTGGCGGAACGTCGCGATCTGCGGGTCGGCGATCACGCGCACGTCGTAGTCGGGATGCGCTTCGGTGAACTGCGCAAGCCGCGGGATCAGCCATTTCGACGCGAACGACGGCGTCGTGCTGATCGTCAGCGCCGCGCGCCGCTTCACGAGCTTGTCGGTCGCGTCGGCGATCGCATGCAGCGCGCGCTGCACGTCGGAGAAATACGCGGCGCCGTCGTGCGTCAGCGCGAGGCCGCGTGGCAGGCGCTCGAACAGCTTCAGGCCGAGCACGTCCTCGAGGTGGCGCACCTGCTGCGCAACGGCGCCCTGCGTGACGCCGATCTCGTCGGCGGCGGCGCGGAAATTGAGGTGCCGCGCGGACACTTCGAACGCACGAAGCGCATTCAGCGGCGGCAGTCGGGAGGGGCGAGGCGGCATCGTCAGGCTGTAGAAAAACTATCGGCTGGAGGCAGAAATACTGGTTCGACAGTCGGGATGGATGCGCCTACATTACCACCATGGCGCGCCGAACGGCGGCTGCGCGGCGGCAGGATTCGAACGAGGAGCACATCGTGACTGTAGAAAAAGTAGCGTTGATCATGGCGGCAGGCAAGGGCATGGGCGCGGCGATCGCGCGCGAACTGGCGGCGACGGGCTATCGCGTCGCGCTGATGTCGCCGTCGGGCAGCGCGGTGGCGCTCGGCGAGGAACTGGGCGGGTTCGGCATCCAGGGTTCGGTGACGGAAGAAGCCGACATCGACCGGCTCGTGCAGGAAACGGTGGCGCGCTACGGTCGCATCGATGCGGTCGTGAACAACACCGGGCACCCGCCGAAGGGCGAGCTGCTGGCGATCACCGACGACAACTGGCACGCGGGGCTCGACCTGATCCTGCTGAACGTGGTGCGCGTGATGCGCCGTGTGACGCCGATCTTCCAGAAGCAGGGCGGCGGCGCGGTGGTCAACATCTCCAGCTTCGCGGCGGATGCGCCCGAGCAGCCGATGCCCGTTTCGTCGGCGTTGCGCGCGGCGCTGAGTGCGTGGACGCGGCTTTACGCGGAACGCTATGCGGCCGAGAACATCCGGATGAACGCGGTGCTGCCGGGCTTCATCGACAGCTGGCCGGAAACGCCGGAGATCGTCGCGCGCATTCCGGCCGGCCGCTTCGGCAAGACCGGCGAGATCGCGAAGACGGTCGCGTTCCTGCTGTCGGACGGCGCGGGCTACATCACCGGGCAGAACATTCGCGTCGACGGCGCGATCGTCAAGGCGCTCTGAGCGTCGCGCCGGCGGGCGGCCGCAGAAGCCGGGCCGCTCGCCGCGCAGCCGCTACAAACGCGTACAAATCAGACAAATACGGGATACATCAGACCTTTCAAATGGGCGACGCCGCGTGACGCGGGCGCGCCGGATTGAAAGCCCGGGCGCATTGCCCGCGCGCGGCATGTTCACTTTCCACTTCACGAAAGGAGATGCCGAACGATGTCTTCCACACCGTTTTCCCCGATGCGTCGCCACCTGCTGGCCACCTCCGTGGCCGCCGGGGTCTCGGCGATGCTGCCCACCGCGCTGCATGCGGCGACCGGCGCGAGCGGCATACGCCCGTTCACCGCGCACATTCCCGATGACGCCGTGGCCGACCTGCGCCGCCGCATTGCCGCGACGCGCTGGCCGGGCCGCGAGACCGTCGCCGACGAATCGCAAGGCGTGCGGCTTGCCCGCATGCAGGCGCTACTGCGTTACTGGGGCACCGACTACGACTGGCGCAAGGGCGAGGCGCGCCTGAACGGTTTCCCGATGTTCATCACGGAGATCGACGGGCTCGACATTCATTTCATTCACGTGCGATCGCGGCACGAGAACGCGATGCCGATGATCATGACGCACGGCTGGCCGGGCTCGATCTTCGAGTTGCTGAAGGCGATCGGCCCGCTGACCGATCCGACCGCGCATGGCGCGAGCGCGGACGATGCGTTTCACGTCGTCGTGCCGTCGTTGCCGGGCTTCGGCTTCTCGGGCCGCCCGACGCGGACCGGCTGGGGTTCCGACCACATCGCGCGCGCATGGGGCGAGCTGATGGCGCGGCTCGGCTATACGCGCTTCGTGTCGCAGGGCGGCGACTGCGGCTCGGTGATCTCGCACCGGATGGCGATGCAGCGCGTGCAGGGCCTGGCCGGGATTCACGTGAACATGCCGGCGACGGTGCCGCCGGATATCGCGACGCTGCTCGCGACCGATGCGCCCGCGCCGGCTTCGCTGTCGCCGAAGGAGAAGGCCGCGTACGAGAAGCTCGCGACGTTCTATCGCGACAACTGCGGCTACTCGGCGATGATGGTCACGCGCCCGCAGACGGTCGGCTATGCGCTCGCCGATTCGCCGTCTGGGCAGGCGGCGTGGATGTACGACAAGATCTCGCAGTGGACGTACAGCGGCGGCGTGCCCGAACGCTCGATTCCGCGCGACGAGATTCTCGACGACATTTCGTTGTACTGGTTGACGAATACCGCGACGTCCGCCGCGCAGATCTATTGGGAGGATCACTCGAACAACTTCAACGCGGTGGACATCTCGCTGCCGGCTGCAATTACGGTGTTTCCGGGCGAGATCTACCAGGCGCCGCGCAGCTGGGCCGAGCGCAGTTATCACAACCTGATCTACTTCAACGAAGTCGACAAGGGCGGCCATTTCGCGGCATGGGAGGAGCCGGAGCTGTTTGCGCGTGAAGTGCGTGCCGGGTTCCGGCCGTTGCGGCGCGTGTAAGCGCGAGACGGGCGGGCGAACGCGGGCCGGCGGTCATGCGGCCCGCGTTCGCTTCTGTTTTATCGCGGAAACGGTGGTTACTTCATTTCTGCCTGCAGAAGTAACACGCGTTTTCGCACGCGATTGAATGACATATCGATGAAATTCATCCTGCCGGATCGAAACATTCCATCGTAATTATCTGATTTAAAAGCGATTTTGACAAAAATCAACAATATATCGCATGAATTGTCTGATGGTTTGAAACCCTCAATACAATGATTCACGGCAGAAAGGCCAATCGGCCCTTTCACGGTTTCGCCCGGTGAAAAAATACGATCCGAGGTTTCGCGATGACGAATCACGACGTGCGCGAGTCGCGCGTGTCCGGCAATGGCATGCGGTCGCTTGAAGGCAAAAGAGGCATCGTCGTCGGCTTGGCGAACGAGCAGAGCATCGCCTGGGGATGTGCGCGCGCCTTTCATGCAGCGGGGGCAGAACTGGCCGTGACCTGGCAGTCCGAGCGCGCATTGCCGTACGTCGAGCCGCTGCTGGAACAGTTGAAGCCGGCGATCGCGATGCCGCTCGATGTCAGCCGGACCGACCAGATGCGCGAAGTGTTCGACACGATCGGCGAGCAGTGGGGCAGCCTCGATTTTCTGCTGCATGCCGTTGCCTATGCGCCGAGGGCCGACCTGCACGGGCGGGTCGTCGACAGTTCGCCGGAAGGGTTCGCACTCGCGATGGATACCTCCTGCCACTCGTTCATCAGGATGGCGAAGCTTGCCGAGCCGTTGATGACGTCCGGCGGCAGCCTGATGGCGATGACCTATATCGGCGCCGACCAGGTCATTGCCGAGTACGGCGTGATGGGGCCGGTCAAGGCGGCGCTGGAGGCTGCCGTTCGCTACCTGGCCGTCGAACTGGGGCCGGCAGGCATCCGCGTGCATGCGGTTTCGCCCGGTGCATTGCCCACGCGAGCGGCCTCCGGGCTGCCGAACTTCGATCACCTGCTCGACGACACCGCACGGCGTGCGCCATTGCGCCGGCCGCTCGACATCGACGACGTCGGCGCGCTGTGCACCTTTCTCGCCGGCGATGCCGCACGCGCGATGACCGGCGGCGTTCACTACATCGACGCGGGGATGCACGTGCTCGGCTGACGCGAGACGGCCGCTCCCGGAATGCGTCGGGATTCACCTTGCCCCTCTGGAGAACAGTGTTATGGATGCTGCCACGCAACTGGCGCGCAGTCATGAGATCGCCGCGGAGATTGTCCACGTCCTGCAAAAGCGCACGCAGCACGCGCTGGAGCAGTATGGAAAGCGGTTGAGCGAAGCATTCGACGGCGGCGACAGCCTCAGCCACGACCCGGGCGCCGCGCCCTTCGTCACAGCGCTCTCGCCGTTGAGCGCATGGCATTACGCGGTCGACGCCGTACAGCGCTCGCTGCTGTTCTGGGACACGCTGCGCGAGCGCGGCACGCAATACGTCGAGCGCGCGGGCCAGGGGCTCAAGCCGGTGCTGCATTTCGACTACGACGTCGTGCTCGACGGCCGGCAGTTCGAGCGCCCCGTCAATTACGCGCTCGTTCACATCCAGCCGCCGGACGGCGTGATCGTCGACGCCGGCAAGCGGCCTTACCTGATCATCGATCCGCGCGCGGGGCACGGCCCCGGGATCGGCGGCTTCAAGGACGATTCGCAGGTCGGCGTCGCGTTGCGCGCGGGTCATCCCGTGTACTTCGTCGTGTTCTTCCAGGAACCCGAGCCCGGCCAGACGCTGCTCGATGTGTGTGCGGCGGAACAGGCGTTCGTCCGGAAAGTGCGGGCGCTGCATCCGGACAGCCTCAAGCCGGCCATCGTCGGCAACTGCCAGGGCGGCTGGGCCGCGATGATGCTCGCGAGCTCGTCGGCGGACGATACGGGCCCGATCGTCATCAACGGCGCCCCGATGTCGTACTGGAGCGGCGCGTGGAGCGAAGGGCCCGGCGACAATCCGATGCGCTATGCCGGTGGGCTGCTCGGCGGCACCTGGCTCGCGTCGCTCTCGTCGGACCTCGGCAACGGCAAGTTCGACGGCGCGTATCTCGTGCAGAACTTCGAGAACCTGAACCCGGCGAACACGTTGTGGGACAAGTATTACCACGTGTACGACAACATCGACACCGAACCGCCGCGCTTCCTCGAGTTCGAGCGCTGGTGGGGCGGCTACTACCTGATGAACCGCGAAGAGATCGAATGGATCACGCGCAACCTGTTCATCGGCAACAAGCTCTGGTCCGGCGACGTGCGGGACGGAGCGGGCAAGGCGTTCGACCTGCGCGAGATCCGCTCGCCGATCATCCTGTTCGCGTCGATGGGCGACAACATCACGCCGCCGCAGCAGGCGTTCAACTGGGTCGCGGACATCTACGGCAGCACGGAGGAGATCAAGTCGCGCGGGCAGGTGATCATCGGGTTGATGGAAGAGGATGTCGGGCATCTCGGCATCTTCGTGTCGGGCAAGGTCGCGAAGAAGGAGCACGCACAGATCGTCAGCGTGCTGGATGCCGTCGAAACGCTGCCGCCCGGCCTCTATGCGATGTCGATCGAGGAAGTGAAAGGCGCCGACGGGAAAGTTGCTTACGAGGTCACCTTCGCCGAGCACCGTCTCGAAGAGATCGCGCAGCACTTCAACCGCTTCGGGCGCAAGGACGAACATGCGTTCGAGGCCGTCGCCGAGCTGTCCGAATTCACGCAGCGCGCCTATGAGCTGTTCCTTCAGCCGTTCGTGCAGCAGGCCTCGAACGAAGCCACGGCGCGCCTGCTGCGCGATTTTCATCCGCTGCGCTTTCAGCGCTGGGCGTTTTCGGACCTGAATCCATGGCTTGGCTGGCTGAAGCCGGCCGCTGACACCGTCAGGGCGAACCGCCAGCCGGCCGACGATATTGAACCGTGGCGCAAGCTCGAACGTCGCGGCTCAGACATCGTCAGCGCGTCGCTCGATTTTTTCCGCGCGATGCGCGATGCAGGCACCGAGTCGCTGTTCTTCACGATGTACACGCAGCCCTTCATGCTTCATTTCGCGGAACAGTATCGCGACCGTCATGCCGCTTCGCCGGTGGCGACGGACCCTCGCGACCTGCCGTTCGTGAAGGACGCGCTTGCGTCGATCGACCAGGGTGGCTACACCGAAGCGGTTGCGCGCACAGCGTTTCTGCTCGAACGCAGCGGCGAACCGTTTCCGCTGGCGCAACTGGCGACCGAGCGTGAACTTGCCGAAACCTACGCCGAGTATCTGCCGGACCTGCCGCCCGACCAGTGGCGGCGCATCTACGGCGAACAGGAAATCATCGCGACCTACGAGCCGCAGCAGGCCGTCGCCACGCTGCCGGCCCTGCTGGCCCGGCCAGAGGACCGCCAGCGGCTGCTGACGTTGCTGGACAAGCTGCTGGGCGATCCGCGCGTGCAGAGCGCGTCGGTGAGCGAGCAACAGTGGATGGCCCTGCAACGCATCCGCGCGGTGCTGGGTGCGTCGCCCGCGAAGCGGCCGGCCAAGGGGCCGGTGGCGGCCCTCGATCATGTGCAGTGACGGACAGCCAGGAACCTCGATGGAAAACAGACACGAGAAATATCTCCGCCTCATCGAACACTGCCGGACGCTGGCGCCGATGCCGACGGCCGTCGCGCACCCGTGCGATCGAAGCTCGCTCGAAGGGGCGCTGGAGGCGGCGCGCAAGGGGCTGATCGAACCGGTCCTGGTCGGCCCGCGTGCCCGTATCGAAGCGACCGCCGCGGCGAGCGGGCTGTCGATCAGCGATTACGAGATCGTCGATGCGCCGTACAGCGAGGCGTCGGCAGCCGCGGCGGTGCGGCTCGTCCGCGACGGGCGGGCGGCCGCGCTGATGAAGGGCAGCCTGCACACCGACGAGCTCATGGCCGAAGTGGTGCGTCACGATGCAGGATTGCGCACGGGCCGGCGCATCAGCCATTGCTTCGTGATGGACGTGCCGGCGCATGCCGATCCGCTGATCGTGACCGACGCGGCGATCAATATCGCGCCGACGCTCGAGGACAAGGTCGACATCCTGCAGAACGCGATCGATCTCGCGCATGCGCTGGCCTTTCCGCAGGTGCGCGTGGCGATCCTGTCGGCGATGGAGACGGTCAACCCGAAAGTGCCGTCGACGCTCGAAGCCGCCGCGCTGTGCAAGATGGTGGACCGGCGGCAGATTACCGGCGCGCTCGTCGACGGTCCGCTCGCGCTCGACAACGCGATCGATCCCGAGGCCGCGCGCATCAAGCAGATCGATTCGCCGGTGGCCGGGCACGCGAACGTGCTGATGGTGCCGGACCTCGAAGCAGGCAACATGCTCGCCAAGAGCCTGTCGTTCCTGGCCGGCGCGGACGCCGCAGGGATCGTGCTCGGCGCGCGCGTGCCGATCATCCTGACGAGTCGCGCCGATTCGTTGATCACCCGGCTGGCTTCATGCGCGGTCGCGATGCTCGTCGCGAACGTGCGGCGTGAAGCGGCCACGCGCGCGGGGTGATGCCATGGCAGACGTGATTCTGGTGTTGAATGCCGGCTCGTCGAGCATCAAGTTTTCCGCATTCGACGTGCAGGGCGACACGCTCGGGCTGATCGTGCACGGCCAGGTCGACGGTCTTTACACGGCCACCGCACACTTCAGCGCCGTCGACCATCACGGGGAACGGCACGAGCAGCAATGGGCCGGCGCCGAGGCGTTCGGCCATCACGAAGGGCTCGAGCAGATCGCCGCGTTCCTGGAGGCTCACCAGGAAGGGCATCGTCTCGCGGCGGTGGGCCATCGCGTCGTACATGGCGGGCAACGCTTCAGCGGCCCGGTGCGCGTCACGCCCGAGATCGTGGCCGAACTGGAAAAGCTCACGCCGCTCGCGCCGTTGCATCAACCGCACAACCTGACGCCGATTCGCATCCTCGAAGCGGTGCAGCCCGGTATCGAGCAGGTGGCCTGTTTCGACACGGCATTCCACCGCACGCAGCCCGCGGTGACCCAGGCGTTCGCGCTGCCCGAGTCGATCACCAGCCGGGGCGTGCGCCGCTACGGCTTCCATGGGCTCTCGTACGAGTACATCGCGAGCGTGCTGCCCGACGTCGCGCCACAGGCGGCGCGCGGGCGCACGGTGGTCGCCCACCTCGGCAACGGTGCGAGCATGTGCGCGCTCGTTGCAGGCAAGAGCGTCGCGAGCACGATGGGGTTCACCGCCGTCGACGGGCTGCCGATGGGCACGCGCTGCGGCAACCTGGACCCGGGCGTCGTGCTCTTCCTGATGGAAGAACTCGGGATGGACGTGCGCGCCGTCGAGGATCTGATCTACCGGCGCTCCGGGTTGCTCGGGGTGTCCGGCCTGTCGAGCGACATGCGCACGCTGCTCGCGAGCGACGATCCGCATGCGCGCTTCGCGATCGAGCTATACATCTACCGCATCGCGCGCGAACTCGGGTCGCTCGCCGCCGCCATGGAAGGCATCGACGCGATCGTCTTCACGGCGGGGATCGGCGAGCACGCGCCGGCGATTCGCGAAGGGGTGATGCGCCGCGCGGCCTGGCTCGGCGTCGAGATCGACGCCGACGCGAACCATGCCGGCGGGCCGCGGGTCACGACGGCGTCAAGTCGCGTGCCGGCGTGGGTGATCCCGACCAACGAAGAATTGATGATCGCGCACCATACGCGCCGGCTGATCCGGTGACGGCGGTCGAATCAAGAAAGGAGCCGTCATGGCCGAACTGTTGCTGATCAATGTCGAAGAACACGCACGCGACGACGAGGTCGGCGCATTCCTGACCCGGTATGGATTCCCGCTGTTCGATTCGATCGAGCGGGTGCCGGCCGGGATTGGTAACCCGATCGCGCTGCTCAGGTTCAGCACGCTGTCGTCGGTGGCGCTCTATACGCTGCGCGCGCGGATCGATCACCTGTCGTGGCGGGGACGGTCGATCCGTGCGCATATCCTGCCGGATCGGAAGGTGTGAGCGGATTCGTGCGTCCGCGTGGTTGAAGGGGGGAATGCGGGCCGATTCCCCGAAAATGCGCCTTTCCAGCACGATTTTTGAATCCCCGTGTGTCGTGTTCGCGCACAGATACGTTGGGATACAAAGCCTCCAGGCGGTTCGGATATAAATCCGGTGAAGCGATTCACACGGCAGCGCAGTGCCGGCGCCGCCGCCGCTGCGAACGCCGATTCCCGAGCGCCCCTGCGCGCCGCGGGCCCCCTTCCTTAGCGATCGACACTGGAGAACGAGTCATGCCTGAAACCGTGAACACCCGCCGCCGCCTGATCCTCGGTACGACGCTCGCAAGCCTGAGCCTCGCCGACCTCGGCTTCAGCGCCCTGGCGCATGCGCAGTCGGCGCCCGATGCCCCGCCCGCAAAGCGTTCGGCCGGCGTCGCGTCGCTGGGCACGATCCACCAGATCGACGCGGGCGTGCTCAACGTCGGGTATGCGGACCTCGGGCCGAAGAACGGCCCCGTCGTGTTCCTGCTGCATGGCTGGCCGTACGACATCTACAGCTACGCGGAAGTCGCGCCGCTGCTCGTCGCGGCCGGCTATCGCGTGATCGTGCCGTACCTGCGCGGCTACGGATCGACGACGTTCCGCTCGGCCGACACGGTGCGCAACGGCCAGCAGGCCGTGACGGCCGTCGACATCATCGCGCTGATGGATGCGCTCAAGATCGACCGCGCGGTGTTCGGCGGCTACGACTGGGGCGCGCGCACGGCCGACATCATCGCGGCGCTGTGGCCGCAGCGCGTGAAGGCGCTGGTGTCGGTGAGCGGCTACCTGATCGGCAGCCAGGCGGCGAACGCCAAGCCGCTGCCGCCGCAGGCCGAGTTCCAGTGGTGGTATCAGTTCTACTTCACGACCGAGCGCGGCGTGCTGGGCTACACGGCGAACCGCGATGCGTTCAACAAGCTGATCTGGCAGCTCGCATCGCCGAAGTGGCAGTTCTCCGACGAAACCTATGCTCGCTCGGCCGCATCGTTCCAGAATCCCGATCACGTGGCCGTCGTGATCCACAACTATCGCTGGCGCCTCGGGCTCGCGAAGGGCGAGGCGCAGTACGACGACATCGAGCGGCGTCTCGCAGCCGCCCCCGCGATCACCGTGCCGACGATCACGATGGAAGGCGACGCGAACGGTGCGCCGCATCCGGAACCGGCCGCGTACGCGAAGAAGTTCACGGGCAAGTACCAGCACCGGACGATTTCCGGCGGCATCGGCCACAACCTGCCGCAGGAAGCACCGCAGGCGTTCGCGGATGCGATCCTGCAAGTGGAGCATCTGTGATGCGGGCGCGCGTGGGTATGGTCCGTCGCGGCGCGCGCCGTGCGTTCGTCGCGGGCGTGCTGCTGGCCGGCGCGTGGTCGGCGAGCGGTCCGGCCGCATTCGCGGAGCAGCCGAAGCCGGCCGCCGCCGCCGCTTCGCCGATCTATGGCGTGACGATCCCGCCCGGCTACCGGAAGTGGGAAATGGTCGCGCCGGCCGAGGAAGCCGCACCACTCGACGAACTGCGCGTGGTGCTCGGCAACCCCGTTGCGATCCGTGCGCTCGAACAGGCGACGCTGCCGTTCCCGGACGGCACGATCCTCGTGAAGCTCGCGTACAAGCGCAAGCAGTCCGACGAGTTCGCGCCGGCGACGGTGCCGGGCCAGGCGACGACCGTGCAGGTGATGGTAAAGGACTCGCGCCGCTATGCGTCGACGGGCGGCTGGGGTTTCGGACGCTTCATCAACGGCGTACCGGCCGATATCGGCCAGCATCAGACGTGCTTTGCGTGCCACCAGGCGCGTGTGAAGAATCACGACTACGTGTTCACGCGGCTTGCGCCGTGACGTGCGTGGTGTGATGGGGGCGACGGAAAGGCGTGCCATGCGTGGCACGCCTTTTTTCATGGTGGGTGGGTTTGGGGGTAGCCCATCGGCAGACGGGGCCGTGAACGATGCGGCAGCCCGGTTTGTATCGCACTGTATCTGCGGCCGTTCCTGAAAAACTGGCATGCAGAAAGCCCCGGTTTCGGAAACATGGCAGATACGTGCGCGGGTTCTACTGTCGACATGCAGGAAACGTTCGATGCCAGACGATCTGGATCGGATGCCGAATGATCGACTGACCTACCTCTCTCACGGAGAACCCTCATGAAAGCCGCTCGAATCCTCGCCGTTGCCGTCCTCGCTGCCATCCCCGCCTTGTCGTTCGCCGATACCGGCCACGGCCTCACGCGCGCCGACGTGCGCGCCGAACTCGTCCGCCTGGAGAAGGCCGGCTACAGCCCGGCCAGCAGCGAAGCGAACTACCCGAACGATATCGCGGCTGCAGAGAACGCCGTCGCCGCGCAGCAGGTCGCGCGTTCCGACCAGAACGGCCCGTCGAAATCGCAAGGCGACAACGTGGCCGATGCGTCGACGCCTGCCAGCCATCACGATGCCGCTCAATCGCGCTCCGCACGGAATGCCGCCGACGACCTGTACGCGCATTCGTGATTTGCTGCCGCGCTCGCCGCAGGCGGGCGCGGCCACCACTGCAGCACTACATGTGAAAAACACAACAGAGCAAGGAGCATGACGATGGCCGGTTTGATGAAACGCGTTCTGGTGTCCGCCGCGGTGATCGGCGGATTGTTCGGTGCGGTGGCGGCACAGGCCGCGCCGAAAGAAGACCTGAAGGGCACGAACGTCGTGCTCGTGCACGGCGCGTTCGCCGACGGGTCGAGCTGGAACCGCGTGATTCCGCTGCTCGAGGCGCGCGGGCTGCACGTGGTGTCGGTGCAGAATCCGCTGAGCTCGCTCGCCGACGACGCGGCCGCAACGAAGCGTACAGTTGACGAACAGAAGGGGCCGGTCGTGCTGGTCGGCCATTCGTGGGCCGGCGTCGTGATCAGCGAGGCGGGCAACGACGACAAGGTGAAGTCGCTCGTGTACGTCGCCGCGTTCGCACCCGACAACGGCCAGTCGATCGCCGACGTCACGCAGGGGCTGCCGGCGCCCGCGTGGGCCGGTGAGCTGCGCAAGGACGCGGGCGGTTTCGCGACGCTGTCGGACAAGGCGATCGCACAGGATTTCGCGCCCGACCTGCCGCCCGCACAGCAGCGCATCGTTGCGGCGACCCAGGGGCCGTGGTATAGCGGTTGCATCTCGGAGAAGGTCACGCAGGCCGCGTGGCATGCGAAGCCGTCGACGTTCGTCGTCGCGACGCAGGACAAGATGATCGACCCGACGCTGCAGGAAGCGATGGCGAAGCGGATCGGCGCGACGGTCACGCGCGTGAACGGCAGCCATGTGTCGATGCTGAGCCAGCCGAAGGCCGTGGCCGACGCGATCATCGCGGCGGCCGAGCGCGCGAAGCACGATACGCAGTGAGTGAACGCGGCGCCACGCTTTCGTGGGGAAGCGCGGCGCCATGAGTGAGTGTGATGTCCTTCCACAAGGAGAAGTCATGACGGAACTCTGGCAACTGCCCGCAACCGAACTCGCGAAACGCGTGCGGCATCGTGACGTGTCCGCGCGCGAAGTGGCCGATGCGGTGCTCGATCGTCTCGATGCGGTGAATCCGGCGATCAACGCGGTAGTCGAATACCGGCCCGACGATGTCCGGCGGCAGGCCGACGAAGTCGATCGCGCGATCGCGCGCGGCGAGGATCCGGGGCCGCTCGCGGGCGTGCCCGTGACCGTGAAGATCAACGTCGACCAGGCGGAATTCGCGACGACCAACGGCACGCGCCTGCAGGAGAACCTGATCGCGCACGCCGACAGCCCGGTGGTCGGCAACATCAGGAAGGCCGGCGGAATCCTGCTCGGCCGCACCAATTCGCCGACGTTCGCGTTGCGCTGGTTCACGTCGAATCTCGTGCATGGCCACACGCGCAATCCGCGCCATCCGTCGCTGACGCCGGGCGGATCGAGTGGCGGCGCGGCGGCAGCCGTGGCCGCCGGGATCGGCCCGCTTGCCGTCGGCACCGACATCGGCGGGTCGGTGCGTTATCCGGCCTACGCGTGCGGTGTGCATGGCATTCGTCCGTCGCTCGGTCGCGTGCCGGCGTTCAATGCGTCATCGCCCGAGCGGGCGATCGGCGCGCAGCTGATGTCGACGGCGGGGCCGATTGCACGCACGATCGACGATCTCTCGCTCGCGCTGCGTGCGTTCGCCGCGCCGGACCCGCGCGACCCGTGGCACGTGGCGGTGCCGTTCGACGGGCGCGAGGTGCCGAAGCGCGCGGCACTGTGCGTGCGGCCGGGGGGCTTGCAGGTCGTGCCCGAGGTCGAGGCCGCATTGCGCGATGCCGCACGGCGGTTGATCGATGCCGGCTGGACCGTCGACGAGATCGACGACACACCGCCGATGCGCGAGGCGGCACTGTTGCAGGAGCAACTCTGGCTCGGTGATGGCTTCGACGCGTTGACGAACGCGGTCGTGAAAGACGGCGATCCTGGCGCGGCTGCCGTGGTTGACGCGGTGCGCGGCAAGGTGCGCGACCTGCCGGCCGACGTGATCAGCCGCGCGCTCGTCCGGCGCACGACGCTGACGCGGCAGTGGCGGCTGTTTCTCGACGCGTATGCGGTCGTGTTGCTGCCGGTGTCGTCGGAGCTGCCGTTCCCGGACGATCTCGACCGGCAGGGGCCGGACGGGTTCGATCGCGTGTGGGAGGCGCAGCTCACGTTGCGCGCGCTGCCGGCGATGGGGCTGCCGGGGTTGGCCGTCACGACGGCGCTCGTGAATGGCGTGCCGGTCGGCGTGCAGGTGGTCGCTGCGCATCATCGCGAGGATCTGTGCCTGCTCGCGGGGCGCGATATCGAAGCGCGCGGCGTGCCGGTCGCGCCGGTCGACCCGGTGGTGTGACGCGCGGAAGCGTGAGTGCATCGGCGATGCCCGTCCGGCGTCGCGTCGATGCATTCCGACCACCCGCCTGATTTCCTGAGTCGTCCATGCATGCACGCCCGTGCATGCATGCCATTTCGGATTCCGTTGCAACGCGCCGCACGCCGCGTTGATCGTCTCCCGCGATCCCTTTCAAAGTCTTTCGATGCGTGACATCGAACGGCCACCCACCTTCCCGTCCTCCTCGCCGGCGAGCCCATCCCGATAGCGCACGTCTGCTATTGCATTCCTCGCGGCGCTGATTAGGAAATGAATTTTTATTGGTTCTGCTTGCTCTTCCTCGCTCGCATAGTGGCGCTGACGGCTATAGACAGCATGCAAGCTGCAACGGCCGCATTCCCGGTGTTTTTTGATCATACGAATCAACGAAAACGAGGAAGTGTCATGACGGTTGCATTGGAAGAACGAACCGCTGCGCAGCAGGCGCTCGAAGACGCGCGCGCAGCGGCTACGGCGGCCGGCGCGCCCTATGCGGGCGGCGTCGCGCCGGAAGCCGCGTGGGCGCTGTTCTCCGCCGGCGACGCATTGCTGGTGGACGTACGCACGGCCGAGGAACGGAAATTCGTCGGCCACGTGCCGGAGTCGCTGCATGTGCCGTGGGCAACGGGGACGAGCCTGACACGCAACCCGCGTTTCGTGCGCGAACTGGAAGCAAAGACCGGCAAGACAGCTGTCGTGTTGCTGTTGTGCCGCAGCGGCAACCGGTCGGCGCAGGCAGCCGAAGCCGCGACGAAGGGGGGCTTTACGCAGGTATTCAACGTGCTCGAAGGGTTCGAGGGCGACCTCGACGAGCGGCAGCATCGCGGCGGCAGCAATGGCTGGCGTTTTCGCGGCCTGCCGTGGGCACAGGACTGATTCACGGCCGTTACGGGAGAAAGCAGCATGGCCGCATTCGACATCGACGACATCGTTCAATCGCTGCAGAGCGTGCGCCGCGCATGGCGCGAGAAGCAGCGGCGCTCGCTCGAACCGGGCGGGCGCGACCTGCCGGCGCGCGAGGCGCTCGCGCAGATCATCGGCGCGCTGAAAGGCGTGCTGTTCCCGATGCGGCTCGGGCCGCCCGACCTGCGCCAGGAGAGCGAGAACTTCCACGTGGCCCATGCGCTCGACGCGGCGCTGAATGCGCTGCTCGCGCAGGTGAAGCTCGAATTGCGCTATGCGGCGCGACAGCGCAATGCCGACGGGCCGGTCGACAACGTCGATGAAGTGGCGTCGACGGCCGTGCAGGCCTTCGCTGCGCGCTTGCCCGAGATTCGCCGGCTGCTCGACAGCGACGTGCTGGCCGCGTTCCACGGCGATCCGGCGGCCGGCAGCGTCGACGAGGTGCTGCTGTGCTACCCGGGCATCCTCGCGATGATCCACCACCGGCTCGCGCACGAGCTGTACGGGCTCGGCCTGCCGCTGCTCGCACGGATCATCGCCGAGCAGGCGCATGCGGAAACGGGCATCGACATTCATCCGGGCGCCCGCATCGGCGCGGGCTTCTTCATCGATCACGGCACGGGTGTCGTGATCGGCGAAACGGCGATCATCGGCGAGCGCGTGCGCGTGTACCAGGCCGTCACGCTCGGTGCGAAGCGCTTCCCGCGCGATGCGGCAGGCCACTTGGAGAAGGGGCTCGCACGCCATCCGATCGTCGAGGACGACGTGGTGATCTATGCGGGCGCAACGATCCTCGGCCGCGTGACGATCGGGCGCGGCGCGGTGATCGGCGGCAACGTGTGGCTCACGCAGGACGTGCCGGCCGGCGCAAACATCACGCAGGCCGTGCTGCGCAGCGAAGCGAACGCCGCGCCGCGCGCGGCGGCGCGCGTCGCCTAGGAGGCGCGATGAGCGACCTCATCCATCACTTCGGCGCCAACGTGCGCAAGCTGCGTGAAGCGCGCACGTGGTCGCAGGAGCAACTGGCCGAGCATGCGGGGCTGAACCGCTCGTATGTCGGCGAGATCGAGCGCGGCGAGGCGATCGCATCGATCGTCACCGCCGACAAGATCGCGCGCGCGTTCGACGTGTCGATCTCGACGCTACTGCCGGGCGCGTACGTCACCTGAAGCTGCCCCGTTCCGTTTCCCTTTCGGTTGCACGCGACATGACGGCTATAGCATGTTGAGCCGGCAGGGGCGTGCTTCCGATAATCACCGAGCGTCATAAGCAATCCCGTTTTTCATCTAAAGAACCCGGAGCCACACATGTCGACCGTTGCAAGCGGCACGGCCGCGCTGAGCGATCACGCCGCCCGCCAACTAGCGAACGCTACCAAGACCGTCCCCCAGCTTTCCACGATCACGCCGCGCTGGCTGACCCACCTGCTGCAATGGGTGCCGGTCGAGGCCGGCATCTATCGGCTGAACCAGGTGAAGAACCCGGAAGCCGTGCGTGCCGCGTGCACGCAGCTCGAGGACGAAAGCGTGCTGCCGCAGACCTTCGTGCCGTACGAGGAACAGCCGCGCGAGTATTTCCTGAACGCGGTGAGCACGGTGCTCGACGTGCATACGCGGATCTCCGATCTTTACAGCAGTCCTCATGACCAGATCAAGGAACAGCTGCGCCTGACGATCGAGACGATCAAGGAGCTGCAGGAAAGCCAGCTGATCAACAACCCCGACTACGGGCTGCTGGCCAACGTGACCGACGACCAGCGGATCTTCCCGCTGACGGGCGCGCCGACGCCGGACGATCTCGACGAACTGCTGACGAAGGTGTGGAAGGAGCCCGCGTTCTTCCTCACGCACCCGCTCGCGATCGCCGCGTTCGGCCGCGAATGCACGCGGCGCGGCGTGCCGCCGCCGACGGTCAGCCTGTTCGGCTCGCAGTTCCTCACGTGGCGCGGCATTCCGCTGATTCCGTCGGACAAGGTGCCGGTCGCGGACGGCAAGACCAAGATCCTGCTGCTGCGCGTCGGCGACAAGCGCCAGGGTGTGGTCGGCCTCTATCAGCCGGGCGTCGCGGGCGAGCAGGGCCCGGGCCTGTCGGTGCGCTTCATGGGGATCAACAACCAGGCGATCGCGTCGTACCTGATCTCGCTGTATTGCTCGCTCGCGGTCCATTCGCCGGATGCGCTGGCTGTCCTCGATGACGTCGAAATCGCCAAGTTCCATGACTATCCCGACACCTACCGTTAATCCCGGCCTGGCCGGCGGCGACGCGCACGCGCTGCCGCACGCGCCGCTGCCGGCCGGCTTGCCCGACCCGGCGACGCTTGCGCGGCTTGCGTCCGAGTTCTTCGCGACGCCGCCCGGGCAGGCCACGGCGCCCGGGCTGTCGGCGGGCAGCGGCGCGGTCGGCGGCGTGCCGTCGGCGTTGCCGGCCGCCGCGCCGATCCTCGCGTCGGTGAGCAACCCGGTACCCGGCGGTTCGCCGCTCGCGGGCCCGGGTGGTGCGGGCACTGGCGTGCCGGGTCTCGCACTCCCGCAAGGAAAGGTGCCCGGTGCGAACCTCGCGCCGTCCGCGCCGACGCACGTGCTGTCGCTCGGCAACCGCGCACCCGCGCTGGCGCCGCATGCGGCCGCGCAGAACGGGCTGCCCGACAACGTCGTGTCGATTGCGCCCGCGCTCGAACCGCGCGTCGGCGGCGCGGCGCTCGGCGTGCCGCCAGTGAATGCGCCCGCACCGGAAGGCGCGGCGAAAGCATCGCCGTACTACTTCACCGACGGTTCGCTGCAGGACTGGCAGGCGACGCCGCAGGACATCGTCGTGCCGTCGAACGGCCTTGCATCGCCGGAAGCGTTCGGGCTGCCGGGCGACGACGCGCTGCGCGAACTGCTCGCCGTGCATCGCGACGTACCGGTGTCGCGTGCATCGGGCGGCGACGTGCCGCGTTACTTCATCGACGATACGCACGCAGCCGAGCCGCAAGGCCAGTTGCATCGCGGCGCGCATCCGCCGTTCGACGTGAATGCGATCCGCCGCGATTTCCCGATCCTGCAGGAGCGCGTGAACGGCAAGCAGCTCGTGTGGTTCGACAATGCGGCGACGACGCACAAGCCGCAGGCCGTGATCGAGCGGCTCGCGTATTTCTACGCGCACGAGAACTCGAACATCCACCGCGCCGCGCATGCGCTGGCCGGCCGCGCGACGGACGCATACGAGCGCGCGCGGGACACCGTGCGGCGTTTCATCGGCGCATCGTCGTCGGATGAAATCGTGTTCGTGCGCGGCACGACCGAGGCGATCAACCTGATCGCGAAGACGTGGGGCGTGCAGAACGTCGGCGAAGGCGACGAGATCATCGTGTCCCATCTCGAGCACCACGCGAACATCGTGCCGTGGCAGCAGCTTGCCGCGCTCAAGGGCGCGAAGCTGCGCGTGATTCCGGTCGACGATTCGGGGCAGGTGCTGCTCGACGAATACCGGAAGCTGCTCAGCGACCGCACGAAGATCGTGTCCGTCACGCAGGTGTCGAACGCGCTCGGCACGGTCGTGCCGGTGAAGGAGATCGTCGAGCTCGCGCATCGTGCGGGCGCGAAGGCGCTCGTCGACGGTGCACAGTCGATCTCGCACATGCGCGTGGACGTGCAGGCGCTCGATGCGGATTTCTTCGTGTTCTCCGGGCACAAGATCTACGGGCCGACCGGGATCGGCGTCGTGTACGGCAAGCGCGCGATCCTCGACGACATGCCGCCGTGGCAGGGTGGCGGCAACATGATCGCGGACGTGACGTTCGAGCGCACGGTGTTCCAGCCGCCGCCGAACCGGTTCGAGGCCGGCACAGGCAACATCGCGGATGCGGTGGGGCTGGGCGCCGCGCTCGACTACGTGAACCGGGTCGGCATCGAGAACATCGCGCGCTACGAGCACGACCTGCTTGCGTATGCGACGAGCGTGCTCGCGCCGGTGCCGGGCGTGCGGCTCGTCGGCACCGCGCGCGACAAGGCGAGCGTGCTGTCGTTCGTGCTGAAGGGCTATGAGACCGAGGAAGTCGGGCAGGCGCTGAACGAAGAGGGCATCGCGGTGCGCTCGGGGCATCACTGCGCGCAGCCGATCCTGCGGCGGTTCGGGCTCGAGGCAACGGTGCGGCCGTCGCTCGCGTTCTACAACACGTGCGATGAAGTCGACGCGCTGGTGAGCGTCGTGCGGCGTCTCGCGACGCGGCGCTGACGCCATTCGCTTGCGGCGGCCCGAGTGGGTCGCCGCAAGCGCTTGATCACGACAACAATCAGAACCGCACGACCTGCTTCTGCTCGACGCTGAAGCCGTCACGCAGCACGCTGGCCGAATCCGCGAAGTAGCGGCGGGTTTCCGACAGCAGGTCGGTGTTGCCGCGACGGCAGAACACGACCCCCGATCCTTCTTCCGTCAGCAGTTCGTCGATCAGCGATTCGGGTTGACCGATATCGGCAAGGTGGACGTTCTGCACGCCGTGCGCGAGCGCATCGAGCGCTTCCCACACGCACGGCGCCGCCGTGGCGGCCGGGTGCTCGGCCAGCCAGTGCTCGAGTTCCGTGATGCCGTACAGCCCGGCGAGCTCGCCGAGTTCGCGCAGCAGCGCGCTGTCGACCATCATCACCAGCGTGACGGCGCCCGTGCGCTGCGCGAAGAGGCTGCCGAGCCGTTCCGCGCGCAGCAGGTGATCGTGGCCTGCGTCGTCCGGGGCGACCGGCATCACGACGGGCACCAGTCCGTTCTCGAGAAACGCGTTCAACGCGGTGCCGTCGAACCGTGCGACCGCGCTCGTGTCGGTGCGGTCGGAATTCGCGCTCGCCACCAGCAGGCCGCCGTCGTGGCCGTCGATGCCGATTGCCTTGGCGCCGTGACTGCCGATCAGGCGCACCAGTTCATGATTGACGCCCGCCATCGCCGCGTGAACGGCGTGGATCGATTGCGTGCCGGATGCGGCCGGCACACTCTGGACAACGATCGGTCGAACGCCGGTGAGCGCGAGCAGCGCGACATCCTGCGCGAACGCCTGGCGGGCGCGTGCATCGCTCGCGGCGCCGCCATCGACGATGACGACGGTCTGCCCGTGCAGGGCCTGCATGAACGGCAGCGAGCGCGCCAGGCCGGCTACGCGCCGCGACGTCAGAGTGGGACTTTCAGGGTCTGGGAACATGGGAATCCGAATGGATGAAGGGAGTGCCTGTCGCCGCAGGGTGCGGCGTCAATGCGGCATCAGTGCGTGCGTTGCATCAACTGGTGAATCTCGTCGGGCGTCTGCGCGTCGCGCGATGCCTGCCGGAACGGGCGTTCGCTGAAACACCGCGCCGCGTCGGCGAGCAGTTCGAGATGCGCGCGGTTGTCTTCCTGCGGCAGGACCAGCACGATGAACTCGCGCACGGGCTTGCGGTCCGGTGCGTTGAAGGTGAACGAATACTGCGCGCGAACGAACAGCGCGATGGCCGAGCGGAGACCGGCGACACGCGCATGCGGAATCGCGACGCCCTGGCCGAGGCCGGTCGAGCCGAGTTGCTCGCGCTTAGTCAGTTCGGTCCTGATCCGTTCCGCGGATACGCCGCTGCTGCGCTCGATATAGCGCGCGACGAGGTCGAACAACTGGATCGCGCTTTCGACCGGTACGTCGAGCAGGATGTTGTCCGGCGGGCAGGCGTCGGCCAGCCGGGTCGCGAACGGTGCGCCGCCGCGTCGGTAGGGAAGGTCGGGTTGGCCGCCGACGGCGGCCTGCTGCGTTTGCATGCGGATCTCTCCGTGTCGGGATGACAGGGAAATCCTAGATAAAACCGCGTAAAGACGGTGTTAGATACGCGCGGGCCCGGCATTAAAATTGTGTATCGATTGCCGGTGGAACCGGGCCCGACACGTACCGCTTCAGGTACCGGACAGCACGAACGGCAGCGTCGTCAGCAGAAACACCGAAATGCCGACCACCGGCGCGCCGAACGCGATCGCCGCGAACGCCACCGCGGCGCTGGTCAGCACGAGCGTTCTCGACACCCGTCGGTGCCGGTCGTGTGCAGCCGCCCTGTCATCGCGGATTGCATCGGTCCGCGCACCGATCACGTGTTTCCAGAACGTCAGGCCAAGCATGATGGCTCCTGTATGAAAGTTGACCGGGACCGGGCGCGCGACGCGCCCGCCAAGCGGGTCAGCAGCGCTTGAGCTTGAGCACGCGCGAGATCTGCCCGGACGTGAAGCTGCTGTTGCGCACGTAAGGCGCGCAGTCGAGCGGTGCGGTGAGCGATTCGCTGACGACGTACTGGCCGACGAAGCGGTACGCGTCCGTGGCCATGCGGATGAACACCGGAATCGCATCGCGTTGCGCGGCGAGCGTCCTGCCGGCCGCCCGCGCGGACGCGCTGCCGTCGCAGAGGATCACGTCCGGCGCGTGCGGGTTGAGGTCCGTGCGCAGGCACGCGGCCACGACCTTGCCGTTCTTCGTCGGCAGGAACGCCTGTTTGCTGCCGCCGCAGGCGGTGTGGATGAATTCGCGGGTGTATTGCTTGTCGATCTCGAACATGATCGGGCTCCGGTATCGGGAATATCCGTTTGGTAAATCAGGTATGCAAAGCAATTCGATCGGATCGACCTGTCTGACGTGGGCATGCCAATCGAACGTTGCCGCGGCGGCGGATCGATGGCGCGTCGTGATACGGAAATTTCCGCGCGAACACGCTTGCATCGCGCGATGCGCGGCTAACGCATCGACGTCGTGTTCAAGCGTGCACGGGAAGGACTACGGCGCGCACCGTCCGCCTGCTGGCAGGACGGTGGCTCGGGAAAAGAGACGCAGGCGTCCTGCCTGTCAGGCAGAAAAGCAACTCGGAGGGCGAGGACTTCGGATGCGCATGTGCGTACTCGGTGATGGATTGCGAACACATTCTAGTGAACGCATGCGCAGGCGCAAGTAAAAAGGTCGTAAAGGTTGCGTGGTCCGTGCGGGATCGCGCCGTGTACTACGTGCACTGCCAGAAATGCGCGCTGGTGCGGCACGGCGCGCACCAGAACGTGTAGTTCGCACCGCCGCTACCCCACAGCCATTCGCCGCCGTCCGTTTGGGGAAGGCCGGAATCGAGCTGCATGACGAATGGCATCTTGCGGCCGCAATCCGGGCAGTCGGGATACCACGCGGACTGTACCCACGACGGGGCGCCGCCCACACGGCTCAGGTTCTGCCGGCTGTTCGACATGCCCCATTCCTGCCGCGTCCAGCGTGCCGGTGCGGCGAAAAGTGCAACGTCTTCCTCCAGGAATGGGGCCGCCGGACAGTCCGGCTGGATCGCGGTGTCACGTTGCTGAGCCGGGTGCGCACAGGCGTTTCCGGCGTCGTCGTGCTGGTGGAACATCGGGCCATTGCTCTCCCAGCCAACGCACGACAGGCAGGTGTCGAACGACACGGGGGTCGTGCTGTCGATGCCTGCCGCGGCTGGTTGCGGCAGTGTCAGCAATCGATGCAGCGGCTCGTGACACAGGCCGCATCGATGCGACGACACGCCGCCGAAGCGAGCCCCCAATCGATGCGAATCGCGCGCGTGCCAGGTTGGGTGATGCGCGTGAATCTCGCGGTTCCACTTCGGCTGGGCGCGGCGTATCGGCGCGCCCAGCGTCAGGCCGAAGTCGATATGCAGTGGTGCTTCGCCGTGCAACGCGCGCAACGTGTCGTGTTCCTGAACGTAGCCGGCGGACATGAGCCAGTTAAAGCGCTTCTCGGGATCGTCCGGAAACAGCCACGCTGCCGCGTCGCGAACGGCCGCAGGGTCTCGCGAATAAAGCAGAGCGATGGCGCGTTCGTGTGCCGTGTCGCTGCCGGAAGGCGCGTCGGCAAGCAGGCCGCGCCATGCTTCGATCGTCGCCGGATCGAGCATCCGCCACGCGTTTCCGTCGTAATACAGGCGCGATGACCGCTTCGTGGCGGCAATGTCGAGGAACGCGTCCCAGTGACCAGAAAACACCTGCGGCGTCTGCATCACCACGCTCGACAACACGCTCGCGAGCCGCTCGTTCCATGCGCCGTTGCGGACGTCTTGCCACGCTTCGGCGGCGACTTTCGCGAAAGCGGTGTCGTCCATCAGGTCGAGCGCGGCACTGAGGAACGTCGCATGCGGCAATACGCGATCGAACGACGCGATCACGAGGTCGGCGAGCGCAGCCGGGTTGTCGCGTCGCAGCGCCAGCATCTGCGACATCGGATCGTTGCCGTTCCAGCGGAGGCGTTCGTAGTCGTCGAGAATGGTTTGTACGGTCGGCATGGCGGGGCGCGGTGAAGGTTCGACGAGTGAGCGGAAGCCGGGTGGATCAACGTCCGGCGAGCATCCGCCCGCCGACCCCCATCAGCAGCAGCCCGGCCGTCGTATCGAGCACGGCCTTGCGACGAACCAGGAGCGCGCGCACCGACGGGTGCGAGGCGAGCAGCGCCATCGTGCAATACCACGCAGCCGAGATGGCGACCGACAGCGTGACGACAGCAAGATCGAGCCACGCCGACGCTTGGGCCGGCACCATCAACGCGAAGATGCTCCCGTAGAACGCGACCGATTTCGGATTGGTCATGCTGACGACGTAGCCCTTCTTCGCGGCGTGCCAGTCGGACGCGGCGGCCGGTGCGGCAACGGGCAACGGCTTGCGCGCGGTCACGATCATTTTCAGGCCGAGCCAGATCAGGTAGGCGGCGCCCGCCAGCCGCAGCGCCGTGTGCACCCATGCGACATGCGTGACGAGCAGGCTGAGCCCGGCGATCGCAATTGCCGCCCAGGTGCCGGACGCGGCGGCCAGGCCAACGCCGGTCATCACACCGGCGCGGCGCGACTCGACCGCGGTCGACGTGACGATCACGAAGTTCGGGCCGGGGCTGGCGACACTCAGCAAGAGGACGCCGGCGAGTGGAAGCAAGGTGGTGAGGGTGGTCGACATGGCGTGGAGGGCAGCGCGACGGGACGGGCTTTCATCTTACCCGAGCGAGCTGGCGGGTTGGCACGTCGCTCTGCTTCGCCAATCCAATGAAAAAACGCGTGACGACTTTTATCGCCACGCGCACGGGGAGTCTGCGAGACACGGGGAGTCTGCAAGATCGCGCGCATGCCGGCGAACCGGCACACGGCACACGCGCTACACCGTCAGAAATCGAACCCCGGCCCGCCCGCACCCGGGCCGCCCGGCGCCGCCGCCGGCACCGCATCCTTCGGCGCTTCGAACACGGTCGCATCGGTCGTCAGCAGCAGCCCCGCGACCGACGCCGCGTTCTGCAGTGCCGTACGCGTGACCTTGGTCGGATCGAGCACACCCGATTCGACGAGGTCGCCATATTCGCCCGTCTGCGCGTTGTACCCGAAGTTGCCCGAGCCTTCGGCCACCTTTGCGACGACGACGCTCGCTTCCTCGCCCGCGTTCGTGACGATCTGGCGCAGCGGTTCCTCAAGCGCGCGCAGCACGATCTTGATGCCCGCGTTCTGGTCGGCGTTCACGCCCTGCAGCTCGCGGATCGCCTGCCGCACGCGGATCAGCGCGACGCCGCCGCCCGGCACGATGCCTTCCTCGACGGCCGCGCGCGTCGCGTGCAGCGCGTCGTCGACGCGGTCCTTCTTCTCCTTCACTTCGATCTCGGTGGCGCCGCCGACCTTGATCACCGCCACGCCGCCCGCGAGCTTCGCGACACGTTCCTGCAGCTTTTCACGGTCGTAGTCCGACGTCGCTTCGTCGATCTGCACGCGGATCTGCTTCACGCGCGCCTCGATGTTCTTCGCATCGCCCGCGCCGTCGATCACGGTCGTGTTTTCCTTGCCGACCTCGATGCGCTTCGCCTGGCCGAGTTCGGCGAGCGTCGCCTTCTCGAGCGTCAAGCCCGTTTCCTCGGCGATCACCTGCCCGCCGGTGAGGATCGCGATGTCCTCGAGCAGCGCTTTGCGACGGTCGCCGAAGCCCGGCGCCTTCACGGCCACCGTCTTCAGGATCCCGCGGATGTTGTTCACGACCAGCGTCGCGAGCGCTTCGCCTTCGACATCTTCCGCGATGATCAGCAGCGGCCGGCCCGACTTCGCGACCTGTTCGAGCACCGGCAGCAGGTCGCGGATGTTCGAGATCTTCTTGTCGTGCAGCAGGATGTACGGGCTTTCGATCTCGGCGATCTGCTTGTCGGGGTTATTGATGAAGTACGGCGACAGGTAGCCGCGATCGAACTGCAGCCCCTCGACGACATCGAGTTCGTCCGCGAGCGACTTGCCGTCCTCGACGGTGATCACGCCTTCCTTGCCGACACGGTCGATCGCTTCCGCGATGCGCTGGCCGATCGATTCCTCGCCGTTCGCGGAGATCGTCGCGACCTGCGCGATTTCCTTGCTCGTGGTGGTCGGCCGGCTGATTTTCTTCAGCTCGTCGACGGCCGCCGCGACGGCCTTGTCGATGCCGCGCTTCAGGTCGAGCGGGTTGAGCCCGGCCGCGACGTATTTCTGGCCTTCACGAACGATCGCCTGCGCGAGCACGGTGGCCGTCGTGGTGCCGTCGCCGGCGGCGTCGCTGGTGCGCGACGCGACTTCCTTCACGAGCTGCGCGCCGATGTTCTGCAGCTTGTCCGCGAGTTCGATTTCCTTCGCGACCGACACGCCGTCCTTCGTGACCACGGGCGCGCCGAAGCTGCGCTCGAGCACGACGTTGCGGCCCTTCGGCCCGAGTGTGACCTTCACCGCGTTCGCGAGAATGTTCACGCCTTCCGTCAGCTTGGCCCGTGCGACGTCGCTGAAAATGATTTCCTTCGCTGCCATGATTGCGCTCCGTTATTGATTGACGACCGCGACGATGTCTTCCTCGCGCAGCACGAGAAACTCGTTGCCGTCCACCTTGACGGCTTGCCCTGCGTATTTGCCGAACAGCACGCGTTCACCGACCTGCAGGTCGGGCACGATGCGCTGGCCGTCCGTATCCTTGCGGCCGGGGCCGACGGCGATCACTTCACCCTGGTCGGGCTTTTCCGCCGCGCTGTCGGGGATCACGATGCCCGATGCGGTGGTGGTTTCCTGGTCGAGTCGTTTCACGATCACGCGGTCGTGCAAGGGGCGTAGGCTCATTGGTTCGTCCTGTGCTGATCTGTTGAAATGGGCTGGCACTCTTTAACAGAGAGTGCTGACGAGTATAAAAATGCGCGGCGGCGCAATCCAATAACGGATTCCGAAATGCATTCGCGCCGTCGTGCAAAAGCGCGTCGCCCCGCTACTGCGACACGGCCTGCTGGGCGGCGGGCGTGCAGACCGGGCGGATCGTCTCGCCGGCGAGCACGCGCTTCACGAACGGGATCGAATCGGCGAGCGACGCGTTCACGGTGCCGTTGTGTTCGCGGCCCGCATACAGGTGCGCCTCGACCGTCGTGCCGGCCGCGCATGCGTCCTTCGCGAGCGCGAGTTCGAGCGGCGCGAGCCCGTCGTCCGCGCCCGCGCCGATGAAGACGGGCGTGGCGATCTTCAGCGTCGGGTATTTGAGGTATTCATCCCACCATGCCTTCAGCCGCGCATCGCCGCCGGGCTTCACGGTGTTCGCGTGCGTGAGGTGCGCGAGCGCCGCGTCGTCCTCGAGCGATGCAAGGCAACTGATGCGCGACTGTTCGAGGATCGGCAAGGCCTGGTCGGTCAGCACCTCGTCCGCGCGCAGCGACGGGTCGATCTGCTGCGCGGAGAGCACCGAGTAGAACTGGTACGCGAGCGTCGGATCGACGCGCCCGGGATCGCGCCGGTACGCGCTCTCGAACTTCGGCAGCGACGCGAGCGTAGCGGGCGACGCGTTGTAGATCGTGCCGGTGGCGACGGTCGCGCGGATCGCGAGTTCGGGCGTATAGGCCGATGCGTAGCCGGCCGCCGCGAACACGGCCGAGCCGCCTTGCGACTGGCCGACGAGCACGACCTCGTTCGCGAGGCCCGGCACGCCGCCGAGCACCGCACGCACGCTGTCGAGCAGCGTGTAGCTGTTCGAGCGGTTGTTGAGCTGAGGATTCGGGCCGGGCGTGCCGAGCCCCTGGTAGTCGGTCGCGACGACCGCGAACCCTTGCTGAAGCCACGCGTTCAGGTAGCGCACGTCGCGGTACGAGCGGCCGAACCACGACGGCGCGCAGATGTCGGCCATCCCGAACGTGCCGTGCGCCCACGCGACGATCGGCCAGCCGCCGGCAGGCGGCGTGCCGCGCGGCACGAACAGCGCACCCGACACGGCGATCGGCGTGCGGCCGCCGACGCCGTCGGTCGATGCATACAGGATGCGCAGCTGGCGCCCGGCGCTCGCGAGCCCGAGCGTCGCCGGAAGCGGCTCGGTGCGCAGCAGCACGCCGGGCGTCGCCGGAATGTCGCGGTCCCACGTGTAGAACGCGGACACGCGGCCGTCGCCCTGCAACGGATCGGGTGCGGGCACGCGGCCGGGGGAAGCCGCATGCGAGAGGAGAGACGAGACGGCGAGCGTCGAAGCCAGCAGCGTGCGCGCGGCATGGCCGCGCAGGGGGAGAAGCGTCATGGTCGGATGGGTGTCGGTGAAGTCGGATCGGACGTGCCGGACAGTGCGCGGCGCGGGCTGACCACGACGCAAGTTTCGAACCAGCGCGCGCGTGGCAGAGGCGACGCACGGTGTGACAGGCCATCGCGCGGCGCGTCGGGCCGTCCCCGCATGGACCGGCTGCGCGTCGCGCAACAATCCGGGCCGGCAGGCTGTTGCTCCCGCAACAGAGGCGCACGCGAGGATCGCACGGCACGCGTCGTGCAAAAGGCGCACGCGCACCGTGGCGCGGGCCTTCGACGCATGGCTGCCCGGCTGGCACGATTGCTGCTGATCCGGTGGCCGTGCGTCGCGGTGTTACGACATCGCGATGCGAGCCCATCCGTCCATCCGATCAAGGAAACCGTCCTCATGTCCGTCACCTCAACCATCGACAGCGGCGAACTCGTGGCATTCGTCGAGCGCGCCACGCGCGAATTCACGCAGGCCGAACGCGTGCTGAAGGACACGCGCACGCTGTCCGCGACCAACACGTTCCAGGCGTTCCAGCGCGTGCCGGGCACGGAACTCATCGTCGCGCTGTCGGCACCGAGCCCTTGGGCCGCGTCGCAGGAGATCCAGCCGGTCGTCGTGACGTTCGACGGCAACGTGCTGCACGGCGACGCGCGCGCGGGCGGCAACGGGCCGCGCTATGCGGACGTGTTCCGCGAGGCGCCGGAAGTCGGCGTCGTGATCCACGTGCACGGTCCGTACCTCGGCGCCTGGGCGAGCGCACATCGGCCGCTGCCGATCTGCTATGCGCCGGCCGCGCGCTACACGCGCGCCCGCGAGATTCCGGTGTACGTCGATCGCCGCCCCGGCGAGCCGCGCTTCATCGTCGACACGATCCGCCGCGACCCCGAGGTGCCGGCGATCATCGAGGCGAACGGCGGCGCGACGTTCTGGGGCAAATCGATCCTCGACGTGTCGAAGTACATCCTGATTCTCGAGGAGGCCGCATATTTCCAGGCGCTCGCGGAACCGCTCGGCGGCTCGCTCGAATTCGGGCCGGGCGCGCTCGAGCAGCAATGGAAAATGACCGGCCTCGCGTGACGCCGCGCGGCGTCCGGCGCAATCCGGCCGCCGTCATACCGATAGCTCGATGAATTGGTTCGTGGCCGGCGCGCGCCTTGCTATCGTCGAACCTTCCCCGTTCAACACGCCGGTCGTGCCATGGCCATCTTCAGCTTGCCGGACCCGACTTCGCATGCAATCACGATTCGTGCGAAGGCGCTGACGTTCGACGATCCCAAATCGCGGGTGCTGCTCGAGCGCATCCAGCTCGTCGCGCCCAGCGACGCGACCGTGCTCGTCACCGGCGAGAGCGGCACCGGCAAGGAGCTGATCGCACGCCTCGTGCATTCGCTGAGCGAGCGCCACGATGGCCCGTTCGTCGCGGTCAACTGCGGCGCGTTCTCCGAGACGCTGATCGAGAGCGAGCTGTTCGGCCACGAGCGCGGCGCGTTTACCGGCGCGATCAACAGCCAGCCCGGCTGGTTCGAATCCGCGAATCGCGGCACGCTGTTTCTCGACGAGGTGGGCGACCTGCCGCTGTCCGCGCAGGTGAAGCTGCTGCGCGTGCTGCAGGAGCGCGAAGTGACGCCGGTCGGCTCGCGCAAGACCGTGAAGATCGACGTGCGGCTCGTCGCGGCCACCAACGTGAATCTCGAAGCCGCGGTGCGCGCGGGCAATTTCCGCGAGGATCTGTACTACCGGCTCAACGTGGTGAAGCTGAGCCTGCTGCCGCTGCGCGAGCGGCCCGGCGACATCGCGCCGCTGATCGAACACTTCATCGACACCTATGCGAAGCGGCTGCGCGTGACCGCGCCGACGCTGACGGACGCCGCGCGCGCCCGGTTGCATGCGCACGCGTGGCCCGGCAACATCCGCGAACTCGAAAACGTGATCCACCACGCGGTGCTGATCTGCGCGGGCGGCGCGATCGACGTGAGCGACCTGCAGTTTTCCGCGCTGTCGCTTGCGCCCGATGCCGGTGATCCGCGCAGCACGGCGGCGGCACCGCCGCGCCGTGCGCGCGACGTGGCCGAGGCAACCGATGCGCTGCGCCACGCGGTGATCGAGCTGCTGGATCTCGGCACGCCGGCGCTGTGGCAGCACATCGAGGACACCGTCTACCGCAGCGTGTTCGACTACAGCGAGCACAATCAGCTGCGCATGTCGCGCCTGCTCGACCAGTCGCGCAACATCGTGCGCGCGCGGCTCGCGCAGCTCGGCATCCTGAAGCCGCGCGACGCGGGCGACGGCGACGCGCGGCTGCGCCGTCAGGCGTGATCGCGCCAGCGCAGCGCGCGCCGCGCGATTCGCTCGCATAGCGCACTCATGCCGACGGCAAGCGCCGTCACCCCCAGCACGCAGACCAGCAATACGTCGGCGCGCGCGCCGGCCTGCGCGTTCTGCATCAGGCTGCCGACACCCGCGCCCGCGTTGAACAGCAGCTCGCTGCTGGTCGCGGTGATCCAGGCGAACGGCACGGCCTGCAACACGCCCGCGAACAGGTCGGGCAGTGCGCCCGGGATCAGCACGTCGCGCCACAGGCCGATGCGCGTCAGGCGATACGACTGCGCGAGTTCGACATAGCGCGGATCGACGCGGCGCAGCCCGTCGAAGCTGGCGGTGGTCATCGGGTAGAACGCGGCGAGCGCGACGATGAAAACCTTCGCGAATTCGCCGGTGCCGGCCCACAGGCTCAGCAGCGGTATCAGCCCGAGCAGCGGCACGTAGCGCAGCGCCTGGAACGCCGGCTCGCCGAGCTTGCGCGCGAGCGTCGAGCGCGCCATCGCCGCGCCGAACACGAGCCCGAATGCGACACCGGCCGCCAGGCCGAGCGTCGTGCGGCGCAGGCTCGCGCCGAGATCGGTCGCGAGTTCGCCGCTGCGCGCGAGTTCGACGAGCGCGGCGCCCACCTGCTGCAACGGCACGAATGCGTATTGATGGGCCGCGTCGCCGGACGACGCGTATTGCCACGCGGCGACCAGCAGGGCCGGCACGACGAGGCCGCGCGCACGACGGCGCAGCGCGGCGAACGAGAATGAGGGGATGGCGACGGTCATTCGGATACCTGTACGTTCAGCGCGCGGGCGTCTGCCAGCGCAATGCGTAGCGTTGCACGAGCGCGATCGACCGGTCGATCGCGAAGCCGATCAGCCCGATCACCGCGACGTCGATGAGCACGACGTCGAGCCGCAGCATCTGCCGCGCCAGTTCCATCATCTGGCCGATCCCGCTGTCGGCGCTGAGCAGCTCGACCGCGACGAGCGCGAGCCACGCGAGCGCGAGCGCGATCCGCACGCCGGTCAGCAGCGGCGGCAGCGCGGCTGGCAGCAGCACGTCGCGCAGCAGCGCGAAGCGGCCGAGCCCGTAGTGCCGCGCCATCTCGACGAGATCGCGCGGCGCGTCGTGCACGCCCGTGTACGCGGCGAGCGCGACCGGAAAGAACACGGCCTTGCCGACGACGACGAGCTTCAGCGGCTCGTCGACGCCGATCAGCAGGATCAGCAGCGGAATCAGTGTGAGCGTGGGCACCTGCCGCAGCAGGTCGAACGTCGGCCGCAGGTAGTCGGCGAACAGCCGGCTGCGCGCCAGCAGGATGCCGAATGCGGCACCGCCCGTCGCGCCGATCGCGAAGCCGAGCGCGAGACGATGCAGCGTGATCAGCAGGTTGTCGCGCAGTTCGCCTGTGTCGAGCAGCGTGCGCAGCGTTGCCGCGAGCCGATCCGGCGGCACGACGAGCTGCGGCGGGAACCAGCGCTGCGCGCTCGCGAGCCACCACAGCGCGACGAACGCGACGGGCGTGGCCCACCCCAGCGCGATGCCGCCGAGTCGTGCGAGTCCGGGCGGGCGGAACGCGCGCGTGCCGTTCGACGCGAGGGCATGCATCGGCATCAGCGGCTCGCGACGCGCGCCGCGTCGGCCCGCCAGTAGCCGTCGAGCCCGAGCTGCTTGAGCGCGGTCGACACGAACGTCGGCGCGAGCAGCGCGTTCACGTCGACCGGCGTGGACGTCAGCCCAGCCTGGCGGCTGTACGCGATGACGTCGCGGTAGTGGCCGGTCAGCGCGGGCGTGAAGAGCGGCGTCCATTGCTCCTTCCACGGTGTCGCCTCATCCGCGTATTCGCGGCGCACGACGCTTTCCGGCTGGCCGGACGCGCTCAGGATCTTCACGTACGCGTCGCGATTCTGCGGCTGCGAGATCCAGTGTGCGGCGCGCACGTAGGCCGTCGCGACGAGCTGCGTGATGTCGGGGTAGCGCCGCACGAAATCGTCGGACGCCCACAGTTCCGCGCGCATTTTCCAGTCGTCGGGCGCGGTCTTGGTCGACCAGACGATCTTGCCGACCTGCTTGTCGACGAGCGAATACGCATCGGACAGGGTGAAGAAGCCGTCGACGCGGCCGGCCGCGACGGCCGCCGCACCGGCCTGCGGGTCGAGGTTGTAGATCCTGAAGTCGGACAGCTTCAGCCCGTTCTCGGCGAGCAGCTTGCTGAACGTGACTTCCCACGGCCGACCGCGATTGAGCGCGATGCGCTTGCCCTTCAGATCGACGATCGACTTCGCGGTCGAGCCGGCCGGCACGACGAGATACGTATTGCTGCCCACGCCGCCCGGCACGATCAGGCGCGTATGCGTGCCCGATGCGTTGACGACGACCGACGGCAGGTCGCCGTAGCCCGCGAAATCGATGCTGCCGTTCGTGAACGCCTCGTTCACGAGCGTGCCGACCGCCGCGGTCGACACGGGCACCCACTGCAGCTTCACGTGCCGCGCGGCGAGCGCCTTCTCGAGCGACTTGTCGGCGTCGATCAGTGCCGACGCGCCCGCGTATTGCGTCTTGCCGCCGCTCGAATAGGCGACGACGGCAATCCGCACGACCTTGGGCGCGTCATCCGCATGCGCGGCCGGTGCGGCGAGCGATGCCACGGCGAACGGCAGCGCGGCGAACAGCGCGCGCAGCGGGCAGCGCAGCGAGGCGAGGGAGAGCGTGTGTTTCATGATGATCCGGAACGGTAGGCGGAAAAGGGGCTCACGCGCGCTTCTGCAGCGACGGCCGCAGCACGTCGGCGAGCGGGCGCGGGTCGATCCAGTCGGCGACGTCGAAGTCGGCTTCGAGAAAACCGTGGTCGTGCAGGAAGGTCTTGAAGTCGTCGAGCGCGGCGACCGATTCGTCGTCGAGATTGACGCCGAGATGCCGGTGCAGCTGGTTGCCATACGCGGCGCGGACCCAGTCGATCGACGACGCGGTTTCGCCGGCCACGTAATGGGCGGTTTCGTCGGGATGCGTGCCGGCCCAGTCGCCGGCCGCGACCACGAGCTTCAGGAAGCCGGCGACGATGTCCGGATGATTCGCGAGCACGTCCGCGTTGACGGTCAGCGGGCGCGGCGTGCCGTTGTTGTTGCGGATCGTGCGCTCCGGATGAAAGCCGATGTCGATCACGACGTGCGCGCCGATCAGCTGCGCAATCTCGAGGCCCGTCGAGCCCTTCACGTAGATCGCGTCGACCTCGCCGCGCAGCAGCGCGCCGGCTTCGGCCGCGTACAGCGCGCGGCTCGAAAAGCCGTGCGGCGACGCGAACAGGTCCGCCGCGCGCGCCGGCCCGACGGCCTGCAGCGTGCGTGCGCGCACGTCGACGCATTCGACGTCGCGCGTGGTCAGCCCGTCGAGGCTCAACGCGTTGACGAAGCCGCGCAGCGCCGACGCGCGAAAGATGTCGATGCGGTCATCGGGGCGGCTCGGGATCGCGATGCGGCACCCGCGCAAGGCCTTCACCGAGCGGATGCCCGACTCGGGCCGCGCGAGGATCAACTGCGATTCGTCGACCCACGACAGCCCGATCACACGCGTATTCGCGCCGTTCGAGCGCGCCCACATCGCGGGGATGCTGCCGCCCTGGCGGAACGACTGCGCGAGCGTGTGATCGCTGATCGACGACACGTCGTGCCGCGTGGCGCCGCGCGGCGAGCGGATCGCGACGCCGTCGGCCGACGTCTCGCCGTTGAGCCAGCCGAGATGCACGGCGATACCGAGCGGGGTCGGCACGGGCGATCGGGCGTACCAGAACGTTTGCTGCTTGTCCGATGACGAATCGGGCCTGTCTGTCATGGGTGAGATTCCCTCTCTGCGTAAGCATGGTTGAAGCCCGGTCGCGCACGGTGTCGGTGTCGCACGCGCGGGCCGGTCAACGTTGCAAGTTCCGGGCCAGTGAACGGAAACGTCGCGGCCGCACGTGGCGCGGGCATCGCGCCGGACGGGCGATGCGTGTATCGACGCATGGGCTGTTGCGTCAGCAACAGTCGCGTCGGCCGCTGTTGCGCGCGCAGCAGCGGTGTGGTCGGCGCAGCAGTGCGGTACGGGCGTGTCGTGATGGCATGGGCGAGCGCGAGCGGCTGCGATCCGATTGCCGCTGATGCCCGGTGTGCAAGGCACTGCGCAGGTTCGCCGGCGGCCGTGCACGCGCCGTGGCGAGCGCGTTGGCACACCGCGTGCTTTACAGCGCAGTACACGCGCGGCACGCCGATGCCGCACGCAATCCGAATGGCCCGACCAGGAGAACTCCGATGGCTGTTGAATTTCTGTGGCGCCTGCCGATGCATGGCGACGGCCGGCGCGCACACGACCTGCATACGCGCGGCGAATGGAACCGCCAGCGCGCATCGCGCGTCGCGCCGAAAGTCGATGACGACGATTTCGGTTACATCGACTATCTGTCGCAGGTCGCGCGCGCGGCCGATATCGCCGGCTTCCACGGCGCGCTGATTCCGATCTTTCGTTTTACGGAGGAACCGTGGGTCGTGGCGGCCGCACTGGCGCGCGAGACGCGCCGGCTGCGGCTCCTGATCGCGCTGCAGCCGCATTTCGTGCATCCGGTCTATGCGGCGCAGATGGCCGCGAGCCTGCAGCGGATCAGCCGTGGGCGCGTCGCGTGGAACGTCGTCACGGGCGGCGGCGGCCCCGACCAGCGCGCATACGGCGACTTCATCGATCACGACAGCCGCTATGCGCGCACCGATGAATTCCTCGATGTCGTGAAGGGCGTCGCGGCCGGCGCCCCGTTCACGTTCGACGGCCGCTTCTACCGCGTCGAAGACGGCGGCCTCCTGCCGCCGCTGAGCGGCCAGAAGCCGCCGCGCATCTACCTGGCCGGCGCGAGCGATGCCGCGCTCGCGGTTGCCGCGAAGCACGGCGACGTGCACCTGAGCTGGGGCGAGCCGCTCGCGAAGCAGAAGGAAGTGATCGATGCGGCGCGCCGCGCGCTCGACCGGCAGCACGCCGAGCGCGACCTGCGCTTCGGCATGCGCATCGACATCCTGGCGCGCGAAACCGAAGAGCAGGCGTGGGCCGAGTTGCGGCAGATGTTCGCGACGGTGGGCGACGTGACGCGCAACGGCTTCGGCGGGCGCGGCGAAGCGTCGGAATCGGTGGGCGCGAAACGCCAGTTCGCGCTGCACCAGGGCAACACGCAGCACTTCGACGACCTGATCGTCGGCCCGAACCTGTGGGCCGGGATGTCGCAGATCCGCGGCGGCCCCGGTTGCGTGATCGTCGGCAGCCACGAGCAGGTGGCCGAGCGGCTCGCGGAATACGTCGACATCGGCGTGTCGACGTTCATTCTCGCCAGCAACCCGCATCTCGAGGAGGCGTACCGCGTGGGCGAGGAAGTGCTGCCGCTCGTCGACGGCACGCTGAACGCGCGCCGTACGCAGGCGGCGCTGCGCGTGGCCGGCGCATGAGCGCGGCGGCCTTCCCGCGCCATCCAACGACATCGACAAGGACATTCGCCATGACGACACTCGCTGCGCAGGCCACGGCCTGCGACGCACTCTGGTACACGCGCTGCCCGGTGCCGACCGCGCTCGGCATCGCCGTGCACCGCGGCTGGTTCGACGAGGAGTTCGGGCCGGACGGCATCACGCTGAATTCGCTGCAGGAGACGGCGGATGCCGGCAAGCGCGAATCGCATTTCGATCACAGCCTGCCGCACTCATTCCGGCAGGGCGGCAACATTCCCGCGCTGTGGGCGCGGGCGCGCGGCGCCGATACGCGCGTGATCGGCCTGTCGTGGACCAACGAATTCCAGGCGATCGTCACATTGCCCGATCGCGGCATTCGCTCGGTGCGCGATCTGCGCGGCCGGCGGCTCGGGTTGCCGCGCCATCCGATCAGCATCGACTTCTGGCGGGCGGCCGCGCTGAAAGGCTTTCTGAGCGCGCTCGAACTGGAAGGGCTCGGGCACGGCGACGCCGAATGGGTCGACCTGCCCGACGAACGCGAACGCCGCACCGGGCCCGCATCGTTTACGCGCGGCCCGCACGAGTACGGGCTCGAGATCGCGGCGCTCGTGCGCGGCGAAGTCGACGCGGTGTTCGTGAAAGGCGTCGAAGGGCTCGAGACCGTGCATCTGATCGATGCGCAGGTCGTCATCGATCTCGGCGCGCACCCCGATCCGCTCGTGCGGATCGGCAACGGCACGCCGCGCACGCTGACCGTCGACCGCGCGCTGATCGACGCGCGCCCCGATCTCGTGAGCCGCTTCCTGTCGGTGGTGGTGGGGGCGGGCGACTGGGCCGCGCGCCATCCGGCGGAGACGGTTGCGTATATCGGCCGCGAGACGCGCGCGTCCGACGAGTGGGTGCGCTATGCGTATGGCACGGACGTGCACCGCCATCTGGAGACAGGGCTCGCGCAGACGTCGATCGACGGGCTGGTCGCGTTCAAGGACTTCCTCGTCGAGTGGGGCTTTCTCGAACAGGATTTCGATGCGCGCGCGTGGATCGACCCGGCGCCGTTCACGCGCATCGACCGGCAACGCCATGCGTGGGTCGCGTAGCGCGTCGCGGCGCGTCATTGCAAGGAGTCGAGCATGACAGGTCTGACGATCGAATACGGCGTGCCGCCGGCACGCCGGCATGCAGCGCGTACCGCGCCGCGCGCGGAGTCGGGCAGGACGGCGGCGGTGGCGCGGCCGCCGTCCGCTTCGCCTTCGGCGCGGCCGGATGCGCGAGCGGCGAGGCCGGGCGCGTGGCGCGTCACGGGCGCGATTGCGCTTGCTGTCACGGCGCTGCATGCGGGGGTCGCGCTGCTGGCCGCGCACACACCTGCCGCGCCGCCCGTGCATCCGCCGCGGCCGCTGCCGATGACGGTCGAGCTGACGCGGCCGCCCGAACCGTTGCCGCAGGCCGCGCATCCGCCGCCACCGGCAGTACCGCCGAAGCCGCCGAAGCCGCTGAAGCAGGCGCCGACTCCGCCGAAGCCGCGTGCGGCCGTCGCACATCGGGCGCCTGCGCCCGCTGCCGCGCCGCAAGTCACCCGCGAGGCGGCCCCTGCGACGGCGGCACCGGCCGCCGCCGCGCCAGCCGTGCCGGTTCCCGCGCCCGCGGCGCCCGCCGCACCGGTGCGCGAAACCGCGCCGATCGGCGACGCGGCCTACCTGCGCAACCCGGCGCCCGACTATCCGGCGTTCGCGCAGGACCAGGGCTGGGAAGGGCGCGTCGTGCTGCGCGTGCACGTGCTCGCGAACGGCACGCCCGATTCCGTCGAGGTTCGCACGAGCAGCGGCCGCCGCATGCTCGACACCGCGGCGGTGGCCGCGGTGAAGCGCTGGACGTTCGTGCCCGCGAAGCGCGGCGACGAAGCGGTCGACGGCTGGGTCAACGTGCCGATCGATTTCAAGCTGGGCTGACCCGCCGGGCGGCCCGCCACATTTTTCAAGGAACTCACATCATGAACGGTATCCCGACCACCTTCATCGTCCAGGGCGCGCTCTGGCTGCTCGTCGTCTTCTCCGTCGTCACGTGGACGCTGATCGTCGTGAAGGCGATCCAGAGCCTGCGGGCGAGCGCGCGCAACCGGCGTTACGTCAGCGCGTTCTGGGCGGCGAACAGCTTCCACGAGGCCGCGGCGCTCGACGGCGCGAACAGCCCGGTGGGCGAACTCGCCGCGACGGGCTTCGACGCGCTGCGGCGCGCCGACGAGAGCAGCGCGCACGACCTCGAACACAGCTGGAGCCGCCACGACCTGCTTGAACGGCATCTCCGGCAGCAGATCCACAACGCGCGCCGGCGCGAGGAGGCGGGGCTGGCGGTGCTCGCGTCGATCGGCAGCACCGCGCCGTTCGTCGGCCTGTTCGGCACCGTGTTCGGCATCATCCACGCGCTGACCGCGATCACGCACAGCGCGTCGGCGAGCATCGACGTCGTGGCCGGGCCGATCGGCGAGGCGCTCGTCGCGACCGGGATCGGCATCGCGGTCGCCGTGCCGGCCGTGCTCGCGTACAACTTCTTCGTGCGCCGTGTGAAGGCCGCGTCGGCCGATCTCGATGCGTTTGCCACTGATTTCGTCACGCTCGCGCAGAAGGCCGGCTTCCGCGTGCCGGCCGCCGCCGCGCCCGCGCCGGCACGCCGTGCCGACGACACCCGTCAGGAGGCGTTCGCATAATGGCTTTCTCCTCGTCCTCCGACAACGACGACGTGCTCAGCGAAATCAACATCACGCCGCTCGTCGACGTGATGCTCGTGCTGCTCGTCGCCTTCATCGTCACGGCGCCGCTGCTGAACAACGCGGTGCACGTGACTCTGCCGAACACGGTTGCCACGGCACCGGCCGATCGCAAGCCGAACGTCACCGTGAGCGTCGACGACAAGGGTGTCGTGTATCTCGACAAGCGTGTGGTCGCGCTCTCCGCGGTGCCGGCCGAGCTGGCGGCGCTGAAGGCCGGCCGGCCCGACGTCGCGCTCGACCTGCAGGCCGACGAGCACGTGCCGTACGGCACGGTCGCGAAGCTGATGGCCGCGATCGAGCATGCGGGCATCACGCGGCTGTCGGTGCTCACCGCGCCGCGCGGCTGACGCGCGGTTCACGACTCCCTCTACGAACGCATCCATGAGCATCACGGCTTCCTCCAACGTCCAGTCGATCTGGTACACACGCTGTCCGGTGCCGACGCCGCTCGGCATCGCCGCGCATCTCGGCTGGCTCGACAGCGAATTCGCCGGCGACGGCATCACCGTGCGCGCGCTTCAGGAGAGCCAGCACGCGGCGCTGCATCACGCGCACGTCGATCATTCGCTCGACAACGCATTCCGGCAGGGCGGCAGCATTCCCGCGCTGTGGGCGCGCGCGGCCGGCGCCGATACGCGCGTGGTCGCCCTGACCTGGGTCGACGAGGCGCAGGCGATCGTCGCGCTGCCGGAACGCGGCCTGAAGCGGCCGAAGGACCTGCGCGGGCGCCGCATCGGCCTGCCGCGCCGCGACGGCGAGCGCATCGACATCTTTCGTGCGGCGGCGCTGCGCGGCTTCGTCAGTGCGCTGTCGCTCGACGGGCTCGGCCCCGCCGACGTCGAATGGATCGACGTGCCCGCATCGAACCTGCGCGCACCGGTATCGACACCGGTGACGCGCGACGCGGCCTTCAGCCATCCCGCGAGCCTGTCGAGCCGCCGGCTCTATGCGGCCGAAGCGGCCGCGCTCGTGCGCGGCGAGGTCGACGCGATCTACGTGAAGGGGTCGCTCGGGCTCGAAACCGCGCACCTGATCGGCGCGCAGGCAGTCGTCGACATCGGTTTTCATCCCGATCCGCAGATCCGCATCAACAACGGGTCGCCACGACCGCTGACCGTCAATGCGTCGACCCTCGAACGGCATCCCGACATCGTCAGCCGCTTCCTCGCGCGCGTGACCGATGTCGAAGGCTGGGCGCGCGAGCACGAGCAGGAAGTGCTCGGCTATCTCGGCCGCGAGACGGGATCGGGCCATGACTGGCTGCGGCTCGCGTACGGCGCGGACGTGCACCGGCGGCTGCGCACGGATCTCGACGAAGCGTCGATCGCCGCGCTCGACGATTTCAAGCGCTTCCTCGTCGAATGGCGATTCCTGCCGGCCGACTTCGACGTGCGCGCGTGGATCGACCGGCGCGCGCTCGACGGCATCGCGACGCTGTCTCGCGACGCCGCGCGGTGAACGCGCCGGCACGCGTCGCCGACGCATGGCGGCGCGAGCGCTTCACCGGCGGCTTCATGCTGCTGGCGCTCGCGAGCGGCACGACGATCAGCATGGCCCAGCTCGCGACGACGCTGTACGCGCTCGCGCTCGGCGTCGACAGCGCGCGGCTCGGCATCATCGCGGCGATGGAACCGCTCGGCATCGCGTTGATGACGCTGCCGGCCGGGTTGCTCGTCGCGCGCTACGGCGCGCGGCGCGTGTACTTCGTCGCGAGCATGGGGCCGATGCTGCTCAATCTCGTCGTGCCGTTTACCGGCGCATGGCCGCTGATCGCGCTCACGCAAGTGTTGATCGGGCTGTGCATCCCGTTCCGGATCGTGTCGATCAACGGCGTGTTCCTCGCGCGTCTCGCGCAGATCGGCCTCGCGCGCGCCGGCTGGTACCGCGCGGCGATGTCGATCGGGTCCGGCATGGTCGGGCCGTGGCTCGCGAGCGGGCTGATCGGCGCGCATGGCGCGGTCGCGACGTTCTGCGCGGCATCGGCGAGCTTCGCGGGCATGGCGCTGTTCAGCCGGACGCTGCTCGGCGATGCGGAGCCCGCGGCGCGCGGTGCGCTGCCTGAACCCGATGGCCTGCGCGCGTTGCTGGCGCTCGCGTGGAGTCACGACGTGCGCGAGCAGCTCGTGCTGGAAGCCGTGAACAGTGCGACACGTTCGCTCGCCGGCGCGTATACGGTGGTGCTGGCGATCCAGTCGCTCGGGCTGTCGCAAACGAAAGCCGTCGCGCTGCTGACGCTGCAGGGCGTCGTCGCGGTGATCGCGCTGTTCGGGCTCGGGCACGTCGCGCAACGGATGACCGCGCGCCGCTGCCACGCGCTCAGTCTTGCCGGCGGCATGGCCGGGTTGCTCGCGCTGGGTCTCGCCCATGACGCATGGACCGTCGGCGCGGGGCTCGTCGTGCTGTGCGCCGGGTCGTCGCTGCTGCATCTCGTCAACATGCAAAGTCTCGGCCGTCATCCGGCCGACAAGAGCCAGGTGTCGAGCCTCTACAACCTCGCGTCGATGACGGGGGCGTTCTGCGGCCCGTTGGCCGGCAGCGCGCTCGTGCCGGTCGTCGGGTTGCCGGGCGTGTTTCTGTGCTGGCTTCCCGTCGTCGTGCTGGTTGCGTTCGCGTTGCGCGTGTCGACGGGGCGGCGCGAGGTGTCGCAGTCCGTGACTGCAAAGCTCTCCTGACGACCATCGGATCGGGTATTGCGGGATCCACACGGTGTTGCGTGACAAGCAGTTTGCTTCCCGTCACAGATGCGCATGCAGCAACACCCGCACCGCACGTGCGTTGGAAGCTCCGTGCGACGGGCTTCTCGATGCTGGCATCCGAATTGCAATAGGTCACCCGTGCGTCGTGCACGCACGAGCGTTCAACCGATCAAACAGGATGACTCATCGATGTTCAGGAAAAAACTAATCGTCACCGCGCTGGGGGGACTGCTGACGGGCGGAGCCGTATCGGTGCCCGCGTGGGCGGAAGATGGCGCGGCGACGGCGGCACCGGACGCGAATCCGGTACAACAGGGCGCGGACGATACCACCGTGGTCGCGCCGAAGGCAGCCCGCGCGAACCGCGGCACGGCCGCACGCGAGGCGAACCTCGGCACGGTGACGGTGACCGCGCGCCGCCGCAAGGAGAGCATCCAGGACGTGCCGGTCGCGGTGAGTGCGCTGAGCGGCGACACGATCAGGAACAACGAATTGCGCGTGGTGAACGACGTCACGAAATATGTGCCGAACTTCACCGGCCAGTCGACCGAAGGCCGCGAGCGGCCGCGCTGGTTCCTGCGCGGTGTCGGCAGCAACGATCCGTCGGACCTGTCGCTGAGCCCGATCGGCGTGTACTTCGACGACGTCTACATCAACAGCGTGTTCGGGCAGGGCTTCCCGCTGTTCGACCTCGATCGCATCGAAGTGCTGCGCGGCCCGCAGGGCACGCTGTGGGGCAAGAATACCGTCGGCGGCGCGCTCAGCATCACGTCGCAGAAGCCGACCTTCGACGTGAGCGGCTACGGCAAGATCGGGCTCGGCCAGTACAACAGCCGGCTCGCGGAAGCCGCGATCGGCGGCCCGATCGGCAAGAACGACGTGCTGGCCGCGCGCGTGTCGGTGTATCACGAGAACGCCGACAGCTTCTACACGAACACCGTGCAGCAAGGGCGCTTCGGCGGCTTCCACGACAATGCGGTGCGTTTCCAGGTGCTGGCCGTGCCGACCTCGGATACCGATTTCCTGTTCAACATTCACGGCCGCAACTACACGGGCGGCGGCAATGCATGGCACGCGCAGGGCGCGGGGCCGGGCGGCGCGAACCAGTTCGGCTTCGTCGGGTCGAGCGATCCGTACACGGTGTCGCTCAACGCGCCGTCGAGCGATCACATCTCGACCTGGGGCACGTCGCTCACCGCGCACTGGCGCATCAACCCGGCGGTGACACTGACGTCGATCACCGCGTTCGAAGGGCTGCACCGCTGGTACCAGGACGACGAGGACTATTCCGCGTTCGACGCCGCACGCTCGCACGATCGCTTGTCGAGCCGCCAGTTCTCGCAGGAATTCCGGCTCGAGTCGCCGCAGAGCGACCGGCTCAGCTGGCTCGTCGGCACGCACCTGTTCACCGAGCAACTGGCCGAGCAGGGCGCCGGCGGCGGCCTGCCGGGCTCGCCGTCGCCCGCGTTCTACCACCTGACCGACCTCACGCAGCACACGCAGAGCGCGGCGATCTTCGGCAGCGTGAAGTACCGGTTCACCGACCGCTTCAACGTGACGGGCGGGCTGCGTTACACGATCGAGCGGAAGAACATCAACCTGACCGGGCTGCAGGGCACCGGCAACGTGACGTTCAGCAATCCGGGCAGCTGGTGGGATCCGTCGTCGGTGTCGTCGCCGCTGGCGGTCAGCGCGCGGCAGAACCAGACGAACACGTGGCGCGCGCCGACCTGGGACCTCACGCCCGAATATGCGCTCAGCAGCAACGTGCGCGCGTATTTCCGCTATGCGCGCGGTTTCCGGTCGGGCGGCTACAACGGCAACGCGTATACGCAGAGCACGGTGTCGACCGTGTCGCCCGAGTACCTGACCGACTACGAAGTCGGCATCAAGAGCGAGTGGTTCGACAAGCGGCTGATCGTCAACGCGAGCGTGTTCCACTACGACTATCGCGACATCCAGGTGTTCGCGCTCGCGCCGAACCCGTTCGGCGGCCCGCCGGTGTCGACGCTGTCGAATGCGGGGCAGGGGCGCGCGGACGGCTTCGAGCTGGAGCTGAAGGCGCAGCCGGTCAACAGCCTCTACTTGTTCGCGAACCTCGGGCTGCTGAACACGCGCTATACGGAGTTCCGCAACGTGCCGACCGCCGTCGGCAATTCGTTCGCGCGTTCGCCGCATACCACGCTCAACGCGGGCTTCGACTATCGCGTGCCGGTGTCGTTCGGCGCGCTGACGGCCGGCGGCGACGTGAATTACCGCAGCCGCGAATACTTCAGCGCGACGCGGCAGACGATGCCGCAGCTCTGGCAGGGCGGCTACACGGTGCTGAACGCGCACGTGTCCTACACGACGCCGAACCAGAAGTACATCGTGACGGGCTACGTGACGAACCTGACCAACAAGGTCTACAAGAAGCTCGAGCTGCTGCCGTCGTATGGCGCGTATCCGGTGCTGTACGGCGATCCGCGCACGGTCGGGATCACGCTGACAGCGAAGATCTGACGGGCAGCACGCGCATGAGGCGCGGGCGGCGCGGCGGCGAGCCGTGTTTGCCGCGTTTGCCGCGCGTCAGATCAGCAGCGACAGCGTCCTGAACAGCGCGAGATCCGCCTTGCGTGCCGAGCGCGCATGGCGGCGGATCACGTGCAGCAGGCAGTCGATGAAGCAGCGCGCGGCGTCGCTGAGCGTGCTGCTGCGCCGCGTGACGACCCCGAGGTCGTGCGGCTCGAAGGTCTCCTGCAGCGGCAACGCGCGCATCCGTTCGCCGAACGACGGCACGGCCGCGAGGATCGTCGGGCACCACGTGCACATGTCGGCCTGCTCGAGCATCGTCTGCAGCATTGCCACCGACTGCGCACGCACGATGCGGCGCTCGTCGATTTTGGCGCCGTGGCGCGTGAACAGGTAATCGACGAGCGCGCCCTGTCCGTCGGCCGCGAAATTCAGCACCCAGTCGTGGTCGAGCAGGTCGTGAATCGACCGCGCGTGCTCGAGCGGATGGCCGGCGCGCACCATCACCGCTGTCTCGTAGCGCAGCATCGGCTCGAACGCGAATTCCTGCGTGCCGCCCGGTTGCACGTGCCCGAGCGCGAAGTCCATGCTGCCGTCGCGCAACAGCGGCTGCGCGACGGCCATCAGCGCTTCGTAGAGTTCGAGGCGCACGTCGGGCATCTGCTCGCGAAAACGCAGCACCGCTTCCGCGAGGAAGGTCATCGTGAGCCACGGCGTGACGCCGATGCTCAACCGGCCCTCGACGCGGCCGCGCATGCGCTCGAGATCGCTCTGCGCGTGTTCGAGCTGCTTCAGCACGAGCTTCGCGTGCGTGAGCAGCGTCTTGCCGTATTCGGTGAAGCCGATCCCCTCCGGCGCGCGGACCAGCAGCGGCAGGCGTTCGCTGGCCTCCAGCTCGCGCAGCGCCCGCGTGACGGCCGCCTGCGACAGCCCGAGCGTGCGCGCCGCGCCGCGGATGCTCCCGGCCTCGGCGCTCGCGACGAGCGCCTGCAGCTGATGCAGCTTGATCGTGCTCATGGTGCGCTACCCGACAACGAAAGGTTGTCATCATAACGAAACCGCGGCTGTTCGCCGGGATTTTCGCTGCCTACGATGCGACCACGATCGGTCATTCGGGCGATCGGCAACCGGAAACCATCGAGGAGAATCGGGGTTGGACCACAAACACATCCATCCGGAAATGGCGGCCATCGAGGCGGAGATGATCGCGCTGCGCCGCCGGCTGCACGCGCATCCGGAGCTTGGTTTCGAGGAACATGCGACGAGCGACCTCGTGGCCGGCTTGCTGACAACGTGGGGTTATCGGGTGACGCGCGGGCTCGGCGGCACGGGCGTGGTCGGCACCTTGACGCGTGGCCCCGGAAAGCGGCTCGGGCTGCGCGCGGACATGGACGCGCTGCCGATCCGCGAGACGACCGGGCTGCCGCACGCGAGCCGGTGCGACGGCGTGATGCATGCGTGCGGCCACGACGGCCATACGGCGATGCTGCTCGCGGCGGCGCATTGCCTGGCCGGGCGCGAACGCTTCACGGGCACGCTGAACCTGATCTTCCAGCCGGCCGAGGAAGGGCTCGGCGGCGCGAAGCGGATGATCGACGACGGGCTGTTCGAGCAGTTTCCGTGCGATGCGGTGTTCGCGATGCACAACGTGCCGGGCCTGCCGGCCGGCGTGCTCGGTTTCTGCGACGGCCCCGCGATGGCGTCGGCCGACGAGGTGCGGGTGCGCGTGACCGGGCGCGGCGGGCATGGCGCGGCGCCGCATACGACGATCGATCCGGTGGTCGTGTGCGCGTCGATCGTGATGGCGCTGCAGACCGTCGTGTCGCGCAACGTGAACCCGCAGGATCTGGCGATCGTGACGGCAGGCTCGATCCATGCGGGCACCGCATCGAACGTGATTCCGCCGCATGCGGATCTGGCGCTCAGCGTGCGTGCGCTGTCGCCGGACGTGCGGGCGCTGCTTGAACGGCGCATTCGCGAGATCGTGCACGGGCAGGGCGCGAGCTATGGCGCGACCGCCGAGATCGACTACCGGCACGAGTACCCGGTGCTGGTCAATCACGCCGCGGAAACCGCGTTTGCGCGCGACGTCGCCCGCGAATGGGGCGGCGATGGCGCGCTGATCCCGCATCTGCGGCCGATCGCGGCCAGCGAGGACTTCGCGTTCATGCTGAACGCCTGCCCGGGCAGCTACCTGTCGATCGGCAACGGCGACGGCGCCGCCGGATGCGGGCTGCACCACCCCGGCTACGACTTCAACGACGCGTGCCTCGCCACGGGCGCGAGCTACTGGATTGCACTGGCGGAGCGCTACCTCGCGTGACGTGCCGGCACGATTTTGACTGACGATTCACACAAGGAAGGAGACTGGCAATGAAGCAGTGGAAACGGATGGCGGCGCTCGCGGTGGCGCTGGCGGCAGGGGCGGCGCATGCGGGCGACTGGGCGGGCAAGGAGATCCGCCTCGCGGTCGATCCGACTTACCCGCCGCTCGAATACAAGCTGCCCGACGGCACGCTGACGGGTTTCGGGATCGACATCACCAACGCATTGTGCGCGGAGCTGCGTGCGCGCTGCGTGTGGGTCGAGTCGAGTTTCGACGGGATGATCCCGGGGCTGCTCGCGCGCAAGTTCGACGTGATCGCGTCGTCGATGACGATCACGCCGAAGCGGCAGCAGCAGATCGCCTTCACGAACCGGATCTCGAATGCGCCGGCACGCCTCATCGCGCGCAAGGGCTCGCCGCTGCTGCCGACGGCCGACGCGCTGAAGGGCAAGCGCGTGGGCGTCGAGCAGGGTTCCGCGCAGGCCGACTACGCGGTCGCGAACTGGCAGCCGGCCGGCGTGCAGGTCGTGTCGTACCAGAACCAGGATCAGGTCTACGCCGATCTCATGACGGGCCGGCTCGACGCGGCGTTCCAGGCATCGATCGCGGCGAGCGACGGCTTCCTGAAGAAGCCGCAGGGCAAGGGTTTCGCGTTCGTCGGCGCGGCGATCGACGACGTGAAGTACTTCGGGCAGGGCGACGGGCTCGGGCTGCGCAAGCAGGACAACGACCTGCGCGACGCCTTCAACCGCGCGCTCGCGACGATCCTCGCGAACGGCACGTACCAGCGGATCAACAAGAAGTACTTCGACTTCGACATTTACGGCGCGAAGTAAGCGGCGACGCCCGGAAACGGGCGGTCACGAAAATATAAATAAGGAAAACGAATGAACTGGAGATTGGCTTTCGTGGCGGTTCCGGCGCTGTGTGCAGCGCCCGTGTTCGCATTCGCGCAAGGCAGCATCACGTTGTACGGGCTCGTCGATGCGGGCATCGACTACACGAACAACGTCGGCGGCCACAGTGCGTGGCAGATGGCAAGCGGCTTCGCGCAAGGCAGCCGCTGGGGGCTGAAGGGCACCGAGGACCTGGGCGGCGGCTACAGCGCGCTGTTCCAGCTCGAGAACGGCTTCAACGTGAACAACGGCACGCTCGCGCAGGGCGGCCGCATGTTCGGGCGGCAGGCGTACGTCGGGCTCGGCAGCGCGCGGTTCGGCACGCTGACGCTCGGCCGCCAATACGATGCGGTGGTCGACTATCTCGCGCCGACGACCGCGAACGGCAGCTGGGGCGTCTATCCGTTCTCGCATCCGCTCGACAACGACAACACCGGCAACACGTTTCGCGTGAACAACACGGTGAAGTATGCGAGCCCGGATTTCGCCGGTTTCTCGTTCGGCGGCACGTACAGTTTCAGCAACGACACGGGCTTCGCGAACAACCGGCAGTGGAGCGTCGGCGCGCAGTACGAGCAGGGCGGCCTGCTGGTCGGCGCGGCCTTCCTGAATGCGGACAACCCGGGCGCGACGTCGGGCGGCGCGATCGCGGGCTCGGGGTCGGTCGGCGCCGATGCGAACTTTGCATCGGCGCGGCTGCGGATCTTCGGTGCGGGCATCAACTACACGGCGGGGCCTGCGACGGTCGGGTTCGCGTACACGAACAGCAACGTCACGCGGCCGACCGCGAACGTCGGCTACCTGTTCGGCGACGAAACGATCGAGCCGGTGACCGGCCCGCTCGCGGGTGGCACGGTGTCGTCGATCAAGTACCAGAACTTCGAGGTGAACGGCAAATACCAGTTCACGCCGGCGTTGTTCGTCGGTGCGCAGTACGTGTACACGACGGTGCGCTACGACGCGACGACGGGCAGCGCAAAGCCGAAGATCCATTCGCTCGGGCTGATGGCCGACTACAACCTGTCGAAGCGCACGGACGTGTACCTGATGGGCGCGTACCAGCGGATCGCGGGCGATGCGACGGGCTCATCGCTCGACCAGGCCTATATTCCCGGCGCGGCGGATCTGTCGTCGACCTCGAAGCAGCTGATGGTTCACGCGGGGATCCGCCACAAGTTCTGACGGCGCGATGACAGACGAGGCGGCGGGCCGGACTGCCTGCCGCCTCGAAGCGCTTACTGCGCGACGCGGATCACGACCTTCCCGAAGTGTTGCCCCGACTGCAGGTGTGCATACGCCTGCGGTGCTTCGTCGAAGCCGAACACGCGATCGACCACCGGCCTGATCTGCTTCGCGTCGACGAGGCGTACGACATCGTCGAGCATCGCGCGGCTGCCGACCATGATCCCGTGCAGCTGCCGGATCCCGCCGATCAGCGACAGCAGCCCGAGTTCGGGGCCGGCGAAACTGCTGAGGCCGCCGATCACCGACACGATGCCGCCCAGCTTCGTCGCGGCGACCGAGCGCGGCAGCGTATCCTTGCCGCCGACTTCGACGACCAGGTCCGCCCCCGCACCACCGGTAAGCCGCAGCACTTCGTGCTGCCATTCGGGCGTCGCGCGATAGTTGATGGTTGCGTCCGCACCGAGTGCGCGGGCGCGCTCGAGCTTCGCATCGCTTGACGACGTGACGATCGTGCGCAGCCCCGCCGCGTGCGCGAGCTGCAGCGCGACGATCGACACGCCGCCGGTGCCGAGCAGCACGACGGTCGCGCCGGGCCGCAGGCCGCCGTCGGCGAACAGCGCGTTCCACGCGGTAATCCCGGCGCACGACAGCGTCGCCGCCTCGTCATAGTTCAGATGCGCGGGAATCGCGACCAGCGCGGCTTCGTCGGAGACGAAATGCTCGGCCAGCACGCCGTCGAATTGCGCGCCGGGCGACCCCGAGACTTTCTGCGGCGTGGGCGGCCCGTCGATCCAGTGCGGAAAGTACGTGTTGACCACGCGATCGCCCGGCTTGAAGCGCGTGACGTCGCGGCCGGCTTCGATGACTTCGCCGGCGCCGTCGGCCACCGGGATCAGCGCGTCCGTGCCGATGCCGAGATAGTCGCCGCGCGCGAACATCAGGTCGCGGTAGTTCAGCCCGGCGGCGTGGATCTTCACGACGACGTCGGTCGGCCCGACCGCGCGGCGTGTCGCGTCGATGCGCCGAAGCCCGGCCACGCCGTCGCCCGGTTTCACTTGCCATGCGTGCATGTCGACTCCTTTTTCGAGATAGAGCGGACTATCATAGTGTTGCGCACGGGGACGCATTGGCGAGAATTTGGCCGATGACTGTCGCCAGTGTGGATACAACCCTATGGCCCAACCGGAGCGGAATGGCATGGACGAGCGGCTGAGAGGCGTGGCCGAATTTGTCGACGTGGTGGAGTCGGGCAGCTTCGCGGCGGCCGCGCTGCGGCTCGGCGTCACGCGCTCGGCCGTCGCGAAGGTCGTCGCGCGGCTCGAACGCCGCCTCGGCGCGCGGCTCCTGCAGCGCACGACCCGACAGCTCGGCCTGACCGATGAGGGGCTCGTCTATTACGAGCAGTGCCGGCGGCTGCTGGCCGAACTCGGCGAGACGGAGGCCGCGCTCGACGCGGGGCAGCGCGAGCCGGCAGGGCGGCTGCGCGTCAGCGTGCCCGTGCTGTTCGGGCGGCAGTGCGTGGCGCCCGTCATGCGGCGCCTCGTCGAGCGCCATCCGCGGCTCGAGATCGACGTGTCGTTCAGCGATCGCGTGGCCGACCTGGTCAACGACGGCTTCGACATCGCGGTGCGTATCGGCGAGCTGGCCGATACGAGTGCGCTGGTCGGCCGCAAGCTCGGCGTGCAGCGCATGGGCATCTGCGCGTCGCCCGCGTATCTCGATCGTCATGGCCGGCCGGCGGGGCTCGATGCACTCGCGTCGCACGTCGGCATCGCGTATTCGCGCGGCGGGCAACCGACGCCGTGGCGGGTCGTCGGCGCGGACGGCGCGGTGCACGACCATCGCCCGGCCGGCCGCCTGCGGCTCGACGACCTGCAGGCGATCGCCGATGCGGCCGCCGCCGGCGCGGGCCTCGCGTGGCTGCCCTGCTGGCTGATGGCGCCTTACCTGCGCGACGGCCGCCTCGCGCTCGTGATGGACAGCAACAGCGTGTCGGGCGCCGAAGTGTTCGCGGTGCGGTCGGCATCGCGCCAGGTGCCGTCGAAGGTGCGTGTCGTCATCGATGCGCTCGTCGACGAGATACCGCGCATGCTGGCGTCGGATGATTGACGCGGGCGCGTTGTTGCCGATCGCCGACTGGCTCGGCGTGCCCTGGTTGATCGTGACGGTGTTCCAGCCGCCACTCTGCTGCGAGATCGACGTGCTGTCGATGGACGATTCCCGCGCGCCGGCTCGGCACGCCCGACGATGTGGCCGCGGCGATTGCGTTCTTCCTGTCGGACGAAGCCGGCTTCGTCACCGGGCAGGTGCTGGCCGTGGACGGCGGCGGCAGTCTCGGCGGGCGCAGCTGACGCCGACGTCGACGCATCGGGCGCCGTGGGCGGCGCCCGGCAGCGGCCGGTTTCGGCGCGCATCGCGGGCGCGCACATGTGTGCGCGCTGATGGCGGGTATTCTGCTTGCGCGCATATTCCGCCACCCCGTTAGCATGTGACGAATCGGACTTTGGGTGCCGCGCATGCGACGCTAAGATCGCCGATCCCGTAGATCGAGCGTTCAGAACAATGAAAAAGTCCGCGTCGCCGTTACATGCTTTTCGTTTCCGTGTCGTCTGCGCCGCGATTGCCGGCGCGCTGTCGCTCGCATCGTGCGGCGGCGTCGACAGCGATACCCCGTCGCCACCGGCGAACACCACGCCGCCGCAGGCCGCGAAACGCCCGAACATCCTGTACATCATGGCCGACGATCTCGGCTATTCCGACGTCCATGCATTCGGCGGCGAGATCAATACGCCGAACCTCGACGCGCTCGTCGCGTCGGGCCGCATCCTGTCGAACCATCACACGGGCACCGTCTGCGCGATCACGCGCGCGATGCTGGTGTCCGGCACCGACCACCATCTCGTCGGCGAAGGCACGATGGGCGTACCGACCGACGAACGGCGCGGGCTGCCCGGCTACGAGGGCTACCTGAACGACCGTGCGTTGTCGTTCGCACAACTATTGAAGGATGCCGGCTACCACACGTACATCGCGGGCAAGTGGCACATCGGCTCGGGGATCGTCGGCAGCGCGACGGGCAGCGGGCAGACGCCCGACCAGTGGGGCTTCGAGCGCAGCTACGTGCTGCTCGGCGGCGCGGCGACGAATCACTTCGCGCACGAGCCGGCCGGCTCGTCGAACTACACGGAAGACGGCCGCTACGTGCAGCCTGGCCAGCCCGGGCAGCCGGGCGGCACGGGCGGCAGCCCGGCCGTGTTCTATTCGACCGATTTCTATACGCAGAAGCTGATCTCATACATCGATTCGAACCAGCGCGACGGCAAGCCGTTCTTCGCATACGCGGCCTATACGTCGCCGCACTGGCCGCTGCAGGTGCCCGAGCCGTGGCTGCACAAGTACGCGGGCGTGTATGACGCCGGCTACGACGCGATCCGCAACGCGCGAATCGCGCGGCAGAAGGCGCTCGGCCTGATCCCCGCCGATTTCAAGCCGTTCGACGGCCTGCCTGAAACGACGGCTGCATCACCCGCGACCGCGAACAACGGCACGGCCGCCGCGAAATACATCAGCGCGGTGCATTCGGCCGCGGACGGCTACAGCGACTACGGCCCCGGCAAGGTCGACAAGCTGTGGTCGAGCCTGTCGCCGGCCGAGCGCAAGGCACAGGCGCGCTACATGGAGATCTATGCGGGGATGGTCGAGAACCTCGACTACAACATCGGCCTGCTGATCCAGCACCTGAAGGACATCGGCGAATACGACAACACGTTCATCATGTTCCAGTCGGACAACGGCGCGGAAGGCTGGCCGATCGACGGTGGCGCCGACCCGACGGCGACCGACACCGCGAACGGGCAGGACCCGATCTACTCGACGCTCGGCACCGACAACGGCAAGCAGAACGCGCAGCGCCTGCAGTACGGGCTGCGCTGGGCCGAAGTGAGCGCGTCGCCGTTCCGGCTCACGAAGGGCTATTCGGCCGAAGGCGGCGTCTCGACGCCGACGATCGTGCGCCTGCCGGGCCAGACCCAGCAGTTGCCGACGCTGCGCGCGTTCACGCACGTGACCGACAACACGGCGACGTTCCTCGCGGTCGCGGGCGTCACGCCGCCGTCGCAGCCGGCGCCGCCGCTCGTCAACACGCTGACGGGCGTCGACCAGAACAAGGGCAAGGTGATCTACAACAACCGCTACGTGTATCCGGTCACCGGCCAGTCGCTGCTGCCGGTGCTGACGGGCACGGCGACGGGCGAGGTGCATACCGCGCCGTTCGGCGACGAAGCGTACGGCCGCGCGTACCTGCGCAGCGCCGACGGCCGCTGGAAGGCGTTGTGGACCGAGCCGCCGCTCGGGCCGCTCGACGGTCACTGGCAGCTGTACGACCTCGCGGCGGATCGCGGCGAGACGACCGACGTGTCCGCGCAGAACCCGTCGGTGATCAGCACGCTCGTCGACCAGTGGAAGACCTACATGAGCAACGTCGGCGGTGTCGAACCGCTGCGTCCGCGCGGCTACTACTGAGCCCGGGAGCGACACGATGCGGTTCCGGTTCTGGACCATCGGCGCGGCGCTGGCCGGCACGCTGTTCGCCGCCGCGTTCGCGGCCGGCTATGCGAGTCCCGTCGCACCGGCGGGCGGCGCATTCGACGACGCGAACCGCGGCCGCGCGCTCGCACCGCTCGGCTCGGAGCGACAGTGCGCGCGCTATTCGGGGCTGCCGGCCGGATGGCGCGACGACCCGAAGGCCGGGATGGTGCACCTGCGCGGCGGCGCGTTCGTGTTCGGCAGCACGCGCGGCTATGCGGACGAGCGCCCGGCGGGCGACGGCCGCACGCGAGTCGGCGGGTTCTGGATCGACCAGACCGACGTGACGATCGCGCAGTTCGCCGCGTTCGTGCAGGCGACCGGCTACGTGACCGAGGCCGAGCAGCAGGATGGGGCGGCCGTGTTCCATGTGCCGACGCGCGACGAGATGAACGCGCGCGACCTGGCATGGTGGTCGTGGGTGAAGGGCGCGTCGTGGCGTCATCCGCGCGGGCCGGGCAGCGGTGTCGACGGGCTCGGCAACCTGCCCGTCACGCTCGTCACGCAGCGCGATGCGCTCGCGTATGCGCACTGGCTCGGCCGCGACCTGCCGACCGAGGCCGAATGGGAATACGCGGGCAAGGCCGGCCGCGACGACGCATCGCTCGACGCGGCGCCGCGCGATCCGCAGGGCAAGCCGGCCGCGAACTACTGGCAGGGCGTGTTCCCGGTGCTCGACACGGCCGAGGATGGCCATGCGGGGCTCGCGCCCGTCGGCTGCTACGCGGCGAACGGGTTCCGGCTCTACGACATGATCGGCAATGCATGGGAATGGACCAAGGACACGTACACGGGCCCGCATCAGTCGCATACGAACGGCGACACGGCGGCCGTCGCGCCGCCGACGCGCCGGCACGATACGCCGATGGTCATCAAGGGCGGCTCGTTCCTGTGCTCGCGGGACTACTGCGTGCGCTATCGCGCGTCGTCGCGCGAACAGCAGGAAGCCGATCTCGGCGCGTCGCATATCGGGTTTCGCACGATTCTGAGGGATGCGTCATGAAGCGCGTCATGGTTTGCGTGGGCGCGTGGCTGATGGCGGCGTGCGCGGTCGTTCATTCGGGTTTGGCCGTTGCCGCCGAATCGGCCGCGCCGGCGGTACGCGTCGGCGTGACGCGCGGTGTGCATGCGCAGATCCTGGACGAAGTGAAGCGGGTCGCCGCGTCGCGAGGATTCGGCATTGACGTCGTCGAATTCGACGATGCATCGCGCATCGATGCGGCGCTGGCCGACGGCCGGATCGACGCCGCCAGCTTCGAGGATGCACAACAGCTTGCCGCGACGCGCGCGCAGAAACGCTACGCGCTGACCGAAGTCGCGCCGACCGTCACGCTGCCGATGGCGCTCTATTCGCGCACGCTGAAGAACCTGAACGAACTGCAGCCCGGCGCGACGGTCGCGATTCCCGCCGATCCGCGCGGGATGGCACGCGCGCTCGTGCTGCTGCAGAACGACACGCTGGTGACGCTGCGCGAGCGGGCGGGGCTGCGTGCGACGCTGCGCGACGTGACCGGCAACCGGCTCGGGCTGAAGCTCGTCGCGCTGCGTCGCGATCGCCTTTATGCTGCGCTCGACACGGCCGCGTTCGTTGCGATCGACAGCGACGATGCCGCGCGCGTCGGGCTGCAGCCCGCGCGCGACAGCATCAGCATCGAGGATGCGCGCTCGCCGTATGCGAACGTGCTGACGGTGCGCGATGCCGATCGCGCGAAGCCGTGGGTCGCGCAGCTCGTCGCCGCGTATCACTCGGACGACGTCGCGCGCTTCATCCTCACGCGCTACCAGGATTCGGTGCGGCGGCCGTGGTAGACACCTGGCTGCTCGCGTGCAACGCATGCGGACGCTGCTGCAACAGCGCACCGACGCTGTCGTTGCGCGAACTGTTCCGGCATCGGCATCGCTTCGTCGGTGCGCTGACGATCCGCCGCGTGCCGAAGCGTCGAGCGGGCGAGCGCTGGTGGGCGGGCGGCCGCGAACACGCGCTCGATGCGGATGACGTCGCGACTTCCGATGCGCTGGCGGCGCGGTTGTTTCATCGCGCCGGCGGCCCGGGGAGCGAATGGATCGCGCTGACGCTGCAGGGTTACGACTATCCGTCGCTCGGCCGTTGCGCGGCGCTGGCCGACGACGGACGCTGCAGCGTGCATGCGGACAAGCCGTCGATCTGCCGCGCGGTGCCGCTCGATCCGATGCTGCCCGACCGCTTGCAGTCCCGCGTGCTGGCCGCGCGGCGCGACGATGCGGGATGGCTCGGCGCGAACTGCATCGTCGAAACGGCGAGCACGCAATCGTCCGTTGAATCACCATTTCCGATTCCGCTGGTGACGGCCGGACAGGTCGCGGACCGTGCGGCGCTCGACGCGTATCGCGAAGCGCTCGTGTTCGAGCGCGCGGTGTGGCGGGATGCCGTGTTCGCATCGTTGACCGACGGCGGGCAGGATGTGCGTCATGCACTGTCGCGGCTTGCGCCCGGCGGCTACCTGACCGTGTCGATCGTGCCGGTCCTGCTGGCCGTCGCACCGGTGTCCGCATATTGCCGCACACGCTGCATCGCGTTCATCGACGCGCAACTCGCGTTGATCGGTATGAACATTGAAACAGCACTCGCGCGCCGGCATGCCGACGACCGGCCCGCGACGCGCGAGTTGCGCGGCTTCGCGCAGGCGCTTGAACGGGCACGGCACGCACTGGCTGCGATGCCGGCGCCCGCGGCCGGCCCCCGTGAGGACGCACCGCGCATCGACGCGTGGCTCGCCGACCTGCCCGACCGCGATACGCTCGCCACGTAACGACGGCGGCCTGCCGCACGTGCCTTACAATCGGCGCTCTTTCAATTGCTTTCGATGGAGCAGGCATGTACGCGTCGACCTTCATTTTCCGCGCCGGGCAATACGACGACGAATTCCACCGGCTCGACCGGCAGATCGCCGACATGGCGCGCGCAACGCCCGGCTATCTCGGCGAGGAGACGTGGGAGAACGCCGAATCGGGGCTGATCCAGAACGTCTATTACTGGGAGTCGGAGGCGGCATTGCACCAGCTGATGCAGCACCCGGCACATCTCGAGGCAAAGACGAAGCAGGCGCGCTGGCTGGACGGCTATCGCGTCGTGATTTCGAAAGTGTTGCGCGAGTATGGCGACGGCAAGCTCACGCAGCCGCATGCGGGCCAATCCGCCTGATTGGCTGTCTGATTCATTTCTTTCGCATCACGGATGAATAATCCGGCGGGCAACAATTCGGCCACGGGCCTGCCGTGGGCACCGGCGACGGCCGGCCTGCGCAACCTGACGGGCCGCGTCGACCGCGACGGCACGGTGACGATCTGGGCGATTACGTCGACGGTCAGCGGCAACGGCGACGTCGGCGCGGATCCGAACCGGCTGGTTGCAGTGCGTGACGTGTTGAAGAACACGAGCGCGGCGACGGCTGCGCATGAGCAGTTCGCCGTGCTGCGGACTGCGAAGTTCGCGGAAGTGCTGCGGGGGATCGAGTTCGCGCCGGGGACGGATACGGGGCGGTCGCACTGAAGCAGGAGAGCCCCAGGCTGATTGATGCCGCGCCCTTCGACTTTATGGTGATGTGGATTCAGTCGGCGCGTTGCGCTTTGCCGTCTTTCGGCTCCGCCTGCGCCGTGCGCTGCCCGATCGGGAACATCGCATTCTTGACCGACGTCGGCGCGTCGATGGCCTTGCGGTGATCGATGCCCGGCCTCGCCATCCGCCGGCCCGCACCGCATCAAAGCGCTTCGACCAGCAACCGCTTGCTCTTCTCGCAATACTCATGACAAGCCGCCCGCGCCGCAATCGATGCGCCATGCACGAACCGCGGCGCATCGGCCCGCCGCGACATCGACACGACGATCGACGGCGGCGACGGCTGCAGCGGCAGCTCGACGACTTCACCGCTTTCGATCAACGCATCGACGAACAGCACCGGAATCGCCGCCACGCCGAAACCGTCGCGCACGAGCTGCACGATCACCGAGATCGACGGCGACCCGGTGATGCGCGTGTCCGATAACGGCACGCCGTGCGCATGCGCGAGCGTGCGGACGATATCTTCGAGCGCGCGATGAGGCGCCGTACCGCGCCCGTAGGTGAGAATCGGCTGGCGCAGCACCTGCCGCGCGAGACCCGTGCGCGTGTTCGGCAGCAGCCCCGCGCGCGCGATCCAGCGCACCGGATAGTTCGCGAGCGCATCGCATACGACCGACGCCTCGTCGCTGCCTTCCACGCGGATGATCAGGTCGAGTTCGCCGGCCATCAGACGGCGCTGCAGCACGACGCTGACGTCGACGGTCAGGTCGATCTCGAGCTGCGGATAGTCGGCCGCCAGCCGCCGCAGGTAGTGCGGCAGCCAGCTGTGCACGACGGTCTCGATCACGCCGAGCCGCAGCTTGCCGCGCAGCGCGCTCTCGCCGGACGCGGCGGCCTGCAGCTCCTGCGTCGCCTCGACCACGGCCTTCGCATAGCCGAGCAGGTATTCGCCGTTCGGCGTGAGCCGGAATTCGCGGCTGTCGCGGTCGACGAGTACCGTCTGCAGTTCGTCCTCGAGCGCCTTCAGGCGCTGCGAGATCGCGGCCGGCGTCGCGTGCAGCGCGGCGGCCGTCGTGCGGAAGTTGCGCAGCTTCGCGAGCGTGACGAAGGTTTCGAGAAAACGCGTGTTCATGGCGGGCGGACGGAGGGTGAGCGCGCACTTTGCCGGTGAGGAAAAGTGAACGGAGCCGGGGAAAACCCCGAGACCCGTTAAGAAATTCTATACACGAAGCGCAAAAAAACTCGTTGGCGACAAAATTTTTTCTTTTCTACTCTTCGCTGTATCCGATGACACGCCACCGTCATCCCGACGACATACCGATCTGCGATAGAACCTCATGACGCCTTCCGAATTCCGCCAGTCCGTGCGCCACGGCGCGTTCCGCGGCCCGACCGCCGGCCACTGCGGCCCGTACGCGCAAGCGAACCTCGCGATCCTGCCCGATGCGTATGCGCACGATTTCCTGCGCTTCTGTCAGGCGAATCCGAAAGCCTGCCCGCTGCTGGGCGTCGGCGAACCGGGCGCGTTCCGGGTCGACGTGCTCGGCGAGGATCTCGACATCCGCACCGACGTGCCGAGCTACAACGTCTACCGCGACGGCCGCCTGACCGAACGCGTCGAGTCGCTCGAAGCACTGTGGCGCGACGATTTCGTCGTATTCGCGATCGGCTGCTCGTTCTCGTTCGAGGACATGCTGGCGCGCGAAGGGATCGGCCTGCGTCATGTGGAGGAGGGGCGCAACGTGCCGATGTACCGCACGTCGATTCCGAATCGCCGCGCGGGGATCTTCGGCGGCCAGCTCGTCGTGTCGATGCGGCCGCTGCGCGGCGCCGACGCGATTCGCGCGGTGCAGATCACGAGCCGTTTTCCGGGCGTGCACGGCGCCCCGATCCATCTCGGCGATCCGCGCGAACTGGGCATCGCCGACCTGAACGCACCCGAATTCGGCGACGCGGTGACGATCCGCGACGGCGAGCTGCCGGTGTTCTGGGCATGCGGCGTGACGCCGCAAACCGCGCTGATGGACGCGAAGCTGCCGATCGCGATCGCGCACACGCCCGGCCACATGCTGATGACCGACATCACGAACGCGTCGCTGGCCGTGTTCTGAGCCCGGACGACGACAACCCGACCCGCACGGCACGCCGCACGCGCGACAATCATTTGACGGCGCATAACGACAGGAGCACCACCATGGAAAGCAAGACCCTCGCGGCGCACGCCGCGGAGCCCGCGAGCCCCGAGCGCAACGGCCTGTTCTCGTGGTACGGGGACGCGCAGCCGCGCGAGCGACGCGCGTTCTGGAGCTGCAAGGTCGGCTACATGCTCGACGGGATGGACACGCAGATGCTGTCGTTCGTGATCCCGACGCTCGTCGCGACCTGGGGCATCTCGCTCGCGGACGCGGGCTTCATCGGCACGATCACGCTGCTCGCGTCGGCGGCCGGCGGCTGGATCGCCGGCATCCTGTCCGACCGGATCGGCCGCGTGCGCACGCTGCAGCTCACCGTGCTGTGGTTCGCCGTGTTCACCGCGTTGTGCGGGCTCGCGCAGAACTACCACCAGCTGCTCGCGGCGCGCGCGCTGATGGGCTTCGGCTTCGGCGGCGAATGGACGGCCGGCGCGGTGCTGATCGGCGAAGTGATCCGCGCCCGCGATCGCGGCAGGGCGGTCGGCCTCGTGCAGTCGGGCTGGGCGATCGGCTGGGGGCTGTGCGCGCTGCTGTATGCGCTGCTGTTCTCGGTGCTGCCGGCCGAGCAGGCGTGGCGCGCGCTGTTCCTCGTCGGGCTGGCGCCCGCGCTGCTGGTCGTCGCGATCCGCCGCTACGTGAAGGAGCCGGACGTCTACGAGAAGGAGAAGGCCGCGCAGGCGAAAGTGGCCGATGCGCCGAGCCTGACCGAGATCTTCGCACCGAAGCTGATCACGACGACGCTGCGCGCGGCGCTGCTGACGACCGGCGCGCAGGGCGGCTACTACGCGATCACGACGTGGCTGCCGACCTTCCTGAAGACCGAGCGGCACCTCACGGTGATGGGTACCGGCGGCTATCTCGCGATGATCATCTTCGGCTCGTGGGTCGGCTACCTGACGAGCGCGTACCTGACCGACCGTCTGGGCCGCAAGCCGAACTTCATCCTGTTCGCGGTCGGCTCGATGGTGATCGCGTTCGCATACACGTCGCTGAACCTGACCAACGCGTCGATGCTGTGGCTCGGCTTCCCGCTCGGCTTCTTCGCATCGGGCATCTTCTCGGGGATGGGCGCATTCCTCACCGAACTGTTCCCGACCCGCGTGCGCGGCTCCGGCCAGGGCTTCTGCTACAACGTGGGCCGCGCGATCGGTGCGCTGTTCCCGTTCCTGATCGGCGCGCTGTCCAAGCAATACGGGCTCGGCACGAGCATCGGCATCTTCGCGGTCGCCGCATACGGCGTGGTGATCGTCGCCGCGCTGACGCTGCCCGAGACACGCGGCCGCGAACTCGACGCCGCATAAGCGGCAAGGGCGGCTCGCCCTTCGTTTTTCTTCCCCTTTGACCGACCCCGTGACACGGCGCGCGACGCGCGCCGTGCGGCGGCGCTCATCCCTCGATTCCACGACGCATCGACCCGACATCATGACTGACCGACACCTTTCCCCCGTTCCCTCCGACACTGCGCGCTGGCAATTCTGGATCGACCGCGGCGGCACCTTCACCGACATCGTCGCGCGCCGGCCCGACGGCACGCTCGTCACGCACAAGCTGCTGTCGGAGAACCCCGAGCAGTACCGCGACGCGGCCGTGGCCGGGATCCGCCACCTGCTCGGCCTCGCGGCCGGCGAGCCGATCACGCCCGAGCGCGTCGACATGGTGAAGATGGGTACGACGGTCGCGACCAACGCGCTGCTCGAACGCAAGGGCGAACGCACCGCGCTCGCGACGACGCGCGGCTTTCGCGACGTGCTGCGCATCGCGTACCAGAACCGGCCGCGCCTGTTCGATCTCGACATCGTGCTGCCCGACGCGTTGTACGAGACCGTCGTCGAGATCGACGAGCGGATCGGCGCGCACGGCGACATCGTCGTGCCGTTCGATGCGCAGGGGGCCGAAGCGTCGCTGCGCCGCGTGTTCGACTCGGGCGTGCGTGCGCTCGCGATCGTGCTGATCCACGGCTATCGCTATACCGCGCACGAACGCGCGCTGGCCGACCTGGCGCGCCGCATCGGCTTTACGCAGGTGTCGGTGTCGCACGAGGTGTCGCCGCTGATGAAGATGGTGTCGCGCGGCGACACGACCGTGGTCGACGCGTACCTGTCGCCGATCCTGCGCCGCTATGTCGAGCAGGTCGCGCACGAGATGCCGGGCGTGAACCTGCAGTTCATGCAGAGCAGCGGCGGGCTGACGCGCGCCGACGCGTTCCAGGGCAAGGACGCGATCCTGTCGGGCCCGGCCGGCGGCATCGTCGGGATGGTGCGCGCCGCGCAGGCGGCCGGCTTCGAGCGCGTGATCGGCTTCGACATGGGCGGCACGTCGACCGACGTGTCGCACTATCACGGCGAGTTCGAGCGCGTGTTCGAGACGCAGGTGGCCGGCGTGCGGATGCGCGCGCCGATGATGAGCATCCATACGGTGGCCGCGGGCGGCGGCTCGGTGCTCGGCTTCGACGGCGCGCGGCTGCGCGTCGGGCCCGAGTCGGCCGGCGCGAACCCGGGGCCGGCGGCCTACCGGCGCGGCGGCCCGCTGACGGTGACCGACTGCAACGTGATGCTCGGCAAGATCCAGCCCGATCATTTCCCGCGCGTGTTCGGCCCGCACGCGGACGAACCGCTCGACCGCGATGGCGTGGTCGCGAAGTTCGCGGCGCTTGCCGACGAGATTCACGCGGCGACCGGGCGGCGCAAGACGCCCGAGGCGCTCGCCGAAGGCTTCCTGGAAATCGCGATCGGCAGCATGGCGAATGCGATCAAGAAGATTTCCGTGCAGCGCGGCCACGACGTGTCGCGCTACGTGCTGACGACCTTCGGCGGCGCGGGTGGCCAGCACGCGTGCGGCGTGGCCGACGCGCTCGGCATGACGCAGGTGTTCGCGCATCCGCTGGCGGGCGTGCTGTCCGCATACGGAATGGGCCTCGCCGACCAGACCGCGATGCGCGAGCGCGCGGTCGAGGCCGTGTTGTCCGACGATTCGCTGCCGGCGCTGAATGCCGCGCTCGACCGGCTGGCCGACGAAGCCGTCGGCGCGCTGCTCGAACAGGGCGTGCCGCAGGAGCGGATCGCGACCGAGCGGCGCGTGCACCTGCGCTACCAGGGCACCGATTCGGCGCTCGACGTGCCGGCCGGCAGCGTCGAAGCGATGCAGCAGGCGTTCGAGGCCGCCTACCGGCAACGCTACGCGTTCCTGATGCCCGGCACGCCGCTCGTCGCCGAGCTCGCGTCGGTCGAGGCGATCGGCCGCTCGGACGCGCCGGTGGAGATCGCACCGCTCGCGCCGCGCAGCCAGGGCAACGGCGACGCAGCCGCGCTGCGCGCTCATTCCGCGGTGCGCTTTTATTCCGGCGGCCAATGGCACGACGCGGCGCTCTATGTGCGCGACACGCTGCTGGCCGGCGACGCGATCGACGGCCCCGCGATCGTCGCGGAGAAGAACGGCACGACCGTCGTCGAGCCCGGTTGGCGTGCGCAGATGACCGCGCAGGGCAACCTCGTGCTGACACGCACGACGCCGCTGCCGACGCGCCGCTCGCTCGGCACCGATGCCGATCCGGTGCGGCTCGAGATCTTCAACAACCTGTTCATGTCGATCGCCGAGCAGATGGGGCTACGGCTGCAGAACACCGCGTACTCGGTGAACATCAAGGAGCGGCTCGACTTCTCGTGCGCGATCTTCGACGGCGACGGCAACCTGATCGCGAACGCGCCGCACATGCCCGTGCACCTCGGCTCGATGGGCGAGAGCATCCGCACGGTGATCGAGCGCAACCGCGGCCGCATGCGCGACGGCGACGTGTTCATGCTGAACGACCCGTATCACGGCGGCACGCACCTGCCGGACGTGACGGTCATCACGCCGGTGTTCGCGGACGGCTCGGACGCGCCGCTGTTCTACGTCGGTTCGCGCGGCCACCACGCGGACATCGGCGGCACGACGCCGGGCTCGATGCCGCCCGACTCGACCCACATCGACGAGGAGGGCGTGCTGATCGACAACTGGCAGCTCGTGTCGGCCGGCACGCTGCGCGATGCGCAAACCCGCGCGCTGCTCGCATCGGGCCGCTACCCGGCGCGTAACGTCGAGCAGAACATGGCCGACCTGCGCGCGCAGGTCGCCGCGAACCAGAAGGGCGTCGACGAGCTGCGCCGGATGGTCGCGCAGTTCGGCCGCGACGTCGTGCTCGCGTTCATGGGGCACGTGCAGGACAACGCGGAAGAAGCCGTGCGGCGCGTGATCGGCGCGCTGCAGGACGGCGCGTACCGCTATCCGCTCGACAACGGTGCGGAGATTCGCGTCGCGATCCGCGTCGACCGGGCGGCGCGGCGCGCGGAAATCGATTTCACAGGCACGTCCGCGCAGCTCGACAACAACTTCAACGCGCCGAAGGCCGTGTGCATGGCCGCCGTGCTGTACGTGTTCCGCACGCTGGTCGGCGACGACATCCCGCTGAACGCCGGGTGCCTGAAGCCGCTCACGGTGATCGTGCCCGCGCGCTCGATGCTGAACCCCGAGTATCCGGCGGCGGTCGTGTCGGGCAACGTGGAGACCTCGTCGGCGATCACCAACGCGCTGTACGGCGCGCTCGGCTGCGTCGCGTCGAGCCAGGGAACGATGAATAACTTCACATTCGGCAACGATCGCTACCAGTACTACGAGACGATTGCAGGCGGCAGTGGTGCCGGAGACGGGTTCGCGGGCGTCGGCGCGGTGCAGACGCACATGACGAACTCGCGGCTCACCGATCCGGAGGTGCTCGAATGGCGCTACCCGGTGCGGCTCGACTCGCACCGGATCCGCGCCGGGTCGGGCGGCGGCGGGCGCTGGCGCGGCGGCGACGGCGCGGTGCGGCGGATTCGCTTCCTGGAGCCGATGACCGCGTCGATCCTGTCGAACAACCGGATCCACGCGCCGTTCGGCGCGGCGGGCGGCGAGGCCGGCGCGCTCGGCCGCAACACGATCGAGCGCGCGGACGGCACGGTCGAGGCGCTCGACCATATCGGCCGCGCGCAGATGGCGCCGGGCGACGTATTTGTCGTCGAAACCCCGGGCGGCGGCGGATACGGCGCGGCGGGCTGAGCCGTGCAGCCGGTGCCGGCGCGCCGCGCCGGTGCTCGAACCGCATTGCAACGGACTGTGGAATAAAGCCGCGCATTGACGCACGAACGGAATCAAAATCGACGGAAAGCCGGGTCGTCGGAAGGCGATCCGACCCTGTCTCCACGCGCCTGCCAATGCGCTGCCGCCGAATCCTGAAATCGGCCGCAAACGCCCGCCTGGCGGGGCACTCAGCCCGACTCGCCGAACCCGTTGCGCACCGCCGCAACCGCGATGGATCAGCCTGCCAATCATGAAAAATCCGGCTTGCCAATCGAGTCCCAATTCCTTGACACTCTGCTCTAATTGTGAGTGCCATTCCTGATCGTCATTTGATAAGATGGCTCTCATCATTCGTTAGGCAGCACCTGCGCGCATGACGCGCGAACGCCGGGTCGCATTAGCGGGAAACAAAGTACGGGACGAGGCCCATCATCACGGCACTCACGGCCGCCTTGCCGGGCGCGCATGACGCGCGGCCCGGAGCGGCGGTCGGCCGGCCCGCCTCCGTCTACACTGTGCGTTTTTTTCTGGATCGGGGCGTCTCCATGGATGACGAAAACGATAGCGCGGTGCTCGAGGCGCACGTCGGTACGCGCAGCCCCTGCTGGCGTCTCGGCAGCGACAGCAACGCACTCGAACTGGCGGCCGTCCGCGGCCTGACCAACGTCGCCGTTGCACTGACGGGCGAACAGGCCGCGTGTGTCCGCGCGCTGACCGGCGTCACGTCGCACCTCGTGCTCGACATCGCGCTGTTCGGCGAACCGGTCAAGCTCCACCTCGTCGGCAGGAAGGTCGACACGACCGACTGGGCCGGCACGGCTTGCGCCTATTCCGATGCCGAATCCGTCGCGGGCGATCTCTCGCACGGGCTCGCGTTCGCCGAGCAGGTCGTGTCCGAAGTGAATTCGCTCGTGGTGATCCTCGACCGCAACGGGAGGGTGCAGCGCTTCAACCGCCTGTGCGAGGAAGTGACGGGCAAGCGCGAGGTCGACGTGATCGGCCGCAGCGCGTTCGAGCTGTTCATGAGCCCGGAGCAGGGCGCGCAGTCGCGCACCAACATCACGGGCTTTTTCGCGAGCAACCACTCGTTCGCGGTCGAGCGCTACATCAACACGGTCAACGGGCCGCGCCTGTTCCAGTTCCGCAACAAGTTCGTGCAGAGCGGCAGCGGTGTCGAGGAGCAGTTCCTGATCTGCTCGGGCATCGACATCACCGAGGAGCGCAACGCGCAGCAGCGGCTCATCGAACTTGCGAACACCGACGTGCTGACCGGCCTGCCGAACCGCCATGCGATCAGCGAGCGCATCCACGCGGCGATCGCCGCCGAGACCGCCGAGACGCGCGGGCAGGTCGGCATCCTGTTCCTCGATCTCGACAACTTCAAGCGCGTCAACGATCACTACGGGCACATCACCGGCGACCGGCTGCTGCAGGACGTATCGAAGATCATCAGCGGCTGCCTGCCGTCCGGCGCGACGCTCGCGCGGCTCGGTGGCGACGAATTCCTCGTGCTGTTCGAGCACGGCACGCGGCCGCTGCTCGAGGCGACCGCGCAGATCATTCTCGAACGGCTGCGCACGCCGATTCATCTCGGGCTGATGGAGGTCTACACGAGCTGCTCGATCGGCATCGCGATGCATCCGCAGCACGGCGATTCCCTCGAGACGCTGATCCGCAGCGCGGATACCGCGATGTACGTCGCGAAGGAGGAGGGCAAGCATACGTATCGCGTGTTCTCGCTGGAGATGAACCAGAAGGTCGCGAAGTACATGTGGCTCGACACGAACCTGCGCAAGGCGCTCGAAGAGGAGCAGTTCGTGCTGCACTACCAGCCGGTCGTCGATATCGCGACCGGCGACGTGCACGGTGTCGAGGCGCTGATCCGCTGGCAGTCGCCTGATCGCGGGCTCGTCGCGCCGGTCGAGTTCATCCGCTTCGCGGAGGAGTCGGGCCTGATCGCGCCGCTCGGGCGCTGGGTGATGCGTACCGCGGCCGCGCAGGCCGCCGCATGGAAGGCGAAGGGGCTCGGCATCCGGATCGCGGTGAACGTGTCCGCGCGGCAGTTGCAGGACATGAACATCGTGCACCAGTTGGCGTCGATCCTCGACGCCGCGGGGCTCAAGCCCGGCCTGCTCGACATCGAGCTGACCGAGAGCTGCTTCATCGAGGACGAGGATGCGGCCAACGGGCTGATGCGACAGTTCCGCCAGCTCGGCGCGGAGATCCATCTCGACGATTTCGGCACCGGCTATTCGTCGCTGTCGCAGTTGTCGCGCCTGCCGCTCGACGCGATCAAGCTCGACCGCAGCTTCATCACGGGCATCGACCGCAATCCGCGCTCGCAGGCGCTGGTGCGCTCGGTCGTGTCGCTCGCGAAGGCGCTGAATTTCGCGGTGGTCGCCGAAGGCGTCGAAACGCATGCGGAAGCCGAATTCCTCAAGCAGCTCGACGTCGATCACGCGCAGGGCTACTACTACGCCCGCCCGATGCCGGCACAGGCGTTCGAGGCGTGGCTCGCGGAGACGAGGAAGCTCAGGCTGATCGCCTGAGCTTCGTTCATGAACGGGCGCCGCCGGCCAGCGGCGGCGCCCGCCGCGTTACACCGTGCGCAGCTTCGACACGCGCCGGTTCTGCAGCATCACGAGGCGTTCCATGTACGCGAGGTCCTTCGGCTCGATCGTGAACGCCGCATGCACCCACGCTTCCGTGATGTCCATCAGCTCGGAGCGCGTCAGCTGGAACACCCGCTCGCGCGCGCGCAGCATCGCACGCACCCCGTTCAGCTTCGGCTTCGTCACGTCGATGAAGGTGCGCGTCGCGAGATACGCGTCGCCCGCATCGAACGTCTGGTCGACCAGCCCGCGATCCTCGTACCACTCGGAGGCGTGTGCTTCACCGGTCGAGATCAGTTCCTCCGCAATGCCCCGATCGGCCTTGCGCGCGACGAGCGAATAGCCGCCCATGCCCGGGAACAGGTTGAACGCGATCTCGGGAAACCCGAGCTTCACGCCCTTCTGCGCGAGCACGTAGTGATGCGCGAGCGCGGCCTCGAAGCCACCGCCGAGCGCGCTGCCCTCGACCATCGCGATCGAGATCGCCCCGGTGCCGAAGCCCGTGTAGATCTCGTATACGCCGTCGATGCACGAGCGCGCATAGGCCATCAGCAGGTCGCGCTTGCCGCTGCGGATCGCGTCGACGAAAAAGCTCAGGTCGCCGCCGACGTTGAACAGCTCGGGGACGAGCGAGCCCGTCACCCAGAAGTCGAACGGCAGGCCCGAGTCGCGTGCGACGCGCGCGAGATGGATGATGTCGGTAACGAGTTGCTGGTTGAAGCACGGCCGCGGCTCCGATCGCAGCATCATCCACATGACATTACGTCCCTCTTCATAAAAGGCAGTCAGTTGCGTGAGTTCGCCGGCCTCATAAAACGGGCGGCACGCGGGATGGGATTGGAGTTGCATGGTATGTCCTCGTGAGATGTGGTTTTTGAAGACCGTCGTGCCCGGTGCCGAGCGGGAGGCGAGTGTCCTGCAGGGCGCCGGGCGCGAGGCATCGCCATTGTTGCGCGCGCACAAAAGTCGAATTGCGAGGAACCACGCACGACCGGGACGCGGGTGGCGGTCGCATCGGTGCGGGCGGGGAGGGCGGCGGCGAGCGGGGCGGGCCGGTATCGGGCGAAGGTGGGCGGTGCGTCGGACAGTGCGTCGGGCGGGGCCGGCAGGTGTGCGAAGGCGGCCGGAAAGGGTGCCGCGCAGGTTCGCCGCGTTGCGCGAATGCGTGTAAACGGCCGATCCGGCGCGTGGCCGCCAGCGTTGTCCGCTTACATGCTGAAAGCGGTGCCGGGCCGCTGTGCGGCTCCTATGGAAGATGCGGACTGGCGCCGCACCCGTGCGTCGATTAGCGTTAAAGGATCACGCCGCGCGTGGCGCCAGGCATGCCGGGAGGGGACCATGACCACGTTCCAGAAAGTGTGGCAGTTGCTCGTCGGAAAGCCGCTCGACCCGCTCGATCCGCGCACGCGGCATGCGATCGCCGTGACGCCGCTGCTGGCCTGGGTCGGGCTCGGCGCCGACGGGCTGTCGTCGTCGTGCTACGGCCCGGAGGAGGCGTTTCTCGCGCTCGGCCAGCACCATGCGCTCGCGCTGTTCCTCGCGCTCGCGACGGCGGCGACCGTGTTCATCATCGCGCTCGGCTACAACCAGGTGATCGAGCTGTTCCCGACGGGCGGCGGCGGCTACCGCGTCGCGACATCGCTGCTCGGCTCGAAGCCGGGGCTGGTATCCGGCGCGGCGCTGCTGGTCGATTACGTGCTGACCGTCACGACGTCGCTCGCGAGCGGCGTCGACGCGTTCTTCAGCCTGCTGCCGGTGAGCGCGCAGGCGTTCAAGCTCACGACCGAGATCGTGCTGATCCTGATGATGACGGGGCTCAATTTCCGCGGAATGCGCGAATCGATCATGGTGCTGCTGCCGATCTTCATCGGCTTCGTGATCCTGCACTTCGGGCTGATCGTGTATGGCGTCGCCGTGCACGGCAGCAGCCTCGCGATGGTGGTGCCCGACGCCGTGCACGAAGCGCACGGCATGTCGCAGTCGCTCGGCCTGTTCGTGCTGCTCGCGCTGCTGATGCGCGCGTTCTCGCTCGGCGGCGGTACTTATACGGGCCTCGAGGCGGTGTCGAACAACGTGAACATGCTCGCCGATCCGCGCGTGCCGAACGGCAAGGTGACGATGTGGTACATGTCGACGTCGCTCGCGTTCACGGCCGGCGGCATCATCCTGCTGTACATGCTGTGGCACGCACGGCCCGTCGAAGGCCAGACGCTCAACGCGGTCGTGTTCGGCAGCGTGATCGACCATCTCGGGCTCGGCTCGGCATTCGCGCGCCACGCATTGCTCGCGGCCGTGCTCGCGTTCGAGGCCGGGCTGCTGATGGTCGGCGCGCAGACAGGCTTCCTCGACGGCCCGGCCGTGCTGTCGAACATGGCGTCGGATTCGTGGGTGCCGCGCCATTTCCGCGATCTGTCGACGCGCCTCGTGCGGCAGAACGGCATCATCGTCGTCGGGCTGTCGAGCCTGCTGATCCTCTTGTGGACGCACGGCAGCGTCGACGTGCTCGTCGTGCTGTACAGCATCAACGTGTTCCTCACGTTCAGCCTGTCGCTGCTCGGGCTGTGCACGTACTGGTGGCGCCATCGCCGCGAGCAGGGCTGGTTCAAGCACTTCTTCCTGTCGGCACTCGGGCTGAGCGTGACGGCAACCGTGCTCGTCATCACGCTGATCGAGAAGTTCACGGCGGGCGGCTGGCTCACGGTGCTCGTGACGAGCGCGGTGATCGCGCTGTGCTTCATGATCAACCGCCACTACGCCTATACGCGTGCACAGCTCGCGAAGGAAGACGCGCTGTTCTCGGGGAAGACGCCCGAAGTCGACGAGGCCACCGCGCCGGGCAAGCCCGACCCGTCGCAGCCGACGGCCGTGCTGCTGGTCGGCAAGCATCGCGGCGCGAGCATGCACGCGTTGCTGTGGGTCAACCGGCTGTTTCCCGGGCACTTCCGCAACGTGATCTTCCTCGCGGTCGGCGAAGTCGACGCGAAGGCGTACGACGGTCACGAGCATCTCGAACGGTTGCGGCACGCGATCACCGAAGCGCTCGACTACTATGTCGCGCACTGCCGCCGCAACGGCATCGCGGCCGACTACCGGATCGCGTTCGGCACGAACCCCGTCGTCGAATTCATGAACCTGGCTTCGTCGACGCTCGACGAATACCCGAACGCCGTGTGCTTCGCGAGCAAGCTGATCTTCCGGCGCGTGAATTTCCTCACGGCCTGGCTGCACAACCAGACGCCCGTCGAGCTGCAGGCGCGCCTGCACGTCGAGGGCAAGCAGATGGTGCTGCTGCCGATGAACGTCGGGTAGCGGTGTGCGGCAGGACCGCACGCGGTTTTGTGTCGTGCCCGCTGCGGGTCGAACCTCCGCCGGCGGTCTTGCGTCGTACGCTCGAACGACGCGCGCATGACGGCCGGCCTTCCGTGCGGCGCACTGCGTCGGCGCGTTACGGATGACGATGCGTATGCGAACGCGGCCGCCGTGCGGGCTTGCGCTGCAACTGGTCGCGAATCCGATTACGGCTGCGCCCTTCCGCGAAGAACAGCGCGGCAAGCATGACGACCGCAAGCAGGACGAGGGGCGAGACGAGGTCGTGTTCCACCATGTCGCCTCCGATCGGGAGGAGGTTGCGCTCCAGGTGAGCGCCGTGGTTGGGGTCAGCCTGCGGGGATGAAGCCGCCGGCGCGCGGGCGTTCGTGTCCGACCTCACGGATCGGATGAGCGGGCTTGCGCGGCATTTGATCGGATGAATGAAGGCCGCGCCGCGCATCCCGCCGTGCGCGGCGGATCGCCGTCACGTCAGCATCGGCACGGCTTCGACCAGCAGGATACCGATGAGCGCGCCGATCGCGGCGCCGATCAGTTTCGGATGCCACCGCCCGAGATGCAGCTTCGTCAGCAGCGCGCCGAACAGGATCACGCCCAGCAGCGTGAATAGCACCACGAGGAAGCCGGTTTCGAAATCGCTGTTGATCACGGCCATGATGCCTCCTTGCCCATGTTGGGCACGCCGCGTTCGTCGAGACGGCGCTTGTCCTGGCGAGATCGCGCACGCAATGTGACCTGATTTGATTATAGGTTGCGCCAGCCGTCAATTGCGCGTGCGTGCGGCGCCTCGCGGCGCGACCGTGCCGCATCGCCGCGCGTCGCTTGACGCTCGCCGATGCGTCACCCACACTGGGCTGCAAGGCGGCGTGCGACAGGCGCGCGTGAGCGCGGCGCGGATCGTCCGTGCCGGTGTGTTGCCGCCATGTTCCGAAACGAGCGCGACGTGGTGCGTTTTCTTTCCCGACCGACCGGTTTTGCGTTTGCGTGCGCTGTCGCATTCGGCGTCGTCGCGGCCGTGCGGCCGGCTGCGGCCGATACGGTCGATGCTGGCGACACAGCGCCCGTCACGCTCGTCAGCGATGTCCACGAATTCGTGATCCAGCACGACGGTTCGCTCGACGAGCACGACGACTCGACGCTGCGTGCGAACAATGCGAACGGCATCGACGCGGTCGCGCAGCGCTACGTGTGGTTCGACAAGAATCTCGAGAAGGTGGACCTGCTCGCGGCCGAGACGATCGACCGCGACGGGGTCGCGCATCCGGTCGGCGCGAACGGTATCCGCGACGTGCAGGAGCCGCGCTCGGCCGGCGCGCCGACGTTCCAGGACGGGCTGCTGCGCACGGTCGTGTTTCCCGGTGTCGAAGCTGGATCGAGCACGCGCGTGGCGTTCCGCAAGACCCGCACGAAGCCGGTCAACCGCGGCTACTTCGGCTATACCGTGGAGCCGTCGCGGGAGCCGGTCGACGGCCAGCGGCTGATCTTCGACGTGCCGGCCGACATGCCGCTGTACGCAGATGCGCGCGGCTACGTCGCGCTGCCGCCGGTCACCGCGAACGGGCGCACGCGCTACGAATTCGACTACCGGCACGGCCCGTACGACCGCATCGAAAGCGGCGCGGTCGGCTACGCGACCTACGGCGACCGGCTCGTCGTCTCGACGCTGCCCGACTATGCGGCGTTCGCCGCGCGCTACCGCAACGCGGCCGTCGATCCGGGTGCGGACGATCCGGCCGTCGCGCAGCTGGCGCGCACGCTCACCGCGGGTGTCGCCGATCCGCGCGACCAGGCGCGCATCCTGTACGACTGGGTGCAGGCGAACATCCGCTACGTCGGGCTGTTTCTCGGCGAAACGGCCGCCGCGCCGCATCGCGTGACGGACATCCTGCGTAACCGCTACGGCGACTGCAAGGATCATGTCGCGCTGTTCGGCGCGCTGCTCGCGGCGGTCGGCATTCGCAGCGAACCGGTGCTACTCAATCTCGGGTCGGTCTATACGCTGCCGTCGGTGCCGGGCTACGGCGGCGGCGCGATCAATCACGCGATCACGTGGCTGCCCGATCTCGCGCGCTATGCGGACACGACGACGGCCGGCATCGCATTCGGCTATCTGCCGCCGATCGTGATGGACCGTCCCGCGCTGCTGGTCGACACGGGCGTGCTGTCGCGCACGCCGGCCACGCAACCGCGCGGCCGCATCGCGCGGGTCGAGATCGACGCCGCGGGGCCGGGCGCCACGCGTTTTCACGCGTACACCGAGGACGACGGCTGGACGGCCGAACTCGAACGCAACCTGTTTCGCCGCGCGACGCCCGATGGCATCGCGCAGCTGGCGAACAACCGGCTGCGGCAAAGCGGCTTGCGCGGTCGCGCACACCTGTCGACCAGTGACCGGCGCGTCACCGACGGGCCGTTCGACGTGACGATGTCGGGCACGCTCGATCATTTCGTGTGGCCCGACGGCACGACCGCGTTGCCCGCGCTGTCGAGCGTGACGGGCGGCATCGCGACGCAGGTCGAGAACTGGCTCGCCGAGCCCGTGCGCACGCAGCCGTGGGGCTGCATCGGCGGCACGTTCGACGAGACCGGCCAGATCGCGCTGCCGGCCGACGTCGCGGTGACCGACCTGCCGGCCGATACGGCCGTGCACGACCGCTTCGTCGACTTCACGTCGCATTACGTATTCGACGCGGCCGCGCGCGTCGTGCAGGTCACGCGGCGAATGACGGCGGATTTCGGCCGTCAGGTGTGTACGGCGGACGAATTCACGGCGCTGCGCGCGTCGCTCGAGCGCATCGAACGCGACACGCAGGCGCAGATCGCCGTGCGGGCGAAAGGGCATTGAACGGGCAGGGAACGTGAGCGCATCGATGCGATCGGTCGACGCGCAGGAGGGACATCATGACGGAACGGGACTACGAGATCGCCGATCTCTCGAAGGATTTGCTGGGCCGGATCGTGCAGGGCACCGTCGCAAGCGGCGCAGTCGTGGATGCGGAGCAGTGCGCGGCGCTTGCCGTGCAGTGCGCGACGGCGCTGGTCGACAAGCTGGAAGCGCGCAGTGACTGAACGGCGCTGGCATCACGTGTGAAGGCAACGGGAGCGACGCCTGGCGGCCGCGGCCGGCATCACGCGTGAGGCGTGACGCGCGCCACGTCACGCATTACGCTTCGACACGCACCTCGCCGTCCGCGCGCACGGCGCCCGGCGGCTTGCCCACCACGCGCTTGAACGCGCGGCTGAACGCGGCGAGCGAGCCGTAGCCGAGCCGGTACGCGACGGCCTCGATCGTCTCGTGGTCGCGCGTGATCCATTGCGCGGCGAGCCGCATCCGCAGCTCGGTCAGGTAGCGCACCGGCGTCATCCCCGTGGCTGCGAGAAAGCGTTCGGCGAACACCGAACGCGACACGCCTGCTTCGGTCGCGAGTTCCGCCACGCTCCAGTTGCGGCCTGGATCGCGATGCAGCGCGACGATCGCGCGGCCGAGCTTGGGTTCGCGCAGCGCCTGCACCCAGCCCGTTGCATCACCGCATCCGCATTCGACCCAGCCGCGCACGATGAACGCCGCGACCACATCCGCGAGCCGCGCGAGGATGCCCGCGAAACCCGCGCGGGCCGAGCACGCTTCGCGCTCCATTGCATCGAGCATCGGGCGGATTTCCGGGTAGCGCGCGAGCAGCGTGCCGACGTGCATGAACTCCGGCATCGTGCCGACCAGCGGCTGCATGCCGCCGAGATCGAGCTCCATGCACGCGCTGAAGATCAGCGCATCGCCGGCGCCCGGCTCGGTCGTCGCGCAACGGGCGGGCGACACGCCGGCCGATGCCACCGACGCGACCGTATCGCAGATCTTCGCGACCTCGAAGCCGTTGATCTCGCGGCACGGTGCATCGGGGTCGGAAACCAGCGCGTGCATGCCGCCGTGCGGCAGCAGGATCGCGTCGCCGGCTTCGAGCCGCATCGTGTCGCCCGACGCGTCGCGCAGCAGCACGGGCCCGCGCCCGACGAAATGGAACTGCGCGCGGCCCGTCACGTGGCCGAAATTCAGCCCGAACGGCCGCGCGACCTGGATGCGGCGGTACTGGACGCCGCTCAGGCGCATCCCCAGCAGCAGCTCGCTGACGAGGTCGTGCACGTCGGGGATGGGGGGAAGCAGGGGCTCGGACATGGCGAGATTCGGACGATCGATCAACAAGAACGGATTGTATGTCATAGACCGTCCTGACGTGGTTCCTTACGATACGCTCTCATCAGTACTTTCCCTAACCGACACGGAACCACGCATGAATCCCGGAATCTCCACGGCCGCCTCGACGGCGGCCCCCCGCGAACCGGCCTGGGGCGCGGTATTCGCGATGACGCTCGGCGTCTTCGGGCTCGTCACGGCCGAATTCCTGCCGGCCAGCCTGCTGACGCCGATGGCCGACAGCCTCGGCGTGACCGAAGGCGTGGCCGGGCAGGCCGTCACCGCCACCGCGACGGTCGCGCTCGTCACGAGCCTGCTGATCTCGGCGCTGACGCGCACGATCGACCGTCGGCGCGTGCTGCTCGTGTTCTCGGTGCTGCTCGTCGCGTCGAACCTGGCGGTCGCGTTCGCGCCCAACCTGACCATGCTGCTGATCGGCCGCGTCGTGCTCGGCATCGCGCTCGGCGGCTTCTGGACGATGGCGACCGCGACCGCGATGCGGCTCGTGCCGACGTCGATGGTGCCGCGTGCACTGTCGATCATCTTCAGCGGCGTGGCGGTCGCGACGATCGCGTCCGCGCCGATGGGCAGCTACTTCGGCCACCTGATCGGCTGGCGCAACGTGTTCCTGATCGCGGCCGCACTCGGCGGCATCGCGTTCGTGTCGCAGATCCTCACGTTGCCGTCGATGCCGCCGAGCGGCACGACCCGGTTGCGCACGCTGATCGACGTGCTGCGCCGGCCGACCGTCGGCCTCGGCATGTTCGCGACGATCCTCGTGTTCACCGGGCACTTCGCGTTCTTCACGTACCTGCGGCCGTTCCTCGAACAGGTCGCGGGCGTCGGCGTGAACGGGCTGTCGGCGATCCTGCTCGGCTACGGCATCGCGAACTTCGTCGGCACGTCGCTCGCGGGCCGCGTGCTCGAACACCGGTTGCGGCCGATGCTGATCGGGATGCCCGCGCTGATGGTCGTGCTCGGCGTCGCGCTCGTCGCACTCGGCCGTGCGCCGATGATCGATGCGGTGCTCGTCGCGTTGTGGGGGATGGCGTTCGGCGGCGTGCCCGTCGCCTGGTCGACATGGGTCACGCGCACCGTGCCCGATGAAGCCGAGAGCGCGGGCGGGCTGATCGTCGCGGCGATCCAGCTCGCGATCGCGACGGGCGCGGCGGCCGGTGGCGTCGTGTTCGACGCGAACGGAGCGGCCGGCGTGTTCGTTGCGGCAGCCGTCGTGCTGGCCGTCGCGGTTGCGACGATCGTGACCGGCGTGCCGAAGCGTGTCGGCGTGGTGTCCGCGCTGGCGGAATGACCGGCACCGGCGGGCCGCCCGGCCCGCCGCTCAGCGCACCGGTGCGTGCGTGTCGAGCAACTGCCGGTGGCGCGCTTCGGTCGCGTCGTCGGCGGGGAACATGCATTCCATGCGCAGTTCCTGCGCGGCGGCGCTTTGCGGCGTTCCCACCGTCGTGACCAGCGAGAAGTAACGCAGCACGACGCCTTCATGCACGAAGCCGATCGGGATGACCGGCAGCGACGGCGCGGCGGCCGGTGTCGGCGGCGTTTTCCAGTCGCGCGGCGCATCGGGGCTCGCGAGCAGGTCGTCGAGCAGCTGCCGTGTGTCGTCATCGATCACGCGGCCGACCGATTCGCGCTGCACGCGCTGCAGCAGGCTGCGCGACACCGTCTCCCAGTCAGCCAGGAACGGCCGCATGCCGTGCGGATCGAACATCAGGCGCAGCAGGTTGCGCGGGCCGTCGCGCGCGGCCATGTCGATGAAGCAGCCAAAGAAGCGTGGTGCCGCGTCGTTGGTCATCAGCACGTTCCAGTGGCGATCCATCACGATCGCCGGAAACGGATCGTGCTGGCGCACGACCCGTTCGAGCGCGCCGATCACGCCCTGCATCTCCTGCGCATCCCACGGCGCTTCCGAATACACGGGTGCATACCCGGCCGCGAGCAACAGCGCGTTGCGCTCGCGCAGCGGCACGTCCAGCGTCTGCGCGAGTGTCAGCAGCGTGTCGCGGCCCGGCACGCTGCGTCCGCTTTCGATGAAGCTGATCTGGCGCTGCGAGATGCCCGCGTCGAGCGACAGGTCGAGCTGGCTCACGCCGCGCACGTCGCGCCAGTAGCGCAGCAACTGGCCGAGTGCGTGCGGCGGCGCGTGCGGTTCGCGGCGACTGGCGTTCATCGTGCCTCCCTGGACGTTCCGTGAGCGACGCGATCGACTATATCGGACTCACGCGGCGTTCGCCTGCCATGCGAATGCGTCGAACGGCGCTTCGAGCGCGGGCTTCGTCACGCTGCCGACGTAGTTCGTGATCGTCGATGCGGCGACCACCGCGATCACTTCCAGCAACTGTTCGGCGCTGAAGCCGGCGTTGAGGAACGCCTGCCGGTCGGCATCGGGCAGGCGGCCGCGGGTGTCGATCAGCTTGCGTGCCGTGGCCGACAGCGCGGCCAGCGTCGCATCGGCGGGCAGGCCACCGCGGCGGATCGCATCGACGTCGGCGTGGGTCACACCCTGTTTCAGCGCAAGCGCGGTATGAAAGGCGACCGGCCATTCGCTCGCGTTCGTGACCGCGTTGGTGAGCAGGAGCGTCTGGATCTGCGGCTCGGTGAGGCTGCTCGCATGCACGCGCTCGAACAGGCCGATGAAGCCGTTGATCAGCACCGGCGACGCGGCCATGGCCGCCGCGATGTTCGGGATCATGCCGAAGGTGTGCTGGAGCTGCTGGAGGACGGGCTTCGATTCGGCCGGCGCGGAGTCGATGGTGTGAAGCGGATAGGCGGACATGATGTCTCCTGGGCGATGAGCGCCGCCGGAATGGCGGCGCGACACCCGAAGCGTAGGAGCGGACGTGACGTGCGCCAATTACATTGGATGTAATCACCTGGCGTGATGGGGCTGCGAACGGCGCGAATCGATCGCGCGGCACACCCGGGTTCAGCGGGCCGATTCGCGTGGCGCGCGCATGCGATCGTATGATGTGCGAGCATCCGTGGCGCGATGCTGGCGCCGGTGGCCGGAAAGGGCGGGCGATCGTTGGCCGGTGCTGGGGGGCGGACGCGGCCGCGTTGGCCGTTAGCATGCGCGGCGCGGCGGGCTTCCCGGATTTTTCTACGCAACAACTGCATTCGTGAATGCGCTTGGCTCAATGAAGACGGTAATCAACTTCAACTATCTGTCGTCGCTGTACACGTGCTTGCTCATCATGACCGATGACGAGCTGGACGATTTCTACATCAACTCCGATGACGGGCGGGCGTGGCTGCTCCAGCAGATGAAAACCCGATTCGGGCAATACGGCGCCGAATCCCGGTCGCGCGTCGTCGACGCACTGGAGTATGTGCTGGTGTCGGGTTCATGGCTGGCGCACTGGCGTGGCATCGTGCCGCACGCGATTCCGCTGGACGACGTGACCGACAAGGAGAAATATGTTCGCGATCTTTTTCAGGTGCTGGCCGGCAGGGCACCCGATCCCGCATTCGACGTTCGCGAGATCGAGTTCGACGATACCGTCGGGCGCAACGGTATCGACGTCCGGAAATAGCGAGGCAACCGACGCATGCGCACGACGGAACGCGAGATGAAGAAGGATAACGAATCGATCGAACTGTCCGGCGAGGAGGCGTTGCGTGTGCTCGCGGAGATCGAGTACATCCTCATCTCGTTGCGCAATATCGGCCGCTACTATCACGCTGGTCCGGCAGCCGCTGCCGGCCCGGATCCGGACTATGCGCGGGAAACCAACCGGTTCATCGACGAGGGCCGCGTGACCCGGCGGCTGGCGGAGGTGCGAAAGATCATCACCGCGAAATTCGATCGGTCGCTCGGTGCCGACGACATGGACGACGTCGAGCGGGCGATGGAGCACGTCAAGGTCTGGGAGAAACCCGGCGATCTGTGACGGCCGGTGCGGCTTGCGGCCGGCATCGCGATGCCGGCCGGCCCTGGATCGCGATGAGACTCGCGTCAGCCGCCTTGCCTGACCATCTCCGCCAGCGTCTTCATCGCCTGCAGGTACGGATACGGCCCGTGGCTGATGCGGGCCACGCCGTATTCCGCGAATTCGGCGAGCGTCGGCGTTTCCGTGACGCGCATCACATTCACCGGCAGCGGCGACGCGGCCGTCAGCGCACGGATGAGCGCCGGCGAGCGCAGCCCCGGCACGAACAGGCCATCGGCACCGGCCGCGGCATATGCGCGTGCGCGGGCCAGCGTGGCGTCGAGCAGGCGTTCGTCGTGCGTGTCGGCCGGCGCCGTGAAGAACACGTCGGTGCGCGCGTTGATGAAGTAGTCGGCGCCCGCGCGATCGGCAGCCTGCCGTGCTGCCGCGAGACGGGCCGCCGCTGCGTCGACGTCGCGCAATTCGCCCGTCGCCGGGAAGCTGTCTTCGAGGTTGCAGCCGATCGCGCCGGCCTTGATGCTGAGCGCGATCGTTTCGGCGACATCTTCCGGCCGCTCGCCGTACCCGCTTTCGAGATCGACGGTGACGGGCAGGTCGGTCGCGCGCGTGATCCGCTCGAGTACTTCCATCATCAGCGCGCGCGGCATCTGCTCGCCGTCGACGAAACCGTTGGCCGCCGCGACCGACCAGCTGCCGGTCGCCAGTGCGACGGCGCCCGCATCGGCCGCCGTGCGCGCGCTGCCGGCGTCCCACACGTTGAACAGCGCCAGCGGCTGGCCCGCGCGGTGAAGCGACCGGAAATGCGCACCCTTTTCATTGCTGCTCATGCCTGTGTCTCCTGGTTGAAAACCGGATCGGTTGTCGTGCCGAACGATACTGCCACCGAATCGAGCGCCGCGAGGAAATCGCGCGCGTCAAACAGCTCGCCGAGACTGCGCACGCCGCCCGACACCGCGGTGTCGCCCGCGATCAGGCGCACGGCTGCCTCGACGATGATCGGTGCGCTGACCGCGTAGATGTCCTGCCCGGACGCTGTCGCGCGGTGCGTCGTGCCGCCCTGCACGACGATCGCGTCCATCACGAACTGCTGCGCCGAGCGGCCCATCTCGTCGGTCGGCTCGGGCGGCGGCGTGGCGGCATCGCGCACGTCGCGCAGCGCGACGGTGGCGAGCCACGATTCGATCGTATCGATGCGCAGGTGACGCGACAGTGTCATCACTTCCGAAAACGGCAGCAGCGTCACGTCGACGCGGCCGATCGGCGGCGGGAACGGCCATGCGCGTTCGCGTGCGGTCGACGGCACCGGCGTTGGCTTCCCGTCCTTCTGAACGAGCCGCACCGCGCGATTGCGTTCGCCCGTCACGCGCGTGCCGCGGGTCGGATGCCAGCGGTCGAGCCCGGTTGCGACATCGACGCGCTCGATCGGCTGGTGCTTGTCCACGACGGCCGTGACGAGCAGGTCGGCCAGGCCGCCATAGAACGCCGCGGCCGGCACGAGGGTCACGCCCGCGGCGCGCGCCCGCGCATCGCTGTGTTCGGCCAGCGCCAGCACCGACGGCTGCTCGGCGGTCAGGTCGAGATAGGGGACGCCGGCCCGCAGCGCGGCATCGGCCAGCGGCAACGCGGTATCGAGGTACGGGCCCGCGCAGTTGATCACCGCATCCGCGCCGCGCAACGCGGCGTCGAGCGCGGCCGGATCGTCGATCGTGGCGACGCGCGTGAGCGCGAGCGCCGTATCGCCGCCGTCTTTCGCGAGCCGCGCGGCATCGCGCCCGATACGGATCGCGCGCAGGCCGCGCCGCGCCAGTTCGGCGACGACGAACCGCCCGGTATGACCCGTGGCGCCATAGACTGCAACCGTCATTCGATCGTCCATGATCCACTCCGCTACAGAACGGTCTGTTTTATAGTACAGACCTGTAGCGTCGTCAAGCACGCGGTGCTATGATCCGATCACTGTTGCGGTAGGGGCGGCCAGCACGGCCGGGTCGGGATGAAAAAGGAAACAGGCACACCAGGGAACGCGCCCGATACGCGCGAACGCATTCTGCAAACGGCCAGCGAGCTGTTCTATCGGGAGGGTACGCGCGCGGTCGGCGTGGACCTGATCGTCGCGCAGGCGGGCGTGGCGAAGACGAGCCTCTATCGTTACTTCACGACGAAGGACGACCTGATCGAAGCGTTCCTGCTGCGTGAGGACGCCGATTTCTGGGCGCATTGGGATGCGGTGGCCGCGCAGTACCGGCGCACGCCGCGCGAGGAACTGGATGCGCAGCTGCAATGGATCGGCGAGCGCATTGCGCGCCCCGGCTATCGCGGCTGCCCGCAGATCAACATCGCCGCCGAATACGCGGACGGCAACCATCCGGCCCGCAAGGTGGCCGTCGCGCACAAGCAGGAATTGCGGCGCCGGCTGACCGAGCTGGCGGATGCGATGGGTGTCGACGACCCGGAAACCTTCGCACTGCGGCTCGCGACCGTGATCGACGGCGCGCTGAGCAGCGGGCAGGCGCTGCATGCGCATGGGCCCGTGGCCTTCCTGCAGGAATTCGCGCAACTGCTGCTGCCGAAGAAGGGCCGGAAGTAAGCCGCCTGGCCGCAGCGATCCGCGCGCCGGTTCGGTTCAATCGCGCGCGGCCGGATCGACCGACAGCGCGCGCAACTGGCCGCGCAACTGATCGACTTCCCCCGGCGCGAACGGCCGTTCGATCTCGGCATGCGTCTGCTGCCACAGCGGAAACGCTTCGGCCAGCAGGTCGTGGCCGGCCTGCGTCAGTTCGAGCAGGCGGCTGCGCCGGTCGTCCGGATCCTGGATGATCGTGACCAGGCCGCGCCGCTCGAGCGGCTTGAGCGCGGCCGTGAGCGTGGTGCGGTCCATCGCGAGCAGCGACGCGACCGATTTCATCGGCGCCGGCTGGGGCCGGTTCAGCGACATCAGCAGCGAAAACTGGCCGTTGGTGAGATCCAGCGGGCGCAGCACATCGTCGAAGATCCGCGCAAGATTACGCGCCGCGCGCTGCATGTGCAGGCACAGGCAGCAATCGCGCACCATCAGCGTCGTTTCGAAAGGGAGCTTTTCTTTTCGTGCCATGTTGCAATTGTGTTGATATCAACCTATCGTGTCAAGGTCGAGACGCGGCAGCCCGTCGCGTCCGTCACCGGAGGGGACAGCATGAGTGCGCAACAGCAGTTGTATCTCGCGGTATTTCTCGGGACCAAGGACAGCCCGGCGATGAAGGCGTGGATGGCGCTGCCGGACGAGGAGCGGCGCACGCGCGAGCGCGACGGCATCGCTGCATGGCATGCGTGGGTCGACCGGCATCGCGACGCGATCGTCGAGATGGGCGGGCCGCTCGGCAAGACGAAGACCATCGATGCCGCCGGCGTCAAGGACACGGCGAACGCGATGAGCGGCTTCACCGTCGTGCGGGCGGCCTCGCACGAAGCCGCGGCCGCGCTGTTCGAAGGCCATCCGCATTTCACGCTGTTTCCGGGCGTGGCGATCGACGTGATGCCGGTGCTGGCGATTCCCGGCGCGTGAACGACGCGCGAGGCCACGCGTCGTGTATCGGCGATGCGCCGTGGCCGGCAGATGGAAGTTTTCCCGACATTCTGGATGGAGACTGGCGATGAAGCTTTACGGATTTGCCGGCACCCGCTCGCAACGCGCGCTGTGGGGGCTGAAAGAGCTGGATGCCGATTTCGAGTTCATCTCGGTAAACCTGCTCCAGGGCGAACACAAGCGGCCCGAATTCCTGCGCCTCAATCCGGCCGGCAAGGTGCCCGTGCTGGTGGACGGCGACCTCGTGATTCCCGAATCGGCCGCGATCGTGCTGTATCTCGCGGACAAGTACCCGGAGAAGGCGCTGCTGCCGGTCGATCCGGCGCTGCGGGCCGAGGCTTACCGGTGGGTCATGTTCGCGGTGACGGAGCTCGAGCAGCCGCTGTGGCGGATCACGCGGCACTCGTTCATCTATCCGCCGGAGAAGCGCTCGCCGGCCGACATCGAACTGGCGCGTGAGGATTTCAGGACGATGGCCGCGATCCTCGACATGCATCTCGAAGGGCGCGAGTTCATCGTCGGCGACACGCTGACGGTGGCCGATTGCGTGACGGCTTACCTGATCGACTGGGCCGGCGAGTGCAACCTGATCGAATCGTTTCCGCAATTGCGTGCGTATCTCGAACGGTTGTATGCGCGGCCGAAGGCGCCGCAGCGGATCGCGGACGCGCGCAAGGCGGCGTGAACGGGCGGCGGCCGGTCATGCGTTGCATCGGCATGGCCGACCGCTACGTGTGTGCAGTCGGCGAGCGGCAGTCTCGCCGCGTTTCAGGATGGTGAAGCGTGCGTCGCGAACGCGGCGCACGCAGGTGCTCACGCCATGTCGTCAGGCCCGCCGAGCATGCGACACAGCATCGACAGGTCGCTGAGCGTGAGATGCGGCGTCGCGGCCTGCTGCTGCACATGCTCCGCTTCCGGATGCGTATCGCGCACCACCCACGCCGCCTGAAGCCCCGCGTTCAATGCGCCGACGATATCGAGGTGATAATCGTCGCCGACATGCAGCAGTTCCGCCGGCTGCACATCGAGCGCTTCCGCCGCGGCATGAAATATCCCGGGCTCAGGTTTCGCGACCCCGAACGCCTGCGCACTGAGCGTCGCACGAAAGAATTCGCCGCCGCCGGTCAGCCGCAGATCCGCGTTGCCGTTGGTCACCGCGATCAACGGAAACCGCGCACTCAACCACGCGAGCGCCGGCAACGCATCGTCATAGAATTCGACCCGGTTGCGCGCGGCATAGAAGGCCGCGTACGCACGGTCGGTGAGCGCGACATCTTCGTTCGCGCGCTCCAGCGCAAGCCGGATCGAGCCGATTCTCATCGCACGGAAGTCGCCGGCGAGGTCGGGGCACAATCGTTCGTATTCCTCACGCAAGTCGCTGAGCGCCTGCTGGGTGGGCAGCACCCGCTCGGTACCGGGCGCGTGCTCGATCAGCCACGTGCGAAGCTCCCCTTCGGCCCGTACGACGGATGGCCCGAACGGCCACAGGGTGTCGTCCAGGTCGAACGAGAGCGCGGAAACTTGGGTGAGACGCATGGAGGTTGACGGGGAGTTTCGTTTACCAGGGCCACGGAATGGAGATTCCGGTGCCGTTTTCGAGGGCCTGCCGATACAGGAAGCGTGCGACGGTCAGGTCCTGAAGCGCGAGCCCGGTCATGTCGAAGACGGTGATCTCGTGCGGCGCGCGGTCGACCGTCGCGGTTCCGGCGAGGATGTCACCGATTTCCGTGCGTGGCAAATCCGGTGCCCACTGGCACTCGCCGATGCTGCGCGCCTGATCGTGATCGTCCACGAAAATCCGCGCGCGTTCCAGCACGCCTGCCGGCAGCTCGCGCTTGCCGGCGGTGTCGGCGCCGACGCAGGTCAGGTGGGTGCCCGGCTGGACCGCGTCCGCATCGAACAGCGGGCCGCCGCCAGGCGTTGCCGTGATGACCACGTCGCTATCGGCCACCGCGTCGTTCCGGTCACGCGCCACGCCGATCGTGCATCGTTCCCGGAAGGCCGATTCGAACACCGGGTCGGGCTCGCCGCTGACGTTCACGTACTGCACGGTGCACCGTTGCGGCAGCAGCCCGAGTGCGTAATCGAGCTGGACGCGCGCCTGCACGCCCGTGCCGAACACGCAGATTCGCGCGCTGTCGCGACGCGCGAGCAGTTGCAGCCCGAGGCCGCCGGCGGCGCCGGTTCGCGCGGTGGTGATCGCATTGCCGTCCATGATGCACAGCGGTCGGCCCGTGGCCGGGTCGAACAGCGCGACGGTGGCCTGATGCGGTTCGCCGCCGAGCCCGCGGTTGCCGGGCCAGAATCCGGCCGCCTTGAAACCGAGCAGATCCTGATTCGCGACATCGCCCGACTTGATGCCGAACACGCCGCCGGTGTGCAACTTCTCGCGCACCACCGGGAACACGCGTCCGGCCCTTTGACTATGCAGCACGAAGGCTTCGCGAACGGCCGCCGTCACTTGCGCGGCCTGGAGGGCGGGCGCGACGGTATCGCGGTCGAGAAGCAGGAGTCGGTCGTCGGTCGGCATGTTCTGGCAAGCGCTTTCGGCGCCAGGTTAATCGGGGTTGTTTAAATTTTGTCCAAATCTGGACAAATAGTCAATTCGTCGAAGAGGCGACGCGGATGCGCGGTCAGGTTCACCACCCGTAGAAGCGCGGCCACGTCTGCGCGCCGCCGTCTTCGCCGATCGCCTGATATTCGGGATGTTGCGCACCGGTGGCGCACGCGTGATTCGGCAGGATGCGCAGGCGGGTGCCGATCGGAAACCGTTGCGCGATGCCGGCGTCGGGCGAGCCCGAGCACGACACGATCCCGTGCTCCTGGTTGGCGGCGCTCATGACATAGTCGCCGAGCACGTCGCCGTGTTCGGTGCAGACCTGCCCGTACCCGAAGTCGTGCGCCTGGCGCTGCGTGCCGCGGTCGCGGCTCATCGCCATCCAGCCTGCGTCGACGATCGCCCAGCCTTTTTCTTCCTGGTGCCCGATGACGGTGGTCAGCACCGACAGCGCGATGTCGGACAGATCGCACACGCCGATGTTGTGCATCACGAGATCGAACATCACATACACGCCGGCGCGCACTTCGGTGACGCCTTCGAGGTGTTCCGCTGCGAGCGCGGTGGGTGTCGACCCGATGCTCACGACCGGGCAGGGCAGCCCGGCGGCCCGGAGGCGGTCCGCCGCCCGCACGGTGCGGCTGCGCTCCTGCTCGGCGATCGCCGCCAGCGCGTCGGGCGTGCTGTACTCGTAGCTGGAGCCTGCGTGCGCGAGCACCCCGCCGAGCATCATCCCGCCGTCGACGAGCGCGCGGCCCACGTCGATCAGCAGGTCGGCGTCGGGCGGAATCCCCGAGCGGTGGCCGTCGACGTCGACCTCGATCCACACGTCGAAGCGCTCGCCGTGCGCGCGCCCGAATTCGGCGATCGCGTGCGCGGCCGGCAGGCTGTCGGCGACCAGCTTCAGGTCGCAGCCCTGCCGGCGCAGCGCGAGCGCCTGGCCGAGTTTCGCGGGCACGATGCCGACGGCGTAGACGATGTCCCGGATACCGTGCGCGAAAAACTGTTCGGCTTCCTTGAGCGTCGACACGGTGATGCCTTGCGCGCCGGCCGCGATCTGGGCATCGACGACGTGCGTGCATTTGGTGGTCTTGACGTGTGGCCGGAACCTGACGCCGAGCGCATCCAGATGCGCCTGCATGCGGCCGATGTTGTGTTGCATGCGGCCGACGTCGATCAGGGCGGCCGGGGTGTTGAGGGTTTGAAGGTCCACGATGCGTTGCCTCGGAGGGTTGCCGATGCGAACACTGTAGGGGTGTCGCCGGGCCCCGTGTTTAACGCATGGCTAATCCAGCATTAAACGCTGCTTAATCGACTGGATCGTGCGGGTCGTGCCTCGGCTCACGCCTTGCCGCGCCACGGCGGCGGGCTCAGGAACCGCGTCGCGGCTTCGAGAAACACCCGTTGGCGCGCGGAGCGGCCGGTGCGCGACGGCAGCAGCGCTGTCACAGGGGCGGGCGGCAGGTGCCAGTCGGGCAGCAACCGGACGAGCTTGCCGTTCGCCAGCAGCGGCGCGACGTCCCACTCGGAGCGCTCGACGATCCCAAGCCCGGCCAGCGCCCATTCCGTGATGACGGTGCCGTCGTTCGACGACAGCGCGCCGCTGACGCGGATCACGGCGGACCGGCGCGGTTCGCCCTTGACGTCGCCGCCTTGCCAGAAGCGCCAGCGCGGGATGTCCTCGTCGTTCTCGCGCAGGCACAGGCAGTCGTAGCGGGCCAGGTCGGAGGGATGGTTGAGTTCCTTGATGCGGCGTGCATAGGCGGGGCTCGCGCACAGGAAGCGTTCATTGGGCGCGAGCGGATACCCGATCCACGACGACGACTTGAGGCTGCCGACATGAACGACCGCGTCGGCGCCCGATGCGCTGGTCAACGGGCTCTCCGACAGGTGGAGCGCGATGTCGAGCTTCGGATGCGCGCGCTGCACGTCGCGCACGATCCGCGCGACGTACTTTCGGCCGAAGCCGAGCGGGGCGACGACGCGCAGCGTGCCGCGCACATCGCCGTGGTCGCCTGAGATGCTGACCGGCAGCGCCTCCACACGCTCGAGGATGTCGACGGCTTCCTGGTACAGCCGTTGCCCTTCGTCGGTCAGCGCGATCCCTTTCGGTTGCCGCACGGCGAGCCGTGCGTTCAATCGCGCTTCCATCCGCTGCAGGCGGATCGTGACCGCGGGCGGCGTGAGATCGAGCAATCGCGCGGCAGAAGCCAGCGAGCGCGACGTGCCGATCGCGCGTACGAGTCGAAGGTCGTCGAGGTCGAGCATTTCATGTCTCTTAATGCCGGATGTGTCGAGCATTAAACCGCACATCGCGACGCGAATCCATCGATGCGGCTGTGGATCGCGTCGGTCGCGCATCGAATCGGATTGTTTGGGCGCTTCGAATGACACGGCCCGCGATGCCACGCACCGTTACCGGCCGAGCCCGAAAATCAGCGACCGGTGCGCGGCGACCCCGGCCATCACACCCGACGCCGACGCGAACGTCGCGTTGCTCATCGGCGTCGACGCGTCGCCGGCTGCGAATACGCCGTCGACGCTCGTCTGCTTCAAGGCATCGACACGCACGACCGGGCCGAGCGGCCCGTCGTCGAATGCACAGCCGAGCTGCTGCGCGAGATCGCTCGCCATCGCCGTGTGCGCGCCGACGAACAGCGCATCGATCGGCACGACTTGCCCGTCGGCGAGCCGCAACGCATCGATCCGCGGCGCATCGCCGAGGATTTCCACGACCGGCGACCGCTCAATGCGCACGCCGCGCGCATCGAGCAACGCGGCTTCCTCTTCATTCGCTTCGACCACGCCCTGCGTGAACCACGTCGTCGGGCCCCAGTCCGGAATCAGGATCGCCTGATGCACCGACAGCGGATGCGTGGCGAGCACGCCGAGCCGCTGGTCGCTCACCTCGTACCCATGGCAGTACGGACAATGCAGCACGCTGACGCCCCAGCGTTCCGCAAGCCCCGGCAGCGCGGGCAACGCGTCACGGATGCCGGTCGCGAGGATCAGCCGGTCGGCGCTCGCGCGGCTGCCGTCGGCCAGCGTCACGTGGAAGCGGCCTTCCGCATCGCGCTCGGCCGTGCGCACGTCGCCTGCGATCCGCTGCACGGTGGGGTACGCGGCGAGCTGCGTGGCGGCTTCGTCGACGATCTGCGCGGGCGGCTTGCCGTCCTGCCCGAAAAAGCCGTGCGCGTGCGCGGCAAAGCGGTTGCGCGGCCGGCCGGCGTCGATCACGAGCACGCGGCGGCGCGCCCGCGCAAGCTGCATCGCGGCCGACAGCCCCGCAAAGCTGCCGCCGATCACGATCACTTCATGATGGTCATGCATGCACCCACTCCTTTCCTGAACCTGCGTGAATGACGGACGTGCTCCGAGGGTGGCCAACTCAACTCAATGCAACTCACGAAACACGAGAAGTTGCATGATAGGGCGATGGTATCATTCACGCAACTTCAAAAGTTTCGAGAGAGGGGAGCACCGCTCGTGAGAACCGATAGCCGCTTGTCGCGCATGCTGCATGCGCTGATCCACATGGATCAGGTCGACGGCCCGATGACGTCCGAAGCGATCGCGACGATGCTGTGCACGAACCCGGTCGTCGTGCGGCGCCTGCTCGGCGGCTTGCGCGACCGCGGCTACGTGCAGTCGGAGAAGGGGCATGGCGGCGGCTGGGTGCTGAGCGTCGCGCTCGACGACATCACGCTGCTCGACGTCTATCGTGCGGTGGGCGAGCCGCCGCTGTTCTCCGATCTCGTGACCGACGACGAGGCCGAATGCCTGGTCGAGCAGGCCGTCAATGCGCACCTGTCGGCCACGTTGAAGGAGGCCGAGACGACGCTGCTCGCCCGCTTCGGCGAAGTCACGCTCGGCATGCTGTCGCGCGATTTCGAGGCGAAGCACGCGAAGCGGCGCAAGCCGCGCTGACGCGCCGCAGCATCGCGGCCGATCGCACCCGACGTGCCGTCGTGCGCGGCCGAAAACGCTGCACCGCGATGTTCTGTCCCCCAACTTCTGCCCCGTTCGCCCGCCACAGGGCAAAATACGGGTTTTCCGCACCCGAGAGGGCGCGACCGAATCACGCGCCGGGCGGCGGCAGTGCGCAATCCGCACGCCGCCGCCGGGCGCCCAGGCAAGAAACGCTCGCCATGTCGCGAGCCCACAGGAGTCCAGACCTCATGCCCGAATCCAACCTGTCCTTCTTCGGCCGGCTGTCGCTGGCCGTCGGCACGTTCTTCTCCGTGCTCGGCAACCGCGAGTTCGCGGCCGGCGTGCTGCGCGTGCGCGATGGCGCCCCGGCACCGGTCGCGCCGGCACCCGCCGCTGCCCCGGCCCCGGCGCCTGCCGCCGCACCCGTGAAGGCGCCGGCGCCCGAGCTGCGCGAAGCGAGCCCGCAGGCTGCGCTGCAACTGCTCGGCCTGCTGCAGCGCGATGCGCGCTTCATCGACTTCGTCGAGGAAGACATCGCCGGCTACGCGGACGCCGACATCGGCGCGGCCGCACGCCTCGTGCACGACGGCTGCCGTGCCGCGCTGCGCGAACACTTCACGATCGTGCCGGTGCGCGACGAAGCCGAAGGCAGCCGCGTGACGCTGCCGGCCGGCTTCGACGCGACGGCCGTGCGCGTGACCGGCAACGTGGTCGGCGCCGCGCCGTTCACGGGCACGGTCAGCCATCGCGGCTGGCGTGTCGCCGACGTGCGCCTGCCGAAGCTGACGGGCAGCCACGACGCCTCGGTCGTCGCACCGGCGGAGGTGGAACTGTGAGCGATCCGCGCTATTCGATCGGTATCGACCTTGGTACCACCCACTGCGCGCTGTCGTACGTCGACAGCGCCGCGAGCGACGGCGAAACCATCACGCAGCAGGTGCTGCCGATCGCGCAGCTCACCGCGCCCGGCGCGCTGGAGTCGCGCGACCTGCTGCCGTCGTTCCTTTACCTGCCGCATGAAAGCGAACTCACGCAGGGCGACCTGACGCTGCCGTGGACGGCCTCGCGCGGCTTCGCGGTCGGCGAAATGGCGCGCACGCGCGGCGCCGGCACGCCGATCCGCCTCGTGTCGAGCGCGAAGAGCTGGCTGTGCTACCCGGGCGTCGACCGCCGTGCGGCGATCCTGCCGAGCGATGCGCCGCCGGAAGTGTCGCGCGTGTCGCCGCTGGAAAGCTCGATCCGCTACCTGACGCACCTGCGCGAAGCGTGGGACCACGCGCATCCCGACGCGCCGTTCGCCGACCAGGACGTGACGGTCACGATCCCCGCGTCGTTCGACCCGGCCGCGCGCGAACTGACGGCCGAGGCCGCCCGCGCTGCCGGCTACTCGCGGATGACGCTGCTCGAAGAGCCGCAGGCCGCGCTGTACAGCTGGATCCAGAAGAGCCAGGGCGGCTGGCGCAAGCAGGTGCAGGTCGGCGACCTGATCCTGTGCGTCGACGTCGGCGGTGGCACGACCGACCTGTCGCTGATCGCGGTGGTCGAGCGTGACGGCAATCTCGAACTGCATCGCGTGGCCGTCGGCGAGCACATCCTGCTCGGCGGCGACAACATGGATCTCGCGCTCGCGCATATCGTGGCGCGCAAGCTCGCGCAGCAGGGCACGCAGGCCGATCCGTGGCAACTGCGCGCGCTCACGTACGCATGCCGTTCCGCGAAGGAAACGCTGCTGTCCGACCCGACGACCGACGCGGTGCCGCTCGTCGTGCCGAGCCGCGGCTCGAAGCTGATCGGCGGGTCGATCCGCACGGAGCTGACGCGCGCGGAACTCACGCAGACGATTCTCGAAGGCTTCTTCCCGCAAGTCGATGCGGCCGCGCGTCCGGTGAGCCGCGCCCGTGTCGGCCTGACGCAGCTCGGCCTGCCGTATGCGCAGGATGCCGGCATCACGCGCCATCTGGCGGCGTTCCTCGGCCGCCAGGTCGCGGCGCTCGACTCGCTCGAAGGCGTGCAGCGCACGCTGCCGCAGGGCGCGACGTTCCTGCATCCGACCGCCGTGCTGTTCAACGGCGGCGTGTTCAAGTCGACGCTGCTCACGCAGCGCGTGCTCGATACGCTCAACAGCTGGCTCGCCGCCGAAGGCGCGCCGCCCGCGCGCCTGCTCGAAGGCGCGGATCTCGATCTCGCGGTTGCGCGCGGCGCGGCGTACTACGGCTACGTGAAGCGCGGCCGTGGCGTGCGCATTCGCGGCGGCACGGCGCGTGCGTACTACGTCGCGATCGAATCGGCGATGCCGGCCGTGCCGGGGCTCGAACCGCCGGTGCAGGCGCTGTGCGTCGCGCCGTTCGGGATGGAGGAAGGCTCGGACGCGGCACTGCCGCCGCAGGAGTTCGGCCTCGTCGTCGGCGAACCGGTGCAGTTCCGCTTCTTCGGTTCGTCGGTGCGCCGCCAGGACCAGGTCGGCACGCTGCTCGACTACTGGTCGCCGGAAGAGCTGCAGGAGCTGGAAGAAATCCAGGCGACGCTGCCCGCCGAAGGGCGCACGGTCGGCGAGGTCGTGCCCGTGAAGCTGCATGCGCGCGTGACTGAAGCCGGCACGCTCGAACTCGAGGCGATCCCGAGCGGCACGGACGAGCGCTGGAAGGTCGAGTTCGACGTGCGCGGCGCCGCCTGAGCGCGATGAAGCGCTATACGGTCGGGATCGACCTCGGCACGAGCAATACGGTCGTCGCGTACGTCGAGGCCGGTTCCGACGCGATCCGCGTGTTCGACGTCGAGCAGCTGGTCGGCCCCGGCGCGGTGGCGGCACAGCCGCTGCTGCCGTCGGTGCGCTATCACCCGGCGGCGGGTGAGCTGCCGCCGGACACGCTGCGGCTGCCGTGGGCGGCCCACGCGAAAGCGAGCGCGGCCGGTGCGACGCCGGCCGTGATCGGCCGCTACGCGCGCACGCTCGGCGCGCAGGTGCCGGGCCGGCTCGTCACGAGCGCGAAGAGCTGGCTGTCGCACGCGTCGGTCGACCGGCTCGCGGCGATCCTGCCGTGGGGCGCGGCCGACGGCGTCGACAAGGTGTCGCCGGTCGACGCGAGCGCGAGCTATCTCGCGCATGTGCGTGACGCGTGGGACACCCGTTTTCCCGATGCGCCGCTCGCGAAGCAGGACGTGATCCTGACGGTGCCCGCGTCGTTCGACGACGGCGCGCGCGCACTGACGGTCGAGGCCGCGCGGCGGGCGAAGCTGCCCGCGCTGCGGCTGCTGGAAGAGCCGCAGGCCGCGTTCTACGACTGGTTGTACGGGCAGCGCGACACGCTGCGCGAGTCGTTTGCCGCCGCGCGCCGCGTGCTGATCTGCGACGTCGGCGGCGGCACGACCGACCTCACGCTGGTGGATGTCGCGCCGGGCGACGACGGTGAGCCGACGTTCACGCGCGTAGGTGTCGGCAACCACCTGATGCTCGGCGGCGACAACATGGACCTCGCGCTCGCGCGCCTGGTCGAGTCGCGGCTGACCGAGCCCGGCACGCGGCTGTCCGCCGCGAGCCTGTCGCAGCTTGTCGAGCGTTGCCGTGCCGCGAAGGAGCGGCTGCTCGGCGACGATGCACCCGAATCCGTCAACGTCACGCTGCTCGGCGCGGGCAGCAAGCTCGTCGGCGGCGCGCGCTCGGCCGAGCTGACGCGGCAGGAAGTCGAGCAGATCGTCGTCGACGGTTTCTTTCCGCAGGTCGAGGCCGGCGAACTGCCGCGCCGTGCGCGCGCCGCGATCGTCGAATTCGGGCTGCCGTATGCAAGCGACGCGGCCGTCACGCGGCACGTCGCCGCGTTCCTGAACCGTCATGCGGAAGGCCCGCTGCCCGATACGCTGCTGCTCAACGGCGGCGTGTTCCGCGCGGGCGCGCTCGCCGGCCGTCTCGCGCAGACGCTCGGCGCGTGGCGTGGCGCGCCGCTCGACGTGCTGCACAACGCGCATCCGGACGTCGCGGTCGCGCGCGGCGCGGTGGCCTACGGGCTCGCGCGCGCCGGGCATGCGCCGCGCATCGGCGGCGGCTCCGCGCGCAGCTATTTCCTCGTGCTCGACGATGGCGCCGAAGGCGCGGCCGCGCGCGGCGTGTGCCTGCTGCCGCGCGGCACGGAGGAGGGCCACGAGATCCGGCTCGACGATCGCACGTTCGCGCTGCAACTCGGGCAGCCGGTGCGTTTCCACCTCGTGTCGACGGTGGCCGACACCGCGTATCGGCCCGGCGATCTCGTCGATCTCGACGGCGGCGATTTCGTGCGGCTGCCGCCGATCGCGACAGTCGTCGACGCGAAAGCGGGCGGCGATGCGCGCGAAACACCGGTGAAGCTCACCGCGTCGCTGACCGAGGTCGGCACGCTCGAAATGCACTGCATCGCGACCGACGATGCGTCGCGCCGCTGGCGGCTCGAATTCCAGCTGCGCGGCGACGCGCCGGTTCACGGCGACGATGCCTCGCCTACCCGACATCCGCGTGTCGACCAGGCGATCGAGCTGATCGAGCGCTCGTTCGGCAGCAAGGTCGCGGGCGTCACGCCGAAGGACACGCGTCGGTTGCGCGCGCAACTTGAACAGGTGCTCGGCGCGCGCGAAGCGTGGGACGTCGCGCTCGCACGCGAACTGTTCGATGCATTGCTCGCGCGGGCGCGGCGGCGGCGCCGCTCGGCCGATCACGAGCGCGCGTGGCTGAACCTTGCCGGCTATTGCCTGCGCCCGGGCTTCGGCCATCCGCTCGACGCGTGGCGCATCGAGCAGCTGTGGCCGCTGTTCGACGACGGGATTCAATACGTGACCGACGCTCAGGTGTGGTCCGAGTGGTGGACGCTGTGGCGGCGCGTGGCCGGTGGCCTCGACGACGACGCGCAGACGCAGGTGCGCGACGCGATCGCATTCCTCGAACCGACCGACGACAAGCGGCGCAAGCTGCCGTTCGATCCAGGCAAGGTCGGGCCGGCCGACATGACGCGGCTGTCCGCGTCGCTCGAACGGTTGCCCGTCGAGCGCAAGGTCGAGCTGGCCGAGCGGTTGATCGCGCAATTGCAGAAACCGGCCGAGCGTGCGCTCTGTGCGTGGGCACTCGGGCGCATCGGTGCGCGCCGGCCGTTCTACGGCAGCGCGCACAGTGTCGTGCCGGCGGAAGTCGCCACCGGCTGGCTCGACGCGCTGTTTGCGCTCGACTGGAAACAGGTTGAACCTGCCGCGTTCGCGGCGGCGCAGATCGCGCGGATGACCGGAGACCGTTCGCGCGATCTGCCGGACGACACACGCGAGGCCGTGATCAAGCGCCTGTCGGCCGCGAATGCGTCGGCGGCGTGGATCGACATGGTGCGCGAGGCAATCGCATTCGACGAAGCCGACACGGTGCGCGTGTTCGGCGAAACGCTGCCGGCGGGGTTGAAGCTGCTGGTGAGGTGAGCGCGTACTGCCACACGTTTAGGCATCGTTCGGACAGGGTAGTGAAGATGCAAGCAACTTAGCTGGGCCGGTCCGGCCGCCTAGCCGCTTGCCAACTATGCGCCTGAACAGGGCGCGATACTCGCAGACGGATTCTGTTCCCGCCTTGTATGCCCCGGCCGGGTTTTTCTTTCGATGCTTTCAATGCCGCTAAAGGGTATTAGCGGCATTGTGTTTAACGTGTCCAAACACGTAGACCGCGTTCTGAACCTTGATAGTTGGTGGAGTTGTACTGACAATGTCAGTACAATATGGGTATCCAAGAACTCTTGTTGACCGGAGGCTCCTCCATGTCCGCTACCCATAGCCCCCCGACCAAGCGCGACACCCTGAACTTGCGCGTGCAGCCTGACGAACGCGACCTGATCGATCGCGCGGCCGCCGCACGCGGGCAGAACCGCACCGACTTCATCCTGTCCGCCGCTCGCGCGGCCGCTGAGGAAACCCTGCTCGATGCGACGCTGGTGCGCGCCAGTCCCGACGCGTATGCCGCGTTCGTCGCGCGGCTCGAGGCGTCACCGGCGCCGAATCCCCAGTTGCGGCGCACGATGCAGACGCCCGCGCCGTGGGACGGCTCGGCCGGCCCCGTCGCATGACGCTGCGCGCGCCCACCCCGATTACGCTGGAACATGCGCAGGCGGGCGCCCTGGACGCCTTCGATTCGGGTGAGCCGAGCCTGGACGATTGGCTCAAGCGGAGAGCCCTGCGTAACCATGTGAGCGGTGCGTCACGTACCTTCGTGGTGTGTGATGACCAGCGCGTCGTTGCCTACTACGCGCTAGCGTCTGGTGCGGTGGATGTCGCGGCCGCGCCCGGACGGTTTCGCCGCAACATGCCGGATCCCGTACCGGTCGTTGTGTTGGCCAGGCTCGCGGTAGACCGGGCCTGGCAGGGCCGCGGACTGGGCCGCGGGCTGCTGCGTGACGCCGGGCTACGGGTCATGCAGGCGGCCGACACCATCGGGATTCGCGGGCTGCTCGCACATGCACTGTCGGCCGACGTGCAGCGCTTCTATCTGCAGGTCGGATTCGAGCCGTCGCCGCTTGACCCTATGACAGTCATGATCACACTGACCGATTTGCGCGCGTCGTTGACGTGAGCGCGCATCGAACATGTCCCGACCGACCATGGCATTGCGTACCAGCTTGCTCCGGCTGATCGACATGACGCCTGCCGAGGACGGAGCCTGATAAGCCCACCTGCTCGACCAACTGACCGCGACGGCCGCACAGACGTGCGTGTCGGTACCGGTGGCAGCGCCGTTTGCTGCGCTCGGTGGCAGCCGTACCGAGACTGCTCCGCACTGGCGTATCAAACAACAAACGTTGCGGGCTTTTCGCCTCTCAATGTCAGGTCCGCGGTTCCCGCGCACGCTGCGGTTTGGCCAATTCGATTGCAGGCACGTCCAGTGCGTTCTGTATGGCCGCCCGCCGCGCAAGATGAATCCCCGCCAGCATGCAGCGCACCGAGCCGCCGGCCAGTTCGATCGTCGGCACGTCGAGCGGCAGCAGCCGTGCCGAACGCTCGATCGTCGCGCGCTGCACCGGCGTGAGGCAGTCGTACGCGCGCCGCGACAACGCGAGCACACGCCCTTCCTTGCCCGACAATTCCAGCGTATTGCCCGCAAAATTCGCGATCTGCGATGCATCGAGCGCGATCACCGTGCGGCCCGTTTCGGCGAGCCGCTGCGCGATTTCTTCACGACGGCGGCTGTCGGCGATGAGTTCGAGGCCGACCATCGCGAACTCGGTCGCGACGCTCATCATCACGTTCGTGTGATAGATCGGGCGTCCGTCGGCATCGGCCGTATCGAAGCAGATCGGCTCGAAATTGAAGTTCGTGCAGAAGCGTTCGAGCGCGACCGGATCGGCACGGCGCGAACGCGCGGTGTACGCGATCCGCGCGACGTGGTCGAGCACCATCGCGCCGGTGCCTTCGAGGAACACGTCGTCGTATTCGAGGCCCGAGTAGTCGATCACGTCCTGCACGCGGTACTCGGCCTTCAGCATCTCGATCACGTCCGCGCGCCGCTCACGGCGGCGGTTCGGGCTGTGCATCGGATACAGCGCGATATGACCGCCCGGATGCGTCGAGAACCAGTTGTTCGGGAACACGGAGTCGGGCGTGTCGCGCTCGCCGTGGTCGTCGAACACGTGCACGCGCACGCCTGCATCGGCGAGCGTCTGCGCGGCGGCGGTGACTTCGTCGCGCGCGGCGGCCGATACCGACGACGTGTCGTTCGCCCCGCGGCCGGCCGTGCGCTGGAACGCGTTGTCGGCCGCGGTCTGCGGGTTCGGCAGGAAGCGGTGCGGCCGGATCATCACGACGGCGGCCGGCGCCTGGATCGATACGAGATTCATGGAAGGCAGGAGCGAAAGGCAAGGGGCCGGGCGGCGCACGGGCCGCCCGGGGATGACGGTCAGCGCGCGAACGCGGCGACGGCTTCGGTCACGTACGCCGCGTGGCCCTGCGCGATCGCGGCCGGGTCGTCGATCAGCGCGAACAGGTTCTTCGGGTCGACGGCCGGCGGAATCAGCGCGATCTCGACGCCCGCGTTGTGCTGCTGCGCGAGCGCATACAGGTAGCGCAACGCCGAGTAATCCTCGAGCGCGAAGCCGACCGAGTCGAACACCGTGACTTCATCCGCGCGTTCGCGGCCAGTCGTCTCGCCCTGCAGCACGCGCCACAGCTCGGTGACGGGGAAGTCGGCCGGCATCTGCTGGATCTCGCCCTCGATGCGCGACTGCGGCTCGAATTCGACAAACACGCGGCCTGCATGCAGCACACCGGCTTCGAGTTCGGTCTTGCCCGGGCAATCGCCGCCCACGGCGTTCAGGTGCATGCCGGGCTCGATCATGTCGGCCGTGACGATCGTCGCGTACGCCTTGTCGGCGGTGACGGTCGTCACGATGTCGGCGCCGCGCACGGCGTCGGCGGTCGACGTGGCGCGCACGACGCGCAACGCGGGGTAGGCGGCGAGGTTCTGCACGAGCTTGTCGGTCGCGTGGGGATCGACGTCGAACACGCGGATTTCGTTGATGCCGAGCAGCGTGTGGAACGCGATCGCCTGGAATTCGCTTTGCGCGCCGTTGCCGATCAGCGCCATCGTGCGTGAATCGGGGCGGGCGAGCACCTGGGCGGCGAGCACCGACGTCGCGGCCGTGCGCAGCGCGGTGGTCAGCGTGAGTTCGGCGAGCAGCAGCGGGTAGCCGGTATCGACTTCGGCGAGCGCGCCGAACGCCATCACCGTGTGCATCCCGCGCGCGGCGTTGACGGGGTGGCCGTTCACGTACTTGAACGCGAACAGCGACGCGTTCGCGACGGGCATCAGTTCGATCACGCCGTCGCGCGAGTGGCACGCGACACGCGGCGACTTGTCGAAGTCGGCCCAGTGCAGGTAATCGGCGCGCAGCGTGTCGACGAGTTCGCGCAGGAACGTCGTGACGCCGGTTTGGGCGATCAGGCGGGCGGTGGCGGGAACGTCGAGGAAGCGGGTCATCGGTCTGTCTCCATATTCGTGGCCGGTACGGGTGTCCGGCGTTCTGATCGACCGGGCGGGGCTTCGGCGCACATCGGGCTTTCTGGAAAAGCAGCGGCGCGGCGGGTCAGCCGGTCGATAGAGTCATTATTTCCGCGAGTCGAGCCAACAAAAAGACGGCAAAAGTGGCAGATTTATCGATAGACTTGGCAAATTGCTGGCCAGATATGGCATTTTGACCAAGTTGCACGGGTCGGCATGCAAAGGCTCCGGCACACTGCGGCCGGTTCACGTTCAACAGGAAGCTCCGCTCATGATCACGCTCGACGATGTCGACCGGCAGCTCATCGCGCTGCTGCGCGACAACGCGCGACTGCCCGTCGTCGCGCTGGCGAAGGAATTGCGCGTCGCGCGCGCGACCGTGCAGAACCGGCTGACGCGGCTGGAGAAGAACGGCGTGATCGTTGGCTATACGGTGCGGCTCAAGCCGGCGGCCGAACGGCACCGGATCCGCGCGCTGATGTCGATCGCCGTGCAGGGCAATCGCGGCGCGGAAGTGGTGAAGGTGCTGCGCGGGCATCCGAACGTCGCGTCGATCCACAGCACCAACGGGCGCTGGGATCTCGTCGCCGAGCTGCATGCCGATTCGCTCGAGCACTTCGATCGCGTGCTCGGCGCGATCCGGCTGATCGACGGGATCGCGAATACCGAGACGAGTATTTTGCTGTCGACGCACAAGGCGTGACGCGGGCAGGCGGCGCCTGCGTCAGCGCTCAGGATTGCGCGGGCGTCAGGCGCTGGTCGCCGATTCTGGAAACACCGGCTCGCCCAACGTCAGCATCAACCGGTTCGCCCACGCGAAGATCGCGACTGCGTGCGACAGGTCGAGAATCTCCTCACGCGTCAACCCTTCGGCTTCCAGCGCGGCGATATCGCTCGCGTCGACCGTATCGGGCCGCTCCGTCAGCGCGATCGCATAGCGGATGATCGCGCGTTCGCGTGCCGTCGTGCCGGCCGTCGCCGGATCGTCGAACACCTGCTCGATCGCGTCGGTGCGCTTCGCGAGCTGGGTAAAGCGCTGCGCATGCACGGACGCGCAGTACACGCAGCCGTTCACGCGCGACACGGCCGTGCTCGCCAGTTCGCGTTCCGCGCGCGACACCCCGCCGGGGCCGTACATGATCGCGTTGAATACGCCCGAGCGTTGCCGCAGGATCTCGGGAAGATGGACGAGCAGCAGGTAATAGTCGGACGTCTTCGCTTGCGGGTGGCTCGCTTCGAGCACGGCCAGCTGGTCGGGCGTCGCGGTATCGAGCGAAACGGTGTCGAGCCACGCCCGCCAGCCGAGCGTGTCGGATGTGAAGCCGTGAGCGGTCGTCGTCATGCGGCCTCCGTTGCAGCACGTGCCTGAAGCGCCTGCGCGGCCACCGCGACGCGCAACTGATACGCGACGAACGCCACGAGCTGCGACAGCGCGACGATCGCGGGCGTCGTGAGTCCGGCCGACTTCAGCGCGTCGAGATCGGACGGGCGTGCATCGACGGGGGCGCGCGTCAGCAGGCGTGCATGCGTCAGGATCGCGCCGATGCGGCGGGGCAAGGTGTCGAATGCATCGGCGTCCGCGCGTGCGATATCGTCGAGCGTGCCGCCTGCATCGATCAGTCGTGCGCGATAAATGTCAGCCAATGCCCGCGCATTCGATTGGTGTGCGACATACCGCGCCGCGTGCAGTCGTTCGATCAACGAAAGATCGGGCAACGCGGGATCGAACAGCGCCGCTTCGCTCAGCCGCGTATGGAGCAGCACCTTGTCGCGTGCGCGACGCAGCGCGGCGACGGCGTCGCCATCGCGCAGGCCAGCCACCGCATCGATCGTGTCCGGCGCATCGGCCGGCGTGATGGATTCAGTCATCGTTTCGGGTTCCCTTCGTCGTCAATGTGATCGATGGACGTGCGCTCATGCGTTGGCGTCGCGCCATTCGTCGCCTTGCAGTTCGGCATTCGCGTACGCGACGAGTGCGTCGTAGTGGCGGTCGCGGTCCGCGTCGAACAGCCGGCTCGCAATCCCGCGCGCGAGCCGCTTGGCGCCCGCGCTGATGGCCGGGATATCGCCGGACAGCTTGCCGTGGCTCAGGCTCGCCGCATGGTTGAAGCAGTGAATTCGGGTGATGGCCGCACGCGCGCCGGGCTCGCGCTCCTGGAACGCGAACGCGGGGCCGAGATCGGGCGACTCGGCGAGCTCGTCGATCCACGTGCCCGGCTCCGGTCGGTAGCGATCCTTCCAGCGTCGCACCTGCGCGCCGAACGACGCGAATTCCGCGCGTGTCGTCCAGTCCGAATGAAAGCCGGTCGCGAAGATCAGGAAGTCGACCGTGTAGCGACCGCGCGGCGTCGTCACGTCGAGTCCGTCGGCGTGTTCGGCGAGCGTCTCGATCGGGCTGCCCGCATGAAAATGCGCATGTTCGTGACGCGACACGCGCAGCACGCTGTCGCGTGGCGGCGGCGTCTGCGACGTCAGCGCGTAGTGCATGAAGCGCCATTTCGTCGCATCGTCGAGATCGGCGTAGCCGTGCACGAGGCCCGGGCTGCCGATACCCGTCAGCTTGTTGATGCGCGGGATGTCCGTGCGGCGGAAGAACAGGTCGACGCGTGCGGCGCCGGCTTCGAGCGCGGTGCCCGCATTGTCGAACGCGGACGCGCCCGCGCCGACCACGCCGATGCGCTTGCCCGCGAGCGCCGCGAAGTCGATCGGCTCGGACGAATGGGCCCAGCGCGTGCGCGGCGCGCGTTGCGCGACGGGGGGGACGTACGGGCCGCCGAGCCCGTCGCGGCCGGTGGCGAGCACCACGTGCCGCGCGAGCAGCGTCTGCGCTTCGCCGTTGCCGCGCACATCGAGTGCGAGCAGGCCGTCGTCGCGCGGACGCAGCGCGACGAGCGTGGTGTCGTTGCGCACCTGCAGGTCGAGCACGCGCCGATACCAGCGCAGGTAGTCCATCCATTGCGTGCGCGGAATCTTGTAGAGCGCGTCCCACGCGTCGCGGCCGTATTGCGCTTCGAACCATGCGCGGAACGTCAGCGCAGGCAGCCCGAGCGCGGGGCCCGCGAGCTGTTTCGGCGAGCGCAGCGTGTCCATCCGCGCGAACGTGACCCACGGGCCTTCGTAGCCGGCCGGCGCGCGGTCGATCACGCACTGGTTGTCGATGCCGAGCAGGCGCAGTTCGGCGGAAGCCGCGAGCCCGGCCATGCCGCCGCCGACGATCGCGACGTCGAGCACGCGTGTGCCGTCTGCCTCTCGCGGCGGCACCCACGACGGCGCGGGCAGGTCGAGCCAGCGCAGGTCTTGCGCGAGCCGGGCTTCGAGTGCGTCGAGCGAGGTCGTCATGCGGCCTCCTTGCGCGAACGGCGGGGGCGGGTCGGGCGAGGCGCGGGCGGCGTGCGGCCGCTGCGCAGCCGATCGCCACGCAACAGCGCGTCGTGCGCGGCCGCTTCATGAAAGATCACGTCGTCGAGCAGCGCGTGCGTCGTGCGGCGCAGCGCGTCGAGCAGCGCATCGACGGCCGCCGTGCGCGTCTTGCCGGCCGGTGTCGCGACGCCGAACGCGAACGGGATGTCGACGTCGAGCGCTCGCGCGACGACGCCGTCCACCGGCAGCGCGATACCCGTCGCCGGATCGACGATGCCGATCCCGATGCCCGCGCGCGCGGCCATGACCGCATTCAGCGATGCATTGGTTTCGATGAACACGCGCGCGTCGACCCGCGCGGCCGCGAATGCCGCATCGATCCGCTGGCGCAGCCGGTGCCGGTTCGCGACCGTCACGATGCGGCGTTGCGCGAGATCGCGCAGCGCGATGCGTGGCTGCGCCGCGAGCGGGTCGCCGGCGGGCAGCACGGCGACGCACGGCGTCTGCGCGATCCAGTGCACGTCGAGCCCAGCATGCGCCATCGGCAGCGTGACGACGCCGACATCGGCCGTGCCGGCCAGCACCTCGTGGACGACATGTTCGGCCGATTCGCTGCGCAACTGGTAGTGCGGCGCGTGCGCGTGGTCAGGCAGCGCGGCGAGCGCGGCCGGTACGAGCGTGGCCGCGAGCGAAGGTGTCGCCGCGATGCGGACGGATTCGGCGGTTTCATCGCCGAGCGCCCGTGCGCGTGCCTCGATCGCACGCAGGCCGACCAGCGAGCGTTCGACTTCCTCGTAAAGCAGGAAGGCGCGCCGCGTCGGCGTGACGCGCGGGCCGTGCCGGTCGAACAGCGCGTAGCCGAGATCGGCTTCGAGTTCCTGGATCTGCCGCGTGACGGCCGGCTGCGAGCGGCCGAGCAGTTCGCCCGCGCCGGTTACGCTGCCGGCCGACATGACTGCGGAAAAGGCTTCGAGTTGATGCAGCTCCATGACGCGTTCCGATGATGCGATTTGCGCATTGTAGGAGCACGAGCATGCGTGATTCATATAATGATTCTTGCTATCGACAGCGCAAAAACTTCGAAGCGCCTGATCGTCGCGATGGCCGGTGGTGCGCGCGTGAGCATCGGTAGCGACCGGTGAGGTGAACGAAACGCCAATCGAATCAACGCGATGCGATGCATGCCGATGCATCGCGCGACACGGGGTGTGCGGATGGCCGTTCGCGAGCATCACGCGCTTCGCGCCGCGCACGATATCGATATGCGCAAAACTTCGTTGGATCGTCCTGAACCGGATGGTTACATGCCCTCACTCTTTTCGACTGACTGAAGCTGGGGGACGCATGAACGTTTCGGGGAACGACGCACGCGGCGCATGGCGGCGCGTGCTGGGCACGGTGGCGGCGCTCGCTGCCGCATGGGGCTTGTCGACGGGCGGTGCGCTCGCGGCCGGTGTGTCGGGCGAGCCGGTGGTGATCGGCGTGAGCGGGCCGCTCACGGGCCAGGACGCGCAGTACGGCGAGCAATGGAAGCGCGGCTTCGATCTCGCGCTCGACGAGATCAACGGCAGCGGCGGCATTCACGGCCGGCCGCTCGCAGTCGACTTCCAGGACAGCCGCAGCGACCCGCGTCAGGCCGTCGCGATCGCGCAGAAGTTCGTCGCCGATCCGCGCATCGCGATCGAGCTGGGCGATTTCTCCAGCGCGACGTCGATGGCCGCGTCGCCGATCTACCAGCGCGGGCAGCTGACCCAGTTCGGCTTCACGAACTCGCATCCGGACTTCACGAAGGGCGGCGACTATCTGTGGAGCACCGCGCTGAGCCAGGCCGAGGAGCAGCCGCTGCTCGCACGCTACGCGGTGAAGGAACTCGGCTTCAAGCGGATCGCGGTGCTGTACCTGAACACCGACTGGGGCCGCACCAGCAAGGACATCTTCGCGAAGGCGGTGGCCGGGCTCGGCGCGCAGGTCGTCGCGGCCGAAGGCTACCAGCCGACGGAGAAGGATTTCCGTTCGACGCTCGTGCGGATCGGTGAATCGAAGCCCGATTCGATCGTGCTGATCTCGTACTACGCGGACGGCGCGCAGATCGTGCGGCAGGCGCGCACGTCGGGCGTCACGCTGCCGATCGCGGCGGTTGGCTCCGTGTATTCGCCGAAATTCCTCGAGCTGGGCGGCGCGGCCGTCGATGGCGTCTATACGGAATCGAACTTCTTCCCGGCGGAACCGCGCCCCGAGGTGCAGGCGTTCGTGCAGCGCTATCGCGCGAAATTCCATGCCGATCCCGATTCGTTCGTCGCGCGTGCGTACGACGCGCTGATCCTGTCGGCCGAGGTGCTGCGCCGCTACGGCACGACACGCCAGGCCGCGCACGACGGCTTCGCGAAAATCAGCGACGTGCCGAGCGTGATCTTCGGCAAGGTGCGCTTCGATACGCAGACGCGCCGCGTCGCGGGCGCACGCACCGTGTATCTGGTCGTGAAGCAGGGGCAGTGGGCGCTATGGGATGGCGCGAAGCCGCAGCTCGCCGCGCGTTGACCCCAGCCCTGAACAGCATGCACGTAACGGACGCATCGTGATGGCTTCCTGGCTCGATTACACGCTCAACGGCCTCATCGTCGGCAACATCTACGCGCTGCTCGCGGTCGGGCTCGCGCTGATCTTCGGCGTGTCGCACCTGATCAACTTCGCGCACGGCTCGGTCTACATGGTCGGTGCGTTCATCGGCTGGCTGTGCCTGACGCGCTTCGGGCTGCCGCTGCCGGTCGCGCTTGCCGCGGTCGTCATCGGTTGCGGCGCGCTCGGCGTCGCGATCGAACGGATCGGGCTGCGGCCGCTGCGGCACGCGGCACGCATCGCGCCGCTGCTCGCGACGATCGGCATCAGTTTCATCCTCGACCAGCTCGCGCAGCTCGCATTCGGCGCGGACCCGCGCGCGGTGCCGACGCCGCTGCCCGACTGGCATCTGCGAATTGCCGGCGCAACGCTCGGCTCGCTCGACCTGCTGATCGCGGGCATCGGCATCGCGGCGGCCGCGCTGCTGTATGGCTTCCTGCGCTTCACGCGGCTCGGCTGGGCCGTGCGCGCGACCGCGCAGGATCGCGACGCGGCGCTGCAGATGGGTGTCGACGTCGATCGCGTGAACCAGACCGTGTTCGCGATCGCATGCGCGCTCGGCGGCGTGAGCGGGCTGCTGGTCGGCATGTACTACAACAGCATCGATCCGGCGATGGGCTTCCAGGCAACGCTGAAGGGCGTGGTCGCGCTGCTGATCGGCGGGCTCGGCAACGTGCCGGGCGCGATTGCGGGCAGCCTGCTGCTCGGTCTCGTCGAAAGCTACGGCGTCGCGCTGTTCGGCACCAGCTATCGTGACCTGTTCGCGTTCGGGCTGCTGATCGTGTTCCTCGTGTGGCGGCCGAACGGGCTGTTCAGCGCGAACCGCGCGCTGCCGCCCGAGCCGATGACGGGTACTTTCCTCGCGGCCGCGAAGGCCGTGCGCGTGCCGCGCCCGGTACTCGTCGCGCTGGTCGCGCTGGCGGCCGTACTGCCGTGGCTCTGCGCATCGCCGTACGTGCTACAGACGCTGACCAACGCGTGGCTGTACGGGCTGCTCGCGCTGAGCCTCACGCTGGTGGCGGGCACGGTCGGGCAGATCTCGCTCGGCCACGCGGCGCTGCTGGTGATCGGCGCGTATGCGTCGGCGCTGCTGTCGTCGGATCTCGGCTGGTCGCCAGCCGTGACGATTCCGTGCGCGGGCGTGATCACCGCCGTGCTCGGCACGCTGCTCGTCTATCCGGCGTTCCGGCTGCGCGGGCACTACGTGTCGATCGCGACGCTCGGCATCGGCGAAGTGGTGAGCCTCGTGATCCTGAACTGGGACGGCCTCACGCGCGGCCCGCTCGGCATCACCGGCATCGCGCCGCTGCCGTGGGCGACGACCGCGCGTGCCGCGTACTGGTTCACGTTCGCGGTGCTCGTCGTGTTCGCGCTCGTGCAGGTGCGGCTGCTGCGCTCGCATCTCGGCCGCACGCTGCGCGCGGTGCGCGAGGACGACGTCGCCGCCCGCGCGCACGGTATCGCGCCGAACCGCTACAAGGCGATCGCGTTTGCCGTTGGCGGCGTCGCGGCCGGCGTGAGCGGCGGGATCGCCGCGCACCTGTACAGCTACATCAATCACCAGACCTTCGATTCGCAGGTGTCGATCCTCGCATTGACGATGGTGATCCTCGGCGGGCTCGGCAACGTGCTCGGCGGCATCGCCGGCGCGATCGCGCTGATCGGGCTGCCCGAGCTGTTCCGCTGGGCGGCCGACTACCGGATGCTGATCTACGGCCTCGTGCTGTTGCTGCTCGTCCGGTTCCGGCCGCAGGGCCTGCTCGGCACGGTGTGAGGAGGAATGCGATGACCACCCATCGACCTTTGCTCGACGTGCAGGGCCTGACGCGCCGCTTCGACGGCGTGACCGCGCTCGACGGCGCGAGCCTGACGCTCGCCGACGGCGAGTTGCTGAGCGTGATCGGCCCGAACGGTGCGGGCAAGTCGACGCTGTTCAACCTGATCGCGGGCGCCGACCGGCCCGATGCCGGCCGTGTGACGTTCGACGGCCGCGACATCACGGGCACGGCGCCCGAACGGCTCGCGGCGCTCGGCATCGCGCGCACGTTCCAGCACGGCCGCGTGTTCGGCAACCTGAGCGTGCTCGACAACGTGCTGATCGGCGCGCATGCGCGGCTGCGCGCGGCGCGGCCGGGCTGGCCCGCGCTCGGCGCGGCGGCCGAGGTGCTGCGCGCGCTCGTGCGGCCCGCATCGGTGCGGCGCGAGGAAGCCGCGCTGCGCGACGAGGCGCGCGCGATCGTCGCCGGCTTCGGCGAGCGGCTGACGCCGCGCATCGATCATCCGGCGCACAGCCTGTCGTATGCGAACCGGCGGCGCGTGGAGATCGGCCGCGCGCTCGCGCTGCATCCGCGCCTGCTGCTGCTCGACGAACCGACGGCCGGGATGAACGAGACGGAGACGGCCGAGATGCTGCAACTGATCCAGTCGCTGAAGGCGCGCGGCCTGACGATCCTGCTGATCGAGCACAAGCTCGAACTCGTGATGCGCGTGTCCGACCGCGTGATGGTGCTCGACAACGGCGTGAAGATCGCCGAAGGCGCGCCGCGCGACGTGCGGCACGATCCGCGCGTGATCGAGGCGTACCTCGGCCGCCGGCATGCGGGCGGCGCGCCGGCCGACCGCACGGCACAGGCGGCCGCATGACCGCACTTTCTATCGGACCCGACACGACCATGACCGACGCGCTGCTTAAACTCGAACACCTCGACACGTTCTACGGGCCGGTGCAGGTGCATTTCGACGTGAACTTCGAAGTCGGCCGCGGGCAGATCGTCAGCCTGCTCGGCGGCAACGCAAGCGGCAAGTCGACGACGATGAAGCTGATTCTCGGGCTGATGCGGCCGCGCCGCGGCGTCGTGCGCTTCGACGGCGACGATGTGACGGCGCTCGCCACGCCGCAGCGCGTGCGGCGCGGGATCGCGGCCGTGCCCGAGGCGCGGCGGCTGTTCGGCGACATGAGCGTGCGCGAGAACCTGCTGATGGGCGCGTACACGCGCAACGACCGCGCGGCAGTGGCGGAGGACTATGAGCGGGTGCTCGACCTGTTTCCGCGTGTGCGTGAACGGCTGACGCAGCGCGCGGGCACGCTGTCGGGCGGCGAGCAGCAGATGCTCGCGATGGCGCGGGCGCTGATGGCGCGGCCGAAGCTGATCTGCATGGACGAGCCGACGATGGGGCTGTCGCCGCTCTATGTCGACAAGGTGCTCGAACTGATCGATGCGATCAACCGGCAAGGGGTGACGGTGTTCATGGTCGAGCAGAACGCGAGCCTCGCGCTGGAGATCGCGCACTACGGGTACGTGCTGCAGACGGGGCGCGTCGTGCTCGAAGGGCCTGCGAAGGCGCTGCTCGACGACGAACGCGTGCGAGATGCGTATCTCGGCGGGGAGGCGGTGGCAGTGTAGCGGGCGCCTGGCACTTCGTTTCACGCGCGATTCGCGTGCGTCGCCACCGCCCGCGGAAACGTCAGCACCACCGCGAACCCGCCCGCCTCGGGAAACGCGAACCCGACGCGCCCGCCGTGCGCCTTCATCACTTCCTGCACGATCGCGAGCCCGAGGCCCGACCCCGTGCGCCGCTCGCTGCCGTCCGGCGCGATTCGCACGAACGGTTGCAGCGCGGCATCCCAGTGCTCGCGCGGAATCCCGCGGCCGTTGTCGGTGACGGTCAGCGTCACGGTATCGCCGGCGTTGCCCTGCGTCGCGACCGAGACGACGATATCGTCCGCATGCCCATGCAGCAGCGCGTTGTGCAGAACGTTCGACAGCGCTTCCTGCAGGCTGATCGCGTCGCCGTCGATCCACGCGAGCGGCGCGTCGCTCGCGAACGCGACGGCGACATCGCGCTCGCCCGCGAGCGGAATCGTGCGGCCGAGCACCTCCTTCGCGAGCGCGACGAGTTCGACGGGTTGCAGCGGCACGGCCTCGGTGCGATGAATCACCATCGCATGATTGAGGAGCTGGCCGGTGAGCCGCCCGACGTCCGAGCAGGTTGCGCGCAGCGCGTCGAGCCGTGCCGCGTGGCGCGCGGGATCGGCTTCGCCGTCGAGCAGCTCGATCTGCGCGTCGAGCCGCGCGAGCGGCGTGCGCATCTGATGCGCGGCGTCGGCGATGAAGCGCTGCATCGCGTTGATCCGCTCGGCGAGGCGGCGCATCAGCCCGTTGATCGACCCGATGATCGCGTCGATTTCGCTCGGCGTGTCGACAGCCACCGGCCGCAGGTCGGCCGGGTCGCGCGCGGCGATGATCGTGCCGATCTGCGCGAGCGGGCGCAGGCCGCGCCGGATCGCGAGGCCGCTCGCGCCGATCGCGAGCACGCTCATCAGCAGGATCAGCGTCCATACCTTGATGCTCATGTCGTTCGTCAGCTGCTGGCGCGCATTGGTTGTCTGCGCAACGGTGACGAGCGCCCAGCCCGGCGTGCTTTCCTCTGGCATGTAGCGTGCGATGGTCGCGGTGCGGACCCGGTGCCCCTGGTAGATGGCATTCGCGAACGCGGGGCCCTGCTTCGCGGCGGCGAGCGTCGCGGGGCTCGCGAGATCGTTGTAGCCGGCTACGACGACGCCGCGCGAATCGACGACCTTGTAGTAGACGAGGTCGTAGCGCGACAGCGTCGACAGCGCGGCCACCGGCGGATTCAGCGCGAGCACGCCGCCCTGCACGTAGAGGTTTTCCGCGACCTGGATCGATGCGCCCGCAAGCAACTGGTCGTAGGCGCGTTCGGCCGCGACGCCCGCGTAGTAGCGTGCAATCGCCGCGAGCGCGAGTGCGCCGGTCGCGACGACGAGCGCGATGAAGAGCAGCGTGCGCCCGAACAGCGTCTTCGGGAACCAGTCAGTGCGCCGCAATCTGATACCCCATCCCGCGCGCGGTACGGATCTCGACCGAGCTGCCCTGCAGCTTCTTGCGCACGCGGGTCACGTATTGCTCGACCGCGTTCGTGGTCGGCTCGTTGCCGAAGCTGAACAGCTGGTTCAGCAGTTCGTCCTTCGAGAAGATCCGCTGCGGGCGGCTCGCGAGGATCTCGAGCAGCGCGAATTCCTGGCGCGACAGCGACAGCGGCTGGCCGTCGAGTTCCGCGAGGCGGCTGCTGCGGTCGATCACGAGGCCGCCGAGCGTCAGCACGTCGCTCGCGTGGCCGCTGTTGCGGCGCAGGAGCGCCTGCACGCGCGCATCGAGCTCGCGGTAGTCGAACGGCTTCACCAGGTAGTCGTCGGCGCCGAGGCCGAGGCCGCTTACGCGGTCGTCGATCGCCGAGCGCGCTGTGACGAGCAGCACGGGCGTCGTGCTGCCCGATGCGCGCAGGTGGCGCAGCACCGTGAAGCCGTCCATGCCGGGCAGGTTCGCGTCGAGCACGACGAGGTCGAAGCGCTCGACGCGCAGCAGCCCGTGCGCGGTCGCGCCGTCGGTTTCGAGATCGACGGCATGGCCGAGCCGCGCCAGGCGGCTGCGGATCGCCGCGCCGATTTCGGCATCGTCCTCCACGACGAGAATGCGCATGGTGCCGTTTCGCAGGTGGGTGGGTTAGGGGTTTTCCCGAGGCCGGGATGTCAGCATTTTCTCAGACTCGCTCGATAACCTGTGTCGAGCCGGATGCAGCACGCAAGGACGGCATTAATACCAGAAATATTCTAGGAGACGGCAACATGCAGCATGTCACGGGCACGACGAACGCGCGGCATGGCGCGACGCGGGCCTTCGCGTGGCCGTTTGCCGCCCGTTGCATGGCGGTGCACGCATGACGATGTCGCCGCGCCGCCGCGCATTGATCGCCGCCGGCCTCGGCGTGCTCGCCGCGCCGTCGCTCATGCGCGCAAAGCCGCGCACGGTGCGGATCTCCAAAGGCTATGGCGTGCTGTACCTGCCGCTGCTCGTGATGGAGAAGCAGCGGCTGTTCGAGCGGCACGCGGCGCGCCACGGCGTGCGCGACGTCGCGGTCGACTGGGTGCTGCTCGACGGCGGCAATTCCGTCAACGACGCGATGATGGCCGGCACGCTCGATTTCGCCGGGGCCGGCGCGCCGGGTTTCATCGAGCTGTGGGCACGGGCGCGCGGCATTCCGAACGTCGAGGTGATCGGCATCAGCGGGCTGTCGACCACGTCGCTGTCGCTGAACGCGAACCGGCCGGGCCTCGTGTCGCTGCGCGACTTCACGCCGGCCGACCGGATCGCGGTGCCGGGCATCCGCACGTCGTTGTCGGCGGTGGTGCTGCAGATGGTCGCGAGCCGGCAACTCGGCCCGAAGCATTTCGCGCAGCTCGATTCGATCACCGTGAACCTGCCGCATCCGCAGGCGATGCAGGCGCTGATCCGCCGCGAGAACGGCGTCACCGCGCACTTCACGTCGCCGCCGTTCTCGACGCTCGAGCTGCGGCAGCCGGGCATTCACCGCGTCGTGAATTCGGTCGACGTGCTCGGCCCGATGACGCTCGACGTCGTGTTCGCGCCGAAGCGGCTCGTCGATACGGAGCCCGCGCTGGCCATCGCGTTTCTCGGCGCGCTCGACGAAGCGAACCGCCTGATCGCGCAGGACCCGCGCGCGGCGGCCGCGCTTTATGCGTCGTCGTCGGGCGTCGGCGTGTCGCACGACGACGTGATGCGGATGCTCGCGGCGCCGGACACGCGCTTCTCGGTGCTGCCGAACCAGCTGATGGACTACGTCGAATTCCTGTACCTCGCCGGCACGATCAAGGCGAAGCCGCGGGCGTGGCACGAGATGTTCGCGCCGATGCTCGACGACTTCCGGTCGGGTTGATGCGGCCGCGCCCTTTCATCGACATGCCCCGCGCCCGCGCGATTGTCGCGCGCAGCGCCGATTCAACCGCTATGCAACCGTTTCACGCAAGGAGCCTCAAGTGAACGCCACCGAAACCCTGGACCCCGCGTCCACCGAAGAGCAGCGCATCATGTCGAAGATGGCGCGGCGCCTGCTGCCCATCCTCGTCGTGATGTTCCTGATCGCGTTCATCGACCGGCAGAACGTCGGCTTCGCGAAACTGCAGATGGTGCACAGCCTCGGCATGACGGAAGCCGCGTTTGGGCTCGCGTCGTCGCTGTTCTTCATCGGCTACCTGCTGTTCGAGGTGCCGAGCACGCTCGCGCTGCATCGCTACGGCGCACGCGTGTGGCTCGCGCGGATCATGCTGACGTGGGGGCTCATCACCGTGCTGATGGGCTTCACGACGTCGATGCCCGCGTTCTGCGCGCTGCGCTTCGTGCTCGGCATCGCCGAGGCCGGCTTCTATCCGGGCGTGATCTACTACCTGACGCTGTGGTTCCCGCAGAGCTATCGCGCGAAGGTGCTCGGCATCTTCACGCTCGGCAGCGCGCTCGCGAACATGCTCGGCTCGCTGGTCGGCGGCGTGCTGCTGAGCCTGAACGGCGTGTGGGGGCTCGCGGGCTGGCAGTGGGTGTTCGTGGCGACGGGCATCCCGGCGGTGATCGTCGCGGTCGTCGTGTTCCGCGTGCTGCCCGCGTCGGTGCGCGACGCACGTTTCCTCGACGACCGCGAGAAGCAGATCGTCGAGGCCGCGCTCGAACGCGAGAAGCCCGCGCAGGCCGAGCATGGGCAGCCGTGGAAGGCGCTGCTCGATCCGCGCGTGATGCTGTTCGCGGCAACCTACATGCTGATGTCGACGTCGCTGTACGGCGTGACCTACTGGCTGCCGACGCTCGTGAAATCGTTCGGCGTGTCGAGCAGCATGAACGGCTTCCTGAGCATGCTGCCGTGGGCGCTCGCGGTGCTGCTGTTGTTGTGGCTGCCGGCGAAGCTGCGCCGCGCGAAGAGCATCCTGCGCACGATCGCGATCGTCGCGGCGCTCGGTGCACTCGGCTTCCTGCTGAGCCTCGTGCTGCCGTCGACGCCGCTGCGCTTCATCGCGCTGGTGCTCGGCGGTGCATGCATCCCGCTACTGTACCCGTGCTTCTGGTCGATGCCGCCGCGCTACTTCACCGGCGCGCGGGCGGCGGCGAGCGTCGCGGCGATCAACTCGATCGGCAACCTCGGCGGCTTCTTCAGCCAGAACCTGATGCCGTTTGCCGGCAAGGTGACGGGCACCGCGTTCGGGCCGATGATCGTGCCGATCGTGTGTCTCGCGCTGCTCGGGATCGGCGCGCTGGTCGCGTGGACGCGGTCGGAGCGGGGGATGGTGGCGGCGCGCGCGTGACGGCGCGCGGCGTTACCGCTTCATCACCTCGTTCCCGACGACCGTGAAGTTGGCTGTGGCGTGCGTGTTCGACAGCAGGTATTTGAGCGCGTGGATGTCGGGGGCGGCCGTCGTGAAGTCGTCGCCGTCGAAGATGAAGTTCCATGTGATGATGCCGCGGCTGGTGCCGGGATTGTCGACACGGATCTCCTTCAGCGACGCGAGCGGATACGCGCGCTCGTGCCAGTCGAACAGGTGTCGCACGTAGAGGTGGTCCGGTGTGACGATCTCGTAGCGCCGCAGGAAGGGCGTCGCGATGACGAGGAGCACCGTCGTGAAGATCAGCCACGAGCGGGCGCCGCGCCACAGGACGGCCCGCGCCGACGGGCGGCCGGGCACCATGACGCGGTAGCGTGCGTAGGTAGGCTGCAGGATGAGCGCCGTGCCGAACCACCACGCGATCGCGATGAACCCGAGCGGCATGTTCATGAACGGCACCGAAAACGCGCCGACGAAGCTCGTCGGAAAATCCAGGAGCCGCGCGGTCGATACGAACCCTAGCCCGATGTAGCTGCCGGCCGGATGCGGGATGAATACGGTCGTCGTCAGGGCCTGCAGTGCGAGCAGGATGGGCCAGCACAGCAGCGATACGGCAAGCCAGCCGCCTGCGACCGCGCAGAAGATGAGTGCGTAGCTGCGGAGTGTTTTCATTGTGGTGAACGGGGATACGATCGGCTGACGCATTAGCCCGCAAGGATGCGGGATGGTGACGGCGAAGGATTGTAGCGCCATGCGGTTGCCGTCACCGGGTGTAGCGCGCAGGGATTGGCGGATGGGGCAGGGGCATTTCACAAGCTGACGGTCTGAACGGCTGACGCGTCACGATCCTGGCCGATCGTCATCAACGCGACGACGACTACCACTGACCGGCCAGCGGCGGGGCATCATTGCGGCACCCGCCTGCAACATCGTCTTCGCCGGAACCTACCCGCGCGGCGCCCCAACCCCACCATGCGCGGCCGTCACCTTCACGGGCGACAGCGGAATCTCCACCTCGACCGTCGTCCCTTCGCCGAGCGTCGTCGCGATCCGCAGCGTGCCGCCGACGAGATACGCGCGCTCGCGTAACCCGACCAGCCCGAACGATCCCGACTTGCGCGGTACGCCGGGATCGAATCCCGCGCCGTCGTCGCGAATCGTCAGTTCGATCGCATTGCTCGCATGCACGAGTTCGACGTTCGCATGCGACGCGGCCGCGTGCCGCGCGACGTTCGCGAGCGCTTCCTGCGCGATGCGGAACACCGCCGTCGCGTAAGGCTCGTCGAGCTGCAGCTCGGGCGGCTCGACATGCAGCGTGCATTCGATGCCGTGACGGTGCCGGAAATCCTCCACGAGCCACTGCATCGCCGCGGCGAAGCCGAGATCGTCGAGCATCAGCGGGCGCAGGTCCGATGCGATGCGGCGCGTCGCGGCCACCGCGCCGCGCGCCAGGGAGTGCATCGCCGCGATCTTGCGCGCCAGCTGCGCATCGTCCTGCGGCACGCGGTCGATCAGCCATTCGAGATCGTTCTTCAGCGTCGCGAGCGTCTGCGCGAGTTCGTCGTGCAGCTCGCGCGCGATGCGGCGCTGCTCGGCTTCGCGCGCGCTCGCACTGATCGCGGCGATCTCGCGCAGCTCTTCGCGCGACGCCTGCAGCGCCCGTTCGGCACGCACGCGGTCCTCGACTTCGCGCCGCAGGTCGCGGTTCGACGCGCTCAGTTGCGCGGTGCGCGCGGCGACGCGTTGTTCGAGCCGTTCGTTCGCGTCGTTGAGCTGCGCGCTCTTCTGTGCGACGAGCAGATGCTGGTAGCGCGCGCCGGCCAGCGCGCGCACCGTCTGCGCATGCAGCCGGCCGTTCTCGAACAGCATCGCGAACAGCACGACGCCGGACGCAACGAGGCCGTACGCGCGTCCCGCGTAGAAGCCGAGGTCGTAGCGCCCGTGATTCAGCATCGACGACAGCGCGATGTCGAACAGCCACGCGACGAGCACCGTCATCACCCACAGGTCGAGCACGGAATGGCGCCGCCGCCGCTGCCACATCAGCATCAGCGCGACCAGGTTCAGCCCCCAGACGATCGTGATCGCGTTCGTCATCGTCGTGGCCATCCGGTTGCCGTTCATGATGCGCGGCAGCAAGTCGTGGCCGGCGGTCGCGAGCAGCGCGAGCGCGACCGTCGCCCCGCTCGCGGCCGCGATGCACAGCACGATGGGGATCGCCGCGCGGCGCTGCGGGGCCGGGATCGGGCCCAATGCACGCGACTTCGCGCGCAGCAGTGCGTATGCGGCGACCGCCAGCGGAAAGCCGCCGTGCCAGAACAGGTACAGCCAGGCGGTGGTCTGGTCGCCGGCGCCGAGCAGGCCGGTCGGTGCGAACAGCCCGGGAAAGGTCAGCATGTGGGTGCCGGCCATGAAACCCGTGAACAGGTAGCCGCCCGCGAGCACGAGCAGCGGCTTCTCGCGCAGGATCGCGTACTGGCCGAGCAGCAGGCCGGCCGTCACCATGTCGTTGACGACGATCGCCGACTGGTACACGGGAATGAACGCCCAGCCCGGCGCAAGCGGCCTGCCCGCGAACGGTGCAAGCGCGGCGAAGATCACGGCGGAGATGAGCACGGTCGCGAGCGCGAGCCGCCGCTCGCGCCGGCCCGGCGGCAGCGACGACATGAACAGGCGCGACGCGTCCGGGTCGTCGTCGTCCGGGGGCGGGAAGCCGAAGGTGGCGGTCATGCGTCGCCGCCCGGGTCGAGTTCGTGGCGCACCGCGTAGCGGACCAGCGCGGCTTCGTGCGGCAGCGCCATCTTTTCGAGGATTCGCGTCTTGTAGGTGCTGACCGTCTTGGCGCTGAGCGCGAGTGCGGTCGCGATCTGCGTGACGGTCTGGCCCGCGACGATGCGGCGCATCACGTCGAGCTCGCGCGAGGACAGCCGTTCGTGCGGCAGCGTCGCGGCCGGTGTGCGCAGCGTGAGCGCGAGGCTCTCGGCCGCCGACGGGCTCACGTAGACGCCGCCCGCGGCCACCTTGCCGACCGCCTCGACGAGCTCGGCGGTCGCGCTGTCCTTCGTCAGGTAGCCGGTTGCGCCGGCCTTGAACGCCCGCGCCGCGTATTGCGCCTCCGCATGCATCGTCAGCACGAGCGTGCGCAGCGACGGCGCTTGGCGTTTCACCAGCCGGATCAGCTCGATGCCGGTCGGCGCGGGCATCGACAGGTCGAGCAGCAGCACGTCGGCGGCGCCGCGCTCGACCAGCGCAAGCGTGGCCGAGCCGTCGCTCGCCTCGCCGACGATTTCGAAACCGCCGGCCGTTTCCAGGATGTAACGCAGTCCGTCCCGCATGACTGCATGATCGTCAGCCAGAATTACCCTGATCATCTAGCGATCCTCTTCGGGATGACGCTGCGCACTGTTGTCCGGTGGTCGCCGCGGCCGTTCTTCTGATCAATATATTCCGCCGAATCAAAAAACGGTACACATCCGGGAAATTTTCGAGATATCCGGTCGCGGAATGTGTACTGAAACGAAATAATCACCGGGAAAAGGGTTGCGGCGGAGCCGGCGGGAGTCAGGGTATTCCCTGATTATTATTGAGACGGTGAAGAGGCGGCGCGGCGCGTCGTGAGCCGCCCCGCGAACCGTCGCGATTCGGGACTAAACTGGTGCCCGATGCCACTGCAATCCCCCGAGGAGCCCCGTAATGATCGAGCTTGCCGATATCCTGCCGTCCGCGCTGCCCGCCGCCGTCGCATGGGCTGAAGCCGAGGCGGCGCGCGGGATCGCGCAGGGTGCGCCGCTGACGCCTGCGCAAGCCGACGACGCGCGCACGGTGGGCGTCGTGCAGCCGGAGCGGATCCGCATGGTGACCGTCGACCGCATGCCGTTCCCCGAGGTGCCGTCGCTCGCCGCGATCGCTCGCGACTCGGGGCTCCTGGCGCCCGGGACGATCGGGCTCACGCTCGGCCATGCGGTGTATGTGCTGCGCGGGCAGGACACGCGCCGCCTGCTGACCCACGAATTTCGCCACGTGCATCAGTACGAGGCCGCCGGCTCGATCGGTGCGTTTCTCGCGCGCTATCTGCAGGAGATCGCGACGGTCGGCTACCACGACGCGCCGCTCGAGGCCGACGCGCGGCAGCACGAGTTCGATTGATCCATCACGCCGGCGCGACCGCGCGCACCGCCCGATGAACATTCCCCATGCCATCACCGGCCCGGTGTTCGCACGCCGGGTCGCTCCGTCGAGGCGCGTGCGATGAGCGACACGATCCACGCGTGGATCGGCGCGATCGGCGCACATCCGCTGCTCGTGCTCGCGATCGTGTTCATGGCGGCCTGCGCCGAGGCGATCGCGCTGATCGGCACGGTCGTGCCGGCCGGCGCCGTGATGTTCGCGGCCGGTGCGCTGATCGGCGCGGGCGCGCTCGACGCCTGGACGACCATCGGTGTCGCGGCGGTCGGCGCCGTGATCGGCGACGGGATCAGCTATGAACTCGGGCGGCACTATCGCGGCGTGATCCGCAACGCATGGGCGCGCTTCGGCTATGCGGCCGCCTTCGCGCGCGGCGAGGAGTTCGTGCTGCGTCATGGCATGAAGAGCATCGTGCTCGCGCGTTTTCTGGCGCCGGTGCGCGCGGTCGTACCGGTCGTGGTCGGCTGCGCGACGCTGCCGCGCCGGTCGTTCTATCCGGTCAACGTCGTCTCGGCGCTCATCTGGGCGCCCGTGCACGTCGCGCCGGGCATCCTGTTCGGGGCGTCGGCCGCGCTGGCCGCGGCGATCAGCGTGCGGGTCGCCGTGATCCTGCTGGTCGTCGCGGCGCTGGTCGCACTCGTGTGGATCGGCGTGCGGGTCGCATTGCGGCGCGGCTGGCCGCTGCTGCGCCGTGCGCTCGTCGACGGCGTGCACGCATGCGCGCACCGCTGGCCGCGTTTCGGCGCGCGGCTGCACGACGCGATCGCTCACGTGCGCGGCCTGCCGGGTGCGGTGCCGGTGCTCGCGCTGCTGTTCATCGGCTGCGTGTGGCTGTTCGCGGGGATCGTGCAGGATGTCGTCGCGAACGATCCGCTGATGCACGTGGACATCGCGCTGTATGCGTTCATGCAGCAACTGCGCACGCCACCGGTGGACGCGACGATGCGCGCGCTTGCCGTGCTGCACGGGCACGATACGGGGCTGATCGTCGCGGCCGCGTTTCTCGTCTGGCTGATGATCCATCGCTGCTGGCTGACGGCCGCGTGGTGGCTCGTGACGGTCGGCGTCGCCGTCGTGCTCGTGCCGGTGTTCGGCGCGGGCATACCCGGCGCAACGCCCGCGAGCCTGCCGCCCGGTGCGTTGCACGTGCCGCTGCCCGACGCTGAAGCCGCGTTCGCGATTCTCGCGAGCAGCGGCCTCGGCTGGGTGCTCGCGCAAGACCGGCCCGCGCGGTGGCAAATCCCGGTCGTGACGGCGGTGGTGCTGTGGATCGTGCTTGGCGGCTTCGCGCGGCTGTATGTGGGCGACACGTGGCTGTCGGGCCTGCTGGGCGGCTGGAGTCTCGGGCTCGCCTGGTTCGCGCTGCTCGCCGGCGCCTATGCGTACTGGCGCGTGCGCGAGCACGTGCAGCCGAGGGGCGCGCTCGTTGCAGTGACGGTGGTGCTCGCGACGGCCGGCGTATGGACGGTTCCCGCGCAATGGCAGCTCGACCGCGCGGCGCGCCCGCATGTCGGCGACGTGGTCGCGATGACCGTCGACCAGTGGCTGCGTGGCGGGTGGCAGCGCGTGCCGGTGCGGCGCACCGAGATCGGCGGCGACCGCGAGGAATATCTGCCGCTGCAATGGAGCGCGACGTCGGACACGCTCGACCGGCATCTCGCGCAGGCCGGCTGGCAGCGCGCGGCGCCGTGGTCGCCGGCCACCGCGCTGCGCTGGCTGCTGCCGCAGGCGCCGGCCGATGCGCTGCCGGTGCTGCCGCGCTACACGCACGGCGAAAGCACGCGCCGCGTGTTCGTGCGCGTCGATCCGGGGCAGCCGGAAAGCCGCCTCGTGCTGCGGCTGTGGCGCTATCCGTACGTGTTGCAGGACGCGCTCGGCATGCGGCCGCTGTGGTACGGCGCGCTGTATCGCGAGACGCTGCACCGGCCGGCGCGGCTGATGACGATCGTGCGCACGACGACGATCGACGATGCGGCGACGATTGCGAAGGCGCTGTCGGTCGAGCCGGCGATCGAGCGTTCGCCGGCGGGGATGACGAACGCGCCGGCGGAGATGCTGCTGGTGTGGATGGTGCGGCCGTGAGCGGGTGGTGTGCCGCTTACGCGTGCGCCGGCTGCGCAGGGACGACGGACAGGCGCAGGCCGACGGTCTTGAGCACCGCGAGCAGGGTTTTCAGTGTCGGGTTGCCATTTGGCGAGAGCGTGCGATACAGCGATTCGCGGCTGATGCCGGCTTCGGCCGCGACGGCGCCGAGCCCGCCGTACGCTTCCGCGACCGTACGCAGCGCGAGCAGGCCGGCCGCGCGGTTGTCGGGATCGTCGAGCGACTCCATCGCGACGCGCAGATAGGCCACCGCGAGTTCGCGGTCGGCGCCGAGTTCGGCGACTTCCGCGTCGTGGTGCGATACCGCACCTTTGAGCTTGGTCATGTTTGCCTCCGTTTCCAGTTCGACCAGTGTTCCTTTGCGCGCCTGATGTCGTCGGGCTGACTGCTTTTGTCGCCACCTGAAAGCAACAGCACCAGTGCGCCGCCGTACCGCCCGAAATACACGCGATAGCCGGCGCCGACGTGGACGCGCAGTTCGATCACGCCTTCGCCGACCGGCTCGCAATCGCCGAAGTTGCCTGTCTGCACGCGGCGCAGGCGTTCGCGAATCCGTGCCTGCGCAAGCTTGTCGCGCACGGCGTTCAACCATTCGGTGAAGGGCTCGCGACCATCGTCGCGCTGATAGCGAAGAAGTTCGAACTTGGAGAGCATTGTAACTTATAAGCTACAAAAAGGAAGTAGGGTGAATGGCGTGGTTGCGCGATCTGCCGGGTGGTGCGCGCGGGGCCGTGCGCGCATTGCCGAGTTGGGGCAACACACGACACTGCATACGCGTTGCTGCGCATACGGTGCCTTCGAAGTGCGGGATGTCAGGCCGCGAAGCCGGGTTTCCGGACGAAGATCATTCTTTCATCCGGTGCGCAGGGTGACGATTCGGCCGGATGGCCAAAGTCAATGGCCCGGTGACGGGCACGCGCGGTGGCGGGGGTGTATGGGGGGAACAACGTGAACAGCAAACCTGTCGGTGCCGGCGCGTCGCGCGAGGCGAGCCGACAGGCCTCCTGACATTACTGCTTCGCCGGCGCGGCCGTCGCGATCTTGTCGAGCGCCGCCGGGATGTACGTGTCGAGCTGCGCAGTGACCGATTCGTAGAAATCGATCGGCTTGCCCCACGCGTCGGGTACGTCGACGTGCTTCCCGGACGCATACTCGGCCAGCGTGAACACCTTGCCGGCGGCCGACGGATAGAGCGCGAGCACCTTCTCCTTGTGTTTGTCGGTCATCGTCAGGATCACGTCGGAATGCTTGATGTCGTTGGCGTTCAACTGCACCGAACGGTGCGCGGACGTGTCGATGCCACGGCGCTTCATCAGGATCACGCCGTTTTCTTCGGGCTTTTCGTCATACGGATCTTCGTCGACCGCACGTGAGATCACCGCGATGTGCGCGTGGCGCTGCGCGATCAACTGGCCGGCGATCGCTTCGGCCATCACGCTGCGCCCGGTGTTGCCGGTGTCGACGAACGCCACCTTCTTCGGCTCGTCGGCGAACGCCGACGTCGCGGACTGGATGCCGACGCAACAGAGCAGCGCCAGCGTGTTGAGGGTGTGCCTTCTTTTCATGATGTCTCCTCGAGGGGGAAACCCCGGCGGCGCGCCAGGGCTTGCGGGAGATCATGACGGCCGCATGCGACGGAAAAAAATAAACGGCCGGTTTTTGCAAGACGGTGTCGCTTCGCGGCAAGCGGGCCGGGTGACGGCGCGTGCACCGTGCGCCCGATCGGGGAAGCCGTGAACCACGGCCCCGATCGCGGCGCGTGACTGCTTCATCGTCACGCCGTCGCCGCCACCCGTTCCGCCGCAAACCCCGCCAGCGTCCGCAACGCCTCCCGTGCCGACCGCAGGTAAAACGCCTGCAGATGAAACACATGCCAGCGCGCCGCATGAACCTCCAGCCGGCACGGCACGCCACAGGCCTGCGCATGACGGGCCAGCCGCTGCGCATCCGACAGCAGCACCTCCTGGTCGCCGGCCTGGACGAGCATCGGCGGCAGGCCGCGCAGGTCGGTGTCGAGCGGGCCGCGGGCCGCAGCCGAACCGGCGCCGTGGTACCAGCGCAGCCCCTGTTCGAGCCAGCCGCGACGGATCATCGGATCGTCATGACGGCGCGAAGCCAGTGTCGCGCCGCCGAGCGCGGGATCGGTCACGGGCGAGATCAGCAGCAGCGCGGCGGCGGCCGGCTCGCCGCGCTCGCGCAGCGCGATGGCCAGTGCCAGCGCCAGCGCACCGCCGGCCGAATCGCCGGCGATCACGATCCGGTGCGGCGCGTGGCCCTGCGCGCGCATCGCGTCGTAGACGGCCAGCGTATCGTCGAGCGCGGCCGGGCTCGGATGCTCGGGGGCCAGCCGGTAGTCGGGCACCCACACCGGCAGGCCCGCATCATTCGCGAGCCGCGTCGTCACGCCGCGATGCGTATGCGGCCCGCCGAGACAGAATGCACCGCCGTGCAGATAGAGGATCGCGCCGCCCGCGTCGCCGCGTTTCGGCGCCACGACTTCGACCGGCACGCGATGCGCGGACGTGCGGTAGCGCAGCGTGCCGCCCGTACCCGGCATCAGCGGCGACAGCAGCGCGACGACGCGGCGTTGCATGCGCGCGCCGAATGGCGGCCCGATCAGCGGCCGGAAGGCCAGCCGCAGGAAGCCGCGCAGCGATGCGGCGGTCAGTGCCTCCAGCCGGCCGGCGGGCGGCGCGATCACCACGTCGCGCGCCGGTGCGACCGACTCGGGCAACGGGTGCGTGAAGCGGTAGGCGGACATCCCGGTGAAGCGCGTGATCCACCGGTAGGTCAGCGTGAAGCCCGGCCAGTTCGTGCTGTTGTGTCCCGACGCGTCGACGTACCAGCTCTTGCAGTTGCTCCACACCGATCCTTCGAGCCGCTGCTGCACATGGACGTTGAAGCGCCGGTAGCGGCGCGCGTCGACGTCGATCTCGCGCGCACCGTCGCGCCGCATCGTGCGCAGGCAGCGCATCACGTGCGCGATCTGGCTTTCGAGCATGTAGACGATCGAGTTGTGGCCGAGGTTGGTGTTCGGGCCGTACAGCATGAAGAAGTTCGGAAAACCGGGCACGGTGAGCCCGAGATACGCCTGCGCGCCGCGCCGCCATGCGTCGTTCAGGTCGACCCCATCGCGGCCCGTGATGCGCATCGGCGACAGGAACTCGGTCGCCGCGAACCCCGTGCCGTACACGATCGCGTCGACCGGATGGTGCACGCCGTCGACGGTCTCGATGCCGTCCTCCGTCACGCGCCGGATCCGCTGCGTGACGAGCTCGACGTTGTCGCGGCTCATCGCGGCAAGGTAGTCGCTCGACAGCAGGATGCGCTTGCAGCCGATCGGGTAGTCGGGCGTGAGTTGCGCGCGCAACGCCGGGTCCGGCACATCGCGTGCAAGCAGTGTGTGGAACGGCCGGCCGACCGCGACCTTCATCAGCTTGTGCAGACGCGTGAACGCGATCGCGCGCGATTCGTAGCGCAGGTAGATCGATGCGCGATGCAGTTTCATCGCCCACGGCAGCCGGCGGAACAGCGCCTTCTCCCACGGGCGGTACGCGCGGTCGGGGCGCGGCATCACATAGGCCGGCGAACGCTGAATACGACCAGCTGCTTCACGTCGCCAGCAATCGCCGGGACGAACTGGATCGCCGACGCGCCGGTGCCCACGACCGCCACGCGCTTGGCCGTAAGCGAATAGTCGTGATCCCAGTGCGCGGAGTGGAATGCGCGGCCGCGAAACGTGTCGATGCCGGGCAAGTCGGGCATCGCGGGGCGGCTCAACTGCCCGGTGCCGCTGACGAGCACGGCGGCGCTGAGCGTCGTGCCGTCGGCGAGCGTGACGCGCCACAGCGCGGCGGCCTCGTCGTAGCGTGCGTGCGCGACTTCGGCACCGAAACGCAGGTAGCGTGCGAGGCCGTACTTGCGCGCGCAATGCTGCAGATACGCATGGATTTCCGGCTGCGGCGCGAACACGCGCGACCACGCCGGATTGGGCTCGAACGAGAACGAGTACAGGTGCGAGGGCACGTCGCAGGCGGCGCCCGGGTAGCGGTTGTCGCGCCACACGCCGCCGACGTCGTGCGAGCGTTCGACGATCGCGAAATCGTGGATGCCCGCACGTTGCAGCGCGATCGCCATGCCGATGCCGGCGAAGCCGGCGCCGATGATGATCGCCGCAAGCGGGGCGGCGGATTCGGTCAGGTGGGCTGCGTCACGCGACGACATGGCGGGTTGCCTCCGGCTGGACGGCTTCGTGCGCGGTGCACGATGCGGGAACGGTATCGAGATCCGTCGCTGTCCTGACGGTTGCGCCTTGCGGTTGTGCGGTCGTGCGGCACACGCCGCGAATCAGGTCGACGGCCTTCTCGGCGATCATGATCGTCGGTGCGTTGGTGTTGCCGCCGATGAGTGTCGGCATCACCGACGCATCGACGATGCGCAACCCCTGCAGGCAGCGCACGCGCAGTTGCGGATCGACGACGGCGAGCGCGTCGTGCCCCATCCGGCATGTGCCGACCGGGTGATACACGGTGTCGGTGCGCCGCCGCAGCACGTCACGGATTTCATCGTCGGTGTTGACGTTCGCGGTGAACAGGTCGCGCGTGGTCCAGCCGGCGAGTGCCGGCGCTTCCATCAGCCGTCGTGTGAGGCGGAAGCCCGCGACCATGTCGTCGAGGTCGCGCGGGTCGTCGAAGAACGCGGGATCGATGCGCGGCGCGGCGAGCGGATCGGCGCTGTTCAGCGTGACCGAGCCGCGGCTGCGCGGCCGCAGCAGGCACACGTGGCACGACAGCCCGTGGCCGGCGTGCAGCTTGCGCGCATGATCGTCGACGAGCGCGACGACGAAGTGCAGCTGGATGTCCGGCGCATCGAGCCCGGCGCGCGTCTTCAGGAAGCCGCCGCCTTCCGCGAAATTCGACGTCAGCATGCCGCGTCGTTCACGGCGAAAACGCGCCAGCTCGCGCAGCATGCGCAGGCCGCCGCCCGCGGACACGCCCATCGTGTCGACGCTGCGCGTGCGGTAGCCGAAGATGAAATCCGGATGATCCTGCAGGTTGCGGCCGACGCCGGGCAGGTCGGCGTGCACGGCGATGCCCTGTTGCTGAAGTTCGCGGCCCGGGCCGACGCCCGACAGCATCAGCAACTGCGGTGTTTGCAGCGCACCGGCCGCGAGCACGACTTCACGCCGCGCGCGCAGCGTGCGGACCTCGCCACGCTGCCGCACCTCGACACCGATCGCGCGCGTGCCGTCGAACAGGATGCGCAGTACCTGCGCATGCGTCTCGACCGTCAGGTTGTCGCGGCGGCCGACGTGCGGCAGCAGGTACGCGCGCGCCGCGCTCCACCGTTCGCCGTGCTTCTGCGTGACCTGGTAGATGCCGATGCCTTCCTGCTGCGCGCCGTTGAAATCGTCGGTGAGCGGCAGGCCGGCCTGCCGCGCGGCTTCCAGGTAGCGCGCATGGAACGGGTTGCCGGTGCGCAGGTCGCTCACCCACAGCGGGCCGTCGCGGCCGTGCCACGCATCGTCGAAGCGCTCGTTGTGCTCGCTCAGGCGGAAGTACGGCAGCACGTCGTCGTAGCTCCAGCCCTCGTTGCCGAGCGCGGCCCAGCCGTCGTAGTCGACGCGATGGCCGCGGATATAGACCATCGCGTTGATGGCCGACGACCCGCCCAGCACCTTGCCGCGCGGCTGGTAGCCGATGCGCCCGCCGAGGCCCGGCTGCGGCACCGTGTCGAAGGCCCAGTTGTTGATGCGGGTCGGCATCATCGCGACCGCGCCGGTCGGCACGTTGACGAGCGTGCCGTCGCCGCGGCCGCCGGCCTCGAGCACGCAGACGGTCACGGCCGGGTCCTCGGTCAGCCGCCCGGCGACGACGCTGCCGCCCGAACCGCCGCCAACGACGATGTAGTCGAAAGTCTTGCTCATGGATTCGTCCTCTGAGGGTCGATGGATCAAGCGGGGCGCGGCAGCGTGCCTGGGCGGCCGGTGTGCGGCAGGCGGGGCGCGAGCGGCGGGGCGGGGGCGCGGGCGAACGCGACGAAAGCGTCGCGCCGGCATGCGAAGCGGGCGGTGGGATCGGTCGGGCGACTCGGTCGCATGGTGTCTCCTCCGGAAGGCGATGGCGTCGTTCGGATGACGACTGGATGACGCCGATGGTGCTGGCCGCATGGGAAAACACCAATGCTGCTTCGGGACAATTGTTTTAGTATTTGGGCCAAATCGGCGCTTCGAGGGTTTCTCCGCATGAGCTTCTGGGATTTCACCCGGAGTCCGGCCAGCGCCCGGCTGCTGGTCGATTTCGGCGACGAACGCGGCGTGCCGCACGCGACGCTGCTGGCCGGCACCGGGCTCGCAAACGCGCAGCTCGACGATCCGAAGGTCGAGGTGACGGCCGCGCAGGAACTGCGGCTGACCGGCAACCTGCTGCGCGCGCTCGGGCGTGCGCCGGGCCTCGGGTTCGAGGTCGGCCAGCGCTATCACTTCTCCGCGTACGGGGTGTGGGGCTACGGGCTGATCGCGAGCGCGACCGCGCGCGACGCGCTCGCGCTGGCGTTGCGCTTCCTGCCGCTCACCTATGCGTTCACGGTGATCACGTACCGCGAGGAAGGCGACACGTGCGTGCTCAATTTCGGCGCGCCGGAACTCGATGGCACGCTGAGCCGCTTTCTCGTCGAGCGCGACATGACGGCCGCGGCCGTGCTGCTGCAGGAAATCGGCGACGACACGTTCGCGTTGTCGCGCTTCGCGGTGCAGGCGGCGCGCACGCCGACCATGCCGGTGCCGCGCATCGCCGGCGTCGAGCCTGCCTTCTCGGCGCGTGCGAACAGCCTCGCATTCGACCGCGTGTTTCTCGACCGGCTGCTGCCGCACGCGAATCCGCTGACGGTGTCGATGTGCGAGCAGATGTGCGGCCAGCTGCTCGAAGCGCGGCGCGCGCGCGTGGGCACGTCGGAGATGGTGCGTCAGTACCTGAGCGCGACGCCCGGCCACGCGCCGTTCTCGCTCGAGGACATGGCGCGGCTGATGAACACGAGCCCGCGCACGCTCAAGCGCCGGCTGCAGGAGGAGGGTACGACGTTCCGCGCACTGCTCGCGCAGGCGCGCGGCGCGATGGCCGAGACGCTGCTCGGCGACGCGCGCCTGTCGCTCGCGGAAGTCGCGGAGCGGCTCGGCTTCAGCGACCTGTCGAGCTTCTCGCAGGCGTTCAAGCGCTGGTACGGCGTGCCGCCGGGCGCGTATCGCAGCGCGGCGCAACGAGACAGCGGCCGTTCCTGAATCACGGTACGATCGCTGGCATTCCTGCTGACATTCCCATCACGAGAGCCTCCGCATGATCACGATTCGCCCGATGACCGACGACGATTTCCCGCGCTTCTGGCCGACTTACCGCGCCATCGTCGCCGCTCAGGAAACCTATGCATTCGATGCGGCGCCGACACAGGAAGCGGCGCGCGCACTGTGGCTCGATGCGCCGCTGTGCACGTGGATCGCCGAAGAGGACGGCGTGGTCCTGGGCTCGTACTACCTGAAGGCGAACGCGGGCGGCCCCGGCAATCACGTGAGCAACTGCGGTTACATGGTGAGCGAGGCCGCGCGCGGCCGCGGCGTCGCGCGCCTGATGTGCGAGCACTCGCAGCAGGTCGCGCGCGAGCGCGGTTTTCTCGCGATGCAGTTCAACTCGGTGGTGTCGACGAACGAGGTGGCGGTCGCGCTGTGGCAGAAGCTGGGATTTGAAATCGTCGGGCGCCTGCCGCGTGCGTATCGTCACGCGCGGCTCGGCTTCGTCGACAGCCTCGTGATGTACAAGTGGCTCGGCGACACGGCGGCCGCCGAAGCCTGAGCACGCAGCCGCTTCGTCAGACGGCGAACGCGCCGTCGAACACGATCCGGTCGTCGAGCGCGAGCGTGCCGCGCGCGAAGATCAGGTCGAGATGGTGGCTGCCGTTTTCGCCGCCGCCGAGCCCGAGATGCAGGCCCGGATGGCGTTCCTCGAATCCCGCGTTGCGGCCGTACAGCCCGCGAATCCCGAGGTTCGTGCCGATGCCGAATTCCTCGATCCGCCGGTGATTCGGATGCCGGTCGAGATAGGCGGCGAAATCGCGGCGGAAGCCATCGTTGTCCGTGTCGAATCCGACGATCATGCTGTTCTCGACCCGCAACGTGGCGAGCTGCTCGGCCACCTTGTACTTGATCGCGAACGGCACGGTGCCGAGAAACGTGCCGCTGAAGACGACCGAGCCGTTGAGGTCGGTGACGTGTGTCGCGATCTCGCCGGGCACGACGTCGAGGTTGCCCATTCCGTCCACGCTCGTCCATTTCTGGTCCGGCGCGAGCGAACCCGTCAGCGTGTTGCCGGCTTCATCGATGAAGCGGATCCGCGATGCGCGCGCGGCCGCGTCGATCAGCCGCCCGTTGCGCGCCGCGATGTCGTCGAGCGATTCGGCGAATGCCTCGTCGAGATGCGGGCCGTAATCCTTGAACAGGACCGACTTGCTCCAGTGCTCGACGATCGCGGGACGGATCGCGGCGAGGAACGGCGGCCCGCTCGGCGACGGTGTCGGCAGGCACGACGAGTCGTACAGCAGCACGAACAGATCGGCGCGATCGAGCGCGGCGGCGATATCGGCGGGTGGGGTGCTTTCGAGGCAGAGTGTGGTCGCGTCGAGCGAATCGGGCAGGGCGGAAAACGCGCGCAACGCGATGTCGCGGTTGCGGGTGTCATGGCCGACCAGCAGTTTTCCCGACTCGCCGCGCGCCAGCTTGTCGCGCAGCGCGGGGTGGAAGCCCAGTGCGCGGTGCAGGTTCAGCATGCGTGTCTCCGGAAACGGCGGAAGGGCCGAGGCCCTTCCGCGAGAACGGGTGGCCCGCTCAGACCGGCCAGAGCGCGGTGCCGAACGGCACCACGGCGTCCTCGACCATCATGTCGACGGCCTCGGGGTGCGTGTCTTCCTGCATCCAGTCAAGCAATTCGATCTGCTGGGTGTCCTGCATGTCAATTCTCCTGTGGTGAACATGAGTGATTCAACATGAAAGCGCGGCTAAAAAGTTGCCACTCCTCATCACGTATTTCGTGAATGCGCGACGAGTGGCGTTGATATTAGTCTGAGGAATTTACGAATGCAATGCGTTGCAAGGTTTTTAGCCGAGACGTGCTAAACACGGGGAATTTGCGGGTCGCGTGCGCTAAAACACCGATAAAGAGAATGACGGATTCGACGTCATTTTTTCAATGACCGGAATCTCATGCGTTGCATTGCATTCGGCGATTTTTCATCAGGAATTCAATCGCCGCGACCGGTGGTGTTGGCGGTGACCTTGCATGCGCGCGAACGCGTCGCCGGTCATCGGCGGCGCGTCAGCGGCCCGATGCCCGTGTCAACCGAGCAGCGCCTTGCCGAGCGGTTTGGCCGGCTCGGATCGCAGCACCAGCGACGTCGTGACCGCGCCGAAGCGGGCAATCGCATCGATGATGGTTTCGAGTTGTCCCGGGGTCGGCACCAGGACCTTCAGCAGGAAGCAATCCTCGCCGGTCATCCGGTGGACCTCGATGACGTGCGGCATCTCGGCGAACGCGCGCAGCGCGGGCTTGATGTGTTCGTGCGTCGTCTTCAGCCGGATGATGGCCATCATCCCCAGCCCCAGCGCGGCCGGGTCGATCCGTGCGCCGTAGCCGGCGATGATGCCGCGTTCTTCCAGCCGCTTGACGCGCTCCGACGTGGCCGGCTGCGACAGGCCGATGCGGCGGCCCACTTCGGACAGCGGCATCCGCGCATTTTCCTGAAGCGCCTCGAGGATCGACAGATCCAGGCGATCGAGCTCTCCGTTCGACATGTCCGCTTTCCCGCTCCGTTAATTCATCGGCATATTGTCTCAATATCCGATGACTTGCCATTCCCGGCCGGTTTCCGGCAGGCCAGACTGCGAGCTCGCTTATTCATGGAGACGGAGATGGACCAGACGATCGTGATCGTGCCGGGGATCGGCAACTCGGGACCGGATCATTGGCAGAGCCACTGGGAGGCTGCGCTTCCAGGCGCCGCGCGCATGGCGCCTGCGTCATGGGATGCGCCCGACCTGCGCGACTGGATGGCGGCGCTCGATGAAGCCGTTGCGCAAGCCGCGACGCCGCCGGTGGTGATCTGTCATTCGCTGGGTTGCCTGTTGTTCGCGCACTGGCGTGCGGCGTCCACGCGCGTCGTGCGCGCTGCGTGGCTCGTGGCGGTGCCCGATCCGGGCGGCCCGCGCTTTCCGGCTGCGGCCAGGGCGTTCGCGCATGTGCCGGAGGGCGATTTCGGCGGCTTGCCGGTGCTGGCAATCGCCAGTTCGGACGACGGGTACGACCCGGCCGGGCGCGGCATTGCATGGGCAAGCGAGCGGGGTGCGACGCCGTTGCTGCTCGGCCCGCGCGGCCATCTGAATACGGAAGCGGGATTGGCGGAATGGCCCGAGGGACGCGCTTTGTTCACGGCCTTCATCGCGGGATTGCGGGGGTAGCGCGGGCAAGCGGCCGACGTGCGCCCGCGATGGCTTGCGGCGCGCGATGCATCGACGATCCGGCTGCCGCGGCCGGGTTCCTGCCGCCAACGCATGCCGGCCCGCGACGGCTCAAGTATGATCGTCGACAGAATCGGAAGCCTCGAAAGTCGGGATTGCCACGTGCGGAACACCGGTTCCGCCGTCACGACTTGCCGCGGCTTCGAACGACCAAGGAGACACGCGATGCGCGCAGCGCCGCAACCGGAGCAGGCCGGCCCGTCGCGGCCGGACACCGGCGCGACCGGCACCTTCCCGGAACGTGACCCCCGTCGCATCGCCGCGTGGCGGCTCGCGATCTGCCTGTCGCTCGGCAGCGCGATCGCGCTCGGCCTCGCGCGCTTTTCGTATGCGCTGCTGCTGCCGCCGATGAAGGCCGATCTCGGCTGGACGTTCGCGCAGGCCGGCGCGCTGAACACGGCGAACGCGGCCGGCTACCTGGTCGGTGCGCTCGCGTTTCCGGTGCTGTCGCGGCGCTGGCGAGCAGGCTCGCTGCTGGCGGCCGGATGCGTGCTGACCGCGTTGCTGATGGCCGCGTGCGGGCTCACGTCCGGCATGCATGCGCTGCTGGTGCAGCGGCTCGCGACCGGTGTCGGCAGCGCGCTGATCTTCATCAGCGGCGGCGTGCTGGCCGCGCGGCTCGCATCGGCGTCGCCGCGCGATGCGGGGCTGCTGCTCGGGCTCTACTACGGCGGCACGGGATGGGGCATCGTCGCATCGTCATTGCTCGTGCCGGCGACGCTCTCTCACGGCGTACACGGCTGGCAACCCGCGTGGTTCGCGCTCGCGTTCGCGTGCATGCTGTTCTCGGTGGTGGCCGTGTCGGCCGCACGCCGCATCGAGCGCGTGCACGCGGCACCGACTGCGCCGCGCGGCGATGCGACGGCGGCCGCGACCGCGAGCCCCGCGCGCTTCGCACCCGCGCTGGCCGGCTACGGCCTGTTCGGCGTCGGCTATATCGGCTACATGACCTTCATCGTCGCGCTGCTGCGCGGCGCCGGGATGAGCGGCACGGTGGTTGCCGCGTTCTACGTGATGCTCGGCGTCGCGACCGTCGTGTCGGCGCGGCTGTGGTCGGGGCTGCTCGACCGGATGCGCGGCGGGCAGGCGCTCGCCGTGCTCAACGCGCTGCTCGGCATCGCGACGCTGATGCCGGCGATGTTCGTGCATCCGGTGGCCGCGTTCGCGTCGGGCGTGCTGTTCGGCGCGACGTTCCTGTCGGCCGTCGCATCGACGACGGCGTTCGTGCGCCACAACCTGCCGCCCGACGGTTGGGCGAAAGGGATCAGCGCGTTCACGACGGTCTTCGCATTCGGGCAGATCGCCGGGCCGGTCGCGATCGGCTGGGTGTCGGATAGTGCAGGGCTCGCGCGCGGGCTCGTGTATTCGGCGCTGACGCTGTTCGCGGGCGCCGCGCTCGCGGCCGGGCAGCGCGCGTTGCGAGCCGCCGCGTAATCACGCGCTGAACGCGCCGTTCACCGCACGCACGCCGTGCGCGACACGCGATGAAACGCACGGCTGAAGTAGATCAGGCTGTCGCCGTCGTCGCGCACGCGGATCGACGTCGCCTCGATGAACATCACCGAATGCGAGCCGACTTCCTTCATGTCGGCGATCGTGCCCTGCAGGCTCGCGAGCGCATCGCGCAGCACGGGCACGTCCTGCTCGCCGCGATCCCACACGGGCAGGTCGAAGCGCCGCGCCATCGGCAGGTCGGTGAGCCCCGCGAAATGCCGTGCGAGTTGCTCGTGTTCGGCCGGCAGCACGTTGATGCAGACGTGGCGGTTGCGTTCGAACGTCGCGCGCATCGCGCTCGACCGGTTGAGGCACACGAGCAGCGTCGGCGGCGTGTCGGTGACGGAGCACACGGCGCTCGCGGTGATGCCGCAGCGGCCGTGCGGCCCGGCGGTGGTGATCACGTTGACGGCCGCGCCGAGGTGGGCCATCGCGTGCCGGAAGGCCTTCTGCGCGTCGCTCGGCTCGACGCGTGCCGGTCGCTGGATATCGGTCGTGGAAGACATGGGCGCTCCTGGTTGGACGAAAGCGGCGATCGCGTGGCACTGCCGGTGCAGCGCCGAATCGCCGACGATGACCCAAGCGTACGACGCGAAAATGCCGGCGACCATTCGCACGATTGACGATGGAGATGGCGTTCTCGCCAACACGTCTAAAGGTTCTACCTAGATGCGCGGCGCACCGCGCGAAAAAAATCGGGATTGCACGTTCATGCGGCACTTGAAGGGGTTTTCAGCGGGTTTTCGGCTCGTTATGATGTGCCGCACACCCCCAGCGAACGACGCGCGCGACGCGCCGGCACCCGGCCCCGTATGCGGCGCGTGCGATACCGATACCGATATTCAGTGAGACACCCGCGATGACGTCACCCGCACCGATCGTATACATCGTCGACGACGACAACGGCATGCGGACGTCGCTCGCGTGGCTGCTCGAATCGGTCGGCATCGCGTCCGAAGGATTCGCGAACGCCACCGATTTTCTCGCGCGCTTCGACGTGAACCTGCCCGCGTGCCTGGTGCTCGACGTGCGGATGCCGGAGAAGAGCGGCTTCGACGTGCAGGCGGAACTGAACGCGCGCGGCGCGACGCTGCCGGTGATCTTCGTCAGCGGGCACGGCGATATCCCGATGTCCGTGCGCGCGCTGCAGAACGGCGCGATCGATTTCGTCGAGAAGCCGTACAACTCGCAGCAGATGCTCGAGCGCGTGCAACGCGCGCTGCGGCTCGCGCAGCAGCGGCATGCGGTGAGCCAGCGTCACCGCGAGCTGCGCCAGCGGCTCGATGCGTTGACCGCGCGCGAGAAGGAAGTGCTGCGCGGCGTGGTGGACGGCAAGGGCAGCAAGCAGATCGCGTCGGATCTGTCGATCAGCGTGAAGACCGTCGACGTGCATCGCGCGAGCATCAAGGAGAAGCTCGGCGCGACGTCGATCGCCGCGCTCGTGCGCGACGTGATGGTCGTGTGGGGCGACGACGGCGAGTCGTCGCGATAGGGCCTCGCCGGGGTTCGGCGAGGCGCTGCATGCGGTGCTTGGTACTCGGCGCTCAGCGCATGTACAACCCGCCGTTGATGTCCCAGCACGCGCCGTTCGCGAAATGCGCGTCGCCCGATGCGAGCAGCACGGCTGCATCCGCGACGAAGCCGGCCGACCCGAGCTTGCCGCCCGGCAGGCTTGCGAGCACCTGGCGCAGTTTCTCCGGCGCGACGCTTTCATACACGATCGGCAGATCGAGCGGGCCCGGCGAGATCGCGTTGACGGTCACGCCCTGGGCGGCGAGGTCGCGCGCGAATACCTTGGTCAGCGTCAGCGTGCCGCCCTTCGCGGCCGCGTAGTGCGCGCCCGTCGCCGAGCCGCCGTTCTGTCCGGCGAGCGACGCGATGTTGACGATACGGCCCGCGCCGCGCGTCGCGAAGTACTGGCCGAACACCTGGCAACCGAACAGCACGCTGCGCAGGTTCACGTCGATCACCTGGCCGAACTGCTCGGCCGTGATCTCCATCGCGGGCACGACCTTCGATGCGCCCGCGTTGTTCACGAGCACGTCGATCGTGCCCCAGCGGGCGACGAGCGCATCGCGCGCGGCTTCGAAATCGCGTTTCGACGTGACGTCGAGCGGCAGCGCGATCGCGCGTTCGCCGCTCGGGTCGAGTTCGCGTGCGTGCGCCTGAATGGCGTCGGCGGCGATATCGGCCAGCGCGACGCGGTAGCCGGCCGCATGAAAACGTTCGGCGATGACGGCGCCGAGCCCGCGCGCGGCACCGGTGACGAGGACGACTCGGTCTGACATGGTGTGTGCTTCCGTGGTTCGCGAGCGCGTGCCGGATGCCGCCGCGCCCGCATCGTGGTTCATGCGGCGAGTGCCGCTTCGAAGTGTGCCGCGATCGCGCAGACCTGCTCGTCCGCGCCCTTGCGCCCGACGATCTGCAGGCCGGCCTTCAGCGGCGAACCGGCGAGCGGCAGCGGCAGGCTGAGCGCCGGATGGCCGCTCAGGTTGAACGGCCGGATCAGCGACGACATCGCGATCACCGATACGCCATCGCGCGCCTGCTGCAGCGTCATCGGCAGCGCGGGAAGCGTCGGCAGCACCAGCACGTCCGCGTGTTCGAGCGCGGCGTCTACCTGCGCGGTGAAGCGTGCGCGTACGGCTTCGGCTTCTTTCAATGCCGCGGGCGTGGTCGTTGCGGCCGCACGCAATCGCGCATCGAGGTCGGCGCCGAGCTTGCCGGTTTCGACGAGATGGCCGAACGCGCGCGACGTTTCCGCGTTGATCACGGTGAGCCCGGCGGCGAACGACGCCGGCATGTCGTCGAGCACGGCCGCGTGCGAATGCAGGCCCGATGCGCGTACGGCCGCGTCGAGCGCGGCGGCGATGGCCGGATCGGCGTCGACCGTGATGCGCGCGATCGTGCAGCCTGCGGCAGAGGCCGTCGCTTGCGTACGATCGAAACCCGGCGCAATCGCGGCCATCACCGCAACCAGCGTGCGGATGTCGCGCGCGAACGGCCCGACGCAATCGAGCGTGGTGTCGACGGGCGCGACGCCGCGCCGCGACACGCGGCCGAACGTCGGCTTCAGCCCGGCCACGCCGCAGCAGGCAGCCGGCCCGCGAATCGAGCCGCCCGTGTCGGTGCCGAGCGCCGCATCGACCGTACCGAGCCCGACGAGCGAAGCGGAACCGCTCGACGAGCCGCCCGGAATGCGCGTCGCGTCCTGCGGATTGACGGGCGTGCCCGTGTAGTCGTTGATGCCGGTCATGCCGAACGCAAGCTCGTGCATGTTCGCCTTGCCGGCAATCTGCCAGCCTGCGTCGAGCAGCAGGCGGACGACGTCCGCGTGTTGCGTGGCGGGAGGTGCATCGGCGAGCGCTCGGCTCGCCGCGCGGGTCGGATAGCCTGCGATGTCGATCGTGTCCTTGATCGCGATCGTGGGGCCGGGGCCGCCGAGCGTGAAGGTGTCGATGAAGCCTGTCATGGTCGGTATCGTGAGCAAGCGTTGGAAAGCATCGGGAATCAGGACCGTGGCGCGGCGGCGAGCGGCCACGGGCCGTCGAGCACGCGTTCGGTGCGGAAATGGCGGATCAGCCACGCAGAACCGTTAGCGGCCGGCGCGAAATCGACGGTCAGCCGCGCGGCGATCAACTCGGCCGAGCCGTCCGCGTAGCGCGACGCCTGCAGCATGATCCAGCGGCCGCGCGCGCTCGTGTTGCCGGCGCCGATCTCGATCGACTCCGACGTCAGGAAATGCAGGTTCGCCGAGAAGTGCGGATCGGGCGGCAGGTAGCGGCCCAGCATCGCGACGATCGCGTCCGTGCCTTCGAGGCGGCCGAACTTTTGCGCATACTGCGGGCCGATGCCTTCCCACACGGCATCGGGCGTGAACAGACCGGCGAGCGACGGGCCGTCGCCGGCATCCTCGGGCACGTCGCACAGCGCCATGTAGCGCGTGATCGTCGCGCGCACCGCGCGCTCGGCGTCGAGCGCCGCCAGGCGCTGCGCGAGCGCATCGATCAGGCCGGGGGACAGGTCGGTCATCGCGCGCCTCACGCCGCGGGCTTCGCGGCCGGCGGCACCGTCAGCGCACGGCCGACGCGCGCTTCGATCTTGCCGTAGCGCCACAGGTTGTATTCGCCGACCGGCGTCGTGCGATACAGGTTGCACACGGCGACCGTCGTGTCGAAGTCGGCGACGTCGGCCATGATGTAGAAGGTCCACGGTGCGCCGTCGGCCTGGCCGACCACGAGGCGGTCGTCATCCATCACGCCGAGCACGCGCACGCCGGGCATCGCTTCGACGGCGGCGAGCATCGCGCCGTACGCCTGCCACACTTCGCCGATCTTCTCGCGCGGCAGGTCGAAGAAGTTTTGCGACACGCCGCAGCAGAACAGGACGCGCAGCGGCAGCGGATTCGAATCGGACATATCAGGTTCTCCAGAGGAATCGGTGGTGCGCATGAACCGGCCGGCGACGGCGCTTCGGCTTCATGCGTGTTCAAAAACAATTCGGTCGATGCAGGTTACAGATAGCCGGGAAACGGCGTGACGCCGGTGAACACCGCGCCGGCGCCGTCGAAGTTGCCTTCGCCGAGAAACGCGTGCTGCGTGACGACCATCGCGTCGCGCAGCAGCCGCTGCAGCGGGTGCGTGCGATAGATCGCCGCCGTGCCGCCGAGGCGGTACGCGCGTTCGACGACGCTCGCGCCTTCGCGTGCGATCTGCGTGGCCGCGAGCCGCAACAGGCTGACCTGCTCGGGCGTCACCGGATTGCCGGCGAGGATCGATTGCCACACGCCGTCGGTCGCGTCGTAGAAGAATGCGCGCGCCGAGCGCAGTTGCGCTTCGGCCTTCGCGAGTTCGATGCGGTAGTACGCGCGATCGGCGAGGCGCGGCGCGCCGGTCGTCGTCTGCCGGCCGCCCGACATGCGGTTCACGACGTCGAGTGCGGCGCGTGCGAGGCCGAGGTTCACGACGGCCAGCACCTGCGCCGCATACGCGACGGTCGGATAGCGATACAGCGGCTCGTCGACGGTCGGCTCGCCGCCGCGCATGAAGGTCCACGCTTCGGGCACGAAGCGGTCGTCGACGCGCAGGTCGTGGCTGCCGGTGCCCTGCATGCCGACCACGTTCCAGTTCTCGACGATCTCGACCTGATCGGCACGGAACACGGCCGTGCGCGGCTTGTTCGGCGCGGCGTCCTGCGCACCCGGCACGGCGATGCCGACGCCGAGCCAGTCGGCCCCCTTGCAGCCGCTCGCGAATTTCCATGTGCCGTTCACGCGCCAGCCGCCTGCTGCGGCCTGGGCCGGCTGCACCGGGAACAGGCCGCCCGCGAACACCTGGTCGGGGCCGCTCGCATACAGCTCGGCCTGGGTGTCGAGCGGCAGCGCGGCGAGATACACGTTCGCGGAGCCGAAGCTCGCGACCCACGCGGCCGAGCCGTCGGCGGTCGCGATCCGCTCGATCATGTCGAGGAACGCGGTCGGCGCGAGCGCATCGCCGCCGAACCGGCGTGGCGTGCCCGCGCGATAGATGCCGGCCTGCTTGAACAGCGCGATCACGTCGCGCGGCACGTGCGACAGGCGGTCGAATTCTTCGCGGCGCGCGGCGACGGTCTCGATCACGGCGTCGAGCGGCGACAGCCGGGCGGCCGGTTCGCTGGCCGCGTGGGGAGCGCTCGGTGCGGTGTCGAGGGCGAGGGCGGCGTGGGGCATGGCTGTCTCCTGGGGGCGGATGGGGGTTCGAATGCGGGGTGGTCACGACGATGCAGCCAGTCTAGAAACGCCGAAAACGCGCAGCAATTGGTGCGTTGGGCCGTGCGACTGGTGACGTTCCGTGCCGCACTAAAGAAATCTTCAGATGCGGGCGGCGCGCGCCGGTGCTATGTTGGGTTTCCGGTCGCGCGATGCCGCGCGACCTCATCCGAAGCCGATCATGAGTTTCCCCGACGAAGACGATTTCCACCGGCTGCTCGACGCGCTGACGACCTGCGTGCTGCTGCACGACGCGCACACCAAGGCGATCGTGTGGGCGAACCGCGCCGCGTGCATCGCGCTCGGTTTTTCCGTCGAGGAGCTGCTGCCGCTGAAGGCGCCGGACATGACGCGCCCCGAGCCGAAATACCAGCGCGAGATCGCGGTGAGCGCGTGGGATCGCGCGCTCGTCGACGGGCCGCAGGTGTACGAGTGGTGCTACCGGTCGCGCACGGGCGTCGACATGTTGTCCGAGGCGACCGCCACCTACGTGCCGCTGCGCGGGCGCGACGTCGTGATGGTGCAGTTCCGCGACATCAGCGCGGAAGAGGCGGTGCGCCAGCAACTGCGCCGCTACGAGGCGCGGCTGCGCGAATTCATGCAGGACCTCGACGAAGGCATCGCGGTCCTCACGCCGCACGGCGGCGTGCAGTTCATCAGCGAGTCGGGCCGCCGCGTGCTCGGGCTCGCGCCCGACGAAGCGCTCGGCGAGGTGCTCGACTACTGCTCCGAGGCCGACCGCGACCGGCTCGTCGCGCAACTGCGCGATGCGCCGTCCGCGTATCCGTCCGCGCCGCAGCGCTACCGGATCGTGCGGCGCGACGGCTCGACGTGCTGGCTGCGCATCTTGTGCCGGCAGGTCGAGATCGAGGGCGATCTCGACGGGCTGCTGGTGCAGTTCCGCGACGTGAGCGATGAAGTCGCGATCGAGGACACCCGCCGCGCGGAAGCGCGCATGCTCGAACACGCGGGCCGTTACAACGCGATGGGCGAGATGGCGAGCGTGATCGCGCACGAGCTGAGCCAGCCGCTCGCGGCCGTGCGCAACTTCATCGAAGGTGCGGTGCAGCGGTTGAACGCGCGCGGCGCCATCGACGACGCGATCTGGGGGCTGCGCAGCGCGGACCGTCAGGCCGAGCATGCGGCGCTGATCATCAAGAGCGTGCGCGAGTTCATCGTGAAGCGCGAGCCGGTCGTCGCGCTCGCCGACCTGCGCGACATCCTCGCAGACGTCGCGTATTTCATCGAGCTGCGCGCGAAGGAGGCCGGTGTGACGGTCACGATCGTGCAGGCCGATGCACCGCTGCCGATCCGCTGCGAGCGCGTGCTGATCGGTCAGGTGATCCTGAATCTCGCGTTCAACGCGATCGAGGCGTTCGTCGGTTGCGAACGTGTGCCGCGCACGCTGACGCTCGGCACCGCGAACGTGGCCGGGCATGCCGAGCTGCGCGCGATCGACAACGGCCCCGGTATCGCGGCCGGTGCGCACGACCGGCTGTTCGACGGTTTCTCGTCGTCGAAGGCCGGTGGGAACGGAATCGGGCTGTCGCTGTGCAAGAGCATCGTGACGCGCCACGGCGGCCGGATCGCTGCCAGCCCGGCCGAGGGCGGCGGGCTCGACTGCCGCGTGACGCTGCCGCTCGCCGGGATGAAGGCGGATGCAAGCGCGTAGTCGCGGGGGCGTGCGCGATGCTGCCGCCACCCGGCGGTCGTCGCGCATGAGCGGGCAGGCTCGCACGCCGCGCATGGTCAGCGCCCCAGCGCCCGCGCGGTCTGGCCGCCGATGCCGAAGTCGGTGTTCGGAATGTCCTTGATCATCACTCGGGTGGCTTGCAGCGGTGCGTCGAGCACGCTGGCGCTCGTCTCCGATAGTGCGGCGATCAGCGCGCGTTTCTGTTCATCCGTGCGGCCCGCGATCAGGATCGCGACGATCACCGGCAGCGACGGCGGCGCGCCGTCGGCGGCACTGCGGCCGCCGAGGCCGATGTGCGTCGTCGGCAATTCGGTCAGCAGCACGCGCACCGATTCGATCGGCGCACCGATCGAATCGACGGTCGCGCCGGTCAGCCGTGCAATCAGTTCGGCCTTGCGGGCGTCGTCGTGGCCGGCCGGCAGGAAAACTTCGAGTGTGGGCATGGTCGTCCGGAAAGGTGAAGGTGACCGGCTCACCGTTGCGTTGGCGACGGCGAACCGGTGGCCGCTTACAGGTGAAGGTGACCGACTCACCGTTGCACTGGCGATGGCGAACCGGTGGCCGCTTACAGGTGAAGGTGACGGCTCACCGTTGCGTTGGCGATGGCGAACCGGCGGCCGCTTACAGGTGAAGGTGGCCGACTCACCTTTGCGTTGGCGATGGGCGAACCGGTGGCCGCTCACAGGTGAAGGTGACCGGTTCACCGTTGCGCCGGCGAACCGGCGGCCGCTTACAGCAGGAAGCCGATCGCGCTGAGCGTTTCGGTCGAATCGATCAGGCGCACGACCTTCTCGGCGATCCGCATCTCGCCTTCCGCATCGACGTGCAGCTTGTGCGTGACATCGGCCGCGAACAGCGTCGCGACGCCGCGCTTGTACGCGACGACGACCTGCGCCGACTTCAGCTCGACGGTGCCGGCGCTGCCGCTTTCCAGCGTGAAGCGCGACACGGTGCGCACCGTGCGCGCCGCGTCGGCCGCCGACGCCGAATAGCCGGACACCATCCGCTGCACGCGCTTCTCGCGCATGTCCTGGTCGTCGAACACGTAGTTCAGCGTCGCGGCGAAGTCGGTCGTGTCGGGGTCGATCGGCACCACGTAGTGGCCGGCCGGGTCCCACAGGTCGAGCCACGCGCGATAGTCGCGGCGGTCGAGCATCTCGGCTTCGCGCCACACGAATTCGACCGCGCGGGCGAAGGTCTGCTCGGAAAAGAGGGCGTTGCGGTCGTCCATTATTGTTGCTCCATCATCTTGCGCCATTGCTGGTAGGCCTCGCGCATGCCGGTCTCGTCGGTCGCATGCGCGGTCTTTTCGCCGTTCGCGGCGGTCGTCTCGCGGTTCAGCCCGCGATTCACGAGGATCGGTACGTCGGGGCCCGCATGCGCGCCGCGTTGTACACGCTCCCATGCTTCCGCGTCGTCGGGGCTGCCGAAACCGAACGGGCCCTGGAAGTGTTCGTGGATGCGCAGCCGCTCGCGGTTCGCTTCGTCGGGGCCGCCGTCCATCGCGAGCGCGACGTGGCGGATCTCGGTTTCGTTCGCGGAGATCGGCCGCAGCACGCGGAAGAACGCCATCGACAGCGCGAGGTTCGGGAACAGGTTCAGGTTGAAGCCGACGCCCATCAGCGAACGCACGATGCGGCGCACTTCGTCCGGCGCGTGGCGCTCGGCGAGCTTCGCCGCGAGCGGCGCGAAGCGCTCGGCCAGCGGCGCGCCGTCGTCTTCGTCGAGGTCGATCAGCTCGGGCATCAGCACCGCGAGGCTGTGACCGTTGCCGAGCCCGCGGCAGAACGCGTCCTCGCTCGTCATGAAGCTCGTGATCGCGGCGGCCGTCTCGTCGTCGATCGACTTCATCCACGACTTGTGCACGACCGGGAAGTGATAGAGGTCGGTCGTGTTCTCGAGCTGGATCTTCCAGTTGCCCTTGAACTTGAACTTGTGCTCGCCGTTCGCCTTGATCGGGTAGCCGGCGCCCTGTTTCATGAACAGGTCGATCCACGGCTTCGCGCCGCCGAGGAAATCCTCGAGCGGCTCGATCGCGTCGTTGAAGCTCGCGAAGATCAGCCCCTGGTACACGCCGACGCGCAGCTTCACGAGCGGCAGGTCGCCTTTCTCGCACACGCCTTCGTAGCCGTCGCCGTACGGCAGCGCGCGCAGCGTGCCGTCGAGCGCGTAGGACCAGCTGTGATACGGGCACGTGAAGCCCTTCGCGTTGCCCTTGTGCGATTCGCACACGGTCGCGCCGCGATGGCGGCAGCGGTTCTGCAGCACGTTGATTTCACCGGTCTTGTCGCGCACGACGATCACCGGCTGGCGGCCGATCGTCGTCGTGATGAAGTCGCCCGGGTTCGGCAGCTCGCTTTCGTGCGCGACCCAGATCCAGGTGCGGTAGAAGATGCGGTCGAGCTCGGCTTCGAACAGCGCGGGATCGTGATACATCGCGGGCGCGATGCGGTCGGGTTGCGCGAGGCCATGCAACGCGCTGGTGTCGATCGTCTGATAGGAAATGTCGCTCATCGTTGTCGTGGGGAAAGAGTCGCGAAATCGGGCCGCGTCGCGCGCGGTGTCGAGTACCCAGTCTCGTCTTCCACTACATATCCGTCAAATTGATCTAAAATTGGCCAGTCAATAAATACGGCAAATGATGGAGGCTACGATGACATCGGTCGATCATCTCGATCTGAACCTGTTGCGTGTGTTCCAGGCGATCGTCGAGGAGCGCAGCCTGACGAAGGCCGGCGAGCGGCTCGCGCTGTCGCAGCCGGCCGTCAGCTACTCGCTCGGCCGGTTGCGCACGCTGTTCGACGATCCGCTGTTCGTGCGCACGCGCTCGGGCATGCAGCCGACGCCGGTCGCGCTCGAACTCGCGGGCATCGTCGGCAAGGCGCTCGACATGGTGCGCGTGGCGCTGCGCTATGCGGAGCGCTTCGACCCGGCCACCAGCACGCGCACGTTCCGGCTGTCGTTGTCGGATGCGGGCGAGATGGCGTACCTGCCGGCGATCTGCCAGGCGCTGCGCGAGCGCGCGCCGCGCGTGACGCTGAGCGTGCAGCCGCTGCCGGTGGAGGAGATCGAGGAAGCGCTGCGCGCGAGCCGGCTGGATTTCGCAATCGGCAACCTGCCGGAGCTGATGCCGCGCACGCGCCACCAGGTGCTGTTCGAGGAAACCTACGTGTGCATGACGGGCCGCCGGCGCGGGGTACCGAGCGGCGCCGCGCTGAGCCTCGAGCAGTTCGTGCGCGCCGCGCACGTCAACGTGAAATCGGTCGAGCACAGCCACCATGCGCTCGACGATGCGCTGCGCGCGCAGGGCGTGGGCCGCAACATCGCGCTCGAAGTGCCGCACTTCGTCGCGCTGCCGAGCGTGCTGTCGGTCACCGATCTGTATGCGACGCTGCCGAAGCGGCTCGCGCAGATCCTGAACCGCGACAATGCGTTCCGCCTGTACGAGCTGCCCGTCACGCTCCCGCCCGCGCCGGTGACGATGCACTGGCACGAGCATTTTCACGAAGACGAAGGCAATGCGTGGATGCGCACGTTGCTGGCCGAGCTTGTCGAGCGGTTCGACGACGTGTGATTCATGGGGACGAGGGCAGCGCGCTGGATGCGTGCATTGCTGCCCGAGGTCGTCGAGCGATTCGACGACGTGCGGCGTTTTGAACGGACGCCGCGCGTACCGCGCGCATCAAAGATCGAGCACGAGCACCGCGGAGCGCGCACGCGACACGCAGCAGCAGATCACCGTGTTGCTCGCGCGCTCGGCCTTGCTGAGGCAATGGTCGCGATGATCGGGCTCGCCGTCGATCACGGGCACCATGCAGGTGCCGCACACACCTTCGCCGCATGACGTGTCGACTTCGATGCCGATACGCGCGAGCGCGTCGACGATCGACGTGTCGGGCGTGACGCGTACCGATTGCCCGCTGCGCTGCAGGCGCACCTCGAAACCGTCGGCGGCCGGGCCGGTGCCGGCATCGGCGTTGCCCGTACCGGCGGCGGCCGGTTCCGCCGCGAAGCGTTCGAGATGGATCGAATCTTCAGGCAAGCGTGTCGCGGCTGCCGCAACGACCGCATCCATGAACGGCCCCGGGCCGCACGTGTAGACGTGAGCGTGCGCGTCGACCGATTCGACGCAGCGGCCCAGCTCGGCCGCGAGCGCGTCGGGCTCGACGCCGTAGTGGAACGTCACGTGCGACGCGAACGGCTCGGCCGACAGTTCGGCGACGAAGGCCGCGTGCTCGCGGCTGCGCGCGAAGTAGTGCAACCGGTAGCGCGCGCCGCGCTGGCGTAGCGCATACGCCATCGACAGCAGCGGCGTGATGCCGATGCCGGCCGCGATCAGCACGTGCTCGCTCGCTTCATCCGTCAGACGAAACAGGTTGCGCGGCGCGCCGATCGACAGCTCGGCGCCGACTTGCACGTCGTCGTGCAGCGAACGCGAGCCGCCGCGCGACTGCGCTTCCTTCTTCACCGCGAACAGGTAGCTGCCGCGCTCGTCGGGGTCGCCGCACAGCGAGTATTGCCGCGTGATGCCGGACGGCGCGGTCACATCGATATGGGCGCCCGGTTCGTACGTGTCGAATGGCTGGCCATCGACACGCGAAACCCGGAAACAGCGGATGTCCTGGGCCGCGTCGATCAGCGCGTCGATCCGGACTTGGTGGCGGTTCGCTTGCATGGGTCAATCCGTGGGGTAGGGGAAACGCGGCGCGGCAGATACCACGCCGTCATGCGATCGAGAATAGGGACGGGCATCGCATAAATCAAATCGATTAAAAAGCGATGCCTGAATCAGCGGGATGGATGATGGTCGGGTGGCCGATTGCGACCGATTGCGTCCGATATTCAGCGCGCGGCGATCGCGCTGCCCGTCTCGGCCGTGTGCGGCGTGGCTGCCGACGCATGGCCGCGTTCGCGGTCGAGGCTGCGGCGATAGTGCCGGCACCCGGCGGCGAGCAGCACCGCAGCCAGCGTGGCTGCCGCGACGTTGACGATCGACATCGAATGGCCGACCGCCGCCGGCGCGCCGAACACGCGGTCGGTGAACAGTGCGACGACGGTCGTGCCGATCCCGAGCGCGATCAGGTTCGACACGAGCAGGAACAGCGCGGAGATCTGCGCGCGCATCTGGTTCGGCGCGAGCGTCTGCATCGCGGCGGTGGACGTCGGCATCGGGAACGACGCGAAGAACATCGCGACGACGAGCATCGCGAGCGACGCAGGCAGCGAGTCGAGCTGCGTGAACAGCGTCGCGGGGATCACCATGCACGCGGCGCCGATTGCACCGGCGCGCATCGGTGCATCCTCGCGGCCGCGCCGCAGCAGCCAGTCGTTGAGCCAGCCGCCGCAGAACACGCCGGCCGTGTTCGCCACCAGCAGCACGATGCCGAGCGTATAGCCGGCTTCGACGGCCGTCATCCCGAAGTGTCGGATATAGAACGCGGGCGTCCAGCTCAGCAGGCAGTACAGCGTCATCGCGTAGAACGAGAAGCCGAGGTAGTGGCACGAGAAGGTCGCGCGATGCGTGCCGACGAAGCGCAGCGAATCGCGCATCGACACGCGCCGCACGGCGCCCGAGCGATCCTGCGCGAGCCCCTTGCGCTGCGGGTCGCGCACGGTCGCGGCGAACAGCAGCGCGACGATGATCCCCGGCAGTCCGACGATCAGGAACGTGACCTGCCACGCATGCACCTGCCCGACCACCGGCAGCGTGAACGCGCTCGCATGCTTGAGCAGCGCGATCACGTAGCCGCCGATCAGGAACGCGACGCCGCCGCCGATGAACGAGCCGAGCGAATACACGGCGATCGCGCGCCCGAGCTTCTCCTTCGGGAAGTAGTCGGCGAGCATCGAATACGCGCCGGGCGACAGCGCGGCTTCGCCGACACCGACGCCCATCCGCGCGATGAACATCTGCACGAAATGCTGGCTGAGCCCGCACGCGGCGGTCGCGACGCTCCACAGCGCGATGCCGAGGGAGATGATCCGCGGCCGCGCGTAACGGTCGGCGAGATAGGCGACGGGCAGCCCCATCACCGCATAGAACAGCGAGAACGCGAAGCCGTTCAGCAGACTGAACTGCGTGTCGGACAAGTGCAGGTCGCGCTTGATCGGCTCGATCATCAGCACGAGGACCTGGCGGTCGACGAACGAAAAGACGTACGCGAGCATGCAGATGACGACGACATACCATTCGTACGTATAGCGCTTGCCGTCGGCAGCGCGGGCCGTGGATGCGGACATGCGGATTCTCCAGGAGCGGGCGGTGGAAACGCGCGGCAGCGGCCTGGCGGGCCGGGCGCCGTCGCGGCGCGAGAGCGTGCGTGGGCACGTGTCGGAGACGCAGCGTAGTCGGCCAAATTCGGCCGCCATAGCCGGAGTGACAGCCGCACCACACGGGCATTTACCGACCCGGATAAAGAAAACACCAGGGTCGCGCGCGCCGGCCGCCGCGCGGCGCGCCTGCGGCGGGGCGCGCATGCGTCATGCGGCGCATCTATAAGCGTTATAGAGCGCATTGCGTCGACGTCCGAAATTGTCGTTTCTAGACTCGGCCCGTTTTTGATCGGCAGCGTTGGCCCTTCGCGGCGAACGCGCTTCATGCCACGCGGCGCGACGCCGACCAGCGCCGAAAACTCTACGGGACGACGACGATGAACCAACCGAACGGGCGGGCCGACCGGCTTGCCGTACCGCTTGCCGCGCTGCTTGCCTGCGCGGCGCTGCCCGCCTTCGCGCAATCGAGCGTGACGCTCTACGGCCGCGTCGACACCGCGATCGAATACGCGAACGCCGGACCGAACCACGTGACGCGCATGGGCAGCGGCAACCTGTGGGCGTCGCAGTGGGGGCTGAAGGGCGTCGAGGATCTCGGCGGCGGCTACACGACGATCTTCAAGCTGGAAGATGGCTTCAACGCGGCAAGCGGCGCACTGTCGAATAGCAGCGCACTGTTCGGCCGCGAGGCGTGGGTCGGCATCACGGGGCCGTTCGGCGGCGTGCAGTTCGGCGAGCTTTACACGATTCTGCACACGACGCTCGTCACGTACAGCCTGCCGGGCCTCGGCGCGGGGCTCGCGTGGGGCAACGCGACGAACAACTTCGTCGGGCCCGCGTTCCTGCGCGTGCGCAACTCGATGCGCTACACGTCGCCGCGCTATGCGGGCTTCATGCTGCGCGCGATGGCCGCGCGCGGCACCAACGGCGCGGCCGGACAGCCGGCGACGCTCGGCGATACGTACGGCGCGGGGCTCAACTACGTGCGCGGCGGCCTGTCGGTCGACGTCGACTATATGCAGCAGAAGTTCAGCCCGGTGGCTGCGTCCGCGCTCGGCGCCACGAGCCCGGCCGCGAACGGCAACTACACGCTGGGCGCGATTTCGTACGATTTCAGCGTCGTGAAGGTGGCCGCGCTGTACATGCGCCATCGCGGCGGCCCCGACGTTGCGACCGCGATCGATAGCCAGAGCGCGTATCCGCACAGCGACATCATGGAACTGAGCGCGACGGTGCCGATCGGGCGCGCGTCGCTGCTGCTGAGCGTCGGCCACTACCGCAAGGTCGCGGACAGCGACGGCAACGCCGATTCGTACGGCATCCGCCTCGACTATCCGCTGTCGAAGCGCACGGTGCTGTACACGGGCGCCGCGATGGTGCGCAACGGCGCGCATGCACGCTTCGTCGTGAACGGCGCGGCGGGTGGCGGCGTCGCGGTCGCGAAGCCGGGCGCGACCGCGACTTCGATCGTCGCGGGCATTCTCACGGCGTTCTGACCGGCCCGCGCCGGTGCGCGCTTGCTCGGCTCGAGCCGTTCGCTCTCCTATGCGCAGGCGGGCGGCTGCGGCGCGAGCCATGCGTCGAACGGCGCCAGCTCGCCGATGTTGAACAGTTCGAGCAGCAGCGCACGCAGCCAGCGATGGCCGGGGTCGGCGTCGAAGCGCCTGTGCCAGTACGCGTTGACGGCCCATTCGCTCGCACCGGCGATCTCGTACAGCACGCACGGTTGCCGCGCTGCGAACGTGATCGCGATCGTCTCCGGCAGGATCAGCGCATAGTCGCCGTCCCGCAGCAGCGCGGGCACCACCATGAAATCGGGTAGCGCCGCGCGCACGCGCGGCATCAGCCCGTGCCGTTCCAGCAACTGCATCGATTGCGGATGCGATGTGACCGCGACGAAGCGCAGCGTATCGGGCGCGTCGCCATCGAGCACGTAGTCGTCGGGCAGCGCGACGCGCTGCGCGGTGCGGCGCGGCATCAGCAGCACGCAGCGCTCGTGCAGCAGCGCGGTGCGCTGGAAGTGGCTCGATGCATCGGCGAAATGCCCGAGCGCGAAGTCGATACGCCCCGATTCGAGTGCGACATTGAGCTGGCATTCGTCGACGTGCAGCGTCTCGATCACCGCACCCGGCGCGCGGCGGTCGAAGGCGGCGAGCAGCGTCGGCAGGAACGCGCTCGCCGCGAAATCGCTCATGTGCAGGCGGAACACGCGCTGCGTGTTGTCGGGCGTGAAGCGTGAGCCTTCGTCGAGCACGTCCTGCAGGATCGCGAGCGCCTTGTCGACCGACAGCGCGAGCCGCTGCGCGCGCGGCGTCGGCTCGACGCCGGTGCCGGTGCGCACGAACAGCGCGTCGCGGAACATCAGCCGCAGCCGGCCGAGCGCGTAGCTGACGGACGGCTGCGTGACGCCGAGCCGCAGCGCCGCGCGGCCGACGTGCCGCTCTTCGTACACGGCGCGAAACGTCTTCAGCAGGTTGAGATCGAGATCCTGCACGCGCAGTTCGGACGGGTCGTTGTCGTGCGGTGCGGATTCGGCGCGGGCCGGGGCCGCTGGGCGGCCGGGTGCGGCGTGCGTCATCGGGGTTGCCTCGCGGTGACGGAAGGCACGTGGCCGTAACGCCGCGCATACGCCTTCGCGAAATGGCCGAAGCCATGGATGCCGTGTGCGATCAGCACGTCGGTCACGCTGCGTGCGTCGCCGCGCTGCAGCGCCGCGTGCACGGCGGCGAGCCGGCATTCGCGTACGTAGGCGGCCGGCGTGGTGTGCAGGAACGCGCGGAACGCGTGCTGCAGCGTGCGCGGCGCGACGCCCGCGACGGCCGCCAGTGCGGCGAGTGCGAGCGGTTCGCCGAGGTGCGCGTTGACGTGATCGCACGCGCGACGCACGTGCGCCGGCAGCGGCGGCGTGCCGCGCGTGAGCGCATCGCTGTACGAATGCGGCAGGTGCGTGAGCAGCAACGACATCAGCCACGTGGTGAGGTCGGCGCCGAAGGTCGTCGCGACCGTGCCGATGCCGGGCTGCGCGCCGAGCCGGCACAGGTATTCGAAGGTCGGCAGCAGCAGCGCGGCGCCCGCGCCGGCACCGCCGGCCGCGAGATCGAACTGCAGCGGGCGCTTGAGCGTCGCCTGCAGCATGTCCTGCAGCTTGCGTTCGAGCGCGCCGCGTTCGAGCCGCAGCACGAGGTTGCGGCAATCGGGGCTCGTGCTCAGGCGGCTCGCGAGTGCCGGTGACGACACGGTCAGATCGCCGGGGCCGGCGCGCGCAATGACGCTGCCGGCCTGCAGCTCGCATGCGCCGGCGAGCGTCAGCCTGAACAGGAAGTGTTCGGCATCGTCGCCGAAATCGATGCGCGTTTCGCGGCCGTAGCAGAGCTCGAGCAGCGCGCCGTGATGCAGCGGCACTTCGTACAGCTCCGCATGAAACGGGTCGCGGCCGCGTGCAGCCATCCGGTGCGGCCCGAGCCGGTGCGCGACCGCGCGTTCGACTTCGTCGGGGGCGTGCAGCGTGCCGAGCCGGTTCGGCGCATGGCGGGACAGGGCGATATCCATTCACGGACCTCGTAGCGGATGCGGCGGGCGCGGCGGCATGCGCATCGCCGCGATTGCGTTGCGCGAACGGGCGTGCCGTTGCGCGTTCTGAAGCGACACGGCGGGGGCGGCCGCGTAGTCTCGGAAACACTCAATCACCGGGAGAGGACGATGAAGGTATGTGTTCTGGGCGGCGGCCACGGCTGCCATGCGGCGGCGATCGACCTGCTCGAGAAGGGCCACGACGTGACGTGGTGGCGGCGCGACCGCGAGCCGCATGCGCGGCTGCGCGAGCTCGGCGTGCTGAACGTGACCGACTATCGCGGCACGCGTGCGGTGCCGCTCGGCGATGCGCCGGGTGCGATCCGCCTGACTGGCGATCTCGCGGTCGCGCTGCGCGGGGCGCAACTCGTCGTGGTGCCGCTGCCTGCCACGTCGCACGACGCGCTCGCCGCGCAGGTCGCGCCGCTGCTGGAGGACGGCCAGGTCGTGTTCCTGCCGCCCGGCACGTTCGGCAGCTTCGTGTTCGCACAGGCGGCGGCCGATGCCGGCAACCGTTCGCGCGTCGCATTCGCCGAGACGGGCACGCTGCCGTACCTCGTGCGCAAGCATGGCGACAACGACGTCGTGATCAGCGCGTACGCGACGCGTCTGCCGACCGGTGTATTTCCCGCGAATGCGGCCGGCTGGGCATTCGACGTGCTGCGCGCGGGCTATCCGTCGGTCGAGCCGGTCGAGGATGCGTTGTCCGGTGCGTTGATGAATGCGGGGCCGGTGATCCATCCGCCGCTGATCCTGATGAACGCCGGGCCGCTCGAACACTTCGACGCATGGGACATTCACAACGAAGGCACACAGCCGTCGATCCGCCGCGTGACGAACGCGCTGGATGCCGAACGCATCGCGGTGCGCGAAGCGCTCGGCTATCGCGCGCCGCATTTCCCGCTCGCGGATCACTACGCGGCCGAGGGTGACGAATGGATGTACGGGCGCGGCGCGCACGGCAAGCTGACCGATAGCGGCGACTGGCGCGAGAAGATCGATCTGCGGTCCCATCGCTACGTGCTCGAAGACACCCGGCTCGGGCTGTCGTTCATCGTGTCGTGCGGGCGCTGGGCCGGCGTGCCGACGCCGGTTGCGCAGGGCCTGCTGAGCATCGCGAGTGCGGTCGCGGTGCGCGACCTGTATGCGGAAGGGCGCACGCTGGAGCGGCTCGGGATCGCGGCGCTGTCGAAGGACGCGATGCGTGCGCTGCTCGACAACGGAGTCGCGGGAGTATCAGCATGAGCGCGGCCGCCGATGTGACGCGTGTACACGTGCTCGGCGCGGGACGCATGGGGCAGGGGATCGCGCTCGTGTTTGCCTTTGCCGGAATCGATGTGACGCTGATCGACTTCAAGCGGCGCGATGCGGCTGGCCAACGCGCCTTCGACGATCGCACGCGCGACGAGATCGCCAGGCCGCTGCACGCGCAGCTCGCGCTCGGCCGTATCGATGCCGCACAGGCCGACGCGGTTGTCGCGCGCATCGCGATCGTTTCTCGGGATGGCGCTGCCGATTCCATGCATGATGCAGACGTCGTGTTCGAGGCACTGCCCGAAGTGCTCGACGCGAAGGCCGACGCGTTGCGCTGGCTTGGCGAGCGTGTCGATGCGTGCGCAACGATTGCATCGACCACGTCGACGTTCGTCGTCACCGAATTGCAGCGCCATGTCGTGCACCCCGAACGGATGCTGAACGCGCACTGGCTGAACCCTGCATTGCTGATGCCGCTCGTCGAGATCAGCCGCAGCGACGCAACCGGCCAGTCGGTGGTCGATGCGCTCGCCGCGCTGCTCGAACGCGTCGGCAAGAAGCCGGTGATCTGCGGGCCGGCGCCCGGCTATATCGTGCCGCGCATCCAGGCGCTCGCGATGAACGAGGCCGCGCGGATGGTCGAGGAAGGCGTCGCGAGCGCGGAGGACATCGACACGGCCATCCGCACCGGTTTCGGCCCACGCTTCGCGGTGCTCGGGCTGCTCGAATTCATCGACTGGGGCGGCTGCGACATCCTGTACTACGCGTCGAAGTACCTGGCCGGCGAGATCGGCCCGCGCTTCGCGCCGGCCGAGAGCGTCGTGCGCAACATGGAAACCGGGCGTGATGGCGTGCGCACGGGTGCGGGCTTCCACGACTATGCGGACGTGGACGTGCCCGCGTACATGCGGCAGCGGCTCGGTGAATTCGCGCGACTGCTCGATCACCTGGGATTGGCGCCGGTGTTCGACGGCGGGCGGCTCCACCTGCGCGATTAGCCCGGACGTCGCGGCCGCGCGCGTTCGCGGTGCCACGAAAGCGCGCACGTGGCACCGCGAGCCGTTGAGTCGCTCACCCAGCGGAAAGGGCAACGGCACGGGTGCGGCCGGCGCGTGCAGCACGCTCACACCGTATCGCCGCGCGTGCCGGCGTCAGGCGTGACATGCGTCTCGCGCATCACGCACAGCGTCGCGACGGTCACGAGGCCGAGCGCGATGAGAAACAGCGAGACGGGCCACGACGCGTGATAGCGCGCGAGCAGCGCAGTCGCGATCAGCGGTGACATCCCGCCCGCGAAGATCGATGCGACCTCATGCCCGAGCGCGACACCGGAGTAACGCACCTCGGTGCTGAACAGCTCGCCGACGAGCGCGGGCAGCGTGCCGATCATCGCGCCATGGCTCACCGCCGTGCCGACCGTGAGCGCGAGCCACACGAGCGGCGTCACGCGCGTATCGAGCAGCCAGAAGAACGGGAACGCGCACGCGACGAGGCTCAGCGCGCCGATCAGGTACACGGGCTTGCGGCCGATCCGGTCGGACAGCCGGCCCCACGCGAGCATCGCGCCCATCTCGACGATCATCGCGATCATCACGCCGGTCAGCATCACGCCGTTCGGGATGCCGACGTATTTGCCATAGACGAGCGAGAACGCGAGGAAGATGTACGCGCCGCCGTTCTCGGCCACGCGCAGCCCCATCGCGAGCAGGATTTCCTTCGGATGGCGACGGAGGCATTCGACGATCGGCAGGTGCGTGTGCGCGCCGCGCTTGCCGGCCTGTTCGAAGTCGCGGCTTTCCGGCAGATGGCGGCGGATATAGATGCCGATCGCGAAGATCGCGATGCTCGCGAGGAATGGCAGCCGCCAGCCCCAGGTGCGGAACGCGTCGTCCGGCAGCGCCTGCGCGGCGAGAAACGCGGCCGACGACAGCACGAAGCCGCCGCCCACGCCGAGCTGGCTCCACGCGGCGTAGTAGCCGCGCTGTTCCGGCGGCGCGTTCTCGCTGATCATCAGCACGCCGCCACCCCATTCGCCGCCGGACGCGATGCCCTGCAGCAGGCGCAGCACGACGAGCGCGGCCGGCGCCCACACGCCGACCTGCGCATAGGTCGGCAGCAGGCCGATCGCGAAGGTCGACGCGCCCATGATCAGCAGCGTCCACACGAGCGACGCCTTGCGCCCGTAGCGATCGCCGACGTGGCCGAACACGATCCCGCCGAGCGGCCGCGCGACGAAGCCGAGCGCGAAGGCCGCGAACGCGGCGAGGCTGCCCGCGAGCGGCGACGCGCCGGGCGGGAAGAACACATGGCCGAACACGAGCGCCGCGGCCGTGCCGTACACGAAAAAGTCGTACCACTCCATCGCGTTGCCGGCGACGGAGGCGATGACGATCCGGCGCAACTGCCGGTCGGCGAGCGGCCGGGCGGCGCTCGGGGATTGCATGATGTCGGTCGGGACCATGGCGGACTCTGAAGGGGGAGGCAGGCGCGTGCCGTCTGTGCAGCACTGCGGGCTAGTGTTGTCGGCACCGTGCCCCCGGTCAAATCCGCAGAAAAAGGGGAGTGACATCACTCCCGCTGATGATGGTCGCGGCGCTTTCCCGTGCCTACCCCACGCTTTCCCGCAGCAGCGCGATCATCCGCTGCGCCAGCGGCGGCACGTACGCGCCCGCGCGGTGCATCGCGCCGATGCGGCGGTCCAGTTCGAGTTCACCGGCACGCAGGTCGAGTGCGCGCAATCCGGTCACCTGGTCGAGCGCATCCGCGCCGCCGACGCACAGCAGCGGCGTGCCGCGCAACAGCTGCAGCAGCGACGTATTGCCGAAATCGGTCTCGATGCGCAGCCGCGGCGCGGGCAGGCCGCGTGCGCGGAACGCGTCGTCGATCCGGTGCCGCACCGGAATCGTCGCTTCCGGCAGCAGCCATTCCTGATCGGCGAGATCCGCGAGCGTGAGCCCGCGCTTGCGCTGCAGCGGGTGGGCGGCATCGGCGAGCACGGTCAGCCGGTCGTCGAACAGCGCGATGGTGTCGAGCCCGTCGTCCTGCTGCTGCGGTTCGGGCGCGACGACGAGATCGAGCTCGCCGGCCGCGAGCAGGTCGAGCAGTTCGCGCGCGAGCCGGCAGCGCAGCCGCAGTCGCGCGGCCGGCCGTTCGCGGATCAGTTGCCGGCACGCACCGAGCACGAACGCATTGGGCACGGTCGGCGAGTAGCCGATCCGCACCACGCCCTGCTCGCCGCCGCGGATCGCGCGCATCTCCTGCATCGCGTCGTCGAATTCGAGTGCGATCCGCTGCGCACGCGCGACGAAGCGTGCGCCGGCCGGCGTCGGCGTCATCCCGTTCGCGGTGCGCTCGAACAGCGTCACGCCGACTTGCGCCTCCAGCCGCTGCACGGCTTTCGTGAGCGCCGGCTGCGACAGCCCCAGCGCCTCGGCGGCCTTGCCGATGCTGCCGTGCCGCTCGACGGCCAGCAGGTACTCCAGATCGCGCGTGTCCATCGGGGGATTCCTGTCGGTTATGACTTTATATCCGGTGATGCATTGTGGTGATGCCTGGGCATCTTACAGACTGACGGCACTGTTCGACCAGGAGAATCGTTTTGAGCTTCGCCTACTTCCTGCGGCGCGCGGCCCGTTACTGGGGCAGCCAGTCCGCCGTGATCCACCGCGACCGCGCCGTCACGTACCGCCAGCTCGACGAGCGCTCGACGCGGCTCGCGAATGCGCTGCGCGGCCTCGGCTTCGCGCCCGGCACCCGCATCGCCGTCCAGGCGCGCAACTGCATCGAACTCGTCGAGATCGAATGCGCGCTGTACAAGGCCGGCCTCGTGAAAGCCGCGCTGAATCCGCGCTTCACGGCGGCCGAGGCCGCCGACGTCGTCGGTAACTGCGCACCGGCCGCGTTCATCGGCGGGCGCGGCTACACGGATTACACGCCCGACTCGCCGGGCTTTGCGTCGGTCGAGCGGTTCGTGTCGATCGGCGGCGCGGTGGCCGGCTATCTCGACTACGACACGCTGGTCGCGAAAGGCAGCGATACGCCGCCCGACCATCTGCCGGCGCCGGACGATCTCGCCGTGCTGCACTTCTCGTCCGGCTCGACGGGGCGCATCAAGGCCGCGATGCAGAGCTATGGCAACCGGCTCGCGTCGCTGCGCAAGATCGTGCTGGGGATGGACCGCCCCGCGCAGCCCGGCGATCGCCTTGCGCTGATCGGCCCGATCACGCATGCGTCCGGGATGCTGATGCAGCCGTACCTGTTCTGCGGCGCGACGCTCGTGCTGTTCGACGCGTTCGAGCCCGCGCATTTCCTCGCCGAGGTCGCGCGCCAGCGCATCACGCACACGTTCATGGTGCCGGCGATGGTCAACATGCTGCTGAACGCGCCCGAGCTTGCGCAGGCCGACCTGCGCAGCCTGAAGGTGCTCGGCTACGGCGCGGCGCCGATGGCGCCGGCGCGCATCGAGGAAGCGTGGGCGCGCATCGGCCCCGTGCTGTCGCAAGGCTATGGCGCGAGCGAATCGACGTCGGGCGTCACGCGGCTCGGTATCGCCGATCACGCGTACGCGCTGCTGCACGACCGCGAGCGGCTCGCGTCGTGCGGCCGGCCGCTCGGCGAAACCGAGGTGCGCGTGGTCGATGCCGACGGGCGCGAAGTCGAGGGTGACGCGATCGGCGAGATCGTGATTCGCGGCGCGGACGTGTTCCAGGGCTACTGGAATGCGCCGGAGCTGACGCGCGAGGTGCTGGTCGACGGATGGCTGCACACGGGCGACCTCGCGCGCACCGATCGCGACGGCTTCATCTATCTGGTCGACCGCAAGCACGACATGATCATCTCGGGCGGCTTCAACGTGTATCCGACCGAAGTCGAAGCGGCGCTCTACCGGCACGAAGGCGTGCTCGAGGCCTGCGTCGTCGGCGTGCCCGACGACAAGTGGGGCGAGGCCGTGAAGGCCGTGGTCGTGCTGCGTGCCGGCCGTGACGCGCAGGCGAACGATCTCGTCGCGCACTGCCGCGCGCAGTTGGCCGACTACAAGCTGCCGCGCTCCATCGATTTCGTCGCCGAGCTGCCGAAGAACGCGAACGGCAAGGTCGCCCGCAAGCTCGTGCGCGAGCAGTACTGGCGCGGTGTCGCGCGCCGCGTCAACTGAAGGAATTCGCCATGTTCGATCATCTGCAACGCCCTGAATTCGTCGCGCTGCGCGCGGCCGTGCTGCGCTTCGTCGACGACGAACTGCGTCCGATCGAGCGCGAGCTCAAGCTCGACTCCGAAGACGTGTGGCCGCGCGACGTGTTGCGTCGCGTCTGGCAACGCTCGGCCGCGCTCGGCTTCTATACCGCGAGCCTGCCCGTCGAGATCGGCGGACAGGGGCTGTCGATCGCCGAGGTGTGCGCGCTGAAGGCCGACCTCGCCGCGAGCGGCGCCGCGCTCGCGCCGCACGTGCTCGGCGAACTCGGCGGGCCGCCGCGCGTCGGCAACATGCTGAAGTACGCGACGCCCGCGCAGCTCGACCGCTATTTCAAGCCGGTGATGCGCGGCGAGAAATCGACGTGCTTCGCGCTGACCGAGCCGCATTCGGGCTCGGACGCGATGAGCATCTGCACGACGGCGATCGAGGACGGTGATTCGCTCGTCATCAACGGCACGAAGCACTACATCAGCGGTGCGCCGTTCGCCGATTTCGCGATCGTGATGTGCGTGACCGACGCCACCGCGACGCCGCCGCAGATCACGGCCGTGCTGGTCGATCTCGACCTGCCCGGCGTGAGCGTTCAGCACGAGTACGTGCCGATGTCCGGCCAGCATATCGACGCGGACATCCGCTTCTCCGGCGTGCGCGTGCCGCGCGAGAACGTGTTCGGCGGCGTCGGCAACGGCTTCCGGCTCGGCATGTCGCGCATCAACGTGAACCGGCTGCTGCATTGCCCGACGATGCTCGGCCTCGCGATGTCGGCGTACCGGGCGTCGCTCGATTACGCGCGCACGCGCCGGCAGTTCGGCGGCCCGATCGCGCGGTTCCAGGCGATCCAGCACATGCTCGCCGACATGGCCGCCGCGTTGTGGGCGTGCGAAAGCATGATCGCGCATACGGCCGCGCTCGCCGATGCGGGCGCCGACCTGCGGATGACGGCTGCCGCCTGCAAGCTCTACGTGTCGGAGCGCTGCTTCGAGGTCGCGGACAAGGCCGTGCAGATCCACGGCAACGTCGGCGTCACGCGCGGCCATCCGGTCGAGCAGACGTTCCGCAAGCTGCGGATGTTCCGGATCCTGACCGGCACCAGCGAGATCCAGCGCAACACGATCGCGAAGGCGATTCTCGAACCGGCCGGCGCGGGAGGCGGCGCATGACGGCGCGCGACGACGCCTGGCCCGCCGCAGATGGCGACGCGCCGGCCTGGTCGTGCCTGCGCGGTGTGCGGATCGTCGATGCCGGCCAGCTGCTGCCCGGGCCGCATGCGTGCGCGTTGCTGCGCCAGCTCGGCGCGGACGTGATCAAGGTCGAGCCGCCGGGCGGCGACGCGTTGCGGCAGTTCGGCGCCGACACGTTCGCGCAGTTCAACCGCGGCAAGCGCTCGATCGTGCTCGACCTGAAGACGCCCGACGGCCGCGCACGCTTTCTCGATCTCGTGCGCGACGCCGATGCGGTGGTCGAAGGCAACCGGCCCGGCGTGATGGCGCGGCTCGGGCTCGGCTACGACGAGCTGGCGCACGTGAACCCGCGCGTCGTGCTGTGCTCGATCACCGGCTACGGGCAGGACGGCCCGTATGCGAACCGTCCCGGCCACGACCTGAACTTCCTTGCCGATGCCGGCTACTGGTCGGTGCCCGCGCAGCTGCACGACACCGTCTCGCGGCCACGCGTGCGGCTGGCCGATCACGCGGCCGCGCTGCACGCCGCGCTCGCGCTGGCGGTCGCCGTGATGAGCGCCCGCGCGAGCGGTGTCGGCCAGCATCTCGACGTGTCGATCCACGACGCGATCTTCGCGTGGACCGCACCGGCCGCGTGGGCGCTGCGCACCGGCCGCGACACGCCCGACGCGGCGCGCTGGGTGATGCCCGACAACGACCTGTTCGAGACCGCCGATGGCCGGCACATCGTGCTCGCGACGCTCGAGGACAAGTTCTGGGCCGTGTTTGCCGATGCGCTCGGCGACGCGTATCCGGCGCTGCGGGAACCGCGCTTCGCGCAGCGCGCGGGCCGGCAGCGGCATCGGCACGCGCTGGGCGCGCTGCTGCGCGAGACCTTCGCGACCCGCACGCAGGACGACTGGATGCGCGTGCTCGGCGCACTCGGGCTGCCGGTGTCGTGCGTGCCTGACGCGGGCGCGGTGTTCGACGATCCGCACGTGCGCGCCCGCGGCGTCGCCCGCGAGGTGGCGGCCGACCGGTCGCTCGCGGTGCGCTTCCCGGTGAAGTTCTCGCTCGGCCTGCCGGACGGTGACGACCGGGTGCCGGCGCCCGGCGAGCACGGCGGCGGATAGCGCGACGCCACCGGCCGCCGACGATAAACAAACAGGAGACAGCCATGACGAATGGTGCGCAGTACCGCCCCGGACGGGCGTGGTCCATCGCGACGATGCTCGCGCTGATGATGCTGGTGAATTTTCTCGACAAGGTCGTGCTCGGCCTCGTGTCGGTGCCGATGATGCGCGACCTGCATCTGAGCCCGACGCAGTTCGGCGTGATCGGCGGCAGCCTCAACTGGCTGTTCGCGGTCGCGGCGGTCGCGGGCGGCATCGCCGCGAACCGCTGGCCCGCGAAATGGCTGCTGTTCGCGATGGCGGCCGCATGGGCGCTGCTGCAGCTGCCGATGCTCGCCGCGAGCTCGATCTGGGTCGTCATCGCGTGCCGCGTGCTGCTCGGCATCGGCGAAGGGCCGGCGTCGCCGGTCGCGACGCACGCGATCTACAAATGGTTTCCCGATACGCGGCGTAATCTCCCGGTCGCGCTGCTGCACCAGGGCAGCGCGCTCGGGCTGCTGATCGCGGGGCTCGCGATTCCGGTCGTCACGTCGCACTGGGGCTGGCGCGCGAACTTCGCGGTGCTGGCGGTGCTCGGGGCCGTGTGGTGCCTCGCGTGGGCGGTGGCCGGCGAGGAGGGCACGCTGTCGCGCGGCCCGCGCGCGGCCGGCGGCGAACGCGTGCCGTACGGGCGGCTGCTGACCGACCGCACGGTGCTCGGCAACTTCCTCGGCCATTTCGCGGCGAACTGGATTCTCGCGATGACGCTCACGTGGATGCCGACCTACCTGCAGCTCGGGCTCGGCTTCGGGCCGCACGAGGCGGGGCGCATGTTCGCGCTGTTCGTCGCGGTCACGTCGCCGCTCAGTCTCGCGCTGGCCTGGCTGTCGCAAACCTTGCTTGCGCGCGGCATGCCGTCGCGGCACGGACGCGGCACGTTCATCGCCGTCACGCTCGCCATCGCCGGCGCCATGCTGGCCATGCTGCCGGTGCCCGAGCTGCCGCGCGCGGCGAAGCTCGTGCTGCTGACGGTCGGCAGCGGCCTGACGCTGACGATGTACTCGATCGGCCCCGCGATGCTCGCCGAGGTGACGCCGGACGCGCAGCGCGGCGGCGTGCTCGCGCTCAGCAACGGCTTCGCGTCGCTCGCGGGCCTCGGTGCGCCGGTCGTCACCGGGATGCTGATCGAGGCGAGCGGCGCGTCGGTCGCGCGCGGCTTCGAACAGGCGAGCGTCGTGTGCGGCGTCGTGCTGATCGCGTGCGGCCTGCTCGGCGCCTGGTGCCTCGATCCGCAGCGTTCGCTGCGGCGCCTCGCGGGCGACACGGAGTGCGCTGCGCCGCCGGTCGGCGCGTGCGGCCGCTAGCGCCTGCCGCGCACATCGCTTCGCATTGCATCGCATTCGGCGTGCGGCCCGCCAGCCGGGCCGCTGCGCCTTTCGACAGGAGCAGTACCACGATACGCCGCGCGACGACGCGGCAGGAGGAGACATGAAGAAGATGATCGCGGCGGCGCTGATCGGCGCGCTGTGGGGGAGCGCGCACGCGCAGTCGAGCGTGACGCTGTTCGGCCGGATCGGCGGCGGCGTGCGCTGGGTCAACGGGCTGCCGGGCGGCAGCCAGGTCGGGTTCAACAACAACATCATCGCGGGCAACGAGTTCGGCATTCGCGGCAGGGAGGATCTGGGCGGCGGGCTGAAGGCGCTGTTCGTGCTCGACGGCGCGTTCAACAGCGGCACCGGTGCGCTAAAAACGTCCGGCACGCTGTTTTCTCAGGCCGCGTATGTCGGCCTGGCCGGCGATTTCGGCCGCCTGACGCTCGGCCGCCAGTTCAACGTCGCGGAAGACCTCGGCATCGCGCTCGATCCGCTCGGCGGGCGCGGGCAATCGCTCGCGGTCGAGCCGGGTGTGCAGTTCGACGGCAACTTCTTCACGCTCGACTCGCGTTTCAACAACACGATCAAGTATCTCGGGCAGGTGGGCGGCCTGCGGTTCGGTGCGAACTATTCGCCCGGCGGCGTCGCGGGCAGTTCGCATGCGGGCACCAGCTATTCGACTGCGGCGATGTACACGTATTCGGACCTGATGGGCGGCGTGTCGTATGCGAAGACGTACAGCCCCGACGGCTCGCAGTCGGCGCAGACGATCCAGGCAGGCGGCACGCTGCAGCTCGGCCGTGCGCGCTTCTACCTGAGCTACGCGTCGCTGAACGTCAGCGCGAACAAGGCCGGTGCGCGGTCGCGGCGCGACGATATCCCGTCGTTCGGCATCGTCGTGCAGCCGCTGCCGTCGGTGCAGCTGAGCGCGGCCGCGGTCTACGACCGCGCACGCAATCTCGGCAACGTGTCGGGCGCGGACGGTCACAAGCTGACGACCTACGCGATCGCCGAGTACTTCCTGTCGAAGCGCACCGAGTTGTATGTCGAGGTCGATCGCAACGGGATGACCGGTGCGTACATGCGCGATCCGGCGACGATCGCGGCGCTGAACCTGCGGCGCGGGGCGAGCGCGACGACCGGTGTGTCGATCGGGCTGATGACGCAGTTCTGAGTTTTTTCAACGATTTTTCAGGAGTGTGAATCGATCATGCGGACTTCATCCCGACTGACCGCGGCGCTGCTGACGGCGGCATGCTGGACCGTCGCCGTCCACGCGCAACCCGCCGCCGCGAGCGCGGCGATTCAGGCATCGGCGGAAGCGGCCGTGCAGGCATCGGCGCAGGTGCCTGCGCCGGCCGACCTGTCGCCGGCACAACGCAAGGCGGCCGACCGCAAGCTGAAACGCCGCGTCAGCACGGCGCTCGCGCGCACCAGGAACCTGAACGTCACGCGCATCCTCGTGCGGGTGCGCGACGGCAGCGTGACGCTCAGCGGCTCGGTCACGGATACGAACCAGGTGAATCTCGCGGCAGAGGTCGCACGGCGTGTCGACGGGGTCGCGTCGGTGTCGAACCTGCTGCGCATCGACGGCCAGCAGCCGTGATTGCCAGGCACAAGGTCGCTTTCTTTCCACTACGAGACATGATTCGATGCGAATTCATCGATGCTTTACCGCTACCCGGCGCGCTCGCCGGCTGGCCGACACCGTCGTGCTGGCCGGCGGGCTCGCGCTCGCCGCGATCGCGCCCGCTGCGCCCGCTGCAATCGACGCCGTCACACCGGGCATGATGCAGGGCTTCCCGCCGCCGGCCGACCAGGTCGTCAACAAGGCGAACGCATTCACGCCGGCGCGCCTGCGCTGGGCGTTGGGCAATACGCGGCTGCTCGCGCCGACGGCCGGCATCCGGCACGCGGCTTCGCCGATGCCGTTGCCCGAGCAGCCGGCATCCGGCCTCGACACGCTGCCCGTGACGATCGGCGGCGAGACGCTGACGCTCGACGCCTACCTGCGCGCAACGCATACCGACGGCTTCATCGTCGTGCAGCGTGGCCGGATCGTCTACGAGCGCTACTTCGACGGCTTCCGGCCCGACCAGCCGCACGCGTGGGCGTCGATGACGAAATCGGTGACGGGCCTGCTGGCCGCGCAGATGATCGAATCCGGCGTGCTCGACGCGGGCGCGCCGCTCGCGCGCACGGTGCCGGAACTCGCCGACACGCCGTTCGGCGGCGCGACGCTGCAGCAGAACCTGGACATGGAAGTGCCGACCGCGTACGCACCGGGCATCCCGCCCGATCTCGGGCTGTTCGGCGCGGTCGGGCTGGTGCCGCACCGTGAAGGCGCGCCGGCCAGCATCGCCGACTTCCTGCTGACCGTGCAGCGTGTGCCGGACGTGGCGCCCGGCAGCACGTGGTTTTACCAGAACGGTTCGCCGGAAGCCGTCGCGTGGGCGATGCAGCGCGCGACGGGGCAGTCGTGGAGCGCGCTGGTCGAGCGGTGGCTGTGGCGCGATTTCGCGGAAGACGATGCGTACGTCGTTGTCGACCGCAATGCGATGGCGATGGCGAGCGGCGGCCTGTACACGACGCTGCGCGATGCCGCACGCTTCGCCGAGCGCGTGCGCACGGGGCTCGGCGGGGCACGCGGTGCGCTGCCCGCCGCGACGATTCGCGCGGCACTGCAGCCCGCGCACAACGCGGCGCTGTTCGCACAGGGCAACGTGATCGCGGGCAAGGACGGCTATGCGTATCGCGACTACTGGTACCAGGTGAACGACGGCGACGGCTCGGTCGCGGCGGCGGGGCGGTTCGGCCAGTCGATCCTCGTCGATCCGAAGCACGCGCTGACGATCGTCAAGTTCTCGTCGTCGCCGGACTTCGCGCCGCGCGCGCTCGACGCGCAAGGCGCCGCGACACGGCCGCGTGCGGCGCTCGAACGTGGCGATGCGTTGAGCAAGGTGGCGCGCGCGGTCGTCGACCGGCTGCGCTAGCGCGCTGCAACCGGGCGTGCCCGACGAGAGGGGGCGGCGTTGCGTCGCCGCGCCTCGATCGCGTCGGCTATCGGCCCGCTTCGCACTGCGATAGTGCGATGCACGGGCTGTCAGGGAAAACCGCATAGGCGCATCACGCGTCGCCGTTTCGTCAGCTTGCTTACGCAGGCCATTCACGTCTGAGCAAAGCGCGCCGCGTCCAGCGGACATGCGCGCTTTCGTTTCTCTTGCAGCGGCGCACCGCCTCCGCTCATCTCCCCGCCATTCGATTTTCAACTGCCGCTCAGTTGAACATTTCATTTCTTGATGTGATTGCGGCTGGATACCATCCAGCGACTGTCTATACAACCCGGTCGGCGCGTATGGGCGGGATCAAAAAAACACAACACATCGATGAACAGGTTTGGAGAAGGAGAAGACGGAGATGGTGCGAAGGAAGGGTGGGAAGACGGGCGCCGCAGGCGTGGGCGCAGCCGTTGCCATGCTGTTTGCCGGCGCCGCGCACGCGCAGTCGACGGTGACGCTGTACGGGATCGTCGACGCGGGCGTGACCTACACGAACAACGCGAAGGGCCACGCTCTGTGGCAATTCACGGGCGGCAACGAATCGGGACCGCGCTGGGGCTTGATCGGCACCGAGGATCTCGGCGGCGGCCTGAAGGCTAACTTCCGTCTCGAGAACGGCTTCAACGTCGCGAACGGCGCGCTCGGGCAGGGCGGCCGGATGTTCGGGCGTTCGGCGTGGGTCGGCCTGAGCGGCGCGAACTGGGGCGCGGTGACGCTCGGCCGCCAGTACAACTCGACGCAGGACATCCTCGGCTCGCTGCAGATGAGCAGCTTCCTCGCGCAGTACTCGACGCACCCGTTCGACAACGACGACATCAACAACACGTTCCGCACCAACAACGCGGTGAAGTACGTGTCGCCGACGATCGCGGGCCTGCAGGCGAACCTCGTGTACGGCTTCTCGAACTCGACCGGCTTCGCGAACGACAACAGCTGGAGCGCGGGCGTCACGTACGTGAACGGGCCGCTCAACGCGGGCGCCGCGTATGCGCGCGTGAACCATCCCGCGGTCAGCACGAGCGGCGCCGTTGCTTCGGATAACTACTATCCGGCGTCGGAATCGGTGTTCGGTGCGAGCCTCGGGAACGCGATCCGCCAGCAGATCTGGGGCGCGGGCGGCAGCTACGCGATCGGGCCGGCCACGCTCGGCCTGCTGTACACGGGCTCGAACTTCGGGCAGGCGACGGGCGGCGCGCTGCGCTTCAACAACTACGAAGGCAGCCTGCGCTACATGATCACGCCGGCGCTGATGGCCGCGGCCGGCTACACCTATACGCAGGTCGCGCGCGCCAGCGACAGCGGCCACTACCACCAGGTATCGGCCGGCGTGCAGTACCTGCTGTCCAAGCGCACCGACGTGTACGTGAACGGCTTCTACCAGAAGGCGTCGTCGGGTGCCGGCCAGGCGTGGATCGACGGCACCGACAGCGCGTCGACGACGACGTCGCAGGTGGCGGTGGTGGTCGGCATCCGCCAGAAGTTCTGATGTTCTGACGCATACGCGCGTCTTCCGGAGGAGGCACTCATGAAACTCAAACTGTTGCTGGCGGCGTTGCCGTTCGTCGGGATGTATACGGGCGGCTCGCTCGCCGAGGTGCGGCCGCTGCTGTTCGGGCTGCCGTTCCTGCTCGTCTGGAACCTGGTCTGGATGGCCGCGACCGCCGCGATCCTCGCGATCCTGTTCCATCTCGACGAGCGCGACGCGGCCCGCGCCGGCCGCTCGGGAGACGCGCGATGAACGCATCGATCCTCATCATCGCGGCGTTCGCCGTGTTCGCGCTGGCGATCGGCGTGATGGCGCGTCGCGGCCGCAAGCTCACGCTCGAGCAGTGGGCGGTCGGCGGGCGCGGCTTCGGCTCGCTGCTCACGTTCCTGCTGATGGCCGGCGAGGCGTTCTCGACGTTCTCGTTCCTCGGCGCGAGCGGCTGGACCTACAGCAAGGGCGTGCCCGCGTTCTACATCCTGTCGTACGGCTGCCTCGCGTTCGTGATCGGCTACTGGATGCTGCCGGCCGTCTGGCGTTACGCGAAGGCGCGCGGGCTCGTGTCGTTCGCCGATTACTTCGCGGCGAAGTACGACAGCCGCGCGATCGGCGTGCTGGTGTCGGTCGTCGCGGTGTTCGCGATGGTGTCGCTGCTGATGATCCAGTTGCGCGGCCTCGGCGTGATCGTGTCGGAGATGTCGTACGGGCTGATTCCGCAGGCGGCCGCGATCTGGATCGCCGCGACGCTGATGGCCGTGTACATGGTCGTGTCGGGCATCCACGGCTCGGCGAGCATCGCGATCTTCAAGGACGTGCTGATCCTCGCGATCGCGATCTTCCTCGGCCTGTACCTGCCGATGCATTACTACGGCGGCCTCGGCGCGATGTTCGCGAAGATCGACGCCGCGCATCCCGAACTGCTGCGCATGCCCGCGCACGGCTTCAACCTGAGCTGGTACAACTCGACGATCCTGCTCACGTCGCTTGGCTACTACCTGTATCCGCACGGGTTCACCGCGATCTACGTCGCGAAGGACGAGCGCGCGCTGCGCCGCAACGTGATCCTGATGCCGCTGTACCAGGTGCTCATCGCGTTCCTGTTCCTCGTCGGCTTCGCGGCCGTGATGACCGTGCACGGGCTCGAAGGCGCGCAGGCCGATCTTGCGTTGCTGCGCCTCGTGAAGCAGACGTTCCCCGCGTGGTTCGTCGGCATCGTCGGCGGCACGGGCCTGCTGACCGCGCTGGTGCCGGGTTCGCTGATCATGCTGAACGCGTCGACGACGATCGCGCGCAACATCTACCGCGAAGGTTTCGCGCCGAACGCGACCGACCGCGAGGTGACGCGCGTCGCGCGGATCGCGCTGCCGATCTTCACGCTGGTGGTCGTCTACTTCGTGCTGCGCGGCGGCGCGACGTTCGTCACGCTCGCGATCTTCTCGTCGAGCCTGCTCACGCAGCTCGTGCCGATGCTTGCTTCGAGCTTCCTGAAGCGGCCGTTCGGCACGCGCGAAGGCGCGTTCGCGGGGATCGCCGCCGGCGCGATGGTGATCGCGATGACGAACTACTATGGCGTGACGCTCGCGTCGCTGTTCCCCGGCGCGTCGACCACGCTGACGTCGATCAATCCCGGGCTCGTCGCGCTTGCGGTGAATGCGGTGGTGTTCATCGTGATCAGCGCGGGGCAGCGCAGGCTGAAGGCGCGGGTTGCAGCGCCGGTCGGTTCCGCGTGACGGCTGGACGGCAATGAAATCAATCGAACGACAACAGGACACTGTGCGATGACTATCGAGGACAACCGAGCGGACAGCCGCGAAGCGATCGACACGCTGATCGCGAATGGCTGCGTGATCACAATGGACCCGCAGCGGCGCGTGATCGAGCATGGCGCGGTTGCCGTGAAAGGCGATCGTATCGTCGCCGTGGGCGGCACCGATGAACTGCAGGCCCGCTACCGCGCCGCACGCACGATCGACGCGCGTCGCAAGGCCGTGCTGCCGGGCCTGATCGATGCCCACGCGCATGCGGGCCACGCGATGCTGCGCACGATCGGCGGCGCGGACGGCGACGCGTGGTCGGCCGCGGCCGAGACGATCTACACGCGCGCATCGGACGAGGCGTTCTGGGAAACCGAATCGCACCTTGCCGCGCTCGAGCGGCTGAAGGCCGGCGTGACGACGGGCGTGTCGCTGCTCGGCGGCGGCAACTCGATCATGCGCGTCGACGATCCGGTCTATGCACGGCGCCATTGCGATGCGGTCGTGCGCACCGGCACGCGCTCGATCGTCGCGGTCGGCCCGTCGCGTCCGCCCGCGCCGCGTGCTTATACGCGCCACACGCCGGACGGCAGCGACACGCGCGACATCGACTTCGACACGATGTACGCAGTGTGCAACAGCATCATCGACGAATGCCACGGCGATGCCGGCGGCCGGATCCGCATCGCGCTCACGCTGCCTGTGTACGGGCCCGAGCACGACCCGGAACTCGCGCAGTACGAGCGCGACTTCCGCGACCAGGCCGCGCGCTACGGCGCATTGGCGCGCGAGCGCGGGCTGACGTTCACGCAGGACGGCCACCGCGCGGGCACGCTCGCGTTCGCGCATCGCGAGCTCGGCTTGCTCGGCCCGACGTCGTTCATGTCGCACAGCATCGACCTGACCGACGACGACATCGCTGCATGCGTCGAGACCGGCACCGCGATCGTCCACAACCCGAGCGCGATCATGTCGATCATCGGGCGCTGCCCGGTGCCCGAGCTGATCGATGCGGGCGTGACGGTGGCGATCGCGTCGGACGGCGCGGCGCCCGATCGCGGCTACGACATGTTCCGCCATATGTGGCAGTGCATGCATTACCACCGCCGGCATTTCCGCGACCCGGACGTGCTGCCGCACGGCAAGGTGCTGGAGATGGTGACGATCGACGCGGCGAAGGCGCTGTCGGTCGATCACGAAGTCGGTTCGCTCGAAGCCGGCAAGCTCGCCGACATCATCCTCGTCGACCTGTTCCGGCCACACATGATGCCGATGAACATGCCGGTGTATCGCGTGACGTGCTTCGCGAACGCGGCCGACGTGTGCATGACGATGGTCGGCGGAAGGGTGCTGATGGAGGGGCGGCGCGTGTTGTCGGTCGATGAGGAGGCGATTCTCGAGCGCGTCGTGGAGGTGTCGGAAACGATGCTGGAGCGCAGCGGGTTGCGTCATTTGCTCGACGAGCCGGAGACGCTGTGGGGGCGCAGCCGCTACTGAGCGGGCACGCGGCAGCCGGCGTACGGCGACCGTTCCGCAACGCCGGCCCGGTTCGGGCCGGCTCGTGTTCCGCTCAAGCGAGACTGCCGGGTGCCAGCCGCACCACCTTCGCCGGCGCAGCCCGGAACGTCGGGCTTTGCGCATCGTTGGCGATCATGTGAGGCGTCACGTCGTGCGCGGCCAACGCGTCCGCCGATGCCCAGCGCTCGATCAGCACAAAGCCGTTCTCGTCGCCGACGACGGGATGCAGGTCGTACTGGAGGCACCCTGGTTCTGCCCGAACCGTGGGTGCCAGCCGCTCATAGGCGGCAATCTGCTCGTGACGCTTGCCCGGAAGGGTTTGAATCGAGATGACGAGCAGCACCTCGCGTGCGTGGCTGTGGCTTTGACGATCGACTTCGTTCATGGCGACTCCTGGCTGGTGTACGTGATGCCGACGAACTAGCGGGGCGCCGTAAACGCGAGAAGCCCCGTCGCTTGCCGGCGGGGCTCCTGGTGCATGCAACCGCGACGATTACCGCGCGCGCATTCCGGACGACCCGCCGTTGGCGATGGTCGTCGTGGTCGTGACGCTTGCGAGGGGAATCGGATCGCGCTGCATGAACGCAAGGTAGCGCGATCGGCCGGAGCGTGTCAATCGCACCGGTTCTCGATCCATGGCGTCAACGACGGTAGATGAACTCCAGATCGGTCGCTTCACCGACCTTGAAATCGTACGTGCCGACCTTCCTGAAACCGGCTTTCTCATAGAAGGCGATGGCCTTCGCGTTGCCGGACCACACGCCAAGCCACACCGGGCCGGGGCGTTCCGTGGCCAGATAATCCAGTGCGGAATCGAACAACGCGCGTCCGGCGCCGGTCCCTTGCGTACCGCGCCGAAGGTAGATCTGATGGATCTCCCCCGAACCGTCGGCAACCTCCGGGTGCGGGAGTTTGCACGGCCCCGCGTGTGCATACCCCACCAGCCGGCCGTCGTCGCTTTCGGCGACCCACGTGCGGCACTGGGGATCGTTGAGCTGGCCCGTGACCGTTTCCACCGAGTAGGCTTGAGTCTCGTATGCAGCCAGATCGTGCGGCGGGTAGTCGATATTGAATCCTTCTTGCAGAAAGGTTTCGCGAAACGTGTCGCGTTTCAGTTCGGCAAGCGGGATGGCATCGGACGGCGTGGCAACGCGGATCAACATGGAGGAGGGCTTGGTTCGTGGGTCGGGCAGACAGTGTATCCCGGCTGACGAGCAGCTTGCGAGCGCCCGGTCGACCTGCGTGCGAGCCGCGCCAGGGGCGTATAAGCCCGAACCTGATCGACCGCAAGGCAATCTCGCCGATGCCGGTGGTTGACGGCGGACGGACATGCTAGGATTTCCGACAAACAACTTCGGAGACTGCCATGCCGTTCATCTGCGAAAACGTTGCATGCCGCGCCGTGCTGGCTCGCGGGCAGGTCAGGCCCCACCAAGAGGGTGCAGGGTGGTGCTTCTACTGCCCGGACTGCAACACCAGGAACGAGTTGATGTATGTCGACGTGGCCGGTGGCGCCGTCGAACTGGTTCAGCCGGAGCGGGCCAGCCCGCCGCACAAGGTGGTTGCAACGGCCCGGCCGTTGCAGGATGGCAAATACGCCGCGCAGTTGAGCGTTCAGCGGGCGCTCGCCGTGAAGGGAACGTACGCGGCCGAAGAACACTGGGATGAACTCGGTGTGTTCGGCGACGCGCAGGAAGCCGTCGCGCATGCGAAGTCGTTCGCCACCGACCTGTTGCAGCGAGCGGCGTAGTCGATATCATTCGGTCAACGAAGAAGTGGTGTCGCGCACGCATGCGTGACACCGCTTTGCATTGTCCGTTCGTTCCCGTCAGTTGTAGATGTCGAACGAGAAATACTTCTTCGCGATCCGCTGGTACGTCCCGTCCTGAATCAGGCTCGCAAGCGCCTGGTTGATTTGCGTGCGCAGCGCGTCGTCATCCTTGCGTACGCCGATCGCCGAACCCACGCCGAGCGTTTTCGGGTCATGCAGCGCCGGCCCCGCGAATTCGAAGTTCGCTCCCTTGGCCGTTTTCAGGAAACCGAGGTCGGCCTGCACCGACGATTGCAGCGACGCATCGAGCCGCCCCGACAGCAGGTCCTGGTAGACGAGATCCTGCGTCTGGTACGTGCGGACGATCACGCCCTTCGGCTCCCAGTACGTGCGCGCATAAGTCTCCTGCGTCGAACCCTGCTCGACGCCGACGCTCCTGCCCTGCAGCGATTCGGGCGTCGGTTGCAGGTTCGAGCCGCGCCGCGCGACGAGCCGGGGCGGCACGTTGTCGATCTTGTCGGTGAACGCGATCTGCGCGAGGCGCTTCTCGGTCACGCTCATCGACGACAGCACGCCGTCGAACTTGCGCGCCCTCAGCGCGGGGATCATCCCGTCGAACGCGTTCTCGACCCACACGCAGCGCACCTTCATCCGTTCACAGATCGCATTGCCGAGATCGATGTCGAAGCCGACGAGCTTGCCGTCGGGCGCGAGCGATTCGAACGGCGCATAGCTGGGGTCGACGCCGAGGCGCAGCACCGCCGGGTCTTTCGCGGCGGCGGCGCCGGCCGTCAGCGCGAGCGCAACGGCCAGAACGAGTTTTTTCATGTCTGTCTCCAATACCGATTGATGTTGTTTGTCGTGCAGCGAACCAGCGGCCGATGGGCGTGACTGCCCGCGCCCGGCCATGCGCGGACGGCTGGACGTCGCGCCGTAAGCGGCCGGCGAAACGTCCGGATTCGAAGGGAGGCTTTAGCGGGCGGCGCCGGTGATGCGCACCATGCTGTGCCGGTAGCCGGCGGGCGCGAACGCGGCATTCAGCGCGGCCATCGCGGCGATCACGCCGAGATGCATCCACCATGCGATCGCGAAGCCGCCGCCCGCGTCGCGCAGCCAGCCGATCAGCCAGGGGCTCGCCGCGACGGTCAGGAAGCCGATGCCCTGCACGAAGGCGGCGAGCGCGCCGGCGAGCCGGGCATCGGGCAGGTGGTCGAGCGTGACGATCAGGCTCATCGAGAAGAAGCCGCCGAGACCGAGGCCGACGCTCGCGACCCAGAGCCACGGCGCGACCGCGGGCAGCGTCGCGAACCCGACGAAGCCGGCCGCCTGCAGCGCGAGCGTGAGCCACAGCGCGGCGCGGCGGTCGGGCGAGCGCTTTGCGAGCATCGGCATCGCGAGCGCGCCGGTCGCCTGGAACAGCGCCATCCACGCGAGCAGGTTGCCGCTCGCTTGCGGACTCATGCCGATGCCGCGGTAGAACGCGGGCAGCCACGCGACGAGGCTGGCGTAGCCGCTGTTGCTGAGCCCGAAGAACAGCGCGAGCTGCCACGCGCGCGGAATGCGGGCGAACGCGGTGAGCGGAACGGATACGGCCGTCGCGCGCACGGCGTCGCGCGGCGCCTTCGCCCGCCACAGCGCGAGCGTGACGAGCGCGGGCACGGCCCACACGGCGAGCGCGAGATGCCAGCCGCCCTGCGCGGCGAGCCACGGGCTCGCGACCGCGCCGAAGGCGCCGCCGCCGACCAGCGCGGCCGAGTAGAGGCCCATCGCGAGCGGCAGCCGGTCGACGAACCAGCGTTTCGCGAGGCCGGGCACGAGCGCCTGGATCACGGCGACGCCGGCGCCCGCGACGATCGCGGTGCCGATCAGGCCGGCGCTGCCGCCGGTCCACAGGCGCGCCGTGCAGCCTGCGGCGATCAGCGCCAGCGCGACTGTCAGCGCGCGCGGCTCGCCGACGCGCCGCGCGAGCCCGACGCCGACCCCGGCGACGACACCCATCAGCACGAACGGCAGCGTGGTCAGCAGCGCGGCCGCGCGAAAGCCGAGGCCCGTGTCGGCGCGCACGACGTCGAGCACGGGGCCGAACGCGGTCAGGAACGGACGCAGGTTGAGGCCGGCCAGCACCAGCAGCGCGAGCGCGCCATAGGACACGGAAGCCGCATGCGGGCGGTGGACGGCTTGCGCGGTGCCGGGGTCGGACATCGGAATGCTCCAGGGAGGGGCCGGTGGCCCTGTGATGCGATGCCGAAAGGGTAAGCGCGCGCTACGCCAGGTGAAAATTAAATATTCGACTGGGAATCAGTGCGGAATGCGATGGGGTGCAGCGGGGCGACGGGGGCGCTGGCGGCGGCGGGGGATACGGCGCGACGGCACATTCGTCAGATGAAGCGCGCGCCGTCATGCGACGGGCATCTGCTCGGCCAGCGCTTGCGCGCGCGCGGCCACCAGCGACCGGACGAGCGCGCGATCGGCCGCCGTTTCCGGCGTAAAGATCACGAGCGTCTGGTCGGGCCGGCCGCTCACCGCGAACGCCGAGTATTCGAGCGCGATGCGCCCGACGGCAGGATGGTGGATCTCCTTGGTTCCTTCTTCGTGCGAGCGGACATCGTGGTCGCGCCACAGCGCGTCGAACTCCGCGCTCGCCGCGCGCATCTCGTCGACGAATGCCTGAACGGCCTGTGTCGCACCGCCGCGCGCGACGTCGGCGCGAAACGCGCCCACCGCGAACCGCGCGACGCGTTCCCAGTTCGCCTGCACGCCGCGCACGTGCGGATCGACGAAGATGAGCCGCAGGATGTTGCGCCGTTCCGGCGACAGCGTCGTGTAGTCGGTCAGCGTCGCGGCTGCCGCGTCGTTCCACGCGACGACGTCCCACGTCGCCGAGCGCACGATCGCCGGGCTCGCGTCGAGCGAATCGAGCACGTGCTGCACGCGCGGCGACACATGGTCGGCTGCGTGATAGCGCACTTCCGGCAGGTGGCCGACGCCGATCAGGAACAGGTGCTCGCGCTCGGCGTCGTTCAGCAGCAGCGCGCGGGCGAGCCGGTCGAGCACGTCGGCCGACGGCGCCCCGCCGCGCCCCTGTTCGAGCCACGTGTACCACGCGGTGCTCACGTGCGCGCGCTGGGCGACTTCCTCGCGCCGCAGGCCCGGCGTGCGGCGGCGCGTGGCCGGGAGGCCGAGCGCGGCCGGGTCGAGTTTCTCGCGGCGGGCCCGAAGGTATGCGCCGAGCAGGTTGTCAGGGGCGTCAGCCATAGCCTGTTAGTTCGTTTACCGGTAAACCGTCACGACTTCACGGTGCGCGGCGATCGACAGATAGTAAGCCTCCCTGCCATCCGGAGGTATTGAACATGCGTGTCTTTGTTACTGGAGCGTCGGGCTTCGTCGGCGCTGCCGTCGTGGCCGAACTCGTTGCTGCCGGGCACTCGGTGCTCGGTCTCGCGCGGTCCGATGCGGCCGCGTCGTCGGTCGCGGCGGCGGGCGCCGATGTCCATCGCGGGTCGCTGGAGGATCTCGACAGCCTCACGCGCGGAGCCGAAGCCGCCGATGCGGTGATCCATACGGGATTCAATCACGACTTCTCGCGCTTCGCGCAGAACTGCGAGCTCGATCGCCGCGCGATCGAGACGATCGGTGCGGTGCTCGCGGGCTCGGCGCGGCCGCTGGTCGTCACGTCGGGCCTCGCGCTCGTCGCACCCGGGCGCGCGGCGACGGAGGACGATCCGCACGTGCCGGTGTCGTCGACCTATCCGCGTGCGTCCGAAGCGACCGCGGTCGCGCTGGAAGCGCGCGGCGTGCACGCGTCGGTCGTGCGCCTGCCGCCGTCGGTGCATGGCGACGGCGATCACGGTTTCGTGCCGCGCCTGATCGCGTTCGCGCGGGAGAAGGGGGTATCAGCCTATCTCGGCGATGGCGGCAACCGCTGGCCGGGCGTGCACCGGCTCGATGCGGCGCGCGTCTATCGGCTCGCGATCGAACGCGGTGCGGCCGGCGCGCGCTATCACGCGGTCGACGATACCGGCGTGCGGTTCCGGGACATCGCGGAAGTGATCGGCCGGCGGCTGAACGTGCCGGTCGTCGCGAAGACGGCGGCTGAAGCCGGCGAACACTTCGGCTGGTTCGCGATGTTCGCGGGGCTGGATGCGCCGGCCACGAGCGAGCGCACGCGTGCATCGCTCGACTGGGCGCCGACGCAGCCGGGGCTGCTGGCCGATATCGACCGGCCGCGGTATTTCGAAAGCTGAACGGGGGGCGGGCGTACCGCTGTTTACAGACAAGCGGCCCGCCCGCCTCACACCGTTCAGACCGTGACGACGATCTTCCCGACCTGCGCACCGGCTTCCATGTAGCGATGCGCTTCCGCGATGTCGTCGAACGCGAACGTGCGATCGATCAGCGGCTTCAGCGCGCCGGCCGCGAGCCCGTCGACGATGAAGCGCTTCGCGCGCTCGCCCCCCGTGCGACGCCGATGCGCCGCAGCCCGCCGCCCGTGCCGTCATTCGACCGGATGCAGATCCTGCAGCAGCGTCGGCACGAGCTCCGACACGGTCGGGTGGATGTGCATCGCGCGGCTGATCGTCGTGTACGGCGCGCCGGCGGCCATCACGTCGAGCATCCCGTGCACGACTTCGTCGCCCGTCACGCCGAGGATCGATGCGCCGAGGATCGCGTGGCTGTCCGCGTCGACGATCACCTTCATGAAGCCCAGGCTCTCGCCTTTTTCCACCGCGCGGCCGACGCGTGTCATCGGGCGCGTGCCGACGAGCAGCCGGCGGCCCGTCTGCTTCGCTTCCGCGAGCGTCATGCCGACGCGGCCGAGCGGCGGATCGACGTACAGCGCGTACGCCGCGATGCGATCGGACACCTTGCGCGGATCGTTGTCGAGCAGGTTGGCCGCGACGATCTCGTAGTCGTTGTACGCGGTGTGCGTGAACGCGCCGCGCCCGTTGCAGTCGCCGAGCGCCCAGATGCCGGGCACGTTCGTGCGCAATTGTTCGTCGACCTCGATATAGCCGCGCGCGTCGGTCGAGACGCCCGCGCGGTCGAGCCCGAGATCGTCGGTGTTCGGCACGCGTCCGACCGCGAGCAGCAGGTGCGAGCCCGCGACCTCGCGGCCGCCGCCCGCGCAGTCGAGGCCGACCGCGATACCGCTGCCGTCGCGCCGCGCGCTCAGGCAGGTCGCGTCGAGCTGCACGTCGATCCCTTCCTTCTCGAGGATCTCGCGCACCGCCTGCGACACGTCTTCGTCCTCGCGCCGGATCAGGTGCGAGCCCTTCTCGACGATCGTGACCTTCGACCCGAAGCGGCGATACATCTGGCCGAACTCGAGCCCGATGTAGCTGCCGCCGACGATCACGAGATGCTCGGGCAGGAAGTCGACGTCCATCATCGTCGAGTTGGTCAGGTACGGCACCGTGTCGAGGCCCGGCATGGCCGGCACCTGCGCGCGCCCGCCGACGTTGATGAAGATGCGCCCGGCTTCGAGCACGTCGTCGCCCACGCGCACCGTGTTGGCCTGCTCGAAGCGGGCGTGACCCTGAAACACGGTGGTGTTCGCGAGGCCGCGCACCCATTGCTCGACGCCGTGGTTCGAGCGGCCGGAGATCTGGTCCTTGCGCGCCTTCACGGCTTTCATGTCGACGGTGACGGGGCCGCCGACCAACACGCCGTATTCGCCGGCGCGCCGTGCGAGCTGCGCGGCGTATGCGCTCGCGATCAGCGTCTTGGTCGGGATGCAGCCGGTGTTCACGCAGGTGCCGCCGAAGCGGCCGCGCTCGATGATCGCGACCTTCATCCCGGCGGCGGACAGCCGCGCGGCGAGTGGGGGCCCGGCCTGACCGGTGCCGATGACGATCGCGTCGAAGTGTTGCGTCATGTCGTCCTCCAGTGCGGGTGCAGCGAGGGAACGCGTGCGGGCGAGCCGCGTGCGAGGCCGGCGCATGGTCGCGCGACGGCGAGCGCTTATGGTAGCCCTGTTGGGGTGTGCTCGCGAGTGCGGGAGAAGCGGGAGGTGACTGCGTCCGGCCGTACCCGCGCCGGCCGGCGTGCGATGCAACCGCGCTCCGCGCGTTGCACCGGCCACGTCAGTTCTTGCGTTGCCACTGACTGAACGACACCGGCCGGTGCTCGTCGGCGCGCGTGACGGTGACGTGGTCGGGCTGGTCGTCGAGCGGAAACGATTGGGTGACGATCCGGTTCGAAAACAGCCACCCGTGCGTGCGCGGGTCGTAGCGGAACGTCACGTAGTCGCTCCAGTGCTGCCCGCACGCGACGACGTTCTGCACGGTGAAATAGCGGCCCTTGATCGCGAAGCCGTTGTCGGCGGCATCGTCGGGATCGAACGGGTCGCACTGGCCGCCTTCGTTCGCGCGCAGCACGACCTGGTCGTTGCGCGCGACGAGCCGGAATGCGTGATCCGGTTGTTCCTCGAAGATCAGCAGCGGACGCGGCGACGGCTGCTCGCGCGTATCGACCGCCCGATGCACGACGACGAGGAAGCTGTGCCGCCCGTTGTCGAGATCCGGCCCGGCATGCGCGAGCAGCGGCTGGTAGCCGGGCGGCAACTGCGCGGCGACCGATTTCGGCAGGTCGCCGGCGCGGGCGTTGAACGAAAGTGCGGCGAGCAGCGGGAGGAGCACGAAGGGCAGGCGGGAAACGCGCATCACGGGGTGTCCGGTCGAAAGGAAGGAAGCGGTGCCGATGGCGTGGAGGTTACAAGTCCCGCCCGAGAAACTCGGTGCCCGGCACCGGGTTGAACGCGACGGGCGGCGCGGGCGTGAAGCCGAGCGACGCATACAGTTGCCGGGCGGCGACGAATTCGGGCAGCACGTCGAGGCACATGCGCGCATAGCCGGCCGCCTTCGCGTCGTGCAGCAGCCGTTCGACGAGCTGGCGGCCGAGGTTCAGCCCGCGCGCTTCGGGGCGCACATAGACGCGCTTCATCTCGCACGTCGTCGCGTCGATCTCGCGAAACGCCGCACAGCCCACCGCGCGCTCACCTTGCCACGCGAGCAGCAGCAGCCCGCGCGGCGCCGCGTACTTGCCGGGCAGCGCGGCGATCTCGGGCTCGTAGTCCTGGAATTCGAGGCTGACGGTCGGGCTGGCGATGTACTCGCGGAAGATCGCCTCGACGACACGGGCATCGTCGGGATAGCGTGCGGCGCGAATCTCGATCATGGGGGGCGGCGCGAATGACGGGAAAGAGGGCCAGCATAGCAGCGCAAAGCCGCTTTCGGCCATGCGCGAAGCGTGCCAGAATCATCGGCTCGACCATCGGACACGACACGCAGGCGCTGGCGATTCGGCGTCGCTCACCAAGGAGACTTCGATGACTGCATCGGCTGCCGTACTCGCCATCCTGGCTGCGCTGTTTCTCGGCGCGATGATTCCGGGCCCGAGCTTCGTGCTGGTTGCCCGCAATTCGATCGGGCTGTCGCGCCGCGACGGGCTCGCCACCGCGCTCGGCATGGGCATCGGCGGCATCGTGTTCGGCGGCGTCGCGCTGGCCGGGCTCTATACGCTGCTGCAGGCCGTCGAATGGCTGTACGTGGGCCTCAAGGTGGCGGGCGGCGCGTACCTGATCTACATGGCGTCGAAGATCTGGCGCGGCGCCGACCGGCCGATCGCGATGGACGATCCGCAGGCGATGGCCGGCGGCAGCGCGCGCAAGTCGTTCTGGACGGGCCTGACGACCCAGCTCAGCAACCCGAAGACGGCGATCTGGTACGGCAGCATCTTCGCGGCGCTGCTTCCGCAGCATCCGCCGCTGTGGTGCTATCTGGCGCTGCCGCCGCTCGTGTTCGGCGTCGAGTTCGGCTGGTACACGATCGTCGCGCTGTGCTTCTCCACGCGCCGGCCGCGCGAGCTCTACCTGCGCGCGAAGAAGTGGGTCGACCGCATTGCCGCCGGCGCGATCACGCTGCTCGGGCTGCGACTGATCCTGAATGCCCCGAAAGCGGGCATCTGACCGCATCTGACCGCTTCCATTCCCGATCTGCATCGCACGGCGGCCGGCCATTCCCGTGGCCGGCCGTCCGCGCGCGCCGCGCGAACGCGCATCGGCGTCAGGTTTCGCTGAACCGCGCCAGCAGCGCCGCGAACCGCGTGTCGTCCGGAAATTCCTTCACTTCATACCGCACGGGGCGATGCCCGGTGGCCGTCATCAGGTCACCGCAGGTGCGCAGCAGTTCGGCCATCGGCACGTAGGCGGACTGCCCCGTCGAGCCGCGATGGAGCGCGACGATGTCCGTCTCGGGCAGCAGGGAAGGCACGCCTTCGCTCCACACGCCGACGCTGAACAGGCTGCCGTCCTGGCGCTTGTACACCGAATAGGTCGCCACGAAGATATTGGTGCCGTCGCGCTCATGCACGTCGCTGAGCAGCATCCGCTGATCCTGGTAGTCGCCCGCGAGCTCGCCGATGCGCAGCGCATGCAGCTTCGCTTCGAGCCCTGCCGGCACGAAGCGCCGCCAGGCGGCGCCGTCCCAGCGCAGCATCAGCGGCGGCAGCGGGCGCGGCTGCGCCTGCGCCTGTTCGGCGAGGTCGACCATGGCGGCGAGCCCGGCCGGGTTGCGGTCGCCGGTGAGCAGCAGCACCGCGCGGTTCGGCGCCATCACGACCGGCGCGCCGGCGATCGGCTGCCGGTGGAGCAGGTCGGTCAGCAGCAGCCGCGCCGCGTCGTACGAGTCGTCGAATTGCGACAGGAATACCCCGTTCGGCAGCGCGGCCCATGGCGTCGACGATTCGGCCCGCAGGTTGCCGATCGCGATGTCGCAGGCTTCGTCGAACGAGACGCCCCATTGGTCGAGCGTCGCGGTCGGCAGGCGCGCGATGTTGAGCTCGCCATCGTATGCGATGCCGATTTCGATGTTCTCGCACAGCGGCCGGAACGCCAGCTCCGTTATGCCGAACTGCCCGGCCGTTTGCAGCGCCGTCACGTAGCGCTCGGTCGCGCTGCGGATCACGGGGCGCAGCTTCGCGCGCGCGGCGGCGAAATTCGTCGGGATCTCGTGCTGCAGCATCGCGTTCGCCTGGCGCTTCAGCACGGTGTCCCGCTCGGACGGCTTCGCGGCCGCGTAGTCGTGGAACAGGTTGTGCAGGTTGATGATGTTCGACGGCACATCCGACTGGACGAGGCAGCCCTTCTCGTCCTCATGGCGCCAGGTGCGTGTGTCGCCCGACGCGCGCAGCGTGGCGATCAGGCGTTCGGCGAAGGCCTGCGGGGTCGGCGGTTTGCCGAAAAGGTCGCGCAGGCGCGTGACGAGATTGGCAAGCATCGTGTGCGTTCGGGCCGGGCCCGTCTGTTGTTCGTGGGTCGGTGGCGCCAGGTCTCGGCGGCGCCGCCCGCGGCCGGCACGCGTGGCTCGACGGGTGCTTTGATGTTAGTGCAACGCGGCCGGTATCGTCGGACGATATTTTGCGATGGGCGGGCGGCGGGCGACGGGCGACGGGGGACGGGGGACGGGGGACGGGGGACGGGCGACGGGCGAGGTCAAGGGCGAGGCCAAGGGCGAGGGCGAGGGCGAGGTCAAGGGCCAGGGCAAGGGCAAGGGCAAGGGCAAGGGCAAGGGCAAGGGCAAGGGCAAGGGCAAGGGCCCGGCAGGACCGTCGCCGCAGCAGCCCCCGGTCGCCCGCCGAGCCTTGCGCGGCGGGCGTTCGCGTGTATCGCGCGCCGCGCCGATCGGCGCCGCTTCCCCGATTCTGGCGGCCGACCGCCCGGCGGCGTGTAAACTGCTGCCTTTTTTGACGGTTTGCAGCATGGTGCAAGCACCTCCGCGCCCGGCGCTGAGCGGCCCGACGCTCGTCCGGCTGCTCGCGCGCCTGGCCGATGCCGACGTCGCGGAATCCCGGCAGACGCTGTCCGACCGGCTGAGCCAGTGGCTCGGCTGGACCGACGCGATCACGCTGTCGTCCGCGCTGAACGCGAGCCCGCCCGGCGTCGCGGCAGGCGTGCGCGGCTACGACGCGGAGCGCGACTGCGCGCGCGTGCGCCACGAGCTCGCGCAGGCGATCACGGCCACCAACCGGCCGCGTGCGCGGCGCCGGCCCGGCGATCCGCCGCCGCCGGCCGCCGACACGGCCGATTTCGCGGACTTCCGCCAGCGTTATCTGTCCCTGCAGCAGGACATGGAAACGGCGATCGGCCAGTTGCGCGGCCGCCTGCGGGTTGCGGTCGCCGCGCGCTCGTCCGGGATGGCGCGGCTCGCGACGCTCGACGCGATCATGGAGCGAGTGCTCGGCGCGCGCGAGCGCAGCCTGCTGTCGCCCATCCCCGCGCTGCTCGGCACCCGTTTCGGGCGGCTGCGCGACGCGGAGCGGCAGGCGCTGGCCGACGCCGAATCCGCGGCCGCAGCCGCAGCCGCAGCCACGGCCACGGCCACGGCCACGGCCACGGCCGATCCGGCCGATGACGGCGCGGTGGTGGCCGATGGCACGGCCGTCGCGGCGATCGTGCCCGGTGCATGGCTCGATACGTTTCGCGACGAGATGCAAAGCGTCCTGCTCGCCGAACTCGAAGTCCGGTTTCAAACGGTAGACGGGCTGCTCGCGGCCCTTCGCACCAGCTAATCAACACGCTATGTCCAGAATTCGCCTTGATCTCGTTGTCTTCGTCGCCGGTCTGCTCGCTGTGGGCTGGATCGGCGTCGGCTATGTCGCGTCGAACCCGCTGGCGGCGGCCGTCACGCTGCTGATCGCCGCGTGCTACGTCGCCGGCGCATGGGAACTGCTGCGCTACCGGCAGGCCACCGCCACGCTGTCGCGCGCGGTCGCCGGCCTGACCGAGCCGCCCGCGACGCTCGACACGTGGCTCGACACGCTGCACCCGGGCCTGCGCGGCGCCGTGCGCGCGCGGGTCGAAGGCGCGCGCGTCGCGCTGCCGGGCCCGTCGCTCACGCCTTACCTCGTCGGCCTGCTCGTGCTGCTCGGCATGCTCGGCACGCTGCTCGGGATGGTCGTCACGCTGAAGGGCACGGGCGCCGCGCTCGAAAGCGCGACCGACCTCGACGCGATCCGCGCATCGCTGATCGCGCCGGTGAAGGGCCTCGGGTTCGCATTCGGCACGTCGATTGCCGGCGTCGCGACGTCCGCGATGCTCGGGCTGCTGTCCGCACTGGTGCGCCGCGAGCGGATCGACGCGGCCCAGCAGCTCGACGCGAAGATCGCGACGACGCTGCGCGTGCATTCGTCCGCACACCAGCGCGACGAATCGTTCCGGCTGCTGCAGCGCCAGGCCGACGTGATGCCGGCGCTGGTCGACCGGCTGCAGACGATGATGACGACGCTCGAGGCGCGCAGCGTCGCACTGCACGATCGCCAGATCGAAAGCCAGCAGGCGTTTTTCGACCGGACCGAGCGCGCGTATGCGGGCCTCGCGTCGAATGTCGGCGACGCGCTGAAGGAAAGCGCCGCCGAAAGCGCGCGCGTGGCCGGTGCCGCGCTGCAGCCGGTCGTCGCCGCGACGATGACGGGGCTCGCGCAGGAGATGGCCGCGCTGCGCGATACCGTGACGGGCGCCGTGCAGCGTCAGCTCGACGGGCTGACGGACGGCTTCGAGAAGACCACCGGCAACGTGACGGCCGTCTGGAACCGCGCGCTCGACGAACAGCGCCGCGCGGGCGATGCCGTCGCGCAGCAGCTGCAGACGACGCTCGGCCAGTTCACCGACACGTTCTCGCAGCGTTCGACGGACCTGCTCGACGGCGTGGCGACGCGCCTCGAATCGACTGAAAGCCGCCTGTCGGATGCGTGGCGCGATGCGCTGTCGCGCCAGGAGCAAGTCGGCGAGACGCTGGCCGGCCAGCATGCGCGCGCGCTGGGGGAGGCTGCCGCGACGTTCGAACGCCATTCGAGCGCGGCGCTTGCCGCGATGCGCGAGTCGCACGCCGGGCTGCAGGCCGACCTGGCGGCGCGCGACGAACAGCGCATCGCCGCGTGGAACGATTCGATGGCCGCGCTGGCCGCTAAGCTCGGCGACGAATGGCAGCGCGCCGGCGCGCACAGCGCAGGCCGCCAGCAGGAAATCTGCGATGCACTGGCGCAAACGACGCGCGATCTCACGGCGCAGGCTTCGACGTTCGAACGACGCTCGAACGAGTTGCTGTCGACGATCCGCGATTCGCACACGGGCCTGCAGACGCAACTGGCTGCGCGCGACGAAGAACGCCTGTCAGCATGGAACGATTCGCTGGCCGCGATGGCCACAAAGCTCGGCGACGAATGGCAGCGTGCAGGCGTGCACAGTGCGGGCCGTCAGCAGGAAATCTGCGACGCACTCGCACAAACGACGCGCGATCTCACCACGCAGGCATCGACGTTCGAACAACGCTCGAACGAGTTGCTGTCGACGATCCGCGATTCGCACACGGGCTTGCAGACGCAACTGGCTGCGCGCGACGAGGAACGCCTCGCCGCATGGAACGCCTCGCTGGCCGCGATGGCCACGAAGCTCGGTGACGAATGGCAGCGCGCCGGCGTGCACAGTGCAGGCCGCCAGCAGGAAATCTGCGATGCACTCGCACAAACGACGCGCGACCTGACCGCACAGGCATCGACGTTCGAACAACGCTCGAACGAACTGCTGTCGACGATCCGCGATTCGCACACGGGCCTGCAGACGCAACTGGCTGCACGCGACGAAGAGCGCCTCACTGCGTGGAACGACTCGCTGGCCGCGATGGCCACGAAGCTCGGCGACGAATGGCAGCGCGCAGGCGTGCACAGCGCGGGCCGCCAGCAGGAAATCTGCGATGCACTCGCACAAACGACGCGCGACCTGACCGCACAGGCATCGACGTTCGAACAACGCTCGAACGAGTTGCTGTCGACGATCCGCGATTCGCATGCCGGCCTGCAGACGCAGCTGGCCGCGCGCGACGAACAGCGCCTCGCGGCATGGAACGACTCGCTCGCCGCGATGGCTGCCGCGCTGCGCGACGAATGGGCGCAGACGACCGCGCAGGCCGCGACGCGCCAGCAGGACATCTGCGACACGCTGGCCCGCACCGCGAAGGACATCACCGCGCAGGCGCAGGTGCACGCGAGCGACACGATCAACGAGATCGCGCGTCTCGTGCAGGCTGCCTCGGAGGCGCCGAAGGCCGCGGCCGACGTCGTCGCCGAGCTGCGCCAGCGCCTGTCCGACAGCCTGGTGCACGACACCGCGATGCTCGAGGAGCGCAGCCGCCTGCTCGCGACGCTCGAAACGCTGCTCGGCGCAGTCAACCACGCATCGACCGAACAGCGCACCGCGATCGACGCGCTCGTCAGCACGTCGGCCGACCTGCTCGACCGCGTCGGCGCGCGCTTCAACGACACCGTCGATGCCGAAACGCGCAAGCTCGACTCGGTGGCCGCGCAAGTCACGGCGGGCGCGGTCGAGGTCGCGAGCCTCGGCGATGCGTTCGGGATGGCCGTGCAGGTATTCGGCGAGTCGAACGACAAGCTGCTGACGCATCTGCAACGCATCGAGGCCGCGCTGGAGAAGTCGCTCGCGCGCAGCGACGAGCAGCTCGAGTACTACGTCGCGCAGGCGCGCGAGGTGATCGACCTGAGCATGATGTCGCAGAAGCAGATCGTCGAAGACCTGCAGCAGCTCGCCGGCCGGCGGGCGAGCGTCGGAGCGTAACGCATGCACGACGAAATCGACGGCGGCGCGTCCTCCGCGCCGGTATGGCCCGCGTTCGCCGACCTGATGTCGGTGCTGCTCGGCGCGTTCGTACTGATCCTCGTCGGCGTGATCGGCATGCAGCTTCAGCTCACGTCGAAGCTCGAGGAAGCCGTGCGCGCGCGCCAGCAGGAGGCGCAGCAGCGCAAGTCGCTCGAGCAGGCGCTTGCCGGGCCGCTCGCGGCCGGCCGCGTGACGCTCGTGAACGGCCGCATCGGCATCAGCGGCAACGTGCTGTTCGCATTGAATTCCGACCAGTTGCAGCCCGCGGGCCGCGACCTGCTGAAGACGCTGGCCGCGCCGCTGGGCGCGTACCTGAAGACGCGTGACGAGATCCTGATGATCAGCGGCTTCGCCGACGACCAGCAGGTGCATGCGGGCAACCGCCAGTTCGCGGACAACTGGGAGCTGTCGGCCAAGCGCGCATTGACGGTCACGCGTGCGCTGATCGACGCCGGCGTGCCGGCGTCGTCGGTGTTCGCGGCTGCGTTCGGCTCCGAGCAGCCGGTCAGCTCGAATGCGGACGATGAAGGCCGCGCGAAGAACCGTCGCGTGGAGATCGCGCCGGTACCGCGCAAGTCGGCTTCGAACGGAGGGAAGGCGAAGTGACCGGCGACGCGACGCACGTTCGCGCGACGCTCGACGCATGGCGCGAGCAGGGCGCCGACCGGCTCGATCCGGTGCGCTTTCACCGGATCGACGCGCTCGAACGGCGCGCGGCCGCGCTAGAAGGCGATGCGCGCGCGTTGCTCGACGCACGGTTGGCGACGTTGCTCGAAGGCTTTGCCGAGGTCGTGGCGCGCGCCGGTAAAACGGCAACGGCAAGCGGCGCGGCAGGTGCGCCCATGCGCGGCGCGCTGGCGGAACTCGTCGAGCGGCTCGCGCGCGATGCGCAGGCCGACCGGCGCGGCCTCGATCCCGAGCTGGTCGACTACTTCCGCACGATATGGTCGAAGGTCCGCACGGAGCAGCAGTACCGTCAGTCGCTCGACCAGGTGCCGCGCAACGCCGGGCCGCTCAATTCGAACAGCCTCGTGCACCGGTCGCTCGCGACGATGCGCGAGCTGTCGCCGGCTTATCTGCAGCAGTTCCTGTCGTATGTCGACGCGCTCGCTTGGCTCGAGGATCTCGCCGGCGGCGGCGCGCAGCCCGAGAAGGAAGCGCCGCGCGCGAAGACGGCCAAACCGGCGAAGAAGGTGACGCGCGCCAAGGCGCGGTAACGCCGCGCGCGTTCACAGACGAACGCGGGCGGCTACCGGCCCGGTTCTGCCTCATGGATTGCCGTGCGCAGCGCGTGCAACGCATCGGCCAGCGCCGACGCGAACGGCGGATGCGCGGCGATCCCCGCCGCGTCGAGCTGGCTCCCGAGGATCGGCAGCGTGATCGACGCACGCTCGACGATGTTCGCCGACATCACCGACAGCGTTTCCCGCAGCGCCGCGTCCGCATGCGTCGCGCGCGGCGACGCATTCAGCACGGCGACCGGCTTGTACACGACGGCCTCGCATCCCACGATCCAGTCCAGCGCATTCTTCATCACGCCCGTAACGCCGTGCGCGTATTCCGGGCTTGCGATCAGCAGGCCGTCGGCGGCATTCACGCGGTCGATCAGGTCGCGCACCGCGGCGGGCGACGGATATTCGGTATCGGGATTGAACAGCGGGAATTCGCCGAGACGATCGAAGCGCATGATGCGCATGCCGCTTGGCGCGACGAGCGCGGCTGCATCGAGCAGCGCGGCGTTGTACGACTGCGCGCGGAGGCTACCGCACAGCGCGATGATGTCGATGTGGCGGTCGGAGTCGGTTCGGGAATCAGTGGTCATCGATGGGCGTGTCGGTTGGCGCGTGGCGCGGCAGTGAGCGTCGCGCGGGTCGCACGGATTATCGCACCGGTGTTCGGGCGGCACCGGCCATCCCCGCCACGCGCGCGAATGCCCCGATCTCCCATCCATGACCGAGCATCAGCCGCCGCGTATGCAGCGCGCCATGCACGTCGTCGGCGACGGTTTCGCCGAGATAACGCAGCGCACGCCCGTCGATATCGACGAAGCCGTGCCGGTAATCCTGCGCGAGCGCCGTCCACAACTGCGCGGCGCCGACCGACTGGCGCGCGCCGCTGATCAGGCACAGGCCCGCGTCGAGCCCCCAGCGATACAGCGTCGTCGCCAGCCCCTTGCGTTGCGCGGACCCGCGCAGCCGCGTATGCGGCGCGCGCAGGTAGCGGTCGGCGCGGCGCGGGATTTCGGGCAGGCGGTTGAACACCGTATAGCCGGCGAGCTGGCGCGCGGCCGGATCTTCGACATACAGGAAGTACTCGCCGTCCGCCTCGCGGTGGCGGACGATCAGGCCGGAGCGGCCGAGCGCGACGGCCGGCAGGCCGTACAGGCGATGGCCTGGCTGGTGGAGACGCGCGTAGAGCGTGTCGAGTTCATCGTCGATGTCGTGCTGGGAATGCTGTACGTCGATACGCATGGCAAAGGTCGCCCGTCCCGGGCGGTCCGAGAAAGTGGTTCATCGCAAACGGGGAAAGGAATGGCTGCGGCCCCCGGGCTCGGCGAAGCGAGCCGGGGCCGCGAATCAGCTGGGGATGTGCTGGAACCGGCGGCGATCGCGGCGAGGCCCGCGATGCAGAGTGCGAACAGGATCAGGACTTTGTGGATCACGTCTCTCTCCTCATGAATGCGCGGCGCCGACGGGCGGCATCGCGGAGACGGTGAGCGGCGGGCACGGCCCGCGCGGCCGTCGTGCGGGACGACGGTCGAAGGTCCGGGCGGCAGCGCGCGGGTCGGGCGCTGTATCGCACGCGGACGGGCAGCACCATACGCGACGTGATTACGGCGGGCAATCGGACTGGGTGAGAAAAGCGACGAAAGGCGGGGAATCGCGTCGTTTAGCGACAATTGGCCGCATGAGCGTGTGCCGCCGCCTGAGCGGAGGGCGACGCGGGCCGGCCTGACAGCCGCCGCCGGGCCGTGCCCACGCGGCTGGTGCCGCCCGGTCGAACCGACTACACTGCGCAGTCAACGCACACCGCAAGGATTCCTCCATGGGAGCCGGCCCGTCCACGGATCGCTAAGCCGCAACGACCTTCGTCAACCGGTCGTTGCGGCGATCTCCCGTTGTCCCTCGCTGACCAGGCAGATCGCCGCCAGATTCCCTTTTCTGAGCGGATGCCTCGTCATGCCTGAACAATCCACGCCCGTCTGGGCTTATTCGTTGCCGTCGGCGCTGCTGCTGATGGCGCCTTTCGATCTCCTCGCTTCGCTGGCGATGGACGTTTACCTGCCGGTGATCCCGGAGATGCCGTCCGCGCTGGGCACGTCGCCGGCCATCGTCCAGTTGACGCTGAGCGTCTACATGGTCGTCCTCGGCCTGGGCCAGATGCTCTTCGGCCCGTTGTCGGACCGCGTCGGCAGACGGCCGATGGTGCTCGGCGGTGCGCTGTGTTTTGCGGCGGCTTCGCTGGCACTTGCGATGGCCACCGGCGGCGGTCTGTTCGTCGCACTGCGCGTGCTGCAGGCGCTGGGCGCGTCTGCCGCGCTCGTCGCCACGTTCGCGACCGTTCGCGATGTCTACGCCGATCGTCCTGAAGGCCGCATGATCTACAGCCAGTTCGGCGCGATGCTGGCGTTCGTGCCCGCACTGGGCCCGCTGCTCGGCGCGGCCATCGCGACGGCCTGTGGATGGCGCGCGATCTTCGCGACGCTCGGCCTGCTGGGGCTGCTCGCGTGCGGCCGTGCGTGGCCACGCTGGCACGAAACGCGGCCGCGGACGGCGAACCGGCAGGGGCCGTCCGTCGCATCGATTCTCGGCAGCCGGCCCTTTCAGGTTCATACGCTCGCGTTTGCCGCCGCGATGGGGGCGTTCTTCGTGTTCTTCTCCAGCGCGCCGCGCGTGCTGGTCGGCGGGGCGGGCTATTCCCGCGTGGCGTTCAGCGTGGCCTTTGCGACCGTCGCGATCGTGATGGTCGTCGCGTCGCGCTTCGCAGGGACGTTCGTGTCGAGGTGGGGCGAGGCCGGCTGCGTTGCGCGAGGGGCGCTCACGATGATGACGGGCGCGATCGTGCTGGCCGTCTGCACGGTCCTGGCGAAGCCGTCGTTCGCGACGTTCGTGATGCCGATGTGGCTGGTAGCGGTCGGTATCGTGCTGATGTCGTCGGTGTCCGCGAACGGCGCGCTGCGCGATTTCGGCGATGCCGCCGGCAAGGCGGTTGCGCTCTACTACGCGGTGCAGGGCGTGATCGTCACCGGCGTGGGCACGCTCGCGACGCTGGTCTTCGACGGTGCTACCGCATGGCCGCTGGCGGCCTGCTGCTTCGGTATGGGCCTCGCGAGCTTCGTCGCGATCCAGGGGCTGACGCGTGCGACCGGTCGCACGCGTGACGGGCGCGACAGCAGCGTCTCGTTCGACTGAGCATGCGCGCAGCGACGCGCTGTGGTGTCGGGCCGCGCGGCGCTTCGATGAAGTGGCGGGGCGGCTAGCCCCGCCTTTTGCCACGGTATCAGGCCGGCGCGCGCTGCCCGAAGGCCTGCCTGATCCGCGCGAACAGCCCGTGTTGCTCGATCCATTCGGCATACGCGCGATAGTCGGGATCGCGCATCAGGTGGCGCTCTTCCGTCTTCGCCCGCGTGTAGTAGATCAGGTTGACCGCGACGAGCCCCGCGCAGTGCATGAGCCCGACCTGCCAGCCGAGCGGCTCGACGAACGGCACCGACACCATCCAGTACGACAGGTTCTTCGTGATGTACGCCGGATGCTTCGTGAAGCGGTACGGGCCCGACGTGATGATCCCGCGGTTGGTGAGGTTCGAGAAACGCAGCCCGAACGAGATCGTGCACAGCGCGTACGTGAGCAGCAGCAGGATGATCACCGCGCCCCAGATCACGCGCAGCGTCGGCGCCGACAGCAGCCAGGTGTCCCAGAACATCGAGCCCTGGTAGCGGATGTAGTTGTTCGAGAACAGCGACCAGAACGGCTGGTAGCACATCAGCGCGGCCACCCAGCCGAGCGTCGTCGGTTCGACGGTGCGCACGTGGCTGTCGAGGATGCGGAACGTGCACAGGTAGCCGACAGTGCCGAACATCAGGTCCATCGTGAACGACAGGTCGTACATGAACATGAACGTCGCGATCGTCATCGGCGCGTGCATCGCGTTCGCGAGCGACGCGCTCAGGTGATCGGCGTCCTTCGACAGATAGACGGTCATCAGCGGCAGGAAGAACGCCTTCACGCCCCAGCCGGCCAGCATCTCGCGCACCGGCTTCCAGCTCGCGGGCTGCTCGCGGCGGAACAGGAAGCGGCCCCACAGCAGGTACGCGTCGTCGGTCTCGCGCTGGTGGCGGTCCATCCACGCGAAGTAGAACGGCGCGGCGAAGATCACGTACGGCGCGAGCGAGCGCAGCAACGACCAGAACGGCAGATAGAACGCGCCGTGGTATTCGGGCAGCAGCCAATAAATGATGCCGATGCCCGCGTAGACCGACGCGAGCGCGCCGAGCCGCGTCGCGACGCGCGCGATGCCGAGCGGCCGGACGGCCTGTCTCGACAGCCCCGCGCTCGGGCGCAGGTAGGCGCGCGAGATGAAGAGTTCGTGCAGCGCGATCGTGCCGATGATCGCGAGGCTCGCGATGACCGCGCGCGCGGCCGCGTCGAGACCCGGCTGGTCGCGCGTGATCCACAGCGCGAAGAGGCCTGCCGTGATGCCGAGCAGGCCGGCCCGCAACGGCGTGGCGGAACGGGGCGGGCGGTCCTGGACCGCGGCGATGCCGTCGATGGTGGAGTTCATGATCGAGTCCTCGTCGGGATGAGGGCCGGCGCCCCCGCTTGGCGGGTGACGCCGGCCGTCGGCCGGGCTATGTATGGATGCGCGCCCGGCCACTGGCCTGTCGTTCTGATACGTGATGCGTCGAACCTTACTTCTTGGTGCCGCCGCCCAGCAGTCCGCCGAGCAGGTTGGTCACCGGCGACAGCAGGTTGCCGCTGCCGCCCGCGCCGGCGCCGGTGGAGCCGCCGGTCAGGCCGGTCACCACGGAGCCGCCGCCCGGCGTCGTCGCCGTGCCGCCTGCACCGCCAGTGGCACCCGCCGAACCGGACGGCGTCCCCAGCGCACCCGTGACCGTGCCGACCGGGCCGTTCGTCAGCACCCCGCCGAGCGTGCCCGACACGTTGCCGCCCGGCGTCGTGACGGTGCCGGTCAGGCTCGCGCCGAGCGGCGTCAGCGAGTTGACGAGGTTGGTGACCGGTGCGAGCAGAGCGCCGAGACCTGCGCCACCCGTGCCGCTGGTGCCGCCGGTCCCGCTCGTTCCGCCCGTGCCGCTGGTCCCGCCGGTGCCGCTCGAACCGATGCCGCCGAGTGCGCCCGTCACCGTCCCGAGCAGGCCGGTGATCGGCGCGAGCGGGCCGCCGCTGCTGGTGCCGCTCGTGCCGCTGGTGCCGCCTGAACCGCTCGAGCTGCCGCCGCCGACGCCGCCCGTCAACGTGCCGAGCAGGCCGGTGATCGGGGCGAGCGGGTTGGTGCCGCTGCTGGAGCTGCTGCTGCCGCTGTACAGGAGACCGCCCGTCGAGGTCACCGTGTTGCCGAGCTGGTTGACGCTGCCGCCGACACCGTCGCCGACCGGGTTGCCGGTCGCGCCGCCGACCTTCGTGCCGGCGAGGCCCAGGCCGCTGCCGAGCGTGCCGAGGAGGCCGCTGAGCGGTGCGCCGAGCAGCGTCGCGTTGCCGAGCGTTTGGGTGACGCCCGGCGTCGTGACGCCGCCGGTCAGCGTATTCGTGATCGGGTTGATCGCCTTGCCGAGCTGTGTTTCGAGCTGCTGGACCGGCGAGCTGTTCAGTGCCGTGTTCAGCGCCGATGCGGTGGAATTGACCGCCGTGCCGACCGTGTTGACGAGACTGCCGACCAGCGTCGTCGCCGGTGCGAGCGGCGACAGCGGACCGGTGCCGAGGCTCGTCACTGCATTGCCGAGGTTGTTGACCGCACCACCGGCACCGGTCAACAGGCCGGTGGTCGACGTGAGCGTCGGCCCGAGCGGGTTCGCTGACACGCCGATCGAGCCCAGGCCGGCCGCGATGCCGTTGCCGAGCGACTGCACGCCGTTGCCGAGGCTGCCGACCGCGTTGCCGACACTGGTGGCCGTCGTCGGGTTCGTGCCGGGGATCTGCACGCCGCCGATCTGAGCGCCGCCGTTCACGACCGTCGTGCCGAGCGCCGTCACGAGGTTGCCGGATTTCTGCAGGACGTTGCCGAGCGGGGTGACGCCGGTGCCGGAGCTGGAGGTACCCGAGCTGGAGGTGCCGGAGCTGGAGGTGCCGGAGCTGGAGGTACCCGAGCTGGACGTACCGGAGCTGGACGTACCGGAGCTGGACGTACCGGAGCTGGAGGTGCCCGAGCTGGAGGTGCCTGAGCTGGAGGTGCCTGAGCTGGAAGTACCGGAGCTGGAGGTGCCCGAGCTGGACGTACCGGAGCTGGACGTACCGGAGCTGGACGTACCGGAGCTGGACGTACCGGAGCTGGAGGTGCCGGAGCTGGACGTACCCGAGCTGGAGGTGCCGGAGCTGGAGGTGCCGGAGCTGGAGGTACCCGAGCTGGAGGTGCCGGAGCTGGACGTACCCGAGCTGGAAGTACCGGAGCTGGAGGTGCCAGAGCTAGACGTACCCGAGCTGGAGGTGCCCGAGCTGGATGTACCGGAGCTGGAAGTACCCGAGCTGGAGGTACCGGAGCTGGAGGTGCCCGAGCTGGAAGTACCCGAGCTGGAAGTACCGGAGCTGGAAGTACCCGAGCTGGAAGTACCGGAGCTGGAGGTGCCGGAGCTGGAAGTACCGGAGCTGGACGTACCGGAGCTAGACGTACCCGAGCTGGAGGTGCCCGAGCTGGACGTACCGGAGCTAGACGTACCCGAGCTGGAAGTACCCGAGCTGGAAGTACCAGAACTGGAACTGCCCGACGTGCCGGACGATCCCGAAGTCCCGGAGCTCCCCGACGTACCCGAAGTCCCCGAAGTCCCCGAAGTCCCCGAACTGCCGCCCGTCCCTGACGTGCTCGGCTTGATGGTCGGCGGGGTCGTCGGTCCGTCGACCGAGCCGCAGCCGTACAGCGCGAGCAGCGATGAGACGGCCATCGTTACCGTCGTCTTCTTGAAGAGATTGTGCATGTTGCCCTCGACATTGGAAGTGTGTCCCAGGCCATCTCTGCAAATTCCGCGCCATGACAGGTTCCGTGAAACGGCATCGCGCTTTGTTGCGGGAATTGGGAATATCGATGCGATTTAAACGCAATTAGAGCGGTTTCGCGCGACAGGGGCCCACGGTGCGCCAACGTCGGAGCCGCGATGTTCCCGTCAGGCGCCGTAACGCGCGACGGGATGTTACGTAGCGTTCGACCGCCCGTTACGCGAACGGCCGCGAACCGAGGGCCGCGTCTTTGACGAAATGCGCCGTCCCGCTGAACATGGCGCGAAATCCCCCGGTCGCCGGCGGCGCGGCAGCGGCCACGACTCCAACCACCAGGACACCGACATGAGCGAACAGGACAGGGAATTCGGCAAGGCGCGGCGGATCGACGTGATGGGCCCGGCGTTCGTCGATCGCGCGATGCGCGACCTCGACGGGTTTTCGCGGCCGCTGCAGAACTGGCTGAACGAGCACGCGTGGGGCAGCACGTGGCAGCGGGGCGGAATCGACCTGAAGACGCGCAGTCTGTGCACATGCGCGATGCTGGCGGCGCTCGGCCGCAGCACGGAACTGAAGGGTCACATTCGCGGCGCGCTCAACAACGGCGCGAGCCTCGTCGAGATTCGCGAGGTGTTGCTGCACAGCGCGCTGTACGCGGGCGCGCCGGCCGCGGTCGAGGCATTCCGCACCGCGCGGGAGGTGATATCGGAGCTCGGACTGTCGGTGCCCGACGACGAAGCCTGATTTCGCGCCGGCGCCGGCGGCACGGCACGGAATCAGGCCCTGTTACGCGGTCTAGGCTTACGCGATGCGTGCCGATGGCGCGGCCACCTCGGCCGGCGCGGCGGCGACTTCGAGCAGCCAGTCGGCCGTTGCTTCCGGAATCGTGACCGGCAGCATGTGCCCGCCCTCGACGACCTTCAGCCGCACGCGCGCCGATTTCTTCGCGAGCGCTTCGCCGTGGTCGCGCCAGTTCAGGATCGGATCGGCGCGGCCGTACAGCACGTCGACCGGCAGCGCGAGGTCCGGGTAGCGACGTTCCATCGCGGGCAGGTCGACCGGCGCCGACAGCAGGTCGGTCGCGGTCGCGTAAAACACGTGCGGGCGCATCCCGAGCAGGCCGCCGCCCTTGACCGGGAAGTCGCGCGGCACGTCTTCCGGCGCGAACACCTGGCGTACGGCCTTGCGGCCGGTCAGGATCGTCAGCGGAATCGCGAAGGTCCACGACACGAAGCGGCGCACCAGCGGCGACGGCAGCATCAGCGGCTTGAACGGCGCCGGCGGCTCGCTCTGCTCGTGCGACAGCGGCGCGATCAGCGCGAGGCGGCTCACGCGGTCCGCATGATTGAGGCCGACCGCGAGCGCGATCGCGCCGCCGAGCGAGTGGCCGACGAGCACCGGCTTGTCGAGCTTCAGCGCGTCGATGAACGCGGCGACGGTGCGGGCCTGCGCGAACACGTTCGCTTGCGAACCCGCGCCGCGGAGCGAGCGGCCGGCGCCCGGCCGGTCGATGAGGATCACGCGATGCTGCTGCGCGAGCCGCGCGAGCGGCAGGTACGCGAAATTGCGCAGTTGCCCCGCGAGCCCGTGGACGAACACGATCGGCGGGCCGTTGCCGTATTCGACGTAGTGGATGCGGTCGCCGCCGATGTCGACGAAGCGGCCTTCGGGCGGAAACGCGCGCGTCACGCGGCGGGCCACGTAACCGGTAAACAGCGCGAGCGCGGCGAGCGCCGCGACGACGCCGAGCAGCACGTTCTGGATCAGATGGAGCGTAGGGGTCATGTCGGCCTCAGCGGGTTTCGAGTGCGGGTTCGGCAACCGGCGCCGTGGCGGCCGGGCCGGCTTTCGCGCGGCGTTCGAACTGCATCGCCGAATCGGCGAGTCCGCTGAACTTCAGCGATGCGAGATCGAGCACGTAGTTCTGGTGGAATTTCCACGGCTTGCTGTGCCCCTGCTTCGGCAGGATGCCGGCCGCGCGCTGGATGTAGCCCGAGCTCAGGTTGACGGCCGGCACGTTGCCGAGATCGCCGGCGCCGAGCCGCGGCACGCACGTGTCGTAGCCGTTCGCGCGCATGTGGTTGAGCAGCCGGCACACGTAGCGCGCGATCAGCTCGGCCTTCAGCGTCCACGATGCATTCGTGTAGCCGAACGACGATGCGAGGTTCGGCACGTTGCTGTACATCATGCCCTTGTACGACACGGTATCCGGCAGGTCGACCGCGCGGCCGTCGACGGTGACGCGCGCGCCGCCGAGCATCTTCACCTTCAGCCCGGTCGCGGTGACGATCACGTCCGCGTCGAGCTGCTGGCCGCTCTTCAGCTTGAGGCCGGTCGGCGTGAAGCGCTCGATCTCGTCGGTGACGATCGACGCGCGGCCCGAGCGGATCGCCTTGAACAGGTCGCCGTTCGGCACGAGGCACACGCGCTGGTCCCACGGCATGTAGCGCGGCGTCAGGTGCTTCGCGACGTCGAAGCCGGGGCCGACCTGCTTGGCGGCCGCGCGGATGATGAACTGCTTCGTCCGGTCGGGCTTGCGGCGCGACACGTTGTACAGGTACATCGTCAGCAGCACGTTCTTCACGCGCACGAGCCGGTGTGCGAGCCGCGACGGCAGCACGCGGCGCAGCGCGTTCGCGATCTTGTCGCGCGCGGGCAGCGACACGATGTAGGTCGGCGAGCGCTGCAGCATCGTCACGTGCTGCGCGTCGGCCGCCATCGACGGCACCAGCGTGACGGCCGTCGCGCCGCTGCCGATCACGACCACGCGCCGGTTCGCGTACGACAGGTCCTTCGGCCAGTGCTGCGGATGCACGAGCTTGCCTTCGAACGTGTCCATCCCGGCCCAGTCGGGCAGGTAGCCGGCGTCGTAGTCGTAATAGCCGCTGCACATGAACAGGAAGCGGCAGGTGTACACGAGCGTGTCGGTCGCGCCGTCCCGCGTGCGCTCGATGCGCACCGTCCAGCGTGCGCGGTTCGAGTCCCAGTCGGCTGCAACCACCTTCTGGCCGTAGCGGATCGTTTTGTCGATGCCGTATGCGTGTGCGGTGTCGCGGATGTAGTCGAGGATCGTCTGGCCGTCCGAGATCGCCTTGTCGCTGTGCCACGGCCGGAAGCTGTAGCCGAGCGTGAACATGTCGGAATCCGAACGGACGCCCGGATAACGGAACAGGTCCCAGGTGCCGCCGATCGCGTCGCGCGCCTCGACGATCGCCACGCTCGCATACGGGCAGCGCTGCCTCAGGTGATAGGCCGCGCCGATGCCGGACAGGCCGGCGCCGACGATCAGCACGTCGAGGTCGTTACCGTCCTGGCGGGCGCCGGGGGTGGGCGGCGCGGCGCGCCGGTCGGTCGTCGTCGAGGTCATGCGGGGTCCTTGGTCGGCGTGGTCGGGAGCGCGGCCGGGGCATGCGCGCGTTCGAGGTTGCGGGCACGGGCGCGGCGCACGTGGCGCAGCATCAGCCACTGGTAGCCGGCGCCGAGCAGGCGCGCGATCCGGTCGAGCCGGCGCGCGTCGGCGCCGACGAGCACGCGGCGCGCATTGCGCTCGACACCCGCGAGGATCTGCCGCGCGGCGTCGTCGGCCGTCGTCGCGTTGATCAGGCGGTTTGCCTGGCGGCGATGGGTCGCTTCGTCCTGGCCCGTCAGCGCATGGATGCTGGTGTCGACGCGGCTCGCGTCGACGATGCTCGTCGCGACGCCGCCCGGATGCACGCAGGTCGCGCTCACCGGCGCGCCGTCGAGTTCGAGCTCCATCCGCAGCGCCTCGGTGAAGCCGCGCACCGCGAACTTGGTCGAGTTGTACGCGCTTTGGGTGGGCATCGCGACGAGGCCGAACAGGCTCGACGTGTTGACGATGTGCCCGTCGCCCGACGCGCGCAGATGCGGCAGGAACGCCTGCGTGCCGTGCACGACGCCCCAGAAGTTGATGCCGACGATCCATTCGAGATCGGCGATGCGCGCGGTCTCGGCGCTCGCGGCCAGCGACACGCCCGCGTTGTTGAAGACCAGGTTGACCTTGCCGTGCTCGGCGCGCACGAAATCGGCCCACGCGAACACCGCGTCGCGGTCGGCGACGTCAAGCCGCCGCGTGCTCACGCGCACGCCGTGCTGCGCGCAGGCGGCCGCCGTGCCGGCGAGCCCGACGTCGTTGACGTCGGCGAGTGCGACCTCGCAGCCGCGCCGCGCGAGCTCGACCGCGAGGCTGCGGCCCATGCCCGAACCGGCGCCCGTGATCGCGGCGACCTTGCCGGAAAACCCCTTCATCCGTCGTTCCTCCCGTTCCGCTTGCGCTGTACCGGCGGCGCATCTATTGTGGTGTTGTTCGTCACCACTTTAGTTTTCGGGTGTCCTGATGTCAAATAGCGGAATGGAGAAAGCACTCGAAACGGAAAAAACGGAAAAAAGGGGCCGGTCGTATGGTGGCGTGGCGCCCGAGGTGCGGGCCGCGGAGCGGCGTGACGCGCTGATCCGCGCGGCGACGCGCGTGTTCGGCACGGTCGGGTTCCGCAAGGCGACCGTGCGGTCGATCTGCCAGGAAGCGAAGCTGAACGATCGCTATTTTTATGCGGCGTTCGACAGCACCGAGGATTTGCTGCGCCACACCTATCTGCATCATGCGCAGCAGTTGCACGAAGCGGTCGCGCGGGCGGTGGCCGAGCGCGGCGGCGATTTGCACGAGAGCGTCGATGCGGGGCTCGCCGCGTTCTTCGCGTTCCTGCGCGACCCGTGCGCGGCGCGCGTGTTGCTGCTCGAGGTGATGGGCGTGAGCGCGGACACCGACATGACCTACCAGCGCATGCTGATCGACTTCGGCAAGCTGATCACGGCGATCGGCGTGCCGCGCGAAGCGGCGACGCCGGCGGAGCGCACCGAGCAGCGGTTGATCGGGCTCGCGCTCGTCGGCGCAATGACGAACGTCGGCGCGGCGTGGCTGCTCACCGACTATCGCGATCCGGAGGCGCAGATGGTCGCGAGTTGCAGGAAGGTGCTGCTGGGGACGCTGCGGGAGATCGGGTAACCGGAAGGCATTGCGCTTTCGTGACGCCGGTTGAAAATGAAAAATGAAGCGATAGCGCGCCGGGTGTCGTGTCGTTTTCCTGCTTGATTTAATCGACTGTTACATAAATAAATGGCTGGCGATTTTTTTGGGGAAGCCAATTTAAATAAACTTCATTGTTTTCAATTCTGATTTCATGTGTCGATGAATTGATGAAAACGATGTCGATGGAATAAAAAGCGACGCAATGCGAATTTCAGTTCGCATTGCGCCGATCGTGGCGCGAACATCATCGCGCCCCAGGCACGCTTGATCTGTTGCCGTTGGCCGTCTAGACGCGGATCACCGGCGTGGTTCGCCACGAAATTGCGGCGGCTTGCATTCCAGACTCCTTGATTGAATAAAGCAGGGAATTGAAGCGTTTCGGTCAACGCAAATCAGTGTATTGCTGGGAGCAAGATTAGTAGAAAAACGGGAAATGCAATAACTGATTTTTGGAAAAATAAAGGGCGCATTCGTTTTGAATGAGAAAGCCCGTGGAAAGGATATTGGGGGTGAGTTAAAGGGACGGGATCGCAGGCGGGCATGCCGGACCGGCCGGCTATCCGGAATCAGCGGCTCGTGTGTTTCGCTCGCGTCGCACCCACCGGCGCCCCCGCCGCCTCCCCGATCCTCGCCTTCATCGCGTCGACGAACGCCCGTACCTTCGGCGAAGGCAGCCGCGTCGACGGATACACCGCGTGAATCCCGGCCGGCGCCGAGCGCCATGCGGGCAGCAGCCGCACGAGCCGGCCCGCCGCGACGTCGTCGGCGGTCGAGAAATCCGTCAGCAGCCCGAAGCCGCCGCCCGCGAGCACGATCGCGCGGCACGCGGTGGCGGTGTTCGACACGATCGGCGCGACGCAGCGCACGGAAGCGGTGTTGCCGTTCGCGTCTTCCAGTTTGACCGTATGCGCGTGCGGCAGCGACGACAGCATCACGAACGGCAGCGCGGCGATCGCATCCGGATCGTGCGGCCGCCCATGGCGCGCAACGAACGTGGGGCTCGCGACCAGCCATTTCTCGTACGTGCCGAGCTGCACCGCCCGATAGTTCGAATCGGCGAGGCGGCCGATGCGGATCGCGACGTCGAGGTTATCCGCGACGAGATCGACGACGCGGTCGTTCGCGACGAGTTCGACGTCGAGCCCCGGATGCCGGTCGCGCAACGCGACGACGGCAGGCGCGACGACCAGCGCGCCGTAGTCGATCGGCACGCTCACGCGCAGTGTGCCGCGTAGCGGCCCCGCGTCGGACGACACCGCATCGAGCGCGCTTTCGGCGGCGCGCACGATGTCGCGGCACGCGTCGTAGAACGCCCGCCCCGCATCGGTCACGCTCAGCCGCCGGGTGGTGCGCACCAGCAGGTTCGCGCCGACCTCGGATTCGAGGCGCTGCATGTGCATGCTGACGACCGTCTTCGCCAGGCCGAGCCGCTCGGCCGCGGCTGTCAGCGACCCGGCGTCGACCACCGCGACGAAGATCGCCAGCCGGTTCAGGTTCACGTCGCGCAGATCGGCCATCGTGGATTGTCCTGTAGAAAAGGATAATGTTTCCGCGATTATCCGTCTTCTGGTGACGAACGGCGAGCGCTACGCTGCGGTTGTGCGTCGCCGATTCCCGGCGGCGCGAGATTCCGGAGCGTTTCCATGTCTGCCGCCAACAAGCCTGCTGCACCGATCCGCGTCTATTCGTTCCTGCTGTCCGGGCACGCGCATCGCGTGCGGCTGTTCCTGTCGCTGCTCGGCCTGCCGTCCGAGACCGTCGACGTCGATCTGGCCGCCGGCGCGCAGCGCGAACCGGCGTTTCTCGCGCTCAATCCGCTCGGGCAGGTGCCCGTGATCGACGATGGCGGCACGGTGATCGCCGATTCGAACGCGATCCTCGTCTACCTCGCGAAGCGCTACGGCGACGCGCACTGGCTGCCCGACGATCCGGCTGGCGCGGCGGTCGTGCAGCGCTGGCTGTCGTATGCGGCGGGGCCGATCGCATCGGGGCCGGCCGCCGCGCGGCTCGTGACCGTGTTCGGCGCGCAGCTCGACCCGGAGGCCGCCAAGCGCACGGCCGCCAAAGTGCTCGACGTGATCGACCGCGAACTGGCCGGCAAGCCGTTTGCCGCCGGCGCGCAGCCGACGATCGCCGATATCGCCGCGTATTCGTACATCGCGCACGCGCCGGAGGGCGGCGTGTCGCTCGAACCGTATCCGCACGTGCGTGCGTGGCTGGCGCGCATCGAGGCGCTGCCGGGCTTCGTCGCGATGCCGACGACGCGCGTGGGCCTGCTCGCCGCGTAATACCGACTGAAGCCGAGCCTGCTCAGGGAGAACGCGATGAATGCCCCGACTGTACCGACCGCCGTCGTACCGGGCTGGGAACTCGACACCGCGCCGTTTCACGCGGGCGAGCTCGCCGTGCAGCAGCGCGCGGGTGTGACGGAGGCCGCGGGTTCGGCCGGCCGGCGCGGGATCCGGCGCTTCATGCCGGACCAGCACCGGACGTTTTTCGTGCAACTGCCGTTCTTCGTGCTCGGCGGCGTCGATGCGCACGGCCAGCCCTGGGCGACGCTGCGGGCCGGCGCGCCGGGGTTCGTGACGTCGCCCGATGCGCGCACGCTGCGCATCGCGTCGCGCGCGCTGCCGGGCGATCCGCTGGCCGGCGCATGGCAGCCGGGTGCGCCGCTCGGCGGCCTCGGGATCGAATTCGATACGCGGCGGCGCAATCGCGTCAACGGCGTCGTGCGCGCGGTCGACGGTGACGCGCTGACGATCGCGGTCGAGCAGAGCTTCGGCAACTGTGCGAAGTACATCCAGGGGCGCAAGCCGACGTTCGTCGCACGGGAAGCCGATGCATCCGCCGAGCCGGACGTGTCGGATGCATTGAGCGATGCCGATCGCGCGCTGCTGGCGCAGGCCGATACGTTCTTCGTCGCGAGTGCGAACACGTCGGCGGACGCGGGCGCCGCGCGCGGCGCGGACGTGTCGCATCGCGGCGGGATGCCGGGCTTCGTGCGCGTCGATGATGCGCGCACGCTGACGACGCCAGATTTCAGCGGCAACCGCTTCTTCAATACGCTCGGGAACCTGCAGCAAGATCCGCGCGCGGGGCTGCTGTTCATCGATTTCGACCGCGGCGACCTGCTGTATGTGGCCGCGCGCGCCGAGATCGTGTGGGACGGGCCGCTCGTCGCGTCGTTCGACGGCGCGCAGCGGGTCGTGCGGTTCCATGTGCGGGAAGTGCGGCGCATGCGCACGGTGCTGCCGTTCCGGTGGTCGGCGGTCGAGCGTGCGCCGCAGTTCGCGGCGGTGGAGGCGGGTGTCGGTGCAAACGCAAACGCAAACGCAGGCGTGGTGATGGTGGTGCCGTCCGCATCCGTACCCGAATCGGCATCCGAAGCAGCATCTGCATCTGCGTCAGAATCGGCATCGGCATCGGCATCGGCATCGGCATCGGCATCGGCATCGGCGATCGCACCGGCACCTGCATGGCGCTCACTGCGCATCGCAAGGATCGTCGACGAAGCGCGCGCGATCCGCTCGTTCCATTTCGAACCGGTGGACGGCGGCGTGCTGCCCGCCTACGAAGCCGGACAGCACCTGACGCTGCGCGTCGCGTTGCCGGGCAGTGATTCGCCGGCGATTCGCAGCTACACGCTCTCCGATGCATCGGGCGGTACGCATTACCGGATCACCGTGAAGCGCGAAGGGCGCGTCTCGGCGTGGCTGCACGATCACGCGCAGGCGGGCATGACGCTCGACGCGCAGATGCCGCGCGGCCGCTTCACGTTCGATCTCGCGAGCCCGCGTCCGGCCGTGCTCGTGTCGGCCGGCATCGGCATCACGCCGATGGTCGCGATGCTACGCCGCGCGCTGGCCGACGCTCAACCGTCGCGCCGCGTGGTGTTCGTGCACGGTGCGCGTGAAGCAGCCGATCGACCGTTCGCCGAGGAACTGGCACGCGTCGCGGCCGTCGACGCGCGCTTGTCGCTCCACTGGTTCGACAGTCATCCTCACGAGGGCTCGGCAGCACATGCCGGCCGCATCGACATCGCGCAACTGAAACGGATCCTTTCGTTCGACGATTACGATTTCTACCTCTGCGGGCCGTCGGCGTTCATGCGCGACTTGTACGACGGATTGCGCGCGCTGAATGTGCCGGACGAACGCATCCGTTTCGAGGCATTCGGGCCGTCGAGCGTGGCACGCAGCGCGACGCGCACGTCCGCCACGCCGGCCGCGGCGAGCGTGCCGGTCGTCTTCCGGCGCACCGGCCGCGAAGCCGCGTGGACGCCCGCCGACGGCTCCTTGCTCGAATTCGCGGAAGGGCAGCGCGTGGACGTGCCGTCCGAATGCCGCTCCGGCTCATGCGGCACATGCGCGACGCGCGTGCTGTCCGGCGAGGTCGACTACGAGCAGGCGCCCGATGCACCGGTCGAACCCGGTTGCGCGCTGCTGTGCGTCGCGCGGCCCGCGCAAGGGACGGAACCGCTCGTGCTCGACCGCTGACGCACCCTGCGACATGCCGCCGCAGACGGCCTGCTGCGCGAAAAGCGCGCACAACTGCTTCTTTTTTCGGATGCCTGTCGGATCGACGATAGCGTCAACCGATAGATGAAAGGAGCGCAATCATGAAACTGCTCGGCATGATCAAACTGGTCCTGTGGAGTTTCTTCGGCGTACGCAACAGCAAGGCGCACGCGACCGATCTCGCGAACGCCAACTTCACGATGCTGCCGTTCGTGGCGATCATCCTCGCGGTGCTCGTCGGCGCGGTCATCTACGGTGTCGTGCACCTGGTCGTCGATCCGACCGTGACGATGCAGGGGTTCTGAGCGGACGGCCGATGAATCGCGAGCGGGCGAGCGTTCCCGCTCCGGTTTCCGGCCGTATGGCCGGCGCGTAACGGCGCCGGTCACCGAGGCGGGCGCGCACGACGCAAGTCACGCGTCCATCGGCACCGTCGTCGTGCCGCGCGAATCACGCTGTCCCCATTCCCCGCCTTCCCCGCCTTCCGTTTCGCCCGATTCCAGGTCAGTCAGCCCCGCCCGGGGTAAAATGCGCGCCGCGCCGCGATGTCGCGCGCGACGGGCACGCCGCCGTTCCAGCGAACGGTGCGCGCAAGTGCGTCGCGCCCGCACCGAGGCGTTCGAAGCGTCCCCCCGCACGACAAGACCGCGCGATGCAGCCGGCCACCCGACACGCCCCCGACGAACCGTCGACGGCCGCGTCGGTTCCCGGTGCATCACCTGAATCCGATGTCCCATCCTGCGTCTTCCCGACCGAGCGGCCCGCTTGCGTGCCGTATCGTCCGGTTCGTCTGATGAATGTCGCGCACGGGCACGCTTCGCAGCTTCGTAACGGGTTTCGACAGGGTCGAGTGGCGAGTTTTCCATCCAGAACAATGACGGTGAATAGAACAACAGCGTCGCCCGCACGGCGGCGGCGCGCGAAAGTCGGGCTTGGCGTCGGTCTCGGCATCACGCTTTTCGCGGCCCAGGCCGCCGCGGCGCAGGGCGACACGCCGGCGCCGGACGCCGACGCAGCCGGCAGCGCGACGCTGCCGACGATCACGGTGAGCGGCGAGCGCGGCAATGCGCTGCACGTCCGCAACGCATCGGTCGCGGGGCTCGACGACACGCCGCTGCGCGACACGCCGGCGTCGGTGAGCGTCGTCACGCGTGCGCAGCTCGACGACCAGCAGGCGAAGCGGTTGAGCGACGTCGTGCGCAATGACGCATCGGTCGTCAACGACTATGCGCCGGTCGGGTATTTCGAAGGCTTTGCGATCCGCGGCTTCCCGGTCGATCTCGCGAGCGCGATCCGGATCGACGGGCTGACGGTGTCCGGCGAGCAGAACGTGCCGCTCGAGAACAAGGAGCGGGTCGAGATCCTGAAGGGGCTCGCCGGCATCGACAGCGGCGTCGTCGCGCCGGGCGGCGTGATCAACTTCGTGACGAAGCGCTCGGCGAACGTCGCGAGCGTGACGGGCGGCGTCGACAGCCGCGGCTCGACGTCGGCGGCCGTCGATCTCGGCCGCCGCTTCGGCCCCGACAATCAGTTCGGCTTCCGGATCAATGCCGCGAAGGAGAACATGCACTCTTACATCGACGGCACGAACGGACGGCGTACGTTCGGCTCGATCGCCGCCGACTGGGACATCAGCCCGCGTGCGAGCCTGCAGCTCAACGCCGAATTCCAGCAGTGGATCCAGCGTTCCGCACCCGGTTATCAGCTGCTCGGCGGCACCGTCGTGCCGTCGGTCAAGACGACGTCGAAGGCGCTCGGCACGCAACCGTGGGCGAAACCGCTGACGACCGACGCGCTGAACCTGAATGCGCGCTTCGACTACCAGTTCAACGACGACTGGAAGGCCTACATCGCCGCCGGCCGCAGCCGCACGATGATCGACGACAACAGCGCGTTCGCGTACGGCTGCTCGTATGCGGCGAGCTGCACGGCCGGCGCGACGTCGCCGTTCTTCTTCGGCGCGAACGGCGACTACGACGTCTACGACTTCCGCAGCCCCGGCGAATATCGTCGCAATGACGACCTGCGTGCGGTCACGACCGGCAAATTCGCGACGGGGCCGCTGCGGCACGAGCTGACGCTCGGCGTGAGCGTGCAGCGTCGCGTCGTGAGCATGGCCGACGCCGTGTACGACTACGTGGGCAGCGAGAACATCTACGGGCCCGACACGACGTTCTCTCCGTCGCCGAATTCGCCCGGCCCGTCGTATCCGCGCCTCGATGCGTGGCAGTACGGCGTGTTCGGGCTCGACCGCATCAGCATCGGCGAACACTGGCAGGTGCTCGCGGGCGGCAAGGAAGTGCTGCTGCGCCAGCGCAGCTGGAGCAGCCTCGACGGCGACACGACGCATACCGACCGCTCGGTGTTCCTGCCGCAAGTGGCGCTCGTCTACAAGCCGGTGAACGTGCTGTCGCTGTACGCGTCGTACAGCAAGGCGCTGTCGCTCGGCGACCAGGCGCCCGTGCGCGCGACCAACGCGTATGCGTTCCTGCCGCCGGTCGAATCGCACCAGTTCGAGGTCGGCGCAAAATACGACTGGCTCGACCGGCTGAGCCTCACGGCCGCCGTGTTCTCGATCAGCAAGCCGTTCCAGTTTGCCGACCCGGACGCATCGGGCACAAGTTACACGTTCGTGCAGCGCGGCACGCAGCGGCACCAGGGGATCGAGCTCGGCGCAGCCGGGCGCGTGACCGAGCGCCTGGGGCTGACGGCCAGCGTCGCGGCGATTCGCGCCCGTGCGTACGATTCGGGGTCGCCGGCGTACGAAGGGCACCAGATCATCAACGTGCCGGCGCTGCGCGCGTCGCTGTATGCGGACTACGCGGTGCCGGGCGTCGCGGGGCTGAACGTGCTGGGCGGCGTCGAGTACAGCGCGGCCCGCAATGCGAACGAGGAGGGCACCGCGCGCGTGCCGTCGTGGTTCGTGTTCAATCTCGGCGCACGCTATACGACGAAGATCGGCGGCCATCGCACGGTGCTGCGCGTGTCGGTCGACAACCTGTTCAACAAGTTCTACTGGCGCGACGCGGGCGAGCAGCAGGGCGATGCGTACCTGTTTCCGGGTGCACCGCGCACCGCGCGCGTGTCGTTGACCTATGATTTCTGACGGTCCGGAACCGGCCGCGTGATGCGCGGCCCCGGCAGCCAACCTGGAGAGCACAGACGATGTCCCCACTCGAAATCGCCGGCGTGATCGTCAGCGCGCTCGCGATCTGGCTGACCGCGAAGCGGCGCATGCTGTGCTGGCCGGTCGGGCTCGTGTCGGTCGCGCTGTACGGCTGGATCTTCTTCGACGCGAAGCTGTACTCGGACATGCTGTTGCAGGGCGCGTTCGCGGTGCTGCAGGTGTACGGCTGGCAACGCTGGCTCGCCCAGCGGGCGAGCGAGGCCGACGGCAGCGCGGCGCCGGCCGGTGATGTCGCACCCGTCACGGGCGTGCGGCCGATGCAGATGCTGCCCGACCTGATCGCGGCCGTCGTCGGCAGCGCGCTGCTCGGCGGCATGATGGCGCGCTGGACCGATGCGGCGCTGCCGTTCGTCGATGCATCGCTGACCGCGTTCAGCCTCGTCGCGCAATACTGGACCGCGCGGCGCTACATCGCGTCGTGGGGGCTGTGGATTATCGTGAACGTCGTGTACGTCGGGATGTTCGTGTTCAAGGAACTGTATCTGACGGCCGGGCTCTATGCGCTGTTCATCGGGCTGGCCGTCGTCGGCTGGCGCGACTGGAGCCGCACGGCCGCGGCGCTGCGTGCAGCGGCCGGCGGCGCGCTGGCAACCGGCGGCGGCGCGCGCTGATCCACGCGCCGATTCGGATTCAACTACGGAGCAACGTCGTTCATGTCATTCCCCCTCGAGCCGGACGGATCCCTGTCGCGTGACGTCGCGCCGCCGCAATTCGGTGTGGACGGCGAGCAGGCCGAGCGCGACTGGCCGCTGATGACGCACGACGAGGTGGCGGCGGTGCTCGCACGGATCGACGGCGCCGGCGAGCCGGCGCGGCTCACATGGCACAGCCCGCGGCAGTTCGCGGCGGCCGTCCTGGTGCAGATGACGGACGGGCGCGGGCTGTTCGTCAAGCGTCATCACGTGAGCCTGCGCGATGTCGAAGGGCTCGAGGAAGAGCATCGCTTCATCGCGCATCTGCGCGAGCGCGGGATGCCGGTGGTCGACATTCTTGCCGATCGCGACGGTGCGACCGCGTTCGCATCCGGAGACTGGACCTACGAAGTGCACGTACGGGCGCCCGGCGTCGACCCGTATCGCGGCGTGATGTCGTGGCAGCCTTTCACGCATGCTTCGCACGCATACGCGGCCGGCCGCGCGCTGGCCGAGCTGCATCGCGCGTCGGCCGGCTACGATGCGCCGGCGCGGCCCGTGCGGACGCTGCTGTCGAGCTTTCGCGTGCTGTCGTCCGCCGATCTGGCGGGCGCACTCGAACGCTGGGTCGACACGCAGCCGCTGCTCGTGCGCGCGCTCGGTGCGCGTGACTGGCGCGGCGACGTGGCCGACGCGATCGGCCCGTATCACGCACGCCTCGTGCCTTTGCTGCCCGCGCTTACCCCGTTGTGGACACATGGCGACTGGCATGCGTCGAACCTGCTGTGGACCGAGGCGGGGCCCGGCGCGCAGGTGCGGACCGTGCTGGATTTCGGGTTGTCGGATCGTACCTGTGCGGTGACGGACCTCGCGCTCGCGATCGAGCGCAATACGGTCGACTGGATGGCGCCGGCCGATGCGCGCCGCGTCGAGTATGCGCAGATCGATGCGCTGCTCGACGGGTACGAATCGCTCGAACCGCTGAGCGACGAAGCCTACGCGGCGCTGGTCGCGCTGCTGCCGATCGTGCATACGGAGTTCGCGCTGTCGGAAGTCGCTTATTTCGGCGGCATCATCGATGCGCCAGCCATCGTCGACATCGCGTACGACGGTTACCTGATCGGCCACGCGCGCTGGTTCGGCGAGCGCGACGGACGGCAATTGCTTGATTGGCTCGTGCAGCGCCGGCGGGTGAAGCAAGGGGCTGTTTGATTCGCCGGCGGGGAATCGCCGCGCACGTGTGCCGATTCTCCGTGTCACCGTCATCCTCCGTGCGGCCGTCGCGCCGCACGTTCATCGAATCCGCCTGATCGACGAAGCGGGGCATGGCTCTCGCAGGGCGCCGCACGCGCGCACGCGGCCGCCCCCAACATGACGGAAATATCATCTTCGCCTCATGTTCGCACTGCGGCCGGACCGTAGCATCGGTCGCGAACCGTTACCGCAGAACCGAACATGCTCAAGCTCAACCTCGCCGTGGCCATCGTCTTCGCGATGGCCGCGACGGCGCATGCGCAGCCGTCGCTGTCGCCGGGGCTCGCGCCGGCCACCTCCGGCAGCGCCGCGCCGATCGGCGCACCGCCCCCCGACGCTCCCCCTTCCAACGCGTTGACGCTTGCCGATGCGCTATCGGTCGCGGCCCGGAACAATCCGGCGCTGCGCGGCGCGCGCGCTGACGTCGATGCGTCGGCCGGTGCGCTGATGCAGGCCGGCGCGCGTTCCAATCCCGAAGTGTCGTTCCTGCAGGAAGGGTTTCGTCGCGCCGAACGCACGTCGACCGCGCTGATCAACCAGACGATCGAACTCGGCGGCAAGCGCAGTGCGCGGCTCGATGTCGCGTCGTACGGCAGGGAAGCGGCCAATGCATCGCTTGACGAGCAGGGCGCCATCGTGCGCGCCGACGTGATCGCCGCGTTCTACGGGCTGCTCGCCGCGCAGCGCCAGCTTCAGGTGACCGAGGAATCGGCCGCGATCGCCGCGCGCTCTGCGGATCTCGCGAGCCGCCGGGCACAGGCCGGCAAGGTGTCGCCGGTCGAGGCGACCAAGGCGCACGTGGCGGCGGCCGGCGTGCAGATCGAAGTCGTGACCGCGCGCGGCCGTGTCGAGGTCGCGCGCGAGAAGCTGAACGCGGTGATGGGCGAAGCACGCGACGGCCGGCTGGCGGTACAGGGCGATCTCGAAGCCGTGCCGCCGGTCGAGCCGCTGTCCGCGCTGACCGCGCAGCTCGATGATGCGCCGCTTGCGCGGATCGCGCGAGCCGAGATGCTGCGCTCGAACGCGGCCGTGTCGCTCGAACGCGCGCGGCGCATTCCGGACGTGACGATCAGCGCGGGCGTGAAGCGCGTGACCACGGGCGGCGTGCCGGACAACCAGGCGGTGGTCGGCGTGTCGATCCCGATCCCGCTGTTCAACACGAACAAGGGCGCGCTGCTCGAGGCGACGCACAAGGCCGAACGCGCGAATGCCGATCTCGATCGCGAACGCACGCGCCTGCGGCTGGACCTCACGCAGGCGTACGCGAATTTCGAAGCCGCCGCGCAGGAAGCGCAGCGGCTGAAGGCCGACATCCTGCCGGCCGCGCGCCTCGCACTCGATGCGATGTCGCGCGGCTACGAGCTCGGGAAGTTCAGCTTCCTCGACGTGCTCGATGCGCAGCGCACGCTGTTCCAGGGCCAGTCGCAATACGTGCGTGCGCTCGCCGATGCCCATACGGCTCGCGCCGACATCGGCCGGCTCGTCGGTACGCCGCTCGCGTCGCTTGCACCGGTCGCGCAATAGCGCAACGGACGCCTCTTTTACCTGAAGGATCACCATGTCACGCAGCAGAATCCTGATCATCGCGGCAGTCGTGCTCGGCAGTGCCGGGATCGTCATCGGCGCACTCGGCGTCACGCGCAACGGCGGCGGCAACGGCGCGACCGCATCGGCGGCTGCAGCCGCTTCGTCCGCCGAAGCCGCCGGCGAGCGCGGCGGCGTCGTGCTCAAGCGCGGCAGGCTGTCCGTTGAAATCGTGATGACGGAGAAGCCTGGCGATGCGCGCCTCATCGTCTATCCGTTCGTCGACGGCAAGCCGGCCGACAAGGGCGTCACCGTGTCCGGCACGCTGGTCCGTTACGACCGCACGCACGAGCCGTTGCGTTTCGACGCGGCCGGCCAGAAGTTCGTATCCGCGCAGTCGATCGGCAAGCCGCACGTGTTCGACGCGACGATCGACGTGAAGGCGGGCAATGAATCGGCATCGTTCCCGTTTGCGCGCGCCGACGGCGCGATCGCGCTGACCGACGCGCAGCTGGCGACCTCGAAGATCGCGCTCGCGAAGGCCGGCCCCGCGCAGATCGCGACGCCGTTCCAGCTCCCTGGCGAGATCAAGTTCAACGAGGATCGCACCGCGCACGTGGTGCCACGCGTGGCCGGCATCGTCGAGCAGGTGTCGGTGTCGCTCGGGCAGAACGTTGCGAAGGGACAGGTGCTGGCCGTGATCGCGAGCACCGATCTCGCCGACCGGCGCAGCGAGCTGCTGACGGCCGAGCGTCGGCTGTCGGGCGCCCGCGCGACCTACGAGCGCGAACGCACGCTGTGGAAAGAGCGTATCTCGGCCGAGCAGGACTACCAGCAGGCGCAGGTGCAGTTGCGTGAAGCCGAGATCGCCGTGCAGAACGCGCGGCAGAAGCTCGCCGCGCTGAATGCGCCGGTCGGCGGGGGCGCGCTGAACCGCTATGAACTGCGCGCGCCGTTCGCGGGCACGATCGTCGAGAAGCACGCGACGCCGGGCGAAGCGATCGCCGCCGACGCCAGCATGTTCGTGATCTCCGACCTGTCGACGGTATGGGCCGAGATGGCCGTGCCGGCGCAACGGTTGAACGACGTGCGCGTCGGTCGCGATGCGACCGTCATCGCGACCGCGTTCGAATCGCGTTCGAGCGGCCCGATCGCGTACGTGGGGTCGCTGCTCGGCGAACAGACGCGCACCGCGCCGGCGCGCGTCGTGCTGCCGAACCCGGACGGCGTGTGGCGGCCCGGGATGTTCGTGAACGTGTCGGTCGACGCGGGCAAGCAGGGCGTGCCGCTCGCGGTCGCGAGCGACGCGCTGCAGGACGTCGACGGCGCACCGTCCGTCTTCGTACGCTCGTCGAAGGGTTTCGTCGCCCAGGCCGTCGAAACGGGGCGGCGCGACGAACGGGCGACCGAAGTGCTGAAGGGGCTCAAGCCGGGCCAGGAATACGCGGCTTCGAACAGCTTCGTGCTGAAGGCCGAACTCGGCAAGGGGAGCGCGGAGCATGAATGAGCGTTACTTGTGCGCCGTTGCACGACTCGCGGCCCGCTATGCGGCCCACTATGCGGTCCGCTTTCCGGCCCGCCGGATGACCGGCCGGGCGGCCCGGCCGTCGAGGGTGACCGTGCCCCGTTTCAAGGAGTCCCGTCATGTTTGAGCGCCTGATCCGCTTTGCGATTGCACACCGCTGGCTCGTGATGCTGGCGGTCGCGGCCGTGGCCGCGCTCGGCGTGTTCAGCTACCAGAAACTGCCGATCGACGCGGTGCCCGACATCACCAACGTACAGGTCCAGATCAACACGGCTGCGCCCGGCTACTCGCCGCTGGAGGCCGAACAGCGCATCACCTATCCGGTCGAGACCGTGATGGCCGGCCTGCCGGGCCTCGAGCAGACGCGCTCGATCTCGCGCTACGGGCTGTCGCAGGTCACGGTGATCTTCAAGGACGGCACCGATATCTACTTCGCGCGGCAACTCGTCAACGAGCGCATCCAGGAAGCGAAAGACAAGCTGCCGGCCGGTATCGCGCCTGCAATGGGGCCGACGTCGACGGGCCTCGGCGAGATCTACCTGTGGACCGTCGAAGCCGACGCCAATGCGCGCAAGCCCGACGGCACGCGCTATACGGCGGCCGACCTGCGCGAACTGCAGGACTGGGTCGTTAGACCGCAGCTCCGCAACGTGCGCGGCGTGACCGAGGTCAACTCGATCGGCGGCTACGTGAAGGAATACCGCGTCGCGCCGAATCCGGCAAAGCTGATGTCGTACGGGCTGACGCTCGCCGACGTCGTGCGCGCGCTGGAGCGCAACAACGACAACGTCGGCGCCGGCTACATCGAGAAGCGCGGCGAGCAGTATCTGGTGCGCGTGCCGGGCCAGGCGCGCACCGTCGACGATATCGCCAGCATCGTGCTGACCAACGTCGGCGGCGTGCCGGTGCGGATGAAGGACGTCGGGCTGGTCGACATCGGCCGCGAGCTGCGCACCGGCGCGGCGACGTCGAACGGCGAGGAGGTCGTGCTCGGCACGGTCTTCATGCTGATGGGCGAGAACAGCCGCACGGTCGCGAAGGCCGTCGCCGCGAAGATGGAGGACGTCAACCGCACGCTGCCGCCCGGCGTGAAGGCGATTCCCGTGTACGACCGCACGGTGCTCGTCGAGAAGGCCGTCGCGACGGTGAAGAAGAACCTGCTCGAAGGCGCGATCCTCGTGATCGCCGTGCTGTTCCTGTTCCTCGGCAACATGCGCGCGGCGCTGATCACCGCGCTCGTGATCCCGCTGTCGATGCTGATGACCTTCACCGGCATGGTGAACGCGAAGGTGAGCGCGAACCTGATGAGCCTCGGCGCGCTCGACTTCGGGATCATCGTCGACGGCGCGGTGGTGATCGTCGAGAACTGCGTGAGGCGGCTCGCGCATGCGCAGGCCGCCGCAGGCCGGCCGCTCACACGCGACGAGCGCTTCGCGGAAGTGTTCGGCGCGTCGCAGGAAGCGCGTCGCGCGCTGATCTTCGGGCAACTGATCATCATGGTCGTGTACCTGCCGATCTTTGCGCTGACCGGCGTCGAAGGCAAGATGTTCCACCCGATGGCCATTACCGTCGTGATGGCGCTCGCGGCCGCGATGGTGCTGACCGTCACGTTCATTCCGGCGGCTGTCGCACTGTTCATCGGCGAGCGTGTCGAGGAGAAGGAGAACCGGCTGATGGGCTGGGCGCGTCGCGTGTACGAGCCGGCGCTCGCCGCATTCATGACGCGCCCGGCGCGCGTGATGATCGGTGCGGGCGTGATCGTGCTGGCCACGCTCGTGCTGGCCACGCGGCTCGGCAGCGAGTTCATCCCGAGCCTCAACGAAGGTGACCTGGCCGTTGCCGCCTTGCGGATTCCCGGCACGAGCCTGTCGCAGTCGGTCGAGATGCAGAAGTCGATCGAGAAGACGCTGAAGGCGCGCTTCCCCGAGATCGGGCGCGTGTTCGCGCGCATCGGCACGGCCGAGATCGCGGCCGACCCGATGCCGCCGAACCTGTCGGACGGCTACATCATGCTGAAGCCGGCCGACCAGTGGCCCGACCCGAAGAAGCCGCGCGACCAGCTCGTGCGCGAGATCGAGGCAGCGCTCGCCGAGCTGCCGGGCAACGCGTACGAGTTCTCGCAGCCGATCCAGCTGCGTTTCAACGAACTGATCTCGGGCGTGCGCAGCGACGTCGCGGTGAAGATCTTCGGCGACGACATGGCCGTGCTGAACCAGACCGGCGAGCAGATCGCGGCCGCGCTGCAGAAGGTGCCGGGCGCGTCCGAAGTGAAGGTCGAGCAGACCACCGGCCTGCCGGTGCTGACCGTCAACCTCGATCGCGACAAGCTCGCGCGCTACGGCGTGAGCGTTGCCGACCTGCAGGACTCGGTGGCCGCGGCCGTCGGCGGGCAGAAGGCCGGCACGCTGTTCCAGGGCGACCGCCGCTTCGACATCGTCGTGCGGCTGCCCGACGAGCTGCGCTCGGACATCGAGGCGATCAAGCGGCTGCCGATCGCGCTGCCCGCACCGGCGGCCGGCGCCAGCGCGCCGCTCGCGGCGGCGCCGTACGTGCCGCTCGCGGAACTGGCGACGATCGACGTCGCGCCGGGCCCGAACCAGATCAGCCGCGAGGACGGCAAACGGCGGGTGGTCGTCAGCGCGAACGTGCGCGGGCGCGACGTCGGTTCGTTCGTCGCCGACGCGCGCGAGCAACTGCAGCAGGACGTGCGCGTGCCGGCCGGCTACTGGGTGTCGTGGGGCGGGCAGTTCGAGCAGCTGCAAAGCGCGAGCGAGCGCCTGAAGCTGGTCGTGCCCCTCGCGCTGTTCATGGTGTTCGTGCTGCTGTTCGTGATGTTCAACAACGTGAAGGACGGGCTGCTCGTGTTCACCGGCATTCCGTTCGCATTGAGCGGCGGCGTCGTGTCGCTGTGGCTGCGCGGGATTCCGCTGTCGATCACGGCGGCGGTCGGCTTCATCGCGCTATCGGGCGTGGCCGTGCTCAACGGGCTCGTGATGATCTCGTTCATCCGCAACCTGCGCGACGAAGGGATGCCGCTCGAGGCCGCCGTGCGCGAAGGCGCGCTCACGCGGCTGCGGCCGGTGCTGATGACCGCGCTCGTCGCGTCGCTCGGCTTCCTGCCGATGGCGTTCGCGACCGGCACCGGCGCCGAGGTGCAGCGCCCGCTCGCGACGGTCGTGATCGGCGGTATCCTGTCGTCCACGGCGCTGACGCTGCTGGTGCTGCCGGTGCTGTACCGCGTCAGCCATGCGGTGTCGTGGCGCGCGGCGTTGCGCGGCGGCTTCGGCTCGGGCGTGCTGCGCCGGCTGGGTTTCTTCAAGGGTAATGCGTGATGCGAATTCTGATTGTCGAGGATGAACCGAAGACGGGCGCGTACCTGCGCAAGGGGCTGACGGAAGCCGGTTATGTCGTCGACTGGGTCGAGGACGGCATCACGGGCCAGCATCAGGCCGAGACCGAGGAGTACGACCTGCTCGTGCTCGACGTGATGCTGCCCGGGCAGGACGGCTGGACGCTGCTGCAGAACCTGCGGCGCAGCAAGTCGACGCCCGTGCTGTTCCTGACCGCGCGCGACGACGTCGGCGATCGCGTGAAAGGGCTCGAACTCGGCGCCGACGACTATCTCGCGAAGCCGTTCGACTTCGTCGAGCTGACCGCGCGCATCAAGTCGATCCTGCGGCGCGGCCAGCCGCGCGATTCGAACACGCTGCGCGTGGCCGACCTCGAACTTGACCTGACGCGCCGCAAGGCCACCCGGCAGGGCGACACGATCCTGCTGACCGCGAAGGAGTTCGCGCTGCTGTGGCTGCTGATGCGCCGCGAGGGCGAGATCCTGCCGCGCGCGACGATCGCGTCGCAGGTGTGGGACATGAATTTCAACAGCGACACGAACGTCGTCGATTCGGCGATCCGGCGCCTGCGCTCGAAGATCGACGACGCGTACGACCCGAAGCTGATCCATACGGTGCGCGGCATGGGCTACGTGCTCGAGGCGCGCGGCGGCAGCGCGGCATGATCGCGCGCCTGCTGCCGCGCACGCTGCGCGGACGCCTGACCGCGCTGATCATCCTGTCGACGTCGGTGATCCTCGCGTCGAGCGGCGTCGCGCTGTACGAGGCGCTGAGCAATCGCGTCGACACGACGGCGGCCGAGCAGATGGCCGGCATATCCGCCGCGTTGGGTGCGCACCTTGCCGAAGCGCGCTCGACGGCCGACGTCGCGCGCAACACCGACATCTGGATCGACCAGTTGCATGGTCATCCGAACATGGATCTCGCGATCTTCGATGCCACGGGAACGCGCCTGGTCGGCACGCCCGGTTTCCGCCCGTATGGGCCGCTGATGTCGCTGGATGCGGGACGCGTGCCGGTCGGCGTCGCGCCGCCCGGCGCGCGGCACCAGTATCTGGTGACGAAGGTGCCGCTGGCCGGCGCGGGCGCAAGTGCGCCTGTGGTGCGCGTCGCGGTGCAGTACGACCGCAGCGCCGACGTGCTGCTGCTGCGCACGCACGCTTATACGATCGTCGTGATCGAGGTGTTCGGCGTGGTGCTCGCGGCCGCGATCGCATACGGCATCGCGGCGCTCGGGCTGAGCCCGCTGCGGCGGTTCGCGGCGCGCGCCGAACAGATGTCGACCAGCCGGCTCGCCCATCCGCTGCCGGCGCTCGATACGGCCGGCGAGCTGAAGGAGCTCGAGCACGCGTTCAACGGCATGCTCGAGCGGCTGAACGAATCGTTCACGCGGCTCAGCCAGTTCTCGTCGAATCTCGCGCACGACATGCGCACGCCGCTCACGAACCTGCAGGCCGCCGCGCAGGTCGTGCTGTCGCAGCCGCGCAGCGCGGATGAATACCGGAACGTGATCGAGTCGAGCATCGACGAATACCAGCGGTTGTCGCGCATGATCGAGGACATGCTGTTCCTGGCGCGTTCGGAACAGGCCGGCACGTCGATCAGCGTGCGGCGCCTGGATGCATCGGAAGAGGCGGGACGCGTCGCGGGCTACTACGAGCCGCTGGCGGAGGATGCCGGCGTGACGGTGAAGGTCGACGGCCATGCGTGGGTCGATGCGGATCTGACGCTGTACCAGCGTGCGCTGAGCAACCTGCTGTCGAATGCGCTGGCCTACGCGCCGCGCGGCAGCATCGTGACGATCGATTGCGTGGAGCAGGGCGGTGCGACGACGATCGCGGTGTCGGATACGGGGCCCGGCATCGAGGCCCAGCACGTCGGGCGGATCTTCGAGCGCTTCTATCGCGTCGATCCGTCTCGGCACAATTCGGCGCAGGGTACGGGGTTGGGGCTCGCGATCGTCCGGTCGATCATGGACAATCACGGCGGCGAATGCGGCGTCGACAGCGACCCGGGCCGGCGCACGACGTTCTGGCTGCGCTTTCCGCGGCGGCCGGCCGAGCTGAACCAGCCGGCGGCCATCCATACCTGACACCGCCGGCGGGCACGCCCGCGCGTTCGCCATGAGGCGGCCGCGCGCGGCGCGCTGCCCGTGGTCGTATGACCGAGCGTCATTTCTGCGCGGTCAGGTTGTCGTGGTTGTCGGTCTGCGGCTTTTTCTCGCCGCCATGCACCGAAATCCCATGCAGTTCCTTGTTGCGCGCGACGAGCTCGCCGGTCGGCGGGTACTGCGTCTTGCTCACCGGCACGACGCCGTCGTGCTGCGCCTGCTTCAGTTCATTGACGACCTGCGTGCGGGTCTTGCCCTGCGTTTGCGTCTGCGCGAATGCGCCCTGTGTGGCCATGCCGAGCGACAGCGTGGCGGTGACGAACAGTGCGGCGAGTTTTGCGGTTTTCATCGAGTGCTCTCCTTGATCAGGGCCGCCGGGTGGCGAACCATGGACCCAGTATGCGAAAGCAGCCGTGCGTGATCGTGATCGCGAGATGAAAAATGCGTCAGATTGCGTGATGTGAAGAGGCGCCGTTCGGACGCGACCGGCATGACGCATTCGTCATGTTCGCGTCATCGGCGCGATGAGCGGGAAGCGGAACATGAAGCCTGCCGATGGCCGACGCGGCTGGCGGCATTCACGCCGTTCGCGATAGCTGTATGGAGAGCGTGCGGCCCTGTTCTGACTTTCACACAGGACCGAAAAGTGCCTCGCCCCGCCATCCGCCTAGCCTTGATCGCAGTCCTGATCGTCCCGTTGTTCGCGGGCTGCGCATCGACACATTCCGGCACCGCGCAAACTGCGCAGACCGCGCCCGCCACGGCGAAAAAGCCGGTGCCGGCCGACCTCATGCCCGGCGAGCAGATCGACTACGCCGGGCATCGCTGCGGCAATCCGAACCTGTATGTGAAGACGCATACGTGCCTGTTTCCGCAGCGAAATTCGACGCCCTGATCACCGGGGGCGCGGCCCCAAAAAAAGGCCCGGCACTCGACGTGTCCGGGCCCAACGCGTGACGTGCCGTGCGGCAGCGACCCGCTTGCGTGGTCTGGAACGGGCGCTGCCCGTTACGTTTCCGATCGTAGCGATGCGACGCTTCGCGAACCTGATCGGAACATGAAATTTTTGTCACGCGGCGCGCGTCATGCCGCCGTGATCAGAACCGGTGGCGCAACCCGAGATTGACGATGCCCTGCGTGCGCGTTCCGCCATAGCCATACGAGCCGATCGACGCCTGCGCCGTTTGCGTGCCGCCGTCGAGCGTGCGCTGTTCGCCGTTCGCGTGTGACGAAACCGTCATGCTGCGATCACGATTCCGCACCGCCGACGGCTCAAAGTGAACGCTCCTGTCACGGCTTTCCAAGCAAGGAGCGAACCACATGAACATTCCGCGACCGATGATCGTCATCGCCGCTGCCGCACTGTCGATGGCGGCCTTTTCTCAAGCAGTGGCCGCACAGCAGAAGACTCGGCAGGAGGTTCGCCAGGAACTGGTGAAGGCGCGCCATGACGGCGTGATCCCGAGCCCGAATCACGACTACCCGGCGAGCCCGGCCGCCATCGCGCGCAACCAGGAGATCCAACGCGCGACGGTGCATCGCGGGGAGATGGCGCCGCTGGTCGATGCGCACGACAACCGCTTTGCGGTTCGTTGACCGTTCATTCGCGGCCGACCGGCGCGGTGCCAGTCAGCCGCACCCCCGTACCAAGAGGAGAGTGCCATGCGCCATTTCGCGAAAGGAATCGTGCTCGCGGCGTGCCTGATGTCGACGTCCGCGATGGCGGCCGGCTGGCCGGAGCGAGCGTTGTCGCACGCGTCGGCGCATGACGTGGGCCGGCGCGCGAACGAGCGGATGCGCTGCGAGTTCGCGGCCGTGCCGCCCGGCGAGTGGAGCGCGACGTTCACGCGCGGGCAATGCGAAGTCGACAACGGCCGGCTGACGTTGGTGCCGGCGAATGCGGGCGGCGACTCGACTCTGGCCGAGAAGCGGATCGTGCTCGGCGACGTCCGCACCGCATCGCATCAGTCACGCAAGCTGAAGGAGCAGCTGCAACTGACGACACGCGACGAAGTGATCGCGCTGAACGTGCTGACCGACGACGGCAGCCGCAAGTCGCGCGAACATGCGATCGACCTGTGGGCGGCGCTGCGCAACGAAGGCGTGACGCCCGTCAACGGCACGCGCATCGTCGATACGTATCCGACGGGCGCGACGACGTGGTAGCCGACGCGCCGTCGCGCCCGGCTTATCCGGCCTTCACCGATCCTTCGATCAGGAAGAACACGATGAAGCCGATGAAGAACGCGGCCGTCGCGAACGGCGTCTCAGGTACCTCGTGCGCTTCGACCAGCAGTTCTTCGGTAACGAGGTACAGCAGCGCGACGGTGCCCAGCCCGAGCAGCGCGGCGTAGATATTGGAGGGAAGTCCTGCGAACGCCGCGTTGCCGGCCACGGCCGCGATGCTCAGCAGCGCCGCGAGCGCGACCGGTACGACGATCGACAGCAGGCGGCCGATGCCGGCGGCCGCGAGCGCCGCGCTGACCGACAGCGCGAGGAACAGCACCTCGAGCGTCAGCGCGACGGTCAGGATGATGCCGCTTTCGTCGCTGGCGGAGAACGCGATGCCGAGCACGAGGCCGTCGATGACGAGGTCGATCGCGGTGACGATGATCAGGCTCATCGGCAGCCGCGCCTCCTCGAAGCGCGTCTCGATCGCGCCCGACAGCGCACGGATCGCGAGCATCAGCGCGATACCGAGCACGAAGCCGACGACGACCGGAAACAGCGCATGCGCGCGGTCCTGCGGCAGCAGTTCGAGCGCAGCGGCCGCGAACACGATGCCGCCGGTGAAATGCTGGATGACGCTCGACGTTTTCGGGCCGGGGGCGCGCCACGCAGCCGCGAGGGCGCCGAAGCAGGCCGCCAGCAAGGGCGGTAACGTGAGCAGCGCGAGCTTCGCAGTCGGTGTCATGAGGCCTCTCGGACAGTTGGCGTACCGCAGCGGGCTCAGCGTCTGGCGGCCCGCTGCACGATACGGGTGTTCGTACACGCCGGGCGTTACCCCGGCATCAACCGGGGATTGAACACCTTGAAGCCGCTTCAAGGTCAATACTGTCGATGCAGGGCGCACCGGCAAGCCGGCACGCCCGTTTCCGTCAAAGCTGCGCGAGCGCCTGGTCGAGGTCGGCGAGCAGGTCGTCGATATGCTCGATGCCGATCGACAGCCGCACCGTTTCCTCCTTCACGCCGGCCTTCGCGAGTTCGGCCGGCGACAGTTGCCGGTGCGTCGTCGATGCCGGGTGCGTCGCGAGCGACTTCGTGTCGCCGATGTTGACGAGCCGCGTGAACAGCTTCAGCGCGTCCTGGAACTTCGCGCCGCCGTCACGTCCGCCCTTCACGCCGAACGTCAGGATGCCCGGCGCGCGGCCCGACAGGTAGCGCGCGACGAGCGGATGGTCGGGGTGATCGGGCAGGCCCGCATAGTTCACCCATTCGACGTTTTCGTGGCGTGCGAGGTGCTGCGCGATCTTCAGTGCGTTGTCGCTGATGCGCTCGACGCGCAGCGCCAGCGTTTCGATGCCCTGCAGGATCTGGAACGCATTGAACGGTGAAATGGCCGCGCCCATGTTGCGCAGCGGCACCACGCGTGCGCGGCCGATATAGGCGGCCGGCCCGAACGCTTCCGTATAGACAACACCGTGATAGCTGACGTCGGGCTCGTTCAGCCGCTTGAAGCGGTCCGCATGCTCGGCCCACGGGAACTTGCCCGAATCGACGATCGCGCCGCCGAGGCTCGTGCCGTGCCCGCCGAGATACTTCGTCAGCGAATGCACGACGATATCCGCACCGTGCTCGAACGGGCGCAGCAGATACGGCGACGGCACCGTGTTGTCGACGATCAGCGGGATGCCGTGGCGATGCGCGACTTCCGCGAGCGCGGCGATGTCGGTGACGTTGCCGAGCGGGTTGCCGACCGATTCCGCGAAGATCGCCTTCGTGCGCGCGTCGATCAGCGGCTCGAACGACGCGGGGTCGCGCGGATCGGCGAAGCGCGTCGTGATTCCGTATTGCGGCAGCGTATGCGCGAACAGGTTGTAGGTGCCGCCATACAGCGAACTCGCGGACACGATGTTGTCGCCGGCTTCGGCGATCGTCTGGATTGCGTACGTAACGGCCGATTGCCCCGATGCAAGCGCCAGCGCGCCGATGCCGCCCTCGAGCGCGGCGATGCGCTGCTCGAGCACGTCCGTCGTCGGGTTCATGATCCGCGTGTAGATGTTGCCCTGGACCTTCAGGTCGAAGAGGTCGGCGCCGTGCTGCGTGTCGTCGAATGCGTACGCAACGGTCTGGTAGATCGGTACGGCGACCGCGCGCGTGGTCGGGTCGGGACGATAACCGCCGTGTACGGCGATGGTTTCGAGGCGCCAGTTCGATGCAGCCTGATCGGTCATGGGTGCTCCGTCTGTTGTTGTGATGGTCGAGCGATTATAGGAGCACGTGCGCAACTGTTCTTAGAACGAATGGTTTGTTGCTTATGGCAATGCGGCGCATAAAATGCATGTTCCGCAAACAAGGGGTGCTCGATGAATCAGGATCATTGGAACCAGGTGGATGCGTATTTCTCCGCGACGCTCGTGCCGTCCGACGATGCGCTCGACGCCGCGCTCGCGGCGAGCGACGCAGCGGGGCTGCCCGCGATCAACGTCGCGCCGAACCAGGGCAAGCTGCTGCAACTGCTCGCGACGATCCGCGGCGCACGGCGGATTCTCGAGGTCGGCACGCTCGGCGGCTACAGCACGATCTGGCTCGCGCGCGCGTTGCCGCCGGGCGGCACGCTCGTGACGCTCGAACTGAACCCGGAGCATGCAAAGGTCGCGACGCGGAACATCGCGCGTGCCGGGTTCGCGGAAGTCGTGACGGTGGTGGTCGGCAGCGCGAAGGACAGCCTCGCGCGGCTCATCGACGCGGGTGAAGCGCCGTTCGATTTCATCTTCATCGATGCCGACAAGGACAACAACCCTGTCTATCTCGACGCGGCGCTGAAGCTGTCGCGGCCCGGCACGGTGATCGTCGTCGACAACGTCGTGCGCGGCGGGCGCGTGGCCGATCCGGACAATCGCGAGCCCGACGTGGTCGGCGTGCGCGACGGGTTCGCGCGTCTCGTGGCCGCGCCGAACCTCACGACGACCGCCGTGCAGACGGTCGGGCAGAAGGGCTGGGACGGGTTCTCGATCTCGATCGTCGGCGCGTAATGTGATGGCGGTACACGCGTGCGGTCGTACCGCACGCTAGTTCTTGTCGGGATGCTTCTCTTCGCACTGGTCGGGATCGTCGCGCAACACGATGCGGCGGATGCGGCCGTTGTCGTAGAACGGAACATCGGGGCAGAACTTCATGCCGGTGCGGGTTTGCGTGCGCTTCCACGTGACCTTTTCGGTGCGTACCAGCGTCGGCGCGTGGCTGGGTGCACCCGGCTTCCAGATATCGATGTACACGCGCGACATCCACGGGGATGCGTTCGCCTCGCACTCCTTCGGGTTGCCCAGCGTCGAGCGCAGCCCGGTGTCGGTCTGCTCGATGCGCTGCGGAAACTCGATGTAACCGTCGCCGTAGCCGGGCACGACGTAGCAATAACGACGCGTGTTCCCGTCGAGCACGGGCAGCAGGTAGCTGCTGGCCGTGTCGACTTCCTTCACGTCGTTGCCTTGCCAGCGGTAGGTCGTCACGCCATGCTCGCAGCAGCTCGCGCGCCAGCTCGTCCAGATGATCCGGTGCGCGGGATCGAAGTCCGGCGACGTGATGCCCTGCAGCCCTTGCGGCGCATCGACGAAATGCCGCGTCTTCGGATCGTATATCCACGTCTGGTACGGAATGTTCGGGCTCGCCCCCATCCCTTGCGCAAGCATCAGGTCGGGCCAGCCGTCGAAGTTCACGTCGGCGAATTCGGGCGTGGGCAGGCCGCAGGTGCCTTGCGAATCGGTCCGCAGTGTCTGCACGAGGCGGCCGCGATCGTACAGGCGAATCGCGGAAACGTGCGGCGGGTCGTTGCACGAACCGCTGTCGTCCGGCAGCTTGTCCGCGACGAGGCGGATGTCGTAAGGGAACGGCCTGCCGTCCTGTTTCGGTGCGAGCGAGACGGGCAGCGTGCGTTTGCCGTCCGGCGATGCCCACGTACCGGTCACGGCGTTGTCGAGGGATGCAGTGCGCCACGTACCCGTCACGCGATCGGCGTTGGCTTTCGCGCCGCTGTCGCGTTCCGACAGCGTGACACCGTGCGCGTCGAGCGTTCCCTTCAATGCGAGCCGATAGCGTTTGTCGGACGTGCAGGGCGCGTAGCAGTACGAGCCCGATACCGTGTCGGCCACGCGCGACAACGTGACTTCGACATGCCGGTTGCCGATCGTGCCGGTCCAGTTCCGCGACCAGAACGGGATTTCGACCGAATCGTCGGCGTTTGCCGCACGTACCGGCGCGGACACGAATGCGGTGATGGCGATCAGCGCGAACGCAAGCGCGCCGCGCCAGCCGCGCGTGTGCCGCGTCGCGCTCGCGTGGCGCGACGCGCCGATGAACGGGTGATGCATGGTTCGGCCCCTCGGTTTGTTATGCGTTATCTCTGCCGGTGTGTTTCGGTGCGATGTGTGCGTCAGTGGTTTCCTGCCGCATCGGCCCGTCGATACAGGCGTGGCCACTGATCGTCGAACAGGCCGTTGCACGTGCCGTGCGTGGCGATATCGCCGAGCATGAAGCGCCGGCCGTCGAAGATCCACGATGCAGTCGAACCGCAATCACCGGCGCTGCGCAGCCTCACCTTGCTCGACAGCGTCGCGCTGGCGGGATCGTAGCCGGCCTCGGTCAGTTCGTTCGTGAACGATGCCGAATCGAGTCCCGCGTTCGCGTTCTCGCCGAAATTCATCGCCGTCGGCGTGAACGGTGCCGTCCGTCGCACGCGATACCACAGGTCGGTGTGGTTATACATGCTGCTGGTCTGGCACGGTATCGCGACCAGCGCTTCGTCGGCGGAAATCGCCACGGCGCGCGACGCCTTCCGGCGATCGCTCGCCGACATTTCGTCTTCGACATTGGCCGCACATTGCTTCACGTCGCCACCGAACTTCGCGAACACCGCGTCGACGAGCGGGCGTTGCTCGGCGGCCGACAGGTTCGCGACGGCCGGTGCCGGCGTGACGGCGGGCGGCAGTGCCGGCGCGGCCGGCACCGACGACGCGGGCCGGGTGCCCGGGCGCAGCAGCGCGGTGACGGTGCCGACACGGCCCTGCGTGTCGTCGATCAACAGCAGCGCGGCATTCAATCCCGTCAACGGCGTGCGGGCAGTTTGGGCCGACGCCGGATCGCCGAAGCTCAGCAGTTGCGCATTGCGCGACGCGGTGAGCCATGCGGCAACCGTTGCCGGATCGGTGGTCCGAACCCGGAACGGATGGGCTTCGTCGTCGTCCGGCTTGCCGCCGAACGCATGCCATTGGGCCGCCATTACATCGAACGGGCGGCCATCCACGCGTGCAGTGCGCAGGTCCAGCGGCGCCGACGCGTAGAGGTCGAGCGAGGCTTGCGCGTCCGGGCCGGCATCGCGCGTCACGCGCAGGATGAGGCGGGTGCGTGCGTCGTCGATATCGTCGGCGTGGTTTTCGGCAATGCAACGGTTGCCGTTGTCGCAGACGACCGACCAGTTCTTGAAATCGCGTTCGACCGGCGGCCGCGCGAGCGGGCGAGCCTGGGCAACGATCGGGGAAACGGCGAGGAGGGCGGCGATGGCGAGCGAAAGGCGGTGCGACATGACGGTTCGTATCGACTGTGGATGGGCGGGCGGAAGACGTCGGGCTGCAAGCGCATCGTCAGCAAGCGGGGCAGGTCGAAGGCTGCGGCGCATGCGGCGGCGCGCTTTGGCGAACGGCATCGAGTATACCGCCGCAATGGGCTGCGATCGTGACGACGATGTGTAGAGTGTGGGCACGTTCATTGCTGGCCTGCATTGATCGGACAAGTGCGGATGCGGAAAACGGCGCGACACCCAGAGGCATCGCGCCGTTCACGTTTCATCGACCGTCGACCACGTCGCGCAGGAACGCATCGAGCATCGCCACGTCGCCCCACGGCCGCTTGTATTCGCGATCGTGTTCGGCATCGGCGAGCATCGTCTCGACGAGCGCGTGGATCGCCGGCCGGCGCGGCCCGTACTCGCTTTCGTTCGCGCTCATCTTCAGCGCGAGCAATGCGTCGAGTTCCGCGCGCACCGCCGGCTCGTGCACGGTGCCGTCGACGAGATCCGCGAAGCGCATCGGCGGCATTCCGAGCCCCATGTCGATCCAGCGCACCGCGAGCAGCGGCCGCAGCACGTACAGGTACTTCTTGTAACGTACCGTGTCGCCTTGGAGATAGCCGCGAAAGTTCTTCTTCGCCATCGCAAGGTAGTGGTGACGCCCGCGCACCGGCGAGAAGAACGCCGACGCGAGCGACCTGAGCCGCGGCGCCCAGCGCGCGTCTTCGCGATACACGACGGGCGAGTCGAGCCATTCGAGCAGCGTCGGGTTCGAGCGGCGCAGCAGTTGCAGCGCCTTGCGCAACTCCCAGCCGCTGACGTCGAGCTCGTCGTCGAGCGGCCGCTCGATCACGTCGCGTTGCGGTTCGACGCTCAGGTACCAGTCGCGCCGGTGCGCATACACGAAGCGCACGTCGTAGTCACTGTCCGGTGATGCGAACCCCCAGCCGCGGCTGCCCGATTCGCACGCGAACAGCACGCTCACGTCGTGGCGGCGCTCGACTTCCGCGAGCTCCGCCATCACACGCGCCCGCACGGTCGGATCGACCGGATGCGCGCTGCGCACGGTCGTCATTTTTTCCGTTTTCATTGTTGTCGTTTCCCTTTCGTTGTGCGCGGCCGCCGGCCATCGGCCGCGCACCGCGCTATCCTTTCACGCACACCACCTGGCGCAGCGTATGCACCACTTCGACGAGGCTGCGCTGGGCCGCCATCACCGCGTCGATGTCCTTGTAGGCCATCGGGATTTCGTCGACGACGCCCGCGTCCTTCCGGCATTCGACGCCCTGGGTTGCCTTCACCTGGTCGTCGACGGTGAAGCGGCGCTTCGCTTCGGTGCGGCTCATCGTCCGGCCCGCGCCGTGGCTGCACGAACAGAAGCTGTCCGGGTTGCCGAGCCCGCGCACGATGAAGCTCTTCGCCCCCATCGAGCCCGGAATGATCCCGAGCTGCCCCTTCTGCGCCGACACCGCACCCTTGCGCGTCACGAGCACGTCTTCGCCGAAGTGGCGTTCGCGCTGCACGTAGTTGTGGTGGCAGTTCACCGCGTGTTCGTCGACCGCGAACGGCTTGGCGATCACGCCGCGTGCTGCACCGATCACTGCATCCATCATGGCCTGCCGGTTGCGGCGCGCGTAGTCCTGCGCCCAGCCGACCGCCTCGACGTAGTCGTCGAAGTGCCGGCTGCCCTCGGTGAAATACGCGAGGTTGCGATCTGGCAGGTTCGCGATGTGCTGCCGCATGTCGGCCTGCGCGAGTTCGATGAACAGGCTGCCGATCGCATTGCCGACGCCGCGCGAGCCGCTGTGCAGCATGAACCACACGTGGTCCGCTTCGTCGACGCACACTTCGATGAAGTGGTTGCCGGTGCCGAGCGTGCCGAGATGCGCGTAGTGGTTCGTCTTTTCCAGCTTCGGATACTTGTCGACGATCCGCTGGAAGCCCGGTTGCAGCGACTTCCACGATTCGGTCACGGCGGCCGGCGTGCGGTCGCCCCACGCGCCCGGATCGCGGCGGCCCGGCGCGCGGCCGTGCGGCACCGCGCGTTCGATCGCGCTGCGCAGGCCCGCGAGCGAATCCGGCAGGTCGGACGCCGTCAGCGTCGTGCGCGCGGCCATCATCCCGCAGCCGATGTCGACGCCGACCGCGGCCGGAATGATCGCGCCCTTCGTCGGGATCACGCTGCCGATCGTCGAGCCCTTGCCGAGGTGGACGTCCGGCATCACCGCGACGTGGCTGAAGATGAACGGCATCTGCGCGGTATTGCGCAGTTGCGCGCGTGCTTCGTCTTCAACGGCGACGCCTTGCGTCCACATCTTCACCGGCTTGCCGTTGGCCAGTTCCATGACCTGGTAATCCATTTCACTCATGTTCATCACCTTGCTACTTTGTTCACGAGGCACGGCGCGCGTGCGCCGTGCCTGTCCATTCATTGCGCGCCCTTGATGCTGACGAGTCCGTTCAGCACCTGGTCGAGACCGCCGAACACCGAGATGCGGTCGATCCGTTCCGCGACGCGCTCGAGCGTTTCCAGCTCCTTGAGCCGCAGCGCGGTCGGGTTTTCTTCCATCACCTTCGCGGTGTTCAACAGCGAACGCGTGGCCGCCGTTTCCTCGCGGCGGCGAATCACGTTCGCCTGCGCGGATTTCTCTGCCTCGACCACCTGCGCGAGGATCGTCTTCATGTCGCCCGGCAGCACGATATCCTTCACGCCGACGCTGCGCACATCCACGCCGGAATGGCCGAGACGGGCACGCACCTGCGCGATCACGACGTCGTCGATCGACTGCTTGTCTTCCAGCAGCTCGTCGAGCGAGCGCGTGCCGACCGCCGATCGCAGTGCGAACTGCAGCTCGCGATACAGGTGCTCGACCGGCTTCTGCAGCTGGCCGAACGCATGCAGCACGTCCGCGTAGCACCACGTCGCCGACAGGTTCAGCCGCAGCGCGACCTTGTCGCGCGTCAGGATTTCCTGTCCGCCGACTTCGATCGCCTGCAAACGCAGGTCGACGAGTTCGACCGCGACGTCACGGTTGAAGCGCCAGAACGCCGCTACGCCAGCGTCCAGCAACCGCTCGATCTTGCCGTCGATCTTCAGCACGCCGACGTGGTACGCCGGCACCTGCGCCAGCAGCACGCCCGTCAGGCCCGCCACGCCGCGTGCACGCAGCGCCGGTTGCGCGATGCGCTTCACGAGCGCGGCCGGCAGCATGCTGTCCTGCGCGAGATCGACGCGTTCGAGACGATGCGCGGTCAGGCCGCGCCAGTACAGCCGGCGCGTGCCCGGCGCCAGGATCTCGACGAGCACGTCGTTTTCGTAGCGCAGGCCCGCTTCATCATCGGCGAGATCCATCGCGACGAAGTGCTGCGCGAGCACGTCGGGCGCGTCGTGACGCAGGTAATCGGCCAGTGCCGCGTCGGCGAGCGGCGCGTCGAGACGCGCGGTCTGCACCGACAAACGCTTGAGCGGGTCGAAGGCCTTGAACACGCCCGGTTCCAGCACCTTCACGAAATCGCCCTCATTCATCAGCAGCGCGCGTTCGTTCTTTTTCACGACATGTCGCATCCACATATTCTTGTCCTTTTCTTCAATGACCGCCGGGTGACACGCATCGTGCGGATCGCGGGGCGACGCAACCGGGCGGGCGGCGCGCTGGCCCCGCGTCGAAGTGCACGGCGACGCATCCTGCATCGCGTCGTTGTGCGCCTTCGCGCGGGCCGTGCGGCCGTCCGGCCGATCGCGCGGAACCGCAACCGGTCCGACGCGCGGCGGGCCTTGCGGCCCGCACCGGCGGGTACTGCTTCTATCAAGAGACTGTCCTTGTGGACAGTGTTCGAGCGGGATTCGAACCCGCTACACACCGGCTTGCGCCGGCTGCTCTACCCAAATGAGCTACCGAACGGAGGGCGCCCCGGGACTCGAACCCGGGCGAAGTTCCAGTACGCGCCCGTTTGCCTTCGTCTGCCCATGGCGACATGCGCTGCCGCGACGAACCAGGTTCGGCGGCGGCGCACCAGCAGGGCTTGGTGAACCCTGACTCGTGGGCCAGCGGGACATCCGGCGCTTTCTATTTAGCGAGGAGCGTGCCAGCGGGTGACTCGGTGCTCGATAAAAATCTCAAGCCATTGAAGTAAAAGGGAAAATTATTTTTAGTCCGGAATGGATCTGAATCTCCGGCGGTGGCTTGATCAGAAAAATTCGATACAATCGGATCGCTTCTTATCCTATGAGATAAACATGCGAAAGACTGTTGCGATCGGGTTTCTCGGTACCGTGCTCGACCAGGGCGGCGGCTCGCAGCGCCGCTGGCGCAACTGGCGGCCGACGATTTCGCTGTGCGAGCAGCGCGACACGCCGATCGACCGGCTCGAACTGTTGCACGCGCCAAACTACGCGCGTCTCGCGAACCGCGTGAAGCAGGATCTCGAGCGTGTGTCGCCGCACACTGACGTGCGGCTCATCCCGATGGAGATTCGCGATCCGTGGGATTTCGAGGAGGTCTACGCCACGCTGCACGATTTCGCGCGCGCCTATCCGTTCGATCTCGACCGCGAGGACTACCTGATCCACATCACGACGGGCACGCACGTCGCGCAGATCTGCTGGTTCCTGCTGGCGGAGGCGCGCTACCTGCCTGCGCGTCTCGCGCAGACGGCGCCGCCGCAGAAGACCGACGAAGGACTGAGCGGGCCCGGCACGATGTCGGTGATCGATCTCGACCTGTCGCGCTACAACCGCATCGCGCAGCGCTTCACGCGCGAGCGCGACGAAACGGTGTCGTTCCTGAAGGCCGGCATTGCGACGCGCAACGCGCGCTTCAACGCGCTGATCGAGCAACTGGAACGCGTGGCCGTGCGTTCGCGCGCGCCGATGCTGCTGGTCGGGCCGACGGGTGCCGGCAAGTCGTTTCTCGCGAAGCGCGTGTACGAGCTGAAGCGCGGCCGTCATCGGCTCGCGGGGCCGTTCATCGAGATCAACTGCGCGACGCTGCGCGGCGACGCGGCGATGTCGACGCTGTTCGGTCACGTGAAGGGCGCGTTCACGGGCGCGCAGTCGGCGCGGGCCGGGCTGCTGCGCGCGGCGGACGGCGGCCTGCTGTTTCTCGACGAGATCGGCGAGCTCGGGCTCGACGAGCAGGCGATGCTGCTGAAGGCGATCGAGGAGAAGCGTTTCCTGCCGGTCGGCGCGGACGTCGAGGCGACCAGCGATTTCGAGCTGATCGCGGGCACGCACCGCGACCTGCGGCAGATGGTGGCGGCCGGCACGTTCCGCGAAGATCTCTACGCGCGGATCAACCTGTGGACATACGAATTGCCGGGGCTGGCCGAGCGGCGCGAGGACATCGAGCCGAACCTCGAATTCGAACTCGACCGTTTCGGCCGCGAGCAGGGCGAGCAGGTGCGGTTCAACGTCGAGGCGAAGCGGCGCTATCTCGCGTTCGCCGCGTCGCCACGCGCGGTGTGGGCCGGCAACTTCCGCGAGCTGTCCGCGTCGGTCACACGGATGGCGACGCTGGCCGATGCCGGGCGGATCACCGAAGCGCTCGCCGAGCAGGAAGTCGAACGGCTGACGCGCACGTGGTCGTCGCCGGGCGGCGCGGGTGCGTCCGATGCCTGCGTCGACGCGGTGTTCGGTGCGCGTGCGGCGGAACTCGACCTGTTCGACCGTGCGCAGCTCGAACGCGTGCTCGACGTGTGCCGCGTGTCGGCCAGCCTGTCGGAGGCGGGACGCACGCTGTTCGCGGTGTCGCGGCAGAGCAAGAAGCAGCCGAACGATGCGGACCGGCTGCGCAAGTATCTCGCGCGGTTCGGGCTGGATTGGGACGGGGTGCGGCAGGCGCTCGACGGGGTGCAGTGAAGGGCCGGTAGGTGCGATGCCTCATCGGCGGCGGCCGTCGATGCGCGCCGTTTCGTGTGTGAAAACTTCAGGAGCGTTGTCTTGATCGAAATTCCTTCGGCTGTCAGGCCGCTATTTGTCGCAGCCGGTTGGCGCGGCGATGCAGAGGGCCGGGTGTCGTCGCACGATGGAGAGCATCCGGGCGATACGATCCTGCGTGCGTTCGACGGGTTGATCGTGGGAACGGATCGCGCCGATCGCCGCGGGGAAACCTGCGCGCGGATGGGGCTCGCGTTTCATGCGCTGGCGAACCAGAATCATCAGATTGCCGCGTGGGAACAGGCACTCGGGACGACGATGATCGGTGTTGCCGAGGACGATCTCGGGTACGCCGAGTTTTATGTCGATGCGCAGGGGCGTGTGTTCGCGACGAACTGCGTGGTCGACGGCGTGTATCTGTGCGGATTCACGTTCGGCGAAGCAGTCGAGCGGACGTTGTGCGGGCGGGTCGCGATTCCGCTATTGCTCGACGATCAGGCGACGATCGCTTATTACGGCGAGGATCTGACGAGCGACGATCCGCGCGTGATGACGGCCGCGCAGCTCCTGGCCGGGCGCGACAGTTAGCGCCCGCGCCGTGATGCGGTTGCGTGCCCGGCCGCGCTTCAACCGGCCGCGGCTGCCTGCCGGAATGGCGCCAGGAATGTCCATTCCGGTTGCGCTGCCGCGACATCCGCGAGCCCGCGCGCGAACGCGTGCGCCGGCAGCCACGGATACCCGAACGTCGCGTGCAGCGCATCGAGTTTCGCCGACTGCGGATCGTCGATCGTATCCATCCGTGCGATATGAATATGCACCGCGGCAATCCGCACGGCGTGTTCGCTCTCGCCGTTGCCCGCGAACTGCCAGCGGTACGTGCCATGCCCGATCCGCAACGCGCCGTTGTCCTTCTGCCGCATCACGACGAGCCACGACATCCCGCTGGCGCCCTGTGAGTCGACTTCGGGTTCCGTGCAAACGTAATACGTCCGGCAGCGCTCGAACCGCTCGCCGAATTCCTCCACCAGCGTGCGTGCAATCGCGGCCGCACCCGTCACGCGCGGCGGAAAATCGATATCGTCGTTCGCGAGCGAAAAGCTCAGCTCGGCATCGGCCGCGAAGCAGTCGGCGATCAGCGCGGGCCGGTTCAGGTCCTTCGCGCGCAGATAGCATTCGAGCAGCGCGCGAACCGATGCGGGATGAAGTGGAAAGGGCATGGACGCGCCTCCTGTATCGGGAAATCGGGACACATTCACCGGCCGGGCCGGGCCAGGGGCGGATGTGCCTTTGCCGTATAATTTCGTTTCAAAGCTAAATTCGCATGACCGTACGGAGCGTCGAAGTCATGGCCAAGCAGCAAGAGGAGTCCGTTCTGACCATTACCAACCCGGCCTGCCTGATCGACGGCACGGACACGGAATTTCGCCATCTGATCAACGGGCTGCTGCCGTTCGCGGCCCGCCTGCTGTCGGTGCGCGACGGCTTCGGCTCGCTGATCGGCCTCACCGGCATCCAGTATTCGCTGCTCGTCTCGGTTTCGCATCTGTCGCACGACGATGTCGTGACCGTCAACCGTCTCGCCGATCACCTGCACCTGAGCGGCGCATTCGTCACGATCGAGACCGGCAAGCTGAAGAAGCTCGGCCTGATCGACAAACGCTCGGACCCCGACGACAAGCGCAAGATGCGGCTCACGGTCACGCCGGCCGGCTCGAAGCTGCTGAAGGCGTTCGCCGATACGCAGCAGCGCATCAACAACGTGCTGTTCGAGGGTGTGACGAAGACCGAATTCAAGGCGCTCTGCTCGGTGATCGACCGCCTCGTCACCAACGGCGATCGCGCGACGCTCGATCTCGCCCACCTGATCGCGCGCCAGGAAAAAGGCTGACGCGCGCGAGCGTCAGGCCTGCTCGCGATCGCCGGCCGGCCCGACGCTTCGGCTGTGCTCAGTGCGCGGCCCACTCGATCGTATTCAGGTCGACCCCTTCGAGATGCATGTCCCACAGCGGGCTCAGCTCACGCAGCTTGCCGACCGTGTCGCGCACCTGCGCGATCACGCTATCGACTTCGGCTTCGGTCGTGAAGCGGCCGAGCGTGAAGCGGATCGAGCTGTGCGCAAGCTCGTCGCTGCGGCCCAGCGCGCGCAGCACGTACGACGGCTCCAGCGATGCCGACGTGCACGCGGAGCCTGACGATACCGCGACACCCTTGATCCCCATGATCAGCGATTCGCCTTCGACGAAATTGAAGCTGACGTTCAGGTTGTGCGGAATCCGGCGGGCGAGATCGCCGTTCACGTAGACCTCGTCGAGCGTCGACAGGCCGGCCAGCAACCGGTCGCGCAAGGCGCCGACGCGGCGGCTTTCTTCCTCCATCTCTTCCTTCGCGAGCCGGAACGCCTCGCCCATCCCGACGATCTGGTGCGTGGGCAGCGTGCCCGAGCGCATCCCGCGCTCATGGCCGCCGCCGTGCATCTGCGCCTCGATCCGCACGCGCGGCTTGCGGCGCACGTACAGCGCGCCGATTCCCTTCGGGCCGTAGACCTTGTGTGCGGTCACCGTCAGCAGGTCGACGTTCAGCGCATTCACGTCGACCGGAATCTTGCCGGCCGCCTGCACCGCGTCGCAATGGAACACGATGCCGTGCGCGCGGCACAGCGCACCGATCTCGGCCACCGGCTGGATCACGCCCGTTTCATTGTTCGCGAGCATCACCGACACCAGGATCGTGTCGGCGCGCAGCGCCTGCTGCACCGTATCGAGATCGAGCAGGCCGTCTTCGCGCACGTCGAGATACGTGACGTCGAAGCCCTGGCGTTCGAGTTCGCGGCACGTATCGAGTACGGCCTTGTGCTCGGTCTTCACGGTGACGAGATGCTTGCCCTTGCCCTGGTAGAAGTGCGCCGCACCCTTGATCGCGAGGTTGTTGCCCTCGGTCGCGCCGGACGTCCACACGATTTCGCGCGGATCGGCGCCGAGCAATGCGGCGACGTGTGCGCGCGCTTCCTCGACGGCCTGCTCGGCCTCCCAGCCGTAACTGTGGCTGCGTGAAGCCGGGTTGCCGAACTGCTCGTGCAGGAACGGCACCATTTTGTCGACCACGCGCGGATCGACGGGCGTCGTCGCGCTGTAGTCCATGTAGATCGGACGGGGTTGCATCGATGCGGCTCCGGAAAACGGTGTCTCCCGCGGTGCCCGAATGCACCGGGGAACAGGGTAGCCGCAGTGTACGTGGACATTCCCGGACGCCGCGCAACATCCATCCCGCCAGTAGGGTTGTCTTTCAAACAAAGCTTTCAAGGTCAGGGTTTACGACAGCTTGAACCCGCCTTTGTGTTTACATTTAATAAAAGCTAAATAACAAAGCTAAATAACGGTGCCTTGTTGGGCCGGATTCCACTGCGGAATCCGGCGATGCAACCCAAGGAGGACGAGATGAGCGAGAACCAGGCTGGAACAGGCGCGGGCGCCGACGCGCAGCGGCGCTTTCGCACGGCGCTGTCGATGTTCGCGACGGGCGTCGCGGTGATTACCGCCCCGCGCAAGGAGGGGATGCCGATCGGCATCACGGTCGCATCGTTCAATTCGGTGTCGCTGGATCCGCCGCTGATCCTGTTCTCGGTCGACCGTCGCAGCCTGAGCCTCGGCGACCTGGCCGGCGCGGGCGGCTATGCGGTCAACGTGCTCGACGAGACGCAGCAGCACCTGTCGAACTGTTTCGCGAAGGCGAACGGCGACAAGTGGGGCTGGCGTGCCGACGCGGCCGATGACGATGGCGCGGTGCTGCTGCCCGACGCGCTCGCGACATTCGAATGCGAACCCTATGCGCAGTACGACGGCGGTGACCACGTGATCTTCGTCGGCCGCGTGACGCGGCACTGCGCGCGTTCGGAAGGGCGCCCGCTGATCTTCTTCGGCGGCCGCTACCGCACGCTCGACGGCATGCACGCGCCGTCGGCCTGAATGCAACCCACGCTTCATTCCACCCTGGAGGACACCATGATCAAGAACGGGACTCGGCACATCGCGTCGCTGCGCGACGGGCGGCAGGTCTACTTGAACGGCCAGCCGGTCGGCGACGTGACCGCGCATGCGGCATTCCGCAATTCGATTCGCAGCTACGCGAGCCTGTACGACTATCAGGCGCGCGACGAGAACGTCGAGAAGATGACGTTCGTCTCGCCCGACTCGGGCAACCGCGTCAGCCGGATCTGGCAACTGCCGACGTCCTATGACGAACTCGTCGAACGCCGTGCCGCGCTGGAAGCGTGGTCGGAGCTGCATTACGGCTTCATGGGCCGCTCGCCTGACCATGTCGCGTCGTGCCTGGCGGGTATGTATATGGGCGCCGACGTGTTCGAGCAATACGATCCGGCACGCGCGGGCGCACTGCGCGACTACTACCGCTATGCGCGCGACAACGACCTGTTCCTGACTTACGTGATCGTGAATCCGCAGGCGAACCAGTCGAAGTCCGCGCACGAGCAGGAGGACAAGTACCTCGCGGTCGGCATCGTCGATCAGGATGCCGAAGGCATCACGGTACGCGGCGCGAAGATGCTCGCGACGAGCGGGATCATGGCGAACGAGGTGTTCTGCAGCTGCATCCAGCCGCTGCGCGAAGGCGACGAGATGTACGCGCTGTCGTTCGCGGTGCCGATGAACGCGAAGGGCATGAAGATCCTGTCGCGCAAGTCGTACGAGGAGAACGCGACGTCGGTGTTCGACAACCCGCTGTCGAGCCGCTTCGACGAGAACGACGCGGTGCTGTATTTCGACGACGTGAAGGTGCCGTGGGAGCGGATCTTCGTCGCCGGCAACACGGCGATGTGCGCGAAGCAGTTCCACGCGACGCCCGCGCACGTGTACCAGAACTACCAATGCCAGGTGCGGCTGATGACGAAGCTGCGCTTCCTCGTCGGGCTCGGGTTGAAGATCTCCGAGGTCAACGGCACGAATACGTTCCCGCAGGTGCGCGAAACGCTGGGCCAGCTCGCGGCCGAAGCGTCGATGGTCGAGGCATGGGTCTACGGGATGGAAGCGAAGGGTACCGTCGTCAACGGCTTCTACGTGCCCGACCGCACCATGCTGTACGGCTCGCAGGTCGTCACGCAGCAGCTCTATTCGAAGGTGCTCAACACGCTGCGCGAGCTCGCCGGCGGCGGAATGATCATGCTGCCGTCCAGCGTGCGCGACTTCGAGAACCCCGACTTGCTGCGCATCATCGAGAAAACGCAGAAGTCGCCCGTGTGTTCGTCCGAGGAACGCGTGAAGTTCTTCAAGCTCGCGTGGGATGCGGTCGGCTCCGAATTCGCATCGCGCCACAACCAGTACGAGCTGTTCTATGCCGGCGCATCGTTCGTCACGAAGGGGCACGCGTATCGCACGTACGACTGGCAGCGTGCGTCGCATCTCGTCGATTCGATGCTCGGCAGCTATTCGCTGAACCAGGAACTGTCGACGCCGCATGCCGCCTGATGCGTCGCCGTGCGTCCGACTCACCCGCTATCGCCACAGGAGAGACAGATGGCCATCGACAAGCTTCACGACGAATTCCATACGCTGGACATGCAGCGCGATTGGCGGCTGCCGGAAGGCTATGACCCGGCGTCCGGCGCGCAGGAACTGATCCTGTCCGGCGCGCTCGACACCGAGCGCAAGCGCGGCAGCCGCACGCGCCTGCTGCGCCTGCCGGCCGGGCTGCATACGACGAAGCCGTTCGTGCACGACTACTGGGAAGAGGTGTTTCTCGTCGAGGGCGACCTGACCGTCGGCAACGACGAGCACGGCAACGGCGGCACGCCGTTCAAGGGCTACACGTACGCGGTGCGTCCGCCCGGCGCGTGGCACGGCCCGTTCAAGTCGAACGGCGGCTGCGTGCTGCTGGAGATCCACTACTACGACCCGGCGTAAGCACGGCCGATAACGACACACGGCGGGCGGCAGCGCGCAGCGCGTGCGCTGCCCGCCACGAGGAGCATTCGATGAAAACCATCACGTTCGCGATCGACGGTCGCGACGGCCGCACCGAGCGTGCGATCGCGATCGACACGCTCGTGATCGCGGGCTGGACCGGCCGCGACACGGTCGCCATGGAGAAGCACATCCGCGAGCTGGAGGCACTCGGCGTCAAGCGCCCGGCGACGACGCCGGTGTTCTACCGCGTCGCGGCCGATCGCCTCGATCCGTCGCCCGCGATCCAGGTATCGGGCGGGCAGAGCAGCGGCGAAGCGGAATTCGTGCTGGTGCGCGACGGCGGCGAGACTTTCGTGGGCATCGCGTCCGACCATACCGACCGGGAAGTCGAGACTTACGGGATCACCGTGTCGAAGCAGATGTGCGGCAAGCCGTGCGCGAACACGCTGTGGAAATTCGACGACGTGTCCGGGCACTGGGATCAGCTCGTGCTGCGCGCATACGCGACGATCGACGGCGAGCGCGTGCTGTATCAGGAAGGCAAGGTGACCGCGATGCGTGCGCCGGACGATCTGCTCGCGCAGTTCGCGCGCCATGACGGCCGCTTCGTCGACGGCACCGCGATGCTGTGCGGCACGCTTGCTGCGATCGGCGGCATCCGGCCGGCCGAGCGGTTCGAGGTCGAGCTGGAAGATCCGGTGCTGGGCCGCACGCTGCGGCATGCGTATGCGGTGGATACGCTGCCCGTGGCGGGCTGACGCAGTAGCAGCACGCGCACGCACTCAGGCGCGGCAGATCGCGACGATCTCCGCGCTGGTCGCATCGTCGAACGGCGCGTGCTGCCAGTCGCCGTACCAATCGGCGGACGAGAATCCGGCTGCGATTATGCGTGCCTGCAGGTCGGGTTGCGTGATGAAACGCAGCCGGCTCGTGTTCGTCAGCACCGTGCCGTCGCGACGGAAGCCGTAGTGCGTGTCGAACGTCACGATCGCACCCCCCACCGAGCGCGCCGCATGATGAAGATCGACGATGCCCGCTTCACGTGACTCGACGTTGCGTGCCGAATGTTCCGGTGTCCATTTACGCCACGGCTGGATGCGCGGATTGCGGGTGTCGAACAGGAAGCGGCCGCCGTCGGCGAGCACGCGTCGCACGCCGCGCAGCGTCGCGTCGATTTCCGTGTCGGTCAGCAGGCACTGGAACGCATGCCCGGTCATCACGACCGCATCGAACGGTGGTGCGCCGGGCGGCAGGCTGTCGAGCCCGCATGCGAGCCAGTGCACGGCGTCGGCGCCGGGCTGGCGTCGGGCGTATTCGATCATCGCCGCTGCGGGATCGATCGCGGTGACATCATGCCCGGCTGCCGCGAGCCGGCGCGCGAACGTGCCGGTGCCGCAGCCGAGATCGAGGATGCGTTGCCGTGCGGCGCCGATCACGCAGGCGTAGAACGCGAAGTCCTGGTCGCCCGCGTTGAACAGGTCGTAGACCGCGACGAGGCGCGGGTCGGTGTAGAGCGCTTCGCCGGCGGGCGCGGCGGCAGGCGTCATGCGGCCGCGCGCGTCAGCGCTGCTGCACCGCCACGCGCAGCCCGAGCGCGATGAAGATCGAGCCGATGATCTTGCCCTGCCAGCGCGTGAGCCACGTGAGCCGCTTCACGATGCGGCCGAGCGGGCGGATCGAGCACGCGATCAGCGTCGTGTAGAGCGAGCTGAGCACGACGAAGATCAGCCCGAGCACCGCGAACTGCACGAACGTCGAGCCGCGTTCCGGATGCACGAACTGCGGCATGAACGCGAGGAAGAACAGCGCGGTCTTCGGATTCAGCACTTCGGCGGGAATCGCTTGCAGGTACGCCTTGAGCGGCGTGACCGGCGACACGCTCGGCAGCGACGGATCGGACGGCTTCTCGATCAGCGCGCGCACGCCGAGATAGATCAGGTACGCGGCGCCAACCACCTTCACGACGTTGAACGCGAGCGCCGACGTCATCAGCAGTGCCGACAGGCCGACCGCCGCGAACAGCGTATGCACGAAGTCGCCGCTGGCGATGCCGAGGCCGGTCAGGATGCCGGTCTTGCGGCCGCCCTGCACGGTGCGGCTCAGCACGAGCAGCACGGCGGGGCCGGGAATCAGGAACAGGCCCAGGACGACGGCCGTGAAGGTGGTCAGCATGGTCAGGTCGAACATGGCGGCTCCGGCAGGTGGGCGCAGCGGCGGGGGATCGGGGCATTGTATTCGTTTCGCCGCCCGACTGCAGACGCAGCTCGGGCAGCGGCCCGGCGGCAGGGCCGCACCGGCCCCTTTCTGGTATAAGCACGAAAGGACGCGCGGGCAGCGCGTCCGGCTTCCTCCATCGTCCACCGTTTCATGCGCAAGCTTCCACCGACCACCGATCCCGCAGCGGATGACGAAGTCTTCCACGTGCCGCGTCCGCTCGTCGTGTTCGGCGGCTCGGTCGTCGAGCCCGAATGGCGGCTGGAGCGGCACAGCCATCCGCAGGCGCAGCTGCTCTACACGTTGAGCGGCGTCATCTACTGCGAGATCGACGGCGGCGTGTGGAGCGCGCCGCCGCAATGCACGGTGTGGATTCCCGGCGACGTTCCGCACGCGGCACGCGGCTCGGCCGGCGCGACGTTCTACGCGGTGCTCGTCGAACCCGACGCCGCGCTAGACCTCCCAGCGCGCTGCTGCACGCTGTCGGTGTCGCCGCTGCTGCGCGAGCTGCTGCTGAAGGCGGCGAGCTTCCCGAACCTGTACGACGTCGACGGGCCGCAGGGGCGGCTGATGGCGACGCTGCTCGACGAACTCGTCGCGGCACCGGTCGAGGATCTGTACCTGCCGATGCCGGCCGATCGCCGCCTGCGCAAGCTGATCGACCATCTGCTCGACGATCCGGCCGACAAGTCGCCGCTGGCCGAACTCGCGCGGCGCGTGGGTATCAGCGAGCGCAGCCTGACGCGGCTCGCGGCGAAGGAGCTCGGGATGAGCCTCGGCGACTGGCGCCGGCGGCTGCACGTCGCGCTGTCGCTGCGGATGCTGACGACCGGCCGCCGCGTGCACCAGATCGCGATCGATCTCGGCTACGAGAGCGCGAGCAGCTTCGTGACGATGTTCCGCAAGGCGACCGGCAAGTCGCCGACGCAATTCCTGACCGACCGGCAACGCTGAACGATGAAGGCCGCGCCTTCGTGCATGCGCGATTGGCCGGATTGAGCAAGCGGTTGGCCGGGACGATAAATGACGCCGCAGGCCTCGATCCATAAAATGAGAATCGTTCTCATCTGGAGGCCGACATGCAAATCGTCACGACTGAATTCCCGTTTGTCTGGTTGCGTTACACCGGTTCGGCGCACACCGATCCCGCCCGCCTGATTGCCGAGCTCGACGCGTTGCTGGCGCGTCGCGAACCGTTCGTTCTGCTGACCGACGATGCGCCGTCCGGCGACGATCGCGGCGGGGACGATCACGAACTGCGCAAGCAGCTCGCGAAGTGGAGCAAGGCCAACCGCGCGCAGTCGCGTGAGTGGATCCCCGCGATGATCGCGATCGAGCCCGACGCAGCGCGGCGCGTGGCGCTCAACGCATTTTCGGGGGCGTTTGAAAAGGTGTGGGGCTATCCGCTGAACGCGGCAGCCACCCGCGACGACGCGCTCGCGCTGGCGCAGCGGCTGCTCGACCACCCGGCGCGCGGCGCCGTGGCGGCGAACGGCTGAACCGTCTCTGCCGCGCCGGCGGCGCGGCGTTCCTCGATACGCATGCACGGCGCGCAAGCGCGCCGCGGCATGCGGCAAACATGCAGGGGTGTCCGGTGGACAATCCGATCCGCGCGATGCGCATCTTCACGCGCATCGTCGAAATGAACAGCTTTACGCGTGCGGCGCAGGCGCTCGGCATTTCGCGGGCCACCGCGACGCGGACCGTGCAGGAGCTCGAAACGGCGCTCGGCATGCCTTTGCTGGTGCGTACGACGCGCGCGCTGCGGGCGACGCCCGAAGGCGATGCGTATTACCGGCGCTGCGTGCGCATCACGGCCGATGTCGACGAACTCGAAGCCAGCATTCGCGGCGCCGCGCTGCATCCAAGCGGGCCGCTGCGCGTCGAGCTGCCGGCGGCGGTCGCGGACGCGATCGTGCTGCCGGCGCTTGGCGCGTTTCATGCGCGGCATCCCGATCTGATGCTGACGCTGGGTGTATCCGGGCGCGCGGCCGATCGCGTGGGCGATGCGATCGACTGCAGTGTCCGGCTCGGCGAACTGCCCGATTCATCGCTCGTCGCGCGCCGGCTCGGCGCGCTCGAGCGCGTGACCTGCGCGAGCCCCGCGTATCTCGACCGCCACGGCGTGCCGCGCACGCTCGACGATCTGGCCTCGCATCGCGCGGTTGGCATGTCGTCCGTGCCGGGGCAGCGCACGGCCGAACTCGATTTCCTCGTCGATGGCGCGGTGCGCAAGGTGCGGATGGACGGGATCGTCAGCGTGGACGACGAGCCAGCGTATCTGGCGTGCGGCATGCACGGCCTCGGGCTGATCCAGCCGCCGCGCGTCGCCGCGCAGCCGCTGATCGACGCGGGGCGGTTGCGGGAAGTGCTGCCGCACTGGCGGCCCGACGCGATCGCGGTGTCGGCCGTCTACGTGAAGCGGCCGCATGTGTCGCCCGGTGTGCGCGCGTTCGTCGACTGGATCGGCGAGCGTTTCGAGGCGGCGGTGAGCGGCCATGCGGGCATGATCACCGCACGGGTGTGGCGGCCGACGGTGGGCGCCGCGGACAGGGTTGATCAGGTGGACGCCCAGATGGCCGCAGCTTGACCAGCAAGTGTCGAGTCAGGCGCGGTCAACGGTTCGCAATCGTCGTGGGTGCGCTCTCTTGACCGACGAGATTGCGGAAGCGGATCGATGATCCCGCCGGGTTGCCGTGGCGAAGCGGACGGCGGCGGCCGGGCGCTGCCGGCTCATATGAAAGTGTCAATATTCTGGCGATTTTTTGACGAAATAGCTGAAATATTGGCTCTTTTGACCGAGCCGCACGTTGGTCTCTCCTGAATCGACGTACGTCGTTTCGTGCGTCCCGATCACTGCCCCAGCTCGTCCGCCAGAAAATCGACGAACGCCCGAATCCGCGTGGACATCTGGTGGCGCTGCGCATACACCGCATAGATGTCGGCGCTCGGCGTCTCGTAGTCGGGCAGCACGACGACCAGGCGGCCGTCGGCGAGATAGTCGCGCAGATCCCATTCCGCACGCATCAGGATCCCGTGCCCGTCGAGCGCCCATTTCACGGCGATCTCGCCATCGTTCGTCGTCAGGTTGCCGTTGATCCGCACGGCCTCCGTGTGGCGTGATGCGCCGCGCCCGCTCGTCAGGCGCCAGATTCCGTAACCCTCGTCTCCCTGCCGGATGCCGATGCAGTTGTGCCGCGTCAGGTCGTGCGGTGTGACGGGTGTGCCGTGCCGCGCGAGATACGCGGGCGCCGCGCACAGCAGCCGGCAGTTCGGCGCGAGCCGCCGCGCGACGACCCGCGTATCGGGCGGCTCGCCGAAGCGGATGCATACGTCGAACGCGTCGTCGGTGAGCGGCGGCGGCATCACCGACAACTGCAGCTGTACCGACACCTCCGGATAACGCGCGACGAAGCGCGAGATTGCGGGGCCGACCTGGTTACGCCCGAAGCCGAGCGTCGCGTTTACGCGCAGCAGCCCCTTCGGGCGCTGCTTCGCGCTGCCGAGCAGTTCGCCGAGTTCGTCCATCTGGTCGAGGATCCGGCGCGCATAGTCGAGATACACGTCGCCTTCGGGCGTCAGCATCATTCGCCGCGTCGTGCGGTTCACGAGCGTCACGCCCGCGCGCCGCTCCATCTGCGTGAGCCGCTTGCTGACGGCCGCCGCGGTGAGCCCGAGTTCGCGCGCGGCCGCGCTCAGGCTGCCCGACGCGGCCAGCGTCGAGAAGAAGCCGAGATCGGCCGGCTGAACGGTATCCGCCATGTCGGGATTCGTGAATCAAAGTTAAAGATGCTTTGAGTCTAGCACCGGTTCCCGTACTTCCGGTTCGGTAAAGTGCCTCCACGCTGACGATCAATCGAGGATGTGCGCATGAAGACCTACCGTATCGCAACGATTCCCGGCGACGGGATCGGCAAGGAAGTGGTGCCTGCGGCCAAGCAGGTGCTGGAAGCGCTGGCCCGCGGCAGCGACCGCTTTGCATTCGAGTTCGAGGATTTCGACTGGGGCGCCGACTACTACCGCCAGCACGGCGCGATGATGCCGGCCGATGGCCTCGACGCGTTGCGCGGCAAGGACGCGATCCTGTTCGGCTCGGCGGGCGACCCCGACGTGCCCGATCACGTGACGCTGTGGGGGCTGCGCCTGAAGATCTGCCAGGGCTTCGACCAGTACGCGAACGTGCGCCCGACGCGCATCCTGCCCGGCATCGACGCGCCGCTGAAGCGCTGCGGGCCCGACGACCTGAACTGGGTGATCGTCCGCGAGAACTCGGAAGGCGAATATGCAGGCGTCGGCGGCCGCGTGCACCAGGGCCATCCGATCGAGGCCGCGACCGACGTGTCGATCCTCACGCGTGCCGGCGTCGAACGCATCATGCGCTTCGCGTTCCGGCTCGCGCAGTCGCGCCCGCGCAAGCTGCTGACCGTGATCACGAAGAGCAACGCGCAGCGGCACGCGATGGTGATGTGGGACGAGATCGCGAAGCAGGTCGCGCAGGAATTTCCCGACGTGACGTGGGACAAGGAGCTCGTCGATGCGGCGACCGCGCGCATGGTCAACCGGCCGGCGTCGCTCGACACGATCGTCGCGACCAACCTGCATGCGGACATCCTCAGCGATCTCGCGGCCGCGCTCGCCGGCAGCCTCGGCATCGCTCCCACCGGCAACATCGATCCCGAGCGCCGCTATCCGTCGATGTTCGAGCCGATCCACGGCTCCGCGTTCGACATCATGGGCAAGGGGCTCGCGAATCCGGTCGGCACGTTCTGGTCGGTCGTGATGCTGCTCGAGCACCTCGGCGAAACGGCCGCCGCCGCGCGGGTGATGCAGGCGATCGAGGCGGTGACGGCCGACCCGTCGCTGCATACGCGCGACCTCGGCGGCAGCGCGACGACCGCGCAGGTGACGGCGGCTGTGTGCGAGCGCGTCGCGAACGCGGCGGTCGCCGCCTGACGACACGCGCGGCGATGGGCAGGCGGCCCGCGACATAGCGGCCAGCGACCCGCGGCGGCGCGCGAGCGCAACCGGTTACCGGGCGTCGGCCGTTCATCGTCCCTGGATGTTCCTGCCCCGCGACTCGCGCGCCCGACGCGAGCCGGGCGCGCCGGCCCACGCGCTTCGTCGCGGCGCCGGCGAGCATTCATACACCGAGCACGACTCGACGGCTCGACCTCGAAGGAGGAGACACATGCAAGCGGATCTGGAAACCCGCGTCGCGCGGAAACTGATGTGGCGCATCATTCCGTTCGTGATGCTGCTTTACTTCGTCAGCTTTCTCGATCGCGTCAACGTCGGCTTTGCCGCGATGACGATGAACAAGGCGATCGGCCTGTCGCCGACCGCGTTCGGGTTCGGCGGCGGCCTGTTCTTCATCGGCTACTTCCTGTTCGAGGTGCCGTCCAACCTGATTCTTCATCGCGTCGGCGCGCGCATCTGGATCGCGCGCGTGATGATCACGTGGGGAATCGTGTCGGCCGTGTCCGCATTCGCGGCCGGGCCGACGAGCTTCTACGTGCTGCGCTTCCTGCTCGGCATGGCCGAAGCCGGGTTCTTCCCCGGCATCATCCTGTACCTGAGCCTGTGGTTTCCCGCGAAGCAGCGCGCGGTGGCCGCCGCGTGGTTCATGGCGGCCGCGCCGATCTCGACCGCGATCGGTTCGCCGCTGTCGGGCGCGATCATGCAGATGCCGCCGATGTTCGGGCTCGCCGACTGGCAGATGCTGTACATCGTCGAAGCGCTGCCGGCGGTCGTGCTCGGCTTCGTCGTGCTCAGGTGCCTGACCGATGCGCCGTCGAAGGCCGCGTGGCTGCGCGCGGACGAGCGCGACTGGCTGGTCGCGAAGCTGAAAGCCGAAGCCGACGCGCGCCACACGCATGCCGGGCATACGGCCGGCGCATGGCAGGCGCTGCGCGACCCGCGCGTGCTGGCGCTCGCGCTGATCTACTTCGGCACGTCGGCGGGGCTGTACACGCTCGGCCTGTGGGCGCCGCTGATGGTCAAGCAGTTCGGTTTCACCGCGCTGCAGACGGGCTTGCTCACCGGGATCCCGAGCATCGCCGCCGTCGTCGCGATGATCGTGTGGGCGCGGCATTCGGATCGTACCGGCGAGCGCACGTGGCACGTCGTGATTCCGTGCGTCCTCGCGTGCATCGGCTTCGTGTTCGCGGGGCAGGCGAGCACAGCGCTGCTGACCGTGCTCGCGCTGGTGGTCGTCAACATCGGAATCAGCGCCGCGAAGGCGCCGCTGTGGGCGATGCCGAGCGCGTTCCTGTCCGGCGCCGGCGCGGCGGCGGGCATCGCGATGATCAATTCGATCGGCAATCTCGGCGGGTTCGTCGGGCCGTTCGCGATCGGCTGGTTGAAGCACGTGACCGGCGGGTATGCGGCGGGGCTCTACGTGGTGGCGGGCACGCTCGCGGTGTCGGCGGTCGTCACGCTGATGTTGAGCCGCAAGGGCGCGAGGGAAGCGGTCGTGCCGGGGGTGCGGCATCACTCGTAAGCACCGGATAGCCGGGCAGGCGCGCGTCGCGAACCTGCCCGGCGTTCATGCGTCGTGCCGCGCGATCAGCTATGCGTGAGCGTCAGCGCATAGAACTTCACGATCGTGCCGGGCGTCGTCAGCGGCGTGCCGGACACGGCCGTCTGGTCGTAGTCGCCGGCCTTGAAGTAGAAGCTTTCGCCGTCGAAGCTCGAATCCATCGTGAAGGTCTTCGTCGTGCCGTTCGCGGTGACGGTGATCGTCGTGCCGCTCAGGCTCAGCGCGTAGCTGAACTTCTTGCCGACGCCGACCGTGGTGATCGGCGTGGTCGTCGACTTGCCGCCCTGGTTGGTGCTTTCGAGCAGTAATTGCACGACGCCGCCGGACGTGAACTGCAGTTCGCACAGTGGCTTGCTCGGGCCGGTGCCCTGGAAGATCTGGCCGATCGTCGTGTGGTCGGGCACCTGCGTGACGGCCACCGACGCGTTCAGCCGGTTGGTACCGGAGGTGGGCCAGATCGCGTTCTCGCGCAACTCGGTGCGCGGATGCAGCGAGCCGGACGTCGTCCAGCCCTGCGTCGGGTCCATCATCACCATCGATCCGTCGCTGCCGTCCGTATAGAAATACGTCGGGTTCACGTAGCCGCCCGCGAGCGACGAACCGCTCACGGTGTCGACCTTGCCGGACGAGCCGGTCGGCAACTGCAGCGTGAACGGCGCGAGGTTGAAGTTCGAGCCGGGCGGGTTCGACGGGCTGAGCGCCATCGCGGTGGCCTGCTGGCGTGCGGCGGCGGCCGGGCTGGCCGGATCGTCGCCGCCGCACGCGGACAGGCACGCAACGGACAGAACGGCGACGACGCACGGGATGATCCTGTTCTTCATGGTGTCTCTCTCTGATGGTCCGTGGCTGGGCACCACGTTGTGGATAACGTTTTCCTTTTAAGGCGCGCGATCGTCGAAACGAGATCGGTTGCCTGTAGAAAGCACTCCAAAATACAGAAAGCAGGTAAGGCTCGAAGGCTGGAAAAGTGATGCCGGGAATTACGGGATTTTCAAGGCTTGCGATCGGCTTTCCGTGAAACTGCTCAGGCCGATCGAGGACGATGCTAGCAAGAAGTATCGGAAGAGTAAACGTTTTCCTATTCGAGCCGGAGAAGTTGTTTTCGCTGGCTGATGCGAGGTATCCGCGTGCCGGCGTGAAGGGCGCGGGCAGGTGTGCCGGTTACGACTCCGTCGCCGCGACTTGTTGTGCGATACGCGCCGCACAAGCATCGGGTGTCGCATCGGACGTATCGAGCACCATCTGGCTGAACGGCCGCGACGCATAGCCTTCGCGATACATCTCGGCGATCCGGTTGCGCTCCCAGTCTGTCAGCGCACGCGTGCCGCGATTCGACGCCGCGACTGCTTCGGGCGGCGCGAGCGTCACGACGAACAGCCGCGCATCGCGCGCGTCGCAGGCGGCGCGCAGTCGCTCGAATTCCGTTTCGCCGATCGGATACGCGATGACCAGATGACGCTCACCTGCGTTCGTGATCTGCGTGACGAGACGTTCGAGCGCGATCGCCCACTGCACGTCGAATGGTGCATCCTCGGGCGCATCGTGATCGTCGCCGTCGATGAAGCGGGCGTCGGGCAGTACGCGCGCGAGCGCGAGACCGATCGTCGTCTTGCCGCTGTTGATCGGGCCGTTCAGGTGGATGATGGTAAGGGCGGTCATGGGGGAGCGCAGGAATCGGAAGACTCGCAGCTTGCCATGACGGGTGCGGCGATGCTGTGCCGTTGGTACGTCACGCGATGCGATTGCGGAAAGCAGAAAGGCGGCGGAGCGGCGGGGAAGCGGCAGGTTGCGTGTGCGACGCGGATACGCCCACGCAGCCTGCCCGGCCGTACCGCATCCATCGATGCGATACGGCGTCGAGCGAAGCGACTTACTTCTCGTCGCCCTTGATCTGCGGCAGCGCCGACGCCTCACCCGGCGTCAGCAGCCCGACTTGCGAATACACGCGCAGCTTGTCGCGCGTATCGGTGATGTCGAGGTTGCGCATCGTCAGCTGGCCGATCCGGTCGCGCGGCGAGAACGTCGACGCCACCTTCTCCATCGACAGGCGTTCCGGCTGGTACGTGAGGTTCGGCGACTTCGTGCTCAGGATCGAGTAGTCGTTGCCGCGGCGCAGTTCGATCTTCACTTCGCCGGTGATCGCGCGTGCGACCCAGCGTTGTGCGGTTTCGCGCAGCATGATCGCCTGCGGGTCGAACCAGCGGCCCTGGTACAGCAGGCGGCCGAGGCGGCGGCCGTTCTCGCGGTACTGCTCGATCGTGTCTTCGTTGTGGATGCCGGTGACGAGGCGCTCGTACGCGATGTACAGCAGCGCGAGGCCCGGGGCTTCATAGATGCCGCGGCTCTTCGCCTCGATGATGCGGTTCTCGATCTGGTCGCTCATGCCGAGGCCGTGGCGGCCGCCGATGCGGTTCGCTTCCAGCAGCAGCTCGACCGGGTCGGTGAACTCGACGCCGTTCAGCGCGACCGGCTGGCCGGCTTCGAAGCGCACCGTCACTTCTTCCGCGGCGATCTTCACGTCGTCGCGCCAGAACGCGACGCCCATGATCGGGTTCACGATCTTGATGCCGCTTTCGAGGCTTTCGAGATCCTTCGCTTCGTGCGTCGCGCCGAGCAGGTTCGAATCGGTCGAGTAGGCCTTCTCGGCCGACATCTTGTACGCGAAACCGGCCTGGTTCATGAATTCGGACATTTCGGCACGGCCGCCGAGCTCGTCGATGAACGTCTGGTCGAGCCACGGCTTGTAGATCTTCAGATCCGGGTTCACGAGCAGGCCGTAGCGGTAGAAGCGCTCGATGTCGTTGCCCTTGTACGTGCTGCCGTCGCCCCAGATGTTGACGCCGTCTTCCTTCATCGCGGCGACGAGCATCGTGCCCGTCACGGCGCGGCCGATCGGCGTGGTGTTGAAGTACGTGACGCCGGCCGTCGTGATGTGGAATGCGCCGCTTTGCAGCGCCGCGATGCCTTCGGCGACGAGCTGCGCGCGGCAGTCGATCAGGCGGGCGCCGGCTGCGCCGTATTCGATCGCGCGTTTCGGGATCGCGTCGTAATCGTCTTCGTCGGGCTGGCCGAGGTTCGCCGTGTATGCGTACGGGACGGCGCCCTTGAGTTTCATCCAGTGCAGTGCAGCGCTGGTGTCCAGGCCGCCGGAGAAGGCGATACCGACCTTCTGGCCGGTCGGGAGGCTTTCGAGAATCGTGCTCATAGGAATTACCGTGGATTGAAGCCGGTGGGATCGTATTTCGCGGAATATGCGAGTATCGGCTGTCCGGGAGGTTGGGGCAAGGGCTGATTTTCGCGCGGAACCGTCGTCGGGCCTGTCGCGGCGGGCCTGGCGGGCGGTTAACCGGGTGGAGAACACCGCGCTCGCCGGTGCGACATCGCGGCAGAAACAGGCATCGACGAGCCCGGCCGCGGGCCGTGCTTCCGGGGCCGGATCGGCTGACGGGCGAGGCGGCCCGCCGTCAGGATGCCGATCGGCTGAGCCGAAAGGTATATGAAAGACGGGCGCGCAAGGCCCGGATTCCCGCCGACGTCAGATATTCCACGACTGCGCGGTGTCGAGCAGCTTCTCGCGTAGCTGGTCGACTTCCCCGGCCAGCTTGGCCGTGATCGACACGTAGCCGGACAACTGCGGCGGCGGCGCGACGTGCGGTGGGTCGGCCGGCCGGCGGCGCGGCGAGAGCCGGCTCGGCGTGCCGAACTTGAGCGCGCGGCTCGCGCCAACCAGCGTGTCGCGGATGCGCCGGTTCACGGCCTTCATGTCGACGCGCATGTATTCGCGGGCCGCGACGTCGTCGCGGGCCGGCACCGCGCTCGACAGGATCTCCAGATAGCCGATGCACAGGCGCAGGCTGCGCTGGATCGCCTCGAGCTGCGGCATCGATGTCTCGCATTCCTTCGACACCGACGGCATCAACGAGCGCAACTGCACGAGCAGCGCGCTCAGCGCGGCCATTTCCTTCAGGTGCGCGTCGTCGCTGACCTGGCGGTCGCCCGCGAGCCGCGCATGCACGGCCGCGCACGCGCGCAGCGCGTCGGCGAGCTTGTAGCGCCACGAATAGGTCGCGTAGAGCGGCAACGCGAACGAGAACGCCAGCGCGATCGCGATGCCGACCAGCACGTTCACGGCGCGCCACAGGCCGTCGACGATCTCGTTGTCGCCGTGCCCGGCGACGATCACCATCGTGATCGCCGACAGCAGCGCGATGTAGCCGGCCTTGCCGATCGCGTGATACGCGCAGATACCGCACGCGAGCGCCATCAGCAGGTAGATCGCGAACGGCGCGTGCAGGAACGAGTAGAGGAGGATCAGCCCGAGCCCGGCTAGCGCCCCGATCGACGTGCCGAGCGCGCGCTCGGCCGCCTTCTTGCGGATGTTGCCGTGGTGCTGCAGCCCGCCGACGACGATCAGCACGGTGATCGTCGACCACTCGCCGTGCGGCACGTTCAGGCCGGTGGACAGCGCGATCGACACGAGAATCGCGAGCGAGACGCGCGCCGCATGGATCAGCTTCGCGTGCCGGTAGCGGCGGTACGGGTCGAGCAGCGGGCGGAGCGCGTTGCGCAGGAGCGGCGGCAGCCGGGTAGGGAGCGGGGTGGTCATGGCGGAACGGGAGTGGCCGGAATGCGCACGGCGGCCTGCGCGGGCCGGCGCCGCGCCGCGTGCGCAGCAGAAGTCACGCTAACCGAACGCGGGAAACCTGTCCACCGCGCGGTCATCCGGCCCGGCCGGCCGCCGCGCGATTTCAAGTCACATCACGTCGATGTCATGCGCCGGCGGTGCTCGGTTGCGCCTCCAGCACGCGGTTGCGGCCGCCGGACTTCGCGCGGTACAGCGCCTCGTCGGCCCGCCGCAGCAGCGTCGCGGCGTTCACGCGGCCGTCGGTGGCGGTCGCCGCGCCGATGCTCGCCGTGACGCGCCCGTACGGGCTTTTCGCGTGCTCGATGTCGAGCGCCGCGATCGCGCGCCGGATGCCCTCGGCGACGGTCAGCGCGCCTGGCGCATCGGTGTCGGGCAGCGTGACGACGAATTCCTCGCCGCCGTAGCGCGCGACATGATCGCTGTCGCGGCGCAGGCAGCGCGACGCGGTCTGCGCGACGCGCCGCAGCACGTCGTCGCCGGCCGGATGGCCGTAATAGTCGTTGAATGCCTTGAAGTGATCGACGTCGACGAACAGCACCGACAGCGGGCGGCCGCTGCGCGACGCACGCTGCGCCTCCTTCGCGAGCACCGTGTCGAACGTGCCGCGATTGTCGAGCCCCGTCAGCGCATCGGTGTGCGCGAGCCGGTACAGCTTCGATTCGGCGACCTGGCGGCGCTTCAGTTCGCGCGACAGCGCCAGCGACCCCCACGCGATGAATCCGGTGAACAGGCACATCAGCACGACGGTCCAGATCGCGCGGTGGCGCCACGACGTGTAGATGTCGATCTCGGCGGGCGCGACGTCGACGATCAGCGGCAGGGCGGCGAGATGCTTGTAAACATAGATGCGCCGGATGCCGTCGATCGCGCCGACCCCGGTCAGCGCGCCGTCGCGGGCGCGCTGCGATTCGATGAACAGCGGAGAGTTGTGCAGGTCGAGGCCGACCACGTGCGGGTCGTACGGCAGGCGCGACACGAGCGTGCCGTTGTCCTCGACGATCGCCGCGCTGCCGTGCTTGCCGACCGCCAGGCCGTCGAGTAGCGCGCGGAAGTAGTCGATGCTGAGCGTGCCGACGACGATGCCGGCGAACGCGCCGTCGGGCCGGTTGATCCGGCGGCTGAGGGCGATCGTCAATGCGCCGCCGCGCAGCCGGGACGCATACGGCCGGCTGATGTAGAGGCCCTGGGCGAGCTGGTCGCGATGCACGGCGAAATAGTCGCGGTCGCCGAAATTGCCTTGCCGGGCGGGCGACGCGCTCGAATCGATCACGATATTGCCGTGCGCATCCATCACGAAGATCGACCCGAGATACTCGCCGGTCGCCGCGCGGTCGAACAGCAGCCGGTGGCGCTGGTGCGGGGGCAGCGTCGCCAGTTCAGGATCGGTAATGCCGTCGACGACGTTCTGCAGCGACAAATCGTAGAGCTCGATATTGCGCGCGATATCGCGTTCGATCAGCAGCATCAGGTTGCGTGCATTTTCGACCGCATGATCGTATGCATCGCGCCGCGCCTCGATTAGAAGCGACGTGGAAAGCCCCCAGCTGAACATCAGCAGCACGATCCCCGCCACGAGTACGCCGCGGGGCGACAGAATGCGTGCCACGATCGACGCGGTATGGCGGCGCAGCGCGGCGGGCAGCGTGAATGACTTCATCCTCGATGGGGGCGGGCGGCGGATTTCGCGTCGTGGGCGATTCCGTGGCTGTTTATTTTGAATCGGGCCGCATTATCTCGCGAATTCCGGACATTCGCCTGCACATGCAAAACATGCATGCGGATACCGACGATTCCAAACCATTACGCATCGTTACCGCTTGTCATGCGGGTGATTTGATTTGAATCAATCGTCGATATCGGTTGTATTGTCTGAATAATCCCGCGATTACCTGGCGATTATGCATGCCGGCGCGGTATCGGGCGGATTGCGACGGGACAGTGGCGAAACACCGGGCGGATCGGAGAATCGAATAACCATCCACGGGGCGGGGTTTTTTGAGCCGACCTGCGACGACGGCCCGCTTCGACGCGGCCAACCCCTTGATTCTGCGAAATCTCCGCGGCGGCGGCGGGCGGCGCCACCTGAGCTCTCCTCGTGACGAATCAGGTAGAATCCGCGCTTCGCCGCAGGCGCCCGCCGCGCAACGCGTATCGGGGCCGCATCGAATGCATCGCAGGACGCGCACCGCGCTCCGATTCCGCATGCGCCGGCTACGGATGCCGGCCCGCTCAACGTTCGTCTCGTTTATGTCCGCAATTCCGAAATCCGACCCATCCGGTTCGTCAGCGAACCCACCCAAGCTTCATCGCGCGCTGAAGGCGCGCCACCTGACGATGATCGCCATCGGCGGCTCGATCGGCACGGGCCTGTTCGTCGCGTCCGGCGCGTCGATCTCGCAGGCCGGCCCCGGCGGCGCGATGGTCGCGTACATGGCGATCGGCCTGATGGTCTATTTCCTGATGACGAGCCTCGGCGAAATGGCCGCGTTCATGCCGGTGTCGGGCTCGTTCGCGACCTACGGCGCGAAATACGTGGACGAAGGCTTCGGTTTCGCGCTCGGCTGGAACTACTGGTACAACTGGGCCGTGACGATCGCGGTGGAACTGGTCGCCGCGCAGCTCGTGATGCATTACTGGTTTCCGGACGTGCCGGGCGTGTGGTGGAGCGCGGCGTTCCTCGGCGTGATGTTCCTGCTCAATGCGCTGACCGTGCGCGGCTTCGGCGAAGCCGAATACTGGTTCGCGCTGATCAAGGTCGTCACCGTGGTTGCGTTCATCGGCGTCGGCCTGCTGATGATCTTCGGCATTCTGAAGGGCGCGCCGAGCAATGGCTGGGGCAACCTGACGATCGGCGACGCACCGTTCGCGGGCGGCCTGCCGGCGCTGATGGGTGTGGCGATGATCGCCGGCTTCTCGTTCCAGGGCACCGAGCTGATCGGCGTTGCGGCCGGCGAATCGGAAAACCCGCGCACGACGATCCCGCGCGCGGTGCGCCAGGTGTTCTGGCGCATCCTGCTGTTCTACGTGTTCGCGATCTTCGTGATCGGCGTGCTGATTCCGTATACCGACCCGAACCTGCTGAAGACGGACGTGACCGACATCGGCGTGAGCCCGTTCACGCTCGTGTTCCGCCACGCGGGCCTCGCGTTCGCGGCCGGCGTGATGAACGCGGTGATCCTGACGGCCGTGCTGTCGGCCGGCAACTCGGGCATGTACGCGTCCACGCGGATGCTCTACAACCTCGCGACCGAAGGCCGTGCGCCGAAGATCTTCGCGAAGCTATCGGCGGGCGGCGTGCCGCGCAACGCGTTGTACGCGACGACGGCCGTCGGCGCGTTGTGCTTCTTCACGTCGCTGTACGGCGACAAGACCGTGTATCTGTGGCTGCTGAACACGTCGGGGATGACCGGCTTCATCGCATGGCTCGGCATCGCGGTCAGCCACTACCGGTTCCGCAAGGGCTACGTGAAGCAGGGCTACGCGCTCGACCAGCTGCCGTACCAGTCGAAGTGGTTCCCGTTCGGCCCGCTGTTCGCGTTCGTGCTGTGCCTCGTGATCGCGCTTGGGCAGGACTATCAGGCGTTCCTCGCGAACCGGATCGACTGGGCGGGCGTCGCCGCGACCTATGTCGGCATTCCGCTGTTCCTCGTCGTGTGGCTCGGTTTCCGGTTCCTGAAGAAGAGCCGCTTCGTGCGCTACGAAGACATGGAAATCGCGCCGTGGATCGCCGCGAGCCGCGGCGCGCAGCGGCAGCCGGTGGCGAACCGCGAAACCGCGGGTTGACGCGGGCGCGGCACGTGGCCGCGTGACGTACGACGAAAACGGGAAGCCTCGCGCTTCCCGTTTTTTTTTGCCCGGCTTTTGCCTGCACGGGGTCAAAGCCGGTTATATTGCCCGACCCTACCGGGCCACCGCCCGGCCGGCGCGAGGCGCGCCGCGCGGATCGGCATCCGGCGCGCGCGACATGCGGCGGCCGGCGAAACGCCCGGCGTTTTCATCGTTCCATCCGGGCCGATACGGCCCGCGGAGCGCGCAACCGAGAGGAATCCATGAGCGCATCACCCGCCGAGCGGAAGGCCGGACCCGTTTCCATCGTGCGACTCGAAGCCGCGATCAATGCGTGGCGCGAAGTGTACCCGCCGGCGCCGGACGGCGAGGACGGCTACGCGCTCGACGCCGGCAGCAATTGCCTCGCCGAGCTGTACGGCACGATGATCTGCTACCAATTGCCGGACGTGCCGCTCGACTCGCTGAGCGATGCGCAGCGCGACGCGCTCTACGCGACCGAGGTGTGACGGACGGCGCGTTGCGCCGCCGTGTCGCGGCGGCGATCGAACAACGGGAAGCCCGCGGGCTTCCCGTTTTGCTTTGGGCGGCGCGGGGCCGCGCGCGTGGCGGTTTGCGCCGCCTGCGGTATCGTGACGACATCATCCGGCGCGGGTTGAACGCCGGATCGTTGCGCGGGAGGCATCGAACATGGAGTTGAGACACCTCCGCTACTTCGTCGCGGTCGCCGAAGAGCGGAATTTCACGCGGGCGGCCGAACGGCTGCATATCGCGCAGCCGCCGCTGAGCCGGCAGATCCAGCAGCTCGAGGAAGCGCTCGGCGTGCCGCTGTTCGAGCGCAATGCGCGGCCGCTGAAGCTGACCGACGCGGGCCGCTTCTTCTATTCACACGCGGTGCAGCTGCTCGCGCAGACGACCGAACTCGAATCGATGACGAAGCGGGTCGGCAAGATCGAGCGCAGCATGTCGGTCGGCTTCGTCGGTTCGACGCTGTACGGGATGCTGCCGAAGATCATCCGGCGTTTTCGCAGCGAGTATCCGGCGGTCGAGCTGAGCCTGCACGAGATGTCGACGATGGACCAGATCAAGGCGCTGAAGGAAGGGCGCATCGACGTCGGGTTCGGGCGCATCCGCCACGAGGATCCGAGCGTGCGGCGCGTCGTGCTGCGCGAGGAGCGGATGATCGTCGCGCTGCCGGTCGGCCATGTGCTGGACAGCGCGAAGCCCGTGCTGTCGCTGCACGATCTCGTGAACGACACGCTGATCATCTTTCCGAAGGCGCCGCGCCCGAGCTATGCGGACCAGGTGCTCGCGGCCTTTCACGATCGCGCGTTGCAGCCGCGCAAGATCTACGAGACGCGCGAATTGCAGATCGCGCTCGGCCTCGTCGCGATGGGCGAGGGCGTGTCGGTCGTGCCGCAAAGCGTGTACGGGCTGAAGCGCGACGACATCAGCTACAAGCCGCTCGACGACCCGAACCTCGTGTCGCCGATCATCATGAGCATGCGGATGCTCGACGAATCGGAGGATCTCCGCGCGATGCAGGCGCTGATCTACCGGCTGTACGACGAGGCGCAGATGGAGTATCTGCCGCCGCAGCCCGAATGAACGCGCGGGCGGTGGGGGCTTGCTTGACGCTGCGTGCGGGGGCGGGCCAACATCGCAGTATCCGATACGGCCGCCGAGGGGCGGCCGCTTTCATGCAGACGACACACACATGACCGATATCCCGATCGAGGAGACAACCGTCGAGACGCCGCAAGGGCGCCTCTTCGCGAAACGCTGGCGCGGGGGGCCAACGCAACAGGCGGCGGGGGCGTCGAAGCACCACGCACCGATCGTCCTGCTGCACGATTCGCTCGGCTGCGTCGAACTGTGGCGCGACTTTCCCGCGCAGCTTGCGCGCGCCACGCAGCGCGACGTGATCGCCTACGATCGACTCGGCTTCGGTCGTTCGGATCGTCATCCGGAGGTACTCGGCACGACATTCGTGCGCGACGAGGCTGATCATGCGTTCGTCGCGGTACTGGAGCAGCTCGGCGTCGATGCGTTCGTCGCGTTCGGGCACAGCGTTGGCGGCGGAATGGCGGTCGGGTGTGCGGCCGCGCATCCGGCGCGTTGCCGCGCGCTCGTGACGATCGCCGCGCAGGCATTCGTCGAGGATCGCACGCTGGCCGGCATCCGCGACGCGGGGCAGCAGTTCGACGAACCGGGCCAGCTCGACCGGCTCGCGCGCTATCACGGCGACAAGGCCGAGTGGGTGCTGCGCGCGTGGGTCGACACGTGGCTGTCGCCGGCTTTTCGCGACTGGAATCTCGACGACGACTTGCCGCGCGTGCAATGCGCGACGCTCGCGATTCACGGCGAAGACGACGAATACGGGTCCGACGTGCATCCGAAGCGGATCGCCGCGCGCGTCGCGGGGCCGTCGTCGTATCTGTTGCTCGGCCAGTGCGGGCACATGCCGCACCGCGAGCGAACGGACGACGTGCTGGCCGCCGTGACGACGTTCCTGCGCGACGCGCTCGCCTGAGCCCTGCAGCCACCGGCGGGCAGGCGCCCGCCGGTCGTCAGAACGCGAGCTGGATGGCGAGGTCGATCGCGAGCACGGCGATCGAGAGGCCGATCCCGAGGACCACGTTCGGCAGCCGGTGCTCGAAGTCGCGATTGTCGCGACGCATCGCGGCGCCGAGCAGGAAGATCGCCTCGACGACGATCTGCAGTCCGACGAACAGCAACATCAGCAGATACTCGTAACCCATCTGCTTGAACGCGGCGAATTGCATCCCGTGATCGCGGATCCATTGGCCGATGCGCAGCAGTTCGTACACGAACAACAACGCAGGGAACAGGTAGCTGATGAAATAGGTCGGCGCGGTGGCGTGCCGTAGTTCGAGGTGGAAGTGCTGATGCGTGGTAGCCATCACAACCCTCCTTGCAACGCATGATTGCGGTCGCGACGGCGGCGCGACAACGTGCAAACGAAGGGATTACCCGAGGCGTCGTGCGCGGCCGTACGACGTCAGCATACTGCTGCACGGGAAATTTGGCATGCGATGCGTGCGTTCGTCGTAAAAATGCATCTGTGCCGCGCGACGCGTCTATCGTGCCGTATTCGCCGGAAACGCCGCGTCGACCGTCTTCGTGCCGCTCGCTCCTCGTGCCCGGGTGCTTGCACCCGGCGAGCGCCCGACCGGCCACTGGCCATCGCTCACCGCGCACCGGCGCCGCTCAGCCTTTCGCTTTCGCGCCTTCGACGAACAACTTCGCGACCGCCTGAAACTCCCGTTTCAGCGACAGCCCCGGCACGGTCAGCCAGCGCAGCATCGCCGCGAGATACAGGTGATGGAACCACGTCGCGAGCTGGTCGGCCCGCAGCGTGCCGTTCAGTTCGCCGGATTGCTGCCCGGCCGCGATCAGTTGCTGCCACACGCGCGTGATATCGCTGCCGTTCTCCCCACCGCTTGCCGGTTCGACCGCGCCGATGCTCAGGAAGCGATGGCGCAGATACGCGAGCAGGTAAGCGGGATGCTGCTCGCACCACGCAGCCGATGCATCGAGCACGCAGCCGATGCGTGACGCGAAGGTCTTGCGCCGCGCGACGTCGCGCTGCAGATGCGCGAGATCGCGTGCGAGTTCACCCTCCAGCCAGTGCGCGAGCACGGCTTCCTTCGTTGCAAAGTGGTTGTACAGCGTGCGCTTCGCGACATCGGCCTGCGCGGCGATCTGTTCCATCGTGACGGCTTCATAGCCGTGCGCGTCGAACAGGCGTGCACCGGTGGCGGCGAGATGCGCGAGCATCTGGATGCGCTTGCGTGCGCGGCGGCCCGGATCGTCGGTCGGAGTCGTCATGGCGGGGGATTGACTGAAAGTGCACAAGTTGCATTAGTATACGACGTGCATTTTTTTGAATCCACCCGTTCCAGCCGGGTACGAGGAGTCACGCATGAAACTCGTCATCGCCACCTACGGCACCGAAGGCGACACGCGCCCGCTTGCGGCGCTCGGCCGTGCGCTGATCGATGCCGGCCACGATGTCCGGCTGCTGGCCGATGCGGCGACGCTCGGGTCGGCCGCGGTGCTGGGCGTACCGTCGGCGTCGTTGTCCGGCGATATCCGCAGGGCGATTGCGCCGGATGGCGCATTGGCCGATGCGGTGCGCGGGCGCGGCGGTTTCAACGACACGTCGAAGGCGCTTGCGGCGATCGCCAATGCGAACACGGCTGCGTGGATGCGCGAAATCGCGGATGCGTCGGAAGGCTGCGACGCGATTCTCGTGTCGGGGCTCGCATCGTTCGTCGGCTTGTCGGTCGCCGAGTATCGCGGCGTGCCGGCGATCGGCACGGGCACGATCCCGATCACACCCACCGCCGAATTCGCGTCGCCGTTCCTGCCGCCGGGGAAGTTGCCGCGCTGGCTGAATCGCGCGAGCCACCGGTTCGTGAACGCGCTGCTGTGGCAGGCGTTCAGGAAGGCGACGAATGCGGCACGAGCGAGCGTGTGCGGGTTGCCGCCGCGCAAGCATGTGTGGACCGATCATCCGATGCTGTACGGCGTATCGCCGGCGCTGCTGTCCGGCCCGGGCGACTGGCCGTCGAATGTACAGGCGTGCGGCCAGTGGCGGATCGATGCGCATGCCTGGGCGCCGCCGTCTGACCTCTCGACCTTTCTCGAAGCGGGCGATCGCCCCGTGTACATCGGTTTTGGCAGTATGGCCGGCTTCGATCGCGCCGCGATGGTCGATGCGCTGACGCGTGCGCTCGCCGGCCGGCGCGCGCTGTTTTATCCGGGCTGGAGCGGTATCGACGCGTCGATGCTGCCGGCGAACGTTCACGCGATCGGCGATACGCCGCATGACTGGCTGTTCCCGCGCGTATCGACGGCGATCCATCATGGCGGATCGGGCACTTCGCATTCGGCCGCGCGGGCCGGCGTTCCGTCGGTCGTCGTGCCGTTCGCGGGCGATCAGTTCTTCTGGGCGAACCGGCTGCACAGGCTCGGCGTGGCGGATGCGCCGGTGGCGGGGCGACGCGTGGACGCCGCCGCACTGGCGCGGGCCATCGCGTTTGCCGAACGGGACGAAACGAAGGCGCGCGCGATCGAACTCTGCGCGTGCATTAAGCAAGAAGAAGGGTTGAAGCGGGCCGTCAGTGCAATCGAGCGATGGGGGCAGCCGGGCGCGCGGTAAGCCCGCGCATCCACCTCAGAAATGCCCGGTGAACCGGTAACGGCTGCCCGGGTGCCACAGATTGGCGACCGACGCGACCATCCCCTGCGACCACGTGCGCCGATGCAGCAGCAGGCACGGCTCGCGGTCGTCCATCGTCAGGTGGCGGCGCGTTTCGGCGTCGGGCATCGCGGCCTCGATCCGGTATTCGACGCGCTGCAGCGGCGCGACGCGCGTCAGGTACTGGTTCGGCGTCGTCGTCGTGAAGTCCTGCAACGCGTATTCGGGCGCACAGGCCGGATTGACCCAGCGCTCCTCGAGCTGCACCGGCGTGTCGTTCTCGAAGTGCAGCACGCGCGAATGGAAGATCGGGCTGCCCGTGTCGATCTGCAGCTCGTCGGCGAGCTTCGCATCGGCGACGGCCGCGCCGACCTGCAGCACCTGCGCGCGATAGCCGTGGCCGCGCGCGGCGACTTCGTCCGAGATGCTGCGGATCGCGACGAGCGTCGATTCGTACTTCGGCGACGCGACGTACGTGCCGGAGCCGCGCGTGCGCGTGAGCACCTGCTCGGCGGTCAGCTCGCGCAGCGCGCGGTTGACGGTCATCCGCGCGACGTTGAATTCGCGCGCGAGCTCGTTCTCCGACGGCACCTGGTCGCCTTCCGCCCATTCGCCGGCATGAATGCGCGCGAGGATGAAGTCCTTGATTTCCTGATAGATCGGTGTGGTCATGGGATCACGATTCCAGAGTCGGCAGCGGCCCGCCGCCGAATGCCGATCCGGCGCGCGCCCGGCGCCGAGTGTACCGGTTTCGCGGACGCGCGGGCCCGGATTTCCCGAATGATCCCTGTTCGGCCGGCGCGCGTCCATGCGGGATTGCACAGAGCGGCCGGCCTTGGGCGGCTGGCGTGCGGTCAGAACCGATGCCGGATGCCCACCGTCCCGACCACCTGCGTGTTGGTCGACGAAGCCGCGAGCCCCGTGACGTTCGCGAAGCCGAGCGTCGCGCCCGCCGGCACGCCGAACTGGTGCTGGTAGACGGTTTCCGCGTACACGTCGGTGCGCTTGCTCAGCGCGTAGTCGGCCATCAGCGTCACCTGATGCCATTTCGGCCGATGGCTGCCGGTTGCGTCGTCGTAGCGGCCGTTGGTGAACGTATAGGCGCCCGCGAACGAGACGGCCGGCGTCAGCGCATAGCGCGCGTTGACCTCGAAGTTGTCGAAGCGCAGCGCATTCAGCGCGCCGGGCAGCGAAGACGCGGCCGTTTCGTCGAACATCGAATGCGTCCACAGCGCGCCGACCGTCAGTTGGTCGAACGCGTAGCTGCCGCCCGCGCCCATCACGCGCTGGCGCACGGCCGGGAAGTTCGGCCCGTCGTTGGTCGACAGTGCACCGCCGGCCGTCAGCCCGCCGCGGTTGAGCTGCAGGTACGCGGCGCCGAGGCTGACCGGCCCGTTCGCATACGACACGCCCGCGCTGTATGCGCGGTTGTTCGCGAAGCCGCCGGCCGCGTTGCTGAACCCGTACAGGCCACCGAACTGCCAGCCGGCGAGCGTCGGGCTCGTGTATTTCACCGCGTTGTCGATGTAGAACGAATCGTCGATGTTGTCGTTGTCGAACGGATGCGACGCGAGGTTGTTGCCGTCGCCGTTGTTTGCCATCGCGAGCGGGCCGAGGTAGTCGACCACGGCGTCGTATTGGCGGCCTAGCGTCAGCGCGCCGTACTGGTCGCTTTGCAGGCCGACGTACGCGCGGCGGCCGAACATCGTGTTCTTGTAGGACTGCGTGCCGTTGTTCAGGTTGAAGCCGTTTTCGAGGCGGAACAGCGCATGCAGGCCGCCGCCGAGATCCTCGTTGCCGCTCAGGCCGAAGACCGTGTTCGACAGCAGGCCGCTGCCTTGCTGCCACGCGCTTTTACCCGACTGGTTGTTCGTATAGATGATACCCGCGTCGAGCATCCCGTAGAGTGTGACGCTGCTTTGCGCATGCGCGGCGGCGCTGAGGAACGCGAGGGAGAGGGTACCGGCGACTGCTTTTTTCATGGATTGTGCTTCCTGGAAAGGCCCGTAGCGACGGGAACGACGATCCGGCGCACGCACCGGCGGCGAGCGTGTGCGGCTCGTGATGAAGACGAACCGCACGCGTTCGCGTCGGCAACGCGCGTTCGAATCGATGAAAGGGGGAGCGGGCGCGTGACGCGTGTCACGCGCGGCCGCAATGGAGGCCGGCTAGTGCTGCAGCAGGCGGATCGTGCCGAATTCGGCGGCCGGCAGCAGGCGGAGGATCGACAGGATGGCGGGTGACGCCTGCGACCGCGCGACTTCGAGCTCGATGCATGCGCGCCCGGTGCGATTGTCGATCGCGGCCGTATAGAAGTTGAGCGCGGTGCCGACCGCCTGGTGCAGCAGGCGCCGCACGACGGCGAGGTTGTCCGATTCGACGCGGATCGACAGCAGCACGAGTTCGTCGGCAGCGCACCGACGCCGCGAACGAACGGGCGGCAGATCGCGTGAGGCGGCGGTTTCGGTTCTGGTCGGTTTCATGCTGGCATCCCCGGGTCGGATCGTGCTCCGCACCGCGGAGATCTCGTCTTGGACATGTCGCCCATTCTAGGAATCGCGGTGAACATACGGTGTATAGACTCGTATTGGCCCTGAAAAGAACGCATAAAAACGCCATCGCCACCGGCTTTCGTCTTTACAGCTTTTTTACTCCGCGTAAGGAAATTGAACACCGCTTTGATACGCGGATTTCTACACTGTCGCATCCCATTCGCCAGATGAGCATGGGGGCGCCACACGGGCCCGCGCCGACACGGCAAGGCCCGATGCGCCGACGATCGCGCGGCGTTGCCGCGCATATGAAAAAGGGGAAAGCCATGTTGTGGATCACCGGCGCGTTGTCGCTCGCGCTCTTTATCTATCTGTTTCATGCGTTGATCAAACCCGAGCGGTATTGATCCGCTCGATTCAACAGGAATTCGAAAATATCGGTGAATGTCATGAGCGATCTGCTTTTCATCTTGTTCACGCTCGCGTTCTTTGCCTTGACGGCGGGTTTCATCACCGGCCTTGACCGGATCTGAGCGAGCGTCGACATGTTCAACAATCTCATTCAATTCGCGATCGTTCTCGCGATCATGCTGGCGCTGGTGCCCGTCGTCGGGAAATGGCTCGCGCACGCCTTTACGAGCCCGCGCCACGCGTGGGTCGAACGCCGTACCTATGCGCTGCTCGGCGTGAATCCCGACGAAGCGATGTCGTGGCAGCGCTACGGCATGGTGCTGCTGCTCAGCAATGCCGGGATGATGCTGGTCGGCTACCTGCTGCTGCGCATCCAGGACACGCTGCCGTTCGACGCGCTGCAGCGCGCGTCGCAAAGCCCCGACCTCGCGTTCAACACCGCCGCGTCGTTCATCACGAACACGAACTGGCAGGCGTATGCGGGCGAGAGCAGCCTGTCGAACTTCTCGCAGATGGCCGTCATCACGTTCCTGATGGTGGTCAGCGCGGCCACCGGCGTCGCGGCCGCGGGCGGCTTCATCCGCGGGCTGAGCCGCAAGAGCGCGGTGGACATCGGCAACTACTGGGTCGATTTCACGCGCGTGACCTATCGCGTGCTGCTGCCGCTCAGCTTCGTGATGGCGCTCGTGTACGTGTGGCAGGGCATGCCGCAGACGCTCGCGTCCGACGCATGGGCGACCACGCTCGAAGGCGCGCGCCAGCAGATCGTGATGGGGCCCGTGGCCAGCCTCGAATCGATCAAGCATATCGGCACGAACGGCGGCGGCTTCTTCAGCATGAACGCCGCGCATCCGTTCGAGAACCCGACGCCGCTCACCAACACGCTGCACATGCTGTCGATGCTGCTGATTCCGTCCGCGCTGACCTATGCGCTCGGCACGATGATCGGCCGGCGCCGCCAGGGCTGGGTGATCCTCGCCGCGTTCGTCGTGATGTTCGTCGGCTTCCTGGCCGTGATCTATTCGGCCGAGCAGCACGGCAATCCGCTCGTGACCGGGCTCGGCGTCGACCAGCAGATGAGCGCCACGCAGCCGGGCGGCAACATGGAAGGCAAGGAAATGCGCTTCGGCATCGCGCAGACGAGCCTGTTCGCCACCGTGACGACCGCCGCGACCACCGGGTCGGTCGACGCGATGCATGACTCGCTGACGCCGCTCGGCGGGCTCGTGCCGATCGCGCAGATGATGCTGAACAACGTGTTCGGCGGCGACGGCGTCGGGCTGATCAACCTGTTCACGTTCGCGATCCTCACGGTGTTCCTGGTCGGGATGATGATCGGGCGCACGCCGGAATTCCTCGGCAAGAAGATCGAGGCGCGCGAGATGAAGCTCGTGATGCTCGCGGTGCTTGCGCATCCGTTCAGCATCCTCGGCTTCACCGCGCTGGCGGCGATGCTGCACGCGACGATGGACAGCCTCGCGAACCTCGGCCCGCACGGCTTCAGCGAAGTGCTGTACGCGTACACGTCGGGCACGGCCAACAACGGCTCCGCGTTCGCGGGCCTGAATGCGAACACGCCGTTCTTCAACACGACGATCGGCTTCGCGATGCTGATCGGCCGCTACCTGACGCTGCTGCCGATGCTCGCGGTCGCCGGCAGTCTCGCCGCGAAGAAGAGCGTGCCGGAAAGCGCGGGCACGCTGTCCACGTCGACGGGCCTGTTCGCCGGCCTGCTGGTCTTCGTGATCCTGGTCGTCGGTGGCCTCACGTTCCTGCCGGCGCTCGCGCTCGGCCCGATCGTCGAGCACCTGATGATGTCGGGCGGCCAACTGTTCTGAGGAAAACATCATGATGCAAGGCAATCGCCAGGCAGCGGCCGCCGCCGCGCCGGCACCCGGTTCTTCGTTCGGCGCGGCGACGCGCGGCCTCGTGCGGCCCGTGATCGCGTCGTCGGTGCTGTTCATGCTCGTCACGGGTATCGCGTATCCGCTGCTCACCACCGTCGTCGCGAACGTGCTGTTCCCGTCGCAGGCGCGCGGCAGTCTCGTGCAGCAGAGCGGCACGACGGTCGGCTCGGCGGTGATCGGGCAGCAGTTCACGCGTGCCGGCTACTTCCACGGGCGGCCGAGCGCGACGGTCGGCACCGATCCGGCCGATCCGTCGAAGACGGTCGACCAGCCGTACAACGCGGCCGGCAGCGGCGCCAGCAACCAGGGCGCCACCAGCAAGAAGCTGCTCGCGGATATCGCGCTGCGTGTGCGCACCTACCGGCAGGAGAACGCGCTCGCCGCCGGCACGCCGGTGCCGGCGGATGCGGTGACCGCGTCGGCATCGGGGCTCGATCCCGAGATCTCGGTCGCGAACGCGCGGCTGCAGGCGGCGCGGGTCGCGCAGGCGCGCGGCGTCGATGCCGCACAGGTCACGGCGCTGGTCGACCGGATCGCGTTGCCGCGCCAGCTCGGCGTGCTCGGCGAACCGCGCGTGCGCGTGCTCGACCTGAACCTCGCGCTGGACCGCGCATTCGGCCACGTGGCCGGCGCGAAGCAATAGCAGGAACCACGGAGTCACTCATGTCCCATATCGAAACCCCGATCAATCCAGTGGCGATGCCGGTCGGCGGCGTGCCGCCGATGCGCTGGACGGCCATGCTGCGCGAGGCGTTCCGCAAGCTCGCGCCGCGCGTGCAGTTGAAGAACCCCGTGATGTTCGTCGTGTATCTCGGCAGCATCGTCACGACCGTGCTGTGGTTGCAGGCGCTGACCGGCACGGGCGACGCGCCGGCCGGCTTCATCTTCGCGGTCGCGTGCTGGCTGTGGTTCACCGTGCTGTTCGCGAACGCGGCCGAGGCACTGGCCGAAGGGCGCGGCAAGGCACAGGCCGACGCGCTGCGCGCGGCGCGCAAGCGCGTGTACGCGAAGGTGCTCGACGAGCCGAAGCAATTCGGCAGCACCAGCCATCGCGTGCCGAGCGACGAGCTCGCGGCCGGCAGCATCGTACTCGTCGAAGCCGGCGACACGATTCCGGCCGACGGCGAAGTGATCGACGGCGTCGCGTCGGTCGACGAATCGGCGATCACCGGCGAATCCGCGCCGGTGATCCGCGAGTCGGGCGGCGATTTCTCGTCGGTGACGGGCGGCACGCGCGTGCTGTCCGACTGGATCATCGTGAAGATCACCGCGCAACCTGGCGAAGCGTTCCTCGACCGGATGATCGCGATGGTCGAAGGCGCGAAGCGCGGCAAGACGCCGAACGAGGTCGCACTGACGATCCTGCTCGTCGCGCTGACGATCATCTTCCTGCTCGTGTGCGTGACGCTGCTGCCGTTCTCGCAGTTCAGCGTGCTGCTGAACGCGTCGGGCACGGCGGTGAGCCTGACCGTGCTGATCGCGTTGCTCGTGTGCCTGATCCCGACGACGATCGGTGCGCTGCTGTCGGCGATCGGCATCGCGGGGATGAGCCGCATGATGCGCGCGAACGTGCTCGCGACGTCGGGCCGCGCGATCGAGGCGGCCGGTGACGTCGACGTGCTGCTGCTCGACAAGACCGGCACGATCACGCTCGGCAATCGCGAGGCCGTGCAGTTCCGGCCGGCGCCGGGCGTGGACGAGCGTGCGCTGGCCGAGGCCGCGCAACTGTCGTCGCTCGCCGACGAGACCCCGGAAGGGCGCTCGATCGTCGCGCTCGCGAAGCAGCGCTTCTCGCTGGACGTGGTCGCGACCGCTGGCAGCATCACGGTGCCGTTCAGCGCGCGTACGCGGATGAGCGGCCTCGACATCGGCGAGCGTCAGGTGCGCAAGGGCGCGGCGTCGGCGATCCGCGCACACGTCGATGCGCTCGGTGGTGTGTTTCCTCAAGCGGTCGAGACGGCGGTCAACGATATCGCGCGACGCGGCGGCACGCCGCTGGTCGTGGCCGACGGTTCCCGCGTGCTCGGTGCGATCGAGCTGAAGGACATCGTCAAGCACGGGATCGCCGCGCGCTTCGCCGAGCTGCGCAAGGTCGGCGTGAAGACGGTGATGATCACCGGCGACAACCGGCTCACCGCGGCCGCGATCGCGGCGGAAGCCGGCGTCGACGACTACCTCGCCGAAGCGACGCCCGAGGACAAGCTGCGGCTGATCCGCGAGCACCAGGCGAAGGGCCATCTCGTCGCGATGACGGGCGACGGCACCAACGACGCGCCCGCGCTCGCGCAGGCCGACGTGGCCGTCGCGATGCACAGCGGCACGCAGGCGGCGAAGGAGGCGGCCAACATGGTCGACCTCGACAGCAACCCGACGAAGCTGATGCAGGTGGTCGAAGTCGGGAAGCAGATGATCATGACGCGCGGCGCGCTGACCACGTTCAGCGTCGCCAACGATCTCGCGAAGTATTTCGCGATCATCCCGGCCGCGTTCGTCGCGACGTACCCGGCGCTCGGCGCGCTGAACGTGATGGGGCTGCACAGCCCGACGTCGGCGATCCTGTCGGCGGTGATCTTCAATGCGCTGATCATCGTTGCGTTGATCCCGCTCGCGCTGAAAGGCGTGAAGTATCGCGCGGAGCCGGCCGAGAAGCTGCTGGGGCGCAACCTGCTGATCTATGGCGTGGGCGGGATCATCGCGCCGTTCATCGGCATCAAGCTGATCGACATGCTGTTGACGCCGTTTATCTGACCGAACGCGCCGTCGCGGCCCCGCTCACGCCTGCATGGCGTGAGCGGGGCCGTTCGGCGTTTCAATTGCCGGAAGCGATCATGGATGTGAATGTGAACGTGAGCGAAGCGAATCGACGCGCAACGGGGCCGCGGGACACCGCCGCCCGCCGCAGCGGGGACGGCGTGCGCCGTGACCGCTGGCGCGGCGTGCTGCGCGCGTGCGCGATGCTGGCCGACCGCATCGCGGGCGCCGGGCCCGACACACAGCCGACACTGGCCGTGCGCGAAGCGCACCCGCGCACGCACGTATGGGTGTCGCGGTACGCGGTGCCGCTGCTGCTCGCCACGCTCGTGTGCGCGCTGGCGACGCTGGCGGCCAGCGCGCTGCTGCGCGTGTTCGACCTGTCGAACGTCGTGATGCTGTTCCTGATGACCGTCGTGCTGATCGCGCTGCGGCTCGGGCGGCTCGCCGGCGCGTGGGCCGCGTTCGTGTGCGTCGGCTGCTTCGACTTCTTCTTCGTCGAGCCGAGGCTGTCGTTCGCGGTGTCCGATACGCAGTACGTGTTCACGTTCGCGCTGATGCTGGCCGTCGCGCTCGCGATCGGCCAGCTCGCGGCGCGCCTGCGTGCGGAGGCGCGGGCCGCACGCGCGAACGAGAAGCGTTCGGCGGCGCTGGCCCGGGTCGCGCATGACCTGTCGGCGGCGATCGAGACCGAGCAGATCGCTTCGATCTGCACCGGCACGATCGCGCCGCTGCTCGGCGTGCGCGTCGCACTCGTGCTGCCGGATGCGGACGACCAGCTGATGCCGGCGCAGCACGCCCGGTTCGTCGAAGCACCGATTGCCCGCTGGGTCTACGAGAATGCGCGTGGCGCCGGGTGCGGGCTGCCGCCGTTCGAGCGCGCGGCCGCGCAGTACCTGCCGCTGAAGGCGCCGATGCGCGTGCGCGGCGTGCTCGTGCTGTTCGGCGACGCGCAGCCGGTCCCCACGGACCCCGACGATCGCCGCCTGATCGACGCGCTGTGCTCGTCGATCGCGATGGCGCTCGAACGCGTGCACTACGTCGGCGTCGCGCAGCACACGCTGGTCCGCATCGAAGGCGAGCGGCTGCGCAACGCGCTGCTTGCGGCGGTGTCGCACGATCTGAAGACGCCGCTGACCGCGATCCGCGGGCTGGCCGAGACACTGGAGCGGCCCGAGCGGCTGGCCGACGGCCAGCCGGCCGCGCTCGCGCACGGCATCCGCAACCAGGCCGAGGCGCTGCACGGGCTCGTCGTGAACCTGCTCGACCTCGCGCGCATGCAGAGCGAGGGCGTGCGGCTGAATCGCGAATGGCACATGCTCGACGAGATCGTCGGCAGCGCGCTCGCGCATTCGGCCGGCGTGCTGGCTGGCCGTGACGTGAGCACCGACTTGCCGGCCGACCTGCCGCTGATCGACGTCGACGCGCTGCTGATCGAGCGCGTGCTGATGAACCTGCTCGACAACGCGTCGAAGTACGCGGGCACGGACGCGGTCGTGGCGGTGCGGGCGCGCGTGTTCGGCGAAACGCTGTACGTATTCGTCGAGGACGACGGGCCCGGCTTCATCGCGCGCAACACCGAGCCGCTGTTCGAGCCGTTCGAGCGCGAACGCAAGGAATCGTCGATCAGCGGCGTGGGGCTCGGGCTCGCGCTGTGCCGCAGCATCGTCAACGCGCACGGCGGCTCGATCCGCGCGGTGCCGCTCGATCCGCACGGCGCGCGGTTCGAGATTCGCCTGCCACTGGGCGCGCCACCCGATATCGAACACGAGAGCCGGACATGATCAGATCGCGCGTACTTATCGTCGAGGACGAATCGGACATCCGCCGTTTCGTGCGGATGGCGCTGGAACAGGAGGGGCTCGACACCTGCGAGGCGTCGACGGCCCGCGAGGCGCGGATGTATGCGTCGAGCAGCAAGCCCGATCTCGTGATCGTCGATCTCGGGCTGCCGGACGACGACGGCAAGACCTTCATCCGCGAGCTGCGCGAGTGGTCGACGGTGCCGGTGATCGTGCTGTCGGCGCGGCAGCAGGAAGTGGAGAAGGTCGCGGCGCTCGATGCGGGCGCGGACGATTACCTGCCGAAGCCGTTCGGCGTGCCCGAACTGCTCGCGCGGGCACGCGCGCAGTTGCGGCGCGCGGCGTTCGTGTCGGCCGACGGGCAATCGTCGTCGATCGTGCGGTTCGGCGACGTGACCGTCGATCTCGGCAAGCACGAAGTCGCTCGCGGCGGCGAGCCGGTCCACCTGACGCGTCTCGAATTCCGGCTGCTCGCCGCGCTGATTCGCGCGCGGGGCGGCGTGATCGCCGCGCGGCAATTGCTGGCGGAGGTGTGGGGCATCCATGATGCCGACCGCGCGCATTACGTGCGCGTGTACATGACGAACCTGCGGCAGAAGCTCGAACCGGTGCCGGCGCGCCCGCGGCACCTGCTGACGGAATTGCAGTTCGGCTACCGGCTGGTCGGTCTGGAAACGGTCGGGATGGCGGACGGGCCGCGCGGTGCGGCGTAGCCAGGTCTAGACAAGTGAAAGCCGGCTCACGGCGGCGTGCGACCGTCTGGAGAAAGCTGTTGTTTAGTTTTTTGTAATTCGTAATTAATTGAAGATAAAGGAAAATTCACATTCGTTAAACAATCCGCCGACAACTAGAGATAAACACGGATTGCTGGCGCACCCGCTGAAAGGGCAAAGTTGTATGTACAACTTGGGGCGTCGCCGGAAAGGGCGGTCTCCGGGTTGGAAGGGTTTGCGGCGGCGCCGCCCGACGGGACCCTCGCCCAGTTCGCCTTTGACAGGAACGCCATGAAGAAACTCGCGCTCAGTATTGCCCTTGCCTGCATCGCGGTCGGTGCCCACGCCAAGGATTGGTCGACGATCCGGTTCGGCGTCGACGCCAGCTATCCGCCGTTCGAATCGAAGGACGCAAGCGGCAAGGTCGTCGGCTTCGACGTCGATCTCGGCAACGAGATCTGCGCCCGCCTGAAGGCGAAATGCGTGTGGATCGAGAACGACTTCGACGGGATGATTCCCGCGCTGAAGGCGAAGAAATTCGACGGCGTGCTGTCGTCGATGTCGATGACGCCGGCGCGCGCCGAGCAGATCGCGTTCTCCGACAAGCTGTTCAACACGCCGACGCGCCTCGTCACGAAGAAGGGCGCGAACCTGCAGCCGACGGCCGAATCGCTGAAGGGCAAGTCGGTCGGCGTCGAGCAGGGCACCATCCAGGAAACCTACGCGAAGGCCTACTGGGCGCCGAAGGGCGTGCAGGTCGTGCCTTACCAGAACCAGGACGGCGTGTACCAGGACCTGATGTCGGGCCGTCTCGACGCGGCGCTGCAGGACGCGGTGCAGGCCGACATCGGCTTCCTGAAGACGCCGCGCGGCGCGAACTTCGAATTCGCCGGCAAGGACATCGACGATCCGAAGACGCTCGGCAACGGCGCCGGCATCGGGTTGCGCAAGGACGATGCCGACTTGAAGGCGAAGATCGACCACGCGATCGCCGACATCATCAAGGACGGCACGTACAAGAAGCTCGAGAAGAAGTACTTCGCGTTCGACGTCTACGGCGGCTGATCTTCCATGCGGAGCGCATCGGTTGCGGTGCGCGCCGCGGCTGTCGTGGGTGCGGCCCGCTTCGCGTGACGCGTCCGACTTGATGAGCAGGTTGCATCAGGTAGTGCGTAGATATCGTTTGATACCCGGGTAATGGCTATTGACAATCCAGCCACATCGTTCTGGATCCCTCCTATGATCTTCCAAGGATTTGGCCCGCTGTTGTGGGCCGGCACGGTGGAAACCGTGAAGCTCGCGGTGCTGTCGCTCGCGGCGTCGCTCGTGCTGGGCCTCATCGGCGCAAGCGCGAAACTGTCGACGAACCGCGTGCTCAAGTCGATCGGCACCTTCTACACGACGCTGATCCGCGCGGTGCCGGACCTCGTGCTGATGCTGCTGCTGTTTTACGGGATCCAGATCCTGCTGAACCACTTCACCGACATGCTCGGCTGGGACCAGATCGACATCGACCCGTTCGTGGCCGGTGTCATCACGCTCGGCTTCATCTATGGCGCGTACTTCACGGAGACGTTCCGCGGCGCATTCCTCGCGGTGCCGCGCGGCCAGCTCGAAGCAGGCTTCGCGTACGGGATGAGCGGCTGGCGCGTGTTCCGCCGCATCCTGTTCCCGCAGATGATGCGCTTCGCGCTGCCCGGCATCGGCAACAACTGGCAGGTGCTCGTGAAGGCCACCGCGCTCGTGTCGATCATCGGCCTCGCCGACGTCGTCAAGGCGTCGCAGGACGCGGGCAAGAGCACGCTCGATTTCTTCTTCTTCACGCTGGCTGCAGGCGCGATCTACCTCGCGATCACGACGGTCTCCAACGTCGTGCTGCATCACCTCGAGAAGCGTTATTCCGTCGGCGTCCGGAGGCTCGCACTGTGATCGAACTCGTCAGCCAGTACTGGCAAAGCTATCTCTACACCGACGGCTACCGCTTCAGCGGTCTCGCGATCACGCTGTGGCTGCTGGTCGTGTCGATCGCGCTGGGCTTCGCGCTCGCCGTGCCGCTCGCGATCGCGCGCGCATCGTCGAACCGCTGGATTTCCGGCCCGGTGTGGCTCTATACGTACGTGTTCCGCGGCACGCCGCTCTACGTGCAGCTGCTGATGTGCTACACGGGCATCTACAGCCTGCAGGTCGTGCACAACCACGTGCTGCTCGACACGTTCTTCCGCAACGCGATGAACTGCACGCTGCTCGCGTTCGTGCTGAACGAATGCGCGTATGCCACCGAGATCTTCGCGGGTGCGATCAAGGCGACGTCGGCCGGCGAGATCGAGGCCGGCATGGCCTACGGGATGTCGCGCTTCAAGCTCTATACGCGGATCATCCTGCCTTCCGCGCTGCGCCGCTCGCTGCCGAGCTACAGCAACGAAGTGATCCTGATGCTGCACGCGACGACGCTCGCGTTCACCGCGACCGTGCCCGACATCCTGAAGGTCACGCGCGACGTCAATTCGGCAACCTACATGTCGTTCCAGGCCTACGGCATCGCGGCCGTGCTGTACGCCGTCGTCGTGTTCACGCTCATCTGGGCGTTCCGCAAGCTCGAGACGCGCTGGCTCGCGTACCTCTCGCCGCGCGGCCATTAACGCATTCGCAAGATTCGCAAGGAAGGACCCAGCATGTACAAGCTTACCGTTGACAACCTGCACAAGAAGTTCGGCGACAACGAGGTGTTGAAGGGCGTGTCGATGAAGGCGAAGGCCGGCGACGTGATCAGCATCATCGGCTCGAGCGGCTCCGGCAAGAGCACGTTCCTGCGCTGCATCAACTTCCTCGAGCAGCCGTGCTCGGGGCAGATCACGATCGGCAGCGAGCCGATCCAGACCACGCGCGACCGCAACGGCTCGCTGCGCGTGGCCGACCAGAAGCAGCTGCAGCGGATGCGCACCAAGCTGTCGATGGTGTTCCAGCACTTCAACCTGTGGGCCCACATGACGGTGCTCGAGAACATCATCGAAGCGCCGATGGCCGTGCTCGGCGTCGGCAAGGACGAAGCGATCGCGCGGGCGCGCAAGTACCTGGAGAAGGTCGGCCTCGCGCCGCGTGTCGAGGGCATGTATCCGTCGCACCTGTCGGGCGGCCAGCAGCAGCGCGTGGCGATTGCACGAGCACTCGCGATGGAGCCGGAAGTGATGCTGTTCGACGAGCCGACGTCGGCGCTCGATCCGGAGCTCGTCGGCGAAGTGCTGAAGGTGATGCAGAAGCTCGCGGAGGAAGGCCGCACGATGGTCGTCGTCACGCACGAGATGGGCTTCGCGCGCAACGTGTCGAATCACGTGATCTTCCTGCATCAGGGGAAGATCGAGGAGGAAGGGGATCCGCAGGAAATTCTCGTGAATCCGAAGAGCGAACGGCTCGGGCAGTTTCTGTCCGGGCGGCTGAAGTAAGCAGGCAGGCGGCGTCGCGGACTGCCCGGGACGCCGCACCCTGGAACGCTAAATGCTTGTCGCATGTGATCCCTTCGACGAAGGAGCACCGCGATGAGCACACCCACCACCACCGCCTTTTCCCATGTGAAGCCCCAGGACACCGCGTATCGCGGCGAAGGCCTGCGCGACTTCTTCCTCTATCGCGATCTCGGTATCGCGGCCGCGACGAACGGCAAGGTCGTCGCGCAACTCGTCCGGGCGAATCATGCACCGGAGACGGGCACCGGCTGGCACCGCCACGAGGCCGAGTTCCATATCGTGATCATGTTGAAGGGCTGGGCGCGTTTCATGTACGGCGAGCAGGAGACGCTGGTGGCGGCCGGCGACTGCGTGCATCAGGCGCCGGGGATCGTCCACTACCTGTTCGACTACTCGCCGGACATGGAGTACCTGGAGATCGTCGGGCCTGCCGATTTCAAGTCGATCGACGTCGAAGGGCCGTGCGCGGTGCCGCCGCCGACGCCGTGGGGTGAGGCGGGGGCGTAGCTGCGCGGTGTTGCCGCATGCATCATCCGTCCGCCTGTTTGTGACAAACCGCCCTCGGGCGGTTTTTTGTTGCGCCTTCCACGGAGGTTTCCGTGCGATCCGCTTTCCCCGCGTCACATTCTTTCGAATTCCGAATGGTCGCGAAGCTGAAGATCCGGAAAGAAAAGAAAGACATTCGTCAGCTTCGATGCGTTGACGGCGCCGCGATGTCAAAGATCGTCAATTGTGCGTGGATGCGGTGCACGGCCTGTCGACGTCCGGCGTTAAGGAGGTACAGCCGGATCACCGGTTGGGTTACCCGGGAGAGTTTCATGAAGCGCATTGCGAAGATCCTGACGGCCACCGCAGTGGCATGTGCCGTTCTTGCTCCGGCACTGGCCGAAGCGCATTCGCACCGTGTGTGTCATTTCGATCATCACCACCATCGCGTGTGCCGCTGGGTGCGGTAACCGCGACTTTCCCGGGGAAACCCGGAACGCATGCATCATTCAGGCAAATCAGGAGAGGACTATGAAAAAGACGATGTTGATCGCCGCGCTGGTCGCCGGCATGGGTATGTCGATCGGTGCGTTCGCGCAGGTTCCGGCCAGCGCGCCGGCCGGCACGACCGGTCTGTGCAAGGACGGCTCGTTCTACTCGGGCGCATCGAAGAAGGGCGCATGTGCGGGCCATAAGGGTGTGAAGACCTGGTACGGCGCATCGTCGGCGGCAGCCGCCAGCGCACCGGCCGCAGCGCCGGCCATGGCAGCCTCCGCAGCCCCTGCATCCGGCACCGCGCCGGCGAAGAGCGCGGCAGCAACGACCGCGGCGGCAGCGCCGGGCGGCGGCGCGGGCAAGGTGTGGGCGAACGACAGCACGAAGGTCTATCACTGCTCGACCGACAAGTACTACGGCAAGACGAAGCACGGCAGCTACATGTCGGAAGCCGACGCGAAGGCGAAGGGCTACCACGCGTCGCACGGCAAGGCCTGTTCGTAACGCAGACTGACGCGCGAGCCGCTCCCTCGCGCGTCGTCCGAACACTGCACCACCTCACGCCCCGCCACCCCCGGCGGGGCGTTTCATTTTCAGCGCCGTCCGGCTTCAGTGGGCGAGCTGCGATTGCGTGTCGGGCGCTGCATCGTGCGCGGCTGCGCGGGCGTCGAGCAGCGCGCGCAGCGTCACGTAGTGCGTGCCGTCCGCGTTGTCTTCCGCACCGGCAGTGCGATCGTACGGCTCGTTGTCGTGGATCGTCGCGCGCACGATCGGATAGATCTGCTTTTCCCAGCGGCTGCCATTGAACACGCCGTAGTGGCCCGCGCCCGTCTGCACGTGATGCGTCTTCAGGTACGGCGGTAACCCCGAACACAACTCCTGCGCGGCCACCGTCTGGCCGACCGCGCAGATATCGTCCTTCTCGCCTTCGATCGTCAACAGCGCGGTGCGATGAATCGCCGCCGGTTCGACGAGCCGATCGCCGACCGTCAGCTCGCCGCGCGCGAGTGCGTATTGCTGGAACACCTTCTCGACCGTTTCCAGATAGAACTCCGCGGTGAGATCGGCGGTGGCGAAGTATTCGTCGTAGAAGTGCCGCAGCGTGTCGGCTTTTGCCGGGTCGCCTTTCGCGCGCTCGTAATACAGGTCGGCGAACGACGCCGCGTGGCGATCGGGATTCATCGACATGAACGCGCCGACCTGCACGAAGCCCGGATACACGCAGCGCTGCGCACCGACGAAGCCCGCCGGCACGACGCTGATCAGGTTCCGTGCGAACCATTCGATCGACTGGCTCGTCGCGAGCGCGTTGACCTTCGTCGGATTCACGCGGCAATCGATCGGGCCCGCCATCAGCGTCAGGCTCGCGGGCTGCGCCGGATCGCCGCCGGCAGCCATCAACGCGACTGCCGCGAGCGCGGCGACGGTCGGCTGGCAGATCGCGAGCACATGCGCATCCGGGCCGATCTGGTGGATGAAGTCGATCACGTGCGAGACGTATTCGTCGAAGCCGAACCGTCCGGCCGTCAGCGGGATGTCGCGCGGGTTGTGCCAATCGGTGATGTACATGTCGTGGTCGGCGAGCATCGTGTGTACCGTGCCGCGCAACAGCGTCGCGAAATGCCCGGACATTGGCGCGACGATCAGCACGCGCGGCTGGCGTGCGACCGGCAACGCCTTGCGGAAATGCAGCAGCGTGCCGAACGGCGTGGCTGCGGCGGCTTCCTCGACGATCGGCACCGTTTCGCCGTCGACGACGATCGACGCGATGCCGAACGGCGGCCGCCGATGCGAGAACGCGCAGCATTCGAGCAGTTCGCACAGCGCGTCGAGCATGCGGCCGGTCGGTGTCGCGGTGGAGGGCGGCCATAGCGACATCGTCGCGCGTGCGGCGGCGGCCCATGCGCGCGCCGGGCGCGTGCATTCTGCAGACCATTGATAGAACGGATAGGCAAGCAGATTCATGGCTGTCGCTCGTTGTGCTGCGTTGCGTTAAACGAGGCAAGCGATGTGCCAGCCTGCGGCTGGCACGCGCGTTGCACGCGGTTCAGGAGCGCGGCGACGCAGGCTGCATGCGACACACGGCAGCCGCACGCGAGGCGTTGCCCGGCCGGCCTGTCGTGCGGCACGTGACGCGACTGCGTGCGGCGCTGCGCCAGTTCGGCGAATGCGCGGCACCGGCATGGTGCGGGTGACGCCACACGGCGTCTGTTTTCGGTGCAGGGGCACGAACGGTTTTGAACAGGGGAGCGACATGGACGTCACCGGAGGACAGACGACGCTGACCATCAGCCGCCGCAATTACTCGTCGTGGTCGATGCGCGGCTGGCTGCTCGCGAAGCTGAGCGGGCTCGTGTTCGAGACGGTCAGCGTGCCGATCGACGCCGCGTCGCGCGCGGAGTTGCTGTTGCTGTCGCCGTCGATTCTCGTGCCGTGCCTCACCCACGACGGCAACACGGTGTGGGACACGCTCGCGATTGCCGAATACCTGAACGAAATCCGGCCGCAGGCGCGGCTGCTGCCTGAAGACCGGAGGGCCCGCGCGCATTGCCGGTCGATCTGCGGCGAGATGCATTCCGGTTTCAGCGCGTTGCGCTCCGCGCTGCCGATGAACCTGCGCGCGCATTTCCCCGGCTTCCGCATCTGGTCGCGCGCGCAGCACGACATCGAGCGAATCGTGACGATCTGGCGCGAGTGCCTGGCGGCGTACGGCGGCCCCTGGCTGTTCGGTGCGGAGATCGGCATCGCCGACGCGATGTATGCGCCGGTCGTCACGCGCTTCCTGACCTACGACGTGAAACTGGAACCCGATATCGCCGAGTATTGCATGCAGGTGCTCGCGCATCCGTTCGTGATGGAATGGATCGATGCGGCGAAGGCGGAGCACGAAGACATCGACGAACTCGATATGGAGTTCTGACGCACGGGTCCGCCCGGCGCTTTCAATTGCACTACACGCGCAGGCATCGAAATGCTTTTCGGTGTGGCTGCGCAACCCGCAAACGTTTTACCTTGATTTCGGTTCGAAGCGAGGACGAATTCCCTAAAGGATGTTGAGCCCGATGACGTAAACGAGTCACGGGGATGACTCGCGATCACATGCTTTCGACGTGCGACGCGCAGTCCGAAAAAATCAGCGCAGCAGGGGAATCGACGTGAATCGTCAGCAATCGTGGACGCGTACAGCGGCGCCCGGGGAAATCATTTACTCCGAGGGCTTTGCGGGTGAGCCCGTCATCTTCTTGATCACCGACGGCAAGGTCGAGCTGTCCACGCGATGTGACGACAAGCGCGTCGTCGTCGCGACGCTCGGCCGCGGCGAGTTCTTCGGTGAATCGGCGCTGCTCGCGGCCGAGCCGCGTGCCCATACCGCGAAGGCCCTTTCATTCTGTCAGCTGACTGTCGTGCCGGCCGGCATGCTCGACGAGGAAATCGAGCGCGTGTCGGCGCTGCTGCGCCACATCGTGCGAACAATGATCCGTCGCGTGAAGCGCAAGGACGACCAGCTCGCCACCTACACGCATGCCGACTTCATGCCGGGCGTGCTGTCGTATGCGCATGTGCTGGCGCTGATGGCGGGCGCGGAAGCGCGCGATGGCGGCGACGCGTGGACGCGCCGGCCGATGCAGGCCCACGCGGCCGAAACCTCGGTGCCGCTCGCCGACGTGATCCGCAAATGCCGCGCGATCGCCGGCCACTCGCGGCCGCACGTGCTCGCGATGCTGCGACGCATGGAGAAGCTCAATCTCGTCACGATCGAGGCGGCGCAGGCGGACCATGCGGGCGGAGCGGTCGACTATTCTGCGTCGTCGGATGCGCGCCAGGTCGTCACGTTCGACGCCGCGCGCGTGATCGATCGCGCGCAGCAGGTGGCCGATCACGATCTCGACCTGTCGATCAACAGCGAACTCGAACTCATCGAGCTGGCCGATCTCGAAGCGCTGATCGGTGTCGAGAAGACGATGCTGCTCAACAAGCTGTCGAACGGCGAGATTGCCGACGAGTTGTTCGCGTTCCGCAAATCGAAGGTGCTCAGTTACGTCGAACAGAAGGGGGTGACGTACTTCTCGCGGCGCAATGCGCGACGTGGAGAGGTGCGCGCGCTGGAGGATCTCGTGTCGATCGACCAGCGCACGCTGTTCGACGTCATCAGCGCGTTCGATACCTACGATCTCGCGAAGCTGATCGCGAATCTCGACGATCGCGCGGTGGCCGACAAGCTGTTTTCCGTGATGACCGAGGCGCGGCGCAACGAGGTGTCGTGGGTGATGCGCCGCGAGCTCAAGCTCGATCCGGTCGAGATCGAGGACATCGAGCGGCGCGTGCTGGATGCCGTACGCGCGGCGAAGGCGCCGGCGGCCGGCACTGCGCCTGTCGCGTCGGCATCGGATGCTTGACGAGGAGGCGCGCATGGATCTGTTGACTCTGGCCGGCGTGGTGTTGGGCGGCGCGGCGATCGTGTTCGGCTTCGCGCTGGAAGGCGGGCATTTCTCGATGCTGTTCCAGTTCGAGGCGCTTGTCATCGTGCTCGGCGGCACACTCGGCGCGGTGATGATCCAGAACACCTGGGCGCGCTTCTTCGACGCGGTGAAACAACTGCGGCTCGCGTTCGTCCGCGCGCGCGAAGTCGATCGCAAGAACCTGTCCGACCTGCTCGAATGGGGCGACCGCGCGAAGCTCGACGGGCTGCTCGCGTTCGAATCGATGGACGTGAGCGGCATCCATCCGTTCGCGCGCCGCGGGCTCGAACTGCTGGCGAACGGTGTGTCGACCGCCGTGCTCGAGGACGCTCTGCAGCGCGAACTCGATGCCTACGAACGCAGCCGCCTCGCCGCCGCGCGCGTGTGGCAGCAGGCCGGCGGCTATGCGCCGACGTTCGGCATTCTCGGGTCGGTGCTCGGGCTCGTGCAGGTGACGAGCCATATTCTCGAACCGGCGCAGCTCGGGCCGGGCATCGCGGTCGCGTTCATCGCGACGCTATACGGGCTGGCGCTCGCGAACCTCGTGTTCCTGCCGCTTTACGGCAAGCTGCGCGCGCAGATCGACAGCGAACTGCGGTTTCGCAAGCTGTATCTCGATGGATTGCTGGCGATTTCGCGCAAGGAGTCGCCGCATACGATCGAGACGCGCCTGACCGGTGACGTGCGTGGGCGCGCGGTCGAATCGCTCGCGTGATGGGCGTGTGTCGTACGACGAACCCGGACTTCCAACAGCATGACTGCTCGAACTGACGGTGCATCCGCCGCCGATCGCGACGACGACGAACTCGAAGGCGCGCAATCCGGCCGCTGGCTGATTTCGTACGCGGATCTCATCACGACGCTGATGGTGCTGTTTCTCGCGTTGTACGTGCTCCAGCTCGCGAAATACAACGCGCTCGATGCGCGTTACCAGACGCTCGCGCGGCATGCCGAAAGCGCCGCGAGTGCATCAGCCGTTACTGCCGTGACGCTTGAGCACTCGCCGCCCTGGCTCGCCTTGCTCGATACGTTGAAGTCGAACGGCCGGATCTCGCTCGTGAAAGCGCCGCATGGCGTCGAGATCGGCATCGACGCGAAGATCCTGTTCAACGTAGGCGATGCGCGCCTGCTGCCTGATTCGTCGCCCGTGCTGAACCAGATCGCGCAGGCACTGAGCGATCACGCGACCGGCGACATTCTCGTCGAAGGGCATACCGACAGCGTGCCGATCGCGAACGCGAAATACGAATCGAACTGGGAGCTGTCGTCGGCGCGCGCGGGGAGTGTCGTGCGCTACCTGACCGAGCGCGGCGTCGCCCCGCACCGGCTCGCGGCGATCGGGCGGGCCGATACGCAACCGCTCGTCGCGGGGGACGATACTGCCGCGCGGGCGCGAAACCGGCGTGTCACGATCTTCGTTGCATATTGATTCGCGCTGAATTTTCGTTGTTCGCGCATCTATAAGCGGCCGCATATGCCCGCCTGACAACAACATAACGAATCTCGCATGATGAGCATGTGAAATCAGCGATGCGGTTCTGCGCTTGCATGCCGATAACCCAAACTGGCTCAGACCGAGCGGTTATCGAGGGTTCCCCATGCATTTCTGGCGCAAGCTTTCCATACAGAACAAGCTGATTCTCAGCATGACGAGTTGCCTGCTCGTGTTCGTCGCGATCTCAAGCGGGCTCAGCATCCGCCTGATCGGCAACGCGGTGCGCGATCGCGTCGTGCGCGAAGAGCTGCCGACGGCCGTGAACGGCATCCGCGCCGACGTGCAGCGGCAGATGGCCGGGCCGATCGCCGCGTCGCGGATTCTCGCGCGCGACGCGTTCCTGCTGCAATGGGAAGCCGACGGCGAACCCGACGCCGGCACGCGCAACTGGATCCAGCTCGCGAAGAACGTGAAGGACGAGCAGAAGGCGGCGTCGGTGCAGTGGGTGTCCGTGAAGAGCGGCAACTACTACAACGAATCCGGCCTGCAGCGGAAGGTGACCGACAAGGATCAGTGGCTGACCGGCTTCCTGTCCTCCGGCAAGGCGTTCGACGTGAACATGGACCGCGAGGTGACGGTCGGCGGCTACATGATGTTCATCAACAGCCGCGTCGAACTAGACGGCGTGCCGATTGGCGCTGCGTGCATGAGCCTGTCCGTCGATGCGCTCGCGAAGGGTATCGCTGCTTACCGGATCGGCGAGACCGGGTTTGCGTATCTCGTGCGTCCCGACGGCGCGATCATGATGCATCGCGATACGGCGCTGATCGACGGCAAGCATTTCATGAAGGATCAGCAGGGGTTGCCGGGTGATGCGTCGTCGACGTTGCTGGCTGGTCAGCCGTATGCGTATCTGAGCTACGCCGGTGATGGCGGCGCGCGTTTCATCGCGACGTCGTTCATTCCGGAGTTGAATGCGTATGTTGTCGTTGAGGTGCCGCAGGCGGAACTGCTCGGGCCTGTGACGCGTGCGATTCGCAGCGCGGCGCTAGTTGCGGCGGTGGTGGGGCTGGGTGTTGCGCTGCTTGTGATCTGGCTGGTGGGGCGTGCGATTGCCGCGCCGATTCGTCGCGCGGCGACGCTGCTGTCGGAGATCGCCAGCGGGCAGGGTGACCTCACGCGCCGGATGACGGTCGAGAGCCAGGACGAGATCGGGCAGTTGTCGGATGCGTTCAACCGGTTCGTGTCGTCACTGTCGACGCTGGTGCACAGCATTCGTGCGGCTTCCTCGTCGATTGCCACCGGGTCGGCGCAGATTGCGACGGGGAATGCGGATCTCAGCGAACGCACCGAAGGGCAGTCGAGCAACCTGGAGCGCACGGCTTCGTCGATGGAAGAGATCACAGCCGTGGTGCGGAACAATACCGAGACGGCGACGACGGCCGCGAAGATGATCAACGGCGCTTCCGATGCGGCGGCGCGCGGCGGGCAGGTGGTGGGTGAGGTCGTGAGCACGATGCAGGAGATTAGCGACGCGTCGCAGCGGATTTCCGAGATCATCGTGATGATCGATAGCATTTCGTTCCAGACGAACATTCTTGCGCTGAATGCAGCGGTGGAAGCGGCGCGCGCCGGGGAGCAGGGGCGCGGGTTTGCGGTGGTGGCTTCGGAAGTGCGGAATCTCGCGCAGCGCAGCGCGCAGGCGGCGAAGGAGATCAAGGTGCTGATCGAGCATAGCGCGGGCACGGTGAATACCGGGTCGCGGCTGGTGAGTGAGGCCGGGAAGGTGATGCGTGATGTGGTGTCGCAGGTTCAAGGCGTGAGCGCGATGATGAGCGAGATCGCTGAAGCGAGCCTGGAGCAGAGTGCCGGGATTGATCAGATCGGCGACGCGGTGCAGTCGCTCGATCAGATGACGCAGCAGAATGCGGCGCTGGTGGAAGAAAGCGCGGCGGCCGCGGCGAGCTTGAAGCAGCAGGCGGCGGAATTGACCCGGCTGGTGTCGGCTTTCAAGGTGGATGAGTAAAGTCTGATTCGCGATTTAGAATAGGGCGTTTCTGAGGGACGGCTGCCGTGGGGTCACGGCAGCCGTTTTTGCATGTCGGCGCGGGATTCGGTCACGTCTATAAAAATGAAACGCATTTCCAAGTGGAAGATCGGGGTGGGGGCGGCGGTGCTCGTCGCTGTGGCGGCTGCGGTTGGGGCGAAGGTGATTGCGTCGCCGACCGATTCTTATCTCGCCTATCGGAAGAAAGCCGTCGACGCGATTACGGCGGCGCGGATGGAAGATCAGGTGGATCTGGACAAGAAATACACGGCTGAGGTGAATGCGTGGCTGGTTAAGCTTGTCGGGACGGTTAGGGCGAAAGGGTTTTCCGGGAAGGCGGGGAGTAACGTGCAAAGCGTTGTACCCGATGATGGGATGACGCCCGGGCCGGATGGGCTGTTCTTGAAGTCGGATGACGGGAAGGTGAGTCTTCTGGTCACGACGGTTCCGCTTTTGAAGGACTGGGCGAAGAGGGCGGATGCGGGGATCAAGTCCACGGATGATGTTGCCGTTATCTTCGATAACGAGGCCTTTTATACGGATGTGTTCGCCGATGATGCAGCGGCGTTTCGGTTTGCCGAGTTACCGGTAAAGCGGAAGCCGGCTGATGCGGTGGTGAAGGCGTTGCTGCTTGGGGAAAGCCAGGATGGGGTGCCGGAGGGGCCGAATACGTTGGCAGTCTCTGTCAAGCAAGGAGAGAGGGTTTATGTCCTCTGGCGGGAGATGAAGGTACCAGGGATTGCGGCTTGTGGGGTGGGGCGGGGGGATGAGGAGAAGCGACAGGAATGTTTCGCGAAGCGTTTGCCGGTGCAGAGGCGATATTCGCAGCTTGTGTCCGAGGCGCAAGTAATGCTGAACGACGTTGTTCAATAGGAAGCAGCCGTCTTTGTCGCGTTTATTCGAATGAATGCCCGTTTTTGGCTGCGGATTCAACCCGTCGATGCAACACACTTGAGGCTGCATAGCAGCAAGGAGTGTTGCAATGAAACAGAGACGGCGGATCTACTATACAGATAGCCAGAAGGCGTTAATGTGGGAGCGCTGGCGCAGGGGCGAATCGCTGCAGCAGATCGCCCAGCTGTTTGATCGGAACCATTCCTCGGTACAAGGGATTCTGGCCGAAACGGGCGGCATACAGCCAAAGCAACGGCGCCGTTCGAGCTTGGCACTGACCCTTGCCGAGCGGGAGGAGATCTCGCGCTCAGTGGTTGCTGGCGATTCGATTCGCGCGATTGCGATTCGGCTCGCACGTGCTCCGTCCACCATTAGCCGCGAGCTCAAGCGGAACGGCGGTATGCAGGGTTATCGGGCGAACAATGCTGACGAACTTGCGTGGGAGCGAGCCCGTCGCCCCCAAGTCTGCAAGCTCGTCAGGAACCGGGAACTCGCCCAGGTCGTGGCAAGCAAGCTCGGGCTGCAGTGGTCACCTGAGCAGATCGCCGGTTGGCTTAAGCACGTGTATGCGGTCAACAAGGACTATCAGGTGTCGCACGAAACCATATACCGCAGTGAACCTGTCCGCATTTTTGTGGGCGAGGCGGTTGAACAGCACGTTATCCGCGCGCCTGCATAAATCGGTCTCCGAACAGGATAGCAAACTGGTTCATCGCCGATTTCCAGTCGAAGGCGGACCGCACCGTCTTGGCCAGCACATTGCGCAGCGCCAGCCAGAGCAGCTTGATCGCCGCCTCGTCATTCGGGAAGTGGCCACGCGTCTTGATGATCTTGCGCAGTTGCATGTTCAAACTTTCTATGGCGTTCGTGGTGTACACGACCCGTCTAATCTCCGGCGGGAACACGTAGAACGGTACGACGTGCTCCCATGCCCGCTGCCACGACTGCACGATCGTCGGGTACTTCACGCCCCAAGGTCCGTCGGCGAAGTCTTGCAGCGCCTGTCTAGCCGCTTCTTCGCTGGCAGCCGCGTAGATTGGGCGCAGCGCGGCGGCGAGTACCTTACGGTCCTTGTAGCTGGCGTATTCGAGGCTGTTGCGGATCAGATGCACAATGCAGGTCTGAACGGTGGTCCGTGGATAGGCTGCGCTGATAGCCTCGGTCAGCCCCTTCAAGCCGTCCACCACGGCGATCAGGATGTCCTGGCAGCCGCGCGTCTTCAGTTCGTTGAACACCTTGAGCCAGAACTTGGCGCCCTCGGTCTGCTCGATCCAAAGGCCCAGCACGTCGCGCTGGCCGTCGGCCTGAATGCCCAAAGCCAGATACACGGCCTTGTTGCTGACCACGCCATCGTCGCGGATCTTGACCCGCAGCGCATCGAAGAACACCACCGGGTACATCGTCTCGAGCGGGCGGCTCTGCCAGCTCAGCGCTTCGGCCATCACCTCGTCGGTGACCGAGCTGATGAAGTCGGGCGATACCTCGGTGCCATAGTGCTCGGCCAGAAACCCCTGGATCTCACGCACGCTCATGCCGCGGGCGTACATCGCGATGATGCGTTCGTCGAAACCGGTGAAACGGCGCTCGTGCTTGGGAATCAGGATCGGCTCGAAGCTGCCGTCACGGTCACGAGGCACGTCGACCCGGACTGGGCCACGATCGGTGATGACTGTCTTGCCACTGGCGCCGTTGCGTTCGTTGGCCTGCCCGGGCCGCTTGGGCTGGCCCGGAGGGTAGCCCAGATGCAGATTCATCTCGGCACCCATCGCGCGCTCGATGACCGCCTTGTTGAACGCCAGCATCAGGTCCTGCACCTCGGCCGGCGTCATCGGCCCCTTGACCAACTGGTCCAGCAGTTCCTTGGGCAGTTCAGGCAGCGGCCCTCGGGCCGCTGCCTGACGCGCTACAGTTTGTCTTTTCTTCTTCATCGGCATATCCATGGCCTTTACACCTCATGATATGCCCCGCCCACGAAATCACGGATAGGTCCTGTCCGTGTTGATGTTCACCTTTAACGATTGTCACGACCGCCGTACGCGGAGGGACCCGCGCAACCGCGAACCCTAACCAGCGCGCGCTTTCACGATCTTCCCTCGCTGCAACACATATTCGACGCGCTCCCCCTGACCGGCCACCACCCCAATATCCTCGAGCGGATTCCCATCGAGCACGACCAGATCCGCGATCGCTCCCGCCGCCACCACCCCGAGCCGCCCCTGCATGTTGACGATCTCCGCCGCCACGGTCGTCGCCGACCTGAGCGCTTCCAGATTCCCCAGCACCTCGGCCCGGATCCGGAACTCTCCGCACTGAAATGCATGCATTTCCCCGAGCAGATCCGATCCGAACCCCATCTTCACGCCGGCGTTCGCATAGATTTCCAGTGATTCGCGTCCTTTCTGCTGAACGGAAGCCACCTTTGCCACCGAATCCGGCGGCATCCCGAACTCCGCACCGTGTTTGGCAAGCGCGTCATAAGTGACAAGCGTGGGCACGACAAACGCGCCATGCTCACGCATCAGCTTCGCCGCAGCGTCATCCACGAGATTCCCATGCTCGATCGTCCTCACCCCACAGCGCACCGCCCGTGCAATCGCCCGCCCCGTATACGCATGCGCCATCACATAAGTATTCGCGGCTTCGGCTTCATCCACGATCGCCCGAATCTCATCCTCCGAATACTGCGTGTTCGCAATCGGATCGGTCGGTGAAGCCACACCACCTGACGCCATGATCTTGATCTGCGTCGCGCCTTTCTGAATTTCTTCACGTACCGCAAGCCGCACACCTTCGACCCCGTCCACCACCCGAGCAATCGCGCCCGTCCTGAAACAGCACGAGCAAGGCTCAAGCAAGTCCCCGCGAGGCCGAAAGTCCCCATGCCCGCCGGTCTGCGATAACGCCTTGCCCGACGGAAAAATCCGCGGCCCCGACACCAGCCCGGTTTCGACCGCCTGCATCAAGCTCCAGTCCGCACCCCCAGCATCCCGCACGCTGGTGAACCCACGCGACAACATCGCATCGAGAATCGGCAACGACCGAATCGCGGCAAGAATATTCGGCTGCGTCGCATTCGCGCCGAGATTCGCATTCGAAGCCAGCACATGCACGTGGCAATCGATGAACCCCGGCATCACGGTCTTGCCGCGCACGTCGATCCGATGCGCGTTCGGAAAATCCACCGGCCGATCGGTGACTTCGACGATCCGGTCGCCGTCGATCACGACATGATGATGTTCGAGCAGCACGCCCCGTTCGAGATCGAGTACGTTGCCGCCTTGAAGCACGGTAATGGTCATGGAGAGAGATCCTTATCGATTGACGGAAGCGGCCCGCTTGGCGTCCTTCACGAAGCGCGTGCCGATGAAGCTGACGGCCGCCGCGAGCGTCACGTAGAAGGCCGGCGCCATGTTGCTGCCGGTGCGGGCGATGAGCCACGTGATCAGGAACGGCGCGAAGCCGCCGAAGATCGTGACCGCGAAGTTGTAGGCAACGGATAACCCGGTCGACAGCACCTTCGTCGGAAACAGTTCGGCGAACGCCGCGAGGATCGGCCCCGTGTAGATCGCGATCAGCACGCCGAACACGGCCTGGAACACGATCAGCGACGTGAACCCGGGCGCATGGTTGATCCACGCGAACATCGGCCACGCGAGCACGAAAATGGCGAGCGCCGATCCGGACAGGAACACGCGTCGTCCCCACACGTCGGCGAGCCGGCCGACGATCGGCGAGCAGCACATGATCATCAGCCCGCCGACCATGCCGGCCGCGAAGCCGGTCGATTGCGGCAGATGCAGCGTGCGCACGGAATACGTCGGCATGTAGAAGAGCAGCACGTAGGTGCAGACGGTCCACAGAATGACCATCGAAAAGCTCGCGAACGTCTCGCGCGGGTAGGTGGACAGCACTTCCTTCAGCGGCGAGCTCTCCTTTGCCTGCGCTTCGACGGCACTGAATGCGGGCGTCTCGTCGATATGGCTGCGGATGTAGTAGCCGACGGGCCCGACGATGATCCCGAGCAGGAACGGCAGTCGCCAGCCCCAGCTATGCAGCGCCTGCGCGTCGAGCGACGTCGTGACGAAGGTGCCGGTCGCGGCGCCGAGCAGCACCGCGAAGCCGATGCTGGACTGGATCCAGCTCGAGTAGTACGCGCGCTTCTCCGTCGGCGCGTATTCGGTGAGGAACGCGGTGGCGCCGCCCATCTCGCCGCCGGCCGAGAAACCTTGCAGCAGCCGCGCGACGACGATCAGCAGCGGCGCGGCGATACCGGCCTGTTCGTAGGTCGGCGCGAGCCCGATGAGCGCGGTGCCGGCGGCCATCATGAGGATGGTGAGCGACAGCGCGGCCTTGCGCCCGACCTTGTCGGCGTAGACGCCGAGCACGATGCCGCCGACGGGCCGCATGAAGAAGCCGACGCCGAACGTCGCGACGGTCAGCAGCACGGACGTCAGTTCGTTGCCGGTCGGAAAGAACAGTTTCGCGATGATGACCGCGAAGAAGCTGTAGACGGTGAAATCGAACCATTCGAGACCGTTGCCGATCACGGTCGCGACGATGGCGCGGCGACGCTGCTGCACTGCCGCATCGACGGCAGGCGCGGCGCGCGGGGAAAGCGTTCCTTGCATGGTCTCTTCCTCTATCGGAATCAGAAGACGGGACGGCTGCCCCGCGTGAACTCATGCTAAGGACAGCGCGATTTTTTTCTGAAACGAAAGATTTGCATGCACGCATGCGCTACGCGCATGCATCGCGATCAGGGCGCGGTCTGTTTCTCTGCCTGTTCGAACAGCCAGCGTGTGAACAGGCGTGCGGCCTGGTTCTGCGCGCGGTCGTTCGGCGAAATCACGTAGTAGCCGCCGCCGTGGCTCGCGGATGCTTCCGTCACGCGCATGAGCAGCCCGGCCTCGATGCACGCGTCGATCATGTAGCGCCAGCCGAGCGACACGCCCTGGCCGAGAATCGTCATCTGCACGATCTGCGGATACGAGTTGATGGTGATGTCCTGCGGCTGCGCCTTCTGCCGGTCGATGTCGTTCTGGTCGAACCATTCGGACCACGACATCCACTGACGCTGCCCGTCCTCGAGGCGCAGCAGCGTCTCGTTCGCGAGATCGGCCGCGGCGAGCGTGCGGCCGGCCAGGTAACCCGGCGCGCAGACGGGAAACACTTCCTCGTCGAACAGACGGCGCGCGGTGTATTCGGCGGGCGCCTGCTGGCGCACGTAGTAGACGCCCACGTCGAACTCCGCCGGCGACATCGACGCGAGCCCGTCGCGCACGATCAGCCGCAGCTTGATGTCCGGATAGGCGGCGCGAAACTCGGGCAGGCGCGGCGTGAGCCACAGCAGCGCCACACCGGACGAGCACGCAATCGTCAGTTCGAGGTCGCCGTAGGGCTTCATCACATCGTGCGTGGCTTCCGCGCATTGCGTGAGGAGATGGTGCACCTGCGCTGCGTATTGCTCGCCGGCGATCGTCAGCCGCAGCGAACGATGTTCGCGCACGAACAGCGAGCGGCCGAGGAATTCCTCGAGCTGCTGGATTTGCCGGCTGATCGCGCTTTGGGTCAGATGCAGCTCGGCGGCCGCGCGCGTGAAGCTCGCATGCCGCACGGCGGCTTCGAACGCGATGAGGCACTGAAGGGGCGGCAGGGGCGTGATGCGCATGGCAGCTTGGGAGGTCAAGGAGGCTGCCGATATGATACGAGCGGATCGAAAGGAAAGCACAAGGAAGCAGGGTGCCCCAGTCACCGCATTCATGCGAAGATTGACCGCACAACACACTCGCCCGAGAACGACGTGACCCCATTCAACCCTGAGCGCAAACCGGACGCCGTCCATCCGCCGTGGATGCCCGTCGCGATGGCCGAACTCGGCATCCGCCGCCATCCGCCCGGCAGCATCAACCCTCGCATCGTCGAATACAACAACCAGACGAACCTGGTCGGCTACGACGACAAGATTTCCTGGTGCTCGTCCTTCGTCAACTGGTGCATGACGCACGCCGGCATTCGTGGCACGGGCTCTGCCCTTGCGCGTTCATGGCTTGAATGGGGGAGGCCGCTGGAACGTCCCGTCTACGGCTGCATCGCGATCTTGACGCGTGACGATCCCGCGAGCTGGAAAGGGCACGTCGGTTTCTACCTGCGTCACGACGACGAACAGGTGTATCTCTTCGGCGGCAACCAGTTGGAAGAAGTCCGCGAGCTCGCGTACCCGTTGGCCGAAGTGATCGGATACCGCTGGCCCGACGCCGGATGATCTCGCCGCGGCAGCGGACACAAAACTGCAATCACCGCCGCATCTGCTGCTACTAACCGTCACGCAACCGCATCGACCCACCCGGAGCCCGCCGGCGCATCAACGAGCCGCCGCCGGCCTCCGCACTCACAAGGAGCCAGCAGTGCAAACCGGTCATCTCCGTCTCTACGCGGATACGCAATACACGAGCCCTTGCGCGATGTCGGTCTTCGTTGCGCTCGAGGAAAAATCGCTGTCTTACGAACTGGTGACCGTCGACCTTGGCAACCGCGCGCATTTCGCCCCCGACTACGCGGCGACGTCGCTGACGCAACGCGTGCCGACGCTCGTGCACGACGATTTCGCGCTGTCGGAATCGTCGGCGATCACCGAGTATCTCGACGAGACTTTCCCGGGCACGCGGCTCTATCCGGTCGAGCCGCGCCAGCGCGCACGTGCACGGCAGGTGCAGGCGTGGCTGCGCAGCGACCTGATGCCGGTTCGGACGGAGCGGTCGACCGAAGTGCTGTTCTACGGGCCGTCGAGCGAGCCGCTGTCGAGCTTGGCGCGGGCCGCCGCGCAGAAGCTGTTCACGGCTGCCGACAAGCTGCTCGCGCCGGGCGCGGCGAACCTGTTCGGCGAGTGGAGCATCGCGGATGTCGACCTGGCGGTGATGCTGAACCGTCTGGTGCTGAACGACGATCCGGTGCCGCAGCGTCTCGCCGACTATGCGCGTGCGCAGTGGGAGCGGCCGTCGGTGCAGCGCTGGGTGAAGCTGAAGCGGCCGCCGCTGTAATTCGCTATGAACGTGATCTGGCCGATCCTCATGGTGCTCATGTTGGCGGCAGGCGTGTTCGTTGCGATCCGGTTCTGGCACAAGCTCATCACGCGTATCGTCACCGTGATCGTCGGATTGGGTATTGCGTGGATCGTGGCTTACTCGATTGCGTTGACGACGGTCCAATGTCTCGGATCGTGCGGCTGAAGAGCGGGGAGCCGGCAAGTATGGAAGCCGGCGCCCTGTCGTGATCCCGCCTAGTTTTTCGCCACAGCCTCCGTTTCCGTCGGCGGCCCACCCGCCGCGTCATTCCTGCTCCACCCACCCCCAAGCGACCGATACAGCGCCACCGCTGCCAGCGCATGTTCGCGCTTGACCTGATTGAGCGAATCCGAATCCCGCAGATAAACCTCCTGCGCGGACAGCACATCCAGAAAATCCGTCGCGCCACCCTTATAGAGCTGATTCGCCAATCCAAGCGCCTTGTCCGAAGCAGCCAACGCACTACCCAGCCTGCGCGTCGCCTCGTCGGAGCTGACGAGATTCGCCCGCGCATCCTCGACTTCCCGCAACGCCTGCAGCATCGTCTGCCGCAACCCGAGTTCCGACTCGCGCATCCGGCTTTCGCTCTGCGAGATGTCGGCGGTAATCCGCCCCGCGTTGAAGATCGGACTCGTCGCATTCAACGCCGCACTGAACAGGTTATCGGTCAACGTCGGCAACCCGAGATAAGAAGCCGCCAGAATCCCGTCCGTCAGGTTCAACGAAAACTTCGGATACCGTTCGGCCTTGGCCACACCGACTTGCGCCGCCCGTCGCTCGACCTGCGCATACGCCGTCAGCACATCCGGCCGCCGGAGCAAGGCCTGCGAAGGCAGCGTCCCCGGCGAGCCCACCGGCGGCGCGGGAATCTCCCCCGCCTGCGCCAACACGAGCCGGTCGACCGATTCCGGCGTCCGCCCCGAATACACCGCAATCAGATTGAGCTGATGCGCAATCTGCGCCTGCGTCGGCGGAATCCGCGCTTCGAGTGCGTCGAGCTGGTTCTGCGCACGCGTGACGTCGAGTTCGGTCGACAGCCCGAACGCCTGCCGCTTGCGCGTGAGTTCGAGCGCATGCTGCCGGATCTTCGCGTTGTCCTGCAGGATCTTCAACTCCTGCTGCGCCCAGCGCAGATCGACATACGCGGAAGCCGCATCGGCCGCGAGTGCGAGCCGCATCGCATCCTCCGCATGCTTCTGCCCGACGAGCTCGGCTTGCGCGGCAAGCAGATCGAGCCGTTCACCGCCGAACACATCGGGTGACCAGCTCAACGCGAGCCCGGCACCCGCCTGCCGCACATAGCCGAGCGGCGGCGGCGTGTTCTGCCGTGCGTCGGCCGCATGCGCGGTCGCGTCGAGTTCGGGCAGCAGCACCGCGCGCTTCTGCACGGTCAGCGCCTGCGCCTGCTTCACGCGTTCGGCGGCGGCCTGCAGATCGAGGTTGCCGTCGAGTACGGTGGCGATCAGCCGGTCGAGCGCGGGATCGTGGAATTGCGCCCACCACGCGGCGGCGTCGATGTCCGCGCGCGGCACGTCGGTGTCCCATGCATCCGGCGCGAGCGTCCGAACCGAATCCTGAAGCGCCGGATGCTGCGCGGGCTGCACCGCACATCCTGCGGCGAGTGCGCTGACGGCGAGGGCGACGAGAAGTTTTTTCATGATGGTGATGACCTCAACCTCAGTGCGCGTCCGGCGGCGGCGCGTTCAGGGAAATGGGTTTGGAGAAGACGACCGCGAGCAGCGCGACGACGAAGCACAGCGACAGCGCGTAGTACGCATCCGCATAGGTGAGCGTGAGCGCCTCGCGATAGATCAGGTGATGCAGGTTCGCGAGCCCGGCTTGCGCGGTGTCCAGCGTGTTGCCGGCCACCGACGTCCAGTACGCGGCCTGCCGGTCGAGCAGCGATGCGATCTGCGGCTGGCCGGCGCTCACGTGCTCGTTCAGGCGCAGGTAATGAAAGTTCAGCCGGTCGTTGAGCATCGTCGCACTCACCGCGATGCCGATCGCCCCGCCGAGATTGCGCATCAGGTTGAACAGGCCGCTCGCCGATTTCAGGCGCGACTGCGGCAGCGAGCCGAGCGCCATCGTCACGATCGGCGGCACGCTGAACTGCTGGCCGATGCCGCGCAGCGCCTGCGGCAGCAGCAGCTCGCGCCAGCCCCAGTCGTGCGTGATCGGCGTGTACAGGTAGCAGCCGAGCCCGAAACAGATCAGCCCGAACACGAGCAGCGCGCGCAGGCTGAAGAAGCGCGCGGCGAACGCATACGCACAAAGCGCAATCAGCTGGAACGCGCCGACCGACAGCAGCGCCATGCCGATCTGCAGCGAGCTGAACGCGCGCACCTGCGCCAGAAACAGCGGCGTCAGGAATACGGTCACGAAGATCCCGATGCCGGTCACGAACGACAGCAGGCTGCCGATCCCGAAGTTGCGCACGACGAGCGCGCGCAGGTCGACGATCGGATCCTTCGCGGTCAATGCATGCACGATGAACAGAAAACCGCAGATGCCGGAGATCCATGCGCAGATCACGATCGCGTCGTCGCCGAACCAGTTCTTGCGCGGGCCTTCCTCCAGCACGTATTCGAGGCAGCCGAGGAAACCGGACATCAGCATGATGCCGAGATAGTCGCCGCGCTTGATGAGGCTGAGGTCGGGTTCGTCGATGTGCACGTAGCGCGGCACGAGTGCGGCCACCGCGATGCCCGGCACGAGGTTCAGGTAGAACAGCCAGTGCCATGACCATTGATCGGTGATCCAGCCGCCGATCACGGGGCCGATCGCCGGGGCGAGCGAGGCGAGCGCGCCGATGGTCGTCGATGCGATCAGCCGCTGCTTGCCGGGGAACAGCACGAACGCGGTGGTGAACACGGTCGGGATCATCGCGGCGCCGAGCGCACCCTGCAGCCCGCGAAACAGGATCATCGAGTTGATGTCCCACGCGACGCCGCACAGCATGCTGGTGATCGTGAAGCCGACCGCCGATGCGGCGAACAGCCAGCGCGTCGACATCACTTTCGACAGCCAGCCCGACATCGGGATCACGATGATCTCGGCGATCAGGTAGGCGGTTTGCACCCACGACAGTTCGTCCTGGCTGGCGGAAAGTCCGCCGCCGATGTCGCGCAGCGAAGACGCGACGATCTGGATGTCGAGCGTTGCCATGAAGAAGCCGACGCACATCAGCGCGAAGGCGAACACGCGCTGCTTGGTTGGTTGCGACGCGGGGTCGCCGGAAAACGCGGTGGTCATCGTCGTCTCCCGTTCAGTTTGCGTGGCCGGTGTGCACGGTCACGACCGCGGACAGGCCGGGGCGCAGCACGTGGTCGAGGCCCGGCTGCGGATCGAGATGCACGCGCACGGGCACGCGCTGGACGATCTTCGTGAAGTTGCCGGTCGCGTTCTCGGGCGGCAGCACGCTGAAGGTCGCGCCGGTGGCGGGCGCGAGGCTGTCGACGCGGCCGTGCAGTTTCGTGTTCGATGCATCGAGCGACACGTCGACGCGATCGCCGGCGTGCATCTTGCGCAGCTGGTCTTCCTTGAAGTTCGCGTCGATCCACAGCCCGGATGCCGGCACGACCGTCAGCAGCGGCACGCCGACGTTCGCGAGCATCCCGACGCGGCCCGTGCGGTTGCCGACGTAGCCGTCGACCGGCGAGCGGATCGTCGTGTATTCGACGTTGAGCGCGGCGACGCGCTGCGCGGCGAGTGCGGTGTTCACGCGGGCCCGCGCATCGGCGAGCTGCGCGCCGAGCACGTCGAGTTGCCGCTTCGACGCGAGCAGCGCGGCGTCGCTGCGGTCGACGGCGGCGCCCGCCTTCGAGTAATCGGCGTCCGCGCGTTCGACGATCTGGTTCGACACGGCGTCGGATTTCACGAGCTCGCGGTAGCGCACGCGATCCGATGCGGCACGGGTCAGCTCGGCCGACGATGCATTCTTGTCGGCCGTATGCTGGCCGATCACCGCATATTGCAGTTGTTGCTTCGCCTCGAGTTCGGCCACGGCGGAGCGGGCGCTGTCGACTTCGGCGCTGGCCTGCGCGAGCTTCGCGTCGTAGTCGCGCGCATCGAGCTGCACGAGCACGTCGCCGGCCTTCACGCGCTGGTTGTCGGTCACGAGGATCTTGTCGACGAAGCCGTTGACCTTCGGCGCGAGCACGGTCACGTCGCCGCCGACATACGCATCGTCGGTGCTTTCCTGGAAGCGCAGCACGAACAGCCAGTCGAGCGCGGCGGCGGCGACGACGATGACGACGGCACCCACCGCGATGCGCATCCACGGCACGCGGCGCTGTTGCTTCGCGGGCTGGTCGAGTGTGGCTGCTTCACGGGATGAGGCAGCGGCTTGGGTCGTTTCCATCGATTCACCTATGTATATGCACTTATCAAAGCGACCGACAGCGTGTCGTCGATCGGGGAAGGGGCTAGCGTTCCGGCAGGTTGTGCGTGATCCGGAACAATTCGTCTCTCAGGCGGGCCGCCTGCATCGACCCGAACCGCTGCTCGAACGCTTCCTGCGCGGCGAGCCAGTGCACCTGCGCGTCGGCGATCTTCGTTTCGCCGTGCGCGGTCAGCGCGAACGTCTGGCGGCGGCATCGCGGCTCGATCCGGCCGGCCACCAGCGCCGCGCCGACGAGCGGCTTGAGCGCGCGCAGCAGCGCGGTGCGTTCGATCACCAGCACGGTCGACAGCGTTGCCATCGTCAGGCCGGGCCGGTCGCGCAGCAGCGCGAGAATGCTGTACTGCGACGGCGTCACGCCCGCCCGCGACAGATAGCGCTCGTAGAACTGCGAGATCCGGCGGGCGGCTTGCCGGACCGCGAAGCAATCGTCATCGGTGAGCGTCATCTTGTGCATGTACACATGTTAGAAGGCAATGCGGCCCGAGGCGAGTGGCGGGGCGCGATCAGATTGTTGTCACGGCTGTACCAATCGGCGTCAGGCTGCGGCCGGAACGATCCAGCCTTCGTGGTCGCAATAGGCGACCGTGTAGTCGATGAACGCCTTGACCTTCGCGGGCAGCAGCGCGCGGTTCGCGTAAGCCAGTTTGATCTCGACGAACTTGTCGACGAGATCGGCATCCGGGAGCAGTTGCACGAGCGCGCCCGACGCGAGTTCGGCCTGGACGAGCGTTTTCGGCACGACGCCGATGCCGAAGTCGTGCGTCACCATTTCGCGATTGAAGACGGGGCTGTTCGACGAGATGTCGAAGCGGAACGGCACGGTCAGCAGGTCGCCGTCGACGCGGAACGACAGCGCGGGGCGGCGCAGCGACGGTGACATCGGCACGAACTGATGGTCGGCAAGATCGGCCGGCGTGACCGGGCGCGAATGGGCGCGCAGGTAGGCGGGTGTCGCGACGATCACGAGCGGAATCCGCTCGATCAGCCGCACGACGGTCGATTCGTTCGTCAACATGTACGGTACGACGATCGCGATGTCGTAGCCTTCGCCGACGAGATCGATGGGGCGCTCGGTCAGCGTCACGTCGAGGCGCACCTGCGGGTGCGCAGCCTTGAAGCCGGCGATCAGCGGCACCAGCCGGTTCAGCGTGGCCGTCGTGTGCGCCACGAGCCGCAGCAGGCCCTCGGGTTCGCGCGTCGGCGCCTGCGCTTCCGCTTCGAGCGAGTCAAGTTCGTCGAGCACGGCCGCGCAGCGCTCGTAGATGCGCTCGGCCGTTTCGGTCAGCGACACCTGGCGCGTGGTCCGGTGCAGCAGCCGGCTGCCGAAACGCGCTTCCAGATCCGCGACCGCGCGCGACACGACCGGCCGTGCGAGGCCGTGCATGTCGGCGGCGCGCGTGAAGCTGCGCATCTCCACCACCGACCGGAAAATCCGCAGCTTGTCGATGTAGTCCATGTCCGTCTCCTTGACGCGAGGGCCGGCCGCCGGCCTTGTTACGGCGAGTGTACATTGACTTTATGCATATGCACATATAAATTGCGAAACATGAACGACACCTCGATTGCCCACGCGTGCAACTGTCTCGCGCTGCGTCAGGCGGCGCGCTTCGTCACGCAACTGTACGAACGCCATCTGGCCCCGGTTGGCGTCACGCCCGCCCAGTTTTCGATCATGGCGAACCTGACGCGTCAGCCCGGCCTGCTGATGAGCGAACTCGCCGATACGCTCGTGATGGATCGCACGACGCTGCTGCGCGCGTTGAAGCCGCTGCAGCGCGACGGGTTCGTCGCAACGGCCGCGTCCGAGCACGATACGCGTGCGCATGCGCTGAGCCTCACGAAGCTGGGCGAGCGCACGTTCGCTGAAGCGAAAGTCGCATGGCAGGCCGCGCAGGACGAATTCGAGACGCAGTTCGGCCGCGACCGCGCGAAGGCGCTGCGCGACGAGCTGTTCAGTGTGACCGCGGAACGCTAGACGACGGGCTGGCGGCAAACTGGAGCGGAATCCGAGCCATTGATCGCTTCGCTGGCGTTCAATAGCATAAATTGGTTTTCGAAACTGTCCGGATCGATGGCGATCTGGACAGTTTTTATTTCCAGTTGTAGAGTCCCCTGACGGATTTCACCGACCGGCGCCGCCGGCACGCGTCAGAGGAGCAACCGATGCTGCAGTTGAGTGACCGCGACAGCGCCATGCTGCGCGGGGATTTCGGCGAGGGCGTCGCGCGTGCGATGCGGATCGTCGCCCGCACGGCGCACGTGATGTCCGCGCCGCACCTGATCGACATCACGTCAGCCCATATCGACGGCTGTCTTTATCACGGCCAGACCAGCCTCGACTTCGTCGAGTATTTCGTCGACACCGGTGCAAAGGTCGCGGTGCCGACCACGCTGAACGTCGGGTCGCTCGACCTGATCCATCCCGAGCTGTACCACGGCGACCGCACGATTCAGCGCGATGCGCAGCGCCTGATGGACGCGCATCTGCAGCTCGGTTGCGAATCCAGCTTCACGTGCGCGCCCTATCAGCTGAAGAACCGTCCCGCGAAAGGCGAGCAGATCGCATGGGCCGAATCGAACGCGATCGTGTTTGCGAATTCGGTGCTCGGCGCGCGGACGAGCCGGTACGGCGATTTTCTCGACCTGGCCGCCGCGATCACCGGGCGTGCGCCGTATGCGGGGCTGCATGTCGAAGCGAATCGCGCCGCGCGGATCGTGTTCAACGCACCGGATTTCAGCCGCCTGGCCTCGCGCGACATCTATTTCGCCGCGCTCGGGCTGCTGATCGGCAGGATCGCGGGCGCGGTCGTGCCGGCGATCGTCGGGCTGCCGGCGGACACCACGGAAGACGAACTCAAGGCACTCGGTGCGGCTGCCGCGTCGAGTGGCGCTGTCGCGCTGTTCCATGCGGTCGGTGTGACGCCGGAAGCGCCGACGCTCGACGCCGCCTTGCACGGGCAAGTAGCGCAACGGACGGTCGATGTTGCGATGGCCGATCTCGACGAGATTCGCCGCACGTTGAACCACGGCGCGGCCGGCGATGCGCTCGTCGCGGTGGCGCTCGGCACGCCGCATTTCTCGCTGGCCGAATTCCGCACGCTCGATACCTTGCTCGACGCGTTCGACGGCAAGCCGGCCTGCGATTTCTACGTGAATACCAGCCGGTTCATCCTGTGGGAGCTGGATGAAGCCGGCCTCGCGGAGAAATTTGCGGCACGCGGCATCCAGATCGTCGTCGATACCTGCACGTACATCACGCCGGTGATGAAGCAACTGTCGGGGCTCGTGATGACCAATTCGGGGAAATGGGCATCGTATGCGCCCGCGAACATCGGCGTGACGGTCGCGTACGGCAGCATGCGCGAATGCGTGCGTTCGGCGTACGAAGGAAAGGTGCGATTCGATGACTGAAGCCACGCGCAAGGGTTTGACGGGCGACACGCTCGTGCCGGGCAGCGCATGCGCGCGCCCGTTCGTGCTCGACAAGCCGCTCAGCTTCTGGGGCGGCTACGACTCGGGCGCGGGAAAGATCGTCGATCGCGGGCATCCGCAGGCCGGTGCGAGCCTCGCCGGCAAGGTGATGGTGATGCCGCACGCGAAGGGCTCGAGTTCGAGCAGCAGCGTGCTGGCGGAAGCCGTGCGCAACGGCACGGGGCCGGTCGCGATCGTGCTGAAGGAGCGCGACCTGATCATCTCGATCGGCGCGATCGTGGCGGCCGAACTGTATGCGATCGCGGTGCCGGTGGTGTGCGTGACCGACGACGTGTACGACGCGATCGTCGCCGCGACGGGGGAGGTGCGGATCGAGGCGGGTGAGGGGGACGGCGGTGCGCGGATTGATCTGGGCGACGCGGCGCGTTCGGCCTGACCAATTCGCGTACGGCGAGCGCTCCGGCTCGCCGCACCCGCGCGCTACAGCCGTGACCCCTTCAGGTTGCGGTGCACTTCGAGCGCATTGCGTTCGACCCAGTTGTGTTGAAGCAGCCCGTCGTCGCGCACGTGCCAGACGGCCGTGCCCGTCATGTCGATGGGCGACCCGCACGGCGCCGATCCCATGAACCCGTTGTTCTTCCCCGTCACGCGCCAGCGGCTCGCGACGCGGTCGCCCGCTTCGTTCTGGAACGTTTCGACGACTTCGAACCGGAAGTCGTCGATGCTCGCGAGGAACGCCGCGACCCACGTCTTGAATGCCGCGCGCGAGTGGATGACCACGCCCCCCGACGTGATCGCGAAATCCTTGGCGACGAGTGCGTCCACCGCGTCGGGGTTGCGCGCCTGCCAGACTTCCCGCCAGAAGTGCTCGACGATCTCCACCGAATTGCGTTTGCTCATCTTCCTGCTCCGTTGAAACAGCGTCATTGATCCGTTGCCGGCCGCGACTCGCGATCGAGTCCGGCTGACATGCAGTCATTGTGTGAACTTGCGAACAAGAAAATAAGCGAATAATCTTTCTCGGATCTAGAAGATTATCGAATGGATGGGGCACGATGCTGGATCTGGATTTGCTGCACGCGTTCGTCGCCGTGGCCGAGACGGGCAGTTTCACGGCGGCTGCCGACGTCGTCGGCCGTTCGCAATCGGCCGTCAGCCAGAAAGTGTTGCGGCTCGAGGATGCGCTGGGCGTGCGCGTGTTCGAGCGCACGAGCCGCTCGCTGAGGCTGACGCAGGAAGGTGAGCGCGTGCTCGCCGGCGGGCGGCGGTTGCTGGCGCAGTACGACGCGTTCATGCGCGAATGGCGGGAGCCGCCGCGAGTCGAGCGGCTGCGGCTCGGCGTCTCCGAAAATCTCGTGCACGCGCAATTGCCGCTCATCCTGGCGCGCTTCGGCGAGCGCTTCCCGGCCGTTCAGCTGGAACTCGTCACCGGATCGAGCCAGGAACTCGCCGACGCGCATCGGGCCGGCCTGCTCGACGTGGTCTTCGCGCGGCAGAAGCAGGAAGGCGCGCCCCTGCGCGGCCGCGTGATCTGGCGCGAGCCGCTGGTGTGGCTGGCCGCGAAAAACTACCGGAACGACCCAGGCCGCCCTGCGCGCCTCGTCATGATGCCGCCGCCTTGCGCCTATCGCGAAGTGATGACCGAAAGCCTGGATGCGGCACGCCGCGAATGGTCGGTGGGCTGCACGGCCAGCAATCTCGCCGGCGTGCAGGCCGCGGTGGCGGGTGGGTTGGGGGTCACCGCGCTGGGCAAGTCGTTCCTGCAGCCCGGCATGAAGATCCTGCCGACGTCCGCGCAATGGCCGGCGCTGCCCGCGTCCGAAGTCGCCGTGATCGGTGAGGGCGCGGCCACGCAGCCCGTCGTCGAGCCGCTCGTCGGGATGTTCGTCGAAGTCCTGACGGCGCGCTCGTCGACGAGCCTGGATGCGACGATCGAAGCGGATTAGCGTGCGCTTTCCGGCTTCTGTCCCGTCAACCCGGCAGCCGCTTCACGATACGCACTCGGCGTCTGCCCGGCCCAGCGCCGGAACGCGCGCGTGAAATTCGCCGGGTCGGTGAATTGCAGCCGCTCGGCAATCGTCTTCAGGTCGAGATCCGACGCGGCGAGCAACTGTTTCGCGTCGCGAAACCGCGCTTCGTCGAGCAATTGCCGATAGCTCGAACCGGCTTCCTCCAGCCGGCGCCGCAGCGTGCGCGTCGACACGAGCAGCGCGTCGGCGAGCGTCTCCGGCCCCGGGTAGTCGCCGGCGCCGCGTGCCAGCTCCGCGCGCACGCGTTCGACGAGATCGCCTTCCTCCTGACGCACCTGCGCATACTCGCGCTCCACCTGCACGAGCGCCTGCCGGTGCGCGACTTCGTCGGCGAGCGGCAGCGGCCAGTCGAGTACGTCGCGCGCGATCCACAGCGCGTTGGCGGCGCAGCCGAATTCGACCGGCGGCAACTGATCGCGATAGCGCGCGAAATAGGGCGGCTCCGGCCACGCGAACTGCAGCTTGATCGGCGGCGACGTACGTCCGGCCCATTGCGAGATGTTCTGCGCAAGCCCGGTCAACACGAACTCGAACATCACGTGATGCTGCAGAACGGGGCTGGCCTGTACGCCGTGCAGTTCGAGCGTCGCGCCACGTTCGTCGTCTTCATAGGTCAGCCGATATTGGCGGTTGCGCATCCGGAAGTAGCGTTGCGTGACGGAGAGCGCTTCCCGGATGTCCCGCGCGGTCAGTGTCGCGTAGCCGAGAAAGCCGTGCACGGTCGGCTTCAGCAGCAGCCCGAACGCGAGCCCGATGCCCGGATCGCCGCCAATCTCGATCGCATTGAGCACGAGCCGCCCCCATTGCGACGGCGCGACGCGCGCGTCCGGTTCGGCCAATACCGCATCGCGCAGGCCGGTGCTGGCGCGCACGGCGGCCAGGTCGACGCCGCGCGCGGCCAGCGCCTGCAGCATCAGGCGCGGATAGGCGACCGGAATCGTCGGCCGGCGCAGCCCGAGGCGATCCTTGGCGAGAGGGGAGGTCATGTCGTCTTGGCCGGAAATGACAAGCATTATGGCTGTTTGCCCCCTCACGTTCAAGGCGGCGCGCGCCTACGATGTCACGCATCGCTTACTGGCACGAATTGGCACGATCATCATGACCACGACCTTTCCCCACCTGCTCGCACCGCTCGACCTCGGCTTCACGACGCTGAAGAACCGCGTGCTGATGGGCTCGATGCATACGGGCCTCGAGGACAGCCGCAAGACGCTGCCGCGGCTTGCCGAATATTTCGCCGAACGCGCCCGCGGCGGGGTCGGCCTGATCGTGACGGGCGGTTTCGCGCCGAACGTGGCCGGCTGGACCAAGCCGTTCGGCGGCACGCTGATGACGTCGGCCGCCGCGCGGCGGCATCGCGAGATCACGGATGCCGTGCATGCGGAGGATGGCAAGATCGCGCTGCAGATCCTGCATACGGGACGCTACGGCTATCACCCGTTCGCGGTCGCGCCGTCGAAGATCAAGTCGCCGATCTCGCCGTTCGCGCCGCACGAACTGAGCGCACGCGGTGTCGAGCGGCAGATTCGCGCGTTCGTCCGCTGCGCGAAGCTCGCGCGTGAAGCCGGGTATGACGGCGTCGAGATCATGGGCTCCGAAGGCTACCTGATCAACCAGTTCATCTCGATGCATACGAACAAGCGCACCGACCAGTGGGGCGGTTCGTACGAGAACCGCATCCGTTTGCCGATCGAGATCATCGAGCGCACGCGCGAAGCGGTCGGCCGCGACTTCATCCTGATCTACCGGCTGTCGATGCTCGACCTGATTCCGGACGGCAGCGACTGGAGCGAAACCGTGCAGCTCGCGAAGGCCGTCGAGCGCGCCGGCGCGACCATCATCAACACGGGGATCGGCTGGCACGAGGCGCGTGTGCCGACGATCGCGACGTCGGTGCCGCGCGGCGCGTTCGCATGGGTGACGAAGAAGATGAAGGGCGAGGTCGGCATTCCGCTCGTGACCACCAACCGGATCAACCGTCCCGAAGTGGCCGAGCAGATTCTCGCGGACGGTTGCGCAGACATGGTGTCGATGGCCCGCCCGCTGCTCGCGGATGCGGAGTTCGTGGTCAAGGCCGCGCAGGGCCGTGCCGACGAGATCAATACGTGCATCGGCTGCAACCAGGCGTGCCTCGATCACGCGTTCAAGAACAAGATCGCGTCGTGCCTGCTGAATCCGCGCGCGTGCCACGAGACGGAACTGAAATACACGCCCGCCGCGCAGCCGAAGCGCATCGCGGTGGTCGGCGCGGGGCCGGCCGGGCTCGCATGCTCGACCGTGCTCGCGCAGCGCGGCCATCAGGTCGACCTGTTCGATGGCGCGGCCGAGATCGGCGGCCAGTTCAACATGGCGAAGCGGATTCCGGGCAAGGAAGAGTTTCACGAAGCGCTGAGCTACTTCGGCCGCCAGGTCGAACTGACCGGCGTGAACCTGCACCTGAACCGCCGCGTCGATGCGAGCGACCTGATCGCGGGCGGCTACGATGAGATCGTGCTCGCAACCGGCGTCGCGCCGCGCGATCCGAAGATCCCGGGGCAGGACGGGCCGAACGTGCTCAGCTACATCGACGTGCTCGCGGGCCGGCAGCCGGTCGGCCGGCGTGTTGCGGTGGTCGGCGCGGGCGGGATCGGCTTCGATGTCGCCGAGTATCTGGTGCAGGAGGGCGAATCGCCGGCGCTCGACCTGGAAGAGTGGAAGGCCGAGTGGGGCGTGACCGACCCGGCCGCGACGCGTGGCGGCGTGACGCGTGCGCAGGCGACCGCGCCCGCGCGCGAAGTGACGCTGCTGCAGCGCAAGGCCGCGCCGCTCGGCAAGGGGCTCGGCAAGACGACCGGCTGGATTCACCGCGCGACGCTGAAGATGAAGCAGGTGAAGATGATCGGCGGCGTGAACTACGAACGGATCGATGCGCGTGGCCTGCACGTGTCATACGGCGAGCAGCGCACCGATCACGAGCTGATCGAAGCCGACACGATCGTGCTCTGTACGGGGCAGGAGCCTCAGCGCGCGTTGCTCGTGCCGCTGCAGGCGGCCGGGCGCTCGGTGCACCTGATCGGCGGCGCGGAACTGGCCGCCGAACTCGACGCGAAGCGCGCGATCGATCAGGGCTCACGGCTCGCCGCGCGGCTGTAACGGGCGGTCGCTGCAACGGCCACGGAGAAGGTACGCCGCGTGGCGATGAACCGCCTGCGCGGCCGTTCGCGGCTCACCGTCTGCTGCACCGATTCGCCGGCGCAGGACTGAAACGAGCCGCCACGCCGGCCGCGTCGCCACGCAACGTGGCGGCGCTACCCCGACAGACCGTGGCGGCGATTGGCCATCACACGGCTCAGGCCGCTTCGGCCCGTTCTTCCTCTTCCGCTTCCAGCATCGCCTTGACGATCAGGTAGATGGCCGGCAGGTCGTCATCGTCGCGGCGCCAGTCGACCGGCTCCTCGACATCCGCGGCGACCAGGCGGCTGTCGCGCAGCCGGATGAACGCGTCGACGACGGCCGGATCGTTGCGGCTCAGGAAGCCGGCATTCGAGAATGCCAGCTCTTCGACGTTCAGCAGCGCCTGCCAGCTCATCGTGCGGACGGCCGCGGGATGGGTGCGGCGCCGCAGGCCGAGCGCCCGCTGCGCGGGGCCGCCCGCGACACGCTGCAGATCGACGACCGCCCGCTGCGCGGCGCGCTCGAAGTGGACGGGGTTGAAGCCGGGTTGCTCGGGATCGAATGCGGATGCCTGGAACATGGTCGCCTCACAAAAGTCCGTTCGTCTGTGAATGACGGAATTCGGGTCAAATGGTGCAAAAGCACTGTAAATATATACAGTGTTCGGCGCGGTTTCAAGCCCCGGATGAAGGATTTCGTGCGATGGCGATCGAAGCGGGCGCCCGCACCGGGCAGGCGACCGCTCTACACCGCTGCCGCGATCGTCTCCCGCAACCACCGATGCGCCGGATCGCGATGCACGCGTTCGTGCCACAGCATCGACATTTCGTAGCCGGGCACGTCGACGGGCGCTTCCACGACACGCAGCGCGGGCACGTCGCGCACCAGACGCTCAGGCACCATCGCGACGAGATCGGTGCTGGCCACGGCCGACATCACGAACAGGAAATGCGGCACCGACAGCACGACGCGCCGCGTGGCGCCCACCTTCGCGAGCGCTTCGTCCGTCACGCCGATGAAGCCGCCACCGTCGGGCGACACGATCACGTGCTCGAGCGTGCCGAACTGCGCGAGGGTCGGGCGCCGCTTCAGCTTCGGGTGCCCGGCGCGGCCGATGAGCACGTAACGCTCGGCGAACAGCGGCAAGCGTCGCATGCCGGGCGGCGACGCTTCGGTCATATGAAAGACGAGATCGATGCCGTTTCGTTCGGTATCCTGCTCGATGCGCGGCGGTACCAGCTCGACCACGGCGAGGCGCGTCGCGGGTGCGGCCGAACGCAGCGTGTTCAGCGCGGGCAGTACGATCGTCGATTCGCCATAGTCGGTCGCGGCCACACGCCACGTGTTCGTCGCGGTCGCGGGATCGAACGGCGTGGCCGGAATCACCGCGCGCTCGACCGCTTCGAGCGCATCGCGCAACGGTTCGCGCAGCGCTTCCGCGCGCGCGGTCGGCCGCATTCCACGCGGCCCCGGCAGCAGCAGCGGATCGCCGAACACGTCACGCAGCTTCTGCAATTGCACGCTCACCGACGGCTGCGACATGTTCAGTTTTTCGGCCGCGCGCGTGACGTTGTGCTCGGCGAGCAGCACGTCCAGCGTGACGAGCAGATTGAGATCGAGTCGTCTGAGATTATTCATGGCTATACCTGGAATATCAGGAATTCATTTCAAATATACCGTTGGCGGCGGCATCCTGCTGTCATTCAATCCACGGAGTACCGAACATGAATGTGCTGATCGTCTATGCCCATCCCGAACCGCGTTCGCTGAACGGCGCATTGCGCGACTTTTCCGTCGCGCATCTCGAAGCGGCCAGCCACACGGTGCAGGTGACCGACCTGTATGCGATGAACTGGAAGGCAGCATTCGACGCGGACGACTTGACCGGGCGTGAGCCGGATGCGCGTTTCGATCCGTCGAACGACTCGAAGCACGCGTTTGCAACCGGTACGCAGCGCGAAGACATCGTGCGCGAGCAGGACAAGCTGCGGTGGGCCGATGCGGTGATCCTGCAGTTCCCGCTGTGGTGGTTCTCGATGCCGGCAATCATGAAGGGCTGGTTCGAGCGCGTGTATGCGTGCGGCTTCGCTTACGGCGTGGGCGAGCATTCCGACACGCACTGGGGCGATCGCTATGGTGAAGGTTCGTTTGCCGGCAAGCGCGCGATGGTGATCGTCACGACGGGCGGGTGGGAGTCGCATTACAGCCCGCGCGGCATCAACGGGCCGATCGACGATGTGCTGTTTCCGATCCAGCACGGCGTGCTGTATTACCCGGGGTTCGATGTGCTGCCGCCGTTCGTGATCTACCGGACGGGGAAGATGAACGAAGCGCGCTTCGACGAAACGCGCGCGGCGCTCGGCAAGCGCCTGGACGAACTGTGGACGACGCAGCCGATTCCGTTCCGCCGGCAGAACGCGGGCGATTACGAGATTCCGGCGTTGACGCTGAAGGACGAAATCGTGCCGGGGAAGGTGGGATTTGCGGCGCATCTGGCGCACGAGCATGGATGATGCATGGCGCGGCCCGCGAGAGAAAGCGACGCGCGGGCATATCGACACCTGCGCCCAAATGAAGTAGTTTCCGGTGATCGACACGATTCGTCTGCACAATAAGCCGGCACGGTCTGTGCAGCGAATCGGTCTCGACGGAGAACAACAACGATGACTTTCGAACCACCGGGCCACGCAGAACCGATCGATGACAACCGCGCCGTCCTGCTGATCGAACTCGAAGCCGGCGGCTATCTGACGGAGGAGCAGGCGGCGCGCGTCACCCAGTGTCTGAGGGACGCACCGGCCGAGCTTCCCGACACCGATTCCGCGCGCAAAATGCTCGACTGGCTGATCGCCGAGGGCTATACGACGGCGGACGCCGAAGCGAAAGCCACGCATGAGCTGCTGGACGGCCGCTACGCGAGCGGCAACGCGAAACTCATCCTGCTGACGATGCTGGAGGAGATCGATCCGCCCCGCTTCAAACAGCATCTGGAAGAAACGGTCGCATCGATGCAGCGCGAGCAAAAGAAGAAGCAGATGCTGATCGGCTTCGGCGTCCTGGCTGCCGCGCTCGCGGTGGGCGCCTACCTGTTGTGGCCCGCATCGGCGCCCGCGTGCGGCGCGTCGAGCACCACCAAGGCGCTGAATTCGCTGTTGTTCGACGCGCGCAGGGACATGATGCTCAAGAACCCGATGCAGATGCTCGAACAGGGCAGCAAGTCGTTTCCGCACGTCAGCAACCCACGTGAAGTCGGCTACGACGAGGCCAATCGGGCGCGCGGCTGCCTGGCGGACGTGAGTATCGCCGACGAGCACGCGACGCTCGGCTATGTGGTCCGGCACGACGACAAGGACAAGAGCGCGTTTGTCGTGCAGACGTTCCCGCCCGAATACGTGACGGCTCGCTACAGTGCGCAGGGTCTCGATCCGAAGCTCGGCGCACCGCTCGGCCGCGACGTCATCAGCGCGGCTTTCATGGCGGGCGTCGCGCAACTCGACAAGAACGTGTCGGCGCGCATGCCGCGCTACGGCAAGCCGATGTTCGGCGACGACAAGCCGACGACGCTGACGAGCAACGTGCTCGGTGTCATGCCGGCCGCCGACTGCAAGCAGATCGACGGCGACCACGTGTCGTGTCCGTTGCTGATCGATTATCGCGACCGGCTGCTCGGTGCGATCGGCGCGCCGTCGATGCTGCAGTTGAAGGGCGATTTCACGTTCGTCAAGGACGGCAGCGGCTGGAAAACCGCCGACGATTTCGACAAGACGCTGATGCAGGCGATCGTCGCACGACGCGTCGCGAAGGTGTATGGCGACGACGTCGCCGACAAGATGGACACGAAGAAGTAGGGCGCGCGGCAACCTGATCTACCGCTGCGGATGACGAAATGAAACGGGCGGCCTGCGAGGCAATCGCAGGCCGCCCGTCTTTCTTGTCAGTGCTCGACCATATGCTTACCGATCGTCTTCCCGCACCGAAGACGGATGCCGGCACAGCGCCCGCACTTCCATCTCCATATACGGAAACAACGGCAGCTGACTCAGCAGGTCATGCAGCTGCTGCACGCTTTCGACATCGAAAATACTGACGTTCGCATACTGCCCGGCGATCCGCCACAAATGCCGCCAGGTCCCTTCGTTCATCAGCCGCTGGCACATCGCCTTTTCTTCCGCCTTCAGCGTGGCTGCCTTGACTGGATCCATGTCCGTCGGCAGACGGACGGTCATTTCCACATGAAACAGCATCCTGCACTCCTTGCGTTATCGGTTCGTCGAATCGGAAGGCCACTCACGCCTGGGCGCGGGCCCGCTCGACTTCGCTGCCCGGCACGTCCGGCTTTTCCTTGAGCAGCGAGAAATCGAAGTCGATCAGCGCGAACTGCCCGTCGACGCCATACGGTTTGCCTTCCGCGCCTTCGGCCTGCTTCACCGGCGGGATCAACCCGTCGCGCGTCGCGAACGCGAAGTCGTCCCACAGATGCGGATCGCCATCGATGTTGATCTGCGTCGTCAGCTTACGATAACCGTCCGCCGAAACGAAGAAGTGAATGTGCGCCGGACGATGGCCGTGGCGGCCGAGTTGGTCGAGCAGTTGCTCGGTCTTGCTGCCCGGTGGCACGCTGTAGCCGACCGGCAGCACGCTGCGGAAGCTGTAGCGGCCTTCGGCGTCGGTGCGGATCGAGCGGCGCAGGTTGAACGCGGGCTGCGACTGATCGAAGTACGAGTAGTTGCCGAGATGGTTCGCGTGCCATACCTCGACCAGTGCGTTCGCGATCGGCGCGCCATCGTGGCCGAGCACCTGGCCGCGCATGATCAGCGTCTGGCCCGGATCGGTGCCGTCGTCGAGACGCGCATGGCCGACCGATTCCGGCGCACCGGCGACATACAGCGGACCTTCGATCGTGCGCGGCGTGCCGCCCTGGATGCCGGCCTTTTCCTCGGCTTCGTCCATGCGCACGTCGAGGAAGCGCTCGAGGCCGAGGCCTGCCGCGATCAGCCCGAATTCGCGGCCGGCTTCGTTCAGGTAGTTCAGCGCCGTCCAGAATTCGCTCGGCTGCACGTCGAAGTCCTCGATCGTGTAGCAGATGTCCTTCACGATCCGGTTGACGATCGCGCGCACGCGCGGGTTGCCCGGCTTCTCGGCGGCGTCGTCGAAGGTCTTCAGCAGTGCGTCGATGGCTTGCTTGTTCATCTGTGTCTCCGGTTTCGGTTGTCGTGTGGGGATCAGCGGGCGTCGCGTCGCATCCGTTCGATGCGGGCCCAGTCGAACGTGATGCCGAGGCCGGGCGTCGCCGGCAGGTGCAGCTTGAAATCCGCGTAGCGCAGCGGCTCGACGAGGATCTCCTCGGTGAGCAGCAGCGGGCCGAACAGTTCGGTGCCCCATTTCAGCGAGTCAAACGTGCTGAACAGTTGCGCGGACGCCATCGTGCCGGCCGCGCCCTCGAGCATCGTGCCGCCGTACAGCTCGATGCCGGCTGCCGCCGCGATCGACGCGACGCTCGCCGCACCCTGCAGGCCGCCCGATTGTGCGATCTTCACCGCGAACACGTCGGCCGCGCGATCCTGCGCGAGCGCGAATGCATCGACGGGGCCGTGCAGCGCTTCGTCGGCCATGATCGGCACCTGCGCCAGTTGCGTGAGGCGTTTCAGGCCCGCGCGGTTGGTCGCGGCGATCGGCTGCTCGACCAGGCTCACGCCGGCTTCGGCGAGTCGCGCGCCGGCCCAGATCGCGTCGGTTTCGCTCCACGCCTGGTTCACGTCGACGCGTACGTCGCCGCGTTCGCCGAGCGCGCGCTTGATCGCGATCACGTGCGCGACGTCGTCGGCCACCGCGTTCGAGCCGATCTTCAGCTTGAACGCGCGGTGGCGGCGCGCGTCGAGCATCGCCTCGGCTTCCGCGATGTCGCGCTGCGTGTCGCCGCTCGCGAGCGTCCATGCGACATCGACCGCATCCGTCCGGCGGCCGCCGAACAGCTCGGACAGCGGCACGCCGAGGCGGCGCGCCTGCGCGTCGAACAGCGCGGTCTCGATCGCGCACTTCGCGAAGCGGTTGCCCTGGAACAGCTTGCGGGCGCGCGCCAGCGCGGCGCCCGGGCGGGTCGCATCCATGCCCTGCAGCAGCGGCGCGAAGTAGGTGTCGATGTTGACCTTGATGCTCTCGGGGCTCTCCTCGCCGTACGCGAGACCGCCGATGGTCGTCGCCTCGCCGACGCCTTCGATACCGTCCGTGCATCGAACACGCACCAGCACGAGGGTCTGGCAGTTCATCGTGGCGACCGACAATTTGTGGGGCCGGATCGTCGGCACGTCGACGAGCAGCGTCTCGATGCGTTCGATGGTGGCGGCAGTTGCTATCATGCGATTCCTCCTGTTGGTGCACATGGTAGGAATTCCCGCCCCGCGTCGTCCAACACTCTTTCCGACTACTTCCATACCTTTGAGGCATGAAATGGAATTGCGTCAGCTCCGCTACTTCATCGCCGTCGCCGAGGAAATGAACATCACGCGGGCGGCCGAGCGACTGCACATGACGCAGCCGCCGCTCAGCCGCCAGCTCCAGGCGATCGAGGACGAGATCGGGCTGCCGCTGTTCGAGCGCGGCGCGCGGCCGCTGAAGCTGACCGATGCGGGGCGGGTGTTCTATGCGCAGGCGAAGCGCCTGGTCGACCAGGCCGACGAGCTGGGGCCGCTGACGCGGCGGCTCGCACAACTGTCGGAGCGGATCGTGATCGGCTTCGTACCGTCGACGCTGTACGGCGCGCTGCCGGACGTGATCCGCGCGTTTCGCGAGGCGCAGCCGGACGTCGAGCTGTCGCTGATCGAAATGTTCACGCTCGAACAGCTCGGCGCGCTGAAGGGCGGGCGGATCGACGTGGGGTTCGGCCGGCTGCGCTTCGACGACGACCAACTGGTGCGCGAGGCGCTGATCGAGGAAAAGCTGATCGCGGCGCTGCCGGTCGGGCATCCGCTTGCCGATCCGGCCCGGCCGCTGACGCTCGCGGATATCGCGAACGAGACGCTGATCGTCTATCCGAGCACACCGCGGCCGAGCTTTGCCGATCAGCAGCTGTCCGCGCTGCGCGATGGCGCGCTGGTGCCGGCGGCCGTTCACGAGGTGCGCGAGCTGCAGACGGCGCTCGGGCTCGTGGCCGCGCAGGTCGGCGTGTCGCTGGTGCCGGAGAGCGTGGAGGGCGTGCGCGTGAAGGGCGTGGTGTACCGGCGGTTGCCGGAGCCGGCCGCGACGTCGCCGATCATCATGAGCCGCCGGTTGCACGGCGAAAGCGCGTTGACGGCCGCGTTTTGCGCGATTGCGCGGGAGATGATCGTGCCGACAGGGTGACGATCGTCATCGTCCCTATAAATCGCAACTAACGGTCTGTTTCGGCAGGCACCTGCAGATGCGGGGAGGGCGCCGCGATGTCATGCGCTGTCGTGTGAGCGCTTGGGCCGTTACGCAAGCCGCCGGGCGCGCGAGCATGCGCGACGACGTTACCGCTTGCCGTCGAGCGTTTCCGACGGCGATTCGCCAAACTTCTCCCGATACGCGATCGCGAACCGCCCCAGGTGCGTAAACCCGCAATCGAGCGCGACGTCGGCGATCCGTCGGTCGGACACCGCGCCGCGCAGCAGTTCGCGCGCGTGGTCGAGCCGCGTCGCGCGCAGGTATTGCATCGGGCTCATCCCGCGGAACTGCAGGAACGCGTCGCGCAGCGTCCGTTCCGGCACGTTGGCGGCCTGGACGATATCGGCGAGCTGCAGCGGCTGCGCGTAGTGCGCGTTCACGAATTCCTGCGCGCGCCGCACGAAGCCCGGCGCCGGGTCGCGGTGCGACGCCTGCAGCACGGACGGCGGGTGGCCTTCGATCAGCAGGTCGATCAGCAGGTGCTCGAGCTGGGAGGCGACGCGCGGGTTCGCGTTTGCGCGTTCGAGCAGTTCGGGCGAGCGCGCGACGAGCATCAGCTGCTGGCGCCACGCGGCGAGCGCGGCGTCGCTGACATGCAGCACGGGATCGAGCGTCGCGCGCGGGTCGCCGGTCAGCGAGCCGACGGTCGCCGCGTCGATGCGCAGCACGAACTGCTCGCAATCGGCCGACAGCACCGCGTCGAAGCGTTCGCCAGGCGCACACAGCACGCCGGTCTGGCCGTCGACGCCGAGCTGCCGCCCCATCGCGCGCACCTCGGCCTGGCCGGACAGGCAGAACATCAGCAGGTAGTAGCCGTCGACCGCGTCGACCTGCACGCGCATCGCGTCGCCGAACGCGATCGTGCCGATCCCGAGCCCGCCGAGCCTGACGAAATCCATGTGCGACGCGCCACGCGTGCGGCCGTTCGGCAGCAGCGCATGCGGCTGCATCACGCGCGAGATCCGCTCGCGCGTCTCGTCGAGATCGCGGGATTCGAACAGCCGGTGCGCGCGCAGCGCGAGCGGCTCGAACGACGTTGGGGACATGGGCATCAGCCTTGGTGTAGACGGCGTGCGCTTCGATCCGATCAATGGGGCGCGATCGTGCGCCGGGTCGTGTGTGCCGTCATGCTAGCGCAGAAATCCGCCGAAAGTGGATATTGCACCGCCGCAATCGCACTTTCCGGATAGACGGCGAATATTAGCTTTTCAAAAATCGGCTCCATGCATTCAACGCAACGGATCGACAAGGAGTCCGACATGGAGCAGACAGAATCGCCCGTCGTTTTCGCCGCACGCGACGACGCGTCCGACGTGAACTTTCCGCACGACGACGGTTCGCGCGTGCCATACAAGGTGTTCAGCTCGCGCGCGGTCTACGATCGCGAGCAGGAACGCATCTTTCGCGGCCCGACGTGGAACTTCGTCGCGCTGGAAGCGGAAATCCCGAACGCCGGCGACTTCAAGAGCACGTTCGTCGGCGACACGCCGGTGGTCGTCACGCGTACCGAGGACGGCGCGCTGTCCGCGTGGGTGAACCGCTGCGCGCACCGCGGCGCGCAGGTGTGCCGCAAGTCGCGCGGCAACGCGAGCTCGCACACGTGCGTCTATCACCAGTGGAGCTTCGACAACTCGGGCAACCTGCTTGGCGTGCCGTTCCGGCGCGGCCAGAAGGGGATGTCCGGGATGCCGGCCGACTTCGACCCGAAGCAGCACGGGCTGCGCAAGCTGCGCGTCGACAGCTATCGCGGGCTGGTGTTCGCCACCTTCAGCGACGACGTGATGCCGCTGCCCGACTATCTCGGTGAGCAGATGCGGCCGTGGATCGACCGGATCTTCCACAAGCCGATCGAGTATCTCGGCTGTACGCGCCAGTACTCGAAGTCGAACTGGAAGCTGTACATGGAGAACGTGAAGGACCCGTATCACGCGAGCATGCTGCACCTGTTCCATACGACCTTCAACATCTTCCGCGTCGGGATGAAGGCGCGCTCGATTCCGGACGCGAACCACGGGCTGCACAGCATCATCACGGTGACGAAGACGGGCGACGATACGTCGGCCGCGTACAAGCAGCAGAACATTCGCTCGTTCGACGAAGGCTTTCATCTGGAAGACGAATCGATTCTCGACCTCGTGTCGGAATACGACGAGGACTGCACGAACCATATCCAGCCGATCTTTCCGCAACTCGTGATCCAGCAGATCCACAACACGCTGGTCGCACGGCAGATCCTGCCGAAAGGCCCGGACAACTTCGAACTGATCTTTCACTTCTTCGGCTACGCGGACGATACGCCCGAGCTGCGCGCGCTGCGCATCAAGCAGGCGAACCTCGTCGGGCCGGCCGGCTACATCTCGATGGAGGACACGGAGGCGACCGAGCTCGTGCAGCGCGGCACGGTGCGCGACGGCGACGCGACGTCGGTGATCGAGATGTCGCGCGGCAATCCGGACCAGCAGGACACGGTGATCACCGAAAGCCTGATCCGCAAGTTCTGGGTCGGCTATCAGAAGCTGATGGGCTATTGAAGCGGGAGCGCGGAATGATGGAAAACCTGACGGAAGACATGAAGACGTGGTTCGAGATTTACATGCTCCAGAACCGCTATATCGGGCACCTCGACAACGACCGGCTCGAAGCATGGCCGACGATGTTCACCGAGGACTGCACGTACGAAATCGTGCCGAAGGAGAACGCCGACCTCGGGCTGCCGGTCGGGATCGTCCACTGCACGAACCAGCGGATGCTGCGCGACCGCGTGGTGTCGCTGCGGCACGCGAACATCTACGAAGAGCACACGTACCGGCACATGACGTCGGGCCTGACGATCGTCGCGGAACGCGACGGCGAGATCGACACGGAGAGCAACTACGTGGTCGTGCAGACGCGCAGCAACGGCGAGTCGAACGTGTACCAGGCCGGCAAGTACTACGACACGGTCGTGCGCACGCCGGACGGGCTGCGCTACAAGACCAAGCGGGTGATCTACGACACGTCGCGCGTGCAGACGCTGCTCGCCACCCCGATCTGATACGGAAGCAAGGAACAGACATGACCGAAGCAACGCTCGCCGAGTGGCATCCGCTCGGCGCTTTCGACGAATTCTCCGAAGACGAACCGGCGGCGCGCGTCGCCGGCCAGAAGCCGATCGCGGTGTTCCGGATCGGCGACGAACTGTTCGCGATGCACGACCTCTGCACGCATGGCCACGCGCGGCTGTCCGAAGGCTATGTGGAGGACGGCTGCGTCGAATGCCCGCTGCACCAGGGGCTGATCGACATCCGCACCGGCGCGCCGAAATGCGCGCCGATCACGGAGCCGGTGCGGACCTATCCGATCCGGATCGTCGACGGGCAGGTGGAAGTCAATGTCGGCTGATCCGTTCGTGATCGTCGGCGCCGGGCATGCCGCGCGGCGCACGGCCGAGGCGCTGCGCGAGCGCGATGCCGCGGCGCGCATCGTGATGATCGGCGCGGAACGTGAGCTGCCGTACGACCGGCCCGCGCTGTCGAAGGATGCGCTGTTGACGGACGGCGGCGAGCAGCGCGCGTTCGTGCGCGACGCGGCGTGGTACGACACGCAGCGCATCGAACTGCGGCTCGGCACGCGCGTCGATGCGATCGAGCGCGATGCGCAGCGCGTGCGGCTCGACGACGGCGCGACGCTCCCGTATGCGCGGCTCGTGCTCGCGCCGGGCTCGCGGGTGCGCATGTTCGGCGGCACGATCGACGAAGGTGTCGAGCCGCACTACGTCCGCACGGTCGACGATGCGCGTGCGTTGCGCGCGCAGCTTGCGCCGGGCCGTCGCGTGGCGGTGCTCGGCGGCGGGTTCATCGGGCTGGAGGTCGCGGCGGCGGCGCGCCAGCTCGGGTGCGACGTGACGGTGATCGATCCGGCGCCGCGCCTGCTGCAGCGTGCGTTGCCGGAAGTGGTCGGTGCGTATGCGCGGCGGATGCACGATGCACGTGGCGTGGTCTTTCAGATGGCGACGCTGCCGCGCGCGATCCGTCGCGCACCGGGCGGCGGCGCGATCGTCGAGACCGATCGCGGCGACGTGCCGGCCGACCTCGTCGTGGTCGGCATCGGTGTGGTGCCGAATGTCGAGCTGGCGCAGGCGGCGGGGCTCGATGTCGACAACGGGATACGCGTCGATGCGGGCTGCCGCACGGTCGATCCCGCGATCTTCGCGGCGGGCGAGGTGACGATGCACTTCAATCCGCTGCTCGGGCGTCACGTGCGGATCGAGTCGTGGCAAGTGGCCGAAAACCAGCCGGCCGTCGCGGCCGCGAACCTGCTCGGCGCCGACGAGACCTACGCCGAGCTGCCGTGGCTCTGGTCCGATCAGTACGACTGCAACCTGCAGATGCTCGGGCTGTTCGGCAGCGAGCGCACGATCGTCGTGCGCGGCGATCCGGCGAACGGGTCGTTCACGGCGTTCGGGCTGGGGGATGACGGCAGGATCGTCGCGGTGGTCGCGGCGAACCTGGGGCGCGACATCGGCGCATCGCGCCGGTTGATCGCGGCGGGGGCGGTGCCGGACCCGGTGAAGCTTGCGGACCCGGCGGTGAACCTGAAGACGTTCATGTAGCAGGCGCTCGGTCGTCCGGCCCGGCATGCGGTGACGATGCCGGCCGGCGCCGTGTGCAATCCGCCGGTCCGATCCGGCGGCGTCCGACACGCTCGACGCGTGTCGCAATGTTTGTCGGCCACACCGCAACCGGTGCATATTAGCGGCATCGCTCGCCCGACCCGTTGCCCATGACGCCAGACAAAGCCCTCGAACTGAAACGCAGCAAGCGCCGTGCGCTGTGGCTGCTGCTGGCCGCCGTCGCGGTGTTCGTCACGATGATCCTGCTGCCGCGCGGCCCGTGGGTCGACGGCTTCAAGGCCGTGGCCGAAGCCGCGATGGTCGGCGCGCTCGCCGACTGGTTCGCGGTCGTCGCGCTGTTTCGCCGCGTGCCGATCCCGTTCGTGTCGCGCCACACCGAGATCATTCCGAAGAACAAGGACAAGATCGCCGACAACCTCGCGGTGTTCGTGCGCGAGAAATTCCTCGGTCCCGATGCGCTCGCTGCGCAGATCCGCCAGCACGATCCCGCGCAGAAGCTCGGCGCGTGGCTCGGCGAGCCGGCGAACACCGAGGCGCTCGGCGGCTATGTGACGAAGCTGATGAGTTTCGCGCTCGACATGACCGACGACGCGCGGATCCAGTCGTTCGTCCATGACGCGTTTCGCGCGGTGATCGACCGGATCGACCTGTCGCAATCGGCCGGCGCGATCCTCGACACGCTGACGAAGGATGGCCGCCACCAGGCGCTGCTCGACGATGCGATCGAACAGGTGGTCGACGTGCTCGACAAGGAGGAGAACCGCGAGGTGATCGCGGGTTTCATCGTCGAATGGCTGAAGACGCAGTACCCGAAGGTCGAGAAGATCATGCCGACGCAGTGGTTCGGCGAGAACGGCGCGCGAATGCTCGCGAGCGCGGTGAGTCGCGTGCTGGAAGGTGTCGCGGCCGACCCCGAGCACGAGCTGCGGCAACGTTTCGATCGGACGGTCGTGCGGCTGACCGAGCGATTGAAGCACGATCCCGCGTTCATCGAGAAGGGCGAGGAGATCAAGCGCTATATTCGCGACGGCGATGCGTTCAACGAGTATGTGCGCGACCTGTGGGATCAGTTGCGCGCGTGGCTGAAGGCCGATCTCGCGCGCCCCGATTCGGCGCTGCATCGGCAGGCCGTGATGCTCGGCGGCTGGCTCGGTGCGCGGCTCGCGGAGAGCCCGGCATTGCGTGCGTCGCTGAACGAGCACGTCGAGAAGGCCGTGCACGAGATGGCGCCGGATTTCGCGGATTTCCTGATGCGTCACATCCGCGACACGGTGCGCAACTGGGATGCGCGCGAGATGTCGCGGCAGATCGAGCTGAACATCGGCAAGGATCTGCAATACATCCGCATCAACGGCACGCTGGTCGGCGGGCTGATCGGGCTCGGGTTGTATCTGGTATCGCTGGTGCCGCGCTGGGCGGCCGGCTGGCTGCACTGACACGGCCACAGGTATCGCGCGGCGGGCGGGACGGGCTGCGCCCGCGCATCATGCGTGCGCTTTCGAGCCGTGCAGTTGCAGGCCGAGCGCCTTGATGACCTTCAGGATCGTGCCGAAGCTGGGGTTGCCGTCGTGCGACAGCGCCTTGTACAGCCCTTCGCGCGACAGGCCCGCATCGCGCGCGACCTGCGACATGCCGCGTGCCCGTGCGATCACGCCGAGCGCATGTGCGATGAAGGCCGGATCGTCGCCGCCTTCCTGCAGGCACGCTTCGAAGTAGTCGGCCATGTCGTCTTCGGTTTTCAGATGATCGGCCGAATCCCACGGCCGGGTGCTGATCTTGTCCATCGGTTACTCCATGTCGAGATGCGCGAGCATCGCGTGCGCGGCGCGGATGTCGGCCTGTTGCGCCGATTTATCGCCGCCGCAGAGCAGGATGACCCAGATCGTTCCGCGCCGGACGTAGTAGACGCGATAGCCCGGGCCGTGGTCGTGGTCGATCCGCATCTCGACGACCGGCGAGCCGGCGGACTTCCAGTCGCCCGGATTGCCCATCGAGAGGCGGTCGATGCGTGCCTGGATGCGGCGCTTCGCGACGCGATCCGGCAGGCCGGCAAACCAGGCGTCGAAGACGTCGGTGGTCCGGATGCTGAACGTAGGCGCACTGTAGGGCATGGATTGCAGTATGTCAACCATGGTTCACATGTCTGAGGTGTGGAGTGTCATTGCCGCTACGGTAGGGCCGTGCGCTTCGCTTGTGTGCCAAATGGCCGTTCGGCCGAAGTCGGGATCTTCCGAATCCGTCTACAATCAAAAACGTCCTTGCCGCCCGTGCGTGCGTGCCGCGCGCGGGCGGGTCCGTTTGTCCTCCGGTATCCGGAGGCGCCGCCGCGCAGCGCGTGTTGCGCGGCGGGCAGTGCCGTGGTTTGTGTCCAGTAGGTAAAGCGTCCGCGTGCCGTAGGCCGGTGCGCGTTCTGAACGCTGCGTGTCCGTAGGCCGGGCAGGCGGCATCAACCGAGAGTCCCCATGAAAGCATCGGATCTGTTCGTGAAGGCGCTGGAAGCCGAAGGCGTCGAGTACGTGTTCGGCATTCCCGGCGAAGAAAACCTCGATCTGCTCGAATCGCTGCGGCGATCGAAGATCAAGCTCGTGCTGACCCGGCACGAGCAGGCGGCCGGGTTCATGGCCGCCACCTACGGCCGCCTGACGGGCCGCACCGGCGTGTGTATCGCCACGCTCGGGCCCGGCGCGACGAACTTCGTGACGGCCGCCGCGTATGCGCAGCTCGGCGGCATGCCGATGCTGATGATCACCGGGCAGAAGCCGATCAAGTCCAGCAAGCAGGGCCACTTCCAGATCGTCGACGTGGTCGACATGATGCAGCCGCTCACGAAGTTCACGCGGCAGATCGTGTCGATCGGCAACATCCCGTCGGCCGTGCGCGAGGCGTTCCGTCGCGCGGAGGAAGAGCGCCCGGGCGCCGCGCACCTCGAGCTGCCGGAAGACATCGCGCACGAGGAGGGCGACGGCAAGCCGATCCCGCGCAGCTACAGCCGGCGGCCGGTGGCCGAGGAGAAGGCGGTCGCGCACGCGGTCGACGCGATCCAGGCCGCGCGCCATCCGCTCCTGATGATCGGCGCGGGCGGCAACCGCAAGACCACCTGCAAGATGCTGCTCGAATTCGTCGACAAGACGGGCATCCCGTTCTTCACGACGCAGATGGGCAAGGGCGTGATCGACGAGACGCACCCGCTGTGGCTCGGCAACGCGACGCTGTCCGACGGCGATTTCGTGCACCGTGCGATCGAGCACGCGGACTGCATCATCAACGTCGGCCACGACGTGATCGAGAAGCCGCCGTTCTTCATGCGTACCGACGACAAGACCGTGATCCACGTGAACTTCCTCGGCGCGCAGGTCGATCCTGTTTATTTCCCGCAGATCGAGGTGGTCGGCGACATCGCGAACGCGGTGTGGCAGATGAAGGAAGCGGTGACGCCGCAATCGCACTGGGATTTCGAACGCTTCCGGATGATCAAGGAGCATTTCGACGCGCATCTGCAGAAAGGGCAGCACGACTCGCGCTTTCCGATGTACCCGGTGCGGATCGTCAACGATCTGTACAACGCGATGCCGGTCGACGGCATCGTCTGTCTCGACAACGGGATGTACAAGATCTGGTTCGCGCGCTACTGGCGCGCGCACGAGCCGAATTCGCTGCTGCTCGACAACGCGCTCGCGTCGATGGGGGCGGGGCTGCCGTCGGCGATCGCGACGAAGATCGTGCATCCGCAGCGCAAGGTGATCGCCGTGTGCGGCGACGGCGGTTTCATGATGAATTCGCAGGAGCTCGAAACGGCCGTGCGGCTGAAGCTCGACCTCGTCGTGATGATCCTGCGCGACGACGCGTTCGGGATGATCCGCTGGAAGCAGGAGAACATGAATTTCCCCGATTTCGCGATGACGCTGCAGAACCCCGATTTCGTCGCATATGCGCAAAGCTACGGCGCGCACGGGCATCGCGTCGAATCGGCCGACGATCTCGAGCCGCTGCTGCGCGAGTGTTTCTCGTCGCCGGGCGTGCACGTGATCGACGTGCCGATCGACTACTCGGACAACGAGCGCGTGCTGAACCGCGAGATCAAGCGCCTGTCGGCGCAACTCTGAATGCCACGTTCACAGGAAGGAGTCGTTCCATGTTGAAGGAAACCTATCCGTACTACCTCGCCAACGAAGCCGTCTACGCGAACACCGATCTGGACGTGACGGACAAGTTCAGCGGCAAGGTCGCGACACGCGTCGCGCTGGCCGACGCGAAGGCCATCGACGCGGCGATCGGCGCGGCGGTCGATGCCGCGAAGCCGATGCGCGAGCTGCCGGCCTACAAGCGGCAGGCCGTGCTCGATCATTGCGTCGCGCGCTTTCGCGAGCGCTTCGACGAGCTGGCCGAGGCGCTGTGCATCGAGGCCGGCAAGCCGATCAACGATTCGAAGGGCGAAGTGACGCGGCTGATCGACACGTTCCGCGTGGCGTCCGAGGAATCGGTGCGTATCGACGGCGAAATCATCAACCTCGAGATCTCCGCGCGTGCGCAGGGCTACACGGGCTACACGAAGCGCGTGCCGGTCGGCCCGTGCTCGTTCATCTCGCCGTTCAACTTCCCGCTGAATCTCGCCGCGCACAAGGTCGCGCCCGCGCTCGCGGCCGGCTGTCCGTTCGTGCTGAAGCCGGCGAGCCGCACGCCGATCGGCGCGCTGATCATCGGCGAGGTGCTCGCGGAAACCGACTTGCCCAAAGGCGCGTTCTCGGTGCTGCCCGCGCATCGCGACGGCGCCGACCTGTTCACGACCGACGAGCGTTTCAAGCTGCTGTCGTTCACGGGTTCGCCGGCCGTCGGCTGGGCGCTGAAGGAGAAGGCCGGCAAGAAGAAAGTCGTGCTGGAGCTCGGCGGCAACGCGGCCGCGATCGTCGATGCGGACCAGCGCGACCAGCTCGACTACGTGGTCGAGCGTCTTGCGTTCGGCGCGTATTACCAGTCGGGCCAGAGCTGCATCGGCGTGCAGCGGATCCTCGTGCATGCCGACCTGTACGACGCGTTGCGCGACAAGCTGATCGCGAAGACGCGTTCGCTGAAGATGGGCGACCCGAAGGATCCGTCGACGTTCGTCGGCCCGATGATCTCCGAATCCGAATCGCGCCGGCTGTCGGGCTGGATGGACGCGGCCGTCGCGGCGGGCGCGAAGATCGTCGCGGGCGGCAAGGTCGATGGCGCGATGTTCGAGGCGACGCTGCTGGAAAACGTCGGGCACGAGCAGGACCTGTACCGGAAGGAGGCATTCGGCCCCGTCGCGATCCTCGAGAAGTTCGACCGGTTCGACGATGCGCTCGCGCGCGTGAACGACAGCGACTTCGGGCTGCAGGCCGGCGTGTTCACCGATTCGCTCGCGCATGCGCAGCGCGCGTGGGACGAGCTGGAGGTCGGCGGCGTCGTGATCAACGACGTGCCGTCGTTCCGCGTCGACAACATGCCGTACGGCGGCGTGAAGGATTCGGGCCTCGGCCGCGAAGGGATCCGCTACGCGATCGAGGACATGACCGAGCCGCGGCTGATGGTCGTGCGGCGCCGGTAACGCGCAGGCAGGCGGCGCGGTGCCGCGGACGGCACGCGGGCGGGCGATCGGGCCAGCCCGCGTGCCGTTTTTCATGGTGCCGCGCACCTTGGGCCGGCGCCGGGCCGCACCGTGACCGCCGCGACCGCCGCGACCGGCGGGCGGCCCGAGCGCGCTCGACTGCGGGCCTCGCCTCGTGATGTAATCGCGCGAAACTGCCGACCGGGGTACGACACCGGAAAGCGCGAATTCATTCTTCACGAGGTCGATTCATGTCCCCCGTCTCGGCATTCAAGCTGGTTTTATTGTCATTTCTCGCGATCGTCGCGCTCGAATGCATCGCCAAGCGGCTGCGGTTACCGCCCGCGGCCGCGCTGCTGATCGGCGGCATCGGCATCGCGTTCATTCCCGGCCTGCCGCCGATCAATCTCGATCCGGAACTGGTGCTGCTGGTGTTCCTGCCGCCGCTGCTGATGGACGGCGCGTACTTCTCGGTGTGGGAGGAGTTCAAGCGCAACGTCGGCGGCATCCTGCTGCTCGCGATCGGCGCGGTCGTGTTCACGACGTTCGCGGTCGGCTTCGCCGTGCACTGGGTGGCGCCGTCGCTGCCGTGGGCCGCGTGCTTCGCACTCGGCGCGATCGTGTCGCCGCCCGACGCCGTGGCAGCGAAGGCCGTGCTCGAGCGCGTCGCGCTGCCGCGCCGGCTGATGGTGCTGCTCGAAGGCGAGAGCCTGCTGAACGATGCGGCCGGCCTCGTGCTGTTCCGTTTCGCGGTCGTCGCGGCGCTGTCGGGCACCTTCAGCCTCGGCCACGCGGTCGTGGGTTTCGCGGAGCTCGGGCTCGGCGGCGTGGTGGTCGGCTTCGCGGTCGGCAAGCTCGTCGTGTGGTTCCTGAAGCTGCTCGACGACGACTATCTCGTGATCACCGTCGCGGTGATTGCCGGCTGGATCGCGTACATCGCGGGGGAAATGGTCGAAGTGTCCGGCGTGATCGCCACCGTCACGGCCGGCATGATCGTCGGCTGGCATCAGCACGAGGTGTTCTCGGCGGCGGTGCGCACGCGCGGCACCGCGTTCTGGCAGGTCATCGTGTTCCTGCTCGAAGCGATGGTGTTCGTGCTGATCGGGCTGTCGCTGCGCGGCGCGATCCACCGGCTCGGCGGTTTCGAGCAGGTGCTCGCGACGATGGTGCCGCCGATGCTCGCGGTGCTGGCGGCGGTGATCGTGTCGCGCTTCGTGTGGATCTACGCGGTCGAGGCGCTGAAGTGGCCGGTGCGCGGGATCGCGCGGCGCGGCGAAGCGCCCGACTGGAAGGCCGCGACGATCATGAGCTGGGCGGGGATGCGCGGCGTCGTCACGCTGGCGATTGCGTTGTCGCTGCCCGAGGCGATGCCCGGCCGCGACGTGATCCTGGTCGCGTCGTTTGCAGTGATCCTCGTCACCGTGCTGCTGCAGGGCACGACGATCGGGCCGCTGATCCGGCTGCTGCGCCTGCCGCAGCGCGAAGAACGCGCGTCGCACCACCTGACCGAGCCGCAGACGTGGGCGTACGTCGAGGCGGCGCAGCTCGCGGCGATCCAGCCGCTCGTGCGCGACGAGAACGGGGTCGTGATCCATCCGCGCCTGCTCGAGCAATACACGTATCGCGCGGAATTGACGGAAAAGGCGAAGAACGAGCCGACGTATCCGGCTGAAGTGCGTGCCGCGCACTACGACGTCGTGCTGGCCGCGATCCGGGCCGGTCGCGCGGAACTGTTGCGCCTGCACCGTTCGGGGCGCATCCACGATGAGATGCTGCACGCGCTCGAGCGCGACCTCGACCTGCAGGAAGTGTCCGCGCAGCACGCGCGCGGGTAAGGCCGCCCCCTTCGTCACCTCGCCATCGAGCGGCCGGCGTCAGCCGGCCCGAAGCGCGCGCGGGCCAAACGTTGCCCGGCGCGCTTTTTTCTTTCGCGCGCCCGCCGATTGGGCGGATATTCATCCGGCCCTCAAATGCGACGGCGGCGAGCCTTGCAGCGCATGCAAACCTTATCGCACCGGTCTCGCAAACGTTATCGTCTTTCGAATCCGGAAATGATCCGATTTAACTGTTTCCGTCTCTTTCTACATATTTGGCAAAACTAAACCGGATTGAGATAGATGCTGTGTTCTAATTTCATTTAGAATCAGCCGGTTATGTTTATTGAGAGAAAGGATGCGGAGGTAATACGGTCGCCAACGGGGAGAAAGCGGCGTCCAAAACCCTGCAAGGCGGTGCCGACAGGCCAATTCGGCGGAATCAGGCGGTTTTTTCAACCGCTGGAATAAGATAGCGTCCCAAGTCTGATAAACAACTCCTATGAAAGAATCGATTGGAGAATCGGCGTTTGAAACTGTATTTATGAAAGAATCGAGCGGTGATAATGCCTCGGATTGTCTTGAATCGGGGTTATCGGTCCTTCTCGTCGACGATCAACCGTTCGTCGGCGAGGTGATCCGCCGCGCGCTGCGCAGCGAACATGACATCGACCTGCATGTGTGCACCGACGCGCACCGGGCGATGGCGGTCGCGCGCGACGTGAAGCCGACAGTCATCCTGCAGGATCTCGTGATGCCGGAGATCGACGGCCTCGATCTGGTCCGCGCGTGGCGCGCGGACGCCGGCACCGCTCGCGTGCCGATCATCGTGCTGTCCGCGAAGGAGGAGCCGATCGTCAAGCGCGAGGCGTTCATCGCTGGCGCGAACGACTATCTGGTGAAGCTTCCCGACGCGATGGAGCTGGCTGCCCGAATCCGCTATCACTCGAATTCTTACCTGATGTCCCGGCAGCGCGACGAGGCGCTCGATTTCCTGTCGCACGACATGCGTTCGCCGCAGACGTCGATCCTGGCGCTGCTCGATGTCTACCGGACCGAGCACGGCGAGATGCCGGCGATCATGGAGCGCATTGCCGGCCATGCGCGGCGCGCGCTCGCGCTGGCCGACGGCTTCATCCACCTGACCCGCGCGCAGTCCGAGCGCCGCGCGCACGAGGTCGTGAGTCTCAACGAGATCGTGCTCGACGCCGTCGACCAGCTGTGGGAGAAGGCGGCCGGGCTCGGCAGCCGGGTTGCCGCGCACGTGCCCGATACCGAATGCGTGACGATGGGCGACCGCATGATGCTGACGCGCGCGGTCGCGAACCTGATCGACAACGGGCTGAAGTACGGCCCGGCCGGCACGGACGTGCACTGCACGCTGGGCAGCGAGGACGGCGCCTGGCTGATCGGTGTCGAGGACACCGGCGCGGGAATCGCGCCGGAGCAGCGCACGGCCGCGACCGAATCGTTCGTGCAGCTCGAATCCGCGCATGGCGCGGCGCGCGGCGGCTTCGGCCTCGGGCTCGCGTTCGTCCGCGCGACGGCGGCGCGGCATCGCGGCCAGATCCTGATGCGCAATACGGCGCGCGGCTTCATGGTCGCGCTTCGGCTGCCGGCGCAAGCGGAGCGGTGATGTCGCGGCGCGGCCTGCCGGCGCCGCGCTGCCCGAGAGACCCTGATGTGCTCGTGGCGCGCCGTCCGGCGCGCAGGCGGGCGTGGATTTTTTCAACGCTGATTTTATAAAGCCCATAACGAACATGGCCACCGTGACGCCCCGCGCGACCAATGAAAGCCTGCATCCGACGATCGGCGCTGCCCGGCTGACGCTCGGCAATCGCATCCTGCTCAGCTTCGGCGTGCTGTTCGTGCTGATGCTGGTGACAGCCGGCGTGTCGTACGAGCGACTGCGCGCGATCAACGCCGAAGCCGTCAGCATCGAGCGCGACTCGCTGCCCGGCGTCTACCTCGCGTCGTCGCTGCGCGGTTCGGTCAACGAATCGTTCATGCTGCTGCAACGCGCGATCTTCGTCGACACCGGGCCCGACGCCACGCAGCACGATCTCGCGACGATCGCCGACGCGCTGAAGGAAGTCGAGTCGCTGTCGGTGGACTACCAGAACACGACGTTCCGCGACGACGACCGGCAGCGCTTCATGGCGTTCCGCGGCGCCTACGATCACTACGTGCCGTTGCTGAACGAAGCGGTGCAGAAGAGCCGCGCATCGCGCGACGAGGCCGTGGCCGCGTACGCGAAAGTGCAGCCTGCGTGGACCGAGGTCGTGCGCAACGCGAACGTGCTGGTGCAGGAGAATCGCAAGTTCGCGGAGCAGTCCGCGAAGCTGATCCGCGAATCCGTACAGGACACCGAGGTCGTGCTCGTCGGCGCGCTGACGATCATGCTGCTGTCCGCGCTCGGACTCGGCTACCTGCTGTACCGCTCGGTCACCGTCCCGATGGCGCGGCTCGTCGAGGTGCACGACGTGATGCGCACCGGCAACCTGACGCGCCGCCTCGACCTGCGCCGCCGCGACGAATTCGGCACGCTCGAGACGGGCTTCAACCGGATGGCCGACGAGCTGACCGAGCTCGTCGCACGCGCACAGCAATCGTCGCTGCAGGTGACGACGTCGGTGGCCGAGATCGCGGCGACGTCGCGCGAGCAGCAGGCGACCGCGAACGAAACCGCAGCCACGACGACCGAGATCGGCGCGACCTCGCGCGAGATCTTCGCGACGTCGCGCGACCTGCTGCGCACGATGAACGAGGTGGCCGGCGTGGCCGAGCAGTCGGCGACGCTCGCGGGCGTGAGCCAGAGCGGGCTCACGCGGATGGGCGAGACGATGCGCAGCGTGATGGACGCGGCCGGTTCGGTGAACGCGAAGCTCGCGATCCTCAACGAGAAGGCGCTGAACATCAACCAGGTGGTCGCGACGATCACCAAGGTGGCCGACCAGACCAACCTGTTGTCGCTGAACGCGGCGATCGAGGCCGAGAAGGCCGGCGAATACGGCCGCGGCTTCGCGGTCGTCGCGACCGAGATCCGCCGCCTCGCCGACCAGACGGCGGTGGCGACCTACGATATCGAGCAGACGGTGAAGGAAATCCAGTCGGCGGTGTCGGCGGGCGTGATGGGGATGGACAAGTTCTCCGAGGAAGTGCGCCGCGGGATGCTCGACGTGCAGCAGGTCGGCGGGCAGCTGTCGCAGATCATCGCCGAGGTGCAGACGCTCGCGCCGCGCTTCCAGATGGTCAACGAAGGGATGCAGACGCAGGCGAACGGCGCCGAGCAGATCACGCAGGCGCTGTCGCAACTGTCGGAGGCCGCGCAGCAGACGGCCGAATCGCTGCGCCAGTCGTCGCAGGCGATCGACGACCTGACGCTCGTCGCGAACCAGTTGCGCACCAGCGTGTCGCGCTTCAAGGTCGACGCGTGACGCGCGCCGACCCGCAGAACGGCGCCCACGCGCTGTTCCTGATGTTCGAGCTCGACGGCGGGCGCTATGCGCTCGACGCAGCCGGCATCGACGAGGTGCTGCCGCTCGCGGTCACGAAGGCCGTGCCCGGCGCACCTGAATGGATCGCCGGGCTGCTGATGCGCGGCGGCCAGCCGGTGCCGGTGATCGACGTGCCGATGCTGGCGCTCGGGCGCCGCGCGCATGCGCTGCGCTCGACGCGGCTCGTGATGGTCCGCTACCGCGCGGACGAAGCGGGCGGCGAGCGCACGATCGGGCTGATCGTCGAGCGTGCGACGCAGACGATGCGGATCGACCGCGCGGCGTTCCGGTCGAGCGGCATCTCGACCGCGCGCACGCGCTGGCTCGGGCCCGTCGCGAATACGCCCGATGGCGTCGTGCAGCAGGTATCGGTGTCCGACCTGGTCGACGACGTCGCGCGCCTGTATCTGTTCGACGGCCTGCCGGGCCACGGGGGAGAGTCCGCATGAAAGAGTTCGAATCGCGATTTCGCGGCTGGCTGCTGCGCGAGACCGGCATCGACCCCGATTCGCTCGGCAACGATTTCCTGACCCGCGCGCTGACGGAACGCGTGCATGCGCTGCAGGCGGACGGCGAGCGCCTGCCGTCGGCGGCGCGGCCGCCCGTCACGGAGGACGCGCTCGACGCCTACTGGCAGCAGCTCAACGCATCGGCCGACGAGCGGCGTGCGCTGATCGAGCTGTTCGTCGTGCCCGAGACGTGGTTCTTCCGCGACCGCGAGGCCTTCGCGACGCTCGCGCGGCTCGCGACGGAGCGGCTCGCCGCGCTGCCCGGCCGGGTGATCCGCGTGCTGAGCGCGCCGTGCTCGACGGGCGAGGAGCCGTATTCGGCGGCGATGGCGCTGCTCGACGCGGGGCTCGACCCGGCCAGCTTCACGATCGACGCGATCGACCTCAGCACGCGCGCGATCGAGCACGCGCGGCTCGGCTGCTACGGGCGCAATGCGTTCCGCGGCACCGCGACGGAGTTTCGCGCGCGGCACTTCACGCCGCACCGCGACGGCTGGCTGCTCGACGAGCGCGTGCGCGCGTGCGTGCAGTTCAGTCAGGCGAACCTCGTCGAACCGGCCGTGGATACCGGCATTCGCTACGATTTCGTGTTCTGCCGCAACGTGCTGATCTACTTCGATCGCGACGCGCAGGATCGCGTGATCCGCTCGCTCGACGCGCGTCTGGCCGACGACGGCATGCTGTTCGTCGGGCCGGCCGAAACGGGCGTCGCGATGCGGCACGGGATGCGCTCGGCGCGCGTGCCGCTGGCGTTCGCGTTTCATCGCGAGCCTGCCGGTGCGGCGACCGACGTATTCGCGGCCCGGCCGGCGGCGCCGCTGTCGGCGGCAGCGCCGTATCGGCGCGCGGACCGCTTCACGGTCGCGCCGCTCGCGGCGACGCGCTCGGTGCTGGCGGTCGCGCCGCCGGCGTGGCTCGGCGACACGCGTCAGCCGTTCGCGGCGCCGCCGCCGGCCATGAGTGCGGCCGCGTTCGACGCACGGGGTGACCTGCCGGTGACGGCGGCCGAGCCCGCCGCGCCGCTCGCACCGGTTGCGGAGGGCGCTGCACCGACACTGGAAGATGCGCAGGCGCTGGCGAATGCCGGCGCGTTCGACGAGGCCGAGCGCGTGCTCGCGCAGTTCTCGGCGCGCGTTGGGCCGCATGCCGATGCGTTCTACCTGAACGGGCTGATCGCGGACGCGCGCGGACGCGCCGCGGAAGCCGGCGACTTCTACCGGAAGGCGCTGTACCTGCGGCCCACGCACCACGAAGCGCTGACCCATCTCGCGACGCTGCTCGACGTCGGCGGCGATCGTGCGGGCGCGCAATGGCTGCTCGAGCGCGCACGGCGCTCGGCCGGCTGACAAGACGATGGGTTGGGACCGACACCGCGATGACCAGAGGACTTCATGAACCGCGCCGCCGCTGCCATTGACGAGACGACGATCGACGTCGACGATTGCTGGAACCGGATCGGCACGCGCGGCGACCGCTCGTGCGAGCGGCTGAACGACTGCCTGCGCTGCCTGAATTGCCCGGTGTACGCGTATCACGCGGCGAAGCTGCTCGAGCGCCCGCTCGACGGCGCCGAGATGGCCGACGCCACGCGCCGGATGAGCGCACCCGGCGCGCCGCACGTGCACGGCGCCGATGCCGATACGCACCACGCGGCGCTGGCGTTCCGCGTGGCCGACGAATGGCTCGCGCTGCCGATCGGCGTGCTGCGCGAGATCGCCGGCACGCGCCCGATTCATTCGCTGCCGCATCGCCGCCATTCGGCCGTGCGCGGCGTGGTCAACATCCGCGGCACGCTGCGCATCGCGATCTCGATCGGCGCGCTGCTCGGCCTCGATGCCGGCAAGGGCGGCAACGGCGGTGACGATGGCCGCTTCACGCGGCTGCTGGTGGCGGCGCACCAGGGCGAGCCGGTCGTGTTTCCGGTCGACGAAGTCGAGGGCGTGCTGCGCTTCGGCGCCTCCGACTGGGTGCCCGTGCCGGCGACGGTCGGGCGCGCGAGCGCCGGCCTGTCGCGCGGCGTGCTGTCGTGGCGCGGCAAGTCGGTGGGCCTGCTCGACGACGACCGTCTGTTCGACGCAGTCACACGGAGCATGCGATGAGCGGCGATGACGACCTGAGCCACCTGTCGCTGCTCGAGCTGTATCGCGAGGAGACGCGCACGCAGACCCAGGCGCTGTCCGAGCGGCTGCTGGCGCTCGAATCGGGCGAACCCGATTCCGTCGCGCTCGAGGCATGCATGCGCGCCGCGCATTCGCTGAAGGGCGCCGCGCGTATCGTCGGCGTGCCGCTCGGCGTCGACATCGCGGGGCGGATGGAAGAGTGCTTCGTCGCCGCGCAGGCCGGCACGATCGCGCTGACGGCCACGCACGTCGACGTGCTGCTGGCGGGCGTCGATCTGCTGGTGCGCGTCGGCGATCCGCAGGGGCAGCCCGTCACGCAGACGGAGATCGACGTGTTCGCGGCGGCGCTGACCGGCGCCGACGGCGCACAGACGATGCAGGCGGTGGCCGCGGTCCCGCCGCCGGTGCCGCCGTCGGTCGTGCCGTATCGGGAGCACGAGGGCGCCGCGAACGAACCCGTCGGGGCCAGCGCCGCGGTGCCGCCGCTTGCCGTATCGGGCGGCGTGCCCAATCCGGCCCAGGCCGGCCGCGTGGCCGGCGCCGGTGCGATGCGCCGCGTGCGTGCGGATACGCTGAACCGGCTGCTGAGCCTGTCCGGCGAATCGCTGGTCGAATCGCGCTGGCTCAAGCCGTTCGCCGAGTCGATGCTGCGCGTGAAGCGCGCACAGCGCGACGCGGCCCGCTCGCTCGATTTGATGTACGAACAATTCGCCGACGATCTCGACGCGGGCATGCTCGCGTCGATGAACGAAGTGCGGCACATGCTCAACGACCTGCAGCGTTCGCTCGCCGAGCGCATGGACGAATTCGACCGCTTCGAGCGGCGCAGCACGCATATCGCCGAGCAGTTGTACGACGAAGCGCTGCAGTGCCGGATGCGGCCGTTCGGCGACGCGACACGCGCGTATCCGCGCATCGTCCGCGATCTCGCGCGCTCGCTCGGCAAGCAGGTACGTTTCTCGATCGTCGGCGAGGGCACGCAGGTCGACCGCGACATCCTCGACCTGCTCGACGCGCCGCTCGGCCACCTGCTGCGCAACGCGATCGATCACGGTGTCGATTCGCCGGACGCACGCCGTGCGCGCGGCAAGCCGGCCGAGGCGAGCGTGACGCTGGAGGCGCGCCACAGCGCCGGCTCGCTGCTGGTCAGCGTGATCGACGACGGGCCCGGCGTCGACATGGACGCGCTGCGCGCGGCCGTCGTGCGCCAGCGCCTGACCGACGACGAGACGGCCGCGCGGCTGTCCGATCCCGAACTGCTCGAATTCCTGCTGCTGCCGGGCTTTTCGATGCGCGATGCGGTGACCGACGTGTCGGGCCGCGGCGTCGGGCTCGACGCGGTGCAGGAGATGGTGCGCGGCGTGCGCGGCGCGGTGCGGATCTTCAACGAGCCGGGCGCGGGCATGCGCTTCGTGCTGCAGTTGCCGCTCACACTGTCGGTGATCCGCAGCCTGCTCGTCGAAGTGGGCGGCGAGCCGTATGCGTTTCCGCTCGCGCACGTGCGCCGCACGCTCGAACTCGCGCACGACGATATCGACGTGCTCGAAGGGCAGCCGCATTTCCCGTTCGACGGCCGGCGCGCGGGCCTCGTCGCCGCGCACCAGCTGCTCGACGCGGGCGAGCCCGACGTCGCGCGCACGAGCACGGCGGTCGTGGTCGTCGGCGCGGAGCCCGAGTTGTACGGCGTCGCGGTCGACCGCTTCCTCGGCGAGCGGATGCTCGTCGTGCAGCCGCTCGACAGCCGCCTGCACAAGATCCAGAACATCGCGGCCGGCGCGCTGCTCGAGAACGGCGACCCGGTGCTGATCGTCGACGTCGAGGACCTGATCCGCTCGGTCGACAAGCTCGTGCGCGGCGGGCAGCTCGCGCGGCTCACGCGTGATCCACAACTCGCGCTCGCCGACCGGCGCCGCCGCGTGCTCGTCGTCGACGATTCGCTGACGGTGCGCGAGCTCGAACGCAAGCTGCTGGAAAAGCGCGGCTACGACGTGACGGTCGCGGTCGACGGGATGGAAGGCTGGAACGCGGTGCGCAGCGACGCGTTCGATCTCGTCGTCACGGACGTCGACATGCCGCGCATGGACGGCATCGAGCTCGTCACGCTGATCAAGGGCGATCCGATGCTCAAGCGCTTGCCGGTGATGATCGTGTCCTACAAGGATCGCGACGAGGATCGCCGTCGCGGGCTCGATGCGGGCGCCGACTACTACCTCGCGAAGAGCAGCTTCCACGACGAGGCGTTGCTCGACGCCGTGCACGACCTGATCGGGGACGCGCGCGGTTGACGTCCTCCACCGCCTAAAGGCGGCGGATTCCCACACCTGGCGATGCACGTCCGCATCGGAGAATGTTCAGCGCAGCGTTGATATCACGATCATGCTCGACACCACAGTCACTGCAGGCCCATTCTCTTATTCTCAGTCCTGCGATACCTTTCGGCCGCGCCGTGCTGTCTTTCGATCCGCACGCCGAACGGGACTGGGTCGAACCGCTTTCGTCGACTTCCTCAAACGTGACTCCGTGCGCGATCGCTTTGTAGCGGAGCTTGTTTCGGAGGGACGACCAGGACGCGTCGTAGACGCTCTTCGCCATCCTGGTTCTGGCGAGTTTTGCGGCCGACACGTTGCCGACCGCGATGTAATCGAAACGCCGCACCAGATCGAGTGCCAGCTTGTGCTGGAAATCGGCACGCGCATTCGCGACCTTGGCGTGCAGTTTCGCGATATGCCTTTTGTGCTTTCGCGCCTGCTGCGCTTTCGCGAGCTTCTCGGCCGCGCATCGACCGAACCGATCGTTAGGCAGTCTCTCGCCGGTCGAAAGTGTGGCGAAGTCTTTCAGGCCGAGATCGATGCCAACGCCAGAACGGATCGCTCGAGCCTGAACATCGGGCACCTCGATCACGATGTTGAGAAACCAGTTGCCGCGTGCATCCTGCGCAAAGTTGGTTCCGTCCTTGATCTTGCCTCCGGGAAGCGGTCGACTGTTGAACACGCGAAACGTGTTGCCGGCAAAGCGAAACGCTTCGCCTTCGCGCTTCAGGTCACGGCCCTTCAGCGGCACCCAGCCCAGCGATTTCCTGCCGCGATAGCGCAGGTAAGGGCGTCGGTGTTGGCTGCGCGACTTCGCATATTGCTCGCACGTCGCGTTGATCGTGCCGGAGTGGATGCCGAGTTCCTTGCTGCTCCCCGTCGTCAGCACGTTCAGATCAAACCCGGTCGGCCACTTCTTGCTCCACTTGAGCGTGTGCTTCTGCGTGTCGTTGCAGAAGTTCCAGACGTAGTTCACCGCACGGCTCTGCTTGTTGAGCAGTCCGTTGAGCGACTTCACGCGGTAGCGGTAGACAAGGATCATGCCGGTGATCCTAACCCGTCGAAGAAGCTGCCTGTCAACAGCATTCCTTTCCTTCCCGCCATCAATGGCGGGGTTTCTCGGAGCAAATTCTGATGAACATCGGCATCGTCAACGACCTGCCGCTGGCCGTGGAGGCGCTGCGCCGCGTGATCGCGCTGCGCACGGACCATCGCGTGCTGTGGGTCGCGACCGACGGCGACGAGGCGGTGGATTTCTGCGTCGCGCATCCGCCCGACGTGGTGCTGATGGATCTCGTGATGCCGAAGGTCGACGGCGTCGCCGCGACGCGCCGGATCATGGCGCGCGCGCCGTGCGCGATCCTGATCGTGACGGCGAGCGTCAGCGCGAACACGTCGTCGGTGTACGAGGCGATGGGCGCCGGCGCGCTCGACGCGGTCGATACGCCGACGCTCGCGCTCGGGCTGTCGACCGATGCGTCGCCGCAGGCGCTGCTCGCGAAGATCGACCAGATCGGCCGGCTGCTCGAAAGCCGCAGCGCGGCGCTCGTGCCGCCGGGGCCGACGCCCGCGCGCGGACAGCCGACGCTCGTCGCGATCGGTGCGTCGGCGGGCGGCCCGACCGCGCTCACCGCGCTGCTGCGCGCGCTGCCGGCCGATTTTCCGGCCGCGATCGTGATCGTCCAGCACGTCGACCAGGCCTTCGCGTACGGGATGGCCGAATGGCTCGACGGCTATACGCGGCTGCCGGTGCGCGTCGCGCGGCAAGGCAGCATGCCGCAGGCCGGCGAGGTGCTGCTCGCGGCGACCAACGATCACCTGGCCCTGTCGCCGCGCGGGGTGCTCGGCTATACGCGGTATCCGGTCGAGACGCCGTACCGGCCGTCGATCGACGTGTTCTTCAACAGCGTCGCCGACGGCTGGCAGGGCGAGGCGTTCGGCGTGCTGCTGACGGGCATGGGGCGCGATGGCGCGCTCGGCCTGAAGGCGATGCGCGCGAAGGGCTGCTACACGATCGCGCAGGACGAGGCGACCAGCGCCGTCTACGGGATGCCGAAGGCGGCCGCGGCGATCGGCGCGGCGTCGGCGATCCTGCCGCTCGAGCGGATCGCGCCCCAGCTGATCTCGCGCATCACGCGCCCCCTGCGCGACTGACGGCGTCCTGGGGGCGGGCGATGCTGTCCCGTGGCCGCATTGCGGGCGGTGAGCAGCGTCGCGTACAATGGCGGCCAGCGGAGATGGCATGCCTCCCAGCGGTCGTATTCGGCGCGTTGCGCTCGGTGCGGCCCTCAACCGCCGGTCAGCCCGGCTGATGATGCCTGCGTGTTCCTGGGTCGTCAGGAGGTCGCAGGCCGTCCATGCGGGTTTCTGCCGCCCAGGTTTTGATGTTCCGTCGAATCTGGAAATCATGTTTTTCACGACTTCTGCCGATCTTCTCGCGACCGTGCGCTATGTATGCCGCTGGCTCGCGCTCTCGGCCCTGCTCGGCACGCTGGCCGGCACGGCTTCCGCCCTGTTTCTGATCGCGCTCGACTGGGCGACCGGCACGCGCGTCGCGCATCCGTGGCTGCTGTGGGGGCTGCCGGCCGCCGGTTTCGCGACCGGCTGGATCTACCATCGCTTCGGCCAGTCCGTCGCGCGCGGCAACAACCTGCTGATCGACGAGATTCACGATCCGAAGGCGCTGGTGCCGAAGCGGATGGCGCCGCTCGTGCTCGTCGCGACCGTCGTCACGCACCTGTTCGGCGGCTCGGCCGGCCGCGAGGGCACGGCCGTGCAGATGGGCGGCGCGCTCGCCGATCGCGTCACGCAGGTGTTCCGTCTCGATCGCGAACATCGCCGCATGCTGCTGATGGGCGGCATCGCGGCCGGTTTCGCATCGGTGTTCGGCACGCCGCTCGCGGGCGCCGTGTTCGGGCTCGAGGTGCTCGCGATCGGGCGCGTGCGGTACGACGCGCTGCTGACCTGCGTTGCATCGGCGATCGTCGCGGACGTCGTCTGCCGCGCGTGGGGCGTGCATCACACGGCCTATGCGATTCCGTTCGTGCCGGCCGTGTCGGCGACGGGGCTGGCCGTGACGGTCGTCGCGGGCATGGCGTTCGGCGTGGTCGGGCGCTTGTTCGCGTTTGCGACGCATGCGTTGACCGCGTGGTTCAGGCGCGCCGTCCGCTATGCGCCGCTGCAGCCGGTGCTCGGCGGCCTGCTGGTCGCCGCGGCCGCTACCGCGCTGAACGTGCCGCAGTATCTCGGCCTCGGCATCCCGACGATCGAGGCTGCGTTTCATGGCCCGTTGCCGCTCTACGATTTCGCGGGCAAGTTCGCGTTCACCGTCGTCACGCTCGCGTCGGGGTTCAAGGGCGGCGAAGTGACGCCGCTGTTCTATATCGGCGCGACCCTCGGCAACGCGCTCGGCCAGGTGCTGGCATTGCCGGTGCCCGTGCTCGCGGGGCTCGGTTTCGTCGCGGTGTTCGCTGGCGCGGCCAATACGCCGATCGCGTCGACGATCATGGCGATCGAACTGTTCGGCGCGGATATCGGCGTGTATGCGATCGTCGCGTGTGTCGTCGCGTATCTGTTCTCGGGGCACGCGGGGATTTATCGCGCGCAGCGGGTGGTGGTGGGGAAGGGTGCGCAGGCCGAAGCGGAGTGATGCGGGCGCAGAAGGCAGGTTCGTCGCGGTTCCTCCGGGAACGTGACGCATGCGATGTCGGACGGGGGGCGTGTCGTTGCTGGTACATCTGATCGGGCCGGGCGGCGCCGGCAAGACCACGGTCGGGGCGATCGTCGCGGCGCGCCTGAGCTGGCGGTTCGTCGACGTGGATCAATGCTTCCTGGCCGCGCACGGGAACATCGCCGACTTCATCCGGGACCGCGGCTATGTCGAGTACGCTTCGCACAACATCCGGCTGTACGAGCAACTCAAGCGCGACATGTCGGCGCCCACGATCTGCGCGGTTTCGTCCGGTTTCATGCTGTATCCGGCCGATGTCGCGCCGGTCTATCCCGCGCTTCGCCATTGCATCGAGGAGGACCGGTTCACCGCGCTCCTGTTGCCTTCGTTCAATCTCGAACGCTGCGCGAAACTGATCGTGGGCCGGCAAATGTCCCGGCCGTATCTGAATGCGAATGAAGCCGACGAGATGCGCAAGATCCGCGATCGGTTCCCCGCGTTCATGCGCTTGAACTGCAGGCGGTTTGCGAGCGACGGCCCACCCGAACACGTGGCGGCCGACATCGAAAGCTTTATCGTGGCGTCGATGCCATCGAGTGAAGGCCGTCCGGATCCGGTCGCGGGCGGGCGGCCAATCCCGGTGCTTCGGCGACGGACCTGAAACCCCCGCTCCGTTACTGCTTCGGCAGCCGCGCGACATGCCGCGCCAGCAGTTCCTCGATATCGATGCCTTTTTCCGCCAGCAACGCGATGACGACGCCGTTCAGTTCGCCGAGCGTTTCCTTGACCGCTTCCCGGATCGTATCGACGACCACCTGCGTGCTGCGCTCGATCTCGATGTTGACCGTGTCGTTGACGCCCTTCGCATCGAAGGTCGTCGCGCGGCGCGTTTCGGGAATCAGCCAGACATCGAACCAGCCTTCGTCGCGGTTGACGTCGGACACCGTCAGGCTGCAGCCGTTGATCGCGATATAGCCCTTCGCGAACACGTAGCGCTTGAACGCCTCCGGCACGCCGATGCGCACCATCCGGTTGTGTTCGGACATTGCGATGTGCCGGATGGTCCCGGTGAAATCCACGTGGCCGGACAACGGATGACCGCCGATCTCCGCGCCGTCCTTCGCGGCGCGCTCGACGTTGATCCGGGCGCCGGTCGTCAGGTCGGCCAGCGTGGTGATGCGCAGGCTCGGCAGCATCACGTCGAAGTCGATCAGCTGCGGCGAATGGATGGTCGTCACCGTCAGGCAGACGCCGTCGACCGACACGCTGGCACCGATCTCGATATCGTCGGTAAAGCGCTCCGGGAATTCGATGCTGAAGGTTCTCAGTTCCCCGTGATCGGCGATGCGCTTGATGCTGGCAACGCCCTGGACAATTCCTGTAAACATGGTCGATCCCTAGTCGCAAATTTCCTGGTCGACATGATAAGGGATACCGGAAAAGGGCACTCCTCGGCATGCGGCGCCGGGGCGGCAGGCCTGACGCGCGGACGTAAAAAAGGCCGCGCACCTGGCACGGCCTCGATCCGGATCCGTTTACTGACGCGCGCCGGCGGCGATGACCGCGCCGCCGGCACGCGTTGCGACACGCCTGCGTCACACCTCGGCCGGCTCCCCCAGCGGCCCGGCATCGTCGTCCGCCGTGCGCCGCGGCGAATCGGCGAGCCCCTTCGCCAGCTCCAGCGCCTGCCGTTCGAACAGCCGGCGGTAGATACCGCCGTCGATCCGGATCAGCGCGTCGTGGCTGCCTTCCTCGATCACCTTGCCGCGATCGAGCACCAGCAGCCGGTCGAGCGCACGCACGGTCGACAGCCGGTGCGCGACCACGAGCGTCGTGCGACCGACCATCAGCCGCTCCATCGCCTGCTGGATCAGCAGCTCGCTTTCGCTGTCGAGGCTCGACGTCGCTTCATCGAGGATCAGGATCGGCGCATCGGCGAGGAACGCGCGTGCAATCGCGACCCGCTGGCGCTCGCCGCCCGACAGCTTGATCCCGCGTTCGCCGACGAGCGTGTCATAGCCGTCCGGCAGCGCGGCGATGAAGTCGTGCGCGCTGGCGAGACGCGCGGCGCGCTCGATGTCGGCGCGGCTTGCATCGGGGCGCGCATACGCGATGTTCTCCGCCAGCGTGCGGTGGAACAGCACGGGCTCCTGCTGGACGATCGCGATCTGGCTGCGCAGCGAATCCTGCCTTACCTGCGCGATGTCCTGGCCGTCGATCGTGATGCGGCCGCCCGACACGTCGTACAGGCGCTGGATCAGCTTGATGAACGTCGTCTTGCCCGATCCCGAGTGGCCGACGAGGCCCACGCGCTCGCCGGGTGCGATCCGCATCGAGAAGTCGTCGTACAGCGGCACCGAATGGTTGCCGTAGCGGAACGTCACGTGCTCGAAGCGGATCTCGCCTTGCCCGATCCGGATCGCCGGCGCCCCGGGACGATCGTCGATGCCGAGCGGCTGGCGTTCGAGCGCGACGAGTTCCTCCATGTCGTTCACCGAGCGCTGCAGGTTGCGGATGTGCATGCCGACGTCGCGCAGGTAGCCCTGCAGCATGAAGAACATCGTCAGCGCGAACGCGATGTCGCCGACGCTCGCCTCGTCGTTCGCCCACAGCCGCAGCGCGACGCCGATCATCGCGGCCTGCATCGCAACGAGCATCGCGCCCTGCAACCCGCCGTTCAACGTGCCGCGCACCCACGTGCGGCGCGTGCGCTGCCGCCACTTACCGATCACGCGTGCGAGCCGCGCTTCCTCGCGCGTTTCCGCGCCGAACGCCTTGACGACCGCATTGCAGCTCACGGCATCGGCGAGCGCGCCGCCCATGCGCGTGTCCCACAGGTTGCCGAGCCGCGCGGCCGGCGCGACGATGCCGAGCGACACCGCCACCGTCACCGTGATGTACAGCAGCGAACCCGCGCCGACGACGAGCCCCATCACGGGCCAGTGCGTGCCGAGCAGCACGGTGGCGCCGACGAGCATCGTGACCGACGGCAGCAGCGCGATCAGCACGGTGTCGTTCAGCAGGTCGAGCGCCCAGATCCCGCGCGTGATCTTGCGCACGGTCGAGCCCGCGAAGCTGTTCGCATGCCAGTCGGTCGAGAAGCGCTGCACGCGATGGAACGACGCGGCCGCGATCTCGCTCATCATCTTCAACGTGAGCGTGATGATGTTCAGGTAGACGCCTTGGCGCAGCACCGTCGCGCCGAGCCCGAGCGCGGCGAGCGTGCCGAACGCGACGAGAGCCGCATGCCACGCGGCGGCGCGGTCGGTCAGGCCGGTCGACAGCGCGTCGACGAGGCGGCCGGCGAACAGTGGCGTGAGCACGTCGGCGAGCGCGGCGAGCAGCGCAAGGCTCGCGACCGTGGCGGTGCGCGCCGGCTGCTTGCGCCAGTAACGGAAGGTGAAGCCGAAGACGGCCTGGAATGCCTGGCCGCCCAGATGGGAGGTTTTTCTGGTCATTTATCGTTGCCCGGCGCATCGCGCGACGGGACTTTCCGGTTCGGAGAACATCGAAAACGCAACAGCCGGGCCGCGCGAAACGCGCGGGCGAAAAACGAAACGGGCTGTCGGGAAACGGCGCGGCTGACGGGTCAGCGAAAAACTCGGGAGCCGGCGCGGACGGCGGGCTGGATCAGCTACGCCGTGGGACCACGTTCGGGAAGGTTGCTGGCATTCGGAACATCTGCACCTCCCCTGAAGTGAACGGTTGAAAGGACGCCGAAAAGACGTGAAAAGATTCTATCAGCAGTGTCGGGCACGCCGCAACGTCTGAGGAATGCGGCGTTGCAGCGTCGATACGGTTAGTATTCGGGTTTTTGGCCCTTCTTTTGCGGGCCAGCCACAGTGCGGCAGCGCAAGGGCCGGCACGCGCATCGATTACACTTCGGCGTTTGCGGCGCATGCCGCCGCGGCCCTCGCAGATTCACCACGATACATTCCTGAGGAAACGATGAGCGACGTTCAGCAAGGCATCCTGACCCCGATCGATACGGCGGCCCGATACCTCACTTTCACGATTTCGAATGACGGCAATGTGGCAGCGGCGCTGGCCGCGCTGCGCGAGATCGTCGACGGACGCGACACGGTGGTCGGGTTCGGGCATGCGCTGGCGGCGTACCTCGGGCACCCGGTGCCGGGCCTGACCGAATACCCGGCGTTCGCGGTGAAGGACCGCACGCTGCCGGCGACGCCGGCCGATGTGTGGGTCTGGCTGCGCGGCGACGACCGCGGCGAGATCGTGTTGCGCGCGCGGGCGATCGAACGCGCGCTGGCGCCGGCTTTTGCGTTGCAGGATGCGGTGGACGGTTTCCGCTATTCGAACGATCGCGACCTGTCCGGCTACGAGGACGGCACGGAGAACCCGGAAGGCGACGAAGCGGTGGCCGCGGCGATCGTGACGGGGCAGGGTGCGGGGCTCGACGGGGCGAGCTTCGTCGCGGTCCAGCAATGGCTGCACGACTTCGACCAGATGGAGCGCATTCCGTCGGGCGACATGGACAACATCATCGGGCGCCGCCGCTCGGACAACGAAGAACTCGACGACGCACCCGAGTTCGCGCACGTGAAGCGCACCGCGCAGGAAAGCTTCGAGCCCGAGGCATTCATGCTGCGTCGCTCGTCGCCGTGGTCGGACGCGCGTCGCGCGGGCCTCTATTTCGTCGCGTTCGGCTGCTCGTTCCGCGCATTCGACGTGCAGATGCGCCGGATGAGCGGCGCGGAAGACGGGATCGTCGACGGCCTGTTCCGCTTCACGCGGCCGCTGACGGGCGCGTATTTCTGGTGCCCGCCGCTGAAGGACGGCAAGCTCGACCTGTCCGCGCTCGGGCTGTAAGCGCCTGACGGGTTCGACGAAACGGGGGGCCGCGCATCGTGCGCGGCCCCCCGTTTCTTTTTGCGCGGCGATCGTGTGCCGCGTGCTTTCGTGCGTGGCGTGTCAGTTCAACGTCGTGTCGATCCGCGTGCCGCGCTTGATGAACTGCGTGACCGGCGTTTTCTCGCAGATTTCGGCGAGGCGCTGGCGTTGCGCATCGTCGAGCGGGCCGTCGAGCGTCACGACGCGGCGCACGTATTGCGTGCCGTCGCGATCGGCATGCAGCTCGGTGCGCACGTCGATGCGCGCGGCCGGCCACGTCTTGCGCTGCATGTACATGCGCAGCGTCGCGGCCGTGCATTGCGCGAGGCCGGCCAGCACGAACTCGTACGGCGCCGGCCCGCGATCCTGGCCGCCTTCGCGGGGCGCTTCGTCGCCGGTCAACGCGTGCGTGCCGGCCTGCAGCTGGACGACGTAGTCGGGCGCATCGGCGTCGAGGACGGCGGCGGCATGGATGAGCGACATGGCAAGTCTCCGGTCAGCGGAAAGTGGGGAAAAGGGAAGAGGGTGACGCGCAGCCGTCAGCATACCGCCCCGATCGGGACGGCGTGCGCCGCGCGGCTATGCGTCGGTGACGCTGGCGCTGCTGCGCACGAGCGCGGCGATACGTTCGCGCACCCACTGGTGCGCGCGATCGGCGTCGCGCGATTCGTGCCAGTACGCGAGGAGCGGGAACGGCTTGAGCCGCAACGGCAGCGGCCGCACGACGATCGGCAGCAGCGCGGCCATCCGCAACGCATAGGTGTGCGGCAGCGTGACCAGCAGGTTGCCGGTCGCGGCGATCTGGCACGCGGCGAAATAGTGCTGGCAGGTGAGCCGGATGTCGCGGAAGCGGCCGTCGTTGCCGAGCAGCACGTCGAGCGATTGCGGCTCGCCGAGCGACGACACCGCGACGTGCTGCGCCGCGAAATAGTCGCCGCGCCGTAGCGGTTCGTGCGCAAGCGGATGATCGCCGCGCAGCGCGACGACGAGCGAATCGTCGAGCAGGTGTTCGGTGGCGATGCGCGGGCCGGTCGGCACGCGGCGATCGACGGCGAGATCGAGATTGCCCGATGCGAGTTCGCGCTCGATGTCGGCCACCGCGATGCGGCGGCTCACGAGCCGCAGGCCGGGCGCTTCGTCGGCGAACGCGGCGACGATCCGCGGCAGCGCGATCGATTCGAGCACGTCGCGAATGCCGACCGCGATGCTCAGGTCGAGCGTCGCGGGATCGAATCCCGACGGTGCGCGCGCGGTGCCTTGCAGGCCCTTCAGGTGCAGCTGGACGTCCGCGATGATCGTACGCGTGCGTTCGGTTGCGACGACGCGGTTGCCCTGCCGCACGAACAGTGGGTCGTCGAAATGCGCGCGCAGCCGGTTGAGCGCATGCGTGACGGCCGGCTGCGTGAGATGCAGCGCGCGGGCGGCCGCGCCGATGCCGCCATGCACGTAGACGGCGTCGAGCACGCGAAACAGGTTCAGGTCGAGACGGTGATCGGCGGGCACGGGGCGCGGGGGGGCGTGGTGAAGGGTGGACCGATTCTAAAGGATGCGCAGGCATTGGATAGGCGGGCTTTCCTCCGTGGCGATCGATGGCACGAGATAAGAATCAATATCGTTTGTGCCGATATTCGGTTGTGCATTTATCCGGATATCCGACGCAATAAGTCGTAATGAAATGCGCGGATTGCGACATACACAATCGCAATAATGGGCGATATCGGCCCGGGCAATTCCACACCGGGCCGCCAGCAAACCGCGACAGCCTGTAGTAATCCGCCATCATGCTGTCCACGTCGGCCATTTCGCGCCAAAGGCGCGACCCGTTCGGCTAAGATGCCGTCGCTTCATATTTCGGGATAGCCGTCCTGTCGCACGCATTCAAACCAAATATAAGCCTGACAGTTCGACGGTATTAGAAGAAGTCGAACAAGTCGGGGGCTTGGCCAGTGAATGCAGCAGATCAGAGATGGGTCGTTATCTATTTGAGTACGGGATTTTCGTTGGCCCAGGCCGCGCGTCTTGGCGAGGCTTTCAACCTGGCGAATCGCCTGCACGCACACAGTGCCGACTACCAGTTGAAGTACGTATCCGAAAGCGGGGGGCTGTTGCAGTCGTCCTCCGGCGTGAGCATCGCGGCCGATCCGCTCGGTGACGAGCACGGCCGCCGCGCGCTCGCGTTCTTTCATCTTCACGGTGACCGCGCGACCGTCAACTGGGACGACGCATTGCAGCGTCGCCTCTCCGACATTCGCCGCCATGCGCGCTGGATCGTCGACGGGATGGACCTGCCCACGCTCGCGGCCATGCAGCGTCCGTCGACGGCGATCGAAGGGCGGCCCGGCCGGGGCGGGCGACGGGTCGCCACGACGGTCGAGCTGCAGGCCGGCGAAACCGACGTGTTCGCCGCCGTGCTCGACATGTTCCGCGTCGAGCTCGGCGACATCGCCGCGCAGGAGATCGCCAGCAACCTGCTGCGGCCGGTCGAGCAGCGCTATACGCAGTCGATGTGGGCCTTTCGCGAGCTGAGCGCGAGCCCGTCGATCCGGATGTCGGCGCAGCGGCTGCGCGCGCAGAGCGTGAACCGCATCTCGATCGCGAGCGCGGCCCAGGCCGCCGCGATGAGCGAGCGCAACTTCCTGCGGCGCTTCAAGAAGGAAATCGGCGTGACGCCGACCGAGTTCGTCCAGCACGTGCGGCTCGAGCGCGCCTGCCACATGCTGGTCCACACGACGCTGCCGGCGGATAAAGTCGCGCGCCGCACCGGGTTCGGCAGCGGCGAGCGGCTCGCGAAGCTGTTTCGCCAGCGCATGCTGATGTCGCCGACCGAATTCCGCGTCACCGAGCGCGAAAGGATCCTCACCCGTGGCGTGAGGCAGGCCGATGCGGGCGAGGGGGCCGGCGACGGCACCGAGGGGCATCGCGCCGCGTGAGAGGCCACGCGGGAGAAAATCGGGCGGATACCCGTAGAATCGTCCTGTCCCGATCTCGAGCCCCGGTTTCCATGTCCTTCCTCCCCACCACCGCCACCGCCCCTTTTTGCCCGTCGGAAGTAAAGGGCAGCATCACGATCGATGCCGGCGCGCCGCGCTGGCAGAAGCTCAAGCGCTTCTTCGGCCCCGGCCTGCTGGTCGCGATCGGCTACATGGATCCCGGCAACTGGGCGACCGACATCCAGGCTGGCTCGCAGTTCGGCTATTCGCTGCTATGGGTCGTCGCGTTCTCGAGCCTCGCGGCGATCTTCCTGCAGATGCTCGCGGCGCGGCTCGGCCTCGTCGCCGGCCGGGATCTCGCGCAGGCCAGCTACGACCGCTACGGCCGGTTCGGCCGCATCGTGCAGTGGGTGACCGCCGAAGTGTCGATCATCGCGTGCGACATCGCGGAAGTCCTCGGCTGCGCGCTCGCGTTCAAGCTGCTGCTCGGCGTGCCGCTCGCGTGGGGGATCGTGCTGACCGCGCTCGACACGGTGATCGTGCTCGGCCTGCAGGGCAAGGGGTTCCGGCAGATCGAGGCGATCGTGCTCGCGCTGATCGCGACGATGGCGTTCTGCTTCGTCGCGCAGGTCGCGATTACGCCGCCCGACTGGCACGCGGTGGTCGGCGGGCTCGTGCCGGGCGACCCGGGCCACGACCGCAAGGACGCGATCGTGCTCGCGCTCGGCATCGTCGGCGCGACGATCATGCCGCACAACCTGTACCTGCATTCGTCGGTCGTGCAGACGCGGCACGTGGTCGGCGGCACGCGCGGGATGATTCGCGACACGCTCGCGCTGGTGCGCATCGATACCTGCGTGTCGCTGTTCGTCGCGATGCTCGTCAACGCGGCGATCCTGGTCGTCGCGGGCGCGGCCTTCCATGCGACGGGCCTGCACAACGTGACCGACATCGAGCAGGCCTACAAGCTGATTACGCCGATCGCGGGCGGCGCGGCCGCGCTGTTGTTCGGCATCGCGCTGCTCGCGTCGGGGCAGAGCTCGACGCTGACCGGCACGATCGCCGGCCAGGTGATCATGGATGGCTTCCTGCGCACGAAGATCCCGTGCTACCAGCGCCGGCTGATCACGCGCGGGCTCGCACTCGTGCCGGCGCTGATCGGCGTGCTGTGGCTTGGCGACAGCTCGGTGGGGCAGCTGCTGGTGTGGAGCCAGGTGCTGCTGAGCCTGCAGCTGCCGTTCGCGATGTGGCCGCTGATCCGCTCGGTTAGCGATCGCAACACGATGGGCGAGCACACGATCGGGCGCGGGATGCAGATTGCCGCGTGGGCGTTGTTCGCCGTCATCACCGGCACGAACCTGCTGCTGATTACCGGTGTCGCGGGCTGATACAGCCTGTCACAGGCTGACACAGCCGCGCGGCGCGCATGCGGTAAACTGCGGCCTTTCGATCGTCGTCCGAAGTCCGTTATGTGGAGTGAAATCAGCAACGTCGGCGATGCCGCGCTGACCTTGCCGATCGCGCTGACATGCGCGGCGTGGCTCGCGCTGACCGACTGGCGCCTCGCCGTCCGCTGGGGCGTGCTGCTCGCCGCCGGCATGGGCCTCGTCGGCGCCACCAAGATCCTGTATGCCGGGTGCGGCATCGAGCTGCCGCAATTCGATTTCCGCGTGATCAGCGGCCATACGATGCTGTCGACGTCTGTGTGGACCGTCGCGCTGTCGATGCTGTGGCAGGCGTTCCGGCCGGGCAAGGCGCTCGGCATCGCGGCCGGGCTGGCCGTCGGCGCGGTCACGGCCGTCGCGCGCGTGTTCGATCATTCGCACACCGTTCCGGAAGTGATCGTCGGCTGGATGCTCGGCGCGCTGGTCGCGCTGGTGTTCCTGCGCGGCTACGACAGTGCGCGGCAGCGTGCATTCTCGCCGCGCGTCGCGGCCGTCTGCCTGCTGCTCGTGTCGGGCATCGCGTACGGGCACCGCGCGCCGTTCCAGCAGATGATCGACACCCATTCGCCGCAACTCTGCGCGTTCGTGCGCGCGCCGTCGGGCGACGGGTTCTGACGGTAGCTGGTCACGGCGCCCCGGCGCCGCTTTCTTGCCGCCGGCATTCGCCCGGCGGTTGCACGATTCCACACCGTTCCTCTTCCCGACTGCTTTCGCGTCTGCGCGGAACGCCGCGCTTCGTCATTCCCTGAATCAACGATCCGGCCGGTCTGCATGATCCGCGGGTGCGGCCGGCCCGAACATGCGTGCCGACACGCGAAGGTCATGAACGGCGCCTATGACCGGCTATAACGATTATTCATTTCATCGATTGGCGGCATTCGCGTACGCTGGCTGTCGTTCAACTTGGGCAGGCTGCCCGGCGCGTCCGGCACGCGTCAGGTTCATCTCGATATACTCGCGGAAACCGTGCGGCGCGTCGTCATGTCGGCGTACCGCCACCGGTGCACGTCGACCGGCAGCGGCCCTGAAGGCACGGAAAGCACGGACACCCCGTCTCGGCAGCGTTCCGCGACGACGATTCAAGACAGGAGCAGGCCACATGACAATCGTTTCTCCGCGCCTTGCCGGCAAGTGCGCATACATCACGGGCGCCGCGGGCGGCCTCGGCCGTGCGATCGCGCGCCGGATGGTCGAGCAGGGCGCACGCGTGTTCGTGACCGACATCGCCGACGCAGCGGTGCTCGACGCGTTCGCGCAGGAGCTCAACGCGGGCCACGCGACGCCGGTCGCGTTCGCCGCGACGCAGGACGTGCGCGACGAAGCGCGCTGGCAGGCGCTGCTCGCGCAGGCGGTCGATGCGATGGGCGGGCTGTCGGTGCTCGTCAACAACGCGGGCGTCGGTTCGATCGGCTCGCCCGCGCAGATCGAGCTGGACGAATGGCGGCGCGTGATGGCGATCAACGTCGAGAGCATCGTGCTCGGCTGCAAGCATGCGCTGTCGTATCTGGCCGAAAGCCATCCCGCATCGATCATCAACATCTCGTCGGTCGCCGCGTTCAAGGTCGAGCCGGATTTCACCGCGTACAACGCGTCGAAGGCGGCGGTCGCGTCGCTGACGAAGTCGGTCGCAATCGACTGCGCGCGCCGCGAGATTGACGTGCGCTGCAACTCGATTCACCCGGCGTTCATCCGCACGGGGATCGTCGAGCCGCTGTTCCAGTCGCTCGGCGAACGCGACGCGACGCGCAAGCTCGCGCGCGGCATTCCGCTGCGCCGGCTCGGCGAGCCGGACGACGTCGCGCATGCGGCCGTGTATCTCGCGTCCGACGAGAGCCGCTTCGTGACGGCCGCCGAACTCGTGATCGACGGCGGCATGTGCGCGGTCTGACGCGCATCCCGAACCACAACGATTGGAGGAGAACATCGTGTCCACACCCGTGAACCGCCAACTGCTGCTGAAGACGCGCCCGGAAGGGCGGGTCGGCCGCGAACACTTTTCGCTCGTCGAGACGCCGGTGCCGGCGCTTGCCGACGGCGAGGTGCTCGTGCGCGTGCTGTACCTGTCGATGGACCCGACCAACCGCGTGTGGATGAGCGACGTCCCGCAGTACCTGCCGCCCGTCGCGATCGGCGAGGTGATGCGCGCGCTCGGCATCGGGCGCGTGGTGGCGTCGCGTCATGCGGGGTTCGCGGAAGGCGATCTCGTGCAGGGGCTCGTCGGCTGGCAGGACTACGCGGTCGTGCCGGCCGACCAGGCCGCGCAGCTCGTGAAGCTGCCCGCGGAGTCGGGCCTGCCGCTGCCGACGCTGCTCGGCGCGTGCGGGATGAGCGGGCTGACCGCGTACTACGGGCTGACGGACATCACGCCGGTGCAACCGGGCGAGACGCTCGTGGTATCGGCGGCGGCCGGCTCGGTTGGCTCGATCGCGGGGCAGATCGGCAAGATCCACGGCGCACGTGTGGTCGGCATCGCGGGCGGCGCGGACAAGTGCCGCTACCTGACCGAGACGCTCGGCTTCGACGCGGCCGTCGACTACAAGGCCGATGATTTCCGCGCGCAACTGAAGGCGGCGACGCCGGACGGCGTGCACGTGAACTTCGAAAATGTCGGCGGCGAGGTGATGCGCGCGGTGCTGTCGCGGATGGTGATCGGCGGGCGTGTCGCGCTGTGCGGCGTGATCTCGAACTACAACAGCGGGCGCGCGGCGGACGATGTCGGTGTGCTGATCTCGAAGCGGCTGACGATGCGCGGTTTCCTGATCCTCGACTATCGCAAGAGCCGTGAAGCCGTGCAGACGCTCGCGGGCTGGCTGCGCGACGGCCGGCTCAAGGCCGAGGAGACGGTTGCGGACGGTCTCGAGAACGCGCCCGACGTGCTGAATCGCCTGTTCGACGGCGACCATCGCGGCAAGCTCGTGCTGCGCGTCGATCCTAGCGCGTGACCGGCCCGCCGCGCAGCGTGCGATGCCGTTCGTACGCTGTTGCGAGCGGGTGTCGAACGCGGTGCGTTCGAACGACCGGGCTTTAGTTTCGGACTAGTCCCATATCTTGTCCGGACGTCTCTCCCTAAAGTGATTGCCAGCAGACAGGCGGCGTGACCGACGCGTCACGCCGCCTCTTTTTCTGGTCACGGCGGAGGAGAGGGAACATGCGAAACGACGCGAAGCGGGCGGCATCGGTGGCGAGGCGCAATCGAACGGTGCGGTGGGCCGGTGCCGTGCGGAAGACCGCGATCGGGCTGGGCGTGGCGTTCGCGATGTCGAATGCGGTGGCGGCCGGGCATGTCGCGTCGAACGGCATCGTGCGGTTCGCGGGTGCGCTCGTCGATCTCTACGACGTGACGCTCGACGCGCGCCCGGGCGAGGTGGTCGAGGGACGAGCGGTGGCGAACGGCGGGGCGGCGGCAACGCTGCGGTTCGATGCCCATGGCCGGCGTTTGCCGGGCGCCCATGTGGCGCTGGTCGGGCCCGACGGTGCGCCGTTCTCGCCCGATGTCGCTTCGCGTGTGCGTGCAACGTGGCGCGATGCGCACGACGATCGAAGCGTGCCGCTGGTATCGGGCCGCACGTATCGCGTGGGCCCGTATGGCGGCGTGATGATGCTGGCGGCGGATGAAGAAACGGGCGCCGAGGCGCCCGTCGTGATCCGCATTCGCCATCCGTGACGGCGCGTGCCGGCAGGTGCGTGGCACGCGGCCACGCGATGCGTCATTCGCCTTGTTCGGCGCGCGCGTAGATGTCCCAGCTCGCCATGAACAGCGCGGCGACGAGCGGCCCGATCACGAAGCCGTTGATGCCGAACAGCGCCATCCCGCCGAGCGTCGAGATCAGCACGACCCAGTCGGGCATCTTCGTGTCCTTGCCGACGAGGATCGGGCGCAGCAGGTTGTCGACGAGGCCGATCACGCCGACACAGAACGCGACGAGGATCACGCACTTCCAGACCGCGCCGATCATCAGGAAGTAGAGCGCGGCCGGCACCCATACGAGGCTCGCGCCGATCGCGGGCAGCAGCGACAGGAACGCCATCAGCGCGCCCCACAGCACCACGCCCTCGATCCCGAGGATCCAGAAGATCAGGCCGCCGAGCGCGCCCTGCACGAGCGCGACCGCGATGTTGCCCTTCACCGTTGCGCGCACGACGGTCGTGAACTTCGCGAGCAGCAGGTTCTTGTGCTCCTCGTCGAGCGGCAGCGCGCGGCGCACGCGGCGGCCGATCTCGCCGCCGTCGCGCAGCAGGAAGAACACCATGTACAGCATCACGCCGAAGCTCACGACGAACTGGAACGTGTTCTGGCCGATGCTGAGCGCCTGGGTGGCTGCGAACTGGCTGATTTGCGCGGCGCCGTCGGTCAGCTTCTTCTGGATGCCCGGGATGTTGGTCAGCCCGTATTTCTGCAGCAGGTTCTGGATCGACCTCGGCAGCGCGTGAATGATGTCGTGGAAATACTGCGAATAGTTCGGCTGGGCGTCCTTGAGCTCCTGGTACACATACGCGATTTCCTGCACGAGCGTGGCCGTGACGAACACGAGCGGCAGGATCACGATCAGGACGATCAGCGACAGCGTCACGAGCGCGGCGAGGTTGCGCCGCTTGCCGAAGCGCGCGGCGAGCCAGCGCTGCACGGGCTGGAACAGGATCGCGAGAATGGTGCCCCAGAACACGGCTCCGGAAAACGGCGCGAGGATCCAGCAGAGTCCGACGGTGACCGCGGCCAGCAGGAAATAGAAGAATTTTTGGTGGTCGTGTCCGCTTTCCATGGATGACGTTCGCGCAGATTGATGCGTGGTTTGATTGAATCTCGTTGCCCCGCGCGCGATCGGTTCTCGATCGTCACGGGTTCGCGGCGAAATGCGACGCAGGGCGGCCCGAAGCGGAGTATGCCCGCAAAGGCGCCGCCATCATAGCCGCTGCGCGCGGCACATGCGAAAACGCCGCGGCCGGGGCCGCGGCGCTGCCGGGAAGCAAACGCGGCGCGACGCCGCGTGCCGCATCGTCAGATGTTGAGCTTCGTGACCTTGGTGCCGTTCACCGACAGGTCGCCCATCAGGCCCGCGTTGGTCAGGACCAGCACCTCGACCGGGGCGGTGGCGGTATTGGAGTCGACCGCGCCGTTCGCGCCGACCTTCACGACCGCGACCGAGGCGTCGGCGCCCGCGGACCAGCCTTCGGACTTGCGGAACGAGTCGAGCGCATCCTGTGTCATGAACAGGAACACGATCGCCTTCGACTGTGCGCCGGCCTGCAGGCCGACCGACAGCGACGACGTGTTGTAGTAGCCGACCGTGCTGCCGCCGACGCGCAGCGCGCCGTTGCCGGACTGGCCGCCGACGATGAAGCCGGCTTGCAGCACGTTCGGGAACACGAGCACGCCGCGCGATTTCGCGACGAGTTCACGCGAACCCGGCACCGTCGAATAGAGGCGCGACAGCGTCGCGTTGACGCTGGCGTCGATCGACTGGCGCTTCGACGCGCTGGCCGCGGCGCCTTCCGGTTTGTCCGGGGTGGTCGTGCAACCGGCGAGCGCGAGGCTGCCGAGCAGGACGGCGGCGGCGGCTTTCATGGCAAAGGTCTTCTGCATGGCGTTTCTCCTTCGTTTGTCTGATTGAGGACGGACGGGGCGGGCGCGCGGCGGCCGGCTCCGTTCAACGGCGGGCAAGGAGCAGGCCCGCAACGAACGCGAGGCCGGCGACGACGCCGGCGGTTTGCCACGGGTTGTCTTGCACGACCTGCGACACGCGTTCGGCCGATTCGCGCAGCCGGGCGGCCGCGCTGCCCGATGCATGGTCGAGCGCGCTGCGCGCTTCATCGAGCCTGGATTGCACGCGCTTGCGCAGCGCGGCGATATCGCCGTCGCCATCGTTTTTCAGCAGATCTTCCAGTTCGTCGACCAGCCCGCGCAGATCGTCGGTGACGTCGGCATGCAGGTCGCGGGCGGCCGAGCGCGTCGTGCGCCCCACGCGCCGGCCCGTGCGACGAATGTCGGACAGGCCGCGGTCCAGCTTGTGTTCGATCGAGTCGGTGAGCGCCATGGTGTTTATCCTCCTTCGATTCAAGGCAAATTTGAAGATACGGCGAATCCCAGCAACCTATGTGATTCACTTGGCCCGATTTTGTTTCGAGACAAATTTTCAATTCGTCGGCAGGATTGCCGCACAGTCCCGCCGCACGGGGCGGCGCGGCGATTGAAAAAAATTCGCATTCCGGGCGAAGCGGCGTACCGGGCTGCGGTACGCGGTGAAGGTGCGGTAAATATCGCGTCGCCAGGGCCCCCGGTAAATAGTGCCGTTGCAGGCCTTGTGCTGATGCAAATGCACTAATCGACGCTTGGTCGACGAGCACGGTTCGTGCCCGGGGCTGCCAACGTGCCGCCATCGCCAAGCGCGACGTCGATCACGACGGGATCGTGATCCGATGACCGGTACGCGTCAGGTGCGTAATAAATCGACCGTTGCGCGGACGTTTTGTAATCAGGCACGGGTTGCAGGGCGATCGGTTCGTCGGCGTTGATGTGCCAGACGTGTACGGCCCTCACGCGCGCGGCGAGCGCCGGCGTGGCCAGCGCGTGGTCGAGGCTGCCCGCTTCGCCGCGAAATACGTAGCTGTACGCAGCATCGCCGACGAAGCGGGGCACCAGGTTCTCGTAGCCGCGCGACTCGAGCGCGCGCACCGGGTCTTCCTTCGCGTAGCTGTTCAGGTCGCCGATCAGCAGTACGCCGTCGGCCGTGGTGCCGGTCGGCGACGCGGCGAGCCAGTCGGCGACGCGCGCGGCGGCTCGCATGCGCGCCGCATTCCAGCAGCCCTGACCGTCCGACTGGTCGCGATCGGCGCCGGTCGCGTTCGGGCAGTTCTTCGATTTCAGGTGATTGACCGCGACCGTGAAGGCGCGCGTGCCGCCGATGCGCCGGAATGTCTGCGCGAGCGGCGGGCGGTGCCGGCCGCCGAGTGCGACGGTCGAGGCGCGCCCGGCCGGCTCGACCGTGCGGCTGTCGTACAGCAGCGCGACTGCGATCGCATCGCGGCCGAGGCGCGCGGTGCCGGGCTCGACTGCGCGCCAGCCGTCGCCAAGTTGCGCGGCGAGACGGCGTACGGCGCTTGTTTCACCGTGGCCGTTGTTCGCGATTTCCATCAGCCCGATCACGTCGGCACGCAGCGCGCGCAACGCCGCGACGATCTTTGCCTCCTGCCGCGCGAACGCGGCGGGCGTTTTCGCGCCGCGGTTGGCCGGGGCATCGAATCCGCCGCCACGCCCGTCGCCGTTGAAATAGTTGAATACGTTGAACGACACGATGCGCAGGTCGGCATCCGGGTGCCGGGCCGGGGCCTCGGTACGCGGGTTCGCGGCGGCATCGAACACCGGCGCCGCACCGGCCACCGGTTGCAGCCGCCATGCACCGTAGCGCAGTTCGAGCACGCCTTCGACGCCGCGTACCGTGTAGCCCGCGCGCAGCGTGTTGGCGGCACTCAGCGCGGGCGGCGGATAGCGCACGGTCGCCGGATCGCGGCGGGTCGAGCCGTCGTCGAGCACGATGCGGTTGCGTGCGTTGGCGGTCGCGATCGCGGCGGCCTCGGCCGGCGGTGCGACGTGGGTCGGGATGCGCAGCCGGCCGTTGCTGAGGACGACGCTGCCGTAGCGGCCGAGTTCGTGGGTATCGCTGACCGTCAGTGTTTGCGGCAGGCGCACCCGCATGCCTTCAAGCGCGGCCAGCACCGCGTGGGTGGCGACGGGCAGCGTGAGCGTGGCAGGCGCGACCTTTTGCCCGCGGGCGCAGACGGTTACGCCGCCCGACAGCGTGAATTGCGTCCGGCCGTAGCGCTCGTCGACGCGGCCCGTGAGATGCACGAGATCGCCGGCCTTCGCGCGTGCGTTCGGCGCGTACACGAACGCGCCTTCCGGGACGCCCGGCCGGTGCCGTCGCTGCGCGTCGGCTTGCTGGACGAAGAAGCCGCCGAGGCCGTCCGCGCCACCGAACGCCGCGGTGACGACCGCTTCGATCGAGGTCGTTTGCCCGGCCAGCGGCGACGGGCCGCCGGCGCCGCGAAAGTCGGCAATCGGCGTGGTTGCGCCGCCGCAGCCGGCACTCACCGGCGGCGCGGCCATGGCCGGCCGGGCACAGAGGGCGGCGAGCGCGGCGAGGGCGATGAACGGTGCAACGGCAAGCGGCACAAGCAGGCGTGACATGGGGCGGTCCACAGGAAGAAAATCCGACGGTTCGGGAAGGCATCTTGACGGCAAAATGTCAGGAAGCGGCCGAATTGGCCGTCCGGCCAGTTGCCGATCGGCCGACGATGCAAGCCGCGCGGCGGCTGCTACGCTTTTGCATCGGCCGGCGCATCCCGATCGCGCAGCGAACGCCGCCACGCCCCGTTCCCACAGGAGAAATCCATGTCTTACATGCTGTTGATTGTCGAGCCGACCGAGCAGCGCGCCGAACGCACACTGGACGAAGGTCAGGCGCTGTACGCGCGGATGGTCGATTTCGCCGAGACGCTGAAGGCGCGCGGCGTGCTGCGCGGCGTCGAGTCGCTGGAGCGCTCCGAGCGCGGCACGCGCGTGCAGGTGCGCGACGGCGAGACGCGCCTGCTCGACGGCCCGTTCGCGGAGGCGAAGGAGATGGTCGGCGGCTTCTTCATCGTCGACGTCGACACGCGCGAGGAAGCGATCGAGATCGCGCGCCAGTGCCCGGCCGCGCAATGGTGCACGGTCGAGGTGCGGGCGGTCGGCCCGTGCTTCCTGTGAAGGTCGAGACTCGGTATTTACCCTGATATGTCGCGGAATATGTCGATCCGGCGGTCGTCCGGCCGTCGTCCGGATAAGGCGCCGAAGAATGGGCGCTGCCTTCCACCGACGACAAGGAGTGAACGATGCGATTCATGATCATGATCCGGGCGAACGCCGTCAGCGAGTCCGACGCGTTGCCGGACAACCGGCTGGTCGAAGCCATGACCGTCTATCACGAGGAACTGGCCAGGGCCGGCGTGCTGCTCGACGCGAACGGGCTGCGACCGAGCGCGAGCGGCTGGCGCGTGCGCTACGCGGGCGGCAAGGGCACCGTGGTTGACGGCCCGTTCGCCGAAACGAAGGAACTGATTGCGGGCTATACGCTGATCCAGGTGCGTTCGCGCGACGAAGCGCTCGAATGGACGCGCCGGTTTCCCGCGCCGTTCGGCGCCGAGATGGATTGCGAGATCGAGGTGCGGCCGCTGTTCGAACTCGACGACCTCACGCCGAGCGACGCGGTCGAGCGGTTCCGCGAACTCCACGTCGGCCGCGCCGGCGCCTGATTGATTGCCGCCTGAATCCAACCTCACCGGGAGTATCCGACATGCACAAGATGGTCTTCATCAACCTGCCCGTGGCCGACCTGCCGCGCTCGAAGGCGTTCTACCAGGCGCTCGGCTTCGAGGTCGTGCCGGCCTATACCAACGACCAGGCCGCCTGCATCAAGATCAGCGACACGATCTTCGCGATGCTGCTCGTGCGGCCGTTCTTCCAGACGTTCACCGGCAAAACCATCATCGATCCGGCAACGCAGGTGCAGGTCCTGTCGTGCCTGTCGTGCGACAGCCGCGCCGAGGTCGATGCGATCGTCGCGAAGGCGCTGGCGGCCGGCGGGTCCGCGCCGCAGGCGCCGCGCGAGTACCCGAACATGTACGGTCACGGGTTCGACGATCCGGACGGCCACGCATGGGAGCTGATGGCCATGCCGCTGGACGCGTCCGCCGAGGGGCAGGCGTCGTGACGCGTGAGGCGACTCACCGTGCGATCGAAGCGGTCTGGCGGATCGAGGCGCCCAAGATCATCGCGCGCGCCGCGCGCGTGGTGCGCGACGTCGGCGTGGCCGAGGAACTGGCGCAGGACACGCTCGTCGCGGCGCTCGAGCACTGGCCCGTCGACGGCGTGCCCGACAACCCGGCCGCATGGCTGATGACGGCCGTGAAGCGTCGCGCACTCGATCGTGTCCGGCAGGAGTCGCTCCACGCGGCGAAGCGCGACCAGCTCGGCCACGAGATGGACGCGCTCGAAGCGCATGTCGTCCCCGACATCGCGGAGGCGCTCGCTGACGCGCGCGACGACGACATCGGCGACGACCTGCTGCGGTTGATCTTCACGTCGTGCCATCCGGTGCTGTCGACCGATGCGCGCGTCGCGCTCACGCTGCGGCTGCTCGGCGGGCTGACGACAAGCGAGATCGCGCGCGCGTTCCTGACGCCCGAGCCGACGATCGCGCAACGGATCGTGCGCGCCAAGCGCACGCTCGCGGCGGCGCACGTGCCGTTCGAGGTGCCGGCCGCCGATGCACGGCCCGCGCGGCTCGCGTCGGTGCTCGAAGTGATCTATCTCGTGTTCAACGAAGGCCATGCGGCGACCTCGGGCGACGACTGGACACGCCCGGCGCTGTGCGATGAGGCGTTGCGGCTCGGCCGCGTGCTGGCCGGGCTGGCGCCGGACGAGAGCGAGGTGCTCGGGCTCGTCGCGCTGATGGAGCTGCAGGCGTCGCGCATGCATGCGCGCACCGACGCGCAGGGCCGGCCCGTGCTGCTGCTCGACCAGGACCGCAGCCGCTGGGATCCGCTGCTGATCCGGCGCGGCCTCGCGGCGCTCGAACGCGCGACGAAGCTCGGCGGCGTGCGCGGGCCGTATGCGCTGCAGGCCGCGCTGGCGGCCTGCCATGCGCGTGCGCGGCAGGCGTCGGATACGGACTGGGCGCAGATCGTCGCGCTGTATGACGCGCTCGCCGAAGTCGCGCCGTCGCCCGTCGTCGAGCTGAATCGCGCGGTGGCCGTCGGGATGGCGTTCGGGCCGGCTGCGGCGCTCGAACTCGTCGACGCGCTGCGTGACGATCCCGCGCTCGTGCGCTATCACTGGTTGCCGAGCGTGCGCGGCGACCTGCTGGCGAAGCTGGGCCGTGCCGACGAGGCGAAGGCCGAGTTCCGCCGCGCGGCGGAACTGACGCGCAACGAACGCGAACGCGAATTGCTGCTCAGGCGCGCGATGGACGCGTGACCCGACGCACCACGCGCGAATGCCGCGCAACCGCGCACCGCGCACCGTACGCGGCCGGCAGCGCCCCACGTCCCGCCAAGCACTATCGCCCGGATTGAAAAAGCCTATTGGGGGATGCGAACGCGAGCGCCTAGATTGAAGAGCACGGTGCGCGCGCCCCGGCACACGCATCGTTCCCCACATACCTGATCGGCCCGGCGTCGCACGCGGCCGCGCCGACTCGAACGGAGGCGCAAATGGCTCAACTCAAGGGCAGCAAAACCGAAGAGAACCTGAAGGCCGCATTCGCGGGCGAATCGCAGGCGAACCGGCGTTATCTGTATTTCGCTTCGAAGGCTGACGTCGAAGGCCAGAACGACATCGCCGCGCTGTTCCGCTCGACCGCCGAAGGCGAAACCGGCCATGCGCACGGCCACCTCGAATACCTGGAAGCCGTCGGCGATCCGGCCACGGGCTTGCCGTTCGGTTCGTCGCGGCAGAATCTCGAATCGGCGATCGCCGGCGAAACGCACGAATACACCGACATGTATCCGGGCATGGCGAAGGCGGCGCGCGACGAAGGCTTCGACGAAATCGCGAACTGGTTCGAGACGCTCGCGAAGGCTGAACGCAGCCACGCGAACCGCTACACGAAGGCGCTGGACAGTCTCGTCGACTGACGGGCCGCCGCGGGCCGCACGGCGGGCCGTGCGACCGGCAAGCGGCCGGCCGTTCGTTCATCGCTGCCCGCATCGCGCGGGCGGCGCTGGCGCGCATGCGCGCCACGCTGGATGGAGCGCCCCATGCCCCACAAGGAAGGCAGTCTCGAAGCCCCGACCCGGCATCCGCTCGACTGGCAGTCCGATGCGTTCTACGACCAGGCCGCGATCGATGCGGAAATGACGCGCGTGTTCGACATCTGCGCCGGGTGCCGGCGCTGCGTGTCGTTGTGCGGCGCGTTTCCGACGCTGTTCGATCTGGTCGACGACACGCCGATGGGCGATATCGAGGAGGTGCCGAAGGCGGCATTCGGCAAGGTCGTCGACCAGTGCTACCTGTGCGACCTCTGCTACATGACGAAATGCCCGTACGTGCCGCCGCACGCATGGAACGTCGATTTCCCGCACCTGATGCTGCGCAGCAAGGCCGCGCGCTACAAGCGCGGCGAAGCGACGCTGCGCGACAAGGTGCTGTCGAACACCGACGCGCTGGGCCACTTCGCCGGCATTCCGATCGTCACGCAGGCGGTGAACGCGGTGAACCGCACGCCGCCCGCGCGCCATGCGCTCGAAGCGACGCTCGGCGTCGATCGCAACGCATGGCTGCCGGAATTCGCGCCGCGCAAGTTCCGGCGCACGGCGAAGCCGTCGGACGGCTTGCCCGTGCGCGACGGCGAACGCACGCCCGGCAAGGTCGCGATCTACGCAACCTGCTACGTGAATTTCAACGAGCCCGGCATCGGCCACGACCTGCTCGCGATCCTCGCGCACAACGAGATCCCGTACGAACTCGTCACGCGCGAAGCCTGCTGCGGGATGCCGCTGCTCGAGCAGGGCAATCTCGCCGGCGTGGCCGCGAAGAAGGACGTGAACCTGCCCGTGCTCGAACGCTATGCGCGCGAAGGCTATGCGCTGATCGGCGCGATCCCGAGCTGTGTGCTGATGTACAAGAGCGAGCTGCCGCTGATGTTCCCCGGCGACGAAGCGGTGCGCGCGGTGGCCGAAGCGTTCTGGGATCCGTTCGAATACGTGATCGCGCGGCATCGCGACGGACTGCTGAAGACCGATTTCAAGACCGGCCTCGGCACCGTGTCGTATCACGTGCCGTGCCATGCGCGCGTGCAGAACATCGGCCGCAAGACGGCCGACGCGCTGTCGCTCGTGCCCGACACGCGCGTGAACGTCGTCGAGCGCTGCTCGGGCCATGCGGGCACGTTCGGCGTGAAGAAGGGATTTCACGCGGACGCGATGCGGATCGGCGGGCCCGTGTTCCAGGCGATGGCCGAGCCGCAGCCGGATGTCGTGTCGTCGGACTGCGCGCTGGCCGGCCATCACATCGTGCAGGGCATCGACGACAAGGGGCTGCCGTCCGCGCCGCTCGCGCATCCGCTTACGCTGCTGCGCCGCGCGTACGGCATCTGAGCCGCCGCCGGCCGACCCACGAGGACCTCCCATGACGTTGACCCGCGATTCCCTGCTGACGCTCGAGGCGTACGCGAAGATCCGCAAGGCCGAACACGCGCGGCTCGTCGCGTACAAGCGCCGCCGCGCGGTGGCGCTCGGCAACCACCTGCGCTTCCTGTTCGAGGACGAGACGACGATCCGCTATCAGATCCAGGAGATGCTGCATATCGAGAAGATCTTCGACCAGGCGGGCATCGAAGGGGAGCTGGACGCGTATCTGCCGCTCGTGCCCGACGGCACGAACCTGAAGGCGACGATGCAGATCGAGTACGAGCACGAGATCGAACGGCGCGCGGCGCTCGCGCGGCTGATCGGTGTCGAGGATCGCGTGTACCTGCAGGTCGACGGGCACGCGCGCGTCTACGCGATCGCGGACGAGGATCTCGTCCGCGACAACGCCGAGAAGACGTCGGCCGTGCACTTCGTGCGCTTCGAGCTCGACGCGCCGATGCGCGCGGCGCTCAGGGGCGGGGCGGCGTTGTCGATCGGGTGCGATCATCCGGCCTACGCGATGCCGCCGCAGCGCGTGGACGCGGACGTGACCGCGTCGCTGGCCGTCGATCTGCGCTGACGCGTCCGCTGCCACGGCCGGCACCGCCTGCCCACTGGTTTCCCTTTTTCCGTTCCGACCCGAAACGCAATGACCGCCCCTGCGGTGGCGCGACCGCCCGCCCGCCGCCCCGAAGATGTAACAGACGTCACGAGTTTGCGCGTGGCGAAAAATGTGCACCACACGTCACCATGCTTTCATCACTCGCAGAGAAACAATAAAAAGATTGTGCATGGAGATAATTAAAATCGGTCGAATTTGAATGATTTACCGATTCGTGAATATCTTGTTACGATTTTTTCCCTGATTTACCGATGTCCGGCAGCAATGCGCGGGATTGTTGCCGACAGGGGGCGGAGCAGCCCGAAAATGCCCATGAAAAGGCATGGTTGATACGCTGCAGAGCCCCGCCAGGCGGGCCTTTGCAGCGACGGGCATAAAGATCACGCAAAAAAATTCAAGCGTAAATACATTACTCATCCGTGGCAGGTTGTTTCAGTGCGTAACATTAAGTCATTGTCATATTGAGATAAACCCTAGGGATGGTATGCTTCGTGCACAAAAATTCCCACATTGGAGTGAGACCGTGATTTGTGCGTCATTGCCGGGAATGTCGGCACCGTGAAAGTGCGGTGCCGTACCGGCATGCACAACTCCGGATAAACATAATGTGCAACCTGGCCGCCCCGCGATGCGATGTGTCGCGACGGCGCCGCCAATCGCAGCCCCGGCCTGGCTGCGTGGAGAGATCTACTATGTTCTTCGATGAGCTTACCGATGAAGAGTGGTTTCGTCTTTCAACGCTGATCGCCGATGAACCCATCCGGCTGAACCGCCGTGGGCGTCCACGAGCCGAACCGCGCGTCGTTGCCAACGCGGTGCTCTGGATCCTGACGACCGGTGAAGCCTGGTCGAAGCTGCCCGGCCGCTATCCGTCCGGGCCGACGTGCCGTCGCCGCTACGAGGAGTGGCTCGCGTCCGGCACGCTGCTGAAGATGATCGACGTGCTGACCCAGTTCAGCGGGCGCACGTTCGCGTATATCCCGCCGCCACCGGTGCCGGTCGTGCCCGCGCGCCGTGCCGAACCCGTGCCCGACAACGATCGCTTGCGCGGCGTGTTCTGGCAGAACCCCGAGTCGTGGCAATTGCCGGTCGCTCAGGCAAACGTTTGGGAGGGCGAGGGCGCGTCGATGAGCGCGCGGCCGGTCGACGAAGTCGTCGATCCGTCGGCCGTGTCGTTCGCGGTGCCCGGTGCGCCGTCGGCGGCGCTGCGCCATGCGCATGCGTCGTCGGCGAGCTTCGCCTCGGTCGAACCGCAAGTCGACCGATATCGCGGCTATACGATCTGCGGCATCGCGCAGCCCGTGCAGAACCTGATGTATCGCGCGTGGGCCGAGATTACGCAGGACGACCGGCGCGTCGAACGCTCGGGCCTCATCGGCCCGCGCTTCACCGATGCCGAGGAAGCCGAGCAGTTCGCGCTCGACTGGGCGCGCCAGTGGATCGATCGCCATGGCGCGAGCGACGAACCGGCGCGCGAGCCGCAAGGCGAGGTGCTGGCCGGCCTGTCCGCGCTTGCGCGTGCCGAGTCGGACATCCAGCGCTTCATCGCCGAGCGCCATGCGGGCGCGCTGTCCGAAAGCCGCAACGATCCGGTGCAGCCGGAGCGCCGCGAGTACGGGTACCGCGTCGGCTGATCGCCGACCCGCTGAAACGCGCGGGCCGTCGTGTGCCACGACGCCTGCGCGGAAGTTCCGTCTTTCCATGCCTGCGTTGCCCGGGGCGCCGCTGTCGAAGCGGCGCCCTTTGTTGCATGACGCGTTACTGCCGGCCGTAGGTATCGTCGAAGCGGACGATGTCGTCCTCACCGAGATACGCGCCCGACTGCACTTCGATCAGCTCGAGCGGCATCTTGCCCGGGTTCTCCAGGCGGTGCGATACGCCGAGCGGAATGTACGTCGATTCGTTTTCGGACAGCAGGAACGTTTCGTCGCCGCGCGTGATGCGCGCGGTGCCGCGCACGACGATCCAGTGCTCGGCGCGGTGGTGGTGCATCTGCAGCGACAGTTGCGCGCCCGGCTTCACGACGATGCGTTTCACCTGGAAGCGCTCGCCGGTGTCGACCGAGTCGTAGTGGCCCCACGGACGATGCACCTTGCGGTGATCGGTCGCTTCCGCGCCGCGTTGCGCCTTGATGCGCCCGACGATTTTCTTCACGTCCTGCACGCGCGACATGTCCGCGACGAGCACGGCGTCCGGCGTTTCGACGACGACGAGGTTCTGCGTGCCGACGCAGGCAACGAGCCGGCTTTCCGAATGCGCGAACGTCGATTCCGCGCCTTCGAACAGCACGTGGCCGCGGCCGACGTTCTCGGCTTCGTCCTTCGGCGAGATCTGCCAGATCGCGTCCCACGAGCCGACGTCCGACCAGCCCGCGTCGAGCGGCACGACGACGCTTTCGCACAGTTGCGGCAGGTTCGCGAGCGGCTCCATCACCGCGTAGTCGATCGAATTCGACGGCGACGCGGCAAACGCTTCGCGATCGATGCGGAAGAAATCGCCGTCGGCCTTGCCCAGGGCGACGGCCTGTTCACAGGCCGCGTAGATTGCCGGTTCGAGCTGGCGGATCGCCTTCAGCCAGACCGAGGCGCGAACGATGAAGATGCCGCTGTTCCACCAGTATTCGCCCGATGCGACGTACTGCTGAGCGAGTTCGAGATGGGGTTTCTCGACGAAACGGTCGAGGCGGCGCACGTCGAGTTTGCCCGTGGCGGCGTCGCCGAGCGGCACGCCGACGCGGATGTAGCCGTAGCCGGTTTCCGCGTGCTTCGGCACGATGCCCATCGTCGCGATCTTGCCTTGCATCGCGCAGTGCACGCCGGCCGCGACGGCCGCATGGAAGCGCGGCAGGTCGGCGACCGCGTGGTCGGCCGGCATCACGGTCATCACCGCATCGTTGCCGCCGGCGACCAGCCGAAACGCGGCGAGCGTCAGCGCGGGCGCGGTGTCGCGACCGATCGGCTCGAGCATGATCGACGCGGATTTACCGGTCAGGCGCAGCTGTTCGGCGGTGGTGAAGCGGTGATCCTCACCGCATACGATCAGCACGTCGTCGTTCAGCGGATGGTCGGCCGTCAGGCCGTCGAGGCGCAGCGCGGTGGATTGCAGCAGCGAATATTCGCCGAGCAGGCCGATCAGCTGTTTCGGAAAACGTTCGCGCGACATCGGCCACAGGCGCGTGCCGGACCCGCCGGCGAGAATCACCGGTTGCACGGCGACGCGCGTGCCGGCGGCGGGCGCGGTGGAAGAAGAATGGCGCGTTTCGGCAGCCACGGCCGGAGCATTCATGAGGACACTCTCCACGGTTGAAGTCAATGCCTGTCGTTGTAGCATGAAGTAAATCGACAATAAAACCGGGTCCATTGCCGGATATTCGCCACGCATTCATCGGGAAGAATTTTCCGCGCGGGCATCCGATGCAAATAAAAAAATAAAAAATAAATCGATGAATCGGCTGGTCTTGACCGCCCGCAAAGGGTGAGCGGAAATCGTAAAGTTTCCGAAATATTCCCGGTTTCCGGGCGTTTCGGGAAAACGTGCCGAATTAATTCAAAAACTTAGTGGCAATAATTTCCGATTATTTTTCGAAATACTTGTACGCTTGAGGCGAAAATTTCTTACCGCTTCAATATCGTCATGCAACGTTTGAATCGAATGTGCGGCACGGGTCGCACAAGGAGCTGTTCGGCAAACGCCTGTTCAAAGAGGAAGCAGACATGTTGAGCGTGCTGGCGAGAGTCATCGATATTGCGATGGTCGTGACGGGGGCGCTGATCGCCGCCGCGCTGCACGGTGGCAGCATCTGGCTCAACGACCTGCAGCGCACGATGATGCTGTTCGATTGCCTGCTCGTCGTCGTGTGCTTTCCCGCCTTCGGCATTTACCAGTCGTGGCGCGGCAAGCGTCTCGTCGGGCTGGTGGGGCGGGTCGCGTTCGCGTGGCTGGTGGTCGAGCTCGCGGGCATCCTGTTGAGCTTCAGCTTTCATCAGTCGGGCGACCTGTCGCGGCTGTGGCTGGGTTACTGGGCGCTCGTGACGATGGCGCTGCTCGCCGGCTCGAAGGCCTGCGTGCACGTCGTGCTGCGGCAACTGCGCCGCGGCGGCTACAACCTGAAGGCGGTCGCGATCGTCGGCGGGACGCCGGCGGCGCGGCGGCTGATCGCCCAGATGCGGGCGCGGCCGGAAGCCGGTTTCAACCCGGTGTGCGTGTACGACGAAAGCGAAGCGCCGGGCGAAGTCGCGCTCGACGACGTGCGCATCGAGCGGCAGTTCGAATCGCTGGTGTGGCTGGTGCGCAGCCGCGCGATCAGCGAGCTGTGGCTCACGCTGCCGATCACGGAAGAGCGCCGGATTCACCAGATCGTGACGGTGTTCCGCCACGACTTCGTGAATATCCGCTTCATCCCGGACGTGCGCACGCTGTCGTTCTTCAACCAGGAAGTGGTCGAGGTGCTCGGCGTGCCGGCGATCAACCTCGCGGCGTCGCCGATCACCGACGTGCGGATCCTGCCGAAGTTCGTGTTCGACCGGGCGTTCGCGCTGGTGGCGCTCACGGGCCTCGCACCGGTGATGCTGGTGATCGCGTGCCTGATCAAACTGACGTCGCGCGGGCCCGTGTTCTTCCGCCAGAAGCGCAAGGGCATCGACGGGCACGAGTTCGAGATCTACAAGTTCCGCTCGATGAAGGTGCACGAGGAAGTGGCGGGGCAGGTCACGCAGGCGAAGAAGAACGATTCGCGCGTGACGCCGGTCGGCCGGTTCCTGCGCCGCACGAGCCTCGACGAGCTGCCGCAGTTCATCAACGTGCTGAAGGGCGAGATGTCGGTCGTCGGCCCGCGCCCGCATGCGCTCGCGCACGACGACATCTACAAGGATCTGGTCAAGGGCTACATGTTCCGCTACCGGATCAAGCCGGGCATCACCGGGTGGGCGCAGATCAACGGCTTTCGCGGCGAGACCGACCAGATCGAGAAGATGATGGGCCGCGTGAAGCTCGATCTGTATTACATGCAGAACTGGTCGTTCTGGCTCGACATCAAGATCGTCGTGCTGACGCTCTGGAAAGGCTTCACCGGCAGCAACGCGTACTGAGCACCGAGATCGCGCCACGCAGGCATTCCGGTTTTACGAATTTCGAATCATTGGTCAAGAGGTCCGACACATCATGAATCTGACTATCATCGGCAGCGGTTACGTAGGGCTCGTCACCGGCGCATGTCTGGCCGACATCGGGCACGACGTGTTCTGTCTCGACGTCGACCAGGCAAAGATCGACATCCTGAACAACGGCGGCGTGCCGATCCACGAGCCGGGCCTCAAGGAAGTGATCGCGCGCAACCGCTCGGCGGGCCGCCTGCGCTTCTCGACCGATATCGAGGCCGCGGTCGCGCACGGCGACGTGCAGTTCATCGCGGTCGGCACGCCGCCCGACGAGGACGGGTCGGCCGACCTGCAATACGTGCTCGCAGCCGCACGCAACATCGGCCGCTACATGACGGGCTTCAAGGTGATCGTCGACAAGTCGACGGTGCCGGTCGGCACGGCCGAGCGCGTGCGCGCGGCGGTGGCGGAAGAACTCGCGAAGCGCGGCGGCGACCAGATGTTCTCGGTCGTGTCGAATCCGGAATTCCTGAAGGAAGGCGCGGCGGTCGACGATTTCACGCGGCCGGACCGCATCGTGATCGGCTGCGACGACGACGTGCCGGGCGAGCGCGCCCGCGAGCTGATGAAGAAGCTCTACGCGCCGTTCAACCGCAACCACGAACGCACGCTGTACATGGACGTGCGCTCGGCCGAGTTCACGAAATACGCGGCGAACGCGATGCTCGCGACCCGCATCTCGTTCATGAACGAGCTGGCGAACCTCGCCGACCGCTTCGGCGCGGACATCGAGGCCGTGCGTCGCGGGATCGGCTCCGATCCGCGCATCGGCTATCACTTCCTGTACGCCGGCTGCGGCTACGGCGGCTCGTGCTTCCCGAAGGACGTCGAGGCGTTGATCCGCACGGCCGACGAGCACGGGCAGGCACTGCAGATCCTGAAGGCGGTGTCGTCGGTCAATGCCACGCAAAAGCGCGTGCTCGCCGAGAAGATCGTCGCGCGCTTCGGCGAGGACCTGACCGGCCGCACGTTCGCCATCTGGGGCCTCGCGTTCAAGCCGAACACCGACGACATGCGCGAAGCGCCGAGCCGCGAGCTGATCGCCGAGCTGTTGTCGCGCGGGGCGCGCATCGCCGCGTACGACCCGGTTGCGCAGGAGGAAGCGCGCCGCGTGATCGCGCTCGATCTCGCCGATCACCCGAGCTGGCTCGAGCGCCTGAGCTTCGTCGACGACGAGGCGCAGGCCGCGCGCGATGCCGACGCGCTCGTGATCGTCACCGAATGGAAGATCTTCAAGAGCCCTGATTTCGTCGCGCTCGGCCGCCTGTGGAAATCGCCGGTGATCTTCGACGGCCGCAACCTGTACGAGCCGGAGACGATGAGCGAGCAGGGCATCGAATACCACCCGATCGGCCGGCCGGGCTCGCGCCAGGCTGTCGCCGCCCGTGTGCCGGGCACCGCGCCCGCGAGCGCGTAACCCGTTTCCCGTCACTCGTTACGAGACGCCATGTTCCGGAACATCCTGATCGTCTGCCACGCGAACGTCTGCCGCAGCCCGGCAGCGGAAATGCTGTTCAAGTCGCACGCCGCGTCGCGCGGCGGCCCGCGCCCGACGTTCCACTCGGCGGGCGTGCATGCGAACGACGGCGACGGCATCGATCCGGTGATGCGTCAGCTGCTCGCCGAGCGGGGCGTCGATGCGACGACCCACCGCTCGCGGCGGCTGTCGCGCCGGATCGTGCGCGACGCCGACCTGATTCTCGTCAGCGAGCGCGAACAGATCAAGGCCGTCGAATCGGTCGATCCGTTCGCGCGCGGCAAGGTCCACCTGCTCGGCAAGTGGGAAGGGGCCGAGATTGCCGATCCGCACGGCGGCCCCGAGGCCGATTACCGCGAGAGCTACTCACTGATCGAACGTCTGGTTCAAGGATGGCTACAGAAACTATGCTGAAACGCCCGATGCGCCCGGTGGCGCTTGCCGTCGCGCTGACGACTTTCCTGTCAGCCTGTGCAACCGCGCCCGGCAACTACCTCGACTCGTCGAACCTGAAGGACGAAGGCCGGCAGCAAGCGGCCGAAACCTATCCGGTTCATTACATCGACGCCAAAGTGGTGATGGACCAGCTGCAGAAAGCACAGGTGGACCATCCGCTGCCGCCCGGACGTTATACCGATCCGTCGGAATACGTGTACCGCGTCGGCCCGCAGGACATCCTCGGCGTCACCGTGTGGGACCACCCCGAGCTGACGACGCCGCAGGGCCAGTCGTTCTCGAGTGGCGGCAACACGACGCAGTCGGTCGCGGGTGCGTTGCAGCAGCCGTATACGACCGCGCTGCCGGGCCAGGCCGATCCGTACGGCCAGACGGTGGCCTCGGACGGCACGATCTTCTTCCCGTTCGTCGGCCGCATCAAGGTGGCCGGCAAGACGGTCGCGCAGATCCGCGAGCAGATGGCCACCACGCTGTCGCGCTACGTGAAGAATCCGCAGCTCGACGTGCGCGTGCTGTCGTTCCGCAGCCAGAAGGTGCAGGTGACGGGCGAGGTGAAGCAGCCGGGCCCGCTCGCGGTGAGCGACGTGCCGCTGACGCTCGTCGACGCGATCTCGCGCTCGGGCGGCTCGACCAACGAGGCCGACCTGCAGCGCGTGCGCCTGACGCGCGACGGCAAGCTCTACACGCTCGACGCGAACGGCGTGCTCGATCGCGGCGAGGTGAAGCAGAACGTGATGCTGCAGCCGGGCGACATCGTCAACGTGCCGGACCGCAGCGACAGCCGCGTATTCATCATGGGCGAGGTCAAGACGCCGGTCACGGTGCCGATGCTCAAGGGCAAGTTGACCATCGCCGACGCGCTGACCGCGGGCGGCGGCATCCTCGACACCGACGCGAACCCGCGCAAGATCTACGTGATGCGCGGGATGCGCGACAACCCGACGAAGCCTGAAGTGTTCCGCCTCGACATGACGCAGCCGGATGCGCTGATGCTGTCGAGCCGCTTCCCGCTTCAACCGCTCGACGTCGTCTACGTCAGCACGGCCAGCTCGGTGCAGTTCAACCGTGTGCTGCAGCAGGTGCTGCCGACGATCCAGACGATCTTCTACATGCGGCAAATCACGCGCTGATAGCCCGCCGGGGCGGCGCCTCCGCCCCGGCACCACTCAAGCGGGAACGAATGGTGAACACGCAAGCGAAACACTCCTACGCGGATCTGTCCATGAAAACCGAGGAAGAGGACGTCGTCCTCGGCCAGCTGCTCCAGGTGATCATGGACGACATCTGGCTGCTGCTCGGCATCGCGGTCACGGTCGTCGCGCTCGCCGGCCTCTACTGCTACATCGCGAAGCCGGTCTACCAGGCCGACGTGCACGTGCGGGTCGAGGGCAACGACAACACGTCGCAGGCGCTCACGCAGACGCAGACGGGCGCGATGATCAACAGCGGCCCGCAGCAGGCGCCGACCGACGCGGAAATCGAGATCATCAAGAGCCGCGGCGTGGTCGCGCCGGTGGTCGAGCAGTTCAAGCTGAATTTCTCGGTCGTGCCGAAGACGCTGCCGGTGATCGGCAGCCTCGCGGCGCGCGTCGCGACGCCGGGTGAACCGGGGCGGCCGTGGCTCGGCCTGAAGTCGTACGCGTGGGGCGGCGAAATCGCCGACGTCGATTCGATCAACGTCGTGCCCGCGCTCGAAGGCAAGAAGCTGACGCTGACTGCCGGCCCGAACGGCACCTATTCGATCGTCGACCAGAACGGCATGCGGCTGCTGTCGGGCCATGTCGGCGAATCGGCGCAGGGCGGCGGCGTGACGCTGCTCGTGTCGAAGCTCGTCGCGCGCCCCGGCACGCAGTTCACGGTGGTCCGCTACAACGATCTCGACGCGATCAGCGGCTTCCAGACCGGCATCCAGGTGACCGAGCAGGGCAAGCAGACGGGCGTCGTGCAGATCTCGCTCGAAGGCAAGGACCCGGACCAGACCGCCGCGATCGCGAACGCACTTGCTCACTCGTACCTGAACCAGCACGTGGTCGCGAAGCAGGCCGAAGCGACCAAGATGCTCGACTTCCTGAAGGGCGAGGAGCCGCGCCTGAAGGCCGACCTCGAACGCGCGGAAGCCGCGCTGACGCAGTACCAGCGCACGTCGGGCTCGATCAACGCGAGCGACGAGGCGAAGGTCTACCTCGAGGGCAGCGTGCAGTACGAGCAGCAGATCGCCGCGCAGCGCCTGCAGCTCGCGTCGCTCGCGCAGCGCTTCACCGATTCGCACCCGATGGTGATCGCCGCGAAGCAGCAGCTCGCGGAGCTGCAGGGCGAGAAGGACAAGTTCAGCAACCGCTTCCGCAGCCTGCCGGCCACCGAAGTGAAGGCCGTCCAGCTGCAGCGCGACGCGAAGGTTGCCGAGGACATCTACGTGCTGCTGCTGAACCGCGTGCAGGAGCTGTCGGTGCAGAAGGCCGGCACGGGCGGCAACATTCACCTCGTCGACTCGGCGCTGCGTCCGGGCGATCCGGTCAAGCCGAAGAAGGTGCTGATCCTGTCGGCTGCCGTGTTCCTCGGGCTGATCCTCGGCACGGGCGTCGTGTTCCTGCGCCGCAACATGTTCCAGGGCATCGAGGATCCCGACCGCATCGAGCGCGCGTTCAACCTGCCGCTGTACGGGCTGGTGCCGCAAAGCGCCGAGCAGGTGAAGCTCGACGCGCAGGCCGAGAAGAGCGGCAGCCGTACCCGGCCGATCCTCGCGAGCCTGCGTCCGAAGGATCTCAGCGTCGAGAGCCTGCGCAGCCTGCGCACCGCGATGCAGTTCGCGATGATGGATGCGAAGAACCGCGTGATCGTGCTGACGGGCCCGACGCCCGGCATCGGCAAGAGCTTCCTGACGGTCAACCTCGCGGTGCTGCTCGCCCATTCGGGCAAGCGCGTGCTGCTGATCGACGCCGACATGCGCCGCGGCCTGCTCGACCGCTACTTCGGCCTCACGTCGCAGCCAGGCCTGTCCGAGCTGCTGAGCGACCAGTCGGCGCTCGAGGACGCCGTGCGCGAGACGCCGGTGCAGGGCCTGTCGTTCATCTCGGCCGGCACGCGCCCGCCGAACCCGTCGGAGCTGCTGATGTCGACGCGCCTGCCGCAATACCTCGAAGGGCTCGGCAAGCGCTACGACGTCGTGCTGATCGACTCGCCGCCGGTACTGGCGGTGACCGACGCGACCATCATCGGCCGCATGGCCGGCTCGACGTTCCTCGTGCTGCGCTCGGGCATGCATACCGAAGGCGAGATCGCCGACGCGATCAAGCGCCTGCGCACCGCGGGCGTCGATCTGGAAGGCGGGATCTTCAACGGCGTGCCGCCGAAGGCGCGCGGCTACGGCCGCGGCTATGCGGCCGTGCATGAATACCTGAGCGCCTGATCCGCATCGCACGTAACCGGGCGGGCAGCGCGTGTTGCCCGCCCGGCCGACAGGAGAATCAACGATGAAAATTTCCGTGCTCGTTCCGACCTATCGGCGTCCCGCCGACCTCGCGCGCTGCCTGCTGGCGCTGCAGCGGCAGCATCGGCTGCCCGACGAGGTGATCGTCGTCGCGCGCCCGGAGGATGACGCCACGCACGAACGGCTCGCCGATCCGGCGGTCGGCGGCGCGCTGCCGCTGCGCATCGTGCCGGTCGAGGTGCCGGGCCAGGTCGCCGCGCTGAACAAGGGGCTCGACTCGGCGAACGGCGACATCGTCGCGATCACCGACGACGACGCGGCGCCGCATCCCGACTGGCTCGCGCGCGTCGAGTCGGTGTTCGAGGCCGATCCGCGCGTGGGCGCGGTCGGCGGGCGCGACTGGGTGCACGAGAAGGGCCGCGTGCTCGACGAATCGCGCGAACGCGTCGGCCAGCTCACGCTGTCCGGCAAGATCGTCGGCAACCATCATCTCGGCGTCGGCGGCCTGCGCGAAGTCGACATGCTGAAAGGCGCGAACATGAGCTACCGCCGCGCCGCGATCGAGCGGCTGCGCTTCGACACGCGGCTGCGCGGCGCCGGCGCGCAGGTGCACAACGACATGGGTTTCAGCATGCGCGTGCAGCGCGACGGCTGGAAGCTCGTCTACGACCCGGCGATCGCGGTCGATCATTTCCCGGCCGAGCGCTTCGACGACGACCGGCGCGATGCCGCGTCGCTGAATGCGATCAGCAACGGCGCGTACAACATGCACCTGATCCTGCGCGAGCATCTGCCGCCGGTCCGGCGCGAGATCGCGTGGTGGTGGTGGACGCTGGTCGGCACGCGCGTCTACCCGGGCCTCGCGCACGTGCTGCTGTCGCTGCATACGGCGCAGCGCGAGCGGATCCGCGAGCACTGGCGCGCGGTGCGCCGCGGGGCGCGCGATGCCCGCCGCGCGAATCTTGCCCCCCATCGTGCGGCGATGCCGCCGGTGACGTCTTGAACGGCCTGCGCGCCTCGCGCGCGGCCACCCACGGAGGGCTCGCATGACTGCAACGAAAGCTGCAACGAACGTCCACGTTCACCTGTTTTACGGCGCCGATCCGCGTACCTACCGGAAAGGCGAGAACATCGGCTGCCTGTACGGCTATCACCATGCCGAATCCGACGAATTCCGGCTGACCTATTCGCAGGACGGCGGCGAGAACCGCGTCGCCAGCCTCGCACGCCGCGCGCTGAAGGCGGCGCTCGGCTTCGACGTCGTGCATGCGTGGCGCAATCGCGCCGCGCTGCTGAACACCGACGTGATCTGGACGCACACGGAGCAGGAGCACCTTGCGGCCGCGCTGATCCTGAAGCTCGCCGGCGCGCAGGGCAAGCGCCCGCTGCTGCTCGCGCAGAGCGTGTGGCTGTTCGACAAGTGGGGCAGCTTCGGCGGCCCGCGCCGCTGGCTGTATCGCAAGCTGATCGCGCGCGCCGACGCGCTGACCACGCTGGCCCGCGACAACGCCGACCTGTGCCGCCGCTATCTCGGGCGCGACGCCGAGTTCGTCTACTACGGGCTGAACACGCAGGACTTCCCGATCACCGAGCCGCGGCAATGGCAACCGAACCGGCCGCTGCGGATCGCGGCGATCGGCAACGATCGCGACCGCGACTGGCGTACGTTCCTCGCCGCGTTCGGCGGCGACGAGCGCTACGACGTGCGGCTCGCGACGCGCCGCCGCGTGCCGCGCGAGTGGCATGCGCCGAACGTGAAGATCGGCTCGGCGTCGGGGCTCGCGAAACAGCACGAGCTGTACGCGTGGGCCGACGTGATCGTCGTGCCGCTGCGGCCGAACTTCCATGCGTCGGGCATCACCGTGATGCTCGAGGCGGCCGCCGTCGGCAAGCCGATGATCGTGTCCGACGTCGGTGGGCTCAGCGACTACTTCCCGCACGATACGGCCGCCTATGTGCCGGCGTTCGACGCGCAGGCGATGCGCCAGGCCGCCGATCGCTTCGTGGCCGATCCGGTCGCGGCGCTCGCCTGCGCGCAGGCCGCCGCCGCATGCCTGCGCGACCGCGACCTGACCACGCAGGCGTTCGCCGAGCAGCACGTGCGGATCACGCGCGACATGCTGCGCCGGCGCCGCACGCCGGCCGCCGCGGGCGTGGCGATGCCGCTCGCGGATTCGCGCCCGTCGTCGCGGTGAGAGCGGATCGATGAGTACGATTGCCGCCGAATGCGCACCGTCGCGCAAACGCAACTGGCTTCCGGAACCGAAGCACTGGGTCGGGCAGGCCGGGCTGTGGACGTTCACGGCCGCGCTGATCGCCATTCACCAGGGCAAGGTGCTGACGCTCGCGTTTCCGGTGCTGGCCATCGCGGTCGGCCTCTGGCTGTATTTCAAGAGTCCGGCGCGCTACGTCGGCTTCATGTGGTGGGTGTGGTTCCTGAGCCCGGAAGTGCGGCGTCTCGCCGACTGGTCGAAGGGCGCGTTCACGCCGACGAGCCTGATCCAGGTCGCGCCGCTCGCGGTGACGATGATCGCCGGCCTCGGGCTGATCCGGCATTACCGCGTGCTCGCGCAGCGGCGCGGGATTCCGATCCTGCTGATGCTGTTCGGGCTCGCGTATGCATACCTCGTCGGGATCGTGTCGAGCGGCGTGATGGCCGCGACCTACGACCTCGCGAACTGGGTGTACCCGGTGCTGATCGGCTTTCACATCATGGTCAACGCACGCGACTACCCCGAGTACCGCGACGTGCTGCTGTCCACCTTCATGTGGGGCATGCTCGTGATGGGCCTGTACGGCGTCGTGCAGTATTTCGTGATGCCGCAGTGGGACGTGCTGTGGATGATCGGCTCCGACATGGGCTCGCAGGGCGAGCCGGTGCCGTACGGCGTGCGCGTGTTCAGCACGATGAACTCGTCGGGGCCGTTCGCGTTCGCGATCATGGGCGCGCTGGTGTTCGTGTTCGCCGCGCCGCAGAAGATCCGCTGGTTCGCCGGGGCGGCCGGCTTCGTGTCGTTCGCGCTGTGTCTCGTGCGCTCGACGTGGGGCGGCTGGGTCATCGCGCTCGCGATCCAGCTCGCGCAGTCGAACAACCGCGTGCGGATGCGGATCCTGATCAGCGGCGTCGTGCTGGTCGGCCTGTGCGTGCCGCTGCTGACCGTCGGGCCGGTGGCCGACCGTCTCGGCGCGCGTCTGCAGTCGATCACGAACCTGAAGGACGACCGCAGCTACGACGACCGCAACAAGTTCTACGCCACCTTCGCGCAGACGGCGTTCACCGACGTCGCCGGCGAAGGGATGGGCGCGACGGGTGCGTCCACGAAGCTGTCGAGCGACAGCGGCGAGCTCGGCAAGTACGGCAGCTTCGACAGCGGCGTGATGAACGTGCCGTTCGTGCTCGGCTGGCCCGGCACGCTGCTGTACCTCTCGGGCGTCGTGATGCTGTTCGGCCGCACGCTGCGCGCGGCGTTCAAGCTGCGCAAGGACAAGTTCGTCGGCGCGTGCCTGAGCCTGTGCCTGTCGACCTTCGCGATGCTCGTGTTCACGAACTCGCTGATCGGCACGGGCGGCCTGCTGATGTTCACAGCCATTTTTTCGATTCTTTCCGCGGCGCACTGGCAAAAGGCACAACGCCTGCTGGCCGCCGCGCGTTTACGGGGAGGCGACCATTGAGAATCGCGATCGTCACGCACGTCGTGCGACATAACGACGGCCAGGGCCGCGTCAATTACGAAATCGCGCGCGCGGCGCTGGCCGAGAACTACGAGGTCACGCTGGTCGCGTCGCACGTCGCGCCCGAGCTGCTGGCCGACCCGCGCGTGCGCTGGGTGCCCGTGAAGGTCGGCGGCTTCTGGCCGTCGAACCTCGTCAAGCAGCAGGTGTTCGCGCTGAAGAGCGCGGCCTGGCTGCGCGCGCACCGCAGCGAGTACGACGTGCTGCACGTGAACGGCTTCATTTCGTGGATCAAGGCCGACGTGAATACCGCGCACTTCGTGCACGGCGGCTGGTTCAAGAGTCCGTACTATCCGTTCGGGCCGACGAAGGGGCTGTGGTCGGCCTACCAGTACGTCTATACGCGCGTGAACACCACGCTCGAGCGCTGGGCGTACCGGCGTTCGCGCGCGATCACGGCCGTGTCGCAGAAGGTGGCCGACGAGATCGCCGGGCTCGGCATCGACAGCCGCAAGATCAGCGTGATCTACAACGGTGTCGACGCCGGCGCGTTCGCGGGTGCGCAGGCCGACCGCGCGGCGTTCAAGCTGCCGGGCGATGCGTTCCTGCTGCTGTTCGTCGGCGACCTGCGCACGCCGCGCAAGAACCTCGGCACCGTGCTGAAGGCGCTGACGAAGCTGCCGGCGAACGTGCACCTGGCGGTGGCCGGCTATCTGCCCGGCAGCCCGTATCCGGAGGAGGCGCGCGCGCTCGGCATCGATTCGCGCGTGCATTTCCTCGGCCTGGTTAAAAACATGCCGACGCTGATGCGCTCGGTCGACGCGTACGTGTTCCCGTCGCGCTACGAAGCGATGAGCCTGTCGCTGCTCGAGGCGATGGCGGCCGGGCTGCCGGTCGTCACCGCGCGCACGGCGGGCGGCGCGGAAATCATCACGCGCGAATGCGGGATCGTGCTGGAGGATCCGGACGATCCGGCGGCGCTCGCGCAGGCGATCGGTTCGCTCGCGGCGTCGCGCGACACCTGTCGCGCGATGGGTGAAGCGGCCCGCGAACTGATGACCCGTTTCGGCTGGGCGCACATGGGCGCCCAGTATGTCGCGCTTTACCGGCGCATCGGCCAACCCACGCAGCCGTCCGCATTCGAGCGGGCCGAGCATGCAGTCACGCAGGAGCAAACGTGATGTCCCAATCTTCCCGGCCGATCAAATCGTTGCAGATCGGCATGCACTGGTTCCCCGAGCGCGCGGGCGGCCTCGACCGGATGTACTACTCGCTCGTCGGCGCGCTGCCGGGCGCGGGCGTCGAGGTGCGCGGGCTCGTCGCCGGCTCGCCGAAAGTCGCCGACGATACGGATGGTGCGATCCAGGGCTTCGGCCCCGCAACGGAATCGCTGGCGCGCCGGATGCTCGCCGCGCGGCGCGCGCTGCGCGAGGAGATCCGCAGCGAGCGGCCGGACGTGATCTCGTCGCACTTCGCGCTGTACACGTTCCCGGGCCTCGACGTCACGCGCGGGATTCCGCAGGTGTCGCATTTCCAGGGGCCGTGGGCCGACGAAAGCCAGGTCGAGGGCGCCGCGTCGCTCGGCCAGCGCGCGAAGCGCTATCTCGAACAGGCCGTCTATACGCGCTCGTCGCGGTTGATCGTGCTGTCGCAGGCGTTCGGTCAGATCCTGACGAACCGCTACGGGATCGATCCGTCGCGCGTGCGCGTGATTCCCGGCTGCGTCGATACCGCGCAGTTCGACACGCCGCTCACGCCGGCCGAGGCGCGGCACAAGCTGCAACTGCCGCAGGACCGGCCGATCGTGCTGGCCGTGCGCCGGCTCGTGCGACGCATGGGGCTGGAGGACCTGATCGACGCGATCGGCCTCCTCAAGCACCGTCACCCGGACGTGCTGCTGCTGATCGCCGGCAAGGGCAAGATCGGCGAGGAACTGCAGCAGCGCATCGATGCGGCCGGGCTGCAGGACAACGTGAAGCTGCTCGGCTTCGTGCCCGACAACCATCTGGCGGCGCTGTACCGCGCGGCGACGGTCAGCGTCGTGCCGACGGTCGCGCTCGAAGGCTTCGGGCTGATCACCGTCGAATCGCTCGCGTCCGGCACGCCCGTGCTGGTCACGCCGGTGGGCGGGCTGCCGGAGGCGGTGGCCGGGCTGTCCGACGATCTCGTGCTGCCGTCCACGGGCGCGGATGCGATCGCGGAAGGGCTCGGCGCCGCGTTGTCGGGCGCGATCACGCTGCCCGACGAGGCAGCGTGCAAGCGCTATGCACGTGACCATTTCGACAACGCGGTGATCGCGCGGCGCGTGGCCGGCGTGTACGAAGAGGCGATCCAGGCGGCAGGTTGAGTGCCCCGCGGCACGCTACCTGCGTGCCGAACCGAACGCCGCACCGGCGCGCGTTCGCGGCCGGTTCGCAAGCCGGCCGCCCGCGAAGGGCTGGCCGGCCTTTCCCATCCGATACGCGGTGCCGGCACGCGTCACGCGCGCCCGAGCGTCGCGCCCCAGACGCCGAGCGCCGCCACGCTCACGACCGCGCCGAGCACGCAGACACCCGTCCATCCGGCGCGTGCATACATCATCGTCGACGCAATCGCGCCGAGCCCGCTGCCGGCGGAATAGAACAGCATGTAGCAGCCGACGAGGCGCGCATGCGCATCGGGCCGCGTGCCGAGAATCATGCTCTGGTTGACGACGTGGACGGCCTGTCCGCCGACGTCGAGCAGCACGATGCCGACGATCAGCCATGCAATCGACGTATCGACGAATGCGAGCGGCAGCCACGAGCACGCGAGCAGCGCGAGCGCTGCGCCGGTCGTCGCTTCGCCGCGTCCGCGATCCGCGAGCCGGCCCGCGCGGGCGGCCGCCGCCGCGCCCAGTGCGCCGACGAGGCCGAACGCGCCGATCTGCGTATGCGACATCGCGTGCGGCGGCGCGCTCAGCGGCAGCACCAGTGCGCTCCAGAAGATGCTGAAGGCCGCGAACATCAGCAGCGCGATCGCGCCGCGCACGCGCAGCACGCGTTCATCGCGCAGCAGCGACACCATCGATCGCAGCAGCGCCGCGTAGCCGATGCGCTCGCGCGGGCCGTTCTCGTCCGGCAATAGCCGCGACAGCACGACGAGCATCGCGATCGCGAGCGCGCCCGACACCAGATAGACGGCCCGCCAGCCCGCGATGTCGGTGACGACGCCCGCCAGCGAGCGCGCGGCCAGCAACCCGACCACGACGCCGCCCTGCGCGGCGCCCACCACGCGCCCGCGTTCGCCGGCGCCCGCGAGCGCGGCCGAGCACGCGATCAGCCCTTGCGTTATCGCGGTGCCGAGCAGCCCGACCGCAACCATCCCTGCCAGCAGCGCGACGCGCGTCGACGAGGCGGCGACACCGAGGCAGGCCGCCGTCAGCAGCAGTAGCTGCACGGTGATCAGGCGCTTGCGGTTCAGCAGGTCGCCGAGCGGCACGACGAACAGCAGCGCGAGCGCACAGCCGAGCTGCGTTGCGGTGATGACGCCGCCGACGGCCGCCTGCGATACGCCGAAATCCCGCGCGATCGAATCGAGCAGCGGCTGCGCGTAGTAGACGTTCGCGACACTGGCTGCGCAGCAGACGGCCAGCAACGTGACGCGCGCCGCGGACAGGCGGCCGCCGTCGGCCGGATGCGCCGCATGTGTCGGCACGTTCGATGCAACGGTGCCGGATTGACAGGAAGACTCCATGGGTTCCCTCGTGCAAGGTAGTTGCAAATTGAAACTGGTGTGGAGTGTAGGAAAAGTAGTTTTAAAATGCAACCTGTTGTGCGGCGGGCGAGAGGTCCGCGCATGGATGGCCGGCGTTGCCGCGAAGGCGGCCGGCGAGATTGCGGAGAGGAACATGGCCAGGCAGAAAAGTCTTGCGGATTCGCCGTGCCCGGTGGCGCGGGCGACCGATATCGTCGGCGATCGCTGGGCGTTGCTGATCGTGCGCGATGCGTTCGACGGCGTGCGCCGGTTCGGCGATTTCCGCGCGAGCCTCGGTGTCGCGAGCAACATCCTGTCCGACCGGCTGAAGATGCTGGTGGACGCCGGCGTGTTCGACGTCGTGCCGGCATCCGACGGCACCGCGTATCAGGAATACGCACTCACCAAAAAGGGCGAAGGGCTGTTTCCGGTGATCGTGATGTTGCGGCAGTGGGGCGAGGCGAACCTCTTCGCGCGCGGCGAGCCGCATTCGGTGCTGGTCGACCGCGGCACGGGGCGCGCGGTCCGCAAGCTCGCGCTGCGGCATGACGATGGGCGGCTTTTGAAGGCGGCCGAGACGGTCGTGAGGAAGGTCGGCGACGAAGCCGGCAAGGCGCGCCATTGAGCGTCATGCGCGATGGCTGCACCGTCGGCTAGACTGTCGCGATCGTCGTTGACCGGAGCCGCATCGCCATGACCCATCCGTTGGATTCTGCCGGTTATCGGCGGCTGCTCGACCTGCAGCGCCGTATCCACGACTATTGTGAGCGCGAGGGTGCCGAGGACGGGCGCGATCATTCCGATCCGGCCGAGCCGTTGTGGCCGACCGATTTCAACCACGTCACCGTCGCGCCGATGCGGGCCGGGCTGCATGTCAGGTACTTCGGCGGCGCGTGGGACGAACCGTTCGACTGGACGCTGCAATGCCTTGCAGAGCGGGACGTCGCGGATCTCGTCACCGACCTCGCGTTCAGCGGTCTGGACGAAGGCGCCAACGGCTCGCGCGAATGGGATTTCGGTCCGCTGCTCGATTCGGATGCGCGTTTCCCGATGCTGCGCTCGCTGTATGTGCGGCCGACCGAGCCGGCCGATCACAACCAGTCGATGATCGTGCGCCGCGGTCTGATCATGCAGGAGGGCGGCGAGATTGCCCGCTTTGCCGCGAAGGCGCCGTTTCTCGCCGAGCTGACGGTGCCGAATGCGCCCGACGCGCATTTCTTCGACTTACCGCTTGCGCATCTCGAGCGACTGTGCATCGGCGGCGGAGATGACACGCAGCAGTTCATCGAGCATCTGACCGGCAGCGACAACCTGTCGTCGCTCGGCTGGCTCGATTTCTCTGAATCGACCGCGTTGCATTCGACGTGGAAGCGCGAGCGCGACGCCGGCAGCGTGACGTCGTTCGACGCTTACGAGCGCTTGCTGAAGAGCCCCGCTGGCCAGCGGCTCCACACGCTGACGCTGAGAAATACCTGTCTCGATCGCGAAGCGCTCGAAGCATTGCAGGCACTGCATCCACGACTGTCGTTCATGGTGATCCAGGCCGGCAGCGGCGGCTACGTGAGGCATTTCAAGGGCAACGTGTTTCCGTGGCGTCACCTGGTCCAGCGCGACCCCGGCGACGCATGACCGCATCTGTTCAATCGGCCGCCGTCACGACCTGACGCGCGGACGACGCGCCACGATGCGCATCGGGCCGCACCCGCGTCGCGAGCAGCGCGGCGGTGATGAGCAGCGTGACCGACACGGCCGTTTCGATCCGCAACCCGTCCACGACCTGCTCCGCGCCGCCGCCGCCGGCGAGCGCGCCGAACGCAGCCACGCCCATCGCGCCGCCGGCCTGCCGCGCGGTATTCAGCACGGCCGACGCGATGCCGGCCCGCCCGGGTGCGGCCGATGCGAGCACGGCCGTCGTCATCGCGGGCACCGCGAACCCCATGCCCGACGGAATCAGCAGGAACGGCACGAGCAGCACGCCGAGCGGCGTCGATGCGTCGATGAAATGCAGCGACCCGTAGCCGAGCGCGGCGACGAGCGCGCCGGCCGCCATCGGCACGCGCGGGCCGTGGCGGGCGACGGCGTGTCCGCTCGCGAGATTCGACAGCAGGAAGCCGCCCGTGAGCGGCAGGAACGCGAGCCCGGCCTGCAACGCCGACTCGCCGCGTGCGCGTTGCAGGTACAGCGCGAGCACGAACACGGTGCCGTAGTACGTGAGGTTCACGCAGATCCCGAACAGCACGGCCGCGCTGAACGTAGGGCGGCGGAACAGCGCCAGCGGCAGCATCGGCGTGGCCGTGCGCGATTCGACCGCGACGAACGCGAGCGCGGCCAGCGCCGCCAGCACGAAGCCGCCGGCCACGACTGGATGCGTGAAGCCGAGCGGCCGCCATTCGATCACGGCGCCGGTCAGCGCGGTCAGCATCGCGATTGCGATGAACTGGCCGCGCAGATCGAGCGAACCGGGTGAGCGGGCCGGCGCGGCCTGCTCGCGGCGCGCAGGCACCCATGCGAGCGTCGCGGCGAGTCCGGCCGCACACAGCGGCAGGTTCACGAGGAAGATCCCGCGCCAGCCCCGCGCGGCGATCAGCAGCCCGCCGACGACCGGGCCGGCCGCGATCGAGATCGACCCGGCCGCCGTCCACCCGCTGACCGCGCGGGCGCGCAGGCGCGGGTCGTGCCGGCACGCGTCGTTGAGCAGCGCGAGCGAATTGGGCAGCATCGCCGCGGCGCCGATGCCCTGCAGCGCGCGCGCCGCGATCAGCATCGCGGGCGCGCTCGCGGCGCCGCACGCGAGCGACGCCAGCGCGAACAGCACGAGGCCGCCGATGTACAGGCGCCGCGCGCCGAAGCGGTCGCCGAGCGCGCCGCCCGACAGCATCAGCACCGCGAACGCGAGCGTGTACGCATCGACGACCCATTGCAGGCCGGCGACCGGCAAGTGCAGGTCGCCGGCAAGATGCGCGAGCGCGATGTTGACGATCGTCACGTCGAGCTGCGTAACGACGAAGCCGATGCTGACGGTGGCGACGACGCGGGCGAGCGCGGGCGGGAAAGCGAGGGGCGGTGGGGTCGTATCCATGCGTCCATCGTAGGCGCGACGGACATGCAATGTTTCAGCGGAACGTGAAGCGCCGATACGTGCCGGTGCGCGGCGATTAACATGGCACGGCGGCGGCTCATGCCTGACACCGCACACATCGACTTTCGACAGGCCCATCCGGATGACTTCCTCGAACCTGATGACGCGCGACGCGCAGATCGCAGATCACGCCGACATCGCAAGACTGATGCCCCAGCTTGGCTACGATGCGACCCCCGCGATGATCCGCGACAAGCTGGCAACCCTGCTGCCGAGCGCGGTCGACCGTATCCTGGTCGCGACGGTCGCGGGCCGCGTGGTGGGCTGCATCAGCCTGCATGCGCTTGCGCTATTTCACGCGCACGGCAATCTCGGGCGCATCACCAGTCTGGTCGTCGACGAAGGCTGTCGCGGGCAGGGTGTCGGCGGCGCACTGATCGCGGCGGCGCACATCTGGTTCGAGTCGACGGGGTGCGTGAAACTGGAGGTGACGAGCGGCGACCTTCGGCTCGATGCGCACCGCTTTTACGCGCGGCACGGCTTCGTGCGGGACGGACAACGGTTGTCGAAGCCCGTCCGGCCGTAATGCCACCGCGCGAGCGCGCGGCGTAGCCGCTGTCGCGGAAAAACCGGCGACGCGTGGCGTTCAGTGCCGTTCGCCGCGCCAGCGTCCCGGCGCCACGCCGAAGCGCTTCGTGAACGCATGCGTGAACGTGCTTTGATCCGCGAAGCCGACGCTGCCCGCGATGTCGACGAGCGAATGCCGGCCGTCGGCGAGCAGCACGACCGCTGCGTCGAGCCGCAGCCGCTGCAGGTAGCGATGCGGCGTTTCACCGAATGCGTCGACGAACAGTTGATGAAAGCGGCGCATTCCGTAGCCGCAGTGCGCGGCGAGGTCGGCGATACGCAGCGGCTCCTCGAGCCGTGCGCGCAGCCAGCGGTCGATGCGCGCGAAATCGAGGCCCGAGGCGGGCGCGGAGATGGCGCGTTCGTCGAGCAGCGCGCCACACAGCCGCGCGGCGGCCTGCCACTGGAAACGGTGCGCGGCCGCGTGCCGCGCGTCGTCGGCGGGGGCTTCGAGTTGCGCGGCGACGGCCGCGATCTGCGCGACCAGCGACGTCAGTGCCGGATCGATCGCCACGGCGCGCGCGCTGTCGAACAGCCGCTGCGGCACCGCGAGCGACGCGAGGGGAAGATTGAGCACGAGCTGGCGGTTCTCGCCGAGGCCCGCGTAATCGTGGCGCGCGCCGGCCGGAACCAGCCACGCGCCGTGCCGGTCGAGCCGCTGGCTGACGCCGTCCACCGCCATCACCATCGCACCGTCGATGCCGAGCACGATCTGGTGAAAGTCGTGCACGTCCGACGCTTCGAGCGTGTCGTAGCGTTGCAGTGCGATGGTGGGGGACGAAAGGTGGGCCATGGGGCAGGGCGTCGGCCGGCGGCTCGCGTGCGGTATCAGACGTCGAGCAGTTCGACTTCGAACACGAGCGTGGCATTCGGCGGAATCACGCCGCCTGCGCCGCGCGGGCCGTAGCCGAGTTGCGGCGGGATCGTCAGGCGACGCACGCCGCCGACCTTCATGCCCTGCACGCCTTCGTCCCAGCCCTTGATGACCATGCCGCCGCCGAGCACGAATGCGAACGGGTCGTTGCGATCCTTGCTCGAATCGAATTTCTGACCATCGGTCAGCCAGCCCGTGTAGTGGACGCTGACGGTCTTGCCGGCTTGCGCTTCCGCGCCGGTGCCTTCGGTCAGGTCTTCGTACTTGAGGCCCGATTCGGTCGTGATGACAGACATGACTTCTCCTGAAAAAGGATGGGTAAAACCGCTATTGTAGGCGAGCGCGCAGCGGGCCGGCGCTCGCGGCGGTCGGCCGCTCGCACGCGTGTCGCGGGTAGCGGCGGGCCGCCGTGGCCGCTATCGTTCGACACGCAAATGGAACGCGCGTTTGAATTTTTCGCACGCCCCGCGACCGCGGTTGCACCACGTGAGTGCGACGCGTGTATGAATCGGCGCTACCGGGGCGTGCCGCAGCGTACCGCGTGGTGCCTCCGATTTCCGGGAAACGCCCGCGGCACGAGGCTTTCAGGCCGTCGGCGTGACACGGCACGACGCAGCGCGTGTCGCTCGCGAGCCACCGTACGCGTTCGAATCCCGCCCCGTCCAGACGCTGTTCGAGCGCCGTTTTTTCCACCTTTTCGACCGTGCCCTGTTTGGAAGCGCGCATCTACCGCGCGGCTTGCGTGCGCCGCCGCGGGCGGCCTATCTTTACAGCTGTCGATGTCAAGATTTTGGCGGTGCGCGCCGCGCCGCCCGGGCCTGCGCCGGCTGCGTCGGACGACGCGCCGGGCCGCTCCGGAACCAGGAGAACGATGAACATGAAGTCAGCCGCTTCCGCCACCGCAGCCGGGATCATGCCGGTGCGCCGCGACCTGCGCTTCGACCTGCCGGTCGAACGCGCGAAGGACTGGCATGGCCTCGGGTCGCACGTGACCCATTTCTTCAACGCGCTGTCGCTGCTGTTCCCGGCCGGCGAGCGCTTCTTCATGGATTCGGTGCGCAACTACCGCGACCGGATCGACGATCCCGTGCTGAAGCAGCAGGTGCTCGGCTTCATCGGCCAGGAGGCGATGCACACGCGCGAGCACATCGAGTACAACGAGTTGATGCAGGCGAACCACCTGCCCGCGCGCAAGCTCGACAAGCGCGTCTGGACGGTGCTCGGCTACATGAAGCGCAAGCTGCCGCATTCGGTGCAGCTCGCGCATACGGTCGCGGCGGAGCACTACACGGCGATGCTCGCCGACTGGCTGCTGCGCGACCCGACGCGCCTCGACGGCTCGGTCGAGGGCTACCGCCAGATGTGGATCTGGCACGCGCTCGAGGAAACCGAGCACAAGGCCGTGTCGTTCGACGTATGGAACGCCGCGATGGAACCGGGCCTGCGCCGTTACCTGATCCGCATCGGCGTGTATCTGCTGACAACGCTGACGTTCTGGCCGACCGTATTCCTGATGCATGCGACGCTGCTGTGGCGCGATCGCGGCGCCGGCCATCACGTGCGCGGCATGCTGCGGATGATCGCGTTCCTGTACGGGCCGCGCCGGGGGCTGTTCCCGCGCATCGCCGGCGAATGGTTGAGCTTCTTCCGGCCGGGCTTCCATCCGTGGGATCACGACAATCACCACCATCTGGCGCGGGTCGATGCGCTCGCCGCCGCCTACGGCGAACAGGGCGGCACGACGGCCGGCCGTGGCCGCGCCAACGCGCCGGCGCCGCTCGCATCGGGCCGCTGAGACCGCCGCTGCACCGCTGCGTCGGCATGCGCGGCATCGGGCCGCGCCTGTTGCGTTCGTGCATCAGCCGTCCACCTCTGACGATTGACTGAAATCAATTCGAACCGGCAGCACGGGTGCCCTGCGGGCCCGTCGACCGGTTGTGCACGCATGCGCTGGCGAGCCGATCCGGCGTGCGCGGCATCGCCCGGGAACGCCATGCGCCAGCACCGGCGCGGCTTTGCGCGCCGCGCAGCCGCCCGTTCAGGGGGGGCGCCGCGTACGCCACCGGGATAACACCCATCTAGCCGCGCGTCCGCCGCATCGATATACCGTTCATGACAATGTCCACCTCACGCGCGATTCCTGCACGGGGGGATTTTATTCGGACGGAAATGCGGCCAATATGTCGGTTCGATCGAGGTCCGTCGCGCGTGACGGCGAGCCAGCGCGATACCAACGCCAAGCGGGGAACAACGATGGTTGCTAGGTCACCTGACGCAAACGGGCATGCGGTGCCCGAGATGTCGCATGTGTCCGTCACCGCGCCCGAGGACGGACGCAAGCTGTTCGTGATCATGCGCTCGCCCGATGAGCCGTTGCTTGCGCAACTGCGCGGGCTCGGCTGGGAAATCTCCGTCGCGAAGACGGCCGGCGCCGCGCAGAACATGACCTCCGGCGTGAGCGTCGCCGCCGGTCTGGTCGATTTCACCGGGTTCACGTCGCGCGACTATCCCGCGCTGAAGGCGTGCCTGAGCCAGCCGTCGATCGGCTGGATTTCCATCGCGCAGGCCGGCATCACGATCAGCCCCGCGGTGCGCGAACTGATCCGCAGCTATTGTTTCGATTACGTGACCCTTCCGTTGCCCTACGAATGGATTTCGCACGTGCTCGGCCATGCGCGCGGGATGGCCGCGCTCGATCGCGTCGACGGCGCGGCCTATGCGGCGTCGATCGGCGAACACGGGATGATCGGCAACTGCGAGGCGATGCAGCAGCTGTTCAGCACGATCCGCAAGGTCGCGAAGACCGACGCGAGCGTGTTCATCTCGGGCGAGTCGGGCACCGGCAAGGAGCTGACGGCGCTGGCGATTCACGAGCGCTCCGGCCGCGGCAAGGGGCCGTTCATCGCGATCAATTGCGGCGCGATTCCGCATCACCTGCTGCAGTCGGAACTGTTCGGCTACGAGCGCGGCGCGTTCACTGGCGCGAACCAGCGGCGTGCGGGCCGGATCGAATCGGCGAACGGCGGCACGCTGTTTCTCGACGAAATCGGCGACATGCCGGTCGAAAGCCAGGCGAGCCTGCTGCGTTTCCTGCAGGAAGGGAAGATCGAGCGGCTCGGCGGGCAGGAGTCGATTCCGGTCGACGTACGGATCATCTCGGCTACCCACGTCGATCTCGACGGCGCGGTCGAGGCCGGGCGCTTCCGCGCGGACCTTTATCACCGCCTGTGCGTGCTGCGCATCCACGAGCCGCCGCTGCGCGCGCGCGGCAAGGATATCGACATCCTCGCGCACTACGTGCTGCAGAAATTCAAGTCCGACAGCGGCCGCAAGATCAGCGGCTTCACGTCGGCCGCGCTCGATGCGATGCGCCGCTACGAGTGGCCGGGCAACGTGCGCGAGCTGATCAACCGCGTGCGGCGCGCGATCGTGATGGCCGAAAGCCGGCTGCTGACGCCGCACGATCTCGGGCTCGAGACGCCGGGCGAAACCGAACCCGTGACGCTCGAACAGGCGCGGGCGCTCGCCGAGCGCACCGCGATCGAGAATGCGCTGCTGCGCAACGATCACCGCATCAACAAGGCCGCGGCCGAACTCGGCATTTCACGCGTGACGCTCTACCGGATGATGATCGAGCACGGGCTGAACGATCACGACAACAACGGCGGGAACGACAGCACGCCGTCCGGCGACGCGGGGCATCAGCGGGTCGGCTGAACCGGCGCACGCATGACGCGTGAGCCGGTTCAGCGATAGGTCCAGAGCCGGTGCAGCACGAACGTGACCGGCGGCACGCACAGCACGACCGCGACGATGCTCCACGCGCGGGCGAGGCCGAGCGTCTCGGTGCCGTGCGCCAGCAGCATCGTCATGCCGAGGCCGGCCATCGCGACGGCGAGAAAGCGCACGAAGTTGCCCCACGTCACCGGCGACGAAAAACTCCACAGCGTGTTGGCGAGATACGAGAACGCGGTCGAGCACGCGAACGCGACCGCGTTCGCGCTCACCGGCGTCGCGTCGAACAGCGCGAACATCGCCGCCGCGATCAGCGCATGCAGCGCGGTCGATCCGACGCCCGACACCCCGAAGCGAATCAGCCTGGCGCGTTCAGCGGTATAGAGGGTGCGGATCATCGGGTGCGGTCGTTCGGGTGATGTGGCGGCGTGTGGAGCGGTGTCGACGGGTGTGGCACTCGCCGGCGAAGGGCGCCGACGCCAACATGACGCGCACCGGTTTCGCAGTATAGCGATGCCGCCGGTCCGATGGATGCGGGGACAACCTGCGGCTTCCGTGCCGCCTGCGCCATGTAAAGCGCATGAAACATTTTCGCGTCGGCGGCCACGCAAATTTGCGCGGCAAATCGGGGTGAACGGCCGGCTACCCGTCGGTAAGAATGTCGCGCTGCATTGTTCAGCCTTATCCGGCAAGGCAGGGCCGCGACGCGGCCGGCGCATGCCGCGCGCCGCGTGTTTCAGATTCGTAACTTCCCGTCTTCCGCACCCGTTCCGGCCACCACGCTGCCCGGCCAACCCCTTGTCCGGACGGGCTCGCGCGACGCTGGCCCGCTCCTTGCGGTAGTGGGTGTGCGAAAGTCGACGATGCACGGTCCGCCCGGTTCGGCAGCGAACCCTGTCAGTACCGGCCAGGACACAGTCCGCGGGGATGCGGCGGCGGCGCGCGGCACGACAGCTGCGTTCCGGCGAGCACGGAGTGTCGTCGCCTGATCGTCGGAGCACCGGTCTCGTCCGGTTGCCGGAACAACCATCAGATTGATACGGGGAAGAAAAATGATCGATCGCCATACGCCGCGGCCGGCAGGCCGCGATCGCAGTGATTCGGGGCATCGCCGGTCGAACGTCGTTCTTGCAGCCGGCCGGCATGCATCGACAGGCCATCTCTGCGCGCCCGGTGCGAGGCGGATCCGGCTGATTGCCGGTCATCCGCGCCGGGTCGGCACTTTCCTGCACGCGAACCCGATTCGCAAGGGCATGTGCACACGGGCGCCGGTACCGCGACGCCCGGTCTTCGCCTACTGACTGAAGCCGTACGATATCCGTTCGCGCGAGGCATCGTCCACGTGAAGGATCAATCTGCAATCCGAATGAAATGCGAAGTGTCGTGCCATGTGCGCGACGGACGAAGCATTCGATGCGACGGCAAACGGCGTGACGCCGGTGCCGTCCGGTGGTGAGGGGAGGGGCGGTCGGACGCGCGCGACGGGTGTGGCGCCCGTACGCGCGCGACGCCGTTTCAGCCGCCGTAGATGTCGAAGTCGAAGTACTTGGACGCGAGCCGCTTGTAGGTGCCGTCCTTGACCATATCGAGGATGGCGCCGTCGATCTTCGCCTTCAGGTCGGTGTCCTCCTTGCGCAGCCCGATGCCGGCGCCGATACCGAGCACCTTCTCGTCGACGAGTTCCGGGCCGACGAACGTGTAGTTCGCGCCGCGCGGCGATTTCAGGAACCCGATGGCCGCCTGCACTTCATCCTGCAGTGCCGCGTCGAGGCGGCCCGAGGTCAGGTCCGCGTACACGCCGTCCTGGTTCTGGTACGACACGACGTTCGCGCCTTGCTTGCCCCAGTACGCCTTCGCATACGTTTCCTGCGTCGTGCCCTGTTCGACGCCGATCGATTTGCCCTTCAGCGATTCGGCCGTCGGCAGCAGCGGCGAGCCCTTCTTCACGACGAGCCGCGTCGGCTGGTTGTAGATCTTCGTCGTGAAGCCGATCTGCTGCGCGCGTTGCGGCGTGATCGACATCGACGACAGCACCGCGTCGAACTTCTTTGCCTTCAGCGCCGGAATCATCCCGTCGAAATCGTTCTCGAGCCACACGCACTTCGCCTTCAGGCGCGCGCAGATCTCGTTGCCGAGGTCGATGTCGAAGCCGACGAGCTTGCCGTCGGGCGCCTTCGACTCGAACGGCGCGTAGCTGGCATCGGTGCCGAAGCGGATCGTGGTCCAGTCCTTCGCGACGGCGGGGCCTGCGGATACCGCCAGCAGGGCGATCGAAACAGCGGCAATCAGTCTCTTCATGGTGCGTTCCTTGGCGGGGTGCTTCCGGTTTCTGTGCGACACGGTTTCACGGATACGAACCGCGTCTGCGCGCGGTGTCCGCACGGCCATTAACGCAGAAAATAAAATCCGAGTCCAGAATGGACAAAAAATATCGTTTTGTCGGACGGCCGAATCGGTCGGCGGGTCTCGACCCTTGCAAAAATACGAAAATGGACTAATCTTGTTAGTAAATTCGTTTCGAGACTAACGATCATGTCACAGCCCGCCTATGAATCGCACTCCGTCCCGCCGCAGGCCTCGGTCGCGCAGATGTCGGCGGCCGGCCTGCGTGCGTTTTTCAACATCGCACGCGACTGGGAACTGACGATCGACGAGCAGATCGTGCTGCTCGGGTCGCCCGGCCGTTCGACGTTCTTCAAGTGGAAGGCCACGCCGGAATCGGCGCGGCTGCCGCGCGATACGCTCGAACGGCTATCGCTGTTGCTCGGCATCTACAAGGCGCTGCAGATCCTGCTGCCGCAGCCGGCCGCGGCCGATGCGTGGGTCAAGCGGCCCAACGACGCGGCGCCGTTCGGCGGCAAGCGCGCACTCGACCGGATGCTCGCCGGCAACGTCGGCGATCTGGTCGCCGTCCGGCAATATCTCGACGCGATGCGAGGTGGCTGGGCGTGACAATGCCGATCCAAGCACAACAATGGCCCACGACCGCGGTCGAGTGGGCGCCAGCCTATCGCGTGATCCCCACCCGTTTCCCGGCGATCAACCTGTTCGACCGCGTGGCCTCGGCGGACGATTTCGACGCGCTTTACGCACTCGAATCGCTGACCAACGACCGCATCCGCAACGAAGTCGGCGCACTCGATCTCGTGCCGCCCGCCGAGCGCCGCTACGGGCAGGGCTGGGGGCCGATCATGGCCGCGTTCACGCACCTGAATCCGCAGGGCAGCCGCTTTTCCGACGGCAGCTATGGCGTGTTCTACTGCGCGCGTTCGCGCGATACGGCGATCGCCGAAACGCGTTATCACAGCGCGTTGTTCCTGGAAGCGACGAAGGAGCCGCCGATGCGCCAGCAGATGCGGCTCTATACGGTGATCGCGCAGGGCGAAGTGGCCGACCTGCGCGTGTGGCCGAAACGCGATCCGGCGCTGCTGCACCCGCTCGATTACAGCGCCGGGCAGGCGCTCGGTCGTGCGGTGCGCAATGCGGGTGGCGCGGGCATCGTGTATCCGTCGGTGCGCGACCCGCGCGGCGAGTGCCTGGCGGCGTTCCGCACCGCGCTGCTGCGCGACTGCCATCACGCGGCCTACCTCGAATACAACTGGAACGGCTCGGCCGTCGATGCGGTGTTCGAACTGAACCAGGTCGGCTAGCGCCCGCTTGCGGGCGTCAGGGCATGTCAGCGCCTCAGGGCAGCGGCCAGTCGCCTGCGTGGCGCTCGCGCGCCTCGGCCTGCGTCATCGACCAGGTGCGCCCGGTGCGCGGCTCGGCGAGCGTGAGCCGCCCGGCCGGCGCGAATGCCCCCGTGTCGATGAACCACTGCGCGCCGATCCGCTGCGGCGCGCGCACCGGTGTGTGCCCGGTGCAGGTCAGCGACAGCCCGGCCTGTCGCGCGGGATCGGCGAGCCCCTGGACGAGATCGCGGCCCCAGATCAGCCGCTCACGCACGTCGTGCGCATAGCTGCCCGTGTCGAGATCGGCGTCCGAGCCGAAGAATTCCGCATGCAGCACGTTGAAGCGCCCGGGGCCGTCGCCGATCACGCGCACCAGCGGCAGCGCGTCGACGCGTGCCGCATGCGCGTGCAGCCGTTCCGGCGGCAGGTCGGCACCCCAGTCGCCGCCGATCCCGCGCCACGCGTCGGGCGACAGCTTGCCGCGCGCCACGAGGCTCAGTACTTCCTCGTGATTGCCGCGCACGACGTGGCACCACGGGCGGTCGAGCAGGTCGAGCGTGGCTTCGGAGGCCGGGCCGCGGTCGACGAGGTCGCCGACCGAGAACAGGCGGTCGCGGGCCGGATCGAAGCGGATGTCGTGCAGCAGCGCGCGCAGCACATCCACGCAGCCGTGCAGGTCGCCGACGACGAAGTCGCGGCCGACCGCGTTCGCCGGGTGGCGGCAGAGGGGGGCGGTGGCAGTCATCCCAATATCTTAGGCGCTCGCGCCCCCATCGCCACGTCACGATGGAATGACGATAATCGGGGCAATACCCGCCGGTACGGCGCGGCGGTCTGTCCCGCGCGCCGGCCGACCCCTTTCCATTTGCTTTCGGAATCACATGATGACGCTTTATCCGCAGGTGTTACGCAACCGGCCGCGCATGGTCGCGGCGTTCGTCGCCGGCTTGCTGTGCGCGGTGCTGCTGCCGTTTTCGCTGCGTCCGACCGTGCGTGCGCTGATCGGCTGGGATTGCGCGATCTGGCTGTATCTCGTGCTGATGTGGGTGCGCATGATCACCGCGCATCATCATCAGGTGCGCGAAATCGCGATTCGCGAGGATGAAAACGCGACGACCGTACTGACCGTCGTGTGCCTAGCGACCGTCGCGAGCGTTGCCGCGATCGCGATCGAACTCGCGACTGCGAAGAGCGTCGGCTTCAGCGCGGGGCTCAGCCACTACGCGATCACGGGCGCGACGCTGTTCGGCGCGTGGTTCCTGATCCCGACGATCTTCACGCTGCACTATGCGCGGCTCTATTACGGCTCGCCGACCAAGGATCGAGCGCTGCGCTTCCCGGACCAGAACCCCGAGCCAGATTACTGGGATTTCCTGTATTTCGCGTTCACGATCGCGGTCGCGTCGCAGACGGCCGACGTGTCGCTGGCGAACCGCTCCGCGCGACGCTCGGTGCTCGCGCAGTCGATCCTGTCGTTCTACTTCAACATGGCCGTGCTCGGGCTATCGATCAACGTCGCGGCGGGCCTGCTGAGCTGACGCGGGCCACGGTCATTCGCAGCGTTACTTGAGCAGGTCGTACGGGCCGCCGCGCTCCAGCGCCCGCTGGTACGCGGGCCGTGCATGGATCGCATCGAGAAAGCGCGCGATCGCGGGATAGCGGCTGCCGCCCCCGCGCGCGGTCGCGGCTTCGAGCGGAAAGCTCATCTGGATGTCGGCTGCGCTGAAACCGTCGCCGACGAACCATCCGGTGCGGCTCAACGTGTCGTCGACATGGCCGAGATGCAGGGCGATCTGCGGATCGACGAAGCTCGACTGCAGCGTGTCGGCGATCTTGCGTGCGATCGGCCGGGCGAAGAACGGCATCGGCGCGTGTGCGATCCGCAGCGCGACGAGCTTGAGCAGCAGCGGCGGCATCGCCGACCCTTCCGCGTAGTGGAGCCAGTACGTGTAGTGGTGCCGCTCCGGCGTGCCGGGCGGCGGCGCCAGGCGTCCGTTGCCGTAGCGTTCGACCAGGTATTCGATGATCGCGCCCGATTCGGCGTGCGTGCGGCCGTCGTCGGTGACCACCGGCGACTTGCCGAGCGGATGGATCGCGCGCAACTCGGGCGGCGCGAGCATCGTCTTCGGATCACGCGCGTAGCGCACGATCTCGTACGGCACATCCAGTTCTTCGAGCAGCCAGAACACGCGCTGCGAGCGCGAGTTGTTCAGGTGATGGACGGTGAGCATGTCGACGCCGGAAGTGGGGGCGGGAACGACATCATACCCAGCGCGTAGGGCGCGTACGCGAAACGCGTTGCGCGCCGTGACGAGCCGCGTCTGGCTGACCGCGTCTGGCCGTCCGCGCCGCTCCCTCACGCGCGCCGCACCGCGATCCACGCACCCCAGAACAGGCTCGCGAAAAAGCGCAGCGGCGCATCGAAGCCGGCGTCGCGCAGCAGGCCGAACACGGCTTCCTCGGACGCCGGCGGATCGGCGCCCTGCAGGATCTTCGCGAGTTGCGCGCGCACCGCGTCGGGCGTCGCGCCTTTCATGCGCCAGCGCTGCTGCCATGCATCGAGCAGGCGAGGATGGTCCGCATAGCGGCGATGGTTGCCGGCGAGCACGAGCGGCGCGCCGGGTTTCAGGCGCCGCGCGATCGCATGCAGCAGCGCCGCCTTCGCTTCGTCGCCGGGGACGTGGTGCAGTACGCCGATCAACGTCGCGCCGTCGAACGCGGGCGTGTCGGGCAACGCATCGACACCGTCTCCGACGAATGCCGTGCGTGCGCCGAAACCCGCGGCCTCGACGTTCGAGCGCGCGAGCGCGAGCATCGGTTCGGACGGGTCGACGGCCGTGAACTGCCAGCCCGGCTCGAGCGCGGCCGCCACGCAGATTTCCTGCCCGGTGCCGCCCGCGCCCGCGACGAGGATCCGCGCCTCGGGCGCAGCGATCGCCGACGCGAGCATGCACGCGGTGAGTTCGTGGCAGGCATCGTAGCCGGCGAGCGCGATGCGGGATTGCTCGGCGTATTCGTGGGCGCGTGCCGGATCGAATTTGGCGGCGCTGGCGGGAAGCGACATGGCGGGTTCCTCGGGTCGGGCGCGGACGACGTGTCCGCGAGCATGGCGCAGAGCGTAAGTGTGCGCGGCCGGTGCAACAAGGCGAGCAGCCATTCCGGTATGGCTGCTACCCGACTCGCCGGCGCCTGCCGGAATACGGGTTTTCCAGGGGTCGATTCGTATTTAATAATGTCCGGGAACGATGCATCGCGGTAGCGAATCCGGCGCATACTCGTTTCTCTCCCCCCGCCTGGCCGTCGCATGCCGGGCCCCGATGCGCCGCGCCCCGCTGGCGCGGCCATGCCGCTCGGTACGCACGAGGAGCGCATGATGTCCGATTGTCCGCACGATCCGTATGCGCAGCACCACATTCACTGCTTGCCGTTCGGCGCCCAGCCCTGTGGCGCGCTCTGCGCGACGCCGCGCACGCATTTTCGCGTGTGGGCGCCGGGCAGCACGCAGGTCCAGCTCGAACTCGATACCGGCTTTGGCCCGTCGCTCGTGCCGATGGCCGCCGCCGGCACGAACTGGTTCGAAGTCTTTACCGATTGCGGCGCGGGTGCGCGTTACCGCTATCGCCTCGACGATGCGGTATCGATTCCCGATCCTGCGTCGCGTTCGCAACCCGAAGGGCTCAACGGTCCGAGCGAGGTCATCGATCCGCGCGCGTTCACGTGGCGCAACACGTTCTGGCGCGGGCGCGCGTGGGAAGACATCGCGCTCTATGCGATCCGCCCGCACGCGGTAGGCGGCTTCGACGCCGTGCGCCGGCGCCTGCCCCAACTCGCGCGACTCGGCGTGACCGCGCTGGAGTTGCTCGCATCGCCGCACGACAGCCTGCCGTTCGCGCCGCTCGCGGCCGAAGGCGGCCCCGACGCGCTGAAGGCGCTGATCGATGCCGCGCATGGCTACGGTCTCGCGGTGCTGCTGGAACTCGACTACGCGCGCTTCGGCAGCGGCACCGATGCGCTGCGCCACTACGCGGCACCGTTCTTCCATACGCGCGACGATCCGCTGCAGGCGTCGCCGCTCGCGCTCGATCATCCGGAAGTCTGCGATTTCTTCTGCGACAACGCGTTGTACTGGATCGACGAATACCGTTGCGACGGGCTGCGCCTGCGCGAAGCCGACCGGATCGGCGTGTCGTGGCTGCGCGAGATCGCGGATCGCGTGCGCGCGGCCGTGCCGGCGGACCGGCTGATCCATCTCGTCCTCGGCAGCGAGCGGCATCCGGCGCATCTTGCCGATACCCATTTCGATGCGCAGTGGAACGGGTGCGGCGAACGCGCGCTGCACCGGCTGACGGGGCGCGATACGTCGGGCCACGAAGGCATTTCCACGCACCAGTCGATCCACACGCTCGCCCGCGCGCTGACCGCGGCCGGGGCCGCATTCCAGCCGGCCGGGTCGGGAGGCGGCATGGCTGCCGACAGCGGGCTGTCGTTGACGTCGCTGGTGCTGTCCGATGGCGCGTGGCGCGACAGCGGGCAGGGTGACCACGGGCAGGAGGCCGGTCTGGCCGCACTTGCGCTGTCGCTGCTCACGCCGCAGATCCCGTTGATCTTCGACGAAACCGCGCACGATATCGATCGCGCGCATTTCGTGCAGTCGGCGCTCGCGGTGCGCGCGAAGCTGATCTCGCCGCGATTGTCCGATTGCCGGCCGCAGGAGGCGCGTGCGCTGAAGTCGGACGGCGACGGCGATGCCGACGCGCTGCTCGCATCATGGTGGCTCGCCGACGACGAGACGCTGACGATCGCGTTGAACCTGTCGCCCGACGCGGTGCCGTTCGATGCGCCGAGAGGGCGAGTGGTGTTCGAGACGCCGGCGCGTGCGCGCGACCGGGTCGATGAAGGGGTGTTGCCGCCGTATGCGCTCGTCGCGTGGCTGACGGGTGACGTCAACCGGTATGCGCTCACGCACGATGCGCGTCGCATCGATGACGGCACCTGGCGCGGAATGCGTCCGAACCTGAACGCATGATGACCGAGTAGGTATGCGTTCGAAAGGCCGGGCGCATCTGCGCCCGGCTGCACCGCAGGCAATCTCCGAACTACCAGAACCCGCGAATGCCCGCGATGCCGTAGGCGCCGTGGCGGCGTGCATCGTCGAGGTGGGTACGTGTCATGCCGCCGAGCGCGAAGACGGGCATGGCGGCCTCGGCCGCCAGCGCGCCGAACCGGGCCCAGCCGAGCGTCGGCGCACCGGGATGGCTGAGTGTCGGCAACACGGGCGACAGCGTGACGAAATCCGCGCCGGCGCGCGCGGCCAGCAGCAGGTCGTCGCGCGTGTGACAGGCGGCGGACACCCAGCGTCCGGCCGGCAACGGCCGCTGCGTGGCGGCGCGCAAGGCAGTGCCGTCGAGATGCCAGCCGGCGCCGTCGAGCCGCATCACGCCGGCCGCATCGATCGGCCCGTTCAGCATCAGGTGCGCGCCGGCCGCGTCGCAGCGTGCGAACGCTTCGGCGGCAAGTCGCGCGAACGCGGTTGCGTCGAGCGATTTCACACGGAGTTGCACGAGCATCTCGCCGCGCGCGAGCACGGCCGACAGCCGATCGAGGAACGCCGCGCAATCGGCCGCCGACACGGACGCCGGCTCCGGCGTGATCACGCAGCAGCGCGGCAGCGTGGCGTTCATCGCGTGCGGCGAAGCGCGGCCGTCATTCGTCGGCCTCTTTCGAGATCTTCGGGTAGACGCGCACGAGCACGATGCGCGGCCCGTTCATCTTCTTCACGACGACGTCGAAGCGGTCGAACGACACGCGCTGCCCTTCGGTCGGCAGGTCGCTGAGCGCCTGGATCACGAGGCCGCCGACCGATTCCGCGCGGCCTTCGTCGATGTCGATGCCGAGCGCCTGTTCGAGCGACACGACGGGCAGGCTGCCCTTGCCCATCAGCGTGCCGTCGTCGAGGCGGCTCCAGTCGGCGTCGCCCTGGCGGAACTCGTCGTGGATCTGGCCGACCAGCGCGCCGAGCAGGTTGTCGAGCGTCAGGAAGCCGATCGGCTTCTCGCCCTTGTTGCCGACCAGCGCGAAGTGCGGCGCGCCCTTGCGGAAGCGGCGGAACAGGTCGAGCGCCGGCGTGTCGGGCCTCACGTACTGCACCGGGCGGACGTAGTCCGACAGGTCTTCCAGCGCCGCGCCCGCGTGACGCGCGAGCAGCAGGTCCTTCAGGTGGATCAGCCCGCTCACCTGTTCGCGCGACGCATCCTCGAACAGCGGATAGCGGCTGAAGCGGTGCCGCGCGACGATCTCCATGTTGTCGGGCAGCGGCAGGTCGCGGCGCAGGCCGATCATTTCGTGGGCCGGCCGCATCAGGTCCGACACGGTCATCGACGAAAAATCGAGCGAATGCGCGAGCGTGTTCCACTCGTCGTTGCTGTACGTGCCGCGCGCCGGCTGGGCCGGATTGCCGGCCGTGCTGCGGCGGCTGCGCAGGATCAGCTTCAGCTCGTCGGTCGAGTAGTGGGCGTCGCCGCCGTGGTCGGCGGAGAGCCCCGCGAGCCGCAGCACTGCGTTGGCGCTGTTGTTGAGCACCCAGATCGCCGGATACATCGCCCAGTAGAACGCATAGAGCGGCAGCGCGACCCACAGGCCGACCTTCTCCGACTGGCGGATCGCCATCGATTTCGGCGCCAGCTCGCCGACGACGATGTGCAGGAACGAGATCAGCGAGAACGCGAACACCAGCGAGATCAGGTGCACGACGCGTTCCGACTCCACGCCGATCAGGTCGAGCAGCGGGCCGAGCAGTTGCGCGAAGGCCGGTTCGCCGACCCAGCCGAGGCCGAGCGACGCAAGCGTGATGCCGAGCTGGCACGCGGAAAGATACGCGTCGAGTCGGCCGTGCACGATGCCGAGGATGCGGCCGCGCAGGCCGTGCTTGCGGGCGAGTGTCTTGACGCGCGTGGCGCGCAGTTTGACGAGGCCGAATTCGGCCGCAACGAAGAACCCGTTCAGGGCCACCAGGAACAACGCGCCGATGAGCGCGAAGATCTGTAACAAAGAAACACTCCGGTTATGACAGGCCCATCAGTATAGAGCCGGAAAGGAATATGTAATGTGTCGGGCGGCCGATTGCTTACACCGGCACCTCACCGGGAACGGAGAGCGTGATGGTGGCCGTGGCGCCATCGGCGAACGCGTCGTGCGAGAACGTGCCGCCGTGTGCGAGCGCGACGCGCTGGCAAAGCGCGAGCGTCCAGGCGACGCGCTTGGCGTCGCGCTCGCGCAGCATCTCGCGTCGTGCGAACGATTCGAATGCATGCGGTTGCGCGGGATCGGCGAGCGCGTCCGCGTTGACGGTACACGTGGCGCGCGCGGTGAACTGCATGCCGTCGCGAGCGCACGCAAACGTCACGCGGCTGCCGGCGGCACTGGCTTCGACCGCGGCCGTCAGCATCGTCCAGAGCGCCTGCGCGATGCGTTCGCGGTCGATGGTCAACGACGGGTCGCCGTCCGGCGGCGTCGCGTCGAGCGTGACCTGCCGTGCGTCGGCGAGCGCGAAACGCGCGAGCGCGATCGTTTCGTCGAACAGCGCGCGCAGCGCGAACGGCCGCGGCCTGAGGGCGAGCGTGCGCGTTTCGGCGCGCGGCGCGTCGAGCACGTCGTCGATCAGCGCGACCTGCTGGTCGATGCCCGTGCGGATGCCCGCGAGCGCGCGCTGCAGGTTCGGATCGGCGTTGGCGAGCTGGCGTTCGAGCACGTACGCCCAGCTATGCATGGCGTTCAGCGGGCTGCGCAGGTCGTGCGACGCGGTGGAGAGCGCCTGGTCGCGCAGGAACAGCGCCGCCTGGGTGGCGTAATGCGCTGCGCGTTCGCGCAGCACGTCGGCGGCGGGATCGACGGGAATGGACGTCACGGAGCTGGCCTGTCGGAAGCGGTTGGCGTGAAAGTCACGCGAACCGCCATTATAGGGACGGTGCTTGTCACGCCGGGAGCGCGTCTTCGTCCTTTTTCCGGGCGTCGCCGTTCGGCAGCAGCTGGCACGCGAGCAGGCCGGCCAGCATCAGCGCGCAGCCGACGAGCGCGCGCAGCGTCAGCGTTTCGCCGAGCGCGGCCCAGCCGGCGATCGCCGCGAACACGCCTTCCATGCTGAAGATCACGGCCGCGTGCGCGGGCGCCGCGTCGCGTTGCGCGACGACCTGCATCGTATAGCCGACCCCGACCGACAGCAGGCCGCCGTACAGCAGCGTCGGCAGCGCGTTGCGCAGCATCGCGCCGCTGACCGGCTCGATGACGAGGCCGACCGCGAGGCATGCCACGCCGCACACGACGAACTGCATGAACGCGAGCACGAGCGGATTGTGGCGCTTCGCGAAATGGCCGACGGCCATCACGTGCGTGGCGATGATCACGGCGCCGGCGAGCTGGAACCAGTCGCCGTACAGCACCGAGAATTGCTCGTTGATGCTGAGGAAATACAGGCCAATTGCCGCGAGCAGCGCGCCGAACCACGTGCCCGGGCCGATCCGGTGACGGGCGAACACGCCCATCAGCGGCACGATCACGACGTACAGCGAGCTGATGAAGCCCGCGTTGGCGATGCGCGTGTACTGCAGGCCGATCTGCTGCAGCGAAATCGATACCGCCAGCAGCCCGCCGAGCGCGAGGCCCGGCAACAGCAGCGTCGGCTCACGGCGGATCGCCGCGAGTTGCGTGCGCGACGCCGTGTTCAGCATCAGCAGCGGCACCAGCACCAGCGCGCCGAGCAGGAAACGGAGCCCCGTGAACAGGAACGGCCCGATCACGTCGAGGCTCAGTCGCTGGGCGACGAAAGCCGAACCCCAGATCGCGGCGGCGGCGAGCATCAGCAGGTTGGCACGGAGGTGCTTGCGGGCGTCGGGCTTCATCGGAATTCTTCTGGAGATTGCGGGCGGCGAAACCCGTAAGTTTACGCCGAGATTGCAAGGCTGTCGGCAAACCTGCGCAACGCGGCGCCGGCACGTGCGTCGCGTACGCGCGAATACAGCACGACCTGCGACAGCGGCAGTGGCGGCAGCCCGAATTTCGCGCCGACGTCGACCAGCGTGCGCGGCGCGACCCGCCGCGCCAGCGGACAGACGGCGAGCCCCGCGGCGGCGGCGGCCGTGACCGCCGCCACGCCGCCGCCCGTAAAGCGCTCGCGCCACGGCCGCCCCGCATGGTCGAGCGCGCGCAGCGCGGCGGCCCGCACACCGCACGGGCCGGCCAGCACCGCGAGCGGCAGCGGCTCGCCCGCGCGCGGCACCCAGTCCGGCGCGGCGAGCCAGGCCAGCGGTTCGGAAAACAGCAGCGTGCCGTCTTCGCGCGGCGGGTCTTCGCCCGGCTCGTGCCGCACGATCACCGCATCGAACCGGCGTTCGTCGTATTGCGCGAGCAGGTTCGTCGAGGTTCCGAGGTGCATTTCGAGCGACAACCCCGGATCCTGCCGATGCAGGCTTGTGAGCACGGCCGGCAGGTCGGGCACGGCGACGTGCTCGCTGACGCCGAGCGACAGCCGGTGCGTGCCGGCCGAGATCGCGCCCAGCGCATGATCGTGCGCATCGAGCAGCGCGCGGGCGGCCGGCAGGAAATTCTCGCCGTCGGCGGCCAGCTTGACGACGCGCGGCGTGCGCGCGAGCAGCGGCTTGCCGAGATGGGCCTCCAGCCGCTTCAGCTTCAGGCTGACGGCCGATTGCGTGGTGCCGAGCGCATCGGCGGCGCGCGTGAAGCTGGCCAGATCGGCGACCAGCACGAACGCGCGGACGGCATCGAGATCAAGGACTTTCATTTTCAATGTAAATGGATGAAATATTCATCGATGACTGTTCATTATAGATCGGCGCGCCTAACCTGACGCTGTGTTTCCGTTCTTCAACGTCAACTTCACCGACAGGAGCAGGACCATGCCATTCACCCGTATCGCAGTCCGCGAAGGCAAGCCGGCCGCCTACCGTGCGGCGCTCGTCGACGGCGTGCATCGCGCGCTGATGCACACGTTCAACGTGCCCGAGGACGACATCTTCATGGTCGTCACCGAGCATGCGGCCGAGAACTTCGTGTTCGGTCGTCACTACCTCGATATCGAACGCAGCGACGATCTCGTGATGATCCAGATCACTGCGAACAACACACGCACGCTCGAGCAGAAGCGGGCGTTGTACCGGGCGATCGCGGACAATCTCGCGCAGCAGCCGGGCGTGCGGCAGCAGGACGTATTCATCAGTCTTGTCGAGGTGCTGAAGGAGGATTGGTCGTTCGGTAACGGGCTCGCGCAATACGCCGGTTGACCTGCGACAGCGCGACAGGGCCAGATCGTCGCCTGCGAGTTTTGACGACGTGTACTATGGAAGCAGCTTCACGGATGACGCCGGCGCGGACGATGCGCCGGCGATTCTTCATGTGCAGGAGCCTCCATGTCGCGTGTGCTGGAAATCGTGTTGTCGCTGTCGCTGGAAGGGTGGCCGGTCAAGGCCGCGAGTCGCGCCCGGGGGGCGCAGCGTGATTTCGGCGCCGAACTCGTGCGCGCGTGGCGGATCTGCCCGCAGGTCCGGATGCGCCGCGGCCATGAGCGCGTGACGATCGAGCCTTGCCAGATCGAGGAGGCCGAGTTGAGCCCCGGCGCGAGCTGGTGGACCTGGGTCGAGTCGAATGCACATGGAAGACGTGTGGTCGCGTCGCGCACGAAGGCGTTTGCGCCCGGCGTCACGGCGCGCGAACTGTTCGACGCGGAGCATGCGGGCATCGCCGTCGCGATGCCGCTGCCCGTGCCCGAGGCGGCTGCCGCGGCCGACGCCGATGCACCGGCAGATGAAGTGGATGGCGTCGCACCCGACGCCGCGGTGCCCCCGGCCCCGAGCGTGCAGCCGGGATCGTCGGCGCTGCGCCTCGTCAGCGAACGGCGGCGCGGGCGCTGGGCCGACGACAGCGGCGTCGTGGTCGAGATGACCCTCGACGACGTCACGCTGCATCGCGGCAGCGAGCCGCAGCGCCGCGTCGTCGAGCTGCGCCTTGCGGCGCCTGACTGGGAGACGCTGCCCGCGCGTACCGCCGCGCTGCATGCGCTGTTTGCCGCGGCGCGCGAATTGAGCGGCGCGTGGCCCGCATTCGTGCAACTGACGAGCGTGATCGATCGCGCCTGCGCGGCCGAGCCGGCCGCAGACGCGCCCATAAAGGCCAAGCCCGTCGACCTGACCGGCGTGCGCACGCAGCGCGCCGCGCTGTTCGCGCTGTCCGGCGACATCACCGCGCAATGGCTCGGCAACGAGAGCGGGGTGCTCGAGAACGACGATCCCGAATTCGTGCACCAGATGCGTGTCGCGCTGCGCCGCCTGCGCACGCTGATGCGCTTCTTCCCGCGCTTTGCCGACCGCCAGTGGCGCGACACGCTCGGTGTCGACCTGCGCTGGCTTGCCTCGCTGCTCGGCACGGTGCGCGACTGGGACGTGTTCGCGACCGAAAGCCTGCCCGCGCTGATCGAGGCCGACGGCGGCGACGGCGAGTGGAACGGCACGCTCGACGCCGCGCGCGCGCAGTGCGCGGCCGCGCGGGTCGAGTTACGGCAGGCGCTGCATTCGGCTCGCTATGCGCGGCTGGCGCTCGGCTGGCTCGAGTGGCTGAGCTCGCTTGCGCTGCCGACGGCCGAAGACGGCGACGCGCCGTCGCTGCGGCGCCATGCGACGAAGCGCGTGCGGCGGCTGTTCGGTCATCTGTACGCGTCGCCGTCGCTGACGTCGCTCGACACGGCCGCGCGCCATCAGGTGCGGATCGATGCGAAGCGGCTGCGTTATGCGCTCGAATTCTTCGCATCGCTGGCGTCGCGCCGCACGCGCACCGAGACGGTCAAGACGCTCACGCGCGTGCAGAGCGTGCTCGGCGAAGCGAACGACACGATGGTCGCGCTGCAGCATCTCGAAAAATTGGCTGCGCCGCCGTACCAGCTCGGGTTCGTGCGTGGCTACGGCGCGGCGCTCGAGCAGCGCGCGGCGCGCGACGCCGAGACGCTGCTGGCCAGCCTGCGGCCGCCGAGGCTCGACGGCAAGCCGGGTTGACCGGCGCGCGCTGACTATAATGGCCGCCCGATTCCCGCACGCATCCCGATGACCGACGCACCGCATTCTTCCCCGTCCGCCGAACCGCTCGAACTGGGCGGCGAGCTGTGGCTGCGCGCCGGCGAGCAGACGCTCGGCGGCGCCACGCGCATCGCGTTGCTCGCGGCGATCGGCGACACCGGTTCGATCACGCGCGCGGCGAAGGCCGTCGGCCTCAGCTACAAGGCCGCGTGGGATGCGGTCGACACGATGAACAATCTTGCCGGCGAACCGCTCGTCGCACGCTCGACGGGCGGCAAGGGCGGCGGCGGTACGACGCTGACGCCGCGCGCCACTTCGCTGATCGCCGCGTTCCGCACGATCGAGCGCGAGCATCGCCGGTTCATCGAGGCCGCGAGCGCGGCCGTAGCCGGGTTCGACGTCGACTGGGCGCTGATCGGCCGGATCGGGATGAAGACCAGCGCGCGCAACCAGTGGTTCGGCAAGGTCGCATCGATCGTGCGCGGCACCGTCAACGACGAAGTCACGCTCACGCTGCCCGGCGGACAGCCGATCGTTGCCGTGCTGACGCACGAGAGCGCCGATGCGCTCGGCCTGCAGGTCGGCACGGACGCCTGCGCGCTGGTGAAGGCGTCGTGGGTCGTGCTCGCGGTCGACGATGGCGAGCCCGAGCTGAAAGTGTCCGCACGGAATCAATTGCGCGGCAGCGTGGAAACCGTTGCCGCGGGCGCGGTGAACAGCGAGGTGACGCTGGCGCTCGACGGCGGCGGGACGCTGACGGCCGTCGTGACCAACGACAGCGTGGAGGCGTTGCAACTCGACGCAGGACGACGGGCGATCGCGCTGTTCAAGGCGTCGAGCGTGATTCTTGCGGTGACGGGCTGACGACGCTTTCAGCATATGCCGCTACGCGCGGCTTCTCTCAGGCTCCAACTGCCTGCCACGACCACGGCCTCGCGCGCTCACGTGACGCGCGTCGGCCACTCGGCGTGCGGCGGAGTCGCCTGCACGCGTCCTTCGCTCAACTGCACGACCTGGTCGCCGAACGCGGCGACATCGTCGGGATCGTGCGAGATCAGCACCATCGGGATATCGAGCCGCGCCTGCAGCTCGGCGAGCTCGTGACGCATGCGCTGGCGCATTGCGCCGTCGAGCGCCGCGAACGGTTCGTCGAGCAGCAGGATCCGCGGCTGCGCGACCAGTGCGCGTGCCAGCGCGACGCGCTGTTTCTGCCCGCCCGACAATTGCGACGGATACTGCCCCGCGAGCGCCTCGAGATCGAACGCCTGCAGCCAGTACGCGACTTCCGGCGGCACGATCTTCGCGCGCGGGTTGCGCAGCCCCGACGTGAGCCCGAAGGCAATGTTCTGGCGCACGTTCAGATGTGGAAACAGCGCGTAATCCTGGAACAGGTACGCGACGCGCCGCTCGCGGGTCGGCACGTCGATGCGGCGCGCGGCGTCGAACAGCGCTTCGCCGTTCAGCGTGATCGTGCCTTCGTCGGGCGACAGCAGGCCGGCGATCGCCTGCAGCGTCATGCTCTTGCCCGCACCGGACGGCCCGAACAGCACGACGCGCTGCGTCGTTGCCGTGAACGACATGTCGAGCGTGAAGCGGCGCTCGGCGTTTGCGTAGGTCTTGCGGATGTCGACGACGAGGCTCATGCGTGCCTCCGTCGAAGCCGCTCGATAGCGAAAGACGATGAACGAGGCGAGCGCTTCATGTCAGCTGGTCCCGCCGGGCACGCGACGGCACGAGCCAGCCGGTCGCGAGCAGCACGAGCACGCAGGTGATCGACGTCACCAGCACGAGGAAGTTGGCCGTATTGTCGTCGCCGGCCTGGACGGCCGCGTAGATCGCGACCGACAGCGTTTGCGTGCGGCCGGGCAGGTTGCCCGCGATCATCAGCGTCGCGCCGAACTCGCCGAGCGCGCGCGCGAACGCGAGCAGCGCACCCGCGAGAATGCCGCGCGTGGCAAGCGGCAGCGTCACGCGGAAAAACACCGCGACTTCGCCGAGCCCGAGCGTGCGCGCCGCGCGTTCGAGGTGCGGATCGACACCTTCGAATGCAGCCCGTGCCGACTTCAGGATCAATGGAAACGCGACGACCATCGATGCGATCACCGCGCCTTGCCACGTGAAGACGAGCTCGATGCCGAGCGTGTCGAGCCACGCGCCGAACACGCCGCGCCGGCCGAGCAGCACGAGCAGGTAATACCCGAGTACCGTCGGCGGCAGCACGAGCGGCAGCGTCAGCACGGAATCGACGACGTCGCGCAGCGGCGAGCGCCAGCGCGCGAGCATGAACGCGGCCGCGACGCCGAGCACGATGTCGAGCGCGGTTGCCCAGCCGGCAACCTTCAACGACAGCAGCAGCGGTACCCAGGCGTCTTGCATCGCGCTACGCTCACTTGCCCGCGGGCTTGAAGCCGAACGTCGACAGCACGGCCTGGCCCTGCGGCGACGCGACGAAGTCGATGAACGACTGCGCCTGCGCGGCGTGGCGGCTGTCCTTGACCACGGCGATCGGATAGGTGATGGCCGCCTTCGTCGGCACCGTCAGCGCGACCTTCACGCGGCCCGGCATGATCGCGGCATCGGTGCCGAACACGAAGCCCGCATCGACTTCGCCGCGCGCGACATAGTCGAGGCTCTGGCGCACGTTGGCGGCCAGTACGCCCTTCGCGCTGACGGCATCCCACACGCCGGCCGCGCGCAGCGCGCCTTCCGTGTAGCGGCCGACCGGCACCGATGCCGGGTCGCCATACGCGATGCGCTTCACGCCGGGCACGGTCAGGTCGTTCAGCGACGTCGGCGCGGCGGCCTTGCTGTCCGCCGGCACGATCAGCACGAGCGAGTTCGCCGCGAAATCGCGACGCGTGCCGGGCACGATCACCTTTTCGTCCGCCGCACGATCCATCGCCTTCTGGTCGGCCGACGCGAACACGTCGGCCGGCGCGCCCTTGGCGATCTGCTGCATCAGCACGTCCGACGCGCCGAAGTTGAACAGCACCTTGGTATCCGGATGCTGCTTCTCGTACGCGTCGCCGACGGCCTTGAATGCGTTCGTCAGGCTGGCGGCCGCCGACACGACCAGTTCGTCGGCAGCGGACGCGGGCGCGCTGAACGCGATACCGGCAGCGGCCAGCGTGGCGATCGGCAGCAGGCGAAGCAGGGTGCGGCGAAGCGGACGGACGGTTGAGCGCATGGTGGATTCGTTTTGAATGGGTGGAAACCGTAATCGTAATATAGGGCGGGTTATAACGCTCGGCATACCGCTCATGCGGCGGCGAGCATGTAATGGTCAGACGTGAAAAGTGGCGAACGCGGCGGCCGGGTGGCCGGTCACGTACGGAGCGTTTGCGGCGACGATTGGGTGCGCTGCAGCGACGACGGCTGCGAAGCAGGGCGGTAGTTCGGGTTGGCCTTCCAGCGCGCGCGGACGAACGGACGCTCGTGGCCCGACAGTTGCAGCGCCACCTTGGTGACCCAGCGGTGCGACGGCACCGTGATGCCGTGCAGCGCCACGGTGACGAGCGCGAGGCTCGCAACGACCGCGGGCACCGACCAGCGGTGCGGCACCGCGCGCCACGAACCGGCGATGAACGCGATCGCGGCAATCGCACCGACGATACAGCCGGTGATCGATTCGGACGGCGAATGGGCGTCGAGCGCGACGCGCGATACGCCGACCGCGACGCCGGCCGCGAGCCCGAGCGCGATGCCGGCGATTCGCACCGGCGCGCGGGTGCGGATCAGCGCCAGGAAAATCGCGACCGGATAGACCGACGTCGACAGCATCGCATGGCCGCTGAACCCCGTGAAATCCCACTTGCGGATGCCGATCCCCCAGCCGAGGAACGCGATCTTCGTGAGCGCGACCACGCCGATCGCGGCCGCGAGCACGCCGAGCCACGCGGCCGCGCGCTGCCACGAGTAGCCGAGCGCGAGCCAGACGGCGATCGTGATCGCGAGCGGCAAGGTCAGGCCGGCGCCGCCGAACGCGGTGATCATGATCCACAGGTGAGACGACAGGTCGAACATCGGGAAGGGGACGAACGAAGGCGGGGAGGATGCTTAAATCAACGCGCGAGCCGGAAAGAACGACTACAACGGATACAAGCGGCGAAGCCCCAGTATAGCGCCGCGTGCGCATGAGCCCCGTTTTTTGCGCGGCCGGGAACTATCCGCATGCAGGAAAAATCCGAGAAACAATGTTATGGTGCATTGCACAAAGACGAACGATGCATCCGCTGTGGTGCCCCTATTTTTCCTGACTGCGAGCCTGATCGATGACCAAAAGTCTGACCAAGGTGTGGCTGGGCGGCATGAAACGCATGCTGTCTCCGGCCGCCAAGCGCTCGGCGCGCGAAGCGCAGCGCATCACACGTGATGCTCTCGAGGCCGCGGCCTCCACCGCCGTATCCGATCTGTCCCCGCCGCGCGAATCGCGCGTGCGACCACGCGCGGCCGCATGGGCGGCCGGCGAGTGGACGCGTGGCGAACATCCGATGGCCCCCGCGCTCGGGCGCCTCGTCCAGAATCTTGCCTACGGCCTCTACGTGCCGCCTGGCCGCCGGCGTGGCGCGATGCCGCTCGTGGTGATGCTGCACGGCTGCCAGCAGTCCGTCGACGAGTTCGTGCAAGGCACGCGGATGAACCTGCTGGCCGACAAGCACGGCTTTGCGGTGCTGTATCCGGAGCAGTCGCTGCGCGCGCACGCGCACGGCTGCTGGCACTGGTATGAAGACACCGACCGCGCGGGCCGCGGCGAGGTGAACGCGGTGGCGTCGCTCGTCGACGCGCTCGTCGACGAACACGGTTTCGACGCGTCGCGTGTCTATGTCGCGGGGTTGTCGGCCGGCGCGGGTCTCGCGTCGCTTCTTGCACTGCACCATCCGGACCGTTTCGCGGCGGTGGCGCTGCATTCGGGCCCTGCGCTCGGCGAGGCGACCTCGGGCATTACCGCGATGGACGTGATGCGGCGCGGCGTGCGCCAGAACCCGGCGGCGGCCGTCGATGCGCTGGTCGATGCCGCCGCGTATCCCGGCATGCCGGCGCTGGTCGTCCAGGGCGACGGCGATCACGTGGTCGCGCCGAAGAATGCCGACCAGCTGACGGTGCAGTTCATGCGCCTGAACGGGCTTGCCGACAGCCGCGGCGCGTTGCGCGGCGGCGAACGGGTCGAGACGCGCGACGCGGGCGCGCAGATCACCGATGTCTGCCGCGACGGCGAGCCGGTCGTGCGGCTCTGTCATGTGAAAGGGCTCGACCATGCGTGGGCCGGCGGCGACGAAGCTGTGCCGTTCCACGCGGCGGTCGGCCCCGATGCGAGCGCGATGATCTGGGCCTTTTTCGAAACCCAGCGCCGCACTGTGGCGACCGAACGACGCACCGTCTGATCGACGCTGGCCAAAGACTAGGGTTTTCCCTATAATTCGGGAAAACCCTAGTGAAAGAACCTTTGGATTGCGAGATCAACCATGTACCTGCTGAGCCACCTCTTCCTTATGCTGACCAAGAACGCTGAAAAGGCCTCGAAAGAGCGCGCCGACGCGTACCTGGCCGAAGCGACCGACATCTATGATCTCGAATTCCGCATGCGCAAGATCGACCGCGAAGCGGCGATGAACCGCCCGTACACGTTCGGTTCGCGCTAAGAAGCGCAGGGCGGGCAGCCAGGTCCGCCGTTCCGGCGAGTCACGCAGCAGAAAAGGGTGCGTGCGGCACCATGCCGCACGCGCCCTTTTTGCATTCCAGGCCTTGTGTCGCGTCAGACGACCGTCAGGCGCACCGGCACGTTGTTACGCGTCGCGTTCGAATACGGGCACACGTGGTGCGCCTTTTCGACCAGCGCTTGCGCGTCGGCCTTGTCGAACCCCGGCAACGATACGCGCAGTTCGACGTCGAGCCCGAAGCCGCCTGCGTCGTTCGGGCCGATGCCGACTTCCGCCGTGACCTGCGTGTCGGCCGGCAGTGCCTTCTTGTCCTGGCCGGCGACGAATTTCATCGCGCTCAGGAAACAGGCCGAGTAACCTGCGGCAAACAGCTGCTCCGGATTCGTGCCTTCCGCGCCCGTGCCGCCGAGTTCGCGCGGCGCGGCCAGCTTCACTTCCAGCTTGTTGTCAGCGGATACCGCGCGGCCGTCGCGGCCACCCGTGCTCGTGGCGCTGGTCTTGTACAGAATGTTCATCGTGCAGCTCCTGTCTGGAAAAGGGAGGAAAAGCGGCCCGGTCGAACGGGGTGTCGCCGGCCACGTACAAACAATAGAACACAAATCATTTGTGTGCAAATGAATTTTTGAAGAAAAGACCCGGCAGTACCGGGCCGGTTCATCGAAGCCCGCCTGTCAGCGTTCGTTGGCAGCCGAGAGTGCGTCGCGCAACTGCTGAAGATCGGCGCGCAGCCTGACCAGGAAGTCGGGGGATTGCTGCATCGCGCAGAAGAGATCGGCGGGCACCGAGCGTGCGCGCTCCTTCAACGCACGGCCTTCCGGCGTCACCAGTACGTTCACGATGCGTTCGTCGGCCGCGTTGCGCACGCGCTCGACGTAGCCGAGCGCCTCCAGCCGCTTCAGCAGGGGCGTGACCGTGGCCGGGTCGAGGTCGAGCCGCGCGGCGATGTCCTTGACGGCGATGTCGTCGCGTTCCCACAGCACGAGCATCGCGAGATATTGGGGATAGGTCAGCGACAGCTTGTCGAGCAGCGGCTTGTACGCCTTCGTCATCGCGTGCGAAGTCGAGTAGAGCGCGAAGCAGAGTTGCTCGTCGAGTGTCTGGGGCAGCGGAGGCAGGCGGTCCATGATTCGGGCGGCGCGGCGAACGCGCTAACAATTTGTACGCAAATTATTTTGCGCGCAAAAGGTCGGGATGAACAGGGGCGATCGGCGACGAGTGGTGGCTGACGGAGGCGGGGGAAGGGAGGAGCGCCGGGAGGCCACCCGGCGCGGAGAACGGCGGGCCGGCGACGCGCGCCGGCCGCAGAGACTTCAGCGGCCCGACGTGGTGGTCGTCGCGCCCGGTTCCTGTACGCCGAAGCAGCCGCGATAGGTCGCGTAGAACGAGCAGTACAGCATCGTGACGATGATGATCGTCACCGGCATCATGATCGTCAGCGCATAGGCGCCGGCGCCGAGCGCCTGCAGCAGCAGCGACAGCGCGAGCGACGTGCCGAGCGCAACGGCGAACCACAGCACGCCGTACACGACGAACGCGCCGCGATTGCGCCAGCAGCTCACGACGCTGAAAAACAGCGCCTTGGCGGGCGGGACGTCATGCCACGCGACCAGCACCGGCGCGAACCAGAACAGCATCGCGACCGGCAGATAGAGCAGCGTCGCGAAGAACAGCGCACCGAGCGTGCCTTGCGCGGCGAGTGTCTCGGGCGTCGTGTTCGCTTCGTCGGCCGCGCCCATCATCACGTGGAACAGCGCGCCGCCGTCCACGAACGACGAAGCGGCGAACACGATCACCATCGACGCGACGTAGATCACGCCGAGCACGAGCAGCCGCTGGGTTGCGACGGTGCCGTACGAGCGGAAGCCGTCGACGAGGATCGTCGGCATCACGGGCTTGCCGGCCACCGTGTCGCGGCACGCGGCCATGAAGCCGACCGCGACGCCGGGAATGAATACCAGCGGCAGCGCGGAGCCGATCACGGGCACCATCGATATCAGCGTGATCGCCAGCAGGTACGTGAAGAACAGCGTGATGAACGCGAGCGGGTTCCGGCGGAACAGCCAGACGCCTTGACGGAACCAGACATAGCCCGTTTTGGCGGGCACTTCGATCAGTTGCATGCGGTTTGGATCTCGGGAAGCGCGGGCGTATGCGCGATACGCTCGCGCAGGATGCGTTCGAAATGACCGGGGTCGTGCGGCTTGAGCATCTCGGCCGCGCGCGGCAGGTAGAAGTCGTACAGGCGCGACACCCAGAAGCGGTACGCGCCCGCGCGCAGCATGTCGCTCCAGTGGCGGCGCTCCTCGGCCGTGAACGGCCGGACCGTCTGGTACGCGCGCAGCAGCGCGTCGGCGCGCGCGACGTCGAGCACGCCGGTCGCGAGGTCGACGCACCAGTCGTTGACCGTGACCGCGACGTCGAACAGCCACTTGTCGCAGCCCGCGAAATAGAAGTCGAAGAAGCCGCCGAGCCGCACGTCGTGGCCGATGCCGGGCGCTGCGTGAGCGAACAGCACGTTGTCGCGGAACAGGTCGCAATGGCATGGCCCGGCCGGCAGCGCCGCGTAGTCGTCCGACGCGAAGAAGCTGGCCTGGTGCGCGAGTTCGCCTTCCAGCAGCGCGCGCTGCTCGTCCGTGATGAACGGCACGATCGCGGGCACGTTCTCCTGCCACCACGGCAGGCTGCGCAGGTTCGGCTGGTTGCGCGGATAGTCGCGGCCGGCGAGGTGCAGGCGCGCGAGCATCTGCCCGACCTCGATGCAGTGTTCGACCCCCGGCGCCAGTTCGGCCGAGCCTTCGAGCTTCGTGACGATCGCGGCCGGCTTGCCGTGCAACTCGCCGAACAGCGCGCCGTCGTCACGCGGGATCGGATCCGGCACCGGCACGCCGTGGCCGGCCAGGTGGCGCATCAGGTCGAGATAGAACGGCAGTTGCTGCGCCGTGAGCTTTTCGAAGATCGTGAGGACGTACTCGCCGCGCGTCGTCGTCAGGAAGAAATTGCTGTTTTCGATACCGGACGGAATGCCGCGGAACGCAAGCACGTCGCCCAGTTCGTAGTGGCGCATCCATTGCGCGAGATCGGAGTCGGAAACAGCAGTGAAAACGGCCATGCGGGATGCGTCAGGTCAAGGTGTCGGCACGCGGGCGGCGTGCGTCGCGACATCAGGTGAAGGGAGGCGGCGCGCGGCGTTCGGTGCCGCGCGCCCTGGAATCAGTAGCGCAGGTTCAGCGACGGCAGGCGCGTGATCGGGATGCCCGCGTCGTGCGGCTTCGGCGACGTGTCGGGCGTCGAGCTCATCTGGTAGCGCGTGCCGAAGTTCGACTTCACGTCGATCTCGACCGGCTTGCCGCGATCGCGGTACTCGGTGACTTCGGTGCCGTTCTTGCTCTTTTCGTGGAAGCTCGGCGTGCGGCGGATGTCGGCGAAGTCGACTTTCGACGTGACTTCGGCGCCCGGCCGGTTGATCTTGCGGAGATCGGGCAGGCCGGCGGCCTCGTTGGCCTCGGCCCGAGCCTGCGCGTCGGCGTCAGGCGTGCCGCCGGCGGCGTAAGCGACGCTGGCGGCGGCAAACGCGGCGGCAGCGGCGACGAGAATGAGCGGCTTCATGATGAGTCTCCAGTGAACCCACCGATTTTAGCAAATACTGCGCCCCATCCGGCCCTCGCGTGCGTAGGGGCAGCCATAAAGGCGACCGGGTTCCGTGGTAATGTCGTCGGATCAGACGAGGTGATGAAAATGAAGAACGATTTGAGCCGCCGGCACCGAGTGCTGACGCCCGAGAGCCCGCCGGTCGAGGCTTTCGACGATCCGATCGCCGCCGTCGCGCGGCTGTCCGCGATTTACGACACGAACACGGGCTTCCTGCGCGACGCATTCGCGCGCTATCGCCGCCACGAATCGATTACCGAGCACGTGCGCGCGTGCTACCCGTTCGTACGGATTCGCACCGACGTCAACACGCATGTCGATTCGCGCCGCTCGTACGGTTTCGTCGCGGGCCCCGGCGTATTCGAGACGACGGTCACGCGCCCCGATCTCTTCGCAAACTACTATCGCGAGCAACTGCGCCTGCTGGCGAAGAACCACCATGTGAAGATCGAGATCGGCGTGTCGTCGCAGCCGATTCCGATCCACTTCGCGTTTCCGGAAGGCATCCATCTCGAGGGCGAGCTCGACCGCGACCGCCTGCTCGCGATGCGCGACATCTTCGACACGCCCGACCTGTCGTATCTCGACGATCGCATCGTCAACGGCACGTTCGAGCCGGCGCCGGGCGAGCCGCATCCGCTCGCGCTGTTCACGGCCGCGCGCGTCGACTTCTCGCTGCACCGGCTGCGCCACTACACGGCGACGTCGCCCACGCATTTCCAGAACTACGTGCTCTACACGAACTACCAGTTCTACATCGACGAGTTCGTGAAGCTGGGCCGTACGGTGATGACGGAGAGCGACGATCCCGAGGTGCGTGCATACCGGAGCCAGTACAGCTCGTTCGTCGAGCCGGGCGATGTCGTCACCTACAACGCGAACCTCGGCAGCGAGCCGGCCGAGGGCGCCGCGCCGCCGCGCCTGCCGCAGATGCCCGCGTATCACCTGAAGCGCGCGGACGGCAGCGGGATCACGATGGTCAACATCGGCGTCGGCCCGTCGAACGCGAAGACGATCACCGATCACATCGCGGTGCTGCGTCCGCACGCGTGGGTGATGCTCGGTCACTGCGCGGGGTTGCGCAACACGCAGCGTCTCGGCGATTACGTGCTCGCACACGGCTACGTGCGCGAGGATCACGTGCTCGATGCCGACCTGCCGCTGTGGGTGCCGATTCCGGCGCTGGCCGAAGTGCAGCTCGCGCTCGAGCGCGGGGTGGCCGACGTCACGCAACTTGATGGTGTCGAGCTGAAGCGCGTGATGCGTACGGGCACGGTCGCGAGCGTCGACAACCGCAACTGGGAGCTGCGCGACCATCGCGAACCCGTGCAGCGGCTGTCGCAGAGCCGCGCGATCGCGCTCGACATGGAAAGCGCGACGATCGCCGCGAACGGCTTCCGCTTCCGCGTGCCGTACGGCACGCTGCTGTGTGTGTCGGACAAGCCGCTGCACGGCGAGCTGAAACTGCCGGGCATGGCCGACACGTTCTATCGCGGGCAGGTCGACCAGCATCTGCAGATCGGCGTGAGGGCGATGGAGATCCTGCGCACGAACGGGCTCGACAAGCTGCATAGCCGGAAATTGCGGAGCTTTGCGGAAGTGGCGTTTCAGTAACGAGCGATCGCTGTGTGACGCTCCCCGGCGGAGTCGGGGAGCGTCCGCGTCCAACTTGCCCGCATCAATGCGGCGGGTCGGGTCGTCAGCACAACGGTCGACGGGGCGACGCCCCTGTGCGCGTGGCGCAAATATCTCGGGCTGACGCAGGTCGAAGTCGCGACGCGACTCGGCATCAGTCAGTCCGCGTACGATCGACAGGAAAGCAGCGAGAAGCTGCGTAAGTCGACGCGCGACAAGATTGCCGCCACGCTCGGTATCATGGACGCGCAGTTTGACGTCCGACGAGCAGCCGGTCAGCAGCAAAAAACCGCCAGACACTTGGGTGCCGGCGGTTTTTTTTCATCGTGGATGTCCGGGAAGGCGCGAGGAAGTCCGTTGGCGATCGGCCAGATGCGCTCGCTTGCCCCCTTCGCCAGAGTCGTCACTGGAAGGGCAGGTTCGTTTCACACGCGGCCATTGAGGGGGCGTCGACCGACAACCAGGGGCCGGGTAGCGAAGCTCCGTTGTCGACTTCATCGTCAGCAGCGGTTGCTGCCGCATCAAAGCAGCCCGGTGCGCCGTCAAAAATGGGCAGCATGATTGACGGCGCCATCGGGTCTGTTAGCCCTGAAGCAGCATACCGAGGGGCTTGAGCGGGCCGACCGGCAGGAACTCGAAGTCGAGAAAGCCCTCGGCCGCGAGGGGCATCGCGCCCACAATCGCCTTGGCTTCATCGACCGATTCGGCGCTCATCAGGAAAACCACCCCCGGGTTTCCGTCGATAAAGTAAAACTGCTCGATCTTGCCTTCGAGGTAGAGCTTGAGCGTGTGGGGGACTTCCTTCGGCATGATTTGCTGCCGAACTTCGTCCGTGATCGGTTTCACGCCCTTTCCGATTGCGAAAACTTTCATCTGTCGTCTCCTTGTTGAATCGACGAGGCTGAGTCTAGTCCCCGCCCTCGAAAGAAGGTACAGTCGTAAATGCCAACTTTTAGGTCGTTTACGCCATGCGAATTACGCTGATCGCGCTCGATGGAGTGTTCGACACCGGGTACACGGCGATGCTCGATGCGCTTAGGCTCGCGAACGGTTTCGCGGCCCGGGAGGGCCGGCAACGACCGTTTGAAATCAGCGTCGTGGGCGTACGCAAGAAGGTGCGGACCCATGGCGGGCTGGTGATCCCCGTGCAGCCCATCACGTCGGTGTTGATGCCGGACTGGGTGATCCTTCCCGCCCTGGCGACCTCGACACCGGAGCTTCTGATTCCGGCGCTCGAGCGGCCTGACGTAAAGCAGGCCGTTGGGGAGCTCAGGAGGTGGCATGAGCAGGGCGCGAAGATCGCCACGTCGTGTATCGGGACGTTCGTGTTCGCCGAAACAGGTCTTCTCGATGATCGCGAGGCGACGACGACCTGGTGGCTTGCGCCGCTGTTCCGGCAACGCTTCCCCAAGGTGCGGCTCGAAGAGTCGCGAATGCTGGTGCCGACCGATATCGGCGTCACAGCCGGCGCGGCGATGGGGCATCTGGACCTTGCGCTTTGGCTGATTCGCAAAGCGAGTCCGGAGTTGGCCGTTATGGTCTCGCGATATCTGCTCGCCGACCTGCGTTCATCGCAGGCGCAATACATCATCCCCAACCATTTGGCGCAGGCCGATCCTCTCGTCCTGCGTTTCGAGCGCTGGGCAAGGGATCATCTCAAGGACGGATTCTCCCTGCAGGACGCAGCTTCCGCGGTAGGGACCAGTACGCGCTCATTGCAGCGGCGATGCCAAGCCATACTCGGAAAATCCCCGCTGTCGTATTTCCAGGACCTGCGCGTGGAGCACGCCCAATCGCTTCTCCATGGCGGCATGGACCTGGAAGCCGTGGCCGCTCAGGTGGGCTACGTCGACGGGGCGACGTTGGGTGCGCTCCTGCGTCAGAGGACAGGACGCGGTGTGCGTGACCTTCGCGCCGATCTGCGCTGACGGTTCGTCAAAAGATCCGCGCGCGCAGTCGGCCTGCGAGTTGCGAAGCCTGTCGGGCAGCAAAAGGCCGGGGAACACCGCGCCGAGCAAGCCCGGCAAAGCGCGACGCCGAATCCATCCTTCTTGAGATTCGCTCCGCGTTCCCCGGTAAATCCGCGATGAATCTTGTGCAGCCGGGTCTGCAACGACAAAGGCCGCACACGAACGGAAGTTTGCGTGCGACCTTCTTCTTTTCGCGTCAGTGTGCGGGCCGATGAATGCCGCGCTCGGTCGCTCAGCATTCACCCTTCTTCGCGTGTCCCGGCGGGCAGTGATAGCCGCGATCGCCGTGGCCGTGATGACGCTCGTGATCTTCCCACTCGCGGCGTTCCCAGTAGCGACGGCCGTCCCAGTAGCGGTCGCCATGCCAGCCGACGATCACGGCGGGCGCCGGGGCGACCACGACGGGCGCGGGCGCGACGACGACCGGTGCGGGCGTGCCGATGTTGACGTCGACGTTGACGGCGTGGGCGAGGCCGGACAGCGAAAGGCCAAGGCCGGCGAAGGCAAGGGCGATCAGCGAGCGTTGCATGTTCTTTTCCGTGATGTCGTTGTAAGAGGCCGGCGCGACGCGATGGAAGCGAGGGGGACCGTTCCACCGGGGGAAACGCCGCACCGACACATGCAGTGTGCTGGCGCGCGACGGAAAACGCGAGGCGGGGTTGTTACGGAGGATTAGCGGCCGGCAGGTGCCGGATGCGGGCGTCAGGCCGTGTCATTTGACAATGGCGGCGCAACGTGCGCGGATGATGGCGCGCGCCGCACGGCACCCGCTGCGCGGATTTGACATTCGATGGCGCGCGGCCACGAAGCGCGATTAATGGCGCGTTACAAAGTGACACGCGGCAGGTGGCGGAATCGCCACGTCTGCCGCGCGGGAGGGGCGCGCCGGCCGTCGGGCCGGCGATCGTCACGGATGGATTACAGGTAGAACATCCGGTCTTCTTCGGGGCGCGGCGGATGGCCTTCATCGTCCGAACCTTCTTCCTCGCCGCTGTCCTCGTAGAACGCGAGCACCGCGTCGAGCACCTGGTCGGGATCGTCGATCACCTGCATCAGGTCCATGTCTTCCGGATTGATGAGGCCCATCGGGATCAGCTGGTCGCGGAACCACTGCAGCAGCCCCTTCCAGAACTCGCTGCCGACGAGGATGATCGGCACGAGGCGCGACTTCTTCGTCTGGATCAGCGTGAGCACTTCCGACAGTTCGTCGAGCGTGCCGAAGCCACCCGGCATCACGATCACCGCATCCGAATTCTTCACGAACGTGACCTTGCGCGTGAAGAAGTGGCGGAAGCGCAGCGAGATGTCCTGATAGTGGTTGCCGGCCTGTTCGTGCGGCAGCTCGATGTTCAGGCCGACCGACGGCGCTTTGCCGGCGTGCGCGCCCTTGTTCGCCGCTTCCATGATGCCGGGGCCGCCGCCGGAGATCACGGCGAAGCCGGCGTCGGACAGCTTGCGCGCGATCTGCGCGGCGAGCTTGTAGTGCGGCGTATCGGGTTTGAGGCGGGCAGAACCATAGATGCTGACAGCCGGGCGGATCTCCGACAGGTACTCGGTCGCCTCGATAAACTCTGCCATAATCGTGAACATCTGCCACGATGCGCGCGCCTTCTTGGCCGTCGCGCGTTCTTGATCTGCGAGCGAACGCAGACTCGGAATCACTTTTCTCTTGTTCATAATGCCTGAAGAACGAAATCTGGAAGGTAAGACCCTGCTATTGGTTGACGGTTCGAGCTATCTGTATCGGGCTTACCATGCGATGCCTGATTTGCGTGGCCCTGGCGGGGAGCCGACCGGAGCGCTCTACGGAATCATCAACATGCTGCGCCGTATGCGCAAGGAAGTCAGTGCAGAGTATAGCGCTTGCGTGTTCGATGCAAAGGGCAAGACGTTCCGTGACGACCTTTATGCCGACTATAAGGCAAACCGTCCGTCGATGCCGCCCGACCTCGCATTGCAGGTCGAACCGATCCACGGCGCGGTGCGCGCGCTCGGCTGGCCGCTGCTGATGGTCGAAGGCGTCGAGGCCGACGACGTGATCGGCACGCTCGCGCGCGAAGCCGAGCGGCACGGGATGAACGTGATCGTGTCGACCGGCGACAAGGATCTCGCGCAGCTCGTCACCGACCACGTCACGCTCGTCAACACGATGACCAACGAGACGCTCGACCGCGACGGCGTGATCGCAAAGTTCGGCGTGCCGCCGGAGCGCATCATCGACTACCTCGCACTGATCGGCGACACCGTCGACAACGTGCCGGGTGTCGAGAAGTGCGGGCCGAAGACGGCCGTCAAATGGCTGTCGCAGTACGACAGCCTCGACGGCGTGATCGAACACGCGGGCGAGATCAAGGGCGTGGTCGGCGACAACCTGCGCCGCGCGCTCGACTTCCTGCCGCTCGGCCGCCAGCTCGTGACTGTCGACACGGCTTGCGATCTCGCACCGCATCTCGAATCGATCGAAACGTCGTTGAAGACTGACGGCGAAGCACGCGACTTGCTGCGCGACATCTTCGCGCGCTACGGCTTCAAGACGTGGCTGCGCGAAGTCGAGAGCGCACAGGCCGAAGGCAACGGCGCCGATGCGCCGGAAGGCGAGCCGGCCCCGGTGATCCCGACCGACGTCGTGCGCGAATACGACACGATTCAGACCTGGGAACAGTTCGATGCGTGGTTCGCGAAGATCGACGCGGCCGCACTGACCGCGTTCGACACCGAGACGACCGCGCTCGACCCGATGCTCGCGCGGCTCGTCGGCCTGTCGTTCTCGGTCGAGCCGGGCAAGGCGGCGTACCTGCCGGTTGCGCATCGCGGCCCCGACATGCCCGAACAGCTTCCGCTCGATGAGGTGCTCGCACGCCTGAAGCCGTGGCTCGAATCGGCCGATCGCAAGAAGGTCGGCCAGCACCTGAAGTACGACGCGCAGGTGCTCGCGAACTACGACATCGCGCTGAACGGCATCGAGCACGACACGCTGCTCGAATCGTACGTGGTCGAATCGCATCGCACGCACGACATGGACAGCCTTGCGCTGCGTCATCTGGGTGTCAAGACGATCAAATACGAAGACGTGGCCGGCAAGGGCGCGAAGCAGATCGGCTTCGACGAAGTCGCGCTCACGCAGGCCGCCGAATACGCGGCCGAAGATGCGGACATCACGCTGCAGTTGCATCACGCACTGTATCCGCAGGTCGCGCGCGAACCGGGCCTCTTGCACGTGTACCGCGAGATCGAGATGCCCGTGTCGCTCGTGCTGCGCAAGATGGAGCGCACGGGCGTGCTGATCGACGATGCGCGCCTGCAGGCGCAGAGCGCCGAAATCGCGACCCGCCTGATCGAGCTCGAAGGGCAGGCGTATGAACTGGCGGGCGGCGAATTCAATCTCGGCTCGCCGAAGCAGATCGGGCAGATCTTCTTCGAAAAGCTGCAGTTGCCCGTCGTGAAAAAGACGCCGAGCGGCGCACCGTCGACCGACGAAGAAGTGCTGCAGAAGCTGGCCGAAGATTACCCGTTGCCGAAGCTGCTGCTCGAGCATCGCGGGCTGTCGAAGCTGAAGTCGACCTATACCGACAAGCTGCCGCGCATGGTGAACCCGTCAACGGGCCGCGTGCACACGAACTACGCGCAGGCCGTCGCGGTCACGGGCCGCCTGGCATCGAACGATCCGAATCTTCAGAACATTCCGGTGCGCACGGCCGAGGGGCGGCGGATCCGCGAGGCGTTCATCGCCTCGCCGGGCCACCGGATCGTGTCGGCCGATTATTCGCAGATCGAACTGCGGATCATGGCGCATATCTCGGGCGACGCGTCGCTGCTGCGCGCGTTCTCGCAGGGCGAGGACATCCATCGCGCGACGGCCGCCGAGGTGTTCGGCGTGACGCCGCTGGAGGTCAATTCCGACCAGCGCCGGATTGCGAAGGTGATCAACTTCGGGCTCATCTACGGGATGAGCGCGTTCGGGCTCGCGTCGAACCTCGGCATCACGCGCGATGCGGCGAAGCTCTATATCGACCGTTATTTCGCCCGCTATCCGGGTGTCGCGCAGTACATGGAAGACACGCGTTCGGTTGCGAAGGAGAAGGGCTACGTCGAAACCGTTTTCGGTCGCCGCCTGTGGCTGCCCGAGATCAACGGCGGCAACGGCCCGCGCCGCCAGGCGGCCGAGCGCGCGGCAATCAATGCGCCGATGCAGGGCACGGCGGCCGACCTGATCAAGCTGTCGATGATCGCGGTGGACGACTGGCTCACGCGCGACAAGCTTGCGTCGCGGATGATCATGCAGGTGCACGATGAACTGGTGCTCGAGGTACCCGACGGCGAACTGTCGCTGGTGCGCGAGAAACTGCCGGAAATGATGTGCGGCGTGGCGAAGCTGAAGGTGCCGCTGGTGGCCGAAGTAGGTGCCGGCGCGAACTGGGAAGAGGCACACTGACGCACCGCTGCACGGTTCCCGATTCCTGCGGCATATTGTTGCAGGGATGCTGAATATCGAGATGGTTTGCTTGTGGTCAATGCGCAAGCTCCCGGACAATGCATGTCATTGACTCGGGGGCATGCGCACCCCGCGTTCCGGGTTGGGCGCATTGAAGTGCTTCGAACTGCACATCGATGATGTCCGAACCGGTTAATCCATCGGGTCGCGCGAATGCATCGCGTTCGCGTTGTCCGGCGGCAGCAGTTTCGAATCGCAAAGGGGGAACAGATGCATCGGATCATCATCGTAGGCGGAGGCGCGGGCGGCCTGGAACTGGCGACGCGGCTCGGCGACCGTTACGGCGCGCGCGGCAATCGTTCTGCGCGTGCGCTTGTCACGCTCGTCGACCGCAATCCGACCCACATCTGGAAACCGCTGCTGCACGAGGTCGCGGCCGGCAGCATGGACCCGTTCACGCAGGAGCTCGAATATGCGGCGCAGGCGCGCTGGCATGGTTTCGAGTTCCAGCAGGGCGGGTTGACCGGGCTCGACCGCGCGGCGAAGCGCATCACGCTGTCACCCATCAACGACAGCGACGGCGAGGAGTTGTTGCCGGCGCGCGAGCTGGAATATGACACGCTCGTGATCGCGATCGGCAGCACGACTCACTTCTTCGGCGTGCAGGGCGCGGCGGAAAACGCGATCGCGCTCGATACCGTTGGCGAGGCCGAGCGCTTCCGCAAGCGGCTGATCGCCGCGTGCATGCGCGCCGAACATCAGGCGCCGGTGCCGACCGCACCGGGTGAGGCGGCCGAGCCGCGCATCCAGGTCGCGATCGTCGGTGGCGGCGCGACCGGCGTCGAGCTGTCCGCCGAGCTGCGCAACACCGCGCAGGTGTTGTCGGCCTACGGGCTGCACAAGCTCGACCCGCGGCACGACGTCGGCATCGTGCTGATCGAATCGGGGCCGCGGATTCTCCCGGCATTGCCGGAGCGCGTGTCGTCGGCGACGGCCGAACTGCTCGAAAAGATCGGCGTGCGGCTGATGCTCGCCGAGCGCGTGACCGAGGTGGCGCCCGGGGCCGTCCATACGGCGAGCGGCAAGACGGTGCGGGCCGACCTGACGGTCTGGGCCGCGGGCATCAAGGCGCCGTCCGTGCTCGCCAATCTCGATGGCCTCCAGGTCAACAAGCTCGGCCAGCTCGACGTGCGCCGCACGCTGCAGACCTTTACCGACGACAACGTGTTCGCGCTCGGCGATTGTGCGGCATGCGCATGGCCCGGCAACGAGCGCAACGTGCCGCCGCGCGCGCAGGCTGCGCACCAGCAGGCGAACTTCCTGCTGAAGGCAATCGGCTGTCGGCTCGATGGGCGCCCGCTGCCCGAATTCACCTATCGCGACCTGGGCTCGCTCGTGTCGCTCGGCCATTTCAGCGCGGTCGGCAACCTGATGGGCGGGCTGATCGGCGGCAACATGCTGATCGAAGGGCTGTTCGCGCGCTTCATGTACATGTCGTTGTACCGGATGCACATCGCTGCGCTGCACGGCTATCCGCGCATGATGCTCGACACGGTCGCGCACTGGCTGCGGCGCACGACGCTGCCGCGCGTCAAGCTGCACTGAGCGCGCGTTCGCGCATGAGGCGGGCGGGGAGTGCGCATGTCGTGCGTCGTCTCCGCCCGTTGTTCTTTGTGGGCAGCCGGGCTGCCGTGCCCGCGTGTGACGGGCAACATCGACCGCGTGGTTTTCGTTTCAATCGGCAAGCATCCGGTCGCGCAACGGCGATCGGCATGCGGCTTGTTGCATCGCGATTCGACGGGCCGGATCAACGCGCCGTAATCGAGTCTTACATATCCGACAGTTGACGCGACAACGGATTATTGGGCATCTTGTCCGGGTTTCCGTTTGCGGCGGGGTGCCAACCGCCGCGACATCCGCGCCGGGCGCCGGCGCGACGCCCCGTCATGCCGTGTCCGTGATCGTGACGGCGGCCCCCAATCGAGGAGTGCATTCATGTTGAAACCCGAAGTCGACAGCCTGGTTCCCCACGTTCCGTTCTCGCGCCGCAAGTTCATGCAGGCCGCGCTGGGCGGAGCCTTCGCGGCGGCCGTGCTGCCCGTGTCGGCGCAGACGGTCACGACCGACAGCGAAGGGCTGGACGTCGACACCGTCGAGATCCGCTCGGGCGACGCGAGCGTGCCCGCGTATCGCGCGCAGCCGAAGGACAAGACGAACCTGCCGGTCGTCATCGTGATCCACGAGATCTTCGGCGTGCACGCGCACATCGCCGATGTCTGCCGCCGCTTCGCGAAGCTCGGTTATCTTGCGATCGCCCCCGACCTGTTCGCGCGGCAGGGCAATGCGGAGAAGTATCCGACGATCAAGGATCTGGTCGACCACATCGTCAGCAAGGTGCCGGACCGGCAGGTGACCGAGGATCTCGATGCGACCGTCGCGTGGGCCGGCAAGAACGGCGGCGACCTGTCGCGTCTCGGCGTGGTCGGGTTCTGTTGGGGCGGCCGCCAGAGCTGGCTGTATGCGGAGCACAATCCGCACGTGCGTGCGGCCGTTGCATGGTACGGGTTCGTCGAAGGCAAGACCGACGAGATGACGCCGTTCAACCCGGTCGATCATGCATCGTTGCTGAAGGTGCCCGTGCTCGGGCTGTATGGCGAGAAGGACGCGAACATCACGCAGGCGTCGCTCGCCGACATGCGCAAGGCAATCCAGACGAGCGACTCGAAGCTCGCACGCGAATCGGAGATCGTCGTGTACCCGGATGCCGGTCACGCGTTCTTTGCCGATTACCGGCCGAGCTATGTGAAGGCGGATGCGGAGGAGAGCTGGAAGCGTGCGATCGCGTGGCTCCGCAAGTACGGCGTGATGTAAACGGCAAGCGGCGGCACATGCCGCCGCTTCGTTGTGGCTGCGCCGCGCCGGGGCTTACGGTGTCGGGCCGGTTGCGATCGGCCGCGACGGGTCCGAGCTCCATTCGCTCCACGAGCCCGGATACAGCGACGCGCCGTGCAGGCCCGCAACCTCCAGTGCAAGCGCGTTGTGGCATGCGGTGACGCCGGAGCCGCATTGCAGGATCACGCGGTTCGGTTCGGTGCCCGCCAGCACGGCGGAAAACGCCTCGCGCAGTTCATGGCCGGTCTTGAAGCGGCCGTCGGCGGTCAGGTTGTCCTTGAAGAAGCGGTTGCGCGCGCCGGGGATGTGGCCGCCCACACGATCGATCGTTTCGTTTTCGCCGCGGTAGCGATCGGGTGCGCGCGCATCGATCACGACACGCGTGGGTGCGTTCACGTTGGCGAGCACGGCTGCCGCGTCGACTGTCGATTCGAGCGGCGCGGCCGCGTGGAAATCGCCAGCGGCCGGGTGCGGTACGTCGGCCGTCAGCGGCTGGCCGGCTGCTTCCCAGGCCTGCAGGCCGCCGTCGAGCACGGCAACCGAATCATGCCCGAGCCAGCGCAGCAGCCACCACAGGCGCGCCGCATAGGCGCCGCCTTGCGCGTCGTACGCGACGACCTGCTGGCCCTGCTTGAGGCCGCGGCTCGCGAGCAGCGTGGCGAGTGCGTCGCGGGTTGGCAGCGGATGGCGGCCGTTGGTGCCCGTCTTGCGGCCCGACAGGTCGCGGTCGAGATGGAGATACTGGGCGCCGGGGATATGGCCGGCCGCATAGGCGGCTTCACCGGCAGCGGGATCGACGAGATCGAAGCGGCAGTCGAACAGCGCGACGCTGCCGGGCGCCGCCGCCAGGCGCTCGGCGAGATTGGCGGCGGAGATGAGCGTGGTGTAGTGAGTGTGTGGCATGACGGCTCCCTGGAGTGCGAATGGCCTGACATTCCAAGTCTAAACAAAAAAAGACGGGCCGAAGCCCGTCTTTTCGTCTGCCGGATACCGCGCAGCGTCAAAGCGCCGCACCAGTTGTCAAATGTCGCCGAGGTGGCGGCGCAGGAACTCGTGGAAGTGCTGCATGCCGTCTTCCATCGGGCTCTGGTACGGGCCGACCTGTGACTCGCCGCGTGCCATCAGCGCACGGCGGCCGGCGTCCATCCGCATCGCGATCTCGTCGTCCTCGACGGCCGTTTCCATATAGGCGGCGCGTTCCGCCTCGACGAATTCGCGTTCGAACAGCGCGATTTCCTCGGGGTAATAGAACTCGACGATGTTGGTCGTCTTTTGCGGGCCTTGCGGAATCAGCCACGACACGACGAGCACGTGCGGATACCACTCGATCATCAGGCCCGGGTAGTAGACCATCCAGATCGCGCCGAACTCCGGCGGCACGCCGTTGCGGAACTTCAGCACCTGCTCGTGCCATTTCTGGTAAGTCGCGCTGCCCGGTTTCGCGAGGGCGTTGTGCACGCCGACCGTCTGCACGCTGTACCAGTCGCCGAACTCCCACTTGAGGTCGTCGCACGACACGAAGCTGCCGAGGCCCGGGTGGAACGGGACGACGTGGTAATCCTCGAGGTAGACCTCGATGAACGTCTTCCAGTTGTAATCGCACTCGTGCACTTCGACGTGATCGAAGAGGTACTCGGAGAAGTCGAAGTGATGCTTCGTGCCGAGGTTGGCGAGGTCGCGCGCGACATTCCGGCCCTCGGCCTCGAACAGCAGCCCCTGCCAGTTCTGCAGCGGGCTCTTGCCGAGGTTCAGGCACGGCTTGTCGAGGAAGTGCGGCGCGCCGAGCAACTGGCCTTCCAGGTCGTACGTCCAGCGGTGCAGCGGGCACACGATGTTCTGCGTATGGCCGCGCCCGTTGAGCATGATCGCCTGCCGGTGGCGGCACACGTTCGACAGCAGTTCGACCTGGTTCGCCTGGTTGCGGACCAGCACGCGGCCTTCCTTCTCGGACGGCAGCGCAAAATAATCCCCCGCCTCGGGCACCATCAACTCGTGCCCGACGTAACGAGGTCCTTTCTTGAAGAGGGTTTCGATCTCGCGCTCGAGTAGCGCCTCATCGAAGTATGCAGTGACTGGAAGCTGGCTGTGAGCCGACTTCAACTGAAGCGCATCGCTCAGATTGGACATTCCCACTCCCGGTGTTAGCGTGAAAGCAGTGAACAACCCAACCATCGAAAAATCGATTTAGGGAAACGGGGAATTATACCCGGTTCGCCTCGCAAGGCTAGGATTAAGTGCCTGATTTGTGTCAATTTTTTGTCGGGCGGCAATCCGAAGGCGCACAATGTGTGTCGAAGATGGGGCCGGAATATGTACCCGGATGTACCCGGGAGCCCAAGTCGGCAGGTCGGAAAATTCTCTTTTGCCGTAGAATGTCCGACTTGTTTTGAAATTTGACACCCTCGTCCATGGCGAAAACCGCATCCCCAGGCGCCACGCCGCCCGGTAATGGCACCGAACCGTTGCCGGACAATTACGAGATGGCGCTCGCGGAACTCGAGACGCTGGTTGCCCGGATGGAAGGCGGCGCGTTGAGCCTCGAGGATTCACTGGCGGCGTATCGCCGCGGTGCGACCCTCGTTGCGTTTTGCCAACAGCAGCTCGAGAAAGTGGAGCAGCAGGTTCGCGTGCTCGACGGCGCGACGCTGAAGCCGCTTTCGTCCGGAACGGCCGCCACGGACGGCGAAGACGACGATCTATGACATTCGAACAATGGATGCGGTCCGTGCTTGACCGTGTCGAGGACGCACTCGGCCACTATTTGCCCGCTGAAACCGCGGTGCCGGAGAAACTCCACGAGGCGATGCGCTATGCGGTCCTCGGCGGCGGTAAACGCGTTCGCCCGCTGCTGTGCCATGCAGCAGGCGAACTGACCGGCGCGACGGAAGCGGCGCGCAATGCGGCGGCGGCGGCACTGGAGATGATCCACGTCTACTCGCTCGTGCACGACGACATGCCGTGCATGGACGACGACGCGCTGCGTCGGGGCAAGCCGACGGTGCACGTGCAGTACGACGAGCCGACGGCACTGCTGGTCGGCGACGCGCTGCAGTCGCAGGCGTTCGTTGCGCTGACCGACGCCGCTGCGCTGTCGCCGGTGCAGCAGGCCGCGCTCGTGCGCGAGCTGGCGCTGGCAAGCGGCTCGATCGGCATGGCCGGCGGGCAGGCGATCGACCTGGCGAGCGTCGGCCTCAAGCTGACGCGCGAGCAGCTCGAGACGATGCACCGGATGAAGACGGGCGCACTGCTGCGCGCGGCCGTGCGGATGGGCGCGCTGGCCGGCGAGACGCCGTCCGCGGAAACGATGGCTGCGCTCGATGTATACGCGGGGGCCGTGGGTCTGGCCTTCCAGGTCGTCGACGACATTCTCGACGTCACGACCGATTCGGCGACGCTCGGCAAGACGGCCGGCAAGGATGCGGCGAACGACAAGCCGACCTATGTATCGATCCTCGGCCTCGAAGCGTCGCGCGAGCTCGCAGCACAACTGCGCGCCGAAGCGCACGACGCGCTGAAACCGTTCGGCGCACGCGCACAGCGTCTGGCCGAACTTGCCGACCTGGTAGTGAACCGGGTCAGCTGACGCGAAAGCCCGCCGCCGCGCACCTGCTACGGTGCGTGCAACAGAATGCGGGCGCGTTTGATTTCCTACAATGGAACGACGATGTACGACTTGCTGAAAACCATCGACGACCCGGCGGATTTGCGCCGCCTCGATCGTCGCCAACTTCAACCGCTCGCGGATGAACTGCGCGCGTTCGTGCTCGACAGTGTGTCGAAGACGGGCGGCCATTTGTCGTCCAACCTCGGGACGGTCGAGCTGACGATCGCGTTGCACTACGTGTTCAACACGCCGAACGATCGGATCGTCTGGGACGTGGGCCACCAGACCTACCCGCACAAGATCCTGACGGGCCGCCGCGACCAGATGCATTCGCTGCGCCAGCAGGACGGCATCTCGGGCTTCCCGCGTCGTAGCGAATCCGAATACGACACGTTCGGCACCGCGCACTCGAGCACGTCGATCTCGGCCGCGCTCGGCATGGCGATCGGCAGCCAGCTGAACGGCGACGACCGCTTCTCGATCGCCGTGATCGGCGACGGTGCGATGACGGCCGGCATGGCGTTCGAGGCGATGAACAATGCAGGCGTGTCGGAAGATGCGAAGCTGCTCGTGATCCTGAACGACAACGACATGTCGATCTCGCCGCCGGTCGGCGCGCTGAATCGCCATCTCGCCCGCCTGATGTCGGGCCGCTTCTATGCGGCTGCGCGCGCGGGCGTCGAGCGCGTGCTGAGCGTGGCGCCGCCGGTGCTCGAACTCGCGCGCAAGCTCGAGGAGCACGCGAAGGGCATGGTCGTGCCGGCCACGTTGTTCGAAGAGTTCGGCTTCAACTACATCGGCCCGATCGACGGTCACGATCTCGATTCGCTGATCCCGACGCTGCAGAACATCCGCGAACTGCGCGGCCCGCAGTTCCTGCACGTGGTGACGAAGAAAGGCCAGGGCTACAAGCTTGCCGAAGCGGATCCCGTGCTCTACCACGGCCCCGGCAAGTTCAATCCGGCCGAAGGCATCAAGCCGTCCACCGCACCCGCGAAGAAGACGTACACGCAGGTGTTCGGCGAGTGGCTGTGCGACGAAGCCGAGCGCGATACGCGCGTCGTCGGCATCACGCCCGCGATGCGCGAAGGCTCGGGCATGGTCGAGTTCGAGAAGCGCTTCAAGGATCGCTACTACGACGTCGGCATTGCCGAGCAGCACGCGGTGACGTTCGCGGGCGGCATGGCAACCGAAGGCCTCAAGCCCGTCGTCGCGATCTACTCGACGTTCCTGCAGCGTGCATACGACCAGCTGATCCACGACGTCGCGCTGCAGAACCTGCCGGTCGTGTTCGCGATCGACCGTGCGGGCCTCGTCGGCGCGGACGGCGCGACGCATGCGGGCGCGTACGATCTCGCGTTCATGCGCTGCATCCCGAACATGACGATCATGGCTGCGTCCGACGAGAACGAATGCCGCCAGATGCTGCACACGGCGCTGCAGCAGCCGAACCCGACCGCAGTGCGCTATCCGCGCGGCGCGGGCACGGGCGTGCCGACGGTGAAGGAATTCACCGAGATCCCGCTCGGCAAGGGTGAAGTGCGTCGCCAGACGTCGCAGCCGGAAGGCAAGCGCGTTGCAATCCTCGCGTTCGGCACGATGGTCGCACCGTCGCTCGCCGCGGCCGAGGAGCTCGATGCAACCGTCGCGAACATGCGCTTCGTGAAGCCGGTCGATGCGGCGCTCGTGCGTGAGCTCGCCGAGACGCACGACTACCTCGTCACGGTCGAGGAAGGCTGCGTGATGGGTGGCGCGGGCTCGGCCTGCGTGGAAGCCCTGATGGAGAGTGGGGTTATCCGACCCGTACTACAATTGGGCCTCCCTGACCTGTTCATCGATCACGGCGACCCCGCGAAGCTGCTGTCGCAATGCGGCCTCGACGGCGCGGGTATCGCGAAATCGATTCGCGAACGCTTTCTGAATCCGGCGGCCGATGTCGCCGGTCAGGCGAAGCGCGTCGCATAAGCTGGCGCCGCCCGCGGGCGGCGTCGGTGCGACTGGCGCAACCGGTCTTCATTGATGCGGAAAACATGGGCCTGCGGGCCCATGTTGCTTTTCCGGCTGCCGCATGACGCGGCGTGCGCGTCGTCGAACGCGCGGCTTACAAGGATTGAACAAGATGAACCAGATGAATCCCGCCTTCGTGATGCCCGACGTGCAGAGCACGGTGGATACCCGCCAGATTCCGATTCAGCGTGTGGGCGTGAAGGCGGTCCGGCATCCGTTGACGGTGTGCACCGAAAGCGGCGACGTGCAGCCGACCGTCGGTGTCTGGAACCTCGATGTCCGCCTGCCCGCCGACCAGAAGGGCACGCACATGTCGCGCTTCGTTGCGCTGCTCGAAGAGAACCGTGCGCCGCTGACGGTCGAGCGTTTCCGCGCGATGCTCGCATCGATGCTCGAGAAGCTGGAAGCCGAAGCCGGTCGCATCGAGGTCACGTTCCCGTACTTCGTGAACAAGACGGCGCCGGTGTCAGGCGTGCAGAGCCTGCTCGACTATGAAGTGACGCTCGCGGGCGAAAGCCGCAACGGCGACACGCGCCTGTTCCTGAAGGTGCTCGTGCCCGTGACGAGCCTGTGCCCGTGCTCGAAGAAGATCTCGCAGTACGGCGCGCACAACCAGCGTTCGCACGTGACGATCGACGCGGAGCTCGCGGCCGACCTGCCGGTCGAGGCGCTGATCCGCATCGCCGAGGAAGAGGCGTCGTGCGAGCTGTGGGGCCTGCTGAAGCGTCCGGACGAGAAGTTCGTCACCGAGCGTGCGTACGAGAATCCGAAGTTCGTCGAGGATCTCGTGCGCGACGTCGCGCAGCGTCTCGACGCGGACGAGCGCGTGGTGGCGTACGTGCTCGAAGCCGAGAACTTCGAGTCGATCCACAATCACAGCGCGTATGCGCTGATCGAACGCGACAAGCGACAGGCTGCATAACGCCGCGGCGTTTTGTCGCGCCGATGAAGAAAGGCCGCTCAAAATCGAGCGGCCTTTCTGTTTGCCGATGCGACATTGCGGCGCGTGCGTGGCGCGGCTCAGCGCGCGAGCGATGCGAGATCCCAGCGCGGCTTCACCGTGAATGCATAGTCGGCATTCGCCTGCTCGGGCCAGCGGCCGAGCCGCAATGCGCCCGCGAGCGCGATCATCGCGCCGTTGTCGGTGCAGAGTGCGAGATCGGGGTAGTGCACGTCGAAGCCGCGCTTGGCCGCGGCGGCCGACAGCGCAGCGCGCAACTGGCGGTTCGCGCCGACCCCGCCCGCGACCACGAGGCGCTTGAGCTTCGCCTTCTTCAGCGCGGCGAGCGACTTGGCGACGAGCACGTCGACGGCCGCGTCGACGAAGCCGCGCGCGAGGTCGGCCTTCGCGCGTTCGAGTGCTTCACCTTCGATCTTCGCCGCTTCGAACTTCTTCATCTGCGTGAGCACGGCGGTCTTCAGGCCGCTGAAGCTGAAGTCGAGGTCGCCCGAATGCAGCATCGGGCGCGGCAGCACGACCGCACCCGGCGTGCCGGTTTCGGCGAGCTTCGACACTTCCGGGCCGCCCGGGTAGCCGAGGCCGATCAGCTTGGCCGTCTTGTCGAATGCTTCGCCGGCCGCGTCGTCGAGCGTTTCGCCGAGCGTCTCGTACACGCCGACGTCGGTCACGCGCATCAGTTGTGTGTGGCCGCCGGATACCAGCAGCGCGACGAACGGGAATGGCGGCGGCTGGTCGACGAGCAGCGGCGACAGCAGGTGGCCTTCGAGGTGGTGGATGCCGACGGTCGGCTTGTTCCAGGCGAGCGCGAGCGCATTCGCGATGCTCGCGCCGACCAGCAGCGCGCCGGCAAGGCCGGGGCCTTGCGTGAACGCGATCGCGTCGATGTCGTCGCGGCGCGTGCCGCTTTGCGCCATCACTTCCTCGAGCAGCGGCAGCGCGCGGCGGATGTGGTCGCGCGACGCGAGCTCGGGCACGACGCCGCCGTATTCGCGGTGCATGGCGATCTGCGAGTGGAGCGCGTGCGCGAGCAGGCCGCGCTGCGTGTCGTAGAGCGCAAGGCCGGTTTCGTCACAGGAGCTTTCGATGCCGAGAACGAGCATGGGTGCGGGCAGGGCGCGCCTTGTCGGGCGCGCCGCAGGAAGGTCAACGTAACCGGAAAGTATAGCAGGCGAGGGCCTGCCCCCGCTGGCAGCGGCCCGGGCCGGATGCCGGGCAGGTACAATCCGCGCCATGGAAACTTATGACATCGCCGTGATCGGCGCGGGCGCCGCCGGAATGATGAGCGCCGCGGTTGCCGGGCAGCTCGGCCGCCGCGTCGTGCTGATCGATCACGCGCCGCGGCTCGCCGAGAAGATCCGCATCTCGGGCGGCGGCCGCTGCAACTTCACGAACCTGTACGCCGGCCCCGACAACTATCTGTCGTCGAATCCGCATTTCGCGCGCTCGGCGCTGGCGCGCTATACGCCGCGCGACTTCCTCGGGCTGCTCAAGCGCCATCACGTGACCTGGCACGAAAAGCACAAGGGCCAGCTCTTTTGCGACCACGGCAGCGACGCGATCATCGACGTGCTGAAGCACGAGTGCGACGCGGGCGGCATCGCGTGGCGCCGGCCCGTCGTCGTCGACGCGGTGCGCCACGCGCCGTCGGACGGCTTCACGCTCGACACGCAGCAGGCGGGGACGATCGGTGCGCGCGCACTGATCATCGCGACCGGCGGCCTGTCGATCCCGAAGATCGGCGCGACCGACTTCGGCTACCGGATCGCCAAGCAGTTCGGTCACAAGCTCATCGATACGCGGCCGGCACTCGTGCCGCTGACGTTCGCGCAGCAGGACTGGGAGCCGTTCGCGGCATTGTCCGGCGTATCGCTCGAAGTGCGCGTATCGACCGGCGACAAGAAGCGCGGCGGCGAATTCGTCGAGGACCTGTTGCTGACCCATCGCGGCCTGTCCGGGCCCGGGATCCTGCAGATCTCGAGTTACTGGCAGCCCGGCGACCCGATTCGCGTCGATCTCTTGCCGCAGCGCGACACGGTGGCCGACCTGATCGATGCGAAGCGCACGTCGAAGCGCCAGATCGGTTCGCTGCTCGCGGACTGGGTGCCGTCGCGCCTCGCACATGCGTGGCTCGACACGCATCGCGTCGCGGCCGACGCGCGGCTCGCGGACCTGCCCGACAAGACGCTGCGCCAGATCGGCGACGCGCTGTCCGGCTGGACGCTGACGCCGAACGGCACCGAGGGCTACAAGAAGGCCGAAGTGACGAAGGGTGGGGTCGACACGCGCGACCTGTCGTCGGCGACGATGATGAGCGCGCGCGTACCGGGGCTGTTCTTCGTCGGCGAGGCGGTGGACGTGACGGGCTGGCTCGGCGGCTACAACTTCCAGTGGGCGTGGGCGTCCGGCACGGCGGCCGGGCAGGCGGCGGCGGAGTATGCGCGCGGCGCCTGACGGGGCCGGGCCGGGGCCGTTTTGGCGGGACCAGGCCCCGTGCCTTTAGGCAATCGCTCTGCTATACTCGGTAGTCTTTCCCTGCAAACCTTTATTCGTGTCGGATCATGACGATCATTCGCGTTAAAGAGAACGAGCCGTTCGAAGTTGCAATGCGTCGCTTCAAGCGTACGATCGAGAAGAACGGTCTGCTGACCGAGCTTCGTGCGCGCGAGTTTTACGAGAAGCCGACCGCGGAGCGCAAGCGCAAGAAGGCTGCTGCAGTGAAGCGTCATTACAAGCGTATCCGCAGCCAGACACTGCCGAAGAAGCTGTACTGAACGATTGGGCGCCGCGCGGTTCGCTGAGCGGCGCACCGGCGACTCCGTGCGATCAGGTGATCGCGAAAGGCCGAGCATGATCGGGCGAGCCGCCGATGCCGGATTCGAGCAACCCGCTTGAGACATTGTCCCAAGCGGGTTTTTGTGTTGACGCCCTTTGCCGGGCGTCGGATTCACGTTTCCTTCCCGGGTGAAAGATGAGTTTGAAAGAGCAGATCAGCGAAGACATGAAGGCCGCGATGCGCGCGAAGGAAAGCGAGCGCCTGGCAACGATTCGCCTGCTGATGGCCGCGATCAAGCAGCGCGAAGTCGACGATCAGATCACCCTCGACGATGCGGGCATCACGGCCGTGATCGACAAGATGATCAAGCAGCGCAAGGATTCGATCAGCCAGTTCCAGGCAGCCAATCGTGACGACCTCGTCGCGAAGGAGCAGGCCGAGCTGGTCGTGCTGAGCGGCTACATGCCCGAGCAGCTGTCGGAGGCCGAGGTGGCCGCCGAAGTCCAGGCCGCGGTCGCGCAGACGGGCGCCGCCGGCCCGCAGGACATGGGCAAGGTGATGGGCGTGCTGAAGGGCAAGCTCGCCGGCCGCGCCGACATGACGGCCATTTCCGCGCTGGTCAAGGCCGCGCTCACGAAGTAACACCTGTTTCCCCGGCGCGCCGTGCGTGCGCCGGGGTGTCGTATTGTCTTTTTTTCGCTCGATCCCACGGTGATTCCGCATTCGTTCCTGCAGGATTTGCTGAACCGCGTCGATATCGTCGACGTGGTGGGCCGGTACGTGCAGCTCAAGAAGGGCGGCGCCAACTTCATGGGGCTGTGCCCGTTCCATAACGAGAAAAGCCCGTCGTTTACGGTCAGCCCGACCAAGCAGTTCTATCACTGCTTCGGTTGCGGCGCGCACGGTACGGCGATCGGCTTCCTGATGGAACATGCGGGGCTCACGTTCCCGGAGGCCGTGCAGGAGCTCGCGCAGTCCGTCGGCCTGACCGTGCCGCACGAGCCGTCGATGCGTGGCGGCGGTGGTGGCGGAGGCGGTGGTGGCGACTATCCGGCGCCGGTGTCGAAATCGGTCGCGACCGCGCTGTCCGATGCGATGACAACTGCTTGTGACTACTACCGCAAGCAGTTGCGCGGCGCGACCGTCGCGATCCAGTACCTGAAGAACCGGGGCCTGACCGGCGAGATCGCCGCGCGCTTCGGACTCGGTTATGCGCCGGACGGCTGGCAGAACCTCGAAGCCGCGTTCCCGGATTATCGCGACGAGTCGCTCGTCGAGTCGGGGCTCGTGATCGTCAGCGAGAAGACCGATGCGCAGGGCGTCGCGCGCCGCTACGACCGGTTCCGCGAGCGGATCATGTTCCCGATTCGCAACGTGAAGGGGCAGGTGATCGGCTTCGGCGGCCGCGTGCTCGGCAGCGGCGAGCCGAAGTACCTGAATTCGCCTGAAACCCCGCTGTTCAACAAGGGCAGCGAGCTGTACGGCCTGTTCGAGGCGCGGCTCGCGATTCGCGAGCGCAAGTACGTGCTGGTCGTCGAAGGCTACATGGACGTCGTCGCGCTCGCCCAGCTCGGGTTCCCGAACGCGGTCGCGACGCTCGGCACCGCGTGCACGCCGATTCACGTGCAGAAGCTGCTGCGCCAGACCGATACGGTCATTTTCAGTTTCGACGGCGATTCGGCCGGGCGGCGAGCGGCCCGGCGAGCGCTCGAGGCATGCCTGCCGCATGCGGGGGACAACCGCACGATCCGGTTCCTTTTTCTGCCGTCCGAGCACGATCCGGACAGCTATGTGCGCGAGTTCGGCGAGGCGGCGTTCTCGGAGCAGGTCGAGCGTGCGATGCCGCTGTCACAATTTTTGCTGAACGAAGCAATTTCCGGCAAGGCGCTCGATCAGCCGGAAGGCCGCGCGAAGGCGCTGTTCGATGCGAAGCCGTTATTGCAGGCGCTGCCCGCGAACGCGTTGCGCGCGCAGATCATGCACATGTTCGCCGACCGCCTCGACATTCCGTTCGAAGAGGTCGCGGCGCTGTCCGACGTCGATACGCGGATCGCGGCACCGCCGCGCCAGGCGCCTGCGCGCAGCGAGCGGCGCCGCGTGACGGACAGCGAAAAGCGTGCATTGCGCACGCTGGTGATGCATCCGCGCATCGCGTCGCAGCTCGACGATGAGCAGCTGGCGACCCTGCGCGCATTGCCGCGCATCGGCGAGCTGTTCGCGGAAGTCGTCGATCATGCGCGCGCGCTGGGCGAAGGCGCGGAGTTCCGGCTGCTGTCGGATGTCCTGCGGACGTCCTCGAATGGAGCGACTTACGAGGAAATCTTCCGCGAAATTCTGGACTATGATGAAAACGTCCGCGACTTGCTGTTACAGAATCCGGAGGACGAGACGGTGCCCGAGCGGCAGCGTGAACAGGAACGGATCGCGGGGGAGGAACTGCAGGCGGCGGTGCTCAAGATGCGTTACGACGCTTGCTGCGACCGGCTCGACAGGCTGGCGCGGCAATCTACCTTCACACCCGAGGAATTGGCCGAATTGACGGAATTGAACCAGCAGCGGACCGACATGAAGCGTCGGCTCGGGCTGTAGGCGGCTGGAGAGCTTAGAGAGGGCTCCCCAGCGTGCTATAATATAAGGTTTCCAGCGGTTTGTTTTCTAAGCAGAGGCGAGAATCGCGATGGCAAAGACGACAGGCGGAAAGAAAGCAACAGGCAAGGGCTCGACGGAGCCGACCAAAAAGGTCACAGCGGCCAAGTCTGCTTCTTCCACCAGGACAACGTCTTCCGCCACGTCAGCCCCAGCAGGAAAGAAAACCGCGGCCGGCACTGCTCAGGCTGCGCCGGCGCCGGCAGCCAGAACACGGGCTGCCGCCAGACCCGACTCCGGGCCGGCCAAGCCGGCGGCGAAGCGGGCAAGTGCGAAAAGCGCAAGGGACACGACTGCCGCCGCGGACGAAACGGCAGTACGTACTACTCATGCACCCACGGTTCAACCGGCTGTCGTCCAGCAGCCGCGAGTCGATATAGCCGGTACGGCGAACTCCATGACCAAAAAGCTGAACGAAGTATCCGTCGAAGACGACGCAAATCAGAGCGACGAGCAGCCCGCAGCAGCAGCGGCTGCACCGGGCAAATCCAAGGTGCGAGATCGTCGCGCCAAGGAGAAGGCGCTACTGAAGGAAGCGTTCGCGACGAGCACGCCGGGTACGGCCGAGGAGCTCGAAGAGCGCCGCGTGAAACTGCGCGCGCTGATCAAGCTCGGCAAGGAGCGCGGCTTCCTCACGTACGCCGAAATCAACGACCACCTGCCGGACAACTTCACCGAGACCGAAGCCCTCGAAGGCATCATCGGCACGTTCAACGACATGGGCGTGGCGGTCTACGAGCAGGCGCCGGACGCGGAAACCCTGCTCCTGAACGACAACGCGCCCGCCGCGTCGTCGGACGATGAAGTCGAAGAGGAAGCGGAAGTCGCGCTGTCCACCGTCGATTCGGAATTCGGCCGCACGACCGATCCGGTCCGGATGTACATGCGTGAAATGGGCACGGTCGAGCTGCTCACGCGCGAAGGCGAAATCGAGATCGCGAAGCGGATCGAGGACGGCCTGCGCCACATGGTGATGGCCATCTCCGCGTGCCCGACGACGATCGCCGACATCCTCGCGATGGCCGAACGCGTCGCGAACGAAGAGATCCGCGTCGACGAGCTCGTCGACGGCCTGCTCGACCCGAATGCTTCGGACTCCGCCGATACCGACGGCTTCTCCGCGAAGGAAGCGGAAGCCATCGAGAACGAGGACGAGGAAGCCGAAGAGGAAGAGGAAGAAGAGGAAGAGGAGGAAGATGACGGTGCCGCGCAGGCATCGGCCAACGCCGCCCAGCTCGAAGCCCTCAAGCGTGCCTCGCTCGAGAAGTTCTCGCAAATCAGCGAGTGGTTCGACAAGATGCGTCGCGCATTCGAAAAGGAAGGCTACAAGTCGAAGGCCTACCTGAAGGCGCAGGAAACGATCCAGACCGAACTGATGACGATCCGCTTCACCGCGCGTACCGTCGAACGCCTGTGCGACACGCTGCGTGCGCAGGTGGACGAAGTGCGTCAGGTCGAACGCCAGATCCTGCACATCGTCGTCGACAAGTGCGGCATGCCGCGCTCGGAATTCATCGCGCGTTTCCCGGGCAGCGAGACCGATCTCGACTGGGCCGAGAAGATCATGGCCGAAGGCCATTCGTACAGCGCGGTGCTGTCGCGTAACATTCCGGCGATCCGCGAACAGCAGCAGCGCCTGCTCGACCTGCAGGCGCGCGTCGTGCTGCCGCTGAAGGACCTGAAGGAAACCAACCGCCAGATGGCGGCCGGCGAACTGAAGGCGCGCCAGGCGAAGCGCGAAATGACCGAGGCGAACCTGCGTCTCGTGATCTCGATCGCGAAGAAGTACACGAACCGCGGCCTGCAGTTCCTCGACCTGATCCAGGAAGGCAACATCGGCCTGATGAAGGCGGTGGACAAGTTCGAATACCGTCGCGGCTACAAGTTCTCGACCTATGCGACGTGGTGGATCCGCCAGGCCATCACGCGCTCGATCGCGGACCAGGCGCGCACGATCCGTATTCCGGTTCACATGATCGAGACGATCAACAAGATGAACCGCATCTCGCGGCAGATCCTGCAGGAAACCGGTCTCGAGCCGGATCCGGCAACGCTCGCCGAGAAGATGGAGATGCCGGAAGACAAGATCCGCAAGATCATGAAGATCGCGAAGGAGCCGATCTCGATGGAAACGCCGATCGGTGACGACGACGATTCCCATCTCGGCGACTTCATCGAGGACACCAACACGGTCGCGCCGGCGGATGCCGCGCTGCATGCGAGCATGCGCGATGTCGTGAAGGACGTGCTCGATTCGCTGACGCCGCGCGAGGCGAAGGTGCTGCGGATGCGCTTCGGTATCGAGATGAGCACCGATCACACGCTCGAGGAAGTCGGCAAGCAGTTCGACGTCACGCGTGAGCGGATCCGTCAGATCGAGGCCAAGGCGCTGCGCAAGCTGCGTCACCCGAGCCGTTCCGACAAGCTGAAGTCGTTCCTCGAAGGGAACTGATTTCCAGCGTCTCTCCTGCGAACGCCGCCGGCATCCGCGTGATGCCGGTGGCGTTTCTCTCCTTTGTTGTTACAATGCCGGCCCGGCTTCTTCGTCGGGGCAGCGTGTGACACGCTTCGCTTCTCATCAGGGCTTGTAGCTCAGCGGTTAGAGCAGTCGACTCATAATCGATTGGTCGCGGGTTCGAACCCCGCCGGGCCCACCAGATTTCATGCGCGCGATTGCGCGGCATGCCGAAAACCCGCGATGGCTTCATGCGTCGCGGGTTTTTCTTTGCGTGGACGCGTGACCCATGTCGTGATCAGGAAAGTACCGGGAAAGTGCCGCGCCGTCGTCAATCGAAGTATGCTGTAGCGCGGCCGTTCCACGCGCGACACCGGTTGCGGTCGAAGGAAAACCAGACAGCCCCGCGATCCATTCGGCGGCAAGAATAAACAGACTTCGGCCGGGAGTGGGATGGCAATCATGACCATGCTGCGTTCGTGGGGTGCGCTTCTTTCGTTGCTGGCGCTCGTTGCATGCGCGAGCCTGCCGCCGCAGGCCGAGCGCGCGCCGACGCACGCGTACACCGATACGGACAATACGCGGCTGGGTGTCGCGTTCCAGCAGCAGGCCAGCACGCATCCGGGGCAGGACGCGTTTCATCTGCTGACCGATCCGGTCGACGCACTGGATGCGCGCGTGTTGCTGGCCGATCGCGCGGACCGCTCGCTCGACCTTCAGTACTACATCTGGCACGACGATCTGACCGGGCACGAACTGGCCGACGCGATCATTCGTGCGGCCGATCGCGGCGTGCGCGTGCGTGCGCTGCTCGACGATCTCGGCACGAACGCGGACGACCGCAAGCTGCTCGAGATCAGTTCGCATCCGAACATCGAGATCCGGCTCTTCAATCCGGTCGCCACGCGCCGGTTCAAGAAGATCGGCACGGTGTTGGAGTTCTCGCGCGTCAATCGTCGCATGCACAACAAGGCGATGATCGCGGACAACCAGGCGGCGATCGTCGGCGGCCGCAATATCGGCGACGAGTATTTCGGCGCATCGTCGATGCTGGAGTTCGGCGATCTCGATGTCGTCGTTCACGGCCCGGTCGTGAAGAACATCTCGACCGAATTCGATACGTTCTGGAATTCCCCGTACGCGTATCCGATCAGTGCGCTGGTCGGGCATGACGCGGCACCGGGCGGGCTGGACCGCGAGCGTGAACGGTTGCGCGACTACCTGAGGGCGATGGAGGACAATCCATACGTGCTCGAGGCTCGGCAGCGGCTCGACCGGATCGTTCACGGGCAGGGCACGGAACTGTCGTGGGGGCACGCGACGGTGCTGTACGACGATCCGTCGAAGATCGCGCACGCACCGAAGGACAGCGACGGGCACCTGATGCCGCAGTTGCGGGCGCTCGCATTGCAGCCCGAACATGACCTGCTGATCGTGTCGCCGTATTTCGTGCCGGGCAAGGAGGTCGTCGAGCGGCTGCGCGCACTGACGGCGCGCGGCGTGCGCGTGACGGTGCTGACCAACTCGCTTGCGTCGACCGACGTGGCGGCCGTGCATGCGGGCTATCGGCACTACCGAAGCGATCTCGTGGCCGCAGGCGTGCGGCTTTACGAGCGGCGGCCGTCGGGCGACAAGAGTATCTCGAAGCAGGTCATCATCGGGTCGTCGCGTGCGTCGCTGCATGCGAAGACCTACGTGTTCGATCACAAGAGCATTTTCATCGGGTCGATGAATCTCGATCCGCGCTCGCTGAACCTCAACACGGAGATCGGCGTTTACTGCGAGAGTCCGGCGATTGCGTCGCAGGTGGCCAACGATCTGGAAGCACGGCTCGATCGAATCGCGTGGCGCGTCGAGCCGAGGACCGATCCGGCGGGCAAAGGGCAGCTCAAGTGGATTCAGACCGATTCGGACGGCAAGGTCACCGAGCTCGATCACGAACCGGAGGTGTCGGCCGCGCGGCGGATGGAAGTCTGGTTCCTCGGGCTGTTTCCGATCGAATCGCAACTGTGAGCGGCGCTGCCGCGCGCGACATTCAGCCGCGCGTGCGGCCGTGCTGTTCGATGACGGCCGCGAGCTGCATCGTCGCGGTCTCGATCGTCGTGTCGCTCAGCCCGGCGTATCCCAGCACGAAGCCGTTGTACGGCCGGCCGTCGCCGACCCGATAGCTGCTCAGCGGCTGAAGCAGCAGGCCATGCGCGGCTGCGGCGCGGGCGACGTCGGTATCGTGCAGCGGCATCGCGAGATCGGCCGACAGATGCATGCCGCCCGGGCTTTCGCGAACGCTCAGCACCGTGCCGAGGTGGCGGGCGAGTGCGGCTTCGAGACTGCTCCGCCGCGCGGCGTACAGCGCCCTCATCCGGCGCAGGTGTCGCGCAAAGAGGCCGGTGTCGATGAATTCGGCCATCGCCAGTTGATCGGCCGAGTGGCCGCGATGGACGAGTTCGCGCAGCGTGCGGGTGAAGCGTTCGACCAGAGTCGGCGGAACCACCATGAAGCCGAGTCGAAGGGCGGGAAACATCGTCTTGCTGAAGGTGCCGAGATAGCAGACCGGTGCGTCGGCATCGAGGCCCTGGATCGCGGGCAGCGGCTGGCCGCCGTGGCGGAACTCGCTGTCGTAATCGTCCTCGATGATCCACGCGCCGCACGCACGTGCGTGCTCGACTAGCGCCGCACGCCGGCGGGGGCTCATCAGCGCGCCGAGCGGGTATTGGTGCGACGGTGTCGTATAGATCAGCCGGGGCGGCCGGGTGCGCCACTGTTCTTCGGTTGGCGCCATTCCTTCGTGGTCGACCTCGATCGGCACGAGATCCAGGCCGGTCGACCGGAATGCGGTTCGGGCGCCGTTGTAGCAGGGGTTCTCGAGCCAGCCATATTCACCGGGATTCGCGAGCATGCGCGCGCACAGTTCGAGGCTGCTTTGCGTGCCGTCGGTGATGAATACCTGGCCTGTTTCGCAGCGCACGCCGCGCGAGACCCGGATGTAGGCGGCCACGGCACGCCGCAATTCGGGCAGCCCTTCGACCGGGCCGTAGGCGAGCTGCGCGGGCTTGATGGCTCTCCACGCGCGCTCGATGCAACGGCGCCATTGGGCGACGGGGAATTCATCGAGCGAAGGGAGGCCGGGAACGAACGGCAGCATGCGTTCGGGTTCGGGATCGGCGTTCTCCAGCCCGTGCACGCGCTCGGACAATCGAACCGGGGCCGGGCCGCGTTCGGGACCTGCGCCAGAACGGCCGCACCCGTCCCATAGCGTGATCGTCCCGTTGCGCGTGGCCGCCACGAAACCTTCCTCGGCAAGACGCTCGTACGCATAGACCGCCGAGTTGCGCGCGATGCCCAGCTCGGCCGCGAGCACGCGCGTCGACACGAGCCGCGTGCCGGGCGGGAGGTGCCCGTCCAGCAGCAAATTGCGCAGGCTCCGGTAGAGGGCTTCCTGCTGGCTGTGGCGTGTCGTGCCGTCCTGTCTGGAAAGCGATGAGACGAGCAGCGCGAGATCCATGGGCTGGTTCCAGAATTTTTTGGTGAGCTGGTTCTTTTGAAGATTCGACGCGCATCGTATCGTTCACGTTCTCGTGGTGCCGGCCGGTGCGCGGGCATGTCCAGCGATCGTCACGGATAGGCGCGTGCGCGTATTTTGATCGATTTGGCAAGCGACTGTCGATGGGCCGATCGACCGGTCATTCGCGCGTGCAAGCTGTAGCGTTCGATGCCATTAACTTCGTAGTGCAAATATATTTCGAGTGAATGCCCGCGCGTTGCCGAAACGCGGGCCGCTCGATGCGCGCAAGAGCGTGCAAACAGGAAAACGAAACATGAAAGACCAGACCGTCATCTCCGCCACATCCCGCACCACCATTCGCCGCCTGCCGGAGCTGGCAAACCACGATCGCGAGATCCTTCATCGCATCGTGGACGAGGCCTACGTGTGCCACATCGCATTCGGTTCGGGCGACGACACGCACTGCATCCCGACCGCGCACTGGAGACGGGGCGATCACCTCTATATTCACGGGTCGAACGGCAGCCGGATGATCAAGGCGCTGGCTGCGGGTGCACAGGCCTCCGTCGCGATGACGTTGCTGGACGGTCTCGTGTTGGCCAGGTCGGCCTTCAACCATTCGATGAATTATCGATCCGCGGTGATTTACGGGCGGTTCGAGATGGTGGAGCGTAGTGCGGACAAGCTGGTGGCGCTGGATGCATTGATGGACAAGATCGCTCCGGGTCGCAAGCATGACGCGCGGCCCGGCAACGAGAAGGAAATCAATGCGACCAGCGTGCTGCGGATTGCGCTTGCGGAAGCAGCGGTAAAGGTCAGCGATTCAATGCCGTCCGACAAGGACGAAGATCTCGCACTCGCTGTCTGGACGGGGATCCTGCCGCTGAAGATGGCGCGCGGCAGGCCGGTTCATGCCGACGGCAACGTGCCGGTGCCGGATTATGTCCGGAACTGGGAGGAGTAAGTTGCACGGCAAGGCCGTGCGGTTTCGCTGAAAGCGGTGGCGCGCGGAATTCGTGCTGCGTTCGGACGGCAACAGGACGCGGTTTCGCCGGCCGGCAGTGCGCATGCCGCGCTGCCGTCACCGCGTGCATTTCACTCGGGGCGATGCTCATGCGTCTCGTGTGGCGGACGCGACTCCGCAGGGTGCGGATGCGGGGCGGGCGCGTGCTCGGGGGCCGGCTGCCGTGGTTGCGCTGCCGCGTGTTCCTGCGGTTGCGCTTCGTTGTGCGGTGGCGCCTCTTTGTGCACTTGCTGCTGAGTCTCGTTGCGTTGCTGCATGGCGTCGCGCTGCCGTTGCTGCTCCGCATTGTGTTGCTGCATTTCCTCGCGTTGCTGCTGCCGTACCGCATTGTGCTGTTGGGCGGCCGCACGATTTTCCTGCGCGGCGTGCGCCTGCTGCATGGCCTGCTGCCGCTCCTCGCGCATCGCGCCAGGCCGCGAAGGCCTTGCGGCCCACGCGGGTTGTTCGAGCGATCACATCCGGTTCCATGCATGCGCTGTAGTGCGCATGCGGAACCGGGGCGGTCATCTTTCCATCAGCGTGCGAAATCCGATGTGCTCTGGATGAACGTGTTCAGCTTCGAGATGTTCACGCTGCCGAAGCCCGTCGTCGCGTCCCAGCCGGCCTTTGCCTTGTAGCCGTAGGTGCCGCTGCCGTTGTTGCCGGAGGTGACGTCGTGCAGCAGCGCCGTGTTGCTCGGGAAGTACTTGTAGATGCTCGACGCGGGGAACCCGAGCGCATTGTTGTTCGCGGACTGCAGGCGCGCCCAGATCCCCGTGAAGATCGGTGCGGCGAGGCTCGTGCCGCCTTCGTTGTTGAGGTAGCCCGAGCCCCACAGCGTGTCGGACGTCTGGCCGTTGACGACGAGAATCGCGCCGGTACGCAGGTCCGCGTCGAAACCGACGTCAGGCAGTGCGCGCTTGGTCGACCCCGTGAGGCTCGACGATTGCCACGACGGTGCGGCTTCGTACTTGCTGTACCCGCCGCCCGTCGACCACACGGTGCCCGGCTGCCAGCTCGGATCGTTCCAGACGATCTCGCTGTTGTACGCGTTGGTCGACGTATTGGTGAACAGCGTCGTGCCGCCCACGGCGATCACGTACGGCGACGTTGCCGGCTCGCTCACCGTGTAGGTCGAGCGCGACGGCGTACCGCTCGCACATTCGTACGCGCCATGGTCGCCGGCGGATACCGAGAAGGTCTGCCCCTGCGCGACTGCCTGCTTGAAGATGGTGTCGTCGGTGGCCTGCGAGCCGGTGCTGTTCGCGGACGATTCGCACACGCCGAGCGACACGTTGATCACCTTTGCGACGTTGTCGGTCACGGCCTTGTTGTACGCGGCGGTGATCGCCGTGAGCGTCATCGACGGTGCGACGTAGAACACGACCTGCTTCACGCTGCCGCCGGCCGTGCCGACGATCGACTGGCTGTCGAGGTTCCATTCGACGGTGCCGTCGGTGTCGGTGTACGAGCTGCCGGACGGGCCCGTCTTCACGATGCTGCTGCTGATCGTCCCGAGGCCGTTGTTTGCGGCGAACGTATTGAGGTCGCTTACCGTCTGCGACAGGTCACCTTCGGAGATGATGCCGACGGTGGTCTGCGAGGCGGTCGGCGTGCCGTCGCCGCCGTAGATCGACGAGAATTCGGTCGGGTTGTGCGGCACGGCCGATGCGCCGGCCGGAATCGTCAGGTTGCTGGTGTTGCCTTGCGGCTGGCTACCCGCGCCCGTGTGCATCAGCTCGACGTTCTGCAGGCCCAGCACCGAACCCACGACGCCGCCGATGGCGTTCGGCACTTGCGCGGCGTCGGTATTCGCGTAGACGCTGCGGCCGTTGCGCGTGAAGCGCTTGAGCGTCGTGCGGAACGCGGACTTGATGGTGGCCGCGGTGCCGGACGCGGAGACCAGCAGACGGTTCGGCGCGACGACGATGTTCACGAAGCCTTCCTTGCGCAGATGCGCGACGACCGAAGCGACCTGCTGGTCGGTCGGCGCATATTGCGACGCGAACTGCGCCGGCGTGAGGAACTGCCGGTAGTGCGGCGAACCAGGCGTATGCAGGTCGTGCAGATATTGGTCGAGTTGCGCTTCGTTCCGCAGGTTCAGCCCGAGCACGATGTCCACCGACTCGCCCGGCGCCATCTCGACGGCTGCTGCTGCCGCGGCGGCCGTGCTCGCGGCGGGCGCGCCGGCCGTACCGGCTTCGCTCTGCTGCACGAGCGGCAGGAAACCCTTGGTGTGCGTTTCCGTCCAGCCGGCCGCAGGCGCGGCGTGGGCGGTCGCCATGCCGAACGATGCGGCTGCTGCGGCGGCGAATGCGAGTTTGACGAAGCGATTGTGCTTTTGATTCTTGTCTGCAACCTGATTCATTTGAATTACCCCTCCGGTTGAACATCGAACTGCACGTACAACAACGGTCGACAGCGGTGCGGGTCATGCACCGCCGATTTCTGTCGCACGCGTGCGGATGGCACGGACGCGACAGGGCCTTTCGCCCGATCCGGAAAGGTGTCTTTTCTCCGGGGGCGAAATACGGAAAACGCGGTAACGGGAAGGCGGCGCCGCGACACGGCGCAACTGCGCCGGACGTGACGCGGGCGGGATTGCTAGAGCAACAGTTTCGTTGTCCTGCTCATTTGATTCGATCCTTCGGCCCGCTGCCGGATGGCAGTTGTCCAATGAGATGCATCGGGATGTTGCGTGCGCCGGCGCGCGAACGATACGGCCGGCGGCGAGCACTGCGGTGCGGCGGAAGCGAAAAAACGTAGAGCGGATGCGACTGCGTAGTGAGCAATTCGTCAGATTGCTTGCATCGGACGGTATCAAGAATGAAAGCGAGGTGTCAAACTTTTTTTGATTATATGAAACTAAATTAAAGCGAATAAGTGCAATGTTTTTGAAAATATTGGCAGTAATTTGTAATATTCGAGGCCGCCAAAGAAAGTAATGCGGAATTCGATTTGCCGATCGTTTCTGGTTTGACGCGTAATGGGTGCAATTGGCCGATCGTGTTCGAGGCATGACTCGAATCGCCGGATGCCGTGAAGCAACGCGAGTCCGCGGGCATCAGGAAGCAGGGCATGAGGCTACTGCCTCGCACCTGCATGCCGCAGCGCGTCCACGGCTTCCGTGTTGTCGTGCGACCGCGCGAGCTGCAGCAGCGACTGACCGCGCCGATCGACATGATTCGGGTTCGCACCACGCGCGACGAGGAGCGGAATCAGGTCGAAGCGATTGAACAGCGTGGCGAATCCGAGCGCGGTTTCCCCGGCACCGTTCGTCTGGTCGATCGGGCATTGCGTCTCGATCAGGCGCCGCGCGATGTCGGGTTCGTTCTTGAAGAGGGCACCCATCAGCGCCGTGTTGCCGTGGCGGTCGCCGGCACATGCGTTTGCGCCGGCCGACAGCAGGTAGTCGAGCGCTGCCGGCTGGCCGTCGTAGGACGCGAGTATCACGGCCGTAAAGCCATGGCTGTCGGTGGCATCGACGGGGTAGCCGGCGTCGTGCAATGCGCGCAGGATGTCGACGCGTCCGACACGGGCGGCGTCGAACCATTCGCCGTCGTAGCGGCGCAGCGCGGCAGGGTCGGCCGGCGTATACGCCGGCCGGTCGGGAAGGTGCGCGCAACCGGCGAGCGCGGCCAGCGCCAGGACTGTTGCGGTGGAGCGGATCGCGCGCGTCAGGCGTTCGGATTGCATGAGGATGTCCTGATGGGTGGGTAGGGTCGACGTGCGAGGCGTAACCCCGCACGTCGACGGCGACCGGAGTCGCGGGATCAGTTCTCGCTCAGCTTCGCTGCGAGTGCCTGCACTTGCCCGACGTCGGCGTGCACGGCCTGCGCGAGACGCGTGCCGTAATCGGCATCGGCCTTGTAGAAGTACGACAGCATCGCGTACTGGTTGTGCGCGTTCGTCACCTTGCCGAGATCGCCGGACAGCGCGGTGATCAGGTCGTCCTTGTCCTGCTGCGACAGGCCGCGGTAGTACTCGCCGGCCTGGCGGAACCGCAGCGTCTTGTGGATCGCTTCCTGCTGCGTCGTTCCGCCGAGCGTCATGCGCACGGGCTTGTATTGCGGATCCGGCGCGAGTTCATGCAGCGTCGACGGTTCGTAGTTCACCTCGCCCTTGCGGTCGCCGGCGTTCATCTTGCCGTCCTGGTTGTTGTTGACCACCGGCACGACGGGCCGGTTGATCGGCAGGTCCATGTAGTTCGCGCCGAGCCGGTACATCTGCGTGTCGGCGTACGCGAACAGCCGGTCCTGCAGCATCCGGTCTTCGGACGGCTCGATGCCGGGCACGAGTCGCGACGGCGCGAACGCCGATTCCTCGGTCGACTGGAAGTAGTTGTCGGGCACGCGGTTCAGCGTCATCGTGCCGATCTTGCGCTCGGGCACACCGGTCCAGACCTTCGTATCGTCCAGCGCATCGAAGTCGAAACGGTTCAGGTCCTGCGGCGTGAGCACCTGCACGTACAGATCCCACTTCGGGAAGTCGCCTTGCTTCAACGCGCCATACAGGTCGTTCGTCATCATGTTCCAGTCGCGCCCGATCGATGCGTTGATGTCTTGCGGACGCAGGCCGTGCACGCCTTGCTGGCTTTTCCAGTGGAATTTCACGTAGTGCACGTCGCCGTGCGCATTGACGAACTTGAACGCGTGTACCGCGAAGCCGTCCATGTGACGATACGAATCGGGCATGCCCGCATTCGTGTACAGCATCGTCAGCATGTTCGTCGCTTCGGGCGTGTGCGCGAAGAAGTCGAATGCGAGGTTCGGGTCCTGCACGCCGGTCACGGCGCTCGGCTTGTTCGCGTGAACGAAGTCGGGGAACTTGATGCCGTCGCGAATGAAGAACACGGGCCAGTTGATGCCCACCATGTCCCAGTTGCCCTGTTGCGTATAGAACTTCACCGCGAAACCGCGCGGATCGCGCGCCTGTTCAGGCGACCCGCGATAGCCCATCACGGTGGAGAAGCGCACGAACACGGGCGTGCGGGTGCCGGGTGTGAAGACCTTCGCTTTCGTCAGGTTCGAGATGTCGGCGGTCGGCACGAACTCGCCGAATGCGCCGGTGCCGCGTGCATGCACGACACGTTCCGGAATGCGTTCGCGATCGAAGCGCTGCAGTTTCTCGATGAGTGCGGAGTCTTGCAGGAGCACGGGGCCGGCAGGGCCGGCCGTCTGCGAATTCTCGTTGTCGCCGACGGGGGCGCCCGTGTCTCGCGTGAGTTCGGCGGCATGGGGGGACGCGGAAAGTGCAACGCAGATCGCGGCGACTGCGTGTCTCAGCACGCGACGGGAGGATGAGGACATGACGATGGAACTCCTTGAATCCGATCGGTGGTGGGGAAGCCGACTGAATTAGAAGAGATCGTCAGACGATTGGCTAATTGATATTCGATATGTTTCCGATAGCGACGGCGTCAATACGGCGTGAGCGCGGTTCTCATCGGCGCAGGCGATGAATATTGTTGCGCGCGCAATGAGTTGTTGCGTCGCGTGCCGTGAAGCGATCAGCAAGCGTCGAACGCCGACTCATCGAACGTGCGATGCCTTGCGTGAATTTTTGCGATCCGGATGTCTGGCATCGGTGCCGCAGCAGCCTCGACGAACCCGGCTGCGCGGCACCGATCAACTCGGTATCAACCCGCGCCCGCCTGCCAACCGAGCCCGAGGTTCTTCTGCAGCGACACGTAGTCCTTGATCAGCTCGGCCTGGCCGGCGATCACATTCTGTTGCGCGGACAACGCTTCGCGTTGCGTATCGAGCAGGTCGATCATCGATGCGACGCCTGCGCGATAACGCTCGTCCATCAGCGATCGGGAATGCACGGCCGACGTCTGCACCTTGGTGAGCGCAACGACATGCTCGCGCTGGTGCCCGTAACGCTGCAATGCCGTGTTGGCGTCCTGCAAGGCACCGAGCACCGCCTTCTGATAATTCGCTTCCGCCTCGTCTCGCGATGCTTCGGCCGCGCGCACCGCACCGCGCGTACGCCCGAAATCGAGAATGTTCCATTGCAGATACGGCGCGCCGACCCAGGTGAAGTTCTGCTTTCGGAACAGGTGGCCCGGGTCCGTCGCGCTGAAGCCGAGATCGCCGAGCAACGTCACCTTCGGGAAATAATCGGCGACGTGCTCGCCGATCTGCGCATTGCTCGAAGCGAGCCGGCGCTCGGCCGCGCGAATGTCGGGGCGCTGTTTCAGCAGCGTGGCCGGATCGCCGATCGCGACGCTGCCGGGTAGCGTCGGCAGCGGCGCATCCGGTGTCGACAGCGCCGCGTCGAGCGCACCGGGCGCACGGCCCGTCAGGATCGCGAGCCGGTCGAGCGATTCCGTCACCTGCGCGTCGAGCGGGATCAGCGATGCGCGCGTGCTTTCGACTTGCGTCGTCAGGCGTTCGATGTCGACATCCGCGGCAACGCCACGCGCGCGACGCTGCTGCGTGAGTTCGAGCATCGTCTGCTGCAGCTCGGCAGTGCGCCGCGACAGCGCAAGCCGCTGCTGTTGATCGCGCAGGTCGATGTACGCGTTAGCGACTTCGGCAGCGATCGACACCTGCGTGTCGGCGAGATCGGCGTCGACCGCTTCCGCTTGCGCAGATGCTGCTTCGACCGCGCGGCGCGTACCGCCGAACAGGTCGATTTCCCAGGTGGCGTCGAAGCCTGCCGAATAGAGCTGCAGCGGGCCCGAGCCACCCAGCGACGGCGAGGTGCCACCCGATTGGCTCGAACCGTTCGACGGTAGCAGCGAACCGAGCGCGCTGACGTCCGGCTCGCGCATGCGGATGGCGGCGACGGTGGCCGACGACTTCGGCAACTGGGCCGCACGTTGTTGCGAGAGCTGCGCGCGCGACGCGCGCAAGCGGGCTTGTGCGGCGTGCAGATCGGGGTTGTACGCGAGTGCGGCGGTGATCAGGTCGTCGAGCTGGCGATCGTTGAGCGCGCGCCACCATGCGCTCGGCGCGGGCGCGGCGGGGTCGACGCCGGAGGCCGGCGCGCGCACGAAGGTCGGCGCATCCGGTGCGGCGGGCGCGCCGCGATAGTCGGGGCCGACCGTGCAGCCGGCGAGCAGGCACGCGGCCGCGCACAGCGTGAGCGCGGGGCGGCGGGGCAGGGAGAAGGGTTTCATCGCGTAAGACGGTTCAGTGGCCGGACGACATCGGCTGCGGCCCGCGCGGCGTTCTCAGCAGCAGCGCGAGCGGCACGCAGGCAAGCAGCGCGAGGCCCAGCAGGTAAAAGGTTTCGGAATAGGTCATCACGATCGCCTGGATCTGGATCTGCTGCGCCAGCTGTCCGAGCGCGCGCATGTTCGAATACGCGAGGTCGCCCGTGTGCGAGAACCAGTTGGCCGCATAGGCCGACAGCCGGTCCTGCCCGATCAGCGAGTTCGCCGTCACCGATTCGCGGAGCGCGGCCGTATGGAAGGTCGTGCGCCGGTCGATCACGGTGCCGATGATCGCGAGTCCGATCGAGCCGCCGAGATTGCGCGCCATGTTGTAGAGCCCGGCCGCATCGCCCGAGTCTTCGCGCGCGACGGCCGCCATCGAGGCCTGATTGAGCGGCATCATCGCGAGCATCTGCGCGACGCCGCGGATCAGTTGCGACCAGACGAAGTCGTGGCCGACGCTCTGCGCGGTCAGGCTGATGTCGAGCATGCAGCTCAGGCAGAACAGCAGCAGCCCCGAGATCACGAGGATGCGGAAATCGACCTTGCCGAGCAGGCGCGGCAGGATCGGCATCACGAGGAAGGCGGGCAGCCCCGACAGCAGCATGATCGCGCCCGCCTGTTCCGCGTTGTAGCCGGCGACGATCGCCAGGAACTGCGGCAGCAGGTAGGACACGCCGTACAGCCCGGCACCGACTGCGGAAACGATCACGATCACGCTCGCGTAGCGCGGGTTGCGCATCAGCGACAGCCGCATGATCGGCCGCTTCGCAAAGATCTGCGACAACGCGATCAGGATCATCCCGGCGAGCGATACGAGGCTCAGCGTGACGATCATCTGCGATTCGAACCAGCGTTCGCGCTGGCCTTCCTCGAGCACGACGGTGAGCGAGCTCAGACCGATCGCGAGGCCGAAGATCCCGAGCCAGTCCGCGTTCAGGAATGAATGCCATTGCGGGCGGTCCGACGGCAGCCCGAATATCAACAGCGCCATCAGCAACAGGCACACCGGCAGGTTCAGGAAAAAGCACCAGCTCCAGCTGACGTTCTCCGCGAGCCAGCCGCCGAGCACCGGGCCGAACAGCGGCCCGAGCAGCACGATCAGGCCGAACAGCGTCATGCCGACCGGCAACTGCGACAGCGGCAGCCGCGTGCGGATGATGGTTTGTGCAGTCGGGATCAGCGCACCGCCGGTGAAGCCCTGGCCGATCCGGCCGGCGATCATCATCGGCAGCGAATGCGACCAGCCGCACATCATCGAGAACGCGATGAACAGCGCGGAGTTCGTCAGCAGGAAATTGCGCAGCCCGAACACGCGCGTGAGCCACGCGGCGAGCGGAATCATCACGATCTCCGACATCAGGTAGCCGGTCGAGATCCACGTGCCTTCGGTGCCGGTCGCGCCGATTTCACCCTGGATCTGCGGCAGCGCGGAGTTCGTGATTGAGATGTCGAGGGTCGCCATCAGCGCGCCGAGCGCGCCGGCCGCGACCGCGATCCAGTCGGTCACGCTCGCACGGCCTTCGTGCGGCGGCATGGGCATCGTGGCGGACGGTTCAGCCATGATGCGTCTCGTCGCGGGCCGGGCGCGTATCGACGTCGACCGTCACCGACAGCCCCGGCAGCAGCATGCGCTGCGCGCGGGCGTCCGCGGCGAGGCGGATGCGCACCGGCACGCGCTGGACGATCTTCGTGAAGTTGCCGGTCGCATTCTCGGGCGGCAGCAGCGCGAATTGCGCGCCCGTGCCGGGAGCGAAGCTGTCGACGACGCCGGACAGCGCGCCGTCCGGCAGCGCGTCGACGTGCAGTTCGACGGGCTGGCCGATGCGCATGTTGCCGATCTGCGTTTCCTTGAAGTTCGCGACGAGATAGATCGCGTCGACGGGCACGACGGTCAGCAGGCGCGTGCCGGGCTGCACGTATTGACCGACGCGCACCGTGCGATCGCCGACGCGGCCGGCGAGGGTGCTGCGCACGATCGTGTTGTCGAGGTCGAGCTGCGCCTGTGCGGCGCTGGCCTGCGCGGCTTCGAGCTGGGCGCGCGCCTGCTGGAGCTGCGCGGTGAACGACGCGATCTGCGTGCGGGCGGCGGCGATCGACGCATTGTTCGCGGCGAGCGTCGCGGCCGCCTGATCGCGCGTGCTCTTCAGGTCGGCCACGCGTTCGTGCGTTTCCGCGCCGGTCGCGGCGAGCGGCGCATAGCGCGCGTATTCGTCGCTGGCGTGCTGCGCATTGATACGCGACACCTTCGCCTGTGCGTCGGCCTGTTCGAGATTCGCATGCTGCTGGCGGATGTCGGCCTCGGCGCGTGCGATGTCGGCGCGGCGCGCGTCGACGGTCGCAAGCGACTGTGCGAGCGCGACCTGGTATTGGCGGACGTCGAGCCGCACGAGCGGATCGCCGGCCTTCACGGCCTGGTTGTCGCGCACGTACACATCGGTCACGTAGCCGGCGACCTTCGGCGCGGCGGTCATGCTGTCGGCCTGCAGGTACGCGTCGTTGGTGCTTTCGATGAAGCGGCCGACCGTCCACCATCGGCCGAGCCAGATGGCGCCGCCGATCACCCCAAGCACGGCGACGACGAGCAGGACGCGCCGTTTCGTGCCGTTGCTGTTGCGTGGGGTTGTTCCGTTTTCCTGACGATTTGCTTTCTGTGGCGAGTCTTGCAGCGTCGACATGCTGGCATCCAATTTATTCCAAGTGGAAGAATTATTCCAGTTGATAAAATTGTGTCAAGTAGAATGTCGGTCGATCGAATGACGAGGAAGGCATGAACGAAGCGAAGAAGCTGCGCCGTACGTCGGCGGGCGGCTACGCCCGTGGCGACGAAACGCGCCAGCGGATCATCGAGGCGGCGATCGAACTGTTCGGCGAGCGCGGGTTCGCGGGGGCATCGACACGCGAGATCGCCGCGATGGCCGGCGTGAACGCGCCGGCGCTCCAGTACTACTTCGAGAACAAGGAAGGCGTGTACCGCGCGTGCGTGGAGACGATCGCGGAGCACGGCTGGGAAGTGTTCGCGCCGTCGGTCGGCCATGCGTGGGCGATGCTCGATGCGGACGCGGAGGTCGACGTGCTGATCGATGCGTTCGTCGGGCTGCTGCGCGCGCTGTCGGACCGGATGTTCACGGCGCCGAAGACGATGAACCAGCGGATGTTCTTTGCACGCGAGCAAGGCGGCCAGGAGCCGGCGAGCGCGAGCGAAATCCTGATGAAGCGCATGCGCAAGCCGCTGAACGACGTGAGCGCCGAGCTGATCGGTCGCATCTCGGGGCGGCCGGCCAACGATCCCGTCACGCGCTTGCGTGCGCTGAGCCTCTTCGGGCAGATCACGGTGTTCCACATCGCGCAGCGTTCGGCGCTGCAGTTGCTCGAATGGGAGGCATTCGAAGGCGAGCGCGCGGAATTGCTGATCGACACGATTGCCGAGCAGACGCGGGTGCTGCTCCAGCAATGGCACGCGCAGCGCGACGCATTGGCCGCCGATCCTGAAGCCGGCGCGAAGCGGGAGCCGGGTGCGACGGCGAAACGTACGGCGAAGGCGGGAGCGTCGACGCCCGCCGCGAAAGGGCCGCGGCGCGGGAGCAAGCCCGCCGCGCGTTGAACGCGGCGCGCCGTCAGCCCCCGTCCGGCTTGTGCTCCGGGGCGGCCGGCGACCGCGGCCGGGCCGTCACTTCGGCAGCATGGCCGTTGCCGCCGTGGGTGCCGTTTTCGTCATCGACCACCGGCCGCGATCCGTCCGCGTACGCAACGACGCTGCGCTGCGGATTGGCGATCCGGATGCCGCGCTCGCGGAACGTCTCCGCGATCCGCCGGTTGAATTCACGCTGCACGCTCCAGCGCGTCGAGTCCGTGCATTGCATCTGTCCGGCCAGCGCGAGCGTCGCGCCGTCGACCTGGTCGATACCCCAGTAGCTGAAGTCCGACAGGATGCCGTCGCGGTATTTCGGATCGTCGCGCAATGCGGCACCGATCTCCTTCAGCGTCGCGATCGCGCGATCGATATCCTCGCCGTAGGCAATGCTGATCTTGACGGCCGCGTTGCCGAGCCCGCGATTCGTATTGTTGACGGTCGTCACCGAGCTGAACGGAATCGTGTACAACGACCCGTCGCCGGCGCGCAGCCGCACGGTGCGGATCGACAGGTACTCGACCGTGCCCGACACACCGGCGAGCGTGACCCAGTCGCCGACCTGCATCGCGTTTTCCATCAGCAGGAAGATCCCGGTGATGAAATCCTGCACGAGCTTCTGCGAGCCGAAGCCGAGCGCGACACCGAAGATGCTGGCGCCGGCAAGCAGCGGGCCGACGTTCACGCCGAGCTGGCTGAGGCCCGTCAGCACGACGACGAGCGCGATCATCACGAACAGCAGCGTGCGCAGCATCGGCAGCAGCGTGCGCAGCCGCGCCGCGCGCATGAGATTGCCTTCGCGCGTCCATCGTTGCAAGCGGCGCTCGATCGCGATGTTCGCGGCTTCCCACACGATGAGCGCGACGATGGCCGCGATGGCGATGGTCATCAGGGCCGACGCGAGCCGGTGGCCGATCGTGCCGGTTTCGAATGCGCGGAAGATCGGCACGCCCCAGATCTGCAGCAGCAGCACGATGGTCACGATGCCGATCGCGCCCGACACGAACTGGCGCAGCAGCGGGTAGTAGCGGTATGCGTGCGCATGGACGAGCGTGCGGTCTTCGTCGCGGCCCTGGAACAGCCGCGCGAGCGCGCCGAACACGACGATCGACACGATCCGCATGCCGATCATCACGGCGATCGAGCGGCCGCCGAGCGTGATCAGCACGCGGTAGCCGTTGTGGACGTCGAGCGCCCACACGAACCACAGGGCCATCACGATGAAGACCGATACGGGCGCCCACGCGTCCGCGAGCGCGTTGGCGATCATCGTGAACGACGGACGATCCTCGCCGGCCGCGCGGATCCGCGCGGCGACCGGCAGGCGGCACTGGAGGATCAGCGCCGAGATCATCAGGTGCCCGACGAGCGCGACGGCTTTCAGCAGCGCGACGTGAGCGGCGTCGCTGAGGCCGAAGCTCGCGGCGATCTCGACCGCGGCCGTGCAGGCGCCGACCACGATCACGATCCGCGCGATCGAGCGTTGCGCGAAGTCGGCCCATGCGTCGCTGATATGCAGTAACCGCAATTGCCGCGCATCGGGCTGGAAGAACAGCCGGCTGACGATCGTGACGAGCCGGCAGATCACGTAGATGTCGATCAGCGCTTCGAGCGCGGATTCGACCGGGGCGTCCGTATCGCCGATCAGCGACATCGTCAGGCTCGCGACGCCGACGAACACGAGCAGCGGCACGGCACGCAACGCAAGGCTGACGAGCGCGCGCGGCATCCGGTGCAGCAGCGTGGTGTGGCGGCGCGCGTGGCCGCGGCCTTGCGACGATGCGGGCGCGGCGTTCGGGGTGTCGGGCGCATCTGGCGGGGCGGCTGTGCCCGGTGGTGCGTCGTCGTCGTCGAGCGTCGCGGAGTCGGGTGTAGCGGATTCGGGCGCGGTGCGGCGCGACGTGTCGGCGCGCCGAGCGGCCACTGCGGCCAGCGCGCGTCGCAGCAGCCGCTTCGCGAGCCATTCGACGAGGAGCGCGGGCACGAGCACGGCGATGATGATCCAGAGCGCGTGTGCAAGATTCGCGCGCTCGTCGGCGCGCACCAGCTTGTCATGCCACCAGCTGCCGACCGAGCCGACGTCGAGCAGCGAGTGCAGCGATTCCTTCAGCGCACCGCCGATTTCGATGGTCCAGCGCGATCCCTGCCGGACGAGCATCGATGCGAGCCCGTTCGACGTCAGTGCGGCCGGGGTCGCGGTGGCCGACGCGGCGCTGGCCGCAGCCGCATCGCTCGCCGCGATCGCGGGTGCGCTCAGCACGCCGACGGCCGCGATCGCACGCAGCGTCGTTTCGACCTGCGCGCGCTCGCGTGGATTTTCGAGCACATTGAGTGCCTGCTGCGCCTGTTGTGGCGTCAGCGCGGGCGCGGTGCCGGAAGCGGCCGACGCGGCGGCCGGGGCGGGAGCGGCCGCATGGGCGGCCGAGACGACGGCGGCCAGCAGCCAGCCGAGGAGGAAATGTCGCATGGAGTAGGCATGCGGGCGCGCATCGGCGCGCGGCCCGCCAGGCTGAACGATGGACGGAAGTTAACATGATCGCGAGCGGAACCGAATAGTTCCGTCGACGATCATTCGAATCGGGCATACCCGACGCGGCGCGGGCGCTTGCGGCGCGTGTGCACAGTCATTGGTCCGACGCAGATTGTAGGTCGCCGGATAGGTCGGGGTGTTTCAATGGTCGGTGCGTAAGATATTTGTAATGCCTGCTCGTCGACAACGATGAGCCGCGCACGCGTCGGGTCGAATTAATCTGGAATCCTGCCGAATCATGCCGGTTCGTCGTGAAAAACCGGCAGGACGTGTTCCGCGATTTCCTCGATGACTTCGCGCACGGGCCGGTCCGCGCCCGGATTCAGCGTGACGTGATGCGTGCCCGCCGCGCGCATGTCCCGCAGGATGTCGATCAATGCGCGGCGTCCGGTTGCATAGCCGAGCGGCAATGCGGTGGCCGGCGCATCGGGATCCGCGACGAGGTCGAGCCGCATCGATACGCCGAACGCGCGAAAGGCGGGCGTCGCGAGCCGGTCGACCGCCGCGCGCCACATCGAATAGCGTGCGCGCTGCGTGTCCGGATCGCGGTGGTACGTCATCCAGCCGAGCGAGTGCCGTGCGATCCAGTCGACGCTTTGTCCGCCCGAGCCGACCGCCAGCATCGGCACGGCGTCGGCGCCGCGCGGCAGCAGCGTGAATTCGGGCGCATCGGGCGGCACTTCGTCGGGCAGTACGCGCGATGGCACGCCGAGCGCGGCCGCGACGACGTCCCAGTGGGCGCGGTAGCGGTCGCGCCGCGTCTCTGCGTCGACACCGAACGCCGCATATTCGGGCGGCCGGTCGCCTGAGCCGAGCCCGAGGATGAAGCGGCCGCCCGACAGCGTCGCGACCGACAGCGCGCCTTTCGCGATATGCAGCGGATGACGCAGCGGCAGCACGATCGCACCGCTGGCGAGCGCGATCCGGCGCGTGCGTGACGCCAGTGCGCCGAGCAGGACCCACGGGTCGAGGTGGCCGACCGGATCGGGGTAGTCGGCGCTGTTCAGCGGCACGTCGCGAATCCACAGCGCGCGAAAGCCGAGTGTGTCGGCCAGCGCCGCGAGTTCGAGCTGCTCGTCGAAGTCGGCGACGATATGGCCGGTGCGCAGCAGCGGAAGCGTGAGGCCGATCGACAACCGTCCGTCCGAAAAGACGCGATGCGCGACGTCGGGGCGGGCAGGGGCGGGCGTGGTCATGTCGAGTCCTTGGATGCGGCGCGAAGCGAACGCGCGACGTTGCGTGTGCGAATGCTAGCGTGTTTGCACGACGGTTGCGCGGTATGGCATGCGCAGTGACCAGTCGACGTCGACGCAACGCAGGTCATGCGGGCAACGGGCCGGCATAATCGGTGCCTTCCGTCATGGAAAACAACGAATCCGGATGAACACGCTTCAACACATGGCGATCGGTCTGGCGGCGAGCACGATGCTTTTCGCGGTCGCATCGGACGCGCTCGCGGACGATGCGGAGCGCGCCGCTATTTGCAAGACCGCCGAGGAAACGGGCTACACGGCTGACATTCGCAATTGCCTCCGACTGAAATACGACGCAGCCGACAAGCGCTTGAATGCCGTCTACAAGACGAAGATGGCGAGCCTCGATGCGCAGGGCCACGCGAGACTGCGCAACGACGAGCGCCGCTGGCTCAAGGCGCGGGACGCGAAGTGTGCCGAATCGCGGCAGCCCGATGTGGGCGGCACGCTCGGGCTCGTGGAGGTCGACAGCTGCTTCGTCGACGAAACCGAGCGTCGCGTCAAGGTGATCGATGCCTTTCGTTGAGGTGTCGCCCTGGCCCCAGTGCTACGCCACACGCAGCGTCGTGCCGCGCAATGTAAGACCGAAGCGCGACGCCACGCGTCGTGACGCGCGGTGCGGCACTGTGGGCCGATTGTAAGTCGCTCGACGGTCACGCGCAGAGGCAACGTCGCGCTGTCCGCCCGGGCCGGGCGGGTGCGGCGTGACGGTTCGCCCGGCCGACGGCAGCCGATCCGGCATGCGTTTCAGTTTCGAAACGTTCGCGCTTTTTGGCGGTGCGCGATTCGCGTCGATGGCCCCATTTCGACCCGCGCGGCCTTGCGGCGTGAAGCATGGTGCGCTCCTTGCATATCTATGCAGGCCGTGAGCGCGGCCGCGGACGCAGTCGGTCCGGCGATCGCTTCAGTGGGTCGGATGTATCGGAGACGGGGACAAGAGAATGAAAACAGACCGAATCGCAACGTGTCGTGTTGCAAACATGAATCGCCGACCTGCCGGGCTATTCGCTTCGCCGTTTATCGAGGCGACGTAAGCGCGCGGCTTTCCGTTCCATCCGAGCAATCGGGTTTGTTCTGAACGACGACGTGCAGGCATGACGCACGAGGCCGACTGGTGCCAGTCGGCCGTCGGGGATGAACCGTGAATGCCTGCGGATGGCCCGGCCCGGATCCCGGATCGTCAATCTGCCGCGCGCAACGCGAGTCGTCGTGCGGCGCAGGCGTGTGCGTGCCGTGCATCGCGGCGGCGCGACGGGGCCGAACCGGAACGCACCGGAAAGCCGGCAGCGCATCGATGCATTCGGTATCGCGGAACACATGGAGTCCAGGGGAAGCGTTCACCAGTCGCAGCAGGGCGGACGCCGCCAAATTGTGCTGTCAGTTGATCCACTACCCCGATGGATCAATTGTTGAAGCGCCCATCGCCGAGTGGCGGATGGGCGTCTTTTTTTGTGCGCCGATGTGCGACGCGGCCATCGGCTCGATCGCGCGGCGTTCTGTATCATGTGCTGGCGTGCCTGGCCGCCCGTGCGGGCGCACGGCTTGCTGGCGCGCCCGATCACGCGTTGCCAACATGAACGACACAGCTCAGAACGATCCCTCAACCGCCGACGTCGATCCGGCCGCACTCGATGCGCTGCACACGTTCGTCGAACGTCATCCGCGCCTGCTGGTGCTGACCGGCGCGGGCATCAGCACCGATTCCGGCATTCCCGGCTATCGCGACCGCAACGGCCAATGGATGCGCTCGCCGCCGATCCAGCTCCACGAATTCCTCGGCTCGGATGCTGCGCGGCGGCGCTATTGGGCGCGCAGCATGATCGGCTGGCCCGTCGTCGGTCGCGCGCAGCCGAACGGGTCGCACGTGGCACTCGCGCGGCTCGGCAGCGCGGGACGGATCGAGCGTCTCGTCACGCAGAACGTCGACGGCCTGCACCAGCGCGCGGGCAGCGGCGACGTCATTGAACTGCACGGTGGCATCGACGGCGTTACGTGCCTCGGTTGCGGCGCGCATCACGCGCGCGCGACGATCCAGGTCATGCTCGAGGCCGACAATCCCGAACTGCTGGGCGCGGAGGCCGAGCCGGCCGCGGATGGCGACGCGCACCTCGAATGGGCCGCGCTCGACACCTTCCGCATTCCGGCGTGCCCCGCGTGCGGCGGGCTGCTGAAGCCGGCGGTCGTGTTCTTCGGCGAAAACGTGCCGCGCGAGCGTGTGGCGCTTGCGTCGCAGGCGCTCGATGCGGCCGATGCGCTGCTGGTCGTCGGCTCGTCGCTGATGGTGTATTCCGGCTACCGCTTCTGCGTGTGGGCGCAGGCGCAGAACAAGCCGGTCGCCGCGCTCAATCTCGGCCATACGCGCGCCGATCCGATGCTGACGCTGAAGGTCGAGGCGCGCTGCGCACCCGCGCTCGACGCGCTGAATGCGCGGCTTGGCCTGGCGGGCCACGCACCGGAGCTTGCGTCGTGACCGGCCCGGCATCTTCGCCCGATCCGTCCGAGCGGCTGTCGGCGCCGGCGGCCGAACGCAATCGCGGGCCGATCCTCGACGTCTTGCGCCGCGTGCTGCCCGCGAGCGGTCGGGTGCTCGAAATCGCCAGCGGCACGGGGCAGCACGCGGTCCATTTCGCGCAGGCGCTGCCGGGCCTGCACTGGCAGCCGAGCGATCCCGATGCGCAGGCGCGGCGTTCGATCGCCGCGTGGGTTGCCCATACGGGCCTCGCCAACGTTGCGGGGCCGCTCGCGTTCGACGTGCGCGACGCGTCGTGGCCGGTCGACGCGCTCGATGCAATCGTCTGCATCAACATGATTCACATCTCGCCGTGGGCCTGCACCGACGCGCTGTTCGCGGGCGCGTCGCGCCTGCTGCGGCCGGGCGGCGTGCTGTTCCTGTACGGGCCGTATCGCCGCGAGGGCCGGCATACGGCGCCGTCGAACGAAGCGTTCGACCTGCAACTGCGCAGCCGCGACCCGTCGTGGGGCGTGCGCGATCTCGAGACCGTCGTCGCGCTCGGCCTTGATCGCGGCCTTGACTGCATCGAGGTGGTCGAGATGCCGGCGAACAACCTGAGCGTCGTGTTCCGGCGGCTGCCGCACGCGGAGCAATGACACGGAAGCGCGCATCGCCGCCGGGTTTCCACTATCCTTTCGCCTGTGCGCGCGACCCGGCTCGGGTCGCGCCCCGTTTTTTCCGGAGAATTGACTAATGGGCAAACAAGCAATCGGTGTGATCGGGCTCGCGGTGATGGGCCGCAATCTCGCACTCAATATCGAGAGCCGCGGTTACGCGGTGTCGGTGTACAACCGCAGCCGCGAGAAAACCGACGAACTGATCGCCGAATTCCCCGGCCGCAATCTGGTGCCGACCTATACGCTCGAGGAGTTCGTCGCGTCGCTCGAAACGCCGCGCCGGATCCTGATGATGGTGAAGGCCGGCGAGGCGACCGATGCGACGATCGCATCGCTCAAGCCGTTGCTCGAGAAGGGCGACGTGCTGATCGACGGCGGCAATACGCACTTCACCGACACGATCCGCCGCAATCAGGAACTCGCGCAATCGGGCCTGCACTTCATCGGCACCGGCGTGTCGGGTGGCGAAGAGGGCGCGCTGCGCGGCCCGTCGATCATGCCCGGCGGCCAGCGTGATGCGTATGACCTCGTCGAGCCGATCCTCAAGCAGATCGCGGCCAAGGCGCCGTCGGACGGCGAGCCGTGCGTCGCGTACATGGGCCCGGACGGTGCAGGCCACTACGTGAAGATGGTCCACAACGGCATCGAATACGGCGACATGCAGCTGATCGCCGAAAGCTATGCGGTGCTGAAGGACGTCGCGGGCCTGACCAACGACGAACTCGGCGCGGTGTACACCGAGTGGAACCAGGGCGAGCTCGACAGCTACCTGATGGAGATCACGTCGAAGATCTTCGGCAAGAAGGACGAGGAAACCGGCAAGCACCTGGTCGACGTGATTCTCGATCGCGCCGCGCAGAAGGGCACCGGCAAGTGGACGAGCCAGAATGCGCTGGATCTCGGCGTGCCGCTGCCGCTGATCACCGAATCGGTGTTCGCGCGCGTGCTGTCGTCGCTGAAGACCGAGCGCGTCGCGGCCAGCAAGGTCCTGTCGGGCCCGGCCGCCGCGCCGTTCGAAGGCGATCGCGCCGCGTTCGTCGAAGCGGTGCGCCGCGCGCTGTACCTGAGCAAGGTGATCTCGTACGCGCAGGGCTTCGCGCAACTGCGCACGGCGTCGGAAGAGTACGGCTGGAACCTCGATCTCGGGACGATCGCGAAGATCTTCCGCGCGGGCTGCATCATCCGCGCGCGCTTCCTGCAGAAGATCACGGACGCGTACGCGAAGGATTCGGCGCTCGCGAACCTGCTGCTCGATCCGTACTTCAAGGACATCGCCGCGAATTACCAAGCGTCGCTGCGCGATGTCGTGGTCGCTGCGGTGAAGGCCGGCGTGCCGGTACCGGCGTTCGCGTCGGCGGTCGCGTACTTCGACAGCTACCGTTCCGAGCGGCTGCCGGCGAACCTCGTGCAGGCGCAGCGAGATTTCTTCGGCGCGCACACGTTCGAGCGTACCGACAAGCCGGGCAGCTTCCACGCGAACTGGTCCTGATCGGCTGGCGGGGGCGGCATTGTTGCGAAAATCTATTCTTTGAATAGGGTTTTTCTATTCCGGATGCCGACATTGTTGGCTCCGGGGAAACAGTGTTTTCGTTCTTTCATGGTTTTCCCTAGGTGCTGCCGGGACTAAACTCTGTTCCATCGCTGCAGACATGGTGTGTGTGGCGGAGCAAAAAATCCCGGAGGTAATCATGAAATCGCTGATCGCAACGTTTGCCGCAGCTGCCGTCCTCGCCGTTCCCGCCGTCTCGTTCGCCCAGAACGCGCCCGTCACCCGTGCACAAGTGAAGGCCGACCTGGTCGCCGTGCAACAGGCTGGCTACAAGCTGGGCAGCGACCGTACGAACTACCCGGAAGGCATCCAGGCAGCTGAAGCCCGCCTGAACCCGCAACAGAACGTCGCCGCTGCCGACACGACCGGCTACGGCGCGCAACCGGCTGCCGCACAGGAATCCGGCGCGCCGGCCAAGGCCAAGACCGGCTGGCAAGTCAAGCGTATCGCTGACGACGCCCCGATCTACAAGGGTCGTTAATGGTTTGGCCGCCCCGGCGGCCTGATCCGACCCTGGAAGTACGAACAGCCCGTCGTTCCGTCATGCGGAACGGCGGGCTGTTTTCATTGGCGGCGCGCGTATCGCGCCAGCCGTCATTCAGTTCAGTGCAGCGCGTGCCGGCGGCGCCCGATATCCCGGAACAGCGCTTCGGCCGGTTCCAGCACCTGCAGCCACGTTTCGTCGTAGCCGCTCAACGTGTCGAGCGCATCGCGCAGCCGCTCGATCGCGAGGATCGGCAGCTCGACGCTGTGGCGCGTGGCGCCGGTCATATGCGCGACGCTTGCCAGCTGGACGAGCGCATCGGCCGCCTCGGCTACGTCGGTCGCGAACAGCAGGTGCCGGTTGAGCAATTCGACCAGGCCGCTGGAACCGGAGAAGTCGTCGGCGTCGAGCTGCACGGAAAGAAACGTCGCGTTGTTCATTGTCATGCTCCTCGTTGTCGTTGGATCGCGCAGTGCATCACCGAGTATAGGTGGCGATCGACGGGGAGAATGTGACGGGATCGAGACTGCCCGCGAGGGTGGCACGGCATGCGGAAGAGCCGCTGCAGGCCCGCCCGACGGCCCGCGCGGCTCGGCGCGGCGTGTTTTGCAGGCCACCGGCGTGCGGATGCGACGCGCAAGATTGTTGCCGGATCAGGCACCTGACGCGGCCTTGACCGCCACAAATGGTATCTTTGCCGATCGGGACGACGCGACAAAGGGGCCGATGAGCCCATTCGCACCCACGTCCCGCTGTGGAAACTGCCGGCCGCGAGCGCGGTCGGATACTGGTTGGCCCGGCCGTTCGGCCGGACATCGTGCGTCGCGCGCCGGGGGGCGGTGGGCGGCGCAACGACGCAAATCCGGGAGGACCCTTGAGAGAAACTATTCCCATCCACGATGCGCTGACGCGCTGGCTGCCGCAGGCGGCGCTCGTTGCCGCAGCCATCGCGCTGACGGGCTGCACGATGACGCCGTGGACCGACAGCTGGCAGCCGGCGCGCCAGTCGGCACCCACGTCGGCCGCGACGCCGGGCGTGATCGCCGGCTATTACCGCGTGAATCCGGGCGATACGCTTGCGGGCGTCGCGAACGCCTTCGGGCAGCGTGTCCAGGACGTGGCCAGCTGGAACCACATGGCGCCGACCGATGCCGTGTATCCCGGTCAGGTGCTGCGCGTCGCGCCGCCGCCTGCCGCGACGTCGCTCGGGCAGCCACCCGCGGCGGCCGCGCAGCCGGGCTCGCTCGCGTGGCCGGCCACCGGTGTCGTGGCGACGCCGTTCTCGGCCGGCAAGACGCGCGGCCTCGTGATCGCTGCGTCCGGGCCCGACCATTCGGTGCGGGCCGCGGCGGCAGGGCGCGTGGTATACGCCGGGTCCGGCGTCAAGGCCTACGGGCCGCTCGTGATCCTGAAGCATGAGAACGGGCTCATCACGGCCTACGGACACAACGGCAAGCTGCTCGTCAACGAAGGCGACGCGGTGCGTCAGGGCCAGCCGGTCGCTGAAATGGGCACCGACGCGAGCGGCCGTTCGACGTTCGAGTTCGAAGTCCGCCAGAACGGCAAGGTCGTCGATCCGATGAACTTCCTGCCGCGCAACGGCGGCTGATCGTCCGCTTCATCCCGTGTGCGCCGGGCGGCGCACACGCTCCCGCCTTCATCCTTTCCTGAGCGTCACCGCGCCGGCCTGTCTCGCGTGATTGCCGAGCCAGCGAATACCCATTGCGAGCGCCGCCGCGCCGAGCGCGATCAGCGAACACTGGATCGCGACCGGCAGGTAGCCGTGCGGCCGCGGATCGACAAACGGGTAGGGATACCAGTTCTCGAATGAGCCGCGCACGAACGTATAGCCGAGATAGACGATCGGGAAGCAGAGCCACGCGAACGCGCTGCGCCACGGGATCGGCAGGCGCGGCTCCACGTACAGCCAGTCGCACAGCACGACGATCGGCACGATCCGGTGCAGCACCCAGTTGTTGAACGCCGGCGTGACGTGGTGCAGCGCATCGAGCCGCGCGAGCAGGAGTTCGTAGACGATCGCGGTGATCAGCATGTACAGCACCGCGGCGCCGCGCATCGATTCGTAGCGGGCCGAGCCGGGGCGTGTGATGCGCCGGAGCCCGACGGCGAGCATCGCGGCTGCGTAGAGGCTGCTCAGTTGCGTGAAGTAGCTGAGGTAGTTGCCGAGATGAAAGCCCGGCAGGTGCCAGTAGTCGGCGATGCTGTGCAGCGTGGTGGATACCGCGAGCAACGCGGCGGTCAGCCGATAGGCCGCAACGAAGAACGCCTTGCTCATGATGCCCGCGCGCCGTCGCACCAAAGCTTCATCGTGCCACAGCCGTTCGGGCGCGCGATGCGGACTTTCCATATGGTGCGCTGCGCGGCGTGCGTGGACGATTCGTCGGATATTTGCGCGCGTCGTGCAAAACCGGGTGCCCGTGCGGCTACAATCGGGGCAGTTTTGCCGGGCGCCGGCCGGTGGCTGCATGCGCCCATCCCCGCATACAACACGAGACGAAGCATGAGAAACATCCTCGCGAAACAGACGCGCTACAGCTCGCCCGCGATCTTCTTCCACTGGGCCGTCTTCCTGCTGGTGGCGCTGGCCTACCTGGCCATCGAGATCCGCGGGCCGAAAGGCAGCGACAGCCGGGTGTTCTGGATGAACGTGCATCTCACCGCGGGCACGCTCGTGCTCGTGCTGTCGGTGCTGCGCGTGCTGTGGCGAGCCGTCAGCCGTGTGCCGCAGGCCATTCCGCAAGCGGCGCTGTTGCGCTGGCTCTCGAAGCTTGCGCATGTCGCGCTCTACGTGTTCATCATTGCGCAGCCGCTGCTCGGCATCATGATGATCAACCTGGGCGGCAAGCCGGTGTCGCTCGACTGGCTCGGCATATCGTTCACGCTGTTCGGCCCCGACAAGGCGCTGCGGCCGACGATCAAGGAAGCGCACGAGCTGATCGGCAACGCGTTCTACTTCGTGATCGGCCTGCACGCGCTGGCCGCGCTTTACCATCATTTCATCCGGCGCGACGACGTGCTGCGGCGCATGGCGCCCTGAGCGGCACGTTCCGGAAGCATGCAGCAGACGGGGGCGCATGGTTGTGTTGACAACCATGCGCCCCCGGTTCGTTTACCGCCATCCGCGCTGGCCATCGCGTTGAACATTCTGTAACATCTCGGCTGTTTTTACATTCCGCTTACTCGTTGCCGAGCATGCTGCACCGACATCGTCACCTGACCGCCTGGCTTGGCGTGCTCGCGATCTGGTTCGCGATCGCGGCGCCGCTGGTGTCGCAGTGGCGCGTCGCGCAGGCGGCCACGCCCGACGCAATCGTCTGCAGTACGGAGCATGGCGCGCACCCGTCGCCCGATGCGGGCCGCATGCACGATCATGCGCTGCATCTCGATGCGTGCGGCTACTGCGGTTTCTTCGCGCACAGCCCCGCGATCGGCGGGCCTGCCGCCGCGGCACTCGCTTCCGTTCCCGTCGTTTCCGTCTCCGCCGTCGCGCCGCCTGCCGTCGCGGCGCGCGCCGACCGCTATCCGCGCGCGTACCCACGCGCCCCGCCCGAGCGCGCCTGACGCGCTGTTTCCGTTCCATTCATCGCCGATATCCGTGCGGCCCGTCGAGGCCGCGTGGAGGGCGTCACTCGGGCTTTCGATCATGACCATTTTCCAGTTGCGTGCGCCGCGGGCGTCACGCAATGCCTGTGCGCGGCGTATGCCGCGCGTGCTGAAACTCACCGTTCCCGCGCTCGCTGTCGGCGCATTGGCCGCGAGCGCCGCGGCCGCCGAAACGGCGCGCGCATCCGGCGCGCCGACCGACGATACGGCCGCACCGCTGCCGGCCATCGAAGTCGTCGCATCGCCGCTGTTGACGCCGCTCGTCGTCGTCACGGATCCGAAGACCCCGCGCCAGCCGCTGCCCGCCAGCGACGGCGCGGATTACCTGAAAACGATCCCCGGCTTCACGTCGATCCGCAGCGGCGGCACCAACGGCGACCTCGTGCTGCGCGGGATGTTCGGCTCGCGGCTGAACATCCTGGCGAACGGGATGTCGACGCTCGGTGCATGTCCGGGCCGGATGGATGCGCCGACGTCGTATATCGCACCGGAAAGCTATGACAAGGTCACCGTCGTGAAGGGGCCGCAGACCGTGCTGTACGGTCCCGGCGCGTCGGCCGGCACCGTGATGTTCGAGCGCGTGACGCCGCGCTTCGACAAGCCCGGCATGCGCTTCGAAGGCAGCCTGGTCGGCGGGTCGTTCGGCCGCAACGACCAGAACATCGACGTGACGGCCGGCACGCCGGACGTCTATGGCCGCGTGACCGCGAACCACGCGCATTCGCAGGACTACAAGGACGGCAACGGCAACACCGTGCCGTCGCAGTGGGACAAGTGGAATGCCGATGCGGCGCTCGGCTGGACGCCGGACGACCACACGCGCGTCGAGCTGACCGCCGGCACCGGCGACGGCTATGCGCGCTACGCGGGGCGCGGGATGGACGGCGCGCATTTCCGCCGCGAGACGTTCGGCCTGTCGTTCGACAAGAAGCATCTCGGCGACGTGCTCGACCGGATCGAGGCACGCGTGTACTACAACGAAGCCGATCACGTGATGGACAACACCACGTTGCGGCAACCGGACCCGACCAGCAGCATGCCGATGCGGATGGCGTCGGAAGTGCGGCGTCGCACGTTCGGCGCGCGCGCGGCCGCGACGTTCCGTCTTGCCGACGACTTCAAGCTCGTGACGGGCGTCGATGCGCAATCGAACCGGCTCGACTCGCGCTCGGCGATGGGGCGGCAGAACTACGGCGACAAGCCGTGGGATGCGCAGGCGACGATGTGGAACGCAGGCGTGTTCGGCGAGCTGACGTGGTACGCAAGTGACGTGTCGCGCGTGATCGGCGGCGCGCGCGTCGACTATGCGAGCGCACGCGACAAGCGCGCGACGACGAGCGGCATGATGAAGAGCAAGCCGAACCCGACCTTCGACGACGATCGCACGCGCGTGCTGCCGAGCGGTTTCGTCCGCTACGAGCGCGATCTCGCGTCGCTGCCCGTCACGTGGTACGCGGGCGTCGGCCATACGGAGCGCTATCCCGACTACTGGGAGCTGTTTTCCGCGACGCGCGGGCCGGCCGGTTCGATCAACGCGTTCTCGGCGGTGCAGCCGGAGAAGACCACGCAGCTCGACATCGGCGCGCAATACAAGAGCGACCGGCTCGATGCATGGGTGTCGGCGTATGCGGGTCATGTTCAGGACTTCATCCTGTTCAACTACGCGGCCGGCATGATGGGCCCGACCACGCAGGCAACCAACGTCAACGCGCAGATCATGGGTGGCGAAGCGGGCGTGTCGTGGAAACCGGTTTCGCCGCTGCGCGTCGAGACGTCGCTCGCGTATGCGTGGGGGCGCAACGTGGCAACCGGCGATCCGTTGCCGCAGATGCCGCCGCTCGAGGCGCGCTTCGGGCTCGAATACACGCGTGGCGCGTGGTCGGCAGGGGGGCTGTGGCGCATCGTTGCGCCGCAGCATCGCTATGCACTGAACGAGGGCAATGTGGTCGGCAAGGACTTCGGCCCGAGTGCCGGATTCGGTGTGCTCTCGTTGCATACGCAATACAACGTCAGCAAGACCGTGCAGATCTCGGTCGGCGTCGACAACGTGCTGAACAAGGCCTACACCGAGCACCTGAACCTCGCCGGCAATGCGGGCTTCGGCTACCCGGCGAACTCGCCGGTGATGGAGCCGGGCCGGACCGCGTGGGTGCGCGTGAGTGCGAAGCTGTAACGCATCGCACGTGTGCATTGCAGCATGCGCACGGATGAACGCGGCCCCGCCCGAACGGGCGGGGCGCGTCAACCGATTAGAGAACCGTGTCTAGTCAGGGCGCAAACGTTCGCGACTCGTGATTCACTCCCGCATTCGACTCACATGGTGGTCGCGATGTTGGCGACGCATAGTGCGTGTCGATCCGGCTTCATTCGCACCGGCAGCACAATAATCAGGAGAACATGCATGGCCAATACGATGCGTTCCAGGGTGGTGGCAGGGGCAGTGGCATGCGCGATGAGCATCGCGCCGTTCGCGGGGACGACTGTGGCAATGACGCTCGCGACGACGCACGCGGCGATGGCGGCGACCGCGCCCGCCGATGGCTACGCGGCGACGCGTTATCCGATCATTCTCGTGCACGGGCTGACGGGTACCGACAAGTACGCCGGTGTGCTCGACTATTGGTACGGGATCCAGGAAGACCTGCAACAGAACGGTGCGACCGTCTACGTCGCGAACCTGTCGGGGTACCAGAGCGACGACGGCCCGAACGGGCGCGGCGAACAGTTGCTCGCTTACGTGAAGACGGTGCTCGCGGCGACGGGTGCGACCAAGGTCAATCTCGTCGGCCACAGCCAGGGCGGCCTCTCGTCGCGCTATGTCGCGGCCGTCGCGCCCGATCTCGTCGCGTCGGTGACGACGATCGGCACGCCGCATCGCGGCTCCGAGTTCGCCGACTTCGTGCAGGGCGTGCTTGCATACGATCCGACCGGGCTTTCGTCATCGGTGATCGCCGCGTTCGTCAATGTGTTCGGGATCCTGACGAGCAGCACCCACAACACGAACCAGGACGCGCTCGCCGCACTGCAGACGCTGACCACCGCACGGGCCGCCACGTACAACCAGAACTACCCGAGTGCGGGCCTGGGTGCGCCGGGCAGTTGCCAGACCGGTGCGCCGACCGAAACCGTCGGCGGCAACACGCACCTGCTGTATTCATGGGGCGGCACGGCGATCCAGCCGACGCTCTCCGTGTTGGGCGTGACGGGCGCCACGGACACGAGCACCATTCCGGTCGTCGATCCGGCGAACGCACTCGACGCGTCGACGCTCGCGCTGCTCGGCACGGGCACGGTGATGATCAACCGCGGCTCCGGGCAGAACGACGGGGTCGTGTCGAAGTGCAGTGCGCTGTACGGCAAGGTGCTGAGCACGAGCTACAAGTGGAACCATCTCGACGAGATCAACCAGCTGCTCGGCGTGCGCGGCGCGTATGCGGAAGATCCGGTCGCGGTGATCCGCACGCATGCGAACCGGCTGAAGCTGGCGGGCGTGTAATCGATGACGGTACGTGAAGGACGCGCGCCGCTGGCGCGGCGCGCCATGATTTATGGCGTCGTGGGGCTGGCGGCGATTGCCGGCGTGGCGATGTGGAGCGCTGCGGGCTGGCATCGCGGGACGGGTGCTGGCGGCGATGCGCCGGATGCGCCGGTGGCAGGCGGATTGACTGCCGCATCGCCGCAGGCCGCCGTGCCGGCAAGCGCGGGCCTGCCGCCGTCGCTCGCCGGCTCCAGCGCGCCCCGGTTGCCACTCGATGCCGGCGGCCATCTCGCGAAGTCGCGCGTCGTGCGGGATTTCTTCGACTACTGCCTGGCCGCGCAGAGCGACCTGAGCGCGTCCGCGCTCGATGCGTTGGTCGTGCGCGAGATTGCCGCGCAACTCGACGGCACCGTTGCGCAGGCCGAGGCGCTCGACGTATGGCACCGCTATCGCGCCTATCTCGACGCACTCGCGAAACTTCGCGATGCCGGCGCGGTCGACAAGTCCGACCTCGGCGCGCTGCAGCTCGCGCTCGACCAGCGTGCGTCGATTGCATATCGCACGCTCGGCGACTGGAGCCAGCCATTTTTCGGGGCGGAGCAGTGGCGGCAGCACTACGACCTCGCGCGGCTGAAGATCACGCAGGATTCGACGCTGACGGATGCGCAGAAGGCAGAGCGGCTCGCTGCGCTCGAACAGCAGATGCCGGCCGACGAACGCGCTGCGCAACAACGCATCGACCGGCAGCGGGCGGCGATCGACCAGATCGCGCAATTGCAGAAGAGCGGGGCGACGCCGGATGCGATGCGCGCGCAACTGACGCAGACGCTCGGCCCCGAAGCCGCCGCGCGCGTCGCGCAGCTGCAGCAGGATGACGCGTCGTGGCAGAGCCGCTACGCGGACTATGCGGCGCAGCGTGCGCAGATCGAGTCGGCGGGCCTGACGCCGCAGGATCGCGACGCGCAGATCGCCGCGCTGCGGCAGCGCGTGTTCACGAAGCCCGGCGAAGCCGTGCGCGCGGCATCGCTCGATCGCGGGGCGGGCAGCGTCCGGTAATGCGGGAGGCGCGGGCGGCGCGGCGCATGACCGCCGCTATGCCGCGCGGGTGAGGTCCCGCGGCAGGTGTCGCTCGATGGTGTTCGCGAGCGTGTCGAACGCGGGGCCGATGCTTTCGTGCGGGACGCACGCATAGCCGAGCAGCAGGCCGCGCCGCGCGGTGTCGAGGCTGCTGTAGTAGCTGGTGAGCGGGCGCACGATCACGCCTGCATCGAACGCGCTCTGCGTGACCGCGCGATCGTCGCACGCGTCGGGCAGGCCGAGCACGAGATGCAGGCCTGCCTCGTCGCCCATCACGGGCAGCGCGTCGCCGAAGCGCGCGCGGATCGCATCGATCATCAGTTGCCGGCGCTCGCCGTACAGCGTACGCATTCGTCTGACGTGCGAAGTCAGGTGGCCGTCCATGATGAATTCGGCGAGCACGGCCTGCTGCATCAGCTGGCCTTCGCGGTACAGCTCCGACAGCCCGGTGCGGAACGTGTCGACCAGATGCTCGGGCACGACCATGTAGCCCATCCGCAGCCCCGGGAACAGCATCTTGCCGAGGCTGCCGACGTAGATCACGCGGCCGCCGTCGTCGAGCCCCTGCAGCGATGCGAGCGGGCGGCTGCCGTAGCGGAACTCGCTGTCGTAGTCGTCCTCGATGATCCAGCAGCGGTGCTGGCGCGCGTATTCGAGCAGCATCCGGCGTCGCGCGAGGCTCATCACCATCCCGAGCGGGTACTGATGCGACGGCGTGACGAGCACGAGCCGCGGCGGATGCTGCATGTCGCTGGCACGCGGGTCGAGCCCTTCGTGGTCGACCGGCACCGGCGTCAGCGTGAGACCGGCCGCCTGCAATACGCTGCGCACGCCCCAGTAGCACGGCTCCTCGACCCATGCGCGATCGCCGATGTCGGACAGCAGCCGCACCGCGAGATCGATCGACTGGTGGATGCCCGTCGTGATGATCAGCTGGTCCGGCGAGCATTTGACCGAGCGCGCGACCCGCAGGTAATCGGCGAGCGCCCGCCGCAACGGCCGGTAGCCGCCGCCCGGCGCATAGGTCAGCAGCTCGGGATTCGCTTCCTTCCACAGCCGCGCCTGCAGGCGGCTCCACGTCCGGCTCGGGAATTCCGACACGTCCGGCACGCCCGGCATGAACGCGCCCCACTGGCGCCGCGATACGCCCGCGTGCTCGATCAGTCGCCGGCCGCGCATCGACAGGCCGCCCTGCGCGTCCGGCAGCGGCGGTTCACCGGCGCTCGACGGCGGCGGCGCGGCGCCCGGCACGTGGATCGCGGCGGCGTCCGGCCGCGTGTCGGCGACATAGGTGCCGCTGCCGGTGGTCGTCAGCACGTAGCCCTCGGCCGTCAGCTGGTCGTACACGTGCAGCACGGTATTGCGCGCGATCGACAGGTCGGCCGCGAGCGTGCGCGAACTCGGTAGCTTTGTTCCTGGCCCCAATTCCCCGGTCAGGATGGCCTGCTGCATCTGCTGCAGCAGCTGCCGGTACATCGGCTCGGGCGAACCGCGGTCGAGGCGGGCAGAGAGCCAGTCGGCGAGGATCACGGTATCCAAAGTGGTCCTACTAGTAATATTGAAATGGTTCCCTATTGTAGAACCGTGGGCACCGTATAGTGGCTCGCATCTCAAAATCAATTGTCGCGAAGCAAGGGGACAGCCACGATGAAGTCCGATGATGTGATCGTCAGCTTTCGCGGCGTGCGGAAGACCTACGACGGCGAAACGCTGGTCGTCAAATCGCTCGACCTCGATATCCACCGCGGGGAATTCCTGACGTTGCTCGGCCCGTCGGGCTCGGGCAAGACCACCTGCCTGATGATGCTGGCCGGCTTCGAATTCCCGACCGGCGGCGAGATCCGCCTCGACGGCGAGCTGCTGAACAACGTGCCGCCGCACAAGCGCAACATCGGCATGGTGTTCCAGAACTACGCGCTGTTTCCGCACCTGACGGTCGAGCAGAACGTCGCGTATCCGCTGACCGTGCGCAAGCTGCAGGCGGCCGAGCGCGTGGAACGCGTCGCGCACGCGCTGAAGATGGTGCAGATGGAGCGCTTCGCGAAACGCTATCCCGCGCAGTTGTCGGGCGGCCAGCAGCAGCGCATCGCGCTGGCGCGGGCGCTCGTGTTCGAGCCGAAGCTGGTGCTGATGGACGAGCCGCTCGGCGCGCTCGACAAGCAGCTGCGCGAACACATGCAGTACGAACTGAAGGCGCTGCACGAAAAGCTCGGCGTGACCTTCGTGTACGTGACGCACGACCAGGGCGAGGCGCTGACAATGTCCGATCGCGTCGCCGTGTTCGACAAGGGCATCGTGCAGCAGCTCGACACCGTGGACCGCCTGTACGAATCGCCATGCAACGAATTCGTCGCGAACTTCATCGGCGACAGCAACCGGCTGCGCGGCACCATCGCGCGCGTCGACGGCGAATTCTGCGAATTCCGGCTCGACGACGGCACCAAGCTCGTCGGCCGCCGCATCGGCGATGCAGCCGAGGGGGCGCCGGCCGTCGCGTGCATCCGCCCCGAACGCATGAGCCTCGCCGCGCACGGCGCGAACGGGCATGCGAACGGCTCGGCCGCCAACCAGCTGAGCGGCGAGGCGCGCAGCCTCATCTATTTCGGCGACCACGTGCGCATGCGCTGCGCGCTGCCCGGCCAGGACGAATGCTTCGTGAAGGTGCCGCTCGGCACCGGCGCGCTCGATGCGTTCTCGCCCGGCGCACCGGTCGCGCTCGCGTTCTCGCCCGAACACCTGCGCGTGTTCGCTTGAGCAGGGTTTTCCCGATTTTCCGTAGCACGTCGTCAACAACAACTGCCCACTTCCACCACGAGAGGAGAGGAACCACCATGAACCGAGCACGCATTACCGCACGGCGCACCGCGCTGGCATTGGCGCTCGCCGTCGTCGGCGCATCGGCATCGGCTGCCGAACTCACGGTCGTCAACTTCGGCGGCGCGAACGGCGACGCACAGAAGGCCGCGTTCAACCAGCCGTTCGAGAAGGCGACCGGCAACAAGGTCACGGCCGTCGAATACAACGGCGAGCAGGCGAAAGTGAAGGCGATGGTCGAGGCGAAGCACGTCAACTGGGACGTGGTCGAAGTCGAATCGGGCGACCTGAACCGCGGCTGCGACGAAGGGCTGTACGAGAAGCTCGACTGGTCGAAGATCGCGAAGAAATCCGACCTGATTCCGGAATCGCCGCAGGTGTGCGGCGTCGGCTTCTTCGTGTGGTCGACGGCGCTGTCGTACAACGCGGACAAGCTGAAATCGGCACCGACCGGCTGGGCCGATTTCTGGAACGTGAAGAAATTCCCCGGCAAGCGCGGCATGCGCAAGGGCGCGCGCTATAACCTCGAATTCGCGCTGATGGCCGACGGCGTCGCGACGAAGGACGTCTACAAGGTGCTCGGCACGAAGGCCGGCCAGGATCGCGCGTTCAAGAAGCTCGACGAACTGAAGCCGTACATCCAGTGGTGGGAAGCGGGTGCGCAGCCGCCGCAGTTCCTCGTCGCCGGCGACGTCGTGATGTCGACCGCGTACAACGGCCGCATCGACGCCGCGCAGAAGGAAGGCAAGAACCTGAAGGTCGTGTGGAACGGCAGCATCTACGACCTCGACTACTGGGCGATTCCGAAGGGTTCGCCGAACAAGGCGCTGGCCGAGCAGTACATCGCGTACACGCTGACGCCGAAGCCGCAGCAGGCATATGCGCAGCACATCGCGTACGGCCCGGCGAACGTCGCGGCGATCAAGTCGCTCGACGCGAAGACGCTCGCGAACCTGCCGAACTCGCCGGCCAACGGCAAGAACGCGGTACTGGAGGACATCGGCTTCTGGACCGACCACAGCGACGAGCTCGAACAGCGCTTCGCCGCGTGGGCAACGAAGTAACCGGTCAGGCATCCTCACGGGTGTCGTGATGCAACCGGCCGCGCGACGCGTCGATCGTGTCGCGCGGCCTTCCGCCGGATCGTGCCCGGCCGGAGAGAACCGTTGAATACGATGACGATCGCGCCTTCCTCGCCGTCGAACGCCGCGCTTAAGCGCGAGCTGAAGGCCGCCGAGGCCCGCAAGCGCACGATGGCACTGCTGCTGGTCGCGCCGCTCGCGATTTTCCTGTTGCTGATTTTCGTCGTGCCGATCGGCACGCTGCTCACGCGTGCGGTGCAGAACCCCGAGATCGCCGCAGCGCTGCCGAACACGGTCAGGGCGCTGTCGGGCTGGGACCGCAAGGCGCCGCCGGCCGCCGCCGCGTATGTCGCACTCGCGGCCGACATGACGAAGGTGGCCGACAGCGAGGCGATGGGTGCGCTCGCGCGACGCCTGAACACCGAGATTCCCGGCTATCGCTCGCTCGTCGCGAAGACGGCGCGTGCGATGCCGCTGAAGGGCGACAACGACGCGGCACTGACACCCGCGCAGACGCGCGACAAGCTGGTCGAACTCGATTCGCGCTGGGGCGATGCCGCATACTGGCAGGCGATCGCGAAGAACGGCAGTGCGTATTCGCCGTTCTACCTGCTCGCCGCGCTCGACCACAAGCAGGACGGCTTCGGCCACATCGTGCAGGCCGACCCCGACCAGTCGATCTATCTCGCGATCTTCGGCCGCACGTTCGTGATCGGCGTCGCCGTCACGCTGTTCGCGTTGCTGCTCGGCTATCCGCTCGCGTACTGGATCTCGACGCTGTCTGAGCGGCGTGCCAACCTCGTGATGATCCTCGTGCTGATTCCGTTCTGGACGTCGGTGCTCGTGCGTGTCGCCGCGTGGATCGTGCTGCTGCAGAGCGAAGGGCTCATCAATACGGCGCTGATCGGCAGCGGGCTGATCTCGCATCCGCTGACGCTGTTGTTCAACCGCATCGGCGTGTACATCTCGATGACGCACATCCTGCTGCCGTTCATGATCCTGCCGCTCTACAGCGTGATGAAGTCGATCCCGCCGACCTACCAGCGCGCGGCCGTCTCGCTCGGCAGCCATCCGTTCGCCGCGTTCTGGCGCGTGTACGTGCCGCAGACCTACCCGGGCGTCGGCGCGGGCGCATTGCTCGTGTTCATTCTCGCGATCGGCTACTACATCACGCCCGCGCTGCTCGGCGGACCGAACGACCAGATGGTCAGTTATTACGTCGCGTACTTCACGAACGTGACGATCAACTGGGGCATGGCGTGCGCGCTCGGCGGGCTGCTGCTTGCAGCAACGCTCGTGCTGTACGCGGTGTACGGGCGCTTCACGCGCACCAACGTGAGCCTCGGTTGAGCGCCGCGCACTACGAAACGGGAAGGGGATTCGGACCATGAAACTCGCCAGGCCGCTGTTCGCGCCGCACATGTCGTTCGTCGAACGCGCGTGGTACGTCGCATTGCGCGTGCTCGTCGTGCTGACGCTGCTGTACCTGATCCTGCCGGTGCTCGCGATCGTGCCGCTGTCGTTTTCGTCGAGCACGTTCCTCGTCTATCCGATCCCGGGCTTCTCGACGCGCTGGTACGAGAACCTGATCGCATCGGACGAGTGGCGGATGGCCGCGAAGAACAGCTTCATCGTCGCGCCGTCGGCGACCGTCGTCGCGACGGTGCTCGGCACGCTTGCCGCGATCGGTCTCACGAAGGCCGACTTCCGCGGCAAGGCGCTGCTGATGGCCGTGCTGCTGTCGCCGATGATCGTGCCGGTCGTCGTGGTCGGTGTCGGCATGTACCTTTTCTTCGCGCCGCTCGGGCTCGCGAACACCTACACGGGGCTGATCGCCGCGCACGCGGCGCTCGGCGTGCCGTTCGTCGTGACGACGGTTGCGGCAACCCTGCAGGGCTTCAACCAGAACCTCGTGCGCGCGAGCCTGTCGCTCGGCGCGAATCCGGTGTCGACGTTCTTCCGCGTGACGCTGCCGGTGATCGCACCGGGTGTGATGTCCGGCGCGCTGTTCGCGTTCGCGACGTCGTTCGACGAAGTCGTCGTCACGCTGTTCCTCGCGGGCGCGGACCAGACGACGCTGCCGCGCCAGATGTTCACGGGCATCCGCGAGAACATCAGCCCGACGATCGCTGCGCTCGCAACGATCCTGATCATCTTCTCGACGAGCCTGCTGCTGGCGCTCGAATGGCTGCGCGGCCGCAATGCGCGGCGCGCAGTGACCTGACGCGGCGAGCCAGCCTGCCGCGCCTGCGTTGCCGCGCGTCCTGCTCGGCAACGCACTTGCTTTCATTTCGCTGACTGACGAGGCGGCCGCCTGCACGTTCGATGGGGCTCTGCAACAATACGGGGCGCGGTGGCGCGCGTTCCGAGCGGTGCGTCCGGAACGCCGCCGCGAGTCCAATCCGCGACGCGGCGCAACGCGTCGCTCGTCAGCCGAGCCTCATCTTGTCCGAATTCGCTTCCCCCGCCGGCGCGCATGAGCCGGCCGTCAACTGGCGTGCGATGTCCGCCGTGCTGCTGGCCGTCGCGCTCGCGACGCTCGACACCGCGATCGCGAACACCGCGCTGCCCGCGATCGCCGCCGACCTGCATGCATCGCCGGCCGCGTCCGTATGGATCATCAACGCCTACCAGCTCGCGATGGTCGCGACGCTGCTGCCGTTCGCGTCGCTCGGCGACATCGTCGGCCACAAGCGCGTGTATATCGCCGGGCTCGCGGTGTTCACGGTTGCGTCGCTCGGCTGCTCGCTCGCGTCGACGCTGCCGATGCTGACGGCCGCGCGGATCGTGCAGGGCTTCGGCGCGAGCGCGATCATGAGCGTGAACGTCGCGCTGATCCGCGGCCTGTTTCCCGCGCACCGGCTCGGGCGCGGCGTCGGCTTCAACGCGCTCGTGGTCGGCGTGTCGTTCGCGGTGGGGCCGACCATCGCGTCGCTGATCCTGTCGGTCGCCGCATGGCCGTGGCTGTTCGCGGTGAACGTGCCGCTCGGCGTGTTCGCGCTTGCCGTGGCGATTCCGTCGCTGCCGCAGACTGCGCGCGGCAAGCATGCGTTCGATCCGGTCGCCGCATTGTTCAACGTGATCACGTTCGCATCGCTGATCTTCGCGCTCGGCGAATTCGCGCAGCGCGGGCCGCTTTCCATCGTGTTCGCGGCGGCGGCGGTCGCGCTCACCTTCGGCTGGCTGCTGATCCGCCGTCAGGCCGGGCACCCGGCGCCGATGCTGCCAGTCGACCTGTTTCGCCGGCCGGTGTTCACGCTGTCCGCGCTGACCGCGGTGTGCGCGTTCGCTGCGCAGGGGCTCGCGTTCGTGTCGCTGCCGTTCTATTTCGAAACCGTCCTGCATCGCAACGCGGTCGAGACGGGGTTTCTGATGACGCCGTGGTCGGTGATCGTCGCGCTCGCCGCGCCGATCGCGGGGCGCTTGTCGGATCGCTATCCGCCGGGCCTGCTCGGCGCGATCGGTCTGGCCTTGCTGAGCGCGGGCATGGTGTCGCTCGCCGCGTTGCCGGCGGCGCCCCGCGTCATCGACATCGGCTGGCGGATGATGCTGTGCGGCGCGGGCTTCGGTTTCTTCCAGTCGCCGAACCTGAAAGCGCTGATGTCGAGTGCGCCGCCCGAGCGCAGCGGCGGCGCGAGCGGGATCATCGCGACCGCGCGGCTGATCGGGCAGGCGACGGGCGCGGCGCTCGTCGCGCTGTCGTTCGGGATCGCGGGACGCCATGGGCCGACGCTCGCGCTGATGCTCGGCGCGGGCTTCGCCGGGGCCGCGAGCGTCGCGAGCGGATTGCGGCTCTTTGCGCCGTCGCATCGGGCCGGTGTGCCGGCCGCGCCGGAGCGCGTAAGCGAGCGGGCGACGGAGTAGGGTGGCGCGCGGTTGCGGCGCAGGCCGATTACCGAACGACGATCGCGGGAAATTTTCGAGCCGGCGCGCGGCCACCACCGCCACGCGCCGGCCTTCACGCTTCGCTTAGAACCCGCCCGACTTGATCAGCTGGTTGAGGTTCGCGATGTTCAGGCTGCCGAAGCCGGTCGTGTAATCCCAGCCGGTGCCTGCGTTGTAGCCATACCCCTGATAGCCGTTGTTCCCCGACACCACGTCGTAGCGTACGAGCGACGGGTTCGACGGAATGTCGGCGTAGAACTTGCCGGCCGGGAAGCCGAGGCCCGTACCGTTCGCTGCGAGCAGGCGCGCCCAGAGGCCGGTGAAGATCGGTGCGGCGAGGCTCGTGCCGCCGATCTGCTGCAACTGGCCGTAGTTGTAGATGTACGCACCCGTGCTTTGCGCGGCGTCGAACGAGACGTCCGGCAACTGGCGGTTGCTGCCCGACTGCCACGACGGCGCGGGCAGGATCGTGCTGACGCCGCCGCCCGTCGCCCACAGCTTGCCGTTGGCGTCGAGCCCTTCGTTCCACACCGTCTCGTTCGAGAAGGCGCCCGACGACGTCGTGTAGAGCGTCGTGCCGCCGATCGCGAGCACGTGCGGCGACGATGCCGGCCACGACACCGTGTAGTTCGAGCCGTCCGGATAGCCGCGGTTGTTGCACTCGTACACGCCTTCGTCGCCAGACGAAACGGAGAACGTCTGGCCTTGCGCCGCGGCGGTCGTGAAGATCTGTTCCTCGGCGTCGAGCGTGCCGTCCGCGCTCGCGTCGGTCTCGCACCAGCCGAGCGATACGTTGATCACCTTCGCGGTGTTGTCCGACACCGCGCGGTTGAACGCCTGCGTGAGGCCCGTGTTGCCGGTGGCGTTCAGGTCCGCCATGTAGAACACGAGCTTGCCGACCTGGCCGCCGGCCGAGCCGACGATCGACTGGCTGTCGAGATCCCACTCGCCCTGGCCGTCCTGGTCGTCGGTGTAGCTGCCGCCCGTACCGTTCGTCTTGACGGTCTGCGTGGAGACCGTGCCGTAACCGTTGCTCGACGTGAACTGCTTCAGGTCCTGCAGCGTCTGCGACACGCCGCCGATCGTGATGATGCCGACGGTCACGCCGGCGGCGGTCGGCACGCTGGTCGCGTTGTAGAGGCCCGGGAATTCCTTCGGATAGTGGCCGGTCGCCGTGCCGGCCGCGAGCGCCTGCGGCTTCGACACGTTGCCGATGTGCAGCAGCGGCCGCGCGTGTGCGACGCTCTGCAGCCCGAGCACCGAGCCGACGACGTCGCCGAGCGCGCGCGGCACCTGCGCAGTCGACGTGTTCGCGAAGCCCGAGTGACCCGCGTATTCGAAGTGGACGAGCGACGTGTTGAATGCGGTCTTCACGGTGCCGGCCGTGCCGCGTGCGGATACCAGCAGCCGGTTCGGTGCGACCTCGACGTTCACGAAGCCGCTCTTGTGCAGATAGTCGACGACCGACTTCACCTGCGCTTCGGTCGGCGCGTAGTTGGCGAGGAACTGTTCGTGCGTAAGGTACTGGCGGTAATGCGCGCTGCCCGGCCGGTTCACGTCGCGCGACAGTTGCTTGAGCTGCGCGGCATTGCGCAGTTTCAGGCTGACGACGACGTCGGTCGTTTCGCCGGCCGCGAGTTCGAGCGACGGCGCCGCGCTGCGCGCCATCAACTGCGTGCCGGTCAGAAAGGCCTTCGTATGGGTGTCGACCCAGTCCGTCGCCGCATGCGCCGCAGCGGCGGCGAACACGAGCGGTGCCACGCACGCAAGGCGGCGGGGCGACGGCAGGGGCAGGGCAAACCAGGCGTTCCTTTTCATCGGGAGTCCTTTTTAGGAGAGACGACGTTGCTGGAGCCCTCGACCCTTGTGGGGTCGCGAGCGGTGACGAGCGTAGGGCGTCGCTGCCGTTCAGGTAGCTGCCATTTTCCATAGCTGTCAGTTCTGACATCGGCGCGGGTGCGCGCATGCGCTGCGTCATGCGCGCAGGCGATTGCGGCAGCGGCGAGCGGAACCGGTTCGCGATACGACGGCGCGGCAATGCGCGACGCTCGCACGCACGAGTCGCTCGTCGCGACGCCGGAACGTGCGCGATCGCGGAGCGGATCGCCGCGTGAACGCATCGCGCGCGACCGGTCGTTGCCGCGTGCCGCGTCGCACTATGTGGTCAAACGAAGCGACGCGGCAGGAACGGATTCGCGCGTGCACAAGAAAGGGGCCGGTCGATCGCAAACGTTTCCCGAACTGTGGAACGGTGCTTCCGGCAGTCTTGCAGGCGACTTACGGATCGCATGCGGCAATTGCGGATTAGAGGAAAGGCTCGAATCCGGGGACGTCCACACCCCGGCGCGGCGGACGGCGGGCCCGCGCAAGATCGCGCGGCGTCATTCGCGAAATTCCGCCTTGACGTGCGTCGATCAGCGGATATGCTTCAATCCATAACCATCGGGTTATGGATTTGGACATGCAGAACGCACACGACATGCTTTTCAGGACACTTGCCGATCCCACGCGCCGCGCACTCTTCGAGCGGCTGTGCGCGGACGGCGAGCTGACGGTTGCCGCATTGACGGCCCATGCGGGCGTCTCGCAGCCGGCCGTCTCGAAGCATCTGGGCGTCCTGAAGCAGGCCGGGCTCGTGAGCGACCGTCACGAAGGCCGGCAGACGCACTACAGCGCACAGCCTCAAGCGCTGGCCCCGTTGATCGACTGGACGAGCCAGATGGCGGGCTTCTGGCAGAACCGGTTCGATGCCCTCGAAGATCTTCTGAAAAGGATGGACCAGTAATGAACCAGGCCACCACCGAAACGCGCTCCGTCGTCGTCGACCGGGAGCTGCCTCATCCGCCGGAGAAGATCTGGCGCGCCCTCACGCAACCGCACCTGATCGAGGCGTGGCTGATGAAGAGCGACTTCGAGCCCGTCGCGGGCCGCGCCTTCAGCTTCCGTGCGGACTGGGGCTCGGTCGACTGCACGGTCCTGACGATCGAGCCGCCGCATGCGTTGTCCTATACGTGGGCCGCGTACGGCCTCGAAAGCGTCGTCACGTGGACGCTCACGCCGACGCCGCACGGCACGCACCTGCGGATGGAGCAGGTCGGCTTCCGTACCGACCAGGAGCAGGCGTACCGCGGTGCGCAGCACGGCTGGGTCCGGTTCTTCGACTCGCTCGAACAGGTGCTGGCGCGCCCCGACGAAGGCACGGAGGCGCGCGCATGAGCACAACGGATCTCACGCCGTCGGAGCGTATCGACGCGCTGATCGCCGGCATCGCCGACTGGCGCGGCAAGACCTTCGCCGACCTGCGCCAGACGATCCTCGACGCGCAGGCGGGCATCGTCGAGGAATGGAAATGGATGGGCAGCCCCGTATGGTCGTGCGACGGGATGATCGCGGTGGCGAATGCGCACAAGGGCAAGGTGAAGCTGACCTTCATGCACGGCGCGCAGCTGCCCGATCCCGACAAGCTCTTTAACGACGGCCTCGACGGCAATGCGCGGCGCGCGATCGATTTCTTCGAAGGCGACAAGCTCGACAAGCGGGCACTGAAGAATCTGGTGCGCGCGGCGATCGACTACAACCGCACGCATCTGAAGAAGAACACCCGGCGAGCGGGCACAGGCACGAAGGCGCGGGCCGACAAGGCGGCATGACGCGCTGCACGACCGGTCACGCAGCGTAGCGCGCAGGCAAAAAAAGCCCGACACGAGGTCGGGCATCCAAATCGGCCGCAACCGCCCGCGAGGCGGCTGCGGCACCTGCAAGGTGCAGGGCGCTTACGCTGCGAGCAGCGAGCGCAGCACGAACGGCAGGATCCCGCCGTGCTTGTAGTAGTCGACTTCGATCGGCGTATCGATGCGCAGCAGCACCGGCACGCGCTGCGTTTCACCGTTCTTGCGATGGATCACGAGCGTGACGTCCTGCTGCGGCTTGAAGTCGTCGCCGAGGCCTTCGATGTCGTACGTCTCTTCACCGGTGATGCCGAGCGACTGGACGCTGTCCGCGCCCTTGAACTGCAGCGGCAGCACGCCCATGCCGACCAGGTTCGAGCGGTGGATGCGCTCGAAGCTGCGTGCGATCACGGCCTTCACGCCGAGCAGTTGCGTGCCCTTCGCGGCCCAGTCGCGCGACGAGCCCGTGCCGTACTCTTCGCCCGCGAACACGACGGTCGGCGTGCCGGCGGCAACGTACTGCATTGCTGCATCGTAGATCGATTGCTGTTCGCCGCTCGGCTGGTGGATCGTCAGGCCGCCTTCGACGCGCGTGCCGTCTGCCTTCGCCGGGATCATCAGGTTCTTGATCCGGACGTTCGCGAACGTGCCGCGCATCATCACGTCGTGGTTGCCGCGGCGCGAGCCGTAGCTGTTGAAGTCGGCCTTCTGCACGCCGTTTTCCTTCAGCCACTTGCCTGCCGGCGAGTCTTCCTTGATCGAGCCTGCCGGGCTGATGTGGTCGGTCGTGACCGAGTCACCGAAGATGCCGAGTGCGCGCGCGCCCTTGACCGTCGGGATCGACGCAGCCGGTTCCATCGAGAAGTCGTTGCCGAAGAACGGCGGCTCGGCGATGTACGTCGACTTCGGCCAGTCGTAGACCTGGCCCGATTCGCCCTCGATCTTGCTCCAGAGGTCGCCCTTCTTGGTCAGCTTCGAGTAGTTGTCCTCGAACTTCTTCGGGTCGAGCGCGAACTTGAGCAGCGCGTGGATTTCTTCGCTCGTCGGCCAGATGTCGCCGAGGTAGATGTCGCGGCCGCCCTTGCCCTTGCCGACCGGTTCCGTCATCAGGTCGCGCGTGATGTTGCCGGCGATCGCGTAGGCGACGACCAGCGGCGGCGACGCGAGGAAGTTCGCGCGGATGTTCGGGTGGATGCGCGCTTCGAAGTTACGGTTGCCCGACAGCACGGCTGCCGCGACGATGTCGTTCTTCGTGATCGCTTCGTTCAACTCCGGCGTCAGGTCGCCCGCGTTGCCGATACAGGTCGTGCAGCCGTAGGCCGCGACTTCGAAGCCGAGCTTCGACAGGTAGGGCAGCAGGCCCGTCTTCGTCAGGTACTCGGTGACGATGCGCGATCCCGGCGCGAGCGAGGTCTTGATCTTCGGATCGACCGTGAGGCCGGCCTCGACCGCCTTCTTCGCGAGCAGGCCGGCGGCCAGCAGCACGCTCGGGTTCGACGTGTTCGTGCACGACGTGATCGCGGCGATCAGCACGTCGCCGTTCTTCACGTCGACGCCGTTGCTCGTCGTGTATTGCGTGGCCAGATCTTCGGCCTTCTTCGCGAAGCCGTTTTCCGCGACCGGCTTCGAGAACAGGTCGGTGAACGTCGACTTGACGTTGCCGATCTCGATGCGGTCCTGCGGGCGCTTCGGGCCGGCCAGCGACGGCGCGACCGTTGCCAGATCCAGCGTCACGACCTTCGTGTAGTCGATGTCGCCGGCCTTCGGGATGCCGAACAGCTTCTGCGCCTTGAAGTAGTTTTCGAACGCGGCGATTTCCGCCTTCGTGCGGCCCGTGCCTTCGAAGTACTCGATCGTCTTTTCGTCGACCGGGAAGAAGCCCATCGTCGCGCCGTATTCCGGCGCCATGTTGCCGATCGTCGCGCGGTCCGGCAGCGACAGCGACTTCGTGCCTTCGCCGAAGAATTCGACGAACTTGCCGACGACCTTCTCCTTGCGCAGCATTTCGGTGATGGTCAGCACCAGGTCGGTGGCCGTCACGCCTTCGATCAGCTTGCCCTTCAGCTCGACGCCGACGACGTCCGGCGTCAGGAAGTACACCGGCTGGCCGAGCATGCCGGCTTCGGCCTCGATGCCGCCCACGCCCCAGCCGACCACGCCGATGCCGTTGATCATCGTCGTGTGGCTGTCGGTGCCGACGAGGGTGTCCGGGTAGTACACGGTGTCGCCGCCGTCCGTCTTCTTGTGGACGCCGCGCGCGAGGTATTCGAGGTTCACCTGGTGGACGATGCCGACGCCCGGCGGCACGACCTTGAACGTGTCGAATGCCTGCATGCCCCACTTCATGAACTGGTAGCGCTCGTTGTTGCGCTGGAATTCCAGTTTCATGTTCAGGTCGAGCGCGTCCTTCTGGCGGAAGTAGTCGATCTGCACCGAGTGATCGACGACGAGATCGACCGGGACCAGCGGCTCGATCTTCTTCGGGTTCTTGCCGGTACGCTCCGCGACGCCGCGCATGGCCGCGATGTCGGCGAGCAGCGGCACGCCCGTGAAGTCCTGCAGCACGACGCGCGACACCACGAACGGAATCTCGTCGACGCGCTTCTCGGTCGGCTTCCAGTTCGCGAGCTGCGCGATGTGCTCTTCGGTGATTTTCTTGCCGTCGTAGTTGCGCAGCACGGACTCGAGCACGATACGGATCGACACCGGCAGGCGTTCGATCTTCGTCTTCAGTTCCTTGCCCAGCTGCGGCAGCGAGTAGAACTTGCCTTTGCCGGAACCGCTGTCGAATTCCTTGAGGGTCTTGTGGAGATTGTGGGCCATGGTGATTTTCCTGGGTTTAAGGCTAGGAAACTACGTGTCCTGTAAATGACGGCTATATCACGTACAGATCGACGTACTCATCGACCGGCATCGCTTCGAGCTTTGCCTGGTCCAGCGACACGTCGAGAATCGCTTGTTGCTGCTTTGCCGGGAAGCGGCGGGCAAGGTTGGTCCGGAACTTCTCGACCAGGAGCGGGACGCCTTCGGCCCGGCGCCGCCGGTGGCCGAGCGGGTATTCGACCGCCACCTCGGCAAGCTTCGACCCGTCCGTGAACTCGATCGTCAGTGCATTCGCGATCGAGCGCTTGTCCGGGTCGTGGTAATCCTTCGTGAACTGCGGATCCTCGACGCACACGGTCTTCGCGCGCAGCGCGTCGATGCGGGGATCGGCGGCGGCCGAATCTTCGTAGTCGGCCGCGGTCAGCCGGCCGTACAGCAGCGGCACGGCGACCATGTACTGGATGCAGTGGTCGCGGTCGGCCGGATTGGCGAGCGGGCCCTGCTTGTCGATGATGCGGATCGCGGCCGCGTGCGTGCGGATCGTGATCCGGCTGATGTCGTCGGTCGTGCGGCCCGCGGCAGCGAGCTGCGCGTGCAGCTGTAGCGCGGCCTCGGCGGCCGTCTGCGCGTGGAATTCGGCGGGGAACGCGATCTTGAACAGCACGTTTTCCATCACGTACGTGCCGTACGGGCGCTGGAAGCGGAACGGTTTGCCGTCGAACAGCACGTCGTAGAAGCCCCAGGTCTTGGCGGTGAGCGCCGACGGGTAGCCCATTTCACCCGTTTTCGCGATCAGCGCGAGGCGCACCGCGCGGGAGGTTGCGTCGCCGGCCGCCCATGACTTGCGCGAGCCCGTGTTCGGCGCGTGGCGGTAGGTGCGCAGCGCGTGGCCGTCGACGAACGCGTTGGACACCGCGTTGATCAGCTCGTCGCGCGTGAGCCCGAGCAGCCGGCCGACGACGGCCGTCGACGCGACCTTCACGAGCAGCACGTGGTCGAGCCCGACCGCATTGAACGAATTCTCGAGTGCGAGGCAGCCCTGGATCTCGTGGGCCTGGATCATCGCGACCAGCACGTCGCGCATCGTGAGCGGCTTCCGGCCGGCCGCGACGGCCGTGCGGGAAAGCCAGTCGGCCGTCGCCAGGATCCCGCCGAGGTTGTCGGACGGATGACCCCATTCGGCGGCGAGCCAGGTGTCGTTGAAGTCCAGCCAGCGGATCATCGCGCCGATGCCGAAGGCGGCCTGGACGGGATCGAGCTGGAAGGACGTGCCGGGCACCTTCGCGCCGTTCGGCACGATCGTGCCGGGCACGACAGGGCCGAGCAGCTTGGTGCAGGCAGGGTAGGACAGCGCCTCGAGTCCGCAGCCGAGCGTGTCGATCAGGCAATGACGCGCCGTCTCCAGCGCGAGCGCGCTGTCGATGCCGGCATTCAGCACGTAGTCGACGATATCGACGAGTACCGTATCCGGAGCAGGGCGGACGTTGGAGACCGGGGCGGACATCGAGGGGCCGATGGGAACGCGCTTAGTTCGTTGCCGGCTTCAGCTCGTTCGACTGCGTCGGTGCCGGCGTGCCTTGCGCCATTTCCGGCGTCACGCATTCGTCCGCGAGGCGTTCGCCGCCGTTCGCGTCGGAGAACAGCATCGCCTTGGTCGGGATCACGACCAGCTTGAAGCCTGCGGCCGGATCGTAGAACGTGTCGGCGCCCGTCGTCGTGGCCTGACGCGGCAGCTTGTAGTTCTTCTTCGCCCAGTGAACCGTGACGACCTGGTCGCGCTTCATGTCACCGGCGAGGTCGAACGACAGACCTTCCTTGCAGGACCACTTGACTGCGCCGTCCGGCACCGTGTCAACCTTGGCTGCGGCACGTGCCTGTGCCTTCTTGCTGCGCGGGATGATGCGCTTGGCCGGCGCCGGGCGCTTGGCCGTTGCCTTCTTCGCGGTCGTCGTGGTCGTACCCTGGGCAAACGCGCTCGGAGCCGACACCAGCATCGTGGCGGACAAGGCGCCGATGGCGGTAGCGATCAGGAGTTTCTTCATGGAGTCAGAACCTTTCGATAATCAGTTGACAAGGGCCGGCAGTCTGCGCCGCCGGCCGGTTTGAAACTGCACGCGCCCCGAAAGCGCGCAGCGGCCGCTATTTTCACCTATTTGGCCGCGTGTATATCAGGTTTTCGGGCTCCGTTACGTTTTTTGTCGTTTCGCAAACCTCTATCCGGTTCGCGCCTCGTCGAATGCATGAAACTCGTGTATCGGCCGGCGGCGCGCGGCTTACGCCGCGCTGCCCTCGGCGGCCGGGCCGAACAGCGGCGCGCCCTCGGCCGGCACGGGCTGGCCGGTGGCCCGCGCGCGGCGCAGCACCGACCAGTAATACCGGTAACTCGCGCGATCGTGCAGCGTATCACCGTGGCGCGTCGGGCCCCAGTCGGCGGCCTGCGCGGCCAGCAGGATCTCGGCGGCCAGCGCGACCTCGTCGGTGCGCGGCGCGAATGCGTCGACGATCGGGCGGATCTGCGCGGGGTGGATGCTCCACATCCGCGTGAACGCGAATTCGTCGCGCGCGCGGCGTGCATCGGCGGCGACGACGCTCATGTCGCGCACCTCGGTCGTCACGTTGTGCGACGGCGTCTTGCCGTGCGCGTGGCAGGCCGCGGCGATTTCCAGCTTCGCGCGGCGCACGAGCGGGTGCTCGAACTGGCCGGGCGAGCGCATCGCGGAATCGGGAATCGCGCCATGGTGCGCGGAGACGAAATCCATCAGCCCGAAGCTCAGCGTGCCGACCGTCGGCAGCGCGGCGAGGGCGGCCGCCTGCGCGAGCGCGCCGTGCGTCTCGACCAGCACGTCGACGGGAATCGGCTGCGCGATGCCGAGCTCGCGGCGCGTGCCTTCGATGAACGCGGTCATTTCGGCTGCGTCGGCGGCACTCGCGATCTTCGGGAGCGTGATGTAGGCGGGGGCGCGCGCCGCACGCAGCACGATGCGTACGTCGTCGCGCCAGTGCGGGTGGGAAAAGTCGTGGATGCGGACGCCGACGCGGCCGAAGCGGTTCTCGTCGCTGCCGAGGATGTCGGTGACGAGCGCCGCGTGCGCGGCTTCCTGGCCGACGGCGGCGCCGTCTTCGCAGTCGAGCGTGATGTCGAACACGGGGCCCAGCTCGGCCTGCAGCGCGAGCGACTTGCGCATCAGCTTTTCGCTGCCCGCGTAATGATCACAGCAGGGCAGGATCGCGGGCGGGGACGCCCCGTCGTACAGCACTTGTGCGGGAGTGAGCGCGGCCATCTCGTCTACGTCAGGGAAGCGGGTCAACGTGGAGAAAATCGGATTCGGACGCGTTCTGGGCCTGTGTGCGGCAAGCGCGGGGCGGCAAAACGGGCGCGGATCGGATCGGTCGGCCGGGCCGGCGGCATGCCGGCCCGGGCCGAAACCGGGCTGCCCGAGGGCCGCCCGGCGAGGTGCTTGATGCTTAGTTCTTCAGCAGGTGGGCGACGCCATCGCGCTCTTCGAGCAGCTCGGCCAGCGTGCCGTCCATCTTCTCGCGCGAGAACGCGTCGATTTCCAGGCCTTCGACGCGCTTGTATTCACCATTTTCGCAGGTGACCGGCACGCCGTAGATGATGTCTTCGGGGATGCCGTACGAGCCGTCCGACGGGATGCCCATCGTGACCCACTTGCCGTTCGTGCCGAGGACCCAGTCACGCACGTGGTCGATCGCTGCGTTCGCTGCCGACGCTGCCGACGACAGGCCGCGCGCTTCGATGATCGCCGCGCCGCGCTTGCCGACGGTCGGGATGAACGTGTCGCGGTTCCACACGTCGTCGTTGATCAGCTTCAGCAGCGATTCGCCTTCGGCGGTCGCGAAGCGGAAGTCGGGGTACATCGTCGGCGAGTGGTTGCCCCACACGGCGAGCTTCTCGATCGATGCGACCGGCTTGCCCGACTTCGCTGCGAGCTGCGACAGCGCGCGGTTGTGGTCGAGGCGCAGCATGGCCGTGAAGTTCTTCTTCGGCAGATCCGGTGCCGACTTCATCGCGATGTAGGCGTTCGTGTTCGCCGGGTTGCCGACGACCAGCACCTTCACGTCGCGGCTCGCGACTTCGTTCAGCGCAGCGCCCTGAACCGTGAAGATTTCGGCGTTTGCCGACAGCAGGTCCTTGCGCTCCATGCCCTTCGAGCGCGGACGTGCGCCGACCAGCAGTGCGACGTCGGCATCCTTGAATGCGACCTTCGGATCATCGGTGATCACGACGCCCGACAGCAGCGGGAACGCGCAATCGTCGAGTTCCATCACGACGCCTTTGACGGCGCCTTGGGCTTGCGGGAGGTCGAGCAGTTGCAGGATGACCGGCTGGTCCTTGCCGAGCAGGTCGCCGTTCGCGATGCGGAACAGCAGGGAGTAAGCGATTTGACCTGCGGCGCCGGTGACGGCAACGCGCTTTGCGGGCTTAGCCATTGAAAATCTCCAGGACGGGTGAAGCGTTGGACACTCGCGAAAACGCCATTCTATGCGCGTTGTGCTGAGTGTTGCATTGAAGCAGGGCGGAGGACTCGCGATGGCAGACGCGGTGAACCTGGAGACGGCCGTGGCACGTAGCCGGGGACGCGCTTTTGCACCCGCGAACCCTTGCTCGACCCGGAGTGTAGGAGCCGTCCGGCTCAAAGTCAAACGGTATCATATGTCTTATATAAGACAGATGTTTTGCGGAAATTGAGTGGACTTAAAAGTGCGGTTTGTGATGAAATGCGCGCCATGACATCGAACCAGGCGAATACCGCGAATCAGACCGGCGCAGGCGGCCCAGGGCAGCCGGGCGCGAGCGATCCCGCACCTTCGCCTGCGGCGGCTCCGTCGCCGACGTTCAGCCCGTTATACCAGCAGATTAAGTCATTGATCACGCAAAGTCTCGAAACCGGCGAGTGGAAGCCGGGCGAGATCATCCCGAGCGAGGTGGAGCTCGCGGCCCGCTACAAGGTCAGCCAGGGCACCGTCCGCAAGGCGATCGACGAGCTGGCCGCCGAAAACCTCGTGGTCCGGCGGCAGGGCAAGGGCACTTTTGTTGCAACGCACAATGAAGATCGTGCGCAGTTCCGCTTCCTGCGGCTGCTGGCCGACGACGGTGCCGAGCATCCGCACGTGAGCCGCCTGCTCGAATGCCGGCGCCTGCGCGCGCCGGCCGAGATCGCGCGGCAACTCGACCTGAAGCCGGCCGATCCCGTCGTGCAGGTGCGCCGCCTGCTGGAGTTCGAGAACGAAGTGACGGTGCTGGACGAGATCTGGCTGCCGGGCGCGATGTTCCGCGGGCTCACGTTCGAGCGGCTGAGCGAGTACAAGGGGCCGCTCTACGCGATGTTCGAGACGGAGTTCGGCACGCGGATGATCCGCGCGACGGAAAAGATCCGCGCGGTAGCGGCGGAGCCGGCGGTGGCCGACCTGCTGCACGTGCCGGCAGGTTTCCCGTTGCTGTCGGTCGAGCGTGTGTCCTATACATACGGAGACCGGCCGGTGGAAGTGCGTCGCGGCTGGTATGTCACAACCGGGTACTACTATCAGAATGACTTGAGTTGACGGTGTATCGGCTCAAGCCGAGTGCGTTCGCGTTCCCCACGTTCGCGAAGCACGTTTCGGGCCGCCTTTGTTCTTGTTCGCGCAACTATCCAGAGCAGACTTTCGCTGCAGCGCGATATAAAAAGGCGCTAAAATCGCGGATTAGTGTGACAACATAGTAGGGGTCTAGCATGACTGATGCAGTAAGAAAGCCGAGGCCGGAATACCGGAACATCGGACTCGCCGATATCACGATGAAATATCGCATGCCGCTGGCAGCGACTTTGTCGATTCTCCATCGAGTCAGCGGCGCGCTGCTGTTCCTGTTCCTGCCGTTCTTGCTGTTCCTCTTCGACCAGAGCCTCACCTCCGAGCTCAGCTTCGAAGTCTTCAAGCAGTTCCTCTCCAACATTATCGTCAAGCTGATCGTCCTCGCACTGTCGTGGGCCTTCTTCCACCATTTCTGCGCCGGCATTCGCCACCTGCTGATGGACGTCAACCACGACGCCGTCACGAAGGAAGGCGGCAAGCGGACGGCAGTCGTCGTCTTTGTCGTCTCGATCGCGCTGACGATCGCCATGGCACTCAAACTGTTCGGAGCATTCTAAGAAAATGGCAGCCAATAACCGAATCGGCTCGAAGCGCCTCGTCGTCGGCGCACATTACGGCCTGCGCGACTGGCTTGCGCAGCGCATCACCGCCACGATCATGGCGGTCTACACGGTCATTCTGCTCGTCCTGTTCTTCGGCGCGCACGATTTCTCGTACGAAGGCTGGGCCTCGATCTTCGCCGCGCAATGGATGAAGCTCGCGACCTTCGTGATGCTGCTTTCCCTCTTCTACCACGCATGGGTCGGCGTGCGCGACATCTGGATGGACTACGTGAAGCCCGTCGGTGTGCGCCTGCTGCTGCAATCGCTGACCATCGTCTGGCTGCTCGCATGTGCGGGCTACGCCGCGCAGATTCTCTGGAGAGTGTAAAGAATGGCTGCAATCAAAACTTCCCTCCCGCGCCGCAAGTTTGACGTCGTGATCGTCGGCGCAGGCGGCTCCGGCTTGCGCGCAGCGCTGCAACTGTCGCGCGCGGGCCTGTCGGTCGGCGTGCTGTCGAAGGTGTTCCCGACCCGTTCGCACACGGTGGCCGCGCAGGGCGGTATCGGTGCGTCGCTCGGCAACATGAGCGAAGACAACTGGCACTTCCACTTCTACGACACGATCAAGGGCTCCGACTGGCTCGGCGACCAGGACGCGATCGAGTTCATGTGCCGTGAAGCGCCGAACGTCGTGTACGAACTCGAGCACTTCGGCATGCCGTTCGACCGCAACGCGGACGGCACGATCTACCAGCGCCCGTTCGGCGGCCACACCGCGAACTACGGCGAGAAGCCGGTCCAGCGCGCCTGCGCGGCCGCCGACCGTACCGGTCACGCGCTGCTGCACACGCTGTACCAGCAGAACGTCGAAGCGAAGACGCAGTTCTTCGTCGAATGGATGGCGCTCGACCTGATCCGCGACGCGGACGGCGACGTGCTCGGCGTGACGGCCCTCGAGATGGAGACGGGTGACGTCTACATCATGGAAGGCAAGACGACGCTGTTCGCGACGGGCGGCGCAGGCCGGATCTTCGCGGCATCGACCAACGCGTTCATCAACACCGGCGACGGCCTCGGCATGGCGGCGCGTTCGGGCATCGCGCTGCAGGACATGGAGTTCTGGCAGTTCCACCCGACCGGCGTGGCCGGCGCGGGTGTGCTGATCACCGAAGGCGTGCGCGGCGAAGGCGGTATCCTGCGCAACGCGAACGGCGAGCGCTTCATGGAGCGCTACGCGCCGACGCTGAAGGATCTGGCGCCGCGTGACTTCGTGTCGCGTTCGATGGACCAGGAAATCAAGGAAGGCCGCGGCGTGGGTCCGAACAAGGATCACGTGCTGCTCGACCTGTCGCACATCGGCGCCGAGACGATCATGAAGCGTCTGCCGTCGATCCGCGAAATCGCGCTGAAGTTCGCGAACGTCGACGCGATCAAGGAACCGATCCCGGTCGTCCCGACGATCCACTACCAGATGGGCGGCATCCCGACCAACATCCACGGTCAGGTCGTCGGCACGTCGCGCGGTCACAAGGATCCGGTCAACGGCTTCTACGCAGTGGGCGAATGCTCGTGCGTGTCCGTGCACGGCGCGAACCGCCTCGGCACGAACTCGCTGCTGGACCTCGTGGTGTTCGGCCGTGCGGCCGGCAACCACATCGTCGAGCACGTGAAGAACCAGAAGGAACACAAGCCGCTGCCGGCCGATGCAGGCGAGTTCTCGCTGGCGCGCCTGAACAAGCTCGACAAGTCGAGCTCGGGCGAGTACACGCAGGACGTCGCGAACGACATCCGCGCGACGATGCAGAAGCACGCAGGCGTGTTCCGCACGTCGGAGCTGCTGAAGGAAGGCGTCGACCAGATGGCCGGCCTGAAGGCGCGCGTGGAAAACATCCACCTGAAGGACAAGTCGAAGGTGTTCAACACCGCGCGCGTCGAAGCGCTCGAGCTGGAGAACCTGATCGAAGTGGCCCGCGCGACGATGGTGTCGGCGGAAGCGCGCAAGGAAAGCCGTGGCGCACACGCGCACAGCGACTACGAACACCGCGACGACGACAACTGGCTGCGCCACACGCTGTGGTACAGCGAAGGCGATCGCCTCGACTACAAGCCGGTTCAAATGAAGCCGCTGACGGTCGAATCCGTGCCGCCGAAGCCGCGCACGTTCTAAGCCGAGTCAAAGGAATCCGAAATGGCAAAACGCATTTTTGAAGTCTACCGCTACGATCCGGACAAGGACGCAGCGCCGCGCATGCAGACGTACGAACTGGAGCTCGAGCACGAGCGCATGCTACTCGACGCACTGGTCAAGCTGAAGGCCGTGGACGAGACGCTGTCGTTCCGCCGTTCGTGCCGTGAAGGCGTGTGCGGTTCGGACGCGATGAACATCAACGGCAAGAACGGTCTCGCGTGCCTGACGAACCTGAACGACCTGCCGCAGAAGATCGTGCTGCGTCCGCTGCCGGGGCTGCCCGTCGTGCGTGACCTGATCGTCGACATGACGCACTTCTTCAACCAGTACCACTCGATCAAGCCGTACCTGATCAACGACGCGCCGCCGCCGGAGAAGGAACGCCTCCAGTCGCCGGAAGAGCGCGACGAGCTCGACGGCGTGTATGAGTGCATTCTGTGCGCGAGCTGCTCGACGTCGTGCCCGAGCTTCTGGTGGAACCCGGACAAGTTCGTCGGCCCGGCCGGCCTGCTGCAGGCTTACCGCTTCATCGCGGACAGCCGCGACACGGCCACCGGCGAGCGTCTCGACAACCTGGAAGACCCGTACCGTCTGTTCCGTTGCCACACGATCATGAACTGCGTCGACGTTTGCCCGAAGGGCCTGAACCCGACGAAGGCGATCGGCAAGATCAAGGAACTGATGGTCCGCCGCGCTGTTTAAGTCGAGATGAGCGATTCGCATCAATCCGACCCGCACCGTCGCGCACGCCTTCGCTGGCGTGCGCGGCGGGGTCTGCTGGAGAACGACATCATTTTCGAGCGTTTCTTCAGCAGATACGAGCATGACCTCACCGATGCAGACGTAGGCGCGTTGTCGCGCCTGCTCGATCTGAGCGACAACGACCTGATGGACTTGCTCCTCGCGCGCAAGGAACCAGAAGGCGACCTAGACAGCCCGGATATTCACCGGCTGTTGGAGATGCTGCGCAACGTGTAACGCCAAGGTGTAACGCGTTGTGCCCGTTATCGAATCCCGTTTCTTTATTTCGATTGAGGATGTGCCATGACTCCGTCTGATGTTAAAGCCACGCTATCGTTCAGCGACAACTCGCCGAGCGTCGAACTGCCGATCTACAAGGGCACGATGGGCCCGGACGTGATCGACATCCGCAAGCTGTACGGCCAGACCGGCAAGTTCACGTACGACCCGGGCTTCATGTCGACGGCAGCTTGTAATTCGGCGATCACGTACATCGACGGCGACAAGGGCGAGCTGCTGTACCGCGGCTACCCGATCGACAACCTCGCGCAAAACGCGGACTTCCTCGAAAGCTGCTACCTGCTGCTGAAGGGCGAACTGCCGAACGCAGCGCAGAAAAAGGAATTCGTCGACACCGTCACGAAGCACACGATGGTGCACGAGCAGATGCACTTCTTCTTCCGTGGCTTCCGTCGCGACGCACACCCGATGGCGATCCTGGTCGCTGCAGTCGGCGCGCTGTCGGCGTTCTACCACGACTCGCTCGACATCAACGATCCGCGTCACCGTGACGTGTCGGCGATCCGCATGATCGCGAAGCTGCCGACGCTCGTCGCGATGGCGTACAAGTACAGCATCGGCCAGCCGTTCGTGTATCCGAAGAACTCGCTGTCGTACAGCGCGAACTTCATGCACATGATGTTCTCGAACCCGTGCGAAGAGTACAAGGTCAACGACGTGCTCGTCCGCGCGCTCGACCGCATCCTGATCCTGCACGCCGACCACGAGCAGAACGCATCGACGTCGACCGTCCGTCTGGCCGGCTCGTCGGGCGCGAACCCGTTCGCCTGTATCGCTGCCGGTATCGCCTGTCTGTGGGGCCCGGCGCACGGTGGTGCGAACGAAGCCGCGCTGAACATGCTCGAGCAGATCGGTTCGCCGGACAACATCCCCGAATTCATCAAGCAGGTGAAGGACAAGAATTCGGGCGTGAAGCTGATGGGCTTCGGTCATCGCGTGTACAAGAACTACGACCCGCGTGCGAAGCTGATGCGCGAAACGTGCTACGAAGTGCTGAACGAACTGGGCCTGCACGACGACCCGCTGTTCAAGCTCGCGATGCAGCTCGAGAAAATCGCGCTGGAAGACGAATACTTCGTGTCGCGCAAGCTGTACCCGAACGTCGACTTCTACTCGGGCATCGTCCAGCGCGCGCTGGGCATCCCGACGTCGATGTTCACGTGTATCTTCGCGATGGCACGTACGGTCGGCTGGATCGCACAGTGGAACGAAATGATCGGCGATCCGGAACAGAAGATCGGCCGTCCGCGTCAGCTGTTCATCGGCGATACGCCGCGCGAAGCGAAGCCGCTCAACGCACGTTAAGTCGTGCGCGGCGCGAACGGCCGGCTGGCCGCTCGCGTCGGGCGATCGCAACGCCACGACACCCCGACGGGTCATCCCGTCGGGGTGTTTTCATTTGTGCGGCCGAGCTTCGCCCGGGCCGGCGCAGCGCTCAAGCGACGGCGGGCGCGTGTCGAGTGCGGGTGCGTCGTCATCGGGCGCGTGGCCGTGCTGCACGAAGAATTGCCGGTATGCGCCGGGCGTCATCCCGCGTGCGGCGAGGAACTGGCGATTGAAGTTCGCGGCATTCGGAATGCCGCAGCGCGCGGCCACGGTCGCGATCGGCCAGTCGGTGCCGACGAGATGACGGCACGCGTGCGCAAGCCGCAGCCGCTGCACGTAGCGGCCGACGCTTTCGCCGAGATGCCGGACGAACAGGCGCTGCAAAGTGCGTTCGGACATGTGCGCGGTGGCGGCGAGCGCGTCGATGCGCAACGGCTCGTGGAAGTGCCGGTCGATCGCATCGAGCACGCGGTCGAGGCGTTCGGCTTCCGGGGCGGCGACGTTGGCGGGCGGGGTCGTGCCGTCGGCCCGGTCGTACGCGTGTGCGGTGGCGAGCGGTTCGCTGCCGGCTTCCGCGAGATCGGCGAGCGTGTCGAGTGCCGCCGCGAGCCGGGTGCGCGGCGACGGATCGAGCAACTGCGGCAACCTTGCGCGCATCGCGCGGGCCGCGTCCGTGTCGAAGCGCAAGCCCGGTGCGGCACGCCGCAACAGCGAGCGCAGCGGTACGTATTCGGGGCAACAGTCGGCCAGGCGCCGCGCCCAGTCGCCGTCGAACCAGATGACGAGCGCGACTTCGGGCGCATCGCGATCGATGCGTGCATTCGACGACCAGGTATGCGGCAGGTTGGGCGGCACGAGCACCAGGTCGTCGTCCGCGTAGTGCGCGACGTGATCGCCGATGAAGCGCCGGCCGCGGCTGTTGAGCGTCAGCGTCAGCTCGTATTCGGGATGGTGATGCCATTCGAACGGAATGCGCGCGAGCTGACGGTGATAGACGCGGATCGAACAGCCGGGGGCGAACGTCACGTGCTCGTACTGCGGTTTCATCGCGGCCTCCGGGGGAGAGCGGCATCGCACCGTGGCATGATCGTGGGCGATCGTCACGACGGAGCGATGCCATGTTTTCACATGTTTGCGTGGGGGTGTCCGACACCGCGCGCGCCTACGATTTCTACGCGCCGCTGTTCGCGGAACTCGGGCTGCGCCTGAAATTCCGCGAGCCGGACGGCTGGTCGGGCTGGATGCCGCCTGACACCGACCGGCCGCTGTTCTTCTTCGGCCAGCCGCTCGACGGCCGCGCGCCCGAACCGGGCAATGGCCACACGATCGCGTTCGTTGCGCAGACCCGCGCGCACGTCGATCGCTGTCACGCGCTCGCGCTGCTTCACGGAGGCACCTGCGAAGGGGCGCCGGGCCTGCGGCCGGACTATCACCGCGACTACTACGGCGCGTATTTCCGCGATCCGGACGGCAACAAGCTGTGCGTGGTCTGCCATCGTCCGGAGTGACACACGGTTGTCCGGATTGTATCGATAGTTGGCTGGATAGTGGTAATCGCGACCGCGCGCCGGCCGTACGCTGACAGCACATCACGACACCTGTCAGCGAGGAGACCACGATGCAACTGACGATTGACGACCTGCCTGCCGCGATTCGCGACGCGAAAAGGGCGCTGTGCGCCGACTTGCCCGGTTATGCGGCCACGTTCCGCGAACTTGAGGGCGATATCGCGCGGCAGGTCGACGCGATTCGGCGTGCGCATGCGCATGGTCATGACGTGATTCCGGTGGTGCCGTTCGCGGACATCGCGGGCGGGGCCGTCGATCCGCACGCGATTGCCGCGATCCGCACGCATGGCGCGGTCGTGATCCGTGGCGTATTCGATCCGCAGCAGGCGTGCGACTGGAACGACGAGATCGGCGCGTACCTGAACGCGAACCGTTTCACCGAGCGGCTGCACGCACGTGCCGAGGACCGCTATTTCGGCAACCTCGCGTCGGGCAAGCCGCAGATCTACGGCGTCTACTGGTCGAAGCCGCAGGTGGCCGCGCGCCAGTCGCCGGCCCTGACCCAGGCGCGCGTGTTCCTGAACCGCCTGTGGCGGCACGCGGACGGCGGCCGCACGCACTTCGATCCCGACCAGGTGCCGGCCTATGCGGACCGGATTCGCCGCCGCCCGCCCGGCTCGACGTCGCTCGGGCTGTCGCCGCATGTCGACGGCGGTTCGGTCGAGCGCTGGCTCGGCGCGAATTTCCGGCAGGTCTACCGTCACGTGCTGGCCGGCCGCTGGCGCGATTACGATCCGTTCGATGCGGCGTTCCGTCCCGACGTCGAGGAGATTCCGTCGCCGGCCGTGTGCTCGATGTTCCGCACGTTCCAGGGCTGGACCGCACTGACGCCGCAGGGGCCCGGCGACGGCACGCTGCAGTTGATCCCGGTGGCGAACGCGATGGCCTACGTCGTGCTGCGTGCGCTGCAGGACGACGTGGCCGACGACGACCTCTGCGGCGCGCGCCCGGGCCGCGCGCTGTCGATCCGGCCCGAATGGCACGCGCTGCTGCTCGACGCGCTGGTGCCGATCCCGCACATGGAGCCGGGCGACGCGGTGTTCTGGCACGGCGACGTCGTGCACGCGGTCGAGGATGCGCACCGCGGCAGCGGCGACAGCAACGTGATGTACATCGCGGCCGCGCCCGGTTGCGCGAAGAACGACGCGTACCTGCAGCGCCAGCGCGCTGCGTTCCTGCGCGGCGAAAGCCCGCCCGATTTCCCGGCCGATCATTTCGAGGTCGAATTCGACGGGCGGGGCGGGGAGGACGATCTCACGGCGCTCGGTCGTTCGCAGATGGGGTTCGGGGCGGGCGTGTAGCAAGCGTGCCGCCCGTGAAAGCGGCGGCTCGCCAGGCGGCGAACGGCGGGCTGCCGAATCCGCTGCGCGCCGCGCGCAATTCGACGCAATCGGCTGTCGGCGCCGCCGAAATCGACGCGAATTGCGCAATTTGGCTTCCGATAATGGTCCGGACACAACGCAGCCGCCCCGTGTGAAGCACGGGTGCGGCGCTGACCATGGAGGAGTCGATGCAATTCACGCAAGCGATCGTTCGTCGCCCCGCGCCGTCCTGTGGCGCGGGCCTGACCACCGCCGAACTCGGCGCGCCCGACTACGACAAGACGCTCACCCAGTTCCATGCTTACTGCGAAGCGCTGCGCACGCTCGGCGTCCAGCTGACCGAGCTGCCGCCGCTGGACGCGTTCCCCGATTCGCACTTCGTCGAGGACACCGCGGTCGTGACGCCGGAATTCGCGGTGATCACGCGCCCCGGTGCGCCGGCGCGGCGTGGCGAGACGGTGCATATCGAAGCGGCGCTGGCCGCGCATCGCGACCTGCTGCCGATGCAGGACGGCCGCCTCGACGGTGGTGACGTGATGCAGGTCGGCAAGCGCTTCTACATTGGCCTGACGGGCCGTACCGACGCCGAAGGCATCGCCGCGTTCGAATCGCTCGTATCGCGCTACGGCTATTCGGTCGTCGCGGTGCCGGTGGGCGCCGGCCTGCATCTCAAGTCGGTCGTCAACGCGCTCGGCGACGACACGCTGCTCGTGACCGAAGCGCTGGCCGGGCATCCGGCCTTCGCCGACTATCGCCGGATCGCGATCTCGGCCGCCGACGAATACGCGGGCAACACGCTGCGCGTGAACGGCACGCTGATCACCCCGGCCGGCTACCCGCGCGTGCACGACGCGATCGCGTCGCTCGGGCTGCCGCTGCACGTGATCGATACGAGCGAGTTCCGCAAGATGGACGGCGGCCTGACCTGCCTGTCGCTGCGGTTCTAGCCGATTGGCGCGCGGCCGCTTCGGCCGGATAATGTGGCCCCCGCGCGGTACAGGAGACGTTCCGCGCACCAGCCACGACCCGACCGGAGCGAACGCGGATGACCGACAAGAAGATGCAGCTCGACAAGATCGATCTCCGGATCCTCGACATCCTGCGCACCGACGGGCGGATTTCCTACCGGAAGCTGTCGGAACTCGTGAACCTCACGCCGCGGCCGTGCCAGGCGCGCGTGGAGCGGCTCGAGGCGCTCGGCGTGATCGAAGGGTACCGTGCCGTGATCAAGGCGCCGCGCGCGACCAAGCCGATCGTCGTGATCGCGCAGATCACGCTGGCAGACCACGGGCGTTCGCAGGCGCCGTTCGAGGACGAAATGCGGACGAATCCGGCCGTGCTCGATTGCTGGCTCGTCAGCGGCACGTTCGATTTTCTCGTGCGGCTCGCGTGCGAGGATCTCGACGAGTACCGGCGGATCGCGAACGTGTGGCTGGAAAGCCCGCGGTTCCGGATCGAGAAGATCGTGACGACGGCCGAACTGCAGGCGATCAAGCGCAGCGTCGTGTGATGCGGCCGGCCGGGAAGGGCCGGTTTCGACGCAAATGACCGGGCCTGACGATTTGCATTCCGAAGCAAATTGTCAGGCTCCAATCGAACCAGGGTGAACACTATGGATGCTTTGCAAGCGGCAGCGGAGACGGCCGCACCGTCCGGAACGACGCTGAAGCGCCGTCTGCAGGGCCGCCACATCGCGATGATCGCGATCGGCGGCTCGATCGGCACGGGGTTGTTCGTCGCGTCGGGTGCGTCGGTTGCCCAGGCGGGGCCGGGCGGGGCGATCGCCGCGTATATCGCGATCGGGCTGATGGTGTACTTCGTCGTCACGGGCCTCGGCGAGATGGCCGCGCTGATGCCGGTATCGGGCTCGTTCGCGATCTACGGCGAGAAGTACGTCGACGAAGGCTTCGGCGTCGCGCTCGGCTGGACCTACTGGTACAGCTGGGCCGTGACGATCGCGATCGAGCTGGTCGCCGCGCAGATCGTGATGCGCTACTGGTTTCCGACCGTACCCGGCATCTGGTGGGGCGCGGGTTTCCTCGTGCTGATCTTCCTGCTGAATACGCTCTCGGTGCGCGGTTTCGGCGAATCGGAATACTGGTTCTCGCTGATCAAGGTCGTCACCGTGGTCGCGTTCATCGCGGCCGGGCTGCTGATCGCCGCCGGCCTGATCGGGAACGGGCATCCGGTCGGTTTGCGCAACTTCACGACGGGCGACGCACCGTTCGTCGGCGGGGTGCACGCGATGATGAGCGTCGCGCTGATCGCGGGCTTCTCGTTTCTCGGCACCGAGCTGGTCGGGATCACGGCCGGCGAATCGGAAAACCCGCGCAAGACGATCCCGCGTGCGGTGAAGCAGATCTTCTGGCGGATCATGCTGTTCTACGTGTTCGCGATCTTCGTGATCGGGCTGCTGGTGCCGTACACGGACCCGAACCTGCTGAAGAGCGACGTGACCGATATCGGCGTGAGCCCGTTCACGCTGGTGTTCAGCCACGCGGGTTTCCGGCTTGCGGCCGGCGCGATGAATCTCGTGATCCTGACGGCCGTGCTGTCGGCCGGCAATTCCGGGACTTACGCGGCGACGCGGATGCTGTACAACCTCGCGGCGGAAGGGCGCGCGCCGGCGATGTTCGCGACGCTGTCGCCGGGCGGCGTGCCGCGCAACGCGCTGTACGCGACGATGGCCGTCGGCGGGCTGTGCTTCCTCACGTCGCTGACCAACAACCAGAGCATCTACCTGTGGCTGCTGAACACGGTCGGCATCACGGGCTTCATCGCGTGGCTCGGCATCGCGGTCTGCCATTACCGGTTCCGCAAGGGGTTCCTGAAGCAGGGCTACCGGCTCGATCAGCTGCCGTACCGCGCGAAATGGTTCCCGTTCGGGCCGCTGTTCGCGATCGCGATCTGCATCGTGATTTCGCTCGGGCAGGATTACCAGGCGTTCTTCGCGGCCCGCATCGACTGGATGGAAGTGCTGTCGATCTACGTGTGGATTCCGCTGTTCGTCGCGATCTGGTGGGCGTATCGCCGTGCGCGCAAGAGCCGGCTCGTGCGCTACGAGGAGATGGACATCGGGCCGTGGCTGACGCGCTCGGTCGAGACCGTCGATGCAGCGGCCACGCAGCACGGGCAGTCGCACTGACTGCCTGGTACCGAAAGCGCGATAACGGGAGCCGGCATGTTTTGTCCGGCGGGCTCCGATGCGTGCGGCTAGCGTGTGGCGTCATCTGCACGAGACGCCGGTCGCCGCGTGAGCAGCGGGCATCCGCCGCCCTGCATGAAGGAAGCGGTGCGGATGCCGTGCCGGCGTTACTTGTCCAGCTCCGGATAGTGCCGGAAGATGCCCATGTCGTTGAACGGGATGCGGCGTTCCGACTCGAGATAGAGCGCGACAGGCGGATGCAGTGCAACACGGTCGTGCAGTGCAACCAGCGCCGCGATCTTCCGCTCCGCACGCTTCATCGCTTTCGGAAACGCGTAGCGCAGGCCCTCGATCAACTGGAACATCGACAGGTCCGCATAGCTGAGTGCATTGCCGGCGAGGTAGCCGCTCTTGTGCGGATTCTGGTCGAGCACACGCTCGAAGTAACCGAGGAATTTCGGCAGCCGGTTTTCGAGGAAATCGGCGGCACGCTCGGCGGCTTCCGCCTGTTGATCCTCGTAGTAGAGGCCGCTTGCGATCGGATGGTGCGTGTCGTGGATCTCGGTGACGAAATCGGCGACGGTCAACTGAAGCTGGTGCACCCACAGCCGGCCGGCTTCGTCGTCGGGCGCGAGCCCCAGCCGCGCGCCGAGAAACAGCAGGATGTTCGCGGTCTGCCCGATGACGACGTCGCCGGCCTTCAGGAACGGCGGCGCGAACGGCACGCATTCCGCCTTCGTGCTGTCCATCATGCGCATCATGGCCGGCACGCCCATGCCGCGGCCCGATTCGCGCGCGACGTCGACATAGTCGGCTCCGGCCGCTTCGAGCGCGAGCCGCACGTACTCGCCTCGGCCCTGGATCTCGGGCCAGTAATACAGTTCGTATCGCATGCTGTTTTCCCGTTCGTTGAGCCGGCTGCCACCGGCATCGTGACGACCGGGCGGCCACGCGTCGCGCGCCACCCGCTGCGAATAGACAGTCTAGGCGATCGCAGGAAAAGTGCCGCGTGCGTCGTGCGTTACGCGCCGCGCTCGCCGCCTTCGGGGCCGTAGAAGAACACCCACGTCGAGAAGTCGTCGGAGAAGCCGATGAAGCGGTGCTCGGCGTGTGCCGGGACGAACAACACATCACCGGCCGCGACTTCGCATTCGCGTCCGTCGACGACGAAGCGCGACGTGCCCGTGGCGATCGCGTAGACCTCGTCGCGCGTATGCGGCTTCTGCTTGTCCTCGATGCACGGCCGGTACAGCTCGACGTCGAGCGTGCCGTGGCGAAACAGCGTCGTGAAGAGCGTGCCTTCTTCGTCGAGGCGGGCGAGCGATTCGTTCAGGCCGAGCTTCATGGCGGGGGCTCCGGGTCTGGATCGTGGGGATCGGGCCATACGGGTCGTGCCATCGTAGCGCGAAATGCCGGGGCGTCATACGGCGCGCGGGACGCGCGATCGCCATCCGTGGAACGAGTCACGCGGGCGCTCGCCATACATGAAACAGCGGTGTCCATCCGTGAAACGACGATGCGATTGCGCGGATTCTATCGTGAGCTTCACCGCAATTTAATAAACACCGACTACGATCCGGCCTCGTCAATCGACAGAGACGCAGCGATTCGATCCGCGCTGCGGCACTGCCGTCCGTCGCCCACCTGCGCGACCCGCCCGATTGCCATTTCCCGTGACCGTGAATGCGACGCCGAGGTATCCCGTCGACGTTATTCGCATCATTTCGTATTTCTTATGAAACTGAATCCGCTGGCTGCTTCACGCAGAAAATTCCTGGCCGCCGCGCCGGCCGTCGCGGCGGTGCCGCTGCTGAGCGCGTGCGGTGGCGACGACGTTACGTCGGCACCCGTGACCGACGCGGCGCTGGCCGTGCAAATGTCCGCGAAGCTGAATAGGCAGCTCGGCGATGCCGCGACGGTCGGCGCGATCCAGCCGGCGCTGACCGACGTCGGCTTTACCTGGGACTTGCCGTCGATGCCGGCGGCCCAGGTCGGCGCGATCGTCGCGTACAGCTTCGGCAATCGCCCGAACGCGGCAAGCGGCAATACGTCGAGCACGGGCGGCAACCAGTCCGCGCTGCCCGATCCGGGGCCCGTCAACGAAGCGCTCGCGGACGCCGTCTACCGTATTCGGCAACTGAAACCGGTCAAGGTCTACGCGCAGTGGGAGATTGCGCGCTTTCTCGTGTCGAAATACGGGATGGGCGCCGACGTGCTGTCGTCGATCGAGCCCGTGATCGCGAGCGACGGCACGATCGTGTACCTCAGTACGGCGGGCGTGGCCGCCGAGGCCGTGTCGCGTGCGGGCGGCGCGGCCGCGATGGGCAGCGTCGCGGTGGTCGGTCATCGGGATCACGCGAAGCGCTGCATCCAGACCTCGCAACAGGTCGGCATGAAGGCGGCCGCGGTTGCCGAGGTGGCGTTGCCGACGCTTTACGACCCGCAGTCGGGCCAGCCGTGGACGCGTAACCGCAGCCTGTACCTCGTGCACGACATGTATGCGCAGATGCTCGGCCGCGCGATCGGCGCGACGATGCAGGCGTTCCCGAAGGGCTGACGCGCTTTCTTTCTCCCGATTCCGATGACCATGCAGACCCGCCGCCATTTTCTCGCTTCCGTTTCCGCTTCCGCGCTGGCCGCGACCGGTGCCGCCAATACGCCGGCCTTCGCGAGCGACGCGCCTGTTTCAGACGCCGAACTGCAACGCCAGATGCTCGGCAAGCTGACGAACGAACTGAACGACCGCGCAGCCGCCACCGACGAGACCGGTTACCTGTTCGATACGTTTTTCTCGTGGATGCCGCCGACCGTCCAGAACACGGCGATCAACACGATTGCCGCATTCAGCTTCGGCAGTCGCGCTGCGGCGTCGTCCGGTGCCGCGCCGGTGCCGGGCCCGGTGAACGAGGCGATTGCCGGCGCCGTGTTCCTGCTGCGCCAGAAGGTTGCCGTGCGGATCTTCGCGCAGCAGGAAGTCGCGAGCGTGCTCGCGTCGAAATACGGGCTGACGGCCGGCGTGACGTCGATCGCGACCCCGGCCCTGGCCGCCGGCAGCCCGATACCGACGCCAGACGGCGTCGCTGCCGCGATCGTCAAGCAGGCCGGCCCGGCTGCGGCACTCGGCAACGTCGGTGTCGTCACCCATACGGATCAGGCGTCGCTTGCCGTGCGCGTGTCGAATGCCGCGGGGATGCAGGCCGCGGTGCCGGCGGGCCTGACGCTGCCGTCGCTTTACGACGTGTCCGCGCAGATGCCCGCATTGCGGCGCCGCGATCTCTACCTGCTGAGCAACGTCGGCGTGCAGCTGGGCATGCTGCGGCTCGACCTGATCAAGCGCGAATACCCGAACGGCTGAAGCCGCCGGACGTTCGCGGAGCATTTCCCGTTCATCCACCTCTTCAATTCCGGAATCGTCATGTCCTTTCGTTTTTGGTTGCGTGCCACGCGCTGACCGACTTCACGTTCGAGGCGCTCGGCGTGCCGCGTAACCGCGAATTGCGCGCGAACGCGAATCCCGACTACTACGACCTAGGGCTGTGCGGCCCCGTACGGAAGGACCAGGTGGCGGACCGCGCGAACTGCGGGTTGTTCAAGACGCCTTCGCTGCATAACACGTCACTGCGCCGAGTGTTCTTCCACAACGGCCGTTTCCAAACGCTGAAGGACGCGCTGCGCTTCTACGTGCAGCGCGATACCGACCCCGCGAAGTGGTATCCGGCCGACCGGCACGGCCGCGTCGTGCAGTACGACGACCTGCCTGCGCCTCTGCGCGTGAACGTCGACACGACGGACGAGCCGCTCACGCGCAAGCGCGGCGAGAAACCGGTGTGGAGCGCGCGCGATATCGACGATGTCGCGGCTTTCCTCGCGACGCTCGACGACGGGTATGTGCCGCCGGCGAAAGCGGCCGGCCGGCGCGTGTCGCCCTGACACGCGCAACGGCGCGGCAGCGGCAATCGCCGCCGCGCCGTGGTGTCCGCGTTGCCGGGTAATGCTTATCCGGGTATCGCCTGTACCACCCAACTCACTGTTTTTATTCACTTTTTCCGTTATCGTGGTACTCCATGGGCCGATTTTGCGTGGCATAATCGATCACATCCGCAAGGCTTGTAGTCACAACGACCCCGCATACCCATGGCACAGACTCTCTACGACAAACTGTGGAACACCCACGTGGTCCACACCGAGGAAGACGGCACGACCCTGCTCTACATCGACCGTCAGCTGCTGCATGAAGTCACGAGCCCGCAGGCATTCGAAGGGCTGAAGATGGCGCAGCGTCCGGTGTGGCGCATCAGCGCGAACCTGGCCGTGTCGGACCACAACGTGCCGACCACCGATCGCAGCCACGGCATTGCCGATCCCGTCTCGAAGCTCCAGGTCGACACGCTCGACGCGAACTGCGATGCGTTCGGCATCACGCAGTTCAAGATGAACGACGTGCGCCAGGGCATCGTCCACATCATCGGGCCGGAACAGGGCGCGACGCTGCCGGGCATGACGATCGTGTGCGGCGATTCGCATACGTCGACGCACGGCGCATTCGGTGCGCTCGCGCACGGCATCGGCACGTCGGAAGTCGAGCACGTGCTCGCCACGCAAACCCTGCTGCAGAAGAAGAGCAAGAACATGCTCGTGAAGGTCGAGGGCACGCTGCCGCGCGGTTGTACCGCGAAGGACATCGTGCTCGCGATCATCGGCAAGATCGGCACGGCCGGCGGCACGGGCTACGCGATCGAATTCGGCGGCTCGACGATCCGCGCGCTGACGATGGAAGGCCGCATGACCGTCTGCAACATGGCGATCGAGGCCGGTGCGCGCGCAGGCATGGTTGCGGTGGACGACACGACGATCGACTACCTGAAGGGCCGCCCGTTCGTGCCGACCGGCGCGGAATGGGACCAGGCCGTCGAATACTGGCGCCAGTTCAAGTCGGACGATGGCGCGCAGTTCGATCGCGTGGTCGAGCTGAACGCAGCCGAAATCGTCCCGCAGGTCACGTGGGGCACGTCGCCGGAAATGGTCACGTCGATCGACGGCCGCGTGCCCGATCCCGAGCGCGAGAAGGATCCGGTCAAGCGCGATGCGATGGAGCGTGCGCTGGCCTACATGGCGCTCGAGCCCAACACGCCGATCGAATCGATCAAGGTCGACAAGATCTTCATCGGCTCGTGCACGAACGCGCGAATCGAAGACATCCGCGCAGCCGCGTATGTCGTGAAGAAGCTGAACCGTCGCATCGCATCGAACGTGCGGCTCGCGATGGTCGTGCCGGGCTCGGGCCTCGTGAAGGCACAGGCCGAGCGCGAAGGGCTCGACAAGGTGTTCACGGACGCCGGCTTCGAATGGCGCGAGCCGGGCTGCTCGATGTGCCTCGCGATGAATGCCGACCGGCTCGATCCGGGCGAGCGCTGCGCGTCGACGTCGAACCGCAACTTCGAAGGCCGGCAGGGCGCGGGCGGTCGTACGCACCTCGTGAGCCCCGCGATGGCGGCGGCCGCGGCGATCGAAGGCCACTTCGTCGACATTCGCCAGCTGGGGTAACGCGTGACGGCATCGAAGGTCATTGCGCGGCTGGTTGCCGCGCTGGCGCTGGCGGGGCTGGGTTTCGGCCTCGCGGGCTGCAATACCGTCCGAGGCTTCGGGGAAGACGTCAACGCCGCCGGCAGCGCGCTGAAGCGCGCCGCGGAGTGACGTTTCCCGCCGAGAATTTGTCGATGTGCGCCGGCTGAATGCCGGCCCTGCAACCGGATAGACGGATCATGGAAAAATTCACTGTACATACCGGCGTCGTGGCGCCGCTCGATCGCGAGAACGTCGACACCGACGCGATCATCCCGAAGCAGTTCCTGAAGTCGATCAAGCGCACGGGCTTCGGTCCGAACGCGTTCGACGAATGGCGTTACCTCGATCACGGCGAGCCGGGCCAGGACAACTCGAAGCGTCCGCTGAATCCCGACTTCGTGCTGAACCAGCCGCGCTACCAGGGCGCATCCGTGCTGCTCGCGCGCAAGAACTTCGGCTGCGGCAGCTCGCGCGAGCATGCGCCGTGGGCGCTGCAGCAGTACGGCTTCCGCGCGATCATCGCGCCGAGCTTCGCGGACATCTTCTTCAACAACTGCTACAAGAACGGCCTGCTGCCGATCGTGCTGACCGAGCAGCAGGTCGATCACCTGTTCAACGAGACGGTCGCGTTCAACGGCTTCGAAGTCACGGTCGACCTCGACGCGCAGGTCGTGCGCACGGGCGACGGCCGCGAGTATCCGTTCGAGATCGCCGCGTTCCGCAAGTACTGCCTGCTGAACGGCTTCGACGACATCGGCCTCACGCTGCGCCACGCGGACAAGATCCGCCAGTTCGAAGCCGAGCGCCTCGTGAAGCAGCCGTGGCTCAACACCAAGCTGGTCGGCTGAGATCGCCTTTCGGGCGGGCGCGCCGGCGGCGCGTTCGCCGGCCTGCCTCCATAAAAACCTACCCAGTCAGGAATTTCGCATGAAGATTGCAGTGCTGCCCGGCGACGGCATCGGTCCGGAAATCGTCAATGAAGCCGTGAAGGTGCTGAACGCACTCGACGAGAAGTTCGAACTCGAACAGGCGCCGGTCGGCGGCGCGGGCTACGAGGCAAGCGGCCATCCGCTGCCCGACGCGACGCTGAAGCTCGCGAAGGAAGCCGATGCGATCCTGTTCGGCGCCGTGGGCGACTGGAAGTACGACTCGCTCGAGCGCGCGCTGCGCCCCGAGCAGGCGATCCTCGGGCTGCGCAAGCACCTCGAGCTGTTCGCGAACTTCCGTCCGGCGATCTGCTATCCGCAGCTCGTCGATGCTTCGCCGCTGAAGCCCGAGCTGGTCGCGGGCCTCGATATCCTGATCGTGCGCGAACTGAACGGCGACATCTACTTCGGCCAGCCGCGCGGCGTGCGCGCCGCACCGGACGGCCTGTTCGCCGGCGAGCGCGAAGGCTTCGACACGATGCGCTATTCGGAACCGGAAGTGCGCCGCATCGCGCACGTCGCGTTCCAGGCGGCCCGCAAGCGCGCGAAGAAGCTGCTGTCGGTCGACAAGGCGAACGTGCTCGAGACGTCGCAGTTCTGGCGCGACATCATGATCGACGTGTCGAAGGAATACGCGGACGTCGAGCTGTCGCACATGTACGTCGACAACGCGGCGATGCAGCTCGCGAAGGCGCCGAAGCAGTTCGACGTGATCGTCACCGGCAACATGTTCGGCGACATCCTGTCGGATGAAGCGTCGATGCTGACGGGCTCGATCGGCATGCTGCCGTCGGCATCGCTCGACAAGAACAACAAGGGCCTGTACGAGCCGTCGCACGGTTCGGCGCCGGACATCGCGGGCAAGGGCATCGCGAACCCGCTCGCGACGATCCTGTCGGCCGCGATGATGCTGCGCTACTCGCTGAATCGCGCCGAGCAGGCCGATCGCATCGAGCGCGCGGTGAAAACGGTGCTCGAACAGGGCTACCGCACGGGCGATATCGCGACGCCGGGCTGCCAGCAGGTGGGCACGACGGCGATGGGCGACGCGGTGGTCGCGGCGCTGTAACGCAATCATGTAGAAAGGGTGCGAACGGGCCGCGAAATCGGCCGGTTCGCGTGCGGTTGGCCGTTGTGCGGGCCACCGGCTTTGTGTAGACTCGAACGATGGCGCATCTTTCCCTGATCTCCCCGGTCTTGAAACTCCACGGCAACACAGCCCGTGCGGGTGCGCGCGCCATCGTCATCACGAAAACCATTACCACGAAAACGATCATTAAACGCTGATCGTCCGTCGTGCCCGCCTATTTCCCCGCGCGGTCACACCGGGGACGGAAATGGCGGGGAAGCTCCATCAAAGGGTTAGTCATGAACGTAGGTCTCGTAGGTTGGCGCGGCATGGTCGGCAGCGTCCTGATGCAGCGCATGCAGGAAGAGGGCGATTTCGACCTGATCGAACCGGTGTTTTTCAGCACCAGCAACACGGGCGGCAAAGCGCCGTCGTTCGCGAAAAACGAGACTACGCTCAAGGACGCGACCAACGTCGACGAGCTGAAGAAGTGCGACGTGATCATCACGTGCCAGGGCGGCGACTACACGAACGACGTGTTCCCGAAGCTGCGCGCGGCCGGCTGGAACGGCTACTGGATCGATGCGGCATCGTCGCTGCGGATGAAGGACGACGCGGTCATCATCCTCGATCCGGTCAACCTCGACGTGATCAAGGACGCGCTCGTCAAGGGCCAGAAGAACTTCATCGGCGGCAACTGCACGGTCAGCCTGATGCTGATGGCACTCGGCGGCCTGTTCCGCGAGAACCTCGTCGACTGGATGACGGCGATGACCTACCAGGCCGCATCCGGCGCGGGCGCGCAGAACATGCGCGAGCTGCTGGCGCAGATGGGCACGCTGAACGGCGCGGTGAAGGAGCAGCTCGCCGATCCGGCTTCCGCGATCCTCGACATCGACCGCCGCGTGCTGGCCGCGATGAACAGCGATGCGATGCCGACGAGCAACTTCGGCGTGCCGCTCGCCGGTTCGCTGATTCCGTGGATCGACAAGGATCTCGGCAACGGGATGTCGAAGGAAGAGTGGAAGGGCGGCGCGGAAACCAACAAGATCCTCGGCAAGCCGGCCATGGGCGAGCCGGGTTCGATCCCGGTCGATGGCCTGTGCGTGCGGATCGGCGCAATGCGCTGCCACTCGCAGGCGCTGACGATCAAGCTGAACAAGGACGTGCCGCTCGACGAGATCAACGGCATCCTCGCATCGGCGAACGACTGGGTGAAGGTCGTGCCGAACGAGCGTGAAGCGTCGATGCGCGACCTGTCGCCGGCGAACGTCACGGGCACGCTGACGGTGCCGGTCGGCCGCCTGCGCAAGCTCGCGATGGGCGGTGAATACCTGTCGGCGTTCACGGTCGGCGACCAGCTGCTGTGGGGTGCCGCCGAGCCGCTGCGCCGCATGCTGCGCATCCTGCTCGACAAGTAAGTTGCGTGTCCGGCCCGCGATATGCGGGCCGCGGTGCACAAGATAGCGCGCCGCGTCGGCCTTGACGATATCAAGGCTGGCGCGGCGCGTTTTTCATGTGCCGGTCAGCGCATGTTCAGGAGCGTCTGGTCGACGGCCTGCTGCGCCTTGATCGTCTGCGCATTGGCCTGGTAATCGCGCTGCGCCTTGATCAGGTTCACGAGCTCGGTCGTCAGGTTGACGTTCGAGTTTTCCAGCGCGCTCCCCTGCAGCGTGCCGTGGTTCGTGCTGCCCGGCGCGGAGATCTGCGGCACGCCCGACGCGGCGGTTTCCGCGTACTGGTTGCCGCCGATGTTCTCGAGCCCGTTCGGATTGTTGAAGTTCGCGAGCGCGATCAGGCCGAGCACCGCGCTCTGGCCGTTCGAGTAATTGCCGGTGAGCTTGCCGTCGGTGCCGATCGAGAACGTCGTCAGCGTGCCGCTCGCGAAACCGTCCTGTGCGAGGTTGTTCACGCCGCTTTTCCCGCCGAACTGCGTCGTGCCGGTCAGGTCGAGCGTCAGGTTCTGCGGATTGGCGCCGCCCGACGCGTTGGGGATCGAGAACGCGAACTGGCCGAGGCTCGGCGTCGGCTGGCCGGTTGCGGCCGACGTCGTCGAGCTGATCCGGCCCGATGCGTCGAACGTGACGGTGCCGAGATGCGTCGGCGTCTGGCCCTGCACGCCCGCGTAGGCCTGCCAGGTGCCGGCCGCGTTCTTCGTGAAATACATCGACACCTGTTGCGCGCCGCCGAGCGTGTCGTACACCTGGATCGACGAATTGTAGTTGTACGTGGTGTTGTCGCCCGCGTTGAACGGCGTCTTGGCCGGCACCTTGTCCTGCGAGTTCAGGTTGAACTGGCCGGTGATCTTCGTCGTCGCCTGCGGTGCGATGTTGCTTGTCGGCGCTTGCAGCGGCACGGTCGCCGCGGTATTGATCGCGCCGCCCGGGCCTGCCGCATAGCCCATCAGGTTGCGGTTCTGCGCGTCGACGATGGCGCCGCTCTTGTCGCGGTGGAATACGCCGTCACGCGAGTACGTCGTCACGCCGTTGTTCGACATCTGGAAGAAGCCGTTGCCGTTGATCGCGATGTCGAGCGACGACTTCGTCGAGTTGATCGTCCCCTGGCCGAATTGTTGCTGCACCGACGTGAGCCGCGTGCCGATGCCGATCTGCGTGTTGGTCGACGTCGCGACCGAATTCGCATACATGTCGGCGAAGTTCGCGCGACCCTGCTTGAAGCCAACTGTGTTGGCGTTCGCAATGTTGTTGCCGATCACGTCGAGATGGTTCGCCGCGCCGGCCAACCCGCTCAAACCCTGTTGATAGCCCATGTTCGATCCCCGTAACGAGCTGGTGAGTAAATGCAGTCGTGCGACTGCGCGATGCCTCCCTGGCACCTCACGGCGTCGGCCCGGCCGACCGCGTTCCCGCTTTTATGGCGGGTGTGAGCGCGATGGTCGAACTGCGCCGATTCTTGTTTGAGGACGATCCTAGCGACGGCAATTATTCGATCTGTGTAATTTTGTGTAATGAAATTGAATTGCTGTCGAAATGTTTGATTTCGTATGAGCGATGAGGCGGAGGTCAGGCTGGGGAGCCTTGTGGGGCGGGGGTTTTGCGGCGGGAATGCTCAATTTTGCGATCAGAGAGGGGAATTGGCCTCTTATCGATCAATTGAAATTTATTTGAATAAGATAATGGTCGGATGGATTTATTTTGATTGGCGCTTGTTAATCCATTAACGGCGGGCAGCGCGAATTATTGAGCAAACGTACCCGATTTCCCGGTCGTAGTCCTGTGTCGGGCCCCGGGTTGTGCGAACCGCACCGTTGAGTGAGCAAAGGCACGTGGGATGCGTTCGGCAGGCGATGCGGCCGGACGATTTTTCATCCGAGAGAGGCGCGCTTCCGGTCGATCGCGGGCGCGGGTCGCAGCGTGCGCAACCGGACATCCACGCGGCCCGATCGCGGGACGCGCCGACGCGTGCACGCGATCGGTTGCACCTGTCGGCGATGAATTCGGCCCGAACCTGATCACGTGAAGTAAACTACGCGGTTACGACGCACAGAGCCTCCGAAAGCGTCGCGTTCGACGCGACGCTTTTGCATTTCTGCGGCAACTTTATTGACGCCTTCAACCGCGAATCCGAGCCGCGCCCGCGCGCGGCGATAGAGCCAACGATGTCCCGAATTTCCTTGTTTCCGCGTCAGTCCCGTCTGTCGCGCGCCGTGCGTGGCGCGCTGGCGATCCTGGCGCTCGGCGCAACCGCATCGGCCTGGGCGGCCGGCACCGGCGAACTGCCGGCGTCCGCTGCCGACGGCGCAGTGCCGCTTACCGTGACGGTCCAGCCGGGCCAGTCGCTGAACGACATCGCGAAAGCGGCCACGCAGTCGCGCGATCCCGGGGTGCTCGCGCGCGCCGGCCGCGCGCTGTTCGACGCCAATCCGCAGGCGTTCATGAAGCACGACGCGAGCCGCCTGAAAGTCGGCGCGACGCTGACCGTGCCGGCGCTCGACGCGACAGGCGCGGCACTCGTGCCGGCCGGTGCATCCGCTGCATCCGCAGCGTCCGGTGCAGCAGCAGCGTCCGCACCCGCCGCCGCATCGGGCGGCACGGCAGTCGCGCAGCATGGTGCGTCCGCACCGCATCCGGGGTCGACCGTGCAATCCGCGCCGGTGGCGCCGGCCGCGCATGCGGCGCCTGTCAGCGGGGCGAGCGTCGCGACGGCCGCCGGCGCGTCGGCATCGGTCGGTGCTTCGGCTGCCCACGGCGCATCGGCTGTCGAAAGCATGCAGCCGGCGGCACCCGTTGCCGGGGCAAGCGGTCCGCATGTATGGAGCGGCACGATCCAGTCGGTGCCGTCGTCCGCGAGCGGTGCCGTGATCCCGTCTGCGTCGGGCAGCCAGGTTCCGGGCATGAACGAACCGGCTGGCGCGGCACCGGTCACAGGCGCGTCGCAGCCGCGGCCGTCGAGCCTGCAGCAACTGCTGGCGCTGAAGAACCGCGTGCTGATGGAATTGCAGAAGCACGGTATCGGCAAGCCGGCCACGACGAACGAGGTCAAGCCGGCTCCGGTGCCGGCACCTGTCGCGCCGCGTCCGGCCGCGAACGATGCAGGCGCGTCCGCAGCCGCGTCGACGACAGGCGAAGCGGCGTCCGGCGTTGCTGCCAGCGCGGTGCAGCCGGCATCGGTATCGGCGCCCGCGCAACCGGTCGCGCCAGTGGTGGCGCCTGCACGCAGCAACGAGCAGATCGACTGGCGTCCGGCCGCGGTGGCTGGTGCGGCCGTGATCGTCCTCGCGGCAGGGTTCGCGTGGCGCAAGCGCAGGAAGAGCCGACGCACCGACGATGCGGGTATAGACACAGTGGCTACCGCTACGGCAGCGGGCGGTGTCGCGACTGCGGCTGCCGCTGCGCAAGCCGAAGCCGCGCCTGCTGTCGAACCTGACTTGCCGATTCGGCCCGAGATGCCGGTCGCGCGTGATGCCGCTTCCGACCTGAGCCTTGCTGCGGCGACTGCCGCAGCGGCGGAGCCGGTCGAGACGCCGGATACGGACGTATCGCCGGCGCCGGACGTGGCAACGGCGCATGTCGAGCAGCCCGAATTGCCGACCGCGCACGCGGCGGTGCAGCCTGCGAGCGAGACGGCTCCGGTTTCGCACGATGCCGAGCCGATCGAAAAGGTCGCAGCCGAAAAGCCGGCCGAAACGTCGTCAGAGACGCCAATCGAGACGTCGGTGGAGGCACGGGGAGCGATGCCGGTCGAGACGCCGGCCGCACCCGCGGCCACCGAAGCGCAGCACGCGGCGCTGATGCAGAACGCGATCAGCGCGCTCAGCAGCCTCGACATGCCGCTGCCGCCGCGCACGCCGGACGAGTCGTCGCTGGGGGCGGATGAGCCGGCAGCGCAAGCAGGGCAGTCCGACACCGATAAAATCGCAACTAACGGTCAAGCCGCCCAGCCCCTCCCGATTGGCGCGATCGATCCAGCCCGGGAACATCCGGCCGACCAGGACGACGAGTTCGATTGGGATCCGGACGCAGCGACGCCGGCGAGCCAGGCGGGCAGCCCGTTCGCGACGTCGTCGCTGCCGCCGCTTGGCGGCGCGCAGTTCGGCGCGCTGAAGCTCGATTTCGATCTCGACCTGCCGGCCGCACCGGGCGCCGCGTTGCCGGCGCTGACGCCGGACGAGCTTGCCCGCATCGCGCGCAACAAGCTCGATCTCGCGTCGGAGTACGTCGAGCTGGGCGACCTGTCCGGTGCGCGGACGCTGCTGCAGGAAGTGGTCGACGCGAACGACGCCGCGACGCGCGACGATGCGCGCGCGCTGCTCGCGAAACTGGCGGACGAGGCGTGATGCGGATCGCGCTCGGCATTCAGTACGACGGCGCGGCGTTCTGCGGCTGGCAGGCGCAGCCGCACGGCAAGACCGTGCAGGATCGGCTCGAGCACGCACTGGCCGAGTTCGCGCGTGTGCCGCTGCATACGACGGTGGCCGGGCGGACCGACACGGGTGTGCACGGGCTCGGGCAGGTCGTGCACTTCGATACCGACCTCGATCGCGAGGTTTTCTCGTGGGTGCGCGGCACCAACGCGTTCCTGCCGCCGACCGTGGCGGTGCAATGGGCGAAGCCGATGCCGGACACGTTCCACGCGCGCTTCTCGGCGTTCGAGCGCACCTATTACTACACGCTGTACGTGCATCCCGTGCGCTCGCCGATGCTGGCGGGGCGCGCGGGCTGGATCCATACGCCGCTCGACGACGACGCGATGCGCGCCGCCGCCGCGCACCTGATCGGCGAGCATGACTTCTCGTCATTCCGGTCGTCGGAATGCCAGTCGAAGACGCCGGTCAAACACCTGTATCAGATCGACGTGCGGCGCGTGGGCCATTTCATCCATTTCCGCTTCCGCGCCAACGCGTTCCTGCACCACATGGTGCGCAACCTGATGGGCTGCCTCGTCGCGGTCGGTCGCGGCCGCTATCCGGCCGACTGGCTCGCCGACGTGCTGGCCGGGCGCGACCGCAAGCTTGCAGCGCCCACGTTCATGGCCGACGGGCTGTACCTCGCCCACGTCGGCTACCCGGCGGAATTCGCCGTCCCGCCCGCGCAGCTCGGCAGTGTGCCGTGGAGCAGCGTCTGGGCCGATCTGGACCCGCAATCATGACGGATCACGCCGTGTCTCCCTCGATTCCCGCCGCGGCCGGCCTGCCGCCGCGCACCCGCATCAAGCTGTGCGGGCTGTCGCGTCCGGAGGACGTGCTGCACGCGGCGGCGCTCGGCGCCGATGCGATCGGCCTCGTGTTCTATCCGAAGAGCCCGCGCGCGGTGTCGATCGCGCAGGCGGCGGAGCTGGCGCGCCTCGCGCCGCCGTTCGTGTCGGTGGTCGGGTTGTTCGTGAACGCGACCGAGGCCGAGATCGAGGCCGTCGTGCGCGACGTGCCGCTTACGCTGCTGCAGTTCCATGGCGACGAGACGCCCGAGCAGTGCGACGCACTTGGCCGCGCGGCACGCCTGCCGTGGTTGCGCGCGGTGCGCGTGGGCCCCTCGACGCAATCGGCCGATTTGGTAGAATCGGGGCTTCATTATTCGAAAGCGCGCGGCCTCCTGTTCGACACCCTGGTGCCGGATTACGGTGGTAGCGGCAAGGTCTTCGATTGGTCTCTTATTCCCGCAGAGCTCGCGCATCGGGCCGTTTTGAGTGGTGGCTTGAGCGCGCAAAACGTCGGTGATGCGATTCGCCAGTTGCGCCCGTTTGCTGTCGATGTCTCGAGTGGCATCGAAGTGGAGGGCGCGAAGGGCGTGAAGGATCACGCCCGGATGGCGGCGTTCGTACGCGCGGTGCGCGAAGCGGACGCCGGGTGATGCAAGCCGGTGTGGCTCCGAAAGCGGGGCGCGCCGACCGATCGAGAGAGACACCATGTACAACCTTCCTGATGATCGCGGCCATTTCGGCCCGTATGGCGGCACGTTTGTCGCCGAGACGCTGATTCACGCGCTGGACGAACTGCGCGCGGCATATGAAAAATTCCAGAACGATCCCGATTTCGTCGCCGAATTCGAGCGCGAGCTGAAGCATTTCGTCGGCCGCCCGTCGCCGATCTATCACGCGCAGCGCTGGAGCGAGACGCTCGGCGGCGCACAGATCTACCTGAAGCGCGAAGACCTGAACCACACCGGCGCGCACAAGATCAACAACGTGATCGGCCAGGCGCTGCTCGCGAAGCGCATGGGCAAGAAGCGCGTGATCGCCGAGACGGGCGCCGGCCAGCACGGCGTCGCGACCGCGACGATCTGCGCGCGCTTCGGGATGGAGTGCGTCGTCTACATGGGTTCGGAAGACGTGCGCCGCCAGGCCGCGAACGTCTACCGGATGAAGCTGCTCGGCGCGACGGTCGTGCCGGTCGAATCGGGTTCGCGCACGCTGAAGGACGCGCTGAACGAAGCGATGCGCGACTGGGTCACGAACATCGAGAGCACGTTCTACATCATCGGCACGGTCGCGGGCCCGCACCCGTACCCGATGATGGTGCGCGACTTCCAGCGCGTGATCGGCGACGAGTGCAAGGTGCAGATGCCCGAGCTCGCAGGCCGGCAGCCTGACGCGGTGATCGCCTGCGTGGGCGGCGGCTCGAACGCGATGGGCATCTTCTACCCGTACATCGACGACACCTCGGTGCAGCTGATCGGCGTCGAAGCCGCCGGCGACGGCCTCGACACGGGCCATCACGCGGCGTCGCTGATCGCCGGCAGCCCGGGCGTGCTGCACGGCAACCGTACCTACCTGCTGCAGGACGACAACGGCCAGATCATCGAGACGCATTCGGTGTCGGCGGGCCTCGACTATCCGGGCGTCGGCCCCGAGCACGCGTGGCTGAAGGACAGCGGGCGGGCGCAGTACGTCGGCATCACCGACGAGGAAGCGCTGAAGGCATTCCACGACTGTTGCCGGATCGAGGGGATCATTCCCGCGCTCGAGTCGAGCCACGCGATCGCGTATGGCGTGAAGCTCGCGCCGACGTTGCCGAAGGACAAGATCCTGCTCGTCAACCTGTCGGGCCGTGGCGACAAGGACATGCACACGGTCGCCGAGCGATCGGGCATCGAGCTCTGACCCCGACCGATGCGTGACCTGATCGAAGAACCGGGCGGCGGTGCCGCGAGCGAGGCGGGGGCGGTTCAGCCCGCCGCTGCCGTGCCGCGCGCGCTGCCGTCCGGTATCGAACTGCATAACCGCGATTTCCTGACTCATGCCGCGCACCTGCCGGACGCGTCGATCGACCTGATCGTCGCCGATCCGCCGTACGGGCTCGGCAAGGACTACGGCAACGACTCGGACAAGCGTTCGGGCGACGACTTTCTCGCGTGGACGCGCGAGTGGCTCGAGCTCGCGATTCCGAAGCTGAAGCCGAGCGGGTCGATGTACATCTTCTGCACGTGGCAGTACGCGCCGGAAATCTTCAGCTTCCTGAAGACGCAGCTCACGATGGTCAACGAGATCATCTGGGACCGACGCGTGCCGAGCATGGGCGGCACGACGCGCCGTTTCACGTCGGTGCACGACAACATCGGCTTTTTCGCGGTTTCCAGAGCGTATTACTTCGATCTCGATCCGGTCCGCATCCCGTACGACGCCGACACGAAGAAGGCCCGCTCGCGCAAGCTGTTCGAAGGCAGCAAGTGGCTGGAGATGGGCTACAACCCGAAGGACGTCTGGTCGGTCTCGCGCCTGCATCGGCAGCACGCGGAGCGCGTCGATCATCCGACCCAGAAGCCGCTGGAAATCATCGAGCGGATGGTGCTCGCAAGCTGCCCGCCCGGCGGCCGCGTGCTCGATCCGTTTATGGGCAGCGGCACGACCGCGGTGGCCTGCGCACGGCAGGGGCGCGACTTCGTCGGCTACGAGATCAACGAAAGCTATTGTGCGATCGCGCACGAGCGTGTGAACGCGCTCGCTGTGCCGGCGTGCGCGTGAATCGCGCCGCCGCATCGCCGAACGCATCCAGGAAAATTGCCATGTCCCGTATTCAGCAGACCTTCGCCGCGCTCGCCGAACAAGGCCGTAAGGGCCTGATCCCGTTCATCACGGCCGGCGACCCCGATCCCGCGAAAACCGTCGAATTCATGCACGCGCTCGCCGAAGGCGGCGCGGACGTGATCGAACTCGGCGTGCCGTTCTCGGACCCGATGGCCGACGGCCCCGTGATCCAGCGCTCGTCGGAACGCGCGCTCGCGCGCGGCGTCACGCTCAAGAGCGTGCTCGCCGACGTGAAGCGCTTTCGCGAAACGGACCCCAAAACCCCCGTCGTGCTGATGGGCTATGCGAACCCGATCGAGCGGATGGGCGTCGACGCGTTCGCGGCCGAAGCACAGGCGGCCGGGGTCGACGGCGTGCTCGTCGTCGACTATCCGCCGGAAGAGGCGGGCGTGTTCGCCGAGAAAATGCGCGCCGCGCAGATCGATCCGATCTTCCTGCTCGCGCCCACGTCGACCGACGAACGCATCGCCGACGTCGGCAAGATCGCGAGCGGCTACGTGTATTACGTGTCGCTCAAGGGCGTGACCGGCGCAGGAAATCTGGATGTTTCGAGCATTGCGGGTAAAATCCCGGCCATCAAGTCGCGCGTGCCGGTTCCGGTCGGCGTCGGCTTCGGTATCCGCGACGCCGAAACGGCGCGCGCGGTGGCCGAGGTGTCGGACGCGGTCGTGATCGGCAGCCGCCTCGTGCAGCTGCTCGAAAGCGCTGCGCCGGAGGGTGCCGCCGCCGCGCTGAAGACGTTCATCGCCGAGCTGCGCGCCGCCCTGGACGGCGCGGGCAAGGCGGCGCGATAAACACAACACAGGAAGCGGGAACGGGCCGGTTGGCCCGCCCCGCCACGGAACAGGAAACCATACGATGAGCTGGCTCGACAAACTGTTGCCGCCGAAGATCAAGCAGACCGACCCGAAAAGCCGCAAGGGCATTCCGGAAGGCCTGTGGGTCAAGTGCCCGTCCTGCGAGGCCGTTCTCTATCGCAACGACGTGGACGCGAACCTGCACGTGTGCCCGAAATGCGATCACCACATGCGCATCGGTGCGCGTGAGCGCCTCGACGGGCTGCTCGATCCGGAAGGCCGTTACGAGATCGGCCAGGAAATCGTGCCGGTCGACACGCTGAAGTTCAAGGACAGCCGCAAGTACCCCGATCGTCTGAAGGAAGCGATGGACGATACGGGCGAAACCGACGCGATGGTCGTGATGGGCGGTGCGATCCACACGCTGCCGGTGGTCGCGGCCTGCTTCGAGTTCTCGTTCATGGGCGGCTCGATGGGCTCGGTGGTCGGCGAGCGCTTTGTACGCGGCGCGCAGAACGCGCTGGAACAGCAAGTGCCGTTCATCTGCTTCACCGCTTCGGGCGGTGCGCGGATGCAGGAAAGCCTGCTGTCGCTGATGCAGATGGCGAAAACCACCGCGATGCTGACCAAGCTGGCCGAAGCCAAGCTGCCGTTCATCTCGGTGCTGACCGACCCGACGATGGGTGGCGTGTCGGCAAGCTTCGCCTTCCTCGGCGACGTCGTGATCGCCGAACCGAAGGCGCTGATCGGCTTCGCCGGCCCGCGCGTGATCGAGCAGACGGTCCGCGAGAAGCTGCCGGAAGGCTTCCAGCGCGCCGAATTCCTGCTGAAGACGGGCGCGATCGACATGATCGTCGACCGCCGCAAGCTGCGCGACGAGATCGCGCAGCTGCTCGCGCTGCTGCAGCGGCAACCGGCCGACGCGCTGGCCTGACCGGCGCGAGGTTGTGAACACTGCGCGTCGCCTGGCTTCAGCGTCAGGCGGCGCGCTTCGTTTTTTGGCGTAGTGGCGGTCCCGATCCAGATTTGAACCGATGAGCACTTTTCCCACTCTCGACGCGTGGCTTTCGCATCTCGAACGCGCGCACCCGGTCGGCATCGACATGGGCCTGACCCGCATCGGGCAGGTCAAGGCGGCGCTGCAGCTCGAATTCGCGTGCCCGGTGATCACCGTCGGCGGCACGAACGGCAAGGGCTCGACCTGCGCGTTCCTCGAGACGATCCTCGTGCGCGCCGGCTACAAGGTCGGCTGCCACACGTCGCCGCACCTGCTCGAATTCAACGAGCGCGCGCGCGTGAACGGGCAGAACGTCACCGATGACGAGCTGCTGCCGCACTTCGAGGCCGTCGAAGCCGCGCGCACGTCGCTGCCCGAGCCCGTGTCGCTCACGTATTTCGAATTCACGACGCTCGCGATCATGCACCTGTTCGCATCGCGCGGGCTCGACGCGGTGATCCTCGAAGTCGGGCTCGGCGGCCGCCTCGATGCGGTCAACATCATCGATACCGATTGCGCGATCGTCACGAGCATCGACATCGACCACACCGAATACCTCGGCGATACGCGCGAGAAGATCGCGTTCGAGAAGGCCGGGATCTTCCGCTCAGGCAAGCCGGCGATCTGCGGCGATCCGGCCGCGCCGCAAACGCTGATCGACCACGCCGAAGCGATCGGCGCCGACCTGTGGCTCGTCGGCCGCGATTTCCGCTACGAGGCGCAGGCAGGCGCGGAGCGCCAGCAGTGGAGCTACCTCGGCCGCGAGAAGCGCTATCCGGCGCTTGCGTACCCGGCGCTGCGCGGCGCGAATCAGCTGATCAATGCCTCGGCCGCGCTCGCCGCGCTCGAAGCGCTGCGTCCGGTGCTGCCGGTGTCGGCGCAGGACATCCGGCTCGGCCTCGCGAACGTCGAACTGCCCGGGCGCTTCCAGGTGCTGCCCGGCAAGCCGGCGATCGTGCTCGACGTCGCGCACAACCCGCATGCCTCGGCCGTGCTCGAGCAGAACCTCGGCAACATGGGGTTCTTCCCGTACACGTACGCGGTGTTCGGCGCGATGCACGACAAGGATATCGACGGCGTGCTGCAGCACCTGAAGGGCGAGATCGACCACTGGTGCGTGACCGACCTGCCGCTGCCGCGCGCGGCCACCGCGGAGCAGCTCGAAGCCGCGCTGCGCAAGGCTGGCGTGGGGGAGGGGCCCGATTCGAGCGTCACGCGTTACACGTCGCCTGCCGAAGCGTTTCGCGATGCACTAAAAAGAGCATCCGAGAATGATAGAATCGTGGTTTTCGGCAGTTTCCATACGGTTGCCGGCGTGCTGGCCTACCGTAAATCGCAGCAACACTGACTGACGGGCAGTTTCGGACTCAGCCATTCATGGGAATTTTCTCGTTCGGCAAAAAAGACGACGACGCGCCCCCGCGGCGCGGCGGTCGCACCGGGACCTCCCGGAACGTGCGCACGGAGCGCACTGAACGCGTCGAGCGACGCTCGCGCCGCACCGAGCGTCCGGAATCGGACGCACTGCTCCTCGATCCGACCCTTCCAGAAAAGCAACGCGCGCGCCGTCGCCTCGTCGGCGCGATCGCGCTCGTCGTCGCCGCCGTGATCGTGCTGCCGATGGTGCTCGACTCGCACCCGAAGCCGGTCACGGACGACATCGCAATCGATATTCCGAACCGGCCAGCGCACCAGGCGGTCGCACCGCGTGACGATGACGCCTCCGACGTACAGGCGGGCGTCGCGCACGACGAACCGCCGGCTTCCGATGTGGCCGTTGCGGCGGCACCGGCGCCCGCGCCGAAGGATGCCGACAAACCGGCCGCGAAACCCGATACCACGGCCACGGCGAGCGTGACGCCGCCGAAGCCCGCACCGAAACCGGCTGCCCCCGTGGCGAAGCCGGCCGCGCCGAAGCCCGCACCCGCGCCCGCGGCCGTCGCGCATACCGACGCCGCCAGCCCGGACAGCAGCGACGCTTCGTCGCCGTCGTCGCCGGCCGGTGCGCGTTTCGCGGTGCAGCTCGGTTCGTTCAAGGACGACGCGACGGCCCGTTCGTGGGCCACCAAATTGAAATCGGCGGGTGTGCCCGCATATGTCGAGCATCGCAAGCAGGCAGACGGCAGCACGGCTACACTGTTGCGTGCGGGCCCGTTCGCGGATCGTGCGGCGGCGTCCGCCGCGATCGCGAAGGTGCGCGAAGCCGGTCTGACGCAGTAACGCGCGATGCTGACGGCTTTCGACTACGCTGTATTGGCGGTGATCGCGTTGTCTGCGCTGCGTGGCGCGTGGCGCGGCTTCGTGTCCGAGATTTTCGGGCTGATCGGCTGGATCGCGGCGATCGTGATCGCGGGCCGCTACGTCGGACTGGTCGTGCCGTATATCCCGGCGAACTGGCCGGGTGGTGCGCTGACGCAGTGGGTGATCGCCTTCGCGTTGGTCGTGATCGGCGTGGTGCTGGTCGCCGGCGTGGCGAACGCGCTGCTGTCGCGGATCGCGCAGGCGAGTGGCCTGGGCGGCGTCGACCGCTCGCTGGGCATGATGTTCGGGCTCGTCCGCGGCTGCGTGCTGGTGGTACTGCTGGTCGCGGCGGCCGGGCTGACCGAACTGCCCAAACAGGAATTCTGGCGCAATGCGCTATTGCGTCCTTTCGCCGAACAGGGCGTGCACGAGCTGAAGCAGCTCCTGCCCGACGGCATGGCCCAGTACGTACGCGTGTGACGACGCGGCCGGGCAGGACGTATCCGATTTTGTCATTCTGAAGGACATGCCATGTGCGGCATCGTAGGCGTTATCTCCCAATCCCCGGTCAACCAGCTGATCTATGACAGCCTGCTGCTGCTGCAGCATCGCGGTCAGGACGCGGCGGGCATCGCGACGGCGGACGGCAGCAATTTCCACATGTACAAGGCGAACGGCATGGTGCGCGACGTGTTCCGCACGCGCAACATGCGCAGCCTGCCCGGCACCTACGGCATCGGCCAGGTGCGCTACCCGACCGCCGGCTCGGCGTCGAGCGAAGCCGAGGCGCAACCGTTCTACGTGAACGCGCCGTTCGGGATCATCCTCGCGCACAACGGCAACCTGACGAACTGGCAGCAACTGAAGGACGAGATGTTCCGGATCGACCGCCGGCACATCAACACCAACTCCGACAGCGAAGTGCTGCTCAACGTGTTCGCACACGAGCTGCAACTGTCGACCACGGGCCTCGAGCTCGATCCGGCCTCGGTGTTCAAGGCCGTCTCGGGCGTGCATCGCCGCCTGCAGGGCTCGTACGCGATCGTGTCGCTGATCGCCGGCTACGGCCTGCTCGCATTCCGCGACCCGTTCGGCATCCGTCCGCTGTGCATCGGCAAGCTCGAAACCGAGCACGGCACCGAATGGATGGTTGCATCGGAGTCGGTGGCGGTCGAAGGCATCGGTTTCGAATTCGTGCGTGACCTGGAGCCGGGCGAAGCGATCTTCATCGACAAGGCCGGCAACTTCCACAGCCAACAGTGCGCGGAGAACCCGACGCTGAATCCGTGCATGTTCGAATACGTGTATCTGGCCCGTCCGGATTCGTGCCTCGACGGCGTGCCGGTCTACAACGTGCGCCTGCGCATGGGCGACTATCTCGCCGAGAAGATCAAGCGCGAGCTGCCGAACGTGCCGATCGACGTCGTGATGCCGATTCCCGATTCGTCGCGCCCGGCTGCGATGCAGGTCGCCGCGAAGCTCGGCGTCGAGTACCGCGAAGGCTTCTTCAAGAACCGCTACGTCGGCCGTACCTTCATCATGCCGGGCCAGGCCGTGCGCAAGAAGTCGGTGCGCCAGAAGCTCAATGCGATGAGCATCGAGTTCAAGGATAAAAACGTGCTGATCGTCGACGATTCGATCGTGCGCGGCACGACCTCGCATGAAATCGTGCAGATGGCGCGCGATGCGGGCGCGAAGTCGGTGATCTTCGCGTCGGCGGCGCCGCCCGTGAAGTTCCCGAACGTGTACGGCATCGACATGCCGACGCGTGGCGAGCTCGTCGCGCATGGCCGCACCGACGAGGAAGTCGCGAAGATCATCGGCGCCGACCACCTGATCTATCAGGACGTCGACGATCTGCGCCGCGCGGTGCGCGACATCAACCCGAAGCTCGAGCGCTTCGAAGCGTCGTGCTTCGACGGCAACTACATCACCGGCGCCGTGACGCCCGAGTATCTCGATGCGATCGAGCGCGCGCGCCTCACGCCGGCATCGCAGGCCGATCGCGACACGGCGGGCGACACCGAACGCTCGCAGATGAACCTGCAGTTGTCGGTCGAGTGACACCGGCGCACGCTTTTGACGAAGCGTGATAGGATGTGGCCTTGCGTCGATTTGATATCAGCTTGCGGACGCGGGGCGACTTCCCAAAACAGCTAAAGCGAAGGCCGGTGGCAACCGGCCCGAGTCGATCGCTGTCGTACCGCACCGAAGCCCGCTGATGCCGACGCATAGCGGGCTTTTTGTTTTGCCCTGGTTTTGACTGGGTTCGCGCCACCCGCGCGACCATCGAATACGGAAAACGGAACATGGACGACTCCCTCAACTTCGACACGCTTGCCGTGCGCGCGGGCACGCTGCGCAGCGACTTCAACGAGCACTCGGAAGCGCTGTTCCTCACGTCGAGCTTTTGCTTCCAGAGCGCGGCCGATGCGGCCCAGCGCTTCGCGAATTCGGAAGACTACTTCACCTATTCGCGCTTCACGAACCCGACCGTCACCATGTTCCAGGAGCGTCTCGCGGCGCTCGAGGGCGGCGAGGCCTGCATCGCGACGGCGTCGGGGATGGCCGCGATCATGTCGGTCGTGATGGCCGCGCTGCAGGCCGGCGACCATCTCGTCAGCTCGCGCAGCCTGTTCGGCTCGACGCTCGGGATGTTCTCGCAGATCTTCAGCAAGTTCGGCATCACGACGACCTTCGTCGACCCGACCGACTTGAACGCGTGGAAGGAAGCCGTGCGTCCGGAAACGAAGATGTTCTTCCTCGAGACACCGTCGAACCCGCTGACCGAACTCGCCGACATCGAGGCGATCGGCAAGATCGCGAAGGCGTCGAACGCGCTGTTCGTCGTCGACAACTGTTTCTGCAGCCCGGTGCTGCAGCAGCCGCTGAAGCTCGGCGCGGACGTCGTGATGCACTCGGCGACGAAATTCCTCGACGGCCAGGGCCGCGTGCTCGGCGGCGCGCTGGTCGGCACGAAGGAATTCATCATGGGCAAGGTGTTCCCGTTCGTGCGCAGCGCGGGTCCGACGCTGTCGGCGTTCAACGCGTGGGTGCTGCTGAAGGGGATGGAAACGCTGTCGCTGCGCGTCGAGAAGCAATCGGCGAACGCGCTGGAGATCGCACGCTGGCTCGATTCGCATCCGGCCGTCGCGCGCGTGTTTCACCCGGGCCTCGAATCGCACCCGCAGCACGAACTCGCGAAGCGTCAGCAGAAGGCGGGCGGCGCGATCCTGTCGTTCGAGCTGAAGGGCGACACGCCCGAGCAGCAGCGCGCGAATGCATGGCGCGTGATCGACAACACGAAGCTGATCTCGATCACCGGCAACCTCGGCGACACGCGCACGACGATCACCCATCCGGCGACGACCACGCACGCCCGCATCACGCCGGAAGCGCGTGCGGCAGCGGGGATCAGCGAAGGGTTGATCCGCTTGTCGGTCGGCCTGGAGGATGCGGGCGATCTGCGCAAGGATCTCGCACGCGGGCTGGAAGGCTGAACGCGGCACGTCACGCATGTCGTGACGTGATTGACGTGATTTGACGTGGTACATGGACGAAGGGCCGGTCGCTTGCGCGACCGGCCCTTCGTTTTGGTGTCGATGCAAATCGCCCGGCTTACCCGGCGGGATTCCCGCCCGCATGCGCGTCGTTGCGCATCGCCTCCACCATCCATCGCAGCGTTTCGTCGAGCGGCGTGACGGGCAGCTCGCCCACCGCGCGCCGCAGCTTGTCCCGCGACCCGCTCAGGCTTTTCACTTCGTTGTGCCGCACGAAACGCGGATCGATCGTCACGTCGATCACGTAACCGGCGATGCGTGACAGCATCGCCAGTACTTCCTTCAGCGAATACGCGCGCTCGGAGCAGACGTTGAACGTCTCGCCGGCCGGCGCGGCCTCGACCAGCTTCAGGTACGCGGCCGTCACGTCGCGCACGTCGGAGAAATCGCGGCTCACGTCGAGATTGCCGAGCGAGATGCGCGGTGCGCTGCGCGCGTAGTGCGCGACGAGCTTCGGCAGCAGATACGCATCGCTCTGGCCGACCCCCGTGTAGTTGAATGGCCGCGCGATCACGATCGGCAGCCGGTCGGCCCACAGCTTCGCCGCGTATTCCATCGCGAGCTTGCTGACTGCGTAGTCGTTCGCCGGGGCCGGGGCGACCGTTTCGTCGAGCACGCCGGCCGTCGAATTGCCGTAGATGTTCGCGCTGCTGGCGAGCAGCACGGCCGACGGGCGGCGGTCGAGGCCCGCGAGCGCGGCCAGCAGGTTGCGCGTGCCGACGATGTTGACCGCGTAAGTCTGCGACGGCTCGTCCTGCGCGACGTGCGCGCGGGCGGCGAGATGCACGACCGCATCGGGCCGCGCGTCGGCGGCAGCTGCGCGCATCGCATCCGCATCGAGCAGGTCGACGGGCAGCAGCGTGCAGTGCGCGAAGGCCGGATCGTCGGGCCGTGCCGTGCCGGGCGCGACCGTGCCCCAGACCTCATAGCCGGCCGCCTGCAGGCGTTCGGCCATGTAGCGGCCGGTGAAGCCCGTCAGGCCGGTGACGAATGCACGGCGCGACGGGCGTCCGGCTTCAGAACGTGTCATGGTGTTGATTCCGCGTCAAATCCGCTTCGACCATCATCTGGCAAAGTTGTTCGAGCGTCGTCTTCGGTTCCCAGCCGAGTTTGCTTTTCGCCTTGTCGGCGCAGCCGATCAGCAGGTCGACCTCGGCAGGGCGATAGAACTTCGGATTCACTTCCACGAGCACATTGCCGGTCGCCGCGTCGAGGCCGCGTTCCTGCTCGCCCTTGCCGGTCCATTCGATCTGGTAACCGGCCGCCGCGAACGCCATCCGCACGAAGTCGCGCACGGTTTCGGTGCGGTTGGTTGCCAGCACATAGGTATCGGGCTCGTCGGCCTGCAGCATGCGCCACATGCCTTCGACGTACTCGAGCGCAAAGCCCCAGTCGCGCTTCGCGTCGAGGTTGCCGAGCTCGAGGCGGGTCGCCTTGCCGAGCTTGATCTTCGCGATGGTGTCGGTGATCTTGCGCGTGACGAACTCGCGGCCGCGCAGCGGCGACTCGTGGTTGAACAGGATGCCGCTGCTGCCGAACAGGCCGTACGACTCGCGGTAGTTCACCGTCATCCAGTGCGCGTACAGCTTCGCGACGCCATACGGGCTGCGCGGATAGAACGAGGTCGCTTCCGTCTGCGGAATCGACTGCACCTTGCCGAACATCTCGGAGGTCGACGCCTGGTAGAAGCGCGTCTTCGGGCTCACGACGCGGATCGCCTCGAGCAGGTTCAGCGGACCCAGGCCCGTCACTTCGGCGGTCGTCGCCGGCTGGTCGAACGACACGCCGACGAAGCTCTGCGCGGCGAGGTTGTACAGCTCGTCGGGCTGCGTGCGCTCGAGCAGGCGCAGGCTCGAGCCGGCGTCGGTCAGGTCGTGCTCGACGAGCGTGAGGTTCGGGTGCGTGTCGACGCCGAGCTCGGCGATGCGCCAGAAATTCACCGAGCTGGTGCGGCGGTAGGTACCGGTGACCTCGTAGCCCTTGTCGAGCAGCAGCTTGGTCAGGTAGGCGCCGTCTTGCCCCGAGATCCCGGTGATGATGGCCTTCTTGCGAGTTTGGCTCATGACGTTGTCCTGGTAGAAACGATGGATGATGAAATTCAGGCGGTCGTGCCGGCGGCGGCCGGCAGCGCGCGGCGTGCGGGGCCGCGCGTCAGGCGCCGTTCGAAGCCGTACCAGCTCAGCGTCGCGTACGCGAGCGTGATCGCGAGGGCCAGCGCGGCCGTGACGAAGCGGTTCAGGTGCAGCGGCCACAGCGCGTACAGCACGCTGAGGTGGATCAGGTACACGGTGTAGCTGACGGTGCCGACGTAGACGAGCATCGGGTTCGTCAGCACGCGCTGCACGAGGCCGCGGCCGCGCAGGGCGATCACGACGATCGACGTGCACAGCAGCAGCGAGATGCTGTAGAGCGCCGCATTCGACAGCGGCGTGTTCGCGGCGCGGAAGCGCGGGAACGACAGGTGCAGCCAGCCGAGGATCGCGAGCGACACGAGTGCGCCGACGATCGCGAGCGGATAGAACGGCTCGAGTGCGCGCCGGTCGCGGCGCAGCACGATCGCGAGCAGCGCACCCGCGGCGAGCAGGTCCATCCGGAACGGCGTCAGGTAGTAGATCGGCCAGAACGAGTCGAACCACGGCGTCGCAATCGCGCGCAGCACCGGGGCCGCGACGATCAGCGCGGCGGCGACCCACAGCAGCGCGCGTTCCGAGCACCACAGCACGACGAACGGCCAGAAGATATAAAACTGCTCCTCGACCGCGAGCGACCAAAGCACGTTCAGGCTGTCATGGCCGATGCTGCCGAGCGACAGCCCGATGTTGGTCGAGAAGAACGCGAACCACGGCCAGTGCGGCAGCCAGCCCGCGCCGAACAGGATCGTCGACGCCACCAGCAGCAGCACGTACGGCGGCAGGATGCGACGCACGCGGCGTGCGTAGAAGTGGCTGAAGTACGACTGCCCGCGCGCCTTGCGATCGAGCAGGATGCCGGTGATCAGCAGCCCGCTCAGCACGAAGAACAGGTCGACGCCCATCCAGAGCGGCGCCTTCAGCGCGTGCTGCAGGAACACGGCGCCCACCGCGATCGCGCGCAGCCCGTCGAGCTGCACGATGCGGCCGTGTTGCGGCGGGGTGAGGTCCGTCGGTCGCGAGATGCCCGTCATCGCGCCGCTCCTTCGCGACGCGCGACGTGAGCCGGGGCGTGTCGCACATCCGATGCGTAAACGTGAACGTAATGCATGCCATTAAATGAAATATCGAATCGAAATCGATTCTAGGGAAAAGAAATCGGCAAAAAAACGCGCGTCATTTATCTGGCGACAAATATTCAAATGCCGATTATTTCTGTCGCGGGGTGAAAGGTCGGCGCCCGGACGGCCCCGTCAGGCGGTGGAAAGCGGCATTTTCTACAGGACGGAAAACGAAAGGCGGTCGTTATTGCCGCTTTCGAGCGCCTGTTCGCCGCTGTTCCGGTTCGATATTTCAGGCGGAAACATCCCCAAATATTTCCAAATTTCTTGTGATTATTTTTGCTTGTAACCTGCATCGCGACGTTTGAAACCCATTTAGCGACAGGGTGCGCCGGCGGCAGTCCTTGCGGCGGCCCGGTCGCTGTTGCATCAAGTCTGGAGAAGCGCATTGCGACGTCTGATTCTGGTAGGCATGACGGTATGCGCGACGCTGCTGACGAGCGCCGCACCGGCCGAAACGGTGTTGCCCGCGACGACGTCGTGGATCGGCAATACGTTCGGCTATGGCGACGGCAGCTGGACGCAGATCGACATCCGCGCGATCGCGGTGACGCCTGAAGGCAAGGTGTATACAAATGCGCCGTGGGACGAGAGCGGGGCAGAGGCGAGCGTCTACCAGGACGGGAAGATGCTCGGCTTCGCCGGCGGCACGCACGGCTGGGGCAACCTCGGCGGCAGCGCGATCGCCGTGAACAGCAAGTACGCGTACGTCGCGATCGGTGTCGGCAACGAGCGCGGCCATCTGCAGTCGCCCGGCATCTGGCCGGACAAGGGCAAGCAGTGGTTCGGCATCTCGCGTCGCACGATCGGCGACCTGAAGCAGCCCGCGCCGTTCCGCGCGGCGCCGCAGGTCGCGCCGGGCGGCCGCGCGGACACCGGCCGCGCGCGGATGGCCGCGAGCTTCATGATGATGAACGAGGTCGCGGCGCCCGCGCGCTCGGAAGTGGGCGAGCAGAAGGCGGAAGTCGGCGGCCTCGCAGCCGACGACAAGACGCTGTTCGCGACGAATCCGTCGCGCGACGCGGTGAACGTGTACGACGCGGAGACGATGCAGCAGAAGGGCACGTGGAGCGCGCACGAGCCGGGCCGCATCGCACTCGCGGGCGACGGCACGCTGTGGCTGCTCACGGATACGCTCAACGGGCCCGCGCACCTCGTGCACGTGCGCGCGGACGGCCGCAAGCTTGACGACGCGCCCGCCCTGCCCGAAGGCACCGATGCGGTGGACGTGGCCGTCGACGCGAAAGGCCGCGTGCTGGTGGCGGACAACGGGCCGCGCCAGCAGATCCTGATCTTCTCGAAAGGCGGCAAGGGCTATGCGCCGTCGGGCACGCTCGGCGAGCGCGGCGGCATCTTCGCGGGCCCGGTGCCGGGCCGGCCGGGGCCGCAGCGTTTCAACGGGCTGACGGGCGTCGGTGTCGACCGCGCGGGCAATATCTATGTGTCGATGAACGGCATCGGGCCGCGCCACGACACGATCGGCGCCGGGCTCGGCGCGGTGCTCGAAAGCTATACGCCGGACGGCAAGCAGCGCTGGCAGGTGCAGGGGCTGCTGTTCGTCGACGGTGCGTGGCTCGACCCGGCGCGGCCGAACAGCGTGTACACGGGCAACAAGCGCTTCGAGCTCGATCTGTCGAAGCCGCCGGGCCAGGACTGGAAATACGTCGGGTTCCTGTCGAACCGCTTCAAGTATCCGGACGATCCCGTGTTCCACACGGACCAGTATCCCGGCATGCCGTTCGCACGGCGCCTCGACGGCCGCACGTTCCTGTACCTGACCGACATGTACGCCGATCACCTGAAGATCTACCGCTTCGACGCGAAGCGCGACGGCGAGGTCGCGATTCCGTCGGGCCTGATCGCGGGGCGTGCGCGACCGGTCGACAAGGTGCCGAACAAGCCGCCGGGCGGCGACTGGCTGTGGCGCGACGCGAACGGCAACGGCCGGATCGATGCCGACGAGGCCGAGATCAACACGACCGGCAAGGCGAAGGCGGGCGGCTGGGGCTGGTGGGTCGACACGAAGGGCGACATCTGGCGCACCAGCGACGTGCGCGGCATCCACCGCTTCCAGTACGGCGGCGTCGACAAGGCCGGCAACCCGATCTACTCGTACGACAAGGTCACGACCTACCCGATGCCGCAGCCGTTCACGCAGCTGCGCCGCGCGATCTACGAGCCGCAGACCGACACGCTGTACGTGACCGGCTACACGGCCGACGCACCGCCGCAGCCGGGCATCAACAAGGAAGTGGGCCGTGTATTGATCCGCTTCGACAAGTGGTCGACGGGCTCGCCGGTCGTGCGTTACCAGGTCGCGCTGCCGTGGCAGCTCGACGCGAAGCCGATCTTCGACCTGATCGGGCTCACGGCCGAGGGCCGCTACCTGTTCGGGGTGGAGCCGGTCGGCAAGATCCACGTGTATGACAAGGAAACCGGCAAGGAAGTGGGCGTGATGAGCCCGGGCGCCGAGGTCGGCAAGGCCTCCGGCTGGGTCGACGTGCCGTTCGGCATCAGCGCGTTCCGGCGCGAGAACGGCGAGTACCTCGTGTTCGTCGAGGAAGACGCGCGCGGCAAGGTGCTGATGTATCGCTGGAAACCGTGACGGGCGACGTCACACAAGGCAGAAGCATGGACAAAGGCATACTCAAGAACGTTTCGATCAACTTCATCGGGCTGATCCTGCCGACCTTCGTGTCGCTGGTGACGGTGCCCGCCTATATCCACGCGCTCGGCGTCGAACGCTACGGCGTCGTCAGCCTCGTGTGGACGCTGATCGGCTATTTCGGGATCCTCGATCTCGGGATGAGCATGGCCGCGCAGAACCACATCTCGAAGGCGCTTGCGAGCGGCAACGCCGACGAAAGCGCGCGCGTGTTCTGGAGCGCGTTCTGGCTGAACCTCGGCACCGGCATCGTGGGCGGGCTGCTGATCTATTTCGGCGCGTTCGTCTACACCGCGTACTTCACGAAGGTGTCGGCGGCGATGCAGCACGAGGTGTATCTCGCGCTGCCGTGGCTCGCGCTCGCGATTCCGCTGGCGAACGTGTCGTGGGTGTTCGCCGGCGCGATCAACGGCGCCGAACGCTTCGGCGTGTTCAACACGAACCAGACGATCGGCACGTTCCTGTTCCAGTTGCTGCCGCTCGGCGCCGCATGGTGGATCGCGCCGAACCTGCAGACGGTGCTCGCCGCGGCGGTCGTCGCGCGGCTGATCGCGGCGGTGATGCTCGGCCAGGCGAGCATCAAGGTGCTCGGGATCCGGCGCATCGATCCGCCGCAGTGGGGCACCGCGAAAGGACTGTTCAACTTCGGCGGCTGGATGCTGATCGCGAGCACGACGAGCATGATCGCCGACACGCTCGACCGCGTGATGCTCGGCGCCGGCATGGGCGCGAAGTTCGTCACTTACTACACGGTGCCGCAGAACCTCGTCACGCGCCTGAACATGCTGCCGAACGCGCTCGTGCGCACGCTGTTCCCGCGCCTGTCGGCGGTGGGGCGCGACCATGCGGACACGCTCGCGCGCCAGTCGCTCGAATTCCTGAACGGCGTGTTCACGCCGGTCGGCATCGTCGCGATCTTCGCGCTCGCGCCGTTCCTCACGTTGTGGGTCGGCGCGGATCTCGCCGCGCATTCGGCGCCGGTCGGCCGTGTGCTGGTGATCAGCGTGTGGCTCGTCGGCCAGGCGAGCGTCACGCGGATCCTGATCCAGTCGCAGGTCAACCCGGCCCGCGCGGCGTTCGCCGGGCTCGTCGAGATGCCGTTCTTCGTCGGCGGCCTGTGGTTCGGCATTCATCACTTCGGGCTGATCGGCGCGGCGGTGGTCGTCGCGGCGCGTGCGCTCGTCGACTACGGCGTGCTGCTGTACCTGTCGGCGATCCGGATGCGCGCGATCGTGCTCGACATGCTCGCGCACCTGGCCTTCCTGCTCGCGAGCCTGTTCCTGGCGCAGGCGTGGCCGGGGCTCGTCCAGTCGATCGGCATGTGCGCGGTCGTGCTGGTGCTGAACGTCGCGTGGTCGCTCACGATGACGCCGGGATTGCGTGCACTCGTGCGCGACCTGTTTGTCCGTCTCAATGCGAGGAGAACTGCATGAATCGCGATCTGGCGGAACACGCCGTATTGAATCTCGCCGCCGCCGATGCGGCCGTGGCCGAAGCGGGCGACGCCGCCGCGCTGCGCAGGGCGCTGCCGGCCGAACGGGCCAGCGCACGCCATCCGGCGCGCGCGCTGCGCGTGGCGATCGTCCACGACTGGCTCGTCACCTATGCGGGCGCCGAGCGCGTGCTCGAGCAGATCGTCGCGTGCTTTCCCGACGCAGACCTGTTCAGCCTCGTCGATTTTCTCGACGATCGCGCGTTCGTGCGCGGCAAGCCGGTGACGACGTCGTTCATCCAGAAGCTGCCGTTCGCGCGCACCAAGTACCGCAGCTACCTGCCGCTGATGCCGCTCGCGATCGAGCAGCTCGACGTGTCGGAGTACGACCTGGTGATCTCGAGCAGCCACGCGGTCGCGAAGGGCGTGCTGACCGGGCCGGACCAGGTGCACATCAGCTACGTGCATTCGCCGATCCGCTATGCGTGGGACCTGCAGCACCAGTACCTGGAACAGTCGAACCTCACGCACGGGCCGAAGTCGTTGCTCGCGCGGATGATCCTGCATTACATCCGCAACTGGGACACGCGCACCGCGAACGCGGTGGACGGTTTCGTCGCGAACTCCGCGTTCATCGCGCGGCGTATCAAGAAGGTCTACCACCGCGACGCGGCGGTGATCTTCCCGCCGGTCGACGTCGACGCGTTTTCGCTGAACGCGGTGAAGGAGGATTTCTACCTGACCGCGTCGCGGATGGTGCCGTACAAGAAGATCGACCTGATCGTCGAAGCGTTTTCGCGCACGCCGGAGCGCAAGCTCGTCGTGATCGGCGACGGCCCCGAGATGCAGAAGATCCGCGCGAAGGCCGGCCCGAACGTCGAGATCATGGGCTACCAGCCGTTCGCGGTGCTGCACGACCGGATGCGGCGCGCGAAGGCGTTCGTGTTCGCGGCCGAGGAGGATTTCGGGATCTCGGTGGTCGAGGCGCAGGCGTGCGGCACGCCGGTGATCGCGTACGGCAAGGGCGGCGCGCTCGAAACCGTGCTCGACCCGCAATCGAACCTGAACCCGACCGGGCTCTTTTTCGACGAACAGACGCCGCACGCGATCGTCGCGGCGGTCGACGATTTCGAGCGTGCGCCGCAGCGCTTCACGCCGACCGCCTGCCGCACGAATGCGGAGCGGTTTTCCGCCGATACGTTCCGGCGGCGCTTTCTCGACTATGTGGAAGCCGCGCTGCCCGGCTCGACCGCGCAGCGCGGTACGGCCATCGCGCCGATGCCGGCCGCGCGCGGCCCGGCGACGCTCGTGCTCGACCAGAGCGGCGTGCTCGGCGGCGCCGAGCTGTCGCTGCTCGAGATCATGAAGCACATGCGCGCGAACGCCGACGTACTGCTGTTCGACGACGGCCCGTTCCGTGCGGCGCTCGACGAGATCGGCGCGCGCGTCGACGTGGTCGACCAGGGCGCGCTCGCGGGCGTGCGCAAGCAGGGCGGCGTGTCGGTCGGGGCGGTGAAACAGCTCGTGCGGCTGGTGCGCGACGTCGCGCGGCGCGCGCGCCGTGCCGAGGTGATCTACGCGAACACGCAGCGCGCGATGGTGGTCGCCGCGCTCGCCGGGCGGCTCGCGCGCAAGCCGGTGGTGTGGCACCTGCGCGACATCGTCAGCACCGACCATTTCGGCAGCAAGCAATTGCTGGCGATCAAATACTGCGCGCGGCTCGGCATCACGCGCGTGATCGCGAACTCCGACGCGTCCGCGCAGGCGTTCCGGACGCTGACGGGCTTCACGCCGCAGCACGTCGATGTCGTGTTCAACGGCATTTCGGCCGAGCCGTTCGATGCGCTGGAAGGCGTCAGCCAGGCCGCGTTGCGCGCGCGGCTGGGGTTGCCCGAGCACGCATGGCTCGTCGGTTCGTTCAGCCGGCTCGCGCGCTGGAAGGGGCAGCACGTGCTGCTGGAAGCCGCCGCGCGGCATCCCGACATGCACGTGGTGCTGGTCGGCGCGCCGCTGTTCGGCGAGGACGACTACGCGGCGCAGCTGCACGAGTACGTCGCACGGCACGGGATGGGCGGGCGCGTGCATTTCCTCGGGTTCCAGCGCGACGTGGCCGCCTGCATGACGGCGGTCGACGTCGTCGCGCACACGTCGATCACGCCGGAGCCGTTCGGGCGCGTGATCGTCGAGGGGATGCTCGCGCGCCGGCCGGTCGTCGCGGCCCGCGCGGGCGGCGTCGTCGAGATCATCGAGGACGGCGACAACGGGCTGCTCTGCGCGCCGGGCGATGCGGCCGCGCTGGCCGATGCGCTGGCTACGCTGAAGCGTGACGGCGCGCTGCGCGAGCGGCTCGTCGCGAGCGGGCGCGCGACGGCGGTGCGCCGGTTCGGCACCGAAACCTACGTGGAGCGGGTCGAGAAGATCCTCGCGGATACCGCGAAGGCCGCGAAGGCGAAGAAGCGGTAAAAGCGGCGCGAGCCGGCGGGAAACAGGCCCTCATGCGGCAGTGCGCCGCGTGGGGGCTTTGTTTTTCAGCGCCGGGGCTTTGTCCGGGGGGGATGGCAGGTTGTCTCGTGCGGTGTTGGGCGTGGGCTTGACCGATCGTCGACTGGGGCGACGACGGGCGGTGCTGGACGGCGGTGCGAGACGTCGGAGAAGACGGCGGCGCGTGGGGGCGACCCGAGAAGGCGACACCCAGGCAGCCTGCGTGGAGAAAATCGGTCGGAGACGGCCTGTGCGGGTCGTGGCGCCGTCGCACGCCGGAGGGCTACCCCATCCCGCCAACCCGGCTTGCCGGCGCGCTCAGGCCATGAAAAAGCCCCCGCGCAGCGTACCGCCGCGCGAGGGCTCGGGAAAGCGTTCCGGCCGGGTCAGACGGCCCGTTCGGGTGCCGCCGAAACGACCCGGGCAGGGCGAGCCGGCTTGAAGCTGGCCGACCACGTCATCGCGGGCCGTTCGAACATCCGGTAGAACACATACGCGACCGGGATCGCGGCGGCCATGAACGCGAACGAAGGCCAGATCGACAGCTGCAGCTCGGAATGGAACAGCACCGAGCCGAGGCAGACGAACAGCGGCAGGTGGATCAGGTACAGCGAGTAGCTGAAGTCGCCGAACCAGCTCAGCACGCGCAGCGGCGGCGTCGGGCGCGGAGGACGGGCGAGCGCGCGATAAAGGAAGCACGCGAAGCCGGCCGACCACAGCTGGAATGCGCCGTACTGGCCGAAATGGAACGCGCCGCAGCCGGCGGCCAGTAGCACGGCGGCCGCACCGTACCACGCGCGCGACGGCACGGCGGCCGCGCCGCGTGCCGGCTGCGCGCGCACGTCGGCGATCCACGCGCCGATCGTCCAGGACAGCCAGTACGACGTGAAGAACTGCAGGTCGTGCCGTTCGAGCAGCCACGCCGATGCGACGTTGACGAGCGCGACCGCGGCCACGACCGCCGGCATGCCGATGCGCCGGCGGATCGCGAACAGCAGCGGGTAGATCGCGTAGAACTGCACTTCGAGCGACAGCGTCCACAGCGCGCCGTTCGACCCGTACGTGTAGCCGGCGACGCCCTGCAGCGAGAACAGGTTCACGAGGAACGCGACGAGGCCGACGTCGCGGATCTTGTGGCTGACGGGCTCGATCTGCAGGCTGACCGAGTCGAGTGCGAGCGTAAACAGCAGCGCGGCGAGCAGCACCGGGTAGATGCGGGCGAACCGGCGCACCCAGAAGTTCGGCGCGTCGAGCCGGTACGCGGGATCGGCTGCGAGCTTGAGCGCCGCGTTGCGGTGGATGCAGTAGCCGCTGATCACGAAGAAGATCGGCACGCCGGCGGAGCCCCACGCGAACGGGAAGGTCAGGTAGCCGGCGATCGCGCTCGGGGTGAGCGCATGGCCGTAAGCCTGATGGAAGCTTTGCATGCCGCCCCAGACGACCTGGCGGCAGTGGAAATAGGCGACGAGCAGCGCCGCGAAGCCGCGCATCGCGTCGATCACGTGTTCCTTGTGATCGGCGACGGGCGGCGCGGTCAGAGACGATCCGCTGAAAGCTTGCATGCGATTCGATTCCTTGCGACGGATGGACGGGAAGTTTCATCCAATCGTAATGCGCAAGAATTCGATCAATGAATAAAAAAATCTCGCCGGGAAATATCGGAATTCCACATCATGGTTTTATCGCGCTCGGAAAGCGGTTCCGCGAGGCGGGTCAATTATTTACCGATTTTTTTCTGATAGTTTGAAGCTCCAGTTGATTGATGCAAGGAGCGGCAAGATGGACATGCATTGGATCGCGAGCGCTGCAGTACTGCTGGTCATGGCCGTGCTGTCGGCGTACCGTGAGGCGCTGAAGAACGAACCGATTCGCCCGGGTCTCGAACGGGGCGGCGTGCCCTATATCGAGGAATTCGAATCGTAAGAATTTGTATCCGGAAAATCGGTAATTTGTTTCTGCCCCGGCACTCGGTTCGGCAATATCGACCGGGTTGAAACGATTATATTTTTTTTGGAATCATTGGGCAATCAGTCCATATCGAAAATGAGCGGAGTCGAATTGGCAGTACCGTCGATTCTCGATATGCCGTTCGGAACACAATCGCGCCGGGTCGCTGGTCGACGCGGCGCAGTCAACGCAATCAGGATGCGAACATGTTGAAAGTCACCAAGGCCGTGTTCCCCGTTGCCGGTCTCGGCACGCGGTTCCTCCCGGCAACGAAGGCGAGCCCGAAGGAAATGTTGCCCGTCGTCGACAAGCCGCTGATCCAGTACGCGGTCGAGGAAGCGATCAACGCCGGTATCACCGAGATGATCTTCGTCACCGGGCGCAGCAAGCGCGCGATCGAGGATCACTTCGACAAGTCCTACGAGATCGAGGCCGAACTCGAGGCGCGCGGCAAGGAAAAGCTGCTCGAACTGGTGCGCGGCATCAAGCCGAGCCACGTGAACTGCTTCTACGTGCGCCAGCCGGAAGCGCTCGGCCTCGGCCACGCGGTGCTGTGCGCGGAGAAGCTGGTGCACGGCGAGCCGTTCGCGGTGATTCTCGCCGACGACCTGTTGCACGGCGAACAGCCGGTGCTCAAGCAGCTCGTCGACGTGTTCGACCACTATCACAGCTCGGTGATCGGGGTCGAGACGATCCCGCGCGAGGACAGCCGCTCGTACGGCGTCGTCGAAGGCCGCGAATGGGAAGAGGACATCATCAAGCTGTCGGGCATCATCGAGAAGCCGGCGCCGGAAGATGCGCCGTCGAATCTCGGCGTGGTCGGCCGCTACGTGTTCATGCCGACGATCTTCGATCACCTGCGCAAGCTCAAGCCGGGTGCCGGCGGCGAGCTGCAGCTGACCGATGCCGTCCAGTCGCTGCTCGCGAACGAGCAGGTGCTCGCGTATCGTTACTACGGCACGCGCTTCGACTGCGGCAGCAAGATCGGCTATCTCAAGGCCACCGTCGAGCTCGCGCTCCAGCATCCGGAAGTGAGCCGCGAATTCGAGGCCTACCTGCGTACCTGCTTGCCCGCGCTGGCTGCTGTCGCCTAGGCAGCCGCGCGCTCCGTTGTTTCAGGTGGTGGTTGTTCCGTTGGCCCCGGCCGCTTGCGCGCCGGGGCTTTTTTGCGTGTGCGGGGGCGCCAGTGCACGATCGGCGTGCGCGCCGTCGGCGTGTATGTCGTGGCGGACCGGCTTCAGGATCGGGGCTGCGTGCGGAGCGGGGCGCTCCTGCGAGAACGGACGTCACGGCTGAAACCGGTGCCGCGGCGGGCGCCCGGATGACGGGGTCGGCGGCCCGGTTACGCGACGCACATCGACGTTCGTGACCGCACCGGCTATGCCGGCGCCGGTCGATGGCGCGACGGCTCGCTCGCCGCGCGTCGGCTTCCGGGCGTGACCGGAATCGCGGTTTTCAGTTCAACCGTTGCCGCGTCCGTGCCGCGTTCAACGCGCCGACGGGGTCGGCCGCGCGACGAAACGCCGGGCCAGCATCGCGGCGACCGGCTTCTTGAAATCAAGCAGCCGCTTTTCGAGATAGCGCCAGGACAGGTGCGCGAGCAGCACGGCGAGCGCGAACTGCAGCAGTTCGGGTAGCGCGTCGCGGACGATTTCAGGGATGGCCACGTGCGCGACGTGCGCGGGCAGCACGCCGAAGCGCGCCGGAATCAGGTTGTGGAACAGGTAGAAGCCGTAGCTGATCGTGCCGAGATAGGCGAGCGGCGCCCAGTCGAGCAGCGCCACGACCGGATGCTCGGGTTCGCTGACGATCCACAGCAGCAGCGCGCCGAGCGACGCGGACAGGCCGAGATCCGCGAGCCCCGCGATCGTGTCGGGCAAGGTCGTGCATGCAGGCAGCACGAGGAAGAACGCGACGCCGGCCGCGCCGAGCCAGCCGGGCGGAATGCGGCGCACGGCGGCCGCACCGCGATCGGCGAGCGCCATCGCGCCGACGCCGCCGAGCGCGATCAGCGCGAAATTCCACGGGGAAAACGCATAGATCAGCACCGGCGACGCGTCGTACCGGTAGAGCGCGAGATGTGCGAGCGCGCACAGTACGATGGCCGCGATGCCGAGCGCGACGTGTCGCGCGGCGGGCACCGCGAGCAACGCGAGCGGCGCGATCAGATAGAACTGCTGTTCAACCGCGAGGCTCCAGAAGTGCGACGTGGAGCCCGGCCAGCCGTCCTTGACGGCACCGATCCAGTAATTCGACAGGAACACCGCGTGCCACGCGAGCCCGAGATTGACGCCGCGCTGGTAGAACAGCGCGTGCGCGATCGCGAGCGCGGCGAGCAGCAGGTAATACACGGGAAAGATCCGCAGCGCGCGCTTCGCGAGGAACAGCGCGAACGCATGGCGGCGCGTCATGGTGCCGCGCTCGACCGCCTGGCGGTTGCGATGCAGCTCGCCGACGATCAGGAATCCGCTGATGAGGAAAAACGTCCACACGCCAAGCTTGCCGACGTCGACGGCAAGGACGTGGCCCTTGTGGGACAGGAAAACGAGGATGACGGCGAGGGCTCGCAGGCCGTCGAGTCCTTTGACGTATCTGGCTTCGCGCATGGAGGCATCCGGGCATTGAGCGAGCCCAGTATAGGTGCGCAAATATCGAACGTAATTCGCATTCGGGTGCCTACGTGAAGGCGTTTTTTGATGCTGGAGCGTCGATGAAATCGGTCGCATGCAAAAAAACCTGCGGGAAACCCCGCGAAAACGCATAAAAGTACTGCACGAAGCGTCAAGGCGCTTGTAGAATCCGGCGTTGAAGCGCGCGCGTTGCACGCTTCGTGTATCCAACGACCACACCTGGTAGGAGAAACATGGCGACTTCCGCAAAAAAGGTGGCCAAGAAGGCTGCCGCACCGGCCACCAAGAAAGTGGCTGCCAAAAAGGCTGCGCCCGCGAAGAAAGTAGTGGCCAAGAAGGTTGTCGCGAAGGCGGCACCGGCCGCTCCGACGCCGCTGAAGGACAAGTTCACGAAGGCATCGCTCGCAACGCACATCGCTGAGCGCGCAGCTGTCGAAGTGAAGGCTGTCAAGGCAGTGCTCGTCGCACTCGAGAACGTCGTGCTGGGCTCGGTCCACAAGAAGGGCGCGGGCGAGTTCACGCTGCCGGGTCTGCTGAAGATCACGGCGCAAGTCGTGCCGGCGAAGAAGAAGCGCTTCGGCAAGGATCCGTTCACGGGCGAAGAGCGTTGGTTCCCGGCGAAGCCGGCCAGCGTGCGCGTGAAGGCACGTGCGCTGAAGAAGCTGAAGGACGCGGCGGCGTAATGCCGCGCAGCGGTTGCCGAATGCGAATGCATGTCGGCAGCCGTTGCGATGTCCGACGATCCCCGTACGCGAAAGCGTGCGGGGATTTTTATTGCGCTGCGCAAATCGCGCGGCAGCCACGCAGCGACATGGCGGAAGGTCCGCTTCGACGCGTGACGCACGACGGAAGACGCGCCGCGCACGCGCGATGACGAACGGCAATCCTCTGCGCGCTTGCAGATCCGCCGCTGCCCGTCGTGCTCGCTGTGCGGGTTGCGTGCGCATTGCGAGGCACACGCATCGTGACTGAATCCATTCCCGACGAAATCGCCGCCCAGGTCGCCGCCGCGTGCGACACGATCGAGCGGCATCTCGGCGCGACGCTGAAGGCAATCCACCTGTTCGGATCGGCGCTCGACGACGGATTGAAGCCGCGCAGCGACGTCGACGTACTGGTGACGGTGTCGGCCCGGCCCGACGAATCGACGCGGCACGCACTGATGCTCGACCTGCTCGCCGTGTCGGAGCCGCCCGGTCGCGCCGACGGCGTGCGCGCACTGGAAGTGACCGTCGTCGCGCACGATGAAGTCGTGCCGTGGCGTCATCCGGCGCGTCGCGAACTGCAGTTCGGCGAATGGCTGCGTCACGACCTCGAGGCCGGCATCGTCGAACCGGCGCTCGTCGATCACGATCTGGCGATCCTGTTGACGAAGGTGCGGCAGCACAGTGTCGTACTGGCCGGCCCGCCGGCGGCGGCGCTTTTCGAGCCAGTGCCCGCACGGGATTTTGTCGCCGCGCTGCTGGCGACGGTTGCGCAGTGGAATGCCGAACCGGACTGGCGCGGCGACGAGCGCAACGTGGTGCTCGCGCTCGCGCTCGCGCGCATCTGGTACAGCGCCGCGACCGGCAGGATCGCGCCGAAGGACGTCGCGGCGACATGGGTACTGGAACGCTTGCCGGAACCATACCGGCCGCTTGTCGCGGCGGCGCGTGCCGCCTATCTCGGCGGCGAGGAGGATGCGGCGATCCTGTCGGGCGAACCCCTCGCTGCATTCATCGGCTACGCGCGGCGAACGGTCGAATCGATGCTGTCGACGTAGCGGCGGATGCCGCGCACGTGGCCGGCTTGGGGGCGACGCCGATGAAGATCGTCGGCATTGGCGCGGCAGTCGCACGCGCATGCGGTCGAGCCGGAAGCCAGTCGGCGATCCGGCGCGTCATCGCGCATGCGTCGTGCGACGTGCTTCGTCAGCCCGCCGTACCCGCGTAGGCGGCTTTCAGCGCGGCGTCGTCGAGCTTGATCATCTGCATCATCGCGGCGGCCACGCGCGTGGCCTTGACCGTGTCCCGGTCGGACATCATCGGGATCAGCGTTTCCGGAACGATCTGCCACGACACGCCGTAGCGGTCTCTCAGCCAGCCGCAGGCGTCGGCCGTGCCACCGTTGTCGAGCAGGGCGTTCCAGTAGCGGTCGAGTTCCGCCTGGTCGGCGCAACTGACCAGCAGCGAGATCGCATGGTTGAACGTATCGGTGCGCGGGTGGCTCATCGCGAAGAACGGTTGCCCGAACAGCTCGAATTCGACCATCCGCGTGCCGTCGGTGCCGGGCACCGTCGTGACGCGCACGATGCGCGAATCCGGAAAGATGCCCGCATAGAAGGCGGCGGCTTCTTCTGCTTCCGCCGCGTACCAGAGGAAAGGCGTGATCTTCTGAATCGTCATGGCGTATCTCCTGTCTGTATGGGTCGGGGCGCAAATCGCGTGCCGACCTCGATACGACGGATGAGGAGCGTCGAAATCGACACGCCGGGGCGAACGGCCGTCGCATCGGAGCCGTGGCACCGACAGTGCGCATGGTAGTCGTGCGGCGCGCGCACCGCGAGTGAACCTGGTGTCAGGAAATCGCGTTCCAGGCGCATTGCAGCCGCCAGGCGCCGCTGCTGGCCAACCGACGTGCATCGGGTGCCCGGGCATCGGCCGCCGGCCGGTGCAGGCCATGTCGGCCCGCTGGCGACGGACGAAAAAAAGCCAGCCACGGCCGAAACCGATGACTGGCTTTCCAGGTCGGCGGCAAGGCGTCGGAGACGCCATGCACACCGGAAACGTACTTCTTAGAACTTGTGACGCAGGCCGAGCGCGACGATTTCCTGCGAGCTCTTGCCGGCGATGCCGTACGAGCCGACCGACGCTTGCGCATCGCTGCCGTCGGCGTTGTGGCCGCTTGCGTGCTGATATGCGCCAACCAGGTACACGTCGGTGCGCTTCGACAGCGAGTAGTCCGCGCCGAGCGAAACCTGATGGTACTTGGCGTTGTTGTCGCCGCTACCCTTCGTGTAGATGTAGCCGACGCCCAGCAGCAGCGGTGCCGATGCCTGGTACGTGACGAACCCGCGGCCCGTGTTGTACTTCTGGTTCGTACCGAACGTCGAGGCGCCGTCCGCCTTGTACTGGGCGTTGCTGTAGCCGGCACCGACCGTCACCGGGCCGAATGCGTACTGGGCTGCCACTTGCGCGATGCCGATCGACGTCGACGACACGAACGCGTTGTTGATGAAGGTCGTGCCCGAGTCGCCGTCGAAGATTGCGTCCGACGTACCGGTCCAGGTACCGCGCTTGCCGGCCGTGAGGGCGGCCGCGTTGTTCGCGTGGAAGTAACCAGCAGCCACGCCCAGCGGGCCGTTGTTGTAGGCTGCGGCTGCGGCCCACGTCTGACCCTTGCCGGTCGAGCCGGCGACGCCGCCGAGTGCGTACATGCCTTCGAACTGGAGGCCGGAGAATACCGGCGACGTGTACTTGATCGCGTTGCTGACGCGCAGGCTGTTGTCGTTGTTGTCGACGTCGCCCGGCGTGGCGAACACGCTGCCGAAGTAGTTGTCAGCCGTGACTGCCTGAACCAGGTCCACGAGCGGGTCGTATTGGCGACCCAGCGTCAGCGTACCGTACTGGTCGCTTTGCAGACCGACGAATGCCTGGCGACCGAACATGCGACCACCCTGGCCCAGTGCGCCCGATGCCGAGTTGAAGCCGTTTTCCAACTGGAAGATCGCCTTCAGGCCGCCACCGAGGTCTTCAGAACCCTTCAGGCCGAAGCGGCTGCCTTGCAGGTTGCCGCTACCCATCGACCACGAATTGTTACCTTGACCGGCGTTACCGTGAACGTACGTGATCGACGTGTCGATCACGCCGTAGAGCGTCACGCTCGACTGCGCCTGAGCAGCACCAGCGGCGCCCAGCAGGGCGAGCGAGAGGGTCGAGAGAGCAAGTTTCTTCATCGTTGAGATTCTCCACGCAAGTGATTCATCGTTATTTGTTGCGGATTGGAGAATAGCTCAGTGCCATACACGCAAGAAAGCTTAAAAAATAAAGTGTCTCGAAAAGGTAACAGCGGGAAAAAGTCCATATATATCAAGCACATCAACGACTGTTCCTGTTTTTGAAATAGTTGACAATTGCTGCGCCGCGATTGTTTCAGTAGTTGACGCACCGTGCGGCAAATCCCCTGTTTCGGCCCGTGGCAGCAAGGAAACGAGGGTGTGCAAACGTTTGCGATTGCAGGCGTGCATACGCCGGCGTGTAAAGCGCGCGTCAACGCCGCGCGAATGCGCGGCCGACGACGGGGTTGCGTAGGGATAGGGGGTGTGCGGGGCGCGCGGAATCGATGCGCGGTGCGTTCTGCGCCGGGCAGGTCGTTCAGTCTTCGTGCGGGCGATTGTCGGCGCGGCCGGGTTGGGTGGGTTGAGCTGCGTCGCCGGACGCGGCAGGCGACGGGTTCGTGGCCGGCCGATGCGCGTTGCCGCGGGCTGCCGCGAATTCCGCGCCGAGCAGCAGCACGATCGCGGAGAAGTACAGCCACATCAGCAGGACCGCGAACGATCCGGCTGCGCCGAATGCACTTGCGGTGCCCGCACGCGCGAGGTACAGCGCGAACAGCTTCTTGCCGCCGGAGAACAGGATCGCGGACACGATGCCGCCGATCGCGGCGTCGCGCCATGCGACGCGCGCATCGGGCAGGAACTTCATCAACGACGCGAACGCGCCCGCGAGCACCGCGATGCCGACGAAGAACTGCACGAGGTTCGTGACGACCACATACGGCGAATCGCCCAGCAGCCAGGTGCCGATGAACGTGATCGCGGTGTCGAGCACGAGCGACACGATCAGCAGGAACGCGACGCCGAGCACGAGCCCGAACGAGATCAGCCGCACGCGCACGAGCCCGAGCATGCTCGACCAGCGGTTCTCGGTGGCCGGCCAGATCACGCTGAGCGCGGCGCTGAGCGACGCGAAGGTGGCCGACGCGCCGATCGCGAGCGCGGCGAACGAGATCAGGGTTGCCACGCCGCCGCGCTCGCCCGCGCGGTGCGCGTTCTGCACGATCGTCTGGATGCTGGCCGCCGCGTCGTCGCCGATCAGCTGGTGTGCCTGTTCGAACACCTGGCCGCGCGCGGCATCGTCGCCGTAGAACCAGCCGGCCACGGCAATCACCATCACGAGCATCGGCGCGAGCGAGAACGCGGAGAAAAAGGCGATGCCCGCGGCCATCGCGGAGCAGCGGTCGGACGAGAAGCGCTTGAACGCGGTGAGGGCCCAGTTGGCCTGTTGTTGCGCGAGACGGGTGGCTTCGGAGGTGATCTGTCGTTTCATGACGTTTCGGTGGCGCGGCGAACGCGGATCATCGTTGGTAATCAGACAATTCAGTATTGATCCGAAGATTCGAACATAGTTGCGCGAACTGTCTATAATTCCTTTCAGTTTCCTCACCCCCACAATAACGCCGAGACCAGCCATGCTACAAATGTCCCGGCGCCAGTTCCTGAAGGTGACGGCAACGTCGCTTGCCGGATCGAGTCTAGCCCTGCTGGGCTTCTCTCCATCCGAAGCGCTCGCCGAAGTCCGACAGTACAAGCTGGCGCGCACCGTCGAAACGCGCAACACCTGTCCTTACTGTTCAGTGGGTTGCGGCATCCTGATGTACAGCCTCGGAGACGGCGCGAAAAACGCCCAGCCGAGCATCATCCACATCGAAGGCGATCCCGACCATCCCGTCAATCGCGGCACGCTGTGCCCGAAGGGCGCGAGCCTGATCGACTTCATCCACAGCCCGAGCCGCCTGACGCACCCCGAGTATCGTGCGCCCGGCTCGGACAAGTGGGAACCGATTTCGTGGAATGACGCGCTCGACCGCATCGCGAAGCTGATGAAGGCCGACCGCGACGCGAACTTCGTCGAGACGGCGGAAGACGGTGCGAAGGTCAACCGATGGCTGACCACCGGCATGCTGGCCGCGTCGGCGGGCAGCAACGAGGTCGGCTACCTGACGCACAAGACCATCCGCAGTCTCGGGATGCTCGCATTCGACAATCAGGCGCGTGTCTGACATGGCCCGACGGTGGCAGGTCTTGCCCCGACGTTTGGCCGTGGAGCGATGACGAACCATTGGGTCGACATCAAGAACGCGGACGTGATTCTCGTGATGGGCGGCAATGCAGCCGAGGCCCATCCGTGCGGTTTCAAGTGGGTAACGGAGGCGAAGGCGCACCGCAAGGCGCGGCTGATCGTCGTCGATCCGCGCTTTACGCGTACGGCCTCGGTGGCCGACTACTACGCGCCGATCCGCACCGGCACCGACATCGTCTTCCTGGGCGGCGTCATCAACTATCTGCTGACGAACGACAAGATCCAGCATGAGTACGTGAAGAACTACACGGACTTCTCGTTCATCGTGCGCGAGGATTTCGCGTTCAACGACGGCATCTATTCCGGCTACGACGCGGAGAAGCACGCGTACCCGGACAAATCGAGCTGGGACTACGAGCGCGGCGACGACGGCTTCGTGAAGGTCGACCCGACGCTGCAGCATCCGCGGTGCGTGTACAACCTGCTGAAGCAGCACTACGCGCGCTATACGCCGGACATGGTCCAGCAGACGTGCGGCACGCCGAAGGAGAAGTTCCTGAAGGTGTGCGAGATGCTCGCGACCACCGCCGTTCCCGGCCGCGCCGGCACGATCCTGTACGCGCTCGGCTGGACGCACCACTCGATCGGCGCGCAGATGATCCGCACCGGCGCGATGGTGCAGTTGCTGCTCGGCAACATCGGCATCGCCGGCGGCGGGATGAACGCGCTGCGCGGCCACTCGAACATCCAGGGGTTGACCGACCTCGGGCTGATGTCGAACCTGCTGCCCGGCTACATGACGCTACCGATGCAATCCGAGCAGGATTTCGACGGCTACATCAAGAAGCGCGTGCAGCTGCCGCTGCGGCCGAACCAGTTGAGCTACTGGAAGAACTACAAGGCCTTCCACGTCAGCTTCATGAAATCCTGGTGGGGCGACGCGGCAACCGCCGAGAACAACTGGGGCTACGACTACCTGCCGAAGCTCGACAAGCAGTACGACCTGCTGCAGGTGATCGAGCTGATGAATGCCGGCAAGATGAACGGCTACATCTGCCAGGGCTTCAACCCGCTTGCGGCGTCGCCGTCGAAGGTGAAGACAGCGGCCGGCCTCGCGAAGCTGAAGTGGCTCGTGATCATGGATCCGCTCGCGACCGAAACCTCCGAGTTCTGGAAGCATCACGGCGACTACAACGACGTCGATCCATCGAAGATCCAGACCGAGGTGTTCCGTCTGCCGACCACGTGCTTTGCGGAGGAAAACGGCTCGCTCGTGAGTTCGAGCCGCGTGCTGCAATGGCACTGGAAGGGCGCGGAGCCGCCGGGCGAGGCGCGCAGCGACCTCGAGATCATGTCGGGGCTGTTCCTGCGCATGCGCAAGATGTACCAGAAGGACGGCGGCAAGTACCCGGATCCGATCGTCAACTTGACCTGGCCGTACGCGAACCCGGAAAGCCCGACGCCCGAAGAGCTCGCGATGGAGTTCAACGGGAAGGCGCTCGCCGATCTGCCCGATCCGAAGGATCCGACCAAGACGCTCGTGAAGAAGGGCGAGCAGCTGGCCGCGTTCGCGCAGTTGAAGGACGACGGCACGACCGCGAGCGGCTGCTGGATCTTCTGCGGTGCCTGGACGCAGGCCGGCAACCAGATGGGGAGGCGCGACAACTCCGACCCGACTGGCATCGGCCAGACGCTGAACTGGGCGTGGGCCTGGCCGGCGAACCGGCGGATCCTGTACAACCGCGCGTCGTGCGACGTCGCCGGCAAGCCGTTCGACCCGACCCGCAAGCTGATCGGCTGGAACGGCAGCGCGTGGAAGGGGGCCGACATTCCCGACTTCAAGGCTGACGAGTCGCCCGAGAACGGGATGGGGCCGTTCATCATGAACCCGGAAGGTGTCGCACGCTTCTTCGCACGGGCGGGGATGAACGAAGGTCCGTTCCCCGAGCACTACGAGCCGTTCGAGACGCCGCTCGACGCGAACCCGCTGCACCCGAACAACCCGCAGGCGCTGAACAACCCGGCTGCCCGCGTGTTCCCGGACGACCGCGCGTCGTTCGGCAAGGTGGCGGATTTCCCGCACGTGGCGACGACGTACCGGCTGACCGAGCACTTCCACTACTGGACCAAGCATGCGCGGCTGAACTCGATCATCCAGCCCGAGCAATTCGTCGAGATCGGCGAAGACCTCGCGAAGGAAGTCGGTGTCGCGCATGGCGAGCGCGTGAAGGTGTCGTCCAAGCGCGGCTACATCATCGCGGTCGCCCTCGTCACGAAGCGGATCAAGCCGCTGACGGTCGACGGCAAGAAGGTCCAGACGGTCGGCGTCCCGTTGCACTGGGGCTTCAAGGGTCTGACGAAGCCCGGCTATCTCGCCAATACCCTGACTCCGTCCGTGGGTGACGGCAACTCCTATACACCGGAATTCAAGTCGTTCCTGGTGAAGGTCGAAAAGGCGTAAGGGGAAAGAGATGGCATTGCAATCGCTGGATATCAAGCGCGTCTCGGCCACCACGACGCCACCGCCCACGGTGCGCGAACCGGTGACCGGGAGCGTCGCGAAGCTGATCGACGTATCGAAGTGCATCGGCTGCAAGGCATGCCAGACGGCGTGCATGGAGTGGAACGACCTGCGTGACGAGGTCGGCACCAACGTCGGCGTGTACGACAACCCGGCCGACCTGACCGAGCATTCGTGGACGGTCATGCGATTCTCCGAATACGAGAACCCGGCCGGTGACCTCGAGTGGCTGATCCGCAAGGACGGCTGCATGCACTGCGAGGATCCGGGCTGCCTGAAGGCGTGTCCGTCGCCGGGCGCGATCGTGCAGTACAACAACGGGATCGTCGATTTCCACGAGGAGAACTGCATCGGTTGCGGCTATTGCGTGACCGGCTGCCCGTTCAACGTGCCGCGGATCTCAAAGAAGGATCATCGCGCGTACAAGTGCACGCTCTGTTCCGACCGCGTCGCGGTCGGCCAGGAACCGGCCTGCGTGAAGACCTGCCCGACGGGCGCGATCGTGTTCGGCACCAAGGAGGACATGAAGCAGCACGCGGCCGAGCGGATCGAGGACCTGAAGGAGCGCGGCTTCGAGCATGCGGGGCTGTACGACCCGCAGGGCGTCGGCGGCACGCACGTGATGTACGTGCTGCACCACGCGGACAAACCGTCGCTGTACCACGGGCTGCCCGACAACCCGTCGATCAGCCCGATGGTGAAGCTGTGGAAGGGCATCGCGAAGCCGCTCGCGGTGGCCGGCCTCGCGCTGACCGCGCTCGCCGGGTTCTTCCACTACGTCCGCGTCGGTCCGAACGAGGTGAGCGACGAAGAGGAACAAGCCGCGCGCGACGAAGCGCGACGCATCAAGGAGGACGTGAAATGAACCACGACGACCCTAACCTGATCGTCCGCTACACGCCGAACGAGCGCACGAACCACTGGATCACCGCGATCACGTTCGTGCTGCTCGCGCTGTCCGGGCTCGCGCTGTTCCATCCGTCGATGTTCTGGCTGACCGCGCTGTTCGGCGGCGGCCAGTGGACGCGGATCCTGCATCCGTTCGTCGGCCTCGTGATGTTCGTGTCGTTCGCGATCCTGGTGGTGCGCTTCTGGCACCACAACGCGCTCGACACGGACGATCGGCAGTGGCTCAAGCAGATCGGCGACGTGCTGACCAACCAGGAAGACAAGCTGCCGCCCGTCGGGCGCTATAACGCCGGGCAGAAGCTGCTATTCTTTACGTTGGTCGCGTGCCTGCTGCTGCTCCTGCTGTCGGGAGTCGTGATCTGGCGGCGTTACTTCTCGTTCTACTTCCCGATCGGGGTGATCCGCGCGGCCGCTGTCGTGCATGCCGTGGCGGCCTTCGTGCTGATCGCGAGCATCATCGTGCACATTTACGCGGCGTTGTGGGTGAAGGGCTCGATCGGCGCGATGGTGCGCGGCACCGTCACGCTGGGCTGGGCTCGCAAGCATCACCCGAAGTGGTTCCGTGAAAGCGTGAAGTGACGCACCGGAGCGGGGCGGCTCGCCGATCGCGGCGGGCCGTTCCGCTCCTTCGCCGGAACTGCCCGAAAGCGCCGATGCGTCGGCGCTTGTTTTTTTGGAAGATATATTTGTGACACAACGCATTCTCGAACCGACCGAGATCTCGGCACTCGATCATTCGGCCATCCCGCGCTTTCGCCTGCCGGAGCGCGCCACCGCGTTCTCGGCGCGCGCCGCGCGGCTGCGCAAGCTGGCCGACCTGAACCCGATCAGCGGCTACCTGCGGCTGATGGCCACCGTCGCCGATGCGCAGCACGCGACGCTGCAAACGCTCGAACTGCCGCTGCCGTCGAAGGAAGCGATCGCGCGTGCGCAGGAGCACTCGATGCCGCTCGTGCCGGCGCTCGACGGCGAGCGCGATCCGCGCTGGCGCGCCGTGTTGTACGAACTGCTCGACCGCGTCGAAGGCGCCGGGCTCGTCAACCCGCAGCTCGCGAAGCTGCTCGACCGGCTGCGCCTGATGGCGCCCGCCGAACTCGACGCGCAAGCCGACGCGATCCTCGCGCTGCGTTTCGCCGAAGTCGACCCGGCTACCGCGCCGTTCCTGATGGCCGCGCTGCAGGTCGTCTGGACGGACCTCGCCAGCCGCGTGGCGCCGGCCGACGTCCCGTATCTCGACCAGCCGGGGCTGTGCCCCGTGTGCGGCACGCATCCGGTCGCGAGCGTCGTGCGGGTCGGCGGCCAGTACCAGGGCTACCGTTTCCTGCAATGCGGGCTGTGCACGACCGAGTGGCACATGGTGCGCACGAAGTGCTCGCACTGCGATTCGACGAAAGGCATCGCGTATCACGGGATCGAGGGCGGCAGCGAAGCCGTCAAGGCCGAATCGTGCGACGAGTGCAAGACCTATCGCAAGATCGGCTATCAGGACAAGGACTACGAGTTCGAGCCGCTGGCGGACGATCTCGCGAGTCTCACGCTCGACCTGCTGATGAACGAAGCCGGCTACCAGCGCAGTTCACCGAACCCGCTGCTGTGGCCGGATGTTTCGCGGGACGCGAATTGACGGCACGGGCCGGGGCGGTGCGCGAGCACCGGCGCCGGCCCGCTGCGAAGCATGAGACTGGAGCCACCACTACGTGACCGAACCGGGTGTGAATGAACTGAATGCGGTGCTGGCGCGCGTGCCGTCCGTCGAGCGCGTGCTGTCGTCGGCGCCGCTGCAACCGCTCATCGCGGACTTTGGCCGCACGCGCGTGCTGAACGCCGTGCGTGCCGAGCTCGAACGCTGGCGTACCGCCGCGCAACACGATCCGGCAGCGGCCGAGCCGCTCGACGAGCCGCGCATCGCCGCGGCCGTCGCGCGCACGCTGGCCGCGCAGAGCGCGGGCGCGGTGCGCGCCGTGTTCAACCTGACCGGCACCGTGCTGCACACGAACCTCGGGCGCGCACTGTTGCCCGACGACGCGGTGCGCGCGGTGGTCGACGTGCTGACGCGGCCGGTCAACCTTGAATTCGACCTCGCCACGGGCCGCCGCGGCGATCGCGACGACCTGATCGACGATCTGCTGTGCGAACTGACGGGCGCGGAAGCCGCGACCGTCGTCAACAACAACGCGGCTGCCGTGCTGCTGGCGCTGTCGGCGCTGGCGACGAAGCGGGAAGTCGTCGTGTCGCGCGGCGAGCTGGTCGAGATCGGCGGTGCATTCCGCATTCCCGACATCATGAGCCGCGCGGGCGCGAAGCTGCGCGAGGTCGGCACCACCAACCGCACCCATCTGCGCGACTACGCGGAGGCGATCGGCCCGCGCACCGCGCTGCTGATGAAGGTGCACTGCAGCAACTACGCGATCAGCGGCTTCACGAAGGAGGCGACGCTCGCCGAACTCGCGCCGCTCGCGCGCGAGCACGGGCTGCCGGTGGCCGTCGATCTTGGCAGCGGCACGCTCGCCGACCTGTCGCAATGGGGCCTGCCGCACGAGACGACCGTGCAGGAAACCGTCGCCGCCGGCGCAAACGTTGTCACGTTCAGCGGCGACAAGCTGCTAGGCGGGCCGCAGGCCGGCCTGATCGTCGGCGATCGCGCGCTGATCGCGAAGATCAAGAAACATCCGCTCAAGCGCGCGCTGCGCGTCGGCAAGCTGACGCTCGCGGCGCTCGAACCGGTGCTGCGCCTCTACCAGTCGCCCGAATTCCTGCGCGACCGGCTCACGACGCTGCGGCTGCTGACGCGCCCGCAGCGCGAGATCGCCGAGGCCGCCGAACGCGTGCGTCCGGTGCTGCAGGCCGCGCTCGGCAGCGGTTTCGGCGTGACGGTCGAGCCGATGTTCAGCCAGATCGGCAGCGGCGCGCTGCCGGTCGACCAGTTGCCGAGCGCAGGGCTCGTCGTACGCACGGCGGACGGCAAGCGCGGCGGCCGTGCACTGGCGCAGCTCGAGAAACGGCTGCGCGAATGGCCGCGCCCGGTGATCGGTCGCGTCGCCGACAATGCACTGCGGCTCGACCTGCGCTGCCTCGAAGCCGCCGACGAGGCGGTGTTCGTTGCGCAATGCGTGCCGCTCGCGGGGCCTGCTGCATGATCGTCGGTACCGCGGGACACATCGACCACGGCAAGACGACGCTGGCGCGTGCGCTGACGGGCGTCGACACCGATCGCCTGAAGGAAGAGAAGGCGCGCGGCATCTCGATCGAGCTCGGTTACGCGTATACGCCGCTCGACAACGGCGACGTGCTCGGCCTGATCGACGTGCCGGGCCATGAGAAGCTGATCCATACGATGGCGGCCGGCGCATGCGGGATCGACTTCGCGCTGCTCGTGATTGCCGCCGACGACGGCGTGATGCCGCAGACGCGCGAGCATCTCGCGATCCTGCAGCTGCTCGGCGTCACGCATGGCGCCGTCGCGCTGACGAAGTGCGATCGCGTCGAGGCCGCGCGCGTGGCCGAAGTACGCGACGAGATCGCCACGTGGCTGAACGACTCGACGCTGGCCGGCGTGCCGATTTTCGAAACGCGTGCGACGGCGGCGGACGATCCCGGCGTCGCCGCGTTGAAACGTTATCTGGCGGACGCGGCGATCGCGTGGCGCGCCCGCCGCGATGACGGGCTGTTCCGGCTCGCGGTCGATCGCGTGTTCACGCTCGCGGGGCAGGGCACCGTCGTGACGGGCACCGCGTTCTCGGGCCGCGTCGCGACCGGCGACACGCTCGCGATCGTGCGCACGGGCGGCGCGGCGCGCGTGCGCAGCATCCATGCGCAGAACCGGCCGGTCGAGGCCGGCCGCGCGGGCGAGCGTTGCGCGCTGAATCTGGCCGCGGTCGACAAGGCGGATGTCGAGCGAGGCGACACCGTCGCCGATGCGCGGCTCGTCGCGACGTCGCCGCGTCTCGACGTCGAGCTGACGCTGCTCGCGGACGCGGGGCTCACACTGACGCACTGGGCGCCGCTGCACGTGCATCTCGGCACGCTGCATCGCGTTGCGCATGTCGCGCTGCTCGACGGCGATACGCTCGCGGCCGGCCAGCGGATGCGCGTGCAACTGGTATTCGACGAGCCGGTGTTTGCGCTGCCGGGCGACCGGTTCATCGTCCGCAATCCGCAGGCGACGCGCACGGTCGGCGGCGGCCGCGTGCTCGATCCGTTCGGGCCGGCGCGCAAGCGTCGTACGCCTGCGCGCCGCGCATGGCTCGACGCGCTGGCCGAATGGCTCGACGAAGCGCGTCTCGATGCGTTGCTCGCGCAGGCGCCGCTCGGCATCCCGCGCGCGATGCTCACGCATCTGACGGGTTTCGCGCCGAATGCGCTGGCGTTGCCGGAAGACGCGCTGGCAATCGGGCAGCGCGACGCCGCGTCGAACGACGGCGCGGTGATTGCCCAGGCGCACTGGCGCGCGCTGCAGACGCGGGCGATCGATACGCTGCGCGCGTATCACGAGCGTATGCCCGACGAGCAGGGGCTCGACGCCGCGCGGTTGCGGCGGATGTCAGCGCCGCTCGCCGGCGATGCGCTGTGGCGCGCGCTCGTCGATGCGCTGGTGGCCGGCGGCGAAGTCGCGCGAAGCGGGCCGTGGCTGCACTTGCCGTCGCATTCGGTGAGCCTCGCGCCGCGCGAGGAGGCGCTGGCGCAGCAACTGCTGCCGCTGATTCATGCGGGGCGCTTCGATCCGCCCTGGGTGCGCGACCTGGCCCGCGACACGGGCGCGGCCGAGGACGCGGTGCGCGCCTTGCTGCGCAAGCTCGCGCGGCGTGGCGATGTGCACCAGGTCGTGCGCGACCTGTTCTATCACGCGGACGTGGTGCGCGAGCTGGCGGAACTGGTCGCGCATCTTGCGCCGTCGCCCGCCGGCGGGCTCGATGCCGCGACGTTCCGCGATGCGACGGGGCTCGGTCGCAAGCGCGCGATCCAGATTCTCGAGTTCTTCGACCGGGTTGGGTATACTCGCTTCCACCGCGATCTTCACTTCCTGCGGCCTGACAGCGGTTGGGCGGGTATTCAGGCGTAGGCGCTCGTTGTTCTTTTGGTTCTTTTCCCCACGGAAGGCATTCGTATCCGGTGGTACGGCTGGACTTCAAATCCAGTTGGGGGTGTCAGACACTCCCGGGTAGGTTCGACTCCTGCTGCCTTCCGCCACCCCATTTCATCTTTTCGACCCGGCGCGCTTCAATCGAGTGGCAATTGCACGACAGCGCCAGCGGTTGCAATCGCCAAAACTTGATCGGGAAAAGCACTAAAAGTTTGCGACTTTTTTCCGGGCTATAGTCGAATCACTGAAGGTAGACGCGGCGTCCCTTGCCGATACCGTTCAGGTAATGACTGTAGACGGGTGCTGCTTGAAAAATAAAATCGACAAGACCGCCGGACCGATCTGGGGCGTGGCTGCAGGATTGCTTCTTGCTGCCGCAGGATTGAGTCTCGGCATTTTCCCGAGATCCCTGCAAAGCTCGGGAAGTGCGAACGACTTCATGGCGTCCGGCGCCGCGATGCTTGGCATCTTCCTCATCGTCTATTCCACACGCGAACTACGCAGAAAGCGCGCGCTCTGAGCGCTCGCGCGTCGCGGATCCACGAAGAAGAACGACTTGAGCCGGCCGCCGGCTCGTGAATACGCTCATCCGTCGCGCGCTACGCCTTGCTGATTTCGTGTTGGTAAACGAGTTCGACGATCCGCTTCGTCGGAATGCTGGCGCGCAACCCGTCGACGTTGTCGATCGGAAACCACTTGCATTTCTCGATCTCGTTGTTCGCTTGCGGCGTCTGGTCCGGGCCGACTTCCGCGAAGAACACGTGATGGATCTTGGCGAGGCCGGTGAACTGCATCGAGTAGACGAGATGCTGGCCGGTCATGCCGGTTTCTTCGGATAACTCGCGATGCGCGGCTTCGAGCGGCGATTCCCCACGCTTGATCGTGCCGCCGGGAAGGGCCCAGCGCGACGCCGCGCGGGCGACGAGCAGGACTTGTTCGCCGCGGTAGCAGACGATGGTCGCGCGTTCCTTGACCGGGACGGCGCTTGCTTCGGGGGCGTTAGTGGGGGCGGGGGCTTGAGGCATGAAGCAATTCTAACCATCGCGGATCGATCGGCAAAGCGGGTCTGACGTGGTTTGACGATCGATCGTCACCGTCGCGTGTCCGGCCACGCCGGCGCGGCGTTCCGCAGGTTCGAATCCGTGCCCGGCCGGCGCCCGGTCGTCCGCGCCCAGGGGGCTGGGCGTCGGCATGAAGTGCGCCATGGGCTCGCCCTTGGCTTCGAATCGGGCGACGTTATCCCTCGATGCGGGACATGTCGACGAACATCACTTCCCAGATATGTCCGTCGGGGTCTTCGAAGCTGCGACCGTACATGAAGCCGAGATCCTGCCGGGCGTTGACGTCTGCCTTGCCGCCATGCGCGCCCGCAATATCGGTCAGCTTGTCCACGCTCTCGCGATCGTCGGCGCTTAGCGCGAGCATGACCTCGCTTTCGCGCCGGGAATCGACGATCGGCTTCTTCGTGAAGCGCGCCCATTTTTCATGCGTCATGAGCATGACGAAGAGCGTGTCCGACAACACCATGCAGGAACTCGAGTCGTCACTGAACTGCGGATTCATGCTGGCGCCGAGCGCGGTGTAGAACGCCGTCGCCTTTGGCAGATCCCGAACCGGCAGGTTGATGAACAGTTGCCTGGACATAGGCGGTTTTCTCCTTCGGGTTGTGGTCGAAACAACGAATCACGTGCCCGAGTTGCGGTCGCGAGGGAGGTTGCAATCCGGATGTCGTTCAATAAGCTCGTACGGCGGGGTGCCTTTCATGACGTCGCGGCACCGGCGGCTGCACCCGCTTCTCCCGATCACAGGAGATGCAGGCCGCCGTCGCACTCGATGACGCTGCCCGTGGTGTAGCCATTTCCGATCAGGAAGGCGATGGCCTGCGCGACATCGTCGGGCTCGCCGATGCGTCCCACGGGCAATGCGCTTGCATGCTGCTCGAAGAACGCTTGCCGGGCGCCGTCGGGTAGGCCGTTCCACCACGGCGTCTTCACCACGCCGGGCGAGACCGCGTTGACCCGGGTCGGCGCCAGTTCGCGGGCCAGTACCGGCACCATCGCCTCGATGGCGGCATTGATCGCGGCCAGGCCGCTGGTGCCCGGGTTGGCGACGCGCGCGGAAATGGCGGTGACGAAGGTGATGCTGCCCCCGCTGCGCAAGGTCGGCAGGGCAGCCTGGGCCGCCTGCACATGCGGCCAGAATTTCGCGTCGAAGCCGCGCCGCAGCATACCAAGATCGAGTTCCCTGAAAGGGCCGGCCCCGTCGCCGCCACTCATTGCGATCACCAGGTGGTCGATGCTCCCGGCGCTCGCGAAGAAACGTTCCAACTGCTCGCGCCGTGCCCCGTCAAACGCTTCGATACGCACTGATCCGTCGATCGATGCCGTCGCGGCCTGCAACTTGTCCGCATCGCGTCCCGTGGCGATCACGTCGTAGCCGGCGCCGGCCAGTCGCGCGACGGTTGCGAGGCCGATGCCGGACGAGCCGCCCAGTACCGCCACCTTGCCCGTGTCGTTGTTCATTGCCTTCCCCGATGTTTGCGCTACGGTTGTTGCAGCGCCCGGCGATAGCATGCATGCTTGACGGACTATCACTCCAATTGTTTGCGATGATGACTTCCATCATTGAGAATGATCTTCGTCGATTCGATCTCAATCTGCTGCTCGTCTTCCATGCACTCATGCAGGAGCGCCATGTCACGCGTGCGGCGGAGCGGTTGTTTCTCGGTCAGCCCGCCGTGAGCGGGGCGCTGAAACGACTACGGGCGGCGTTTGGCGACGAGTTGTTCGTGCGCGGCCGGTCGGGCATGGAGCCGACCCCACGTGCGCTGGAGCTTTCCCGGCAGATCGACGCGCTGCTGATCGGTCTTCACGAGACCATGCGGGCCGGGCAGCCGTTCGATGCCCGAAACGCCAACCGGACCTTCCGCATCGGTGTTTCAGAAGCGATAGCGGTCACGTTGTTTCCCGCCTTGTTGAAAATGCTTGCCGCCGAGGCGCCGGGCGTGAAGCTCATCTCCCTGGACACCGACTGCCACCGCGTCTCCAGCATGTTTGAACGAAACGAGATCGAGATTGCGTTGGGGGTGTTCAACGAGTGCGCGCCATGGCAACAGCAGCGCGTCTTGCTGGACTGGCGCTTTGTCTGCCTCTACAACCCGAAGCTGATCCGGCCGCGAGGCGAATCGTTGAGCTTGCGCGAGTTTCTGGCATATCCGCATGCGCTGACTTCGTTCCAGGGCGAACTGCGTGGATTCATCGACGAGCGGCTGGAGTCGCTGGGCAAGCAACGGCGCGTGATATTTTCCAATCCTCACTTTGCTACCCAGCCTTTCATTGCGCGCGACAATCCGGTGCTGGTGACGGTGCCCGACTATATCGCCCGGATCTGGAGCCGTAGCCTGGGCTTGCGCATCAGTCCATTGCCGTTCGATACACCGATGCATCAGGTCAGTGCGTTGTGGAAGACCGCGCATCAGGGTGACAGCGGCCTGCGCTGGCTCATCGGATTGACGGAGCAGGCGGCCCGCATGAACTGAGTGATTGGCGCCCGCGTTGCGCGCCGATCCGGGGCAAGGCGGGCGGGATTCACGCGTCCGCCATGAAAAAAGCCGCGCATCCCGATGCACCGGGAACGCGGCTTGAGGCGGAGCCGGTAAGGCGTCGCGCCGTTACTTCTTTTCCGGCAGGAACCAGTTCATCACGAGCGCACAGATCCCGCCCGTTGCCACGCCCGATTCCAGCACGTTCTTCAGCGCGTGCGGCAGGCTGTTGAGGATGTCCGGCACTTGCGACACGCCGAGGCCGAGCGCGAGCGACACCGCGATGATCAGCAGTGCGCGACGATCGAGATGAACGCCCGCGAGGATGTTGATGCCCGATGCGGCCACCGCGCCGAACATCACCATCGCCGCGCCGCCGAGCACGGGCTCCGGCACGGCCTGCAGCACGCCGGCGACGACCGGGAACAGGCCGAGCACCACGAGCATCCCCGCGATCCAGATGCCGACGTAGCGGCTGGCGACGCCGGTGATCTGGATCACGCCGTTGTTCTGCGCGAACACCGAGCTCGGGAACGTGTTGAACACGCCGGCCAGCAGCGAGTTCGCGCCGTTCACGAGCACGCCGCCCTTGATCCGTTGCATCCACACCGGGCCTTCGACCGGCTCGTTCGAGATCTTGCTGGTGGCCGTGACGTCGCCGATCGCTTCGAGCGACGTGACGAGGTAGATGATCAGCATCGGCACGAACAGCGACCACGAGAAGCCGATGCCGAAGTGCAGTGGCGTCGGGACCTGGAACAGCGCGGCCTGGTGCATGCCGGTGAAATCGAGGCGGCCGAGGAACGCGGCCGCGAGATAGCCGATCACGAGCGCGATGACGAGCGCGGTGCTGCGCACCCACACGATCGGCACGCGGTTCAGCAGGATGATCGTGCCGAGCACGAGGCCGGACAATGTCAGGTTCTCCGCGCTCGCGAAGGTGCCCTTGGCCATCGCGCCAAAGCCGCCGCCCATGCTGATCAGGCCGACCTTGATCAGCGTGAGGCCGATCAGCAGCACGACGATGCCGGTGACGAGCGGCGTGATCAGGCGCTTCACGAACGGCAGGATGCGCGACACGCCCATCTCGACGAACGACCCGGCAATCACGACGCCGAAGATCGCGGCCATCACGGTCTCGACCGGCGTGCCTTGCTTGACCATCAGGCTGCCGCCGGCGATCAGCGGGCCGACGAAGTTGAAGCTCGTGCCCTGGACGATCAGCAGGCCGGCGCCGAGCGGGCCGAAGCGCTTGCACTGGACGAAGGTGGCGATGCCGGAAATCACCAGCGACATCGACACGATCAGGGTCGTATCGCGGCTGGACACGCCAAGCGCCTGGCAGATCAGCAGGCCGGGCGTGACGATCGGCACGATGATCGCCAGCAGGTGCTGCAGCGCGGCGACGAAGGCGACCATCGGCGCCGGCCGGTCGTTCGGGCCGTAGACGAGGTCGCGGGCCGAATCTGCGGCGTCGGCGCCGTGGGCGGCGGGTTGGGCGGGGGAGGCGGGTTGCATGGCGAGCGGGCCGGACAAGGTGGAAAGTGCGGCATTTTAGCCGAACGGCCCGCCGGCGCCGCTGCAATAGCGGGGATTCGGCCGATCGGAAAAACGGTGGCGGATCGGTGTCCGGGCCGGCCGCGGCGACCGGCGGTCAGCGGGGCTGCCGCGACGCGGGCGCGGTCGGGATGGCCGTCGGGGCAGGGGTCGCATGGAACCCGGGCAGTTCGGGAATCCGCCGCGCCATGAACTGCAGGAACGTGCGGGTCCGGAGCGGCAGATACCGGCGCGACGCATAGACGAGGTGCAGCGCATGTGGCGGCACCATGTCCCACTTCGGCAGCAACCGGACGAGCTGCCCGCTGTCGATCAGGTCCTGAACGAGCCACGCGGGCCCGCTGCCCACCGCGTTTCCGGCAAGAAAGCATTCCCGCAGCGCCATCGAGCTGTTCACGCGATACCGGCCGTGCACCGGCACGACGACCTGCGCGTCGCCGCGCGCGAAGGCCAGTTCGTTGCCGATGTCCGCGCGCGCGTAGCCGACATATTCGTGCTTCGCGAGGTCGTCCGGCCGGCGGAGCTTCGGTGCCTGCGCCACATACGCCGGCGTGGCGACCAGCAGGCGCGGCGACGACGCGATGTGGCGCGCCACGGCATCCGGCGGCAGCAGCTGGCCGAGGCGAATGGCGACATCGACGCCTTCTTCGACCAGGTCGATCACGCGGTCGGTCAATTGGAGCTCGACCTCGATCTCCGGCCACGCGGCGAGGAATTCGAGCACGAGCGCGTTCAGCCTCAGCTCGCCCAGCCCCAGCGGCGCATTGACGACCAGCTTGCCGACCGGCCGCACCGTTTGCCCACGCACCTCGGCCACCGCGCTCGCGTATTCGTCGATCACGCGCTTGCAGCGATCGTAGAACCGGCGGCCTTCGTCGGTGGGCGCGAGGCTCGTGGTCGAGCGTTCGAGCAGGCGAACGCCCAGTTCCTTCTCGAACGCGGCGACGATCTTGCTGATCGTCGGCTGGCCGGTGCCTTCCTCGCGCGCGACCGCCGAGAAATTGCCGAGCTCGATGGCGCGGACGAACACGCGCATGGATCGCAGCGAATCCATCTTATTCCTTTATGGCATGAACCTTATTCAAGTCTCCCACGTTCCTGCGCAATGGAGAATGACCTAACGTTCGCGAACCTTCAATCCCTGATGAGGAGTCGACATGAACGAGGCAACGCAATCTTCGGCACTGGACGGTGCGCACGTCGTGGTATTCGGCGGGAGTTCCGGAATCGGACTCGAGGCCGCGGCCGCCGCGAAGGCGAAAGGCGCCAGTGTCACGCTGGTCGGCCGGACCCGCGCGAAACTCGAATCTGCCGCGCAGGCGATCGGCGGCGCGCGCGTCGCGGTGGCCGACATCGCGGACCGCCATGCCGTGCAGGCCGTATTCGACACGATCACGCGCGTCGATCATCTGGTCGTCACGGCCGGCCGGTTCATTGCCGGCAAGCTGAACGAGACCGATCCCGATCACCTGCTCGCCGCGCTGCAGGAGCGTATCGCCGGGCCGGTCTACGCGATCCGCGCTGCGTTGCCGCTGATGCCCGCGACCGGTTCGATCGTGCTGACCGGCGGGCAACTGTCGGATCGTCCGGCCGCGCAGGGCGTGTCCGTCATTGCCGCCGCCGTGCGCGGCGTCGAGGCGCTGGCGCAGTCGCTCGCGCTGGAGCTGAAGCCGATTCGCGTGAACGTCGTTGCGCCGGGCTTCGTCAAGACGCCGCTGTACGACGCGTTTGATCCGGAAGCGCGCGATGCGATCCTCGCGGGCGCGGCGGCGGCATTGCCCGGCGGCCGTGTCGGGCGCGCCGATGAAGTGGGGGAAGCGATCGCGTTTCTGCTGGGCAACAGCTTCATGAACGGCGAGATCCTGCACATCGACGGTGGCGGCCGGCTGGTCTGAGCCGCATGTCAGCCTGCCGCGCGCGGGCCGGTGCGGCGTGCCGGCGGGCGCGGCGCGCGGGCATCCGGATACGCGCGCTGGCAGACGGCGATGACCGCATCGCGCAGGCGGCGATGCACGGGGTCGCCGTGCATGCGCGGATGCCACAGCGCGGACACGAGGATCTCGGGCAGGCGCGCCGGGATCTCGACGCTGCGCAGCCCGAGAGCCTCCATGAGCCCGGGCGAGAACGCGTTGCCGAGGCTCGAGCGCGGCACGAGCGCGATCAGGTCGGTGCTGGCCGCGACGCGCATCGCATCGGGGTAGCCCGGTACGACGACCTGGACGGTGTGGCGCGGGCCGGCCTTGTCGGTCGAGTCGTCAGCCGGCCCGCCGAAATCGCCGAGCTGCGACGCGATCACGTGACGGCAGGCCGCATAGCGCACGGGTGTGATCCTGCCCGATGCGAACAGCGGGTGCCCGGCGCGTGCCACCGCGACATGCCAGTCGTGAAACAGCATGCGGGTGTGCAATTCGGGGGCATCGTCGCCGCGTTTGCCGATTTCCAGATCGACGGCGCCGTCGCGCAGCGCTTGCGGATCGCGGTCGGGCTTCGGGACGAAGCGGATGCGCACATGCGGCGCGATTTCGCCGAGTGCGGCGACCACCGGGCCGGACAGCATTTCCATGAACGAGGCGGCCGCGCGGACGGTGAACGTGGATGCGTGCGTCGCGATGTCCACGTCGGCCGTCGCCGGTCGCAGCACCGCACGCGCGTCGTTGGCGATCGCATGAACGCGATCGCGCAACGCGGCGGCGTGCGGCGTCGGCACGAGCTTGCGTCCGGCGCGCACGAGCAACTGATCGCCGGTGGCCATCCGCAATCGCGTGAGCGTGCGGCTCATTGCCGATGTGCTCAGGCCAAGCCGGCGCGCGGCGCCGGTCACGCTGCCTTCCGACAGCAGCACGTCGAGCGCGGTGACGAGGTTCAGGTCGATGTCTTCCATCGCGACAGGATACGCCTCCGTGCAATTTGACATGGCGTTGGATGCAACTATAAGTTGAATCGGGTGCGTCTGGCGCCTGTCTCGATGCGCACCTATAGTGGGTGCATGACGAAACCCGGCAAAGGCGGAAACCATGCAATCAACGGTATCGAACGCGAATGGGCCCACGATTCTGCTCGTCGCGGCGTCACGCGGCCTCGGGCTCGCGATGGCCGAGACGTTCCTGGACAAAGGCTGGCACGTAACGGGCACCGTGCGCGCAGGATCGGGGCGCACGAAGCTGCACGATCTCGCCGACCGGTTCGACGGCCAGCTCGACATCGAGACGCTCGACATCTGCGAGCCGGCCCAACTGGCCGCGCTGCGCAAGCGGCTGTCGGGCCGGCGCTTCGACATGCTGTTCGTGAATGCGGGCACGACGAACGACCCCACCGAAACGATCGGCGAAGTGACGACCGACGAGTTCGTGCGCGTGATGATCACGAATGCGCTGGCGCCGATGCGTGTGATCGAGACGCTGCAGGATCTCGTGACCGAGGAAGGCCTGATCGGCGCGATGTCGTCGGGGCAGGGCAGCGTCGCGAACAACGTCAGCGGGATGCGCGAGGTCTATCGCGGCAGCAAGGCCGCGCTGAATCAGTTCATGCGCAGCTTCGCGGCGCGTCAGGCCGATACGCGGCGTGCGATGGTGCTGATGGCGCCCGGCTGGGTTCGCACGGAACTCGGTGGGCCGGATGCGCGCCTGACGATCGAGGAAAGCGTGCCGAGTCTCGTCGACGTGCTGATCGCCAAGCGGGTGCGCCCGGGGCTCGACTATCTCGACTATCTGGGGAGGACGGTGCCGTGGTAGTCGGCGCGTCGCGCGAGTAGAGGGCAACGGCGATCCGCCCTGTTTTTCGTGGCGCGATGGCGGCGCTGCGAAGGCCGCGCCGATTCAATACAATGCGACGACCCGCCAGTGACACGGCGTTGCGCCGTCGCGTTCGAATCCTTCCGGTTCGCCGCGCATTGCGTGCGTCCCCGTCGTGACGGCCCCCAGTCGAACACGGAGCGCAACATGAACGAACCTTACCTGCAGGTCATCGCGCATTTCCACGCAAAGCCCGGCAACGGCGACCGCGTGGTCGAATTGCTCGCGGAGCTCGCGCCCCTGACGCGTGCCGAGCCGAAGAATCTCGACTATGCGTATTTCCGGTCGCCGGAGGACCCCGACCACGTCGTGATCCTCGAACGCTACCGCGACGCGGACGGCCTCGACGTGCATCGGGAAACGCCGCATTTCCAGCGGATCGGGTTCGGCGCGATCATTCCGTTGCTCGATCGCCGCGAAGTGTCCAGCTACATGGTGCAGCCGGGCACCGGCACGGCGACGCCACCGGGAGGCACCCGATGAACCCGTTTCAATTCCGTACCGTTCCGACGCAGGTCGTCGAATTCGGCGCCGCGCGCCGGCTCGGTGCATTGTTGCGCGAACGCTTTCCGGCGCTCGTGCGGCTATGTGTCGTCACCGACGCGTTCCTGCATCGCAGCGGCGTGCTCGCGCCCGCGCTGGAGAGCCTTGCCGAGCACGGCTGGCAAGTGACCGTGATCGACGACGTGATCGCCGATCCGCCCGAGCACGTGGTGCTGGAAGCGACCGAGCGGGCCGTCGCGGCTGATGCCGAGATCGTGCTCGGCCTGGGCGGCGGATCGTCGATGGACGTCGCGAAGCTGATCGCGGTGCTTGCGCCGGGGCGGCAGGCGCTGGCCGACATGTACGGCGTCGACAAGGTCACGAGCGCGCGGCTGCCGCTCGTGCAGATGCCGACGACGGCCGGCACCGGCTCCGAAGTGACGGCCGTGTCGATCGTCACGGTCGGCGAGGCGCGCAAGATGGGCGTCGTGTCGCCGCACCTGTTCGCGGACGTCGCGATCCTCGACGCCGAACTGACGCTCGGCCTGCCGCGTGCGGCCACGGCCGCGACGGGCATCGACGCGATGGTGCATGCGATCGAGGCCTACACGTCCGCGCGGCTGAAGAACCCGGTATCCGACATGCTGGCGACGCACGCGCTGACGCTGCTGTCGCGCAACCTGCTCGCGGCGTGCGACGACGGCCAGAACCGCCACGCGCGCGAGGCGATGCTGGTCGGCGCGATGTTCGCGGGGCAGGCGTTCGCGAATGCACCGGTCGCGGCCGTGCACGCGCTGGCCTATCCGGTCGGCGGGATCTTCCATGTGCCGCACGGGCTGTCGAATGCGCTCGTGCTGCCGCACGTGCTGCGTTTCAACGCGCCGGCCGCCGCGCCGCTGTATGCGGAACTCGCGGCGATCGTCGCACCGTCGGCAACGGGCAGCGATGAAGCGCGCACGCATGCGCTGATCGCCGAGATCGACCGGCTGATCGTCGCGACGGGCATTCCGCGCACGCTGCGCGAGGTCGGCATCGGGGAAGGCGACCTGCCGAGGATGGCGTCGGATGCGATGCTGCAGACGCGCCTGCTCGTGAACAATCCGCGCGAGGTGACGGAGGCCGACGCGCTGGAGATCTACCGGCAGGCGTGGTGATGCGGCGGGCGGGCGCGTCGCGCCGCCCGTCATGTCTCGCGATGCGCTCAGGACCGCGAGCGGCGCGTGGCCGCCCGCCGGGCCGCCGTCACGCGCTCGCGTTCGCGACGATGTTCACCCCGACGGTCGGCACGATCGTCACCGCGCTGATGGTGATCGCGTGCATCGGCTCGCTGCTCGGCTGGCAGTTCACGGTCGCGCAGGTGTTCAAGAGCTCGGCGGACGTCGGCTACTTCCTGCCGGTGTTCGCGCGTGCGACGCGCACCGGCACGCCGATCGTCGGGATGGTGATCCTGCTGGTCGCACAGGTCGCGCTGGCGCTGATGGCGATCAGCCCGGAGCTGAGCAGCCAGTTCCAGAAGATCGTCGATCTCGCGGTCGTCACGAACCTCGTGCCGTACGTGATGTCGATGGCCGCGCTGATCACGATCCAGAAGGTCGCGAAGGTGCCGCCGGCGAAGGCGCTGCTGACCAACGTGATCGCGATGGTGGCCACCGCGTACAGCTTCTATGCACTGTTCAGCTCGGGCGAGCAGGCGCTGATGCTCGGCGGGCTGTGCGTGTTCCTCGGCTGGACGCTGTTCGGCTTCGTCAGCGCGCGCTTCTACCAGATGGAAGTCGATGCCCACGTGAAGGAGCCGGGGAAGTCGCTGCAGGCGTGACGGAGGCGGCGCTGGCCGCCGTTATCGGGCAGGGCGGGCCAGCAGCGGCGGGATGTCCTGCTTCAGCAACTCGACGACGGCCCGCACGCGCGGCGGCAGCGGCCGCTGCGCATGCACGAGCACGTTGAGCGCGAAGTCGGGAATCACGTACCGCGGCAGGAGCTCGACGAGCGTGCCGGCCGCGAGCGCCTCCGCGCAGGCCGGCTGCTGGACCACGCCGATGCCGCCGCCGGCCACGATCGTGTCGAACATCGGGCGCCAGTGGCTCGTCGTCATGATCGTGCGGATGCGCGCGTAGTCGAGCGCGTCGCCGTCGCGCTGCAGCGGCAGCCGTTCGCTGGCGAAGACGCCTTTCACGCGGATGAACGGATGGTTCGCGAGATCGGCCGTCGAATCGATCGGGCCGTGCCGCTCGAGATACGACGGCGCGGCGACGAGCCGGCGGCCGACCGCGCCGACCGGATGCGCGACGAACCCGCCGTCGCCGAGCTGGCCGACGCGGATCGAGATGTCGACGCCTTCCGTGACCGGATCGACGATGTCGTCGTTCAGGACCAGGTCGATGTGCAGGTTCGGATACGCGCTGCGGACATGCATCAGCACACCCGGCAGCACGACTTCGCCGACGCATTGCGGCGCCGCGAGCCGGATCGTGCCGTCGAGCGCGTTCTCCGTCTTCGACACCGACGCGACCGCATCGTCGGCCGCTTCGAGCAGTTCCTTGCTGCGTTCGTAGAAGATCCGGCCTTCTTCGGTGCACGTGAGGGTGCGGGCACTGCGCAACAGCAGCCGTGTGCCGAGATGCTTCTCGAGTCGCTCGATGCGCTCGCTGACGGCCGGCTGGCCCATGTCGAGATCGCGCGCCGCGCCGGACATCGTGCCGCGCTCGACGACCCTCACGTAGATGCGCATCGTCGCCAGCAAATCCATGAAGTCGCGCCCCTTGTCTGGTTCCGGTTGATGCCGATCGACGGATGGTACCAAAGCAGGGCCGCCTGAAGGTGCGTGGCGAACCGATACTGAGCATCGGTCGGCGAAGCCGCATGTGTCCGCCGGTGCGATGGAGGACAATCGGCTTCCATGCGATCGACTGGAGACGAAGACATGACGCAACAGGATGACGCGGTGCGCACGCGCTGCGTCGCATGGCAGATCGTGCAGACGTGGCAGGCGGCCGAATGGTGCCGGCTCGTCGAATCGCGAACGGGAGTCGACCTGTCGGGATCGGTGTCGGGTGCGATCGACGGCTCGCCGTTTCGCATCGATTATGCGATCGCATGCGGCGCCGACTGGCTCACGCGCTCGGCAAGCATCACGCAGTGGGGCGGCACGCAGCCGCCGCGGCAGTGGGATATCCGCTGTGACGCAGGGCGATGGACGATCGATGGCGTCGACGTCCCGGCGCTCGCGGGCGCGACCGACCTCGATCTCGGCTTCAGCCCGTCGACGAATACGCTGCCGATCCGTCGGCTCGGGCTGGCCGTCGGCGACGCGGCCGTGATCCATACCGCGTGGCTGCGCTTTCCGGATTTCGCGTTCGTGCGCGGCGAGCAGCGCTATACGCGTACGGCGGAGCGTGTGTACCGCTATGAAAGCGGCACGTATGCGGCCGATATCGCGGTCGACGAAGCGGGCCTCGTCACCGACTACGACGAGTGGCGGCGCATCGGCGCGGCCCCCGCGCGCTGAGTCACGCGTACCGCGCCGCGCGTCGGCGGCAGCGGCACCGGCGCGTCAGCGTGCGCTCGCGACCGACAGCTTGCCCGGAATCAGCTTCAGCGCGCTGAATGCGTCGGCGATGTTCTGCTGATACGCGAGCGTCGCGTCGCTGATCGGCTGCACGCCGTAGCCGGCGCGCTTGAGTGCGACTTCGAGCGTCGGCGCATCGAGGCCGACGAGCGGCGACAGTTGCGTGGCGACGTCGGGCACATGATCGCGCGCCCAGCGGTCGACCGCGTCGACTTCGTCGAGCAGCGCGCGCACCACCTGCGGGTGAGCCGCCGCGTATTTGCGCGCCGCGAGGTAGTACTGCGTATTGCGCACGAGCCCTTCGCCGTTCGCGATCACGCGCGCGCCGATCTGCCGCTCGGCGGCGGCCAGGTACGGATCCCAGATCACCCATGCATCGACGTTGCGCTGCACGAACGCGGCGCGTGCGTCGGCGGGCGTCAGGTAGATCGGCTGGATGTCGGCATACGTCAGCCCCGCATGTTCGAGCGCCTTCACGAGCAGGTAGTGGACGTTCGAACCCTTGTTGAACGCGACCTTCTTGCCGCGCAGCTGCGCGACGGTGCGGATCGGCGAATCGGGCAGCACGACGATCGCCTCGCCCTGCGGCGCGGGCGGCTCGTTGCCGATGTAGACGAAATCGACGCCGCCCGCCTGCGCGAAGATCGGCGGCGTCTCGCCGACCGTGCCGACGTCGATCGCGCCGGCGTTCAGGCCCTCGAGCAATTGCGGGCCGGCCGGAAATTCGAGCCACTGCACGGTGACGCCCTGGCTCGCGAGCCGCTTCTCCAGCGTGCCGCGCGCCTTGAGCACGACGAAGTTGCCGTATTTCTGGAAACCGACGCGCAGCCGCGTGCCGCTGTCTTGCGCATGGGCAGGCAGGCCCGCGAGCGGTCCGAGCGCGAGCCCGGCCAGCCCGGCGGCCGCGCCTTGCAGCCACTGGCGGCGATGCGGGTTCGCCGGTGTCGGTTCAACGTCTGCGTGCGGTGTGTCGTTCATCGAGGCGTCCTGCGTGCGGGTTCACGGGCCGCGCGCGAAAGACGGCGCGGCCGGCGCAGGGCGGGGTCCGATGCGGGCGATGCGCGCCACGGGCCGGCCCGCGCCGGATTCAGGACGATACGGCCGCGCAGGCCGGCGGCCAACCAACGAATCCGCATATGCAAATCAGCGGCGGGCCAGGTGGCGTCGTACGGATCGGCGATCCGCGCAAGAACCTGCCGGCACGGCGGGCCGCACCGGCGAAATCACTACGCACGCGGGGCCGCCCGGCGTTCGATGAACGACTGCCGCGACCCTCAATCGGAGCCGGCGGGGCTTTCCTCGATCGAATCGACGCGATCCGGATAGAACGCGAGGTGCCCGCGGATCGCGTCGACGGCAGGATACGGCGCCTCGTAGGTCCAGATGGCATTGACCGAGCGCTCGCCGCCGACCGGAATCGAGTAGTAGGCGGCGTCGCCCTTGTACGGGCAGTACGTCGCGTGATTGGTGCGTTGCAGCAGTGTCAGGTCGGCGTCCTCGCGCGGGATGTAGAGCACCGCCGGGTAGGCGGCTTCACGCAGCGCCAGCGCGCGGCGCGTATCCGCGACGACCCTGCCGGCCGCCTTGACCACGACGCGCCGCGGGTGCAGTTCGATCGTGATCGGGTGATCGGGGCCCGGCGTCTTTACCGGGCGAGCAGACGTTTCGGAGCTGACAGGCATCGTGTGTCCTCCTGGAATCGGCGGCGCCGGGCAAATCCGGGCGCGCCCGTACCAGTGTTGGCCAGCCGATACGATGCACCATTTCCGGCGAGTCTGCAGGGGGCCGGAAGACGGCGCTGCAACACGGCCGCCCGGCGCTTGCGTGGACGTTTTCATGCACGGGCAGCGGGATGCAGCCACGACGATAAGCAACGCGAAATTAATTGGTAAGCGATCGGCGGGAGGCGCGCGAAGATCGGCCGTCGTCATTTTCATGACAGCTCTCTCCTGTCTCCGTCACCATGAAGAATGCTTTCGTTTCGTCAGCTGCGCGTCGTGCGCGTGGCGTACCCCATGCCGCCGCGGCCCTGCGTTGCATCGCGGCGTCGCTGCTGCTCGCCGGCGCGGCCACGCACGCGCTTGCCGCGCCGTCCGGCAAGACGCTCGTGTATTGCACCGAAGGCAGCCCGGCCGGCTTCGATCCGGGCCAGCATACGACGAGCACCGATTTCGATGCGAGCACGTACCCGGTCTACAACGGGCTCGTGCAGTTCAAGCGCGGCACGCTCGATCTCGAGCCGGCGCTCGCGACGAGCTGGGACGTGTCGCCCGACCAGCGCACGATCACGTTCCACCTGCGGCGCGACGTGAAATTCCAGACCACCGCGTGGTTCAAGCCGACGCGGCCGTTCCAGGCCGACGACGTCGTCTTCACGTTCCGCCGGATGCTCGATCCCGAGGATCCATTCCGCAAGGCCTATCCGGTCAGCTTCCCGTATTTCAGCGACCTCGGCTTCGACCGCAACGTCGAGCGCATCGACAAGGTCGACGACTATACGGTGCGCTTCGTGCTGAAGACACCCGACGTCGTGTTCGTGCGCAATCTCGCGATGGCGTTCGCGTCGATCCTGTCGGCCGAGTATGCGTCGCAGCTCGCGGCGCGCCATCGCGAGGCCGACATCAACCAGTTCCCGGTGGGCACGGGGCCGTTCCTGCTGCGCACGTACCAGAAGGACGCGCTGATCCGCTACGACGCGAATCCCGACTACTGGAAGCCGGACGACGTGAAGCTCTCGCGCCTCGTGTTCGCGATCACGCCCGATCCGGCCGCACGCCTGCAGAAGCTGGTGGCCGGCGAGTGCCAGGTATCGGCGTTCCCGCGGCCGGCCGATCTCGACACGGTGCGGCGCGACCCGAAGCTGACGTTGTTCTCGGGGATGGGTTTCAACGTCGGCTTCGTCGCGTACAACACGCAGCATGCGCCGCTCAATCGCGTCGACGTGCGTCGCGCGCTCGACATCGCGATCGATAAGTCGGCGATCGTGAAGACCGTGTTCAACGGCGACGCGAAGATCGCGACGAACCCGATGCCGCCCGAGCAATGGTCGTACAACCCGCGCCTGAAGGATGCGCCGCGCGACCCGGCGGCCGCGAAGGCGCTGCTCGCGCAGGCCGGTTTCCCGAACGGCTTCGACCTGACGCTGTGGGCGATGCCCGTGCAGCGCCCGTACAACCCGAATGCGCAGTTGATGGCGCAGCTGATCCAGCAGGACTGGGCGAAGATCGGCGTGCGCGCGAAGATCGTCAGCTACGAGTGGGGTGAATACAACCGCCGCGCGAAGCATGACGGGCAGCACGACGCGATCCTGTACGGCTGGTCGGGCGACAACGGCGACCCCGACAACTGGCTCGGCACGCTGCTCGGTTGCGACGCGGTGCATGGCAGCAATCTCGCGAAGTGGTGCAACCAGGATTTCGAGAAGCTGGTGGACGCGGCGCGTTCCAATGGGGATGTGGCGAAGCGCACGGCGCTGTACGAGCAGGCGCAGGTCGTGTTCAAGGACCAGGTGCCGTTCACACCGATCGCGACGTCGATCGTGTCGCTGCCGGTGTCCAAGCGCGTGCACGGGCTGACGTTCTCGCCGCTCGGCGGTCATCGCTTCGACGGGGTCTGGCTGGATTGACGGGCGGGCCGCGCGGACGGTGCTGCCGTCCGCGCGGTGTGACGACGGCAAAGCCCGGCGCGATGCAGCATGCGCCGGCTACCGGCAGGTCGAGTCGGTTCAGTTGAGCGCGACTGCCGTCGCGGCTTCGACCGGCGAGCCTTCGAGCGCGACCGACGGCCGGCCGTCCGGGCCGACCGGCACATCGCCGACGAGCGTCGTGCGATACAGCTGGCGGTCGAAGTCGAGATCGAAGATGTCGACCGGCGCGAGGTGGGCGGTCGCGCGGTTGTCCCAGAACGCGATGCTGCGCGGTTCCCATTTGAAGCGGATCGTGAATTCCGGCCGCGTCACGTGTTCCCACAGCAGTTCGAGCAGCGCCTGGCTCTCGCGCGGCGTCAGCCCGACGATCGATTTCAGGAAGCTCGGGCTCACGTACAGCGCGCGTTCGCCGGTCTCCGGATGCACGCGCACGAGCGGATGCTCGGTGACGAGCGGGCGGCGTTCGACCGCGTCGTCGAACGCGCTGGTGGCGCGCGCGCCGGCCGGCGGCGTGAAGCGGTGAATGCCGCGCAGGCCGTCGACGAAGCCGCGCAGCGGCGCCGACAGCGTTTCGTACGCGCGCACGAGGTTCGTCCAGTGCGTGTCGCCGCCGTACGGGGGGATCGTCACGCCGCGCAGGATCGACGCCCACGGCGGGTTCACGGCGGCCGTCACGTCGGTGTGCCAGCCGGTCCACGGACGGCGCACCGGTTCGCCTTCGAAGCGCGTCGCCTTGCGATGCTTCGCGATCGAGTAGACGGCCGGATGCCCGTCGACGTGCCCGAACACCGGGTGGCCGACCGTCGGCTCGCCGAACTGCGCGGAGAACGCGACGTGCTGCTCGTGCGTGAGGAATTGCTCGCGAAAGAAGATGACGCGCCATTTCAGCAGCGCGGCGCGGATCGCCGCAATCTGCGGCGTGGTCAACGGTTGCGTGAGGTCGACGCCGCGGATTTCCGCGCCGATATGGGCGGACAGCGGAATCACGTCGACTGGCTGGGCGGCGGGTTCGAGTAGGGCGCTCATGCGACGCTCCTGGCGGAAGTGGAGGGGGCGGAGGGCCGACATCGTTGCGCGGGTGCGCGTCGATCCGGAGGCGGGAAGTGCATGGTCGGTGTCCGGGAGCGGAAAGCGGGGGCAGGCGCGGCGGCGCGCATGAAGCGCCGCCGCCGCGCGACGCGGGCGTTATTGCAGCGTCGCGCCCGGCCCCTTCAGCACGACGCTCTGGCGGCCGTCGATGCCGACCGGCACGTCGCCGTGCACGGTGGCGCGGCGCACGACACGGCGCGCATCGCCGTAGTCGTTGATCGCGTAGTGCTGCGTCGCGCGGTTGTCCCAGATCGCGACGTCGCCTTCCTGCCAGTTCCAGCGCACGGTGTTCTCGAGACGCGTCACGTGTTCATGGAACACCTGCAGCAGGTGCGCGGAATCCTGCGACGACAGCCCCTTGAGCCGCTGCACGAAATGCCCGAGCACGAGCGTGCGTTCGCCGGTTTCCGGATGGACGCGCACGACCGGGTGCTCGGTTTCGTAGACGGTCGACGTGAACACTTCGCGGTAGCGCTTCAGTTGCGTATCGTCGGCATGCACGTGCGTCGACGCGTAGTCGTATGCGTTGGTGTGCAGCGCCCACAGCGTGTCGGCGAGCGCGCGCAGCGGGTCGGGAAGGTTGGCGTATGCGGCGGCCGTGTTGGCCCACACGGTGTCGCCGCCGAACGGCGGAATCACGACGGCGCGCAAGATCGAGATCTTCGGGTACGCATCGACGAAGGTCACGTCGGTGTGCCACGAATTGGCGCGCGCGCCGTGCGCGGAATCGAGTTCGAGCAGAGCTGCGCTGCCGTCGACGGACGGCACGGTCGGGTGCGCGACGGTCTTGCCGAAGCGCCGTGCGAACGCTTCCTGTGCGGTGTCGTCGAGATGCTGCTGGCCACGGAAGAACAGCACCTTGTGGCGCAGCAGCGCGGCCTGGATCGCATCGAACGTCGCGTCGTCGAGCGTGCCCGACAGCCGCACGCCGGCGATTTCGGCGCCGATCCGGCCGGCAACCTGGCGAAGCTGGAGCGGCGTGGCGGCCGTGCGCGGCGCGGCGTGCGAGGCATGCGAAGACGGGTGAGCGGCGTGCTGGACTTCGGACATCGGGAGTCTCCTGGAGTCGGGTCGGTCGAGTCTCCATTCAAGCAGGGACCGCGCGCAATCGGAACCGATGAATCGTCACAACCTTAGCGTGTGCGCAGCGATGATCGATATGCGTCGTCATGCTGAGCAATGCGGCGCGACATGCGTACTACCACGCAAGCCGCCATTCGCCGATCCGGTGCGGGCGCGGCGTGTCGATGCGCTGGCCGCCCGGGCGATCGTCGCCCGGTGGTTCGTGGTCGTCGAAATCGGCGAGCACGGTATCGCGCAATCGCGCGAATTCCGGCGAATCGCGCCGGCGCGGGCGCGGCAACGCGACATCGACGATGCGTTCGATGCGGCCCGGGCGCGGCGCCATCGTCACGACGCGGTCGCCGAGATACACGGCTTCGTCGACGTCGTGCGTGACGAGGATCATCGTGATGCGCTCCTGCTCCCAGATACGCAGCAGTTCGTTCTGCATCCGCGCGCGCGTCTGCGCGTCGAGCGCGCCGAACGGTTCGTCGAGCAGCAGCACGCGCGGGCGGTTCACGAGGCCGCGCGCGATCGCGACGCGCTGCGCCATCCCGCCCGACAGCTGGTTCGGATACGCGTGCTCGAAGCCGTTCAGCCCGACGAGCGCGATGTGATCGGCAACCGCGCGCCGCTTCGCGGCCGCATCGAGCGGGGCGTTGCGCAGCGCGGCCTCGATGTTCTGCGCGACGGTCAGCCACGGGAACAGCCGGTGATCCTGGAACACGATCCCGCGCTGCAGCGACGTGTCGCGCACGCGTTCGGCGCCGGCCCGGATCTCGCCCGCGTAATCGGTATCGAGCCCGGCGATCAACCGCAGCAGTGTCGACTTGCCGCAACCGCTCGAGCCGACGATCGTGACGAATTCACCGGCGCGCACGTGTAGCGACACGTCGTCGAGTACGGCGAGCGCGGCGCCGCGTTGCGCGTAGTGCTTGCTCACGTGGAGGATGTCGAGCGAATCGGAGGAGAGGGTCGTCATGGCGGTGCGAGGAAGAGGGTGACGAGGAAGGAAAAGGCGATCAGCGCGTCAGGTCGCCGCGCCGGGCCAGCACCTTGCGCTCGATCGCACGCGCGATCGCGTTCAGCGCCCAGCCGGTCACGCCGACGACGATGATCCCGAACAGCACGAGATCCATCCGGAACTGCTCGCTGCCGTCGATCAGCGTGTTGCCGATCCCGCTGCCGGCGACCAGCAGGTATTCGGCGCCGAGCGTCGCGAGCCACGAATAGATCAGGCCGAGATACAGCCCGGTGAAGATCGACGGCAGCGCGGCCGGCAGGATCACGTAGCGCACGAGCTGGAGCCGCGAGTAGCGCAGCGCGCGGGCGACGTCGACATACGCGCGTGGCACCGCGTGAATGCCGTCGCAGGTGTGCGCGGCGACGGGCAGCAGCGCGGCGAGCGACAGGAACACGACCTTGGCGACGTCGCCGAGGCCGAACCACACGGAAATCAGCGGAATCCACGCGAACAGCGAGATCTGCTTGAACGTGTCGAAGCTCGGGCCGACCATGCGCGCGGCGACGCGCGACAGCCCGAGCGCGGCGCCGAGCAGCAGGCCGCCCGTCGCGCCGAGCACGAAGCCGCACGCTTCACGCGCGAGCGACGCGGACAGCGCGCGGCCGAGTGCGCCGCTCGTGGCTTGCGCCCATGCGGTACGCAGCACGTCGGCCGGGCCGACCAGCAGCCCGCTGCTGACGAGGTGCGCGGAAGCGATCGCCCACCACAGCGCGAACGCGACGAGCGGCAGCACGAAGCCGCGCCAGTCGGGTGCGCGCAGGCGGCGGGCGGTCGCGCCAGCAGGCGGGGTGGCGTCAGGCGCGGCAGCAGGATACGTCAAGGGTGGGACTCCTTCGGTGGCGCGGGCAGGGGCGGCGCTTCAGCCGCGGAACGCGGACGGCACGCCGCGGCGCAAGCGTGCTTCGAACGCATCGAGCAGCCGGTTGATCAGCAGGCCCACCGCGCCGACGACGATCACGGCCGCCATCACGAGATCGAGCTGGAACAGTTGTCGCCCGTACACGATCAGGTAGCCGAGCCCTTCGGACGATGCGACGAGCTCGACGACGACGAGCGCGAGCCACGACTTCGTGAACGCGAGCCGCACACCGGTCGCGAGCGTCGGGATCGCGGCGGGCAGCACGACGTGCACGATGCGTTGCCGCCGCGTGTAGCCGAATACGCGCGCGACTTCGTCGAGCGCGGGCGGGGTCTGGCGAAACCCTTGCAACGTGCTCAGCGTGACGGGAACGAGCGCCGCATGCGCGATCAGCAGGTATTTGAGCGGCTCGCCGACACCGACGAGCAGCAGCAGGAACGGCAGCCAGCCGAGCACCGGAATCTGCACGAGCGCGTTGAAGCTCGGCAGCACGTAGGCTTCCAGCGTGCGCGACAGGCCGAGCGCGACGCCGGTCGCGAAGCCGAGCAGCGTGCCGGCGGCGAAGCCGACCAGCACGCGCTGCAGGCTGATCAGCGTGTGGCGCACGAGATCGCCGCTCGTCGCGAGATCCGCGAGTGCGTCGAACACGCGTTCGGGCGGCGGCAGGATCTGCGGCGCGATCCAGCCGCGCGCGCTGCCGACGCTCCACAGCGTGAACAGCAGCGCGGGCAGCAGCCACGGCGCGAGCCGCCACGACCACCGCTTCACGGCCGCCGCACGGTGCGGCGGCGCGGCGAGCGCGGGGCGCCCGGATGACGGGATGGAAAAGGCGGTGTCGCTCATCGTGGCAGGTCCGGGTCAGGAAAGGGGCTTGCCGGCCGCGTCGTAGCGTGGCCAGTAGCTTTCGAGCTTCAGCGTGCGCAGCGCATTGTCGAGATACTTCGGCTCGAACCAGCCATCGACGTCGACCGGCTGACGGATCAGCTTCAGTGCCAGCGCATCCTGCGCGACCGACTTGTAGCGCGCGACGACGAACGGATCGATCAACGGCGACAGGCGATCCTTCAGGCGCTGGTTCGCATAGTCGGCCTGCCACGACGACACCGGCACGCCGCTTTTCGCCCACAGCTTGAACAGCGCATCGCGATTCGCTTCATCGGACGACCATTGCGCGCCCTTCACGACTGCGGTGACGACGCGCTGCACGATGTCCGGATGCGCGCGCTCGAAATCGTCGAGCACGAGCAGGTGGGTCTGGCGCGTGAGCTGCGGACCGTCGTTCTGCGACTCGTAGATGATTTTCGCGAGCCCGGCGTCGCGCAGCTTGTACAGCTGGTAGTCGCCCACCGACGCGTCGATGCCCTTCGACGCGAGCGCGGCGAGCGAACTCGCGGCGTCGAGATTGATCACGCGCAGGTCGCGTTCGCCGAGGCCGTTCTTCGCGAGCGCGTTGTCGGCGACGAGCTGCAGGTTCGTACCGCGGAAGATCGACACGCGGCGGTCCTTCAGGTCCTTGATCGAGCGGATCGGGGAGTCGGGCGGCACCGCGATCTTGACGCCCGAGCGCACGCTCGCGGCGAGCAGCAGGCGCGTCTTGATCCCGTTCGCCCGCGCGAGCACGGCGGGCAGGTCGCCCTGGTACGCGAAGTCGAGCGCCTTGTTGGCGATCGCCTCGTTGACGGCCGGCCCCGCGCCCTTGAAGAACAGCCACTGCACCTTGATGCCGTCGGCCGCGAACTCCTTTTCGACCAGTTGCTGCAACTGCGCGGTGGCCGCGCTGGATCCGCCGAACGTCGGCGGATCGCCGGCGCCTTGCTGGGCGACACCGATGCGGATGGTGGCGGGCTTGTCGGCGTGCGCGGCGGCGGCCGGCAACGCAAAGAGGGACGCGATCAGCAGCGAGCGAAGCAGGCGCAATGGAAGCATGAATCGATGGTTCCGGAACGTTGGGGGGAAGCGAGACCGGGCCTCAGCCCGTCGGCGCATTCTCGATGACGTGCCAGGGCTGGACAAGAAACGATTTGAACTATGCTTATCGCCGTTTTCCGGGTTGGTGCGCCGGGCGATTCGTTCCATCCGGATGAGAACGGCATTCACATGCAACTGACATTCAATCAGGATTCCAATCAAGTCGAATGAAGCCGGAAACAGAATCATGAAATTTCCGGTTGGAAAGTCGCGATGAAGACGCGCGTGGATTCGCGCGAAGATCATTTGCCGAATCCGGGCGGGAAAACGGGGGCAGGTGGTCGGGGGAGATGTGATGCGAGGCCGTCGTGCATGCCGGGACGGCCGGCCGGGCGTGGCAAGACGGCCGCATGCGGATCGGCCCGGCATGCCGATAAATCGAACAGAAACCGGGGCGATCATTCACGCGCTGCAGCAGTCGGCATGCTCGTTCCGATCGGCGACCCTTCGCTGTCACGCGAGAAAAAATGACCGGAAATGCACGACATGGATTTCATCGTTGCAGGATGAAATCCATAAATGCATTCCGACGCCAAATAATTTGAATTCGCCTGAAAAATTGTCTATACCCTAGACGAATCAGCGCGGTTGCATCGTGCGGGAAGACCGCACCACGGATGCAGGCACGCAACGATCGAAGATGTCGTTGCACGCCGCGTGTTGCAGTAATCGAGAGAGGATTCCGGGGGATGCGGGCGACCTCGTGCCAGGGTCGCGCGCATGGATCGCCATGGGCGGATGCCCTGCGCAACCACCGGAGCAACGGAGCATCTTTGCGTTCAACGGTCGGTCACCGGCCCCGTTACACGGAGGTTGCCATGCTGCAATACGTCAAATCCCTGCTGCGTGACGAACGTGGCGTCAGTTCGCTCGAATACGCCGTGCTGGCGGGCATCGTCGTGGTCGCGCTCGCGGCGGTCGGCGTGATCCTCAGCAGCAACGCCGGCGGCTTGCCGAGCGTGTTCACGACGCTGATCAACAAGGTGACGAGCCTGATCTGATCCCCTGAACCCGCGCGCCACCGACGAACACCGGGATCCGCAGCGGTAGAACGTATCCGGCCGGGGCGTGTCGACGGACGGCTCTCCCATGCTCATGCTCGTGCAGTCGGTGGCCACGGCCTTGCTGGCCTCGCTCGCCGCGCAGGATCTGCGCGACCGGCGCCTGTCCAATCGCGCGGTGCTCGCGTTCGCGGCGCTGTATTTCGTCGCGGCGGCGCTCGCGCGCGACGGGTTCGCGCCGCTGGCCGGCCATGTCGCGACCGGTGCGGCGATGCTGCTGCTGTTCGGCGGCATGCGCCATGCGGGCTGGATCGGCGGAGGCGACGTCAAGCTGGCGGCGGCGGTATTCCTGTGGGCCGGCCCGGCACTGGCGTTGCCGGTCCTGACGGGCGTCGGCGCGGGCGGTGCGCTGTGCGGCGTCGCGTTGCTGGCGGCGCGGCCGCGACGCGCAGCCTCGGTTCGCGCGGTCGCCGCGCGCGGCGTGCCGTACGGCGTTGCGCTCGCGCTCGGCGGCACGCTGGCCGTCTGGGCGTCGTTTCCACACACGGTTTCGCTGACCTAGCCGGGGGGACGCACGCCGCCATGCCCAAACCGCTGAGACTGGCCGTGCTCGTCGTTGCCGCCGGCATCGGTGCGTTCATCCTGCGCGAGCTGTACGTCGCCGCGTCGACGCCGTCGGTGCCTGCCGAAACGGATCAGGCGCGCGTGCGGGTCGCCGCCGCCGACCTGCCGGAAGGGCTGCTGCTGCGCGACAACGATCTGGCGTGGAAGCGCATGCCGCGCGCGCAGGTGCCGGCTGGCGCGTTCGTCGAGTCGCAGCCGGGCGCGGACCTGAAGGGCGCGCTGCTGCGCAACCACGTCGGTGCCGGCGCACCGATTCGCGTCGAGAACGTGATACCGGCCGGTGCGCCGGATTTTCTCGCGGCGGCGCTGCAGCCCGGCATGCGCGCGATCTCGGTGCCGGTCGACGACGTGTCGGGCAACGCGGGGCTGATCCAGCCGGGCGACTTCGTCGACGTGTTGCTGACGCAGCAGATCGGTGGCTCGGCGACGTCGCCCGGCACGTTCGAGGCGGAGACCGTGGTGCGGCGCGCGCGCGTGCTCGCGGTCGGCTCCGAATTCCAGCGCGCGAAGGCGCCCGCGAGCGCACCGGACGCGACGGCCCGCGCCCGCACGGTCACGCTCGAGGTCGCGCCGCGCACCGCGCAGGTCGTGCTGGTGGCGACCCGCCTCGGCTCGCTGTCGCTCGCGCTGCGCAGCTTCGCGACGAGCGACCGGCGGCAGCCGGCAGGCGGCGACGCGCAGGAGCCCGATACGCAGCCCGTGTGGGCCGGCGACGTGTCGCGCGCGGCCCGCGAGGCCGCACGCGAACCGTCCGCCCGGCCGGAGTCGGGCGCGCGGCCGGCGTGGCGGAGCAACGCGGTCGTGATCTATCGCGGTTCGTCGGTCGACGACGGATCGCGTGGCGGCGGCACCGGCACGCCGGGCCTGCCGCCGTTGCCGGCCGGGCTGCCGGCCTGGCCGGCGATGCCCGCGACGCCCACGACGACGGGCGGCGCCAATGTCGCGGCGGAGGCCACTGCGCAGCCGCCGGCCGTGGCGGCGCAGTGACGGATTGACGATTCGGGCCGGCCGCCCGGCGGCCGGCATTTGACGGGAACACGCATGGTGCGCATGGTTCGTTGGATCGCTTTCGGGTGCCTGGCCTGCATCGTCGCGTCCGGGGGCGCGTTGGCGCAGGTCGCACGCGCGCCGGACGCGGGCGCGGCGCTGTCGATCGCGACCGGCAAGGGGGAACTGCTGTCGCTGCCCGAACCCGCGGCCGCGATGTTCGTTGCCGATCCGTCCATCGCGGACATCCAGGTGCCGTCCCCGCGCACCGTGTTCGTGTTCGGCAAGAAGGCGGGCACGACCACGCTGATCGCGCTCGGCGCGAACCATCGCCCGATCCTGCGCAAGACGGTGATCGTGCAGGTCGACACGGCGTCGCTGCAGGGCGTGCTCGACAGCCGCTTTCCGCAGCTGAAGCTGTCGGTGTCCGGCGCACCGGGCTCGCTGATGGTGTCGGGCAAGGTGCCGAGCGCGGCCGACGCGGATGCCGTGATGCAGTCGCTCACGCCGTACCTGCACGACAAGGAAAAGATCGTAAACCGGCTCACGCTGTCGCGCCCGATCCAGGTGAACCTGCGCGTGCGGGTGACCGAGGTGAGCCGCAACGTCACGCAGCAGCTCGGCATCAACTGGAGCTCGCTGGGCGCCGCCGGCAACTTCGTCGGCGGGCTGTTCAACGGACGCACGCTGTTCGACCCGACGAACGGCCTGTTCAACCTGTCGCCGACGGGCGCCTTCTCGGTGCTCGGCGGATTCCGCGCGGGGCGCTGGTCGATCGACGTCGTGCTCGACGCACTCGACCAGGAAGGCCTGATCACGATGCTCGCCGAACCGAACCTCACCGCGATGTCCGGCGAGACGGCGAGCTTCCTCGCGGGCGGCGAGATTCCGATCCCGGTCGCGCAGACCGGCAACACGGGGGTGATCACGGTCGAGTACAAGCCGTTCGGCGTGTCGCTCGATTTCACGCCGACCGTGCTCACCGACAACCGCATCAGCCTCAAGGTGCGGCCGGAAGTCAGCGAGGTCGATGCGAGCAACAGCGTGACGACGGGCAGCATCAAGGTGCCGGCGCTCACGGTGCGGCGCGTCGAGACGACGGTCGAGCTGTCGAGCGGGCAGAGCTTCGCGATCGGCGGGCTGCTGCAGAGCCAGACGGCCGACACCGTGTCGCAGATTCCGGGGCTCGGCCGGCTGCCGATCATCGGCCGGCTGTTTTCGTCGAAGAACTTCCAGGACAACAAGACCGAGGTGGTCGTGATCGTCACGCCGTACATCGTGCAGCCGACCGGGCCCGGCCAGCTCGAGCAGGCAATCGACACCGTCGCGCGGCCGAGCAGCGACTTGGAGTTCGCGGTGCAGCGCAACCTCGGGCTCGACCTGCTGTCGGGTGACACGCCGCGCCTCGTCGGCGCCGCGGGCTTCGTGTACTGAACCGGAGGAGCGCGCATGCGAAACCGATCGACCGTTGCCGCACTGCTACCGCTGGTGCTCGTGGGCTGCCTGTCGGCGCCGCCGCCGGTCAACCTGCCCGATGCGCGGGCGATCGGCTTCGACGGCGCGCACGCGGTGGCGCCCGATTGCGCGAAGCTGATGCAGCCGTCGCATCTCGTCGACGCGGGGTTCGCGCGGCCCGGCGTGCCGTTCGGCTGCGCGACCTATTCGAACCTCGCGGCGATGCTCGCGCGGCCCGAGGATCTCGTCGCGCCCGTGCCGTACGGCGGCGCGGATGCGCAGACGGCAGCCGACGCGGTGCGCCGTTACGTCGAGGATCGCGTGAAGCAGCCGACGCCAGGCAAGACGATGACGACCAGCTCGCCCAGCCATTGACCGGACCCGGATGCCATCACGATGCCGCCCATGAACCTCCTCGACCGTCAGCAAACCCGGCGCGCCGCGTTCGCGGGCGCGGCCGATCTCGTCGCGGTCGTCGCCGATTCGGGCAGCGAGGACGTGATACGCCGCGTCACGCAGGAGCTGGCGATCACGCGCACCCACCTGCAGCCTGGCACCTGCGACGATGCGATCCGGTTGCTGCAGCAGTACGAGCGTTCGCCGCGCCAGCTCGTCATCGACGTGTCGGATTCGGTGCTGCCGGTATCGGACATGATGCGGCTCGCCGACGTGTGCGACCCGTCGGTGCGCGTCATCGCGATCGGCACGCAGAACGACGTCGGGCTGTTTCGCAACCTGCTCGGCATCGGCGTGCAGGACTACATCGTCAAGCCGTTGACCGTCGAGTTGATGCGGCGTGCGCTGACCGCGACGGAATCGGTCGTGCAGGTGCGCACCGGCAAGGTCGTGAGCTTCGTCGGCGCGCGCGGCGGCGTCGGCGCGACCACGATCACGGTGAGCCTCGCGCGCTTCCTGGCGAGCGAGAAGCGCCGCCGGGTCGCCTACGTCGACCTGAACCTGCATGGCGGCGGCGCGAATTCGATGCTCGGGCTGTCCAGCAACAACGGGCTGATCGAATTGCTGAACATGGGGCAGCGTCCCGACGACGCATTGTTCGAGCGCATGTTCGTGACGAAGGGCGACCGGTTGCACGTCCTCTCCGCCGAGCTGGCTTACGGCGCCGACGTCCCGTTGGGCGACCAGGCCGTCGCGCGCCTGGTCGACATGCTGAAGGACCGTTTCCACTACGTGCTGTTCGACGTCGGCCGCGGCGCCGGCAAGCTGCTCGAGGACGCGCTCGTGGCGTCCGATCTCGTCCATGTCGTGGTCGACCGTTCGGTGCACGCCGCGTACGAAGCCGCGCGGCTCGTGCGCTTCGTGCGGGAACTGCCCGGCGAGCGGCTGCTGTCGATGGTGCTGAACAATCCGCTCGCACCGGTCGCGGGCCGCGTCGAACCGGCCGATTTCGAGGAGGCGTTCGGCGGTGCGAAGCTGCACGAACTGCCGCACGAACCGCAGACGCTCGCCGTCGCCGAGAACCTCGGCGAGCCGATCGAAGGCGCGAAGCGCAACGGCTTCCTGGACCAGATCCGGCAGCTCGCGAACGGCATCACCGGCGAGCCGATGGTCGTCGCCGAGCCGTGGTATGCGCGGCTTGTCAAGTGGAGGAAGGGAACGTGACGTTCGGCACCCGCAACCGGCCGCCGGCGGATCCCGCGCCGGCCGAACCACAGGCCGCGCCGCCCGCCGAGGCGCGCGAGGCCGCGCCATCGGCCCCGGCCCCGGCCCCGACCGCGGCGGACACGCCTGCACCGGCTCCGGCCCGCGCACCCGTGGCGGCCGACACCCACGAGGCGCTGATCCGGTCGAGCAAGTTCGACGCGATCCGCAGCGCGGTGTTCGCGTCGATGAACATGTCGGCGGCGCTGATGAAGACGCGCGACGAAGTGCGCGCGGGCATCGAGCAGGTGGCCGCGCACACGGTCGAGCGCGAGCGCCTGAGGATCACGGCCGGCGAGCAGGTGCTGATCGTCGATGCGATCCTGAACGACATGTTCGGCGTCGGGCCGATCGAGCCGCTGCTCGCCGACGATACGGTCACCGACATCCTCGTCAACGGGCCCGACCAGGTCTACGTCGAACGCGCGGGCCGGCTCGAGCTCACGTCGCTGAAGTTCCGCGACGACGCACACGTGGCGAGCGTCGCGCAGCGGATCGCGGCGGCGGTGGGGCGCCGTGTCGACGAGAGCAGCCCGATGGTCGATGCGCGGCTCGCCGACGGCAGCCGCGTGAACGTCGTGCTGCCGCCGATCGCGATGCGCGGCCCGTCGATCTCGATCCGCAAGTTCGCGAAGCGCGACATCACGCTCGCGCGGATGGCGCAGCAGGGCAACATCTCGCATCCGATGCTGCAGGTGCTCAAGGTCGCGTGCGCGTGCCGGCTGAACATCGTGATCTCGGGGGGCACCGGCTCGGGCAAGACGACGCTGCTCAACGCGCTGTCGCAGCACATCGAGCAGCACGAGCGGATCGTGACGATCGAGGATGCGGCCGAGCTGCAGTTGCTGCAGCCGCACGTCGTGAGCCTCGAGACGCGGCCGGAGAATACCGAAGGGCTCGGCGGGATCTCGCAGCGCGATCTCGTGCGCAACGCGCTGCGGATGCGGCCCGACCGCATCATCCTCGGCGAGATTCGCGGCCCCGAGGCGTTCGACGTGCTGCAGGCGATGAACACGGGGCACGACGGCTCGATGACGACGATCCACGCGAATTCGCCGCGCGATGCGATCAGCCGGCTCGAGAGCATGGTCATGATGGCGAACGCGAACCTGCAGCTGCTGTCGATCCGGCGCCAGATCGCGAGCGCCGTGCACCTGTTCGTGCAGATCGAGCGGATGCGCGACGGCGTGCGGCGCGTCACGCGGATCACGGAGATCGTCGGGATGGAAGGCGAGGTGGTGATCACGCAGGACCTGTTCGCGTTCCGCCAGGAAGGCGACACGACGCGCGACGCGGTGAAGGGTGTGTTCGAGGCGTCGCCCTTGCGGCCGGGATTCGCGGCGCGCGCCGCGTATTACGGCGTCGAGGATGCGCTCGCCGAGGTGTTCCGGCAATGAGGGCCGCCGACCTGTTCGCGGTGGGCGCGTTCGTGATGATCCTCGCGGTCGGGCTCGTGCTGTCGTCGTGGTTCGATCGCGCGAGCCGCACGCCGGCCCAGCGCATCCGCGCACGGATGCGCCGGCTGTCGCCGTCGCTCGCCGGGCGCGACGGGCTCGCATCCGCCACGCCCGGGGTCGCGCTGTTCAACCTCGAGCGCCGCCAGGGCCGCCTGCGCGCGTGGCTGCAGCGCCGTGTGACGCGCGTGCGCGCGGTCGGCGGCAAGGGCGGCGTGAGGATCGTCGTCGCGAGCACGATCGCCGGTGCGATCGTCGCGATCGTCGCCGTAAAGCTGATCGGGCCGCCGGGCTTCCTGCGTCCGCTGATCTACGTCGGGTTGCCGCTGGTCGCGATGCGTGCGAGCTACCGAGCGTTGGTGGAGCGCTTCCGGGTTCGCTTTCTCGAAGCGTTCCCGGACGCGATCGACATGATCGTGCGGGCCGTGCGCGCGGGCATTCCGGTCACGCAGGCGATCAGCATGGTCGGCGACGGCGCGGCCGAACCGGTGCGCGCGACGTTCCGCTCGATGGGCGACAGCCTGCGCGTCGGCGCGGATCTCAAGGTCGTGCTGACGCAGGCGGCGGACCGGCTGATGATCGCGGACTTCTCGTTCTTCACCGTCTACCTGCTGCTGCAGCGCGAGACCGGCGGCAGCCTCGGCGAAACGCTCGACGAGCTGTCGAGCATCATCCGCACGCGTCGCGACATCCGCCTGAAGACCCGCGCGCTGACCGCCGAAGGGCGCGTCACGACGAACATCATTTCGGCGGTGCCGTTCGTGATGATCGGCGTGCTGTTTCTCGTGAACCGCGAGTACGTGATGCTGCTGTTCACGACGCACCCGGGACACACGATGCTGACGATCGCGGCCGGGTTGCTGACGGTCGGCCTGTTGGTGATCCGCAAGATCTCGAAACTGGATACTGCACGATGACGATGTCGATACTGGCCGCCCGCGGCCTCGAGTTGCTGTTGTTGCTCGGCTGTGTCGCGGTGGCGCTAGCCACGCCCGGCGGCGGCACGCGCCAGCGGATCGCGGTGCGCGTGCGGCAGGCTGCCGGGCAGCATCCGCCGGCATCGATGGCGGGGTGGCTGCAGCCGGGCGGCGTCCGCCTGGACCTGACCCGCCGGCTCGCGCAGCTCGGCGAACGGTTGCCGGTGCTCGACCCGATGCAGCGCGTGAAGCTCGGCCTGCAGCTGACGCGTGCGGGCTTTCGCGAGCGCCGCGCGGCGTCGGTGATGATCGGGATCAAGCTGAGCTGCGGCGTGCTGTTCGCGTGCGGCGCGATCGTGTTCAGCCCGCTGATTCCGCGCTTCGGCGAATACTTCTTGATCCGCGCGCTGGCGATGATCGCCGCCTTCGTGATCGGCGTGATCGTGCCGGAATACGTGCTCGGCGTGATGATCCGGCGGCGGCGGCGGATCATCGCCACGTGCTTTCCCGATGCGCTGGACCTGCTGGTGATCTGCACGATGGCCGGCAACAGTCTCGCGTCGGGCATTCGGCGCGTCGCGCACGAACTGGCGCGCATCTGCCCGCCGCTCGCCGACGAGCTGACCGTGTGCGCGGACGAGCTGACGCTGAGCGGCGACGTGTCCGCGACACTCGCGCATTTCGCGATGCGTGTCGATTTCACGTCGGCACGCTCGCTCGCGACGACGCTGACGCAGTCGCAGCGGTTCGGCACGCCGATCACGCAGGCGCTGCGCACGCTGTCGCGCACCGAGCGCACCGAGCAGATCGTCGCGCTCGAGGAACGGGCCGCGAAGCTCGCGCCGAAGATCACGCTGCCGATGATGCTGTTCATCCTGCCGACGGTCTGCCTGATCGCGGCGGGCCCGGCGGCGATTCGCCTGCTCGAGGTGTTCAGATGACACGATCCGTCGTACGCGCGTTCGCGCTCGCGGCCGTGCTGCCGGTGCTGGCCGGCTGCGGCGCGTCGGGCATCCAGACGCGGCCGGTGCTGTCGCACAAGAGCGACGATCCGCAGGCCGAACTGCGCATCGCCGACAGCGCACTGGCCGGCGGCAACGTCGATCTCGCGTCGACGCTGTACGAGAAGGTGCTCGCGAAGCATCCGGATTCGCTCGCGGCGCGCCTGGGGCTCGGCGACGTCAACTACCGCGCGGGCGACCTGGAGCGTGCGCGAATCCTGTACGGCGAAGCGCAGCGGCAGGCACCGGCGGAGCTCGGCCCGCAGCTCGGGCTCGCGCGCGTCGCGTTGCGGCAGCGGCGCCTCGACGAAGCCGCGCAGCGCTATCGCGACCTGCTCGCCGCGCAGCCGAACCATCCGCTCGCGGCGGAGGGGCTCGGCACCGTGCTCGACCTGCAGGGGCGTCATGCGGATGCGCAGGTCGTGTATCGCGAGGCGCTGCGCGCGCATCCGGACGCGCAGGGGCTGCGCGTCGACCTCGGGCTGTCGCTCGTGCTGAGCAACCGGCCGCGCGAAGGCGTGAACGTGCTGCTCGACGTCGCCGGGCTGCCGTCCGCGCCGTGGCAGGCGCGCCAGAACCTCGCGTTCGCGTACGGCGTGCTCGGCAACACCGATTCGGCGAAGAAGCTGCTGTCCGCGGAGTTGCCCGCGTCGGCGGTGGCCGACAACCTGCGCTTCTACCAGGCGGTGCGCGCGCGGCTTGCGTCGCGCGGGGGCGCCGGGGTTGCCGGCGGGGCCGGTAGCACGCCGCCGCTGTCCGGCGCGGCGCTGGAGCCGGGCGTCGTCCCGCCGGATGCGGGAGCCGCAAAATGACACGCGGGGCGACGGGCGCCCGCCACGCGCGCGGCGTCGTGTCCCTCGAGTTCGTGCTGATGCTGCCGTTCCTGCTGATGGTGCTGATCGGCATCATCGACACGAGCCTGATCCTGTGCGACAAGGCCGTCATCACGAACGCGAGCCGCGAGGCGGCGCGCGCCGGCGTCATGCTGCGCGTGCCGATGCTGACCACGACGCAGATCGCCGGCATCGCGCAGAACGCGATGCAGAACAGCCTGATCACCGGCGGCACCGCGACGACACCGGTGGTGACCGTGACGCAGGCGAACGGCACGACGTCGGGCACCGCGTTGACGGTGACGGTGACCTACACGTATTCGGGGCTCGTGCTGGGGTCCGCGTTCAGCGCGCTCACCGGCCCGGTGACGGTCTCGGCGACGTCGGTGATGCTCTATGAATGACGTGACCGCCACGCAGCCCGTCGACGCCGAACGGCAGCGCGGTTCGGTCGCGCTGTTCTTCCTGCTGTTCCTGATTCCGCTGCTGTCGTTCGGCGCGCTGGCGATCGACATCGCGTGGGTGGTCACGGTGAACAACCAGTTGCAGAACGCGGCCGATGCGGCCGCGCTCGCGGGGGCCGATGCAATGATGTCGCCGAGCGGCGGCGCGGTGAACTGGTCGCAGGCCGCGCCGGCGGCGAACGGCGTGATCGCGCAGAACTCGGCGGCCGGCGCGGCGCTGTCGACCGGCACGGTGACCACCGGATACTGGAACGTGACGCGCAACCCCGCCTCCATGCAGCCGACGACCATCACGCCGGGCCAGTACGACGTGCCGGCGGTGCAGGTCACCGTGTCGCGCGCGCCCGGTGTGAACGGCGGCTCGATTCCGCTGCTGCTCGGCGGGCTGCTGGGGATCCCCGGCGCATCCGACAGCGCGACCGCCGTGGCGGTGCTGGCGGCGCCGGGCGGGGTCGGGGCGGGCGGGCTGTTTCCGGTCGCGATCGACCAGTGCGTGTACAACCAGTACTGGAACGCGGCGACCAACCAGCCGCTGATCAATCCGCTGACGGGGCAGCCGTTCGAATTCTCGATCACGAACGGCCAGGTCTACGGCCTGCTGTGCATGGGCGGACAGTGGACGTCGTTCCAGTCGGCCGCGACCGACACGACGACGATGGGCGGCCTGATGACAACCGGCAATCCGACACCGCTCAGCATCGGCGACACCATCAACCTCGCGACCGGCGTGAAGGCGACGCTCTACACGTCGGTGCCGGTCGGCGCGACCGTGGTGCTGCCGGTCGTCACGCAGACGGCGACCAGCACCAGCGTGCCGATCGTCGCGTTCGCGCCGTTCCATATCGACGTGTCACTGGGCGGTACGTACAAGTACATCCAGGGCCATTTCGTCGCCGGCGTGAAGATGACGGGCGTCGCGACCGGCGTCGGGCCGTACTATGGCGTCTACGTACCGCCGCGGCTCGCGTTCTGAGCCCCCGGGCCGGCGCGGCGCAGCAGCACGAGGAGCGCGAACAGCGTCACGACCGGGCCGATCTGCGGCCCTTGCAGCCACGGGTTCAGGTATTCGACGGCCGGCAGCAGCCACATGAGCGCGATCGCGGTCTGCTCGCCGCGCAGCCAGCCGTCCCGCCACCCGATCGCCAGCAGGCACGCGATCGCGATGCCGAGCCAGGCGAGCTCGTAGTGCCACACGTACGGGTTCGCCGCGAGCGTCGCGACCGCCAGCACCGCCGCGCGCAAGCGGACGTCGCGTGACCGCATCCACACGATGCAGGCGGCGGCGATCGCCAGCGCCGCGATGCACGCTTGCGCGGCGTACGCGGCGCCAGGCGGCAGGCCCGCGAGGCGGAACGCGGCGAACGGCGCCGGCGACGCGAGCCAGAACACGTTGCCTTGCTCGAGGAGGAGCGTGCGCGCGAGCGCCGTGCCGGCGACGAACAGGCGCAGCGATTCGACGCCGCAGATCAGGACGCTCAACGCGGCGAACGCGGCGGTGGCGAGCGCGGCCCACGCGATCGTGCGCCAGGCGCGCGTGGCGACCAGCACGAACGGGAACAGCAGCGCCATCTGCGGCTTGGCCGACAGCAGGCCGATGCAGAGGCCGGCCCACATCGGCCGACGGTCGGCCCAGCAGACGGCCAGCGCCGCGCACGACGCGGTGAGGAACGCGTTCTGCCCGAACATCCCGGTGACGAACACGCACGGGGCGGCGAGCAGCGCGAACGCGCCGATGCGCCGCAAGCCGGGCATCGCGCCGAGCCCCGATACGCGGGAGGCGGCGAATCCGAACACGACGACGCCGAACGCGACGAACAACGGGTAGCCGACTGCGTACGGCAGCAGCGCCAGCGGCGTCACGAGCAGCAGGTTGGTGGGCGGGTACAGCCACGCGACGAGGTCTTCGCGGCGGAACTGCGGGAACAGGTCGGCCGCCAGCCGCGAAAAGGTCGGCAGATCGTACGCTTGCCAGGGTGAGCCATGCAGCATCACGTACGACGCCGACCAGAACACCGCGTAGTCGGGGCCCGGGCGCGACGGCGCGGTAGCGGGCGCGTGACGGACGACGGCGATCCAGATCGCGACGAACAGCGCGTAGCACGCGAGCGCGACCGTGCTGTACGCAACGACGCGCCGGGGTGTCAGCCACGAGCGGACGGGAGGGGCCGCCGATCGTATCGCTTGTCGGGGGAGATCCATGCGTCGTGCGCGCGGTTACTTGACGGACGCTTTCCGCGCGGCGCCGTGGCCGGCGGCTGCGGGCTGCGCCGTCCGGCGGCGGGCCGCATGCGTGCGCTTGAGCGGAAACTGCAGCAGCTTCGACGCCGGATGCGCGGCGGCGTCCCGCTGCGCGTGATAGCGCCGCCGCACGAGATAGACCGGCCGCTGCTTGGATTCGTGATAGATGCGGCCGAGATATTCGCCGATCACGCCGATGCCGATCAGCTGGATGCCGCCGACGAACAGCATCACGGAGATGAGCGACGCATAGCCGTGCACGGGGTTGCCGAACAGCAGCGTGCGCGTGACGATGAACGCGCCGTAGATGAACGACAGCGCGGCGAACGCGAGGCCGATGTAGGTCCACACGCGCAGCGGCACGGTACTGAAGCTGGTGATGCCTTCGAGCGCGAAGTTCCAGCGGCGCCATCCGGAGAATTTGGAACGGCCGCCGCTGCGCGGCGCGCGCGTGTATTCGATGAGCTCGATGCGATAGCCGACCCACGCGAACAGGCCTTTCATGAAGCGCCGCCGCTCGGGCAGCGCGCGCAGTGCATCGACGACCTGGCGATCCATCAGCCGGAAATCGCCGACGTTTTCGGGCATCTCGACTTCGGAGAGATGGTTGTGTACGCGGTAGTAGAGCGCGGCGGCGACGCGCTGCATCAGCGGGTCGCACATGCGGTCGGTGCGCTTGGCGGCGACGACCTCGGCGCCGGCGAGCCAGCGTTCGACCATCGCGGGGATCAGCGCGGGCGGGTCCTGCAGGTCGGCGTCGATGAGGATCACGGCGGTGCCGGCGGCTTCGTCGATGCCGGCGGTGAGGGCGGCTTCCTTGCCGAAGCGCCGGGTGAGATCGACGATGCGCACGCGCGGGTCGCCGGCCGCGACGTCGACCAGCCTGCCGAGCGTGTCGTCGCGGCTGCCGTCGTTGATGCAGACGATCTCGAAACGGACCGACTCGACCGATTCGAGGATCGGCAGCGTCGTGGCAAAGAACGCGTCGATGGCTTCTTCCTCGTCGTGGAAGGGTACGACGAGCGAGACCAGTGGCTTTCTGGCATGCGCGGACATACGTCCCCCGAGAGATCCGGCCTGCGCTGCGCCGTATGGATCCGGTTGTCGTCCGCGGCAGGCCGGACGACTGGCGTTCTGAACATTGTAGGCAGGAATCGGGGATTCGTAACACGAATTGATGCTGGCGCGGCAATGCGCGCACGGACGCCAGGTTGACTGGCTGGACGTTCAGGTCGGTGGCGTTGTGCCCGCGCGAGCGCGACCTGGTGCGCGATTGCCGGGCGTGGCCGCCGGCACGGGCAGGTGCCGGCGTGACGTGCGGCGATCGGCTCAGGGGGCGCGAACGACCGCGGCGTGCGTGCCGCGGCTCGCAAGCCGGGCGCGCCGCAACAGCACGAGCAACGCGATCGTCATCACGAGCGGCCCGACCTGCGGCAGACGCAGCCACGGATTCAGAAACTCGTACAACGGCAGCGCCCACAGGACGGCCACGAAACTTTGCTCGCCACGCAGCCAGCCGTCCTGCGAGCCGATGGCGATCATGCAGGCGATCGGGATGCACAGCCAGGACAGTTCGTAGTGCCAGAGATAGGGATTCACGGCGAGCGTCGCGATGACCAGCATGGCACCGCGCAGCCGCGCATCCCGGTGGCGGTGCCAGACGAAGCACGCGGCCGCGATCGCGATCGCGGCGATGGCGGCTTGCCCGGCATAGGCGAGCGTCAGCGGCAGGCCGGCGAGACGAAACGCCGCGAACGGCGTCGGCGACGCAAACCAGAACGGAACGCCATGCTCGATGATCAGTGCACGCAGCGCGCCGGCGTTCTGCGTAAAGAGGTGGAGCGACTCGATGCCGCCCGTCGCGATGCCCAGCGCGGTGAAGGCGGTCGCGAACGCCGCGGCCCACGCGAAGGCGCGCCGCGCGCGCGCGGCGATCAGCACGAACGGGAACAGCAACGCCAGCTGCGGCTTGACCGACAGGAGTCCGATGAAGACGCCGGCCAGCATCGGCCGCCGGTCGACGAAATGCACGGCGAGCGCCGCGCACGCCGCGGTCAGCATCGCATTCTGTCCGTACGTCGCGGTGACGATCACGCCCGGGCAGGCGAGCAGCGCGAGCCAGCCGACGCGTTTCGCACCGGGCGTCGCCGCGAGCCCCGACACGCGCCAGGCCGCTACCCCAAGCAGCACGATGCCGAGCGCGACGAACAGCGGATAGCCGATCGCATAGGGCAGCAGCGCGAAGGGTGCGACCACCAGCAGATACGTGGGGGGATACAGCCACGGCAGGAACGCATAGTGGGCCGCGGTCGGGAACAGGCCGACGAGCACCCGCGAGAACGCGGGGACGTCGTAGATCTGCCACGGCGAACCATGGCGCATCAGATGGGACGCGGACCAGAACACCATGAACCCCGAGCCTGGGCGGAACACACCCGGGTCGGTCGAGTGGAAGCCGATCCGGACCAGGATCGTCATGAACAGCACGCCGGCCGTCAGCATGACCGTGCTGTACAGCGCGACGCGTCCGGGCGTCAGCCAGACGCGGACAGGGCGTTCGTCGGCTTGGATCGATGAGGTGGAAATATCCATGCGGCGCTACTTGACCGACAGATTGCGCGCGGCCGCCGCGCTCGCGACGGCCGGCTGCCGTCGCCGGGCCGCGGCGACGCGCCGGACCGGAAACGGCAGCAGCTTCGCGGCGTGCCGCGCCGGGTGCTGGCCCACCAGGGCGTCGGCGCGGTAGCGCCGCCGCACGAGATAGACCGGCCGCTGCTTCGACTCGTGATAGATGCGGCCGAGGTATTCGCCGATCACGCCGATGCCGATCAACTGGATGCCGCCGACGAACAGCATCACGGAGATGAGCGACGCATAGCCGTGCACGGGATTGCCGAACAGCAGCGTGCGCGTGACGATGAACGCGCCGTAGATGAACGACAGCGCGGCGAACGCGAGGCCGATGTAGGTCCACACGCGCAGCGGCACGGTACTGAAGCTGGTGATGCCTTCGAGCGCGAAGTTCCAGCGGCGCCATCCGGAGAATTTGGAACGGCCGCCGCTGCGCGGCGCACGCGTGTATTCGATGAGCTCGATGCGATAGCCGACCCACGCGAACAGGCCTTTCATGAAGCGTCGCCGCTCGGGCAGCGCGCGCAGTGCGTCGACGACCTGGCGATCCATCAGCCGGAAATCGCCGACGTTTTCGGGCATCTCGACTTCGGAGAGATGGTTGTGTACGCGGTAGTAGAGCGCGGCGGCGACGCGCTGCATCAGCGGGTCGCACATGCGGTCGGTGCGCTTGGCGGCGACGACCTCGGCACCGGCGAGCCAGCGTTCGACCATCGCGGGGATCAGTGCGGGCGGGTCCTGCAGGTCGGCGTCGATCAGGATCACGGCGGTGCCGGCGGCTTCGTCGATGCCGGCGGTGAGGGCGGCTTCCTTGCCGAAGCGCCGGGTGAGATCGACGATGCGCACGCGCGGGTCGCCGGCCGCGACGTCGATCAGCCTGCCGAGCGTATCGTCACGGCTGCCGTCGTTCACGCACACGATTTCGAAGCGTGTGGTGTCGATGGATTGGAGGATGGGAAGGGTGGTCGCGAAGAATGCCTCGATCGCTTCCGCCTCGTCGTGGAAGGGTACGACGAGCGATACCAGTGGCTTTCGGGTGTGCCTGGACATATGTCCCCCCGTGAAATCCGGTCTGCGCCGCATTGTCTGGTCCGGTTGTCGCCGACCTGCGGAAAACGGGTCCGGATCGGCGCAATTCTTGTTTGTCTTGTGTTTGTAATGTTCTCGTCCGCTTGCCGCGAACCGCGGCGGCAAGCGGTCAGATCATTGTACGCACGAATGACGTGGCGGTGAAAGCGTGCGCGGATTTGCTCGGGGCAGGGATTTCAGCGACAGGGCCGCACGCGGCGGCGCCATCGGAGACCGCAATGGACACATGCGCCACGGGTAGCATGTCGGTTCAACGACGACGGTGATGGAGACGGGCATGCAAGTCCAGGATCTGACAGGTGCGCCGCTGGATTACTGGGTCGCGGTCGCGCAAGGCCACGACGCCCCGCGCGCCGATGCATCCGGTTGTACGTCGATTCGCACGGCGGGCGATGTGCCGGCGCCGTTCGCACCGTCGTCGTCATGGACGGACGGCGGCCCGATCGTCGAGCGCTTGCCGTTCGCCGGATTCGAGCGCGACGGCGGGCGCGGCCCGTGGCGGGCCGTGCTGCACCGGGCCGTGCCGGCCGCGGGCGAGCGCTGCACGTTCAACCAGTCCGGACCGACGCTGCTGGTCGCCGCGATGCGCACGCTCGTCGCGTCGACGTTCGGTGACGACGTGCCGGACCTCGATATGGCGCGCCCACGCTGATCGTGGCCACGCGCGTCATCGTTCAGGCCGATACGCTCCGGATCGCGATCGATGCGACATCGACGCGCCGCGGCAGGATCGCGTCGGCCGCCGCGCGGTCGGCGACACGCTGCAGCACGTCGATGTCCGCGGCGCTGAGGCTGCGCTGCGCGAGCGCGGCCCGGCGCGCGATGTCGGTGGCCGCATCGGGCGGCAGGCGCGTGAGCGACGCATAGACGCTCGCATAGTCGGCCGGATGCGCGAGCGCCCATTGGCCCGCACGGGCGAGCCGCGCAAGCACATCCGCGAGCGCCGCGCGCTTCGCGCGATCGTCGAGGGTGTCGACCGGCGACGTCAGGAATGCCAGCCCGGAATTGATGCCGCTGCCGTCGCGGACGATGCGCGCGCCGCGCCGTACCGCATGCCCGTAGTACGGATCGAACGTCGCCCAGATGCCGATCCGCTTCGCCTCGAACGCGGCGAATGCATCGACGGGCAGCACGAAGCGCACGTCGACATCACGCGGCGCGAGGCCGTGTTCGCGCAGCGCCCCGTACAACTGGTACTGCGAGATGCTGCCGCGCGCGGACGACACGACGACGGTTTGCCCTTTCAGGTCGGCGACGGTGCGGACCGGCGAATCGGGCTGCACGACGATGCCGAGCGACGCCGGCGAGCCGACGCGCGTCGCGACGATCCGCAACGACGGGTCGCCGAGCGCGGCCGTCAGCACGGGCAGGTCGCCGGCCGGCGCGAGATCGATCGCGCCCGCGCGCTGCGCCTCGAACAGCGGCGCGGCACCCTGGAAGTTGGCCCAGCGGAACCGGTAAGGCGTGCCGTCGAGCACATGCGCGGCTTCCGCGAGCGCGCGCAGGCCGCCGGCCTGGTCGCCGAGCACGAGCGTCACGCCGGACAGGTCGGCGCCGGCCGCATGGGCGGGCCGTGCGAGGCCGCCGGCGAGCGGCGCGGCGGCGAGGGCGGCAAGACGCCGCAGCACGCGGCGGCGCGCCGGGGCGGAGGAGGGATTCATCGGCGGGAGTCCTCGGGTAATCCGCGCGCGGGCGGCGCGGCTGCCGGGCAGGTTACGGAATCGGTTTCCGGCCGACAAACATCGAATCGTGCAATGCATATTCGCGCGGCGACGGCCGGGATGGCCGCCATCGCCGCATGCGGGCTTCAGGCGGGGCTTACGCGGCCGACGGAACCGTCCGCAGGAACGCGCGTACCGCCGGCGCCTTTTCGAAGCGCCGGTGCGCGAGCGCCAGTTCCGACGTGATCGGCTTGCCGGCGATCGGCCGGTACACGACGCCCGGCAGCGACACGCAGCCGGCGAGCGCATCGGGAATCACCGCAACCCAGCCGTTCACGGACACGCACGCGAGCACCGCGAGCAAGCCGCCCGGGCGGGCGGCGATCAGCGGGGCGAAGCGGCCGCGGCGCGCGACTTCGAGCGTGCCGCGCTCTTGTTCGGGCACCGCGAAGCGCGCGTCGGCGAGGTCGGCCGCGCGAATGGCCGACATCGACGCATAGCGCGACCCGGCCGGCACGGCGGCGACGAACACGTCGCGCTGCAGCGTGACGATCCGCAGGCCGCCGGGCAGTGGCAGCGGCGGGCGCACGTATGCGAGGTCGAGCCGGCCCGTGTCGAGCTGGTTCGCGACGTCGTCCATCGGCACTTCGCGCAGGTTCAGTTCGATGCGCGGGTGCGCGTCACGAAACGCGCCGACGGTGCGCTGCAGCGTGCCCGAATAAACGGCCGACGACACGTAGCCGATCTCGATCCGGCCGAGTTCGCCGCGCTCGGCCAGGGCAGCGAGTTCGCGGCCGCGCTGCAGGTGCTCGACCGCGGCGCTGGCCTCGGCGAGATAGGCCTCGCCGGCCGCGCTCAGCGTGACGGCGCGGCGCGACCGGTGAAAGAGGCGCACGCCGAGCACGCGTTCGGCCTCCTGGATCTGCCGCGTGAGCGCGGGCGGCGCCATGTCGAGCGCTTCGGCCGCACGGGCGAAGTGCAGGTGCTGCGCGACGCTCAGGAACGCGCGCACGTGGCGAAATTCGAGCCGGTCCATGATTGCAATTTTCGTCAATAAAACAGCATCGGCGTGTCAATGACAGGCAATACGGGCCAAGCCTAGCATACGGCTCGTCGATCCTGTTCCGGAGTAACCGATGTCCCAGCCTTCACCGGCGTCGCGCGCAGGCGTGGCTGCCGCCCCGCGCACGGGCGCCCGCCTGCCCGCCGCCGCGACGCTCGCCGTCGCGTCCGCGACCTGCTCGCTGATCGTGCTCGACACGAACGTCGTCGCCGTGTCGCTGCCGAGCATCGCGCGCAGTTTCCACGCGAGCTTTGCCGATATCGAATGGGTCGTGAGCGCGTACATGACCGCGTTCGCCGCTTGCCTGCTGCCGGCTGGCGGGCTCGCCGACCGCTTCGGGCGCAAGCGGATGCTCTTCACGGGGCTCGCGCTGTTCTTTCTCGCGTCGCTCGGCTGCGGCGTCGCGCCGACGGCCGGCTGGCTGATCGCGGCGCGGGCGGTGAAGGGCGGCGGCGCCGCGCTGCTGCTGACGGCTGCGCTCGCCGTGATCGCGAACCGCTTTCCGGAGGGGCGCGAACGGGCGCGCGCGTGGGCGATCTGGGGCATGTGCATGGGGATCGCGACAGCCATCGCGCCGCTCGTCGGCGGCGCGATCACGCAATGGATCGGCTGGCGCTGGGTGTTCCTGCTGAACCTGCCCGTCTGCCTGCTGCTTGCGGCCGGTGCGCGTGTCGCGATCGACGAATCGCGCGATCCGCACGCGAAGCGCGTGGACGCGGCCGGCAGCCTGCTGTTCGGCGCGGCGCTCGCGTGCGCGATCGCGGCGCTGATCGGCGCACCGTCGCACGGCTGGCTGTCGGCCGCGACGCTCGGGCGGCTCGCGCTGGCCGCCGCGCTGTTCGCGGCATTCATCGGCGCGGAGCGCTGGCAGGCGCGGCCGATGATCGATCTCGCGCTGTTCCGTCAGCCGCGCTTCGTCGGCGCCGTGCTCGCGATGTTCGGCTATGCGGCGTGCGCGCAGGTGATGATGACGTTCCTGCCGCTGTACCTGCAGAACGCGTTCGGAATGTCGGCGATCGATGCGGGGCTCGGGATGTTGCCGTTCGCGTTCGCGATGATCGCCGGGCCGTCGCTCGGCGCGGCGCTGGCCGCGCGCGTGTCGTCCGGCGGCGTGCTGGCGGGCGGGCTCGCGCTGATCGGCGCGGGCAACCTCGCGACCGCGGCGCTGACGGCCAGCAGCGACTACCGGCTCGTCGCGCTCGGCATGTTCGTGACGGGCTGCGGCGCGGGCATCATGAACGGCGACACGCAGAAGGCGATCATGGCGTGCGTGCCGCCGAACCGCACCGGCATGGCATCGGGCATCAGCACGACGACGCGCTTCTCGGCGATCGTGACGGCCGTCGGCGTGCTCGGCGCGGTGCTGGCGGCGAGCACGCATGCGCGGCTCGACCGGCTGTTGTCCGCCGCGCCCGGCCTGCGCGCATTCGCCGATGCACAGTTCATGTCGAGCCTGCTGGCCGGCGACCTGGCGCGGGCGCTCGAGCGTGTGCCGCCGTCTGCCGCCGGTGCGCTCGCGCAGGCCGCGCCCGTCGCGTTCGCGAGCGGGTTCGCCGATGCGCTGATTGTGAGCGGCATGCTTGCGCTGGTCGCCGCCGTCGTTGCCTGCAAGTTGCTTGCGCAACCGATGCGCGACGGTGCGTGATGCACGGGGCGGCACGCGAGCGGTTGTTTTGCCGTGGTGCTTGTCAACGTAGCCTGAGCTGCGTATCGGCGTATCGGCGTATCGGCGTATCGGCGTATCGGCGTATCGGCGTATCGCCGGATCGGCCCGTTGTCGCGCCTGTCGATCGCGCCGGTCAATGCGACTTCGTCGCGAGGCGGTGGATGCGTGCCGCATGGGCGACGCGCCGCGGATGCGACGCATGGCAATGCGTTGACTGCCTGCGGCGCGTGCGTCGTGTGGGCTCGGGCGTATCGGCCTCGGCTGGCGTACTGTTCCGCGCGTCCGCGTCCGCGTCCGCGACTGCGCCGGCCGCCACCGCCGAGACTGCCACCGCCGCAACCGCCGGCAACCTGGCCTCCGCATCGAGCCACGCACGCGTCGCTTCCGCGATCAGCCCGCGCAGCCAGCGCACGCCCTCGGCGCATGCCCCCGATTCGTTCCAGGTCATCCGGTACACGATGTCCGGCGGTTCGGCCGGCAGCGCGACGGCGGCGAGCGGCAGCAGCTTCGCATAGTGCCGCGCGAGCCGGTACGTGGTGGTCAGCAGCATGTCGGTGCGCACGAGCGCATGCGCGGCGAGTTCGAAGTGCGGCAGCGTGACGACGATCCGCCGCTGCAGGCCCACGCGTTCGAGTTGCCTGTCGATCGCGCCGGACGCTTCGAGCCATGACGGTGTTGGGCACAGCTGCGGCGCGTCGGCAAACTCGGCCGCCGTCATCGTGCCGTGCCGCGCGAGCGGATGGGTCGCGCGCATCAGGCACACGACGCGATCGTCGAACAGGTCGTCCTGCCGGAACCGCGACGAGCGCGCCGGGCGATTGTCGATCACGACGTCGAGCTCGCCGTCGGCCAGGGCGCGTTCGTCGTCGAAGCCGTCGCCGAGCGGATGGAACACGAGTTGCGCGTCCGGCGCGCGTTCGCGGAACAGCGCGACGAGCTTCGGCACGAACAGCACGTTCAGGTAGTCGGGGCAGCCGATCCGGTAGGTGCGCACCGACGTGCGCGCATCGAACCTCGGCTGCTGGATGCGGATGAAGTCGATCACGCGCAGCGCGTTGCGCAGCGGTTCGATCAGCCGCGCGCCGAACTCGGTGGGCACCATCCCGTAGCGGCTGCGCACCAGCAGCGGATCGCCGAGCAGCGTGCGCAGGCGCTTGAGCGCGGCGCTGGTGGCCGGCTGCGACATGTTCAGGCGCACGGCCGCACGCGACACGGTGCGCTCGGTCAGCAGCACGAGCAGGATGCGCATCAGCCGCGCATCGAGCACGTCGAGCGCGTCCGTTGCGTCGGACGTGCCGCGGGGCAGGGTGTTCGGGTCTAGTGGGTCCCGCATGCCGATGTGCCTCCCGGCGACCCGATGCGCGCGTGCGACGCAGCAGCGGGCCGGCGCCGCGTCATTGTGCGAAGGTGCCCGGCCAGCCGACGATCCGCTTCGGGCGCGGCGGCGCGTACGTGCGGACTTTCGACGTCTTCAGCTTCAGGTGCACCAGCGACTCGGCGAGCGCGACCGCGGCCGAGACGCCGTCGACGACCGGCACGCCCGTGCATTCCTCGATCTGCCGGTCGAGGCCGGCCATCCCGCCGCAGCCGAGGCAGATCACTTCCGCGTGATCGTCCTTCACCGCGCGCTGCGCCTGGCCGACGATCGACTCGATCGCGCGGGCCGGGTTCTCCTCGAGTTCGAGCACCGCGAGGCCGCTGGCGCGCACCGACGCGCAGCGCGCGTCGAGCCCGGCGAGCTTCAGGCGATCCTCGATCAGCGGCACCGTGCGGTCGAGCGTCGTGACGACCGAGTAGCGATGGCCGAGCAGCATCGCGATGCTGGCGGCCGCTTCGGTGATGTCGACGACGGGCACCGTCAGCAGTTCCTGCAGGCCTTCGCGGCCGTGTTCGCCGTAGCCGGCCTGGATCACCGCGTCGTACGGCTCGTCATAGTGCAGCACGCGATCCATCACGGCGATCGCCGCGAGGTAGCTCTCGAAGTTGCCTTCGATCGACTCCGCGCCGAAGCGCGGCGTCAGCCCGACGATCTCCGTGCCCGGCGACGCGGCGGCCTGCGCCTGCGCGGCGATCGCGTCGGTGATCGACTCGGTCGTGTTGACGTTGACTACCAGGATCCTCATTGCGACTCCGTATGCAGGTGTTTCAGTGTTGGGCGCAGGCGACCGCGATGGGTTCGCCCGAGCGCTCCTCGTAGTGCCGGTTGCGATCGGCCAGCAGCCAGTACACGCTGCCCGCGATGGCCGCGCCGAGCAGCCACGAGAACGGCGTCATCGCGCTGAAGGCCGGCACGACGGCGAGCGTGATCGAGATCAGCGCGGACGGCACGAGCGCCGCGAGCGCCTTGCGGTTCACGCCGCGCGTGTAGAAGTAGGCGCCGGTCGGCGCTTCGGTATAGAGGTCGGGCACGTTCACGCGCTGCTTGCGCACGAGCCAGTAGTCGACCGTGATGATCCCGTACAGCGGGCCGAGCAGCGCGCCGAGGCCGGACAGGAAGTAGACGATCACGATCGGGCTGTTGTACAGGTTCCACGGCAGGATCAGCACGGCGACCGTCGCGCTGATCAGGCCCGCGCGGCGGAACGACAGGCGGTGCGGCGCGAGGCTCGTCAGCACGAAGGCCGGCGCGACGAAGTTCGCCATGATGTTCACGGCCACCGTCACGATCAGGAAGGCGAGGCAGCCGAGCACGAGGAACAGCTTGTCCGGCACCGTCGCGATGATTTCCGTCGGGCTGTGGATGATGTGGCCGTTCAGCTTGAACTGCGCGCCGGCGAGCACGAAGCTGATCGTCGCGAACACGAGGATGTTGACCGGCAGGCCCCAGAAGTTGCCCACGCGCACCGTCTTCGCGCTCGGCGACGAACGGGCGAAATCGCAGAAGTTGAGCACCAGCGTGCCGTAGATCGCGAGCCACAGCGAGCCGCCCGCGAAGATCTCCGTCCACATCCGGAAGCCGGTCAGCGGCTTGCCGATCGACATCGCGAGATGGCCGCCGGTGCGGCTGAACATCCACGCGGCGAGCGACAGCGTCGTGACGAGGATGACCGGGCCGGCGAGCCCCTCGTACTTGCGGACCATTTCCATCCCGTACGTGAGGATGCCGATCTGCACGAGCCAGATCGCGACGAACGTGACCCAACCGAGCGTCGACAGCCCGAAGATCGCGTTCTGGTCGAACGCGGCGAGGCCCGGCCAGATCGCGGTGAGCAGCACGCGCAGCACGACCGACGCGAGATAGGTCTGGATTCCGAACCATGCGATCGCGATCACCGCGCGGATCATCGCGGGCAGCAGCGCGCCGTAGATGCCGAAGCTCATCCGGCTGATCACCGGGAACGGCACGCCGGTCTTCTGGCCCATGTAGCCGGTGAGGTTCATGAAGGCGTAGACGAGCACCGCGCCGATCGCGAGCGATGCGAGCATCTGCCAGCCCGACAGGCCGAGTGCGAACAGCCCGATCGCGAACGAGTAGTTCGCGATGTTGTGCACGTCGTTGGTCCACAGCGCGAAGATGCTGTAGCGGCCCCACGTCCGGCCCTCGGCCTTGGTCGGCGCGAGGTCGGGGTTGTGCAGCCGCGGACTCAGCGCGGGGTCGCGCGCGGTCGAATCGGTGCGATGCGATGCGTCGTCCGCGCCGAGCACGATGCCCGGGCGGTGGGTGGCTTCCAGTTGCACGCCGTTGTCTCCTTCCATGTGCGGGGCGCATGGCCGGCAACGTGGGAACGCTGCGCCGGCCCGGCCGCGGTGGACGTTATGTCTCGGATTTGTTCGCGAGTATGGAAGGCGGGCAACGCGATGGGAAATTAAATATTCAGTTGGCCGTCATTTGAAAAATGAATGGAAGCGGGCGGCCGCGGCGGCCGGGTGTGGCACGCGAATTGCGCGCCTGCGGGCTCCATCCACATCGACATCAGCGGAGGTGTCATGCAGCGATATTCACTTCGTCATGTATCGCGAGCCGTCTTCGCCGGCATCCTGATTGCGGGCCTGGCGGCTGGCGCGGGCTGCCAGAAGAAGAGCGACAACGGCGGCGCAAGCTCGGAATCGAGCGCACCGGGCGGCATGTCGGCCGCACCGTCCACCGCACCGTCGGGTATGCCGAGCAGCGGGGCGGCCGGCAGCGGCGCGAGCATGCCGGGCGCGGCTTCCGCGCCGGGCGGCGCGAGCGGCGGCTGACGCGCGGCTGACGCGTGGGGCGGACGTCGCGCCGGCTGCGCGCGGGTGCGCCGTCCGCAGGAAAGGCGCCGTGCCGGCCTGGCACGTGCGCCCGGTGACGTGCGCGCCGGGCCGCGCACATGAAAGTTTTGCAAGGACCGTTGTAGCGATTCCCGGAACGGCGGCGGCAGCCCTGATGCCGGCACGCGCCGGCCGGACAAGGAGGTGCAATGCAGAACGCGGAATCGAACCCTACCCCTGAAAAGCAGCGGGAACAGATCGAGAAAAGCCCGGTGAAGACGCCGGCGGCCGGCGACATGCCCGACGCGGCGACCCAGGCGGCGCAGGTCGCGCAGCGTCCGCTGACACCCGAGAAGATTGCCGGGAAAATGCCGACCGGCCTGCCGCCGATCGAGCGCGGCACGCAGGCGCCCGACAGCGACGACCCCGTGCGGCGAGCGGCCGCCCGGATCCCGACGCTCGACAACGCGAACATGGCGATGACCGACAACACGGTCGACGTCGACGGCAAGGGCATGGAAGCCGCCGCGGGCGCGTCGAAGTGGCACGACAACGTGATTTATTCGAACGCGTCGCTCGACGAAGCGGTCGATACGCCCGACGACGGGCTCGGCGGGATCGAGAGCCGTCCGTCCGGCAACATGCCGCAGATCGCGACGCGGCCGGGCTGGCGCGTACGCCATGTCGGCGATGTCGACATCGAGCACGGCGACAGTACCCGCGCCGAGCATGTGATCGTCCTGGAGCGGACCGACTGACGGCAGGACGGGAAAGGTGCGGCGGGCGGCACGATCGCGCCGCCCGCCGCAATCATCGGCGGTCCTTATTGCGGACCGAGTTCCTGCGCGGACGTATCGGCGTCGTTGCCCTGCGCAACCAGCACGTGGATATCGTTCGGCGTCACGTCGCCGATCCCGCCCGACGGGATCGTCAGCAGCAGCCAGTCGGCGTTGTTGTTGATGGTGACCGGCGCGGTCTTGAGGATCGGCGTCTTGCTGCCGGCGGTCGTGACGATCACCTGGTAGCTGCCGCCGTTCAGGTAGATCGAATCCTGCGTCGTTGCCGGCACTGCGTTCTGGTAGGCCGCGCCCGCGAGCGTCGGGCTTTGCGTCGTGATGTCGGTGCCGGGCGGGACGATGTACATGTCGACGTTCTGCGCATTCGGCGACGCGTTGAAGCTGCGCACGCGCGCCTTGTCCGACAGCAGGCCCTTGTCGTACGGATCGTCGATCACGGAGATCAGCGACGTCGTGCTCGGCAGTGCGATCGTCGTGTAATGATGGCCGTTTGCCGCGCTGAACGATTGCGCGGCAATGGTCGTCGTCGTGCCGGAGACGTCATAGCTCGCGTTCTGCGTGCCCGAGTCGACGTCGTGATAACGCGTCACACCCTTGTACGCGATACCGCCCTGGTCGAGCTTCGCGTTCAGGTAGTAGTCGAGGTTCGGCCCGGCCGGCACCGCGTTGATGAAGCGCGCCTGCGGCTTCGAGATGCCGAGCACGGTGCCGACGTCGTTGCCGTCGCCGCCACACGCTGCGAGCACGGAAACGACCGAGCACAAGGCGACCAGCGTTCGTATTGATTTCATGTTGTCCTCTCGTTCAGGGAACCTGCTTGCGATGCGGGATCGCCGCGCGAAGGGTCGCGCGGTGCGCAGCGCCGGTTGAGTGAAGGATGCCGTCCGCCGGATCGGCGGGCGCGTGCATGGCGCAAGCGATGTGCCTGCGCGGCGAAGGGCGGCGGGAAGGAGGCGGAAAGCGGGGGGCGGGCGGCGCGCACGCGCCGGCGGGGCGGCGTGCGCGGGGTGAGATGGGGAGGCGTGGGGCGGGCCGCGCGCTCGGCGCGGTTGTAAAAATGACCGCGTCGCGCGGGCGACGCGCTGTGTCAGCGGTTCACGAGCCGGGCCGGATAGGCGAGCGCGAGGGCGCAGCCGACCACCATGCACGCGGCGAAACCGTACAGCCCCGCGCTTTGCGAATGGAACGTGTCGCGCAGCCAGCCGATGAAGTAAGTGCTGCCGAACCCGCCGAGGTTGGCGATCGAGCACGCGAACGCGATCCCGCCGGCGGCGGCCGAGCCCTTCAGGAACGTCGAAGGCAAGGCCCAGACGACCGGCATGGCGGCGGCCGCGCCCGCGTTGATCAGCGAGAACAGCAGCACCGTGCCGAACGTGCCGTGCGGCGACGATGCCGCGATCGCCAGCGCGACAGCCGACACCATGAACGGTACGACGATATGCCAGCGGCGTTCGCGCGCGCGATCGGAACTGGCGCCGCAGTACAGCGTGGCGAGCACGGCCGCGGCATTCGGGATCACCATCAGCCAGCCGATGTGATACGCATCCTTGACACCCGTGTCGCGCAGGATCGTCGGCAGCCAGAAGCTCACCGCATAGAGGCCGAGCAGCACGCACAGGTCGATCAGGCCGAGCGCCCATACCTTCGGATCGGAGAACGCCTTGCCGAGCGCATGGCTCTTGTTGCCGGACGGATCGGCGTCGAGGTTCGCGCGCAACGCGTGCTTCTCGTCGGCGTTCAGCCACTGTGCGGATTCGATGCTGTTGGGCAGCCAGCGCAGCACCGCGAAGCCGAGCAGCACCGACGGCAGCGCTTCGAGCAGGAACAGCCACTGCCAGCCGCCGAGCCCGTGCGTGCCGTCGAACGCGCGCATGATCCAGCCGGAGATCGGGCTGCCGATCATGCTCGACAACGGCAGTCCGACCATGAACAGTGCGACGATCCGCGCGCGGCGCGCATCGGGATACCACTGCGTCAGGTACAGCAGCACGCCGGGCAGGAAGCCGGCCTCGGCCGCGCCGAGCAGGAAGCGCACGACGTAGAACTGCATCGGCGTGTGCACGAACATCGTCGCACCCGACAGCAGGCCCCACGTGATCATGATCCGCGCGATCCAAAGCTTTGCGCCGACGCGTTGCAGCACCAGGTTGCTCGGGACTTCGAACAGGATGTAGCCGGCGAAGAACAGGCCGGCGCCGAGCCCGTACACCGTATCGCTGAACTTCAGCGCGTCGAGCATCTGGAGTTTCGCGAGCCCGATGTTGATGCGGTCGAGATAGGCCGCGAAGTAGCACAGGCAGAAGAGGGTAATCAGGCGCAGCGTGACCTTGCGATAGAGATTGCCGTGCGGCGCGTCGTCGGGGGAAACGGCGGCGCTCGGGTGTGCGGTAGACATGGGATTGCCCCTGTTCGAATGTGACGGATGAATGGGTGGCCGATCGACGCGAGCGGACGTTCCGCTGCGCACTGGAGTCTGTATATCACGGCAATTAAATAGCGTACACACTAGAAAATACCGAATCACACAGGCACGATTCCGGCCGCATGGAGGCAAATGTTTTCGTGAGAAAAGCCGCGTGTTTAACGAGGATTTTGATGGATTCGTCTGCACGTTGAAAGCGGGAATGGAGAAGGGATGGCATGCACAAAATTCGTGCGTATGCGCTTAAAAGTGAAGTGTGTGCACGAAAGTCGACCGAGGTGCGCAAGCACGTGCGCGGCAGTAGGGTCGAACGTGCATGGCTTGCCGTTTCGGCGACCTTCCAGGTGGGTAAGGCGTAGCCGCCGGGCGATCGTCGGCCGCGCTGCGCGCCGGGTACGTCGAATACTGATGCACCGCAACGAAGCAGCAACCCGGCTGCCGGTCGGGTCGAATTGAGGGTGTACACTGCATGTCTTTCCATTACACGTGGCACGGGCCTGCACTTTCATGGCGTCTTCCAAGGATTCCTACGACTTTCACGACCAGGTCGGGCACCTGCTGCGCCGCGCGTATCAGCGGCACGTGTCGATCTTCCAGGAAGCGATCCCCGATTCGGATCTCACGGCCGCGCAGTTCGTCACGCTGTGTGCGGTCAAGGAGCGCCAGGGGTGCTCGCTGAACGACATCGTCAAGGCGACCGCGATCGACCAGGCGACGATTCGCGGCGTGGTCGACCGGCTGAAAGCGCGCGCGCTGATCGAGGTGCTGCCCGATCCGAACGACGGCCGCAAGCTGATCGTGCGCGCAACCGCGACTGGTCTCGCGCTGATCGATCGCACGGTGCCGTTCGCGCGGCAGGTGACGGAGCGCACGTATGGCGCGCTCAATCCGGGCGAGCGGGTCGCGTTGCAGTTCCTGCTGCGCAAGATGATGGAAGAAGACGGCGACGCGTGATGCGTGTCGCTCGCGGAGGGGGGCGCACCCGTCCGGTCGTTCGATTCGACCCTGCGACGCAGCCCGCGGCTTCTAAGCCGTGCCGGTCGCCATCTGCACGCCAGTCCCATCGGCCGTCATCAACCGGCCTGCGTCGCGTAACGCGGCCCGGACCGTCTCCGGTGTAAACGGCGGCGCGTAGAACCGCACACCGGTCGCATCGAACAACGCGTTTGCGACGGCGGCCGGGCCCGGCACCGACGCCGATTCTCCCGCGCCGAGCGGCGGCTCGCCTTGCCTCGGCATCAGCACGACATCGACTTCCGGCACTTCCGCGAAGGTCAGGATCGGATAGCTCGCCCATTCGCGCGACGCGACCTTGCCGTCGGCGAAGCGCACGCGCTCCTTCAGCGTGCGGCTCAATACCTGGATCACGTTGCCGTGGATCTGGTGGCGCACGCCATCGGGGTTGATCATCGTGCCCGTGTCCTGGCCGACCGTGACGCGTTCGATGCGGATCTCACCCGACACGCGATCGACGCTCAGGTCGACGACCCATGCCGACCACGCCGCGCCAAAGCCGGGGAAGCGGCTGTGCACGTAGCGCGCATAGGCGATCCCGCGGCCGCGCACCAGCCGCGACGGCTCGGGTTCATGCGGCGTGCGCCGCACGCGTGGCGTCCAGCCCGCGCGATCGGCCACGGCCTGCAGCAGTTCGGTCGCGCGCGTGTCCTGCAGATGACGCAGCCGGAACGCAAGCGGGTCGACGCCGGTCAGCGCCGCGCATTCGTCGACGAACGCATCGTGCGCGAACGAGTTCGGCAATGCCGACACGCCGCGCAGCCACGACGCACGCACGAGCGGGGCAAGATCCTCGCAGACGAAGCGGCGATGCGGGCTCGCGTAAGGCGACACGGCCGTGCGGTCGCCCATCTCGAACACGCGCGGCTCGGGCGCGATCGTGCCGGTCAGCAGCGCCGCGAGCAACGGCGCGTCGTTCGACGGGTAGCGTGTCGTGAAATCGTAGCCGAGCAGGCGGCCGTCGCGCGTGACGGTGCCGGTCACCTGCATCAGCTGGCCCGCGCCTTTCGGTTCCCACAGATGCTCGTCCGCGCGCGACAGCTGCACGCGCACCGGGCGGCCGACCGCGCGCGACAGCAGCAGCGCGTCGCCGCACACGTCGTCCGCACCGTTGCGGCCGTAGCAGCCGGCCGCCTCCATCCGCACCACGTCGAAATCGGCTTCGTCGCGCGCGACGAGCGTCGCGAGGTCGTAACGCAGCGACACGGGATTCTGCGTGCCGGACCACACGGTGATCCGGCCGTTGCCCGGCTCGCGATAGTCGGCGAGCGCGCATGACGGGCCGATCGAGCCGTGTATCTGGAACGGCCACGCATAGGTGCGCGACAGCGTGGTCGTGTCGGGCTGCGCACGCGCCGCGTCGACGTCGCCTTCGTCGAGCAGCACGCGGCGCTTGGCCGGCGCGGCGGCGATCGCGGCAGCCGGTTCGTCGAGCGGCGGCAGCGCGGGGAGCGGGCGCCACGTCACGCGCAGCTGGCGCGCCGCGCGTATCGCGTGTTCCTCACGCTCGGCCACCACGCCGACGAAATCGCCGATCGCGACGACGGCCACGGGCCCCGGCACGTCGGCCACCGATGCGCGATCGACGTCGATCAGCGCATCACCGACGAACGAACCGCTGTCATGCCCCGCATAGGGCGGCCGCACGACACGGCCGTGCAGCATGCCCGGCACGCGCATGTCGTGCACGAACGTGAGCTGGCCGGTTGCCTTCGCGGGCAGGTCGACGCGCGGCGACGATTTGCCGACGATCCGGTAGCGCGCGGGATCTTTCGTGCGGGTGTTCAGGTCCAGCGTCAGCGCGATCCGGTGCGCGGCGACGAGCGCGGCGAACGTGATCGCTTGTCCATCGAACGAAATCGTTCCATCGTCGACGGCCAGCCGTTCCGCATCGACGCCGAATCGCTCGGCGGCGAGCGCCAGCAGTGTGTGACGCGCCTGCGCGGCCGCGCAGCGCAGCGGCGTCGCGGAAATCTGGATCGTCGCGCTCGCGATGGTCGGGCCCTGGTTCGGTGTCGCGGCCGTGTCGCCGAGCACCATCGTCACGCGCGCGGCCGGCACATCGAGTTCCTCGGCGACGATCTGCGCGAGCGACGTGCGGATGCCGGTGCCGAGATCGACGTGGCCGTTGAACGCGAGGATGCGGCCATCGTCGAGAATTGCGACGAACACTTCCGGCAGCGCCGGCACGTAGGACGACAGGCTGCCCGGCTGGCCGGGCGCCGGCTTGACGGGCGGCGCGGGCGGCCGGATGACGGTCAGGCAGCCGTTGCGCGCGAGCAGTTCGGAGCGGTTCACGGATGAAGGGTCCTGTCGAGGGAGCGGCGGCGCGCGGCCCGATGCGGCGTACGCGGAGCGAGGCGGCGGGTGGCCCGGGCGTCCTGTTCGCGGTGTGTGTCGAGCGCCATGACGGTGGCCGTCGCGAGCGCGCGCGTCCCCAATCTAGGTCGCCAAAAGCGCAGCGTCAATCGCGCGGGCGGGCGTCGGCCGGTCACGCCGCGGGCCCGCCGCGACGATTCAGCGTGCGCGCGCCTGCACCGCATCGATGGCCGCGATCGCGTCGTCGAGCGGCATCACGGCCGCGTATTTCTGCTGCATGTCGAACAGGTTCGCGTCGTGCGGGGCGATCGCGCGATCGCCGACACAGTCGGCGAGCACGAGCGGGCGGAACCCGTGCGACATCGCGTCGACGACGCTCGCGCGCACGCAGCCGCTCGTCACGGCCCCCGCGACGAGCAGTGTCTGCACCGCGCGCTGCGCGAGCCACGGCGCCAGCTGCGTGCCGAAGAACGCCGACGGCACGGTCTTGCGCACGACGAGTTCGCCCGGCGCGGGCGTGAGTTCGGGCACGATCGCGCTGTTCGGATGGTGCTCGGTCAGCGTCGCCATGCCGGGCACCTTCAGCGAGAACACGTTGTCGTCGCTGCCGTCGTCCGCATACACAATGCGGCTGTGCGCGACCGGCCAGCCGCGTTCGCGCGCGAGCGCGAGCGCACGCGTCGTGCGCGCGATCGCCGGCGCGATGTTGCCGCCGCCGAACGTCGCGGGATCGGCGAAGCCGACCACGAAATCGACGATCAGCAGGCCGAGGTTGCCGTGCGGCGGCAGCGGCGTGCCGAAACCCTGCTGGCGATAGACGTTCGCTTCGGCGTGACGGGAAAGATCGTTCATGGTGTGGGGTGCTCGTCGGTCAGGCGGGTTGGTCGGTCACGCGGCCGTCGCGCACGACGGTCGCGCCGTCGAGTTCGACCGTGCAGCGGCGCAGCGGGATGTCGATGTGGCAGGTGGTCGTGCGGTTGCCACCGCCTTCGTTGTTCGGGCCGAGCGAGAACAGGAAGTTGCCCTCGAACGCACGCGCGTCCATCCCGATCGTCGCCTCCCGGTCGTACAGCCCGAGCGTCGACCAGCGCGCACGCGGCTGCAGCCCCCAGCCGATATGCGAGATCGCATAGCCTTCCGGGTCGGCGAAGGTCTCCATGTAGTCGCGCAGCAGATCGGCGTCGACGCCGCCTTCGATGCGCGTCGCATAGCCGCCTTCGACGGTCAGCGCGATCGGTTCGCGCACGTAGTGCTTCTGCGGCAGCAGGATGTCGCCGCGGTCGATCACGATCGTGCCGCGCGCGGTGCGGTCGTTCGGGTAGGTCAGCGCGAAGCCGCTCGGCCAGTGGTCCCAGCGGCCCGGCGCGTCGACGAAGCCGTATTCGGCCGTCGGCGGGAACTCGCCGAGCGGGCACACGAGCGCGGTGCCGGCCGCCGACGTCACGCGCATCTCGCGGGCGGCGGCGATCCGTTTCGCCGCGGCGAGCACGCGCGTGCGGTCGGCCAGCGTCGGCACCATCCGCACGAGCACTTCGGGCGGCTCGACCGCGAGCAGGATCTTCGTGCCGGACTTCAGGATGTCGTGCTGCTCGGGCGAGAACAGCAGCGTCATCAGGTCGAGCACGAGGTCGCTCTCGCGCAGCGCGGCGATCGCGGCCTTGTTGCCGGTCAGCGGCGTCGTACCGAGATACGCGAGCGGGTCGCGGCTGAATGCCTTGTCGCCGTTCACCGGCGGCAGGTCGAGGCGGTTGACGATCGCGCCCATCGTTTGCGTCGCGATCAGCGCGCACGACAGCGTCTGCGGATGGGTGGCCGCGCTCGTCAGGATCGTGACGGTCTGGCCCGGTTCGAGGCGCGACAGCGTGAGGACCTGCTTCCACGCGTCGATCAGTTGGAAATCGCTGACTGGCATCGTCGGCTCCGGTAAAGGCGTGAAGGAAAGGGGCGGGCGCCGCGCGATCAGGCCGCGAGCGGCGCGCCGAGGAAGTCGCCGAACGCCGCGTAGAAACCCGATGCGTTGTCCCACGGAATCATGTGGCCGGCGTCGGGCACGCGCACGTGCCGCATCGACGGCGTCGCGCGCTGCAGTTCGGCGACATCGTCGTCGCGCACCACGTCGCCGCGTTCGGCCGTGATCAGCAGCGACGGCACGGCCAGTTTCGCGGCGTCCGCGTGGAAATCGTCGGTGTGAAAGCCTTCGTACGACGCGCGCACCGCGCGCTCGTCGCAGGTATGCAGCCATTCGGCGCGCAACTGCAGTTCGGCGTCGGTCCAGGTCGGGCAGAACGCGCGCATGCCTTCGGCGTCGGTGCCGGCGCGCGCGAGCGCCATCGAGTCGATGTACCACGGCAGCTTGCCCGGATAGTCGCGGCGGTTCGGGCCCGACACGGGCGGATCGACGAGCACGACCGATTCGAGCCCGTGGATGCCGCGCCGCGCGGCGCGCGCGGCGATCCGCGCGCCCATCGAATGGCCGACGAGGCTGGTGCGCGGCAGGCCGAGCGCGGCGACGAGGGCCGCGATGTCGTCGGCCTGTGCGTCGAGGCTGTAGTCGAGCGACGGCGACGCGTCCGACAGCCCGCGGCCGCGCACGTCGAGCACGTAGGTATCGAACGCCGCGCCGAATACTTCGCCGACGAAACCCCACGTGATCGCGGGGCTCGTGATGCCGGGAATCAGCACGATCGCCGGGCGCGAAGCGCGCGCGCCGGTCGCGCCGCCGTAGCGCAGGTAGTGCTGGCGGATGCCGTTCGCGCGGATGTTCGCGCCATACAGGAAAGTCGAGGGCATGAAGGGACTCCGTCGGAAGGGGCGCGCTCAGTACGCGCCGGACAGCAGCGCGCCGGCGCCGGGCACGATCGGCTCGAGGTCGAGTTCGCGCAGCATCGCGTAGGTCGTCGCGATCGCGGCCGTGATCACGGGCTTGCCCGTCATCGCCTCGACCTTCGCGACGGCCGGCAGCGACGGCATCTGCACGCAGGCGGACAGCACGATCGCATCGGCGTCCTGGTACGGCAGCGTCTTCACGATGTCGGGCAGGCGCGCCGGATCGTGGCGGCCGACGTCGAGGTTGTCGGGGATCTCCAGCGCGCGGTACGCGAGCACGTCAAAGCCTTCGTTGCGGATGTAGTCGACCACGAGTTCGGTCAGCGGCAGCATGTACGGCGCGACGACGACGATCCGCTTCGCGCCGATCACCTTCAGTGCGTCGACGAGCGCGCCCGCACTCGTCAGCACCGGCGCCTGCGCGCCGTTGTCCGCCGTGTGCTTCGTCAGGCGCGCCTGCGACACGCGGTGATAGCCGTGCCCCATCGCCATGATCGCGACCAGGCACGCGTAGCCGAGCACGTCGACGCGCGCATCGCTCAGTTCCACCGCGCAGCGGTCGGATTCGGCGTCCATCGCCGCGAGTTCTTCCTTGACGACCTTCTTCATCCGCATCCGGCTCGAGTGATACGTGAAGCGCTCGGGGCGGATCGCTTCACGCAGCCGCAGCATCGCGGGAATCTCGGTTTCCATCGTCGTGTTGGAACTCGGCACGATCTGGCCGATGCGGTAGGTCTTGCTCATGACGGGAGGCTCCGTGTCGGTAAGGGGAGGGCGGCACGCGGGTGCGGGATCGCCGGATGTCGAGCAAAGTCTAGTGTGTACATTTGAAAATGACAATGAATAAAAATGGCGTCTATCGGGCGACCATCGCGCGATGGCGCGGATATTTGGGGTTTTATTGGTGTTTTCCCGAATGTCGCTGCTGCCGACGACAATCCGCTTGTCCTGAATAAATTGAGTGTGTACGCTACATAAACGCCATTCAATCCGCCCGTTCTCGCGCCGCGTTCGGCGACGGGCCCACGATCAGGAGATCCGCATGAGCACACCCCGTATCTCAATCATCGGCGCCGGTCTCGGCGGCACGGCCGCCGCGGCGCTGCTCCAGCGCGGCGGCTACGACGTCGCGCTGTACGAGCAGGCGCCGGCGTTCTCGCGCCTCGGCGCGGGTATCCACCTCGGCCCGAACGTGATGAAGATCATGCGGCGCATCGGCTGCGAGGACGCACTGGAGACGATGGGTTCGCATCCGGATTGCTGGTACAGCCGCGACTGGCAGACGGCCGACGTGCTTGCGCAGATCCCGCTCGGCGACTACGCGCGCAAGGCCTACGGCGCGAGCTACCTGACCGTGCATCGCGGCGATTTCCATGCATTGATGACGCAGGCGGTGACGTCCGGCACGATCCGCTTCGGCAAGCGGCTCACGGCGGTGGAGGACACCGGCGACGCGGTACGCCTGACGTTCACCGACGGCAGCGTCGAGACCGCCGACATCGTGATCGGCGCGGACGGCGTGAATTCGCGGATCCGCGAGCACCTGCTCGGTGCGGAACCGCCGCGCTACACGGGCTACGTCGCGCACCGCGCGGTGTTCCCGGCGTCGCTGCTCGGCAACAAGCCGTACGACATGTGCGTGAAGTGGTGGTCGGAGGATCGCCACATGATGGTCTACTACGTGACCGAGAAGCGTGACGAGTATTACTACGTGACCGGCGTGCCGCAGGCCGAATGGCCCGAAGGCGTGTCGATGGTCGATAGCAGCCGCGACGAAATGCGCGAGGCGTTCGCGGGTTTCCATGCCGACATCCAGCACCTGATCGACGTGTCGCCGTCGATCACCAAGTGGCCGTTGCTCGAGCGCGATCCGCTGCCGTTGTGGAGCCGTGGCCGCCTCGTGCTGCTCGGCGACGCATGCCATCCGATGAAGCCGCACATGGCGCAGGGCGCGGCGATGGCGATCGAGGATGCCGCGATGCTCGCGCGCTGCCTCGATGAAGTCGGCGTCGGCGACTACGCGGGCGCATTCGCGCTGTACGAGGCGAATCGCGCGGCGCGTGCGTCGAAGGTGCAGCTCGTGTCGCACAACAACACATGGCTGCGCACGAACGAGGATCCGTCGTGGGTGTTCGGCTACGACGTGTTCGACGTGCCGCTCGTCTCGCCGTCGCGCAACAGCGTCGCGGCCGTGGCCTGACGCGTACGCGGTGCCCGCGCCGGCCGGCGCTTCGCCGTCGCGAGCGCCGCTGCGCCGGTACGCGTGTTTTTCGGCGTGTTATATGTCAGGCGCGCGCCGGCGGGCGCACACCGGCGGCAGTGCCTGCAGCCGGTCGCCCCCGGCCCGCGCGCCGCATTCCGGATCCATTCATGTCCCATCCCGCTTCTCCGTCGCGGCCGCTGGCGTTTCGCGTGAACGGCACGCCGCATACCTTCGTCGAGGCCGCGCCCGACGCGCCGCTGCTGCTGGTCCTGCGCAACGACTGCGCGCTCAACGGCCCGAAGTACGGCTGCGGGCTCGGGCAGTGCGGCGCATGCACGGTGCTGGTCGACGGGCAGGCCACGCGTTCGTGCGTCGTGCCGGCTGCCGCCGCGAGCGGGCGCGACGTCACGACGCTGGAAGGGCTCGGGTCGCACGACGCGCCGCATCCGATCCAGCGCGCGTTCATCGACGAGCAGGCCGCGCAGTGCGGCTATTGCCTGAACGGGATGATCATGAGCACGAAGGCGCTGCTCGACCGCAATCCGTCGCCGGACGACGCGGCGATCCGCGATGCGTTGCGCTTCAATCTTTGCCGCTGCGGCACGCACCTGGAGATCATCCGGGCCGTGCATCGCGCGGCCCGCTACGTGCGAGGCGGCGATGAAGCCTGACACGGGCTTGCCCGTTGCACCGGAGCGCGTGACGGGCCCCGAGCCGCGCGATGAAGCCGGCGCCGATGCATTGCGCGCACACCGCGCGCGCTATACCTGGCCAATCGGCGACGCGCATGCAGACGCGCAGGTATCGTTCGACGTCGAAACGCGGACTGCGGCCGACGGGCGGATGACGACCTGGCGCTATCGCGCGCAGGCGGCCCCGGACGATCGTCACGCGCCGCACGATGCGAAGACCGAACGCGCGGATACCGGCCCGACCGAACCGTTCGTCTACCGGCACGCGCAGACGTCGATCGAACTCGCCGATGCCGGTCACACGATTCCCGGACACGCGCACGTGTTCGCGCGCGAATCGTTCGTCGACGAACTCGCGAGCGCGTTGCGGCGCGATCCGGTTGCGTTGCGCCTGCAGCATCTCGATGCGGCGCGGGACGCCGGGCCACGCGAGATCATCCGGATGGTCAGCGAGCGTGCGGCATGGGGCGCACCGGCCGCGGTCGACCCGGGTGCCCATGCGCGCCTGAGCGGGCGTGGCTTCGCTTTCGATGGCGCCGTGGCACCGTCCGGCAACACACCGCCGGACGCCGACGCGACAGGCGACGGCGATGCGCGCTGGTCCGCATGGGTCGTCGATCTCGACGTCGACCGCGCGACGGGCGACGTCGCGGTGCGGCGCGTCGTGGCCGGGCAGGGTGCCGGCGAACCGGGCGACGCGTCGATGGCCGGCTTGCCCGCATGGCAGATCGAGGCGGCGATTTCGCGCGTGATGGGCGCGCGCCTGTCCGCGCGGCCCGCGCACGACGAAACCGGCATGGGCGCGCAGCCGGATGCGATCGCGCATGAACTGATTGCGTTCGACGACACCGCTCATCGCGCGCACGGCGAGCTTTCTCGGCACGACGCGCGCCGGATCGAGCAGGCGGCGGCGCCCGCGGCGGCGGCGATCGCGAACGCACTGTACGACGCGACGGGCGTGCGGTTTCGCGCACCGCCGTTCGACGCCGAGCGCATTCGCGCGGCGCTCGCGCGACCGGTGCCGACCGATTCCGTGGAAGCGGGGCGCAGCGACCCGCGTCGCGCATCGCGCTGGCGCCGCTGGCTGGCAGGCGGCGGCGTGGGCGGGGTGGTCGGCGGGCTGATCGGCCTGGCCTGCGCGATCCTGCCGGGCCCCGCGTCGATCGCACCCGTTGCGCCCGGCGGCGCGGACGGCGCGATGTGGAGCGCGGCGACGCTCGCGCGCGGCCGCCTGGTTGCCCTCGCCGGCGATTGCGCGGTGTGCCACACGGCGCCCGGCGGCGCGACCAACGCGGGTGGCCTCGCACTCGATACGCCGTTCGGCACGATCTACACGACGAACCTCACGCCCGATCCGGAAACCGGCATCGGCACGTGGTCGTATCCGGCGTTCGCGCGCGCGATGCGCGAAGGCATCTCGCGCGACGGCACGCACCTGTACCCGGCATTCCCGTACACGGCGTTCGCGAAGCTGAGCGAGCCTGATCTGCTCGCGCTCTATGCATACCTGATGTCGCAGCCGCCGGTGAAGCACGTGCCGCCGAAGACGAAGCTGCCGTTTCCGCTCAACCAGCGGCGCCTCGTCGCCGGCTGGAACTGGCTGTTTCACGATGCGCGGCCGTTCGCGCCGGACCCGGCACGCTCCGCGACGTGGAATCGCGGCAAGTATCTGGTCGACGGCGCCGGGCACTGCGGCGCGTGCCATACGCCGCGCAATGCGCTGGGTGCGGAGAAGGGCGGTGTTGCGTACCTGTCGGGCGGCGAAGCGGAGGGTTGGGTCGCGCCGCCGCTCGTCGCGTCGCCGGCTTCGCCGGTGCCGTGGACCGAAGGCGCGCTGTTCGATTACCTGCGTACGGGCTTCTCCGCGCAGCATGGCGTCGCGGCCGGGCCGATGGCGCCCGTCGTCGCGGGGCTCGCGTCGCTGCCGGAGGCCGATGTCCAGGCGATCGCGCACTATCTCGCGTCGCTGTCGCCGCCCGTCGACGCAGCGGCCGCCGCCGACGCGGCCGCCCGGCAGGCGCGCGGCGCGGAAACCGTCGCGACGCTCGGCCTCGAGAACGGTCGCCGTGCGTTCGACGCCGCGTGTGCGGTCTGTCATGCGGAATCGGGCGGCGTCGGGCATTTCGGCGTACGCCCGCTGATGGGGCTCAACACGAGCGTCAGCCAGGCCGCGCCGGACAACCTGCTGCGCGTGCTGCATCACGGGATCGACCAGCCGGCCACCGGCGAACTCGGCTACATGCCGGGCTTCGGCGACGCATTCGACGACCGGCAGATGGCCGAACTCGCCGCATATATCCGCGCGCGCTACGCGCCGGGGCAGCCGGCGTGGCGGAACCTCGAGGAAGCGTCGGCAAGGATCCGGCAGGCAGCCGCGCACTGATCGGCCGCGAGGCAACGGGCTGCGGGCTGCGGGAGGCGGGCGACGGGCGACGGGCAACCGGCGATCGGGCAAAACTACCCGCTGGCGTGATCTGGCCCGGAAACGGGGCGGAAATATTGCCCCATTTTCATCATCGTTTAACCATTCGAAACAATGTGTTCACTGAAAGGGGCATGATCTCCGGCGATCGAGCAGGCATACTGTCGCCTATGTTGCTCAATGCGCGTCGAACGGCGCGCGCTTGCCCCCCATGCCTACTCCAGTTTCCTTTCGAACCTTGCGATGGTTGACCGTCGCGGCTGCTGCATGCTTGCTCGCCGCGTGTTCGACCGCTTCCGACGTGACCGCGACGTCGAACCCGAACGTCTATACGGTGACGACGCGCACGGTCGGTGTGTCGACGACGTGGGCCGATGCCCATACGAAGGCCGTCGACGAAGCCACCAACTACTGCACGCAGCGCGGCATGCGCGCGAGCATGAAGCAGGAATCGCTGACCGGCGGCAGCCGTGTCGGCGCGCGCTCCGAACTCGCGTTCGAGTGCCATCCGACCTTCGAGACGGCGTCGAACCCGCGCGGTTGAGCGGCCGGCGGCGCTGACGCGCCGTCTCTGCCGCACGTTTTCCTTCCCCCGCATGCAAAACGACCCGCGATGCCGTCCAGGCACATCGCGGGTCGGCGCACGTCCGGTGCGGGCTGCGGCGGTTACGCCGGCTGCGCCTCGTACAACTTCACGCACGCGGAGAAGTCGAGCGTGCCGAGCCCCTGCTGGCTCATCGACTGATAGAGCTGCTGCGCGAGCGCGCCCATCCACACCGGCTGGTGGGCGCTGCGTGCCGCTTCGGTCGCGAGCCCGAGATCCTTCAGCATCAGGTTCGCCGCGAACCCGCCCGCGTAGCCGCGTGCGGCCGGCGCGGTGTCGCTCACGCCCGGATACGGGTTGTACGCGTCCGAGCTCCAGCAGCGGCCGGTCGACGTATTGATGATGCCGGCCAGCACGGCCGGATCGATCCCGAGCGCCGCGCCGAGCGCCATCGCTTCCGATACGCCCATCATCGAGATCCCGAGCAGCAGGTTGTTGCAGATCTTCGCGATCTGCCCGGTGCCCGTGCCGCCGCACTGCACGACGTTTTTCCCCATGTCGAGCAGCACGGGGCGGATGCGCTCGAACAGCGCGGCGTCCGCGCCGACCATGAAGGTCAGCGTGCCGGCCTGCGCCCCGCCCGTGCCACCCGACACGGGCGCGTCGGCGAGCGGGAAGTCGCGCTGCGCGGCGGCGTCGGCCACCGCGCGAACGGTGCCCGGATCGATCGTACTGCAGTCGATCAGCGCAGCGCCGGCGCGCGCGCCGGCCAGCACGCCGTCATCGCCGAGATACACCGCGCGCACGTGCTGCGCGGCCGGCAGCATCGTGATCACGATGGCGCCGCGCGCGGCCGCCTCGCGCGGCGAGCCGGCGGCCGTCGCGCCGGCGCGCACCGCGACGTCGACCGCGTGCGCGTCGAGGTCGAACACCGTCAGCGCGTGGCCGGCTTTCAGCAGGTTGGCGGCCATCGGGCCGCCCATGTTGCCGAGTCCGATGAATGCGATTTCCATGTGCGGGCTCCCGGGGTCAGCGCAGTGCGATCGTCGTGTTCACGCCGCCGGCCGTCGCGTCGTCGTCGAACCAGCGCGCGGTGACCGTCTTCGTCTGCGTGTAGAACTGCACGACCTGCTTGCCGTACGGGCCGAGATCGCCGAGCTTCGAGCCGCGCGAGCCGGTGAAGCTGAAGTAGGGCACCGGCACCGGGATCGGGATGTTGATGCCGACCTGGCCGATGTCGATCTCGCTCTGGAACTTGCGTGCGGCCGCGCCGCTCTGCGTGAACAGGCCCACGCCGTTGCCCATCGGGTTGCGGTTGACGAGCGCGATCGCTTCATCGAGCGTGTCGGCTTCGAGCACGACCACCACCGGCCCGAAGATTTCTTCCGTGTAGATCGACATGTCGGTCGTCACGCCCGAGAAGATCGTCGGGCCGACGAAGTTGCCCTGCTCGTAGCCGGGCACCTTCACGTTGCGGCCGTCGAGTTCGAGCTTCGCGCCGGCCTTCACGCCTTCGTCGATCAGCGCGGTGATGCGCGCATGCGCGGCCTTCGACACGACCGGGCCGACATCGGTACCCGGCTCGTGGCCCGCGTTGATCTTCAGCGCCTTCGCCTTCTCGACGAGTTCGGGCAGCCAGTCGCGCGCCTTGCCGACCAGCACGACGACCGACGTCGCCATGCAGCGCTGGCCGGCCGCGCCGAAGCCCGCGCCGACGAGCGCGTTGATCGACTGTTCGCGATGTGCGTCGGGCAGCACGACCGCGTGGTTCTTCGCGCCCATCATCGACTGCACGCGCTTGCCGTGCTGGCTGCCGAGGTTGTACACGTGCGTGCCGACGCGCGTCGAGCCGACGAACGAGATCGCCTTGATGTCCGGGTGCGTGCAGAGACGGTCGACCACCGTCTTGCCGCCGTGCACGACGTTCAGCACGCCCTGCGGCACGCCGGCCTCGATCGCGAGTTCGACGAGCTGCATCGTCGACAGCGGGTCCTGCTCCGACGGCTTCAGCACGAACGTGTTGCCGCACACGATCGCCATCGGGAACATCCACAGCGGGATCATGCCGGGGAAGTTGAACGGCGTGATGCCTGCGCACACGCCGATCGGCTGGCGCAGCGTGTAGGTATCGACGCCGCCCGCGACGTTCTCCGCGAATTCGCCTTGCTGCAGCGTGCCGATCGAGCACGCGTGCTCGACCACTTCGAGGCCGCGGAAGATGTCGCCCTGTGCGTCGGGCAGCGTCTTGCCTTGCTCGGCCGTCAGCGTGTGCGCGATCCGTTCGAGATTGCGGCGCACGAGATCCTGGAATTTCAGCATGATGCGCAGCCGCGCGCCGATCGGCGTCGTCTTCCAGGTCTGGAACGCGCGCTGCGCGGACGCGATCGCGGCGTCGACCTCGTCGAGCGTCGCAAACGGCACGCGGCCGATCACTTCCTGCGTCGCCGGGTTGACGATGTCGCCCCATTCGGCGCTTTGCGATTCGACGAACGCGCCGTCGATCAGCAGCTTGGCGGTGGGCAGGGCGAGGGTGGTCTGGGGAACTGCGGCGTTCATGGATGTCTCCGTAAAGCGGTGTGACGATGAAAAGGGTGTCTGCTTCCGCCGCGCGTGCATGCGCGGCGGGCAGCAGGCTGAACTGAAATCGATCGAATGCCGGCCGGCGTGCTCACGCGCGTGCCGGTCGCATCAACGCGGTACACATGAGCGCGAACACGCCGAAGCCGACGAGGTACGCGATCACGTAATGCGGCTGGCCGCCGCCGGCCTTGAGCAGCGACGTCGCGATCATCGGCGCGAAGCCGCCGCCGATCACGCCGGCGAGCTGCACCGACAGCGAGATGCCGCTGTAGCGGATTTCCGCGGGGAACTGCTGCGCGAACAGCAGCGATTCCGGCGCATAGAGGATCGGGAACACGACGCCGAGGCCGAGCACGATCGCCCACCACGCGTACGACGTCTGCTGCGTGCCGAGCATCATGAAGAACGGCGCGGCGAACGCGCACATCAGCACGAGGCCGATCGCGAACATCCGGCGCTGGCCGATGCGGTCGCTCAGGTGGCCGCACAGCGGCATCGTGACGAGCGACAGCGCCGCGCCGGCCGTGATCGCGTGCAGCATCTCGGCCTTCGGCAGATGCAGCTGCTGCGTCGCGTAGGCGAGCGCGAACGTGACGACCATGTAGAACCAGGTGTTCTCGGCGGCACGCGCGCCGACGATCGTCAGCACCTCGCGCGGATGGCGGCGCAGCGCGGCCGTCACCGGCGATTTCTCGGCCTTGCCCTGGCGCTGCATCTTCTCGAAGTCGGGCGACTCGGGCACCTTCGCGCGGATGAACCAGCCGAGGCCGACGAGCGCGATGCTCGCGAGGAACGGCACGCGCCAGCCCCACGACAGCATGTCGGCTTCCGGCAGCGCGGCCACCGCGGCCATCGCGACCGACGACAGGATCAGGCCGAGCCCGACGCCCGTCTGCGGCAGGCTGCCGAACAGCCCCTTGCGGCCCTTCGGCGCGTGCTCGACGGCCATCAGCACCGCGCCGCCCCATTCGCCGCCGACGGCCATCCCCTGCAGGAAGCGCATCGCGATCAGCAGCGCGGCGGCCCAGTAGCCGATGCTGTCGTACGACGGGATCAGCCCGATGATCATGCTCGGCACGCCCATCAGCAGCAGCGTGATCATCAGCATCGACTTGCGGCCGATGCGGTCGCCGAAGTGGCCGAACACGATGCCGCCCATCGGCCGGCCGATGAAGCCGACCGCGAACGTGCCGAACGCGGCGAGCGTGCCGACGACCGGGTCCAGCGACGGGAAGAAGATGCGGTTGAAGACAAGGGCGGCGGCCGTGCCGTAGAGGAAGAAGTCGTACCACTCGATCGTGGTGCCGGCCATGCTGGCCCAGCCGGCCAGCAGGTAGTGCTTCGCGGTGCGCTCGGGCGCCGGCGCCGCGATGGTCGCATGCTCATCGAGGGTGGATCGGGTCTGCATGGTGTCTCCGGTTTTATTGCCCGCGGCTCATGGTCCGCAGGTCACGGTCGAGTATAGTTATGCGCAGATTCATGATGTACCGATAAAGAAACCGGTTGGATGTGCATTTATGCATATCGACGGCCGGCCCGGAGACTCCAGCCCCCTTTTTCCCCGTCGATGCGAACTGCCACCGAGCCGGTTTCCGGCAACCTGAACTGGGACGACCTGCGCTTTTTCCTCGAAGTCGCGCGCACGCAGCGCGCGAGCGGCGCCGCGAAGCGGCTGGGCGTCGACTACACGACCGTCGCGCGGCGCATTCGCGCGCTCGAGGCCGCGATGGGCACGCTGCTGTTCGACAAGTCGCGTTCCGGCGGCTTTACGCTGACGGCCGAAGGGCAGCGGCTCGTCGCGTATGCGGACGCGATGGAGACGACCGTGCAGTCCGCGTGCGACCAGGTCGCGAATACGGGCGAGGCGCTGTCGGGCCATGTGCGGATCGGGTCGACGGAAGGGTTCGGCTGCTTTTTTCTCGCGCCGCAGCTCGCGCAGTTTCGCGCCGAGCATCCGCACGTGACGGTCGACCTGCTGCCGGTGCCGCATTTCGTCAACCTGCCCAAGCGCGAGGCGGACCTGGCGATCACGCTCGAGCGGCCCGAGCGCGGGCCTTACGTGGTCACCAAGCTGTGCGACTACCAGCTGCGGCTCTATGCGACGCGCGACTATCTCGCGAACCATGATCCGATCACCTGCACGGACGATCTCGCGCAGCACGCGTTCATCAGCTATGTCGACGATCTCGCGTTCAGCAACGAGCTGCTGTACCTGGACCGCGCGGTGCCGGGCGCGACGGCCGGGCTGCGCACGACGAGCGTGATCGCGCAGTATTTCGCGGCGCTGCAGGGCGGCGGGCTGGCGATCCTGCCGTGTTTCATGGCGGCCACGCAGCCGGCGCTGGTGCCGGTGTTGCAGGACGACGTGGTCGTTACGCGATGCTTCTGGCTGACGTGCCGCGAGGATCTGCGCAAGCTGCGGCGCGTGACCGCGCTGTGGGATTACCTGCGCGCGGCAGCGGACGCGAATCGCGCGCTGCTGTCGGGGGAGTCGGGGAGGCTGAGGTTCGTCGGCGAGCCGGAATAGCGGCGCGAGCGTGGCGGTTGCAGGGGCGGCGGAGCCGTTGTGCCATCATGGCCGCACCGACAGCCGCCAGGAGACGGTCGTGGAAATTCACTCGCAGTGGACGTTCGATTGCCGGCCCGAGCATGTCTGGCCGCATTTCCTCCATGCCCGGATGGACGACACGCGGCCGTTGCTGTTCCGCCTCGGCGTGCCGAAGCCGGTCAGTTGCCGCGTGCTGGAAGGCGTGCCGGCCGTCGGCAACACGCGGCAGTGCACGACCGATCGCGGCACGATCGACCAGCGGATTCTCGTGCTCGACGAGCCTCGCCGGCTGCGTTACCGGATGGTGGCGTCGACGGTGTGGTGCCGCGACTGGGTCGGGCTGCTCGAGGACGAATTCACGCTGACGCCGATCGAGGGCGGCAGGACGCGCGTTGAACGGCGTACCGTGTTCCAGGCGCGCGGCTTCTTCAAGCCGGTTCGGCAGATCGGGTTGTGGCTCGCGTTGCAGCAGGCGCACCGATATGCGGCCCGCAACTGGCGGCGCCTCGCGATGGCGGCGCAGGGGCAGGCGGCCGAGATGGCGCCGGCGCGCTAGGCCTTGGGCGCGGGCGCTCGACGAGCCGCCGGCCACTCCGCGATCGCGCACCGGAACCCGGTTTTCAACCCGGGCACTCGAGCCGGTCCGCGAGTTCGTTCAGATCCCTGACGTCGAAGTCCCATGCATCGTCGGCTTTCAGATCGGTCGTCTGGCCGGGCCCGTGTTCGGTCGGCCGCAGCACGAACGCGGTCGACAGCCCCTGCCGGCGTGCGGCCGCAAGATCGCCGTTGTGCGCGGCGACCAGGCACAGCTCGGCCGGCTCGACGCCGAGAATCTCGACCGTATCGCTATAGACCTGCGGCGACGGCTTGTACGCGCGGACCACCTCCGCACCGAGAATCGCATCCCACGGCAGCCCAGCGCGTTTCGCGACGTCGACCATCAGCCGGATGTTGCCGTTCGACAGCGGCGCGATGATGAAGCGTCGCTTCAGCCGTTGCAGCGCCGCGACGGCGTCGGGCCACGGGTCGAGGCTGTGCCACGCGAGGTTGAGCGCGTCGATGTCGGCGTCGGGCACGTCGTCGATCCCGTAGCGGTCGAGCGTGCGCACCAGGTTCTCGCGGTGCAGGACGTCGAGGCGCACGTAGCGGCGGCGTCCGCTGCGGATTTCTTCCATCGACGGCGAATATTCGGCCCGCCATGCATCGGCGAATTCGAGCGGGTCGAGCGCGGGGGCGTAGCGGTCGAGGAACGCGGCGGCGCCGCGTGCAACGCCGCTTCTCCAGTCGACGATCGTTCCGAAGACATCGAAAACGAGCGCCTTGATTTCGGCAGGGTTCGTCATGGTGATCCCGTGAGAGTCGATCGATGAGGTGGCGAATCGCCGTGCCGCCCGACTGCGCGACGCCGGTTCGTTCGACATTGAATCACGGATATGCAAAGGCGGTTGGGACGGTCGCCATGTCGAACGGCCCGGCCGCGTGGCGCGTGAACTGTCCCTTGGACATCGGCGCCCCGCGAGATTCGCGGGTGACGCATCCGGAATCCTTCGCGCACCCCCCGTCTCGCTGCCCCGGCTCGGGTTACTCCGGACGCAATTTTCCGACAACCCGCAATAAGCAGATATCGCCGCATCGGACCGCTCTCTACCATTCGTCGAACGGCTGAGCGCCGCGCGGATGGCCGGCCTGCGGGCACGAAGCGTCGGCGCGGCGTGAGAGCCGATGAAACGGAGCGCCGACATGGAGGAGAGGAATCTGCGACCGCGGCGTCGACTCGTCGCGTTGATCGCGACCGTGTCGGCGCTGGTGTTCGCCTACGGTGTGGCACGACATCTGTCGCACGCGTCGACTAGACCATCGGATCAACAGGTTTTTTCCGTCGACGTCGATCGGGACAAGGCACCCTGGGAGCGATCCGTGATCGCGATTCGCGAAGGCACGCCGGCGCATATCCGCGTGCATGCGCGAGCGGCGGGTGTGCTGATGGCGCATGAAATCCCGGGTGCGCTTGCGGCATGCACGTCCGGAACCGATCAGTCGATGGACATTCTCCCCGTCGGGATCACCGGGCGCTTTTCGCTGCACTTTCACAGTCGGACCGGCGAGCAGATCGAAGTGGCTGTCATCGAGATATATCCGGATAACTAACGATAAAGACGGAACGCAACGAAATTCGAAACGAAGTTCGAAACAGGAGGAGACAAAGATGCACGCACTGAATCGCCTGGCGATCACGCTATCGCTCGGCACACTCATGCTCGCCGGCTGCGGCGGAGACGACAACGTCACGACGAGCGCGACGCCCGCCGTATCGGTGGCCGACTACGTCGTGCCGCGCGTGCCCGGCTGCAGCCCCGGCGATACGCCCGAGACGGCGCTGCAAGGGCAGGTGCCCGCCGCGCTGCGCCAGTCCGGGTTCGGCGGCTTCAACTGCAACCTGAAGCGCGTCAGCCAGGTGCAGGGCGAGGGCGCGTCGTGGTCGGCGGCGACATACACCGACCGGCAGGGCAAGACCTGCTTCTACCATGCGACGATGGGCGCCACACCGGCCTTCAACTACCCCGATGCACCGCCGCGCGTGAACCCGGGCGTGCCGGTGATCGACATCACCGACCCGGCCAAGCCGGTGCGGGTGAGTTCGCTGACGTCTACGGCGATGATCGACCCGTGGGAATCGCTGCGCGTGAACGTCGCGCGCGGGATTCTCGCCGCCGATAACGGGCTCGGCGGCGGCGCCGGCCCCGAAGTCGACCTGTACGACGTGGCGACCGACTGCACGCGCCCGCAACTGCTCGCGAGCGTACCCATTGGCACGGGCGCCGACGGCGGCATTCTCCCGAGTGTCAAGCCGATGGGCCATGAAGGCGGTTTTTCGCCGGACGGCTTCACGTATTACATCGGCGGTGCCTATTCGAAGTCGTACTACGCGGTCGACGTGACGATCCCGATGCGGCCGAAGCTGATCTCGGCGATCACGATGGCCGACCTGGGCTTCGGGGCGGTTCCGCACGGGCTGTCGGTGAGCCGGGACGGCAACCGCGCATACTTCATCGGCCTCGGCAACACGGGCGCGGCGGCCGGCGCGGGCGCACCGCCGCTGGACAACGCGAACTCGAACGGCGACAACGGGTTCTTCGTCATCGACACCAGCGAAGTGCAGAGCCGTCGTCCCAATGCGCAGATGCACCGGATCGCGACGGTGCCGGTGCGCGACGGCAGTGCGGGGCAGCACACGATTCCGTTCATCGTGGGCGGCAAGCCTTATCTGGTCGAAGTGGATGAAGGCGGGTCCGGCGGCCTCCAGGACCCGGGCGCGGCGGGCGTGAAGGCCGCGTGCAATGCCGGGATGACGCCGTTCCCGCTGGGCCATATCTACGACATGTCGAACGAAGCGGCGCCCAAGCTCGTGTCCGAGCTGCGGCTCGAAACCCACGCAGTGCAGAACTGCAGCAAGGTGATGCCCGACATTCTCGGCCTTTCCACCTTCACGTACGGGTCGCATTACTGCAGCGTCGACAACCGGGAGAACGCCACGGCGCTCGCGTGCAGCTACTTCAACTCCGGTGTGCGCGTGTTCGACATTCGCGATCCGGCGAAGCCCAAGGAAATTGCGTACTACAACCCGCCTTCTGCGAAGTCGCCCGGCGCCGGTTCCGGCCATCTGATGTTCGGCCAGTACCGCCCGGGCGGCCCGGACTGGTGTGCGTCGCGTCTCGATTTCGACTTCGACCGCCATCTGCTGACCACCGCCTGCCAGGACAACGGCCTGCTCGTGCTGTCGTTCGAGAACGGTGCGTGGCCGTTTCCTGAAAGCACGAAAGCGACGGAGATCGGCAATTGATGCGCAGCAGACAGGTCGATCGCGGGGCGTCGTGTGAGAGGGCCGCCACCGGCGGGGCCGGCGCGCGAGGTCGCGCCCGGCGCCGTCCGGGCGTGGCCGTGCTGGCCTTGCTGGCGGCGCTCGCGATGCCGCTGACGTGCTCGGGGTTCGAAGCGGATGTGCACTTCGGCCTCACGTTCTGGCTCGCGCGGCAGGCGGGGTTCGCGCCCGGCGAAGCCGACGCGATTGCGCTCGCCGACCAGCGGCTGGATGCCGGCTCGATCGAATACATGACGTCGCCGCTGCAGTTCGCTTGCCTGTCGCGCTTCGCGCCCGATGCGCGGGATACCCAGGCGGCGCACTATCCGGGCGAGACGCGGGTGCCGGCCGCCGCGGCAGCCCGGGCCGTGGTGCCGGATGGCCCGGCCTCACGCGCATGGGTCGATGCCGCGCTGCGGCGTGCGGAAGGGCACAACGCGGGCTTCATGCTGGGCGAGTTCGGCCGGGCGCTGCATGCGCTGCAGGATGCGTGGGCGCATCAAGGCACGCCGTCCGTACCCGACTGGCGTCGCTACGGGATCGAATGCGACACCGGTCTGGCGATGGCCGCGCCGGTCGAGCGCGGTGGTCCGGCCGGCCACGCCGCCGAGATGACCTGGCGTTGGCCCGTCGATACGGAGGCGATGGCGAAGTCGACGTATCTCCAGATGATTCGTTATCCGAAGATCGACGGCGCGTCGAGAAATGTGCTGCCGTGGGAGCACATCCGGCCGAGGCTCGCCGGTTTCATCGACGCGCGAACCAAGCATGCGAAAGCAGGCTGGTTCGTCGCGAATGGCGTGAAGGACACGTCGTTTCTCGACGGCACGAGCCTGCCTGACGGGCCCGCATGGCAGGCGGTCCGCTGGCACGGCCGGCGCGACGTGCCGAAGCCGGCCTCGCCGCGCGCGCAACCCGGCGTCGACACGGGGCTCGCCGATTTCTACGCGCGCTTCTTCAGCGACTGGGTCACGACGTCGCCGGTGGACAGGCGCTGGCTGCCCGCTCTGGCTGCCGGCCGCGCCGGCAAGCCCGACGGCGCGCTGGTCGAGCAATTGACCGGCTGGCGCTTGCGGGATCACGGTGCCTATCTCGCCATCGGAACCCCGTCGCAGCCGACGGCAAGCGCGAGCGCGATCTTGCGCGATCGCGCGTCGTTCGCGGTCTTCAAGTCGTTGAACGATGCGGTATTGCCGCTCATCGTGGAGGGCGACAAGCCATCGCCGATCCTGCCGTTCCTGGTGTTTCCACTGCCCGATTCGGCAGACGGCAACAAGCGCGCCGTCGCGTTGATCAAGCTGCTCGATGCGCCGTACGACACGATCGGCGTGGTATCGGAGCAGGGAAGCGGGGCCGGCTGGAAGGTCACGGGACTGATTGCGTCATCCGATTACTGACATGCACGACGACTTCGAATCCGGTGCGACCCACCTGGCCAGCCTCCACGTACCGCGCCGTAACGCGCGGCGGGTCGCAGGGGCTGCGGCGCTCGTCGGCTGCGCGCCGACCTGTGCCGATGCACATGCGTGGAATATTCCCTACTACCTGCCGGTGCCGTTGTGGCTCTATGCGTACGCGGCGACCGGCACGCTCGTGGTGTCCTTCATGATCCTGGCGTTCGCATCGGGCTCGGGCGCGCGTGTGCCGGGCACGCGCGCGCCGGCGATCCGATGGCGGCGGGCATGGCGGATACCGGACGTGGTACTCGCCGCGGGGCAGGCCGCCAGCCTGGGCTTCGTCGTCCTGCTGATCGTATCGGGCCTCTTCGGCACGCAGAACCCGTTCGTCAACCTCGGCATGTCGGGATTCTGGCTCTGGTTCTACCTGGGGTCGATCTATGTCAGTGCGGTGTTCGGCGACCTCTATGCGTTCACGAATCCGTTCGCATTGATGTTGTGGATCGCGGCGCGCTGCGTCCCGGCAATCGACAGGGGCCGGTATCGCTATCCGCGTGGCCTCGCATCGTATCCCGCGCTGTTCGCGTATGTCGCCTTGATCGCGCTGGAGCTGTTCGGCGCGGCAAGGCCGCGAGACGCCAGCCTGTTTCTTGCCGGCTACGCAATCTACGCACTGGTCGGATCATTCTGTTTCGGCCGCGACATATGGCTCAGGCATCTCGATGCATTCGGCATCCTGTGCGGATTGTGCGCACGACTGTCGCCATTCGAATGGCGTCGCGGGGCGGCGCGAGAAATCGACGTCAGGCTGAGGAATCCGGTCGCCGCGATGGCGTCGGAGCCGCCGTTCGACACCAGCATCGTGCTCTTCCTGTTGTTCATGCTGTCGTCGACGGCCTACGACGGCCTGCGCGATACGGCCGTGTGGAACACCTTCTTCTGGCGCGGCATCTATCCGCTGATCGTCGCGGTGTTTCCGGCGCTGAAAAACGACTACGCGATAGCGGGAGACCTCGTGCTTGCCGGGCAGTGGGCCACCTTTGCCGCGGTCGGGCTGGCCTACCATGGACTGTTCCGGGGCTTCTGCACACTCGGCGCGGCGGGGTCGCGTTCGGGGCTGGATGGCGGCGCGTTTGCGCGGCAGTTCTGCCTGTTGCTGTTGCCGATCGCGCTGTTCTACAACGTGTGCCACTACTTCACGCTGTTCATCGATCAGGGGCGGCAGATCGTTTCACTGCTGTCCGATCCGCTCGGCATCGGCTGGAACCTGCTGTCGATCGAACCGGCGCAGGTCGCGCCCACCGCGCTGCTGATCAACGTCGGCTACATCTGGCATGCGCAGGTCCTGCTGATTCTCGCCGGGCATGTGCTGAGCGTGGTCGTCACGCACACGATCGCCGTCCGTCATCGCGTGCTGGCCGGCACCGTGGTGCTCAACCAGTTGCCGTTGCTGGTGCTGACGATCGCGCTGACGATCAGCGGCCTGTGGATCCTGTCACTGCCGCTCGCGTGACGTTCGCGGCACGCGGCTTGAGCCCGGACGGCGAGAACCCCCACCGTTTGCGGAACGTTGCGGAGAAGTGGCTGGTGGTCGAAAAGCCGCACGCGAGCGCGGCCTCGGTCACATCGCATCGACCGCGTTCGATCAGATCGCGGGCGGCTTGCAGCCGGGTTTCGACGATGTACTGATGTGGCGTCAGCCCGTTGGCTTTCTTGAAGTTCCGGATGAACGAATACAGGTCGCCGGGGTAGTCGACCGCTTCGGCGAGCGTCACCAGCGTCAGCGGATCGCGGAAATTGTCGCGGATATACTCGACGGCTCGTCGCATGCCCTGTGCATGCGTGTACTCGCGGGCCTTGCGCGTCGACTCGAGATACGACATGCGGCCGAGCGCGGCCGCGCCCAGGGTTTCGACGTAGGTCGGCCCCGACGGCATCCCCGCGACCGCATCTTCATGGATGCTCCGGATGATCTGCACGAGCAGATCGTCGCTCACGTCGAAGCGGGGCACGGCCGGCACGGTCGGTGTGCTGGCCAGCAGGCCGGAGCGCGACAGCCAGGCCACGTCGAAGTGGACGGCGAGCCACTCGATGTCGTTCGACCACCGGCTGGAACACGCGAAGCCGGGCGGTACGTAGGTCAACGGCGTGCGCATCGTGTGCGCGGCCCAGCCGTTGCCGTCGGTGCGCATTTCGAGCCCGGTCGGCGCGCGCAAGTGCAGCGTGAAGACCGGCTCGGTCGTCTCGAGATCGATCAGCTCCGACGCATCCGCGATGTAGTGATCGATCGCGACGACACCGCGCGACGGCGTCGCAAGCTGCCGTTTCCAGCTCGCGGGCGGTTGCCAGTTCGACCGGCACCCGTCGGGATGTTTCGCACACACATAGCTCAATGCTGGCCGGTTCTGCATGCCGTTTCCCTTCATGTAGCCTGGACCCGGGCGAAGCGCGCGCTCGCCGCGATGATCCGCCTTGGAGAATCAGCACACTGTAGGGCGTCATGCTTACTCGATGCTTACCTGTCCCGGACGACGATGAAAAGGGAAGCCCCGCGTACGGTCGCATGGCGCGACCGCACGGCAGGGGATCACGGGATGCGGAATCGTCCGAGGATTGCCGGTTCCGGAAGACGGCCGGCCGCCTTCAATGCCACTTGCGGATCTGCACCTGCACCTTGCCGTCGCGGATCGGCATGACGTCGGGACTGTCGTCGCCGACTTCGCTCGCGATCAGGTCGTTCAGGCGGCCGTTCATCGCGAGCAGCAGATCGCCGTGTCGCTTCCGGTCCATCGCGAGATTGCGCATCTCGCCCGGATCGCTCGCGACGTCGAACAGCTCGACGTCGTTGCGCGCGAACAAGGCCTCCATCGTCGTCGGCCGGTTGAATTCGAGCGGCGAGAAATAGCGCGTGAACCGGTAGCGGCCGTCGAACACGCTGCGGATCGTGCCGCGCAACCGGAAATCGGGCTGCTGCGCGAGCGCGCGGCGCAGCAGCTCGTCTTCGGGCACGCCTTTCTGGCGCATCGTGCCCAGCTCCTTTAGCATCCATTCGCTGTCGTAGTAGAGCAGCATCGCGTAGTTGAACAGCGTGGCATCGCGCGCCGCGTGCAGCTTCGCCTCGGCCGGCTTCGCGAGCCAGCGCGTGAGGTCGTGCCCCTTCAGCGCGCTGCCGCGAATCGACGCGAGCCGCGCATCGTCGAGACCGGTGAGCCCGAGCAGCGTCGGTGCGATGTCGATGTGCGACGTCAGCGCATCGCACTGCATGCCGCCCGGATACGCGGGATGGCGGATCACGAGCGGTACGTGGTTCTGCGGCTGGTAGGCGGTCGCGCCCTTGCCGACGAGCTGGTGCGCGCCGATGTGGTCGCCGTGGTCGGCCGTCATCACGACGATCGTGCGTTCGTCGAGGCCGAGCGATTGCAGCGACTGCAGCAGGCGCACGACGTGCGTGTCGCAGTCGCGCACGCAGTTGAAGTAGTTGTCCTGATAGATGCGCAGGCGTTCGTCGGTGAACGGATAGCGCCCGACGAGGTTCGCATGCGCGGCGTTGAACATCCCGTGCGCCGGTGGCCGTCCCGGCTCGTCGTACGGCTGCCGCCGCGATGCCGCGAGCGGCACGTCGTGCCACGACGTGCGATACAGCGCGTCGTTCGGCGGCGGCGCGTTGCCGAGCATCGGGTGGTTCGCGTCCTGCACCGTCGAGCCGTTCGTGTCGGTGTTCACGAACATCGCATCGTGCGGGTTCACCAGGTTCACCGCGAGGAACCACGGCTTGCCTTCCTTCGCGAGACGCGGCGCGTGGTTGCGCATCCAGCTCACCGCCGCCTCGGCCGTGATCCCGTCGTACTGGTAGCCGCCGCGCACCATCCCGATCAGGTCGCCCACGCCGAAATAGTCGTCGAAACCGTACGACCGGATCGTGCGGTTGTAGTCGGCCACGGGGGCCGTGTACGGGCTCGCGGTTTCGTGCATCGACGCGCTCAGGTGCCATTTGCCGAGATACGCGGCGTAGTAGCCGGCGTCGCGCAGCATGTGGCCGACGGTGCGCACGTCCGGCGACATGTCCTTCTGCCAGGGTACGCCTGCGTTGTCGAGCACGCCGGTGTGCTGGATATGCTGCCCGGTGTAGACCGTCGAGCGCGACGGCGAGCACACGCAGGCGGCGATCTGGTGGTGCATGAACGTGATGCCGTCGCGGCGCAGCGCTTCGCGGCCCGGCACCGGGAACGGCCAGCGGTCGAAGTGGCGCTCCTGGTCGGTCAGGATGAACAGGATGTTGTAGCCGGCGGGCGGCGCGGCGGGCGCGGTCGTCGCGCCGTGGAATGCGGGCGCGGGATCGACGCCCGCGCCGGCGGTGACCGGGGCGGCGGGGGCGGCCGGCGGCGCGCTCGCGGCCAGCGCGTCGGCGCCGAAGCCGGCCGCCGCGACTGCCGCGCCGGCCAGCTTGAGGAACTGGCGCCGCGGGGTGGGTTCGGCGGCGGGGGTGTCCTGATCGTCTTTCACGTCGACTGTCTCCTGGTCATGCCGGCTCGTGCCGGGGGTTTTCATGCGGACGACTATGCGGCAGGATCGTGTATCGATCGATGAAAGATCGAGGTCGATCGATAACCTGATGAATATGAATGACGGAGGCGCCCGTGACCTACGACCCACGTGGCCCGGCCCGCCGCACGCAGCCGGCACCGCTCGCGCCGCCCGGCGCGCCGGCCCACGAGCAGCGCATCGCGCAGGCGCTGCGCCGGCTGCGCGTGCGCGACATGGAAACGCTCGACTCGCTCGGGCGCACGCGCAGCTTCGCGCGCACGGCCGAGGCCGCGTCGATCACGCAGCCCGCGTTGTCGAAATGGCTGCGCGAGCTCGAGGACGCGCTCGGCCTGCCGCTATTCGAACGCACGTCGCGGCGCGTCGCGCCGACCGTCTATGGCGATGCGCTGCTCGAATGCATCGGCCGCGTGCTGACCGACATGCGCGGCGTCGCGCCCGCGTTCGATGCGTTGCGTACCGGCACCGGCCGCCCGGTGTCGATCGGCCTGCTGCCGAACATGGCGCCGCAACTGATTCCGGGCGCGCTGGCGTGGCTGCAGGAAGCCGGCCGCCCGGTGCAGCTCAACGTGCGCGAGGACACGCTCGACCGGATGCTCGCGCAGGCACAGCGCCACGAGCTCGACCTGCTCGTGTGCCGGCTCGACGCGTCGGCGCTGAGCGCGGGGCTCGACGTCGCGCCGCTGTACCGCGACGACATGATCGTCGTATGCGGGCCGCGCCATCCGCTGCTCAGGCGCGCGCGGATCGGCTGGCGCGACGCGGCCGCGTTCCCGTGGATCGCGCCGCCGCTCGGGTCGCCCGCGCGCACGGCGCTGGACGCCGAGTTCGCGAATGCGGGCTTGCCGCCGCCACCCGTGCGGATGGAATCGGTGTCATGGCAGACCAACCGCGTGGTGGCCGAGCAGTCGCCTTGCCTGTTCGTGCAGTCGGCCCGCGCGTTCGAGCTGGCCGTGCGCTCGGGGGAGCGGGTTGGCCGGTTGCCGCTGAAGCTGTCGACGATGCCGGAAACGGTCGGCGCGTTGTATGCGGCGCCCGCGGGCGTGTCGGTCACGGCCGCGATCGATGCATTGAAGGCCGTGACGCGCACGGAACCCGGCGCGGTGGCATGAAGGCGAACGGAGCCGGGCGCCGCGACAATCTGGCGAACGGTTTGCATGCTCGCCGCGCACCACGCGCGGCCTTGCCCCGGGCCGTCGCGCCGTGCGCAAGTCTTTCGGCAAGCTGACTGCCGGCTGCAACCGCCGTGCCGACCGCGCGTAACCCCTGATGTACGTGGATGCGCCGCTTGTCACGGATTGGTGTTAAATATATTTCGGCGCGCGTTGGCACCGCGCGCAATACGGGGCGCACCGGGCATCGGCGTAAACCCGGGGCGACATACGGCACGAAGGATCGAAAACGAATCGGGCGCATCAGACCCGGTCGGACAGACGGCAGGATTCATCTTGAATACCGAACCGCAAAGTTCTCGTTACAGTCTCGGGCTCGCGGCGGAAGTACTCGCGTCAGAGCAAAGCGTGCTGAGGCTGATCACGCGCAACACACCGCTGCCGGAACTGCTCGTCGAGGTCTGCCGGCGTGCCGAGGCGTTGCTCGGCGACGGTGCGTCGTGCACGATCCTGCTGCTCGATACCGACGGCGTGCATGTGCACGTCGGTGCCGCGCCATCGCTGCCCGTGCAGTACAGCGCGGCGATCGAAGGCGCGTCGATCGGGCCCGTGGCCGGCTCGTGCGGCACGGCGATGTACCTGCGCCGGATGGTCGTCGTCGAAGACATCGAAACCGATCCCCTGTGGGCCGATTACCGTGCCGTCGCATTGCCGCTGGGCTTGCGCGCGTGCTGGTCGGTGCCGTTCCTCGATGAAGCGGGCGTCGTGCTCGGCGCGTTCGCCGTCTATTACCGCACGCCGCGCCGGCCGGGCGACGAGGAAACCGAACTGTTGCGCGATATCGGCAACAGCGTCGGCCTCGCGGTGCACCAGGACCGGATCGCGCGACAGCTCGCGCGCAGCGAGGAACATCACCGGCTCGTGGTCAACAGCCTGAACGAAGGGATACTCGTGGTGTCGCGCGACGGCGTCGTGGTCGCGAGCAACCCGAGTGCGAACCGGATGATGCGCGTGAAGGGCGACCTCGTCGGCCGCCGGCTGTCGACGGTGATCCTGCGCAAGCTGCACGAGGACGGCACGCCGATCCCACCCGACGAATGGCCGAGCCTGCGCGCGCTCGAGACGGCCACGCCGATGCTCGGCTACACGGTCGGCTTCGGCCTTGCGGACGGCGACGTCATCTGGGTGCGCGGCAACGCGGTGCCGATCGTGAAGCCGGGCGAGAAGCAGGCCGATTCGGTGCTCGTGTCGTTCAACGACATCGGCCCCGTGCGCGAAGCGCAGCAACAGCTGCGCTACCTGGCGACGCGCGATGCGCTGACGGGCCTTTACAACCGCCGCTGGCTCGGCGACCGCATGCGCGAGCTGTTCGGCCGACAAGATGCGACGGGCGGGCCCGCGCGCGTCGCGATCCTGTTCATCGATCTCGTCGGTTTCAAGAAGGTCAACGACACGGCCGGCCACGACGCGGGCGACGCGCTGCTGCGCAGCGTTGCCACGCGGCTCGCGGCGTGCGGCGGCGGCCAGTACGCGCTGACGCGGGTCGGCGGCGACGAGTTCGTGATCCTCGTCGACGACTGCGACGATCCCGACCGGCTCGAGGTGCTCGCGCGCGAGGTGATCGACGCGATCGCGAAGCCGTTCGCAATCGCGAACAACGAATACTGGCTCGGCGTGTCGATCGGGATCAGCGTCGCGCCGCGCGACGGCGACGATGCCGTCACGCTGATGCGCAATGCCGATTCGGCGATGTACGACGCGAAGCAGCGCGGCCGCAACCACTTCACGTTCTTCACCGCGCAGCTCAACCTGCGGCTGCAGCGCCGCTTCGCGATCGAGCAGTCGCTGCGGCGCGCGCTTTCGTCGGACATGCTGCGGCTCGCGTATCAGCCCGTCGTCGACGCGCGCAGCGGCCGCACGGTCGGCGCCGAGGCGCTCTTGCGCTGGACGAGCCCCGAGCTCGGGCCGATGTCGCCGGCGGAGTTCATTCCGGTCGCGGAAGATACGGGGCAGATCGTCGCGATAGGCCAGTGGGTGCTCGAAACCGCGTGCCGGCAGGCGGCCGAATGGCGCCGCACGATCGCGCCCGACCTGATGCTGGCCGTCAACCTGTCGCCACGGCAATTCCACGAAGGGCTCGTCGAATCGGTCGGTCGCTGCCTCGCGCAGACCCGGCTCGATCCGTCCGCGCTCGAACTCGAGATTACCGAAGGACTGCTGATGAACGACACGGACACCGTGCTGCCGATGCTCGAGGCGCTCACGGACATGAACGTGAAGATCTCGGTCGACGATTTCGGCACCGGCTATTCATCGCTCGCGTACCTGAAGCGCTTTCCGCTGCACAACCTGAAGGTCGACCGCTCGTTCGTGTCGGGCGTGCCCGATCATCACGACTCGGTGGCGATCACGCAGGCCGTGGTCGCGATGGCGCATTCGCTCGGGATGAAGGTCACGGCCGAAGGCGTCGAGACGCAGGCGCAATCGTGGTTTCTGCAGCAGATCGGCTGCGACATGCAGCAGGGCTATCTGTTCAGCCGCCCGCTGGACGCGAACGACTACGCGCGCCGGCTCGGCGCCGTGTGAGCGCGGCGCGGGTTCGGCGTTCGGCGGTCAGTCGACGCGCGGCCCGCCGAACCCGCCGGGGACCGGCGTCGGCGGCGGCGCATCGATCTCGACGCGGTTCTTGCCTTCGTGCTTCGCGCGATAGAGCGCACGGTCGGCCGCTTCGATCAGCAGGGTTGTCGGCAGGCCGGGCATCGGCACGATGCTCGCGCCGCCGATGCTGATCGTCACGGTGTTGCCCGTCGACGAATGCGCGTGCCGCAGCCGCAGTGCCTCGACCGCAAGGCGGATCTTCTCGCCGAGCAGCCGTGCGGCGCCCGGCGACGTGGCCGGCATCACGACCGCGAATTCCTCGCCGCCGAAACGCGCGGCGAGATCGCCCGACTGGCCGAGACAGCGCTCGATGGTCGACGCGATCTGCTTGAGCACGCTGTCGCCCGACACGTGGCCGTACGTGTCGTTGTACAGCTTGAAGTTGTCGACGTCGATCATCAGCAGCGACAGCTCGCTGCGCTCGCGTGTGCCGCGCCGCCATTCGGCGGCGAGGTATTCGTCGAGATAGCGGCGGTTCGACAGCCCGGTCAGGCCGTCGGAGTGCGTGAGGCGCCGCAGCTCGAGATTGGCTTCGAGCAACTGCTGCTGCGATTGCCGCAGCGCGCGATAGGCCTCGTCGCGCTGCAGCAGGTTCATGTACGAGCGGGAGTGGTAGCGCACCCGCGCGACGAGCTCGATGCGGTCGGGCAGCTTCACGAGGTAGTCGTTCGCGCCGGCCGCGAACGCGGCGCTCTTGATCACGGGCTCTTCCTGCGTCGACAGCACGATGATCGGCACGTCGCGCGTCGCCGGATTCGCGCGGTACGCCTTCACGAGGCTCAGCCCGTCGGTGCCGGGCATCACGAGGTCCTGCAGGATCACGGTCGGCCGCGTCTCGATCGCGGTGGCCATCGCGTCGTCCGAACGCGGGCAGTAGTGAAAATCGATGCCTTCCTCGTCGACGAGCGCGCGCCGCACGGCTTCCGCGACGATCGTCTGGTCATCGACCAGCAGCACCATCGCCGGCACGTCGACGGGCGGCGTGTAGGGGCCGCCCGGCGGGCGAGTCAGGTCAATGGTCATGGTCGATGCGGGTTGTTGCGGTTGTCGCAGGGGCAGGCATGGGTGTTGCGCGTGTTCATCGTCGGGCTCAGATTCTCGCGAGCGCCGCCAGCTCGCCCGCGATGCGCCCGAGCGGCAGGATCGCGCGCGCCGCGCCGAGCGTCGCGGCCGCCTTCGGCATGCCGTACACGGCGCTCGTCGCCTCGTCCTGCGCGATCGTATGGTAGCCCTTCATCCGCAGCGCCTTCAGGCCGATCGCGCCGTCGCGGCCCATTCCGGTGAGCAGCACGCCGATCACGCGGCCGGGCCAGTGCTCGGTCAGGCTGTTGAAGAACACGTCGACCGACGGGCGATACGGCGTGGCGGCCGGCTCACGCGTGTATTCGAGCGTGCCGGCGCGCGTGATGCGCAGGTGGTCGTCGGTCGCGGCGAGCAGCGCGACGCCCGGCTGCGGGCGGTCGCCTTCGCGCGCGACGCGCACCGCGAGCGGCGTCTGGCCGTCGAGCCATTGCGCCATGCCTTCGGCGAACGCGCGGTCGACGTGCTGGACGATCACGATCGGTGCACTGAAATCGGCCGGCAGGCCGCCGAGGACCGACGCGAGCGCGCCGGGGCCGCCGGCCGACGCGCCGATCGCGACCAGCGGGCCGCCGCCGGCGCGGGAGGCCGTGCCGGCGAGGCGCGTGCCGCCGGGCGCGTCGAGCAGGCGGCCGATCTGGTCGATCTTCGCGAGCAGGAGCCGGGTCGTGTCGCCGGCCGCGCCGTCGCCGAGCCGCGGCGTATCGACCGCGTCGAGCGCGCCGGCGCCCATCGCCTCGAACACGCGCCATGCATTCGCGCCGATGCAGCTCGTCACGATCAGGATCGCGCACGGTCGTTCGGATCGCATGATCCGCCGCGTCGCTTCGATCCCGTCGAATTTCGGCATGATCAGGTCCATCAGCACGACGTCGGGCGGCTGCGCGGCGCACAGCTCGACGGCTTGCGCGCCGTCGGTCGCGACCCACAGCACGCGGTGCTCGGGCCGGCGCGCGATCGCGCGGCGCATCGCCTCGACGGCAAGCGGGAGGTCGTTGACGATGCCGATGTTCACAAGCGGAATTCTCCGGTCGGTTCGTAGTGTTGGAGGTGGGCCGGGTTCATGGAAGGGGCTGCCTGTTCGGCGCCGCCGGACGGCATCGGCGGCCGGACGGCGCGGCATTGTTTTCGGTTGGCGACGCCCGCATGCTGTCATGCGGCGCGGGCGGCGGCAATCGAAAAATTCGCGCATGGTGCCGTTTCAGTGCGTTTCCTCTATGACTGTGGGGTGTTGGCGGAGGGCAGGGGAACCGGGCCGGCCCGCGCATGCCTGTCCGGCGGTTTCGGCACGACCGGCCGCGGAAGCCGGCATGTTACCGTGGCGGCTTCGATAAAAAAGACGGGGAGAATGCCGGATGACCGTGCCCGACACCCTGCTGGTCAGCCGCGATCCGTACGCGCCGATCGTGACCGAGCACGACGGCCGGTTGCTGTACCGGATCCACATCGAGAGCGGGCACGCGTCGTTCCACCGCGATTTTCCGGTCGATCCGGACGCGGTGTGCGTGCTGCGCGACGACGCCGAGCGCTTTTACTTCCTGTTCGCGGCGCTTCACCATCCGTACCAGTTGCGCGCAACGAACCTGTCCGACGCGGAACGCGAACGCTACTTTCGCACGGTCCTGTTTGCCGGCCGCGACGAAGTCGAAGCGTTCATGACCGAACGCGACCGCGCCAGCAACGGCGCGGTCGCGAACCTGCTGAGGATCTTCACGCAGGCCGACTACCGGCAACTGCGCGCGGGCCGGTGGTTCGACATGGGCGCCGGTACGCCGGCCGCGTAGCGCCCGCGCCGGCCCGCCATCCGCTTCAACGGGCGGAGCCGCGCCGTCAATGGCTGCGCGCGTACCCCTGGATCAGCGCGCGCATCATGCCTTCGACCGTCGCGTCGAGCAGGTCGACTTCCTGCTCGGACTCCTCGACGAGCGCGGCATACGCGGTCGCGAGCGTCACGCGATCGACCTCATGGCGTTGCTCCTTCAGCGTCACCATCCCGTCCTTCGCCAGATGAGCGGAGAACGCGCGGCTGCCGATGGTCTGGAATACGTCAATCATGGCGGCTCTCCCGTCCGTTGCCGATGCTTTCCAGTGTAGTCGGCGCACCGGGGCTCCGCCACGCGCGCGGCCCGCGGCACGCCGCCGGCCGGGGCGCTGACGCGCGTCCCGCAACCGGTGCGTTCGCGCCGTCCGTCCGTCCCCCGATTCCTCGGATGAAACACCGCCGACACCTGCCCCGGGCAACGTGTTCGCACGCTTCAACGTTTACCCGAGGCAGTAAATTGTCGACTTTTTGTCGATAAAGTCTCGTGTTAGATTGCGCCGTCAGAGCCCGGTCCAAACCGGGCAGGCGGCGCAGGCCAAGGCGCCGCGCGTCCGATACAAGGAGGAGCAATGCTGGTGCTGATTGGGGTGCCGATCGTCGTGATCGGTTTTGCGCTGCGCTTCAATGCGCTGCTGGTGGTCACGATCGCGGGGCTCGCGACGGGGCTGGCGGGCGGGCTGAATCTCGTCGACATCGTCAGCGCGTTCGGCAAGGCGTTCACCGAAAACCGCTACATGGGGCTCATCTGGCTGACGCTGCCGGTGATCGCGCTGCTCGAGCGCAACGGGCTCAAGGAGCAGGCGAAGCGGATGATCTCGCGCGTGCAAGCGGCCACCACGGGCCGCGTGCTGATGCTGTACTTCGTGCTGCGCCAGGCGACGGCCGCGCTCGGCCTCACGTCGCTCGGCGGCCATGCGCAGATGGTGCGGCCGCTGATCGCGCCGATGGCCGAGGCCGCCGCGGTCAACCGGCATGGCGAGCTGCCCGAGTCGATGCGCCAGCAGATCCGCGCGCATGCGTCGGGCGCAGACAACGTCGCCGTGTTCTTCGGCGAGGACATTTTCATCGCGATCCAGTCGATCCTGCTGATCAAGGGCTTTCTCGAACAGAACGGCATCGCCATCGAGCCGCTGCACCTGTCGGTGTGGGCGATCCCGACCGCGATCGCCGCACTCCTGATCCACTGCGCGCGCCTTGCGCTGCTCGACCGCCGGCTCACGCGCGGCTGCGGCCTGGTGGCGCAGGAGGGCGCGCGATGATCGGCCTCGAATCGCTGTACACGCTCGCGGGGCTGATGTTCGCCGCGTTCGCCTACTTCAACCTGACCGATCGCGCGAACCCGCGCCGCGTCGTCAATTTCGCGTTCTGGGCGATCTACGCGGTCACGTTCCTGTTCGGCGCGCGGCTGCCGCATTTCGTGACGGGCTGCCTCGCGATCGCGCTCGCGGTGATCGCCGGCTCGGGCAAGCTCGGGCGCGGCAAGTCCGACGAAGCCGGGGAAGCGGCGGCCGTGCGGCGCGAGACGCGCGCGCAGCGTTTCGGCAACACGCTGTTCCTGCCCGCGCTGCTGATTCCGGTCGTCACGCTGATCGGCACGTTCGCGCTGAAACTTGTGCCGTTCGTCGACCCGAAGAGCGTGACGCTGATCTCGCTCGTGCTCGGCACGCTCGTCGCGTTCGCCGTCGCGCTCGCGATGCTGCGTGATTCGCCCGTGCATGCGGTGAAGGAGGCACGCCACACGATGGACGCGGTCGGCTGGGCCGCGATCCTGCCGCAGATGCTCGCGGCGCTCGGCGCGCTGTTCGCGGTCGCGGGTGTCGGCGGCGTGGTGTCGGGGCTCGTGAAGGACTGGGTGCCGATCGATTCGCCGTTCGCGGTGGTCGCGGCCTACACGGTCGGCATGGCGCTGTTCACGATGATCATGGGCAACGGCTTCGCCGCGTTCCCCGTGATGACGGCCGGCATCGGCCTGCCGCTGATCGTCCACCAGTTCCACGGCAACCCGGCGATCGTCGGCGCGATCGGGATGCTGAGCGGCTTCTGCGGTACGCTGATGACGCCGATGGCCGCGAACTTCAACATCGTGCCGGCGGCGCTGCTCGAACTGAAGGACAAGAATGGCGTGATCAAGGTGCAGTGGCCGACGGCCTTGCTGCTGCTCGCCGTGAACACGCTGCTGATGTACGCGTTCGCATTCCGCTTCTGACGAGATCCCGATGACCGACCGACTGACCCCCGAACTCGCCTCGAAATTCGCGTCGCTCGCGCTCGCGCACCTGACCCGCGAATATCCGAACAAGCTTACGCATTCGCTCGAAGGTCCGCACGACGTGCAGGGGCCGCGCGCACTGCACCCGATCTTCTACGGCAGCTACGACTGGCACTCGTGCGTGCACGGCTACTGGCTCGTGCTGCGCGTGCTCGAACGCTATCCGGCATTGCCGGAGGCCGAACGCATCGTCGCGACCGTCGACGCGCACTTCACCGAGGCGAACGTCGCCGGCGAGCGCGCGTATCTCGCGCGGCCGCACAACAGCGGCTTCGAGCGGCCGTACGGCTGGGCGTGGCTGCTCGCGCTGTCGGCGCAGCTGGAGCGGCTCGCGCTGAAGGGGGCGATGCCGCAGGCCGCGCGCTGGGCGAAGACGATGGCGCCGCTGACCGACCTGTTCGTGTCGCGCTTCGAAACCTTCCTGCCGAAGGCGACCTATCCGCTGCGGGTCGGCACGCACTTCAACACCGCGTTCGCGCTGGCGCTCACGCTCGACTTCGCGCGCGACACGCAGCGCGACGGGCTCGCGGCGCTGATCGTCGATACCGCGAAGCGCTGGCACCTGAACGATGTCGCGTGCCAGGCATGGGAGCCGTCGGGCGACGAATTCCTGTCGCCCGCGCTGATGGAGGCGGAGCTGATGCGGCGCGTGCTGCCGGCCGCCGAATTCGACGGCTGGTTCGCGCGCTTCCTGCCCGATCTCGCGCGCGGCGAACCGGCGACGCTGTTCGAGCCGGCGACGGTCAGCGATCGCAGCGACGGGAAGATCGCGCACCTCGACGGGCTGAACCTGAGCCGCGCGTGGTGCCAGCGCTCGCTCGCCGGCGCGCTGCCGGAAGGCGATGCGCGGCGCGCGAAGCTGCTCGACGCGGCCGACCGGCATCTCGCGAGTGCGCTCGCGCACGTGGCCGGCGACTACATGGGCGAGCACTGGCTCGCGACGTTCGCGCTGCTCGCGCTGGAGGCGTAGCGCGCGAAACCCCGCCGGCGGCAAGGTCTTCGGCACGCGGCTATACTCGCCGCTCGGGCCGCATCGCGCCGCATGCGCTGCGCGATGCGGCCATCCATCCGTTTGCCGCCTCGCCATGGACAAGCTCATTACCTACGTCGCCGCGATCCACGGACTCTCGGGCCCGGTATCGATCGTGTCGCACGCGACGTCGCACGACCGCTGGACCGACGACGACGTCGAGGTCACGCGCGACGAAACCGAATACCGCTTCGACAACGGCGCGATCGTGCGCCGCTCGGTCGAGCAGGATCGCGCGCCGTCCGATCTGCTGTGTGCGGAATGCTGGATCGACTACGACGTGCTTCGTCATCCCGATGCGCAACCGATCGGCCCGACGCGGATGACGTTCGACAACGCGTGCCGCGAGACTTTCTGGTTGCGTTATCACCTGGCTTGAACGCTTCAACGCTTCAACGCTTTAGCGCGTAACGGCAATCAACCCGGCGGCGCACCCTCGGCCGCATGCAGCAGCGGTGCGAGCCGCGTCGCCGCTTCCCGCATCTTCGGCACGTTCTCCAGCAGGTCGCTGAGCGTCGCGCGCGCGGTCGGCGCATGCACGGCGAGCGCCGCGAGCACGCGGCCGCTTGCTGCTTCCTTCACCGGCACCGCTACCGCCACCATCCCGCGCACGAACTCCTCGTTGTCGATCCCGATGCCGCGCGCGGCGAGCCGGTCGAGCTCGGCCGCGAGCAACTGCGCATCGGTCAGCGTCCGATAGGTCATCTTCTTCAGCGTGAGCCGCGCGAGCATCGCGTTGCGCTCCAGCGCATTCATCTGCGACAGGAACAGCTTGCCGCTCGCCGTGCAATGCAGCGGCACGCGCATGCCGGGCCGCATCTCGAGCCGCAACGGCTCGGTCGTCTCGACCCGTTCGACGTACAGCACCGTGTCGCCGTCGAGCGCGGTGAGGTTGCAGGTTTCGCCGAGCACGTCGACGAGCGCACGCAGCACCGAGCGGCAGCCGCGCGTGAACGTGTTGTTCGACAGCGCCGCGAGCGCGAACTGCGCGGCGCGCGGGCCGAGCGCGATGCCGCGATCGTGGCCGCGCGAGTCGGGCATGTGGATCACGTAGCCACGCGTTTCGAGCGATTCGATCAGGCGCAGCAGCGTCGCCTTCGGGATATGCAGCCGCGCCGCGAGCTGCGACAGCGTGTACGGCTGGCCGGCCGACGCGAGCGCTTCGAGCACCGCGAGGGCGCGCAGGACGCGTGCGTCGTCGGCGGGCGCGCCATCGGGCGGCGCGGGGGCGGTGTCGCGCATGTGTCTCCTCCGTCGGGATCGACGTGCGTCCCGGGATGGTGTGTGCGTGGGAAATGAAACGAATTGACCGGTTTTTGTACCACATTCGCGGCGTGGACAATAAATCGGCTTGTATGCGTTCCGTGTGCTCAATAAATTTGGACAAAACATACCGGATTTTTCCAAAACCCCGGAACGGAGACACGAATGACACGCAGCTTCGACTATGTCGTGGTCGGCGCGGGATCGGCCGGTTGCGTCCTCGCCAACCGGCTGTCCGACGGCGGGCGCCATACGGTGTGCCTGCTGGAAGCGGGCCCCGCCGACCGCTACATGTGGATTCACGTGCCGATCGGGTACGGCAAGACGATGTTCCACCCCGTGTACAACTGGGGCTTCCACACCGATCCCGATCCGAACATGCACAACCGCCGCCTGTACTGGCCGCGCGGCCGCACGCTCGGCGGCTGCAGCTCGATCAACGGGCTGATCTACGTGCGCGGGCAGCAGCAGGATTACGACCACTGGGCCGCACTCGGCAATCGCGGCTGGAGCTGGCGCGAGTGCCTGCCGTATTTCCGCAAGCTCGAACACAACACGCTCGGCGAAGGGCCGACGCGCGGCACCGGCGGCCCGCTGTGGGCGTCCGCGATCCGGCAGCGGCACGAACTCGTCGATGCGTTCGTGGCCGCGTCGAACCGGCTGGGCGTGCGCACGGTCGACGATTTCAACACGGGCGACCAGGAAGGCGTCGGCTATTACCAGCTCACCACGCGCAACGGGCTGCGCTGCTCGACGGCGGTGGCCTACCTGAAGCCCGCGCGCGGGCGGCCGAACCTGCATGTCGAAACCGATGCGCAGGCGCTGAAGGTGCTGTTCGACGGCGCGCAGGCGTCCGGCGTGCGTTACGTCCAGCATGGCAAGGTGCATGAGGTGCGCGCGTTGCGCGAGGTGATTCTCGCGGCCGGCGCGCTGCAGTCGCCGCAACTGCTCCAGGTGTCGGGCGTCGGGCCGGCCGCGCTGCTGAACCGGCACGGGATTCCGGTCGTCGCCGATCGCGCGGGCGTCGGCGAGAACCTGCAGGATCACCTGCAGATTCGTCTGATCTACGAAGTAACGAAGCCGATCACGACCAACGACGAGCTGCATTCGTGGATCGGCCGCGCGAAGATGGGGCTGCAATGGGCGCTGTTTCGCGGCGGCCCGCTCGCGATCGGCATCAACCAGGGCGGGATGTTCTGCCGTGCGCTGCCGGACGAATCGGCGACGCCGGATATCCAGTTCCATTTCTCGACGCTGTCGGCCGATTCGGCGGGCGGCAGCGTGCATCCGTTTCCCGGCTGCACGTATTCGATCTGCCAGCTGCGGCCCGAATCGCGCGGCACCGTGCGCATCCGCACCGACGATGCGCGCGATGCGCCGTCGATCCAGCCGAACTATCTCGACACCGAGCGCGACCGCCGCACGACGGTGGCCGGCGTGCGCTTCGCGCGACGCGTCGCGGCGACCGAGCCGATGGCGCCGCTGATGAAGCGCGAGGTGCGGCCGGGCGCGGACGCGCAGACGGACGACGAGTTGCTCGAGTTCTGCCGGGAATACGGACAGACGATCTTCCATCCGTCCGGCACCGCGAAAATGGGCGTCGCGAGCGATCCGCTCGCGGTCGTCGACGAGCGGCTGCGCGTGTACGGCACGCGCGGGTTGCGCGTGGTCGACTGTTCGATCATGCCGACCCTCGTATCGGGCAATACCAACGTGCCGATCGTGATGGTCGCCGAGAAGGCGTCCGACATGATCCTCGAGGACGCGCGCGCGGCCGATCGCGGCCGCAGCGTCGCGCCGGCCGCCGAGGCGCTCGCGTAAGGCGTCGCCACGCATCACCCGCGTGGCCCGTGCGCCTGCGCCCGGACGGCCGCCGCGCGTTCATCGATGCCCCCGCCGGTACGGCGCCGGGGCAGGTTGCGGCGCATCCTTACCTGGAGAAGCTCGCATGGCAATCGATTCCCGGGTCGTCCGACGCGTGGCCGCGGCCAGCGTGATCGGCGCGACCGTCGAGTGGTACGACTTTTTCCTGTACGGCGTGGTCGCCGGCATCGTGTTCGACAAGCAGTACTTTCCGGCCGGCGACGCGTTCGTGTCGACGATGCTCGCGTATGCGACGTTCGCGGTCGGCTTCGTCACGCGGCCGCTCGGCGGCTTGCTGTTCGGCCATCTCGGCGACCGCGTCGGGCGCAAGTCCGCGCTGATCCTGACGATGCTGATCATGGGCGTGTCGACGGCCGGCGTCGCGTTCCTGCCGACCTACGCGCAGATCGGCATGTGGGCGCCGGTGTTGCTGCTGACGCTGCGCGTGCTGCAGGGCATCGGCCTGGGCGGCGAGTGGGGCGGCGCGGTGCTGATGGCGTACGAGTACGCGCCGCCGCACCGGCGCGGGCTGTATGCGAGCCTGCCGCAGATCGGGCTCGCGATCGGGCTGTGCCTCGCGGCCGGCGTGGTCGCGGCGCTGTCGCGTGCGCTGCCGGACGCCGCCTTTCTCGCGTGGGGCTGGCGCGTCGCGTTCGCGGCGTCGCTGCTGCTGGTCGCGGTCGGCTTCTACATTCGCACACGGGTGGCCGATACGCCCGAGTTCGTCGCGCTCAAGCGCCAGCGGCGCGATACGAAGCTGCCGGTCGTCGAGCTGCTCGCCAACTATCGTCAGGCGATCCTGCTCGGGATGGGCGCGCGCTATATCGACGGCGTGTTCTTCAACGTGTTCGCGGTGTTCTCGATCGGCTACATGACGCGCAACCTGTCGATCTCGCGCGGCGACGCGCTGCTCGGCGTGATGAGCGCGGCGGTCGTGATGTGCGTGTTCATCCCGGTGTTCGGCGGCCTGTCGGACCGGCTCGGCCGCGCACGCGTGTACCGATGGGGCGCGACGCTGTGCGGGCTGTCGGTGCTGCCCGCGTTCTGGCTGCTGCAGACGCAGTCGACCCACCTGCTCGCCGTGTGGCTCGCGCTGGTGATCCCGTTCGGGATCTTCTACGCGATGGCGTACGGGCCGGAAGCCGCGCTGTTCGCGGAGCTGTTCGACGCGAACGTGCGTTACACGGGCATCTCGTTCGTCTACCAGGTGTCGGGCATCTTCGCGAGCGGGCTCACGCCGATCGTCGCGACCGCGTTGCTGCGCGTGAACGGCGGGGCGCCGTGGCTCGTCGGGGTTTACGTGATGTTGTCTGCACTCCTGTCGATCGTGTCCGCGCGGGCGATCGAGAAGCGCGGCGGCGTGGACGGCGTCGTGGTGCGCGCGATGTGACGGCGGGCGGGGTGGATGGGGCGGGGCGCGGTTGGGGGTCGTATCGGCGCCCGGTCTTCTGGCGGTGTCGTGCTTGCGACGCTGACCGTCGCCGTCTGCCCGTTGCTCGCCGTTCGGTGTCCCGGTCGTCCGGCGGCGTCGTGCCCACGCCGCTGCCTCCTTGCCGACCGACGCCGTCTGCGGTCTGCCCGCTGTTGCCCACCGTTCAACGTCCCGATTGCCCGGCGGCGGCGGGCTAGTGCCGCTGAACCTTTCTGACCGTCGCCGTCCACCTGTCGCCAGCTGTTACCCGCCGTTCGCTGTCCCACACGCTGGTCCAAGCGAATCCGGTCCACTGGCCCTACCTGCGAAAAATCGGCCTGCCTACACTTTCCTCGACAGATCGCCGCATTGAAGCATCTGCACACGATCGACCCGAAGAGAACGATCAGGAGACAGGCATGACCAACAGGCAGTCGGCAGCATTCGCCCGTGCGGCGAGCGCGCGCCCCGCATCAGTCAGTCGAATCGCCTCGTGCGCCCGTTGCGGCGCGGCAGGCCAGCCCGCGTCGGAGGTCTGAGCATGTCGACCCCTTCCATCGAACGGTCCGCGAGCGGCTTTGCCGGCGGCCGGCCGAACGACACGCGTTACGACCCGACCTACGATCCGCTCGTGTCGCCGGGGCCCGGGTGCGGCAGGCAGTACGCGCCGACCTACTGGGTCGCGACGGCCGGCACCCCGCCGCCCGACGACGGCCCCGTGACGCGCGATCTCGATGTCGACGTCGCGATCATCGGCGCCGGCTACACGGGCCTCGCGACCGCGCTGTGCCTCGCGCGGGACCACGGCATCAAGGCCGTCGTGCTGGAAGCCAACCGCACGAGCTGGGGCTGCAGCAGCCGCAACGGCGGGCAGGGGCAGAACGCATCGGGCCGGCTGTCGCGCTCGCAGTGGATCGAGCGCTGGGGCAAGGACGTCGCGCTGAAGATGCACGACGAGATCCTCGAAGGCTTCGAGAACTTCAAGTCGCTCGTGTCGGAAATCGACTGCGACCCGCAACCGGGCGGCCATTTCCTGATCGCGCATCGCCCACGCATCATGGCGAAGCTCGCGGCCGAGGCGAAGGTGTGGAAGGACGTGTTCGGCTATCCGTCCGAACTGCTGAGCGCCGAAACCTTCCGCCGCGAATTCATCAATGATCACGAAGCGGCCGGCGCATTGCACGAGCCGGAAGGCATCGGCATCCATGCGCTGAAGCTCGCGTTCGGCTACCTGCGCCTCGCGCGCGAAGCCGGTGCGAAAGTGCATACGAGCAGCCCGGTGCTCGGCTTCGAGACGATCGACGGCGTGCACCGCCTGCGTACGCCCGGCGGCGTCGTGCGGGCCCGTGCGGTGGGCATCGCGACCGGTGCGTACACCGCGCAGACGCTGCATCCGTCGCTGCGCAGCAAGGTGATGCCGATCCTGTCGAACTCGATGGTCACGCGTCCGCTTACCGACGCGGAGATCGACGCGTGCAACTTCCGCACGACGCAGGTGCTGACCGATACGCGCACGCTGCGCTTCTACTACCGTTTCCTGCCCGATCGCCGTCTGCAGATCGGCAGCCGCAGCGCGATCACCGGTGACGATGCGCCGAACCCGCGTCACTTCGAATTGCTGAAGGAAGGGATGGCGCGCAAGTTTCCCGCGCTGCGCGGCGTGGAGATCGAGTATTCATGGTGGGGCTGGGTCGACGTGAGCCACGACATGATGCCGCGCGTGTGCCAGCCCGACCCGCGGCAGTCGGTGTACTACGCGCTCGGCTACGGCGGCAACGGCGTGTCGTATTCGCAGCAGGCCGGCCGCCGGCTGGCCGAGCAGATCGCGGGGAAGGGTGCACGCCAGACGCTGCCGATCTTCACGTCGCCGCTGCCAGGCCACCCGTTCGCGCCGTTCCGGCGCCTCGGGCAACGGATGCTCTACCTGTCTTACTTCAGGAACGACGAAAAGCCCTGAACGTAGTGCATATCGCCCGGCGTGACGTAACGCGCGCCGGGCTGTCGAACACAATAAAAGCAACAGAAATCCGTGCGGCCGGGGCTGCAGGCGCCCCTGCACGCGCCGTCGCCGGCGGCGCCCGCGCTCACCCGACGGTGGCGTGCGGGCGGCGTCCGGACAACTGGATATGGAGAAGACATGCAACCCTCGAATCAGAGTGACCTGAAGTGTGGCCTCAAGCAGCGCCACATGACGATGATCGCGCTTGGCGGCGTGATCGGTGCCGGGCTGTTCGTCGGCAGCGGCGTGGTGATTCAGCAGACCGGGCCGGCCGCGATCCTGTCGTTCCTGATCACGGGCGGGCTCGTCGTGCTCGTGATGCGGATGCTCGGCGAGATGGCATGCGCGATGCCGGCCGTCGGTTCGTTCTACGAATACGCGCGGCTCGCCTTCGGCAACTGGCGCGGGCCCGGCAAGATGGCGGGCTTCCTGACCGGCTGGATGTACTGGTATTTCTGGGTGATCGTCGTCGCGCTCGAAGCGGTGGCGGGCGCCAAGCTGATCCAGTTCTGGTTGCCGGATACACCCGCGTGGATCATCAGCCTCGCGCTGCTGGTCGTACTGACGCTCACGAACCTGATCTCGGTCGGCAGCTACGGCGAGTTCGAGTTCTGGTTCTCGTCGATCAAGGTCGGCGCGATCATCGTGTTCCTGTTCCTCGGCGGCCTCTACGTGCTCGGCCTGTGGCCCGCGTCGATGCATACGACATCCGTGCTGCCGACGCTGCTCGGCCACGGCGGCTTCATGCCGCTCGGCATCGGGCCGGTGATGAGCGGGGCGGTCGCGGCGACCGGCTTCTACTTCGGCGCGGAAATCGTCACGATCGCGGCGGCCGAGGCCAGGGAACCGGCGAAAGCGGTCGCGAAGGCCACCAATTCGGTGATCACGCGCGTGCTGGTGTTCTACGTCGGCTCGGTCGCGCTCGTCGTCGCGCTGGTGCCGTGGAACTCGCATCAGATGGCCACGCCGTACGTGAGCGCACTCGAAGTGATGGGCCTGCCGGCTGCCGCCAACGTGATGAACGCGATCGTGCTGACGGCGGTGCTGTCCGCGCTCAACTCGGGCCTCTATGCGGCGTCGCGAATGCTGTTCGCGCTGACCCGCCACGGCGACGCGCCGGCCGCGCTCGCGAAGGTCAACAAGCGCGGCGTGCCGGTGCGCGCGATCCTGCTCGGCACGGTGTTCGGCTACGTGTCGGTGGTGATGTCGTACGTGTCGCCCGATACCGTGTTCGCGTTCCTCGTCAATTCGTACGGCACCGTCGCGCTGTTCGTGTACGTGCTGATCGCGTTCTCGCAACTGCGCCTGCGCAAGCGTCTCGACCCGGTGGCGGCCAGCAAGCTGCGTGTCAAGATGTGGGCGTATCCGTACCTCACGTGGGTCGCGATCATCGGCATGGTCGGCATTCTCGTCGCGATGGCGTTCATTCCGGACCAGCGCAAGCCGCTGTGGCTCGGTGTCGCCAGCCTCGGCGTGCTGGTCGTCGCCTACGGGCTCACGCGCCGCAGCCGCCGCGAGCATCTCGATGACAGCGAACTGCTCGCCTATCCGCCGCGTTGATGTGGGGTAATGCGCGGTAACGGCTGACGCCGAAGGCCCGGCCCGCGTGCCGGGCCTTCATGCATGCGGCTTCCGGCCCGATCCGATGGTTGATCGGCGCAACTATCGGGCCGACCGATAGCATCGATCAGAGGATGCGACTTTATGTCGGCCGCGTGCCGGCATAGCATGGATGAACCGATTCACGGGTGCGCCCCGCCGGGCGCACCCTCATCCGCGAATCCGCGAACGAGGACAGACGATGGAACATCGGGCACGCGAGCGGGACGAGCAGGCCGAGATCAAGACGACGACGTGCTACATGTGCGCGTGCCGCTGCGGCATCCGCGTGCACCTGCGCGACGGCGAGGTGCGCTATATCGACGGCAATCCCGCGCATCCGCTGAACCAGGGCGTCATCTGCGCGAAAGGTTCGTCGGGCATCATGAAGCAGTATTCGCCCGCGCGGCTCACGCAGCCGCTGATGCGCAAGCCGGGCGCCGAGCGCGGCGACGCGCAGTTCGAGCCGGTGTCGTGGGACGTCGCGTTCGACGTGCTCGAAAAGCGTCTCGCGCACCTGCGCGCCACCGATCCGAAGCAGTTCGCGCTGTTCACCGGCCGCGACCAGATGCAGGCGCTCACCGGCCTGTTCGCGAAACAGTTCGGTACTCCGAACTATGCGGCGCATGGCGGGTTCTGCTCGGCGAATATGGCGGCCGGGATGATCTACACGATCGGCGGCTCCTTCTGGGAATTCGGCGGCCCCGATCTCGACAACGCGAAGCTGTTCTTCATGATCGGTACCGCGGAGGACCACCATTCGAATCCGCTGAAGATCGCACTCGGCAAGTTCAAGCGCGCGGGCGGCCGCTTCATCGCGATCAACCCGGTGCGTACCGGCTACGCGGCAATTGCCGACGAATGGATTCCGATTCGTCCCGGCACCGACGGCGCGTTGTTCATGGCGCTGATGCACGAGCTGATCGCGCGCAACGCGTTCGACCTCGAATTCGTGTCGCGCTTCACGAACGCGGCGGAGCTGGTCGACCAGCGCGACGGCGCCGACACGTTCGGGCTGTTCGTGCGCGACGCCGGCGCGCCGGAGGTCAACGCGCTGTATCCGCAGAACCGGATGTGGTGGGACACGAAGACGAACCGCGCGGTGCTGCATCACACGGAAGGCGCGGCGCCCGCGCTCGACGGCCGCTATACGCTCGACGACGGCACGCCTGTCGCGCCGTCGTTCACGCTGCTGCGCGAACAGGTGGCCGAATGCACGCCCGAATGGGCGGCCGACATCACCGGCATCGCGGCCGACACGATCCGCCGCCTGGCGCGCGAGATGGAGACGGTCGCGCGCGACCACGCGATCGCGCTGCCGGTGCGCTGGACCGATTCGTGGGGCAAGGAACACGAATCGGTGAAGGGCGTGCCGATCGCGTTCCATGCGATGCGCGGGCTCGCCGCGCATTCGAACGGCTTCCAGACGATCCGCGCGCTCGCCGTGCTGATGTCGCTGCTCGGCACGATCGACCGGCCGGGTGGTTTCCGGCACAAGGCGCCGTATCCGCGCGCGGTGCCGCCGTCGGCGAAACCGCCGAACGACCCGGCGCAGATCAAGCCGAACACGCCGCTCGCCACCGGCCCGCTCGGCTGGCCCGCGGGCCCCGAGGATTTGTTCGTCCATCCGGACGGCACGCCCGCGCGGCTCGACAAGGCGTTCTCGTGGGAGTACCCGCTCGCGGTGCACGGGCTCATGCATTCGGTGATCACCAATGCGTGGCGTGGCGATCCCTATCCGATCGACACGCTGTTGATCTTCATGGCCAACATGGCGTGGAATTCGTCGATGAACACGACGGAAGTGCGCAAGATGCTGGTCGACAAGCGCGACGACGGCGAATACCGGATCCCGTTCCTCGTCGTGTGCGATGCGTTCGCGTCGGAGATGACGGCGTTCGCCGACCTGATCCTGCCCGACACGACCTACCTCGAACGTCACGACGTGATGTCGGTGCTTGACCGGCCGATCTCCGAATTCGACGGGCCGGTCGACTCGGTGCGGGTACCCGTCGTGCCGCCGACCGGCGAGTGCAAGCCGTTCCAGGAAGTGCTGATCGAGCTTGCGAGCCGGCTGAAGTTTCCGGCCTTCACGACCGCGGACCGGCAGCGCAAGTACCGCGACTATCCGGATTTCGTCATCAATTTCCAGACCGCGCCCGATTCCGGCACCGGCTTCCTGATCGGCTGGCGCGGCAAGGAGGGTGACAAGGCCGTCGTCGGCGAGCCGAACCCAGAGCAATGGAAGCGCTACGCGGAGAACAACTGCGTGTACCACCACCGGTTGCCGGAGCCGCTGCAGTACATGCGCAACTGCAACGGCCCGTACATGCAGTGGGCGGTCGACAACGGGATGCGCAAGTTCGGCGTGCCGATCGTGATCCAGCTCTACTCGGACGTGATGCAGAAATTCCGGCTCGCCGCGCAGGGCCGCACGTCGGGCCGCCAGCCGCCCGACCATCTGCGCGAGCGCATCGCGCGCTATTTCGATCCGCTGCCGTTCTGGCATCGGTCGCTCGAAAGCGGGCTGACCGATGCGGGCCGCTATCCGCTCGCGGCGATCACGCAGCGGCCGATGGCGATGTACCACTCGTGGGATTCGCAGAACGCATGGCTGCGGCAGATCCACGGCGAGAACCACCTGTTCGTGAACCCGGTCACGGCCGCCGCGCAGCAGATCGACGACGGCGCGTGGATCTACGTCGAATCGCCGTGGGGCAAGGTGCGTTGCCGCGCGCGCTACAGCGAGGCGGTCGAGCCCGGCACCGTGTGGACCTGGAACGCGATCGGCAAGGCGGCCGGCGCGTGGAACCTCGGGCCGCAGGCGGGCGAGTCGCAGCGCGGCTTCCTGTTGAACCACGTGATCACCGACGAGCTGCCGGATGCGGCGCGCGGCGGTGCGCGGATGTCGAACTCCGATCCGATCACGGGGCAGGCCGGCTGGTACGACGTGCAGGTGCGGATCTATCCGGCCGAAGCCGATGCGGCGACGACGTTGCCGCAGTTCGCGCCGATGCCGGCGCTGCCGGGCACGCCGCGCGTGCTGCAGCGCGTGCAGGCGTATTTCGCGGGAACCGGCGCATTCGCCGCGCGGCTGCGGCGCGCGACATCGGCCGGCCCGAAGTCTGAAGATCGCTGATCGAAGGAGCACCACCATGACCCAGATGGCCCTCGTCATCGACCTGAACGTATGCGTCGGCTGCCATGCCTGCGTGACGAGCTGCAAGGAATGGAACACGTCGGGCGAAGCCGGCAGTCTCGCCGATCTGCGCCCGTACGACGACGATCCGTCCGGCACGTTCTTCAATCGCGTGCAGACCTACGAAGCGGGCGTGTTTCCGATGACCGACACGATCCACTTCCCGAAGTCGTGCCTGCACTGCGAGGATCCGCCGTGCGTGCCTGTCTGTCCGACCGGCGCGAGCTACAAGCGCAAGTCGGACGGGATCGTGCTGGTCGACTACGACAAGTGCATCGGCTGCAAGTACTGCGCGTGGGCATGCCCGTACGGCGCCCGCGAGCTCGACGAAGGCCGCAAGGAGATGACGAAATGCACGCTGTGCGCGGACCGCATCGACAACCCGGCGCTGCCCGAACGCGACCGCAAGCCGGCCTGTGTGCTCGCGTGCCCGACGTCGGCGCGGCTGTTCGGCGACGTGCACGATCCGGAGTCGGAGGTGTCGCGCGCGATCCGCGAACGCGGCGGCTATCAGCTGATGCCCGAATGGGACACGCGGCCGTCGAACCATTACCTGCCGCGCATGAAGACCGAATCATCGTGCGGTTGCGGGAGTAGCGGCGGATGCGGCAGCACGTCGAACGGCCGCGACGAGGACGCGTCGTTCGAAGCTCGCGCGGCCCGTGGCGACATCGATCTCGTGTCGCTTGCGACGCAGCGCTGAACGCGCAGCCCCTTACTCATAGTCGAAAAAACGGAGTCCCCATGCGCCCAGCCTTTTCGGTCGTTTTTCTCACCACGCTGTGCGGTGCCGCACAAGGCCTGCTGCTGACGCTCGTGATCGTCGAGGCACTGGCGCGCGCGGCAGGTGTCGATATCGCTGCGTCGTTCTACGTGACGGGTGCCGCGCTGTCGGTCGCGCTCGGCGCACTCGGCCTGCTGGCGTCGTTCTTCCATCTCGGCCACCCCGAACGCGCATGGCGTGCGATCGCGATGTGGCGCACGTCGTGGCTGTCACGCGAATGCATCGCGCTGCCGGTGTTTCTCGCGTGCGCGTTCGCGTATGGCGCGGCGCACCTGTTTGGCTGGCCCGGCACGTTGCTGATCGGCGCGGCGGGCGCGCTTGCAAGCGTCGCGCTGTTCGTGTGCACCGCGATGATCTACGCGTGCCTGCGCTTCCTGCAGGAATGGGCAAGCCCGCTGACGCTCGTGAACTTCGTGCTGCTCGGCTGCGCGTCGGGCTGCACGCTGGCGACGGCGTGCGCCGCGTGGCTCGCGCCGGCGCTGGTAGGTCGGCTCGCGGTGGCCGCGTGTGTGCTGACGCTCGCGGGTTGCGTGGCACGGCTCGCGTCGCTTGCACGCAATGCGCGGCTGCGGCCGAAGTCGACCGTACAGAGCGCGACCGGGATCCGCAGCGACAAGGTCGAACAGAAGTCGCGCGGCTTCACGGCCAGCGCGTTCAATACGCGGGAGTTCTTCCACGGGCAGGGCAACGGCACGCTGCGTGCGGTGAAAGCCGGCTTCCTGATCGGCGCATTTGCGGTGCCGTTCGTGCTGACCGGCGCGGGCGCGCTCGCGCCGACGTCGGTCGCGGCCGCCGTCGCGCTCGGCGCGGCGTTCGTGATCCAGTACGCGGGGCTGGTCGCGGAACGCTGGTTCTTCTTCGCGGATGCGTGGCATCCGCAGAACATCTACTACCAGCGCGCGTCGTGACGTTGCGTGTGCGCCGCCGTGCCGTGCGGGAACTAGAACGTTTCCGCGAGCGCGCGCGCCGCTTCCTGCAAACGCGACACATGGTCGAGCAGCCGCGACAGCGGTGCGCGCGACACGGGCGCATGCACGGCGACCGCGGCGATGCACGCCCCGTCGTCGCCGACGATCGGCGCCGCGATGCACACGATGCCCGCGACGTATTCCTCGGTGTCGATCGCGACGCCCTTGTGCGCGGTGCGGTCGAGTTCGGCTTCGAGCAGCTCGGGGTCCGAGATCGTGTTCGGCGTGTAGCGCGGCAGCGCCAGCGCGCGTACCAGCGCGGTGCGTTCGTCGCGCGGCAGCAGCGCGAGCAGCAACTTGCCGCTGGCGCTGCAATGCGCGGGCACGCGCGAGCCGGGCTTCAGGTCGAGCCGCAGCGGCCAGTCGGCTTCGACGCGGTCGAGATAGACGACTTCCGTGTCATGCAGCGCGGTGAGGTTGCAGGTTTCGCCGAGATCGGCGACGAGCCGTTCGAGGATCGCGTGGCGCAGCCGGCGCGCGCCCGCATGCAGCATCACGCCGGTGCCGAGCCGCGCGAGGCGCGGGCCGATCGCATACGCGTTCTTGCGGCCCGGCTCGCGGATCACGAGGCCGCCAGCCTCGAGCGACGCGAGCATCCGGTGCAGCGACGCCTTCGGGATATCGACTTCACGCACGAGATCGGCGAGCGACACGGCATCGCCGGCCTGGACGAGATGTTCGAGCAGCGCGAAGGCGCGCAGCGTGGGCGTATCCGCGGGCAGCATGGCAGGCGTTCCGGAAACTGGAGTGCGGCCATTGTACCGAACGGCCTGGAAAGCCGGCCACGTGGGGCAGTGGGCGCGACAACCCGGCACGCATTTTCAGTGATGGAACGCATCGTTCCGTCAACACGACCGGCGCGGGCGCGACGATCGACGCCCGCGCGGCCAGCAACGACAGCAACGACAGGAGCGCAACGCAATGGATGGGGTGGCGAACAAGCCGGATTGCATGGTGTCGGTCCGCGAACGGTTCGGGTTCGATTCGGACCTGATGGTGCCCGCGTTCAGCGCGCGCGACGACCACGTACCCGATATCGACGACGCATACCGGTTCAACCCGGACGTCACGCTTGCGATCCTCGCGGGCTTCGCACGCAACCGCCGCGTGCTCGTGCAGGGGATGCACGGCACCGGCAAGTCGACGCATATCGAACAGGTCGCGGCACGGCTGAACTGGCCGTGCGTGCGTATCAATCTCGACGGCCACATCAGCCGGCTCGACCTCGTCGGCAAGGACGCGATCGTCGTGCGCGACGACGTGCAGGTAACCGAATTCCAGGAAGGAATCGTGCCGTGGGCGCTGCAGCGTCCGGTCGCGCTGATTTTCGACGAATACGATGCGGGTCGGCCCGACGTGATGTTCGTGATTCAGCGGATTCTGGAGCGCGACGGCAAGTTCACGCTGCTCGACCAGAACCGCGTGATTCACCCGCATCCGTCGTTCCGGCTGTTCGCGACCGCGAACACGGTCGGGCTCGGCAACCTGAACGGGCTCTACCACGGCACGCAGATGCTCAACCACGCGCAGATGGACCGCTGGAACGTGGTCGCGACGCTCGACTACCTGCCGCGCGACGAGGAGATCGGCATCGTGCGCGCACGCGTGCCGGAACTCGCGGACGAAGCTGGCCGCCCGCTGCTCGAATCGATGGTGAGCCTCGCGGAGCTCACGCGCAACGGCTTCGCGACCGGCGACCTGTCGACGCTGATGTCGCCGCGCACGGTGATCAACTGGGCCGAGAACTGCCAGATCTTCCGCGATCCGGCGCTCGCGTTCCGGCTCACGTTCCTGAACAAGTGCGACGACGCCGAACGGCCGGTCGTCGCCGAGTATTACCAGCGCTGTTTCGGCGAGGAGCTGGCGGTTGCGTCGCGTGTCGGCGGCGAGCCGGGAGCGGGGCGGTGAGCGCCGATCGCGACGCCGCGCGCCGCGCATCGGCGCGCGAAGCGCTGGGCGCGTCGACGGTGCGTGCGCTGACTCGCGATGCGGCGCTGCATTACCGCGCCGGCCGCGTATGCCGCGACCTGCGGCCGCTGCCGATCCATGCGCCGCACCTGCGCGCGCAGGCCGCCGACGACGATCTCGCGTCGTGGCGCGGTGCGGCCGACGGCGCCGCACTGCGCATCCTGCATTCGGATGCGGGCCTGCATCGCGCGTTGTCCGGCGACGATCCGGTCGAACGCGTGCTGTTCGACATGCTCGAGCAACTGCGCTGTGAGTCGCTGGCGCCGCCCGCGATGCGCGGTGTCGTGCAGAACCTGCGCCATCGTTTCGAAACCTGGTCGCGCGCATTTCACCGGTCGGGGCAGGCTGACACGCATGTCGGGATTCTCGTGTACACGGTCGCGCAGATCGCATGGTCGCGGCTGACGGGCTGGCCCGTGCTCGAAGAGACGGAGGGCCTGATCGAAGCGTCGCGGGCGGCGATCGTGCCCGAGATCGGTGTGCAGCTCGCAGGGCTAAAGCGGTGCCGGCACGATCAGCGCGCATTCGCGGAACATGCGCTGACGCTTGCGAAGCGCATCGCGGCGATGATTCTCGACGCGCGCGCAGCCGTCGTGGAAACGGCGACGGAAGATGCACGCGAGCAGGACGACGCATTGACGAATTTCTCGCTGTGGGTCGATTTCGACGACACAGGCATCGACTTGCCGGCTCTCGTGGAGACGGGCGACAGCGTCGTGCTACACGGTGGCGACGCCGCCTACCGTGCGTACACGACGCGCTACGACCGCGAACTCCGGCCGGCCGCGCAGATCCGTGCGGCACTGCTGCGCGAATATCGCGACCGGCTCGACGGCCAGGTCGCCGCGCAGCGGATCAACGTCACGCGGCTCGCACGTGTGTTGCGTGCGGCGCTCGTCGTGCCGCAGGCCGACGGCTGGTCGTTCGGCGAGGAGCATGGCCGGCTCGACGGCCGCCGGCTCGCGCAACTCGTCAGCTCGCCGGCCGAACGGCGGTTGTTCCGGCTCGAACGCGTGCGGCCACATGCCGACTGCGCGCTCGCGTTCCTGATCGACTGCTCGGGGTCGATGAAGACGTGGATCGACGGCGTCGCGCTGATGGTTGATACGCTGGCCCGCGCGGGCGATGCCGCCGGTCTCGCAACCGAAGTGCTGGGCTTCACGACGCTCGCCTGGAACGGCGGCCGCGCACGGCACGACTGGCTCGCGCGCGGCAAGCCGCGCCATCCGGGCCGGCTCAACGAAACCGGCCACCTGGTGTTCAAGGACGCGGATACCCGCTGGCGACATGCGCGCACGGGCATTGCCGCGCTGTTCAAGGCCGATCTGTTCCGCGAGGGTGTGGACGGCGAAGCGGTCGAATGGGCGTGCGCGCGTCTCGCGGCGCGGCCGGAGGCGCGCAAGATCCTGGTCGTGATCTCGGACGGCAGCCCGATGGATAGCGCGACGGCGCTCGCGAACGATCCGTTCTACCTCGACAACCACCTGAAGCAGGTGGTTGCGCGCCAGGAGTCGGCCGGCCGCGTCGAAGTGCTCGGGCTCGGCGTCGGGCTCGATCTCGGCCCCTATTACCGGCACCGGCTCGCGATCGATCTCGCGTCAGCGCCGGACATGAAGCGGCTCGTCGAAATCGCCGGATGGATCGGCGCGCGGCGGTGACGCGGGTGACTGCATTCGATGCGGACGCGGACGCGGCGAATGTGTACGCGTCGAGTCCGAATCGATCGCCGGGAACAGGGCGGTTCGACGCGGCGCACGCCGCGCGACATCAAGCGCGATGCAGCAGCGGCGGCAGCGACGTTGCGATCAGCCCGATGCCGATCGCCATCAGCACACCGAACGCAAGCCGGCGCAGCGCGACCGGCGACAGCGGCGGCGGATAGTGGCGCGCGGCGACCGTCGTCAGCATCACGACCGGCGTCGCGATCGCGGCCAGCAGCCAGATGTCGCGATCGAGCTGGCCTTCGCATGCGCTGTACAGCACGCGCGTGGCCGAGGTTGTCGTGAACAGCACGATCAGCGCGCAGCGGATCTGCACGAGCGTCAGCGGCTGCCGGTAGAACTGGAAGATCAGCGGCGGCCCCGACACACCGAACATTCCGCTGAGCAAGCCGCCGAACAGGCCGCTGACGAAGAAGCTGCGGTTGTCCGAGCGCTCGGTGAGCGGCGTCGGGCGCAGCGCCGCACTCAGTCCGCCGTACAGCACGACCGCGCCGAGGATCAGTTGCAGCAGGTCGGCCGCCGATCGGCTCAGGCATTCGAGCAGCAGCACGCCCGCGACGACGGACGGCAGGATGCCGAGCGTCGCCGCGCCGACCGCGCGCCAATCGATGTGATGCAGCCGGCCGGGCAGTGCGGTCGCGCCGTTCGCGAGCGACACGACGCTCATCAGCGTGGCGACGGTGGCGAGCGGCGCGAGCCCGAAGCCGCTCGTCGCGCCCATCACGATCATCCCGAGCCCGAAGCCGGTGACGGTCTGGAAATAGCTGCCGGCGCCGATCACCGCGATCAGGATCGCCAGTTTGTCGGCTGTCATGCGTGCGCAGCCTCGCCGGTTGCGGCGCGTTGCGCGGCCGCCTGCGCCTGCACGGTGGTTGCCGCGATCACGTGATACACGTCGGCGGCGCTGCAGCCGCGCGACAGGTCGTTCGCGGGGCGGCGCAGCCCCTGCAGCAGCGGGCCGACGGCTTTCGCGCGGCCGATCCGCTCGGCGAGCTTGTAGCCGATGTTGCCGGCTTCGAGGCTCGGGAACACGAGCACGTTCGCGTGGCCGCCCACCTGCGAATGCGCGATCTTGCGCTCGGCGATTTCCGCGACGATCGCCGCGTCGAGCTGCACGTCGCCGTCGATCGCGAGGGTGGGGCGCAGTGCGCGCACGTGCGCGGTCGCGGCCGTCACCTTGTCGACCGCCGCGTGATGCGCGCTGCCGCTCGTCGAGAACGACAGCATCGCCACGCGCGGCGCCTCGCCGAGCAGCGCGTGCGCGCTGTCGGCGGCAGCCATCGCGATCTCGGCGAGCTGATCGGCATCCGGATCGACGACCAGCGCGCAGTCGGAGAAGATCAGCCCGCCCTTGATCGTGTGAAACGGCTCGCACAGCATCATCAGGAAAAAGCTCGACACGATCCGGAATGCGGGATCGACGCCGATCAGCTGGATCGCCGCGCGCACGACGTCGGCCGTCGCATGCACGGCGCCCGCGACCGAGCCGTCCGCATCGCCGAGCCGTACCATCAGGTTCGCGTGGCAGAGCGGGTCGAGCACCGCGTCGCGCGCGGCGTCGGCCGTCATGCCCTTGTTCTTGCGCAGCGTGTGCAGCGTGTCGGCATAGGCATCGCGTTGCGTGGCGGTGGCCGGATCGACGAGCGTCATCCCGTCGAGATCGATCGCGTCGCGCGCGGCCGCCGCGTGGATCGCCGCACGGTTGCCGACGAGCACGATGCGGGCGATGCCGTCGCGTGTCGCGCGTGCGGCGGCCTGCAGCACGCGCGGATCGTCGGCTTCGCACAGCGCGATGCGCATCGGCTGGCGGCGCGCGGCGTCGAGAATGCGGTCGAGGGCTTTCATCGTTTGCTCGGATAAGGAAGAAAAACGGCCGGATGCGGCGGCCCGCACGGGGCACGGCGTCCGGCCGGAGGGCCGGCCGCGCGAGAGGGGCGCGCGACCGGCAACGGGGTGCGTCGGCGACGCGGCGTTACACGTAGTCCTTGTACTTGTCGAGCATGCGCACCGGCTTCGACAGCGCATCGCGACGGAACGGGTCGCCGAGTTCGCGCGTGCACATGATCTCGATGATCGTCGTCTTGCCTTCGTTCATCTGCATGTCGATGGCACGCTTGAGCGCCGGGCCCACATCCTCGAGGCGGTCGACCGTGATCCCTTCGGCGCCCATCGCACGCGCGATCGCCGCGAAGCTCTGGTTGTCGAGTTCACCGGCGACGAAGCGGCGGTTGTAGAAGTCGACCTGGTTCTTCTTCTCCGCGCCCCACTGGCGGTTGTGGAACACGACGGCCGTCACCGGGATGTTGTGGCGCACGCAGGTCATCGTTTCCATCAGGCTCATGCCCCACGCGCCGTCGCCCGCATACGACACGGCCGGGCGGTGCGGCGCCGCGACCTTCGCGCCGATGATCGTCGGGAACGCGTAGCCGCAGTTGCCCCAGCTCATCGCCGCGAAGAAGCTGCGCGGCTTGTTGAAGCGCAGGTAGCTGTTCGCGACCGAGTTGATGTTGCCGATGTCGGTCGACACCATCACGTCCTCGGGCATCGCCTTCTCGAGCTCGCGCAGCACCTGGCGCGGATGCAGGTACTGGCCGCCGCTGAACGGCTTCTCGTGCTTCTGCTCCTCGATCATGTCGAGGCTGTACGCGTCGCGCTCGTGCGTCCAGTCGTCGAGTTCCTTTTCCCACGCGGCCTTCTCGGTCGCGATCTGGTCGGCGCGATCGCCGCGCGAGCCGTCGCACGCGAGCGTGCGGCCTTCGAGGCGTTGCGTGAGCGCGATCGCCGCGGCCTTCGCATCGCCGCAGATGCCGACCAAGATCTTCTTCACGAGGCCGAGCATCTTGTGATCGGCGTCGATCTGGATGATCTTCGCGTCCTTCGGCCAGTAGTCCATTCCGTGCTGCGGCAGCGTGCCGAACGGCCCGAGGCGCGAGCCGAGCGCGATCACGACGTCCGCGCGCGACAGCAGCTTCATCGCGGCCTTCGAGCCCTGGTAGCCGAGCGGGCCGCACCACAGCGGATGGTTCGCCGGGAACGAGTCGTTGTGCAGGTAGCTGTTGACGACCGGCGCGCCGAGCCGTTCGGCGAGCGCCTTGCATTCCTCGATCGCGTCGGCCATCACGACGCCGCCGCCCGAGATGATCACCGGGAACTTCGCCTGCGCGATCAGTGCGGCCGCGTCGTCCAGGCTCTGTTCGCCGCCGGCGCCGCGGTCGAGCCGGCGCGGTTGCGGAATCTCGACCTTGACCTTGCCGTAGAAGTAGTCGCGCGGGATATTCAGCTGGGTCGGGCCCATCTCGGCCTGCGCGCGGTCGAAGCAGCGCGCGGTGAATTCGGCCATCCGCGCCGGGTGCGTGACGTGGCCCTGGTATTTCGTGAACTCCTGGAACATCGGCAGCTGGTTTGCTTCCTGGAAACCGCCGAGGCCGATGCCCATCGTGCCGGCTTCCGGCGTGACGATCACGACCGGGCTATGGGCCCAGTACGCGGCCGCGATCGCCGTCACGCAGTTGCTGATGCCGGGGCCGTTCTGGCCGATCACGACGCCGTGGCGGCCCGACACACGCGCATAGCCGTCGGCCATGTGGCCCGCGCCCTGTTCGTGCACGACCGGGATCAGGCGGATGCCGGCCGGCGCGAAGATGTCCATCGCATCCATGAACGCGGAGCCCATGATGCCGAACATGTCGGTCACGCCGTTGGCCGCGAGGGTCTCGACGAAGGCTTCGGACGGCGTCATGTCCTGCGGACCGTTCGCCGATGCACGCAGGGAGGTGGATTGTTCGCTCATGGGTTGTCTCCGATTGTTCAATTAACGGAACGTCTTGTTCCAGATGCTATTTGCTGGGGAAGGCCGGTCAAGTCATTCCGCCCGCTGCCGGGGAATGTGGAATGAAATGAAATGATTCGTTTCAAAATGCGTGGGGAGCACGGTGGCCGGGGCGGTGCGCTCAGGCCGGCTGCTTCGGCCGTTCCTTGCGGAATGCCCGCTTGACGGCGATCAGCCCGTCGCGGAATTCGAACAGGTCGCAGCCTTCGGCCTCGATGCGCCAGCCTTCGGCGTGCGTGCCCGTGAACACCCACTCGGAGACGCCGCGCTCGCCGGCGATGTAATGGCGGCCGTGGCCCCAGTGCGCGTCGGGGAAGGTCTTGAACACGGCTTCGAACGCGGCGCGTACCGCGTCACGGCCGACGAAGCGCGTGCCGTGGATGTCGGGGCCGCCGGCCGCGTCGAACACGCAGTCCTCGGTCATGAAGCCCATCAACGCATTGGCGTCGTGCCGGTTGAATGCGTCGGAAAACGCCGCGAGCGTGGCGGCCGTGACGGGGGCGGTGAGCGTATCTGCCATAACGTGTCTCCTGTCGAATGGTGGGCGGTGCGCAAGGCGCTGGCGCGCATGCGGCACGCGGTATCGACACGTTAGTGAGCGCTCGTTTTTGGCGGTAGCGCCAGTCGGGAGGATTCGCTTGGGCCAGCGGCGGCGCCTGACCGGTGCGCCTGTCTGCCGGCGCCCCGCGGGCTCACGACGGTGAGTGCCTTGACGCGCATCGATCGAAATCGTCGACGCGGAGCGATGAGCAAAAAGCGCTGCCGCAGGGGCATATCGCGGAACCGTTGCAGTGACGCGAGGACGTCACGGCGGCCGTGGGCCGCGCGGCAGCAGCGCCGGCCGGCGAGGGGAGACATCGGAGGGCCCGATGCATCCCCGTCGGTCATGCGGACGTCAAGACGCCGCCATGCCGATGCCGAACACATGCATCTTGCCGGCGCTCACCTGGCGCGGCAGCACGATGCTCGTCACCACCTTGCCGGGCGGCACCGGAATCTTCTGCGCGAAGATGTAGGTCTTGACGTTGTCCTGCTGGCCGCTGCCCGAGTTGCGGTACGCCATCGTGACGGCGATCGCCGCGCTGGCGTGCGCGCTGCCGCCGTTCAGCGTCCAGTCGTCGAACGCCAGCGTGACGGCCTGACTCGAACCGTCGGCGAAATTCAACTGCGCCGTGCCGCTGCTCGGGCCATTGTTGGCCGAGCCGAGCACCACCACGCCGGTGCCGGCCGATCCCGGCGGCAGCATCACGGTCTGGCCGACGGTCACGGTGTTGTCGAGCGAGAGCGGCCCGCCCGCGACCGCGACGCTGGCGCCGGCCACCGCGAACGGCTTGCCGGGCTGCACGCCCGCCGCTGCCAACGCATTCAGCGAGTAGCTGAACAGGCTGCCGTCGAAGTCCGCGCCCTGGCCGTCGGCATTGGTCGCACCGTCCGCGCTGAAGCCGCGATTGTTGTAGCTGTCGACCGCGTTGATCGCCACGGGCACGCCGAACGACGGCGGCTGTTTCCTGCTGCCCCATTGCGACGGCGCGCTGCCCATCGCGAAGTGCAGCGTCGCGCCGTTCGCGATGTCGTCGAAGGCGACCCACGGCACATCGTGCGCGCGACCGTTGATCGACAGCGACTGCACATAGCCGGACGCGGGCGCGCCTTCGGCACGAATCCGCCACGTGCGGCCGTTGCCGAGCCGGACGTCGATCTGCGGGAACTGCGGGCTGCCGATCGCCAGGCCCGCCACGCCGGGGATCTGCGGATACAGGCCCAGCGCACCCCACACATACCAGCCCGACACGGCGCCGAGGTCATCGTTGCCCGGCAAGCCGTCGGGGCCGGTGCCGAACGCGCTGGCGAGGATCTGCTGCACGACGCGCTGCGTGCCCGACGGCTGCCCGGCCCAGTTGTAGAGCCAGGGCACCTCGAAGGTCGGCTCGTTGCCCATGTAGAAGTTGGGCAGGCTCAGGCCCGCATTGAGCACCGTGAAGAACTGGTCGAGCCGCGACGTCACCGCCGCATTGCCGCCCAGCTGCGCGAACAGGCCGGCACCGTTGTACGGCACCATCCACGTGTACTGCTCGGCATTGCCTTCCACGTAGTTGTCGCCGCTGCTCGGCGTCTCGGGTATCCACGCGCCGTTCGACTGGCGCGCCGCGATCAGCGGCGGCGTCAGCGCGGTGTCGAGCAGGTTCTGCCAGTAGGCCGAGCGGCTCAGCAGCATGCGCTGCGTGGCGGCGTCGCCGAGTGCCCCGGCGAAGCGCGAGATCGCGAAATCGCTGCTCGTGTATTCGAGCGTGGACGAAGCCTGCCCCCACTCGCCGCCAGTGATGTAGCCGGTCTGCAGGTAGCTCGCGCGACCGCCGTTGGTGGTCACGTTGTTGCAGGCCGTGCCGGGGATGTTCGCCATCTTCACCATGTGCTGCAGCGCGGATCGCGTATCGAAGCGCCGCGCGCCGAACGCATAGGCGTTCGAGACGATCAGCGAACCGGCGTCGCCCGGCATCACGCCGTCCTCGACGTTGTCGTTGACCCAGTGCGGAATCGCGCCGCATTGGTCCGCGTCGTTGATCAGCGACTGGATCATGTCGCTCGTTTCGGACGGGTTGAGGATCGACTTCAGCTGGATCAGCGAGCGGTAGATGTCCCAGCCCGAGAACGACGAATACTGGGCGTGCTGGCCCTTGGCGACCTGATGCACGGTATTGTCGAAGCCGATGTACTGGCCGTTCACGTCGCTGAAGATGCTGGGTGCCCACAGCGCGTGATACAGCGCCGTGTAGAACTTCTTCTTCGCATCGAGCGTGCCGCCCGCCACGCGGATGCTATTGAGGCGGTCGTTCCAGATGCGGTCGGCCTGCGTGCGTACGCCCGCGAAGTCCCAGCCGCGAGTTTCCGCGTCGAGGTTGGCTTTCGCGTTGGCGATGCTGACGTAGGAGATGCCGATCTTCATCCTGACCGTCTGGCCCGAGCGGAAACCGAGCTGGGCCACGCCGTGCGAAATCGACGCCGACGTGAAGGCCTGGTCGAAGGCGGCGTAGAAGTAGACGGGTACCGGCACCGAGTTGCCGCAGAAGCCGCCGCCGATCGTGCTGCCGGAAATGGCGCTGTCGGAAACCTGCGTGATGGCGCCAGTGGTCGAGGTCTTGGTATTGGTGCGGGTCGCATCGAGTACCAGCAGCGCGGGTTTGCCGGCCGGGTATGCGAACTGGCCGAAGCCGGTGCGCAGGGTGGCGGTCAGCTCCACCTTGATTTGCGAGTCGAGCAGCACGGAGTAGTAGCCGGGCCTGGCCGTTTCATTCGCATGACTGAATGTCGGTGCGAGCTGAGCCGGGTCGGTGGTCGGCATGACCGGAAATTCGCCGTTGTTGCCGCTGCAGCCGGCGCCCGGCATGTGCGTCACGCTGAAGCCCTGGATCGAGTGGATATCGTAGTAGTAGCCGGCGGGCGAGTTCGGCTCCTGGCTGTTGTTCGGCGCGGGCGTGGTGTTGGTGTCGGGCGCCCACTGCACCATGCCCGACGGCAGGCCGGCGGCCGGTTCGACGCTGCCGGCCTGTCCCGCCGGCACCGGGTTCGGAGAATTGCTCGCGAGCGTGCCGATCAGCGGATCGACGTACTGTGTCAACGACAGGTTGCGGTTGTCATCGAGATTGGTCGTATCGGCCACGGCGTCCGACGGGCGTGCCGCCAATGCCGACGCCGCGGTTCCGTCGCTGCCGTCACCGCCTCCGCACCCGCTCAACGCGCACGCCGCGGCCAGGATTGCCGCGAGCGTCGTGAATCGAATCATGATCGCCCCCTCCGGTTATCCATGCACTTTTTCGTCGGCAGTCCAATCGATCGAACCGTCGGTTCGTCGTGGCGTGTTGCCGTCTTTCAGCGTCGTAACACTAGGATTTGGATGAATCCGTTGTCAATCGGATTTGGAGAGTTGTAATGTTTTTATTGGATTTACTAAACGAATCGAAACGAAAACAATCCAGGCGATCGTGTGTTGAAGCCGCACTGTAGCGGTCTGCAAGCGTGAGCGATGCACGCGGTGTCCGATGAAGCAGCGGATATGGCCTGCCGGTCGAATCGGTGCGTCTTGCGTTCACGTCTGCGGTTCATCGATACCCGACGAGGCGGTCGGAAAGCGTGCGGCCGTGAGTCACGTTGCAGGATGACTCACGGCCGATCGTTGAAACGGGTTTCGCCAGCAGCCGCACGCGCAACGCTCGTGCTCCCGGGTGACTGCGCTGCGCCGGCGCACGACGCTTTTTCGCGTGCGGTCAGGCCACCGGACGTTGCGTGCGCACGCATTGCGCGAGCGCCCGCACACCCGGCTCGATCCGCTCGAGCGGGATCGCGGAAAACCCCATCCGGAAGCAGCGCCGCGCATCGCCTTCATCGTTCATGAAGAACACGCTGCCCGGCTCGATCAGGATGCCGGCTTCCTGTGCATCGGCGGCGAGGCGCGTCGCATCGAGCCACGGCGGCCCCTCGACCCAGCACGATGCGCCGCCCGTCACCGGCACGTACCGCGCTTCCGGCAAGTGCGCATCGAGCGCGGCCATCAGCGCCTGCGAGCGCTCGCTGTACGCATGCGCGAGCCGACGCAGCAACGCGTCGTGATGGCCGAGCGCGAGAAAGGTCGCGAACGCGCGCTGGATATACGCGACCGGGTGGCGCACCATCAGCCGCCGCAGCGCACGCAGTTCGCGGATCAGCTCGCGCGGCCCGACCACGTAGCCGAGCCGCAGCCCCGGCGCGAACGTCTTCGAGAGGCTGCCGACGTAGATCACGCGGTCGGCCGTATCGAGGCTCTTCAGCGCCGGATGCGGCGTGCCGGAGAACGTGTTCTCGCTCTCGTAGTCGTCCTCGATGATCACGAAGTCATGCTGCTGCGCGCAATCGAGCAGCGCGCGGCGGCGTTCGACCGGCATCGTCGCGGTGGTCGGGCACTGGTGGCTCGGCGTCACGTACACGTAGTCGCAGCGCGAGAGCGTCGCGCCGAGCGCGCCGGGTGCGATCCCGTGGCCGTCGACGGGTAGCGGCAGCAGCCGTGCGTTGCGGTTCTCGAAGATGTTGCGCGCGTCCGGATAGCCGGGGTTCTCGAAACCGACCGTCGTGTGCTTGCCGCACAGCAGGTCCGCGATCAGATACAGCGCCTGCTGGCAGCCGTTCGTGACGACGATCTCGTCGGGCATTGCGAACACGCCGCGCCGCGGCAGCACGCGCGTGCGGATCTGCTGGATCAGTGATTCATCGTCGCGTTCGATCAGGTCGGGCGCCCAGTTGCGGATCTCCATCACCGACAGCGCCTTCAGGCAGGATTCGCGCCAGTCGTTGGTCGGAAACAGCGACTGGTCGAATTGCCCGTAGATGAACGGATATTCGTAGTGCTGCCAGTTCGCGGGTTTCACGATGTTGCGCTGCCTCGACGGCGGATGCGCGATGCGCTCGTCCCATGCGGGACGGCCCGGCGTGTCGTCGCCGCCGCCGGGCTGCACGGCGGGCTTGGCGGCCGAGAAGCCGGGCAGGCCCTCGAGCATCTTCGGGTTCACGAAGTGCCCGCTGCGTTCGCGCGAGATCAGGTAGCCCTCTTCGACGAGCATCTGGTACGCGAGCACGACGGTGTTGCGCGCGACGCCGAGTTGGTCGGCGAGCTCGCGGCTCGACGGCAGCGCGGCATCGGGCGCGAGCTGGCCGTCGAGGATCGCGGCCACGAGCATCCGCCGGATCTGGTCCTGCAGGCTCGACGCCGACGACCGCCGGAACTGCTGGGCCCATAAGGCGGTCGGGGTCCGACTCGGCATGCTTCCTCCTGTGATCGGTACGGGAAACGCGAGGCGGTGCGCGTGATGCGCGCGGCCCGCGAGGGGCGCGGTGTCGCGAGCATACGCGCGTCGCGCCATGGATGTGGACTCAATGAAAGGTGCCGTCTGGCACTACTGCGTGCCGATGTGGCAAGACGATACTCAAACCGTCGCCCCTGGACGATCCGGATTAGTCCCCGGTTCGCGGGCGCAGGGAGGCGTGCGCGCATCGCGTTCGCCTTCAGCGTGATGCCAAGGAGAGGGACGCCATGCACGTCGTCGTATTCAGGGATCGCTGCGAGCGCGTGATCCGCATCGTGTTCGACGATGCACGTGCGACGGCGGTCGCGTATCGCGACGACGAGGCGATCGGCGAACTCGGCATCGACGACGACGGTGGCAGCGCCATGCGATCACCGTCGCTCACGCGGCTGTACGTCGAACCCGCGTATCGGCGCAGCGGCATCGCGCACACGCTGCTCGCTTGCGCGTCGCGCGAATTCGGGCGGCCGATCCGCATCGATGCCCGCGCACGGGAATGGCCCGATACGCCGGCCTGGGCGACGCTGTGCCGCTGCCTCGAATACGAAGGGCTGGTGGTGGTGCGGTAACCGAAGCGTGACGACGATCACGCTGCACAAAGACGGAGACGACATGAGCACGGTCCTGAAGCCGATTCCCGCATCCGACGTGCGGCACGAGGCGTTGCGCATCGACGGGCAGCGCGTGTGGCGCGACGCCGTCATCGACGTGCGCAACCCGTACGACGGCGTGCTGGTCGGCACCGTGCCGAAGGCGACGCTGGACGACGTGCGGCGCGTGTTTGCCGCCGCACGCGCCTATCGGCCGACGCTCACGCGCTACGATCGCGCGGCGATCCTGCGCCGCGCAGCCGACATCGTGCGTTTGCGCACTGCCGAGATTGCAGCGCTGATCACGGCTGAGTCTGGTCTGTGCATCAAGGATTCGACATACGAAGCCGGCCGCGTGGCCGACGTGCTGACGTTCGGCGCCGGTGAAGTGCTGAAGGACGACGGGCAGATCTTCTCGTGCGACCTGACCCCGCACGGCAAGAAGCGCCGCGTGTACACGCAGCGTGACCCGCTGCTCGGCGTGATCTCGGCGATCACGCCATTCAATCACCCGATGAACCAGGTCGCGCACAAGATCGTGCCGTCGGTCGCGACCAACAACCGGATCGTCGTGAAGCCGTCGGAGAAGGTGCCGCTGTCGTGCTACCTGTTCGCGGACATCCTGTATGAAACCGGGTTGCCGCCGCAGATGCTGCAAGTGCTCACCGGCGACCCGAAGGAGATTGCCGACGAACTGATCACGAACCCGGCGATCGACCTGATCACGTTCACGGGCGGCGTGTCGATCGGCAAGTCGATCGCGTCGCGGATGGGCTACCGCCGCGCGGTGCTCGAACTCGGCGGCAACGATCCGATCATCGTGATGGAAGATGCCGATCTCGACGAAGCGAGCACGCTCGCGGTGTCGGGCTCGTACAAGAATTCGGGCCAGCGCTGCACGGCGATCAAGCGGATGCTCGTGCACGAGTCGGTGGCCGATCGCTTCACGGAGCTGGTGGTCGAGAAAACCAAGGCGTGGTCATACGGCAATCCGGCCGATCCGTCGGTCGACATGGGCACGGTGATCGACGAGGCAGCCGCGAAGTTCTGCGAGCAGCAGGTGAATGACGCGATCGCACGCGGGGCGCGGCTGCTGGTCGGCAACGTGCGCAGCGGCGCGCTGTATTCGCCGACGGTGATCGATCGCGTGACGCCCGATATGCCGCTCGTGAAGTACGAAACCTTCGGCCCCGTGTCGCCGATCATGCGCTTCCGCGACATCGACGAAGCGATCCGGATGTCGAACAGTACCGACTATGCACTGTCGTCGTCGGTCTGCACGAACCGCTTCGACCACATCACGCGCTTCATCACCGAGCTGGAGGTCGGCAGCGTGAACGTGCGCGAAGTGCCGGGCTACCGGCTCGAAGTGACGCCGTTCGGCGGCGTGAAGGATTCGGGGCTGGGGTACAAGGAGGGTGTGCAGGAAGCGATGAAGAGCTTCACGAACGTGAAGACGTACTCGCTGCCGTGGTGAGCGCGGCGGGGAAGGCCATACCAGGCCCTCCCGCCGCCCGCAGTGTTACTGATAGAAGTTGAGCGTGACCATCGCCGAACGGCCCGGCGCCCACGTCGCGTAGATCGGATACGCGCTCGAGTAATACTTCTTGTCGAACAGGTTCTGCACGTTCAGTTGAACGTCCATCGTCTTGTTCACGCGCCACGTCGCGGCCGCGTCGAAACGCGCGTAGCCGGGCGTCCATTTCTTGGTCGTCGCCGATACCGACGCATAGGTCTGGCTCATTACCGTTGCACCCGCGCCGAGCGTGAGCTTAGGCATCACGTCGTAGCTCGTCCACAGCGTGAAGTTGTGCTTCGGCACCATCACCATCGGCAGGCCCGATGCGCCCGGGCTGCCGGGGCCGGCATCGGTCGTGATCGCGTTCAGGTACGAGTAGCCGCCGAACACGTGCCACTTCGGGCTCAGGTTGCCCGCGAAGCCGAATTCGACGCCACGCACGCGCTGCTTGCCCGCGTTGACCGTGTGACCGAGGCCGTCGCTCACGCGTGCGTTGGTCTTCTCGGTCTGGAACAGCGCCGACGTCAGCGACAGCTGGTCCTGCAGCACATCCCACTTCGCGCCGATCTCGATGTTGCGCGAGCGCTCCGGCGCGAGATCCTGGTTCGTCGCGGTGATCTGGTCGGTGCCGCCGCCGAGGCCGCCGTTCGAACCGGGCGGGTTCGATGACGTGCCGTACGACGCATACAGGCTCACGTTGCTCACCGGCTTGAACACGAGGCCGAACTGGTAGCTGAACAGGTTCGACGTGTTCGACAGGTCGGCCACGCCGGCCTGCTTGCCGGTCGTGTCGTAGCGGTCGAAGCGCAGCCCCGTGTTGAACTGCCAGCGCTCGGACAGCTTCACGGTATCGAAGATGTACGCGGAAACCGTGTCGGTGCGCGTGTTCGTCGTCGCGCCGGGGAAGCCCTTGTCGCCGTTCAGCACGATGCTGCCGGTCCACGGCATGTTCGGGTTCCAGCCGCCCGCGAGCGGCGTGCAGTTGCCGGCCACCGAGCACGGGCCGCCCGAGCGGATGTTGTTGCCGGCCGAATCCGACACGAGGTAGCCCTCGTAGCGCGCCTGTTCATGGCTGAACTCGACGCCGGCCGTCATCGTGTGCTTCATGCCGAACAGGCTCGCGCTGCCGGTCACTTCGGTCTGGTTCGAGAAGCCGTTGAGCGCGTACTTGCCGCTCTTCGCCTGCAGGCTCAGCATGCTCGGGTTCGACGCGAGGATCTGCGGGTTTGTCGCGACGTAGTCGAGCGTCGAGCGGCCGAACATCGTCGTGTTCTTCAGCTTCCAGTCGTCGTTGAGCTTGTGCTCGACGCGCACCTGGGCGGTGTCGGTCTGCCCGTACCGGTAGTCGCGCGTGTTCAACCCGAAGAACTGGCCGCGATCGGTCGGCACCGGCGTGCCGCCCGACGCGCGGAACGGCACGCTGAAGTCCGGCATGTCGTACGAGTTCATGTGGTAGTAGCTGACCGTTACCGTAGTCGGCGTATTCAGCCCGAACACGATCGATGGCGCGACGCCCCAGCGCTTGTTGTACACGTCGTTGCGGCCGGCCTGGTTCGCATCGTGACCCATCACGTTCAGGCGCACGGCCGTCGTGTCGTTGATCTTGTGGTTCGCGTCGACAGTCGCGCGCTTGTAGCCGTCGGTGCCGAAGCCGATGCTGCTGTTGATGAAGTTGTCGTTCTTCGGCGTCTTCGTGACGATGTCGATGCTGCCGCCCACCGAGCCGCGGCCCGCGTAGACCGAATCGGGGCCCTTGATCACGCTGATCTGCTCGACCGCGAACGTTTCGCGGTTCTGCAGCCCCGAGTCGCGCATCCCGTCGACGAAGATCGAGTTGCGCGATTCGAAGCCGCGGATCACCGGGCGATCGGCCGACGGGTTCGCGGCCGCATCGCCGCCGAGGAACGTGATGCCCGGCACCGAGCGCAGCGCGTCGGCGAACGACGTGACGTTCTTTTCCTTGATCAGTTGCTCGGGGATCACCGTGATCGAGCGCGGCGTGTCGAGCAGCGGCGCGGTGAACTTGTACGACGGCGAACGCTTCACCTGCATGTCCGACGGCGCGGTCGACTGGACGTTGATCGTCGGCAGCGTCGCCTGCACGTCGGCGGACGGGGCCGGCTGGCCGGCGGCGGACGGGGCCGGCTGGCCGGCGGCGGGCGCCGGAGCAGGGGCGGTTTCGGCGGAAGCGAGCAGCGGGGTCAGGAAAACGGAGCAGGTCAGCGCCGACACGAGGGCGCGAGGCCTCGTCTTGAACTGGGCGGGCATATCGAGAGGCAGCAGAAGGTTCGGTGAGCGGATGCGTCTTCTCGATGCCGGGCGGGCAGCACGGAATATCGGAAAACGTCAATGTAAATGCGTATGATTCGCGTTTGCGGTCGCAATTGTACGGATTGGTACTAATTCTGTAAACGATCGAATGGTTTTTGTACTAATTTGGTCAGGCTTTCGTGGGGGGCGGATTGCCTTTGCGTGGCGTGCAACACCACTTTCCATCACCCGGCCGGTGCGCGGCGGCGACGACTCGATACACTGCCGTACCGGTTGGACGGGCCCCGGCAAGCAGGCCCGAAGTATGGAGACAACACAAGATGGACACCCAACGCGCAGCAGTCGTCACGTACCGAGGCGATGCGATCGAGAACACGCACGTCGCCCATGTGGCGGTGGTCGATGCACGCGGCCGGCTGCTGGCCCGGTTTGGCGATCCGTTCCGGATGACGCTTGCGCGGTCGGCGGCCAAGCCGGCGCAGGCGCTGTCGGTGATCGAGACGGGCGCACCCGAGCGCTTCGGCTTCGACGATGCGGATATCGCGCTGATGTGCGCGTCGCACAGCAGCGAGGACCGGCACATCGAACGCACGCGCGCGATGCTCGCCAAGGTCGCCGCGCACGAATCCGACTTGCGTTGCGGCGGCCATCCGCCGTTGTCGGACGCGGTGTATCGCGCGTGGATCAAGCGCGACTACACGCCGACCGGCGTGTGCAGCAACTGTTCGGGCAAGCACGTCGGGATGCTGGCCGGCGCGCAGGCGATCGGCGCCGCGATCGCCGATTACCATCTGCCCGAGCATCCGATGCAGGTGCGCGTGAAGCACGTGGTGGCCGATGCGTGCGGGCTGCGCGACGACGAGGTCGAGTGGGGCATCGATGGGTGCAACCTGCCGACGCCGGCGTTTTCGCTGGACCGGCTCGCGCGGCTTTACGCGTCGCTGGCCGACGGGGCGGATACGGTGGAAGCGGGCGGTGGCGACATCACCGCTCGCGTCCGTGCGCTGGCGCGCATTCATCATGCGATGACCGCGTATCCGGAGCTGGTTGCCGGCGAAGGGCGCTATTGCACGGTGCTGATGAACGCGTTCGACGGGCAGGTGGTCGGCAAGCTCGGCGCCGATGCGTGCTACGGAATCGGCGTGCGTGCGTCGGCGCGCACGCGGGCGCTGGGCGCCGATGGCGCGCTCGGCATCTCGGTGAAGATCGAGGACGGCAATCTCGACGTGCTCTACATGGTCGTCAGCGAGCTGCTCGAGCGGCTGCAGATCGGCACGGCCGAGCAGCGTGCGCAACTGGCCGGCTTCCATCGGCCGCGGATGCTCAACACGCAGGGCGTCGAGATCGGGCACGCCACGTTCCCGTTCGAATTGCAGGCGGCTTGAGCGGCCTGAAACGGCGTGAATGCGCTGCTGCCGGTGGTCCGCGACGCGGGCCGTGCGCAGCGGCGCGAACGCGACCAAAGGCGCGTGCGCTACACCCTCGCGCCGCGAATCTTCGTCAGCTCCAGCGCCGACAGCTCGCCGATATGCGCGAGGTGTTCCGCGAGAAAGTCCTTCAGCACGCGCAGCTTTGCCGAGCTGCGCCGGTTCGCCAGATACGCGATGTAGATGTATTCGCCGGTCAGCCGGTTCTGCAGCCGGTAGCGCGGCAGTACGGCTTCGAGCCGGCCGCTCGCGAGCAGGTCGCGCACCAGCCAGATCTCGAACTCCGCGATGCCGAGCCCCGCGCAGGTCGCTTCGAGCAGCAGCTCCGAATGGTCGGTGACGAGGTTGCCGGCCGGCAGCACGCTGTGATGCGCGTCGCCGTTCACGAGATCCCAGCGCGGATCGCCTTCCGGATGCACGTAGCGCAGGCAGTTGTGTTGCTTGAGGTCGTCCGGCGTGGACGGGCGCCCGCAGCGGTCGAGATAGCCGGGCGTCGCGCACAGGATGCTGTCGTTGCGTGACAGGCGGTGAACGACGAGGTTGTCCAGGTAGTTCTCGCCTTCGTGAATGTCGAGATCGAAGCCGCCGGCCACCAGGTCGTTGTGGTTGTCGGTGAGCCGCACGTCGAGCTGGATCGTCGGGTAGCGCGCGAGGAATGGTGCGACCAGCGGCGCGAGATGGCGGCGGCCGAATGCCACCGGTGCGGTGAGCTTCAGCGGGCCGCTCGGCTGCGCATTCAGCTCGGCGACCACGCGCAAGGTGTCGTCGAGATCGGCGATCAGCGTGACGGCGCGTTCCAGGTAGATGTGGCCGGCTTCGGTGAGCGTCACGCTATGCGTGGAGCGGTGCAGCAGCGCGACGCCGAGTGCCTCCTCGATCGCCGTGACCTTGCGTGCGACGGTGGACGTCGACACGTGCATCTCCTTGGCGACCGCCGAAAAACTCCCCGTTTCGACCACTCTGACGAACGCGCGCATCGCCCCCAGGTGATCGATGCCGGTTTCCCTTGCGCCTTTTTTCATTCGATTCTCATTGTTGCGTCCCACGCAAAACCGCTTTCGATAATACAGAAGTGAGCTTGTTTTTGCAAAGGCATAGAATGCGAACCCGTCGCGTCGGGAAGCGGCGCACGACGAGCGGCACGAGACATCCAGGAGGGGCACGATGACAGAAAACGGCTTCCGCGTCGAAGCGGATCTTTTAGGTAAGCGAAGCATTCCGAATGAGGCCTACTACGGCGTCCATACGCTGCGCGCGAAGGAGAATTTCGACATTTCGGGCCGCACCATCGCGTCGCTGCCGTACTTCGTGATGGCGCTCGCCGCGGTGAAGGAGGCCGCGGCCGACGCGAACTGCGAGCTCGGGCTGCTGCCGCGGCCGTACCGCGATGCGATCGCCGCCGCGTGCGTCGAGATTCGAGAAGGGCGCCTGCACGACCAGTTCGTCGTCGACATCATCCAGGGCGGGGCCGGCACGTCGACCAACATGAACGCGAACGAGGTGATCTGCAACCGCGCGCTCGAAATCATGGGCCACGCGCGCGGGCAGTACGAATACCTGCATCCGAACGAGCACGTGAACCTCGCGCAGAGCACCAACGACGTCTATCCGACCGCGATCCGCGTGGCGACCTGCTTCGCGGTCGAGCACCTGCTCGAAGCGATGGCGCGCCTGCGCGATGCGTTCGCGGAGCGCGCCGACGCGTTCGCCGGTTTGCTGAAGCTCGGGCGCACGCAGCTGCAGGACGCCGTGCCGATGACGCTCGGCCAGGAGTTCTCCACCTACGCGGTGATGCTGACGGAAGACATCGCGCGCCTGCAGGAAGCCGGCTGGCTGATTCGCGAGATCAATCTCGGCGCGACCGCGATCGGCACGGGGATCACCGCGCATCCGCAGTACGCGGAGAAGGCACTGGCGGCGCTGCGGCGCATTACCGGGCTCGACCTGAGCACCGCGCCGAACCTGATCGAAGCGACACAGGATTGCGGCGCGTTCGTGCAGGTGTCGGGCGTGCTCAAGCGGATCGCCGTGAAGCTGTCGAAGATCTGCAACGACTTGCGGCTGCTGTCGAGCGGCCCGCGCGCGGGGTTCGGCGAGATCAACCTGCCGCCCGTGCAGGCCGGCTCGTCGATCATGCCCGGCAAGGTGAATCCGGTGATCCCGGAAGTCGTCAACCAGGTCGCGTTCGAGGTGTTCGGCAACGACCTGACCGTGACCTTCGCGGCCGAGGCCGGGCAGCTTCAGTTGAACGCATTCGAGCCGGTGATCGCCAGCGCGCTGTTCCGCAGCTTCAGCCACCTGACGGCCGCCTGCACGACGCTCGCGCAGCGTTGCGTGAGCGGGATCACCGCGAACCCCGAACGGCTGCGCGAAACGATGGAGCGCTCGGTCGCGCTCGCAACCGCGCTGAACCCGTACATCGGCTACAAGCGCGCGACCGCCGTGGCGGCCGAAGCGCACGCGACCGGCAAGTCGATCCGCGAGGTCGTGCTGGAGCGCGCGTGGATGACCGTCGCGCAGGTCGAGGAAGCGCTGCAGCCCGAAGCGCTGATCCGGCCGCGCGTGCTTTGACGCCGGCTGCGCAGGCCGCCGGTGCGTGACGCCGGCGGCTTGCGTGCGGCTGCACCCTGAGCGTCCCCGCGCGGGACGCAACACATCAAGAAACAACGGAGACTCACGATGACCCACAGCAGCGAGCGCCCGGCCGATCCGGCCGGCGGCGCGGATTCCCGACATGCCGACCCCGATGCGATGTTCGCGTCGCACGAAGCCGGCTATGCGAAGCAGTTGAAGCCGCGGCACGTGCAGATGATCGCGATGGGCGGCGCGATCGGCACCGGCCTCTTTCTCGGTGCGGGCGGACGCCTGCAGCACGCGGGGCCGGCGCTCGCGCTCGTGTACCTCGTCTGCGGCGTGTTCGCGTTCCTGATCATGCGCGCGCTCGGCGAGCTCGTGATGCACCGGCCGACCAGCGGCAGCTTCGTGTCGTATGCACGGGAGTTCATGGGCGAACGCGCATCGTTCGTCGCGGGCTGGATGTACTACCTGAACTGGGCGACCACCGGCATCGTCGACATCACCGCGGTCGCGATCTACATGAAGTACTGGGCCGTGTTCACGGACGTGCCGCAGTGGGTGTTCGCGCTCGGTGCGCTCGGGATCGTGTCGGTGATGAACATGATCGGCGTGAAGGTGTTCGGCGAGATGGAATTCTGGTTCTCGCTGGTCAAGGTCGGCACGCTCGCGGTGTTCCTCGCGGTCGGCGCCGTGTTTCTCGCGAGCGGCCATCCGGTCGCCGGCCAGATGCCGGGGCTGCATCTCGTCGCGGATCACGGCGGGATCTTCCCGCACGGCATCCTGCCGGCCGTGCTGATCGTGCAGGGCGTCGTGTTCGCGTATGCGAGCATCGAGCTCGTCGGCGTCGCGGCGGGCGAGACCGCCGATGCGCGCAAGGTCTTGCCGAAAGCCATCAACAGCGTGATGTGGCGCATTGCGCTGTTCTACGTCGGCTCGGTCGTGCTGTTGACGATGCTGCTGCCGTGGACGGCGTACAGCGCGCACGAAAGCCCGTTCGTGACGTTCTTCAGCAAGCTCGGCGTGCCGTACGTCGGCACCGTGATGAACGTCGTGGTGCTGACCGCCGCGCTGTCGAGCCTGAACTCCGGCCTCTATTCAACCGGACGCGTGCTGCGCTCGCTCGCGATGGGCGGATCGGCGCCGCGCTTCGTGTCGCGGATGAACGCACGCGGCGTGCCGTACGGCGGGATCCTGATCACGGTCGCGATCAATGCGATCGGCGTGCCGCTGAACTACATCGTGCCGGCGCAGGCGTTCGAGATCGTGCTGAACATGGCGTCGCTCGGGATCATCACGACGTGGGGCTTCATCGTCATGTGCCAGATCCTGTTCCGCCGCGCGGTCGATCGCGGCGAGCTGAAGGCCGTGTCGTTCCGGATGCCCGGCGCGCCGTTCACGTCGTGGCTCACGCTGGCCTTCCTCGTCGGCGTGCTGGTGCTGATGGCATTCGACTATCCGGGCGGCACGTGGACCATCGCGACGATTCCGGTCGTGGTGCTCGCGTTGGTGGTCGGCTGGAAGCTGGCGAAGCGCGGCGCCGCGCGGGAGCAGGCGGCGGATGCGCTTGCATCTTCGGCCACGCGCGCCGTTGCCGATCCGGCGCGGGGCGTCTGAAGAAGGGATGAGCCGGGCGCGCCGGGTCGTTCGCGGCCGGCGCCCCGGCGCCTCGTGCCAGTCAGTTCAATCCGGCTCGTTTGCCGACCCAGCGGCCGAAATCGCCGGCCATCTCCGCGGTCAGCTCGTGGCCGGCCGCGTACAGCCGCGTATCGTGCGCGACGCCGAGCGCCGTGAGTTTCGCGTCGGCGGTGTCGGCCCACGCGACGGGCAGCTTGTCGTCGGCGCGGCCGTGCACGATCAGCGCATGGAGCGGGCGAAGGGCATCGCACGGCGCGATCAGCGGATCGATTTCGGGCAGGATGCGCCCGCACAACACCGCGAATGCGGTGACGTCCTGCGGCGACGTGAGGCCGACGCTCGCGCTCATGATGCCGCCCTGGCTGAAGCCGGCAATCACCGTCGGCAAGGTCGCGCCCGCGTCACCGCCGGCGTGGAAGGCGCGCAGCAGCGTGATCAGCTTGACGCGGCTCGCGTCCGCGCGGGCCGCGTCGATTTCGGGGCCGTTCGGGCCGAAGCGCACCGGAAACCACGCGTGCTGGTCGGGGCCGAACGCGAGCGGGGCGCGCAGGAAGGCGATCTCGATGCGCGGATCGATGACGTCGGCCAGGTTCAGCAGGTTGGTTTCGTTGCCGCCGACGCCATGCAGCAGCAACAGGCGGGCAGCGGGGCGGCCGGTGGCCGGGCGCAGCCGGTACTGGAGGCCCGACTCGGGATCGGTGGTCAGCGGCAGGACGTCGGTCATTGCGTGGGGTCCGGAAAGGGGAGCGATGCGACAGTCTAGGGCGTGCGGCCGGCGACGTGAATCGCCGGCGTGCGATTGATTATTTCCTCGCGGGAATGAATCGGGTGTTCCGCGACGCCCGTTGCTCGTTGTTCATATACCGATCGGGTGACTCGTCATCAGCGCGCGGAGTGGTTAAAGTAGATACATTTCGTAGATACGCGAGGGGCGAAGATGGATACTGCCAAGCTTTTCAAGCATGGCGGATCGCAGGCTGTCCGTCTGCCGAAGGATTTCCGCTTCGACACGACCGAGGTCCGGATTCGTCGCCACGGTTCATCCGTCATTCTCGAGCCGGTGCCGCAAGACTGGGCATGGCTCACGCCGCTGATCGGCCCGGTCGACGCCGATTTCGAAGCCGCCGCCACGACCGAGCCTGCCGCTGAGGAACGCCCGGATCTGGACGTATTTGAATGAAATTTCTGCTGGCTACCAACGCTGTAATCGCCATCATGAAAGGCGAGCCGGCCATGCTGGCTCGGCTGCGCACGTATCAGCCAGCAGATTTCGGCATGCCGGCGATCGTCGCGCATGAACTCTATTACGGCGCCTACAAGAGCCAGAGAGCGGCGGCGAACGTGGCACGTGTCGAGGCACTTCAGTTCGAGGTGGTGTCGTTCGATGCGGAGGATGCTCAGCACGCCGGCGAGATTCGTGCGCATCTGACTGCGGCGGGCACCCCGATCGGTCCGTACGATGCGTTGATCGCTGGGCAGGCACGCGCGCGGCGTATGGTGCTCGTCACACATAACGTGCGCGAGTTTGTGCGAGTCCCGGGGCTACAGGTCGAGGATTGGCTCGCCGAGGCGCATGAAAACTGATCGCATGGCGGTCATGCCGCAACGGGAGCGGATTCGTCCTGCGGGCGCGCGCCGCCCGTTTCGCGTCACCGCAACCGGATCACCGTCGATTTCAGCTCCGTATATTTCTCCAGCGCGTGCAGTGAGTTGTCGCGCCGCCTGAGATAGCACACCGTCGTCACGGCTTCGTTGTTGCGGCGTCGATGTCATGCTCGATCTACGTTCATATCTTTTCATCGACTCGATCGATACGAGTGACTGTCCTTGCGCGGAAATATCCGTTTATTGAGGACTATCGAAAAATTGCGTCCTGACCAACCCGCATCGCGATGCCGAAACGGCGGCGACGTTCCAGCGCGCCATGCGCACGGTCGCGTACACGCATCAAGCGCGACAGCGACACAGTGCCCGGTATCGCTAGGGAAAACCATAGTGCACTCGCGAAAGACCGAGTAAGCCCGCAGTCAGCTTCGCTATTCAGAATCGCCGAACTCATTCAAAAAGCAAACCAGGAGACAGGCGATGCATGATGGGTTGGTGAAAAAGATCGAAGCGCATCCGAAGTATGCGCAGCTCAAGCGACGGCGCAATACGCTCGGTGTCTGCCTGACCGTGCTGATGCTGATCGTGTACTACGGCTACATCGCGCTGATCGCATTCGACAAGTCGTTCCTCGCGAAGCCGGTGAGCACCGGCGTGACGAGTGTCGGCGTACCGGTGGGCATGGCGGTGATCGTGTTTACCGTCGTCATCACGGGCATCTACGTGCGCCGCGCGAACAACGAATACGATCAACTGACGCAGGACATCCTGCAGGACGTCGCCCAATGAAGAAGACACTTTCGATGACGCTGGTCGCGCTGCTGGCCGCGCTCGTGTGCGGCGTGGCCGTCGCGGGCGGCGGCGATGTCGGGCAGACCGCCAAGCAGGCCACCAACACCACGGCCATCGTCCTGTTCGCGCTGTTCGTGGCCGGGACGTTGTGGATCACCAAGTGGGCGGCGTCGCGCACGCGTTCCGCCGCGGATTTCTACACGGCCGGCGGCGGCATTACCGGGTTCCAGAACGGCCTGGCGATCTCGGGCGACTACATGTCGGCGGCATCCTTCCTCGGCATTTCCGCGGCAGTGATGACGTCGGGTTACGACGGCCTGATCTACTCGATCGGCTTCCTGGTCGGCTGGCCGATCATCACGTTCCTGATGGCCGAGCGGCTGCGCAACCTCGGCAAGTTCACCTTCGCCGACGTCGCGGGCTATCGCTTCGAGCAGGGGCCGATCCGCAGCTTCGCCGCGATCGGCACGCTGGTGGTGGTGGCGTTCTACCTGATCGCGCAGATGGTGGGTGCAGGGCAGCTCATCAAGCTGCTGTTCGGTCTCGACTACTGGGTGGCGGTCGTGATCGTCGGCGCGCTGATGATGGTCTACGTGCTGTTCGGCGGCATGACGGCCACCACGTGGGTGCAGATCATCAAGGCGTGCATGCTGCTCGCGGGCGTGACCTTCATGGCGATCATGGTGCTTGCGCAGTACGGCTTCAGCCCGGAGGCGCTGTTCGCCCATGCCGTGGAAGTCAAGACCGCGATCGCCGCGAATGCCGGCAAGGCGCCGGACGACGCGACCCGGATCGGGCTGTCGGTGATGTCGCCGGGCGGGTTCATCAAGGATCCGATCTCGGCCATCTCGTTCGGCATGGCGCTGATGTTCGGCACCGCCGGCCTGCCGCACATCCTGATGCGCTTCTTCACGGTGCCGGATGCGAAGGAAGCGCGTAAATCCGTGTTCTGGGCCACCACGTGGATCGGCTACTTCTACGTGCTGATCTTCATCATCGGCTTCGGTGCGATCACGCTGGTGCTGACCAATCCGGAACTGGCCGACGTGGCCAAGGGCGTGATCAAGGGCGGCGCGGGCACGGCCAACATGGCCGCGGTGCTGGTGGCCAAGACGGTGGGCGGCGACGTGTTCTACGGCTTCATCTCGGCCGTGGCGTTCGCGACGATCCTGGCGGTGGTGGCCGGGCTCACGCTGTCGGGTGCGTCCGCGGTGTCGCACGATCTCTACGCCACCGTGTTCAAGAACGGCAAGGCCAACAGTGCCGACGAGCTGAAGGTGTCGCGCATCACGACGCTGGTGCTCGGCGTGATCGCCGTCCTGCTGGGCATCGCGTTCGAGAAGCAGAACGTCGCGTTCATGGTGTCGCTGGCGTTTGCCGTGGCGGCATCGGCCAATTTCCCGGTGCTGTTCCTGTCGATGATGTGGAAGGGCTGCACCACGCGTGGTGCGGTCATCGGCGGCTTCCTCGGGCTCGTCTCGTCGGTGGGGCTGACGATCGTGTCGCCGTCGGTGTGGGAGGCGACGCTTGGTTATCCGAAGGGTTCGGCGTGGTTCCCGTACACGTCGCCCGCGTTGTTCTCGATGACGATCGGCTTCGTGGGCGTATGGCTGTTCTCGGTCCTCGACACGAGCCTGCGCGCGAAGGCGGAGAAGGGCGCGTTCGCCGCGCAGCAGGTGCGTTCGGAAACGGGGCTGGGGGCGACGCGCGCCAGCAGCCACTGACCGGTCGTTAGCCGCTCCCGCCCGCCCCGGGGCCGACGATGCAGCCCATCGCATCGTCGCTCCCGGGGCGGGCGGAATCGTTTTCATCCGTCCGTCGAATCATGCTCCGGCAATAAAAAATCGCGAATTCGACTGAATTCGTCGATAATGCGAAAACGTTTTACGAAAGCCCGATTGCGGCTAATCAGCGGATTAAATAAATAAAAATAAAATATCCGAACCTGGAATTCAAAGGCCGCGCAGGATCGTCATTCGAAGCCTCGTGGCACGAGGTTAACGGCAGATCCCGGCAATACTTTAGGGCGCTTTCGTCACAATTATTCATTTCATTTTTATCAATGAATGAATGATTTTCGGTCATCGGAGCGTCATACACCATCCCCGATAATTCGGCGCTCACATTCTTTCAATAGACCAAACGGCGATCGAAGCCGGATCGCTGCGGGGAGCTGTACTCATGACCATCCGTCATCGCATTACGCTGCTAGTCGTCCTGACGTTCTTCGCGCTGTCCGCGATCGGCATCTATGCCGTGTACCAGACGCGCAAGAGCGCATCCGAGGTACGCCAGGTCACCCAGGGAATCGTGCCGAGCGCGCTCGCGTCGGCGGATCTCGTCGCCGACGTGAAGAACATCCAGATCGCGACGATGACGCTCGTCTATGCGCCCGACGCGAACACTGCCGCGCAGGCGCGCGACGAGCTGAAGGCGAAGCAGGGCGCGCTGCGCGCCGCGCTCGACGTGCAGGCGAAGTCGGCGGTCGGCCAGGCGCAGGTCGGGCTCGTCTCGCAGGCGAAGGAGAGCGCCACGAACTATTTCGCGGCGATCGACGACACCGTGAAGATGAAGGCCGACGGCAAGCCCGAGATGGCGCAGGCCTACCTGTTCGCGAACGTCGCGCAGTATCGCGACGAACTCGAAAGCATCGTCGATACGCTGCGCGTCGAGAAGAACCGCCAGAAGGACGACGCGATCAGCGCGCTGAACGGGATGCTGTCGACCACGGCGACCGCGATCGCGGGCGTCGCCGGCACGGTGATCGTGCTGCTGACCGCGCTCGGCCTGCTGCTGTATCGCCAGATCACGCGCCCGCTGATCGGGATGCAGACGGCGATGAGCGAGATCGCGACGAGCCAGGATTTCACGCGCCGCGTGCCGGTGGGCCGGATGGACGAAATCGGCCATTCGATCGTCGCGTTCAACGGGATGATCGAGAAGATCCAGGAGAACTCGGCGCAGCTCAAGCAGAAGACGGCCGACATCCAGGCGATGCTGCAGAACATGCAGCAGGGGATCCTGACCGTCATCGAGGGCGGTGTCGTGCATGCGGAGTATTCCGCGTACCTCGAAACCATCTTCGAGACGAACGACATCGCGGGCCGCGACCTGATGGCGCTCGTGTTCGACGACTCGAACATCGGTTCCGACGCCCGCTCGCAGGTCGATGCGGCCGTGCACGCATGCCTTGGCGAAGACAGCATGAACTTCGCGTTCAACGAGCATTTGCTCGTGAACGAAGTCGCGAAGCGGATGCCGGACGGCCGCGACAAGTGGCTCGACCTGAGCTGGTCGGCGATCACCGACGAGACCGACACGGTCGTGCGCCTGATGCTGTGCGTGCGCGACGTGACCGAGATTCGCGAGCTTACCGCGCAGGCCGGCGAGCAGCAGCGCCGCCTCGAGATGATCGGCGAGATTTTGTCGATCAGCCAGGACAAGTTCCACGACTTCGTGCACAGCGCGAAGGGCTTCCTCAGCGAGAACGAGCGGATGATCCGCCAGCACGAGCGCGCCGATCACTCGATCGTCGCGGCGCTGTTCCGCAACATGCACACGATCAAGGGCAATGCGCGCACGTACAGCCTCCAGCACCTGACCAACATCGTCCACGAAGCGGAGCAGGCGTACGACTCGCTGCGCCGCGCGGACGGCGGCCCGGAGTGGAACCGCGATGCGCTGATGGACGACCTGGCCCGCGTACGCGACGCGGTCGAGCATTACGCGACGATCAACGCGGTCACGCTCGGCCGCAGCGGCGAAGCGGTGCAGGGCGACGACTTCCTGATGGTCGAGCGCGCGCACATCAGCGAGAGCCTGCGCGTGCTCGACGGCGCCGATCCCGCGAATGCGTCCGACTGGCACGCGGCCCGGGATGCCGTGCGCCGCATGCTGAGCCAGCTCGGCACGCAGGGCATCGGCGATGCGCTCGGCGGCGTGATCGAGTCGCTGCCGTCGCTCGCGGCCGAACTCGGCAAGCCGGCGCCGGTCGTGCATATCGACAGCCACGGCCACCGCGTGCGCAGCGAAATCGCCGCGACGCTGAAGAACGTGTTCATGCACCTGCTGCGCAATTCGATGGACCACGGGATCGAATCGTCCGACGAGCGGCGCGCGGCCGGCAAGGCGGCATCCGGCACGATCGACATCGCGGTCGGCGTGGGCGGCGGCGAGCTGTGGTTCGTGCTGAGTGACGACGGCCGCGGCCTCGCGCTCGACCGGATTCGCGGCATCGCGCGCGAGCGCGGCTGGATCGATGCCGACCACGACGCGGCGCTGTCCGACGAAGAGGTGGCCGAGCTGATCTTCCGGCCGGGCTTCTCGACCGCGCAGACGGTGACCGAAGTGTCGGGGCGCGGCGTCGGCATGGACGCGGTGCGCAACTTCCTGAAGCGCGACGGCGGCGACATCGCGCTGCGTTTCACCGACGATCGCGTCGGCGCGCCGTATCGCGCGTTCGAGACGATCGTGTCGCTGCCGGCCCGCTTCGCGGCGGACGGTGCCGCCCAGGGCGTCGTGCACGAACGTGCGCGCAGCGCGGATATCGGCGCGGCGGAGTGACGACGTGATCGGGCAGGCGTGGATGATTCAGATGGCCGCCGCACTGGCGGGCGGTGTCGTCGTCGCCATCGTGGCGGCGGTCGTGTTTCGCGTGACGCGCAAGCGGCTCGTCGCGGCGCTCGAGCGCGATGCGGCACAGTTGCGCGGCGCGCTCGCCGCAGCCGATGCGCGCATCGCGGACGTAAAGTCGGCGCATGCGGAGGCGGCCGACGCATGGGCGCAGCGCGAGGCGCAGCTCGAGGATGCGCTGGCGCGCGAGACGTCCGCCGCCGGCACGCAGCGCGACGCCATGCAGGCGCTGTCGGCCGATCGAACGGCGCTCGCGCAGCATGCAATGAAGATCGCCGACGAAGCCGCGCGCCTGCGCGGGCTCGCCGGCACGTTCGAGCGCTGGCACGAGCAGATGATCTCGCTGACCACGCAGAACCAGGACATGCGGGCGAAGAACCAGGAGCTGTCGGCGATCGTCGCGCACGTGTCGATCGTGTCGCTGAACGCGTCGATCGAGGCCGCGCGCGCCGGCGCGGCCGGGCGCGGCTTCTCGATCGTCGCGAGCGAGGTGCGCGGGCTGGCCGCGCGCTCGCAGCAACTGTCGAACAGCTATCGCGACAGCCTGAACCGCAACGATCTCGTGACGGCAGCGACGTTCCAGGACATCCAGGCCGGCGGCAAGATGATCACGGCCGCGCTCGCGACCGTCGAGACGCTGGCCGGGCAACTGCACGCGCGGATCGAAGGAGGCGCGGCGTGATCAGTGCGCGGGCGTTGGCCGGCTTCGACCGGATTTTCTTCGATGCGGCGCGCACGCGGCTCGCATCCGGCGGCGCGTGCGACATCCGGCCGTCTGCCGGCCCCGCACACGACGGGCAGGATCACGCGCCCGCGAAGTCGCGCACGAAGCCGACGGTGCCCGAGCATGTCGCGGTGCTGACGATCTCGGCGCTGCATTTCCGCCTGCTGCTCGCCCTGCGCTTCAGCGACGACGACGCGACGCGCCGCTATTTCGCCGGCGCGACGGCGGGCACGAGCAGCCAGCGGCCGCTGCCCGAAGCGTTCATGGAAGTCGCGAACCTGTGCTGCGGCGCGATCAACCAGGCGCTGACCGTGCCGTTTCCCGACCTGGGAATGTCGACGCCTTGTCTGCTGAGCGGATCGAGCATCGACTACCTGCCCGCGCTGGCACCGAATCACGTGGCCGCCTACGACCTGACGCTCGACGGCGACGTGCGGGTCGGCGCGACGCTGTGCGTGTGCGCGAACGCGCCGGTCGATTTCCATGTGCCGGAAACGGCCACGGTGGATACCGGCGGCGAGCTCGAACTGTTCTGACCGACCATGAGGAAACCTTGAGATGACCTTGGATAAACCCGTCAGCAAGGTGCTCGTACTCGACGACAGTCGCGCGCACGCCGACGCGATCAAGCGTTTCTGCGACGAGCACAACCTGGTCGGCCTGACCGTGCGGCGCAACCGGCTGCTGAAGGTGCTGCGCTCGAACATCGACCTCGGCGCGATCCTGCTGGCCGAGGATTACGGCGGTTCGCCGGCCGAGAGCGCGATCATTGCGACGCAGATCGATGCGCTGCGCCCCGAGCTGCCGATCATCCTGCGCCGCGAATCGCTCGCATCGCGCGACGGGCTGCCAGAGGCGCTCGCGCGTGTCGCATGCGCGGCCTACGTCGCGGACGACATGACGCCGCTCAAGCGCGCGGTCGATGAATACCTGTTCGGCCGCGACTATCCGAACGCACTCGTGCGCGGCATCTCGGAGATCACCGAGGCGCGCATCGACAGCCTGTTTCCGGGCATGACGATCGAGCACGAAACGCCGTGCATCGTGCGCGACCAGATCATCTTCGGCGAAGTGTTCAGCCTGATCGCGCTCGAAAGCGCGTGGTGCCGCGGCTACATGCTGCTGCAGACGAGCGAGCAGCCGCTGCTCGACATGATCGGCGGCACGCGCGAAGACGGTCGCGCGCCGGATTTCCGCGACGTGAACAACGTGCTCGGCGAGCTGACCAACCTCGTCTGGGGCGCGTTCAAGAACCGCTATCTCGGCGACGCCGAGGCGCTGGCGCGCCATCCGGTGCAGGTGCCGCTCGTCGTCAATCACAAGCAGAAGTTCATCTCGTTCGGCGGCGATTGTCCGCAGCTCTGCTTCAAGTACCGGATGACCGATCCGGCATCGGGGCGCTCCGTCTGTCTCGACCAGCGCTTCGTGTTCAGCCTGAGCTGGTCGCCGGAGGATTTCCGCGAATCGGTGCAGGACGTGGGGCCGATGGTCGAATCGGGCGAACTCGAACTGTTTTGAATACTGAAGTCAGCAACAAGGAAAGGAAGGGGAATACGACATGGCAAAGATTCTGGTGGTCGACGATTCGGGCACGGTGCGCGACGAGGTTGCGGGCTTCCTGCGCAATCACGGGCTTGATGTCGCGACGGCCGTCGACGGCAAGGACGGGCTCGCGAAGCTCAAGGCGACGCCCGGCGTGCGCCTCGTGATCAGCGACGTGAACATGCCGAACATGGACGGCCTGACGATGGTCGAGAAGATCCGCGGCGAACTGGCGAACGCGACGGTCAACGTCGTGATGCTGACGACCGAAAGCAGCCCGGCGATGAAGGAGCGCGGCAAGGCCGCCGGCGTAAAGGGCTGGATCGTGAAGCCGTTCAAGGGCGACGCGGTGCTCGACGCGCTGAAGAAGCTCGCGGGCTGACGCCCGTCGGGCCGCGGCGCACCCGCGACCGCCCGGGCATTCAGCGCTGCGGTTCGGGTTGCGCGACTGCCGCGTTGCCGGTAGCGGCCGGCACGCGTGGCGCGGGCGTCTGCCATTGCACGACGATCATCCCCGCGAAGATCAGCGCGACGCCCGCGATGCGGCCGGGTGTCGCGAGCCGCTGCGCGAGCCCCATCAGCCCGTAGTGGTCGATCAGCAGCGACGCGAGCATTTGCCCGGCGACGACGCAGACGATGAAGGTCGTCGCGCCGAGCCGCGGCGTCAGGATCAGCGCGAGCGTGATGTAGATCACGCCCGCGAGGCCGCCGAGCCACATCCACAGCGGGCGCTGCAGCGCGTCGCCGACGAGCGGCGCGTTCGCCCGGGTGGCCAGCAGCACGGGCAGCACGGCGAGCAGGCTGACCGTCAGCGACGCGACGCTCGCCCACAGCGGGTGGCCGAGCGCGCGCCCGAGCGCGGCATTGCTGCCGCCTTGCAGCGGCACGAGCGCGCCGGCGACGAAGGCCGCGACGGCGAGTGGAAGGGTGGCGAAGGACAGGGAAGTCGTCATCTGGGTCGGTCGTGAAAGGAGGTTGAAATGATTGTTGTCCATTAAGATCGCGAATGGAAATTCGTTCTTCGGATGCTTCATATTCCTTCCATGAATAATCTGGCCCGTATCGACCTGAACCTGCTCGTGACGCTTCACGTGTTGCTGAGCGAAAAACACATCTCGCGCGCCGCCGTCCGGCTGCACCGCAGCCAGCCGGCCGTGAGCCATGCGCTCGCGCGGCTGCGCGAAATCTTCGGCGATCCGTTGCTCGTGCGGCGCGCGGGCCGGCTCGCGCTCACCGCGCGTGCGAACGAACTGGTCGAACCGCTGAACGACGTCCTCGGCCGGCTCGGCGCGCTGATCGAGCCGCCGGCGTTCGATCCGTCCGCGGCCTCACGCGTGTTTCGCATCGCGATGTCCGACTACGGCGCGCGGATCGTGCTGCCGGCGCTGGTGAAGACGCTGCGCGCCGACGCGCCCGGCATCGAGCTGATCGTGTCGCAGGCCACCCGCGAGGCGATGCGGATGCAACTGATGGACGGCGAGGTCGATCTCGCGCTCGGCGTGTTGCCCGCGATGCAGCGCGACCTGCACGCGCAACCGTTGTTCGTCGAATCGTTCGCGTGCGTGGCCGATGCGAGCCGCCTGCCGCGCCGCGGCGAACTCGCGCTCGATGCGTGGCTCGCGCGGCCGCATGCGCTCGTCGCAATGCGCGACGGGATGGACAACGAAGTCGATCGCGCGCTCGCGCGGCTAAGGCGCGAGCGGCGCATCGCGGTGATCCTGCCGTTCTGGGGTGTGGCGAACGACCTGATCGCCGGCACCGACCTCGTGCTGACCGTCGCGCGGCGCAACCTCGACCGTGTGCGCGACGATGCACGCCTGCGCATGTTCGAGCCGCCGTTCCCGATCGATGCCTTCGAGTTCGCGCAGCACTGGCACGAGCGCCGGCACGGCGACGCCGCGCATATCTGGTTGCGGCAGACGATCGCGCGCGTCGCGAGCGGCGGGTAGCCGCGCGGGGTGGCCGGCGGGGCGCATGCAATTTACAGCGTGCCGCGATCTCCGTATCCTGCCGGATGCCGAGGGCGGCGTGCCTGCGCGACCTGCGCAGCACGCACGGCATCCACAACAATCAGGAACGGGACACCTTCCCATGACAATCAGGATCGATCGGGCGGCGCTCGTGCGCAGCGCATGCAACGGCCCGTACGAAGGCGTGACCGACGAAACGGGGCGCGGCGTGATGTACCGATGCAGGACGCAGTCGAAGATCGACGTGTCGTTCTATCGGTCGCGTCCTTGAGGTGAACGGAATGGTATCGGGATCCGGCCGCACCGACGCGCAGCAGATGGAAACGCTGATCGCGAAGGGCGTCGTCTTTACCGTCGTCGGTACGTGCCTGCTGATCGGCGCTGCCTTGTACGCACAGTCGACGCGCGAATTCCTGCGGACGTCGGTCGTCGTGCCGGGGCGCGTCATCAAGCTGAACGCGGGCCCGCATCATCCGGAGATCGCGTTCACGACGCTCGCGGGCGAGCACGTCGAATACCCGCAGGGCGGCGAGGTCAGCGTGGAGGATGGCGCGACGGTCGAGGTGCGCTACGCGCCCGACGCACCCCATATGACGGCGCGGATGAATACGTTCGGGGCAATCTGGGGCGATGCGCTGACAATCGGCGGGATGGGCGTGGTCTTTTTCGTCGGGGGTGTCGGACAGTTGTGGTCGGGCGTGCGCATGTGGCGCAGCGGGCGCAAGCGGAGGTGACCACCCATTGCTCACCGAAACTTGTCGAACCCGGCAAGTAGAACATCATGGAACTCAGATGGCACTGCGGGCCGATCCGGTCGTCACGCACACGATCGCGTGTGCGGCGCCGCAGTACGTTGCCTCGTTACTTCACAGGATCATTCCAGCATGACAATTCGCTTGATGCCGTGGCTCGTCGCGATCGGCGCTGCATTCGCGGGCTTCGCCGCGTACGCGGCCGGCACCGCGCATTCGCTTGACCAGGTGCCCGGGAAGCTCGGTTCGCCCGAAACACGCGCCGCGTACGCGCGCGACATGAGCGGCGCGGAAGTGGACGGTTTCGGTGTGCACCTGCCGCCAGGCTTCACGCGGGAGGGGCTGGCGGCGCAGCTTGCACCGGGCCAGCCGCTTGCGCGTGTCGTGCTGGTCGGCGCGAAACCGTGGCCGCAACGCCCCGGTGCGTTCGTCGCGATCGTGTGCGTGGCACCGACCGACGAGTCTGCGCGCGAGACGCTGCGCTTCCGTGCGCCCACCGATTGCGAAGGCTTCCAGCGCGGCGCCGATGCCGATGACCAGAAAGCACTGGTCTGGCTGGGCGTGTTCGAGCGCGGCCCGGACGGCGTGCCGCGCCTCGTCGCGCGTACCGAACAGCCGCTCGACCAGGCGACAGACTGGAGCAGCACGAATCTCGACAGTCCCGACTACCTCGAACAGGCGACACAGCCGGCTGATCGCGCGTTACGGCCCGAGCGGTGGTCGCGGTTCGATCTCGCGCCGTATGCGCTCCGGGCCGGCGACGCTGCGTTCGGGGTGCGGGCGGGCTGGTCGATCGGCTATTCCGGCGGCGGCGCATCGTTCGAGGCGTTGTACCTGTTCCGGATCGACGGCAAGACGCTGCGCATCGTGTTCGCGCAGCCGATGATGTTCTACCGGGATATCGCCGGTGATTGGCATCGCAACGGCACGCGCGATCACGAGATCACGGAAGGCAGCAATGCGCTCAGTGTGCTGTCGTCCTCGACGGACGGCTTCCACGACTTGCAGTTGCGAGAGCGCGGCGGCAAATGGCGTCAGACGTTTCGCTGGTCTGCTGCCGATGGCGAGTATCAGCCGCGCTGACGCACCGGCCTGTTAGCAGGCCACTACCGGCGGGCTACTACCGGCCCGCCGCCGCAGTCGCGAATTCATCAACGACGGCTTCGATCACCGCCTGCACGCGCGCGGTCTTGTAGAGATCGGCATGGGCGACGAGCCACACGTCGAAATGATTGCACCGCTGCGTCATGAGCCGCACCAGCTCCGGCTCGGTGTCGGCGCGGAAGCACGGCAGCTCCGCAATGCCGAGCCCCGCCAGCGTGGCTTCCACCAGCATCATCGTCGACGACGTCTGGAACATCACGCGGCCGCGCGACGTCGGCTCGCCGCACAGCGCGTCCCACATCGTCGGCACCACCGGCTGCTGATACATCACCAGATCGTGCCCGTCGAACGCGCTGCCCGCGACGGGTTCGCCCCGTTCGGCCAGGTAGCGGCGGGATGCGTAGATGCCCGTTTCGAGATGCCCGAGCCGCCTGACGATCAGGTCCGGAGATTCCGGCCGCAACGTGCGGATCGCGAGATCCGCTTCGCGGCGCGTGAGGTTGGTGATTTGCGCCGACGTCACGCACACGACGTCGATGCCGGCGTGCTTGCGCCGCAAGTTGGCGATCGCGGGCACGACGAAGCGCTTGCCGAGCGTGTCGGTCGTCGCGATGCGCACGGACCCGGCCAGTTGTTCGTCGAGCCCCATCACGCGGCGTTCGATCGTCAGCGATGCGCGCTCCATCGTTTCGGCCGGTTCGAGCAGCGCTTCGCCCGCGGTCGTCAGCACATAGAGGGACGGCGTGCGCAGAAACAGCCGGGCCGATAGCTCTTCCTCGAGCGCGGCGATCCGGCGTCCGACCGTCGCCTGGTCCACATTCAGCTGCGACGCGGCGCCGCGCAGCGTGCCGGTGCGCGCCAGTGCGAGGAAGAAGCGGGCGTTGTCCCAGTTCATGCGAATCGATTGTGTCATCGGGCAGGCGGCGACGCACGGGAAGAGGTGATGCAGATCTGCATCAGGTAGATGCGAAATTATCACTTTTCCGCATCGCGCGCCCGGTCCTAGACTCCCGGCATCTGCATGGAGGTGTCATGTCCGATTGCCATTCCGTTTCCGTCCCCGTTTCCCCCGTCGCGCTCGCGGCATCGAGCCGCGCGACGGCGCGCGAGCAGCGCCTGACGCTGGCGCTCGTCGCCATCGGGATGTTCATGGCGGTGCTCGATTCGACGATCGTCAATGTCGCGCTGCCCGCGATGCGCACGAGCCTCGGCGCGACGGTCGCAGAGCTTGCATGGATCGTCGACGCGTATACGCTCAGCTTCGCCGCGCTGATCCTCGCGGGCGGCGCGCTGTCCGACCGGTTCGGCGCGAAGCACGTATACCTTGCCGGGCTGGCGCTGTTCGTCGGCGCGTCGGCCGCATGCGGTGTCGCGTCGTCGGTGGCCGTCCTCGTGGTCGCGCGCTTCGTGCAGGGCATGGGTGCCGCGCTCTTCCTGCCTGCGTCGCTCGCGATCGTACGCAGCACCTTCGACGTGCCGGCCGAGCGCGCGCGGGCGATCGCGGTGTGGGCCGGCATCGCGTCGGTCGCGGTCGCCGTGGGGCCGGTGCTGGGCGGGATCCTGGTCGACGATTTCGGCTGGCGCAGCGCATTCCTGATCAACGTGCCGACCGGCGCGGTCGCCTTTGCCGGCGCGGCGGCGCTCGTTCGCGCATCGGTCGCGCGGGATGTGCGCCACTTCGACTGGGCCGGCCAGTGCGTCAGTGCGGCGGCGCTCGGCGCACTGTGTTTCGCGGTGATCGAATTGCCGACGCGCGGCGCCGGCGCCACGGAGGTCCGTGCCGCGTTGCTGATCGCCGTGCTCGCCGCCGCCGTGCTGGTCGTCGTGGAGCGGCGCGCCCGCCATCCGATGGTGCCGCTTGCATGGTTTCGCAACCGCGTGTTCGTCGCGATGAACTTGATGGGCAGCCTCGTCTATGTCGGCTACTTCGGGCTGCTGTTCGTGCTGAGTCTGTACCTGCACGGGCGCTTCGGCATGAGCGCGCGGCAGATCGGGCTGACGCTGCTGCCGTTCGCGCTGAGTCTGTCGCTCGGTAATCTGCTGTCGGGAAAACTGCATGGTCACGTTCGTCCGGTCACGCTGATGGCGAACGGCCTCGCGATGGCCGCGCTGGCCATTCCGGCGATCGCGATTGCGCTTGCGCTGCATGCGCCGTGGCCGGTGGTGTGGACGGCGATGGCCGCCTTCGGCACCGGGACCGCGCTGTCGGTCGCGCCGATGATCGCGACGGTGCTCGAACAGGTGCCTGCCGACGCGGCGGGCGTCGCGTCCGGGTTCCTCAACGCGGCGCGGCAGGCCGGCAGCCTGCTCGGCGTGGCCGTCGCAGGCGCCGCGACAATACTGTTGCCGGATCTGACCGATGCGCTGTGGGCGGTCGCGGCGCTCGGGGGTGTCGCCTACGCGATTGCCGCGCTGGCCGCGAGGACGGCAGGCCGTGCGGAAGCCGCGCAGCGGGTCCGTTGACGCTTGACGCGCGCGCGGCATGGTCGTTGCGCAGTGGCCGGCAGGCCGCCGCGCATGCGCATGCGGCGGCGCGGCTGGACGTCGTGCCGAATGTGGAGGACCATTTCCCCGACATGCCGCGGGCGGGCGCGATGGCCGCTCGTTCGCATCGCCCCGAATCCTGCCGAACCCCATCGAGCGGAACATCATGAAATCCGATCAAGACACTGCCGAGCCGATCCTGTTGCGCGACGCGCACGACGGCGTCGTCACGCTGAGGCTGAACCGCCCGCAGCAGTTCAACGCATTGTCCGAGGCGATGCTGGCGAGCCTGCACGATGCGTTCGAGTCGCTGGCTGCCGATCCGCACGTGCGCTGCGTCGTGCTGGCCGCGGAGGGCAAGGCGTTCTGCGCGGGCCACGACCTGCGGCAGATGCGCAGCAAGCCCGAACTCGATTACTACCGCACGCTGTTCGCGCAGTGCAGCCGCGTGATGCTCGCAATGCGCGCGTTACCGGTGCCGGTGATCGCGCGCGTGCACGGCATCGCGACGGCGGCCGGCTGTCAGCTCGTCGCCGCGTGCGACCTCGCGATCGCGGCCGATACCGCGCGCTTCGCGGTATCGGGCATCAACGTCGGACTGTTCTGTTCGACGCCGGCCGTTGCGTTGAGCCGCAACGTCACGGCGAAGCGCGCGTTCGACATGCTCGTGACCGGGCGCTTCGTCGACGCGGCAACGGCCGCCGCGTGGGGCCTCGTCAACGAGGCCGTGCCCGAGGATGCGCTCGATGCGGCCGTTGCGCGCAAGGTCGCGGAGATCGTCGCGAAGAGCCCGGCCGCGGTGCGGTACGGCAAGCAGATGTTCTATCGCCAGCGCGAGTTGCCGCTCGACGAAGCCTATGCGTATGCGGGCGACGTGATGGCGCGCAACATGATGGAGGAGGATGCGGGTGAAGGCATCGACGCGTTCCTCGAGAAGCGCAAGCCGACATGGCGTTCGTAGTGCTTCACCTGCGGAGCGTGGCGAGCGAAGCGGAAGGGCCGTCACCCAGGCCTTTCGCTCACACTGAAATGCAAACGGGCCGCCCGAAGGCGACCCGCAACCGAAGCGCACGTCAGGCGACGCAACAGCGTGTGCGTCGCCGCCTCTCCGCCGGTCAGCGCCCGTAGCTCCCGGTCCGCAGCGTCGGCTGTTCGCTCGACGCACCCGGCGGCACGATCACGACCGGCACGCGGCGCGCGAGCGCGCACATCAGCTCGTAGCCGATCGTGCCGCTCGCTTCCGCCACGTCATCCACCTTTACCTGGTCGCCCCACAGCTCGACACTCGACCCGATGCCCGCGTTCGGGCACGGCGTGAGATCGACGGTCAGCATGTCCATCGACACGCGGCCGACGACACGCGTCATCACGCCGTCCACCGCGATCGGCGTGCCGGTCGGTGCGTGGCGCGGATAGCCGTCCGCATAGCCGCACGCGACGACGCCGATCCGCATCGGCCGGTCGGCCGTGAAGCGGCGGCCGTAGCCGACGGTCTCTTCCGGCGACAGCGTCTGCACGCCGATGATCTTGCTCGTCAGCGTCATCGCGGCCATCAGCGGCGTATCGGCGATATCCCGCGCCGCTCCCGTCGGCGATGCACCGTACAGGATCGTGCCGGGCCGCACCCAGTCGCGGTGCGCGCGCGGATGCCACAGCACGGCGGCCGAATTCGACGTCGAGCGCTCGCCCGGAATCCCCGCGGTAGTCGCATCGAACTGGTCGAGCTGCCAGTCCACTTCGCCTTCGTCGGCGTTCGCGAAATGCATCATCAGCGTGATCTTGCCGATCGACGGCGCGCTTGCCGCACGTTCCCACGCGGCACGGAAAACGGCGGGGCGGTAGCCGAGCCGGTTCATCCCGGAGTTCATCTTGAGCTGGATGTCGATCGGCTGCTGCGGCTTTGCGGCGATCAGCAGGTCGAGCTGCTCGTCGCAGTGCACGGCCACCGTCAGGCGGTGGCGATCGGCCAGCTCGACGTCGGCCGGCTCGAAGATCCCTTCGAGCAGCAGCACGGGCTTGTCCCAGCCGAGTTCGCGCACGCGCACGGCTTCGTCGAGATCGAGCAGCGCGATGCCGTCGGCGGCCGCGAGCCCCGGGTAGATCCGCTCGATGCCGTGGCCGTACGCATCGGCCTTGACCACGCCCCACACGCGCGATTGCGCGGCGGTGCGGCGGATGAAGTCGAGGTTGTGGCGGACGGCGTCAGGGCGGATATGGGCGACGATGGGACGGGGCATGGCGATGTCTCGGATCGGATGTCGTTCGGCGCGCGCGACGGCGCGGGTTCGGCGGCCTGGCGCGACAACGCGCCGGGCCAGTGTTGAACGCTATCTTATTGGTGTTCGACCAGTTTTAATTAACGTTTTTATCGATGATTTGGTGGAAGTTTTGGTGTCGAACCCAGTGCGTCGCGGCTGTCGACGGGCCGCGTCGCCGAGTCTCCCGTCTAGAAAACCGGTGCGCGAACAGCGCGACGCAATGCTAAGCTCTCGGCGATCTTGTCATTGCTCAATGTAATCATAAAGGAGGAGACTTTTGATGACGACGTCCCAGCTGTGCCTGTTCATCGTGGCGCTGTTGCCGTTCCCGATGACGTTTCTCGCGAAGGCCTGCAAGGGCTACGACAACCGCACACCGCGCGACTACCTGGCGAAGCTGGAAGGCTGGCGCGCCCGCGCGCAGGCCGCGCACCAGAACGCATGGGAGGCGCTCGCGCTGTTCACGGCCGCGCTGGTGGTGGCATGGCACAACGGCGCGAACGTGCATCGCGTCGACCAGCTGGCGATGGCGTTCGTCGCGATCCGCATCGTCTACACGCTGATGTACCTGCTGAACTGGGCGTCGCTGCGTTCGCTCGTGTGGTTCGGCGGGATGGCATGCGTGGTGGCGTTGTTCTTCGCTGCGCCGTAAGCGGCGCATGCGGGCGAGGCCGGTGCGTTACTTGCCGGTCGCGCCGCCCGTGCCGCGCACGAGACTGTCGTTGGATGCGGGCGCAACGATCGGGCTCGCGATCGGCGTTGCGTCCGCGTCCGCTTCGGCTTCGCGGCGCAGGAACGCGATCAATGGATCGAGCAGCCGGTGCCGCGTCGACGGGTTGCGGCGCAGCACGAAGCGCCACGACGCGGCGCGTGCGAGGCCCGGCCTCAGCGGCACGAGGCGCCCGCTGCGCAGCTCGGGCTCGATCAGCGGCGCGCGGCCGAGCGCGATGCCCGCGCCGCCGACCGCCGCGCCGATCACCTGGCTGAAACTGCTGTAGCGGACGATCTTCGTCTCGAAGTCGCCCGGCAGGCCGAACTCCGTGGACCAGTTGCGCCAGTCGATCTCGGGGCTGTGTTCGTGCATCTCCTGAAGCAGCCGGGAGCGGCACACGTTCACCGAGGCATACGGATGCAGTTCGGGGCTGCATACCGGGAACACCGTTTCCTGCAGCAGGATGTCGTCGTCGGCCTGCAGCCGGTGCGCGGGCACGTGCACGATCGCCAGATCGACGCCGCTGCGCGCGAAATCCGGTTCGTCGTCGAGCACGACGGCATGCAGCGGCGTGTCGGGATGAAGCGACGAGAATTCCGCGAGGCGGCGTGCGAGCCACATCGCCGAAAACGGCGCGTTGGCGGATACGGTGAGCCGTTGCGCGGTGCCGCGAATCTCGGCACAGGCGTCGGTCAGCCGCGACAGCGCATCGCTGACAGCCGGCAGCAGGCGGGCGCCGGCCGGCGTGAGGCTGATGCCGCCGAGCCCCGTGCTGCGTTCGAGCAGCCGCGCGCCGAGCGATTCCTCGAGCGCGCGAATCTGGTGACTGACGGCGCTCGTCGACACGTTCAGCTCCGCCGCCGCGCGCGCGAACCCGCCGAGGCGGACGGCCGCCTCGAAAGCTCGCAATGCGCTGAGGGGAGGGAGGTGCGACATGCGGGGTATTGTAGTTGACTCAACACCCGTTGAAAAATCATCTTTTGCCGCGCACGGGCCGCGCGGGTAGCCTCGATCCGGTCAAGAAAAAACATCATCGGACACGACCGGAGGGCTTCATGTATTTCGACCGACGACTATGGGCAATGATGGCGGGACTGCGCTGGCGGGTTGCCGCGGCCGTCGCGCTCGGCCTGCTCGCGATGGGTGTCGGAATCCTGCGTTTCGTCTTTCTCGGCCGCGTGCTGGCGGGGGTCTTTTCCGGCGCGCCGGCACGCAGCATCGGCGAAGCCGTCGTTGCAACGGCGGCCTGCGTGCTGCTGCGCGCGTGGCTCGACCATCGCCGCACAGTGCTCGCGCAGCACACGGCCGGGCGCGTGCAGGCCACGTTGCGCGCGCGGCTGTTCGACCGGATCGCCGCGCTCGGCCCCGCGTGGTTCAGCGGCGAACGCACGGGCGGCGTGATGCTGGCCGTCGTCGATGGCGTCGAGCAATTGCAGACCTTTTTCGGCACCTACCTGCCGCAACTCGTGATCGCCGCCTGCGCGCCGGTGATGATCTTCGCGGTGCTCGCGTGGTGGGACGTGCCGACGGCCGCGGTCCTGCTGGTCGCGGCGCTCGTCACGCTCGCGTTGCCGCAGCTCGTGCATCGCGCCGACAAGCGTGCGGCGCTCGCGCGCTCGGCCGCCTTCAAGGCGTTCGGCGAGGAGTTTCTCGACGCGGTGCAAGGCTTGCCGACGCTGAAGGCGTTCGGGCAAAGCACGGCATTCGGCGCGAAGCTGGCCGCGAAGGCGCGCGCACTGTCCGACAGCACGTTCTGGGTGCTCGCGCTCGGCCTGCTGACGCGGCTTTTCACGGATCTCGGCACCGGCCTCGGCGCGGCCGCCGCGATCGCGGTCGGCGCGTGGCGCGTGCGGCACGGCGACATGAGCCTCGAGGCGCTGCTGATCGTGCTGATGGCCGGCAGCGAAATCTTCCGGCCGCTGCGCGACCTGCGTTCCGTGCTGCACCAGGGGATGATCGGCCAGTCGGCGGCGAATGCGATCCACGCGCTGCTCGACGCGGATAGCCATGCACCGGCCGCCGACGCGCCGCGTGTGACGGGACTGCGGCCGGAGATCGCGTTCGACGCCGTCAGCTTCGCGTATCCGGGGCGCCGCGCGGACGCGCATGCGGCACTGAGCTTCTCGGTTCGCGAAGGCGAGACGGTGGCGATCGTCGGGCCGAGCGGCGCGGGCAAGTCGACCATCGTGCGCCTGCTGCTGCGCCAGCACGATGCGCAGGGCGGCGCGATCCGCATCGGTGGCCGCGACGTGCGCACGCTCGATGCCGGCCAGGTGCGCGAGATGATCGCGGTCGTCGCGCAGGATGCGACGCTGTTCGACGGCAGCGTGGCCGACAACCTGCGGCTCGGCCGCCCCGACGCGAGCGATGCGGACATGATCGCCGCCGCGCGTGCCGCCAACGCACACGATTTCATTGCGGCGCTGCCCGACGGCTACGCGACGCGCATCGGCGAACGCGGGCTCATGTTGTCGGGCGGCCAGCGCCAGCGCCTCGCGATTGCCCGCGCGCTGCTGCGCGATGCGCCGATCCTGTTGCTCGACGAGGCGCTGTCGTCGGTCGACGCGGAGAACGAAGCGCTGATCCAGCAGGCGCTCGACCGGCTCACGCGCGGGCGGACCACGCTCGTGCTCGCGCACCGGCTGTCCAGCGTGATCGGCGCCGATCGCATCCTGGTGCTCGACCAGGGGCAGGTGGTCGACGAGGGCACGCACGCGGCGCTGATCGCGCGCGACGGCCCGTATCGCCGGCTGATGGGGCCGCAACTGGAAGCGGTCGCCGAATCGGTCGGTGTGGCGGCGACGGCCGGCGCGACCGCGCGCGCGTCGTCGGGCCCGCAGGTGCGGCCGTTGAACGACGATGCGGCGGAGATCGGCTGGCCGGAAACCCTGCAGACGCTGCTGCGCTTCGTGCGCCCGTGGACGGGCAAGGTCGTGCTGACGGTGCTGTTCGGGATCGGCCGCGTGCTCGCGTTCATCGGCGTCGGCGTGATCAGCGCGCTGGTGGTCGGTGCGGTACCCGGCGGCCACGTGAGCCCGACGCTCGTCACCGCGCTGCTCGTGATCGCGCCGGTAGCGGCCGTGCTGCACTGGCTCGAATCGTGGCTCGCGCACGACATGGCGTACCGGCTGCTCGCGGAAATGCGCATCGCGCTGTTCGCGACGCTCGAACGCCTCGCGCCGGCCGGGCTGCTGCGCCGTCGTTCCGGCGATCTCGTGTCGCTCGCGACGCAGGACGTCGAGACCGTCGAATATTTCTATGCGCACACGCTGGCGCCCGCGTTCGTCGCGGTGCTCGTGCCGGCTGCCGTGCTGGTGCTGCTCGCGTCGGTTGCCTGGCCGCTCGCGCTCGTGCTGCTGCCGTTCCTGCTGTGGGCCGGGCTCGCGCCGGTGCTGGCGCGGCGCGACGTCGACCGGCTCGGCACCGGCGCGCGCGAAGCGCTCGGCCAGCTCGGCGCGCACCTGACCGAAACGATCCAGGGGCTCGCGGAGCTGACCGCGTTCCAGGCCGTTGCGCGCCGGCGCGCGGCGTTCGTGGCCGAAGTCGACGCGTACCGCAAGCAACGCGCAAAGCTGCTCGACGATCTGTCGGCGCAAAGTGCCGCGCTGGAAATCGCGAGCGGGCTCGGCGGGCTGGTCGTCGCGGCGCTCGGTGCGCTGCTGTGCGCACGCGGCTGGTTTCCGCGCGAGTCGTTGCCGCTGCTGGTGCTGGTGGCGGTGGCCGCGTTCATGCCGGTGGCCGAAATCGGGCAGGTCGCGCGCCAGCTCGCCGACACGATTGCATCGACGCGACGCTTGCGTGCGCTGGAGAAGGAGCCGGTGCCGGTGACGGACGGCACGCAAGCGATGCCTGCCGATCCGGCGGTGCGTTTCGAGGCCGCGTCCTTCACGTATCCGGGCCGCAGCGTGCCCGCGATCGACCGCGTGAGCTTCGAGGTGCCGCCCGGCAGCACGGTCGCGCTGGTCGGTGCGTCGGGCGCCGGCAAGTCGACGGTCGCGAGCCTGCTGCTGCGCTTCTGGGATCCGCAGCAGGGCCGCGTGACGCTCGGCGGCGTCGACCTGCGCGACCTGCGGCTCGACGACCTGCGGCAGCACATCGCGCTGGTCGCGCAGGATACCTACCTGTTCAACGACACGCTCGAAGCGAACATCCGGCTCGCCGCGGGCGATGCGTCCGACGCGGACGTGCAGCGCGCGATCGACCATGCGGCGCTCGGCGACTTCGTCGCGCGGCTGCCGGACGGGCTCGCGACGCGCGTCGGCGAGCGCGGCGTGCAGCTGTCGGGCGGCCAGCGCCAGCGTGTCGCGATTGCACGCGCGTTCCTCAAGGATGCGCCGGTGCTGATCCTCGACGAAGCGACGTCCCATCTGGACACGATCAGCGAGCAGCAGATCCGCGCGGCGCTGGAAGACCTGATGACGCAGCGCACGTCGATCATCATCGCGCACCGGCTGTCGACCGTGCGCAATGCCGACCTGATTCTCGTGATGGAGCACGGCGGCGTGATCGAGGCCGGACGGCATGCGGACCTGATGGCGCGGCAGGGCGCGTATGCGCGGCTCGTGTCGCATCAGGCGAGCGGGGTGGCGGCGTAAGCGACGCTGCATCGGAGGCGCGCGGCCGGCTGGGCCGCGCGCATTCCGCAACATGCGTTGAACCGCGCCGGCGATTGCCGGCGTCGCGGGGGCAGCCACACCGGCACGGCACGACGCCGCGCCGAAGCGCCGACGATCCGCGCCGACAAACGCGCCGACAAATGCGCCGACAAATGCGCCGACAAATGCGCGGCGGCGGCAGTTGTCCGGCCAGTCGCGCCGTCATGCTCCTCTCGCGCGTGATGTGCCGTTGACGGCAAACCCTCCCGGCCAGTCCCCAGTCACTGCCAACTGCCCATCAGACGCCGCCGTCGGCCGGCGCAGCACGATCCAGCCCGGCCGCTTCGCCCCCGAGCCGCTTTCCCTTTCCTCCGATTTATCCGCCCCGCGCGCCGCGGGTTTGTCTCGATGCATTTATCCGTTGCGGACTTTTTTGTTGTCGTAGTATCGCCATTGACAACACTTGTTGCACTAAGGTCTAATTCGACATCGCATGTTGCGGTGCGGCTTGATGTCGTCGTTCCGCCGGCCGGCTGGCCGGTCACATCGCTCAATCATGCGGAGAGAAACCATGAGTCGCCGTTCCTTCCTGAAAGCCGTCGCGGTCGTTGCCGCGCTCGGCGCCAGCCTCGCGCACGCGGATACCAAGACGCTCGTCGTCGGGACCGACACGTCGTTCATGCCGTTCGAGTTCAAGCAGGGCGACAAGTACGTCGGCTTCGATCTCGACCTGTGGGCGGAGATCGCGAAGGACCAGGGCTGGAAATACACGATCCAGCCGATGGATTTCGCGGGCCTGATCCCGGCGCTGCAGACGCAGAACATCGACGTCGCGCTGTCGGGCATGACGATCAAGGAGGAGCGGAAGAAGGCGATCGACTTCTCCGCGCCGTACTACGACAGCGGCCTCGCGGCGATGGTGCAGACCGGCAACACGACGATCAAGTCGATCGACGACCTGAACGGCAAGGTGATCGCCGCGAAAACGGGCACCGCGACGATCGACTGGATCAAGGCGCACCTGAAGCCGAAGGAGATCCGCCAGTTCCCGAACATCGACCAGGCCTACCTCGCGCTCGAAGCCGGCCGGGTCGACGCGGCGATGCACGACACGCCGAACGTGCTGTTCTTCGTGAACAACGAAGGCAAGGGCAAGGTGAAGGTCGCGGGCCAGCCGGTCAGCGGCGACAAGTACGGGATCGGCTTCCCGAAGGGCAGCGCGCTGGTGCCGAAGGTCAATGCGTCGCTCGTGAAGATCAAGGCCGACGGCCGCTACGCGCAGATCTACAAGAAGTGGTTCGGCGCCGAGCCGCCGAAGATGTGAGCGTGACCACGCGCCATGGTGCGGCCGAGTGGCCGCGCCGGTCTTGATTCGAACGGGGAGCGACAAGTGAATTTCGATTGGTCGGCGATCTGGGCGGCGTTGCCGGACCTGATGGATGGGGTCCGGTTGACGGTGTTCATCGCATTTTTCGGGCTGGTGGGCGGCTTCATCGTCGGGATGGTCGCGGGCATGTTCCGCGCATACGGACCGAAGGCGATGAACGTGCTCGCGCAGGTTTATATTGAATTGATTCGCGGCACGCCGATCGTCGTGCAGGTGATGTTCCTGTATTTCGCGCTGCCGCTGCTCGCGCATATCCGCATCGACGGCCTGACGGCCGCGATCATCGCGATCACGGTGAATTCCGGCGCGTATCTCGCGGAAGTGGTGCGCGGCGCGCTGCTGTCGATCCCAAAGGGGCTGACGGAAGCGGGGCTCGCGATGGGCTTGTCGATGCCGCGTGTGCTGCTGAAGATCGTCGGGCCGCTCGCGTTCCGGCGGCTGATTCCGCCGCTCGGCAACCAGTGCATCGTGAGCCTGAAGGACACGTCGCTGTTCATCGTGATCGGCGTCGGCGAGCTGACGCGCAAGGGACAGGAGATCATCGCGGGCAATTTCCAGGCGGTCGAGATCTGGAGTGCGGTGGCCGTTATCTACCTGATACTGACCGGCGTGATGACGCTGACGCTGCGGCTCGTCGAGAAGAGGATGCGTATCCTATGAGCATGATCGAATTCCAGAACGTGTCGAAGAGCTTCGGCCACGTGCCGGTGCTGAAGAACATCGACCTGAAGATCGACGCGGGCGAGGTGGTCGTCGTGGTCGGCCCGTCGGGCTCGGGCAAATCGACGATGTTGCGCTGTATCAACGCGCTGGAGAAAATCACCGGCGGCGAGTTGCTGGTCGACGGCCAGAGCGTGCGCGGCAACGCGACGACGATCCGCAACATCCGGCTCGAAGCCGGCATGGTGTTCCAGCAGTTCAACCTGTTCCCGCAAATGACCGCGCTCGAGAACGTGATGTTCGGGCCGATGCAGGTGCGCGGCGCGTCGCGCGCCGACGCGCGCGACCAGGCGATGGCGCTGCTCGACAAGGTCGGCCTCGAATCGCGCGCGAATCATTATCCGTCGGAGCTGTCGGGGGGCCAGCAGCAGCGTGTCGCGATCGCGCGTGCGCTCGCGATCCGGCCGCGGCTGATGCTGTTCGACGAGCCGACGTCGGCGCTCGATCCGGAATTGCGCCACGAAGTGCTGAAAGTGATGCAGGATCTCGCGACCGAAGGCATGACGATGATCGTCGTCACGCACGAGATCGGCTTCGCGAAGCGGGTCGGCACACGCTTGCTGTTCATGGATCAGGGCGGGATTGCCGAGGACGGCCATCCGGTCGACCTGATCGACCGGCCGCCGACGCCACGCCTGAAGGAATTCCTGAAACACGTGTCCTGAACGAAACCGAAATACCGACATGCCGCTTTCCCTTTCCCCTGTCATCGCCGGTGCGCCGTTCGACATCGGCGTGCGCCTCGGCGAGCTCGCCCGCCCCGTGTTCGACGAATACATGCAGCAGAGCAGCGCGTGGCAGGCCGTGCGCCGCTGGCGCGGCCATCCGTTCGTCGCCGCGCTGCGGCAGGCTGCGCTGGCCGCGTATCCGGATCTCGTCGCGGAGCTGGACGGGATCGCGGCGGGTGTCGGCTGGCCGGCCGAGGACATCTTTCTGTGGAACTGCCGCGGCGAGCTGATCCACAACGCGCCGGACGGCTGCACGACGCTTGCCGCGCGTGACGCGGCCGGCACGCGCTGGATCGCGCACAACGAGGACGGCGATCCGTACCTGCGCGAGCGCTGCCTGCTCGTCGACGTGCAACCGGCGGGCAAGCCCGGCTTCATCAGCTTCTATTACCCCGGTTCGCTGCCGGGCCATACCTTTGCCGCGAACCGCGCGGGCATCGCGCAGGCGATCAACAACCTACGGATCCGCACGCCGGCAGCGGGCGTGCCGCGGATGATCCTCGCGCGCGCGGTGCTCGATGCGACGTCGCTCGACGCGGCGGCCGACGTGCTGCGCGGCCATGCGCGCGCGAGCGGCTTTCATCACACGCTGGCCGCGACCGGCGATGCGCGGCTGCTGAGCATCGAGGCGAGCGTCGCGCGCTGTTCGGTGGTCGACGTCGCGCGGCTCACGGGGCATGCGAACCATCTCGTGCACCCGGGCTGCGACGCGGAAGCGCAGATCGTCACGCAATCGTCGGCCGACCGCCAGCGTCGCGTCGATGCGCTCACGCCCGCCATCGACGCGATCGACGAAGCCGCGCTGCTGCGCGTGCTCGGCGATCGCGCGCCGGAAGGGCTGCCGATCTACCGCGACGATCCGGCCGACCCCGACGACGAGAACACGCTGGCCACCGCCGTGTTCGCGATCGGCGCTGCATCGATCGATTTCACCCTTCACCAACACGGCACGCAGCGTTTCGCGACGCGCATCGTGCCGTCCGGACGCGCGCACGACGCGTCCTGATCCATGAGGCAACGCATGACGACCGTTTTCCATCGCGCTCCGCGCGCCACCTTGCCCGTTGCCGTCGCAGGCGACGGTATCGAGATCATCGACTCGACCGGCAAACACTATATCGACGCGTGCGGCGGCGCGGCCGTTTCGTGTCTCGGCCACAGCAACCAGCGCGTGATCGACGCGATCAAGCGGCAGGCGCAGCAACTGGCATACGCCCATACGTCGTTCTTCACGACCGACGTGGCGGAGGAACTGGCCGACCGGCTCGTCGACGCCGCGCCGGCCGGCCTCGAACACGTGTATTTCGTGTCGGGCGGCTCCGAGGCGGTCGAGGCCGCGCTGAAGCTCGCACGTCAGTATTTCGTCGAGAAGGGCGAGCCGCAGCGCCGCCATTTCATCGCGCGACGCCAGAGCTATCACGGCAACACGCTCGGTGCGCTCGCGATCGGCGGCAATGCGTGGCGGCGCGAACCGTTCCTGCCGCTGCTGATCGAGGCGCACCACGTGAGCCCGTGTTATGCGTACCGCGACCAGCAGGCGGGTGAGACCGACGAAGCGTATGCGCAACGCCTGGCGGACGAACTCGAGCAGAAGATCGTCGAACTCGGCGCGGAAAACGTCGCGGCGTTCGTCGCGGAAACGGTGGTGGGCGCAACGGCCGGCGCGGTGCCGCCGGTGCGCACGTATCTGAAGAAGATTCGCGCGGTGTGCGACAAGTACGGCGTGCTGCTGATCCTCGACGAGATCATGTCGGGGATGGGCCGCACGGGCTACCTGTACGCATGCGATGAAGACGGCGTCGCGCCCGACCTGCTGACGATCGCGAAAGGACTCGGCGCGGGCTACCAGCCGATCGGCGCGACGCTCGTCAGCGACCGCATCTACCGGACGATCGTCGACGGCTCGGGTTTCTTCCAGCACGGCCACACGTACCTGGGCCACGCAACCGCATGCGCGGCCGCGCTCGAAGTGCAGCGCGTGATCGCCGAAGAGCAACTGCTCGACAACGTGAAGGCGCGCGGCGAGCAACTGCGCGCGTCGCTGCGCGAGCATTACGGCGCGCATCCGCATATCGGCGACGTGCGCGGCCGCGGGCTGTTCGTCGGCGTCGAGCTCGTGCGCGATCGCGACAGCAAGGCGACGTTCGATCCGGCGCTGAAGCTGCATGCGGCGGTCAAGCGCGAAGCGATGCAGCGCGGCCTGATGGTGTATCCGATGGGCGGGACGATCGACGGCGTTCACGGCGATCACATCCTGGTCGCGCCGCCGTTCATTTGCACCGCGCAGCAGATCGATACGATCGTCGAGCGGCTGTCGGGCGCGATCGGTGCGGCGCTCGCGTCGGCCGGCGCGTGACCGCATTCATCGAACCTAGTCCGGACTTCGCCATGACCAACAGATTGCCTCCGTTCGATCCCGCATCGGCCACCGATGAGCAAAAGGCCGTGCTGGCCGACATTCTAAGTGGCCCGCGCGGCAACCTGAACGGGCCGTTTCTGGGCTGGATCGCGAGCCCCGAGCTGGCGCAGCACGCACAGAAGCTCGGCGCGTTCTGCCGCTATCGCACGGGCCTGTCGCTGCGCCTGTCGGAACTCGCGATTCTCGTGACGGCCGCACGCTGGCGCTCGCAGGCCGAGTGGCACATCCACCATCCGATCGCACTCGAGGCGGGCGTGCCGGCCGCGACGGCCGACGCGATCCGGCGCGGCGTCGCACCCGCATTCGAGTCGGACGACGATGCGCTGATCCATGCATTCGCGAGCGAGCTGTACGACACGCGGCGCGTGAGCGACGCGACGTTCGCGCGTGCGCAAGCGCGCTTCGGCCACGAAACCGTCGTCAATCTCGTTGCATTGCTCGGCTACTACGCGCTCGTCGCGATGACGCTGAACACGTTCGGCATGCGCGCAGACGGACAAACTGATTTGCCGTTTCCGGAATAATCGCTGCCGGCGCGTGCGGCGGCGGTAGGCCGTCCGCGCGTCCGGATTGCCCGAAAAGCCCGTATTCACGGGCTTTTCGGCGTTTCGGCATGGCGCGATCCGGCATCTCGCTACGCCGTGACAACGCACACCGCATGACCTGCGCGTCAGCGCAGGAAATTTTCCCCGTACCTAGAATTCTGGCAAACAGCTTACGGGGGAAATATCGATGCGCTGGGTCCTGTTGATCGTGTTCGTTGCGTGTGTCGTGTACACGCATCGGCGCGGCAAGGTTCGGCACCGGTTGTTCAGGCAACTATCCGACCACTCGACCTTTACCGCGCCGCTGAACTGCTTTTCGTACGCGTTCTCGTCGGTGCCGACCACGCCGTTTCTCGACACGGACCACTTTCCGGAACTCGCGGTGCTGCAGCGCGAATGGCGCACGTTCCGCAGCGAAGCGCTCGCGTTGCGCGACGCGAGCCGGATCAAGGCATCGGGCGAGTACAACGACATCGGCTTCAATTCGTTCTTTCGCCACGGCTGGAAACGTTTCTACCTGAAGTGGTACGACGCGCCGCATCCGTCCGCGCAGGCGTTGTGTCCGCGCTCGGTCGAGATCCTGTCGCGGATTCCGTCGATCAAGGCGGCGATGTTCGCGCAGTTGCCGCCGGGCGGGAGGCTCGGGCTGCATCGCGATCCATATGCGGGCTCGCTGCGTTACCACCTCGGGCTCGATACGCCGAACGACGACGCATGCCGGATCGTCGTCGACGGCGAATCGTATGCGTGGCGCGACGGCGAGGCCGTGATGTTCGACGAGACGTACCTGCACTGGGCCGAAAATCGCACCGCGCACGATCGCGTGATCCTGTTCTGTGACATCGACCGCCCGATGAAATATCGTTGGGCGCAGCGCGTCAACGACGCGTTCGGGCAACTGCTGATGCGCGCGGCCGCGTCGCCGAATGAAACCGGTGACCGTACCGGCGGGCTCAATCGTGCATTCAGATACCTGTATGCGATTCGCCGCGCCGGCAAGCGGTTGAAGGCGTGGAATCGCACCGTGTACTACACCGTCAAGTGGCTGCTGTTCGGCGGGATAGCGGTCGCGATCTTCTGCATCTGACGGGTGGGGCGGGCGGTTTTTCGTCTGACGATAGGGCTGCGCACGGTACCGGCGACCTCCGCCGTCATCAATGCAACCAAATGTATTCGGACGAGATCAACGGACGCTGGCCGCGTATGATGGCTTGTTCACGTGGATATGATCGGTGAGCAAGCATGACAAGTACCCGTAAAACCATGATGATCGCCGGCGGGCTCCTGGTCGCCGCGGCGGGCACCGCGTACGTGATGCTGCTGCGCGCGGACCACCGTGCGATCGAAGATGCCGGCATCGGCGATTCGGCCGCGCCTGTTGCCGCGGCACCCGCGGGCAACGATCACGCGGTGCAGGGCGCGATTTCGCCGCCGGCATCGGCCGCCGCGACGGCAACGAAGCAGGCGGCTGCCGCGCCGCCTTCACCCGCACCCACGCCCGCGCCGGCTGCAACCGCGCGCGTCGACGCCGCGCCGGCGGCTGTTCCCGCCATTCCGGTGGTCAGCGACAAGCCGCAACCGGTGACGAAGCCGGCCGCACCGCCGCCGAAGGTCAACGTCGTGACGGTCGATGCGCAGGATTCGACCCCACCGGCGCCGCCGCCGGCCGCCAAACCCGTGCAGCAGGCCGCACCTGCACCCGCACCCGCGCAGGTCACGCAACGCGCGTCGCGCAAGCGCGACGGCCTCGAACGCCACGCGGCCGCAGCACCCTCCGCAACGAAATCCGAAACGCCGGAGACGGCCGCGCTCGTCAGGGAATCGGCGAAGCTCGACCCGTCGTTGCCGCCGCCGTCGATGTCATCGGTGTCGTCGATGCCGGCGAGCACCGGTTCGTACCGGCAGGGCGGTTCGTCGTCCGGCGCGAATCCGGTGGCGGCCGCGATGACCGAGCAACTGGTCAGGCAGTCGAGCAGTTTTAAGTCGACGGCGCCTGCGCCAGCGGACGGCGGCCCGACCGCGACCAAGTAACCGCGAACGCCTTCGGCATAAAAAGGGCCCCGCACGCCGACCAAAGCATGCGGGGCCAAGAGAGACAAACTGTTGTGCCGACGAGTTGACGCGCGTTACGCGGCGACCGCTTCCTCGGCCTGCGGCTGCGCGGCGGCAACCGGTGCAACGTCCTGCCGGATCAGGTGGTCGAACGCGCCGAGCGATGCCTTCGCGCCTTCACCCACGGCGATCACGATCTGCTTGAACGGCACCGTCGTCACGTCGCCGGCCGCGAACACGCCCGGTACCGACGTCGCGCCGCGTGCATCGACGACGATCTCGCCGTGCTTCGACAGTTCGACCGTACCCTTCAGCCATTCGGTGTTCGGCACGAGGCCGATCTGCACGAACACGCCTTCGAGATCGATGCGCTGCGTGTCACCCGAGCGCAGATCCTTGTAGACGAGCCCGTTCAGCTTGCTGCCGTCGCCGGTCAGCTCGGTCGTTTGCGCCTGCGTGACGATCGTCACGTTCGGCAGGCTGCGCAGTTTGCGCTGCAGCACTTCGTCCGCACGCAGTTGCGCGCCGTATTCGATCAGCGTGACGGCCTTCACGATGCCGGCGAGGTCGATCGCGGCCTCGACACCCGAGTTGCCGCCGCCGACCACCGCGACGCGCTTGCCCTTGAACAGCGGGCCGTCGCAGTGCGGGCAGTACGCGACACCGCGGTTGCGGTATTCGCGCTCGCCCGGCACGTTGATTTCACGCCAGCGCGCACCGGTCGCGAGGACGATCGTCTTCGCCTTCAGCACCGCGCCGTTCGCGAGGCGGATCTGGTGCACGTCGCCCGGAATCAGCGCATCGGCGCGCTGCACGTCCATGATGTCGACGTCATACTGCTTCACGTGCTGTTCGAGCGCGGTCGCGAACTTCGGCCCTTCGGTTTCCTGCACCGACACGAAGTTCTCGATCGCCATCGTGTCGAGCACCTGGCCGCCGAAACGCTCGGCGACGACGCCCGTCGCAATGCCCTTGCGCGCCGAGTAGATCGCCGCCGCCGCGCCTGCCGGGCCGCCGCCGACGATCAGCGTGTCGAACACCGGCTTGGACTCGAGCGACTTCGCGGCACGTGCGCTGGCGCCCGTATCGAGCTTCGCGAGAATTTCCTTCACGCTGCTGCGGCCCTGGCCGAACGAGGCGCCGTTCAGGAACATCGTCGGCACGGCCATGATCTGGCGCGACTCGACTTCACCCTGGAACAGCGCGCCGTCGATCGCGACGTGACGGATGCGCGGGTTGATCAGCGACATCACGTTCAGCGCCTGCACGACTTCCGGGCAGTTCTGGCACGACAGCGAGAAATACGTCTCGAACGCGTAGTCGCCGTCGAGTGCGCGGATCTGTTCGATCACGTCGTCGTCGAGCTTGATCGGATGGCCGCCCGTCTGCAGCAGCGCGAGCACGAGCGACGTGAATTCATGGCCCATCGGGATGCCGGCGAAGCGGATGCCGGCCGGCTTGCCGGGCTCGCCGATCGAGAACGACGGCTTGCGCTCGGCGTCGTCGCGGCGTTCGGTCACGGTCACGCGATCCGTCAGCGACGCAATCTCGTTCAGCAGCGCCAGCAGTTCCTGCGATTTCGCGCTGTCGTCGAGCGAGGCGACGAGTTCGATCGGGCGCGTGATCTTTTCGAGGTACGCTTTGAGTTGGTTCTTGAGATTGGCGTCGAGCATGGCGTTTCGGATTCCGTATTAATGATTCTGGTCGGGCACGTCGTGCCGGAGGAGGGCGCGGGCCGCATGTCGCGGCGGCCCGTCATCGGGAGGCTCGCGCGCCTCGTGCGAGGCGCGCGGCGCGATCGTCAGATCTTGCCGATCAGGTCGAGCGACGGGGTCAGCGTTTCCGCACCCGGCGTCCACTTGGCCGGGCACACTTCACCCGGGTGCGCCGCGATGTATTGCGCCGCCTGCACCTTGCGCAGCAGTTCGCCTGCGTCGCGGCCGATGCCGTTGTCGTGGATTTCGCACAGCTTGATCTCGCCTTCCGGGTTGATCACGAACGTGCCGCGCAGGGCCATCCCTTCTTCCTCGATCAGCACGTCGAAGTTGCGCGACAGCGTGAGCGTCGGGTCGCCGATCATCGGGTACTTGATCTTGCCGATCGTGTCCGACGTGTCGTGCCATGCCTTGTGCGTGAAGTGCGTGTCGGTCGACACGCCGTAGATTTCGACACCCAGCTTCTGGAATTCCGCGTAACGGTCGGCGAGGTCGCCCAGCTCGGTCGGGCAGACGAACGTGAAGTCGGCCGGGTAGAACACGACGACGGACCACTTGCCCTTGAAGTTCTCTTCCGAGACGGGCACGAAATCGCCATTGTGGTAAGCGGTTGCCTTGAACGGCTTGATTTGGGTGTTGATGATCGGCATCTGGACAATTCCTTTTCGTCAGTGGTGAGTGGAGTGTTGCCAGTATCCGGGTTCACCCTGAGCTTGTGAAATTGCTTGTTTCAATCCGGGGCATCGGGATTTTCTATCTGCTTCCGGCCCTTGATTGGGTGGGGTGTGCGGGGGAGGTCATTGACGCGTGGAGCGGTTGCCGGGCGGAGATGCGGCGAGCGGGAATGCGTCGAAAGTCAAAAGCCGCGGTGGATCGACTCCAGGCGGCACCGAAGGTCGTCCGGGGGCGCGTTCACCACTCCGAGCGCAAGTCTTCCTGGGTGACGGCATTGCGCCCCTTCCAGAGGCCGAACACATTGTCAGCAAGTGTCCGGTTCCGTAGCGCGATGTAGACGTCGATCGCGTCCCGGACGATCTCGGCTGAGGATCTGTTCTGGTGCGTGGCGATGCGGGTCAACGCGGCATGCTGGTCATCCGATAGATCGACCGGAATTCTGTTCATTTCAACCTCCGTGACGGGACACGACCATCGTGGCGATCCGGTCGGCCAACTGCAAGTGCGCGGCACGTCCGATGCGAATGCGGCTTCCCGATTCGGCCGGTTGTCGGAGCGGCGTCTTCGTGCTTAGCTCAAATCCCCGCCATCTTCCTCAACCACGCCGCCAGCCGCCTCGCCCCGTCCGGCATGTCCGCGTCCTCCCGCGTGCACAGGTAGTAATCGCGCCCGTCGTCGAGCACGTGATCGAACAGCTTCACGAGCTCGCCATTCGCCAGCTCGCGCTCGACCAGCGGCGCGCGCAGCAAGGCCGCGCCGAGATCCGCGCGCGCGGCGCTCAGCGTGAGCTGGCCGTCCTCGAACATCGGCCCCACCGCATGCGACACATGCTTCACGCCCGCGCCCTGCAGCCAGTTGACCCACGTGCTGCGATCCTCGTCGTGCACGAGCGGAGCGCGCGCGAGATCGGCCGGCGTGCGGAACGGCCCGTGGCGCTTCAGGAACGACGGGCTGCACATCGGCACCATCGCGCCCGGCAGCAGCCGTTCGCAGCGGTAGCCGGGCCAGTCGCCGGTGCCGAAGCGGATCGACAGGTCCGATGCATCGCTGCGGTAGTTGCGGTGATGCGCGTACAGCACGGTCACGTCGACGTCCGTGTTGTCGGCCAGGAATGCGTGCAGCCGCGGAATGAACCAGCCGATGCCGAGCAGCGGAATCAGGCTGACGGTGATCTGCCGCAGCGACGAGCGGTCGCGCACGAAGCGCGTCGCGCTGCGCAGCACCGAGAACGCGGCGCTGATCGAGCGGTAGTAGTCGCGGCCTTCGTCGGTGAGGGCGAGCAGCCGGCCCTCGCGCACGGTCAGCGGCGTCTGGATGAACGCTTCGAGCAGCTGCAGCTGATGGCTGACCGCCGACGGCGTGATGTCGAGCTCGCCCGCCGCCGCCGTGACCGACCCGAGGCGCGCGAACGCTTCGAACGCACGCACCGCGCGCAGCGGCGGATCGTGCGGCAATTGTTCGATATTTTTCATGTGTCGAATTTTATCGAAAAATCAGGGTAAGCGACAACATGAAAATGCCCTGCATTTACAGTGATGTAGGTTAATGTGTCGGGAACGGCATAAGCATCCAACAATTGGATATTTGGGGTTTGGGTGCTAAATATTTAATATTTTTCATGTTTTGATCCGATTCACCGATCCCCGCACATGAAAATCGCTTTTATCCACGCCAGTCTCGCATTCTCGGCGGCCGCCCTGGTCGCCTCCGTTCCCGCGTTCGCGCAATCCGCGCCGCAGACGATCCTGATCGGTCTCGCCGCGCCGCTCACCGGCCCGTCCGCGCGGATCGGCAAGGATCTGCAGAACGGCGCGCAACTCGCGATCGACGACGCGAACGCGAAGCATCCGACCATCGGCGGCAAGCCGGTCGTCTACAAGCTCGTCGCGGCCGATGATCAATCCGATCCGCGCACGGCCGTCGCGGTCGCGCAGCAACTCGTCGACAAGCACGTGATCGGCGTCGTCGGCCACTGGAACACGGGCTGCAGCGTGCCGGCGTCGCGCGTCTACCGCGATGCGGGCATCCCGCAGATCGCGCCGGCGTCCACCGGCCATCAATACACGCAGCAGGGCTACGCGACGGCCTTCCGCATCATGGGTCACGACGATGCGGGCGGCAATTTCACCGGCGCGTATGCGGTGAAGACGCTGAAGGCGAAGCGCATCGCGGTGATCGACGATCGCACGTCGTTCGGCTCGGGGCTCGCCGACCAGTTCATCAAGGGCGTGGAGGCGAACGGCGGCACGATCGTCGATCGCCAGTACGTGAACGACAAGACGACCGACTTCAGCGGCGTGCTGACGGCGATCAAGGGCAAGCGCGCGGATCTCGTGTTCTTCGGCGGCCTCGATGCGCAGGCCGCGCCGATCTCGCGCCGGATGCGCCAGCTCGGCGTGAACGCGCCGCTGCTCGGCGCGGGCGGCTTCGTGAGCCAGACCTTCCTGTCGCTTGCCGGCAAGGACGGCGACGGCGTGACGGCGCTCGAACCGGGCCTGCCGCTCGACCGGATGCCGGGCGGCAAGGCGTTCGACACGCAATACCAGGCGCGCTTCCGCGCCCCGATCGAACTGCATGCGCCGTTCGCGTATGACGCGGCCGCCACGCTGATCGCGGCTGCGCAGAAGGCCGGTACGACGCAGCCGGCGAAACTGGTCGCGGCGGTGCGTGCGATCGACCGGCCCGGCGTGACGGGGCGGATCGCGTTCGATGCCGAAGGCAACCTGAAGGATCCGGCCTTCACGATCTACCAGGCGCGCGGCGGCAAGTGGAGCGTCGTCGACGTGCTCGGCGGCTCGCGCACCGCGACCAAGTAAACGACACAGTGCGACCCAGCGTGACCCAGCGATAAAACGACGAAGACGATCCCCATGACCGAAGCCACCCAGACATCCGCCGCCGCACCCGAGGACACGCGCCTCGGGATCCTCGCGCGGCGCCGCATCGAAGCGGAAATCATCAAGCCGATCTACGAGATCATGAAGCGCGAATTCGGCGCCGAGCGCGCGCAGGCCGTGATCGCGGAAGCCGTGCGTGGCGCGGCGGTCGACGCCGGCCGCACGTTTGCCGCGCAGGAACCGGATGGCACGAGCGTGAAGTCGTTCATCGCGCTGCAAGTGTTGTGGGAGAAGGACGATGCGCTCGACGTCGAGGTGCGGCGCGCGGACGACGCGCATTACGACTACGACGTGCATCGCTGCAGCTACGCGGAGATGTATCACGCGATGGGGCTCGGCGAGATCGGGCACCTGCTGAGCTGCGCGCGCGACAGCTATTTCATCCAGGGCTATGCGCCGGACATCGCGCTCACGCGGACGAGCACGATCATGCAGGGCGGCAAGCGCTGCGATTTCCGTTACGCGCTGCAGGTCGCGCCGGAGAACGGCGATGCGTGACGACAACACGATTGCTGAAAGCGTGAGCGCGCCGCGCGTCGACGGCGACCGCCTGTGGGCGTCGCTCGACCGGATGGCGCAGATCGGTGCAACCCCGAAGGGCGGCGTCTGCCGCCTCGCGCTGACCGATCTCGATCGCGAGTCGCGCGACCTGTTCGTGCAATGGGCGCAAGACGCCGGCTGCACGGTGCGCGTGGACCAGATGGGCAACGTGTTCGCGCGCCGCGCGGGGCGCAACCCCGACGCCGCGCCGGTCATGACCGGCTCGCACGCCGATTCGCAGCCGACGGGCGGCCGCTACGACGGCATCTACGGCGTGCTCGGCGGGCTCGAGGTCGTGCGCGCGCTGAACGACGCGGGCATCGAGACCGAGCGCCCGATCGACGTCGTGATCTGGACCAACGAGGAAGGCTCGCGCTTCGCGCCGGCGATGGTGTCGGCCGGCGTGTTCTCGGGCGTCTATACGCTCGAATACGGGCTGTCGCGCACCGATGGCGCAGGCAGGACGATCGGCGAGGAACTGGCGCGGATCGGCTACGCGGGCGCCGAGCCCGTCGGCGGCTATCCGGTGCATGCGGCGTACGAACTGCATATCGAACAGGGCGCGATTCTCGAACGGGCCGGCAAGACGATCGGCGTCGTGACGGCCGGGCAGGGGCAGCGCTGGTACGAGGTGACGCTCACCGGTGTCGACGCACATGCGGGCACGACGCCGATGGAATTCCGTCGCGATGCGCTGGTCGGCGCCGCACGGATGATCTCGTTCGTCGAAGTGCTCGGCCGCCGTTATGCGCCGTACGCGCGGGCGACCGTCGGGATGATCGAGGCGCGGCCGAACTCGCGTAATACCGTGCCGGGCGGGTGCTTCTTCACGGTCGAATTCCGTCATCCCGACGACGCGGTGCTCGACGAACTGGACGCGGCACTGCGCGCGGAACTCGCGCGTGTGGCCGACGAAACGGGCCTCGGTGCGCAGATCGAGCAGATCTTCACGTATGCGCCGATCCCGTTCGCGCCGCGCTGCATCGAGACGGTGCGTGATGCGGCGCAGGCGCTCGGGCTGTCGCACATGGATATCGTGTCCGGCGCCGGCCATGACGCGTGCTATGTCGCGCGCGTCGCGCCGACGGGGATGATCTTCGTGCCGTGCGTCGACGGGCTGAGCCACAACGAAGCCGAAGCGATTACGCCCGAGTGGGCGGCGGCGGGCGCCGACGTGCTGTTGCGTGCGGTGCTGCAGAGTGCGCAGGAACGCTGAGCCTGAGGGGGCGGTGGTGGTCCGGCGCGAGGGTGTTCCCCGGGCCGGACCGGGCCGCGTCGCGTTCCGCCTGATGTCGCGCACGCCCGGTTCGCGTCAGCCCGCCGGCGATTGCCGATCGATGTATCGCCGCATCACATGGAACGCAATATCGGTGCGCCCCGGCATCGTGATCGTCGCGTCATCGGCCGTGAAGCCGAGCTTTTCATAAAACCGGTACGCGGTTTCGCGTGCCGTGCACCACACGAGCGCGGCCCCGTGTGCTTCCGCGTGCCGTACGCAGACCTGCACCAGCACACGCCCGAAGCCCATGCCACGGACGGCAGGGTGGACGGCCATCCCGCGAAGCCGCCATGCCGGTCGCGCAGGATCGTCGTCGCGCACCTCCTCGCAGAGCGACGCGACGGCGACGATGCCCGACGCATCGTGTACGCCGACGTGCAGCGTCGTCGGCGCATGGTCGCCGGCCAGCGCGCTCGCATCCAGATCGCCATTCAGCAGGATCATCGCGCGGAGCGGGTGCGTCTGCGCGGCATCGATCGGTGCGATGGTGAACAGCGTGTCGCCTGACGTCATCAACGTTCCTTGAGTCATTCGATTCAGCCGCGCGTTACTGAGCGGCCTTGCGCCGCGCCATAAAAGCGAGATACGCGACGATCTGGTCGAGTTCGCGGTCGCTCAGCTGATCGGGCGGAAACGCCGGCATGCTGCGGCCCGGCCAGTCGCGCACCGAAGCCGGGTTGCGGATATAGCGGCGCAGCGCGGCGGGCTGGAAGTAGTCGACCGGATTCATCGGCGCGTTCAGGTCGGGGCCGGCATGGCTGCTGCCCGCGCCGTCGAGGCGGTGGCATGCGAGGCATTGCATGACGAACAGGTGCTGGCCCGCGCGAGCCGGATCGTTCGCGGGCAACGCGGCATCGACGGCGAGCGACGGCCAGCGCGCGAGCGGCGACGATTCGATCGTGACGCGCACGATCTGGTACGGCCACTGCTCGCCGCGCACCGACGACGCGTCCGGCCCGAGCCAGACCAGGTAGAACGGCCCGGCGCTGACCGGCTTGCCGGGCAGCTTCGGCCACGGATGCGCCGGATCCTCGATCGCGAGCCACGGGGTGGCGCCGGCCGGCGTGCGGCGGCGCACGAGCTCCAGCGGCAGTTGCGCGGCGAAGCCGTCGGCCGCACGGGTTTCGAGCACGCCGTCGGCCGGCAGCCTGTCGCCGAGCAGCGCGGCGAACGGCACCGCGCGGAACGTCATCGGCCGGCCGTACGCGATGTCGCGCGGCACGTGGATGTCGGCGGCATCGGGGCGCGCGAGCAGCGTCTGCCGGGTGAGGGCGCGGGCCGTGCCGTCGGTCTCGAGTTCGAGCGCGGACTGGGCCGACGCGCGTTGTCCGATCAGGCAAACCGTCAGCAGCAAAAGCGAAAACCACCGGCGCTTCAGCATTCGTTCTCCGGGAAAGGGCGTTCCGGCGGCGACAGGAGGCGCAGGCCGCGGCCGATGGAAGGAATCGGGCGACAGTCTATCCGGTACGCGCGGCGTTGGCGACTGCTGCGCGGGTAGGGAGCGGCCGCTCCTGATCGGGCAAGCCGCCGGCAGCGTGCCTTGCAGTCGGGCTGCGCGAAGGATGTGGCGTGGCGCGGCGTGGTTTGAGCGCGAAGGGGCGGAAGAGGCAGGGGGGTGGAGCGCGGGGAGCGGGGCGGCGGGCAGGCGGGGACGAGAGCATGCAGGCCCGCCGCGTTCACGGTGATCCTGCCCGTTACCACGCCGCCGTCAATGGCTCGAGCAAGGCACGGCGCTCTTCGGCATCGGCGTTTCCCGGGCCGGTTCGAAATCGGCTTCGCGCGTGCCCGACGGCGTCAGCGACACGAAATGCATCGCCGTGCCGTTCCCGGGGAAGCCGGCGATACCGGTCGAACCCCACGGAATCGGCGAACGCTGCACGCCGCTCACTGAAATGCCCGCCGGCCCGAGCGCCAGCGTCAGCAGCCGCCCGTCGCGGATCGGTACGTACGCATGCGTGCCCGACACCCCGATGCCGGATTCGCGCACCGACGCCGGCAGGCAGTCGAGCGTCGCCGTGCGGCGGCCGTCCGGCGCGATCAGCATCGCGACGCCGCGATCGTCCGCCGTCGTCGTGACGACGATGAAGCGGTCGATCTCCGGCACGTAAGCCGACGAATACACGTAGTACTGGATCGCGTCGTTCAGCGTCCCCAGCTTGTCCAGCTTCGCCGTGACCGGGTCGAACATCGCGTATTCGAGCGTCGCGTCCGTGCTCCCTTCGATGTATTTCTGCCAGACGAGCAGCGCGGTGTGCGGCGAGCCCGCGACGACGGGCCACCACTCGCGGCGGCGCGGCGCGACCGCGACATGGTTCAGCATGCGGCCGGCGGCGTCATAGGTTTTCACGTACACGCCGTTGCCGGTGCCGAGGTTGTCGACGCCGCCGCCGTCGATCCAGTCGGCGGAATAGAACACGACGAAGCGGTCGGCCGCCGTGGCGACGTGCCCCGAGTGGCCGCCCGATTCGACGTCGTTCGGATAGGGCTTGATCGGCTTCAGGTCACGGCGGTAGACGCCGTAGCGCTGGCTGACTTCCTGCGGCGCGTTCCAGCCGTCCTCGAACGTGACGAAGATGTCGCCGCGCGCGTTCTGCGCGATCGACACGGGCTCCTGCGCCTCGGGGCGGCTGATGAACGTGCGGACGTGCAGCAGGTTCGGCTTGCCGGGCAGCCATTCGCCGACGTACACGTCATGCGGCCAGCTGCCGCCGCGCATCGCGCCGCGCGGCACGGTCCCCGAGCTGCTGAAGAACACCCAGCGCTTGCCGTTGCCGGCGTCGGCCACGCCGATGCCGTGCATGAAGCTGCGCGGATCGACGGCCGGGTGAGATGAAGGGTCGCCCTGCACGGTGACCGTATGCACGGCCGGCGTGGCGGCGAAGGCGTGCGGCATCGCCGTGACGATGCCGCATGCGCCGCACAGCGCGGTCGCGACGCACCGCGCGACCGCCTGTGCCGGGCGCGTTCGCCCGCTCATTCGACGGTCACCGATTTCGCGAGGTTGCGCGGCTTGTCGACGTCGGCGCCGCGCGCGCAGCCGACGTGATAGGCGAGCAGCTGCAGCGGAATCACGTTGACGATCGGCGACAGCACGTCACCCGATTCGCGCACGCGGATCAGGTGCGTGTCGCGGTCGGCGTCGATCCCGAGCTGGTCGCCGGCCAGCACGTAGAGCCGTCCGCCGCGCGCGCGTACCTCGGCCATGTTGGATTTCAGCTTCTGGAACAGGCGGTCGTCCGGCGCGATCGTGACGACCGGCATCGCGCTCGTGACGAGCGCGAGCGGGCCGTGCTTCAGTTCGCCGGCCGCATAGCCTTCCGCGTGGATGTACGACACTTCCTTGAGCTTCAGCGCACCTTCCATCGCGATCGGGAAATGAATGCCGCGCCCGAGGAACAGCGCGTTCTCGGTGCGTGCGAACTTCGTGGCCCAGCCCATGATCTGCGTTTCGAGCGCGAGGGCGTGGCCGATGCGCTCGGGCAGCGCATGGAGCTGCTTCAGGTGCAGCGCGACCTGCTTCGCGTCGAGCCGGCCGCGCAGCTGCGCGAGCGTCAGCGTCAGCACGAACAGCGCGACGAGCTGCGTCGTGAACGCCTTGGTCGACGCGACGCCGAGCTCGATGCCGGCTCGCGTCAGGAACCGCAGCGGCGCGTTGCGCGCGATCGTGCTGGTCGCCACGTTGCAGATCGCCATCGACAGTTCCTGGCCCATGTCGCGCGCCTGCTCGATCGCGCCGATCGTGTCGGCCGTCTCGCCCGATTGCGAAATGCCGACGACGAGCGTGCGCGGATCGGCCACCGTCTCGCGGTAGCGGAATTCGCTGGCGATCTCGACCTGGGCGGGCACACCCGCGATGGCCTCCAGCCAGTACTTCGCGGTCAGCCCCGCGTAGTAGCTGGTGCCGCAGCCGAGCAGCAGCACGTTCCTCACTCGCGACAGCTGCGCGCGCGTGCCGTCGGTCGCGTCGAACAACGCGGGCGAAATCGTGTCGATGCCGTCGAGCGTGCTGGCGATCGCCTTCGGCTGCTCGAAGATCTCCTTCTGCATGAAGTGCTGGTACGGGCCGAGCGCGGCGTCGTCTTCGCGCGCCTTCACATGGCACAGCGGGCGCTGGGCCTCGTGCCCGCCCGAGTCGACCACGGCGATCCGGTCCGGCGTGATCAGTGCGACGTCGCCGTCTTCCAGGTAGACGAAGCGGTCGGTCAGGTCGCCGAGCGCCGCGCAGTCCGACGCGAGGTAGTTCTGTTCGGCGCCGATGCCGATCACGAGCGGCGAGCCGGCGCGCGCGGCGACGAGGCGCTGCGGCTCTTTCGCGCTCAGTACCGCGATCGCGTACGCGCCGTGCAGCCGCTTGACGGCGCGCACGACCGCGTCGAACAGGTCGTCGCGATAGAGGCTGTGGATCAGGTGCGCGATCACCTCGGTGTCGGTCTGGCCGCGAAACGTATAGCCGCGCTCCCGCAGCTCCACGCGCAGCGCGTCATGGTTCTCGATGATGCCGTTGTGCACGACCGCGATCGTGTCGCCGGACATGATCGGATGCGCATTCATTTCGGATGGTGCGCCGTGGGTTGCCCAGCGCGTATGCGCGATGCAGGTCTGCCCTTCGAGACCCAGCGTCAGCACGCGGGCCTGCAGGTCGGTCACGCGCCGCAACGTGCGTTCGCTGCGCAGGCGGCCTTCGTCCTGTACGGCGATGCCGCACGAATCGTAGCCGCGATACTCGAGCCTGCTCAGCGCATTGACCAGTTGCGGCACTTGATTGTTCAGGCCGCTTGCTCCGACGATTCCGCACATGTTTCACCTCGTCCACAAAGGTTGCCGGGCTGCCGGCAAAGTGCGGCAGCGCGGTATCTGGAGTGGCGCCGCGTCGCACGAATGACATCCCGTGCGCAGCGACGCGGCTCCGCTGACCTACTCGCGGGGCTGCGGCCCCGCGTGGGCTACCCATTCGATGTCGGAAATCGAACCGTTCGCGTCGTGCGACGCGACGAGAATGCGCGTCGTGCGCCGCGCGCCGCGCCGGCGGGCGCTTGCCAGCACGGTCGGCGGCACCGAGCGCACCTTCGCGCTGGCCGAGCGCCGCAGTATCTTCGATACGCGCAGCCGGTAGGCCAGCGGATGCACGACGCGTCCGGCGATCAGCCACATGACGATGGTGCCCGCGATGAGCGCGATGCTGGTCGCGTAGAACACCATCTGTTCGATCGGCATCTCGGCCGGATTGAACGGCAGCAGGTAGCGGTACGTGTAGATGCAGATCGATGCCCACACGGCCCCCACCAGCGCCGGCCGCAAGAGCCGGAACCAGACGATCAGCACGGACCCGATGATGCGGCCGCGCTCGGCGATCATTTCGCGCGGTGCGCGCAGGGAAAGGTCAATAATCGGTGCGTTCTTCATGTTGAATGCCTCGGTCGGGGCTGACCCATACGGCCCGCTTGCCGCGGCCCCGCAGCACGACGGCAGGCAGGGCGACGACGGTGGTGATCATGCTGATCAGCCAGAAGGCGACGGGATACCAGATGGTGTCCAGGAAATACATCAGGAGTTTTTCGTCGTAACGACGATCGATCATGCTGCCGATGATCAGTTGCAGGATGCAGGTGGCGACCAGCAGCATGCCGTGCCAGTGCGGCACGACCGATACGTGCCAGTCTTGCGGCAGCGGGTACACGACGTTGATGAGCGCGAGCAGCAGGATGAACGTCATCGAGTACGCCCATGCGATGCCGATCAGGTACTCGGCGAACAGCGGCCACATCATCATCTGCGTCGGTCGCGCGAGCGAGCCCGCGTACTTCATCAGTACCTGGATGCCGCCCTTCGCCCAGCGCAACCGCTGCCGGTACAGGCCCTTCACCGTCTCGGGCATCAGGATCCAGCTCAGCGCGTGCGGCTCGTACACGACGCGCCAGTCGCGGCACTGCAGCTTCCAGCTGATGTCGATGTCCTCGGTCAGCATGTCCGAGCTCCAGTAGCCGACGTCGGCGAGCGCGGTCTTGCGGAACATCGTGATCACGCCGGATACCGTGAAGATGCGGCCGTACACCTGCTGCGTGCGCTTGATCAGCCCGACGATCGACGAGAATTCGCCGACCTGCATGCGGCCGAGCAGTGACGTGCGCGTGCGGATGCGCGGGTTGCCGGTCACGGCGCCGACGCCCGGATCGGTCAGGAAATGCTCGAGCATCCAGCCGATCGCGTCATGCGCGAGCAGCGCGTCGCCGTCGATGCACAGCAGGTATTCCGCGTTCGACACGGCCGCCGCGGTCGTGAGCCCGACCGCCTTGCCTTCGTTGCGCGCGTGATGGATCACGAGCAACCGCGGGATCTCGACGGCCAGCTCGTTGAGGATCTCGCCGGTGCGATCCTTGCTGCCGTCGTTGACCGCGATGATGTCGTAGTTCGGATACTGCATCCGGTCCAGGTGGCTGATCACGCTGCGCGCGTTCGCGGCTTCGTTGAAGCAGGGCACGACGATCGAGATCTTCGGGATCCCGCTCGACGCGATCGTCCGCGCGGACATCTCGCGGCCTTCCTCGAGCAGGAAGTAGTGCACGACGCCGCCGATCATCCACAGGTACGACATGAAGAACGGATAGTAGAAGACGAAATCCTGCAGGCGCTGGATGATGCTGTGGGTGGTCATGGCGTCTTGGTTCCCTGCGTATGCTGTTGCATCAGCGCGTTGATCGAGGTCGGGTCGAGGCGGGACTTCAGCGACATCACGTCGCGCATCACGTCGAGTTCCGGCTGCCCGTTCAGGAAGTTGTCCGGGTAGTAGCCGAAATTCACCGCGCCTTCGCTGCGCAGCCGCCGCATCTGCGCGAGCAGCTTGCTGGCCGGCACCTGCTTCTGTGCGTGCCAGTCGTACGACTGCAGTTCGAACACGGTGCGCTGCAGCCCGCGCTGCTTCGCGCGCACGGCTTTCACGAGCTGGTCCAGCCAGCCGTCGGGGTCCTTCGCCTGCTCCATGTACGGCATCGCCATCAGCGCGACGTAGTCGTAGCTGGCGAGGAAATCGTCGTAGTTTTGCGCGTACCACGCTTCCGATTCGGGCTTGAGCACCGGCATCGCGAAGATGTTGCGCGCGGTCAGCACGTCGCCCACGTTCTGATGGGCGAGCACGATCTGTTCCAGCTGCTTGGTCATGTCGATCAGGTAGCGCGACTTCTGGCGTGTCCAGCGCTTCAGCAGCTCGGGGTTCTCGCGAATCTTGCCGACGTCGGCCGGCAGCCCCCACTGCGAATAGATGCGCAGCGCATGCCGGCCCGCATCCTCGTAGTCGTCGAGCACCGCGTCGTCGCTGAACAGGATGCCGCTGAACGACGCGTGCTTGCTGAGGTCCTCGTAGACCTGCTGGATCGTCAGCCGTGCTTCCGGATCGAACGGGCTCAGCCGGAACGTGCGCGTGCCGTTCTCGCGAGCCGGCGCGCCGCCGTAGGCGCTCACGGCCTCGAGCCCGCGCAGCTTGTCGGCCGGCGGCCGGAACGCGAGCACCGGCATCCACGCGTACACCTGCACGTTGGCGCGCGTGTTGAGCTGCCACGCGGCGCGCGAGAACAGGTCGGAGCGCATCGGCAGGTGCCGGTTCGGGAAATACACCGCTTCGGCCACGCCCGTGCCTTTCGGGTCCGCATAAGCCTGCAGGTACACCGATTTCGGCTGCATCCGGTAGATGCGTTCGATCAGCTTGCCGAGGTTCGTTTCCTGCCGCGCGGGGTCCGGATCGTAGACCTGGTCGAGGTCGACCTGCACGGTGCGCTCGGGCACGTCGACGTCGCCGCGGTTGGACGCCGGCTCGCGCATCGATCGCTCGAACCCGCCGATGTCGACGTCGTACATCATCAGGATCCGCCGCAGCCGGTCCAGCGGCACGTCCGGCGTATTCGGGCCGGCATCGAGGCTGAACTGGATGTCCATCCCGAGCGACGTCGAGATCTGGCGAACGGGCTGGTTTTCCGCGCCGTATGGCCACACCATCGAGCGTGCGACGATGCCCGTGCGTTCGCGGATCTGCCGCACGCAAGTCTGCAGGTCGTCGTGCACGCGTGCGTGGAATTCGGCGTCGGTTTCATAGCGTTTCTGGTCTTGCAGGTAGAGATGCGACGTGGTCGCCGGCAATTCGTTGCCCTGCGGATTCGCGACCGCGCCGTGATGGAGGTTGTGAGTGTGGCAACCGAGCTCGACGTACGGCGACTGGCCGAGCTTCTTCACCTCGTCCCACGACAGGAAATAGTCGCGCGGCACCTGAACCTTGTCGCTGATGCGGATCGGCGTATCCGGCGGTGTGTCGATCCACGCGGTGACGAGGCCCATCACGGCCGGATACTTGAAGCGCTCGAGCAGCGGCAGCACTTTCGTGTAGTGGCTGCGAAAGCCGTCGTCGAACGTGAGCAGCACCGAGCGCGGCGGCAGCGGCTTGCCGCCGTGCCGCGACTCCTCGATCTGCTTGACCGTGATGGTGTGGTAGTTGTTGGTCTGCAGCCACGAGAAGATGGCGGTCAGCGTGCCGGTATCGACCGCGAACGCGTCGACCATCGCCGTACCGGAGTTGAACGTCTGCATCAGGTTGTCACGCACGTCATGCATGCAGATCACGCGAAACGTCTTGCCGTCGGCCGGATCGGACGGCGGTAGCAGGTCGATCATCTTGGCATTGGTCACGCCCGGAAACAGCGAACAGGCGGCAAATGCGCCCATGCATCCGCACATGAAGGTCCGTCTGGATTGCAGCATTGCTCGATCTCCTTGCTAGAACGGCAGGTTGACCGACATGAAGCCGGTTTCGGAGCGTTCGCGCTGGCCGTCGTACGCGTGGCTGCTGACCTCGACGCCGTAACTCAGCGTGATGTCGTGCTTGAACGTCCACGCGTGCTCGAGGCGCGCGCTCCACAGGGCGCTGGTGCCGAAGCCGCGCTCGTTGTACATGCCGCCGGACACCGAGACGCGCTGTTGCAGCCCCATGTCGCCCTTCTTCCACAGCGTCAGCTGGTGCATGACGGTGGCCGCGGCCGCGTAGTCGCGGCCCGGGCTGAAGTAGGGCGCGTCCGTGCGCGTGTTGCTGTCGGTGCCGAGATCCAGCGATACGTTGACCTGCTGGGTGGCGGTCGTGTACACGCGCTGCGTGGCGGTTGCCGCGATCTCCTGATGGAAGTTCGAATCGCTGTAGCGGCTCACGCCGTAGCTCAGCTTGACCTCACGACGGTCGTTCTGGCGAAACACGACCGACATGTTCGCCGAGCGGCCCCAGATGTGCGCGGCATACGCCTTCCATGGCAGCGAGTTGTCGTTGGAGTCGAGCCCGGCGGAGACTGTCCAGTAGTCGTTCAGCGCGTACGCGATCGATCCGCGGCCGCCCGTGCGTCCGTCCCCGCCGAGCGAGCGCGTGACTTCGCCCAGCACGGTGAGCGGCCCGTGCCGGTAGTCGCCGCCGATGCCCGTGCGCGTGCGGCTGACGCTGCCGCTGTCGGTTTGCGCATGGCCGTAGAACGTGTGCGCGAAGACCCGCCAGTTGTCGCCGAACGGTTGCGAATAGAGGTAGCTGTCCGACGTGAAGCTGTTGTCGGCCAGTGCGCTGTTGCCGTGCTCGAAGCTCAGGTCGGTGGTGAACACCGGGCTGCGGTACGCCTTGTAGTCGCGCTTGAAGGTCCGCACGGCGCCGCTGTCCGGGAACGTGTTGTCGAGGGTCTGGTCGACGGACTTCGCGGTCGCGTAGTCGTCTGCCGTGAGCGATGCGCGACCGAGGCCCGCGAGCATCTCGACGCTGTCGGGGTGGTCGGTCAGCGACGCGCGATACATCGCGATCGCCTGGCGCGGATGCGCCTGGCCGGACACCGCGTCGGCGTGCGCGGCGCGCACCTCCGCGTTGAACGGCACCTCCTTCTCGAGCTCTTCGAGTGCGGCGATCCCTTCATCGGGGTGACCCGTGAAGATCAGGTATTGCGCACGCAGCCGGTAGTAGCGCAGATAGTCGCTTTCTCCCGGACCGACGTTGGTCACCTGCTTGGCCGGCGGCAGCGTCGCGCCCATGTCGTCGAGCGCCTTCTTTGCGTCCGCCGCGCGTCCCTGGTCGACGTACGACCAGAACAGCCCTTCGCGCAGTTCGATCGGACGCGTGCGCTCGCCGTACTGGAAGCCGCGGGTCGCGCGATCCGTCGGCGACGCGGTCGCCTGCTTCAGCGCGCGCTGGTACACGGCATTCGCCTTGCCCGGTTCGCTCAGGTACAGGTAGGCGTCCCCCACGGCTGCCAGCGCGTCGATCGAGATTTCCGCGTTGGACGGAATCGTCTCGAACGTCGCGACGGCCTGCTTCATGTCGCCGCGTGCCGCAAGGGCAATCGTCCGGTCGCCCGCGAGCGCGGTCCTGACCGGCGTGTACTCGGGCGTGGCCGGGATCCGCTTGTCGAGGTCGTCCGCCGCGCGCAGCGCGTTGTCGATCCCGTCGAAGCGGTCGGAACTCGTCATCGAGCGCGACTTGTCGCGGCCGCCGCGCACCTGCTGGCGAATCGACAGTTCTTCCAGTTGCGCGATGTCGACGGCGGAGAACGCATCGGGCCGGGCCTTCGCTTCCTCGAGCGCCTTGACCGCGCCACCGCTCGCCGCGAGGCCGAACACGTCATTGCGCACGGTCTCGACGTCGGCGGTACGCAGATTCGGCGCCTGGGCATTCGGCGTTTCGACGTCGGGTCCCTGCGATCGCTGTGTCGGCTCGCCGGGTAGCTGGGCGCCGGGCGTCTGCGAGTTCGGCGCCGGGGACGACGGCGGCGGCGAGCCAGGCATCTGGGGAACGGGCGTGGGCGAGTTCGGCATCGGGGTGCCGGAGGCCTGCGCGGTTTGCGTCGGCGCGAGCGGCGGCGTGGCGGGTGCGGCTGGTTCGATCTTCGGCGGGGTGTCCGAAGGCGGCGCGATCGGCGTCGGCGAAGGGGAGGCGGAAGTGTCGGACATCGTCGACGCTTCGGGTGGGCTGGCGTTCTCGGCCTGCGCAAGCAGCATCGGCGCTGCCGGTGTCTGCGCGACCGGTGCCGGCGTAACCGCCGTATCCGGCGATCGCGCATCCGGCACCGCGGCGCTCGATCGCGGCGCCTCCGGTTCCACCACGACCGTGGTCGGCATGGTCGGCTGCTGCGGGTTCGATGCCTGCGCGATCTGCATCGATTCGTCCGAAGCCCGCGCGATCGGCGTCGTCGCATGAGGTGGCGGGGCGACCTCGGCCAGGGCAATCTGGATCGACACGACCGTCGGCTGTCCACCGCGCGGCCCCGCATCCGGGGCGCCGTGGGTTCCGGCGAATTCGTTGACGCGGCCTGCTTCCGGATCGCCGTCGGCGGAGAAGCAGGGGCTGGACGCGACGAGCAGCAGCACCAGCGGTGCATGCAGGAGGAGCCGTCGGTTGGACGGCGCGACGGTGGTGAATTGTTGTTTCCGATTGTTGTCCACGAGTTGTCTCCTGTTGGCACGATCACATCAGTTGGCCGCTTGACGACGCACGTCTTCGCACGTCGCGCGGCCGGGCTGCGAGGGCCCGGCGATGCGGACCCGGGCTTACAGCCGGTTGCGGATCGCCTGACCGAGCAATGCACGCGATTCGCTGTTCTTGGGGTCGATCGCGAGCGCCCGGCTCGCGTTTTGTTCCACACAGTCCCATTCGTCGATCACCGCGCACGAGCGCGCCTTCGCCAGCGCACGCGCGCTTTCCAGCTCGGCGTGCGTGATGCTTGCCGTCTGCATCCGCATGGTGTCGGTGCCATACGGCCGGGGCCTGGGCGCGAAGTCCATGCGCCGGCTCGTGCCAGCCAGCGCTTCGGCACGCTGCGCACGGTGCGCGGCGCCGTGCCGCGTGGCGGCGCGACCGTAGGCCGATGGATGCGTACCAGCCGCGAGCGTCACGGGCGGCACATGCGCCGACTGCCGGTGTTTCGCGACGGCACGGGGGGCGGGCTGCGGCGCGGCTTCCGGTCCGGCCGCGAGCGTGACGGGCGGCACGGTGGATAGCTCGGGCGCAGCCGACGTCGACGCGACCTGCGGCGCCGGTGCGGGCGGCGCGGCCTGCGTGCGTGTCGGGGCCGGCCCGGGCTCGGCCGATGTCCCGGACGTACCGGTTGCGGTGGCACGCGAGGCAAGGGCCATGACCGCGTTGCGGGTTTTCCCGACGGCGGTTCCGATCGCGCTGGAGATGTCGTGCGTCACGCTCGCATGGCCGACCGTCGTGTCCCGTTCGGCGTACGCGAAGATGCCGAAGATCGCGGCGAATGCGACGAAGCTGAGCGCCGCGTTCTTTCCGGGACCCCAGGAGGGTTTCGGCTGGTGGGCGGGCGAGTCGTCCTGTCGTTCTGCACGAGTCATTCATGTCTCCTCGATTCGATACGTTGTGTTGTAAGACGTGATGGGGTGCGCTCAGGTGGCGCTCACCATTTCAACTGCGTGGTCAGCACCCCCGTTTCGACGATCGCGAACTGGGTCGCTCCCTCATAGGTTCCTTCGACCCGGTAGCTCGCATCGGGCACGCTGAACAGGCAACGCGACCCCGAGGCATTGAATTCGACGAGTACGCGGCCATGTCGCCGCAGGCGCACCTGGACGTTGGCGAGCGGCTGCCCCGTCTTGGCGGAAGCAAACGACACGCCCAGGTTGTACGGCCGCCCGTCGGGCGGCAGCGGCGCGGTACCGTCGATCCGCGCATCGCCGCAGATATACGAAATGACGTAGCGATCCGCACCCGGGCCGGACGCGGTGGCGGCGGCGGACGCGGGTGGCTGGGACGTGAGCGTCTGGGCCGTTGCATTCATGCAGAGCGTGCAGATGAAGACGCCCACCAAAGGGCGCGCATGCTGTCGAAACGAGGAAGACATTGCAACCTCCCGTCCGGAATCAATGGCGAGCATTTATTCCGAGTCAGATTTGCCAACGTTCTTTTTGCGACACGCTATTGATACACGATGGTTTTTGAACGAACAACCGCGTGTGGCCTGAATGGGACGGCGTTAAATATCCTATTTAAATAGGATAACGACGGATTCGTATGACTTCTCTTAACTATGAAGAAAGTCGATATTGCCGAATATGAAAATTGCTACTCGGTAGCGATGATCCTGCACGCATTGAATCACGTCAGACGTATCGACATTCATGCCGAAAAATAACGACTGATAAAAGGAATTTTTGCGACTGTGTCCCAGCAGAATTGATATCGATCCAGATACAGGTCGCACGATATGAAATGCGAGGGAGGCGTTGTTGGTATTTTAGATTGTTACAGGTAAATCGAAACTTTTAATTTGTTCTGTAACAGGGTATTTCTGCCCAGATAATCAGACGGAAAATGCCCATGTGCTATGCCGGACGTAAAAAGTTCAACCCGGGAATGCAAACGATTGCGATTCGTCTGATATCGATTGCGCGTCCGGCGCGGTAATTATTCAGGCTAAAGCGGGATCGTTGCTTGCTACCGGAGAAGGGGGCGCGTTCGCCGGGAAGCGGCGCGGCGCGAATGCCTGCGCACACCGGATTGTCGCGAACCGGGCTTGCGTTCGCGTCGTCCGCGGGAACGACGCGAACGCGACGATCAGCGGCTGCCGCCCGCGCTGCGTCGGGCGATGCGCATCGCCGGTGCGGCCGCGGGCTCGGCCGCGCCGGCTGCACCTTCGACCGCCGCGCGCGGCCGGTTCATGATGTAGGTCCACAGTTGCTCGGCCGCGAGCCCGCGCTTGCGGGCCGACCGGTACAGGCGGATTTCGAGCTCGGTGATCCAGTCGCCGGAACCCGCGCACACGAGCGTGCCTTCCGCGAGTTCTTTCGCGACGCAGCTTTCCGGGAGCCAGCCGATCCCGTGCCCGGCCACGACCATGCCCTTCAGGGCCTCGGACATGTGCGTCTCGAAGCATCGGTGCAGGACGTACGGCTCGGTGGCGTTCAGCAGCAGCATCTCGACGATATTGCCGAGAAAGGCGCCCGACGAATACGCGAGCAGCGGCAGTGGCGCGTCGGGGGTGCCCGGCAGCTGGAACACGGGCTTGCCGCGCGCATCGGGTGACGACACGGGCAGGATCCGTTCGACGCCGAGGCTGACGAACGGGAAGTGGTTCGGGTCGAGCACGATCGGCAGCTGCGGATGGTGATAGCCGAGCAGCAGGTCGCATTCCCCTTCGACGAGCTGCTGCACGCCTTCCGGCACGTTCACCGCGTTGACGCGCGCGGTGACGTGGCCGACCTCGCCGTTGAGCTGCTTGAGCCATTCGGGAAACAGCGTGAAGACGAGCGTATGGGCCACCGCGAAACGCACGACCTGATCGCTGGCCGCGAACTGGTCGTAGCCGTTCACGAGATTGCGCGCCGCATACATGCTGCGCAGGATGTCCGCGGCGAGCCCGCGGAACATCTGGCCGGCCGGCGTCAGCGTGATCGGGTTGATGCTCCGGTCCACCAGCTTCGCGTCCATCCAGGTTTCGAGTGCGGCTATTCGTCTGCTGAATGCCGATTGCGTGAGGTGCCGGTTACGCGCGGCCCGGGAAAAGCTCTTGGTATCCGCCAGGCTCAGGAAATCTTCCAGCCACTTTGCTTCCATTTCGATCTTCGCTTTTTATAGTCGGGCGCCTGAAAGGCGGCGGCACCGTTTGCTGCACGAACGTTCTAGCGTACCGCGCATCGCGCCGGTCGGCCCGATGTTTTTTTTCGATGGGTGTCAGTCGAAATATGCATGGGCGTTGTCGGCGGGATTAAGGCTGCATAGCGTTGAGGTGCCGGACCCGACTAACCGGACAGTTCATCGCGTCGAACTGCCGGTGCGGCCGCAGACGGTACTTCCCCCCAGGGCCGGTTGCGCCGTGCGCGTACCGGCCCGCCTTCCCGTCCTTTCGTTCCGGTGGTCCGAGGCCCGGGCGGGCCGTTTTTTGTGCAGTGCAGATTGCACATTCGTGACACGCGGGGGAACTATGTTCGAAAGACGCGGCGCAGCATGAACCGTGCGCGCCGGCGACGCACCGTCGTCGCCCGTCGCGTCGGGCGCTGCACCGTGATGGTGCGCAATGCCGCGCGGGCGTGCCCGGCGCGGCGCGAAAACGGGGGGATATCGAGGGGATCGCGCAAGGCACGTTCCTTGCAAAGCATTCATTACGCCGGTCCGGCATGCGCAATGCCGGGGAAAACGATCGATGGAGAAAAGATCGATGAAGCCATTCGATGAAATGCTGCAATCCGGCGACATGGTAAGGGCGCCCTACGCGCGCCTGAAGCAGTGGCTCGACACGCAGAATCCCGCGAGCCTCGCCCAGAAGGCCCACGACGCGGAAGGCGTGTTCCGCAAGACGGGCATCACGTTCGCCGTCTACGGCGACGCGGAGGCCGCCGAGCGGCTGATTCCGTTCGACATCGTCCCGCGCATCATCTCGGGCGCCGAATGGAGCCGGCTGTCGCTCGGCATCGAGCAGCGCGTGATGGCGCTCAATGCGTTCCTCGACGACATCTACCACCGCCAGGAAATCGTGCGCGCGGGCATCGTGCCGAAGCACCTGATCGCGCACAACGAAGCGTTCATCCCGGAGATGATCGATTTCCGGCCGCCCGGTAACGTTTACACGCACATCATCGGCGTCGACATCGTGCGCACCGCCGAAAACGCGTTCTACGTGCTGGAGGACAACGCGCGCACGCCGTCCGGCGTGTCGTACATGCTGGAAAACCGCGAGACGATGATGCAGCTCTTCCCGGAGCTGTTCCAGCAGGTGAAGGTGCGCCCGGTCGAGACCTATCCGCAGATGCTGCGCCAGTCGCTCGCGGCCGTGTGCCCGCCGGGCGGCAACGCCGACAACCCGACCATCGCCGTGCTCACGCCCGGCATCCACAATTCCGCGTACTACGAACACTCGTTCCTTGCCGACCAGATGGGCGTGCATCTCGTCGAGGGCAGCGACCTGCAGGTGATCGACGGCCGCGTCGCGATGCGCACGACCGAAGGCTTCCAGCCGATCGACGTGCTGTACCGCCGCGTCGACGACGCGTTCCTCGATCCGCTCACGTTCCGCCCCGACTCGGTGCTCGGCGTCGCGGGGATCATGGACGTGTACCGCGCGGGCAACATCACGATCGCGAACGCGCCCGGCACCGGCATCGCCGACGACAAGGCGATCTACTCGTACATGCCGGAGATCGTCGAGTTCTACACGGGCCGCAAGGCGCTGCTGGAGAACGTGCCGACCTGGCGCTGCGGCGAAGCCGACAGCCTGAAATACGTGCTCGACCATCTCGACGAACTGGTCGTGAAGGAGGTGCACGGCTCGGGCGGCTACGGGATGCTGGTCGGGCCGTGCGCGTCGAAGGCCGAGCTCGAAGCCTTTTCCGCGAAGCTGCGCGCGCGCCCCGCGAACTACATCGCGCAGCCGACGCTCGCGCTGTCCACGACGCCGATCCTGACCGAAGCCGGCCTGGCGCCGCGCCACGTCGACCTGCGGCCGTTCGTGCTGGTGTCGGACCGGATCCGCATCACGCCGGGCGGGCTGACGCGCGTCGCGCTGAAGGAGGGATCGCTCGTCGTCAACTCGAGCCAGGGCGGCGGCACCAAGGACACCTGGGTGCTGGCCGACTGAGCCGGACGCGACCGCGCGCCCCGCGACCGGGGCGCCAACCGAACGAAGACGGAGTGGACACGAGATGCTTCTGGGACGTACTGCAAGCGGTCTCTACTGGATGTACCGCTATATCGAGCGCGCGGAGAACATCGCGCGCATCGTCGATGCCGGGCTGCGGATGGCGCTCACGCGCACGTCCGACGCGCCGGCCGAATGGTCGTCGGTGCTCGTCAGCTCGGGCACGGACGACGGCTACCGGCAGAAATACGACGCGTATGCGGCCGATACCGTGACCGACTACCTGCTGCGCGACCGCGACAACCCGTCGAGCGTGCTGTCGTGCATCGAGGCCGCGCGCTCGAACGCGCGGATGGTGCGCACGGCGCTCACGCGCGAGGCATGGGAGAGCGTGAACGGCGCGTGGCTCGCGCTGCGCCGCGCGCTCGCGCAGCCGGTGCCGGAGAGCGAGCTGCCGAACGTGCTCGACCAGGTGAAGCGCGAAACCGCGCTGATCCTCGGCAGCTTCTACAGCACGATGCTGCGCAACGAGATCTTCGATTTCGCGCAGATCGGCGCATTCATCGAGCGCGCGGACAACACCGCGCGGATCATCGACGTGAAATACCACCTGCTGCTGCCGTCGGTGTCGCACGTCGGCACGATCCTCGACAACTACCAGTGGGAGACGATCCTGCGCTGCGTCGCCGCGCACCGCTCGTACCGCTGGGTGTACGACGTGCAGTACAAGCCGATGAACATCGCCGACTACCTGATCCTGAACGGCCGCATGCCGCGTTCGCTGCGCTATTGCTACGGGCGCGTCGTGTCGAGCCTGAACCTGCTCGCGAAGGATTACGGTGTGACACACCCGTGTCACGACACGGCCACGAAGATCCTGCAAATGCTGTCCGACACCTCGGTCGAGCGGATCTTCAAGAGCGGCCTGCACGAGTTCCTGACCGACTTCATCGGCCGCAACAACAGCCTCGGGCTCGAAATCGCCCAGGCTTACAACTTCGACTGAGACTTGCCATGCGACTCGCCATCCGACACATCTCGCGTTATCAGTACGACGATCAAGCCAGCCATGCACTGCAACGGCTGCGGCTGCGCCCGCAGTCGGGCCCCGGGCAGACGGTGCGCGCGTGGCAGGTCACGATCGACGGCGTCGAGCCGTCGCTGTCCTATGCCGACGGGCTCGGCAACCGGATCGACCTCGTGCGGCACGACCGCGGCGCGAAGGCCGAGATCGTCGTCATCGCGGCCGGCGTCGTCGAGACGCAGGACCGCGCGGGCATACTCGGTCATCCTGAAGGCTATGCGCCGCCGTGGATCTTCGAGCGCGAAACGGCGCTGACGAAGGCGGGCGACACCGTGCGTGCGCTGGCGCAAGCGCTGCCGATCGAGCCGCACAGTCTCGACGCGCTGCACTGGCTGATGACGGAAGTGCACGACCGCATCGCGTATGCGCCGAACCTGGCCGCCGACGCCCCCGTCGACGCGGAAACCGCGCTGCAAAGCGGCGAGGGCACGAGCCGCGACCATGCGCATGCGTTCATCGCGGCCGCGCGCGTGCTGAAGATTCCCGCGCGCTATATCTCGGGCTACGTGCTGGCGGACAGCGCGATGCAGCGCATTGCCGACGCGAAGCAGAACGCGGGCGACGTCGAGGAAGAAGAAGCGCTCGCGCTGCAGAGCGGCGAGGGCATGCAGCAGGTGCTCGGCGCGTCGCATGCCGCGCAGTCGCAGTCGCAGGGGATGCCGCAGCCGGCACACGGCGCGCAGCCGCAGGCGGCGGGGCTGATGCAGCAGCCGGCCGGCCATGCGTGGGCCGAGGCCTATGTCGAAGGGCTCGGCTGGGTCGGGTTCGATCCGTTCATGAATCGCTGCCCGGACGAGCGCTACGTGCGCATCGCGGTCGGCCTCGACTATCGCGACGCGCAGCCGGTGACGGGGCTCGGCGCGACGGCCGTCGGTGTCGAGATCAGCGTCGTGCAGACGCCCGAGCTCGTCTGACCTCGCGCACGCTTTCGCCGAATCCGCCAGGCCGGGGTGCCGCGTCGCATCGAGCGCGACGCGGCGCGCGGCCGGCCCAACCCGAACCGAGCTCCCATGTCCATCCACGTCGCGCTGCATCACACCACCCGCTATCGCTACGACCGGCTCGTCAACCTCGGCCCGCAGGTCGTGCGCCTGCGGCCCGCGCCGCATTGCCGGACGCCGATCCTCGCGTATTCGATGACGGTCGAGCCCGCGCAGCACTTCATCAACTGGCAGCAGGACCCGTTCTCGAACTATCTCGCGCGGCTCGTGTTTCCGGAGCGCACCGAGCACTTCGAGATCACGATCGATCTCGTCGCCGAGATGTCGGTGTACAACCCGTTCGACTTCTTCCTCGAAGCCAGCGCGGAGCAATACCCGTTCAGCTATGACGACGCGCTGAAGACCGAGCTCGCACCGTATCTCGTGTGCGACCCGCAGACGAGCGCGTCGCCGCTGTTCCGCGCGTATCTCGACGGCGTCGACCGCACGCCGGCCGGCACCGTGAACTTCCTCGTCGCGCTGAACCAGCAACTGCAGCACGACATCGGCTATCTCGTGCGGATGGAGCCGGGCGTGCAGACGCCCGAGCAGACGCTCGAACTGGCCTCGGGCTCGTGCCGCGACAGCGCATGGCTGCTCGTGCAGCTGTGCCGTCATCTCGGCATCGCCGCGCGGTTCGTGTCGGGCTACCTGATCCAGCTCACGCCCGACGTGAAATCACTCGACGGCCCGAGCGGCACGTCGGTCGACTTCACCGACCTGCACGCGTGGTGCGAGGTGTACCTGCCCGGCGCCGGCTGGATCGGCTTCGACCCGACCTCGGGCCTGCTCGCCGGCGAAGGCCACATTCCGCTGGCCTGCACGCCGCAGCCGACGAGCGCCGCCCCGGTCGAGGGGCTGATCGACGAGTGCGAGGTGTCGTTCGAGCACGAGATGACCGTGACGCGCGTGTACGAATCGCCGCGCGTGACGAAGCCGTATACGGAATCGCAGTGGGACGGCGTGCTGGCGCTCGGCATGCAGGTCGACGGCGCGCTGGCGGCCGGCGACGTGCGGCTCACGCAGGGCGGCGAGCCGACCTTCGTGTCGATCGACGATCGCGACGGCGCCGAGTGGAACACCGACGCGCTCGGCCCGACCAAGCGCGGCTACGCGACCGAACTCGTGCAGCGGCTGCGCGCCGAATACGGCGACGGCGGCTTCCTGCATTTCGGGCAGGGCAAGTGGTACCCGGGCGAGCAACTGCCGCGCTGGGCGCTGTCGATCTTCTGGCGCGCGGACGGCCAGCCCGTGTGGCACGATCCGTCGTTGTTCGCCGACGAGCGCGAGCCGTCCGCCTATACGACCGACGACGCAAAGCGCTTCATCGATGCGCTCGCCGCGCGGCTGAACCTGACCGGCGAATTCATCCGGCCCGGCTACGAGGACGTCTGGTACTACCTGTGGCGCGAGCGCCGGCTGCCGGTCAACGTCGACCCGTTCGACTCGCGTCTCGACGACGAGCTCGAACGCGCGCGGCTGCGCAAGGTGTTCGAGCAGAAGCTCGACAGCGTGGTCGGCTACGTGCTGCCGGTCAAGCGTGCGGAAGATGCGCGGGGCCGCCATCGGCCGGGCCTCGACGGCCCGCGCTGGCAGACGGGCCCGTGGTTCTTCCGCGACGAGCGGATGTACCTGATGCCCGGCGATTCGCCGATGGGCTATCGGCTGCCGCTCGATTCGCTGCCGTGGGCGAGTCGCGCCGACTATCCGTATCTCGTCGAGCGCGACCCGTTCGCGCCGCGTGACGTGCTGCCGGATGCCGCTGCGATCCGTGCACGCTACGCGGGGCCGGCCGATGCGCCGCGCTACCTGTCCGGCGTGCATCGCGAGGCGTCCGCGCAGACCGTGATGCAGTGGCGCGACGACGGCACGGCCGGCAATGGCCGGCCGGCCGCGCGCGACCCGGGTCGCCTCCCCGAGCGCTTCGAATCGGCCGCGTGGATCACGCGCACCGCGCTGTGCGTCGAAGTGCGCAACGGCATCCTGTACCTGTTCATGCCGCCGCTTGCCGCGCTCGAGGATTATCTCGAGTTGCTCGGCGCAATTGAGCTGACCGCGCACGCGCTGGGCGTGAAGCTCGTCCTGGAGGGCTATCCGCCGCCGCGCGACGCGCGGCTGAAGCTGCTGCAGGTGACGCCCGATCCCGGCGTGATCGAGGTGAACATCCATCCGGCCAGCAACTTCGACGAGCTCGTCGATCACACCGAATTCCTGTACGACGCGGCGTGGCAGTCGCGGCTGTGCAGCGAGAAGTTCATGGTCGACGGCCGCCACGTCGGCACGGGCGGCGGCAACCACTTCGTGCTCGGCGGCGCGACGCCGGCCGACAGCCCGTTCCTGCGCCGCCCGGACCTGCTCGCGAGCCTGATTGCGTACTGGCACAACCATCCGTCGCTGTCCTACCTGTTCTCCGGGCTCTTCATCGGGCCGACGAGCCAGGCGCCGCGCGTCGACGAGGCGCGCAACGACCAGCTTTACGAACTCGACATCGCGTTCGCGGAGATCCAGCGCAACAAGCTGCTGTTCGGGCAGGACATGCCGCCGTGGCTCGTCGACCGCGTGCTGCGCAACCTGCTGATCGACGTGACCGGCAACACGCACCGCAGCGAGTTCTGCATCGACAAGCTGTATTCGCCGGACACGTCGACCGGCCGGCTCGGCCTGCTCGAACTGCGCGCGTTCGAGATGCCGCCGCATGCCCGGATGAGCATCGTGCAGCAATTGCTGCTGCGCGCGCTGGTCGCGCGTTTCTGGGCCGCGCCGTACACGACGCCGCTCACGCGCTGGGGCACCGCGCTGCATGACCGCTTCATGCTGCCCGCGTTTCTTCAGATGGATTTCGACGACGTGCTGACCGAACTGCGCGACGCCGGCTTCGCGTTCGATCCGGCGTGGTTCGCGCCGCACTTCGAGTTCCGCTTCCCGCTGTTCGGCCAGATCGCGGTGAACGGGATGCAGCTGTCGCTGCGCGGCGCGCTGGAGCCGTGGCACGTGATGGGCGAGGAGGGCGCGCCCGGCGGCACGGTGCGCTACGTCGATTCGTCGGTCGAACGGCTCGAAGTGCGCGTGACGGGGCTGAACGACAACCGGTACGTCGTGACGGTCAACGGCCGCGCACTGCCGCTGCAGCCGACCGGCACCGTCGGCGAATACGTCGCGGGCGTGCGCTACAAGGCGTGGTCACCGCCGTCCGCGCTGCATCCGACCCTCGGCGTGCACGCGCCGCTCACGTTCGACATCGTCGATACGTGGCTGCAGCGCTCGCTCGGCGGTTGCCGCTACCACGTCGCGCATCCGGGCGGTCGCAACTACGCGACGTTCCCGGTCAATGCATACGAAGCCGAGAGCCGCCGGCTCGCGCGCTTCGTCGAGATGGGGCATACGCCGGGGCGGATGGATGTCGCGGCTGCCGCGCCGAGCCGCGAATTCCCGTTCACGCTCGACCTGCGGCGGCCGTGACCGGACGATGACGAGGCGGATGACGATGCGCGGTTCGCGATACCCGGCGGTTTCGGTCGCTGGCGGCCCTGCCGGAATGCTAGGATGCGGGCAGATTGCGGTCGCGCGCCGCAGCCCGCCACCCGGGTGGCGGCGCGCGTGCGCGGCCGCACCCTGACGACGGAACGACATCGTGCCGCCCATTGACCTCGATCATCTCGCCGCCCTCGACGCGATGCCCACGCTTTTCGATACCGGCGCGCAGCCGGACGCCGCCGAACTGGCCGCCGCGCTCGCGGCGCCGGCCGTTGCCGGCCGCTACGACGAACTGCGCGGCAGCGCGGCCAGCCTGCACGCGCCTGCGCTCGCGCCCGCGTGGCGCAGCTTCTTCACGTCGATCGGCAGCGACGGCGTGGCCGACCTCGACCGCCGCGCCGACGCGCTGCACCGGCGCATGCGCGAGAACGGGCTGTTCTACCAGTTGCATGAGCAGCGCGCCGGCGACGGCGCGGTCGGCCCGTGGTCGCTCGACCTGCTGCCGCTGATCGTCACGCCCGAGGACTGGGTCGGGATCGAGCGCGGCGTGCTGCAGCGCGTGCGGCTGCTCAACGCGACGCTGGCCGACCTGTACGGGCCGCAGACGATCCTCGAGCGCGGGCTGCTGCCGCCCGCGCTCGTCACCGGCCATCCCGGCTATCTGCGCGCGATGCGCGGCGCACGCGTGCCGGGCGATACGTGGCTGCACGTCGTCGCGTTCGACCTCGCGCGCGGCCCCGACGGCCAATGGCGGATCGTTGCGCAGCACACGCAGGGCGCGGCCGGGCTCGGCTACCTGCTCGAAAACCGGCTGATCGTGTCGCGGCTCTTTCCGCGCGGGTTTCGCGGGCTGCGCGTGCAGCGGCTTGCCTCCGCGTACCGTGCGCTGCTGCAGAGCATGCAGTCGCTCAGCCCCGCCGCGAAGAATTCGCGGATCGTGCTGCTCACACCGGGGCCGCACAGCGCGACCTATTTCGAGCATGCGTATCTCGCGCGCTATCTCGGTCTCACGCTCGTCGAAGGCGGCGACCTGACCGCGCGCGACAATCGCGTGTTCCTGAAGACGTTGAGCGGGCTCGAACCGGTGCACGGCATCCTGCGGCGCGTCGACGATGCATGGCTCGATCCGCTCGAACTGCGGCCCGATTCGATGCTCGGCGTGCCGGGGCTGCTGCAGGCCGTGCGCGCGGGCAACGTGCTGCTCGCGAACGCGCCGGGCTCGGGCTTCCTCGAATCGCCGGCGATGCTCGGTTTCATGCCGCGCCTGGCGGAAGGGCTGCTCGGCGAAACGCTGACGCTGCCGGCCGTGCATTCGTGGTGGTGCGGCGAGGCGGCCGCGTGCGACGACGCGCTGCCGCAGCTCGCGCGCGGCATCGTCAAGGCATCCTATCCACCCGACGTGCAGGAAGGCGGCGCATTCGAGCCGGTGATCGGCGCGCGGCTCACGCAGGCGCAACTGGCGGAATGGCGCGCACGGATTCTCGCTCGGCCCGAGCACTACACGGTGCAGGCCGACCTGCCGCTGTCGCAGGCGCCGACCTGGCCGCGCCACGACGCGCCCGACAGCAACGGCGGCGCGCGCATCGTGCCGAAGCCGGTGCTGCTGCGCGTGTTCGCGCTCGCCGACGGTGCGCAGCGCTGGCGGCTCCTGCCTGGCGGGCTGTCGCGGGTCGGCACGCGCGACACGCTGTTCAACGCGCCGATGCCGCGCGGCGGCAGCACCGTCGATACGTGGGTGATGACCGAAGGCATCGTCGATTCGACGACGCTGCTGCAGACGCACCTCGGCCCCGACGATCTCGTCGAGCGCCCGCGCGCGATCGCAAGCCGCGCGGCTGAAAACCTGTTCTGGCTCGGCCGCTATACCGAACGCGCAACCAACCTGATGCGCCTCGCGCGCGCGGCGCTCGAACGGCTGCGCGGCGAGGACGACGTCGACAGCCCCGCGCACCTGGAACTGCTCGACACGCTGTGCCGCGACACGGGCCTGATCGCGGCCGACGCGCCGAACGCCGTCGATGCGCCGCGTGCATTCCAGCACACGCTCGCGACGTCGCTGACGCGCGGCGCGGATCGCACGTCGGGCATTGCGTCCTGCCTGTTCGGGATGCGTGGCGCGGCCGCGGCGATCCGCGAGCGACTGTCGAGCGATCAGTGGCGGCTGATCGACGACGCGACGCAACTGTTCGCGGACAGCGCGGGCCAGCCGGAAGCCGAGGAGCAGATCGGCAACGAGGCACTGCAGTTGCTGGAGCGCCTCGGCCTGCTGCTCGGCGCGATCACGGGCGCGCAGACCGACAACATGACGCGCGACGACGGCTGGCGGCTGCTGTCGATCGGCCGGCAGATCGACCGGCTGGACTTCCTGTGCAGCGTGCTGAAGGCCGCCTTCGACGAAGGCGCGGTGCACCGGCAGGACGGCTTCGAGCTCGTGCTGGAACTGTTCGACAGCACGATCACGTTCCGTTCGCGGTTCCAGCGCGGCTTCGACGTCGCGCCGCTGCTGTCGCTCGTCGTGCTCGATACCGACAATCCGCGCTCGCTCGGCTGGGTCGTGCAGGCGCTTCGCGGCCGGCTGACGAAGGTCGAGCGCAGCGAAGGCTATGCGCTGTCCGAGCTGGCCGAGACGATTCCCGACGTCCCCGCGTGGTCGCTGCACGAGCTGTGCGAGACCGCCGACGGCGGCCGGCACGACAAGCTGCTCGAGGCGCTCGACACGACGGTGAAGGCGGTGTGGGAACTGTCGAACCGGATCGGCGAGCGCTATTTCAGCCACGTGCGCGAGGCGGGCAGGACGTTATGGTGACGACGAAAGGCGCGGCGAAAGCGCCGCACGGTTCCGGTCATACGCGGAACGCATCGGCACCGGTATCTGCGCCGGCTGCGGGTGCGCCGGGCCGGTTGCTGCGCGTCACGCACGACACCGAATACCGTTACGCGGCGCGCGTCGAATCGGCGCAGCACCAGGCACGCCTGCAGCCGCTCGTCACGCCGCGCCAGCAGGTGCTGTCGTTTGCGCTCGACATCGATCCCGTGCCGGAATCGGTCGGGACCGAGATCGACGCATTCGGCAACGCGCGCGCGTCGTTTGCGTTGAACCAGCCGCACGATGCGCTGCTCGTGCGCAGCCGCAGCACGGTACGCGTGACGCCGCCGGTGTGGTCGCGCGGTGCGCGCGGCGAGCCGCCGCCCGCCATCGCGAAACCCGACGCGAAACAGGCGATGGCGTGGGAAGCGGTGCGCGACCGCTTGCGGTTCCGCGCGGGGCAGCCTTACGACGCGGCGAGCGAATTCGTGTTCACGTCGCCGCATGTTGCGTGCGATCCCGAACTCGCCGCGTATGCAGCGTCGAGCTTCACGCCGCAACGGCCGCTCGTGCAGGCCGCGTGGGAGCTGATGCGGCGCGTGCATGCCGATTTTGCGTATACGCCGAACAGCACCGACATCACGACGTCGGCGCTTGATGCACTGCGGTTGCGCACGGGCGTGTGCCAGGATTTCGCGCACGTGATGATCGGCGCGCTGCGCTCGCTCGGGCTGGCCGCGCGTTACGTGAGCGGCTACCTGCTCACGCAGCCGCCGCCCGGGCAGCCGCGGCTGATCGGCGCCGACGCGTCGCATGCATGGGTCGAGGTGTACGACCCGGCGTGGCCCGAGGATAACGGCTGGCTGCAACTCGATCCGACCAACGATCGCGCGCCGGGCGACGACTACGTGATGCTGTCGATCGGCCGCGACTATGCGGACGTGACGCCGCTGCGCGGCGTGATTCGCGGCGGCGGTGCGGATCAGGAGCTGAAGGTCGGGGTGACGGTGGAGCCGCTCGACGCGCCATGACGCATGGGGCATGCCCGCGGGAATGCCGTTTAAGTCTTCGTTAATACTGCACGCCTAGCATGGTCATGCCGGCGAACGGATCGGACTCGATCCGGGGCACCGGCGGCACGCGCGGGTGCGTCGACGTCACGGCACCGCACCGTCGCGCAGCGCCATTCCCTTGCAACGGCGGCAGATCATGATCAAACAATTCGACTACACGCTCGGCAGCGACACGATTGCGCTCTGCGCGAGCTTCGGCGCGGGGCCGGCGTGGCGCCGCGTGCTCGTGAGCCGCGCGGATTCGATGGAGACGCTGGTGGTGCTCGACGCGCGCGGCCTGTCGGGTTTGCTGAAGGTGGCGACCGAAGCGCCGGAAGGTCTGCTCGACGATGCGATCCGCAAGGTCGGCGACGAACAGCTCGTCGAGCGGGCGATCAGCGGCAAGGCGATCGTCGAAGCGGCGCTTTGACAGGGGCGGTGCGTGAGCGTGCCGGCAGGCACGGCCGCACGCACCGCGTTGCATAGCGTCGATTACGCGGCGAACCGGTCCGTCGCCGCGATCAGCGCCTCCAGGATCCCCGGCTCGTTGTACGCATGCCCGGCGCCGGGCACGATCTCGAACGTCGCATCCGGCCACGCCTTCGACAATTCCCATGCGGTGCGCGCGGGTGTCGCGACGTCATAGCGACCCTGCACGATCACGCCCGGGATGCCCGCGAGGCGATGCGCGTCACGCAGCAACTGGCCTTCCTCGACGAAGCCCTTGTTCACGAAGTAGTGGTTCTCGATTCGCGCGAACGCGAGGGCGTAGTGACCGTCCGCGAAGTGCTCGGCAAGGGCGGGATCGGGCAGCAGCGTGATCGTGCGGCCTTCCCAGATGCTCCACGCGCGCGCGGCTTCGAGCTTCGCGGCTTCGTCGCTGCCGGTCAGCCGGCGATGGTAGGCGGCCATCAGGTCGCCGCGCTCGGCTTCCGGAATCGGTGCAACGAACTCTTCCCACAGGTCGGGGAACAGCCACGATGCGCCTTCCTGGTAGTACCACAGCAATTCCGCGCGACGCATCGTGAAGATGCCGCGCACGATCAGTGCGCTCACGCGCTCGGGATGCGTTTCGGCATAGGCGATCGACAACGCGCTGCCCCACGAGCCGCCGAACACGAGCCACTTTTCCGCGCCGACCATCTCGCGCAGGCGTTCGATATCGGCGACCAGATCCCACGTCGTGTTGTTCTCGAGGCTCGCATGCGGCGTCGAACGCCCGCAGCCGCGCTGGTCGAACAGCAGGATGTCGTAGCGCTCCGGATCGAACAGGCGGCGATGGTCGGGGCTGCAGCCGGCGCCGGGGCCGCCGTGCAGGAACACGGCGGGCTTGCCGGCCGGGTTGCCGCAGCGCTCCCAGTAGATGCGGTGGCCGTCGCCGGTGTCGAGATGGCCGTGGGCGTAGGGTTCGATCGGTGGGTACACAGGCAGGCTCCGGATAAGGGTCGGCAGGAGGCGGACGACGCGCGGGCCGGTGCGCGGGCGGGGGGCTACGGATACTGCGCCGCCGCAAAAATCGTTGTGTTGGCATCGGACCGGCCGCCGCCGGACAAGGCTTGTCATTATGCCCATTCGCCGCCGCCGGCGTCGGCTCGTTCCGGCGTGCGAGGCCGCGGGTGTCGGCCCGGAGATTTTTGAAGTAATTTCATTCCGATATTTTTCATACAAAATCCCGGCGGCATATCGGCGTGCCGAAGCGGGGGCGCCGGCGTGCTGCCCATCCACCGTGCCAACGGAAACCAGCCGATGAACCATCGCGTCACGCAGTTGACCGGGTTGCGCGCCGTCGCGGTCGCGATGGTGGTGGTCGGACACGCCGAGCATGTGCTGCCCGGCGGCTACACGGGCTGGTACGCGCCGTTGCGGCTGATCGCCGACGGCCGGCTCGGCGTGCTGATCTTCTTCGTCCTCAGCGGCTTTTTGATTACCAACGTATTGCGCGCCGAGTTCGCGCGCACGGGCGGCATCGCGCTGACGTCGTTCTATGTGCGCCGCGCGTTGCGGATCTGGCCGGCCTGCTACGTGTATCTCGCGGCGGTCGCGATCGTGGCCTTCGCCGGCTGGTTCGACGTCGACCGGAGGCAGTGGCTGTATGCGGCGCTGCACCTGTGGAATTACTCGGCGTGGTTCGGGCTGACCGGTGACAACGCGCTGCATCCGGACGGCGCGTGGTATCTCGGCCATTTCTGGTCGCTCGCGCTCGAGGAACAGTTCTACTGGTTCTGGCCGCTGCTGTTCGTGTATGGGATGCGCCGCGGCGGCACGCGCTGGCTGGCCGCGTTGATCCTGGTCGTGCCGCTGGTGCGCGCCGTGACGTATTTCGTTGCGCCTGCGCTGCGCGGGCAGCTCGGGATGATGTTGCACACGGGCGTCGATCCGATCCTGATCGGCTGTTATGTGTCGCTCAATCGCGAGCGGCTTGAAGCGTGGATTCGTACGTGGCGCGGCGAGACGCGCATCGTGACCGCGATCATCGTCATCGTGCTGATCGGCATGCCGTTCGCCGAACATCGGCTCGGCGGGTTCTGGAATGCGACCTATGGCGTGACGGTCGAAGCCGCGTTGATCGCGATCGTGATCGTCGTGCTGAATTTCCGCAGCGAGTTCTGGTGTGCGCGGTGGTTGCGTGCGCGGCCGGTCGTGTTCGTCGGCACGATCTCGTTCAGTCTTTATCTGTGGCAGCAGCCGTTCGCGAATCCGGATCTGGCGGTGCCGCATGCGTTTCCGCTTGGGATCGTGTGGGCGCTGCTGGCTGCGACGGCCAGCTATTTCCTCGTCGAGAAGCCGTTCCTGCGGTTGAAGGATCGCTATTCGGCGCGCGAGGCGCGACGCGTGCGCGACGAAGCGCTGCTCAGACCGGCGTCGCCGGAGTGCATCGAGACGAATGCGGTCGTCAAATAGGACAGTGCGGAGATTGTCCGATCGGACCAAGATTGGTGCGTGGATCGGCTACGATCCCGATGCTATTTTTGGGCATCGCCGGATGCCGTGGGTTGCATGGCGCTCCCGGCAATCGACTGGATCGATCCACTTGCGGAGACACGTTTCATGCTGAAAAACTGGCGGCAGTTCCTGCCGAAGATCGGGCAAAGCATGAAGGACATCAAGGAACTGAGTCCTTCGACGATCGATGGTTACCGGATGCTGCATCAGGCCGGCGCCGAAACCGGCAACCTGGACGCGAAGACGCGCGAACTGATTGCGCTGGCCGTGGCCGTCACGACGCGATGCGACAGTTGCATCGCGAACCATGTGAAGAAGGCGATCGAACTCGGCGTATCGAAGGCCGAGCTGACCGAAGCGCTGGGTGTCGCTGTGGCGATGAACGCCGGCGCGGCGCTGGCGTTTTCCGGGCGCGTGATGGATGCGTACAACGACCTGTCGGACGCGCGCTGACGCGCCGCGTTATTTCACTACCGAAGGCGGATACCAGAAGTTCCGGTACATATCGATCCCGTACGACTTGCCGTCGTAGCGGACGATCGTGCGGACCGGGCGCTTGTCCTTGCGCTGCGGTGGATCGACACGCGCGGTGATCGACAGGTCGGCGAATCCGTGGCTCCGAAGATCGGGCCGAATGTGGTGGAGTAGGCGGGCGGGGCGCAGTCTTACTTGAAGCGTTTCTGGGAAGCGGGTGAATACCAGAAGTCGCGGAACATATCGATTCCGTATGACTTGCCGTCGTATTTGACGATTGTGCGCACCGTACGTTTTCCCGTGCCGGAGTCTTTGTCGTCGTCGCTTTCCATATTGGCGACGTGCGCCGTAATCGACAGATCTGAGAAACCGTTGTGCGATGTCTTTTCGACGGCAATCGTCATCCGGGCGGACTCGCTACGCAGGTCGCGGGTATCGGGGACGCACACGGGGCCGGTGACAGCGACCCAGCCCTTGAGATTTGTACCGAATACAGGACGGATGCGGGCGCCGTCGCGAATCCACAGCGTCAGTTCGCTCTCGGGGTAGGCGTCTGCACAACTCGGCCTGCGTGCGCTGCTCGTGAACACGACGCCGAACGCGCGAACATCAGGCGACAGCCTGTAGGGTGCCGTGTCGATGCGGTAGCTGTTCTCGTTGATCTCCGTTACGGCATCTTCCTGAACTACCGACCGCTCGGCCGCCACGACCTTGCCACCCTCGACGAGCGCGACGACCTGTAGCTTTTTGCTCTCGTCAGGGTTCTTGCTTTTGGGCAGCGAATCGAACGCGACGGCCGCGATCGTCGTTTCCGGTGCATTCGGCATGGCCTTGCAAGCCGACGCGACGACGAGCCGGTCCGCGTCGCGCGTGGCAATGCGTGCGCTCGCGATACCGGCCCAGCGGGCGATGGCTGTAGTGGTTTCGTCGCTGCAGGACTGGCTGTCGGCGGCGTGAGCGAGGGAGGCGGCGGCGAGCGTCAGCAGCGGAGCAAAACGAACGATTCTTGCGGGCATGAGGAGAGCGCCTTTTAAGGATTGCGGTGGACGCCGCTTAACGGCCTGGAACGAAAATCTTCAGAACCGCCACGTCGTCATGGGTGTCACGGTCCATATGGTTGCTTCTCGACAAGCACCCAGAAAAGTGGCACGGACGAGCATTCGAGGGAAAGGCCGCCAGATTGACGACATCGAATTGAATGTTGGCAACATGGCGCGAAGCAAGGCCTTCTATCGCGTGGCGGCCGTCGCTTCCACTTCACTGATCCCGACGACGATGAACTGGCCGTGTGGTTCGCAGACGGGGCGCCCGAGTAATTCAGACAAGAACCGGTAAGAGGCCAGTTCAAAAACCTTGCTCAGCTCGCCTGAAGACGTTCCAGCAGACGAGCGAGCAGCCAAGTTTCAAGAATGCTTCGTGAATGTCGGCACGTCGCTCGAAGCGCGTGCGTAGACGACGGAAATTATGGAGCCAGGAGTGCGTACGCTCGACCACCCAACGATACTTGCCGAGCCCGCTGCCGTGTTCGGTCCGGCGCTTCGCGATCACGGGCCTGATGCCGCGCTCACGCAGCGCACGTCGGTGTCGTGTGGAATCGTAGCCGCGATCGGCGTAGACGACGCCGGGCTTCTGAAGTGGTCGGCCACGGACACCGCGAATCGGCGGAATTGCATCAACGAGCGGCAGCAACTGCGTGACGTCGTTGGCGTTCGCGCCGGTCAGGATCGCGACGACGGGAACGCCGTTGGCGTCTACGAGGATGTGGTGCTTGGAACCGGGTCGCGCACGATCCGTGGGGTTCGGGCCAGTTTTTCGCCCGCCCCAACGGCGCGCACGGACGACGAATCGACCGCAGCGTATGACAGATCGATCTGGCCGGCCGCACGCAACTTGTCGAGCAGCAACTCGTGCAGTTGGTCCCATACACCAGCCTTTTGCCAGTCGTTCAATCGCCGCCAGCAAGTTGCGCCCGAGCCGAAGCCCAGCCGAGTCGGCAAGTGGTTCCAGCGGATTCCCGTTTTGAACACGAACAGGATGCCGTTGAGCGCCGCACGATCGCAAACGCGCGGACGACCAGGATCGCTCTTCGCACGAGGCTTCGCGGGCGGCAGCAATGGTTCGATCAGTATCCACAGTTCGTCGTCAATGATCGGCGCTTCCATCCTTGGGCTTCCGTTGTTCTGGTGCCCAAGGTTAACAGCTCGCCGAGGAAGTAAACAGCCCCCTCACGGGGTTTTTGAACTGACCTCTAAGCGATGATGATATCCGCCGCCCCAAAGATCCCTAAAGCCGAGGTGATTTGAGGCGAGCGGGCGTTGGGGCTCCTTGCCGAACCATGCTCGCGACTTTCATCTGGACGAATTGTTTTGAGTTTGACAAAGCGTCTAGCAATGACCAAACTACCCGGCATGCCAAGGAAACCCACTGGACCGAGCATGCCGAAGAAGCGGGTGCTCGTCGACGAGCACGTCGTCGATCCATGGCTCATACCGGACGACGTGATCGAGGTGATGCGCGACGCGTTCGAACTGCACGGACGCGCGCGGGCCGCGTGTTTCACCCCCCAACGTCAAAGCCATGATCGCCTTGTTTCTGCAGCGAACGGGTATGTACCAAAGCGGAGTCGGAAAACGTGAAATCGCACTATGTCGAGCCGCTCAGCGGCGCCACCTATCCTTTGGACGTGCCTCGGTGGTGTTCGGACGACCGCAGGCCGCTCCTGATTTCGCCGCTGGCCGGCATTTCCCGGGATGACATCGACCGGCACCTGCGCTCCCAATGGCGCTATCGCGCGTCGCTTCCGGTCGAGATCGTGTCCCCCATCTCCATGGGGGAAGGGTGCACCCCGTTGATCCAGAAGACGTGGGGCGACCACCGGCCGCATTTCAAACTGGAGTGGTTCAGCCCCACCAGCAGCTTCAAGGATCGCGGCACGACGGTGATGCTCTCGATGTTACGGCAACAGGGTATCGCGTCCGTTCTGGAGGACAGTTCGGGCAACGGCGGCGCGTCGGTGGCGGCGTATGGCGCGGCAGGCGCGATGCGCGTGAAAATTCTGGCGCCCGCCTACGCGTCGCCCGCGAAGATCGCCCAGATGCGCGCCTATGGCGCAGAGGTACAACTGGTCGACGGGCCTCGACAGGCGTGTGAGGACGAAGCCGTCCGGCAGTCCGCGAGCATCTTCTACGCCAGCCACAATTGGCAGCCATTTTTCCTCGAAGGCACCAAGTCGATCGGTTACGAGATCTGGGAAGACCTCAACTTCGAGGCGCCGGACAACATCGTCATGCCTGCAGGCGCGGGCAGTAATGTACTCGGCTGTTATCTGGCGTTCTCGGAACTGATGCGCGCGGGTCAGATTCACAAAATGCCGAGGCTCTTCGTTTGCCAGCCATTGAACTGCTCTCCTATCGATGCCAGCTTCCAGGCGGGCGTCACGACACCCGTTCCGCGCGAGGTTCGAAAGACGGTCTCCGAGGGGACGGCCATCGCCCATCCTCTGCGGCTGGCGCAAGTGGTCAACGCCGTCAGAGAGACGGGCGGCGCGACTGTGGCCGTGGAAGAAGAAGCCATCGTCGAAGCGCTCAGGCGGATTGCGCGACTGGGCCTTCTGCCGGAGCTGACTTCGGCCACTGCGGTTGCAGGATTTGACCGGCTCGTCCAGCTTGGGGCGATTCGGGCGCGAGAGGAAACGGTTGTCCTGCTGACGGGCACGGGTATCAAGAACGCCGAAGCCATCGCGGATATGTACTCGGGAATTGGCGACACGCCGGTATAAAGGCCCCCTCATGAAAATCGGACTCCTGAATTGCGGCGGGACCATCACGGAGAGCTACCAGAGTGATGGGACGATCGAGCGTTTATTGGCACGCGATCTGATCGCCTTGAGCGGTCAGGCAGACTGGATCGGGCATGACATCGATCCTGTCGATAGCTGCGATCTGACTTTCGCGTCAATGTGCCGGGCGCGTGACGTCATGCGGCAGGATTGCGAGAGCGAAGCCTTCGTCATGTGTTGCGGCACCGACGCAATGGAAGATGTTGCCTATGCTGCCGCGCTGCTTTTTGATCGTGACAGGCCGGTCGTTTTGACCGGCGCGGCGATCCCCGGCGGCAATGCCAATGCCGATGGTCCGCGCAATCTGGCGGATGCTGCAAATCTGGCACGCGCCATGCCGAAGGGTGCGAGCGCCCTCGTGGCCTTCGCGGGACGGATTTTCGATCCGGTCTCGATCGTCAAGGTATGGCCGCAGGCCATTCAGCCCTTCGGACCGGAAACGGCGATCCGCGGCTCCATCGAGGCCGACATTGTTACGCTCACAGGTTCGGGCGCCGTTGACGACAGTTACGCGGAACTCGATGTATCCGACCTCGGCGCCCGCGTGGCGATCGTCATGGAGACCTTCGGGTCGCTCGTGGGCTTCCCGGATATCGCCGAACTCGACGGTATTGTTGTGGCAGGCAAGGGCGCAGGGGGGGTCTCGGCGCAGTCAGAGAGACTTCTGGGCGAAGCCGCAATGCATATCCCCGTCGTGCTGTCGACACGCTGCGCCCATGGTTTCCGGGTCAATCCAGCCGTAACCAAGTATGCCTATGATCGCGCCCACGACCTCGGCCTGACCACGGCGGGTTACGACGGTCTGAACGCATCGAAGGCACGCATTCGACTCATCGCCGAACTGGGTCGCGCCAATCGCAGCGGACAGGCCGGGCGCTGATCAGCGGACGCGGCTATTCAACGCGTTCAGCAAGGATCCAGCCGGTGCGGTGCCGGCGCGGGGGCCGGGTGGCGCCCGCGTCAGCCCCGCTTCGATCACATCTTCTCGACCTCCAGCAGGGTCCGCTTGCCTTTCACGTATTTGTAGAGCGAGATGGTGCTGTTCGTCAGGTCGCCGTGCTCGTCGAACCGGATATTGCCAATCAGCGTGTTCAGATTGGTCGTGGGCATGGCGGACAGGATGCCGGCGCGCGTGACCGAGTTGGAGCGTTTCATCGCATCGACGATCACGTAGACGGCGCTGTATGCAACCGGCGAGTAGACCACCGGATCGTGGCCGTACACGGCCTTCAGTTCCTTGGCGAACGCGGCGCTGCCCGCCATCGCGGACAAATCGCCGCCCGCGACCGAACAGACCAGATTGTCGGCGGCGTCGCCGGCCAGCCGGGCCAGGTCGGTCGTGCAGACGCCGTCGCCCGCCAGGATCCTCGCGCGGAGTGCCAGTTGCATGGCCTGCTTGGCGAAGGGGCCGCCGGTAGCGTCCTCGCCGCCGTACATGATGGCATCGGGGCGTTCGGCCTTGATCTTGGTCAGGATGGCCTTGAAGTCGGTGGCCTTGTCGTTGGTCGCATCGCGCGACAGCACCTGGATGCCTTCTGCCTTGGCGGTCTTCTCGAACTGATCCGCGAGACCCTGGCCGTACGCGGTGGCGTCGTCGACGATGGCGACCGTCTTGACCTTCTGGTTCTTCGCGTACTTCGCGAGGGCCGGGCCCTGCTGGGCGTCGGTGCCGATCACGCGGAAGGCGGTCTTGTAGCCTTGCAGCGTGTACTGCGGGTTGGTGGAGCCCGGCGTGATCTGGGTGACGCCGTTGTCGCGGTAGATCTTGGACGCGGGGATGGACACGCCGGAGTTCAGGTGGCCGATCACGGCCACGACGCCGTCGTCGACCAGCTTCTGCGCGACATTCGTACCGATCCTGGGGTCGGCCTGGTCGTCCAGCGATTCGATCTCCAGGACGACCTTCTGGCCACCGATGACCAGATTGCCGGCCTTGTTGATCTGCTGGGCGGCGAGCTTGGCGCCATCGGCCGCATCCTGACCCATGTGTGCAATGTTGCCGGTCAGCGGTTCGGCGCTGCCGATCTTCACGATCACGTCGGCGAGCGCGGCTTGGCCGTAGACCATGGCAACGCAGGCGAGCGTCAGCGCGGCGTTGACGGGTTTGAGTTGAAGTTTCATATGCTTGAGCCTCTTGTGGAACTGGGTTGCTGTTGAAAAGTGCATACGGCGTCTCCTATCGAAGTCACGACATCGGCGACATTTCAAATGTGAGTATTCGTCAGAGCAGCCCATCACCAGAGGGCAAACTGATTAGCATTGCATAGCGTTTGGATCGGGAGCCCGATCGCCCGTCAGCGGTCCGCCTGTCCCATGGGCTCCTCGTTCTAGAAAGATTATCTAGAATTAAATAAAATGTATTGTAGGGGTAAACGCGTAGTCTCTAGCCGGCATCGACCCGAGGCTGAACGACTTACTGGCGTGATATGTGAAGTTGCCGCGCCAGCAGTGCGCACGGCTATCGGCATCTCGGGACTGAATGCGATCGGGATGACGCGAAGTCTCGAAGACCCCCGAAGCAGCCACTCAGACCGCCAGGTACGAGCGGCCGATGTGGGGGCGACGGAGTCAGCCGGTCGATGCAACAACCAGCCGCCGCTGTCAGCCAAACGTCGCCGATGGGTTGTTCAGCGTGCCCCGGTGCATCGCGAACAACAAAAAAGGCCCTTGCGGGCCTTTTCGTAGATGAAGATGCGGACAACGCTTACCGCGTCAACGCCGTAAATCCCTCCAGCAACCGCTCGACATCGGCCGCCTGGATCGCCCCCATCGTCGAGATGCGGAACAGTTCCTTCGACAACCCGCCTTGCCCCGCGTAGATCACGAAGCCACGCGCCTTCAGCCCGTCATGCAGCGTCTCGTACGTCACACCTTGCGGCAACCGATACGCACGCAGCACAACCGACGATTCACCTTCCGGCAACACCAGCGGCATCCCGCGCGCCGCAAGCCCGGCTTGCGCCTGATCAGCCAGCGCCTTGTAATGCGCATGCCGCGCACGCCAGCCGCCAGCCTCATCAAACTCGCGCAGCGCTTCGACGAGTGCGTAATACGCATGCACGGAAGGCGTGAACGGCGTATTGCGCTGGTCTTGCAGCTTCGCGAGACGGCCGAGGTCGAGGTAGTAAGTCCGGCTTGCGGCCTTCGCGAGCGCGCTGCGGCGCACGATCACGAACGCTGCGCCCGGCACGCCGTGCAGGCACTTGTTCGCGGTCGCGGCAACGGCGTCGATGTCACCGCCGGCAAAATCGATCGCTTCCGCACCAAAGCTGCTGACGCCATCGACGAGCATCTTCACGCCGCGAGAACGGCAGACTTCCGCGATCGCGCCGAGGTTGTTCAAGCGACCGGTCGTCGTTTCGTGATGAATCACGGCAACGTGCGAATAGCCACCCGCGTCGAGCTTCGCACCAATCTGCGCGAGATCGGGCGCCTGCATCCACTCGTGCTTCAGCACGTCATGAGCGATCCCGTACTGCGTCGCGATCTGCGTAATCCGCTCACCATAAACACCATTCTCGATCACGAGCAGCTTGCCGTCCTTCGGCACGAGCGCCGCGATCATGCTTTCGACCGCGGCGGTGCCCGAACCGGTCATCAGCACGGCCGCCCACTCAGCCGGATCGAGTTCATACGCGGCGACCAGACGCGCACGCGCCTCATCCTGCAGATCGAAGAATTCGCTTTCGCGATGGCACAGATCGGGTTGCAGCAGGCTGCGGCGCACGCGTTCGGTGAGCGTGACCGGGCCGGGGTTCAGCAGCAGCATCAATGGGCTCCTTCAACGTGGGCTTCGGTCTGCGCGGCGCCGATGTGCCGCATCAGACGGGTCTTGACCTCGACCGGCGTAACGGTCGGGCGGGGCAGGCCGTCGGGCACGCCGGTGCGGATCGCGAGCCGCACGAACTGCGTACCGTCGGCCGGCGCGGCCAGTGCCGTATCGAGCACGTCCAGCGTATCGCCTTCGACCGCCGACGCATACCCGCACGCGGCGGCCACGCCCGCGAACGACACATGCTGCGATACCGTGGCCTGGCCGCCCGTCGATTCGTGCGCGCCGTTGTCGAGCAGCACGTGCGTGAGGTTGGCGGGGCCGTAGGTGCCGAGCGTCGCGAACACGCCCATGCGCATCAGCGCGGCGCCGTCGCCGTCGACCGCGACCACGCGCAGGTCGGGGCGCGCGAGCGCGAGACCGAGCGCGAGCGGCGTCACGCAACCCATCGAGCCGACCATGTACAGCTGGTTCGGGCGATCGTCGATCGCATAGAGTTCGCGGCCGCAGAAGCCGGTCGACGCGAGCACGACGGTCGAATCGACCGGCGTGTGCGCGATCACGCGCTGCAGCGCGTCCTGGCGGGTCGGCCACGCGTCGGTCGACGCAGCATGCGACGACGACTGCGCGGCGACATGCGCACGCGGCTTCGCGGCCGGGTTGGCCTTCAGCTCATACGGTGCGACGCTGCCTTTCTGCATCACGAGCGCGTACGGGCGGCCCGTCGCGTCCATGTGCGCGATCGCGCGGTCGAGTGCCGGGCCGACCTGTTCGGGGTCGGTCGGGAACGTCTCCCACGGGATCTCCATCGTGTCGAGCATCGCGGGCGTGATCGGGCCCATCAGCGCGTGCTGCGGCTCGTCGGCCACGCCCGGCTGGCCGCGCCACGTGACGATCAGCAGTTGCGGCAGGCGGAACGTCCACGTGAGCGACGTGAGCGGGCTCACCGCGTTGCCGAGCCCCGAGTTCTGCATCATCGCGATCCCGCGCTTGCCGCCGAGCGTCGCGCCCGCGATCAGCGCGACCGCGTCGCCTTCGTTCGCGGCCGACACATAATTCAGCGTCGGGTCCTGCAGCACGTAATTGATGAACGGCGTCAGGTACGAGCAGGGCACGCCCGCGTACCAGTCGAAACCGCGCTCGCGCGCGGCCTCGACGAACTGGGCCGCTTCGATCATTGCGCGCCCCCGTTGCCGGCGCCCGGTTCGGACAGCGGCGTCTGGCCGTGCGCGAAGTCGCCCGCGCGGCGGAAGTCTTCGAGGTCGTTGACGCCGCGCCAGTGGCCGTGCACGTACTGCACCTCGATCTTCTCGCCGGCGGCGATCAGTTCGTTGAGCAGCGACGGGATGTCGAGCGTGTCGAAATCGGGACGCGCCTGCAGCGTCGCGAGCGTCGCCTTCAGGCGGTCGACACCGGCGCCGCGCACGTTCAGCAGGCCGATCCAGCGGCCGTGCGGCGTGCCTGCGGCGACGTCGCTCGAGACGCGTTGCAGGTACGTCTTCTGGCCGAACAGGCCGCGATCGTCTTCAGCCGAGCAGAGTGCGAAGTCGCGCACGCTCTGGTTGGTCTCGGTGAGCGACGAATCGACCACCACGCTGAATTCGGCCTCGCTCTCCGCGAGGTCGCGCACGATGTAGCTGCGGAACAGCAGGTCGCCGTACGAGATCACGGTGTCGCCGGTCAGGCGGTCGGCCGCGCAGGCGAGCGATGCGAGTTCGCCCGTCTGTGCATGGCGCTCGTTGACGACGAGCTTGATGCCCGACGTGTCGATCGCATCGGCGCGATAGCCGCCGACCACGGTGATGTCGTTCACGCCGTGCGTCTTGAAGCCGTCGACGAGCCAGCGCAGCAGCGGCTTGCCGGCGACCGGCAGCATGACCTTCGGCTTGTCTTCGGTCACGGCTTCGAGGCCCTTGCCGCGGCTCGCGGCCAGCACGATCGCCGCGTTCGACGCGCGCGACGACGACGACAGGTAGATACGCTCGGCCGCCGAGTATTCGTCGGCGTCCTGCAGGCGGAAGATCTCGTTGACCGAGGCAACGCGGTCTTCGACGTTGATCAGCGTTTCGCTCTCGTGGATCTCGCGTGCGGTCGCCTGCATCGCGGAGGCCGACGCGCGGATCAGGTGGTTCGCCCAGATCACGGTGCTGATGCCGGCCTGGCGGAACACGTCGGTCGGCGTGCTGTAGTACTTGGTCGGCACGATCACGAGCGGCGCCTTGCCGCTCCATTCGCGCGCGAACTGCAGGATCTCGTCCGGACGCGACAGCTTGCTGTGGATCAGGATCGCGTCGGCGCCAGCTTCCGCGTACGCGTTCGCGCGGCGCAGCGCCTCGTCCATCCCCCAGCCGGCGATCAGCGCTTCGACACGCGCGACGATCGAGAAGTCGGGATCGGTCTGCGAATCCTTGCCGGCCTTGATCTTGCCGCAGAACTCGTCGATTTCCGCGAGCGGCTGGCGCTCGCCGCCGATGAAGCTGTTGGTCTTCGGGAACTGCTTGTCCTCGATACAGACGCCGGCGATGCCGCGCTGCTCGAGCTTCTTCACAAGGCGGCGCACGTTGTTGAAGTTGCCGTAGCCGGTGTCGCCGTCGAGCAGGATCGGCAGGTCGCTCGCGTCGGCCATGAATTCGAGCACGTCGACGACCTGGGTCCAGCTCGCCTCGTTGTTGTCACGCACGCCAAACTGCGCGGAGATCGCGAGGCCCGATGCCCAGATGCCCTTGAAGCCGGCTTCGCGGACGATCCGCGCGGACAGGCCGTTGTGCGCTTCCATCAGGAATTCGAGGTCGCTGCTGACGAGCATGCGGCGCAGGCGTGCGCTGCGCGATTCGGTGAAATTGGGTTCGCGTGCGTTCATCGTGCGACTCCTGCGGTGGTACGTTGAATCAGGGGGAGGATTTCTTGCGTGGCGCGAGCGACGTCGTTCGGGAAGTCGATCTCGATCCACGGCGAGCCGGTGACGTCGGCGACGTCGAACGAGTGACCGCCTTCGAGCAGCAGGTCGCGCACGGCTTCTTCGTGCGGCATGTTCGCGCGGCCGCTGTCGACGTAGCCCGCGACGATCGTCGCGAGGCGGCGCGCGGTGCCTTCGGTGAAGCGGAAGAAGCCGACCGATTCGCCGATCGTGTCGTAGTCGAGGTCGACCGCGAGCTGCTTGCGCAACTCGACCGGCACGCCGTTCTTCAGGCACAGCTTGACGGGCTCGTCGCCGGCTTCGAAGTCGCGATCGATCAGCAGGCGGTCGACCGCCTTGTCGGAATCGGCCACCAGCGCGTGCAGGATGTTCTCGTCATACAGCACGTCGGCGTCCATCAGCAGCACGTCGCCGCCGCGCGTCATCGCATCGGCGACGGTATGCACGGTCAGCACGCTGCCGAGGTCGTAGCGGTCGTTGATCACGATCTCGGCCTGGCGGCCGAGGCGCTTCAATTCCTGCTCGACCTTCTCGTGCTGGAAGCCCAGCCCAAGCACGATCTCGTCGACGCCCGCGGCATCGAGTACGCGCAGATGGCGCTCGAGCAGCGAAACGTCGTCGAAGCGCAGCAGGCACTTCGGGAACTGCGCCTCGGGCGGTTGTTGCAGGCGCAAGCCGAGGCCTGCCGCAAGAATGATGGCTCGCATGGGTTCTCCAACCAAAAAGCCGGCGGATCTGAACGATCAGTCGGCGAGCGGCTGCGGCGCACGGCGCCGCTGCCAGTTTCTTTCACTGAAATGCAGATAGAGCAGGCCGGGCAGGCCGAGCGCGAGTTCGCGCGCGCGTTTCGCAAGCGACAGCGCGAGCGCCGCGTCGGGCGGCAGTCCGACCAGCGGCGCGAGGAGCAGGTAGCCGCCTTCCTGCGCGCCGAGCGAGCCCGGGATCGCGAAGGCCGCGCCACGAATGGCCTGGCCGACACTCTCGAGCAGCAGCGCGTCGAGCCAGCTCACCGGGTGCCCGAGGAAGTGCAGCGCGAGCCACACTTCGGCGGTGCCGACGATCCAGCCGACGAGACTCAATGCGAACGTCTTCGCGACCTTCGCACGATCGCGGTACAGCGCACCGACCGCATCGTCGATCGCGTCGGCGCGGGTGGCCAGCGACGACCAGTCGCGCGGGCCGAGCAGCTTCGACGCGAGGCGCAGGCCGCGGCCGAACAGTCCGCGCCGCTGCGCCGCATAGAACGCGATGGCGAGGGCGCCGAGCACGCCGGTGGCGATCAGCGCGGGCGTGCGCAGATACGCAACCGATTCGTGCGTCGCATACAGGCTGAACGCGGCGATGCCGATCAGCGCGAACGCCATCTGCGCGAGCGCCTGCATCGTCGTGCTGACCGTGACGGCTGCCGCCGCGTCGGCCATCCGCGTGCCGCGCTGCGCGAGGTGGCGCACCATCAGCACGGGGCCGCCGATCTGCCCGGCGGGCAGCAGGCTGTTCACCGATTCGCCGACCCAGCGCGCGCGCAGCGCGTTGCCGAGCTCGGCGCCCGGCTGGCCGGGGCGGAACATCACGGAGATCGCGACCGCGTCGATCGCGAGCGGCACGACGTGGAACGCCGCGACGAGCGCGAGCCCCCAGCCGGCCGCGAGGAACGTGGACGCCACGGCGCCGACGCCCTGCCAGGCCAGCAGTGCGATGAAGAGTGCGGTCCCGAGGGACAACAGGATGAGGCCCGCGCGTGTCATGACCCGCTCGTGCGTCGCGTCGCCAGCTGCTTGAACACCTGGCGGAAACCGAAATACGCGATCGCGTCCTTCATGTTCGAGATGAAGCGCTTCCACGGCCGCATGCCGGGGTTCGTCACGTATTCGAAGGTGAGCGACACACGCATCTCGTTCTGGCCGAGCGGCGTGATGCGGTGGCGCAGCTTGTCGCCATCGAACAGCACGATGCCGCCGTCGGCGATCTGGACGGAGCCCGGTTCGTCGGCCACGTCCGGATTGCGCGTGTGCAGCTCGTAGTCGAGCCGGCACGACGATTCGTCGATCACGCCGATCAGCAGCGTGTAGCGGCGGCCGTCGTAGTACGACGTGTCGTAGTGCCAGCCGATGTGGTCGCCGGGCTTCGTGTAGTAATACAGCGCGTACGCGTGCGGATCGTCGTCCGGCGACAGCATCAGCTTGTCGCCCGTGACTTTCTCGAGGAACGAGATCAGCGCCTTCGAGCGATACAGTTCGGCGATGTACGGCGCCTGCTCGTCGATCGTATGACGGCTCACGCTGCCGCCCTGCTTGTGGCCGGGCAGGTAATTGCGGTTCAGGCTGGCCTGCATCGCGCGGGCGGCGTTCGCCAGCTTCGCGTGTGCGTCGGCCGGCAGGAATGCGTCGAGGTAGAGGAACGAGCCCTGGCGCGTGTAGTCGCCGCGCAGGCGGTCGAGGTCGAGCTGGCCGACGCGGTCGGCCACGGTGCGATCGGGGTCGGCTGCGGCCGCGCGCACGGGCGCGGGGCGTGCCGGGCTCAGCACGGAATCGTCGCGCGTGCTAGGAGTCATTTGGAAGCCTGGATTTCGGTTGGGTTCTGCGCAGCGGCCGGGTTCTGCGGGAGGTTGCCGCGCCGGACGATGCGCCACCAGTCGAACACGACCCACGCGGCGAACAGCGGGGCGCCGATCGACGCCGCGAGCAGGAACGGCTCGACGCCGTCGAACAGCGTGACGAGCGGCAGCAGGTACAGCACGTCTTCGGTCTCGAAGCCGCCGGCGAATGCCTGCTTGGTGCCGGCCTTGCCGGCGAACGATTCGATCCGCATGCGCAGGAAGAAGATCAGTGCGACGGCCGCGCCGGCCACCGCGCCGAGCAGCACCGGCGACGCGGCCATCTGGCCACCCTGGGCGACGATGCCGACGCCCATGCTGACGAACAGCGCGACCGTGACGAGCGCGTCTGCCGCGAGGTCGTAAAAATGACCGATCTTGCTGGATTTCCCGCTGATGCGCGCGAGCTCGCCATCGGTGTGGTCGACGAAGTTCGACAGCACGATCAGGAACGCGCCTGCATTGCTCCAGCCGAAGCCGCCGTGCGCGAGGCACCAGGCGCCGGCGAGGCCGATCAGCAGGCGAACGGTAGTGAGGTGATTCGGGGTGACGGGCGTGTCGACGAGCGGTCGGACAAGCGAGCGCGCCAGCCGCGCATCCCAGGTGCGTGGCAGGGGCGGTTCGGAACGTGTGGCGGTTTTTCTTTGGTCCATCGGCGAAATATATACGGAATTGTAATTTGGTGCTTTTTATTCGATCAATGTCCTGACATGAGGGAGTGTTACCGCGTCTTGCGGCGATCGGCCGGCCGAAAAGCGCGTGCGCGAAAGGGCGGCCAAACGGGGCTGCGGCATCCGTATTCCAGTGTGGTTCGCGTCGCGCGACTGTCAAGGACGGACGGGCCTCACAGGCCTGTGCGGCGGTGCTTTTCGCGCATTCCGATGAGGGTCGCGCGGCGCGTGCGAGCTTGACGTGCGTCAGGTCGGGACAAGCCGCATCGGGTGACAATTGGCCGCGCCGGACGGGCGTCGATCATTGTCGATCCGCAGGCGATAAATTGCCGTTGAAATTCGTCGATTGATACGCGTGAGTTGTCGATCGGTGACCGTCTTTCTGTCCGATGCTTTCGCGCACCTTTCGTGTGCATCCGATTTAAACGGTGCGCCTGTCACAGAACGGTCGTTCGATACCCGGCAAATCCGGCAAGGATCTTTTGCATTTAGCGGACATTTCGCGGCGATTGCCTCTGCGATACTCCGACCGTGCCTGTGGTGCCGGCCGCCCCTCGCGGCCCCAAGGGCTTCATGTCGCTCAGGAGACACCCCCCGCGACGTCAACGACAGACCCAAGCGTCAGAAACCAGCCATGTCTTCATCACGCATCCTCGCTCCCGCCCTGCGTTCGCTCGTCCGCACCGCCGACGAAGCCGCCGCGCTGATCCGTCCCGGCATGACCGTCGCCATGAGCGGCTTCACGGGCTCCGGCTATCCGAAGGCCGTCCCGGCCGCGCTTGCCGCCCACATCGACGCGGCGCACACGCGCGGCGAGGACTTCCGGATCAACGTGCTGACGGGCGCGTCGACCGCGCCGGAACTCGACGGCGCGCTCGCCCGCACCAACGGCATCTCGATGCGCCTGCCGTACCAGTCCGACCCGACGTTGCGCGACAAGATCAACGGCGGCGAAGTCGACTACCAGGATGTCCACCTGAGCCACGTCGCGCAGTACGCATGGTTCGGGCTGTACGGCGATCTCGATGTCGCGATCGTCGAAGTCGCGGGCATCCGCGAGGACGGGCTGCTGATTCCGTCCGCGTCGATCGGCAACAACAAGACCTGGCTCGAACGCGCGAAGCACGTGATCCTCGAAGTCAACTCGCGCCAGCCGCTCGGCCTCGACGGGATGCACGACGTCTATTACGGCACCGCGCTGCCGCCGCACCGCAAGCCGATTCCGCTGACGAAGAGCGACGACCGGATCGGCGAGCCGTACCTGCGCTGCCCGGCCGACAAGATCGTCGCGATCGTCGAGACGGATGCGCCGGACCGCAGCAACGCGTTCTCCGCGCCGGACGCGACGTCGAAGCAGATCGCGCTGCAACTGATCGACTTCCTGCGTCACGAAGTGAAGCGCGGCCGCCTGCCGGAGAACCTGCTGCCGCTGCAGTCGGGTGTCGGCAACATCACGAACGCGGTGCTCGCGGAACTCAGCTCGGCCGGCTTCTCGCACCTGACCGCGTACACCGAAGTGATCCAGGACGGCATGCTCGACCTGCTCCAGGACGGCACGCTGGACTTCGCGTCGGCCACCGCGCTGTCGCTGAGCCCGGCCGCCGTGCAGCGCTTCGCCGACGAAATCGCGACGTTCCGCGAGAAGATCGTGCTGCGCCCGCAGGAGATCAGCAACCATCCGGAACTCGTGCGCCGGCTCGGCTGCATCGCGATGAACGGGATGATCGAGGCCGACATCTACGGCAACGTGAACTCGACGCATGTGATGGGCACGAAGATCCAGAACGGCATCGGTGGCTCGGGCGACTTCGCGCGCAACGGCTACCTGTCGTGCTTCATGTCGGCGAGCACCGCGAAGGGCGGTGCGATCTCGCGGATCGTGCCGATGGCGAGCCACGTCGATCACACCGAGCACGACGTCGCGGTGGTCGTCACCGAGCAGGGCCTCGCGGACCTGCGCGGCCTGTCGCCGAAGCAGCGCGCACGCAAGGTCATCGCGACCTGCGCGCATCCCGACTACCGGCCGATGCTCGAGGATTACTTCGAGCGCGCGTCGCGCGAAAGCTTCGGCAAGCACACGCCGCACCTGCTCGCCGAGGCGCTGTCGTGGCACGAGCGCTATGTGCGCACGGGCACGATGAAGGCCTGACGCGGAGCGAAGCGGGCGCGCGCTCTGCGTGCGCCCGTCAATCCATCGCCGCGTGCGCGATCTCCACGCTCGCCGCTTTCTGTGGCGGGCGGATCAGCAGCAACAGCGGAATCATCAGCAGCGTCGCGACGAACATCAGCTTGAAGTCGTTCAGGTACGCGATCATCGACGCCTGCTGGTTGATCGTGCGGTCGAGCAGCGCGATGTCGAGGCGGCTGCCGGCCATCGCCTGCACGGCCGGGTTGAACGGCGTGATGTGGGTCGCGAGGTCGGCATGGGCGACCTGTGTGTTGCGCGTCATCAGCGTCTGCACGATCGAGATACCGATACTGCTGCCGATGTTGCGCATCAGGCTGTAGGTGGCCGTGCCGTCCGCACGCAGGTCGGGCGGCAGCGTCGAGAACGACAGCGCGCTCAGCGGCACGAACACGAGACCCAGCCCAAAGCCCTGCACCACGCCCGGCCACACGATGTCCGCTTCGGACAGCACGACCGTGTACTGCATCATCTGCCACAGCGCGAGCGCGGAAATCGACAGTCCCGCAAGCAGCAGCATCCGCGCATCCACGTATTTCAGCAGCCGGCCGACGAACAGCATCGCGATCATCGTGCCGGCGCCGCTCGGCGCGGTGACGAGGCCCGTCGTCGCGACCGGGTAGCCCATCAGGTTCTGCAGCATCGGCGGCAACAGCGCGCGTGTCGCGTACAGCACCGCGCCGACCACGAAGATGAACAGCGTACCCGTCGCGAAGTTCGGGTCGCGCAGCAGTTCCGACTTGAAGAACGACGCCTTGCCGACGGTCGCCGTATGCACGAGGAAGAACGCGAAGCTGAGCGCCGCGATGATCGCCTCGATGCGGATCTCGTACGAGCCGAACCAGTCGAGTTGTTCGCCGCGGTCGAGCATCGCCTGGAACGCGCCGATCGCGAGCGCCAGCGTCGCGAAGCCGAATGCGTCGAACTTCACGTGCGGGCGCGGCGCGCGTGCGGGCAGGAAGGTCATCACGCCGGCGAGCGCGAACGCGCCGATCGGCACGTTGATGAAGAACACCCAGCGCCAGTTGTAGCTGTCGGTGAGCCAGCCGCCGAGCGTCGGGCCGAGGATCGGGCCAACCATCACGCCCATTCCCCAGATCGCCATCGCCTGGCCTTGTTTCTCGCGCGGATTGATGTCGAGCAGGATCGACTGCGACAGCGGCACCAGCGCGGCGCCGAACACGCCCTGCAGCAGGCGTGCGCCGACGATCTGCACGAGCGTCTCGGACAGCCCGCACAGCGCCGACGCGACCGTGAAGCCCGCGATCGACACGATCAGCAGCCGTTTCACGCTGAGCCGGTCGGACAGCCAGCCGGTGAGCGGCGTCGCGATCGCCGCCGCGACGATATAGGAGGTCAGCACCCACGTGATCTCGTCCTGCGACGCGGACAGCGTGCCCTGCATGTGCGGCAGCGCGACGTTCGCGATCGTGCTGTCGAGGGTCTGGATCAGCGTGGCGAGCATGATCGACAAGGTCAGCATCGGCCGGTTCAGGGCGGGCGAGGCGGGGGCATCGGCGGCGGGGTTCAAGCGGGTGTCTCCACGGGGCGGTCGCCGTGGGCGGCGATCCGGTATGGCTGGAATTATAAGCACGCTTATTATATATCCGCTTATCGCCGAGGCAGGACCGGCTTGACCCCTATAATCGCCGCATGGACAAGACTTACGAGAACCGGATCGGTTATCTGATCGCCGATGTCGCCCGCCTGAACGGACGCCTGTTCGACCGGCGCGCGAAGCGGATCGGGCTGACACGGGCGCAAAGCCGCGTGCTCGCGTACCTGACGTGGAAGGGCGAGATGAATCAGGCGCGCCTCGCCGAATGGCTCGAGATCGCGCCGATCTCGCTCACGCGGTTGCTCGACCGGATGGAAAGCTATGGCTGGATCGAGCGCATCGCGAACGACGACGATCGCCGCGCATTCGTGATCCGTCTGACCGACAAGTCGCGCGAGATCTTTCCGCAGATGCTCGAGGTGGGTGACACCGTCGCCGACGACGGGCTGCGCGGCTTCACGCCCGACGAGCGCGATACGCTGGTGCGGCTGCTCGGGCGCGTGCGCCACAACCTGATCGATTGCGGCGGGGAGTGATGTGGCCCGCCATGCGGGCGGGCCGGACGAACGACTTGAAAACACCGGGCGGCAACGCGCAACCACACCGCGTTTGCCCGCATGCCGACATGCGGCGTTGTCATCGCGGTACCCGGCGCGGCCTTCGTCCGGCCGGCACATGGCGATGCGCCCGTCGTGCTCGACGAAGCGCGTGCATGGGTGTCGACGTTGGCCCGGTTGAGCCGACGCTACCCGTTACGGTCCTGCCGAGTCGATGTGCTCAACGGGCCAGCGCCGCGAGCATGAACGCCGCCAGATAAAGCCCCACCCCGTACGACAGATGCGTGATGAGACTGCGCCGCCGCGCGACGCCCGGGTTCGGCGTGCGCGACGCCGCGATGCCGAAGCCGAACGCAGGCTGCATCACGAAGAACGGCGCGACCACGCTGGCGAGGCCGGCGACGAGCGCGGGGAGCGGGGTCGGCGTGCCGATCCATTCCGTGCCCGCGATCGCGACGGGCAGCGCCGCGAACGCGATGCCGATCGCGTAATGCGCGATCCAGCCGAGCGCGCGTTCGCCCGGCACGGGCGCCGCGGCACCGATCGACACGTGCCGGAACCGGCCTTGCATCATGTGACCGATCCAGCGGCCGACCAGCGCGTAGTCGAGCGACGGAATGCCGAATGCACGCCGCCGGAACAGCGTCCACAGATCCATCACGAGCGTGGCGCCCGCGCCGATCAGCAACAGGTTGAGCAGGAGGTCGGGCAGGCTCATCGCGACCCTCCGCGGAGAAGGGCAAAGGCTGCGCGGTGCAGCGGAATACAGCATGGTTTCAGCGGTTTCATGGCGATCCGGGCTTGTCTTCATGGTGACGAACGACTATCTTGCAACTTCAAGTTCACTTGAGGTCAAGCATGAGCCGGCTGGACATTGCAGAGGTGGCGCGACGCTCGGGATTGCCCGCGTCGACGCTGCGTTACTACGAGGAAGAAGGGCTGATCGTTCCGACCGGCCGCCACGGGCTGCGGCGGCAATACGACGAGTCGGTGCTGGAGCGCCTGGCGCTGATCGCACTGGGCCGCGAGGCCGGTTTTTCGCTCGACGACATTCTCGCGATGGTCGGCACGGACGGCCTGCCTGCGATCGATCGCGCGAAGCTCGACGGCAAGGCCGACGAACTCGACCGCACGATTCGCCGTCTCGGCGCCGTGCGCGATGCGTTGCGGCATGCGGCCGTGTGCCCGGCATCGAACCATCTCGAATGTCCGTCGTTCCAGAAGCTGCTGCGCATTGCCGCGCATCGCCATCCGGCCCGCCGCACGAAGACGGAAGGCACGTAGGCGGCGAGCCGTTCGGTGCCAGACATCGCAAACAGGAACAACGGGGTTGCAGCGTGTGGATTTTGCTTGTGTTTCCTGCCGCGTATGCGGCATCGAGGGTCGCGCCGCATTACGGGGTACTCGCCGGGCTCGCGGCGGTGGCCGTCGTGATGGTGGCGCCGCCCGTGCTGTTGGCGTTGGGAATGGATTGGGTGACACGGCGGCGCGGGGGCGTTGAACCGCCTGTGGTGACCGCACCGGCTGTACAGACCGATAGTCTGGAGGACGAACCGGCTGATGAGCCCGACGACATACCCGATATGCCGCTTCGATACGGCGAGCATGCCCGATTCAAGCAACTGGTTCTGATTACCGACACCGAGCGGCCCGAGGTCACGCGCCGTTTCTACGACAAGGCGAAGCAGGCGATCGAAGCGTACGTGGCTGTCGAGACGGGGCGCGACGGTTCGGGTGCGGCGATGGTGTCGACGGCCGACCTCGCCCCGGCAGACGGCTTGCCCGCCGCGCCGCCGGACGAAACGCTGACCGTGTTCGTGTCGAACGACGGCGCGTGGTCGGGGTTTCGCGTCGGTGACGACAGCTTCCGGTTCCGCCACGGCGCAATCACGAGATTGCGACTCACGCACGTGATGCCGGTTCGCTGGAATGGCGACTACATGGTGACGTTCTGGTTCGACGTGCCGAAGCGGGAGCACAGGACCGATTACAACGCGTATTCGACCGGGTTCGATCTCGGGGTGAACCGTGCCGGCCGCCATTCCCGCTCGCTCAACCAGGCCTTTCGCCAGATTGCGTCGGTGCTCGACGTCCCGTTCGACGTCGACGAGATCGGCGACGACTGATTTATCCCGCGTAATACACGCGGCATTCCTGCTCGCGCCCGCGCACGATGCGCTTGCCGGCGAGCGAGCCGTACGTTTCGGTGAAGACGGTGCGCTGATGCTCGCGTTGCAGGGCGTCGTAGAAATAGAGCGAGACCCAGTCCGTCGGGCGGGACGCCTCCGGCGTGCGCATCGCGGCGTGCAGGCACAGCGCGGTGAAATGCCAGCCGCCCTTGGTCATGTGCATCACGGGCAGTGGCACGGTGTCGTCCGCATTCGGGCGCCGATGCGCGGTGACGCGTTGCACGAAGCCAGGCGTCGGCAACACGCCGGCGGCGGCCTTGTTGCGGTACAGGCGGTCGATGTAGAGCAGCAGTTCGACGGGCGGCTCCGTGCCGCGGCCGGCGTCCTGCACGTGGCCCTGCCAGCGCCGGCGGCGGCTCAGCACGTCGTCGAGCGCGGTGCGGATGCCGGCCGCGCGCCGCGGGCCGACGCCCGAGATCGTTTCGAGCTGGCCGTTGCGGGCCGCGCGTTCGAGTTCCTCGAGCGTATCGATGTGCAGCAGGTCGTGAATGCGCAGCGCGAGCGCGTGGCCGATGCCCGGCACCGCTTCGAACGCGGACGTGCGTTCGGCGTCGCCGCACAGCCGGTCGAGCTGGCGCCAGCGCCCCGTCACCAGCAGCTCGGCAATCGCCTGGGCGACGCCCGTGCCGACTTCGGGCAGCATCCCGAGCGCATCGACGCCGCCCGACTCGAACAGGGTGCGGATGTCGAGGTCGAGCGCGTCGACCGTCTCCGCCGACGCGCGGTACGCAGCGACCCGGTACGGATTCGCGCCCTGGTCAGCCAGCCGCTGCGCCGCCTCGCGCAGGCAGGCCGCGATATGCCGGTTTTCCTCAAACGTTTGGCTGACGGTCATCTGCATGGCGAGGGACCTGGGGACGCACAAACGGAATGGACACGGCTAACGATGCGCCGGTCGGCTTTTCATCATTGTCACGACACGCGATGAAGAAAACTTGACGCACGTCAATGGCAAACGTAGCACAGGTTCGAAGCGCACGGTCGTGCCGGAAAGCGGCACGACCGTGCGTCGCGTGACGCGGTCACGCGTCGAGGAACGACTGCGCGTTTTCGGCCTCGGCGGCCGTGCGCAACGCGGCGAGCGCCCGTTTCTCGATCTGCCGCACCCGTTCGCGCGACATGCCCGCGTCCTGCGCGATCGCGTCATAGGTGTCGGGCTCGGCGCCGCCGAGGCCGAACCGCCGGCGCAGCACGTCGGCCTCGGCCGGCGTGACCGACCGGAGCAGCGACCTCACGCATTCGCGCATGCGGGTGTCGGCCAGTTGCTCGAACGGGCTGGCCGACGCCTGGTCCTCGATCAGCTCAACGAGGCCGGTGTCGGCGTCGGGCAGCGGCGCGTCGAGCGACACGGGCTCGGCAGGCAGCGCGAGCACCGCGCGCAGCTTGTCCTCGTCGAGGCCGGTTTCGGCCGCGAGGTCGGCCGGCGTCGCCCGGCGGCCCGTGCGCTGCCGAAAACGCAGCGCATGCCGCTGTACCCGCTGGTACTGGTCGCCGACGTGCACGGGTACGCGGATCGTGCGGGCGCGATCCGCGACCGCGCGCGCGATCGCCTGGCGGATCCACCAGGTCGCATAGGTCGAGAACTTGAACCCGCGCCGATATTCGAATTTCTCGATCGCGCGCATCAGGCCGAGGCTGCCGTCCTGCACGAGATCGGGCAGGTCGACGCCGCGGTTCATGTACTTGCGCGCGATCGACAGCACGAGCCGCAGGTTCGCCTCGAGCATCGCGCGCGTGGCGTCGCGCACTTTCTGCTGGCCGTCGGCAAGCGCTGCGGCGAGCGCCCGCCGCGCGACCGTGTCGAAGCAGGCGGCTTCGCCCGCCGTGGCGCCATGCGGCGCGGACACGAGCGTGCGCACGACGCCGCTCGCGTCGTCGACGGCCGGTGCGACCCACGTGATCGAGCCGAGCAGGGCGGCGATGTGGTTGCGTGCGTCACGGTATTCGGCCGAACGGAAGCCATGCGCGTGCAATGCGCCGCGCAAGGCCGCGACGGCCGCCTGCAGCGCGTCGTAGCTGGCCGGCGCAGGCGTGTCGCCGGCGGCGTCATCGGACGATCCGGCTGCGCTGGTCGAAGCCGTTGCGCGATGACGCGCAAGCAGCGCGTCCACCGCCGCCGGATAGCCGGCGAGCGCGTGCAGGATCTGGTGGCGACCCGTCTCGATCTCGCGCGCCAGCACGATTTCGCCTTCGCGCGTGAGCAGCGGCACCGCCTGCATGCGGCGCATGTAGAGGGCGAGCGGATCGGTCGATGCGCTCGTGCCGCGTGCGAGGTCGCCGAGCATCGCGCGGCCTTCGTCGAGCGCATCGCGATCGACGTCGACAGGCGCCGAACCGGCAAACGGCGCAGGCGCGGCCGGCTCGTCGAGCACGGCGATGCCGATGTCGGCGAGCGCGGCGCGCACGACGTCGAGCGCGTCGGGACTGTCGCTTTCGGGCGGCAGCGCGTCGACGAGGTCGGCGTGGGTCAGATAACCCTGTTCGCCGGCGAGCGCCAGCAACTGGATGATCGGATCGAGCGGCGTGTCCGCCCGGGGAGTGGGCCGTGGCGTAGTCATGTCGATGGCGGCGTGAGCCGCGTTCCTGTCTGGGCGGGCCGAAGTCCGCTGGTTTCGGGCCGCCGGTTGCTCGCGAACCCCGTCCGCGCCGGCCAGCCTGACATCGTTCAAGTTGAGGGCATTTGCGCGAACTTCAACGCGAGCGCGGCAAACGTGCCAGCACGCGGCGTGCCCGCGCGCCCGTCCGGTGCAGGAAACAAAAAGTAACTGATCATACCGAGCGGAAATCTGCAGGGGACGTAAGCTAGAGTCAGGCGCGCGCCCGGCGGCGACGCGCGGATTCTGCCGGAGCAACACATGACCCCGATTCCTGCTGCGAGGTGTGCGGTATTTGCATTGACGACCCTGACCTTCGGCGGCTGTTATTACACGAGTCCGTATGGCTATGCTCCGTACTATGCACCGGCGCCGGCCACGCTGACGCAGCGCGAGATCCCCGTCACGCCGGCTGCACCGGGCACCACTGCGCCGGGCTCGGCTGCGGCGGCGGTCGCGCCGCCGGTGGTCGACCCGGCTCCCGTCTATGTCGCGCCGGCCTATCCGCCGCCGTATCCCTATCCGTATCCGTACTATGCCCCCGCGTATTACCCGGGCTGGTACGGCTGGGGCGCACCGGCGATCTCGGTCGGCTTCTGGGGCGGATGGGGCGGCGGCTGGCGTGGACGCGGCGGGTACGGGCATCGTCCGTGGGGCGGCGGCCACTGGGGTGGCGGCTGGGGCGGGCATCGGCATTGACCGGCGCGCGGCGGCACCGTGCGGGAGAGCATCATGAGGAACACGATTGTCCGAAGCCTGTGCGTCGCCCTGCTCGGCCTGGCGGCTGCGCCAGGTGTTACACAGGCACAGAGCACCGGCTACACGAATTCGCCGGCCGAACTGTTCGCCGGGCCTGCGCCCGACTATCCGGTCGTCGCGCAGATTCCGCCGGGCACCGCGCTGGACGTGTTCGGCTGCCTGAGCGACTACACGTGGTGCGACGTCGCGCTGCCGGGCGTGCGCGGCTGGATCGACGCGCAACTGATCGACTATCCGTACCAGGGCGGTTACGCGCCGCTGCTCGAATATGGCGCGATCGTCGGCGTGCCGATCACGGGGTTCGCGATCGGGGCGTACTGGGATCGCCACTACCGTCACCGGCCGTGGTTCCACGACCGCGATCGGTGGGAACACCGCGCGGAACCGCGGCTCGGCCCGGGCGGCGTGCCGCCGGGACAGGGGCGCCCGCAACCGGGCGGGCCGCCGCAGGCCGCACCGGGCGGACCGCCCCCCGTGCATGACGCGCGGCCGTCCGCCGCACGCGGCGGCTGGAACGGCGCGATTCGCACGCAGCCGCCGGCTGCGGCTGCGCCCGCGCCCGCGCCCGCGCCGATGCCGGGTGCAGCCGGCAATCCGCGTCCGGCAGCGCCGCCGCCGGCCGTCGTGCATCCGCCGCCGGCCGCCGTCATGCGTCCGCCTCCCGCGCCGGGCGGTGAGGGCCGCTCGATGCCGGTACCGGTGCACCCGGGCGGCGGTGGGGGTGGCGGCGGTGGTTATGGTGGTGCGCGGCCGCAAGGTGGCGGGAACGGCGGCGGAAGCCACGGTGGTGGCGGAGGAGGCGGCGGTCCGGAAGAATTCCGTCACTGACGATGTCGATGCATTCGGTCGGCCAGGACGAAAAAAAGCCGCTCCGGAGAGCGGCTTCTCGCTTGGGCGAGCGAGCGGTCGGACGGCCCGCGGCCCGACCGGCTACGTGTTACAAGCAGCCGGCCGTGCTGGCGACTACCCCAGTCAGTCGTCGAGCAGCGACAGGTCGCGCACGGCACCCTTGTCGGCGGACATGACCAGCTTCGCGTAGGCCTTCAGCGCAGCGGACACCTTGCGCGGACGCGGCTGCGCCGGCTTCCAGCCCTTTGCGTTCTGCTCTTCGCGGCGGCGCGCCAGTTCCTCGTCCGACACCAGCACGTCGATCGTGCGGTTCGGGATGTCGATACGGATCTTGTCGCCGTCGCGCACGAGTCCGATCGCGCCGCCCGCTGCCGCTTCCGGCGAGCAATGGCCGATCGACAGGCCCGACGTACCGCCCGAGAAGCGGCCGTCCGTCAGCAGTGCGCATGCCTTGCCGAGGCCCTTCGACTTGATGTAGCTGGTCGGGTAGAGCATTTCCTGCATGCCGGGGCCGCCCTTCGGGCCTTCGTAGCGCACGATCACCACGTCGCCCGCCTTGACCTTGTCGTTCAGGATGTTGTCGACGGCCTCATCCTGCGATTCGGTCACGTGCGCCGTGCCTTCGAACACGAGGATGCTTTCGTCGACGCCGGCCGTCTTCACCACGCAGCCGTCGACCGCGATGTTGCCTGTCAGCACCGCGAGGCCGCCTTCCTTCGAGAACGCATGCTCGTACGAGCGGATGCAGCCTTCGGCGCGATCGAGATCGAGGCTCGGCCAGCGCGTGTTCTGGCTGAACGCGACCTGCGTCGGGATACCGGCCGGGCCGGCCTGGTAGAACGTGCGGACCGCGTCGTCCTGCGTGCGGACGATGTCCCACTGGTCGAGGGCGTCCTTCAGCGACGGCGCGTGCACGGTCGGCACGTCGGTGTGCAGCTTGCCGGCGCGGTCGAGCTCGCCGAGGATCGCCATGATGCCGCCTGCGCGGTGCACGTCCTCGATGTGGTACTTGTTCGTGTTCGGCGCGACCTTGCACAGCTGCGGCACGACGCGCGACAGGCGGTCGATGTCCTTCATCGTGAAGTCGATGCCGGCTTCCTGCGCGATCGCCAGCAGGTGCAGGATCGTGTTGGTCGAACCGCCCATCGCGATGTCCAGCGTCATCGCGTTCTCGAATGCCTTGAAGCCAACCGAGCGCGGCAGCACGCGCTCGTCGTCCTGCTCGTAGTGCTGGCGGGTGAGTTCGACGATGCGACGGCCGGCGCGCTTGAACAGTTGCTCGCGATCGGCGTGCGTGGCCACCACCGTGCCGTTCCCGGGCAGCGACAGGCCGAGCGCTTCGGTCAGGCAGTTCATCGAGTTCGCGGTGAACATGCCCGAGCACGAGCCGCAGGTCGGGCAGGCCGAGCGTTCGACTTCGGCGACTTCGGCGTCGGAATACGACGGGTCGACCGCGATCACCATCGCGTCGACGAGGTCGAGCTTCTTCACCTCGATGGCCTTGGTGACCGGGTTCGCGAGACGCGTCTTGCCCGCTTCCATCGGGCCGCCCGACACGAAGATCACCGGGATGTTGAGGCGCATCGCGGCCATCAGCATCCCCGGCGTGATCTTGTCGCAGTTCGAGATGCAGACCATCGCGTCCGCGCAGTGCGCGTTCACCATGTATTCGACCGAGTCGGCGATGATGTCGCGGCTCGGCAGCGAATACAGCATGCCGTCGTGGCCCATCGCGATGCCGTCGTCGACCGCGATCGTGTTGAATTCCTTCGCGACGCCGCCGGCAGCCTCGATCTCGCGCGCGACGAGCTGGCCGAGATCCTTCAGGTGCACGTGCCCCGGCACGAACTGGGTGAACGAGTTGACGACCGCGATGATCGGCTTCGAGAAATCGTCGTCTTTCATGCCGGTGGCACGCCAGAGCGAGCGCGCACCTGCCATGTTGCGGCCAGCGGTGGAAGTTTTGGAACGGTAAGTGGGCATGGTCGTTGCTGAAGAAATATCGCGGGAAAAGGGTGGAGGCACGGGAATAAAGGCCTCTCTCGCGCCCGTGCGAACAACCTCTTGAGCTGCGCCCTGGGCAAACTCGGCGATTATCCCACAGCCGCCGGGCCCGCGGCGCCGGCGGGAGCGGGCGAGCGGCGCGGGTGGGGCGCGGCGGGCAGCGCGTAGGCGCACAAAGCGAACAATGCGTGGCGCGAAGACGCAATGGCGGGAACACGCGAAGCCGGAAGCCGGCCATCGCCAGCGGAGCCCGGCGGCGGCTTCATCGCCCGTCTTGCCGACGATGAAGCCGCACCGCTCGATCGCGCGTCAATCGAGCAGCGTCAGGATCTCGTCGTACAGCGGCTTTGGAATCCGCACGCCGTTCGCGATGCTGCGCGCGCGGGCGTCGAAGCGGCGTTGCGACGGCAGCCGCGCACCCTGCGCGACGATCGATTCGAACATCCGTTCGCCGCGCGCGAGCCCCGTGTCGAGATCGTCGCCGAGGAACACCTTCGGGTCGAACGCGATCACGAGCTCGCCATGGCATGGCGTCGCGCCGACGCCTTCGTCGAAGTCCATCGACTCGCGGCTCGTCATGTCGCCGATCAGCGCGCCGCCGAGCAATTCGACCATCGCCGCGAGCGCCGAACCCTTGTGGCCGCCGAACGTGCGCATCGCGCCCTGCAGCGCGGCTTTCGGATCGGTGGTCGGCCGGCCGTCGGAGTCGATCGCCCATTCCGGCGGGATCGCTTTGCCTTGCTTCGCATGCAGCTCGATGTCGCCGCGCGCGATCGCGCTCGTCGCGAAATCGAACACGAACGGCACGCTGCCCGGGCGCGGCCACGCGAACGCGATAGGGTTGGTGCCGAACACCGGCTCCTTGCCGCCTTCCGGCGCGACCCAGCTATGGCTCGGGTTCATCGCGATGCCGACGAGCCCCTCGGCCGCGATGGCCTCGACTTCCGGCCACAGCGCGGAGAAGTGGTAGCAGTGGTTGATCGTCATCGCGGCGATGCCGTGCTGCTTCGCCATCTCGACGAGCACCGGCAGGCCGGTCTCGAAGCTCAGCAGCGAAAAGCCGCGATGCGCGTCGACCGAGACGATCGACGACGACAGCCGGCGCAGCGTCGGCACGGCTTGCGGATCGACCTTGCCCTTCTTCAGCGAACGCACGCAGACGAGCAGCCGGTACACGCCGTGCGAATGGCATTCGTCGCGCTGGCCCTGCGTGATCACGTTGGCGATGGCACGCGCATGGGCGTCGGACATGCCGTTGTGCGTCAGCACGCGCAGCGCGAGCGCGTGGACTTCGTCGAGCGACAGGACGACTTCGGCGATCGGCTCAGACATGGTTCGCCTCCCGCGGCGCGGGCACGCCGTCGATACGTTGCGGCACGTTCAGCGGATTGCCGCTGCGGACCGCGTCCGGCAGCAGCGCGTCCGGCAGGTCCTGATACGACACGGGGCGCAGGAAGCGCTCGATCGCGCGCGCGCCGACGGACGTCGTCCGCGTATCGGACGTGGCCGGGAACGGGCCGCCGTGCACCATCGCGTGGCCAACCTCGACACCCGTGCCGAAGCCGTTGACGAGAATGCGGCCGGCCTTGCGCTCGAGCAGCGGGCGCAGCGCGGCGAACAGCGGCGCGTCGCCGTCGGCGAGGTGCGCGGCGATCGTCAACTGGCCTTCGAGCGACTTCAGCACGCGATGCAGCGTGTCGGCGTCCGGGCAACGCACGATCAGCGAAGCGGGGCCGAACACCTCGTCGCGCAACTCGGAATGCGCGATGAAAGCGTCGGCCGAGGTCGCGAGCAGCGCCGCGCGGGCCTGCAGGCGATTGCCTTCGGCGCCTTGTGCGAGCAGCTCGACGGCAGCGTGATCGCGAAGCGCCGCGACGCCCTGTTCGTAGCTGGCGTGGATGTGCGGCGTCAGCATCGTTTGCGCGGGCGCGGCACGCACCGCAGCGGCGGCCGATTCCTCGAACGCGCGCAGCGCGGGCCCGTCGACGGCGAGCACGAGGCCCGGGTTCGTGCAGAACTGCCCGGCGCCGAGCGTGAGCGACGCGACGAACTGCGGCGCGATCGCATCGTGGCGCGCGTCGAGCGCGGCGGGAAACAGCAGCACGGGATTGATCGAGCTCATTTCCGCATAGACGGGAATCGGCTCGGGGCGGGCGGCCGCGATGTGCATCAGCGCGACGCCGCCGCCGCGCGAGCCGGTGAAGCCGACCGCCTTGATGCGCGGATCGGCGACGAGCGCCTGGCCGATCTCGCGCGATGCGTCGAACAGCAGCGAGAACACGCCGGCCGGCATCCCGCATTCACGCGCGGCCTGCTGGATCGCGCGGCCGACGAGTTCCGACGTGCCTGGGTGCGCCGAATGCGCCTTGACGATCACCGGGCAGCCGGCCGCGAGTGCCGACGCGGTATCGCCGCCGGCGACCGAGAACGCGAGCGGGAAGTTCGACGCACCGAACACGGCGACGGGCCCGACCGCGACGTTGCGCAGGCGCAGATCGACGCGCGGCAGCGGCTTGCGCTCGGGGCGCGCCGGATCGATTCGCGCGTCGAGAAAACCGCCGTCGCGCACGAGCGACGCGAACAGTGCGAGCTGGCCGACCGTGCGGCCGCGCTCGCCTTCGATGCGCGCACGCGGCAGGCCCGTTTCGATGACGCAGCGCTCGATCAGGTCGTCGCCGAGCGCCATGATGTGACGGCCGATCGCGTCGAGAAACGCGGCGCGGGCTTCGAGCGACGTTTCGCGATAGGTGTCGAAGGCGTCGTCGGCGAGCGCGCAGGCCGTCTCCAGGTCGTGCAGGCTCGCACCGCCGAAGGCAGGTTCGAGCCGTTCGCCGGTTGCGGCGGCGATCGCGTGGAGGGTGCCGTTCTGTCCGGCGACGGCGGACTGGCCGATCAGGAGCTGACCTGTGAGTTGCATGGTTTTCCTCGGAAAAAGCAGGGGCCGGGCGTGGAGCGCCCGGCCGAAGGGATCATGGGAAGGGGAACGAGTGCGTCAGTCCTCGTCGTCGTCGAGTTGCAGCTTGTCGGCGCGCACGCCGGTGTTCGCCCCCCAGTAGTAGATGACGAGCGCGACGGCCGCGACGACGACCGTGTCGTACGGATGCGCAAGCTGCCCTGTGCCGCCGAAGCCGCCGAGATACGACAGCACGATCATCGCGGCATAGAACGCGATCAGCCATGCGGACGAACGCACTTGTTCGGCGAGGCTCAGGTGCGCGGTCGGCACCCAGCGGCGGCACGCGAGATAGATCACGAACATCACGATCTGCAGGCCGAGCAGCCAGGACACCGTGCTCCAGCCCGACCAGTAGACGATCAGCGCGGCGATCACGAACGACGCCGGGCCGGTGATGCCGAACGCGCTGGCGCGGAACGGCCGCGGCAGGTCGGGTGCGGTGCGGCGGAGGGCGGCGACCGACACGGGGGCGACCGCATAGCTCAACACCAGCGCGGCCGACACGATGTTGATCAGCGCTTCCCACGACGGGAACGGCAGCGTCCAGAAGATCGCGAGGCCGAACGTGAGCCACAGGCCCGCGCGCGGGATGCCCGACGCTTCGTCGACGCGCGTGAACACCTTGAAGAACGTGCCCGTCTTCGCCCAGCCGTAGACGACGCGCGGCGTTGCATTCATGTAGATGTTGCCGCAGCCGCTCGGCGAGATCATCGCGTCGGCGACGACCATCACCGCGAGCCAGCCGACGCCGAGCGCCAGCGCGATGTCGCGGTACGGCAGCGAGAACGCCTTGCTCACGTCGTGCCAGCCGGCGGCGAGCATGTCGGTGGGGATGCTGCCGATGAACGCGAGCTGCAGCAGCACGTAGATCAGCGTCGACAGCAGGATCGACAGGATCAGCGCGATCGGGATCGTGCGCTGCGGATTGCGCACCTCGCTCGCGACCGACACGATCGGCGTGAGCCCGAGGTACGCGAAGATGATGCCGCCCGCGGACACGGCCATCTCGATGCCCGGCATGCCGAACGGCGCGAAGCCCTGGATCGTCAGGTTCGCGGGCTTGAAGAACGTGAACAGCACCGCGATCACGGCCAGCGGCACGATGAATTTGAAGATGCTGATGATGTTGTTCGCCTTCGCGAACGTCTTCACGCTCGAATAGTTCAGGTAAAAGAAGAAGCACAGCAGCGCGGCCTGCACGAGCCAGCCGAGCGTGGTCGGGTCGCTCGATCCTGCGACGGTCAGGCCCGGAAACCATGCAGCCGCATACTGGCGCGCGGCGACGACTTCGATCGCGATCAGGCTCGAAAAGGCGATCAGCGTGATGAAGCCCATCAGGTAGCCGAGCAGCGGGCCGTGCGAGAACACCGGGTAGCGGACCACGCCGCCCGCGCGCGGCAGCGCGGCGCCGAGTTCGCAGTAGACGATGCCGAGCAGCAGCACCGCGAAGCCGCCGAGCAGCCACGAGAAGATGCCGGCCGGGCCCGCGATCGTCGACACGTGACTCGCGGCGAACAGCCACCCCGAACCGAAAATGGCGCCGAGACCGATGAACGTGAGATCGGTCAGCGACAGCTGTTTCTTGAACTTGCCGTGACCCGCGTCGGGGTGCGCGGAACGGGAAAGCGGGACAGACGGGTGAGCGTTGCCTTGGCCTGGCATGGGCGTGTCTCCTGGAGGAATATAGGCTTGAGGTGCGCCGCGCTCCGACGGAGCAGCGGCGCTCGCCTGCCGGCCGGCGTCGCCCGGTTCGAACGACCGGGGCGGGCTGCGGGACGTTCACGCGCGGCGCGGGCGGGCGCCGGTATGAACGGGCCCGCAGGCCATGCCGGACCGGAGACGGCGGCGCGCGGGGGAAAGCCCGCAAGCCGCCGCAGGGGAGTCGATCAGAGACCGACGTCGGGCAGCGCCGGGCGCGTTTCGAGCGCCTTCGCGACGATGGCCTTCACTTCCGCGAGCGTGTCGCCCTGCAGCGCGAGGCGCGGCGGACGCGTGATCGCGCTGCCGCGGCCGACCAGCTCTTCGCACAGCTTGATGCACTGCACGAGGTCGGGGCGGGCGTCGAGGTGCAGCAGCGGCATGAACCAGCGATACAGCGCGAGCGCTTCGTCGAAACGCTTCTGCTTCGCGAGGCGGAACAGCGTCTCGCCTTCCTTCGGGAACGCGTTCGACATGCCCGACACCCAGCCTTCGGCGCCGACGGCAATGCTCTCGACCACGACGTCGTCGAGGCCCGCAAACAGCACGAAGCGATCGCCGACCGCGTTGCGCAGGTCGATGAAGCGGCGCGTATCGCCCGACGAATCCTTGAAGCAGACGATGTTTTCGCAATCCTGCAGCGCGATCAGCACGTCGGGCGTCACGTCGTTCTTGTAGATCGGCGGGTTGTTGTAGACCATCACCGGCAGGTCGGTGCTGGTTGCGACCGCGCGGAAGTGCGCGGCGGTTTCGTGCGGCTTCGCCGAGTAGACGAGGGCGGGCATCACCATCACGCCGTCGACGCCGACGCGTTGTGCCTCACGTACCGTGTTGCGCGCGAATTCGGTCGTGAACTCGGCGATGCCGGCGATCACCGGAATCTTGCCACCGGCCGCGTCGCGTGCGGCTTCGATCACCTGGAGCTTCTCGCTCGTCGACAGCGACGTGTTTTCGCCGACCGTGCCGCAGACCACGAGGCCCGATACGCCGTCGTTCACCAGGTTCTTCACCACGCGGTGCGTGGCATCGATGTCGAGGGAAAAGTCCGGCTTGAACTGGGTGCTGACGGCCGGGAAAACCCCGGTCCACTGAATGGCGTTTCGGCTCACTTCAATCTCCTACGTGTTTGTATCGGTCGGCCGACGAGGTGTCGGTGTGCAACCAGTATCGCCGCGCAAATGCCCATCACGCTTGAGTCGTATCGCGGAGCAAAATGACGAAATCGGCACAGCGGCCGGACGGCGCGGGAAGGGCGCTTCGCACTATGCCGATTTCGTCGTCGTCCTCATCGAAAAGCCACAAGCGGGCGGACGCGCGACGGAGGAAGCTGTGCTCCTTTCCCCACTTCGGACGGCTCATGATGAAGCGCATCCAGATCATCGATTCGCACACGGGCGGCGAACCCACTCGGCTCGTCGTGTCCGGTTTCCCCGCGCTCGGCAGCGGCACCATGGCCGAGCGTCGCGACGTGCTCGCGCGCGAGCACGACCGTTACCGCACCGCATGCATTCTCGAACCGCGCGGCAGCGACGTGCTGGTCGGCGCGCTGCTGTGCGAACCCGTGTCGCCCGAGGCGGCGGCCGGCGTGATCTTCTTCAACAATAGCGGCTATCTCGGGATGTGCGGGCACGGCGCGATCGGCGTCGTGCGCACGCTGCACCATATGGGACGCATCGCGCCCGGCGTGCACCGGATCGAAACGCCCGTCGGCACCGTCGAGGCGACGCTGCACGACGACATGTCGGTCAGCGTGCGCAACGTGCCCGCGTATCGCCATGCGAAGGGCGTCGCGCTCGACGTGCCGGGTTACGGCCCCGTGAAGGGCGACATCGCGTGGGGTGGCAACTGGTTCTTCCTGATCAGCGACCATGGGCAGCGCGTGGCCGGCGACAACGTCGCGGCGCTCACCGCTTATGCGTCGGCCGTGCGCGAAGGGCTCGAACGCGCGGGCATCACCGGCGCGAACGGCGGCGAGATCGACCATATCGAGCTGTTCGCCGACGATGCCGAGCACGACAGCCGCAGCTTCGTGCTGTGCCCGGGCCTCGCCTACGACCGTTCGCCGTGCGGCACCGGCACGAGCGCGAAGCTCGCGTGCCTCGCGGCCGACGGCAAGCTCGCGCCGGGCGCCGTATGGCGGCAGGCGAGCGTGATCGGCAGCGTGTTCCAGGCGAGCTACGAGCAGGCCGAAGGCGGCATCGTGCCGACGATCCGTGGCAGCGCGCACCTGAGCGCGGAAGCGACGTTGCTGATCGAGGAAGACGACCCATTCGGCTGGGGTATTGCGCCGTGAGTGACACGAAGGCGGATGTCGTCGTGATCGGCGCCGGCATCGTCGGCGCGGCGTGCGCGCACGAACTCGCGCAGCGCGGGCTGCGCGTGCTCGTCGTCGACGACGCGAGCGGCGGGGCAACCGGCGCGGGCATGGGGCACCTCGTCGCGATGGACGACAACGCGGCCGAACTCGCGCTCAGCCATTACTCGATCGAACTGTGGCGCGCGCTGAGCGGCGAGATGCCCGAAGGATGCGCGTACCGCAACTGCGGCACGTTGTGGCTCGCCGCCGATGCGCACGAAATGGATCTGGCGCGCGCGAAGCAGGCGACGCTGGCCGCGCATGGCGTGGCGGGCGAACTGATCGACGCGGCGACGCTCGCGCGACTGGAGCCGATGCTGCGTGCGGGCCTCGGCGGTGCGCTGAAGATTCCCGGCGACGCGATCCTCTATGCGCCCGTCACCGCGAACTGGCTGCTGCAGCGCGCGCCGCGCATCACGTTGCGGCGCGACCGGGCCGTCGCGGTCGATGGCCCGAACGTGACGCTCGCGAGCGGCGACACGCTGCGCGCGGAACGGGTGGTCGTCGCGAACGGCGTTGCCGCGCGCACGCTGCTGCCCGAGCTGCCGCTGCGCCCGAAAAAGGGCCATCTGCTGATTACCGACCGCTATCCGGGCCAGGTGTCGCACCAGCTCGTCGAGCTGGGTTATGCGGCGAGCGCGCATGCGAGCGACGGCACGTCGGTCGCGTTCAACGTGCAGCCGCGGCCGACCGGCCAGTTGCTGATCGGTTCGTCGCGCCAGTTCGACACCGAGGATGCGCAAGTCGAGCCGCCCGTGCTCGCGCGCATGCTGCGCCGCGCGGTGGGCTATCTGCCGGACCTGGCCGACCTGAACGGCATCCGCGCATGGACGGGGTTCCGTTCCGCGAGCCCCGACGGGCTGCCGCTGCTCGGCGAGCATCCGGCGCGGCCGGGCGTGTGGCTCGCGGTCGGGCACGAAGGGCTCGGCGTGACGACCGCGCCGGGCAGCGCGCGGCTCGTCGCTGCGCTGATGGCCGGCGAACGGCCGCCCATCGATATCGAACCGTATTTGCCGGGACGCTTTCTGAGCGCGTCCCTCGTAGCCGGAGCGCTGACATGAAACGACCCCCACGCTCACTTCGCTCGCGGTCGACCGGAGCTGGCGCTTCAGCGCTTACTCCGGTCCCATGCACGGCGCCCCCCGCGGGGGCGGTCAGCCTCCTTGGGGCGGCCCGGCGGAGGCTGACATGATCATTCATCTGGACGGCCGCCCGTTGACGGTGGCCGACGGCGCGACCGTCGCGGCCGCCGTCGCGGCGAGCGGCGACGACACGACGCGCGTGTCGTGCACGGGTGCGGCGCGTGCGCCGTTTTGCGGGATGGGCATCTGCCAGGAGTGCAGGATGACGATCGATGGCCGCCGCCGGCTGGCTTGCCAGACGCTGTGCCGCGACGGAATGCAGGTGGAGCGCACGCGATGAAACAGGAACGACTGAGCGTCGACGTCGCGATCGTCGGCGCGGGGCCGGCCGGGCTGTCGGCCGCACGGGCCGCCGCGCGCAGCGGTGCGACGGTTGCGATCGTCGACGACAACCCGCGCGCGGGCGGGCAGATCTGGCGGCAAGGCGCAACGGTTGCGCCGACGCCGGCCGCTGCCGAGCGGCTCGCCGTGTTGCGGCAGCCGAACGTCACGCATCTCGCGGCAACGCGCATCGTCGCCGAAACGCAGCCGGGCACGCTGCTGCTCGAAGACGACGAACGCGGGCTGCTGCTCGATTTCCGCACGCTGATTCTCTGTTGCGGCGCACGCGAGCTGCTGTTGCCGTTTCCTGGCTGGACGTTGCCGGGTGTCACTGGCGCGGGCGGTTTGCAGGCGCTGATCAAGTACGGCCTCGACGTGCGCGGGCAGCGCACGGTGATCGCTGGCAGCGGGCCGCTGCTGTTGGCGAGCGCGGCGACGGCCCGTCAGGCCGGCGCGCGCGTGTCGCACGTGCTCGAACAGGCTGCATGGGGTGACGTGGCCGGTTTCGGGGCAGGGCTGTGGCGCTGGCCGTCGAAGATCGCGCAGGCCGCGAAGCTCGTCACCGCCGCCTATCGGCCCGATGCGCATGTCGTCGAGGCGTTCGGCGACAAGCGGCTCGAACGCGTGCGGATTCGTCAGGGCGATCGCGAGTTCGACGTCGACTGCGACCGGCTCGCGTGCGGCTTCGGCCTCGTGCCGAATACGGTGCTGCCGAGTCATCTCGGCTGCCGGATCGACAACGGCGCGGTGGCGGTCGATGTGCACCAGCGTACGAGCCGCGATGGTGTTTTTGCGGCGGGCGAGTGTACGGGCGTCGGCGGCAGCGAGCTGGCGATGGTCGAAGGCGAAATCGCCGGTTTGGCGGCGACCGGGCAGACGGCGCCGTTGGCTGCGCTGGTTACGCAGCGGGCGCACTGGCAGGTGTTTGCCGATGCCGTGCGCGAGCGCTTTGCGATCCGCGAGCCGATCCGCCGGCTCGCGCGGCCCGACACGTTGCTGTGCCGTTGCGAGGACGTGCGTCTCGATGCCGTCGCGCAAGCGCCGGGCTGGACGGCCGCGAAACTGCAATCGCGTTGCGGGATGGGTGCGTGCCAGGGCCGTGTGTGTGGTGCGGCCGCGCAGACGCTGTTCGGCTGGACACCGCCAATGCCGCGCACGCCGCTCGTGCCCGCGCGGGTCGGCACGCTGATGCTGGATGGCACCGCATCCTGCGACGGCGCGTGAGGCTTCGCATCGTTACGGCAATGGGGCCCGGTTGACGCCGGGCCGCGCCACCTTCAGTCCGCCTTCACTTTTTCCCATCCGCCGACCTGCGGGGCCGCACAGGCCCGCAGACACTCGATCGTCGCGGCCACGGCCGCGCGATTCGCGCTGTCGGGGTGCCAGTACATCGACACCGCGCCCTGGCCCTCGAGCTGCATCGGCAGGATCCGGATCGCGTTCAATTGCGCGAAGCGTTGCGCTGCACGATGCGACGCCACGCCGAGCAGGTCGGTGTTGTTCAGCAGCGTGAGGTTGAGGATCGACGAATTCGATTCGACGCAGTGCGGCGGCCGCACGCGGCCGGCGGCCGACAGTGCGGCCTCCAGCGCGTTGTGCACGGGCGTGCCTGACGGCCATACGATCCACGAGTAGGCGAGCACGTCGTCCCAGCCGACCGACGTCGCACCGGCGAGCGCATGGCCGGGCCGCGCGACGAACACGACCGGATCGACATACAGCGCTTCGGCATGCAGCAGCGGATCGACGGATGTCGACCCCGAGCGGCCCACGACGATATCCAGTTCGCTGCGTGCGAGCTGCGGCATCAGCTGGTTCATCGTGCTTTCGGTGAGCCGCACCTGCGCGCGCGGCATCCGTTTCAGCAGTTGCGACACCGCGAGCGGCACGGTGTCGGCCGCCGCCACGCCCGACGTGCCGATCGTCACGAGGCCGCTGCCGCCTTCCCGCAGCGCGGCCATGTCGTCGCGCGCGATGTCGAGCTGCGCTTCGACCCGGCGTGCATGCTCGATCAGCGCTTCGCCGTACGGCGTCGGCCGCAGGCCGCGTGCATGCCGCTCGAACAGCGGCAGCCCGACGTCCTCTTCCAGTTCCTTCAGCCATTTCGACAGCGCGGGCTGCGTGGTCGCGAGCGCGACCGCCGACTGGCTCAGATTGCCGGTGCCGGCAAGGCTCAACAGTACCTGCAGATGCCGCAGTCGCAGCCGGTGGGTCCAGTCCATCGCATGCCTCGTCGCGAGTAGGTATATCCATAAACATATGGATCAGATGATTTGACCATTTTACCGGGTATGCCTGGGTCGAATATAAATCCGCTAACGGACTGCAGCACGGTTCCCGCCCCGACATAGCGCCGACGCCGATCGGCCGACTCCAAGGAGACATCATGACGACCCACCCGGACGCGTCGCGCGCCGCTTACTACGCACGGATCGCCGAGCAACGCCTGGCGCCGCTGTGGGAATCGCTGCACAACCTCGTGCCGACATCCCCGCAGCCGGCCGCGCAGGCCGCGATCTGGAAGTACGCGCAGGTGCGCGACCTCGTGATGCAGGCCGGCAGCGTGATCAGCGCGGAAGAAGCCGTGCGCCGCGTGCTGGTGCTGGAGAACCCCGGGCTGCCCGGCAAGTCGAGCATGACGCCGACCCTGTACGCGGGGCTGCAACTGATCCTGCCGGGCGAGATCGCGCCGAGCCACCGGCATACGCAGTCGGCGCTGCGCTTCATCGTCGAAGGGCGTGGCGCGTGGACGGCGGTGAACGGCGAGCGCACGACGATGCATCCGGGCGACTTCATCATCACGCCGTCGTGGGCATGGCACGACCACGGCAACCCGTCGGAAGAAGCGGGCGGCGAGCCGGTCGTGTGGCTCGACGGGCTCGACATCCCGCTGCTCGCGAACCTCGACGCGGGTTTCGCGGAGAACTACCCGGAAGCCGTGCAGCCGGTGAATCGCCCGGAAGGCGACAGCTTCGCGCGCTTCGGCCACAACATGGTGCCGGTGCGGCATCGCGTGAGCGATCCGACGTCGCCGGTATTCAGCTACCCGTATGCCCGCAGCCGCGAAGCGCTCGACGCGCTGTACCGGAACGGCGAACTCGACGCGTGGGACGGCGTGAAGCTGCGCTACGTGAATCCCGCGACGGGCGGCTGGCCGATGCCGACGATCGCCACCTTCATGCAGTTCCTGCCTGCCGGTTTCGACGGCCGCACGTACCGCAGCACCGACGCGACGATCTACTGCGTCGTCGAAGGCAGCGGCACCGCGCACATCGGCGGCAACGCCTTCGAATTCGAGCCGCACGACATCTTCGTCGCGCCGTCGTGGGTGCCCGTGCGGCTGTCGGCGTCGTCCGACAGCGTGCTGTTCAGCTATTCCGACCGGCCCGTGCTGTCCGCGCTGAACCTGCTGCGCGAAGCGCGCGACTGACGCCGGCCGCTTTCGACGATTCGTTTCCCGTTTCTCGTTTCCCGCGCGTCGTTGCGGCGGCGCGCCCCCTTCATTCGTATTGACGCTGGAGCCATTCATGACTTTCGTTTTCCCGCCCGAAGCGCCCGTGGCGCTCCCCGTCGCCGGCAGCGACGCGCAGTTCGCGGTACGCCGTGTGTATTGCGTCGGTCGCAACTACGCGGCCCATGCCCGTGAAATGGGCTTCGATCCCGATCGCGAGCCGCCGTTCTTCTTCTGCAAGCCGGCCGACTCGATCGTGCCGGTCGCGTACGGCGACACGCTCGATCTCGCGTATCCGTCGCAGACGCAGAACTATCACTACGAAGCCGAACTCGTCGCGGTGATCGGCAAGGGCGGTTCGGACATCTCGCTCGAGCGCGCGCTCGAACACGTGTGGGGCTACGCGGTCGGCCTCGACATGACGCGCCGCGACCTGCAGATGAAGATGCGCGAGATGGGCCGGCCGTGGGAGATCGGCAAGGCATTCGACCGCTCGGCGCCGATCGGGCCCGTGCATCCGGCGAGCGATGTCGGTCACTTCGAGCAGGGCGGCCTGTGGCTGACCGTCAACGGCGCGACGAAGCAGAAGAGCGACGTGTCGCACCTGATCTGGTCGGTCGCGGAAACGGTGGCCGACCTGTCGAAGTTTTTCCGCCTCGAACCGGGCGACGTGATCTTCACGGGCACGCCCGAAGGTGTCGGCGCGGTGGTTGCGGGCGACGTGATGAAGGTCGGCGTCGAACGGCTCGGCGAACTGACCGTGCGCGTGGTCTGACGCATCTTCCCCGAAAGGCGACATCGTGCAACTGCATAGCTTCTTTAACAGTTCGACGTCCTACCGGGTGCGCATCGCGCTCGCGCTGAAAGGGCTGCCGTACGACACGCTGCCGGTGAACATCCGCACCGGCGAGCATCGCGAGGCGGCGTACGTCGCGAACGTGAACCCGTCGGCCGCGGTGCCGGCGTTGGTCGATGGGGATTTCCGTCTCGGGCAGTCGCTCGCAATCCTCGATTACCTCGACCAGATCCAGCCGACGCCTCGACTGATTCCGCTCGAACCGCACCATCGTGCCCGCGTGCTGGAACTCGCGACGCTGATCGCATGCGACATCCATCCGGTCAACAACCTGCGCGTGCTGCGCTATCTCGACGGCGAACTGAAGGTCACGCCGCAGCAGAAGACCGCGTGGTACCGGCACTGGATCACGGAAGGGATGGCCGGCGTCGAGCGGCTGCTCGCACGCGCGGACGAGGGCCCGTGGTGCTTCGGCGACACGCCGACGCTGGCCGACGTGTGCCTCGTGCCGCAGGTCGCGAACGCGTTGCGGATGGATTGCGACCTGAGCGCGTATCCGCGCAGCCTCGCGGTATATGAACACGCGCGGCACGAGCCGGCATTCGAGGCCGCGCAACCGCAGCGGCAACCGGATTACGTCGCGTAACACGAAGCAGGAGACACACATGGGCGAGACAAAAGACAAAGGCCGGCGCGTGCTGGTGATAGGCGGCGGCATCGGCGGGCTCGCGACGGCGCTCGCGCTCGCGCGCCAGGGCATCCGCGTGAAGCTGCTCGAACAGGCAGATCGGATCGGCGAGATCGGCGCGGGGATCCAGCTCGCGGCGAACGCATTCAACGCGCTCGACGCGCTGGGTGTCGGCGAGGCTGCGCGCAGCCGGGCGGTGTTTACCGACTGGCTGCAACTGATGGATGCGGTCGATGCGCGCGAGGTGGCGCGCATCGATACGGGCGCCGCATACCGTGAGCGCTTCGGCAATCCGTATGCGGTGATTCATCGCGCGGACATTCACCTGTCGATCTACGAGGCGGTCAAGGATCATCCGCTGATCGAATTCCGGACGAGCACGCAGGTGTGCGGCTTCGAGCAGGACGGCAAAGGTGTGACCGTGACCGACCAGCATGGCGAACGCTATCGTGCCGATGCGGTGATCGGCTGCGACGGCGTGAAATCCGCGATCCGTCATGCGCTGATCGGCGACGCGCATCGCGTGACGGGCCACGTCGTGTATCGCGCGGTGGTCGACGTCGACAACATGCCGCAGGACCTGCAGATCAATGCGCCGGTCGTGTGGGCGGGCCCGCATTGCCATCTCGTCCACTATCCGCTGCGCGGCGGGCGGCAGTACAACCTCGTCGTCACGTTCCACAGCCGCGAGCAGGAAACCTGGGGCGTGCGCGAGGGCAGCAAGGAAGAAGTGCTGTCGTACTTCGACGGCGTCCATCCGCTGCCGAAGCAGATGCTCGATCGGCCGACGTCGTGGAAGCGCTGGGCGACCGCCGATCGCGATCCGGTCGAACGCTGGAGCGAAGGCCGTGCAACGGTGCTCGGCGACGCCGCGCATCCGATGACGCAATACATCGCGCAGGGCGCGTGCCAGGCGCTCGAGGATGCGGTGACGCTCGGCGCGGCCGTGGCCCGGACCGATGGCGACTTCGAGGCCGCGTTCGCGCTGTATGAACGCGTGCGGATTCCGCGCACCGCGCGCGTGCTGTATTCGGCGCGCGAGATGGGGCGGATCTATCACGCGAAGGGCGTCGAGCGGCAAGTGCGCAACGGGCTCTGGGTCGGCCGCACGCAGGCGCAGTTCTACGATGCGCTCGACTGGCTGCACGGCTGGCGCGCAGAGGATTGCCTGACGTCCGTCGCGTAACGCGGCGCGGTTAGCCCGATTCCGGCGGCGCGCAATTCAACGACACGACGCGCGACTGCCTTCTTGGAGGAGACACCATCATGGCCGATACGCTGTCCATCGACGTCAGCGAATGGATCGACCGGCATCGCGTGGCGCCGTTTCAGGCCGCGATCGTCGTCCTGTGCTTTCTGATCGTCGCGATCGACGGGTTCGATACCGCCTCGATCGGGTTCATCGCCCCCGTCATCCGTGCGGAATGGGGCCTGTCGCCCGCGCAGCTCGCACCGGTGTTCGGCGCGGGGCTCGCCGGGCTGATGGCCGGTGCGCTCGTGTTCGGGCCGTTCGGCGACCGGTTCGGCCGCAAGCGGCTGCTGCTCGCCTGCGTGGCGTGCTTCGGCATCGCGAGCGCCGCGTCGGCGAGCGCGGGCGGCCTGACCGAGCTGATCGCGTGGCGCTTCGTGACCGGGCTCGGGCTCGGCGGCGCGATGCCCAATGCGATCACGCTGACGTCCGAATACTGCCCGGCGCGGCGCCGTTCGCTGCTGGTGACGACGATGTTCTGCGGCTTCACGATCGGCTCCGCGCTCGGTGGGCTCGCGGCTGCGTCGTTGATCGAACACCACGGCTGGCGCGCGGTGCTCGTCGTCGGCGGCGCCGCGCCGTTGCTGCTGCTGCCGGTGCTCGCGTGGCGGCTGCCGGAGTCGGTGCGCTATCTCGTCAATACAGGCGCGGCGCGCGAACGGATCGCGGCGATGCTCGGTCGTATCGCGCCGGATCCGCATCTTCTGAACGCGTCGTTCATCGCACCCGCCGGCAAGCCGGGCGGGTCGCCGCTCGGCCGCCTGTTCAGCGCCGACCTGCTGCGCGGCACGTTGCTGCTGTGGCTGACGTTCTTCATGAGCCTGCTCGTGATCTACCTGCTGTCGAGCTGGCTGCCGACGCTGCTGCGCACGACCGGCGCGACGCTGCAGACGGCCGCGCGCGTGACCGCGATGTTCCAGATCGGCGGCACGCTCGGCGCGATCGTCCTCGGCGGGCTGATGGACCGTTTCGATCCGCATCGCGTACTGGCCTGCAGCTATGCGGCGGCCGGCATATTCGTCGCCGCGATCGGCGTGTTTGCCGCATCGCCGTGGGGCGCCGCGCTCGCCGTGTTCGCGGCCGGCTTCTGCGTGTCGGGTTCGCAGGTCGGCGCGAATGCGCTGTCGGCCGCGTTCTATCCGACCGAGTGCCGCACCACCGGCGTGAGCTGGGCGAACGGGATCGGCCGTGGCGGCTCGGTCGTCGGATCGATGGCGGGCGGCGCGATGCTGGCGATGGGCGTGCCGTTGTCGACTGCGTTTGCGGTCGTCGCGGCGCCGTGCGTGATCGCGGGGATCGCGGTGCTGGCGCTCGGCGTGGTGCGTGCCGATGCGGCGCGCATGCCGGCCGCGAAGGCGATGGCGGGCGAACAAGCCTGAGCGAAGGCGGGGGCAAGGCCGCCTGTCGGCAAGCGGCGGGGAGCATCATTATATTAATTGATATAATATTGATTCTTTAATTGTTCTCCCGCACCGATGAACGACGATCTTTCCGTCGGGTTGCCGGAACCCGACCAGATGCGCGCGGCCGCCGAATCGGCCTGCGCGCTGCTCAAGGTGCTGTCGAATCCCGACCGGCTGCTGCTGCTCTGCGAACTGTCGCAAGGCGAGCGGTGCGTCAGCGATCTCGAGACAGCGCTGGATATCCGCCAGCCGACGCTGTCGCAGCAGCTCGGCGTGTTGCGGGACAACGCGCTGGTCCGCACGCGCCGCGACGGCAAGAACATCCACTATTCGCTCGACAGCCCGGCCGCGGTCGCGGTGATGGGCGTGTTGTACGAACAGTTCTGCGGCCCGGCCGCGAAGGGGCGGCGCGATGCAGCTTGATGCGCTTCATTTCACGCCGTGGTTGTCGCTGGCCGGCGGCGTGCTGATCGGGCTCGCGGCCGCGTGGCTCGTCGCATTCAACGGCCGGATTGCCGGTATCAGCGGCATCGTCGGTGGTCTGTTCACGGCACGCGCGGGTGAGCGCGACTGGCGCGCCGCGTTCGTCGCCGGACTGATCGCCGCACCGGTCGTGATGCATGTCGCCGGAAACAGCCTGACGCCGCAGGTCGACGCAGGGTGGTTTGACTTGGTGGCTGCCGGGCTGCTGGTCGGCGTCGGCACGCGGTATGCGGGCGGCTGCACGAGCGGCCACGGCGTGTGCGGGATGTCGCGTGGTGCGTTGCGTTCAGTGGTCGCGACGGTGGTCTTCATGGTCGCGGGCTTCGTGACCGTCTTCGTGCGACGGCACGCGCTGGGAGGCTGACATGCAGGCAGGATTCGCGTTTCTGGCGGGGCTGCTGTTCGGCGTCGGCCTCATCGTGTCGGGCATGGCCAATCCGCAGAAGGTGCTGGGTTTTCTCGACCTGGCGGGCCGCTGGGATCCGTCGCTCGCGTTCGTGATGGCCGGCGCGACGGGCGTGGCCGTGTTCGCGTTCGCATGGGCGAAGCGCAGGGCGCGGACGTGGCTCGGCTTGCCGATGCAGTTGCCGGCCGTGCGGGCGATCACCGTGCGGCTGGTTGCCGGAAGTGCCGTATTCGGTATCGGCTGGGGGATCGCCGGGTTCTGCCCGGGGCCCGCGATCGTGTCGATCGGCTTCGGGTCGGCGAAGGGGATCGTGTTCGTCGTCGCGATGCTGGCAGGGATGGCGGTGTTCGAGTGGATCGAGCGGCGCAGGAGCGTACGGTGATGTCGTGACCGTCGCGTAGCAGGTAGGGCGCGACGGTTGAACCGGTCAAAGTCGGTTGATTCGTATGAGCGCGGTCGAACGGGATCGCGCCAGACTTTTGCTGAATGATACGGTGGCAGCCTGACGCGCCTTTGTGACGCGACAAATCGCCATTTCAGGAATGCTCGCGTACTTGATGGCCACCGCGTATCCGTCCGGACAGCCGGCGCAGGATCGCGCGCCATGCCGCGAGTAAGCCGGATTGTTCGTTCGGTTCCACGATCGTCGTACTGACCGCGCCCGTGCCGCCGGCCGACAGCGCCACGTGGCCGGCCGTCTCGAGCGTCAGGCATTCGCCTTCGTCGAGCAGGCGGCGAATGTGCTGCGGCGCGTCGGGCAGCCAGTCGAGCCCGCCGTGGCGCAGCGTGACCGCCAGCGCGCCGTCCAGCACGATCACCTGGCTGCCCTTGTCGAACCACGCAAAGTGGCTTTGTCCGGCGTCGAGCCGGATGTGATGCGTCTGCATGGCGATTCCCTTTCCCGGTTGCGCGGCCTCGCGACGGCGAGGCGACAGCGTGCAATCAGGTTAGGGAAACGGGCATCGGCACGACAGATTCAGGGGCCGGGAATCTGTTGCGGTGCAGGCGACGATTTTGCGTCGCTGTATCGGTGGGTTTCCCCGGAATCTGTATCTGGCGTGTGATCGGCCGCGCGGGCACGATCGGCGGCATGACGCCTTTCACCGATTCATCCCGCCCGCCGTTGCCCATGGACGGCGAGCCGCTTTACGAACGGCTCGCCGAGCACTACCGCCGCATCATCGCGGCCGGCACGCTGTCGCCCGGCGACCGGATGCCGTCGGTGCGCGCGTTCATGGCACAGCATGGCGTGAGCCTGTCGACCGCGATCCAGGCGTTCCGGCGGCTCGAGGATACCGGCTGGTGCGAGGCGAAGCCGCGCTCCGGCTACTTCGTGCGGCGCCGCGCGTCGGCCGCGCTCGAAACGCTGCCGGAAAGCGACGGGCCGCCGCTGAGCGTCGAGCCGCCGTTCGCGGGCCTGCACGAACGCGTGTCGCGCGTGATCGACCGTGCGAACACGGCGCCCGATGCGCTGAACCTTGGCGGCGCGTCCGCGCTGGCCACGCTGTATCCGGCCGAGCGCCTGCAGGCGCTCGCGATCCGGCTGTTGCGGCGCAAGCTCACCTTGCTGACCGACGCGGGGCCCGTCGGCGGTTCGCCCGAATTCCGGCAGACGATGGCCAAGCGCGCGCTGTCGTATGGCGTGACGGTGACGCCGGACGACGTGATGTCGACGAGCGGCGGCGTCGATGCCGTGAATCTCGCGTTGCGCGCGGTCGCGCGCCCCGGCGACACGATCGCGATCGAATCGCCGGCCTTCTTCGGCTTGATCCAGTTGCTCGAAAGTCTCGGCCTGCGCGCGCTCGAAATCCCGGCCAGCCCGACGACCGGCCTGTCGATCGAGGCGCTCGAAGTGGCGCTGACCGCGTACCCGGACATTCGGGCCGTGGTCGTCGTGCCGAACCTGCAGAACCCGCTCGGCTGCGTGATGCCCGACGAACGCAAGGCGGCGCTTGTCTCGCTCTGCTCGCGCCATGGCGTGGCCGTGATCGAGGACGAGCCTTATCGTGAGCTCGTCGAGGCGCCGCAGCCGGTCAAGCCGGTGAAGGCATGGGACCGCGACGGCACGGTGATCTACTGCCCGTCGTTCAACAAGGTGCTGGCCCCCGGGATGCGGCTGGGCTGGATAAGCGCGGGGCGCTGGCACGCACGCGTGAAGATGCTGAAGTTCGCGCACAGCCGGCACAACGCCGCGTTGCTGCAGGCCGTTGCCGCCGAATTCGTCGGCTCGGGAGCGTTCGATCGTCATCTGCACCGGTTTCGCGAACAGTTGCGCGTGCAGCGCGACGTGACGATCGATGCGATTGCGCGACATTTCCCGGCCGGAACCCGGATGAACCAGCCGCCGGGTGGGATGCTGCTGTGGATCGCGCTGCCGGACGGCGTGCGCTCCGAGGCGCTGTTCGACGCCGCGCTGGCACATGGGGTCAGGATCGCGCCCGGTTCGATCTTCTCGAATTCCGACCGCTTCGACGGCTATATCCGGCTCGCTTGCACGCGCGTGTTCGATGCGGCGCACGAAGCGGCGTTCGAAACGCTCGGCCGCCTCGTACGGGAAGCCATGGCGGCCACGTAAGCGCGGTGGCGACCGGCCGGGCTTGCGAATTCGCAAGGCGCCCGGCTTTGCGGGCCACCGACACGGCCAGCCGCCGCCATTTCATCGGCTGGCCGAGTGCGTGGCGAGGTGCTGGCGGATCAATGACAGGTAACGATCGCCGACCGAGAAATCGCGTGCGGCGCGCGGCCGGTCGGCCTGGCGCAGCGTGGCCGGTGCGCTCATGCCCAGATACCGGCATACGGCGGACGGGAAGGGCTTGCGCGTATGCCCGAGCTGGCGAGCCGCGCGCTCGACGCGGGCATCACCGACCTGAGCGCGGAGCCACGCCAGTACTTGGCGATCGGCTTCGTTGACGATACGGACCAGATGTTCCATCGCGCACCTCACTGTTCATAAATACAGTACTGTAAATATAACCAGTGTTTGCGGCGACCGCAAGCGGGTGTGTCCAGGCTGGCCGTTCGGCCAGGTCAGCGAGCCGGCACGGCGGTTCGCGTGATCCGGCCAGCAGGGGCAGCGGATGCAACAGGGGCAGCTACCTTCGTATAGCGCGCGTCGGTCAGCGTGCCGAGGAACGCGACGATGTCGTCGATTTCCGCGTCGCTCAGCGCGGGCGGCGTGCCGGGCCGGCGGTTCATCGGCGTCGAGTTGACGTTGATGTTGCCGCGGTAGGCGGCCGGCACGTCGTCGAACGTTCTGGCCCCGTGATACCAGAAGCCCGGGTCGGTTGAGCGCGTGTTGTAGAACGCCACCGCGTCGCGCAGCGTCGAGAACACGCCGTTGTGCATGAACGTCTGTTTGATCGCGACGTTGCGCAGCCCCGGTGTGCGCAGGTAGCCGCACCATTGCGTCGGCTCGGGCCAGCGCAGCCGCCGTGCGGTGTCGCACAGCCCGTTGTCGAAATGGCGCGGATCGCGGTTCGCCGGCAGCGCGCGGTTGCGCGGCACCGCGATCGCGTCGTAGCCGAAATCGGTGAAGAGCGAACGCTCCGGGCGGCTCGACGTCTCCGACAGCGTATGGCAGCTCATGCAGTTGCCCTTGTCGGGATTCCGGAACAGCGCGAGGCCGCGCATCTCGGCCGGCGCGAGCGGTTTGCGCGTGCGCAGGAACACATCGAAGCGCGACGTGAACGGCGCCATCTCGTCGCTCTGCAGATAGGCCTCGACGGCCACGCCCAGCGCACGCACCAGTTGCTCGGGATCGCGCCGCACCGGTGTGCCGAAGCGTGCGGCGAGATCGGGCGCGAGTTCGGTCGCGTCGACCTTGCGCAGCAGTGCGGCCGGCGACCGGTTGTTCATCTCGTTCGGATCGAACAGCGGCCCGCGGATCTGCTCGGCGAGCGTATCCGCGCGGCCGTCGCTGAACAGGCCGCCGAACGGCGACGGCGCGGGTGCGTCGTCATCCTGGTAGAAGTGGCGGCGCGGCACGTAACGCACATAGAGCAGCGACGGTGCGTTGCGCTGGCTGAAACGCCCGGGCCGGCTGCCTTCCGGCACGCCGGGCCCCGCGAGCGAGGCGGCCGACAGCGTCGGCGCGAACGCGCGGCCCGGATCGTGGCAGCCCGCGCACGACATGCCGCGCGGCTCGGACAGCCGCGGATCGAAGAAGATCCGGCGGCCGAGCGCGACGAGCGTCGGGTCGGGCGCGAAGCGCGCGGTCGCCGCATCGATCTTGCCCGTCACCTGCGGCGTGCCGTTGCCGATCGTGTCGACGACTCGCGAAGGCGGCGCGCCGGGGAGCAGGACCGTTTCGGCCGGTGCGGCGTGGGCCGCGAGCGCCAGACCCGCGAATACGGCCGTCGTGGCCAGCGTACGCAGCGTTTGCAGGCCGCCCGCATGGCCGCCGTCACATCGAACCACTTCACTCACGGCGCAATGAATCCCGTCTTGTCGCAGGCGAGCGTCGTGCCCGACTGGTTGCACGACGCGAGCAGCTTGCCGGCTGCCGAGTATGCGTGGAACACCCAGCCGGTCGCCGGGGCGGCGCGACGTTCCATGATCAGGAAACCGAAGCTGTTGTTGTGCGACAGCCGTTCGATCACGGCGCCCGGTGCGGGCGTCAGGCCGGCCGGGAACGGGTCGGGCAGCGCGACGTCGAGATTGTCGCCGCCGTTGCCGGACACGATCGTCGCCGGATGCCCGGACGAGAAGTTGATCGCCTGGAAGTCGTGCACGTGGCCATGCAGCGCGACGTGCACGCCGGGCGGGTAGTACGCCTGCGCGTTGAGGCTCGACATCACCGACTGCAGCGCGAGGTTGCCCGGCGCGGGCGTGCTGCCGGCGATCGGCGCGAACGCGAGGATCGGATGGTGGTTCGTGAAGATCGTCGTCGTCATGCCGGCCTTCGACGCGAGCGCGGCGACCGTCTGGAACTGCTTCTGGTAGATGCCGAATTGCGCGTCGGTCGTCTTGAGCGGCGTGCGGCCGACCTTCGCAGTGTCGAACACGATCACCTGCGAGCCGCCGCCGAGCGCCACCGCATAGGGTTCCGAATAGTTCGCGTTGTTGTCGTTGGCCGGATCGTCGCACGAGCGCGCGGCCGAATACGGGCGCGGATCGAGGAAGCGGAACCAGCCCTGGCCCGCCCGCGCGCATTCCTCGTGATTGCCGCGCACGACGACCCATGGCGCCTTCGCGAGCAGCGGGGCGGCCGGACGGAACAGGTCGGCCTGCCACGTATCCCAGCCATAGCCCCACGGGCTGTCCTTGCAGCCGGCGATGTCCGGCGGGCACGCGTTCTCGCGATAGTGGTAGTCGCCGATGTGCATCACGAGGTCGGGCGACAGCTTCGCGACGCTGGCCGCGATCGTGTCGAACGGCCACACCGATGCGTCGTTGCACGCCTGCCACGCGTTGTCGGCTTTCTTCATGCGGCAGCCGGTGTCGGCGATGATCGCGATGCGTTGCGGCTGCGCCTTCGGCAGCGGCAGCGTGCGGCCCGCGACGCTTGCCGCCTGCGCGCCGGCCGGCAGCGTCATCTCGCAGACGGACACCGGGAAGCTCGACGGCTTCGAATCGGACGGATCGCTGGCGGTCGGCCGCTGGGCGAGGGTCGCGGCGCCCGCGCGCACGGACATGCGAGACAGCTTGCCGTCGACGGTCAGTTGCGGGCACAGCGGATCGCCGGCCGACGCGGGCGTGTAGTTCGTGATGACGCGCGCGATCGCCTGGTTCGACTCGCCGATCTCGACCCATGCGGCCTGGACGTTGACCGACGCACTCGCCGGATCGGCCGGCGAATCGATGTGGTTCGAGCACGCGGAGAGCGCGGCGAGGGCAGCAAGGGGAGCGCAGCGCACGAGCAGCGCGCGCGTGAGGAGTCGTCGCATGGGAGGCACCGTAGGAAAGTCGTCAACGATACGCAGCGCGAATGTAAGAAATATGAAAAGACGGGGGCGCTTGCATACGGGCCGGGCATCGACATCGCGATGGCAGGTCGCGGCCGGAGGGCCTTGACTTCAAGCCGGCTTGAAGCAGCAAAGTGCGAGGCACGATCAAAGAACCAGAAGGGGGATTCGACGATGGAAACCAGCCAGCCCAATGACGAACAATCCGCGCTCTGGAACGGCCCGTCGGGGCGTGCCTGGGTCGACACGCAGGCGCCGATCGACCGGATGTTCGAGCCGCTGGAGAAGTTGCTCGTGGATGCGGCGGCCACGTCGTCCGCGCGCAGCGTGCTCGATGTCGGCTGCGGCACGGGCGCGGTCACGCTCGCGATTGCGCGGCGGCTAGCAGGCTGTTGAAATTGGGAACGGTGTAAACGGGCTCGAAGGGCGGTGCGTTAGAGATATCGTGTTCATGATCTTGAGCAGATGAGCCGATGCGTGGAATGGACGAGATGCAAGAACCGTTGTTCATGACGGTGAAGCTGGAAGACTTCGTGCCGGCCGATCACCCGTTGCGGCCGCTTCGGCTGCTGGTCAATCAGGCGTTGAAGCGGCTCAACGGGCTGTTCGGCACGATCTATGCGGACAGCGGTCGCGCCTCGATTGCGCCGGAGAAGCTGCTGCGTGCGTTGCTGCTGCAGGTGTTTTACTCGGTGCGCAGCGAGCGCATGCTGATGGAGCAGATGCGCTACAACCTGCTGTTCCGCTGGTTCGTCGGCCTGGCTATCGAAGACGCTGTCTGGGACCACTCGGTGTTCTCGAAGAACCGGGATCGCTTGCTCGAACACGAAGTGGTCGAAGCGTTCTTTACCGAAGTCATGCGCTTGGCCGACAAGCAAGGGCTGCTGTCCAGAGAGCACTTCTCGGTCGATGGCACGCTGATTCAGGCGTGGGCCAGCCACAAGAGCTTCCGTCCCAAGGACGGCTCGGACGATCCGCCGGCCGGCGGTGGACGCAACGCCGACACGGACTGGAAAGGCAAACGGCGCAGCAACGACACGCATGAATCGAGCACAGACCCGGATGCCCGGCTGTTTCGAAAGGGCAGGCAAAGCGGAGCCGTCCTTTGTTATCAGGGGCACATCCTGATGGAGAATCGTTCGGGCTTGGTGGTCGGCGCCGTGGTGAGTCACGCCGACGGATTCGCCGAACGGGCCAGTGCGTTGCGCCTGCTCGATTGCGTGCCGGGTCGTCATGCCAAGACGCTCGGCGCCGACAAGGGCTACGACATGCGCGACTTTGTGCGCGATTGCCGGGCGCGCAAAGTCACGCCGCATGTCGCGCGCAACGATTCTCATCAAGGCGGCAGCGCGATCGACGGCCGCACCTCGCGGCACGCCGGCTATGGCATCAGCCAAGTGATTCGCAAACGCATCGAAGAGCACTTCGGCTGGGGCAAGACTGTCGGCAGGATTCGACAGACCGTGTATCGCGGCGTCAAGCGGGTCGATCAGCACTTCAAGTTGACGATGCTGGCGAGCAACCTGACTCGAATGGCGCGAATGCTGACGGTGGTGCAGCAAGGAGCCGTGCAATGAGCCGCCCAAGCGCGGCCGTTGCGCGGCAACGCGTTGACTGGACCGCTCGCGAGCGGTCCAGCTTCGACGATCCGTCGCCAACTCAGCAGCCAATCGCATACGAAATCCTTTTACGCAGCGACCTCGTGATCAAGACGAGGCGTTTTTCAACAGCCTGCTAGGGGCAGATGTGAAATGCACGGGCATCGATATCTCGGCTCGGATGATCGACGCCGCGCAGGCGCGCGCCGAACGCAGCGGCGTTCACGTCAGTTTCGTGCGCGCGGATGTGCAGACCCACGCGTTCGAGCCCGCGAGCGTCGACCTGATCGTGTCGCGCCTGGGTGTGATGTTCTTCGACGATCCGGTCAGGGCGTTCGCGAATCTGCGGCATGCGGCGCGGCCGAATGCGCAGATGCGGTTCATCGCATGGCGCAGCGCGGCCGACAATCCGTTCATGACGATTGCCGAGCGGGCCGCCGCGCCGTTGCTGCCGAACCTGCCCGCACGGCGGCCCGGCGCGCCGGGACAATTCGCGTTCGGCGACCGGCAGCGAATTGCGTCGGTGCTGTCGGACAGCGGCTGGGCGGACATCGCGATCGAGCCGGTCGATCCGGCGTGCGCGCTGCCTGCTTCCGCGCTGGACGACTACATTTCGCGGCTGGGCCCGGTCGGGCTGGCGTTGCTGGAGGTGGACGAGGCAACGCGGCGGCGCGTGGTCGACACGATGCGTGCGGCGTTCGCGCCTTACGTGGAGGGTGCCGATGTGCGCTTCGACGCAGCATGCTGGCTCGTGACGGCGCGGGCACCGTCCGCGTAACGCGTTGCGGTAGAGCGGTGGGTCAAGGAAGGGCCGGCCGGTTTGCCCCGCGCGTGGCCGTTCGCGCGGGACGAAACCGGGCCGCGTGACGCACGCGCGTCAGTGTCGCCGCGCGCGCAGCATCAACCACGCGCAACCGCCGGCGACCAAGGCGAGACCGAGGAGGACGGCTTCGACGCCGAGTGCAAACCCGGGCGGCATGTCTCCGGTGTCCGGCATCGGCGACAGGTTGATGCCCATCGCGATGGCGCCGCCGACGAGCAGCGCCGCGCAGACGATCCAGTAGACCTTGCCGCGGGGCGCCGCGGCCCGGATTCGCCACAGCGCGATGCCGGCGCCGCCGAGGTAGAGCACGGCGAGCGTGCCGAGCGCGATGACGTCGGAGGCGCGGCTTTGCAGAAGTCCGGTCATGGTGCGGCTCCATCGTGGATGGCGAACCGCCACGGCGTGGCAAGGGCGGCGTTCATTCGGCCTCCGTCGCATGCCCCGGCGCGCGGCTCAGCAGATGCGTACGCTTGTCGGCCGCGAGCGACACGTAGCGTTCGTACTGGCGCAGCACATCGGCAATCACTTCGTCGCCGCGCAGGTATTCGACGTCATAGCCGAGCCGCCCGTCCTCGAAGAACGTGACGATCCCGTACACGTGTGCCCGTTCCGCTTCCGGCTCGGCTGCCTCGCGCACCAGGAACGCGGCCGCGGATTTCACGGTCACGCGCACGCCGTACACGAAATCGCGGTGGTCGGCGGTCGGCACGGTGAGCCGGACGGCATCGTCGCTGTCGCGCTGCACGTTCGCATCGACGCCGCTCGCGCGTAGCTCGTCGGCGACCTTGCGCAACGCGGGCTCGACCGTCTCGGCGACGAACTGGCGCGCTTCGGCTTCGGTCGTCTGCCGCAGGATGTGCGTCAGGCGGTGGCGCCAGTGCTGGCCGGTCCAGAAGCTCGTCGCGGGCGCGACGTCCTGCGAATAGTGCACGCGGTCGGCCGCGAGCCCGCGCCACAGCCCGTAGCAGAGCGCGAGCATGATGATCGCGACCGGCAGCGCGGCGATCAGCGTCATCGCCTGCAACGCGCCGAGCCCGCCGGCGACGAGCAGCACCGCGGCCGTCACGCCGAGCAGCGCGGCCCAGAACAGCCGTTGCCACACGGGCGAGTGCGCGTTGCCGCGCGTCGCGATCTGGTCGAGCACGAACGCGCCCGAATCGGCGGACGTGACGAAGAACACCGCGATCAGCACGATCGCGACGATCGACAGTCCTTGCGATAGCGGCAGGAAATCGAAGAAGCGGAACAGCAGCGCGTCGACGTTGGTGGCCGTCTGCGCGAGCGCGCCGGCCGCGCCGTGCGTATCGAGCCAGATCGCGCTGTTGCCGAACACCGTCATCCATACGAGGTTGAACGCGGTCGGCACGAGCAGTACGCCGATCACGAACTGGCGGATCGTGCGGCCGCGCGAGATGCGCGCGATGAACATGCCGACGAACGGCGACCACGACACCCACCACGCCCAGTAGAGGATCGTCCAGCCGCCGAACCAGCCTTCCTCGCGCGGCGACGCGTACGCATAGGTGCGGAACGACAGGTCGACGAGATGCGACAGGTACTGGCCGATGTTGTCGCCGAGCGCGCGCAGCAGGAACGACGTCGGTCCCGCGACGACCACGAACGCGAGCAACAGGAACGCGAGCAGCAGGTTCAGCTCGGACAGCCGCCGCACGCCCTTGTCGAGACCACTCGCGGCGGAAGCACCCGCGAGCAGCACGACCAGCACGACCAGCCCGATGCGGAACGCGTTGCCGCTGGTGTCCCAGCCCACGACCGTGTGCAGGCCGGCGCTGATCTGCATCACGCCGTAGCCGAGCGTCGTCGCGATGCCGGCGACCGTGCCGACCAGCGCGAACGCGTCGACCGTGTGGCCGATCCAGCCGTTGATGCGCTCGCGCAGCACCGGATACAGCCCCGAGCGCAGCGTCAGCGGCAGGTTGTAGCGGAACCCGAAATACGCGAGCACGAGCCCCATCAGCCCGTAGATCGCCCACGCATGGAAGCCCCAGTGGAAGAACGTCATCAGCATCGCCTCGCGCGCGGCGGCGGGCGTGCCGGGGTCGACGGTCGGCGGCTTCAGGAAATGCTGCATCGGCTCACCGACGCCGAAGTACATGAGGCCGATGCCCATGCCGGCCGCGAACAGCATCGCCGTCCACGACACGAAGCTGAATTCGGGTTCGGCGTCGTCGGGGCCGAGCCGGATGTTGCCGAAGTCGCTGGCGGCGATCAGCACGAGAAACACGAGGAAGCCGGTAACGGCAAGCACGTAGAACCAGTCGAAGCGTGCGATGACCCATTGCTGGCCGGCGGAGAACAGCGCGCCGGCTTCGCTCGGGTGCAGCGCGCACACGACGAGCAGTGCGCCGATGACCGCGAGCGCAGGCAGGACGACCTGCGGCTTGAACGTCGTGCGGGGCGAGGGACGGGAATCTGGCATGACTGGCATCCAGTTGTGGGCGCAACGAGGCGCGACGCCGCCCGGCGCGCGTGTCGCGCGTCGGACCCTGATACGGCGTGCGTCGAGTGTACCGCTGTGTCAGGACTGCAAGAAGGGGGCATGCAGAAGGGAAAACCTGACGAATTGTAAGGTATCAGGGGGATCGAGAAAACCCGCGCGGTTCGCACGGAGGGCGGACGAGCTGCTGAAAATGCCGCGGCGGCCGTGTGCCGGGCGCCCGGACAGCACGCGTGGAATGCGCGAAATGCGTGTCGCCCGGGGCAGGGGCAGCGCGCCGAAGGCGCTGCCGCGCGGGTTCAGAACGTGACGGCGATCCCGGCCATGCCGACGAACTGGCCGTGCGTCGTCGACGGCGTGAGCTGCTGCGAATCGCCGACGATCGGTGCCGCGTCGATCACGTGGCCGGCACCTTGCGCACCGAGCGTCTGTCCGCTCGAATGCGTGTACGCCTGCAGCGCATAGAGCGTCGTGCGCTTCGACAGGCTGTACGACTCCTTCAGCGAAACCTGCTGGTAGCGGGCCGCACGGTTGATGCCGTTCGCCTTCGACGCGAGCGTGTACGCGAACGCGCCGGCCACCGAGAACGCCGGCGTGAAGCGGTACGCGGCGAGCGCGCCGTAGGTGTTGAACACGGCTGTATCCGTGAACGCGGAGCCGTTGCCGGGCAGGTACTTCACGTTCGAGTAGTTGAGACCCATCGTCAGGTCGCCGAGCGTGTAGTTGCCTGCCGCCGCGACCTGCTCGACGGCCTTCGCGGTCAGGTAGCCCTGGTTCAGCACGGATACCGCGAAGCTGCCCGACGCGGCGGTCGCCGGATTCAGGAAACCGGCCGACGAGCCCGAGCTGTTGATGCGCAGGTAGCCGGCCGCGATGCCGATCGGCCCGTTCGCATAACGCAGCGCGGCGCTGAACGTGTTGCCCTTGCCGGTCGCGCCGGCAATGCCGCCGAATGCATACATCGCGCTCGCGGTCAGCCCGGCGAAGGTCGGCGACGTATAGGTAACCGAATTGTTCACGCGGATCGTCGTGTCGAGGCCGTCGATGTCGCCCGGATGCGCGCCCGTCGCGCCGGTCAGCCAACTGCTCGACGCGTACGGGCCGACGAACAGGAAGTACGGCGTGTACTGGCGGCCGGCCGTCATCGTGCCGTAGTGATCGTTGCGCAGGCCGACGAACGCCTGGCGATTGAAGATCAGGCCGGCAGCGGATTGCGCGCCGTTGTTCAGGTTGAAGCCGGACTGCAGGTCGAAGATCGCATGCGTGCCGCCGCCGAGATCCTCGTCGCCGCGCAGCCCGAACTTCGACGCATACAGGTTGCCGTCGCGCATGTAGACGTTCGAGTGGCCCTGCTGGTTGTTCACGTACGCGAGCGAATCGTCGACGACGCCGTACAGCGTCACGCTGCTCTGCGAGTGGGCGGCGGTCGTGCCGAGCGACGCGGCCGATAAAATCAGGATTGCATAGCGATTGACGGGTGCTTTCATTGACGATCTCCAGATCTCTTCATCTTTTCAAGGTGGGCGGGAGGCTCGGTCGCCTCCTCTGTGGCGGGCGGCGGGCCGCGTGAACGGCCCGTCTTGCGTGGGTGACGCGGTTCAGCTGTCGAATGCGACGACGAGGCGGCGCCATGCGCCATCCTGCGCATCCTGCTCGACGTGCGCGCCGCGTACGGCGACCGGGCCTTGCAGCGACGCGGGCAACAGGATCTCGACGCGGTCGGCCGGGCGTGCCGGACGGCCGTCCCAGCGCACCGATACGCCGAGCGTACCCGACGCTTCGCGGCCGGTCTCGATGCGCCACAGCCCGTATTCGCCGTCGCGCCATGCTTCCGTCTCACCGTCGTCCTCGACACATTCGCCGTAGGCGACGCCGTCCTCGATGCGCGGCGCGACGAGGAAGCCGCGCGTGTCGGCACGCGCGCCGAAATGCTGTTCCGCGACGTTCAGCGGCAGCACGCGGCCCTCGCGCAGCAGCATCACCGGCGAGTCGAGCGGCGCGGGCAGCGTCACGCTCGCGCCGCCGTCGAACGCTTGCGCGCTCGTGCAGCACATCCAGCGCGCGCCCGACGGCAGGTAGACGGTGCGCGCCGTCAGGCCGGGATCGACGACCGGCGCGACGAGCAGCGCGTCGCCGAGCATCATGTCGTCACATTCGTCGTAGCAGCGCGCATCGCCGGGGAAATCGGCGAAGGTCGGCCGCAGCACGGGCTCGTAGCGCGTCGTCGACAGCCACAGCAGGTGATAGAGGTAGGGCAGCAGCCGGTAGCGCTGCTTGATCAGCGACGCGATCTGCGCGGTGATCTCCGGATACATCCACGGTTCGTTGACGGTGCCGTCGTCGTTCCACGAGTGGATGCTGAAGCGCGGCATGAAGATGCCGAACTGCACCCAGCGCAGCAGCAGTTCCGGCGACGGCGCGGGCCCGGAGAAGCCGCCGATGTCGTGACCGATGTTCGACACGCCCGACAGTGCGAGCCCGAGGCCCATCTTCAGGTTGTAGCGCAGGGTTTCCCACGACGTATAGTTGTCGCCGGACCAGGTCTGCACGTAGCGCTGCATGCCGGCGCCGCCGGAGCGCGAGACGAGGAACGGCCGCTGCGCCGGCGCATGCGCGCGCTGCGCGTCGCGCGACGCGCGCATCATCAGCATCGTCTGCAGCACCTTCGCCTCGCGCGCGGGAAACGGCTGGCCGAAGCCGTGCGCGATCGCGTCGGGCGACCAGATCTCGTACTCGTTGTTGTCGTTCCAGGTCGACTCGATCCCGTATTCGAGCAGCGCCGACGTGACCTGCTCGCGCCACCAGCGGTACGCGTCGGGCTGCGTGAAGTCGAGATACGCGCCGACCTCGTCCCAGAACTGCACCCATGCCGGCTCGCCGGATGCCGAGCGGATCAGCAGCCCGCGCGTGGCGGCGTCTTCGAATGCGGGATGGTCGCGCAGCAGGCACGGCTTGATGTTCGCGCACAGGCGGATGCCGTGGTCGCGGTAATGCTTCACGAAGCCCTTCGCATCCGGAAACTTGTCGCGGTTCCAGTTGAACACGTAGCGCTTCGCACCGATCGACGTATAGCCCGACGACAGGTGGAACGAATCGCACAGGATGTCGTGCGTGTCGCATTGCTCGACGAACTGGTTCATCTGCTGCTGCGCGTCCGGCGCATCGGTGTAGCTCATCGTCGAGCCCGAATAGCCGAGCCCCCATTTCGGCGTGCGCGCGGGGCGCCCGGTGAGCCACGTGAAGCGCCGCGCGGCCGCGAGCGGCGTGTCGGGCGACGCGATGAAGTAGTAGTCGAGATCGCCATGCTCGGCGACGAAATAGCGGTACGGGCCGTGATAGTTGTCGAGCTCGCGGCCCATGTCGAACGCGCAGTCCGACAGCGTGTCGTAGAACAGCCCGAACCCCTGGCAGGCAGCGGGCGACCACGTGATGTAGAACGGAATGTGCTTGTACAGCGGGTCGGTGTGCTTCGCGCTGTAGCCCATCGCGTCGATGTTGCGCATCTCGAAGCGCGCGCCGGTGCGGTCGAGCTCGCCCGCGCGTTCGCCGAGGCCGAACACCTTGTCGCCGCGCTCGCGGGCGACGTAGTGATACGCGCGATCGTCCCACCAGCCGAAGTTGTACGCCTGCGTCGCACGGTCGGCGAGTGCGACGCGCCACGTGCCGTCCGCGCCGCGCATCGACCACGTGCAATGGCCGCCTTGCCGGCGGACCGCGACGCGAATCTGCGCGGTCTCGATGCACACGGCATCGTCGTCTTCGTCGAGCGTATAGGCGGGTAGCGCGAAGCCGTCGAGATCGAGGCGGTCGCGCCCGTCGAGCGGCACGTCGTCGAGGCCCGGCGCGATCGACCACGTGCGCGGGTTGCGTGCCGTCGCATCGGGCAGCACACGCACCCGCACGATGTCGTCCTCGAGCACGAAGATCTCGACGGTTGCGCCCGCCTCGGACGCGAGCAGCACACGGTTCGCGTGCTGGCCGGCGACGCGGAACACGGGCGGATGAAGAAGCGAAGTCATGAATGCGATTCCTGGTAAGGGCGAAGGTCAGGCGTGCCGGGCGAGCAGGCGTTCCTGCTTCGACTGCCCGCGGATCAGCACCGCGAGCAGCGTGACGCCGATGATGTCGAACAGGCCGAGGCACGCGAACAGCGGCGCATAGCCGATCTTGTCGGCGAGCGCGCCGACCAGCAGCGAGAAACCGAGCCCGCCGATCCACGCGGCCATCCCGGCGAAGCCGCTCGCGGTGCCGACTTCCTCGGGATCGAACACGTCGGCCGACAGCGTGTTGACGAGCGCGGAGATCATCTGGTGCGCGAAGCCGCCGACGCAGAACAGCGCGATGGCCGTGTACGGCGACGCGACGAGCCCGATCATCGCGGGCCCGAGCATCAGCACCGCGCCGAGCGCGATGCCCGCGACACGCGACCATACGAGCGGCAGCTCGAACCGCTTCGCGAGATACGGCGACAGGTAGCCGCCCGCGATGCCGCCGAGGTCGGCCGCGAGAAACGGCATCCACGCGAAGATCGCGATCTGCTTGAGTTCCATGTGGCGCTCGGTCGCGAGATACAGCGGAATCCAGAAGCTGAAGGTCTGCCACGCGGGTTCGGCGAAGAAGCGCGGCAGCGCGATGGCCCAGAAGCGCCGCGCGGTGACGACGTCGCGAATACGACGCTTCGACACGGGCGGCATCGTCGCCTGGCCGTCGCGGATCAGCGCGCGCTCCTGCGGCGTGATGCGCGGATGGTCGGCCGGCGACCGGTACTGCGCGTACCAGAGCGCGGCCCACACGAAGCCGAGCGCGCCGGTGGCCATGAACGCGGCCTGCCAGCCGAACCGCATCGACAGGAACACGACGAGCGGCGGTGCGATCGCGGCGCCGAGCGACGTGCCCGCGTTGAAATAGCCGACCGCGACGGATTTCTCGCGATCGGGAAACCATTCGGCAACCGCCTTCATCCCCGACGGAATCGCGGCGGCTTCGAACAGGCCGAGAAAGCCGCGCAAGATGCCGAGCGACAGCCAGCCCGACGCGAAGCCGTGCGCGACGCCGACCACCGACCACAGCATCGCGAACAGCGCGAACCCGAGCCGCAGCCCGATCAGGTCGACGACGAAGCCGCACACGGGCTGCATGATCGTGTAACCGATCTGGAACGCGCCGACGATGTACGAATACTGCTGCGTCGAGATCGAAAAGACCTGCTTCAGCTCGGGGGCGAGCACCGCGAGGGAATTCCGTGCGAGGTAGTTGAGGATCGTGCCCAGACATACGAGCACGATGATCCACCAGCGCAACGCCTTGACTGTCTTCACTGCTGTCTCCTGTCGGGCAGGGCCGGCGTGTGGCGCCGGTCCGACCCATGACGACCATCCGTTCGGGATGGCCTGTTTTCGCTTTATTTGTACGATGTCCGATCTTGATGGGCGCTATTTTTCCCGGATTGCATCGGAATCGTGGCGTTCAAGCGAACATTTCGTCGTCGGTGGAGCCGCATGTTATCTGACGACTGATCATTTTCGAACATCCTATGTTCGAATTCGAATCCGGTCAACGTGAAAATGCATTCGAACGAACTTGCTCGGGGTTTTCCCGATGAGCGGAGCCCCGCGGCGTGCGTCGCGCCGCACGGCGATCACGCGCCGAAGGCCCGTGCGGCGGGGCTGTGCGAGCGTCGGGTGATCGAAAGGCGCGGGACGGAGCGTGACAACCCTGATGAAAATTTATTTCTTTTCGAGACGGGAGTTGTGTAAATTCATTTTCATCATCCTTGCAACAACCCTTCGCATGACGCCTCTCGTTCCGCACGACGCCAGTTACGACGAACCCGCGATCGCCGAGCGGATCGCGTCGGCGATGCCGTTGATGACGCCGATCCACCGCCGCATGGGCGAATTCGTGCTCGCGAATCCGTTCCGCGCGGCGACGATGCGCATCGACGAACTCGCGCAGGCCGTGAACGCGTCGATCGCGACCGCGAACCGCTTCGCGAAGGCGCTCGGTTTCGACGGCTATCCGGCGATGCGCGCGGCGCTCGTGCGTGGCTTCGAGGCGACGCTCGGGCCGGTCGAGCGGCTGCGTTCCGCGCAGGAGCAGGAGCCCGGCGTACGCGGTGCCGCGTGGATCGACGCGGTATTCGACCAGGCCGTCGCGAACATCGAGAACACGCGTGCGCAACTGGACGCAGCCGATGTCGAGGCCGCAGTCGAGGCGATCGTCGGCGCGCGGCGCGTGCTGATCCTCGGTGCGGGATCGAGCGCGTTTCTGACCGGGTTGATGGAGCACGGGCTGTCCGTCTGCCATGACAACGTGCAGTCGCTCGCGTTGCTCGGCGGCCCGTCGCACGCGGCGCGACGGCTGTATACGGCCGACTCGCGCGATCTCGTGATCGCGCTCGCGTTTCCGCGCTACGTGAAGGACACGATCGAACTCGCCCGTCGCGCGGCGGCGCGCGGTGCACGCGTACTGGGTATCTCCGACGGCCCGCAATCGCCGCTTGCGCCGATCGCATCGCTGAACCTGTACGTCAAGGCCGAGCGGCGCTTCGCGGCGACGTCGGAAGCGGCCGTGCTCGCGATGATCGAGGCGCTGATCGACGCGGTCGCGCTGCGCACGCACCGGTCCGCGAAATCCGCGGCCGAGATGACCGAATTCCTGCTGCCGTGGCTCGTCCAGCCGCAAGCGATGCTACCGGCCGCCAACCCTTCTACTCACCGTCCGAAAAAAACATGACTTCACCCGCGATCGTTGCGATTCACGGCGGCGCAGGCACGATCCTGCGCGAGGCGATGGATTCCGACACCGAACGTCAGTACCGTGCCGAACTGACCGCCATCCTGGCGGCCGCGCAGCAGGTGCTGGCCGATGGCGGCAGCGCGCTCGACGCCGTCACCGTCGCGGTGCGATTGCTCGAGGATTGTCCGCTGTTCAACGCCGGGCGCGGCGCCGTCTATACGGCCGAAGGCAAGCACGAACTCGACGCGGCGGTGATGGATGGCGCGACGCTCGGCGCCGGCGCGATCTGCTGCGCGACGCGCGTGCGCAATCCGGTGCTGGCCGCCCGGCGCGTGATGGAAGCCAGCGAGCACGTACTGTTCGCCGGTGAGGGCGCCGATGCGTTCGCGGCCGCGCAGGGGCTCGAACTCGCGGAACCGGGCTACTTCGACACCGAGGCGCGTCGCGCGCAGTGGGTCAAGGCGCGCGCAGCGGCGGGCGTCATGCTCGACCACGACGCGGCGACGTTCACGTTCGGTGCATCACCGTCGCGGCAGCAGCCGGCCGAACCGCTCGATCCGGACCGCAAGCACGGCACGGTCGGCGCGGTCGCATGCGACCAGCACGGCCACATCGCGGCGGCGACGTCGACGGGCGGCATCACGAACAAGCAGCCGGGGCGTGTCGGCGATTCGCCGATCATCGGCGCGGGCTGCTACGCGGATGACGCAACGTGCGCGGTGTCGTCGACGGGCACCGGCGAGATGTTCATCCGGCTCGCGACCGCGCATGACGTCGCCGCGCAGATCGCGTATCGCGGCGCATCGCTCGCCGACGCCGCGCACGACGTCGTGATGAACAAGCTGCCGCGACTCGCGGGCCGCGGCGGGATCATCGCGGTCGATGCGCAGGGCAACGTCGCGATGCCGTTCAACACCGAAGGGATGTACCGCGGCTATGCGCGCGTCGGTGAAGCGCCGGTGGTCGGCATCTATCGCGACGACGACACGGCCTGATTCCGGACCGCACGAGGAGGAGACCCACGATGACTTCGAGCCGTAACCCGTCCGGCCTGGTGCTGCCCGAGCAGCGCGTGGTGGCCGTCGACGACCTGTCGGTCACGTTCCGCCGCGAAGGCGCGACGTTCGACGCGGTGCGCAACGTGTCGTTTCACGTCGACCGCGGCGAGACGCTCGCGATCGTCGGCGAATCGGGCTCGGGCAAGTCGGTCACGTCGCTCGCGCTGATGCGGCTCGTCGAGCACGGCGGCGGCGCGATCACGAACGGCCGGATCGCGTTCCGCCGGCGCGGCGGCGCGATTGTCGATCTTGCGCAGGCCAGCGGCGCGACGATGCGCGGCATTCGCGGCGCGGATATCGCGATGATCTTCCAGGAGCCGATGACGTCGCTGAACCCGGTGTTCACCGTCGGCGACCAGATCAGCGAGGCGATCGCGCTGCATCAGTCGAAAAGCCTGTCGGAAGCGCGCGCGGAAACCCTGCGGCTGCTCGAACTCGTGCGCATCCCGGAGGCGCGCCGCGTGTTCGCGCGCTATCCGCACCAGTTGTCGGGCGGGATGCGGCAGCGGGTGATGATCGCGATGGCGCTGTCGTGCCGGCCGTCGCTGCTGATCGCGGACGAGCCGACGACCGCGCTCGACGTGACGATCCAGGCGCAGATCCTGCAGCTGGTGCGCGGGCTGCAGGACGAAATGAACATGGGCGTGATCTTCATCACGCACGACATGGGCGTGGTGGCCGAAGTGGCCGACCGCGTGCTCGTGATGTATCGCGGCGAGAAGGTCGAGGAGGGCGAATCGGATCGCATCTTCGCGGCGCCTGAGCATCGCTACACGCGCGCGTTGCTCGCGGCCGTGCCGAAACTCGGCTCGATGCAGGGCACCGATGCGCCCGAGAAATTCCCGCTACTGAAGGTTGACGGCGCAAACGCGGCAGCACCGGCGGCGTCGCCCGCACCCGCGGCGAACGACGCCGCGCAGCGGCCCGTCGATCCGTCCGCGTCGCCGATCCTGCGCGTGCGCGATCTCGTGACGCGCTTCCCGGTGAAGAGCGGCGTGTTCGGCCGCGTGTCGCAATACGTGCATGCGGTGGAACGGGTGAGCTTCGAACTGCGCGCGGGCGAGACGCTCGCGCTGGTCGGCGAATCGGGCTGCGGCAAGTCGACCACCGGCCGCTCGCTGCTGCGCCTCGTCGAATCGCAGAGCGGCTCGATCGAGTTCGACGGCCGCGACATCAGTGCGCTGAAGGGCCCGGACCTGCAGGCGCTGCGCCGGAACATCCAGTTCATCTTCCAGGATCCGTTCGCGTCGCTGAACCCGCGTCTGACCGTCGGCTTCTCGATCATGGAGCCGCTGCTCGTGCACGGCGTCGCGAGCGGCCGCGAAGCGCAGGCGCGCGTCGACTGGCTGCTCGACAAGGTCGGCCTGCCGCCCGAGGCCGCGCGCCGCTATCCGCATGAATTCTCGGGCGGCCAGCGCCAGCGGATCGCGATCGCGCGCGCGCTCGCGCTGAACCCGAAGGTCGTGATTGCCGACGAATCGGTGTCGGCGCTCGACGTGTCGGTGCAGGCGCAGATCGTCAACCTGATGCTCGACCTGCAGCGCGAGCTCGGCGTCGCGTACCTGTTCATCTCGCACGACATGGCGGTGGTCGAGCGCATCAGCCATCGCGTCGCGGTGATGTATCTCGGCCAGATCGTCGAGATCGGCCCGCGCCGCGCGGTGTTCGAGGCGCCGCAGCACCCGTACACGAAGAAGCTGATGAGCGCGGTACCGGTGGCCGATCCGGCACGCAGGCATGCGCCGCGCCAGCTGGCGGCGGACGAAATCCCGAGCCCGATCCGCGCGGTCGGCGACGAGCCCGCCGTCGCGCCGCTCGTCGCGGTCGGCCCCGATCATTACGTCGCGACGCATCGCGTCGGCGGCGCGTACTGAAGCAATGCATCGCCATGGCGATGCGCGAGCGTGCAGGAAGTCGAAACCGAAACGCCCGTGAGGCGTCACCGATTCACCGATAGGAGCCCAGCAAAATGACCAAGCAGCATCCGTTCCCGATGTTTCGTCCGCGCGCGTGTTTCGTCGCGCTTGCCGGCGCGTTCGCGCTGTCGGCCGCGGTGCCCGCGTTCGCGCAGCAGACCGCGGTGATGGCGGTGGATTCGACGTTCACGACGATGGACCCGTACGACGCGAACGACACGGTGTCGCAGGCCGTCGTCAAGTCGTTCTACCAGGGGCTGTTCGGCTTCGACAAGGACATGAAGCTCGTCAACGTGCTGGCGACCAGCTACGACGCGAGCCCCGATGCGAAGACGTACACGATCAAGCTGCGCCAGGGCGTGAAGTTCCATGACGGCACCGATTTCAACGCAGCGGCCGTGAAGGCGAACTTCGACCGCGTGACCGATCCCGCGAACCACCTGAAGCGCTACAACATGTTCCGCGTGATCGAGAAGACCGAAGTGGTCGATCCGTACACGGTGAAGATCACGCTGCGCGAGCCGTTCTCCGCGCTGATCAACACGCTCGCGCACCCGTCGGCCGTGATGATCTCGCCGGCCGCGCTGAAGAAGTGGGGCCGCGACATCGCGCTGCATCCGGTCGGCACCGGCCCGTTCGAGTTCGTCGAATGGAAGCAGACCGACGACCTGAAGGTGAAGAAGTTCGCCGGCTACTGGAAGAAGGGCTATCCGAAGATCGACGCGATCGACTGGAAGCCGGTGGTCGACAACAACACGCGTGCAGCGCTGATCAAGACCGGCGAAGCCGATTTCGCGTTCCGCATCCCGTTCGAGCAGGCGGTCGACCTGAAGGGCAACCCGAAGGTCGACATCGTGGAGCGGCCGTCGATCGTGCAGCGCTACGTGTCGCTGAACATGCTGCAGAAGCCGTTCGACAACCCGAAGGTGCGACAGGCGCTGAACTACGCGGTGAACAAGGAAGCGCTCGCGAAGGTCGCGTTCTCCGGCTTCGCGACGCCGTCCACCGGCGTGGTGCCGCAGGGTGTCGAATACGCGACGAAGCTGGGCCCGTGGCCGTACGACCCGGCGAAGGCGCGCGCGCTGCTGAAGGAGGCCGGCTATCCGAACGGCTTCGAGACGACGCTGTGGTCCGCGTATAACAACTCGACGTCGCAGAAGGCGATCCAGTTCGTGCAGCAGCAGCTCGCGCAGGTCGGCGTGAAGGTGCAGGTGCAGGCGCTGGAGGCCGGCGAGCGCGTCGCGAAGGTCGAGAGCGCGCCGGATCCGGCGAAGGCGCCGGTGCGGATGTACTACATCGGCTGGTCGTCGTCGACCGGCGAAGCGAACTGGGCGATCACGCCGCTGCTCGCCGGTGCGTCGGCGCCGCCGAAGCTCGTCAACACCGCGTACTACAAGAACGACACGGTCGACGGCGATCTGACGAAGGCGCTCGAGACGGTCGATCGCGCGAAGAAGACCGACCTCTACGCCGATGCGCAGAAGCAGATCTGGACCGATGCACCGTGGATCTTCCTCGTGCAGGAGAAGATCGTGTATGCGCGCAGCAAGCGGCTGCAGGGTGCATACGTGATGCCGGACGGTTCGTTCAACTTCGACGAAATCTCGCTGAAATGACAGTGGTGATGACGGCGGTTCGTCCGCCATGCGGTGCCGGCGGCGCAAGCCGCCGGCACGCTGATTCGATCGGTGCCCCATGCTGAATTTTCTCGTCAAACGCCTGTTCGGCCTGCTGCCCACGCTCGCGATCGTCGCGGTGCTGGTGTTCCTGTTCGTCCACCTGCTGCCGGGCGACCCGGCGCGGCTCGCGGCCGGCCCCGAAGCCGACGATGCGACGATCGCGCTCGTGCGTTCCGATCTCGGGCTCGACCGGCCGCTGCCCGCGCAGTTCGTGAACTTCTTCACGAAGATCGCGCACGGCGATTTCGGCATGTCGACGCGCAGCAAGCGGCTGGTCTCGACCGAGATCGGCGAACGCTTCATGCCGACGCTGATGCTGACGCTCGTCAGCATGGTGTGGGCGACGGCCTTCGGGATGGCGATCGGCATCGCGTCGGCGGTGTGGCGCAACCGTTGGCCCGACCGCCTCGGCATGACGCTCGCGGTGTCGGGCATCTCGTTTCCCGCGTTCGCGCTCGGCATGCTGCTGATGGAAGTCTTCTCGGTGAAGCTCGGCTGGCTGCCGGTCGTGCCGGACGGTTCGTGGAAGAGCTACGTGCTGCCGTCGCTGACGCTCGGCGCCGCGGTCGCGGCCGTGATGGCGCGCTTCACCCGCGCGTCGTTCGTCGAGGTGCTGAACGAGGATTTCGTGCGCACCGCGCGTGCGAAAGGCGTGCACGAGCCGATGGTGGTGCTCAAGCACTGCCTGCGCAACGCGATGATCCCGGTCGTCACGATGATGGGGCTGCAGTTCGGCTTCCTGCTCGGCGGCTCGATCGTCGTCGAGGTCGTGTTCAACTGGCCGGGGCTCGGCCGCCTGCTCGTCGACGCGGTGACGATGCGCGACTACCCGGTGATCCAGGCGATCGTGTTGCTGTTTTCGCTCGAGTTCATCCTGATCAACCTGACCGTCGACGTGCTGTATGCGGTCATCAACCCGACCATCCGGTTCAAGTGAGGCGCGCATGAACGCGACAGTCCAGCCCGCGGCACCGGCCGCATCGACCGCGATCCGCACGCCGTGGCGCGAATTCTGGCGCAAGTTCCGCAAGCAGACCGTCGCGCTCGTCGCGGGCGGCTTCGTGCTGGCGCTCGTCGTGCTGGCGTTCGTCGGCCCGCACATCGTGCCGTTCGATCCGGAGAACTATTTCGACTACGACGCGCTGAACGCGGGGCCGTCGGCCGTGCACTGGTTCGGCGTCGATTCGCTCGGCCGCGACATCTTCAGCCGGATCATCACGGGTACGCGCATCTCGCTCGCGGCCGGCTTCTTCTCGGTCGCGCTCGGCGCGGTGGTCGGCACGTTCTTCGGGCTGCTCGCCGGCTACTACGAAGGCTGGTGGGATCGCATCACGATGCGTATCGCCGACGTGCTGTTCGCGTTCCCGGGCATCCTGCTCGCGATCGGCGTGGTCGCGATCCTCGGCAACGGGATGGTCAACGTGATCTGCGCGGTCGCGATCTTCAGCATCCCGGCGTTCGCGCGGCTCGTGCGCGGCAACACGCTGATGCTCAAGCACATGACATACGTGGAAGCCGCGCGCAGCATCGGCGCGTCGGACTGGACGATCATCATGCGGCACATCCTGCCGGGCACCGTGTCGTCGGTCGTCGTCTACTTCACGATGCGGATCGGCACGTCGATCATCACGGCCGCCAGCCTGTCGTTCCTCGGGCTCGGCGCGCAGCCGCCGACGCCGGAGTGGGGCGCAATGCTCAACGAGGCGCGCGCGGACATGGTGACGGCGCCGCACATCGCGATCTTCCCGAGCCTGGCGATCTTCCTGACCGTGCTCGCGTTCAACCTGCTCGGCGACGGGCTGCGCGACGCGCTCGATCCGAAGCTGGAGCGCCGCTGATGCGCCATGCACCGATGTGGACGGCGACGCTGCCGGCCGGGCCGCGCGGCACGATCGCCGACGTGCCGGGCGTGACGGTCGGCCATTGCACGCTCGATGCCGGCAGCGTGCAGACGGGCGTGACCGTCGTGAAGCCGCATCCGGGCGACGTGTACCGCAGCAAGGTACCGGCGGGGGCGGCGGTGATCAACGGCTTCGGCAAGAGTGTCGGGCTCGTGCAGGTCGACGAACTCGGCACGCTCGAGACGCCGATCGCGCTGACCAATACGTTCGGCGTCGGCGCGGTCGCGCAGGCGCAGATTCGCGCGGCGATCGCGGCGAATCCGCAGATCGGCCGCGACTGGTCGACCGTCAACCCGCTCGTGTTCGAGTGCAACGACGGCTATCTGAACGACATCCAGGCGTTCGCGGTCACGGCCGCGCATTACGACGACGCGTGCCGCGCGGCATCGCGTGACGTCGCACGCGGCGCGGTGGGTGCCGGGCGCGGGATGGCGAGCTTCGACCTGAAGGGCGGGATTGGTTCGGCATCGCGCGTCGCTGTCGCGGCCGGTCGGCCCTATACGGTCGGCGCGCTCGTGCTCGCGAATTTCGGCCGGCTGCCGATGCTGACGCTCGGCGGCGTGCCGCTCGGGCGCATCGTCGCGCAACGGCGTGCGGCCGGGGCCGCACATGCGGCGGCGCCCGAGCAAGGATCGATCATCCTGTTGCTGGCTACCGACGCGCCGCTCGATGCGCGGCAACTGTCACGGCTCGCGCGCCGCGCCGGGGCGGGGCTGGCCCGCACGGGCTCGGTCTACGGGCACGGCAGCGGCGACATCGCGCTCGCATTCTCCACCGCCTACACGATCGCGCACGACGCATCGACTCTCGCGCTGCCGGCCCTCGTCGCCGATGCGGCGCTCGATCCGCTGTTCATGGCCGCGGCCGAAAGCGTCGAGCATGCGATCGCCGACGCGCTGTTGCAGGCCGTGACGGTGGCCGGGCGCGACGGCCACGTGCGGCAATCGCTGCGCGATGCGGTGCCCGATCTCGATCGCCTGTTCAACGAAGGCCACGAAGGACGTCTTACCCAGTCATGAAGATCCTGATTTCGACCGACATCGAAGGTGTCGCCGGCGTATTCGCCACCGAGCAGACGCGCGCCGGCAATCCGGAATACGAGCGTGCGCGCCGCTGGATGACCGCCGAGGCGAACGCGGCGATCGAAGGCGCGTTCATGGGCGGCGCGCAGGCGGTGTGGGTCAACGATTCGCACGGCGGTTTCCGCAACCTGCTGCCCGACGGGCTCGATGCGCGTGCGCGGGTCGTGCTCGGCAAGCCGCGCACGCTCGGATTGATGACGGGCCTCGAACAGCGGCCCGATCTCGTGTTCATGATCGGCTATCACGCGAAATCGCAAACGCGCGGCGTACTCGCGCACACGATCAACAGCTTTGCGTTCACGCAGGTATGGCTGAACGGCGTCGAACTCGGCGAAGCCGGGCTGTACGGCGCGCTGGCACGCGAATACGGCGCGCACGTCGCGCTGGCCACGGGCGATGACGTGTTCGCGGAGGAAACGCAGCCGCTGTTTCCGGATGCGCATTTCGAGACGGTCAAGACGGCCGGCGGCGCATCGAGCGGCGATACGCTCACGCCCGCCGCGTCATGTGCGCGGATCGCAGCGGCTGCGCGCGAAGCGGTTGCGCACGCTCTGTCGGCCGGCGTGCGCGCCGGCGCCCATCGGCCCGCGCCGGCCGCGTGCACGCTGCGCGTGCAGACGGCGGCGCTGGCCGACCTGTTCTGCGTGCTGCCGTCTCTGGAGCGCGTCGATGCGGTGACACTGCGCTTCGACGGGCCCTCGGTCGAGCATGTGGTGCGCACGCTGAACAGCTTGTCGGCGATGTCGTTCATGCTGCGGTGATGCGCGTGACCGCCATGCCGCTTGCACGTCGCGCGTCGTCAGGGGTTGCCGACCGGGTTCGCCGTCACGGCGAGCAGGAACGCTTCCATCGCCGCGACCAGCGCGAGCGGCGTCTCGTTCATCGGGTAGTGGCCCGCATTGCGCAGCACGTCGACGGTGGCGAGCGGATAACGCCGCAGGTAGGTGCGGGCCATCAGTGCCGCGTCGAACGCCGGATCGTGCTCGCCGATCAGCACTTTCACCGGATGGATGCCGGCGATCTCGTCGCCGAAATCCGTATCGGCCCACGCGCGGAAGTACGCGCCGAACGCAGGCGACGAAGAACGGGCTGCCGAATACGCCGCTTTCCACTCGACCCAGGCGGCGGGCAGCCGGCCGCCGGTGCTGCGATCGATGATGGTCCGGCGATCGGCGACGTGGTCGGCGGCGCGCTCGAATAGCGCACGCTTCTCCGCGTCGAACGGCAGGCCGCCGCAAGGCACGGGCGTGACCGGTACCAGCGCGCGCACGCGTTCGGGCGCCATGACGGCGACTTTCTCGGCCGCCATCGCACCCATCGAATGGCCGACGACGCTGAAGGTCGCGAAATCGAGCGCGTCGGCCAGCGCGAGCGCGTCGGCGGCGATCTCGTCGATCGTGTAGTGGCCCGCTGCGTCGCGCATGCGGCTGTAACCTCGGCAGTCCATGAATACATAGCTGAAGTGTTCACGCGACAGCCACGCTTCGACGGGTTCGAACGCGTGGGCGTCGCCGAACCAGCCGGGCAGTACAAGAACAGGGTGGGGGCCGTCCCCCACGCGATGAAACGTATTCGGCATGTCCGCTCCGATGCAGTGGTAATCCGGCCGATCAGGCCGACGGGTCTTGCGGCCGTCAGGTCGAGCAAGGGTGGAGCGGATCGTAGATCGCGCGAAGGAGACCCGCCTTCGATATCGGGTCATTGATGATGGAATTCGGGCCGTGAGAAATACGCTGCTAGATCCCTACGAAAACATTCCGCGAAGCGTGGTCGTGACCGCGAACGACTATGCGGCGGGCACGACGTTTCCGGAACACGCGCACGGGCGCGGGCAATTCGCGTTCGCGTCGCGCGGCACGATCAGCGTGTCGACGCCGCACGGGCGCTGGCTGGTGCCGCCGCAGCGCGCGTGCTGGGTGCCGGCCGGCGTGCGGCACGAAATGACGATGACCGGGCCGGTCACGATGCTCAACACGTTCGTGTCCGGCGACGCGGCGCAGGAGGCGGGGCTGCCCGAGCAGTGCGGTGTGTATGGCGTATCGGCGCTGCTGCGGCAACTGATCGACGATGCGATCGACCTGCCGGCCCTGTATGACGTCGACGGGCGCGCGGGCAAGCTGATGGCGCTGCTGGTCGCGGAAATCGCGACGATGCCGCGCCTGTCGCTGCATGCGCCGCTACCGGCCGACGCACGGCTGGCGAAGGTGTGCCGGCACCTGCTCGCATCGCCGTCGATCGCGGCCGATCTCGACCAGGTGGCCGCGGACGCGGGCTTGAGCCGCCGCACGTTCACGCGGCAGTTCCGTGCGCAGACGGGCGTGAGTTTTGCCGTATGGCGCCAGCAGGTGTGCATGCTCGCGGCGATCGCGCGCCTGAGCGACGGGCAGCCGGTGACGCGGGTCGCGCTCGATCTCGGATATGCGAGCGCAAGCGCGTTCACGTCGGCATTTCGCCGCATTCTGGGCGATACACCGAGCCGGTATCTGGAGATTCGGCGCTGACCGGAAGGAATCGGCGCACGCCGGCAACCGCGCAAAAAAATACGCGCCTGCCAACTTCGGTCAGACGCGTTTCAAGGCACTCGGTCAGAAAAAATGCGCGCACAGCCTGCCGGGCGGTGTCGCGCATTACATGCGTAATTGTTGCCTTTTGCGATTCAATCTCGTTGACTCGTTGCGGATAACGAAGAATACGCCGCATAACGCGCAAACGATATCCTGCCGGACTGACGACTTGTGTGCGGTCGCAGCATGCGTTTCAATCGCACATTCGATACCGGGGCTGAAGGCCCGTCACAAGGCCATCGACACTCGCGACATGTAATGCTGCATTGCAACATCTAATGATCGCGACGGAGGATAAAAACGCCGCGTGGCGCGATGCCTGTTGGTATCGCGCCACGCGGCGGTGCGGTAGCGAGCGAAGCCGGCGTGCGCCGGCCCGCGCGTCACACGTCGAAGAACACGGTTTCGTCCGGCCCCTGCATGCGGATGTCGAAACGGTAGACGACCGGGCGGCCCGGCTGCGCGTCGCGTTTTGCGACGAGCGTCGCGCGGCGTTCGGCCGGCACGGCGTTCAGCACGGGGTCGGTTGCATTCGCGGCCGCTTCGTCGTCGAAGTACACGCGTGTGAATGCATGGGTGAGGATCCCGCGCATCATCACGGTCACGTTGATGTGCGGCGCTTCGCCGGCGGCGATGCGGCCCGGCTTCACCGTCTCGACGACGAAGCGCTGCTGTGCATCGGTGCCGGTGCCGACCCGCGCGAAGCCCGTGAAGCCGGATTTCGCGATGTCGTCGCGCGACGCGGGGTAGCGGCCCGCGCTGTCCACCTGCGTGAATTCGAGCACCGCGTCGCCGACGACGTTGCCGTCACCGTCGAACACCTGGCCGACCAGCAGCACGTGCTCGCCTTCGGCGTGTGCCGCGGCGATCGTCGGCGTGAACAGGCTCTTCAGGTCGTAGTCGTATTGCTGCGGGCACAGGCCGTACGCGAAGTACGGGCCGACCGTCTGCGAAGGGGTTTGCTTCAGCGTCGTCATGGTTCAGCGCTCCATCGGGGTAGCGTCGCGGCCGCGCAGCACGATGTCGAATTCGTAGCCGAGCGCATAGCCTTCTTCGGTGATGTCCATCGAGAAGCGCGAGATCAGGCGATCGCGCGCGGCCTCGGGTGTGCCCTGGAAGATTGGGTCGTACGCGAGCAGCGGGTCGCCGGGGAAGTACATCTGCGTGACGAGACGCGAGCCGAAGTAATCGCCGAACAGCGAGAAGTGGATGTGATTGGGGCGCCACGCGTTCGGATGGTTGCCCCACGGGTATGCGCCGGGCTTGATCGTCAGGAAGCGGTAGCGGCCTTCGTCGTCGGTCAGGCAACGGCCGGCGCCGAGGAAGTTCGGGTCGAGCGGCGCGTCGTGCTGGTCGACCTTGTGCACGTAGCGGCCGGCTGCGTTCGCCTGCCACACCTCGACGAGCGTGTTGCGCACGGGCTTGCCGCCTTCGTCGAGCACGCGACCCGTGACGACCATGCGTTCGCCGAGCGGCTCGCCGTTCTTCACGGCGTTCTTCGTCAGGTCATGGTCGAGCGCACCGAGATCTTCGGCGCCGTAGACGGGCGCGTACTGGTCGCGGAGCTTCTCCTTCAGCGGGATCAGCGGGCGCGTCGGGCCGCGCTTCACGGACGAACGGTACTCGGGGTGGACATAGGCCGGATGCGACGGCCAGTCGCGCGGCGTGAGGATCGTGGGGGAATCCATCGGGCGTCTCCTGATAGGTATTTCGCGAAGTGGATGGCACGACTGTAGCCAATCCGGAAAGTTATGCAAAATGACCTTTTTTCGCGAATCGCATAACCGTTCGTTATGTTCGACGCATCCATGAAAATTCCGCCGGACAGGATGCCTGTCCGGCGGAAAAAAGCGATCGGGCTTCGCGTCGTCGGTGACGACCCCGTGCACGGCCCTCCAGCCAGCCCGTCGCCGCTTTTTTGTGTTGTCGTTCTTGTTGTTATCCGGTCTCCCTGAGCGCCTGTTATGACTGGCGGGCGGGATCGAACACGATCCCGTCGAATTCGAGTGACAGCGTGCCGCTGCGCAGCAGTGCGGCCGGCGTCGCATCCCGGTCGGCACCGAGCACGTCGCTCACGTAGCTCGCGCAGAACCCGCGCCGCGTCCGCAGGTTGAAGCGGTTGCCGAGCAGTGCGTCGATCCGTTGTTCGGCGGTTGCGTGCACCTGGCGCTGCGCATCGGCGGTCGGCGCCGCGACGCGACGGGCCAGCGCGATGCGTCCGCCGTCGGTCCGGGAGACGAAGCGCGACAGCGGCGTGAGCTTCGTCCACGCAAACGCGGATTCGGCGATCACGGGCTCGTCGCCCGACGTGTCGACGACGATGCCGAAGCGATTGGCCCACGCACCCGTCGAGCCCGTCGCGCCTGCCGCGTCGCACGGCGCATTCGCCGGCACGCGGATGAACACGAGATCCCCGACGTGCGCGCTGGCGGCCAGCGTGCGGACCGTGGCGAGCGGCATCGTGCGATCGGTGTCGCGGGCATCGCGCGGGGCGGTGTGATGCGATTCGTAGGCAGCGGTTTCGGTTCGGGTGGTCATGTCGGCTCCGTCGTTCAGTGACAGCACGGAGCGGATTATGCAGACAAGTATCCGAATGTGTTCTTCTGCGTGCGCAGGTAGCCTAATATCTGACCTTGAGCATCATTTTTCGATACCAAAATGACCGAAACCGCCCAACTCATCGACATGCTGAAGCGCCAGCTGAAGGCGCAGGGCATGACTTACCGCGACGTCGCGCGTGCGCTCGACGTTTCCGAGACCAGCGTGAAGCGGCTGTTCGCCAGCGGCCGCTTCACGCTGGAGCGCGTCGTGGAGATCGCTCAGCTGCTCGGCTATACGCTGGCCGAGCTCGTGCAGGAGGCGTCCGCGTCGGCGCCGAGGCTGCACGTGCTGACCGAGCAGCAGGAGGCGCTGCTCGTGTCCGACGACAAGCTGCTGCTCGTCGCCGTCTGCGCGATCAACTACTGGACCGTGCAGGACATCGTGTCGGCCTATCAGGTGACGAAGGCCGAGTGCGTGAAATACCTGCTGATGCTCGACCGGATGAACGTCGTCGCGCTGTTGCCGGGCGACCGGATTCGCGTGCGCGTCGCGCGCGATTTCGACTGGCTGCCCGGCGGGCCGATCCGCCGTTATTTCCATGCACACGCGCTCGGCGATTTCCTCGACAGCCGCTTCGACGGGGAAGGCGAGACGATGACGTTCTCGCAAGGGATGCTGACGGAGGCTGCCTCCGCCGAGCTCGAACTGGAATTGCGCCGGCTGCGCAGCAAGGCAGCCGCGCTGCACGCGGAATCGTCGTCCGCACCGCTCGCGCAGAAACACGGCACCAGCCTGCTGATCGCGAAGCGGATGTGGGAGCCGGCCGGTTTCCAGGCACTGCGGCGCAACGCGTGACGCGCGACGCGTGACGCATCGTCGAGCGCTTGGGGTTATCCGGAAAGTTATGCAAAATGGCATTTCATCGTCAATTGCATAACCACCCGTTATGAATAACCGTATCGCCGACGGCCGCGTCAAGTTCCGGCATCTGCAGTGCTTTCTCGCGGTCGCCCAGCTGGGCGGCGTGCAGAAGGCGGCCGAAAGCCTGTCGATCACGCAGCCGGCGGTTTCGAAGACGATCGCCGAGCTGGAGGCGATCCTCGGCGTGAAGCTGTTCGAGCGCGGCCGGCAGGGCGCGCAGCCGACCCGCGAGGCGCAACTGTTCATGCCGCACGCGAACGCGTGCGTGCTGGCGCTGCGGCAAGGTGTCGGGCTGCTTGCGCGCGAAGGCGGTGCCGCCGCGGCGACGCTGGAAATCGGCATGCTGCCGACCGTCGCGGCATCGCTCGCGCCCGCGCTGATGAAGGCGCTCGCCGAGCGCTGGCCGCGCGTCGTCGTGCGGATCGCGACGGCCGCGAACGCCGATCTGCTCGAGCGCCTGAAGTCCGGCGCGATCGAGTGCGCGATCGGGCGGCTGTCGGAGCCGGAGCGGATGATCGGGCTCGCGTTCGAGCAGTTGTACAACGAGCCGCTCGTCGCCGTCGTGCGCGCCGGACATCCGCTGCTCTCGAATGCGGCGCCGGCGGCCGAGCTTGCGCGCTATCCGGTCGTGCTGCCGCCATTCGGCACGCTGATCCGCCAGTCGGCGGAGCAACTGCTCGGCGCTTGCGGCGTGCCGCCGCTGGATTCGTTCATCGAGGTGTTGTCGGTATCGGTCGCACGTGCGCTGGCGCTCGAGAACGACGCGGTCTGGTTCGTGCCGCTCTATGCGGCCGAATATGACCTGTCGGCCGGGGCGCTGGCACGCCTGCCGCTGCCGTCGGCAGGCACCGACGAGCCGGTCGGGCTGGTGCTGCGCACCGATGCGCAGCCGTCGCCGGTCGCGCGGACGCTGATCGACGCCGTGCGCGACATCGCGCGGTCGCGGTTCGGCGAGACGCGTGAACGCGGGACGTCACGCGCGGCGCGCAAGCCGGCTCGTCGCGACGATTGAGCCGCCGGGCCGCCCCCCGTTCCCGGCTGCCGGACTGGCCATCCGGTCAGTAGCCGGCCTCGTGGTGCTTGGCATATCGTACCGATTTTGGTACGATTGGTGTCAAGACGATGACGAGACAGCAGATCCAGGTCACGCTCGGCGTGCGGTTCTTCCAGACGGCCCGTGGCAACGAGCCGGTGCGCGAATGGCTGAAGGCGCTCGGGCAAGCGGAGCGAAGGGCGATCGGCGAAGAGATCAAGACCGTTCAACTCGGCTGGCCGCTCGGCATGCCGCTGGTCCGGAAGATGGCGCAGGATCTGTGGGAAATCCGTGTGATGTTGCCGGGGCGAAGCGCCCGCGTGCTGTTTACGGTCGTCGGCGACACGATGGTCCTGCTGCACGGCTTCTTCAAGCAGTCGCGGGCCACGCCGTCGGATGATCTCGATGTCACCGTCGCGCGCCTGAAAGCGCTGATGCGCGCCATCTGAATTCCCCGGTTGCGCCGGAACGCACCGTCTACGACGGTCGGGCCGCCGGCAACGCCATGCACTGGAGTACCCATGACGACCACGAACAATCCGCATATCGGCAGCGATTTCGATACCTTCCTCGAGGAGGACGGCAATCTCGAAGCGGCCACCGCCACCGCGATCAAGCGCGTGATCGCCTGGCAGATCGGGCAGGAAATGAAGGCGCAGCACATCACGAAAACCGCGATGGCCGCGCGGATGAAAACCAGCCGCGCCGCGCTCAACCGTCTGCTCGACGAAACCGACACGAGCCTCACGCTGGCGACGCTCGCGAGCGCGGCCACCGCGCTCGGCAAACGGCTCAGCTTCGAGCTGGTGCCCGCCTGACGGGCGCGAAGAATCGACGGACGGCCGAGGCGGCGGCCCTACGCGTGGTGCGTGCGGCGGAGTGGCAGGCAATCCGGCCAGCGGTTCGGTGATGATCGGCCCGCGCGGCGTCGCAAGCAGGCGAGTGTCGGCCGGCGCGTAGCTGCCGGGTCACCGACGAGGCCCGGCCACCTGCAGATAGAGCAGTGCCCCGCCCGCGAGCAGCAGCGGGCACAGAATGTACCAGCCGGTCGTCAGGAACAGTCCGGCCACCGCGACCAGCGAAATCCACGCACAACGGTGCGCGATGCCGCCGCGCGGCAGCAGTTTCAGCGCGGCGGCCGCGCCGAGCCCGTACACCATCACGAAGCACCCGGAGGTGACGAGCACGAGCGGCTTCGGCCCGACGTCCGACAGCGTCGTCGCAGCCAGTGCGACCACTGCGAGCAGGGCGATCACGCCGAGGCTGCGGCGCGGCACGCCGCCGACCTGGCTGCCTTGCGCGAGCCATGCGGGCAATGCGCCGTCGCGTCCGAGCGCCGCGCCGAGCTTGGCCGCACCCGCGAAATACGCGTTCATCGTACCGAGCGTGAGCAACAGTGCGGCCGCGGCGGCCAGCACCTGCGCATGGCCGCCGATGCCGCCCGCGATCAATTCGGCGAGCGGCGCACCCGATCCACCCGCGGACGGTCCGAGCACCGTCACGCTCGCGGCAGCAACCGACAGATACAGGAACCCGACCACCACGACCGCGATTCCCGCCGAGCGCGGCATGTCGTGTGCGGGCCGGCGGAATTCGGCCGCGAGATGCGTGATCGCTTCCCAGCCGGCGAAACTCCACACGAGCAGCGCGGCAGCCTGGCCGACCGCGAGCCAGCCGTGCGGCGCGAACGGATGCAGGTTCGCGGTGCGCGCATGCGGCGCGGAGGCGAGCACCGCGGCGAGCAGCAGCGTGACGAGCAGTGCCGACAACACGAGCTGCATGCGGCCCGAAACGGTGACGCCGAAAGCATTCGCGGCCGACACGGTCGCGATCAGCGCCGCAGCGGTGACGATGACCGTCGTCTGCCCGCCGCCCGTGACGGCCGCGACGTAAGCGCCACCGAACATCGCGGCGGCTGGTGCGCCGGCTGGTACCGCGAAGTAGAAACACCATCCGACGATAGCCGCAGCTTTCGGCCCGAATGCGCGCCGCGCGTAGGTCGATACGCCGCCTGCATCGGGATAGCGCGCGCCGAGTGCGGCGAAGGTGGCCGCGAGCGGTCCGGACAGCACGACCAGCGCGGCCCATGCGAGCAGCGAGGCCGGGCCCGCGACCTCGGCGGCCAGTGCGGGCAGCGCGATCACGCCTGTGCCGAGCACGGCGCCGATATAGAGCGCGGCGCCCTGGAAAATGGTCAGCGAGCCCGCGTGATGAGCAGCGGGCGAATCGGCATGCGAGGGCATGGACAGCAGTCTCCGGAAGTCTTGTCGTGTTCGAGCGCGGGCGCCCGCGCGGAAAATCGTTCGATGCTACCCGAACGACGGCGGCCGCGCGGCCCGGCGATCAGTAGTCCGTGCGGTGTTGCGTGTCAGCCGATGTCAGCAGTGGCGTGCGAGCCGCAGGCGGGCATCCTCGCGCGCGGCGGGCGACAGCTCGGGTGCGTAGTGGAACGTTCCCGAAACCAGCGACGCGACGGGCACGCCGTCGCGGAACAGCACGCGATTGCCGGCCAGCGCCGGCACCTTGTCACCGGGCAGCAGCGTGCCGGCAAGATTCAGCGGATCGGCGCCCGTCACGCACACGTACTGTCCGTCGCCTGGTTGCCGCCGCATTTCGCGCAGGATCGGAATCGCTTCGGGCAGCGCGAACTGTTCGCCCGCGAGCCCGGCGACGAAGCGTCCGCCGCGAATCTCGCCGCGCGCTTCGAGGCGCTGCAGTACCCGCACGAGTTCGCGCCAGCTCGGCAGCCAGTCGGCTTCGCGTTCGAGCAGCCGCCAGAACACGACGCCGTAACGGCGCAACAGCGTCCATGCGATGTGTTCGAGCGCGTCGGGGTCGGTCGTGGCGAGGCCGCGTTTTGGTGCGGGCGCGTCGTCGTCCGGCGGCGCATGACGTTGCACGAGCGCCCAGCGGCCCGCGTCGTCCATCCCACCGATCAGCGCACCGCCGCGCCGGGTGCGTGGCGCATAGGTCGCGCTGCGCTTGACGGCGGGCTTCAACAGCGCACGCAGGCCCGCGTAGCTGTCCGCATTCACGAGGCCGGCCGACACGAGTTCGCCGAGCGCCTGTTCGAGTTCGACGGGCAGCATATGCAGGTCGTCGAGCAGCGCATCGAAGAACATCGCGCCGTGCGCGGCGAGGGCGTCGCGTACCTGCGTGGCCCGCGCGGACAGCGCCGGTTGCGCATCGGGATCGCGCAGCGCCTGCCAGGCCGAGAGGTGGCGGCGCGGCAGCAGCACGATCGGCGTCGTCTTCACGGGCGTGCCGGCTGCGCGCGCCGGCGCGCCGATGCGCGTCCACACGAGCTTGCCCGAGCGGCACAGCTCGTCGAGCCCGCCGGCCATGTAGTCGGTGAGCCGCGCGGGCAGCAGCGCGTCTTCCCATGCGCTCGCCGCGGCCTCGTAGCCTTCGAGCTGTTCGACCACGGCCGCGAGTGCATCGCGGCCCGTGCCGCGCGTGTCCGGCGTCAGGTGTTGCCAGTGGAACAGGAAGCGCATGAAATCGGCACGCTCGACCGGTTCGATCTCGCGGCGCAAGCGCTTCACCGTATAGCGATGAATGCGCGCAAGCAGATGGCGTTCGCACCATTCGTCCACCGTCGTGCCCGGTGTGAACCGGCCGCGCATCACATAGCCTTCGCGCTCCAGCGCCGCGAGTGCCGTCGCGATCGACGCAGGCGGCAGCCCGAGCGGTGTCGCGATCGCGTCGAGCGCAAGCGGCCCGAAGCCGGTGAGCCGCGCGCGGATCACGTCGACGAGTGCGGCGTCGGCTTCCCACGGCTGCGCGCAGGCGGCCGGCACCTTGAGCGCCGGCGCGACGCGCGCGTCGGGATGCAGTGCACGCAGGCACACGAGTCGTTCGACCGGCACCCACAGCGCGGCGCCGTCCGGCGCGACGAGTTTCGTCGCACGGCGGCGTTCGGCGAGTTCCGTGAGCCGGTCGAGCCAGCCTTCGCGTTCGCGTGCTTCGCGATCGGCGATGCACGCGAGCGTGAGCAGCGCGTCGTGCATTTCGTCGGCGTCGCGCACGAGTGGCCAGGCTTCGTCGCGCACTGCATCGATCGCGTTGGCGTCGAGCGCGCCGAGATCGTCGGCCGATTCGGGATCGCTCCAGCGGCGCGACTGCACGGCCTGCGTGCGGCGTTCCTCGAGCGGTGCATCGTCGAGGAACGCGTAGGGTTTCGCGTTCAGGATCTCGGCCGCGAGCGGCGACGGCGCGGGCAGGTCGCGCGCGACGAGCTCGATCGCGCCGCTTTCGATCCGGCGCAGCAGCGCAAGCCAGCCCTCGGCGTCCATCGCGTCGTGCAGGCAGTCGTCGAGCGTCTGGTCGACGAGCGGGTGATGCGGAATCTCGCGCTCGCCGACGACGTTCTCGAGGCACGCGACCTGATCAGGGAACACGGTCGCGAGCAGATCGTCGCTCTTCATCCGCTGCAGTTGCGGCGCGGTGCGCTTGCCGCCGGTGAAGCGCGGCAATGCAAGCGCGGTCGTCGCGTTCCAGCGCCAGCGCACGCCGAACATCGGCGCGTCGAGCAGGGCCTGCACCAGCACGTGCTCGGCGCTCGCCGAACGCAAGTAGCGCCACACTTCGTCGAGCGCGAAGCTGTGCGCGAGCGATAGCGACAGGATGATCGCGTCGTCGGTCGCGGCCGCCTGCAGTTCGAAGTTGAAACTGCGGCAGAAGCGCTTGCGCAGCGCGAGCCCCCACGCGCGGTTGATGCGGCTGCCGAACGGCGAATGGATCACGAGCTGCGTGCCGCCCGATTCGTCGAAGAAGCGCTCCATCACGAGCGTGTCCTGCGTCGGCAACGCGCCGAGCGCGGCGCGCGTGCGCGCGAGATAGTCGGCGATCTGGTGCGCGGCGTCGGGCGACAGGTGCAGATCGTCGACGAGCCAGCGCAATGCCGGCGCGAGGCGGCCGCTCGCCGGGGTGATGCTATTTCGCACACTGATCACGGCTTCGGCTTCGGCTTCGGCTTCGGCTTCGGCTTCGGCTTCGGCTTCGGCTTCGGCTTCGGCTTCGACGCGTGGCGTCGATTTTGCGCCGATCTTGGCCTTGGCTTGGGGCGCAGCCTTGACTGCAGTCGCGGTCTTCCCGCCGGTATCGACGTCAGCGCGTTCACCGGCATCGGCCTGTGCCTGCCGGTCGCCATCGGCGAACAGTCCGTCGAGCCGCGCGCGCAGCCGGCCGACGGCCACCGACAACTCGTCGCTGCGCCCGAGCCCCTCGCCGAGCCAGAACGGAATGCTCGGCGACTGGCCCTGCGCGTCCTCGACACGCACGCGGCCCGTTTCCACGCGAATGATCCGGTACGACTGGTTGCCCAGCTGGAACACGTCGCCGGCCAGGCTCTCGATCGCGAAATCCTCGTTGACCGTGCCGACCTGGATGCCCTGCGGTTCGAGGAGCACCGCGTAGTCGGCCATGTCGGGGATCGTGCCGCCCGACGTGGTGGCGGTCATCATCGCGTTGCGGCGCCCGCGCACGGTGCCGCCGACCACGTCGCGATGCAGGTACGCGCCGCGCACGCCGCGCCGGCTCGTGAAGCCTTCGGCGAGCATCTTCATCACTTCGTCGAAGCGCTCGCGCGTCAGCCGCGCATACGGCGCCGCGCGCGTGAAGCTCGCATACAGCGCGTCTTCCTGCCATTCCGTGCACGCCACTTCGGCGACGATCTGCTGCGCGAGCACGTCGAGCGGCGCTTCGGGAATGCGCAGGGTGTCGAGCTCGCCGCGTTGCACGCAATCGAGCAGCGCCGCGCATTCGACGAGTTCGTCGCGCGACAGCGGGAACAGCCGGCCCTTCGGCACGCCGCCGACATGGTGCCCCGAGCGGCCGACGCGCTGCAGGAACGGGGCGATCCCGCGCGGCGAGCCGACCTGGCAGACGAGATCGACGTCGCCGATATCGATACCGAGTTCGAGCGACGCGGTGGCGACGAGCAGCTTCAGTTCGCCGCGCTTCAGGCGCTGCTCGGCGTCGAAGCGGTGCTCCTTCGCGAGACTGCCGTGATGCGCGGCGATCGCTTCCTTGCCGAGCCGGTCGGCGAGATGGCGCGCCATGCGCTCGGCGGTGCGCCGCGTGTTGACGAACACCAGCGTCGTGCGATGCGCGGCCGCGAGGCCGGCGATGCGGTCGTACACCTGTTCCCACACGTCGGTTGCCATCACGGGTTCGAGCGGCACGTTCGGCAGTTCGAGCGCGAGGTCGCGCTCGCGTGTGTGGCCGGTGTCGACGATCGTGCAGTCGCGCGGCGCGTCAGCCGGGCCGCCGACCAGGAAGCGCGCGACCGCGTCGATCGGCTTTTGCGTCGCCGACAGCCCGATACGCGGCAGCGCATGGCCGGCCAGCGCGTCGAGACGTTCGAGCGACAGCGCGAGATGGCTGCCGCGCTTCGACGATGCGAGCGCATGGATTTCGTCGACGATGACCGAGCGCACGTTCGACAGCATCTGCCGCCCCGACGTCGACGACAGCAGCACGTACAGCGATTCGGGCGTCGTGACGAGGATGTGCGGCGCGCGCTTGCGCAGCGCGGCACGCTCGGCTTGGGTCGTGTCGCCGGTGCGCACGGCGGTGCGGATCGCCGGCACCGGCAGGCCGAGTTGCGCGAGCGATTCGGCGATGCCGGCAAGCGGCGCATCGAGGTTCACGTGGATGTCGTTCGACAGCGCCTTCAGCGGAGATACGTACACGACGAGCGTCGCGTCGGGCAGCGTGCCGTCGTGCGCCAGCGCATCGCGCACCAGATCGTCGAGCGCGCACAGGAAGGCGGTGAGCGTCTTGCCGGAGCCGGTCGGTGCCGCCACGAGCGTCGAGCGGCCGGCCTTGATGTGCGGCCACGCGAGCGCCTGGGCGCCGGTGGGCGCGGCGAACGTGCGCCGGAACCACGCGGCGACGGCCGGGTGGAACACGTCGAGCGCACTGGCGGCAGGGCGGGTAGCGGTGACGTCCATTGGAGCGTTGAAATGGGGTGCAAGCGCGCGGAGGGCGCGATTGCGAATCGAATCGTCAGTGTGCCAGACGTCGCGCGTGCGTGCCGGGCACGGGTGGCGACGATTCGAATTCAGATGGGGGCCGTCACCGCACTTTCAACGAACGGAAAGTTGCATGCGCGTCGGCACGCCGATCGCGTGCAGAATTGCGTCGAATTGCAACTAAACGCGATTCAGCCAGCCGAGCCAGTGCTCGAGCAGCGGCGCGCGCGACCACAGCGACTGCGCGAGCCACAGCGTGCCGCCCCATGCGGCGGCCACGACGATCAGATCGCAATGCCCGCTGTTCCACAGGTTCAGCGAGTGACGCCGCCAGATCCACGGCACGCCGAGCGGGTTCGGCCAGTCGGCGAGCAGGTGCATCACGCCGCCGCATGCGAAGCCGAACAGCGGCGCGGCCCACAGCGGATGCGGATGATGGATGAGCCCGTGCCAACCGAGCGCCAGCAGCGCGATCCAGCCGATGCCCCAGTGCGTGACGGTGCGATGCGTGATCCACAGGCGGCGCTTGCGGCTCCACCATGCGACTTCGAGCCAGTCGGGCGCGGTGCCGCCCGCGACGCCGGCCGCGAATGCGGCGAACAGACCCGAATGCCACGGGCCGGTTGCCCCGGTTTGTGCGACGAGGACGGCGGCGGCGACACCGGCCGCGAAGCCGGACGCATGATGCGCATTGTGTGATGCCATAGGAAGCGAGACGAAGAAACGTGAAGCGATACGTGCACGAAAAAATGATGCGCCGCGAAAGCGGGGCGCTATCTTCGCAGATCGGCCAATGCAGCGGGAGGGACGTTTGCAGATTTTTTTGCACGTGCCGCGTGGTTTTCCGCGCAGTTCGCAACTTTCGGTTTTTTGTGCGTTGCGTGATCACGTGTCCGCGTGCAATTTCGACCGATCCGCATCCCTGTTCGGAAGCCTCGACATGACCTTGCGCACATGACGAATACGCTTTCGTTGCACGTCCCGTGTTCGACCCTTTTTGTCCCCCTATACTACGAAACCGGATGTGGCCGTCGGCGCGCCAGCGGCCATGAGCGGAACAGGTGCTTTTCCTGCCTGAAGGAGATCCACATGGGGGACATGCAATGACTACGCTGAATCGCTTCAAATCATCCGCTGTCGTGCTCGCGACGGTGGCCGGCATCGGTTTCCTGCCGAACGCGCCCGTCTATGCGAAGGGGCCGCAGCCGGCCGTCCTGACGAGTTCGGCCGTTGCGGTGGCCGACAAGTACAGCGCGGATGCCGCGGAGCGGATCTTCAAGGAAGGCGGCAACGCGATCGACGCGGCCGTCGCGATCGCATTCACGCTCGCCGTCACGTATCCGGAAGCCGGCAACATCGGCGGCGGCGGCTTCATGACGATCTACAAGGACGGCAAGCCGTACTTCATCGACTATCGCGAGCGCGCGCCGCTCGCCGCGACGAAGGACATGTATCTCGACAAGGACGGCAACGTCGTCAAGGGCATGAGCCTGTACGGCCCGCGCGCGGTCGGCGTGCCGGGCACGGTCGCGGGCATGTGGGAAGCGCAGAAGCGCTTCGGCAAGCTGAAGTGGAAGCAGGTGCTCGCGCCGGCGATCCACTATGCGCGCGACGGCTTCGTCGTCGACGAGCAGCTCGCGCAGCGCGGCGTCGACGCATCGAAGGAGTTCGTCGGCAAGACCAACTTCGACAAGTATTTCTCCGGGCTGAAGGCCGGTGTGAACTTCAAGCAGCCGGATCTTGCCGACGTGCTCACGCGCGTCGCGAACGACGGCGCGGAAGGTTTCTACAAGGGCAAGACGGCCGAGCTGATCGCCGCGTCGATGAAGACCGGCGACGGCAACGGGCTGATCACCACCGAGGATCTCGCGCAGTACCGGGCGGTGTGGCGCCAGCCGGTGCAGGCGAAGTGGAACGGTTATGACGTGATCACCGCGCCGCCTCCGAGTTCGGGCGGCATCGGCCTCGTGCAGCTGCTGAAGATGAAGGCCGACCTCAAGCAGGACTTCGAGGGCGTGAAGCTCAACTCGCCGCAGTACATCCACCTCGTCGCGGAAATCGAGAAGCGCGTGTTCGCCGATCGTGCGCAGTATCTCGGCGATCCGGATTTCTACAAGGTGCCGATCGCGCAGCTGACCGACGACGCGTACATCGCGAAACGGGCAGGTGAAGTCAACCCGAAGGAGCCGTCGGATACGAAGAGCGTGCAGCCGGGCCTCGGCACGACGATGCCGGAGAAGGCTGAAACGACGCACTTCTCGGTGGTCGACAAGTGGGGCAACGCGGTGTCGAACACGTACACGGTCAACGGCTATTTCGGCTCGGGCGTGATCGCCGACGGCACCGGCATCGTGCTGAACGACGAGATGGACGACTTCTCCGCGAAGCCGGGCGTCGCGAACATGTTCGGCGTGGTCGGCAGCGACGCGAACGCGATCGAACCGAAGAAGCGCCCGCTGTCGTCGATGTCGCCGACGATCATGACCAAGGACGGCAAGGTGTCGCTCGTGATCGGCACGCCGGGCGGCTCGCGCATCTTCACGTCGATCTTCCAGGTGATCAACAACATCTACGACTTCAAGATGCCGTTGAAGGAGGCCGTCGGCGCGATGCGCTTCCATCACCAGTTGCTGCCGCCGAACACGATCTTCTGGGAGCCGTACCACCCGATCGAAGGCGAGCTCGCGAAGCAGATCGAGGCGCGTGGCTATACGCTGAAGGGGCAGGATTTCAGCGGTGACATCCAGGTGATCAAGATCGATGGCAAGACGCCGGAGGCGATGGCTGACCCGCGCGGGCGTGGCGTGACGCGGATCATTCACTGACGTGAAGTGGGGCGTGCGCGGTTGCGAAGGCGAATGCGCACGCCGTGTTCCGCAGCCGGGCGTCGTGTCGCCGGCTGCGGAACGCACTCAACCGGTGGTCCGGATGAATTCGGCGATGCGTGCCGCGATGGCGTCGGGCGCATCCTCGAAGCAGTAGTGCCCGACGCCCGCCAGCCGTTCGACGGGCGCGGACGGAAACAGGGCCGTGAAGAGCGGCAGGAAGTGTTCGGCGCCGAGCGTTCGGTCGGCGTCTCCCCAGATCGCGAGCGCGGGCTTTTCGCGTATCGCGCGTAGTGCCGCCGCATCGGGCGCCTCGAACCGGTGCGCGCCGGCGGCAAACCCGCGGGCCCATCCGATCGCGCCGGCGCAGTCGGCCGGCTGCGCGAACGGCGCACCGTATGCGGCGATCCACGTGTCGTTGATAACCGCGTGATTTTCGAACCCGTTCAGCTTCAGCGTGCTCAGGATATTGAAGCCGAGCTGACCGAGCACCGTCTCCAGCGTACCGTCCGCCGCCGCGCGCGCGATCCATTGGAACCACGGCGCATCGCGACCGTTCGCGTTCAGTCGCTCGACCAGATCGGGCTGGCCGAACGGCGTCGGCCCGTTCGCGGCCACGATCCGCCGGATGCGATCCGGATGCCGCGCGGCCAGCCCCATGCCGACCGGGCCGCCGAAGTCGTGCATCACGAGCGTGATGCGATCGAGGCCGCGCGCGAGCACGAAGCGCTCCAGGTTGTCGACGTGGTCCTGCAGCCAGTAGCTGCGGTCCTGCGGCGTGGCGCTTTTGCCGAAGCCCATGTGATCGGGGGCGACGACGCGGTGCATCGGACGCAGCGCGGCAATCAGATGCCGGAACAGATAACCCCAAGTGGGCTCGCCATGCAGGCACAGGATGGTTTCGCTGTCGTCGGGACCCTCGTCGACGTAGTGCATCCGGAAGCCGGATGCGTCGTCGAAATGCGGGGCGAATGGAAAGGTGCCGTCGAACGTGGCATCGGACCGGATCATCGAACGCTCCTTCGGATAGTCGGACAGTTTGGTTTCAAGTTGAAACCGAGTCGAAGCGTAGGATATTCGGTTTCAAGTTGCAACCTAAAAGATGGCCGGGATAACCGCCGAATCACCGAGGCGTGGGCGCGTGATAACCCATCGGAAGGGAGCAGTGCCGGAATTTATCGGCTGGCAATAGGCGTTGAAGTGTCAATCTGGCCCGAATCGACCATTCCGTTCGCCGATCGCGAACAGTCGGGCGTCGCGCGATTGATCTTTCGCTCGACGAGTTTTATATTGCAACCATTCATTTCAACGGAAACGACCGCCGGTCCACCCGCGTTCCGGGAACGGCATCGCCCCATGCATCGATGAACAGACGAACCACGCACGAGGATTCCCCCTGTGGCGTTGCCCGCCCGCTGGACGCGATCGGCGACTGGTGGTCGCTGCTGATCGTCCGCGATGCGTTCGAGGGGCTGCGCCGCTTCGGTGAATTCCAGAAGAATCTCGGGCTGGCCAAGAACATCCTGGCTGCGCGCCTGCGCAACCTGGTCGCGCACGGGATCATGGACATCGTGCCGGCCGCGGACGGCGGCGCGCATCACGAATACGTGCTGACCGAGAAAGGGCGCGGCCTGTTTCCGCTGCTCGTCGCGCTGCGGCAGTGGGGCGAGGATTTCTTCTTCGAACCCGACGAGGCACACGTGCTGCTCGTCGACCGCAAGAGCGGGTTGCCGGTCAGGAAGCTCGAACTACGTTCGCAGGACGGGCGCGTGCTCGGGCCGGAGGATACGGTCGTGTTGCCGCCGCCGGATTGATGGGCGGCAATCGCGGTGATCGTGCCCGCGTTACCGCTTCAGCACGCGTGCGCCTGCACGATCTGTTCGGCGAGCTGGTTGATCGAGATGCGCCGCTCCATCGCCTGCGAGCGGATCTGCTGATAGGCCTCTTCCTCGCTGATCGCGTTGTGCTGCATCAGCAGCGTCTTCGCTTCCTGCAGCGTGCACGCGGACATCACGCGCTGTTCGAGCTGCGCGATGCGACGCCGGTATTCGTCATGCCGGCGGCTCTGGTGACACGCGAGCGCCATCGCGCTCAACCGGCCGAACGAGCGCACCGGCGTCGTCCCCCCGCTTTGCGCATCGATGCGTAGCATCAGTTCGAGGATCGTCGGGCTTTCGTAGGTCGTGACCGCGATGAGCGGCGGCCGTGCGTCGTCTTCCAGCCACGGGATCGACAGGTGCAGCAGGTCGGGCCGGACCGCGAGAATCACGAGGTCGACGCAAGCTCGCGTCGCTCGGCGGGCTGCTCGCGGCGGGCGCGGACATCGGCAGCCTGCAGTCGCTGCTGCTCGACCCGTCACTGTTCCAGCGCATCTGGGATGCAGGCGGCGACCTGCTGCTGGCGGGCAAGACCAACGTGTCCGCAAAGGTGAAGAGCGTGTGGGAGCCCGTGTTCACCGTCGGCGCGAGCTACCAGATCACGCGCCAGTTCTGGATCACCGGCATGGTGACCTATATCCCGTTACGGACGAAGATTACGCTGGACATCGACCAGTCGAACCGACAGCTCGCGTCGAACACGTTCGATATTTCCGCGAACCCCGTGCTGGCCAGCGTGCTGCTCGCGTTCCGCTTCTGACCGGCGCGCCGGCCCTTTTTTCATGAATTTGACGCGCGACACTGGGATAATGTTGGAGTTTGGCTGCGTCAATGATGGAAGGAGGCCCCATGGGCGACAACGATACCCGCACCGAGACCGACGACCGCACCGATATGGAATCGATGGAAGCGCGCCAGCGCCGCTTCGAGGAGGATCTGGTCGACGCCTACGACGAAGAGCTCGAGATGGAGCTCGACGATCGCCGCTTCGACGACAGCGACGACCTGCTGTTTTCGCAGGAGCGCCGCGAGGCGCGCAAGCAATATTTCCGCGAACTGTTCCGCCTGCAGGGCGAGCTCGTGAAGCTGCAGGACTGGGTCGTGAGCACCGGGCACCGGCTCGTCGTCATTTTCGAGGGGCGCGACGCGGCCGGCAAGGGCGGTGCGATCAAGCGCATCACGCAGCGGCTGAACCCGCGCGTATGCCGCGTGGCGGCGCTTCCGGCGCCGAACAATCGCGAACGCACGCAATGGTATTTCCAGCGCTATGTCGCGCATTTGCCCGCCGGCGGCGAGATCGTGCTGTTCGACCGCAGCTGGTACAACCGCGCGGGCGTCGAGCGCGTGATGAACTTCTGTACCGACGACGAATACGAGGAGTTTTTCCGTTCGGTGCCCGAATTCGAGAAGATGCTGGTGCGCAGCGGGATCCAGATCGTCAAGTACTGGTTCTCGATTACCGATCACGAGCAGGAAGTGCGCTTCCAGAGCCGGATCGAGGATCCGCTCAAGCAGTGGAAGCTGAGCCCGATGGATCTCGAGAGCCGCCGCCGCTGGGAAGCCTACACCGCCGCGAAGGAAGAGATGCTGCAGCGCACCCATATTCCGGAAGCGCCGTGGTGGGTCGTGCAGGCCGTCGACAAGAAGCGCGCGCGGCTGAACTGCATTCACCACCTGCTGCAGCAAGTGCCGTATCACGAGGTGCCGCACGCGCCGATCGACCTGCCGCCGCGCGAGCATCACGAGGATTACATCCGTCGACCTGTGCCGGACAACATGATCGTGCCGGACACTTACTGAGCGGCCGGCGCGGATTCGATGTGATGAAGGGACGCGCCGCGCAACGCGGCGCGCATTACTCCCGGATCAAAAACGCGGTGCGGTCGCGCCCGACGATCCATGCGGGTGCACGGCCGCGGCCGCTCCATGTCGCGCCGGTTGCCGGGTCGCGATACTTCGCACCGACGGTGAACAGCTTCGCGCGATCGCTGTAACCCTGCCCGAAGATTTCCCGCGCGGTCAGCGCGTAGCTCGTGACGAGTTCGCGTACCTGCGCCAGCACCGCATTGCGTTCGCGGCGCCGAGCCGCCTTGATGCGCCGATCGAGTTCCGCAAGCTGGGCTTGCAGTGTGTGCACTTGATGCATGCGTCCGTTATCCCGTAGCTGAATTTTGATTATTGGCGACGCGTGACGAACCGCACGTCGCACGCCCGGCCTTGGCGTGCCGACTCGGCCGGCGGCGGTTGCGTGCTGCCTGTGCCGGCCTGCGGATAAAACGTATGCGGCGCGAGTCGCCGGGAACCCGGTGAGATTAAGTGGCGGCGTGCGGTTTTTCTATCGGACGTATCTGATTTTTCGGCGGAATTTGCAGGCGGCGGGGGGCGGGGCGAGGACGATAGCGGCCGCTCGTTACAGATCGGGAAAGCCCGATCGCCCTTGCGTCAGGTCGAACAGCTCGGTCCGCGCGTTCGCGGCGGCGGTCTCGGGCAGCTTGATCACGAGCTTGACCGTCATCCCGTACGCGCTGTCCACCAGTTCATAACCCGCCTGGTCGATCCAGCGGCGCACGCGCGCCTCCTCGGGATAGCCGATCTCGATCGCGAGCCGCGTGTAGCGGATGCGCTCGACGCGCTCGGCATCGAGCAGCGCCGACGCGATCGCATCGGTGTACGCGCGCACCAACCCGCCCGCACCGAGCTTCACGCCGCCGTAGTAACGCACGACCGCGCCGAGCACACCGTCGAGATCGTGATGGCGCAGCACTTCGAGAATCGGGCGGCCTGCCGTGCCCGATGGCTCGCCGTCGTCCGACATCCCCGATTGGCCGCCCGCCAGCAGTGCCCAGCACACGTGCGTGGCTGCTGGATGTTCGTCGCGCAGGCGTTGCAGTGCCTGCATGGCGGCGTCGCGGTCGTCGACGGGAATCGCGTACGCGATGAAGCGGCTCTTGCGGATCTCGAGTTCCCGGATGTAGGTGGTGGCGAGCGAATAGGTCATTGTCCGGGCGATGAAAAGTGTAGAAAAATCAATGTGTTTTGTGATTGCTTGCTAGATTTCATGTTGATCGATGTTGACCCAACTAGGCATAAATTGCCTACATGGATGGGGCGGAATGAAGCGAGAGAATTTTACCGTGGCGCGCGTCGATGCATTTCGATGCGACCAGCACAAGACGCAGACGATCTACTGGGACGCGAAAAATGCCTGGGTTGGGATTGAGGGTTAGAGGTCAGTTCAAAAACCCCGTGAGGGGGCTGTTTACTTCCTCGGCGAGCTGTTAACCTTGGGCACCAGAACAACGGAAGCCCAAGGATGGAAGCGCCGATCATTGACGACGAACTGTGGATACTGATCGAACCATTGCTGCCGCCCGCGAAGCCTCGTGCGAAGAGCGATCCTGGTCGTCCGCGCGTTTGCGATCGTGCGGCGCTCAACGGCATCCTGTTCGTGTTCAAAACGGGAATCCGCTGGAACCACTTGCCGACTCGGCTGGGCTTCGGCTCGGGCGCAACTTGCTGGCGGCGATTGAACGACTGGCAAAAGGCTGGTGTATGGGACCAACTGCACGAGTTGCTGCTCGACAAGTTGCGTGCGGCCGGCCAGATCGATCTGTCATACGCTGCGGTCGATTCGTCGTCCGTGCGCGCCGTTGGGGCGGGCGAAAAACTGGCCCGAACCCCACGGATCGTGCGCGACCCGGTTCCAAGCACCACATCCTCGTAGACGCCAACGGCGTTCCCGTCGTCGCGATCCTGACCGGCGCGAACGCCAACGACGTCACGCAGTTGCTGCCGCTCGTTGATGCAATTCCGCCGATTCGCGGTGTCCGTGGCCGACCACTTCAGAAGCCCGGCGTCGTCTACGCCGATCGCGGCTACGATTCCACACGACACCGACGTGCGCTGCGTGAGCGCGGCATCAGGCCCGTGATCGCGAAGCGCCGGACCGAACACGGCAGCGGGCTCGGCAAGTATCGTTGGGTGGTCGAGCGTACGCACTCCTGGCTCCATAATTTCCGTCGTCTACGCACGCGCTTCGAGCGACGTGCCGACATTCACGAAGCATTCTTGAAACTTGGCTGCTCGCTCGTCTGCTGGAACGTCTTCAGGCGAGCTGAGCAAGGTTTTTGAACTGGCCTCTTAGCTTCGCGAAGAGACGCTGTCGGCGGGTCTGTATCATGCCGGCGCCGCACGACGAGCAAGCCGTCTGCCAGGCCTCGAAGATGCCGCTTTCCACGAACAACCACATTTCGACCGCGTAGCCGAACCGGCTACGAGATGTGCAAATCGCACACCTCGTAGGATAGGTTTGCCGTCTAGTATTCGCGCACGTAGCGCCTTACCGGTAACGACGGGATCGGGTCAGCGTGGCGCGTGACCGATGATCGTGCGATCGCAACCGGCGTCGCGTCTTTGCGACTGACGGTCTCATCAGCGTGATTCGCCGTGACGGGCATGACTACCCGGCTCATCAGTTGCGTCCAAGACCGGCGTGACTGTCGACGGAATTATGTCGGTCGTTCCCGTGACTGCCGACTGCACTGGCGGCTTGACGGCAGTCACGCCGGGTAACGGATTCGGTAACGGTAACCGAAGCGCGACGATCCAAAACAGGCAAGCCACGCCTTCCAGTACCGCAGCGAATGCAAGGCCGGTTAGATGATCGACGCGAGCTGTCGTGGTGCAGAGTAACGCGGCGAGTCGTGTACTCACCGGGTCGGTGAGTAACGCGTCACGCTGCACCGTACCCCGATCGTCCGTCGCTTGTTGACACCGCACGTCGTTAGCTTCGGCGTTAGAGCTTCCGCCTTGGCCTCGGCGAGCTGGGTCGTAACGCTCGCGCGCCCCGCCATGACGACCGTGAGACTCCGACCGGGCGACGGAGCAGGATTCACTTGCACCATCGACGACCGAAGTTCACCGGCATGCTGTTGGGCGAATGCGAAGAAGACATTCTCCACGCTGTTGCACTTGCGTCGTGAGCGTGAATCGATCGTCTTTTTCAGGCAGGCGCTTGCCTTGTTTTTCAACAATGCGTTCGGCGCACTCCCGGGCAATTTAACCGCATTGAAATGTCGAAATCGACGGCGGTCAAATTTGGCCAATCACTCTGACTGAAAATAGCCAGCAGCGGTCAAATCTGAACATCGAATCACGGTATTTCATGAGCCGAACGATAGCACGCCGCCTTCATGCGGGTTGCTGCCCGCTGGTACAGAAATCGCTTATTAGGAAGGCGCCGACTGCCAGCAGCCGGGCGGACGACATGGCACTGACGTGATGTGTGCATTCCGGGCCGCTGCGGGGCGAAATAATCCTGTCCTCTTAATACACCCCACGGGAGATGCAACGACAATATGTCGATAACTGACCCGAATCGGAAATTCGCGTTGCGAGACACAGTTGCTCCTTACTCCAACTACGCAAGCTGGCGGAAGCAGGCGAGGGTGCTGTGGCGCGATGAATATTTTGACGGCGCTTGGGTGGTAACCGGCTACGACGACGTGAAGAATGCCTTGAAAGATCCACGCCTTTCCGCCCAACGTACCGGTGGGTGGGTGATGGGCGCGGCAGACCGCGAGGGTGTGTCGCGAATCGAGCTCATGGATCTTCAAAGGTTGTTTGGCCGGGCGTTGCTGTTCCTGGACAGTCCGGAGCACGGTCGAGTTCGCAAGGCCATGCAAGCGGGCTTTCATCCCGGGCTGATCGAAGCGTTTCGTCCCGGAGTGCAGGGGATCGTCGACGAACTAATCCGCGATATTAATGCGGCTCCGGAAGGTGAGCCGTTCGAATTCATCGAGCAATTTGCGAGGCGACTGCCTTCCAGGGTGATCGCTCTATTGCTTGGACTCGACGATGTCGCGCCGGACAGGTTTCTTTCGTGGACGACTAGCTTGGCATTGTTTCTTGGCGTAACAAGACCAACCATTGGCACTGTGTTGCGAGCGCGCGAAGGCATCGTGGAGATGAGCGCATTTTTCGAGGCGCAGATCAGTTTGCGCCGGCAACGCCCGCGCGACGACATGATCAGCCGCCTCGTGCGGGCTGAAGAAAATGGACAGATTCGCGGGCAGGCGGAACTGATCGCCCAATGCGCGATGCTTCTGTTCGCCGGTTACGAAACGACCCGGCACAGCCTCGGTACGGCCGTCTACTGGTTGCTCTCGAACCCGGGCCTGTGGCATCGACTTCAGGCGGTCCCGGCACTGCTACCGCGAGCGATACGTGAGTTGCTGAGGTTCGATAGCCCGGTGCAATACACGGGCAGGCGTGCGAAGACCGATTTTGTCCTTGGCGGTCGGCAGATTAGGCGCGGGGATCTGATCGTTCCGCTCATCGGATCGGCCAATCGTGATCCCGAAAAATACGCTGGACCGGATGAAATCCGAATCGAACGAGATGTCGGCATGCCATTGTCGTTCGGTACCGGGCCGCACGTCTGCATCGGAGCGGGGCTGACCTTGATGGAACTCGAGATTGCTTTGAACGCCATCCTTCATCGTTGGCCTGCACTTTCCCTGGCGTGTGAGCCACCGCGCTGGATCGACCAGCCGCTCTACCGGGGGCTCGAATCGTTGACCCTGGTCCGGTCACGCGAATCCGCCCAGACATTGAACGGGGCGGAAGCCGCGCTGCGGACGCGTTCACATTGATTCGAAATCGTACTGGCCCAGCCTAGCGCCGTATCTCAGGTAACGTGGCCTCACTGGAGTTTGCAGTGGAAACCGCATTCTACGACCAGCTTGCCCCACACGCTCATCTTCTCTACGGCGACTGGGAGCGCTTCATGAACTGGCAAACCGAAAAGATCGGTCGACTTGTCGCTCCGTCGGATCGCGCCATCCGCATCGTCGACTGTGCCGCCGGTATTGGCACGAATACGATATCGCTCGCCGGTGCGGGGCACGATGTTCTCGCACTCGACACGTCAGTGCGCTCGATCGAAAGAGCGAGATCCGAAGCCGCGCGTCGAGGCGTCGACCTGCGTTTCCACACGGGCGCGCCTGATCAGCTCGGTTCGGGTGACGCGGGCTCTTTCCATGTCGCATTGCTTCTCGACAACTACTTGTGTCATGCCAGGACTGACGACGACGCGGTGGGTTTTCTCGTTTCCGCGCGAGGACTGTTGCGCGACGACGGACGCCTTGTCGTGGCATTGCGTGACTACGACGCCGACTTCGACAGGCGCCCTGACGTTGCCGCCCCCGCCTTTCATGACGCGTATCAGCAGCGCCGGATCGTCCATCAAATCTGGGACTGGTTCGATGAGCGAACTTATCGGTTCCATCTCCATATCGTCCGTGCAGTCGACGCAAGATGGGAGGCCTTGCACTTCACCGCCTTGTACCGAGCACTACGAAGAACGCAAGCCATTGAACTGATTCGTCGCGCTGGTTTTCGTCATGTCGAAGTTGTTTCGCCGGAACAGTCGGGATATCACCGCTTGCTGCTGCTCGCCTCGGCCTAGCGACGTCCGCCCGCTGATCGTCAACTATCTCTCAATGTGAGGAAAATGGTGGGAAAACTCATCAACGTGATCAAGCGCAGTGAAAACAGTTCGCTGGTCAATTTTCGCCGGCTGAGACTGGACGATTTCGACGCACTGCTGATTTCACATCCGTCCGGAAAATATCTGTTCGACGTGGCATCGTCGGAAAGCTACCGTCTTGAGCCCAGTGACGCTGATGTCGTCGAGCAATTCGCCGACAGTGACCAGGACCGCGCGATACTGGAAGCATCCCCGTTCGTCGCCGGACTGATCAAGCGGGGCAAGCTGTTCAGTTCCGATGCGAATCGAAAGAACCATCGCACGTCCGAGCGTCTTCGTCTGCAGGACGTCGTTGTACAGATTGCCTACGCGTGCAATCTGAAATGTACATACTGCTATGCAGATGAAGGTTTGTATGGCGGTGGCGAGTCGCTGATGATGACGAGAGAGATGGCTGAACATGTGATCAACTTCTCCTTCGAGCATCGTGGCTCCTCTTCTCTCGGCTTCGCGATTCTTGGCGGTGAGCCGTTGATGAACCGCGATTGCCTCACGCATTTCATCGAATATGCAGCAAAAAAAGGGGAGGCCGAGGGCGTTGAAGTCGAGTTTTCGATCACGACGAACGGTATCGGATTGAATCAGGAAATGATCGATTTCTTCGAGCGATATCGCGTCGGTGTTCGCCTCAGCATGGACGGTACGAAAGACATTCACGACACGTACCGGCTTGATCGAAAGGGCGGGGGTACGTTCGACGTTGTCAATGATAAGTACGGCAAGCTGCTGAAGGAAAGCCGGATCGATTTCCAGGTTCGCGCGTCTTTCTTTGGTGAACATGGTGACCGTCTGGTCGACCAGGCACGGACAATGGTTGAATCGCTCGGGTACGACAGCATCAAGATGGACTTCATCTGGGGCGTCGACGGCACCATCGGGGAAGTCACTGACGAGAACCTGCAGTTGACGCTCAACGGAATTGATCACCTGAGCGAATGGTTCGCGGGGCATGTGCTCGACGAAAACTATGACTGGCGGAACTTCAATCCGTATTCGAAATACATGGGAAGACTGGTTCAGAAACCGGTCGCGACCAATCTCTATTCAGAAGATGCAAAGGGTGAGCTGGTTGCAGGCGGTTCCATTTTGGAGAATAGCGGGGTGGAATGCGGCGCCGGCGTCAATGTCATCTCGGTTTCGGCGACGGGAGACATCTACACATGCCACCGCACCGAAGGTAACGACGCGTTCAAGATGGGTAACGTCACCACCGGTATCGACGAGACGTTTTTGACGTACTGGGGCAGCAAATGGCGGCTCGCGGACGCCGACGCCGATTGCTCGAAGTGCTGGGCGCGCTTCGTCTGCCTCGGCGGTTGTCCGGCATTCGGGGTCTATAAGCACGGCGATCCGATGAAGAACGATCGAATCCGGTGCCAATTGAGACGGCAGTTCATCGCCAGCAGCATCGTACTGACACATGAACTGAAAGAGCGCGGGTTGGTCTCGTGATCAGTATCGGTATCTCCGCTCTCGCACACGACCCAGCCATAGCGATCGTTCGCGACGGAGAAATCCTGTACGCGGTTGAAGAGGAGCGCGTGAGCCGGGTCAAGGGCGAATGGTGCTTTCCCGACCGCGCACTCGACCAGGCGCTCGGTCACTGCGGCTTCGCGCTGAAAGACGTCTCCGACGTCGCATACTACTGGAACGACTTGGGAAGCTTGCTGGAAGCGTTCAGGGCCGAAGCGGGCTCGCTGCTGGATCGACGTGTTCCGACCGTGCACCGCCTGCTGCGGCGCATCGCGGCCTCCACCAGCAACCGGAAACTGACAGAGATCGTTCGGAAACGCTGGGGCAATCGTGACGTACCTCGAGTGAGGTTCGTCGACCACCATCACGCTCACGCACACTACGCATTCCGCGTCAGTGGTTTCCAGCGCGCACTCGTCGTCGTGCTGGACGGCCGCGGGGAAAATGCATCGGCTTCGGTTTATGTCGGCGAGGATAGCGGCCTTGCATTGACGGACCGTACCTACATGCCGGCATCGCTCGGCTTCGTGTATGGGGCGATTACCCAGCATCTCGGATTCAGGCCGGCATCCGATGAGTATCGCGTGATGGGACTGGCTCCGTACGGCGTCGCGCGCGAATCCCTCGATCGCTTCTTTGAGCGGTTGCTACGCTGCGAACGCGGGCGACTCATCGTCGACCATCGATACACCGACTATCAACGCTCCGAGCATCTGGATCGACCCTGGCTGAATCCGCGCGCGTTCGAGTGGCTCGGGCCCCCGAGGCTTCGCGACCAGCCGGTCGAGCCGCATCACGCCGATATTGCACGCGCGCTTCAGGCCCGCTACGAAGCAGTCGCTTTCGCGATCCTCAAGGTATACAAGGAAAAGCATCCTCATCTGCCACTTGTTCTCGCGGGCGGATGCGCAATGAATTCCGTGTTCAACGGCAAGCTGGTTCGCTCCGGACTGTTTGATGAAGTGTTCATCCCCGCCGCACCCGGCGACCAGGGAGCGGCGATTGGCGCGGCGCTGAGCCTTTTTTCGCATCGTCAGACCCGCGTGCATGTGGCTTCCAACCGCAGCGCGAGGCTTGGCCCGGAATTCTCGCGGGACGTGATTGTCGCGGCACTGAAAGATGCTGCTCTGCCTTTCACCGAACCTGTCGATCTGGTTGCTGAAATCGCTGGCTTGATGGCGAATGGTCAAATCGGCGGTCTCTTCGAGGGGCGCATGGAATTCGGGCCGCGCGCACTCGGCGGGCGGAGCATCATCGCCGATCCGCGCCCACGCGCCATGCGCGACCGGATCAACGCGGCGGTGAAGCTTCGCGAGCCATTCAGGCCTTTCGCCGCGTCGATTCTTGCACCGCGCGTCGCTGAATACGTCGACGCCGGTTGTGACTTTGAATCGCCTTACATGAACATGGTCATGCCTGTCCGAGCCGAACGGCGCGATGCGATTGCTGCTGTCTGTCACGTCGATGGAAGTTGCCGCTTTCAAACCGTGTCGAGCCGAGAGTCATTCATCTACCGGCTGATCGAGGCATTCGACGCGGTGACAGGTATTCCGATGATCCTCAATACATCATTCAACCAGAACGGCGAGCCGATCGTCATGTCGCCGTCCAACGCGATTAGCTGCTTCGCGCGGACCTCACTGGACTTCCTGGTGATCGGCGATTTCCTCGTCAGGCGAGAACCCGCATCCAGAGGTCGCGCGCAGTGATATCGCGGTGTCGATGTAGACGATGACGTTCAACTCCCACGTGAATATGGACAACATGACTATTTCGTTGGAAGACGCGATGCAGCTCGTTCGCGGCAAAGCCGTCCCGACACCGGTGAAGAGGCTCCCGTGGCTTGAGAAACTCGTCGGGGTTCCGGTATACGCGAAGATGGAATTTCAGCAACACACGGGGTCGTTCAAGTATCGAGGCGCGCTCTGCGCACTCGCATACCGACGAAGCGATGTGATTATCGCGGCGAGCGCCGGCAATCATGGTGTTGCCGTTGCGACGGTCGCCAAAGCACTCGGCATCAAGGCCAAGATCGTTCTGCCCGCCAACGCGAGCCGCCTCAAGCGCGACAAGCTGAACTACGTTGACGCCGAAATTCTCGAATATGGCGATTCACTCGGCGATGCGAGCCGGTATGCGCGTTCACTCGCGGCAACCTATGGATGGGATTACATTTCGGCCTTCAACGACAGGCGGGTGATCTCGGGCAATGCCACGCTGACCGCGGAAGTGCTTGCTCAGGCGCCGGATGCACGCACGCTGATCGTACCGGTCGGTGGCGGCGGTTTGCTTCTCGGCGCGATACAGGCCAAGGCCCAGCTTGGTCACCAGGTGCGTCTGCACGGCGCCGAACCGGAGAACTATGCATCCGTTTCGCACGGGTTAGGTCTGGCGCGGGCCCAACGGGTCGTCAATCAGCCGACCTTCGCTGACGGCCTGGCGGTGCAACTGACCGATGACGAGAACGCACTGCCGGAACTGATGAGCGCGCAGGTCGAGATCGACACGTTGACCGAAGAGCAGATTGCGATGGGGACCGTGAGCCTTCTGCAGAAGGAAAGCTGGCTGGTCGAGCCGTCGGGGGCCATTTGCGTGGCGGCATTGCTCAAACTCGCGGAGCGCGGCCCGTTGGATGGGCCGGTTGTACTGCTGCTCAGCGGGGGCAATATCCAGAAATCGACCGTGGCGCGCCTGATCTCCTATCCGTTCAAAGAAAATTCGTATGACGGGTTGCTTGGACTCGCGAGCGATCGTGTGGACGCCATCGCCGCGGCGTCGCATTTCGAGTTGCCAGAAGGCGCGGTCGATTCCGTGCATGTGCCGGTGCAAGACCGTTTCTACCTGGACAACGCACTCGAAAACTACCAGCGCCGCGTCGTGGAGTTCAATCAGGCGCTCGACGACTATCAGGCATTCTGCACGCTGCGCAAGCTTGCGCGCCCACAGCAACTCGAACGGCTGGCGAAGGACGTGCTCGACAGAACCGACGTTGCCTTGCAGGCTGCTTGTCTCGACATGACCGGCAATGGCATTGTGGATGAATTTGTTCAAATGTCGACGCTGCGAGGCGTCAATATCGTCCTGTCCGCGATCAGGCAGATGTTCGAGTGGCGTTCGGCGTCCTACGACCAGTCGATCACGCCGCAGTTTTTCTCGCTCGGACACCAGGAGAGCCCCAACGCCAATTATGATCGTTATCAGAATCGCGCGGCAAGCGAGATGGAGGTGCAACTGCGTGAGGTGATGGGTGTCCGCCATCCAAACATCGGGTGTACCGTGACCTCGTCCGGCATGGCGGCCTACAGTACGATTGAGGCGTTTTTGATCCGCTATCGGCTGAAGTCGGGCGACGTGGTCGCCCTTGCGCCATACATCTATTTCGAAGCAGAGGAGCAGATCGTCAGCCTGCCAGGGATCAGGCCGTACCGGCTGTCGTCCTATGTTGCCGAGCAGATGGTCGACGAAATCATCGAGAGCAATGCGTCCGTCGTGTTCGTAGATCCGATCGCGAACATCGCGGAGCTGCGTACCTGTGATGTGTCGCGGCTTGTGTCCTTGCTGAACAGACGTGCGCGACACCACGTCACGATCGTCGTGGACGGCACGATGGCGTCGGCCCAGTTGCCGCACCTCCTCTACACCGAGGAAAACGTCAGGTCACCACTGATCGACATCATTTACTACGAGAGCTGTTCGAAGTATCTGCAACTGGGCTTCGAATACAGTCTCGCGGGACTCATACTTCACAATGTCGCGCGTCGGCCGCATTTCGACCGCATGCGCCGGAATATCGGCAGCATCATCTACGCTGCCGAAGCAGACCTATTTCCTCGATTCGGCCGCGAATCTTATTTGCGCCATCTCGCCGAGATCGAACGCGGTGCGACGAACATGGCCATGCTGCTCGCGAGTCACGAGGTCATTGCCTCGCGGTTGCAGGTTTTCTACCCACGACATCATGATCACGTGGACGCCGCCGCAGTCAGCACCCTTGGCTTCGTTGGCGGATGTCTGTGCCTGAAGTTCAGGGATGACGGACTCAACACGCAGGACAGTCTCAATGCATTCATCTCGCTGACCATCGAGCATGCACGTCGCCTCGATTGCGTTCTGGTGAAAGGCGTTAGCTTTGGTTTTTCGATTCCTCGTCTGTCGGCGGCTTCGTCTATGGCGGAGGGGCAGCGTCCGTTCCTGCGACTCTACGCGGGCTTGCTGAGCGACGTCGAAGCCAGGAAGCTTAGAGTGGCGTTTTCGCGAGCGATCGAGCACTTTGTCCTCGGGCGAGGAGCGGAATATGTCGCTTGAAGGACGCATCTTCTGCTACCCGTCTCTGAACGATCAGGACTACGAGAAGCACCTGAGCGAGACATGTCGCGCCTTTATGCCCCCGCTGGTTGCCGCACGTGAGGTGCCTCCGTCTCTATCGAGGCAGCTTGGGCACCAGGCGGTAATTGCGCGCTTGAATATCCTCACGCGAGTTTATGCTGGCGAATATCACACGGACAGTCACGACATCGATCGCCTTGCCGAAAAGCTTCGACAGTATGATGAGTTCATCTGGTTCTGGGGCACCGTAGATGCTGTCGACTCCTTGATCCGCGCCCCGCAGGGGGTAGAGAGCTCGGACGCGCTTGCTCTCGGAACGGTCAGCGTCATCGATTCGCGCGACGACTTCGGACTTGGAGCGGGAGAGCTGTGCCGCTCGGGCTCGATGTCTGATGTCGGTCTGTTACCGTATGCAGTGAAACGCATCCTCGACTATGTCACCGGCGAGCATCGAGCGCTCACAAATCGCTTTCACACGCTCTGCGCTGTGCCGAGGGTGCGCGCTGCGACGCGGGAGATTCGTGGCGGCAAGGCGGTCAATACCATTCACCGCAAGTACATTCGTTCGCGATTCTGGGGCTTTGCACCGTGGTACGTCATGCAGGGCGGAATTCTCGAGTGCCTTGAGTACCGTGAAGTGAGTCGTCGAGTCGCCGACGTTAGAGACGGCGTCATCGAGCATCCACGCGCTCATTTCAGCGAAGCGGGCGACGCCGCGTTCGTGGCCAGCCTGCTGCGACTGAATCTGCCGGACGTGGCATTCGACACGCACGTGAGTTGCGACGCGGCTGACGACACCGTCCTTCTACGGCAACGCAATCGCGTCCCGGAGTCTCTGCGCGAATACAACCACTTGGCCTTCGGCCCTTTGTCCGGCGAGATGAGGGGCTCTTTAGGCCTCTCACTCGACGACATCGAGCCACGGCGGCTGAACTGCGCGTGCACGGTGGCCGTGGTTGATCTTGGCGATCCCGGGCAGGTGGGTTTGCAGAGGGCGCTTGCGCGACGCGGGTATCGACTCATGAGCATTCAGCCACCACGGCGCACGTATATCGGTGAGGGCGTCGCAATTCAACGCGTGAGCACGGCAGCGATCGGTTACTGGGTCAAGCCAAGCGGGAAGCACCCTATCGCACCGCCTTATTATTCGCACATGTCGTCGCACAATGCCGACGAGCAACAGGTGCTAGATCATTTGCGAGAATCGTTGCGACGTTGGGGAGATCGTCTATGAAGACACGCGATCAGATCGGCATGGTTATCCAATCGCATGTGCGGATCGTGCTGGTCCTCGGGGCGGCGGGATGTCTGCTTTCGCAGCGAGGGTGGCCCGTGCGCGGGGACGTGGCATGGCTGATTTTCACTGTCTGGTATTTGGCGGAAGCCGTGATGGAAAAGCGTCACACCCCCGCGCCGCGGCAGTATCAGGACAGGGGGTCGCGGCAGGTGCTGGTCCTGGCCCGAGACCTATCGCTGCTAATTCCGTTGCTGATTGCAGTGTTCGGAGACATCCCGGAAGGGACGATCGGAACGGCAATGGCGGGCCTGGTCAGTTACGTCGCGGGTCTCTTGTTGAGGCTGAGTGCAATGTCGACGTTGAATCGGTACTTCACAATGAAGCTGACTGTCGCACCCGGTCAGCAACTAGTAGACCACGGTCCATATCGGTTCGTTCGGCATCCAGGTTATCTCGGACTGGTTCTGATCCTGTTGGCGCCGTCGATGCTATATCCCGGAAGCATGCTGCTTGCGCTCGCTGTCGCCGTGTTCGTCGGTGCTGCCACGTGTTATCGGGTGGTGCTCGAGGAACGCATGCTCATGACAGCCATCGGGCCGAGCTACGGTGTATATCGGCAAAGCGTCGACTGTATCGTGCCCATCCGAGTCGCCCGGAAATGCCTCACGTTGCTGGGCAACCTGTTCGCGGGACACCGTACCTAAACTGCCACCGAGGGACCGAACATGAGATACGTGCGGAGTCGCAGTCACGACGAGGATGGGCCGGCTGTCTGGGACTTCAGTAGCTGCGCGCAATACGACTTGGGAGACATCGTCGGCTGGGTGAAGGGGGCACTTCCGGAGCTTCGGGCGGCGCTTGACGTTCATGGGGCCGTACTCTTGAAGGGGTTGTGCGGCATCTCGGCGGAAGACGAGATCGGTGCGGTATTTGCCGCTCTTGGTCAAGGCATGGACGACTACGTGGGCGGCAGTTCCCCGAGAACGCGGTTGGGGCCACGAGTATTCACTGCAACTGATCTTCCGGGCACATACAGCGTGGCGCTACACCAGGAGATGGCATATTTACCCATCTATCCGGCAGTGCTCGCTTTCTATTGCGCTACGCCGGCTGACGAAGGCGGTGCGACCACGCTGGCGAGCGCGCGAACCATAACGAAGCGTATTGATTGCGATGTTTTGAAACGCTTCGATGCGGGCGGCGTCGGTATCACGCGGGTTCTGCCGCCGGACGGTTCGATCCATCTGGCGAGTGGCGTTTCCAAGTCGTGGCAAGCCGTATTCGCGACGCGCGATCCGGACGTCGCAGTGGCGACCTGTGCGCGGCGTGGCTGGGATTGCGACTGGCTGTCGAACGGCGCATTGCGCGTGCACCATGGACATCTTCCGGCGATGCGGGTTCATGCGCGTACCGGCGAACGGGTGTGGTTCAATCAGGCACATTACTTTGCGCCGACCTGCATGGAGCAATGGGCGCGGGAGGATGCGCGCGCGACGAACCTCCGGCGGATTTCCCGCGCGGTACGCGCATCTCCCGAAATGCTCAACAGCGTTCGACATGCTGACGGGAATCTTGTTGCCGACGAAGACGTTCGCCACGTATGGGAGGTCCTCCGTGCATCCGAGCGGGAAGTCCGGTGGCAGGCCGGTGATCTCCTCATACTGGACAATGTACTCTGCCTCCACGGGCGACGCCCGTTCGCCGGCCAACGGATGCTTTATGCGGGACTCTTTGCGCACCTCGGAACGGACGAGTCGGACAAGATGGCTTGACGTCGCCGTTGTCGCAATGTCAATGCGCGGATAATGCCTTACGGCTGCTCTGACGACGGTATTTGCAGAACGCCCCCGTGTTCGGGGGCGGCATTTTCATGGAACAGGTCTCCGAGGTATTGTCGCAACTCGTGGCCCTGAACGAAATCTGGAATCTGGAAGTCGGCAGGTCGGCGTTTGCCATCCGCGCCGACATCGAATGCGCGCCATCGGGCGGGCTCGCGAACGATCGCCACGGTTCTTCCGAAAATGTTGAATCGATACGTGTTGTTCATGATGGAGAGGGAGGCCATTCAGGCTGATTTACTGGAATTGGTGAGTTGCGAGCCGGCGTCCGACGTCAATTGTCCGGCCAACACCAGCGCGCAGAGGCAGACAAGTGCGATGCCGATAAACGCTGGCAGGAAATCCACTGCGGCTATGCCGCGATGATCTTGTGCCCATCCTGATCCGGCGAGGAACAGCGCGCCGGCCGATACGCCAAGGTTCAGCGAAAATTGCTGGAATGCGGTCGCCAGACTGCTCGCATGCGTCACTTCCGTGGCCGGGATGTCGGCATAGGTGAGTGTATTCAGGCCGGCGAACTGAAGCGATCGCGCACATCCGCCCGCGAAGAGCAAGGCCACCACGATCCAGTAAGGTGTCGCCGGCGTCATGTATCCGAGCAGGCCGATGGATAGGGACGACAACGGGATGCTCCACAGCAATGCTCGGCGAAAGCCGTAGCGCGCCAGCACGAGGGGCGCTGCGGTTTTCAGCAGGATCGATCCAGCCGCAGGCACACAGGTCAGCAACCCTGATTCGAAAGGCGTCAGGCCGAAGCCAAGTTGTAACATCAGGGGGAGCAGGAACGGTGTTGCGCCCAGACCAATGCGAGCGAAGGCGCCACCGAGCACGCCGATGCGAAATGTTGGTATACGCAAGAGTGCCAGATGCAGCAGCGAGCGCGGCGTACGTCGAGCGTGCACTCGATAGGCGAAGAGTAAGGCGATACCGATGCCGCCGATGGTGAGCGACAGCAGGACCGGGATGAAACTCTGAGCGAGCGTCGCGGCGCAGAACATGGTCAGAGCGAGGCCCGACGCCGCGAGGCTGAAACCCGGCCAGTCGAACGGCAAGCTATGTTCGTCTCGATCGTTCTTGATCCACAAGGCGGCTGCCGCCATGCCGGCAAGGCCGATCGGCACATTGATGAGAAAGATGCAGCGCCAGGAAAAGTAGGTAGCGATAAAGCCGCCGATCGGTGGACCTAGCACCGGCCCGATTAAGGCCGGAATCGACAGATAGCTCAGCACCCGCACGGTATCCGTCTTCGCAATGGTTCTCAATACAATCATCTGAGCCGCCAGCGTCATCACGGAACCCCCGATGCCCTGCAGTAGCCTGGCGCCGACAAATTGGCCGAAGGACGATGACGAACCACATAAAATTGAGCTGCCGATGAAGGCGGCCATTGCCCAAAGAAAAGTGGTTCTTGTACCGAACCGACCGGCGATCCACCCCGACACTGGAATCGATACAGCGGCGCCAATCAGGTAAACCGATATGGCCATCTTGAGGTCGAGCGCGCTTACGCTCAATGTCGCGGATATTTTCGGTATTGCAGTGGAAATGACTGTCGCGTCGATCTGTTCCATTAGCAAGGAGCTGGCGGCAATTAGTGGAATGCCGAACGTTTGAGACTTTCGCATGCTGTATTCCGGGTAAGGTTGTGCCAGCCGATATCAATTCGTGGTCTGAATGACTTATTTTTGTCGGTCATCGATTAATCTATGCCGGGTCAACAGAGTACGCATGACGCTGCGGGTGATACCGAGCAACTGAGCCGCGCGAACCTGGTTGGCTCCACTGGCCCGGAGCGCGGTTTTGACCAGTAGGGCTTCGACGCTATTGAGAAGATTCGTTGGTGAGGCTGCGAGCAGTCGCTCCAGCTCCGCGCGAATGACATCGAGAGACTCGAGGCCGCTTGGCGTTCCAGCGGGCCGCGGAGGCGACTGGGGCGCCGCCGCGCTGCTGCGTTCCGGGGAGTCGCCGAGACCCGGACGGATGTGGAGGTGCTCGGGAAGAATCGCTCCGCCATCGGATTCGATCAATCCGCGATGCAGGACATTGGCGAGTTCGCGAATGTTGCCGGGCCATGAGTATGCGCACAATTTGGAAAGTGCTGCGACGGTGAGCGTCGCGTACTGCTTGCCCGTCGCAAGTGTAGCGCTTCGCAAAATATGATTTGCCAGCAATGGAATGTCTCCCGGCCGGGTTCGAAGCGGCGGCAGATAGATCTGGCCTGCGTTGAGACGAAAAAAGAGATCCTGTCGAAACACACCTGCGACGACCGCGTCGTCGAGGTTGACATTGGTCGCAGCGATGATTCGCAAATTGACCTTGATCGGCGATCGGGAGCCGACCCGGAACAGCTCGCCTTCCTGCAACACGCGCAACAACTTCACTTGGAGAGGCGCAGCGAGATCCCCCACTTCATCGAGAAACAGGGTGCCGTTATTTGCCACTTCGAACCAGCCTTGTCGTCGACTCGTTGCCCCTGTAAATGATCCGGCTTCATGCCCGAACAGCTCCGAGTCGGCCAGCTGTTCGCTGATCGCACCGCAATTCACGCCCACGAATGGGCCGGGCAGGTTGCTCGCATCGTGGATGAATCGTGCCACGACTTCCTTTCCGGTGCCGGTTTCGCCACCAATTAGGATCGGAAGCTTGCTTGGTGCCAAGCGGACCAAAGCTAGCCGGACCGACTCCGGAATTCCTTCGACGCATATTTTTTCTGATCTTTCATTGTGAAAAATCGTAATCCTTGCCGACTCCAGCTCATTGCATGGTTGACGATCAGTTGCATCCATGGGGTTTTTCTGGTTGGTTTGATCGATTTGATCATACGAATGCATTGTTGATTTTCAAATAACCAATTGTGATATATAAATATTAAGATTGGCCGTGGTGCCGTTTATACTATTTTGGGTGGCATAATCCACGCTTCTGGGCGTGCGTAAGTAGATCCTATATGGCGTGAGGGTCGTCAAGACCAGAGCCGTAAGCTTGGCGGCGGCAAGGCGGCTCGATGGAGAGGCATAACGGACGCAATCACGTTACCGGAGCAAATGCAGTGGACGCGATTCTGACGGTGCGCTGGATGGCGCTGTCCTCTACCCCGTGGAAGGTCGCGATTCAGGGAGAAGCCGGCCGCTCATTCATCAGCGCGCTGCCGGTGGACGTGTGATCGCAGGCCGTTCTCGATAAACAGATGCGGTCACTGTCCTCGCCAGTGCGCGTGAGGCTAGCCCAATTTCCGTCCCGGTCTTAGTTGGAAAATTCCGGCTCTTCGGGGCGGGCCGAATCGGCCCGATCGGTGCACTGGCGAGCGAATTCCGCCGGTGTCATCCACTGCAGCGCAGAATGAGGACGCGCCTCGTTGTAGTACTCGCGCCAGACCTCGATTTTGCGTCTGGCGTCCTCAAGCGACAAGAACCAATGTGCGTTGAGGCATTCCTCCCGAAAGCGTCCGTTGAATGATTCATTCTTCGCGTTGTCGGCCGGCTTGCCAGGACGCGAGAAGTCAATCTCTACGCCGTTCTCGTACGCCCATTTGTCGAGCGTATTCGAAATGAACTCGCTGCCATTGTCTGCCTCGATATAGCGTGGAAGCGGGCGATGCTGCGCAAGCCGGGTCAGCGCGGCGACAACGTGCTCGCCACGCAACGAGCCGTCGACCTCAATCGCCGGGCATTCTCGCGTGTAGTAGTCCACGATCGTGAGCGTGCGCAAGCGCCGACCATCAAACAGCGCGTCAGGGAAAATTTTGTGGGCCAGGGTCACCGATGTGAAGGGGGCGATGGTGGCGAATGTGCCGTCGCTCGTGATGATGAACACAGGATGCCCGTCGCTGTGCGGCGTATACCGGATGCGCCGGTCGGGAGCGGATATTGAGCACGAGAGCGATCAACTATCGATTGCAGGACATAAAGAGAGCTTTGGGTCACGTATCCGGATGTTCGAATAAAAAACACCAGTCTTGAGTGGGTATTGTGGATGTCTTGATAACCGGGGCGTCCAGGGCCGCATGTTAGTATCGCGCGATTCCCTCCGGAAACTGCAGCGAGTGATTGATCGTGAAAGCGAAGACGCGATTCAAGACGATATCCATAGTGATGGTTCCAGTCGTTGTGCTCGCCACCGCAGCCTATGGGTGGTCCAAGCCATCGAGTCAGCCTCCGATCACGTTCCCGAGTCCCCCCTCCCAATCTCAGGCAGAAGCGTTTGCACGTCAGGACGCGTTGCGCTATACGACCGACGAAGTTTGCGACGATTATCGGAACTGGCCAGTCGTCTACGATTTCGACGCGCCGGTGTACACCGAGACCAAATATACGCTGGCGTTGATGGAGGCGCTGGCCGATGCTGGATTCGTCACCAGGAGGGTTGTGCAGCACAGGAATGCCGGGCCCGTTCAGTTCTATCCGCACGAAAAGCGGATTTACGACATTGTTCCGCAAGCGAAGCCGTACGTGCGCGAACAGCGCAATCAAGCCGGACCATCCGGGGCCGGCGGTTCGTCGAAGGCCCTTTGCTTTGGGCGCTATGTGTACGATCACTTCACGTCGCTCGAGGCGGATTTATTTGTCGGCGATTCGTCGGACCGGTCGCGGATCAATGGGAGCGTCTACAAGGACCTTAATGGTGCGTACAGGACGGATGTCAGGTATTCGATACGGGCTGAGCGGGGATTCGAGGAGTGGGCAAATTCCATCGATATGCAGTTGCACGGACACAAGGTCCGTAACGAGGCCGAATATTATCCATTTCGCAGGCTCGGCGATATGACGATTTGGGGCGGGGGGCTGGAAAAGTATGTATCGCTGGAATATAGCGAAGGCAAATGGAAATTTGCCCCGAAACCGTGATTGAGGTGGCAATGCGCGATACCCGGTGGCGGGTCGTCCCCCGTATTCAGACATGGATCGGCATGTTGTATTCGGCGTTGGTGTTGATGTGCCCCATCCATGCCAACGCGTCAGGGGATCGATGTGGCTGGCTGGATCTATCGAGGAATTCGTCGAAGAACAATGCAATCGAGTTCCATGACAGCGAGCGGATCTGGATGATCGACAGGGAGGCCGGGCAATGGCCGGTCATTCGTCAGTCGGACATGTATCCGAATACGAGGAAGTCGTATACGTATTCATCGGTTCGCGAAGAGGATTATCTGACATGCGCGTGCATGGTATTCGAGTCCGTTGACGGCGGCGACGTGACGAAGATGCGCCGGGCACGCCTTATTCCGATTGATCGCTGTCTGCGCGACAAGAATTTATGGCAGCCGCCGGATTAGCGGGGGGCGGCTATTCAACGGTTGTGGCTCGATTAGGGTTGCCGTGGCGCCGCGGATCCAGGGCTGACATGAAGCGCGTACAGCTCGGACACGCTGACCGCCTTGCGGCTGCTGTGTTCCACCGAGCCTTCTTTCGTCCACAGAAACGGATAGAAGTTGAAGCATTGATCCGTCGTCAGATGCTGGACATCCGCTTGCCAGCCTGCCCAGCGCAAGCTCGCATAGAAGTCGTGCAGCTTCTCGCTGAGCAACCACCGCACGAAGTCGCTATACCCGACCTCGAGGGGCTCCCATCCCAAGGTGTCGGGTGCAAAGTAATACACCGAACCCGTGTCTTCCCCGAATGCGCCTCCGTTCAACGCGAAGAAGCCGCCGACGGCATCGTCTGCGATCAATAGGAAACCGGACGATCGCCCGGTGTTCCAGCCGACGATGTCTCTGAGCAGCCTGGGATGGCCTGAGCCAAGCAGACGAAGGTAGCCTCCATCCACCAGGATGCCGCCGGTCGAATAGGCGATTGCCCCCAGGGTCGAACGCGTGGATACCTGAAGTGCTGAAAGCACTTCGCCACGCCGATCAGATGGCGGCAGTATTTCGCAACGGTGACGGGCTGCTGCCGCCCATTCGATCAACGTCGGGAGCGCTGAATCGCGTTCGTTTCTCAGTTCGTCCAGCGGGCGCATATTGTTCTCCGGGTTGTTCGAGCGCAACCTCACCGCGCTCCGACCGATGACCGCAGCGCCGCACCGAGCGTGCGCAGCGCCTGCCGGGCCCGCGCATCGGTCAGGTTCGAGTAGAGCACTACGTCGCGCGCCGGCAAGGGCGGCAGCCCGTATCGCGCGCCCACGTCGACCGTCCCGGCAGGCGCTACGCGATGCCCGAGCGCGGCGACGGCCAGCCCCGCGGACACCGCCGCGCCGATCGTCGCCACGCCGCCGCCGACGAATACTTCCGTCCAGGCGACACGGGCCTCGTCCAGCGCGCCGATCGCCATGCGACGCACGCTGCACGGCTCGGCCTGCGTCGCGAGCCGCAGCGGTTGCGGCGGATGGTAGTCGAAATCGGTCGCGGCCATCCAGCCGAACGACTCCGACAGAAGAGTTTCCCCGTCGAGCCGCCGGCTGTCGTGCTGCAGCGCGACGGCGGCGTCGAGCTGGCCGCGGTCGAACGCATCGAGCACGTCGCGCGACGCGGCGACCCGGATCTCCAGCACGAGCCCCGGTTCCGCTTCGCTCATGCGCCGAAGCAGCATCGGCAGATCGGCGCCGACCACATGGTGGCTCACGCCGATCACCAGCCGCCGCTGGCCGGCGCCGAACGCGCCGACCGCACCCTGGTGGGCAGCCACGAGTTCGCGCGCGGGTTCCAGGAACGCGGTGCCGTCGGCCGACAGGCGAACCCGCCGAGGCGTGCGTTCCAGCAAACGGCGGCCGAGGCCGTCTTCCAGCCGCTTGATCTTCAGGCTCACCGCGGACTGCGTCGTGTCCATTGCCTCGGCGGCCCGCGTGAAGCTCTTGAGGTCGGCGGTCAGCACGAACGCCTGCACGGCTTCGATGTCGAGCGTTTTCATCGCGCATTCATCCATTACAGAAATGAATCATTGAAATATTCTGCCATCGTCTTTTCAAATGATTCAAGGTCTTCTACGCTGTTCTCGAGCAGTTCGGAATCTCCCTGTTCAATCCCAGGAGTCGATCATGCTGACCGCGTACTACGTGCACCGCCTGCCGGCGGACTACGACCTCGACATCATCCGCAATCGCGTGCGCGAGCGCGGCCGGCTCTGGGACGACACGCCGGATCTCGTGTTCAAGGGGTTTCTGCTGCGCGAGGCAGGCCGCTACGGTGCGACGGAAAACGGCTATGCATCGCTCTATCTGTGGCGCAATGAACAGGCGTTCGCCGGGTTCGTCACGGACGGCCGCTACCGGGTCGTGACGGACAGTTTCGGACGCGCGCCGATCGACGTGCAGGTCGCGCTCGATGCGCGCAAGGGCAGCGCGTCGACGGGACGCTTCGTGCGGCTGGAAGCCATCGACATTCCGGCGGACGCCGACCTCGATGCGACGCTGGCACAGGAGGTCGAGCGCAATCGCGACGTGGCGGCGCGGCAGGGTACGGTCGCGGCCGCCGTCAGCCTCGATCCGCTGCGCTGGCGGCTGACGCGAGTACACGTCTCGGAGCGCGAGCCGGACGACCGCAGCGCGGGCACGGTGTACCAGATCCTGCATCTGGCCAGGCCGTTGCTCGATACGCTCGAAGGGAGCGGGGTGTGATGGCCGGCGTTACGTTCCGATCGCGGGCCGGGCCGGCGGGTGGGGCAAGCGGCCCGGCATCCGCGCGATTGCCGGCCGGCCTGGTGGTCGCCGCGCATCTGGCCGGGATGGCGGCGGGGATCGCCGCGATTGCCGCGCTCGCGACGGTGCTGGCGCTGTTGTTCCGGTAAGGGGCGCCTTTGCGGATGAGTGAATACGGAAGCGCCGCGCACGACGCACGCGGCGCTTCCGGCGGGTGATGACCGCTCAGTGCCCCTGCAACCGGATATCCCGCGACGACGCACCGACGTACACCGTCCCGCCCGGCACCACGCGCCAGCCGTTACGCGACGTATCCCACACGCTCTGCATGCGCGGCGACACGGTCACGCGCACACGCCGCGTCTCGCCCGGATTCAGCCGGATCTTCTCCCAGCCGACCAGCCGCTTCGGCGGTTCGTCCTTGTACGGCACGCCGAGATAGACCTGCGGCGTTTCCGCGCCGGCGACGCGCCCGTCGTTACGCACCGTGAACGCGACGCTCAGCGATCCGTCCCATTGCTTCGACACCGACAGCCCCGAATACGCGAAGTGCGTGTACGACAGCCCGTAGCCGAACTCGAACATCGGCTTGATGTTGCGCGCGTCATACCAGCGATAGCCCATGTTCAGCTTTTCCGCATAGACGGGATCGTTGTCGAACGCGCCGTTTTGCCCCCAGGTCGGCGAATCCTGGTCGCGCGCGGGGAACGTGACGGGCAGCTTGCCGGACGGATTGACCGCGCCGAACAGCACGTTCGCGATCGCCTTGCCGCCGGCTTCGCCCGGATACCACGCCTCGACGATCGCGGAGACCTGGTCCTTCCACGGCATCAGCACCGGGTTGCCGCTCTGGACGACGACGATCGTGTGCGGATTCGCGCGCGCGACGGCTTCGACGAGCGCATCCTGGTTCGACGGGTTCGCGAGGCTCAGGCTCTGGAGATCACCGAAATCCTCGCCGGCCGGCTGCGTGACCACGACGATCGCGACATCCGAACGGCCCGCGAGTGCCGCGGCCTGGTCGATCTCCTGCTGCGTATACGCGCGGAATGGCGACTGCTGATCGCTGTTGCCGGCATACGTGACCTGCGCGGCCGGCGCGAGCGCGCGGATCGCCGCGACGATCGGCACGTCCACCTTCAGCCACGGATTGCGCCACCAGCTGCACCCCGTCGATGACCCGAACGTGAGGCCGCCGCATCCCGCGAACGATCCCGATACGGGGTCGCGCGTGTTGCCCGAGCCGCCGCCGGACAGCACGGCCGCATCGGCATGGCCGCCGATCACGGCGATACGCGACAGCGCCGACGCGGCGAGCGGCAACTGGTTGCCGTCGTTCTTCAGCAGCACGATCGACTGCTCGGACGCGGCCTGCGCGAACCGGTTCGCGGCGCTGAAATCGATCGTGCCGCCGCCCTTGGCCGGATCGTCCATCACGCCGACGCGGATCATCACCGCGAGCTTGCGCCGCACCATGTCGTCGAGGCGCGCGGTCGACACCGAGCCGTTCGCGATGGCCTGCTTGACGGCCGCTGGTGTGAGGTACACGGTCGATCCGACGTCTTCCTCCTCGTCGAGCCCAGCGTTGATCGCGGCGGCGGTGCTGTGCGTCGCGCCCCAGTCGGATTGCACCTGGCCCTGGAAGCCCCATTCGTTCTTCAGCACGTCGTTCAGCAGGTGAGGGTTCTCGCAGGCATACGTGCCGTTCAGGCGGTTGTAGCTGCACATCACGCTGCCGGGCCGCCCGCGCTTCGCGGCGATCTCGAACGGCAGCAGGTAGAGCTCGCGCAGCGTGCGTTCGTCGATCTGCGTGTTGCCGCCCATGCGGCCGTGCTCCTGCTCGTTGCCGGCGTAGTGCTTGATGGTCGCGATGACTTTCTGCCGCTGCGTGGCGAGCGTGCGTTCGGCGAGCAGGTCGCCGGCCAGCAGCGGATCCTCCCCGAGATACTCGAACAGGCGGCCGCCGCGCGGCTCGCGTGCGAGGTTGGTGCCGCCGGCGAGGCCCATGCCGAATCCTTGCGCGCGCAACTGGGTCGCGACCTGCTTGCCGTAGTCGTACGACAGGCGGCGATCCCAGCTCGCGGCGACGGCAATCGTCGCGGGGAACGTCGTGCTGGCCTGCGACGTGCTGCCGGAACCCGTCGCCGAATCGACCATGTTCAGGTCGGGAATGCCGAGGCGCGGCACGCCCTGGATGTAGCCGGCGCCGCCGCCCGGCACCTTTGACATTTCGTATTGCGAATGAATGAATTGAAGTTTTTCGTCGAGCGTCATCTTGCGCACGAGCAGGTCAGCGCGCCGAACCGCCGCGGCGGACGCGAACGCATCGGTCGCGTCGCCCTGCGCGTTGAAATCGGCGTCGCCCGCGTAGGCGCTGGTGCAGAGGGTCGCTGCCAGCACGACGGCCGGCCAGAGTGTGTCCCGCATGTTGCTCTCCATGATCGTATTGCCGGTTGTTCGGATGATGTCTGGAGCTGCGCACGTCCGGTGGATTCGCACCGGACGCCATTGGCCGGCAATGCTGGGTGGTTGCGCGTCGGCATGCCGGGCCAGGCGGGGAATCGTTACGGCCGGTTGGGCCCGATCGAACATCGAGGACGGCAACGCGGACCGCCCGGCGCTGCCGAATCGGATGTAGCGATTCTCTGCAGCGACCAATCGTACAAATGTAGTTTGACTACAGCATCGGTGTTTCTACCGATATGTCCGATCTTTCTTCGGTAGGGGCGCGCAGCCGGGTGGAAAGACGGTCAACGTTCCCGATGGCGGGGGTGTGGTCGGGTAAGAAGTACCTGGGTGCAGGCGCTTTTGCACGGTCATGTGGTGACGCGCATGTTCCATTTCGTTGCGTACGCATCTAACCGGGCTTCGATCATTTCGAGCATTGTTTGTCGAGAATGCCGCTTTGATTCCGAGGCTGGGGAAATAGGGGCCGTGCCGAGTCCAACGCGGCGGGCCCGCACTCGTGCGAGGTGTTGAGTAAGGTTGATCACATATCTACCGTGCCGGACGGTGTTCAATCGAGTATTGCCGTGCGCGTTGTCCCACTGTGATCGTCATGCGCGAATCGTGTACCGATGACGCTACCGGATGCGATCGACCGGATGGGTTCGCGACCGGGGCGCGGGTGCGTGTACATGTGGCAACCGAGACGAAGGTATTCGTGCCGGGCGAAGTGCCCCGTCCGGCGACGCTTCCCTTGACCGACGAACAATGAATCCTGGCGAAGCGCCTGGCCACGCGGGTGGCGTTGGATACACGGCGGATCCGTGCGGGGCGCGGCGGGCCCGGTAGCCGAGTGCGGGTCTACACGTCGACGGGCGCGCGTCAGCATCGTTCACGCGAGTCGCGCGGTCAGGCAGGGCGGCCGAGCACGATCGGCGGCAAACCTTGCGTGGCCGTGGCGCCGCAAGTCCGGGAAGGCGCGTTTGGTAAATGTAATGTGCCGTACGAAATATGTCGGGATTGAGTGGCCTAATCGTCGATATTCGAGCGGGCCGCCGTGTCTGGCGTGCCAAGCTGATCCGCGGGGAAGGAACGGAAATGTAACGTCATCCGACCAAAAAATTACCAAGACCAAACTCAACCCAGAGGCGCTTGCCGGTCAGGCGATCCTCGACAGGCACTCGCCGGACCCGGTCGGGCATGCGGGTGTTTTCACATACAGGCGTTTTCGTGGGAACCCAAATCGATACGCAAGGACGGAGCCGGTTACGGGGAATCGGCTCGCATCGTCGCAACGTCAGTCGTTCCCGATTGGCTTTATGCGGCCGAGCGCACCTGCAGCCTCGTAGTGGCCGCAAGTTGACGTTCGTCCGGACGCACGTGCAGTCGTTTCCGGTACCCGGATGCCTGCTTCGCGGCATGCGGCAGGCATCCAGCAGCGCATCGGGCCATCAGGTGTACAGCGCAAGGACCGGATCATGACACCCATTCAGTTCAACGGATGTGTCGGCTGGTTTCACGCAGGCCATCGCCCGCACGGCATCGTGATTTGCGAGCCGCTCGGTCACGAGGCGCTCTGGCTTCACAAACTCGTGCGCGCGCTCGCCGAGCATCTCGCCGATCGCGGCTTTCCGGTGCTGCGATTCCACTATCCGGCGAGCGGCGACTCGCTGGGCGACGAACACGACGCTGACCGCTTCGAACACATGCTCGCGAGCGTTCGGCATGCCGTCGATGCGTTGCGCGAGCGTGTCGCGTCGGACACGCTGACGCTCGTCGGCGTGCGCGCCGGTGCCGCATTGGCGCTCCTCGCCGCGGACGGCATCCCCGGGTTCACGCGCTTCGTCGCGCTGGCGCCCGTGGTGCGCGGCCGCGGCTACCTGCGCGAGCTTTCTCTCGTCGCGCAACGCTGGCTCGATAATGTGCCGCCGGCCGTGCGGGATGCGATTCGGGAGGAGCAGCCTCTCCACGTGCTCGGACACGCGTATCCCGATGATCTCGTCGCGGCACTCCGAGGCATCAACCTGTGCGAGTCTGCGGAACGATTTCAGGCATTGCCGGCGCGCGCGTTGCTCGTCGATGCGCCGTACGGCGACGCGCCTGCCCTGTCGGACGCGCTGCAGGCACGCGCTGTTTCGGTCGATGTTCGGACCTGCGCCGATTGGGGCGGCCTCATGAGGGAGCCGGTGTGGTCGCGGCTACCCGACGGATTGCTCGACACGGTTGCGAACTGGATCGACGACGGTTCCGATGCGGCCGTTCGCGTTTCCGTGCGGGATGCCGAGCCAGCCGTGACGCTGACCGGGGAGGGCAGTATCGAACGGATGATCTCCGTGGGGCCAGGGCGCTTGGTCGGTGTGCTGTGCGAACCGGCCGGCAGCACCCGACGCGCTGCCGCGCCGACCCTGTTGATTACCAATACGGCGGCCAATCCGCATGTCGCCGACGGTCGTTTTGCGGTTCGACTTGCGCGGTCGCTCGCGGCATCGGGTATCAGCAGCCTGCGTATCGATTCGAGCGGCATCGGTGACAGCGGCCCGCGTGCGAGAGACGATCAGTCGGACATTCCGTATTCGGATCAGGTGATTGTCGATATCGCATCCGCAGCGGACTGGCTGAAGGAGCAGGGGCATCGCGAGATCGTTGCGTTCGGGATTTGCTCTGGCGCGTACGCGTCGCTTCATGCCGCCGCGCGCGAGCATTTCGCTGGCGTGATTGCGGTCAATCTTCCGGTTTTCATATGGCCACGCGGAGAAACGCTCGCGAATGTCGTCAATAACCAGACAAACTCGATGCGCGGCTATTGGGCATCGCTGCGCAGCCGCCACAAGCTGCGTCGACTGCTGCTCGAAGGGCGCGACCTGCGGCCGGTCCTGCGTGCCGTGTTTCGTTTGGTCGCGGGCGTCATGACCGTGCCCGTCAAGCGTGCCGGCGAGCATTTCGGCTGGCGGCCGGGTCACGAGACGCCTCGGGGATTGCTGCATGACATGTCGGCCGGCGGCATCCGTACCCATCTCATCTACGGCACATTCGATACGGGCGTCGACGCGCTCGTTCGGCATTTCGGCCCCGCATCCCGTGCGTTCGCGCGTTGGCCGAACGTATCCGTCGACATGCAGGACGCGCTCGACCATTCGTTGTACGGCAACGCCGCTGCGCAGTACGTCGTCACCCGTTGCGCCGAGCTGCTTGCGTGCTGGTACGCGCCGGCCGAATTCGCGGTACCCGCGCAACCGGAACACGCGCCTTCATGACGTTCGCGCAGATGTCGCACGCAGGCGCGACCGGGCGGCGATCGCCGCGTCTCTCCCGGGCGAGCGTCTCGGGAGCGCGGCTCCGGGGCGTCGGCCGGTGGTGGTTTCGGCAAAGTCTCCCGCTAACGTAACCGGACGAACAGATCCGCCGCTTCGGTCACCTTATCCTGACGGTGTCGAGTTTTCGTGGGGTTGCCAGTTCGCAAGCGCCATCGCGACTCCATCCAGGAATGACAATGAAGCAAGCGTGTCGGGCACATCGAAAGTGGGGCAGGCATCACCGCCAGCGGGTAACGCACTCGCGACATTGCGTCCACCGAGGTCGATCGTGATGCATGTGCTGGTGATCAACGACTTCGTTCGGAAGGGCGGCGGCGAGGAAGTGTACCGGGTGTCCATCGACGTGCTTCGTGCTTGCCACGGCGTCGTGGTCGAAACCTTCGACGAGCGTGCATTGCCCGATGTCGGCGGCAGCGGGCGCGCACGCGCATGGTCACGTTCCGCCGCACGTGCGCTCCTCACGCTGCTCGATCGATTTCGCCCGCAACGCATCCTCGTGCACAATTACCACAACCTGCTGTCGAGCGCGATTCTGCCCGTGCTCGCTCGCTACAAGCGGCACTCGGGATGCGGTCTGTTCATGACCGCGCACGATTACCATTTGTTGTTCTACAACCCGAGCCTGCTGATCTATCCCCGCGGACGCGCGCAACCGTTGCCGATCGACCAGCTGCATCGCGGCCGGCGCATCGCGCTTGCGGCGAGCCCGCGCGGTTTTCTTCACGATGTCGCGAAGAAGCTGCACTGGCATGCGGTCAATGCGCTTTTCGATCCGCTTGGCCTGTTCGACGAGATTCTCTGTCCGAGTCCGTTCATGCGCGACCTCATTGCGCAGTGTGGCCGAACACGCGCGACACTGGTGCCGAATCCGATCGATTCGACGCTGATTCCCCATCCGCCCAAACCCCTCCGGGGCGATCGCCTCGATCTGGCGTTCGTCGGTCGTGTGGACGCGGACAAGGGCCTCGGTCGGTTTCTCGCGCTCATGAGCGAAGCGGCCGGCGATGCGATTGCGTCGCTGACCGTCTACGGCGACGGAGCGGAGCGGGCCGACCTGGAGAAACAGTACGCGACACTCGTCGAGTCGGGGCGGCTGCGTTTCGCCGGGCGCCTCGATCATGCAACGTTGTTCGCCGCGCTACCCAGGCACGATGCGCTCGTGTTGCCGTCGATCTGGGTGGAAAATGCCCCCCTCGTGATCGTCGAGGCGGCGATGCTCGGCCTGCCGGCGCTCGTGCACGACATCGGAAGCCTATCGACCTTTGGCGACGAGATCGGCAACAAGATTCTCTACCGGAGCACGTCCGAAGGCATCGCGCGCGCGCTCGCCGAACTGCGCGCGCATCTCGATAGCGACAATCGTCACTACGACTGGTCGCGTTACTCGGTCGAACGCTACGCGTCGTCGCTGCGTGCCGTACTCGGCATCGGTAGGGGTGTACCGTGAACGTGGGCACATTGACAGCCGCGGCACACTGTTTACTCTCAGCCCAGAAAGCACGATGACCGCTGTCCGAAAAAATTTCGCCTTGTTGTTCGCATTGCAAATCTCGACGTACGTCGTGCCGCTCGTCACGTTGCCCCTGTTGACGCGCGTGCTCGGCCCCCTGCAATACGGGCGGTTGTCGTTCGTGCTGGCGGTGACAACGTATTTCATCAATCTGGCCAATTACAGCTTCGACCTGACCGCGACGCCCCGTGTCGCGCTGGCGGACAGCAGGGTGGAACGATCCCGGATTTTCTGGGCAACGGTGTGCGCCCAATGGGCGATCACGATCGCCGGCTTCGCCGTACTCGTCGTCCTGACCCTGCTCATCCCGCATTTCGCGGCAGAACGCACGGCCCTGCTGATCGCGTTCGGGATGGCGGTGGGTGCCGCGCTCACGCCGGGCTGGTACTTTCAGGGAATCCAGAAGTTGAGCGTCTACAGTGCCACGGTGGTCGTATACCGTGGATGCAGTGTCGTTGCCTTCTTCATGTGGGTGCGCACGCCGGACGATCTCCTGCACGCGGTTGCCATCAACGCGGCGGTGCCGTTGCTGTGCGGGGTGACGCTGCTTGCGTACCTGTTCTTCCGTCGCGAGGTCGAAAGTGTCCGCGTGCGGTTCGCCGACATCGCGGCCGCCCTGAAAGGCGGCTCGCAGGTATTTCTGGCATCGACGTCGATCTCGTTCTACGCGTCGACCAATACCGTTCTGCTGAGTATCGTCTCTGGTAGTGTCGCCGCCGGCTATTTTGCCGCGGGTGACAAGTTGATTCGGGCCGCAGTCGGTCTGCTTCAACCGCTGAGAGCCGCAACCTATCCACACGTGACATACCTGATGCATCACGCCCGTGACGACGCGTTTGCGTTCTTGCGAAAGCTGATCGTCCTGCAGGGCGCGTTGGTGCTGGCCATGTCGGCAACGATTTACGCCTGCGCGCCGTTCGTCGTTCGGATCCTGTACGGCAGCTCGTTTGCGCCGACGGTCGGCGTACTGCGTTGCCTGGCGCTGGTGCCGTTCATGGCATGCATGACGGATCTGTTCGGTGTTCAAACCATGTTGCCGATGGGCATGAAGCGCGCCTTCAGCATCATCCTGATCTCGTCCGGCGTGTTGAACGTGACACTGCTGCCGCCGCTTGCCATGCTGTTCGCGGAGCGCGGGGCGGCTATTGCGGTGTTGATCGCCGAAACGGCCGTCGCTGTCGCGCTCGCGTATGTACTCTGTCGTGACCGGGTCGGCCTGATCAATCTGTCGGCGCGTTCGGGCTGACGCGATTCGCGCGCTGTCGCGGCGGAGATGGCAGCGTGGCGCGTTGGACTCGCCATCCTTCCACGCCGCTGCCAGTGTGAGAGGCGAGTCGACAGGCGTCGCCGTTGCCGTCCCGCCGAAATGCCGATTATTTGGTGACAAGTGCCCCGGTCAATCCCGCGCTGATCGCCGGCAGCAACAGGTTCAGCACGCGGCTCGCGCGGACCAGCCCGGTGTTGTCGACATACACGATATCCTTCGACGCGAGCGGAAACTGATTCGCGAGCAGCATCGAGACGGGCGACTTCAGGTCGAGGTGAAAGATGACCGGCTCGCTGTCGCCGGCCTTGCGCAGCACGAAAACCTGCTGGGCGTTCGATGTCTGCTGGTTGAGCTGGCCGGCCTCCGAAAGCGCCGCACTCAATGTGAGCGAGCCGTCGCGTTGGGGTGGCACGGCCAGCGGCTTGTTCACTTCACCCATGACGTAGACGGGATTGTCGTCGCGAGCACCCACATGCAACAGGTCGCCAGGCTGCAGCATGATGGTGGCGGGACTTTTGCCGGTCTTCATCATCTGCGCGACATTCACCGGATAGATCTCGCCGTTGCGAGTGACCGTCACGCGACTCTGATCCGCGGTCGGCGCAAAGCCGCCCGCGCGATTGACCGCTTCGACCAGGGTCATCGGAATATCGTTGATCGTCTGCGAGCCGGGGGCGCGTACTTCGCCGTCGACATACACTTGCTCGGCACGGAACGATGCCACACGAACGGTCACTTGCGGTTTGACGAACACCTTCCGGAGTTCGGCATCGAGTTCCCGCTGGACCTGCGCCGCGGTCTTTCCGGCCGCACGGATCGGTCGGGTCACGTAGGGAAACTGCACGTTGCCGTCGCTATCCACAACGAAACCAGGCGCTGCGTCGGAGGCCTTCGTGTTCTGAGTCGGCTGGCCGACAGCGGCAGCAAATTCGGGGTGGTCCCACACCGTGATTTGCAGCACGTCACCCGGGCCAAGCTTGTAGCTGCTCGGCTTGCCGAGCAAATTCCCCGGGACCGACAACGGGGTACGGTGCTTCTGCTCCGTGTGAATCTGGTTGATCAGCGTCAGATCGATCTGCTTGACCGGGACCTTCATGTCACTGGTCACGTCGCCATCGTCGTTGGTCGTGACCGGCAATGCAGCCCGCTCTGCCATGTGCTGGCCGGGCGCAAACGCACACGCCGAAAGCAGGGTGGCCATCGCCAGGGAGAGCGCGGCGCGCATTCGACGCACCGCAGGGTCGTTCTGTTTCAGCGCGAGCGCATCGAATAGCAGGGGGCTGTTCATATCGTCATTCAACATGGTAAGCCGGCCGTTCGGCCGGCGGGATAGTCCTGTATTTAGAAACAATTTAAATAAATTTGATACTCGTCGTCCTTTCAGGTCAGAAGATTTTTCATCTCGACACCCCGATATCGATGGTTCTGTGTCGCCTTTTTTGATAGAGATCGTCAAAACGAGGTGGCGCGATGAATGACATGAAAAGACGTGCTCACGTCATATGTCTGATTGCGCCGTCAAGCCACAGTATTGTCATGGATTGCCGGAAGCGGAAACAGCGCCTACTCAACATAGCACGAGACAGGTTGGCAACCCAGTGATTCGCACCGCCAGTGCTTATTAATGTAAGCCATCGCACTTAGCGCGCCGGGCATTTATCGCATAGTGATCGCGACAAGCAGAATCATTGGTGTTCCTGCGGCAACGGTTCAGTGACGTACTTTCTACCGACCTGTGGTCGGCAGCAGGGCAGGCGCGCGGGATGGCACGACCTGGTAAGCGTCGCGCGGCACGCATGGCCGAGCGCACGCGCCGCCACGCGAAGCCTGGCAAGGTGGCAATTTGGGAGTTTTTGCATGGCATTGGATCGACCTTCGCCTAATGGGTACCGGGACGGAGCGGGAAATATTTCTCGCGACGCGTCCCGCTTTACACTGGCCGAATTGCTCGAAAACGTATTTTATTATCGACGGGCGTTTATTTCCGTTTTTCTGGGGTGTCTGCTGCTGGCATTTTTATATGCCATTTCGGCGACGCCGATTTACTCTGTTGACACGCTGATACAGGTCCAGGAAAACAAGCATAGTGCGCTGGGTTCGCTCTCCGAGATTTCGAACGCATTGGATATTCAGAATTCTGCCGTAGTCGGCGAAATCGATATCGCCCGCTCGCGCACGGTTGTCACCCAGGCGATCGAGGCAACCGCGGCGCAGGCGGAAGTTTCAGTCAGTAATCGGATTCCGCTCGTCGCGGGTTTGCTTGGTTCGATCCTGTCGAAAGATGCGAATGGCCTCGTCATTCCGTTGTTCAATACCCCGTTCTGGGCGTGGGGCGGTGAACGCATCGAATTCACCAGGTTCGACGTCCCGGATGCACAGCTCGGCAAGAAGTTGGAGTTCGATTATCTCGACGGCGATCGATTCGTGTTGAAAGACAGCGATGGTCAAGAGGTGTTGAAGGGGGTAATCGGCACGCCGAGCGAAGGTAACGGTTATCGCGTGAATGTGTCGCGGATCGTGGCGCGCGCCGGTACGGAGTTCCGTGTACGGCGGGTTGCCACGCCCGTGCGACTCGACGCCATCCTGACCAAGTTGACCGGGGCGGAAACGAAACGCCAGTCGGGCATCATGCAGCTCAATCTCGAGGATCCCGATCCGGTGTTTGCTGCGCGACTGCTCAACGCCATTGCCGCGGCTTATCTGGATGTCAACGCGAAGAGGCGTTCGGAGGATGCCGAGCGCAGCCAGGCATTCCTCGACGCGCAACTGCCGGCCGTGAAGGCGCGGCTGGAACAGGCGGAGCAGGCGCTGAACACGTTCCGCAATGCGCAAGGGTCGATCGATTCGCAGGGCGATGTCAGGCTGCTCATTGATCAATTGGCGCTTGTCGACAAGGCGCGGCTCGAAGCCAAGCTCGAGTATCAGGACCTGTCATCCAAGTATGTTGCCGGACAACCCCAGCTCGCGGCCGTCGTCAACAAGCTGAAGACGCTCGATCAGCAGTCGGCCGAACTGAAAAGCAAAGTGGCGCACTTGCCGTCGCAGCAGCAGACGTATTTGCGTTTGGCGCGGGACGTCGAAGTCAATAACCAGCTATATGTCGGCTTGCTGAACAACACGCAGCAGTTGCAGATTGCGAAAGCAGGCACGGTCGGCAACGCGTCCATCATCGACAAGGCCGATGTGAGCGACAAGCCGATTCGCCCGAAGCGAATGCTCGTGATCGTGTTGGGCGCGGTGGTCGGACTGATACTGGGCGTTGCCGTGGCACAAGGCTATGCATTGTGTTTCGCGCGTGTTCGTGATCCGAAGCATCTGGAATCGATGGTGGGCGTTCCGCTGCTTGGCGTAGTCCCGTCATCGCCTCAACAGATCGAGGCCGACTCGAACGGCAGGCCTGCTTTCATGGCCGTGAGGGAGCACCCCGATACGCCGTTTGCCGAAGCGATCGCAGATCTGGCCTTGCTGTTGCATTGCAAGACGACCACCGGGCGCGGCGGCGCAAAGACCGTTCTGATTACGTCTCCCGAGCCGGGGCAGGGCAAGTCGATGATCGCCGCCAATCTTGCCTGTCTGTCCGCGGACAGCGGCGTCAAGACCTTGCTTGTGCGTGCCCATGCAGGCCAGGCAAGCATCGAGCGATGCTTGCCGGTGAAAGTCGAGAAGTGTTTGTCGGATGTGCTGAAAGGCTCGCTCGATCTCAAGAAGGTGATCTCGCGCGTTCATGACAATCTTGACGTGCTGCCCGCCGGAGCAGAGGGCAAGCCTTTGCGGAACCTGTACGGCACCGAGAAGCTGGAGGCGCTGTTCACTTCACTGCGAGGCGCATACGACCTGATCATCGTGGACGCGCCATTGGCTCATCCGGCCGCAAACGTCGCCATGTTGTCGAGGTTCGCCGACATCACGTTGATGGTGGTGCGGCAGGGTTCGGTCAGCTCCGCCGGCGTGGAGGAGGCGATCGAGAACCTGAAGAAGTTCGGCGCGGATGTGGATGGCCTGGTGTTCAACGGCTTCGAGCCTTCACCGTTCCGCTACGGCTATTACGCGAACGCGCGTCGACCTGCGAAGGAAACCCGGACGCAGAGCAATCCTCGTCATGTCCCATCCGAGACGTTTTTGTTCAGGGCATGGGCGCGAGTAAGAAAGGAGTTGCTCAGGAACGTTGCGTGATGTCGATTGGCACGGAGTGCAACTGCATGGTGCAGGTGCGTGAAGGAAGGAACGAATTTCGGGTTGAGGCACGATGGGTAAGGTGACGGGAACACTGGGAGGCAACGGCGGCTTCGTATCCGCTACCGGCGTGATCGTATTGACGTTATTCACGCTGGCATTGCTGTTCAACGCGGTGATGCCGGCGCTCGGAATGGCGAAGTCGAGCGCCTTGTGTACGTTGCTGTTGGCAACACTCGGCCTCGTCGGCCTGGTCAAGTCTCGTCCGGTGTTCGCCGTGTCGATGCTTTACGTGCTGGCGATCGGAATGACCGCATTCCTTGCAGGCGTGGGCTTGGAGGACGGCGGCTACCTGACGGAAACCGATGTCATCGGTGACGCGACCGGGGCCTTCAGCCGGCTCCTGTCGTTCTACCTGATCTTTGTCGTCTGTGCGCTCGTTGCCTTCAGTCGATTTCTGGACGAGCGCCCGGTCCGAGCGTCGATCAAGGCGCGGATAGCCTTGCAACCGATCAGCATCGCGATGGGGTTCGGGCTCGCGGCGACGATTATCGCGATCGGTGTGATCGCCGGTCTGACGTCAGGGTTCTCGTTGTTTTCCGGCATCAATCGATATGCGCTGCGGAATGATTCATCGAACGGGATGATGTTCAACCTGTTCCTGAACAATCAGTCGTTCATGGGTTTTCTGCTGGGCACCATCGCCACCAGTTCCGACAAGCGCATCCGCGTGGCGGCGATCCTGACGATGGCTGTCGACCTGGCGCTCAATGTGATGCATGGCGAGCAATTCATGGCAGTGCTGCACATCGGGCTGTGCTCGCTTGCTCCGTTTATTTCGATTCACGCGATGAACGGCAAGCCGGTTGTTCGTTATCTGGGTATCGGTGCGGGCCTGGCGCTATTGCTGGGCGCCGTCTCCATCGTTTACTCCTACAGGGGGCAGGGGCTTGAAGTGGCCGATATGCTCTCTTCGCGCTTCCTGCTGCAGGGCCAGCCGTGGTACGTGGTCGACAACGATGCCCAACTGTTCATGGCACCGAGGCTCGGTGGCACGGATGCATTCTGGCGTTTCGTGAACTCGCTCGGTTCCTGGACCATGCCAACGTTTTTCGACGAATCCGAACCGAGTGGCTTGCGTGACTTGATGAAGTCGTACACCGAACCGAGCGTTCTCCGGGCCTACATGTTCGACGACGTCACCTTCACGATGGGGAATATGGCCGTGCCCGTGTACTGGTTCGGCTATGCCGGGGGCGCGCTCTTTGTCGCGATGACGGGCCTGGTGTACGGCGCTCTCGGTGCGCTGCAGATCTTGGTTGCGATGCGCGGCGGGGTCGTGATGCTATGGCTGATGGCGAAGGTCTTTTCATATGCGACCTTCGCCGTCCAGCAAGGCGAATACTGGATGATGTTCGGCTCGCGTACGGTTTTTTATGCGCTTCTCGCGCTCGCCTGGTGGTATTGGGTCGATGCGAAGCATTCAAACCTCGAATGAACCGCGCCAGGTTATTCCGAGGCCTTTCGTCAAGCGCATGTTGTCGTCGGTCACGGTGTGGGCCGCGAGAAGGTTGTCGACGCACGCTCGGCCATCACTCGTTTGTGAACCGGTGCAATGCGTCTCTGTCTGCTTCGTCAATGTCGGAAACGGCGTTTCCGATCGCGTATGCGAGCAGCCTTGTGTCTTGAGTCATCATCATTCCCGTCATGTCAAAAGCGAAGCATTCGGAGCGGTTTGACCATATCGACGCGATGCGTGCCGTTGCGGTGATCCTCGTCATCTGGACGCACTATGCTGAGCGGTTCGTCCCCCTTGCCGGCTCACAGTATGTGCTTGACTCCCTGCAACGCTCCGTGAATTTCGGAAGAATCGGAGTCGTCCTTTTCTTCGCGATCAGCGGCATGCTGATTCCAACCAGCCTGCACGGCGAGATCGGCGCGGGCACGAAGCGCTTCCTCATTCGACGATTCTTTCGACTGTATCCCGCATATTGGCTGGCGCTTCCTGCCGGGTATTTCGTTCACTGGTATTTGTTCGACAAAAGAATGGACGTCCATGGCGTTCTGGCCAATGTGACCATGATTCCGGTGGCGTTTGGGGAAAGTCTGATCCTGCCTCATGGCTGGACGCTGGAAACCGAACTGTATTTCTACGGGTTGTGTCTGATCCTGTTCTGGTGCGGGGCGCTTCACCGAATGCTCCATCTGTGCCTCGTCACGATCGGGCTATGCGGACTATTCGTGTTGACGCTCAAGTTGCAGCTCTTCCCGGCTGATCTGCTCAGTCAGTACAAGACCATGCCGTATCATCTCGGCATCATGTTCTGGGGCGCCTGCTTTCGCATGGCCTATGACAATCCTTCGCAGGTGCTGCGTGTCAGATTGGCCGGAAGCGGTGTGCTGTCTCGACTATCGCTGACTTATAGGTCGGCGGTCGCCTGTGTGACGATACCGGTCGTCGGCATTGCGCTGGCGGGGGCCATCGAGGATTGGCGACATCACAACGCGTTTCATCTTCCTATCTCGCTCGCTTACATGATCGGCATCGCGACCTTCGCGATACTGGCAACCTTGCTGAAGCTTCGTATCCGTCTGCTTTCATGGATCGGCAAGATCAGTTACTCGATCTACCTGTTGCACAGTCTTCCGCTGTTCGTGGCGTTCTGGTTGTGTCAGCGTTTCCACATCGCTGGATGGCCGCTTGGTCTTTACATGATCGTCCCGATGGTGCCTTTGATTCCATTGTCGTGGGCCGGCTACCGACTCTGTGAGGCGCCGTTCGTGAAGCTTGCGCGTACGCTCACGTCGCGCCGGGGGAGCCGCGTGTTCGCATCGGGTGATGCGACCGGCTGATTCCCGGACGCGTGTGTTCGCTTGTTCCATGGAAATGATTCGATATGCGCGGTTCGCAATGCCTGTCTCGCGTATGCGTCGGTATAGCCGGCCTGATGATGGCTGGCGGGCTGTCGTGGCCGGGTTTCGTCGAGGCCGTATCCAGCGCACCCGCACCGGCTGCAGTTCATGCCGACATACCGGATGTGTACATTCATCCCGCTCCAGATGCGGCCGATCAGGCTGATGCGCTGCAACGCGCGCTGGACGGGCTGCAACCGGGCCAGCGGTTGGTGTTCATGCCCGGACGCTATGTCGTCGGTCGTTCGTTGATCGTGCGGCAGCGACATGTCGTGCTGTCGGGTTTCGGCGCAACGCTGATGGCGACCGTTCCCGGCAATCAGACGATCGAGATGCGGGGCGACGGTACGACGCTCGTCGGGTTTCATATCACGGGAACCGGTGCGACACGTCTCGACACGCCGGAGTCGACCAAGGTCGAAGTGACGGGGCGCGACGTGCAAGTGCTCGACAACGTCATCGACGGCGGCGCCAGCGCGGGCATATTCGTGTTTGGCGGATCGGACGTCGCGATCATCGGCAATCAGGTGCGGTCGACGCTCGCCGATGGCATTCACATGACGCACGGTGCACGCAATGTGCTGGTTCAGGGCAATGTCGTGCGCGGTACCGGCGACGACATGATTGCCGTGGTGAGCTACCTGGCCGACGGGGTGGTGAGCCGCAACGTGCTGATTACCGGCAACTCGCTCGAAGGCAACGCGTGGGGGCGCGGAATCACGGTGGTCGGCGGCACGGACGTGACGATCTCGAACAACATCGTGCGCGACGTGCAGGTCAGCGCGGGAATCCTCGTCGCGCAGGAAGACAGTTACCGAACCTACGATGCGTCCGACGTCCGGGTCGAGAACAACGTGGTGTCGTCCATCCAGACCGCGGCCGCTCGAACCGATCCGCGCCCGCTGACACAGCAGGCCGCGATCGACGTCAGTACGTGGTCGGGCTCGGTGACGCGCGTGGTCGTGATCGGCAACCGCGTGTCGCGCGCGCGGTTTGCCGGCATTCGCATCTGGGGAAACGTGTCGCAGTACCGGATCGCGGATAACCGGTTGTCCGCGATTGGCGGGATGCCGGTACAGGTGGGCGGGGGCGGAGGCTGTCCCCCGGGTGGCACGAATGCCGCGCAGTGCAGGATGCCGGTCGAGCAGCCCGCGTCGATCGACGCGGTCGGGGCCGACACGTCGGCGTTGCCGCAAGTGCGCGAAGCGCTCAGGCAGGCGCGCCCGCGGCAGCGCGGCATCGACTGACGAATCGATGCTCGCGCCGGCGTGCGCGGTACGCGATTACCGGACGACGTCTCCCTCCACCACCGGCACGTGCGGCTCCCGAGCAGTGAGCGGCACCGTGTGCTTGTCCGGCAGCGTGTCGACGACCGGGCGCCCGTACTGGTCGTCGAAGCGCACGATATCGTCTTCGCCGAGATAATTGCCCGATTGCACTTCGATGATTTCGAGCGGAATGCGGCCGGGATTCTCGAGGCGATGGACCTCGCCGACGGCGATATACGTCGACTCGTTCTCGCTGAGCAGAAAGGTTTCGTTGCCGCGCGTCACCTTCGCGGTGCCGCGCACGACGATCCAGTGCTCGGCGCGGTGATAGTGCATCTGCAGCGACAGCCGCTTGCCCGGTTCGACGACGATCCGCTTCACCTGGAACCGCTCACCGAGATCGATCGAATCGTAATGCCCCCAGGGACGCTGCACCTTGCGGTGTTCGCTCGCCTGCGGGCGCCGGTCGCTCTTCAGGCGCGCGACGATGTTCTTCACGCGCTGCACGTCGTGCTTGTTCGCGACGAGTACCGCATCGGGCGTTTCGATCACGACGACATCCTTCATCCCGACGCACGCGATGAGACGACCCTCCGAACGCACGAGGCTGTCCTGCGTGTCCTCGAACACGATCGGGCCGCGGGCGACGTTGCCGTGGTCGTCCTTCGGCATGATTTCCCAGATCGCATCCCACGTGCCGACGTCCGACCAGCCGGCCGAGAGCGGCACCACGATGCCTTCGATGCCGAGTTCGCTGCTGTCGGCCAGGCGCTCCATGACCGCATAGTCGATCGAGTCGGACGGGCAGGCGTCGAAGGCCGCGGCGTCGATCCGGAAGAACGGATCGTCGGCGATGCCCGCGCGCCATGCCGACTCGCAGGCCGCATGGATCTCGGGCGCCAGCGCGTGGATCGCCTTGAGCCAGACCGAGGCGCTCGTGACGAAAATGCCGCTGTTCCACCAGTAGTCGCCCGACTGCAGGTAGCGCTCGGCGAGCGCCGCGTCGGGTTTCTCGACGAAGCGTCCGATCGAATAGCCGCCTTGTCCGCCGTGGCGGCTCGTCCGCGGCTCGCCGACCCGGATATAGCCGTAGCCCGTTTCCGCCCGGCGCGGCAGCACACCGAGCGTCACGATCGCGCCTTCCTGCGCATAACGTGCCGCGCGCGCGATCGCATCCTGGAACGCGCCGACATCGGCGATCACGTGATCGGCCGGCATCACCGCGAGCACGGGGTCGTCCTCGAGCACGCTGGCGTCGAGCGCGGCAAGCGTGAGCGCCGGTGCCGTATTACGCGCAGCGGGTTCGAGCAAGATACGGGCGGGCGCCGCACGGTCGACCACCTGCGCGGCGCTCATGATGCGATGCTGTTCGCCGCACACCAGCAACAGCTTGTCGCCCAGCACCGCGTTCGCGATGCCGTTCAGGCGACGGGCCGTCGCGGACAACGGCGATTCGTTCGAGGTCAGCTCGATCAGCTGCTTCGGATACTGTTCGCGCGACAGCGGCCAGAGGCGTGTGCCGGAACCGCCGGCGAGGATGACCGGCAGGATGCGTGGAAGGTCGGGTGCGGGAACGGGGCGTAGGGTGCGTGTCATCGGTTGGCTCCGGTATCGGCGGGCAGCCGGTTGTGTACGCGTCCGTCGGCACGCGCGTCTTCATTCCTGAGCCGGGTCGTCGAAACGGTCCGGGACAGCAGCTGGCGCAGCGCGCCGGCGGTGCGGTCGGCCGGCCGGATCATGCCGACGAACGGCGCACCCTGTTCGAGATACGGTCCGTAAGCCTTGCGGAATCCGAAGCGTTTGTAGAACGCCTGGCGCGGCGCGGGAACGTGCATGCGCAGCGCGGCATCCGGCCAGGCGGCCAGTGCGGCGGTCAGTGCCCGTTCGAGCAGGTGTTCGAGCGTATCGCCGTCGCGGCACGCTTCGCTCGTCAGTACCTTGTCGATCACGACGTCCGGATCTATGTCGTCGCCCGGCAGGAGCCGTGCGTAGGCCGCGACTTCCGCCGCGTCGCCGTTGCACACGGTTGCATAGACGTGCAATGCGCCTGCGTCCTTGCCGTCGATGTCGAGATGGGTATGCGCATCCTCCACGACCAGCACGGTGTTGCGTGCGCGCAGGATTGCATAGAGATCGACGGCGCTCAGATGTTCGAATTCACAACAATGCCATTCCATGATGCGGTCCTCGTGTGAAACCTTCAGCACGCGCTGTCGCACGAATACGTTCGTCCCGTGCGAAGCGGCAATGATCATGATGCGGATACGGCGCGCGCCGGTCTGTTCGAAAGCTTACCCATGCTCGGGGTTCGCGTAAGCGAGGCGTCGTGTGCCAACAGCGTCGTAGTGTCCGCTAGCACACATCGGCGGTGCCGGTGCTTTCCGATAATTGTCATGGCGTGGTGGCCGCGTTGCGCGGCTCACCCCTGTCGAACGTCATTGGAGAATCGGGAGCGGTACTTGAAGATTGCGATCGTTCACGACTGGCTGGTCGTGCCTGGCGGCGCCGAACGCGTGCTGGCGCACATGATCGACTGCTTTCCGCAGGCCGATGTCTACAGCCTCGTCGATTTCCTCGAGGATCGGGACTGCCTGCGCGGCCGCGCGGTGCGCACGTCCTTCATCCAGAAGCTGCCGTTCGCGCGCACGCGCTACCGCAGCTATCTGCCGTTGTTTCCGCTGGCCATCGAACAGTTCGACCTGTCGGCGTACGATGTCGTGCTGTCGAGCTCGTATGCGGTTGCGAAGGGCGTGCTCAGCGGCCCGGACCAGTTCCACGCCAGCTACGTGCATTCGCCGGTGCGCTATGCGTGGGACCTGCAACACCAGTACCTGAACGAGGCCGGCCTCGCACGCGGGCCAAAATCGGCAATCGCGCGCGCGCTGCTGCATTACATCCGCAACTGGGATGCGCGTTCGGCGAACGGCGTCGATCGCGTGGCCGCCAATTCGCACTTCATCGCACGCCGCATCCGCAAGACCTACCGGCGCGATGCGACCGTGATCTATCCGCCGGTCGACGTCGACCACCTGTCGCTGCGCCCGGACAAGGAGGCGTTCTACCTGACCGCGTCGCGGCTCGTGCCGTACAAGCGGATCGACCTGATCGTCGACGCGTTCTCGCGTACGCCGGAACGCCGCCTCGTCGTGATCGGCGACGGACCGGAGATGGCGAAGATCCGCGCGCTGGCCGGGCCGAACGTCACGCTGCTCGGGTACCAGCCGTTCGACGTGCTGCACGACCACCTGCAGCGTGCGCGCGCATTCGTGTTCGCCGCGGAAGAGGACTTCGGCATTTCGCCGGTCGAGGCGCAGGCATGCGGCACGCCGGTGATCGCGTACGGGAAGGGCGGCGTGCGCGAGTCGGTGCGCGCGTGGCCGGTCTCCGGTGCAACGGGCCTGTTCTACCGCGCGCAGACGGTCGATGCACTGGTCGATGCGCTTGCCCGATTCGAAGCGCTGCCGCGCGGGGCGATCGATCCGCGTGCGTGTCGCGCGAATGCCGAGTGCTTCAGCTCGGCGCGCTTTCGGGACGCGTTCACGCGCTTCGTGATGGATGGCTATGCCGCGTTGCAGGCGGAGATGGCCGCGCCCGCCGGTTTCACGCCGCACGACGATGCGTCGATCGAGGACGGCATGGGCGACCGGCCGGTCCGGGAGGGCGAGACGGCGCTGCGAACCTGAGCGACGATCGCGCCGGTTGATTACGGAATGTAACCGCCGGGCGGCCCGTGCGCCGTGCCGGGACGGCGCAGCCGGCCGGCCGCGCGCGCGATTATGCGGCGGGTGGCGTGCGGTGCGGGTCTTTTTAAAGGATTTCGGTGAAAATCACGCGCAATCCAGGGAGCCTATCTGGCGGAAATGTAGTATTTGGCACTGATTGACGCGAATGTTGAGAGAGAATCAAATCTCAGTAGCCAAAGGTGTGTCGCGCGGGGCGACCGACTGCGTAACCGGCTGATTCAGGATTATCTTTTGGTAACAAGACCATCTTGAAACGGGGTGTAAATTCAGGAACGGATGAAGTATGACGGTCATTCCGCTTGTGGGTTGGCCGCCATCCGGTTCAGCATCGGGCGCGCTCGTCGTGTACGACGCGACGCACATGCGGACGGATGCTCCGTTTGCCGACGTGCCCCGCCTGCCGGCGCGGCGCGTCAAAGCGGGAACGTCGCGGCTCCCGCAGCCGCGCGTTTCCTTCGAGTTCGATGACAACGAGGCCGGATGACATCCGGCTCGACCTCCGGGGGTTCTCGCCGTGTGCAGTTTCGATATTCGCCAAGGCTGCGGAAACGCAGCGCGGAAAGGTGGCCATGCGCCGCCGGCCCCAGCGCACGCGAACGGTTCGCGGAGTGGAGAAAGTGATGGTTCGTTATGAATATGCCAATAACGCGCGATAAGAGCGCCGATGCGGGGAGTGGTAGCGGGCAGCGTCCGCTGATTTACTGGACGCAGTCGCCGTCCGTCATGCTGCGAAAGGAACTGGCGCGGCGCGACTGGAAAGTGTCGATCGTCGCGCAGGCGAGCGAGCTGCGCGACACGTCCGGCGAAATCACCTGCGGCATCCTCGACCTGAGCGGCGGCCATGCCGACGCGATCGGCAGCATCGCGTCGACCTGCGCGTCGATGCGCGACGTCGTCTGGGTCGCGCTCGTCGACGTCGGCCAGACGGCTTCGCCGAACGTGCGAGCGCTGTTGCGCGACTATTGTTTCGATTACGTCACGTTGCCCGCGTCGCACCAGCGGATCGCCGATACGGTCGGCCACGCGTACGGCATGGAATGCCTGTTCGCGCGCGACCGCGAACGGCTCGAATCGGAGGAAAAAGGCATCGTCGGCACCTGCAGTGCGATGCTGCGGCTGTTCGATACGGTGCGGCGTTTCGCGCGTACGGACGCACCGGTGTTCGTGTTCGGCGAAACGGGGACCGGCAAGGAGTTGACGGCCGTCGCGATCCATCGCCATTCGGAGCGCCGCAATGGCCCGTTCGTTGCGGTCAACTGCGGCGCCATTCCCTCGCATCTGCTGCAATCCGAACTATTCGGCTATGAGCGCGGCGCATTTACCGGCGCGAATGCGCGCAAGATCGGCTATGTCGAAGCGGCGAACGGCGGCACGCTGCTGCTCGACGAGATCGGCGACCTGCCGCACGAGAGCCAGGCGAGCCTGCTGCGCTTTCTGCAGGAGCGCGCGATTCATCGTTTGGGCGGCAGTGATCCGGTGCCGGTCGATGTCCGGATCGTGTCGGCGACGCACGTCGACCTGCGCGAGGCGATGGAAGAAGGGCGCTTTCGGCCTGACCTGTTCCACCGTCTGTGCGTGATGCGCATCGACCAGCCGCCGCTGCGCGCGCGCGGCAAGGACATCGAGCTGCTCGCGCATCACATGCTCGAACGCTTTCGCGGCGACGCGCGCCATCGCGTGCGCGGCTTCTCGACGGATGCGATCACGGCACTCTACAAGCACGACTGGCCGGGCAATGTCCGCGAGCTGATCAACCGCGTGCGCCGCGCGGTCGTGATGACGGAAGGGCGCCTGATTACCGCGCAGGATCTCGAACTCGAATACTGTCTCGATGCGGCGTCGCCGTCGGTGGCCGACATCCGCAAGTCGATCGAGCGCGAGGCGATCGAAACCGCCCTGTTGCGCACGCGCGGGCGCGTCGCGGCGTCGGCCCGCGAGCTCGGTGTGTCGCGCGCGACGCTGTATCGCTGGATGGAGGCCTACGGGATCGAGCGGCCCCGCGGCACGGGCTCGTCCGACTGAGATTCGACAAGGCGACGCGCGCGGCTGCCGAAAGCCGCGCGCGTCGCGTCAACCGGCCTGCGTGGCGCGCACCGTGCGCGCGGCGTTCACGGCCCGGATTTCCACGGTCGGCGGCACGTCGACCGCGGCGCCACTCCTCCCGATCATTTCAAGCGGAACGAGCGCGACACGCGCCGGCGTGCCGGGCGCGAGATGGAACCAGTCGTCGCGCGGCACATAGCCCGGCGCATCGATCTGCACATGACGCGCGACGTGCCGTGTATCGATGTCGACGTGCCATGTGTCACCGGTGCGCGACACGCACGCTTCCAGCCCGAGTTCACGACGCGCCAGCACGGCCGGATGCGTGCGGGACGGGAAATGGAACGCCTGCGACAGCAGCGTGCCGTCGTCGGCGCGGAGTGTTGCGACGACGGTGTCGTGTTCGCAAGGCCCGAACCGGTACGCGTAGGTCCAGTCGAAGAACCGGCCGAGCAACTCGGCCGAGCCGATCCGCACCGTGTCGTGCGCGGCAATTCGCACCGGGCAGCCGGCCCGTGCGACGGGCGTGCGGCCGTCGCGCAGCGCGACCAGCTCGAGCGCGGCCGACAGCGGCGCGGGGCGCTCGTTGACGACATGCACGTCGAGACCGTTCAAGCCTTCGTCGACCAGCAGCACCTGCACGGGCTGCAGGACCTGGCGCAACGCATGCCACGCCGATTTCGGCCGGCGCGCGGCGTCGATCACGCCCCAGCCGGCACCCGGCATCACGTCCTGGAACTGCCAGACGAGCGCGCCGGCGCAGCGCGAGCCGGTGCGCCGCCATTCGGAAAACGTTTCGCGCATCAGGTCCGCGATCACCGCGCGCGACAGCTCGAAGTAGCGCGCCGGATCCTCGCGCCGCAGCCGGTCGGGCACAACGTCGTAGAGCGTCTGCAGATAGTGGTCGCGAATGTCCTCGAAATCCCACGACGTGCCGGGGTCGCGCGGCACGGCTGCCTTCCAGCGCGGCTCGTGCACGCCGGGCCAGCCAAGCTCGGCGAGCGTCGCGTCGCACGGTACGTTCGAGAACGCGAGGCATTCGCTCGCGAAGCGCACGTCCGCGCGGCGCGCGTCGTCGAGCGGGCGCAGGTACGCACCGACGCCGTAGTAGTGCGACACGCGTTCGCGCGGGGCGAACGGCAGCACGCCGCCGTCGGGCGAATCGGGCACGTACGGGACGTCGGGCCGGCATGCGGCCGCGTGGCCGGCCAGCCGGTCGGCGGTCAGCTCGAGGAAGCGCTGCTTCGGCCCGAGCCCGGACATCGCGGCCTGTTGTGCGATCTCGCTGCCGCCGCACAGTACGGCGAGCGACGGCGATGCGCTGTGACGCGACAGGAACTGCCGGGCTTCGCGATCGACGTTGTCCGCGAATGCAGGATCGTCGAGCGCATAGTCGAAGTTCGCGAACATGAAATCCTGCCAGACCAGCAGCCCGAGCCGGTCGCACCACGCGTGAAAGGCATCGGCCTCGTAGGTCATCGTGCCGCCGACGCGGATCATGTTGAAGCCGGCATCGCGCGCGAGCCCGAGCAGGCGGGCGTAGGTGGCGTCGTCCGCATGCAGCGTGCGCGGCGCGGCGCTGCTCCAGCATGCGCCGCGCGCGAACACGGGCACGCCGTTGATGCGCAGCCCGAAGCCCTTGCCGTCGGCGCCCGCGTCGACTTCGATCGTGCGGAAACCCGTTGCACCGAGCGGTCGCAACGCGTCGCCGAGATGCAGTGCGACGTCGTAGAGCACCGGCTCGCCGTGCGTATGCGGCCACCAGCGGCACACGCTGGGCACCGCGACGCTCGCGCGCAGACGGTCGGGGCCGGCACGTTCGAGCGTGGCGTGGTGCTGGCCGCACGACAGCCGTGCGGCGAGCGCGTCGGGCAGCGGCGCGGCGAACGTCAGTTCCGCGTCGAGCCAGCCCGTGTCGCCTTCGATGCGCGCGTGCAGGTCGCAATCGACGAGAATGGGCCCGTCGGCCGGATCGAGCACGTCCACGGGGCGCCACGGGCCGGTCGGCACATGCGGCGGAAACCAGCCCGGCATGTGTCCGAACAGCGACGTGCGGATCGTGCGCAGTGTCGCCGGCTCCGCGAGCCGCGTGCGCCAGCGTGCCCGGCGCGGCGCGCGCGTGTCGCGCAGGTGCGGGGCGAGCGCCCGGAAACAGAGGGTCAGCCGGTGCGTACCGTCGAGCGACACGGATACATCGTGTGCGACGAACATGCTGTCGGAGCGAAGGATCGGCGTGTCGTCGAGCCACGCTTGCGCGAGCGTCGCGAGACCGTGAAAGCGCAGCACGCGCGGCCCGTGTCCGCGCAGCTCGATCCGGTACCAGTGGTCGCGCTCGTCGAGCGATGCGGCTTCGTCGAGCCGGCCCGCAAGCGCGAGCGACTGCGCGACCGTGCCGGGCACGGTCGCCGGAATCCACCCGTCGCCGCCGGCGGGGAGGTCGCGCGGTTCCCGTGCGACCCCCGCGGCCGTCGCCAGCATCGACCACGCGGGCAGGGCACGCGGGCGCGTCACCGCATGACCGGCACGGGTGCCGCGATGTCGTTGCGCTCGCTGCGCACGGGCGTCGGATGCCGCAGCGGCAAGCCGATCTGCCGCGCGCAGGCGACCACATCCGAATAGGCGGCCTGGATGGCTTCGAGCGTCGAGTCGCCGCGCTCCTCCTTGCCGCGCGCGCAGGCGCGGGCGAGCCGGAATTCGAGCACCATCGCTTCGGACGCGATGCGGTCGCACGCGGCGCGGATCTCGGCGAACGGCCCGACGCAGCCGCTGGCCTGCAGCCAGCGCGAGTAATGGCCGAACAGCTCGAAATTCGCGCCGAGCTGCCGCACCGAGTTGAACGAGTACGCGTGGAAGTGCTCGAGCGGTGAATCGGCGAGCGTCCGCGCGTCGGTCTGCAATTGCCGCCGGAACGCGGCGATCGGGTTGACGACCGGCAGGCGCCGCAGGTGGCGCTGCAGCGCGGCGAGCGACGTTTCGCACAGCTCGCGCTCGTCGAGCGGCGCAAACCGCCGCTTCGCGCATTCCACGTAAGGCGGCAGCGTCATCGGCGAGTTGCCGCCGACGAGCCCGTTGTAGTCGAAATCCTCGGCCACGTAATAGCCGCTGTTGTGGAAGTAGCCGATCTGGCGCCTCGCGCGGTCGATCGCATCGATGCCGATCGTCGTCTTCGTGTGCTGCGTGCGGTAGCTGCTGCCGCGCGTATCGGGCAGGAACCACGCGTCGACCTCGACGATCATCAGGTGGCCGCGCGCAACCTGCGTCTCGATGTGCTGGTCGAGCGGTTCGTAGATCGAGTGCTCCTGCACGACGATGCCGTACAGCCGCTCCAGTTCGTCGTGCGGAAACTTGAAGAACGTGAACTGGTCACCCTCGAAATCGAGCGCGATCGTAAACGGCAGCGCCGCATACGGATTGAAGCCCCACCACCGGAGCACCTCGAGCCACATGTCGACGTAGCAGTTGGTCTGCTTCCAGACCATCTCCTGGCTATGCAGCGGATGCGGCCGGTAGTGGCGCGCGCGGTGGCGCACATCCTCGAACGACGCGTCTTCGCCGTCGCGGGACACGAATCTCATGGCGTGCCCCACAGCACGTCGCGGACTTCGCGCGGCCATGCGTCGATGTCGAAGCCGTGATGGCGGAACAGCGCGAGCGTGAGCCGTTCGAGGCCGAAGCCGACGCAGCCCGTGTGCGCGACGTCGCCCGTCGCGGTGCGGATGTCCCACAGCAGCCCGAAATGGTCCATGTGGTAGTTGAAGCTCAGGCACGCGGTCTGGCGATCGTCGTGCTCGATCGGGATCAGCAGCTCGAACTTCAGGTTCTGCTCGCGCTGGCTGTGCGCGACGATCTTGCCGCCGCGCCCGAAGAATGGATCGTTCGCGAGGTCGATCGCGTTGGGCAGGCGCAGCGCCTCGATCATCCGCGTGCCGCGTTCGATCCAGGTCTCGCGGAACGACACGATCTGCTCGGGCGTGCCGATCCGCACGTACTCGCGCATCCGGAACAGCTGCATGCGGGTCGGGTCGAGCGACGGCTCGTGACGGAAGCAGTACGAGAAGACGTCGACGATCCGGCCGTCGGCCGGCAGCGCGCCCGCGCGGGCGACGACAGGGTAGACCGGGTAGCACGCGGCGGGCGTCATCACGACGTAGGTCGGCTTCTGGCTTTCCGTCCAGTCGTCGCCGCGATCGAGGCACTGCAGTACGCGCTGGTGCTGGTGTTCGTCGCCGCAGAATGCGTGCACGCTGCCCGCGAGCTGCGGGAAGCTCTTCATGTATTCGCTGCGCTCGAACTCGGTGCGGCTCATCGCTGGCGGGAAGCGCAGCACTTCGGCGTGCTGGTCGGCGCCGAGGCGCGTGACGAACGCGTCGAGCGCTTCGACCACGCGCTCGAACCGTTCGCTGCGGCCGAACAGGCCCTGGATGCCGGTCGAGACCAGCAGGCCCGCGTCGATCAGTTCGTCGCGCAGCGGGTTGACGCCCGCGCGGTCGATCGGTGCATCGGCGGGAGCGGAGGCAGCGGAGGGCACGGCAAGGCGATCGTTCACGTATGTTTCTCCAGCGTCGCAGGACGCAGCGCGAGCAGCAGGTTCGAGGTGTTGACGGCAATGCGGTCGTTGCTGATCATCAGCGGCGCCGCGAGCAGGTCGCGAATGTGGCGGCCGATGCTGAACGGCGTGCCTTGCTTGTAGCCGGCCATCCCGCAGATCATCATGGCCTGGTGCGCGACTTCCAGCGCGGTCGTCGACACGTAGGTCTTCAGCGTATTGATCTCGGCGGCCCGGGCCATGCCGGCCGACCACGAGCGGGACGCCGGATTCGCATGAAGGCGCAGCACGGTGTCGACGCGGGCCTGCATCGCCTGCATCAGCGCGAGCGATTCGGCGATGCGCCGCGACGCGGGCGACGGTGCGCCGTCGGTCTGGCGCGCCTGGGCGCGGAAGAACTGGTGCGCGCGGTGGAACGCGTCGCCGGCCACGCCGATCCATACCGCGGCCCACAGGATGTGCGACACCGGCACCATCGTGTCCTCGGCGATCTTCGCGAACGGGACCGGCAGGCACTGGACGGCGGCGCCTTGCGCATCGAGCTCGAAGCCGTTGCTGCAGGTGCCGCGCATCCCGAGCGTGTCCCATTCGCCGCGGCGCGTGAGCGTGTAGCCGTCGCGCAGCAGCGTGACGAGCACCTGCTCGGAAGCCGGCGCGTCCGCATCGCGTCGTGCGGTCGCGAGGATGCCGTCCGCATAGTCGCCATACGAGATCGTCGGCGCGGATTTGCGCAGCCGGAACTCGCCGCCGCTGGTTTCGAGCGCGCACTGGCTCGCGCGCAGGTTGCCGCCGACACCGTCTTCCGACGTGGCCGATGCGAGCAGCCACTGGTGGCGCACGAGCTGCTGCAGGAACAGCTTGTGCCAGCCCTGGTCGGCGGCGTGATCGACGATGCAGGCGACCTGGATCTGGTGCATCGCGAATACCATCGCCGAGGATGCGCAGGCCTGGCCGAGAATCGAGCAGGCCGATGCGATGTCTTCCAGCGACGCGCCCGCACCGCCGAGATGGGTCGGCACCATCGCGCCGAGCAGGCGGCGCGCGCGCATCGCCTCGATCGCCTCGACGGGGCAGCGCGCGTCGCGGTCGACCGCGTCCGCGTGCTGCGCGGCGATCTGCGCGACGGCATGCGCGGCCTCGTCGAGCCGACGCGCATCGCGGTCGGTCGCGAGTTCGGGAAGCAGCGCGCTCATGCTGAATGCTCGGTGCGTTGCAGCGTGGTGATCGTGTCCGCGAGCGCGTCGATGCTGCGGAACAGGTTGCGGTTCAGCATCTCGTCGGGAATCTCGATGTTGAACTGCTTCTCGATCGCGAGCATCAGCTGGATCGTGTCGAGTGACGAAAGGCCCGCTTCGTAGAGGTCGTCCCCGTCGCCGATCGAATCGATCGCGGCTTCGAGATGGGCGACGTGCTTCAGGATGGTTCTGATTTCGTTTTTCACGTGCTGCTCCGGCGTGCGTGGTGTCGTCCGCTCGGGCAGACGCGCGACACGCGCTGACGTCCCCCCGGCAGTCCGGCATCAGTAGACCATTGGCAGACACGTCGTTCTGTTCGTCACCCTACAAACAGCTGACCCGGCAGGCACCGGACCGCACGTGCGGTCCCTATGCGGCACGCCGATCAGGTGCGCGACGCGGCCGGCACGCCCGAATCGGCCGACAGGATGCGCTTCATCTCGTCGCGCACGATCGCGCGGCAGCCGCACGACATTTTCTCGAGGCCGTCGAGGTCGGCGAGCTCGATCGAGCTCCGGTACTGGCGGATCAGGCCCAGCTTCTGGATTTCGCCGGCGGCATCGGTGACCGTTTCGCGCCGTACGCCGAGCATCTGCGCCAGCATGCTGTGCGTCACCTGGATCTCGATGCTGCGGGTCCGGTCGTACGCGAGCAGGAACCATCTGCATAACTGATGTTTGAGCACGTGATGACGGCTGCAGAACGTGATCTGCGAGACCTGCGCCATCAGCAGCCGCACGCAGATGAACACGAGATGGCGGATCACCGGCGATGTGTCGAACGCGGCGGCGAACACGCGCCGGTCGAGCCGGTAGACGAAACCGTCGCGGCAGGCCACGGCGCGGCAGGGCATCCGGCCGCTGCCGCCGATCACGTCGTCGCACACCACGCTCTCGCTGCCGATCTCCGCGACTTCCAGCGTCATGCCGCCGGACGACACGTACTGCAGCGAAATCGCGGTCGTGACGGGCAGGTAGACCGCGGCGAGCATTTCGCCGGGTTCGCAGAGCACTTGCCCGGATTTCAGGTGGACGAGTTGAAGGTGGGGGACCAGCGTCGCGAGCTCGTCGCGGTCGATGGCCGCGAGAAAGCGGTTCGCGTCGAAGCTGTGGGGCAGCTCGATCATGCCGTTCGCGTACGCGACGGCGTCAGGGGCCTGGTGAGTCACGGCGCATCCTCGTAGGGTGGCGGTCACGCGTCGTCCCGGCGATATCCCGAAAATTGGGAATTCGCACGATCGTGCGGACTTGTGTTCGTCAAAACCAGAGTGACGATACTGGCGAAAAGGCTAGCACGCCATTGAAATCGATCAATTGCACATTGCGTCATTTCACAATGTTTGACGATTTTGTTGCATGTAAACGTTATCCGGATTTAATGATTCATTTCCGTGAAATTAATCATCCGGAAGTTGAATGCGACTTCGGACATTCATTCCATGTCGGCCGTGAATCAATCGGGTTGGGGTGCGCCTCGCATGGGAAAAGTGCCGGGTTGAATATTGAACATTGTTTGACAAATAAATGGTGCGCGCAAGAATATTCATATAAATCAAATGGTTGCAAGCTAATTGTGCGATGGGTTACAGAGCCTGAAATTAGTGTGCCGATTCAAATTTGAGACAGTTTCAAACAGCCGTGTGAGGCGCGACGCCGTAGCGGAGTGCTATCCGGAACATCATGGAAACAATTGAAAATCGACTGTAAGTATATGACCGATAAGCCGTGCGGCACCGCTGCAGCTGCCTCGGTTCGATGCAGGTGAATTGATCAGTCGAATCACGTGCAGTGTCCGTCGCTCGGAAGAGTGTCCGGAAATGAGACGCTTTTTTGTTTTTTGGACGGTTATTCGGGCGATCTAAATCAGGCGTGATTCATATATTAAGGACGGGCATGGTTTGGCACGTAAATCGCTTATTCGGGCTGGCGTGTCGAAACGGGACGGCCGACTCGATCCGGGCGATAAGCCGATGGTCAGTCGGAATCAGGGTTGTGGCCGCAACCACGGTCAGTCCGAGCACGCATCGCGATAACGAGTTCCGTGTACGCGGCTGCAGGCGGCGCGGACGATAAAAGGGATACAGACATGCTTCATCTTCACTCGAGCTACTCGGCGAACGCCATCCTCGATGCCCTCCCCGAGGACAGCATCCGCACCATCGCACCGCATCTCGAACTGGTCAGGATCAAGGCCGGGATGCTTGACCGGGTCGGCGAGCCGATGCGCCACGTGCATTTCCCGACGACGTCGATGATGTCGGTGCAGCATCTGATGGAGGACGGTGCGATGGTCGAGGTGGCGCAGGTCGGCCGCGAGGGCGTGGTCGGGCTGGCGACGATGGTCGGTGGCGCCGCGGCGTCGCACCGGGTCGAGGTCCGCATCGGCGGGATGGCCTATCGCGTGCCGAGCTGCGTGATGCGCGCCGAATTCGAGCGCTCGCCCGAAACCTACCGGCTGCTGCTCAACTATTGCCAGGCGGCGATGGCGCAGATCTCGCGCAGCGCGCTGTGCAACCGGCATCACTCGGTCAGCGAGCAGCTCAGCCGCTGGCTGCTGCTTGCGCATGACCGCATCGACGGCGACGAACTGGCGGTCACGCAGCAGACGATCGCGAACATGCTCGGCGTGCGCCGCGAAGGCGTGACGGAAGCGGCGGGCAACCTGCAGGAAGCCGGGCTGATCCGGCAGCGCCGCGGCCGCATCACGGTGCTCGACCGCGACGGCCTCGAACATCACGCGTGTGAATGCTACAACCTGATTCGCGCGGACTATCGCAGGCTGCTCGGCACGCGCGGGACGGCGAGGCCGACACCGGTTCGGCCCCGCATGCCGGACGCGCATCGCGGGTTCCCGGCACAAGGTGCGTGACGATGCAATCGACGTCCGGTGGGACGAATTCCATGCGGCGTTCTGTGATCGCAGTTGCCGACGTCGTGCTCGTGCTGGCAGGCGCGCTCGCCGCGCAGGCGGCGTCGGGCCTCGCGTGGCACGCGCTGTCCGACGCGCAGCGCGGCACGATCGCGCTGCTGTGCGTGCTGACCGTGGCCTTGCTGCCGCGCGACCTGCGCACCGTGCGCGGCAGCGTGGCGCCGCAAGGCGGCACGCATGCACTGACGCAGACGATGGTGGTGCTCGTCTGCGCGAGCGTGCTGACGGTGACTGCCGCGATGTGGATCATGAACCGCGGCGGCACGATCACGACGCACTGGATCGTGCGCACGGTGCTGGCCGGCGACGCCGCATTGCTGCTCGGCCGTGCCGCGCTGCTGGCGCTCGCGCTGACGCGTGACGACCCGCGCGCGCGGCAGCGCCGCGTCGCGGTGGTCGGCGCAACGGCGTACGGGCGGGTCGCGGTCGAGCGGATGCAGCTTGCGCCGCAGGGGCCTTTCGTGGCGGCGTGCGTATTCGACGACGACGCGCAGGCTGCGTCCGGCGGCATCGGCGGCGTGCCGGTGATCGACGACTGGAACGCGTTGCGCGACCTGATTCGCGGCGGCGAGATCGACGAGGTATGGCTCACGCTGCCGATGTCGCACGAGTGGCGGATCCAGCGCATCGTCCGCGAGTTGCGCGACGAGTTCGTGGAGCTGCGGCTGTTGCCCGACGTGCGGCAGATGGCGGTGGTCGATCGCTCGGCGACCGACGTGCTCGGCATGCCGGCCATCAACCTCGCGACCACGCCGCGCTCGGCGCCGGAGCTGTGGGCGAAGTTCGCGTTCGACCGGCTGTTCGCATTCGGCGTGCTGATTCCGTTGCTGCCGCTGCTGTCGATGCTGGCGATCGCGGTCAAGCTGTCGTCGCCGGGGCCCGTGCTGTTCAGGCAGCGCCGCAAGGGTGTCGACGGCCGGGAGTTCGACATTCTCAAGTTCCGGACGATGCGCGTGCATCGCGACCAACCGGGCGTCGTGCGACAGGCGTCGCGCAACGATTCGCGGATCACACGCGTCGGCGCGTTCCTGCGGCGGACGTCGCTCGACGAACTGCCGCAGTTCTTCAACGTGCTGTTCGGGCAGATGTCGGTCGTCGGCCCACGCCCCCACGCGATCGAACACGACGACTTCTACCGGCAACTGATCGACTGCTACATGTACCGCTACCGCGTGCGGCCCGGCATCACCGGATGGGCGCAGGTGAACGGCTATCGCGGCGAGACGCGCAAGGTCGAGGCGATGGAAGCGCGTGTGAAGTTCGATCTGTTCTACATGCAGAACTGGAGCTTCTGGTTCGACATGAAGATCATCCTGTTGACGATCGTTCGGGGATTCATCGGACGCAATGCATTCTAAGGATGTCAAATCATCCGGAAAGCGGCGCGTTGTGCGATCGAACGTACCGACCGGAGTGCAGGTGACGGACACACTGACGGCACAGCAGCATCCCGCGCAACGGGGTGTCCGGCGGCGCAACGGCGCGCCGCAGCCATCGGAATGGTCACGATCATGTCAACGTCGATTCGAGAGCGAAGCGCATCGGTATTGCAGGAAGCGCGCGCGGAGCGGGGCGCCGGCACGGCCGCGTATGCCGCGCGGCCGCGCCGGCTCGCAATCAACGGAAAATTCACCGCGCAGCGCATGACGGGCGTTCAGCGCGTGGCATACGAACTGACGGCGGAGCTCGCGCGGATCGCAAGCGCCGACGATGCCCCGTCGCTCGTCGTGCCGTCCGATCACGATCCGGCGGCCATGCCGGCCGGCGCGCGATCGCTGACGTCCGGGCGCCGGCACGGCACGCTGTGGGAACAATGGACGCTGCCGCGCACGACGCGCGGCCGGACCTTGCTGAGCCTTTGCAACATTGGCCCGCTGGTCAAGCGCGATCAGCTGCTGATGATTCATGACGCGGCGATTTTCGATCTGCCGGCCGGCTATTCGATGGCGTTCCGCCTCTGGTACCGCTTCGCATTCTCGATCATGAAGCGACGTGCGCGCCATATCGTGACGGTCTCGCATTTTTCGCGGGCGCGGCTGGCCGCGCGGCTTGGCGTGCCGCCGGCGCGCCTGTCGGTCGTGCCGGGGGCGGTCGATCATATCGACCGCATCGATGCCGATTCCGGCGTGCTGTCGCGCCTGAATCTCGAGACGGACCGCTACGTGTTGTTTGTCGGGTCGCTTGCGCCCGGCAAGAATCTCGTGCGCGCACTGGCTGCGGTGGCGCTGATGCGCGAGTCGCACCCGACGTTGCGCTTCGTGATCGCGGGGGGCGCCAATGCGAAGGTCTTCGGCGCACGCGCGGCGGGCCTGCGCGAAGACGATCCGTACGTCACATGGGCCGGTTACGTGACCGACGGCGAGCTGAAGGCGCTGTACGAGCATGCAGGCTGCTTCGTGTTTCCGTCGCTTTACGAAGGATTCGGGTTGCCGCCGCTCGAGGCGATGCGATGTGGCTGCCCGGTCATCGTGTCGCACGAAGGGGCGCTTCCCGAAGTCTGCGGCGGTGCAGCGTTGTTCTGCGATGCGTATTCACCACCGGATATCGCCGCGGCGATCGCCCGCGTCATGGACGATCCCGAACTGCGGGCACGGCTGCGCACGCTGGGCCGCGAGCACGCGCATCGGTACAGCTGGCAGCGCTCGGCGCGCACGTTGATCGACATCGTCCGTGCCGATGCTTGACGTGCGATGACGCAACGTTGCAGACGGGTCGGGCGACGCCGGCGGCGTCTGCGATAACCGCATTCGACGATGTCGCGATTTACCGTCCGTCCCCAGTTCCGGCGCGCATCGGGCGAGCGCTGCAGCGCACGCTGATTCCGGTCAACACACGCGTGTTCAATGGGTTTATCCTGCGTCGAATGCGTCCGGCACTGCGTGTCGCCGGGCGCCCATCCGGACACGGTGGCAGGCGGTGACGCCGGCCCGCCGCGCACCGGCGCGACACCGCGCGCCGCAATGCTCCGCGCGGAACCCGGAACAGGAGAGACGGCCATGGCGCTCGACCCACAACAACGGCAGACGCTGAAACAGCGGCTCAACGAGAGCGAGCAGACGTTGCGTGCGGAGATCCGCAGCAGCGAAGACCAGCGCGCGTCGGAGTCCTACGCAGACCTCGCCGGCGCGGCGCCGGACGAGGGTGACGAGGCCAATGCGGATCTGTTCGTCGACGTCGATCATGCGTTGATCGGCATGAAACTGACCGAGCTGCGCGCGATCGGCCGTGCCCAGCAGCGGATGCGCGACGGCAGCTACGGCGAGTGCATCGACTGCGACGGCTCGGTCGGCTACGAGCGCCTGCTGGCGCGCCCGGCCGCCGAACGCTGCACGCATTGCCAGTCGATCTACGAGCGGCAATACGCCACGACGCCGCGCGCCTCCCTCTGACGCTGACGTCGTCGCCATCGCGGCGCGGCACGTGCGGCGCGGCCGGCGTACGATGATGAACGGGCGCCCGGCGGCGTCAGCATGCGGCGCCGGGCGGGCAGACGCCGTCGCGCATGCGCGCGGCGTCATCCACGTGGAAGGGAGTCACGCCGATCATGCCGATCCACAATGCCGGATGCGCGGCCGTGTTCGCCGAGATTGCCGACATGCTCGAGATCCAGGGCGCCAATCCGTTCCGGGTGCGTGCCTATCGCAACGCAGCACGGACGATTGCCGACTACGGGCGCGATATCCCGACGATGATCGCGAACGGCGACGATCTCGGGAAGATTCCGTCGATCGGGCCCGATCTCGCGTCGAAGCTGCGCGAGATCGCCGCGACCGGTACCTGCGAACTACAGCAAACGCTGCGCCACGCGCTGCCGGGCGCGATCGTCGAGCTGCTCGACGTGCCGGGGCTCGGCGCGAAGCGTGTGAAGGCGCTCCATGACGCACTGCACGTCGATTCGCTCGAGCAGCTTCGCGCGGAAGCGAAGAGCGGGCACGTGCGCGAGCTGCCGGGCTTCGGCCCGAAAACCGAAGCGCATCTGCTCGAAGCGATCGACGACCGGCTGAAGCGCGAACCCCAACGTTTCCTGCTGCCGGATGCGGCGCACTCGCTGCTGCCGCTGCTCGACCGCCTGCGCGCGATCGCGGGCGTCGGCAAGGTCGTGGCGGCCGGTAGTTTCCGCCGCCGGCGCGAGACGGTCGGCGATCTCGACATCCTCGTCACCGCACGTGATCCGGTGGCCGTCGCCGAAGCGTTCGTCGGCTATGGCGAGGTTGCGCGCGTGCTCGCGCACGGCAAGACGAAGTCGAGCGTCGTGCTCGCCAGCGGGTTGCAGGTCGACCTGCGCGTCGTCGATGCCGATGCGTTCGGCGCGGCGCTCGTCTACTTCACGGGATCGAAGGCGCACAACATCGCGTTGCGCAGGATCGCGCAGGCCGGCGGGCTGAAGATCAACGAATACGGCGTGTTTCGCGGCGACGAACGGATTGCCGGCGCGACCGAGGCGTCGGTCTATGCGGCGATCGGGTTGCACGACGTGCCGCCCGAGTTGCGCGAGGATCGCGGCGAGATCGACGCCGCGCGGGTGGGCGAGCTGCCGGCACTGGTCGAGCGCAAGCACGTGCACGGTGATCTGCATGCGCATACCGACGCGTCGGCCGGCCGCGACAGCCTGCGTGCGATGGCCGATGCGGCACGCGCATGCGGGTTCGCGTACCTGGCCATCACCGACCGGGCACCGGATGCCGGCGGCAGCCGCAGCGACTTCGACTGGCTTGCCCGGCAGCTCGACGAGATCGATCGCCTCAACGCGTCGTTCGACGGTTTCGTGCTGCTCAAGGGCGTGGAGGCGAGCATTCGCGAGGACGGCAGCCTCGATGTGCCCGATGCGATGCTCGGCCGGCTCGATCTCGTGGTCGGTGCGGTACGCGACGGCTTCGCACTGTCGCGCGACGCGCAGACCGCGCGCATGCTGCGCGCGATGGATCATCCGCATTTCACGATTCTCGCGCACCCGACGGGCCGCGTGCTCGGCGAGCGCGATGCATGCGAACTCGACGTGCCGCGCGTGATCGCGCACGCCGCGGCGCGCGGCTGCTTTGTCGAACTCGATGCGCAGCCGCGGCGGCTCGACCTGCCGGACGTCTGGTGCCGCGAGGCCGCGAAGGCCGGCGTGCCGGTGGCGATCGGCTCGGATGCGTGCAGTGCGGACGAACTCGACAATCTCGCGTACGGCGTCGATCAGGCGCGACGTGGCTGGCTCACGCGGTCCGACGTGCTGAACACGCGCACGCTCGCGCAATTGAGGCCGCTGCTTGCACGCACGATGGGAGCGGGCGGCGCGTCGAAGCGCAGCGGCGGCGCGAAGGGCGCGTGAACGCAGCCGGCGGCGCGTGCCGTCGGCGGCTGGCCGATCATGAATGCGGTCACGTCATACCAGTACGCCGGTCGCCGGCACATAGGGCAGGCCGAGCGCCAGCGCGACGGCTTCGTACGTGATGTGTCCTTCGCACACGTTCAGGCCCGCGCGCAGATGCGGATCGTCGGTCATCGCCTGCTTCCAGCCCTTGTCGGCGAGCGCGAGCGCATGGGTGAGCGTCGCGTTGTTCAGCGCGAAGGTCGACGTGCGTGCGACTGCGCCGGGCATGTTCGCGACGCAGTAGTGCACGACGCCGTCGACGACGAAGGTCGGGTCCGCGTGCGTTGTCGCATGCGAGGTCTCGAAGCATCCGCCCTGGTCGATCGCGACGTCGACGACGACCGCTCCCGTGCGCATCGTCGCGATCATGTTGCGCGTGACAAGCCGCGGCGCCGACGCGCCCGGCACGAGCACGGCGCCGATCACGACGTCGGCATCGCGCACGGCTTCGTCGATCGTGTGTGCATTCGAGCAGACGGTCGCGATCCGGTTGGCGAAGACGAGGTCGAGCTGGCGCAGCCGGTTCACGTTGGTATCGAGCACGGTGACGCGTGCGCCGAGGCCGACCGCCATCTGCAGGGCGCCGGTGCCCACCACGCCCGCGCCGAGCACGACGACATGCGCGGCCGGCACGCCGGGCACCCCGGCCATCAGCAGGCCACGCCCGCCGCGCGGGCTTTCGAGGTGGGTCGCCGCGACCTGGATCGACATGCGCCCGGCCACCTCGCTCATCGGCGCGAGCAGCGGCAGGCCGCCGCCCGGGCCCGTCACGGTTTCATAGGCGATGCAGACGGCGCCGGACTTCACGAGCGCGGCCGCCTGGTCGGGATCGGGTGCGAGATGCAGGTACGTGTAGAGAATCTGGCCGCGTCGCAGCATCGCGCATTCCGCCGGCTGGGGCTCCTTGACCTTGATGATCATGTCGGCGCGCGCGAAGACTTCGTCGGCGCCGTCGCAGAGCGATGCGCCCGCGGCCGTGTAGTCGTTGTCGAGCAGGCCGATCGCCGTGCCCGCGCCGCGCTGCACCAATACGCGATGGCCGTGCCGCGTCAGTTCACGCGCGCCGGCCGGCGTGAGGCCCACGCGATATTCGTGGTTCTTGATCTCTTTCGGCACACCGATCAGCATGAGTCGCCTCCATGGCCTTCGTTATCGTTGTCGTGCAGGTGCGCCTCGCGGCGAACGATGCCCGTGCGGCCGATCGCGCAGCGGCGTATCGACCGCAGTACTGGAATAACAGGGTAGTAGTGCGCGGAGGGAAGTCAAGCGGCCGGGTCGCGTGCACCGGCGCGCGCACTGCATCGCAACATGCGCTGCCGCGGGTGACGGGTGGCGGGTTGCGACCGGCGGTCGCAATGCACGTGTTGCCGGGTTTCGGTATCGTCACGTGTGTCGCGGACCGAGGCCGCGTGCCGGAACGCTGCCGGCAACACATCGAGATAACGAGACAACGACACGAGGACATTGACCGACATGACCGGAGCGTATTTCAGCGTGCCGACGCTTTGCGCAATCGCGCTCGTTCACGTCTACTGGGCGTTGGGCGGGCGGCGCGGCAAGGGGGCCGCCATTCCGGAGCAGGACGGCGAGCCGCTATTGCGGCCGACCGCCATCGGCACGCTCGCGGTCGCGGTGGCGTTGCTGGGCGGCGCCTGCGTGGTTGCCGCGCGTGCCGGCTGGCTGGGGCCGAACGCGTATCCCGGCACGATCTCGTTCGCGGTCGTTGCGTTCGCACTGATCTTCGCGGTGCGGGCCGTCGGCGATTTCCGTTACGTCGGCTTCTTCAAGCGGATTCGCGGGTCGCGTTTCGCACGCATGGACACGCTGTATTACTCGCCGCTTTGCGCGGCGCTGGCGCTGTCCATCGCGTCGATGTTCTGGCCGTGGTGAGCGCGCGTCTCAGCGCGCGGGCCCGTCCATCTCTTTGAGGAATTCCGCCGGCACGGTGTCGGTCAGCCATACGCCGTTTTCCGCGACGAAGAACGTGTGGCCTTGCCGATGCATGCGCTGCGCATCGACCTCGAGTATCACGGGCACGCCGTAGCGCGTGCCGACGGCCAGCGCCGTCCGGATGTCCGGCGACAGATGCACGTGATGACGGGCGCCGGGTTTCAGCCCTTGCGCCCGAATCGAATCCAGGAAGCGCGTCGCCGTGCCGTGATACAGGCGCTCGGGCGGCTGCGCGGCCGGATAGCGGCGTTGCACGACGGGCGTCGAATGGCCTTGTACCGCACGGATGCGGCGGCCGTCGTCGGAGAGGGCGAAGCGCTGCTTGTCGTTCGTCGCGCAGACGGTTTCGAGCGTCGCACGATCGAGGCGGTGCCCGTGGCGAGCAGCGCCGGTAATCAGTTCGTCGATGTCGGCCCAGCCTTCCGGGTCGAGTTGCAGCCCGATCGACTGCGGCGCGTGGCGCAGCAGGTAGCTGAGCATTCGGCTGATGCCGGTCGCGTCGGTCGCCGGCAGTTCATTCTTCTTGTGTGGTTTCATGAGACGCGGAGGCTACCAGAGCACCGCGCAAAAGGGCACTCCCGGGTACCCCGCGTGGCTGGAAAGAGACAACTTCGGCGCCGCTCGCCACACAACCATCCTCTACGTGACGCCCCGCATCAGTCGGGAATCACGCGATTCTTGTCGGTTCCGACTCCCGGATTTTTCAATTGTTGCGATTTTCGATGCATTGAATTGCATTGATACGACACTCAATGGAACCGGTTCCATCTATAATTCGCGGCACTTGTCGCCGGACCCGAAAGAGGGTCGTGCACGTCGCGCTTGCTGTCGGCAAACGCGGCGTCTAAGTTGAATGAGGGTCATGAGCGATGAAGGGCAGATGCAGGCAGATGCCGGTATTTGTCAGACGATAAGGCTCGCAAAGAAGCCGATCCGTGCAGCGCGACCTGAATTGGCGCGATGCGCGACTGCATGAAGGCGCTGTCGTGCTCGGCACGGGCGGCGCCTGCAGCGAGGTTGTTCGCAACAGACGAAAGAACAGGACGGCCAGCCGCATGCGGCATGGCTGCCATACCGGACATGCCGCATGCGGAGTGCGCGCGTCCGGGCCCCGAGCCCCAACGATCAACATCCGACCATGTCCACGCCACCTGACAAACCCAACTCGCGCCGCCGTTTCCTGCGCACGTCGGTCGCGCTCGTGCCGATCGCGTCGGTCGCCGGCTGCGACCTGCGTTCGTCGTCGCCTTCCGCGACGACCGGCAACGCGCCCGGTGCATCGGCCAACGCCGAACGCGCTCCGTACAAGCCGACCTTCTTCGATGCGAAGGAATGGGCGTTCGTCCAGGCCGCCGTCGACCGGCTGATTCCGGCCGACGCCGAAGGTCCCGGCGCGCTCGAATCGGGCGTGCCCGAATTCATCGACCGCCAGATGGAGACGCCGTATGCGCACGGCGCCACCTGGTATATGCAGGGCCCGTTCCAGCAAGGCGTGCCCGAGCTCGGCTACCAGCTGAAGCTGGTGCCGCGCGACATCTACCGGCTCGGCATCGCGGCGGTCAACCGTTATTGCGAGAAGACCCACGGCAAGGCGTTCGCGGATCTCGACGCGCCGACGCGCGACACCGTGCTCGGCGCGCTGGAGAAGGGCGGTGCGCAGATCGACGACGTGCCGCCCGGCGTGTTCTTCGGTCAGTTGCTGCAGAACACGCGCGAAGGGTACTTCTGCGATCCGGTGCATGGCGGCAATCACGACATGGCCGCGTGGAAGATGATCGGCTTTCCGGGCGCGCGCGCGGACTTCATGGATTTCGTCAACCAGAACGGCAAGTCGTATCCGTACGGCCCCGTCTCGATCAACGGGGAGCGCAGCTGATGGCCGCAGAGAAAAAACCGCATGTCGATGCGGTGATCGTCGGCTTCGGCTGGACCGGCGCGATTCTCGCGAAGGAACTGACCGAAGCGGGCCTGAACGTCGTCGCGCTCGAGCGCGGCGAGTATCGCGACACCTATCCGGACGGCGCGTATCCGAACACGATCGACGAGCTGACCTACAACATCCGCAAGAAGCTGTTCCTCGACCTGTCGAAGACGACCGTGTCGATCCGTCATGGCCTGCAGGACACCGCGCTGCCGTACCGGCAGCTGGCCGCGTTCCTGCCGGGCGAAGGCGTCGGCGGCGCGGGGCTGCACTGGTCGGGCGTGCATTTCCGGATCACGCCGGAAGAGCTGCGCCTGCGCAGCCACTATGAAGAGCGCTACGGCAAGAAGTTCATCCCCGAAGGGATGACGATCCAGGACACGGGCGTGACCTACGAGGAGCTCGAGCCGCATTTCGACTTCGCCGAGAAGGTGTTCGGCACGTCGGGGCAGGCGTACAAGGTTGGCGGCAAGGTGGTCGGCGACGGCAACGTGTTCGAAGCGAACCGCAGCGACAACTTCCCGCTGCCCGCGCAGCTCAATACCTATTCGGCGCAGCGCTTCTCCGATGCGGCGAAGTCGCTCGGCCTGCATCCGTACCGGCTGCCGTCGGCGAACACGTCGGGCCCGTACACCAACCCGTACGGCGTGCAGATGGGCCCGTGCAACTTCTGCGGCTACTGCAGCGGCTACGCGTGCTACATGTACTCGAAGGCGTCGCCGAACCTGAACATCCTGCCCGCGCTGAAGCAGGCGCCGAACTTCGAGCTGCGCTCGAAGTGCCACGTGCTGCGCGTCGACCTCGACGATACGAAGAAGCGCGCGACGGGCGTGACCTACGTCGACCCGGCCGGGCGCGAAGTGCACCAGCCGGCCGATCTCGTGATCGTGGCCGCGTTCCAGTATCACAACGTGCACCTGCTGCTGCTGTCGGGCATCGGCAAGCCGTACGACCCGATCTCGGGCGAAGGCGTCGTGGGCCGCAATTTCGCGTATCAGAACCTGTCGACGATCAAGGCGTACTTCGACAAGGACACCTACACGAATCCGTTCATCGGCGCGGGCGGCAACGGCGTCGCGGTGGACGATTTCAACGCGGACAACTTCGACCACGGCCCGCTCGGCTTCGTCGGCGGCTCGCCGCTGTGGGTGAACCAGGCCGGCGTGAAGCCGATCAGCGGCATCGCGACGCCGCCCGGTACGCCGCAGTGGGGCTCGGCGTGGAAGAAGGCGGTCAAGGACAACTATGCGCACACGATCTCGATGGACGCGCACGGCACCAACATGTCGTACCGCGACGTGTATCTCGACCTCGATCCGACCTATCGCGATTCGTACGGCCAGCCGCTGTTGCGGATGACCTTCGACTGGAAGGACAACGACATCAAGATGGCGCAGTACGTGACCGGGCAGATGAAGAAGATCGCGGAAGCAATGGGGCCGAAGGCGATTGGCGTATCGACGCGCGAATTCGGCAAACACTTCGACTCGCGCCAGTACCAGACGACCCACCTCGTCGGCGGCGCGATCATGGGCACCGACCCGAAGACGAGCGTGCTGAACCGCTACCTGCAGTGCTGGGACGTGCACAACGTGTTCGTGATGGGCGCATCGGCGCTGCCGCAGGGCATCGGCTACAACCCGACCGGGATCATCGCGGCGCTGGCCTACTGGTCGGCCCGTGCGATCCGCGAGCAATACCTGAAAAATCCCGCCCCGCTGGTGACCGTATGAAGAGGACGATGAACCACAACGTCGCGCGCCGGATGACGCGCGCGCTGGCGGCCGGTGCGGCCTGGGCCGCGTTCGGCTTCGCGGGCACGGCGGCATTGGCGCAGCCGGCAGCGCCCGCGGCGGCTTCCGGCCCGGCGGCCGCACCCGCGGCCCCATCCGCCGACGCGGCCCTGATCAAGCGCGGCGAATACCTCGCGCGGGCAGGCGACTGCATCGCATGTCACACCGCGAGCGGCGGCAAGCCGTTCGCGGGCGGGCTGAAATTCGACACGCCGATCGGCGGGATCTACTCGACGAACATCACGCCGGACCCGAAAACGGGCCTGGGCGGCTGGACCGTCGAGGACTTCACGCGTGCCGTGCGCGAAGGCGTGCGCAAGAACGGCGACACGATGTACCCGGCGATGCCGTTCCCGTCCTATGCGCGCCTGACCGACGACGACATGAAGGCGCTGTATGCGTACTTCATGCACGGCGTCGCGCCGGTCGAGCACGAGAACCGCGCGGTCGACATCGTGTGGCCGTTGTCGATGCGCTGGCCGCTCGGGATCTGGCGCAAGATGTTCGCGCCGACGCCGAAGCCGTTCGACGCGGCGCCGTACACCGATCCGGTGGTCGCGCGCGGTGCGTATCTCGTGCAGGGTCTCGGCCACTGCGGCGCATGCCATACGCCGCGCGCGCCGACCATGCAGGAGCGCGGGCTGACCGACGCGGACGGCCCGGACTTCCTGGCCGGCGGCGCGGCGATCGACGGCTGGGTGCCGACGAGCCTGCGCGGCGAGCCGCGCACGGGCCTCGGCACGTGGACGGAAACCGAGATCGTGCAGTTCCTGAAGACGGGCCGCACGTTGCGCACGGCCGCGTTCGGCGGGATGACGGACGTGGTCGGCCACAGCATGCAGCACATGACCGACGATGATCTGAACGCGATCGCGCGCTACCTGAAGACGCTGCCGCCGCGCGTGCAGGGCGAGCAGCCGCACGTGTACGACGCGGCCGCCGCGAAGGCGCTGCAGACCGGCGACGCGAGCAAGCCGGGCGCGGCCGTCTATCGCGACAACTGCATGGCCTGCCACCGCAGCGACGGCCACGGCTACACGCGCGTGTTCCCGGCGCTCGCCGGCAACCCGGTCGTGCAGGGTGACGATCCGACCTCGCTGATCCACGTCGTGCTGGAAGGCAGCGCGCTGCAGGGGACGCGCACCGCGCCGTCGACGTTCACGATGCCGCCGTTCGGCTGGCGCCTGTCGGACCAGGAAGTCGCGGACGTGTCCAACTTCGTGCGCACGAGCTGGGGCAACACGGGTGCTGCCGTGACGGCCGCGCAGGTCGCGAAGGTGCGCAAGAGCGTGCCGTCGACCCGGCCCGAAGCGCCGCCGGGCGCACGGTTCCCGCAAGCGTCGCGTTGACGGGGCGGCGGGGCGCCAGCCCCGCCTGTCCGATGGGCTTCAGGGCGCCGCCGCATCCGCGCGGCGCCTTTCTTTTCGCCGGGGTTGCACCCCGCAAAGGCGCGCCACCGCGTGAATTTTTCGCGGCGGCGCGCCATTTTTCCGCCTCATCCCTTATCCTTTCATTCTTGAACCTTACTAAATAGTTACAAGAACTTCGGGAGGGGGGATGCCTCATGACGTCAGCCTGATTGCGTTGCTCGCGGCCGGTTTCGGTCTCGCGATGGTCTTCGGTTATTTCGCGTCGCTGTTGAAAATGCCGCCGCTCGTCGGCTATCTGCTCGCCGGGATCGTGATCGGCCCCGGCACGCCCGGCTTCGTCGGCGACCTGTCGCTCGCGCAGCAGCTCGCCGAAGTCGGCGTGATGCTGCTGATGTTCGGCGTCGGCCTGCATTTCTCGCTCGGCGATCTGCTCGCGGTGCGCAAGATCGCACTGCCGGGCGCGATCGTCCAGATTACGGTGGCCACGCTGCTGGGCGGCGGGCTCGCGCTCACCTGGGGCTGGAGCGTTGGCGCGGCGCTCGTGTTCGGGCTCGCGCTGTCGGTCGCGAGCACGGTGGTGCTGCTGCGTGCGCTCGAAGGGCGCGGGCTGGTCGAGACGGTCAACGGGCGCATCGCGGTCGGCTGGCTCGTCGTCGAGGATCTCGTGATGGTGCTCGTGCTGGTGCTGCTGCCGCCCGTCGCGGGGCTGCTCGGCGGTACGCCGCCCGGCGACGCGCATGCGGCCGGCGGCAGCGTGTGGGGCACGCTCGGCGTCACGATGCTGAAGGTCGCGGCGTTCATCGCGTTGATGCTGGTGGTCGGCAAGCGCGTGTTTCCGCGCATTCTGTGGCTCGTCGCGCGCACGGGTTCACGCGAATTGTTCACGCTTTGCATGATTGCCGCGGCGGTCGGCATCGCGTTCGGCGCGGCGAAGCTGTTCGACGTGTCGTTCGCGCTCGGCGCTTTCTTCGCCGGGATGATGATGCGCGAGTCGGAGTTCAGCCGGCGCGCGGCCGACGAGACGCTGCCGCTGCGCGACGCGTTCTCGGTGCTGTTCTTCATTTCGGTCGGGATGCTGTTCGACCCGAAGATCCTGCTCGCGGAGCCGCTGCACGTGATCGAGGTCGCGGCGATCGTGGTGATCGGCAAGACGCTCGCGGCGGTCGCGCTCGTGATCGCGTTCCGCTATCCGCTGAATACCGCGCTGACGGTCGGCGCGGGTCTCGCGCAGATCGGCGAGTTCTCGTTCATCCTCGCCGGGCTCGGCCGTGCGCTCGGGCTGCTGTCGGCCGAGGGGCAGAGCCTGATTCTGGCCGTCGCGCTGATCTCGATCGCGATGAACACGCTGCTGTTCGCGATGATCGATCCGGCGCTCGCGTGGATTCGCAAGCATTCGGCGTTCGCGCGCAAGCTCGAGGCGCGCGACGATCCGCTCGCCGCGCTGCCGATGTCGACGCCGCAGACGCACCTGACGGGGCAGGTCGTGATCGTCGGCTACGGCAAGGTCGGTACGCGCATCGCGCACGCGCTGGACGAGCGCGGCATCGCGTATGTCGTCGTCGAGCAGAATCGCGAGCTCGTCGAGAAGCTGCGTGAAGAAGGTGTGGCGGCCGTGTCGGGCGACGCGATCGAGCCGATCGTGCTCGTGCAGGCGCATATCGCGCGTGCCGGGATGCTGGTCGTCACGCTACCTGACGTGTTCGACGTGCGGCAGATCGTCGAGATCTCGCGCACCTTGAATCCGGCGCTCGAGGTCGTGCTGTGCACGAACAGCGGCGACGAGGCCGCGCTGCTGTCGAACGAGGGCATCGGCACCGTGTTCATGGGCGAGACCGAGCTCGCGCGCGGAATGACCGAGCACGTGCTCGGCAGGATGACGAAGCCGGCTGCGGCCGCTGCGCATTGACGGCGCGCGGCATCGCGCCGCGTGCCGGGCGGGGCGCGGCGGCCCGGGCGGCCGCCGGCCCTGCGTGCTTCCGTTTCAGTAGAACGTCTCCAGCGTCAATTCCTGCGCCATCACGCGATTGCCGGCCAGCAGGCCGCCATCGACGGGCAGCGCCACACCGGTGATGATCCGCGCAGCCGGCGAGCACAGGAACAGCGCGGCCTGCGCGACGTCGTCGGGTGTCGCGAAATCGTCGAGCGGATACCACTTCCTCAACGCCTCGAACACCTGCGGGTTGCGCGCCACACGTGCTTCCCACGCGGGTGTCTTCACGGTGCCAGGCAGCACGATGTTCGCGCGCACGCCGTCGCGGCCGAATTCGATCGCGAGCGATTTCGTGTAGCTGATCAGCCCGGCCTTCGCCGCGCTGTACGCCGGATGCCCGAGCGCATGCACGCCGTTGACCGAACCGATGATCGCGATCGCACCGCGCCCGCGCGCCCGCATGCCGGGCAGCACGGCTTCGACGCTCACGTAGGTGGCTGTCAGGTTCGCGTCGAGATCCGTGCGCCAGGTGGCGGGCGTCGTGTCGCGCAGCGTGGTCGACGCCGCCGTGCCCGCGTTCGCGACGAGCACGTCGACCGGCGGCTGCGATTCGAGCAGCGAACGCAGCTGCTCGACGTCGGTCAGGTCGTCGACGACCGGCGTCGCGTGCGCGTCGTCGAGCGTATCGAGGAAGCGGTCGAGCGCCGCGCGGTCGCGATCGAGCGCGAGCACGCGGTCGCCCGCGGCGAGGAAGGTGCGGCACAGCGCCTGGCCGATGCCGCCGGCGGCGCCCGTCACGAGGGTGGTGCGTGTCATGTCGGCTCCTTGTACCGGCTCACAGGCCGAGCGCGGCGCGCGCCTGCTTTTCGTTGTCACGCGTGATCAGCGTGCCGGACGTCAGCACGAGCGGCGGCGGCGCCTGGTTCTTCGTGATCCAGTCGACCATGTTGATGCTCGTCTGGTAGCCGTGCTGGCGCGGATTCAGCAGGATCGAGCCGTAGAAACCCGTCGGTTTCGGCTTCGCGAATTCGTTGAGCGCGACCTGGCTGCCGTTGATGCCGACCGCGACCATCGCGTCGGCGCCGATGCCGCGCCCCTCGGCGGCGCGCACCGCGCCGACCGTCGTGTCGTCGTTCGAGCCGAATGCGACCCAGCGCTTGAAATTCGCATGCTTGGTGAGCGCGATGTTCGCCGCGTTGAACGCGCCTTCAGTGTCGGCCGTCATTTCGGGTGCGTCGATCACGTTCGCGGCCGGGAAGCCGGCGGCCTTGAGCGCGTCCGCCGCGCCGGTCGTGCGCTCTTTCGCGGTCGGCAACTGGTCGTATGCGATCCGGATGATGCCGACCTCGGCCGGATTCCAGCCGCGCCGCTTCGTCTCGTTCGCGATCGCCTGGCCGACCTGCTGGCCGATCTTGTACGCGGAGATGCCCATGTGCGGCACGCCCTGGAGCGGCGCGCCGCGGCCGTCGACGAGTTGGTCGTCGACCGACATCAGCTTGATCCCCGCGCGCTTCGCCTTCGCGGCGATGCCGGGGCCGAGCTTCACGTCGGGGGCGCAGATGATCACGCCCTGTGCCTTTTGCGCGGCGAGGCTGTCGAGCGCGGTCGACACCTTTTCGCCGCTCGGCGTCGCGATCCTGATCAGCGTGAAGTGCCGTTCCTTCGCCGCCTGCTCGGCGAAGCGCCATTCGTCCTGGAACCACGGATCGTCCGGCTGTTTGACGAGGAAGCCGATTTTCACGTCGGCGGGGTCGGCGGCATGGGCGGGCGCCCCGACGACCAGTGCCGCGCTCGCGATGGCCAGTGCGAGCGTCTTCCAGTGGAATCGCATGCGTCTCTCTCCTTTGTTGTAGTCGCGCACGCGGGCAGGGCTGCCCGACGCGCGCAAAAAAATTGTAGGAGGAGGCAGCGGGAACGCTCAAATGATGCGCGGCGTTCCTAGAAAGTGGGACGGTGCCCGATGGCGGGGAAGTGTGAGGCGGCGACGAGGTTGTCGGGGTGCGACGCGCCGGGGGGCGGCGCGTCGCTCGGGCTGGGTCGATTACCCCGCCGCCGTGTTTGCCTGCGCTGGTGTTCTCGACGGCGCGGCAGTCTTCAGCGATGCGGCGGTTTTCGGCGCAGCGGCTGTCCTGGCCGGCGTCGCCGCCGCTTTCGGTGCCGCCACCGTCTTCTGCGGCGCAACGGCTTTCGCCGGCGGGTTTTTCTCGGGCTCGACCGGTGCGTCGGGCGGCACGCCGAGCAACTGCAGCGAGCCGCTCGTGACCGACGCGAACACCGGGCCGGCCACCGTGCCGCCGTAATAGCCCTTGCCGCGCGGCTCGTCGATCATCACCGCGACGATCAGGCGCGGGTTGCTCATCGGCGCCATCCCGGCGAACAGCGCGCGGTACTTGCCCTTCGCATAGGTTGCGCCGACCTGCTTGCGCGCGGTACCCGTCTTGCCGCCGATCCGGTAGCCGTCGACGCGCGCGCGGCGCCCCGTGCCGCCTTCGCCGACCGCCATTTCGAGCATCGAACGGATCGCCGCGGCCGTTTGCGGCGACGTCACGCGGTGGCCGCGATGCGCGTCGATCGTTTGCTGGTCGGTGCCGTTCTTCAGCAGCGACACTGGGTGCAGCGTGCCGTCGCCCGCATAGGCCGTGTAGGTCTGCGCGATCTGCAGCAGCGACATCGACAGGCCGTAGCCGTATGCCATCGTCGCCTGCTCGATCGGCCGCCAGCGCTTGTAGCCGCGCAGCCGGCCCGACGCGACGCCCGGGAACGTGAGTTCCGGCGCGCGGCCGATCCCGTATTCCTGGTATTTGTTCCAGATCGTTTCGGCGGGCAGGTTCAGCGCGAGCTTCGCGAGCGCGACGTTGCTCGACTTCTGCAACGCCTGCGACACCGTCAGCGACCCGTGATTCGACGTGTCGTGGATCACGGCCGGGCCGATCTTGTAGGTGCCCGGCGACGTGTTGATGATCGTGTTCGGCGTGACCTTGCGCTCGTCGATCGACAGCGCGACGACGAGCGGCTTGATCGTCGAGCCCGGCTCGAACGTGTCGATCACCGCGCGGTTGCGCAACTGCTGGCCGGTGAGGCGGGCGCGGTCGTTCGGGTCGAAGGTCGGATAGTTCGCGAGCGCGAGGATCTCGCCGTTCTGCGCGTCGAGCACCACGACGCTGCCGGCCACAGCGTTGTTCTCGACCACGGCCGCCTTGAGCTGGCTGAACGCGAGCTGCTGGATGCGGCGGTCGATCGTCAGTTCGATCGTGGCGCCGTGCTGCGCCGGGACGAGCGGGCGCGTGTCCGACACGATGCGGCCGAGCCGGTCGCGGATCACCTCGCGCTGCCCGGACGTGCCCACCAGGCGCGCATTCGCGGCGAGTTCGACGCCTTCCTGGCCCTTGTCCTCGACGTTCGTGAAGCCGACCACGTGCGCGGCCGATTCGCCTTCCGGGTAGAAACGCTTCGAATCGGCGATCTGCGTGACGCCGTCGATCGCGAGCTTGTCGAGCTTGCCCGCGGTGTCCGCGTCGACCTGCCGCTTGAGCAGCACGAACGTCTTGTCGTTGCCGAGGCGCCGCTTGACCTCGACGAGCGGCATGTCGAGCAGCTTCGAGATCTGCGGGTAGTCGGTGTCGGCGACCTGTTTCGGGTTCGCCCAGATTTCATAGGTCGACAGGCTGACGGCGAGCATCGCGCCGTTGCGGTCGACGATGCGCCCGCGCGTCGCGTCGAGCTCGATCGTGCGCTGGTAGCGTTTCTGACCCTGGCCGACGTAGAACTCCTTGTTCGCGACCTGCACCCAGAAGGCGCGGCCGATCAGCGCGGCGAACGCGAGGAACACGATGATCACGATCAGCTTCGAGCGCCACATCGGCAGGCGTGACGCAAGCATCGGATTCTTGGTCGCGGCCGCGTACGGATCGGCGGGGTGGGTCTTCTTTTTCACGCTCATGCAATGGCCGGGTCGGGCCGCCCGAGGGCGGCGAGTCAGTCTGAATAATGGGATTGTAATAAATGAGTAAACGCCGTGTGGGGAAAGTATGTTCCGGCCCCGAGAAAAAGCGGGTATCGGCGCGCTGACACAGAGCGGAAAAGGCGCGCGGGAAGCGCCATTTCACGGAAGCAGCGGACGATGAAAGGCCGGCGATTCGCGACGTGTAAATCGGAGGACGGGCGATTTCAGGTCCGGATCGATGCCGATCCTCGCCGGTGGGCGATCAATTGATCGGCTCGCGGTTATTTCTTTAAACCGCAAAATGAAAAGCGCCCCGAAACGGGGCGCCGTTAATGCTGAATATCGAAATAAATATCGCTGAAACCGGAATAAACCAGAAAACCGCAGACGAATTACATCGATAATTTCTATCGGTCAACGGAAATGAATTCCCGGTATTCCGGCTCACTCGTGCAGCGGTCGACAGCCTGCAGTCGCCACGCGGCGGGGTGATTGCCGGCGAGCACCGCGGGGCCCTGTTCGCGCTGCGTCGCATCGAACGACAGTCCCTTCAACTGGCACACGGCATTCCCGCTGTCGGCCGCGCAGAGCGCCATTGCGCCCTCGACGTCGCGGACCTTGCCCCAGGTCGGGAGATCCATGCCTTGGTGTGCTTCGCGCGACCACAGCCCCTCGTCGGTATCGACCCACAGTACCGCGAAGGCGTTCCGGGTTGCCGATTCGCTGCCATTAATCCGAATGGTGAGGCGCATTGTGATCGTCTCCTATAAAAATGACGCGTTCGACCGTTTTGACTTGATCAGTCTAGATAGACTGGTGTGAAACGCAAGTGATAATCCGCAATAAATTCATATTGAGTCCATTTCGATTTCAGATGGAACGACGTCTGATGATGCATGGTTATTCCGGTAGCGTGCGCAAACCCGTGCGTACCGGCGATCGCGGTGCCGAGGGGGGCCGGGCCGATCATCGAGACATGGGATGACATGGCCGCGAGGCGCGTCGATCTGTCGCGTGCGGCCGGCTGCGGAAACCGGGCCGATCCGAGGCGGTACCGCACCGCCGAAAAGCGGCCCGACTGGAGGTTGCGGCGTCTTGACGGCGCGCCCGGGACGACAGACTCCGACAATCCCATACAAATCGGCACACTTTCACGAAACTTTCGGGACAGACTTGCCTGCGGTCGGGCCCCACACTGGGATCTTCCCGATCCAGTGCCGCGGACGCCCGTCCTCGGCGGCTGCCGCCGCCTCGTGCCAGAGACGCGATCGACGCGATCGCGGGCCGCACGCCCGATCGGGACTGCCGGGGCGCGCGTCAGGCCCCGGCCCGGCCGGTGAGCCGTGCGCAGCCCGCAACCGCGGGCGTCGCGCCGCCCGGCCGACTCTTCGAAGGAGACTATCGTGCTGATCTGGAAAACCGCGTTGTCGCTCAACTGGCGGACGAGCCTCGTGTCGCCGGCCAGCGCACCGGTCGCGGCGGCGAACGTCGGGCGGCTGGTGCTGACCGGCGCAACCGGCTTCATCGGCAGTACCGTACTGACGGCGCTCGTCAATGCGGGGCTGCTCGACCGCATCGTCTGCGTCGTGCGTGCGCAGGATCGCGGCCACGCCGTCGCGCGGCTGCGCGAAGCGGCGCTGCGCGCGGGGCTGGCGCCGTACTGGGCGTCGCGCCTGACCGATGCGAACGTGATCGTCGGTGCGCTCGGCGACGTGTGGCAGGGCGCCGACGCGCCGCGCCTCGCCGCCGCGACGCACGTGATTCATTGCGCAGGCCATGCGTCGCCGGCCGACGGCGCGCACCTGCGGGCCGACATCGCCGATGCGGTGCGCTTCGCCGAACGCTTCGCACGGGCGCCGCGCCTGCAGCGCTTCGTGTACGTCGGCACGGCCTATGCGCATGCGGGCCGCGGCGGGATCGTGCAGGAAGAAGCCGCGGCCGATGCGGCGAACGATGTCGCGCGCGACGAAGAAGGCTTGCCGGGTGCGGTGCTCGCGGCGGACTACCTGCATGCGAAGGCCGAGACCGAGCAGCGCCTGCGGGCGCTCGGGCTGCCGCTTGTCGTGGTGCGGCCGTCGCATGTGGTCGGCCACACGGTGCTCGGTACGCGGCCCGCGCCGAATTCGTTCTGGATGTTCCGGCTCGCGCATGCCGCGCGCCGCTTCACCGCGCGGCCGATGACGCGCATCGACATCGTGTCGGTGGACGACGTGGCGCGTGCGACGATGCTGCTGGCCGTCAAGCCGACGCTCGCGCACGACCTGTATCACGTGTCGGCCGGCGACGAGGCGCCGCAGGTCGCGCAGATCGTGCGTGCGATGGACGAGGCGGCGGGCATGACGGGCGCGCCGCGCTATGCGGCGTGTGCGCCGGCCGAGTTGCCGCTCGTGGTGCGCGATGTGCTGGGGCGGACCGATCCGGCACTCGAACGCGTGATCGGCCGGGCACTGCAGCGCTGCGGGGAATTCGCGACGGTCGATCGCGTGTTCGACAACCGCCGCGTGCGCGACGAAATCGATTTCGAGCCGTTGCCGTTCATCGATTACGTCGAGGAATGCATGCGCACGTCGCGCGGCGTGGCCGTGACCGAGCTGATCCGCGGCACGGTGCACTGACCGCCCGCGCCGCACGGGCGCCCGTTCCCGCGGTTGGCGGGAACGGGCGCCGTTTTCACGTGTTGCCGCCGAGCTCGATGAGCCGGTCGAGCGCGCGATAGATGTCTTCGAGGCCGTCCTGGCCGAACCGCGATTCGAGCTGCCGGTACTGCTCGTCGATCCGCGGACCGATTTCCGTGACCAGTTTCCTGCTTTGCGGCGTCAGGCTGACCAACAGCCGGCGCTGATCCTCCTGCGCGCGCGTGCGCGTGATCAGGCCGTCGCGCTCCATCCGTTCCAGCACGCCCGTGAGACTCGGGCTCAGGATGCAGCAGCGTCGCGCGATCTGTCCCGCTTCGAGCGCCTGCGCCGGTTCGCCGTCGAGCACGCGGATGATCCGCCATTGCTGTTCGGTCAGCGCGAATTCCTTGAGAATGGGGCGAAACAGACCCATCAGCGTTTCGCGGGCCTCGAGCAGCAGCATGGCCAGGTTGCGGTGGTCGAGCGTACGGTTCATCGGGGAGGGCAGAGGACGGGACGCATCAATCTTAACAGCCGCGGGGAGTGAATTTCGCATATCAGGGTAATCGAGGTTGCCAGCGTTCGATTGTTTACTTAAGATATTAACTATTGACGATGCGCCGCGACGCGCGGCAGGGGAATGACGCATGGAGCTGTCTTGCACGACCGCCGCGGCGCCGCCGTTGCCGGTCGCCATCGGTACCGTCTACGGTGCGCTGCTCAACGAGCGCGCGGCGCTCGACGCGCTCGGCGATGCCGTGAACGCACCGCCTTACGGGCGCCCGCCACAGGCGCCGATCCTGTACATCAAGCCCGCCAATACGCATGCGGGCGACGGCGCGGCCGTCGTCGTGCCGGCCGGTGTCGACGCGCTGGAGATCGGTGCGTCGGTGGCCGTCGTGTTCGCCCGCCGCGCGACGCGCGTGCCGGCCGCGCAGGCGCTCGACTACCTTCACGGCTTCGCGCTCGCGAGCGACGTGTCGGTGCCGCATCCCGATTACTACCGTCCGGCCGTGCGCTTCAAGTGCCGCGATGGTTTCTGCCCGCTGGGCCCGGCCATCGTGCCGGTTGCCGCGCTGGACGATGTCGACGCGATCGGCCTGACCGTGCGGATCGACGGCGAGGTGGCCGTGTCCGCCTCGACGGCCACGCTGATTCGCCCAGTGCGCGAGTTGATCGCCGACGTGACGGCCTTCATGTCGTTCGACGCGGGCGACGTCCTGCTGCTCGGCGTTGCCGGCGGCGCCCCGCGCGCTCGCGCGGGCAGCACGATCGAGATTTCGGCCGCCGGCATCGGCACGTTGCGGCACACGCTGATTGCGGAGGAAGCACGATGAAGACGGCGCGCGTGATCTACAACGGCGCACTGCATGCGGCCGAACCGGCCGGCGACGGTGCGATCCGCCTCGATACGGGGCGAATCGTCGCGGAAGAGGTGGTTGAATGGCTGCCGCCCGTCGCGTCGCGCACGACGTTCGCGCTCGGCCTCAACTACGCCGACCACGCGAAGGAGCTCGCGTTCAAGGCGCCGAGCGAGCCGCTGATCTTCCTGAAGGGACCGAACACGTTCATCGGCCACCGGTCGCGCACCGTGCGCCCGGCGGATGCCACCCACATGCATTACGAGTGCGAGCTGGCCGTCGTGATCGGCCGGCCCGCGCGCAACGTGAGCCGCGCGCAGGCGCTCGACTACGTGGCCGGTTACACGGTCGCGAACGATTACGCGATCCGCGACTATCTCGAGAACTACTACCGCCCGAACCTGCGCGTGAAGAACCGCGACACCTGCACGCCGCTCGGGCCGTGGTTCGTGAGCCGCGACGAGATCGGCGACGCGGGCGACCTGACGCTGCGCACGACGGTGAACGGCCAGGAGACGCAGCGCGGCAGCACGCGCGACATGATCTTCGACGTGCCGGCGCTGATCGAACACATCAGCGGCTTCATGACGCTCTCGCCGGGCGACCTGATCCTGACCGGCACGCCCGAGGGGCTGGCGGACACGAAGCCGGGCGACGAGGTCGTCACCGAGATCGAAGGGATTGGCCGGCTCGTGAACACGATCGTCGGCGAAGCAGACTACTATCGCGCCGGCTGAGCCCGTCGCCCAAGGAGAGAGCATGACCATCAAGCACTGGATCGACGGCCGGGAAGTCGAGAGCCGCGAGACGTTCACGACGCTGAATCCCGCGACGGGCGAAGTCATCACCGACGTCGCATCGGGCGGCGAGGCCGAAGTCGATGCGGCCGTGCGCGCGGCGAAGGAAGCGTTCCCGAAATGGGCGAACACGCCCGCCAAGGAGCGCGCGAAGCTGATGCGCAAGCTCGGCGAACTGATCGAGAAGAACGTGCCGATGCTCGCGGCGCTGGAGACGCAGGACACCGGCCTGCCGATCGCGCAGACGAGCAAACAGCTGATTCCGCGCGCGTCCGAGAATTTCAACTTCTTCGCGGAAGTGTGCGTGCAGATGAACGGCCGCACCTATCCGGTCGACGACCAGATGCTGAACTACACGCTGTACCAGCCGGTCGGCGTGTGCGCGCTGGTGTCGCCGTGGAACGTGCCGTTCATGACCGCGACGTGGAAGACGGCGCCGTGCCTCGCGCTCGGCAACACGGCCGTGCTGAAGATGTCGGAACTGTCGCCGCTGACGGCCGACCAGCTCGGCCGCCTCGCGCTCGAAGCCGGTATCCCGCCGGGCGTGCTCAACGTCGTGCAGGGCTATGGCGCGACGGCCGGCGATGCACTCGTGCGCCATCCGGACGTACGCGCGGTGTCGTTCACCGGCGGCACCGTCACCGGCAAGCGGATCATGGAGCGTGCCGGTCTCAAGAAGTATTCGATGGAGCTTGGCGGCAAGTCGCCGGTGCTGATCTTCGACGACGCCGATTTCGACCGCGCGCTCGATGCTTCGCTGTTCACGATCTTCTCGATCAACGGCGAACGCTGCACGGCCGGCTCGCGGATCTTCGTGCAGCGCACGATCTACGACCGTTTCGTGCAGGAATTCGCGCGCCGCGCGAACAACCTGGTGGTCGGCGATCCGTCCGATCCGGCCACGAACCTCGGCGCGATGATCACGCGCCAGCACTGGGAGAAGGTGACGGGCTATATCCGCATCGGCGAGCAGGAAGGCGCGCGTGTGGTCGCGGGCGGCGCGGACAAGCCGGCGGGCCTGCCCGACCATCTGCGCAACGGCAACTTCGTGCGGCCGACCGTGCTGGCCGACGTCGACAACCGGATGCGCGTCGCGCAGGAAGAGATCTTCGGGCCGGTCGCGTGCCTGATCCCGTTCGAGGACGAGGAGGAAGGGCTGCGGCTCGCCAACGACACGTCGTACGGGCTGGCTTCGTACATCTGGACGCAGGATGTCGGCAAGGTGCATCGCCTCGCGCGCGGCATCGAGGCAGGGATGGTGTTCGTGAACAGCCAGAACGTGCGGGACCTGCGCCAGCCGTTCGGCGGCGTGAAGGAATCGGGCACCGGGCGCGAGGGCGGCGAATACAGTTTCGAGGTGTTCGCGGAGATCAAGAACGTGTGCATCTCGATGGGTTCGCACCACATTCCGCGCTGGGGCGTGTGACGGGCGCGGGTCGTCTGGCAGCACGAAAGAACCATACGGAGACTTGAACGATGGGCAAACTGTCCCTCGCCGCGAAGATCACGCATGTGCCGTCGATGTACCTGTCGGAAATGCCCGGCAGGCATCACGGCTGCCGCGAAGCGGCGATCCGCGGCCATCAACTGATCGGCGAGCGCTGCCGCGCGCTCGGCGTCGACACGATCGTCGTGTCGGACGTGCACTGGCTCGTCAACGCCGGCTATCACGTGAACTGCAATGCGCAGTTCTCGGGCACGTACACGAGCAACGAGCTGCCGCATTTCATCCGCGACATGCAGTACGCCTATCCGGGCAACCCGGCGCTCGGCCGGCTGATCGCCGAGACGGCCACCGAGCGCGGGATCGCGACGCGCGCGCACGAGATCGACAGCCTCGAACTCGAATACGGCACGCTCGTGCCGATGCGCTACATGAACGCCGACCAGCACTTCAAGGTCGTGTCGATCGCCGGCTGGTGCATGTGGCATCAGCTCGACGAAAGCCGGCGCTTCGGCGAGGCGCTGCTCGAAGCGATCGAGAAGAGCGATTCGAACGTCGCGTTCCTCGCGAGCGGGTCGCTGTCGCACCGCTTCAACGACAACGGCAGCCCCGAGGAATCGATCCACGAGATCAGCCGCGAATTCTTCCGGCAGGTCGACCTGCGCGTGGTCGATCTGTGGAAGCAGGGGGACTTCAAGACCTTCTGCGCGATGCTGCCCGAGTACAACACGCATTGCCACGGCGAAGGCGGGATGCACGACACGGCGATGCTGCTCGGCTTGCTCGGCTGGGATCGCTACGACAAGCCTGTCGAGATCGTCACCGACTATTTCGCGAGTTCGGGCACCGGGCAGATCAATGCGATCTTTCCGTTGTCCTGAGCGCTGCGCCACGCATTCGACAGGAGACTAGCCATGCCACACATCGTCGTCGAATACACCGCGAACATCCGCGACGACGCGCGCATTCCCGCGCTGCTGCGCACGATCAACGCCACGCTGATCGCGCAGGGCGGCGTGTTCCCGACGGGCGGCATCCGCTCACGCGCGATCGAACTGCAGGACTACTGCGTGGCCGACGGCACGGAGGACGACGCATTCGTCCACGTGACGCTCAAGATCGGCTCGGGCCGCACCGACGAGCAGAAAAAGGCCGCGTGTGACGCACTGTTCGACGCGATCAAGGCGCATTTCGCGGCGTTGTACGCGAAACGCTACCTGGCGCTGTCGATGGAACTGACCGAGTTCAGCGAAAGCGGCTCGTACAAGCACAACAACATCCATGCCCGCTACAAGCGGGCAGGCTGAACCCCATTCCCGATCCGACCATGCTCGAACCCGCCATCATCGACCAGCTCGCGCAGCGTCTGCACGACGCCGAGCGCGAGCGCAAGCAGATCCGCCAGATCTCGCTCGACCATCCCGACATCACGATCGACGACGCGTACGCGATCCAGCGCACGTGGGTCGCCCTCAAGCTCGCGGAAGGCCGCACGCTGAAGGGCCACAAGATCGGCCTGACGTCGAAGGCGATGCAGAACACGTCGCAGATCGACGAGCCCGACTACGGCGCGCTGCTCGACGACATGTTCTTCGCCGACGGCGGCACGATTCCCACCGCCCGCTTCATCGTGCCGCGCGTCGAGGTCGAGCTCGCGTTCGTGCTCGGCAAGCGGCTGAGCGGCCCGGACTGCACGATCTTCGACGTGTACGACGCGGTCGACTACGTGGTGCCGGCACTCGAGATCATCGACGCGCGCAGCCAGTCGATCGACCCCGATACGAAGCGGCCGCGCAAGGTGTTCGACACGATCGCCGACAACGCGGCGAACGCGGGCGTCGTGATCGGCGGGCGGCCGGTGAAGCCGCAGGATGTCGACCTGCGCTGGGTCGCGGCGATCATGTCGCGTAATGGCGTGGTCGAGGAAACGGGCGTCGCGGCCGGCGTGCTGAACCATCCGGCGAACGGCGTTGCGTGGCTCGCGAACCGGCTGTCGCGCTTCGACGTCGCGCTGGAGCCGGGGCAGATCGTGCTCGGCGGCTCGTTCACGCGGCCGTGCGCGGCGCGGCCGGGCGACACGTTCAGCGTCGACTACGGCCCGCTCGGGACGATCCAGTGCTACTTCGAATGAGGTGAGCGAGCGATGCAGATTCCTTCGAATGTCTTCAAGGCCGCACTGGCGCGCGGCGACGCGCAGATCGGGCTGTGGCTCGGGCTCGCGAATCCGTACAGCGCTGAAGTGGTGGCGGGCGCCGGTTTCGACTGGCTGCTGATCGACGGCGAGCATGCGCCGAATACGGTGCCGACGATCCTCGCGCAACTGCAGGCGATCGCGCCGTATCCGTCGCATCCGGTCGTGCGCGTGCCGTGGAACGATCCGGTGATCGTCAAGCAGGTGCTCGACCTCGGCGCGCAGACGCTGCTCGTGCCGATGGTGCAGAGTGCCGACGAGGCGCGCGCGGCGGTGGCGGCGACGCGTTATCCGCCGCATGGGATTCGCGGCGTGGGCAGCGCGCTGGCGCGTGCGTCGCGGTGGAATCGCGTCGGTGATTACTTGCATCGCGCGAACGACGAGATGGCCGTGCTCGTGCAGGTCGAGACGCGGGCGGGGCTTGATGCGATCGACGCGATTGCGCGGGTCGAAGGTGTGGATGGCGTGTTTATCGGGCCGGCTGATCTGGCCGCAGACCTGGGGCATCTCGGCAATCCGGGGCACCCGGACGTGCAGGCGGCGATCGACGGCGCGATCCGGACGATCAAGGCGGCCGGCAAGGCGCCGGGCATTCTGAGCGCGGATGAGGCGGCCGCGCGGCGCTATCTGGAGGCGGGGGCGTTGTTCGTTGCGGTCGGTGTCGATACGACGCTGCTGGCGAGGAGTGCGGAGCGGTTGGCTGCGTTGTTCAAGGGGAAGGGTGGCGAAGCCGTGAAGAAGGGGGATGGGACGTATTGAGCCAATGGCGGGAGCTGGCGTTTTCCGTCTACCGGGCGCCAGGAGCCTGTCAGATTTTTAGTGTGCCGAGGTCATGAGACGATAACGGAAATAACGTCCTATGACCGATGTAACAGTGACCAAGAAGAGCAAGAACCCGAAGGCGCCGAAGCTGTTCCCCGATGAGCTAATCGATCAACTGCTTGCCCAGGTACAGAGCAAGGACGCCGAGTCGATCCTGGGCGAATCGGGCCTGGCCGGCCAGCTCAAGAAGCAGCTGGCCGAGCGCATGCTTGCAGCCGAGTTGAGCCACCATCTCGAAGCCGAGGCCGAGCAAGGCAAGGCCGGCAACCACCGCAACGGCACCAGCCCCAAGACGGTCCTGACGCCCAACGGCGAGCTGAAGCTGGATATTCCGCGCGATCGGCAGGCGACGTTCGAGCCGCAATTGGTCGGCAAGTATCAACGCCGGCTGCCTGGCTTCGACGACCACGTCATCAGCATGTATGCGCGCGGCATGAGCGTGCGCGAGATTCAGGGCCATCTGCTGGAACTGTACGGACTGCAGGTGTCGCCCGACCTAATTTCGACAGTCACCGACGAGGTGCTGGCCGACGTCGAGCAATGGCAGCAACGCCCGCTCGAGGCCATGTATCCGATCGTGTACTTTGACGCGCTGCGACTGAAGATACGCGACGAAGGCACGGTCAAGAACAAAGCGGTCTATCTGGCGCTGGGCATCCGCGCCGACGGCCGCAAGGAAGTACTGGGTTTGTGGATCGAGCAAACCGAAGGCGCCAAGTTCTGGCTGAAGGTCTTCAACGAGCTGAAGAACCGCGGTTTGCACGACATCCTGATCGCGGTGGTCGACGGTTTGCGCGGCTTTCCCGAAGCGATCGAGGCGGTCTATCCGGCCGCCCAGATCCAGACCTGCATCGTGCATCTGATCCGCAATTCGCTGAATCTGGCGAGCTGGAAGGACCGCAAGCCATTGGCCGCCGCGATCAAGCCGATCTACCAGGCCGCCACGGCCGAGGCGGCGGCAGCGGCGCTGGATGCCTTTGCGCAAAGCGAGTGGGGCCGCAAATTCCCCACCGTCGCGGCCATGTGGCAGCGCCAATGGGAGCAGGTAATACCCTTCTTCGCCTATCCGCCCGAGGTGCGTCGAATCGTATATACGACCAACGCCATCGAGAGCATGCACATGCAGTTGCGCAAGATCGTAAAGAATCGCGGCCACTTCCCGAGCGACGAAGCCGCCAGCAAACTGCTGTTTCTTGCCTTGCGCAACATCGAAAAGGATTGGAAGATGCCGCCTATCACCTGGCGGCAAGCAGTCAATCAGTTCGCCATTCTGTTCGGCGAGCGATTCACCTCCGCCATCAGCTGAGATTTTTAACCGGCCTCAGCACACGAAATTCCTGACACGTCCGGCGCCAGCCTTCCGCACGGCGGATTCACATTTGCAAGTCGCCACGCTTATTCCTATCCACGGCGCCCTGTTTCCATATACCTCCCCGGCGTCGTCCCCAACGCGCGCCGGAACATGTCGATGAATGCGCTCACGTTGTCGTACCCGAGATCGAGAGCGATCGTCGTCACGGGCACGCCGTCGGCAATGCGCTCCAGCGCCCGCAACAACCTGGCCTGCTGACGCCACTGCGCGAACGTCAACCCCGTCTCCGCGACGAAGCGACGGCTCATCGTCCGCGCGCTGATGCCGGCCCATTCGGCCCATTCCTCCAGCCGCCGGTTGTCCGCGAGATCGGCGGCAAGCGCATCGGTGATCTTCATCAGCCGCGGATCTTGCGGTCGCACCAGCCCCAGCGCCTCGACTTCCGACGACGCGATTTCATCGAGGATCACGTCGGCAATCCGCGTCCGAGCGGCATCCAGCGCCGAACCCTCCCAACTCGCCGCGCGCTGCACGGCTTCGCGCAGCAGCGGCGTCGTGCGGATCGCACGCGGCGTATCCGGCAGGGCCGCACAGCGCGCTTCCGCGACGAACGCCGACCAGCCGGAAATCGGCCCGAACGAGCGCAACGAATGGCGGCAATGCGGCGGAATCCAGATCGCGTGAATCGCCGGCACGACCCAGTCCTGATCGTCGAGACCGATCGTCAGCAGCCCGCTCAGCGCGCCGACGAGCTGGCCGCGCCCGTGCGAGTGGGAGGGTGTCACGCGCGGATCGCGTTGCGACAGGACGGCCGCTACGACGAACGGGCCGTCGTCGGACGTGACGAATCGGGCGGGCAGGAGTGGATCGGACATGGCCGGATATCGGTATCGAATGGCCGTTATACCGGAGATCGGCCGGAATTGCACGCCTACACTGCGTCCATCGATGACAACCGGAGTACGACACGATGCGAGCCGAACAGATGCTTCCCGACCATGCCGACCGGATCGAGGCCGACGGAACGACGATCCGCAAGGGCACCGTCGGCGCGTTCCTGGTCAACGCGCGGGTGCTGACCGACCCGAACGCCGCGCCTGCCGACCGGGCGCGCGCGGAAGCCGACACGATCGATGCATTACCCGCGTTGCGCGCGCTTGGGCTGTTCGACGTGCTGGACGTGCGCGATCCCGCGCTGCGCACGTGGCTCGACGCGCAATGACGGGCGCCGCAATCGTCGATCGAAATCCCCGATTCGAGGAGCAGTCATGAAAGCAGCAGTCGTAACGGGCGCCGGCGAGCGTCCCGTCCATATGGACTTCGAAGCGCCGCGCGCGATGCCTGGCCATCGCCTGATCGACGTGACGGCGTCCGCGCTGAGCCGGATCGCGCAGGGGCGTGCGTCCGGCACGCATTACTCGTCGGACGGGCGTTATCCGTTCGTCGTCGGCGTCGACGGCGTCGGCCGCCTCGACGACGGGCAGCGCGTCTATTTCTTCGGCGCACCCGCACCGTTCGGCGCGATGGCCGAGCGGACGATCGTGCCCGATACGCGGTGCGTGCCGTTACCCGATGCGCTCGACGACGTCACGGCCGCGGCGATCGCGATTCCCGGGATGTCGTCGTGGGCCGCGTTGACCGAACGTGCGCGGCTCGTCGCGGGCGAGACGGTGCTCGTCAACGGCGCGACGGGTACGTCGGGGCGGCTGGCGGTGCGGATCGCGAAGCATCTCGGCGCTGCGAAGGTGATCGCGACGGGCCGCAACGCGGCGGCGCTGCAGGCATTGCTCAGCGCGGGCGCGGATGCCGTCGTGTCGTTGCAGCAGGATGACGCACAACTGGCACGCGCGCTCGAACCGCATTTCCGCGCAGGCGTGGATGTCGTGCTCGACTATTTGTGGGGGCGCAGCGCACAGACGCTGCTGGTTGCCGCCGCGAAGGCGACCCCCGATGGCCGGCGGCTGCGTTTCGTGCAGATTGGCTCGATCGGCGGCGCGGACGTGCTGTTGCCGGGCGCGGTGTTGCGGGCGACGGCCATCGAGCTGATGGGCAGCGGCCTCGGCAGTGTGTCGCTGCCACGCCTGCTGGCCTCGGAGGGCGGCGTATTCGACGCGGCAGGGCCGGCGCGCCTGGATATCGAGACGCGCATGGTGCCGCTGTCGGCGGTCAGCGAACACTGGGGCGATGTGAACAGTCTCGTGCGCCCGGTGTTCACGATGCGCGAAGGCGGATGACGAACAGGCAGCGCACCGCCTGTCCGCACGCACGGCTGGGGCCGTTTGCGCACGCGATCTCGTCAGGATACCGACGGGTCCTGCGAATCGGTTCGTGCAACGACCAAGGGTAGGGTGGCCCGTCGCGAACGGGCGAACGGGCGGGCGGCGGCGCACAACGCGCCCGCCGCCACCCGCCGCATCAGACTCAGAACCGCTGCTGAATCCCGGCCGTCACCCCGACCTGCGTGGTGCCGTATCCATTGACATCGCGCGATACACCGACGTTCTGCCCATGCTTCCCGATCGCAAACGCACCGGCCGCATACAGCACCGTGCGCTTCGACAGCGCGTAATTCGCACGCATCGACACGAGCGTCGGATCGGCATCCGTGCCGCCCTTGATGTTCTGGTGATACACGGCGCCGATCAGCGAGAACGTTGGCGTGAACTGGTACGAACCGCCGACCCAGTACATGTCGCTCAACTGGTTCGCGGCGCTCGTGCGATACGTGCGCTTGTAGTTGCGGTAGCCGGCCATCGTCTTCAGGTTGCCGAAGTCGTAGCTCAGGCCCGCATGAATCCCCTGGATGTAGTTGACCGGATCGGCCGGCGTCACGCTGTCGGACGCGCCGTTCTGCCGGTCGAATGCGACCACCGCAGCGAACGGGCCGCCCTCGTAACCGATCGCCGCGTCGTACTTCGAGCTGGTTTTCACGCTGCCCGGCACGTTGCCGAAGCCGTACATCGCGCCGAACTTGAAGCCGCTGAATTCGCCGTCGTAGCGCACCGCATTCGACGAGCGCGTGAACATGCCGTCCTTGCGGCCGCCGGTCGCCATCGACGACGTCGCCCACGAGTAGTTCTGCGCATACCCCATCGGGTCGAACGGCAGCATGTAGTCGTAGGTGACGGTGAAGGTGCGGCCGAGCGAGATCTCGCCCCATTTGCCCTTCAGGCCGACGGTTGCGCGGCGCCCGAAGATCGAATCGGGGCCGTCGTCGGACGCGCCGTTCGCGAGGTCGATCCCGCTTTCGAGGCGGAACACGGCCTTCAGCCCGCCGCCGAGATCCTCGACGCCGCGCAGGCCCCAGCGCGACGTGTTCTTGTTGCCGGACTTGAGCTTATACGAATTGCCGCCTTGCGGCGCCGCGTGGTTGGCGAACTCGATGCCGGCATCCATGATCCCGTACATCGTGACCGACGACTGCGCGTGCGCGGCACTGGCCGCGAGGCCGGCGACGGCGGCCGAGCCGGTCAGGACTGCGGCGCGAAGGGAACGTTCTGCGCGTGACTTCATTGACGGTGTCTCCTTGGTTCTTGTGAGTGGGTGAAACGGGGTAAAGCGAATGCGGCGCGCAGCACGCCGCGGCGGACGCCAGAAGACGTCCGCCGGACAGGCCTGTCGTGACACGACGGAAAGCGCGCAGGTGGCGGGCGGAGCGCCCGCCGCGTGGGTCAGCCCGCTTTCGCGAACGCCCAGCAGTCGTTGGTCGGGAATTCGATCCAGTGCTTGCCCGCTGCGCGCGGCACGTGACCGAATGCGCGCAGGCGCATCTCGCCGCAATGGAACAGGTATTCCCAGCGGTCGCCGAGATACATCGACGTGACGAGATCGGCCTGGAGCCGGTTCGCGCCCGGGCCGTCCGCGACCTGCACGCGTTCGAGGCGGATCACGGCCTGCGCGTCCTGGCCCGGCGCGAATGTGTCGCGGGCGAGTGCCTGCAGTTCCCAGCCGTCGCCGGCGAGCGTCACGCGTTCGCCGTCAATGGCCGCGACGCGCGCATCGATCCGGTTGTTGCTGCCCATGAACTCGGCCGTGTACAGCGAGCGCGGCGCGCCGTACAGCTCGGCCGGCGTGCCTTCCTGCTCGATGCGGCCGTTGCGCAGCAGCAGGATGCGATCGGACATCGCCATCGCCTCGGTCTGGTCGTGCGTGACGCACAGGGCCGACAGCCCGAGCGACACGATCAGTTCGCGCAACCACGCACGTGCTTCCTCGCGCAGCTTCGCGTCGAGGTTCGACAGCGGTTCGTCGAGCAGGATCACCGGCGGGTTGTAGACGAGCGCGCGCGCAATCGCGACGCGCTGCTGCTGGCCGCCCGACAACTGATGCGGGAAGCGTTCCGCGAGATGGCCGAGGCCGAGCTGGTCGAGCGCGGTCTGCACGCGGCGCTTCTGTTCGGCCGGTGCGACGCGGCGCAGCTTCAGCCCGTAGCCGACGTTGTCGGCGACGGTGCGGTGCGGCCACAGCGCGTACGACTGGAACACGAGACCGAGCGAGCGCTGCTCGACGGGCAGGTCAACGCGCTGCGCGCCGTCGAAGAACACGCGGTCGTCGAGCTGGATGCGGCCGTCGGACGGCTGTTCGAGGCCGGCCACCGCGCGTAGCAGCGTGGTCTTGCCGCTGCCCGACGCGCCGAGCAGGCACACGACTTCGCCGGCCTTCAGTTCGAACGACACGCCCTTGAGGATCGGATTGGTGCCGTAGCTGAGGTGCAGGTCGTCGACGATGAGCTTATCCATGAAGTTTCACTCCGAAACGCAGGGCCACGCCGAGACCGGCGCCGACCATCGCAATGTTGATGACAGAAAGCGCGGCGACCTGGTCGACGGCGCCGGTCGCCCACAGCGATACGAGCAGCGCGCCGATCACTTCGGTGCCGGGCGACAGCAGGTAGACGGCCGTCGAGTATTCGCGCTCGAAGATCATGAAGATCAGGAGCCACGCGGCGAGCAGGCCGAAACGCACGAGCGGCAGCGTCACGTCGAGCGACACGCGGCTGCGCGTCGCGCCGACGCTGCGGCCGGCTTCCTCGAGCTCGGGGCCGACCTGCAGCAGCGCGCTCTGGATGAGCCGCATCCCGTACGCGAGCCACACGACCGTGTACGCGATCCAGATGCTCCACATCGAGTTCTTCAGCTCCCGCAGGCCCGGGACGAACAGGAAGATCCACAGGAACGCGAGACCGGCGAGCAGGCCGGGCACCGCGCGCGGCAGCAGCACGAGGTAGTCGAGCAGCTTGGTCGCCCAGTCGGGGCGGCGGTGGCCGGCGAACGCGACGAGCGAGTAGAAGCCGATCGCGAGCGCGCCGCCGATCACGCCGATGCCGAGCGTATTGACGATCGCGCGCACCAGGTTGTCCTGCTCGAACAGCTCGACGAAGTTCGCCAGCGTCAGCACCTCGGTGAGCGCGACGCCTTCGCCCCAGTTGGTCACGAATGCGCGCAGTACGATGCCCGAGATCGGCACGATCACCGTCAGCATCAGCCACAGCGCGACGATCGCGAGTGCGACCCAGCGCCATACGCCGAGCGGCAGCACCGTCGCGCGGCCGGCCTTGCCCTTCACGGTGACGAAGCGGTTCGCGGTCTTCAGCAGGCGGCGCTGCAGCAGCACGAGCGGGAACGTGATCGCGACGATGCACACGGCGACCGCGGCCATCAGGTGATACGACGGCACGCCGAGCTTGTTGGTCAGCTTGTACAGGTAGGTCGCGAGCACGAGGTGGCCTTCCGGATCGCCGAGCACGAGCGGCAGCCCGAACACCTCGAAGCCGAGGAAGAACACGAGCACGCCGGCGAACAGCAGCGCGGGCATCGTCATCGGCAGGCTGACGTCGAGCGCGACGCGGAACGGGCGGGCGCCCGTCACGCGGGCGGCTTCCTCGACGTCCGAGCCGAGGTTGCGCAGCGCGGCCGACGAGTACAGGTACACGTGCGGCACGTGCGTGAGGCCGACGATCACCGTGATCGCGAAGATCGAGTACACGTTCCAGGGCACGCTTTGCACCCCGAACAGTGCCTTGAACCACACCGAGTAGAAGCCGACCGGGCCGGCCGCGACCACGTAGCCGAACGCGAGCACCATCGGCGACACGAACACGGGCGTGAGCAGCAGCGGTTCGAGCCAGCGGCGGCCGGGCAGGTCGGTGCGCACCATCAGGAACGCGAGAATGCCGCCGAGCGGGATCGAGATGAACAGCATCCCGCCGGCGATGATGAACGAGTTCTTCACGGCCGACCAGAAATCGGGATCGCTGAAGACGAAACGAAAGCCCTCGATGCCGAGCGTCTTGTTCGCATCGAAGAACGGCGCGGACAGCAGGCTCTGGAACAGGATGAAGCCGAGCGGCAGCGCGACCGCGATGGTCAGTACCGCGACGACGATCCAGCGCAGCATGCCGGCGAGCGGCTGCAGGCTGCTGACCGGTAGCGCGGGAATCGCGTCGCGCGGGCCGGTGGCGGGCGGAACGGCCGGTGCCGTGCCGCGTGTGCTGGTTGAAAGCATGAGTTCGCCCCTGCGGCCATCCGGATGGCCGCCTCTAGGAAGTCGGTATGGGGAAGGGGCCGCCCGCGCGACGTGGCGGGCGGCCGTTGGCCGGCCGAAGCCGATCAGCGGATCAGCTCTTGATCGCCTGCTGCCATTGCTTCAGGAACGCGAGCCGCTTCGACTGGTCCAGGTAGACGAGCAGGCCGGTGCCGATCTGGATCGGCTTCAGCGAATCGCCGAGCTCCTTCGTGAGGCTCGCGGCCGACGTCTCGCCGGTCACGTCCGCACGGATCGCGTACAGGTTCGCCTGGTTTGCGATCATGGTCTGGCCGCGCTTCGACAGCAGGTAGTCCACCCACAGCTTGGCGGCGTTCGGGTTTTTCGCCTTCTTCGAGATCGTCGCGAGGCGGCTCACGATCTGTGTGTAGTCCTTCGGAAACACGTAGCCGATGGACTTGTCCTTCTTCGCCTTCGCGTACGCATACGAACCGATGATGTTGTAGCCGATCAGGTTCTCGCCCGACGAGATGCGCTCCATCATCGCGCCCGTGCTCGACTGCAGCTTCGGGCCGGTCGCGCCGATCGCCTTCACGAGTTCCCATGTGACCTTCTCGTTCAGGTGCGCGTCCTGCGTCAGCGCGTTGAAGCCGACGCCGGATTTCTCGACGTCGTACGTCGTGAGCTTGCCCTTGAACTTGTCCGGTTGCGACGCGAGCAGCTTGATCAGCTCGGCGCGCGTCTTCGGCACTTCGTTCTCGGGGATCAGGCGCTTGTTGTAGACGATCGCCAGCGGCTCGAACGTCGTGCCGTACGCCTGCTTCTGGTACTGCGCCCATTGCGGCACGTTCGCGCTCTCGGGCGAATCGTACGACGCCATCAGGCCGTCGTTGACGAGCTTGACCTGCAGGTCCATCGCCGAGCTCCACAGCACGTCGGCGCTGGTGCTGCTCGCCGCGTTCTCGCTGATGTAGCGGTTGTACAGCTCGGTGCTGTTCATGTCGTTGTACTCGACCTTCACGCCGTACAGGCTTTCGAAGTCCTTGATCAGCGGGCGCACGAGGCCCGTGTCGGTCGTCGAGTAGACGATCAGCTTGCCTTCCTTCTTCGCGGCGTCGATCACGCCCTGGTAGTTCCCCGGGTAGCCGGCCGGAACCTGCGCGGCGGCGCTGCCGGCGGCAGTGCCCAGAACGACCGCCAGCGCGGCGGCGAGGTGCTTCGGTGCAAACGGCATGTCTTCCTCCAGTTACGTCCAGTGTTGTTCGAGTGGAGCGGATGTTAATTGCGGCGCACTTTCAGCTCGCTTTCATTTCTGTTCACAATCGCGTCGTTCGTGTCATGGATTTCCCGAGGTCGAAGCGGCGGCGGCCGCGCGTTTTGCAGCGTGCGGCGCGGTCGGACAAGGGAGCGCGGCGGGTTGCCGCGGGGTGCGGCAACGATGACAGGAGCGGTTATGCGGGGTGCGCGAGCAGCTTGCCGAGCAGCCGGCCGCCATGCCGCGCGTGCGCGGCCGTCAACGCGGCGTACCCGACGACGACGCCCGCTTCGCACCGGGCGCTTCGGCAGAATTCGCGGATCGGCTGTAATTCGATGCCGTCCGCCTGGGCTTGTGCGACATACGTCGCGTCGTCCATCCCGGGCGGCAGCCACAGCACGAAATGAAAGCCCGCGTGCTCGCCGGACACCGCGTACCGCCCGCCCGCGTGTTTCGCCAGCTGGTCGAGCACGAGGTCGCGCCGCTGGCGGTACGTGTGACGCGCGGCACGCAGGTGCTTCGCAAAATCACCGTGGCCGATGAAGCGAGCCAGCGCCAGCTGCGGCGCCACGCCGACCGAGCGCGCGGTCGCATGCCACACGGCCGACAGCGCCGGCCGCAGTTCCGCCGGCACGACCATGAAGCCGATGCGCAGCCCCGAGAACAGCGTCTTGTTGAACGAGCCGCAGTAGATCACGCGATCGCACGCGTCGAGCGATTTCAGCGCGGGCAGCGGGGCGGTCTGGTAGCTGAATTCGCCGTCGTAGTCGTCCTCGATGATCCACCCGCGGGTGCGCTGCGCCCAGTCGAGCAGCTCGAGCCGGCGCGACACCGACATCGTGACGCCGAGCGGCGCCTGATGGGCGGGCGTCACGTAGGCCGCGCGCGCGTCGGGATAGCGGTCCAGCGACGCCGTGTCGATGCCTTCCCGATCGACCGGCACGTCGATCACGGCCGCGCCCGCGATCGTGAAGATCTGCCATGCCGACGCATAGCCGGGATCCTCCATCAACACCGTCGCGCCGGGCGCGAGCAGCGTGCGCGCGACGAGATCGATCGAATGGCGGATGCCGGTCGTGATGAAGATGTCGCCGGCGTCGCACGGGATGCCGCGGTATTCGCGCAAGTACGCGGCGATTTCGTCGCGCAGGCTCTCGACGCCTTGTGCCGGCGTCGCCCCGAGGTCGTTCGCGGTCGCGGCAAGCAGGCTGGCCCCGAGCGCCTTCTTCCACTGCTGCATCGGCAGCAGGCCGGGATCGGCGAGCCGCGCGACGAACGGGACGCCCGGGCGCACGCCTTGTTCCGGCGCGGCGGCGTTGGTCGTGCGCGCCTGGGCAGGGCGCGCATCGGAAGGGGGAAGGTCGTTGGTGTCGCGCGATTGCGCGGCCGCGCGCAAGTAGCTGTCCGGCACCACCGCGCATACCCGCGATCCCGACCCTTGCGTGCGGGCGATGTAGCCCTCGGAGCACAGCCGGTCGTACGCCGCTTCGACGGTCCCCCGCGCGACGCCCCAGCGCGCGGCAAGCGTGCGGCTGGACGGCAGCGGGCTGTCGCCGGGCAGCAGGCGCTTCAGGATCGCGTCGCGCAGCGCGTCGGCGATGCACTCCTGCTTCGACTGCGGACTGCCCGTGGACAGCCCGGCCGGGCACGGCAGATCAAGCGGAATCGCGGCTTTGCCTCGCGGCATAGTGGTCTATTCAGTTGCGGATTTAATGGCCCTTCAGCTTATATCACTTTGACCTTAGATTGCTGTCGACCACATCAATCCGACCGGAGACGGGCTCACCGCATGAAAACGCGTTCATTACCCCAGTGGGGCTGGCTGCTCCTGTTGATGCTCGTCGTGTGCCTGCCGCGGGTCACGATCGATGCATACCTGCCGTCGCTGCCGGCGATGGCCGACGCGCTGCACGGCACCGACGCCCAGTTGCAGCTCACGCTGACCCTGTACATGGTCGGCTATGCGCTGTCGATGCTGGTGTCGGGGCCGTTGTCCGACCGTTACGGCCGCCGTCCCGTCCTGCTCGGCGGCCTGTGTCTCTACGTGGTCGCGAGCGTCGCTTGCGCGTGGTCGGCCAGCATCACGGCGATCGTCGCCGCCCGCATCTTCCAGGCGTTGGGCGGCTGCAGCGGAACGGTGATCGGACGGGTGATCGTGCGCGAGCGCTTCCCGACCGCGATGCAGGCCACGATGCTGGGCCGGATCTCGGCGGGCATGGCGCTGTCGCCGGTGATTGCACCGCTGGCCGGCAGCGCGGTGGCCGAATGGCTCGGCTGGCGCGGCGTGTTCGGACTGCTGGCCGGGGGCGGGCTGATCGCAATGGCGATGGTGCTGCGCTACCTGCCGGAGACGCGTGAACGCGACGCACGGCCAGCACCGGGCGCGGGGCTTCTGCGGACGTACGCGGGCCTGCTGCGCGAGCGCAGTTTCCTGCGCTACTCGCTCGCCATCAGTTTCGCGTACTGCACTTACTACCCGTTCATCGCGGAATCGTCGACGCTGTTCCAGCGGCAACGCGGCGTATCCGGCCCGGTGTATGCGGCGATCTTCGGCCTGACCGTGCTCGGCTACCTGATCGGCTCGAACCTGTTCGCGCGGACCGGTACCCGCTGGAAGGCCGATTCGGTCATCGCGGCGGCGGCGGGCGTCAATCTGGCCAGCGCCGCCGGGTTGTGGATCGGCGGTGCGATCGCGCCGACGGCGGTCGCGGCGCTGGTCGTCCCGATGTTCTTCGTGATGATCGCCGTCGGGATCGCGATCCCGGCCTGCCAGTTTGCGGTGATGCAGCCGTACACGACGATCGCCGGGACGGCATCCGGGCTGTTCTTCTTTATCCAGATGGCGATCACGGCCGCGTGCGGCGGCGTGCTGGCGTGGCTGTCGGACGGCACCGCGCGCCCGATGATCGTCGTCACGGCCGGTGCGAGCGTCGCGTTCCTGGCGGTGGCGGTCGGCCTGCGCGAGCGACGGCGTGCAGACGACGATTCGAGCGTCGCGACGCGGATTCGTCCCGCCGCCGAGCGCTGAGCGACGGTCGGCGGGACGGCGACGCGCCCCGCGCGGGCGGCGCAACCCGTGTTTCCGCGAGGCGTCGCCATGGAAAGGATCATGTAATGTAGCGGCCTGTCGCTGACCTTACCGGAATCCCCATGCGTGTGCTGCTCGTCGAAGACAATCCGAACCTCGCCCAGTCGCTGAACGACGCGCTGAGCGCGGCGCGCTTCGCGGTCGACCACATGGCGGACGGCGAGGCGGCCGACCACGTGCTGCGCACGCAGGATTACGCGCTGGTGATTCTCGATCTCGGGCTGCCGAAGCTCGACGGGCTGGAAGTGCTGCGGCGGCTGCGCGCGCGCCGCAATCCGGTGCCGGTGCTGATCCTGACCGCGCACGGATCGGTCGAGGATCGCGTGAAAGGGCTCGATCTCGGCGCCGACGACTATCTCGCGAAGCCGTTCGAACTGACCGAACTGGAGGCACGCGCCCGCGCGCTGATCCGCCGCAGCCTCGGCCACGAGCATTCGCGGGTCGAGTGCGGCCCGCTTTCGTACGACAGTATCGACCGCAGCTTCCATCTCGCGGGCGAGCCGCTGTCGCTCACGCCGCGCGAGCGCTCGGTGCTCGAGGTGCTGATCCTGCGCAACGGCCGGGCGATCAACAAGGAAACGCTGTCGGAGAAGATCTTCGGGCTCGACGAGTCGGTGAACGCCGATGCGATCGAGATCTACGTGTACCGGCTGCGCAAGAAGCTCGAGAACACGGGCGTCGCGATCGTCACGCTGCGCGGGCTCGGTTATCTGCTGGAAGCGAAGGCGGAGACGGCTGAATGAACCGCCGCGCTCACGATCCTTGCCCGGGACCGGTGGATGCGTTGACGTGCGACGTCGGATCGACACGTTCGCGGCCCGCCAACGGCACACATGCCATTCCCGGGCGACCGCGCGGGCGCGGAGAGGCGCGCCGTACATGCGCCGTCATGCCTCATCGGGCGGCCTGCCGGGGGGGCCGAGTGACCCGCCCGAACCTGCGCGCCCAGGTCGCGCTGTGGCTGCTGCTGCCGCTGCTGGGCCTGCTCGCGCTCGACTCGTGGCTGACGTATCAGCGCGCGATGAGCGCCGCGCACGTCGCGTTCGACCGCACGCTGTCGTCGTCGCTGAAGTCGATCCGCGAAGGCGTGCGGCTCAACGACGGCGAGATCGAGGTCGACCTGCCGTATCTCGCGCTCGAAATGCTCGAGTCGAGCGACGGCGGCAAGATCTACTACCTGATCCGCGAGGACAACGGCCACACGATCACCGGCTACCCGGACCTGCCGCTGCCGCAAGGGCGCGACGCGGGCGACGGCGCGCTGTTCGTCACGCGCTACTACGACGTCGTCTATCGCGGCGAGCAGTTGCGGATGGCCGCGCTGCGCATCCCGGTGCACGACGTGCCGACCGCGCAGTCGCGCATCGTGTGGGTGATGGTCGGCGAGACGATCGAGGCGCGCCAGGCGCTCGCGCGCGAGATCCTGGTGGGCTCGCTGCTGCAGGAAGGGTTGCTCGTCGTGCTGGCGCTCGGCATCGTGTGGCTCGGCGTCGGCCGCGGGCTGCGGCCGCTGAACCGGCTGTCGGCGACGGTCGCCGCGCGCAGCGAGGACGATACGACGCCGCTCGATACCGGCGCGGTGCCGAGCGAACTCGCGCCGCTCGTCGAGTCGATCAACCAGTACATCGGCCGCACGCAGCGGATGCAGGTCGCGCGGCGCCGCTTCTTCGCCGACGCGGCCCATCAACTGAAGACGCCGCTCGCGGCCGTGCAGGCGGGCGTCGAGCTCGCGTTGCGGCCTGACGAGCAGCCGCGCGCGAACGGGCACCTGCGGCGTGCGAACGGCGCCGTGCGGCAGGCCGTGAAGATCGTCCAGCAACTGCTGTCGCTGTCGCGGCTCGATTCGGACAGCGGCCATACGGTCGCGCACAAGCCGGTCGCGCTGCACCGGCTCGCGCGCAGCGTGACGCTCGACTGGTCGCCGGTCGCCCGCGCGCGCGACATCGATCTCGGTTTCGAGCACGAGGCCGACCTCGACGTGCACGGGCAGTCCGACCTGCTCGGCGAGATGATCGGCAACCTGATCGACAACGCGATCCGTTATGCGGGCGATCGCGCGGTGATCACGGTGCGCGTGTCGCGCGACGGCGAGCACGCGCGGCTCGACGTCATCGACAACGGGCCGGGCATTCCGGCGGACGAGCGCGACGCGGTGTTCGAGCGCTTTCATCGCGGCAGCAAGACGCAGACGGTCGAAGGGACGGGGCTCGGGCTGTCGATCGTGCGCGAGATCGCGCGCGTGCATCAGGGCAGCGTAACGCTGGGCGATGCGGCGGGCGGAGGGCTGATCGTCACGGTGACGCTGCCCGCAGTGCGTGCGGACGGATAGGAATTTGCTTAGATATGTCGCCCTGCGATGCGATCCGGCGGCTTCGTTTCGCGACCGGAGTGCTGGTTCTTCGTTGATTAATCATTAATCGAAGCAGTGGCTGTGATTATATTAAAAAACGACTTTATTAAGATATTCTCGAACGTCGAATCGACGGCAGGGCCGGAGCCATCGCAACGCTTCCGAGCACGCTTTTTCCCATGTCCATGAGGCAAGTCACGGCGCTTACGTTTACATTTCTAATTTTTTACAAAAACAAACTCATTGATTGCGTAATTCGCTATCATGTCGCCAATGAATCATATCGACATCGAGAATAATGATGAGAGACTTTTCAACCGAGCCGGCCGTCGCGTCGGCATGCGGGCGGCCGCATCGCGAGGGCATGCGGCGCAAGCGTCCTTACCGACCGGCATCAGCTGACGGCGCCTGAGCGGCCGTCCGATTCGATTGTGCTGCGGTCGACGGCGCGGGCTTGCTGCCCGCGTCCGCGGCTCGTTTTTCCGATAGCCAGCCTGCCTTCCGAACCGATGATGCGACGGCGGCGCGCGCATGCCCGCGCCGCCGGTCCGGTGCGTTTGCGCCTGCTCGGCAAGCAATCCACGACTGCCAGTCAAACCGTCGTTGGCAAGCAAAAAGCAAGGGACAAGAATGGATTTGCAGGCATTGAAGATATTCAAGGCCGTTGCAGACGAGGGTGGAATCGCCCGCGCGGCTACCGTGCTGAACTGTGTGCAATCCAATGTCTCGACGCGGTTGCGGCAGCTCGAGGCGCGGTTGGGCATTCCGCTCTTCTACCGCGTCAATGGACGCCTCGTCATCACGAATGAAGGGTCGCAATTACTCGGCTACGCGGAGCGGATGTTGCAACTGGCGGACGAGGCGCGCTCGGTCGTCAGAGGCGGCGGCGAGCCCGTCGGCAAGCTTCGGATCGGCGCGACCGAGGCTACCACCGCCGCGCGCCTGCCGCGCATGCTGGCCGACTTCCATCAACGCTATCCGAAGGTCGACATGGCGATCGAAACCGGCTCGATCGACCAGATCATGCATGGCGTGATCGGCTATCGCCTCGACATCGCGCTCGTGCCTGCACCGGTAGTGTCCGACGAACTGGCCGAGGAGGTGGCGTTCGATGAAGAACTGCTGCTGATCACCGATCACAGTCATCCGGTCGTCACCTCGGCCGAGGATCTCCGCAACTGCAGCTTCCTCGCGTTTCGTTCGGACGGTTCGCATCGCGCGCGCTTCGAAAGCTGGCTGGAGGGCGCAGGACTCAAGCCGCGGATCGTACTGGAATTCGGCGCGCCCGAGGTCATCATCGCCTGCGTCGGCGCGGGCATGGGCGTATCACTGATGCCGCGGTCGCTGATCGAGCGGCGGGACCTGACGAACGTCATCAAGTGCCATGCCGTCGTGCCGGATGTCGCGAGAAATCAGGTGCGTTTCGTCTGGCGCAAGGACATCGCCCAGCACAGTGCGCGGGACGCCTTCATCCGCAGCCTCAAGGCGCATGGGCTCCGGGCGTCGTAGCGTGCGCAGGGCGGGTGAGCCTCCCGGGAGAGCCTCCCGGGCGTTGCGGCTGTCTCAGACGTCGACGTGTGACTCGGTCAGGGCGAGGAAGGTCGTCGGGACGGGGCGGGCGAGGAAGCTTTCCGCGAGCGCGAGGTAATCGGCATGATGCCGGCTGTCGGTACGCCAGATCATCATCGTCCTGGTGAACGCGTATTTTTCCGGCAGGGGGTGGCACTGTATCTGGTCCGTGAAACCGAGATTCCCTACGACCGCGACCGGCATGATCGCCGCGCCGAGCCCCGCCGCGACGCAGCCGACGATTGCCTCGGACGTGTCGAACTCCAGCGTGCGCGGCAGCGGCATGCCAGCTTCCGCCATCCAGCGCTGCAGCCGGCTGCGATACGTGCATCCTTCGCGAAAGCCGATGATCTTCGTATTCGCCAGATCATTCGCATAACGAATCGATGGATGGTCGCGATCGGTCAACAGCACGAGTTCCTCCGCGTCGAGTTCGATCTGCCGGAGTTCGTCATGGGGAGGCTGACCGGCGACGAAGCCGACGTCTAGATCCCGCCCGAGGACATCACGCACGATGCTGTCGGACGTCGCGACATTGACGCGCAACTGCACCGCGGGGTGCTCGCGGTGAAATTCCGTCAGTGCGCGCGGTAGCTGCAGCGTGGCAGTCGTCGCGATCGCGCCGATGCGCAACTCCGTGCATAGCGTGTCGCTTCCCTTCATCACCTGGCGCGCCTCGTCGGCAAGCTCCAGTAAGCGGACCGCATAGCCGTGCAGCACAACACCGCGAGGCGTCACCGTCAGTCGCTTGCCGGCACGTTCGAACAGGCGCGTGCCGAGCATGTCCTCCAGTTGCTTGATGCGCGTCGACACATTCGACTGCACACAGTGCAAGCGTTCGGCTGCGCGCGCCACGCCTCCCTCGTCGACCACCGCCTTGAAAATCTGCAATGCCCTCAGATCCATTCCTTCCGTCCCCGCAATCAGCCCGCGTCATTCGTTGATCGATTTGAAATTCACCGAATAAAGAGAAGTTCTCTTTGTTTTCTTTGTATTGATAGTTTCATTCCTTTTAAATCAACGGGCAACTGTTTCTTAAAAAACGAATTGAATATCAAAAATTTAAATTATCCCGCCTGATCCAGTGCTAATAGAATTTTCCAGGTGATTGGTGTCGAGGGCGGCTTAGCCTGATTCGATACCGGTTGCTCGGTAATTGAAGACACTTGATCCCCGTGGCCATGGTCCGGCCTGAAGGCGGTCGGACAATGCAGAGCGGCGCCGTCGACAAGCCGGCGCCAGGGGATGATTTTGTCCTTCGATTATTGAATCCGATTGTGATGTGGGTGATTAAATAATTGGGGAATCAATATGGATAGAATTAATGTCGCCATTGTCGGCATGGGTCAGCGTGGATTGACGCTTCTTGAACGATTGCACGCCGTGCTTTCGGAGCGCGATCTGGATGTCGGTATCGATCTGCATCTGATCGACCCGTCCACACCGGGGCAGGGTATTCACGAGTGGAGCCAGCCCGAGCATTTGCTCGTGAACACCATCGCCGCGCAGATCACGATGTATTGCGACGATTCGGTCACGGATTCCGGCCCGGTTCTGCCTGGGCCGTCCTTCCTCGAATGGGCGCTCGAACGCGGCTACAAGAAGCTGGGCGGCCGCTACCTCGTGTCGGACGAGGGCGAATCGATCAACGAGAATACCTACCTGTCGCGCGCGGTGCTGGGCGAATACCTGACGTGGGTATACGACCGGCTGATCGACACCCTGCCGGATTATGTGAACGTAATCAATCACCGTCGCAACGTGGTTGACATCGTGCCGATCGATTCGCACCGGATCGAGGTGCGCCTGGACGGTGGCTTCAGGATCGACGCCAACTACGTATTCCTGACGATGGGCCACAGCCTCGGCGGCACGGACGCGTTCGACCGGAAGTTCGAGAACTGGACGGCGCATGGCAAGGGGGGCAACAGCCACCTTGCTTACTTCAAGTCGCCTTATCCGATCAATTCGATCAATTCGATCAGTTCGCAGGCGCGCGTGGCGATCTGCGGCACGGGCCTGACGGCGACGGACGCGATTTCGGCATTGACGATCGGGCTCGGCGGCCGGTTCGAGAAGGTATCGGTCGACCGCTATCGCTACATTCGCTGCGGACGCGAGCCGAAGATCACCGTGTTCTCGCGCCAGGGCCTGCCGGCGGGCGGCCGGGCCGTGAACCAGAAAGGCACCTACGGGCAGTACAAGGCGAAGTTCTTCACGCGCGATTTCGTCGACGCATGCCGCGCGAAGAACCGCCTCGAACGCGGCAACGAGCAGCTCGATTTCGATCGGGACCTGTGGCCGACGCTGAAAAAGGAAATGGCCTACGTGTACTCGAGTTCGGCGTCGGGCGTGTGGACCGATCCGGCGACCTACCAGGTCGAGCCGGAGGTCGACGCAGCGATCGATCTGCTGATGGTGCCCGCCGCGCATCTCGAGTTCGCCGACCAGGAAGCGTACCGGAAGTACGTCCGCGGCCACCTGATCGAGGACATCGCGGACTGCTTCGCCGGCAACGTCGACAACCCGCGCAAGGCGGCGGCGGACATCTTGCGCGACATCCGCGACAACATCCGGCACGCCGTCGACTACTGCAGGCTGACGCCGGAATCGCACCGTCGCTTCCTGTCGTACTGGTGCTCGATCAGCAACCGCATCGCGAGCGGGCCGCCCAAGGAGCGGAACATGGAAATGCTCGCGCTGATCGACGCGGGCGTTCTGTCTTTCTTCGGTCCCAGGCCGGAGCTCGGCTACGACGATCAGCACCATTGCTTCACGCTGTCGACCGACCGCTTCGGCAAGCCGGTGAAGGAGGCGTTCGACGTGCTGATTCGCGCAAAGGTCGACCCGTTCGAACCCGAGGCAAGCCCGTCGCCGCTGGTCCGGAACATGCTCGCGTCCGGCGTCGTCACGCCGTTCAGCAACGGTGACTTCAAGCCGAGCGGCATCGAGATCACGCAGGGCGTCAACGTGATCAATCGCGCCGGCGACGTGATTCCGAATCTGTGGGCGCTTGGCTACGTGGTGGAGGGCGCGCATTTCTATACGTACGTGTTGCCGCGCCCGTTCTCGAATTCGCGCGGGCTGCAGGATGCGGGGCGCGCCTGTATCGCGATGGTGAACGACATCGCGGGGCGTTGTGAAGCCGAGCAGGAGCTCGACACCGAGGCCGTATAACAGGAGACCGGAACCATGAATCGTCGCAACTTCAACAATGGGGCGCTCGGCCTCGCGCTGGGCGCGCTCGCGGCCCGGCAGGTCAATGCGCAGGACACGTCGGCCAAGGTGCCGACGCAATCGCCGTCGAAGGTCAGGACGTTCGTGCTCGTGCACGGCGCGTGGTATGGCGGCTGGTGCTGGAAGAAGGTCGCGGAGAAGCTGCGCGCGGCCGGGCATCACGTATCCACGCCGACCTGCCCGGGCGTGGGCGAAGCCAAGCATCTGCTGTCGAAGGACATCACGCTCACGACCCACATCACGAGCATCGTCAACCACATCCAGTACGAGGGCCTGAGCGATGTGATTCTCGTCGGCAGCGGCTTCTCCGGGCTCATCATCAGCGGCGTGGCCGACCGGATTCCGCAGGCGCTGCGGACGCTCGTCTATCTCGACGCGCTCGTCGTCCCGAACGGCGTATCCGCGTTCGATGCGCAACCGGCGGAGATTACCCGCAAGCGGCTCGAGCAGGTGGCGCGCGAAGGCAACGGCATCGCGATTCCGCCGCCTCCGCTCAGCACCTACGACATCGTCACGGAGGAGGACAAGGCGTGGGTCGGGTCGTTGCTGACGCCGCATCCGGTCGGGCCTTACCAGGAGAAGTTCTACCTGAAGAACCCGATCGGCAACGGCGTGCCGCGCATCTATGTCGACTGCGTGGCCCATTCGTTCGCGCCGCTGGCGAAGCTCAAGAAGGACATCCGCGCGCAACCAGGCTGGATCTGGCGCGAGCTGGACGCGCGGCACGATCCGATGGTGACCGAGCCGAACCTGCTCAACGAATTTCTTCAGTCCATCTAGAACGATAAGGAGAACGTCATGTTGAACGGATGGCAGAAAGCTAGCGCCCTGATGCTGAGTTCGATGCTGCTTCTGGCGGCAACGGCGTATTCGGCAGCGCTGCCCAAGCTGGCGTCGAGCGTCGGCGTGATCGTCTGCGTTCCGCTCGCGATCCTGTGTCTGTCGAAGGAGAGCCGCAAGAAGCAGACGCTCTGGTACGCGGTGGTCATCTTCGCGATCTGCGTGCCACTGCTCGGCAATGCGGTCGATGCGCCGCAACTCCTGGCGGCGATGGGCCGGTTCTCGCCGGTGATGGCGCTGCTTGTCGGCGTGTCGCTGTTCCGGCACAGCCTAACGCGCTCGGGGCTTGCCGCGCTCGTCAGCAGCCGGCTGATCACGCCACCCGACCGCGCGCGCAACTCGGTGAGGGTCGCGCTCGCGACGATGGCGCTCACGCTGTTCACGAGCCAGGGCGCGATATCGATGATGGGCGCCGTCTGCGGGCCGCAGGTGAGGAACCGGCTCGGCATCGCGCGGATCACGATGCGCTCGCTGTGCGCATCGATGTTCATCCTGCCGACGACGGTGGCATCGGCGTCGATCGCGGCGGCGATTCCGCACCTGGATTCCGCCGCGGTGCTGCTGCTCGGCATGCCGCTCGCGCTGTTCGTCGTGGCGGGCGCGATGACGCCGCGTCTCGAAATCGACAACGGCCGCGGCAACGCACGCGAGGTCGACAAGCTCAAGCCGCTCGTGCTGGCGGCAATGGTGGCGTCGTTCGGCGTGATCTGCTACGTGATGACGAACAAGCTGACCTGGTCGTTCGCGTTCGCGACGGTTTCCGGCTACGCGTTCGAGCTGCTGGTGCTGTCCGGCAGCAAGGCGGGGCCGGCGCTGGCGAAGGAAGTGCCGAAGAGCGTCGACGGGATCGCGCCCGAGCTGCTGCTGCTCGCGGCGTCGAGCCTGCTGATCTTCACGATCCAGCACGTCGATCTCGCCGCATACCTGCCGCAGGCTGTGCGCGCGCCGCTCGGCAATCCGTATGCGGTCGTCGTGCTGCTGATCGTCGTGCTGCCAGCGATCACGATGCTGGGCGTGCACCCGATGATCCTGTTCGGCATCTTCTTCCCGCTGGTGGACGCGACCGTGCTCGGGCCGACGTACGTGCAGTACCTCGCGTGGACGTCGATGTTCGTGATGTCGAACCTGCTGTCGCCCGTGTCGATCTGCTCGATTCTCGCCGCCACCAGCCTCCAGATGTCGAGTCGCGAGACCAGCTACGTGTCGAACTGGCGCTTCTGCGCGCTCGGCATGGCGATCGCCTATGTCTACCTGCTCGCGCTGCTGGCGATGAGTACTCACGGTTGACACCCGCGCGAACGTTCCGGATGCGCGGCGCGCATCCATGACCCTTACCGACATTCCATCGGATACCACCATGAAGATATTGTTGCTAGATGTGCTGGACCAGCCGCTGCAGGACGCACTGCTCGCCGACAACGTGGTCTACCGCCCGGACCTGCTGCACAAGAGCCAGGACATGCTCGCGCGCACGCTCATCGAGGGCGGCGTCGACGCGCTGATCTCGAGCGACCCGGTGCCCCGCAAGGCGATCGACGAATGGGCCGCGGCGAGCGCGTCGCCGGTCTACGTCGTACGCGTCGTGATTCCCGATCCGAACGCGCAGGATCTGCTCGACTACGCGCCGTCCGGCGAGATCGAGGCCGGTAACAGCGTGACCTTGCAGGCGGTCGGCAAGTCGCTCGGCGACGCCTACGTTAGCGCGTTCGAGCTGCTCGAGGCCCGCTGGGTCCGGCACGCGCTGCGCAGCCGCTTCGGGCGCGACGAACCGGCGCCGCAGCCCGACTCGGTCGTCGGCAGCACGAAGGTCCTGCTGGTCGGCGCGGGGCTCGTGAATCTCGTGACGGGGTACCGGCTGCAGCAGGAAGGCTATGCGGTGCATTTCGTCGATGCGCGCCCGGACCCCGGCGCCGCCCATCCGTGGACGAGCTACGGATGCAGCCACGGCGGCGACGACGCGCGGATGTTCACGCTGTCGGAGATGGACAACTACAACGACCGGCAGGTCTCGCTGACGATGAACAACCTGTTTCGGCGCAGCGTGACGGAGCTCGGCTGGAACGTCCACTGGAAGGAGACGCTGTCCGACAACGAGCTGCGTTGGGTCAGGGAGTTCGAGGGCATCCCGGTCTGGCTGGCCGACAAGTACAACGACGACATCTTCGCGCTGTCGCGCGCGAGCTACTCGAAATGGACGCGCTGGATCGACGATGATCCGGATCTGTTCACGGCCGCGCTGATGCGCCAGGGCATCCTGCGGCTCTATTCGGACAAGACTCAGTTCGCGGCCGCGGTGCGGCGCCAGAACCGCATCGGCGCCACCCTGCAGGTGCTGACGCCGCAGGAGGTCGCGCAGCAGCATCCGGCGCTCGCCGATGCGGTGCTCGGCGGTCATGTCGCGGGGGGCGTCCACGTGGTCGGCTTCACGGTCAACTCGCACAAGTTCGTGCGCGAGTTGCTGCAGCGCTTGCGCGCGGGCGGCGCGGAGTTCACCTGGGGATGCGCGGCGCAGAGCCTGGAGCGGGATGCGCGCAAGCGGGTGTGCGGCGTGCGGATCGACGGCGACGTGCTCGAAGCCGACCACTACGTGCTGTCGACCGGCGCGTACGGCGACACGCTGCTGAGCGGCACCGAGACGAAGGGCAAGATCCACGGCGTGCTCGGCGCGTGGTTGCGGATCCCGAACCTCGAGCCGGATCTGCGCCATTCGCTGAAGCTGGCCCGCAAGGGGCACATCACCGAGGACGCGAACATCACCGTCGCGACGGACGAGCGCGGCCGGCCGATTCTCGTGATCGGATCGGGATATGGCCATACCGGCGTCGATCCGCGCAACATCGATCTTGCGCAACTCCAGCAGATCTACCAGGGGCTCGTCGACACGGCCGCCAAGTACTTCCCCGCGTCGTACCGCGCGGCGAACGAGGCCGGCAATCTGCAGGACAGCTTCAAGTACTGCGTGCGGCCGTGGACCTCGTCGGGCCTCGGCGTGTTCGAGATCCTGCCGGGCGCGCAGGGCGGCCGCTGCGTGATCACGGGCGGACATAACACCGGCGGATTCGCGCAGGCGCCCGAGATTGCGCAGGCGGTGTTCGATGCAGTCGAGCGGCGCGACCATCCGATGCATTTTGCCTACCACTCGAACCGGCCCGGCGTGTTCCTCGGCGCCGCAGCGCCGCAGCCGCAGGCGGCCGCGTACCCGGAAGCCGCGCTCGGCTGACGTGCGGGGCGTGCGAGCCGGCCCACCGGCCGGCCCGCGCGCCGTTTCATTCATTTCACCAGAACTGTCAGACCATGAAGATCTCCAACGAAAAACCGATCCGACGCGAAAGCGAACAGGACGCCCGGGCACGCGAGGCGGCCGAGGAATCGCAGCGGGTCATGCGGAAAATGAAGCAGGAGGCCGGCGGGCGGATTCCGCAGGCGCTGAAGGCCGGCGCCGTGGCCGCGCCGGACGTATACAGCGCGAACGAGGCCGAGGCGGTGCTGGCGGAAGGCGGCAACGCAATCGACGCCGCGGTCGCGGCGGCGTTCGTGCTGTCCGTCACCTATCCGGAAGCGGGCAACATCGGCGGGGGCGGTTTCATGAACATCCACTACGACGGCGCGCCGTACTTCCTCGACTATCGCGAATGCGCGCCGGCAAACGCGCGGCGCGACATGTACCTGGACGAAGCCGGCGAGGTCGTGCCGGGCATGTGCGTGGTCGGCCGCCACTCGGTTGCCGTGCCGGGCACCGTGCGCGGGTTGTGGGACGCGCACAGCCGGTTCGGCACCTTGCCATGGCGGCGGCTGGTGGCGCCCGCAATCCGCTACGCGAAGCAGGGCTTCGTCGTGCACCGTCAACTGATCGAGCGCCGCGACGTCATGCTGGCGGATTTCGAGGGCAAGACGAACTTCAAACGGTTCTTCGGCGCGATGGGGGAGGGCGGCGTGTTCCGCCAGCCGGAGCTCGGCGATACGCTCGAGCGTATCGCGCGTTTCGGCGTCGACGAGTTCTACCTCGGCGCGACGGCGGAACTGCTGGTCAGGCAGTTGTCCGACCTCGACGTGCCGATTACCAAGGACGACCTGCGTCAATACCGGACGATCTGGCGCAAGCCGCTCGTGGCCCACTGGAACGGCTACGAGGTCGTGACCGCGCCGCCGCCCAGCTCGGGCGGAATCGGGCTGCTGCAGTTGCTGAAGATGAAGGACGCGCTGAGCGCGGCATTCGCGGGCGTCGAGCACAACTCGACGCAGTACGTCCATCTCGTCGCGGAAATGTCGAAACGGGTGTTCGCGGATCGCGCCGAATACCTGGGCGATCCGGCTTTTCAGGAGATGCCGGTCGACGCGCTGCTGGAGCTCGCCTACATCCGCCGCCGCGCGGCCGCGGTCGATCTCGCGGTGCCGACGCGAGTGGACGCGGTGCAGCCCGGGCTGGAGGAGAGCGAGGAGACGACCCATTTCTCGATCATCGACAAGTTCGGCAACGCGGTGTCCAACACCTACACGCTGAACTCGAAGTTCGGCAGCGGTGTCGTGGTCGAGGGCGCGGGCTTCCTGCTGAACAACGACATGGACGACTTCTCCGCGAAACCGGGCACGGCCAACCGGTTCGGCCTGGTGGGCGCCGACGCGAACGCAATCGCGCCGGGCAAACGGATGCTGTCGTCGATGACGCCCACGATCATGACGAAGGACGGCCGGGTGTCGCTCGTGATCGGCACGCCGGGCGGGTCGCGGATCTTCGGATCGATCTTCCAGGTGATCAACAACGTGCATGCGTTCGACATGCCGCTCGCGAAGGCCGTCGCGAAGATGCGCGTCCATCATCAACTGCTGCCCGTGAACACCGTGTACTGGGAGCCTTACGCGCCGATCGAGGGCGTGCTCGCCGAGGAGCTCGTCGCGCGCGGCTATAACCTGCAGCCGCGCTTCACGAACGGCGACATCCAGGTGATCCGGGTCAACGGCGACATGCCGGAAGCCGCATCCGATCCGCGTGCGCGCGGCACGGTTCGCCTCGTCAACTAACTTGCTTTCATACAGGATTACTCATGAAGACAATCGATCTTTCCCGCGGCGTTCCGGATCCGCGGACGTTCCCGGTCGATTCGCTGCGCGCGATGGCGGCGAGCGCGCTCGCGCGCGACGCCGACCGGATGCTGCAGTACGGGCCCGCTTTCGGCTATCCGCCGCTGCGCGAGTTCATCGCGTCGTGGTTCGACAGCGCAATGTCGAACGTGCTGGTCGGTCACGGTTCGCTCGAACTGTTCAATTTCATCTGCGACGCGTACCTGCAGCCGGGCGACGTCGTGTTCGTCGAGCGCCCGACCTACGACCGCGCGATCGCGACCCTGCGGCAGCACGGCGTCAAGATCGTCGGCATCGACGTCGGCGCCGATGGCATCTGCATCGACGCGTTCGAGCGCGAGCTGAAACGCCACCAGCCGAAGCTCGTCTATCTGATTCCCGATTTCCAGAACCCGACCGGCGCATGCATGAGCGTCGACGCACGGCGCACGATGGTCCGCTGGGCGCGCGAGTACAGGTTCCTGCTCGTCGAGGACGGACCTTACGGCTTTCTCCGCTATCGCGGCACGCCGCTGCCGTCGCTGCGCAGCATGGCGCCGGACCTGACGCTGCACCTGAGCTCGTTTACGAAACTGATCAGCCCGGGCGTGCGCACCGGGTTTCTGGTCGCGCCCGAAGACGTCGTGAAGCGTGTCGCGAGCGTGGCCGAGCGGCACTACATCACGCCGAGCTTTTTCGCGCAGGGCATTATCGCGGCGTGGTGCGAGGACGGTCGGCTGGCACCCCAGCTCGACTGCCTGAAGCAGCTTTACGGGCCGCGGCTCGACACCTGCCTGCAGGCGATCGAGCACTATCTGCCCGGACGGCTGTTCGTGCGCCCGGATGGTGGCTTCTTCGCGTCGCTGCGGCTCGGCGCGCGCATCGACGAGCAGTCGCTGCAGGCGGCGGCGCGCGAGGCGGGGCTCGTGCTCTCGTCGGGGCGCGCGTTCTTCGACGCGCAGCCCGGCTACCGGTTCCTGCGCGTACCGTTCTGCGCGCTCGACGCCGCCGACATCACCGAGGGCATGCGCCGCCTCGGCGACGTGGTGGACCACCTGAACACGGCGGCGCGTAGCGGCAAAGCGCATGCCACGATCTGACGAGGAGGAGACGTCGTGTTGACACCAAGCGAAGCCCGCTTGCCCGACGAGGCGGCGGCGACGGTCGAGCCCGTGAGCGTCGCGAGCGTCGAATACGTACTGGCCGCGTCCTGCCCGGCGCAGCGCGGGATGATTCACCGCATGTCGAGCCTGCTCGCGGACCTGGGCGGCCACGTGCTGGATTCGGCGCAGTACAGCGATCCGTCGTCGCAACGACTGTTCATGCGGATCGTATTCGCGGTGGACGACGGCGGCGCGACCGCGACGGCGTTGCGTGCGGGCATCGGCCTGCTCGATCACGGGGCGGACCTGCAGTGGCAGCTGTTCGCCGCGCGGCAGCGTCCCCGCGTGCTGCTGATGGCGTCGAAGCTCGGCCACTGCCTGAACGACCTGCTGTTTCGCCACGCGAGCGGTACGCTGCCGGTCGAGGTATGCGGCGTCGTGTCGAATCATCGCGATCTCGCGCGGCTCGTCGACGGCTACAACCTGCCGTTCCATCATTTCCCGCTGCCGGCGCACGCGTCGGCCGACGAGCGGGCGGCGCAGGAGCGGGGCATCCTCGCGCTCGTCGCTGCGCACGACATCGAGCTGGTGGTGCTCGCGCGCTACATGCAGATCCTGTCGGCCGGGTTTTGCGAGGCGCTGAACGGGCGCATCATCAACATCCATCACTCGTTCCTGCCGAGCTTCAAGGGCGCGCAGCCGTATGGCCAGGCGCACGCGCGCGGCGTCAAGCTGATCGGGGCGACCGCGCACTTCGTGACGCGCGATCTCGACGAGGGGCCGATCATCGAGCAGGACGTTGCGCGGATCGATCACGCGATGTCGCCGGAGGCGCTCGCGACGGTCGGCGGGGATGCGGAGTGCGTGGTGCTGGCGCGGGCGGTGAAGTGGTTCGCGGAACGCCGGGTCCTGCTGAACGGTAACAAGACGGTGGTGTTCCGGTAATCGGAGAAGCGGGAAATGAAAGACGCACGGCGCCGTGAAGGGGCCGTGCGTTGTTCGTCGTTGTGATGCGAGAGCCGGTTTCAGCCGAAGATCGTCGCGGTTTCGTCCGCGAGCGCGCGCACCAGCGCCGCGGCCGGGATGCCGTCGTCGCGCCGGCGGCTCAGACCCGCCGCCTGTCCGGCCCACATCGCGATGAAGTCGGTGCGGTTCGCCGCACCGGCCGCCTTGCGGATCTCGGTCGTCAGCGCGTTCTGGATCGGATACGCGGGCACGTGCTGCTCGAACTCGGCCATGCGGCGGATGTAGTCGTTGACGATGCCGCGCGCCGGGCGTCCGGTGAAGGTGCGGCTCGTGCGCGTCGACGTGTCGGTCGACTGGCGGATGTGCGCCTTCCACGCCGGATGGATCGGCGATTCGGCGGAGGTCAGGAAGGCCGTGCCGAGCTGCGCGGCCTGCGCACCGAGCGTCAGCGCGGCGGCGATGCCGCGGCCGTCCATGATGCCGCCTGCGGCAATCACCGGCAGCGACACGGCGTCGGCGATCTGCGGCACGAGCGCGAGCGTGCCGATCATGCTGGCGTCGGGTTGGCCGAGGAAGGTGCCGCGGTGCCCGCCGGCCTCGGCGCCCTGCGCGCAGATGATGTCCGCGCCATTGGCTTCCCACGCGCGCGCTTCGGCGACGCTGGTGGCGGTGCCGATGACGAGGCTGCCCGCATCGTGCAGGCGCTGGACGGACGGCGCGTCGAGCAGGCCGAACGTGAAGCTCGCCACCGGCACCTTCAGTTCGATGAGCGTCTCGAGTTGCTGCCGGAAATCCTCGCAGTACCGTTCGAGCGGCTGCCCCTGTGCGAGGCCGAGCTCGGCGCGGATCGGCTGCAGCCGTTCGAGCGCGCCGCTGACCTCGTCATCGCTCGGCGCGGGCGTGTCGAGCACGAACAGGTTGATCGCGAACGGCTTCGACGTGCCGGCGCGGATTGTCCGGACCTGCGAGCGGATCGCGTCAGGGCCGAGGCCGGCCGCGGCGAGCGAGCCAAGGCCGCCGGCATTGGAGACTGCGACGACCATCTCGGGCGTCGAGCCGCCGTTCATCGGACCTTGCACGATCGGCAGGGCGATCCCGATCTGTTGGGTCAGTGGAGTGGAAAGCGAGCGTGACATGGTTCATTCCTCGGAAATGGACAAAGAAGGCTGGGGCGGCGGATACGCGCTGCGACGGCGTGCCGCCATCAGAACGGGCCGGGCCTGTCGTCGCCCAGGCTCTTTTCCCGGCGGCGCTCGGCGGCGCGCTGGTCGGCCTGGTACAGGAGCAGCAGGAACTTGTAGAACAACGAACACGCGACCACGGCGATGCCGAGAGTAATGAGGATGGCGTCCAGCACGAAGGCGTCTCCTTGGTCGTTGGCGCGGGGCGTGATGCCGGCGGGTTAGAACATGCGCATGATATGAATTTTATTGAGCGCATGGGATGAAAAATAGAGATGCGAGGGTTTCTCTAAAAGAGAACGGCGACGCCCCGACGCGCACGACTGCGGACGAGACGCGCCCGATCACACCGACAGGCTCGCGCGGTCGGCGTCGCCGCGCCCCGCGATGCGCATGCCGTTGATGCTCGCGATCAGGAACTCGGCGGCCACGCCGCCTTCGCGCTGCGCATCACGGACCCGGCCTGCGATTGCGGCGATCAGGCGGTGGGCCAGCACCGCATGGATATCCGTGAGCTCTGGACGGGGCGCGCCGAATTCGTAGATTGAAATCGTGCGAAGACAAGACTGGGCAGCCATCTCGACCACGTGACGAAGCAACGCGTCGATGCCGTCGATCGCGCGTGCGCCGCTACGCAACGCGTCGAAGTGCGCTGCGCATTCGCCCGTCCCGTAGCGGCGCCGGGCCGACAGGTCAAGCTGCCATTTGTCGCCGAACGCCGCGGAGAGGCGCTGTCGCCCGATGCCCATCGCACTGGTGACATTCAGGCCGAGCTGCCCTCGAATCCATGTTCGCTGAATACGGCGATCGCGTAGTCAAGAAGGCTTGATCTGCCGGAACGTGCGCGCGCAGGTCTGGCAGGCTGCATGGCGGGGCGATCAGTCGCCGAAGCCGATTTCCGCTTCCAGCGACTGGCCGACCTCGAGCCACGTGCCCGCGCCTTCGACCACGATCGCATTGATGCCGAACGTCAGCTCGCCGTTGAAATTCGGATTCGCGCGATAGGTCTGCATCGTGTCGGTCGGCTCGTGCGGCCACGCCGGATCGGGCGCGCCGGTGACCTGGTCGATCGTCGGCATCGGGCAGCGCGTGCACGGCTTCACGAGGCGCAGCCGCACGGGCGTCGCGCCTTCCGTGTCGAGATGTTCGACGAAATCCTCTTCGTACGCATCGAGATCCGACACGACGATATTCGGGCGGAAGCGGTTCATCGGGATCGCCGGCGCGCCCTTCGCGGCGAGCCGCGCGTTCAGGTCGTCGAGCGACGACTGGCCGATCACGAGCAGCGGGTAACCGTCCGCGAACTGCGTATGCGTATCGATCTCGCCGGTCCATTTGCGGTTGCAGCCGCGGCGCGCGTCGGGCCCGAAGCGCGCGAGCTTCGTGGGCACGCCGAGGAATTCGGTGAGCCACGCGGCCGTTTCGGCGCCCGTATCGATCGCGTCGACGGTGTCGCGCCACACGGTCGCGGCCATTTTCGGCGTGGCGGGCGATACATCGCCGTCGAGCGGCGTGCGAATCTCGCGCATGCCCGGCGCGTTCAGCACGAGCGCATCGCTGTCGAGCGCGGTGCGGATCAGCGCGAGGCGCGGGTGCGTGCGCTGCGTGATCATCTGCCCGGCCGGGTCGGTGATCAGCCAGTGGCGGTCGTACGCCAGGCCCGTTTCGAGCAGTTGCGCGCGCGACAACGCGATGCCGGCACAGGATTTGATCGGGTAGACGAAGAGTTCGGCGATGGCTGGCATGACGCTGGCTGAAGGCGGATGGCGAGACTGCGATTGTGCCAGATCGCGCCGCAGCCGTTTGGGCGGCTGCGCACCGTCGCGCGACCGGTCATGCGAGCGGGAAGCCGGAGTCGAACGTCGTGCGCACGTCGAGCGGCTGGCGCAGCAGTCCGGCCTTCAGGTAGAAGTCGGCCGTGCGCTGTTGCTCCGCGATGAGCGTCGCGTCGATCGGCAGCCAGCGCGTGTTGCGACGCTCGAACTGCAGCTTCGCGGCCGCCGGCGGAATGCCGATGATGCGCGCGAGTGCCGCGGAATACGCGTCGGCATGCCGGTACGACCAGGTCTGCGCGCGCACGACGCGCCGCAGGAAATCATGCAGGACGTCGTGCTTCGACGCGATCGCCGCGTCGGTCGCCGCGAGGTAGCTGAGGCCCGACCACAGCCCGCGGCCGTTGACGAGCACGCGCGCGCGGCCGCTCGTTTCGGCGAGCGCGGTATAGGGTTCCCAGGTCGCCCACGCGTCGATCGAACCGGTTGCGAGCGCAAGCATCGTGTCGGCCGGCGGCAGGAAGCGGAACGACACGGCGTCGGGCGGCAGGCCGGCCGCATCGAGCGCCTTCAGCGTGACGAAATGGCCGATCGAGCCGCGCGTGGTGCCGATGCGCTTGCCCTTCAGGTCGGCTGCGCCTTTCAGCGCCGCATCGGGCTGCACGAGCACGGCCGTGCCGTACGGGTCGGAACGGTTCGCGCCGATCACCTTGATGCGTGCGCCCGATGCGAGCGCGAAGATCACAGGTGCGTCGCCGATCGGGCCGCAGTCGACGGCGGCCGCGTTCAGCGCTTCGGCGAGCGGTGCGGCGGCCGGGAACTCGGTCCACGCGATGTCGTACGCCAGGCCGTTCAGCTCACCGGCCGCTTCGAGCAGCGCGCGCAGCCCGCCTTTCTGGTCGCCGGCGCGCAGCAGCGGCCGCGCGCCCGATTGCGCGCGCAGGGCAGCCGGGGCCGCGGCGATCGTGGCGAAGGCGCTCGCCTGTGCGAGGAAATGGCGTCGGGTCGGATTCATCGTGAAACTCGGTCGGAAGAGAAGTTCAGGGATTCATCAATGGGGAAGCCCGGCCTGCACATCGCGCACGGGCTCCGTATCGACGCGCAGCAGCAGCGCAGTCAGCGGATCGCCGGTCGCTGCCGGTCCGGCCGGTCGTGCGGTGGCGTCCGAGCGGCACAGCAGGTCGGCATCCGACCAGCCGGCGCTGCCCGGCAACGCGCGTGCCCGCAGCCAGCCGCGGCGATCGGCGAGGAGCTGCGTGCCGCCGAGCGCGTCGGGCGGGACGCCGGCGATCGTCGCGAATGCGCGCCACGCATCGGGCGTGGATGCGACGCAATCGGCTCGCGCGGTGCCGGTTGCCTGCGCCACGGGCGCGCCGTGTGCCGTGACGAGCAAGGTTTGCCAGCGCGCGTCTTCCGGCGGCGGCGGCGCGCCCGGTGCGAGCGCGACGATGCGCACGCGCTGGCCTTCGCGCCAGCGCTCGAGCGGATGGGGCGCGGCGCCGCCGCAGCGCACGTCGAGCGCCGGCAGCGGGACGGGCACGGGCCACGCGCCTTCCGCCTGCGCGCCGCTGCCCGCAGCGAGCGCTTTCAGGTAGTCGAGCACGGCCCAGGTGTCCTGGGGGCCGAGCGTCGCGGCGAAGCCGGGCATCGTCGACGCGCCGTGTTCGTCGCGCGTGCCGTGGCGCACGCGCCAGAACAGCTCGCCGTCGAGACGACGGGCGAGCAGCGCGCCGACGAAGGTCGGCGGCCAATGGGAGAGCGTGGCCGCGAGCGGCCCTTCGCCGCGTCCGTCCGCGCCGTGGCACGCCGCGCAGTGCTGCGCATACAGATGCGCGCCGCGCATCACGTTCGATACGGAAAACGGCGCGGGATCGCGCTGGAAACTCGTCGGTACGGCAGGCGAGAGCCATAGCGACGACGGCGGCCACGGCGCGAACCACGCAACCGCCAGTGCAGCGAGCGCTGACGCGACACGCCACTTGCGCGAAGCGAGTGCGATGCCCGCGAGCACGACCGCCAGCGCCGTCGCCGCCACGGCGAACGCGAGCTGCCGCGTGAGTCCCGCGTCGATGCGCAGCGTTTCGAGCGCGATGCGATGGGCCCACGGCCACGCGGCTTGACCGTCGGCGTTGCCCGTCAGTCCGATCGCATGCAGCCCGCGCGCCAGCGCGATTTGCGCGCGATACAGCCCTTGCAGAAACAGGAGCGCCCAGTCGGCGAACGTCGGCGCGTTCATCGGCTACGGTCCCGCCGCGCGGCGGCCCTTCGTGGAACGGCACCGCGCATCTACCAGCTCGCATCGAGCCCGAGGTGCCGCAACGCGTCGTGACGCAGTTCGGCGAGGCGCGGGTCGCCGCGATGGCGCGGGTAGGGCAGGTCGACGTGCAATTCGGCGACGATCCGCGCGGGGCGCGGCCCGAACACGATCACGCGCTGGGCGAGGAACAGCGCTTCCTCGACATCGTGCGTGACGAGCAACGCGGAGAAGCCGTCGCGTTGCCACAGCGCGGTGAGCTCGGCCTGCATCGTGAGCCGCGTCAGCGAATCGAGCTTGCCGAGCGGCTCGTCGAGAATCAGCAGGCGCGGATCGTTGACGAGCGCGCGGGCCAGCGCGACCCGCTGCGCCATCCCGCCGGACAACTGGTGCGGGAACACGTTCGAGAATTCCTGCAGCCCGACGCGCGCGAGCGCATCGTCGACGCGATGCTGCGCCGTACGCGCCACGCCGCGTGCCTCGAGGCCGAGCGCGACGTTCGCACGCACGCGCCGCCACGGGTACAGCGTCGGGTCCTGGAACACGACGATGCGCGACGGATCGGGTTGCTCGATCGGCACGCCGTCCTGCGCGATCGTGCCGTGCCGCGCGGCATCGAGGCCCGCGACGAGCCGCAGCAGCGTCGACTTCCCGCAGCCGCTCGGGCCGAGCAGCGCGACGAATTCGCCGGCCGCGACCGACAGCGTGACGTCGTCGAGCACCGGCAGCGCGCCGCCGGGGCCGTCGAACGCATGGCTCATGCGGCGGATGTCGATGCGCGCGCCGCGCGGCGCCGTGACGGCGGGCGCAGCGGCAACGGACGATGCAACGGACGATTCGAGACCGGCGGCGCTCACCATTTGACGGTTCCTTTCTGCCAGGCGAGCACGCGGTCGCGCACCGCGAACAGCAGCGCGATCAGCCCGGAAAACAGCAGCGCCATCACGATCAGCGCCGCATACATGTTCACGTACGATGCCCAGCCCTGCGCCCAGCTCAGGTACCAGCCGAGTCCCGACTTGACGCCCATCATCTCGGCGACGACCAGCACCGTGAACGATGCGCTCAACCCCATGAAGATGCCGACGAACACGTGCGGCAGCGCGGCCGGAATCGCGACGCGCAGCACGAGAAAGCGCGCGTTCGCACCGAGCGTGCGCGCGACGTCGTAATACTGCTTGTTGACGCTCGCGACGCCCGACCACGTGAGCACCGCGACCGGGAAGCCGGTTGCGAGCGCGATCAGGAACGCGGCCGCCGAATAGCTCGACGGGAAGAAGTAGAACGTGAGCGGCAGCAGCGCGGTGGCCGGCACGGGGCCGAGCACGCGCAGCACCGGATGCACCCAGTAGCCGATCCGGCGCGACCAGCCGATCGACACGCCGACCGCGAAACCGACCGCGACGCCGTACGCGAAGCCGAGCGCGAGCAGCTTCAGCGTGTTGCCGGCGCTGCCGAGCAGGCGCGGCCAGTCGTCGACGTAGACCTCGATCAGCGCCTGTGGCGGCGCGAAGAACGGGGTGGGCAGCCAGCCGGTTTTCGCGGTGACGATTTCCCACGCGGCGAGCACGAGCGGCAGCGCGACGAGCCACGGGCCGGCCGGGCGCACGCGCGCGAGCCGCGTACGCGTCGCGGGAACGAGATGGCCGAGCGTCGCGGCGACCAGCAACAGCGCGGCGATCGTCCACGCGCCAACGGCGAATTCGCCGGTGTACGCCCAGTCGCTGAAACCGACGACGCGGTTCGGCCACAGTTGCGTGAGGGCGCCGAGCGCGCCCCATGCGAGCGCGGCGGCGATGCCGATTGGCCAGGTTCGTGCGCGGCGGGCTTCGGCGGCCAACGTGGCTTCGCAGGCGATGCACGCGACGCGCGACGCGGGCGCGGATGCGGCGGCACTGCCGCCGGAAGGGGCGGACGCGGAGCGTGCGGCAGGAGCGTGTTCGATCGTCGACATCGCGTCACCCCAGCACGTTCGCATAGACCTGCTGCGCGAAGCGCTGCGGGTCGGTGCTCTTCTTCAGCACGCTGATGCGGCGGAAGTCGTCCGCGTAGAACGCGATTTCCTGCTGCAGGTCGACGTTGGTCGGGTGATGGTTGTAGGTGAGCGTCGCGTAGAGCTTGCGCAGGTCCTCGGGGCTGATCTTCGGCGAATACTTCGCGAACACCTTCGCGGCTTCGTTCGGGTTGTCGTGCGTGAATTCGGTGGCCTGCACGATCGAGCGCGCGAGCGCGGCGGCCGACGGCCGGTCGTTGCGCACGAGGTCGCCGCGCGCGCCGATCACGCAGCACACCTTGCGCGCGTATTCGCCGGACAGGTTCGTCGCCAGTTCGGTGTACGCACCGTTGCTGCGCTTCTCGAGCAGATAGAGGTTCGGGTCGCCGTCGGCGATCGCGTGGATCTCGCCCTTGTCGACCGCCACCCCGAGCAGGTCGGCCGGATACTGCCGCCACGTGATATCGCGCTCGGGATCGATCCCGTTCTTCGCGAGCAGGATCGAGAAGAAATGCTTGCCGGGCGCAGCCAGGTCGCTGACGCCGACCGTCTTGCCCTTCAGCGCCTGCAGCGTCGTCACGCCGGCCGCCTTCGCGCCGACGAGCCGCACGCAGCCGCCGTGCGAGCTGCCGATGATCTTCACGTCGAAACCGGCTTCGAGCGGCTTCAGCCAGCGGTGGATCATCCCGACCGCCGCATCGGCCTTGCCGGTCGCGATCGATTCGAGCAGCTGGTCGGTCGAGCCGCTGTAGTTGATCAAATCGACCTTCAGGCCGTTCTTCTCGAAGAAGCCGCGCTCCTGCGCGACGACGATCGGCGTCAGGCAGAACGCGTTCTGGTTCCACGCGAACGTGAGCTTCTTCAGCGGCGGCGCGGACCAGGCCTTGCGGCCCAGCGTGATCGCGGGTGCGGCGAGCGCGACGGCGCCGGCGGCGCGCAGCAGCTTGCGGCGCTTGTCGTCGTGTGCGTCGGCGGGCACGGGCGCGGGTGCGGTGGTTCGGGTCATGAGGTCTGGTCTCCGGTCGTGCGCAAAGGTGCTCAGTCGAGCAGGTCGGGTTCGTCGGCGACGACGCGCGCGAACAGGCTGTCGAATGCATGCAGCGCGCCCTCGGGGCCGCCGATCTGGCCGTGCGTGTGCCGTGCGGTGGCGTGATCGATCGGCTGCGGCGTGCCGGCCGCCTCGGCCAGCAACTGCGTGTGCGCGGCGTTGTCGAGCGCGATGTACCACCATGCGGCGGCTTCGACCGACGGGCCGGCGCTCAGGATGCCGTGGTTCTTCAGGATCACGCCCTTGTGCGTGGTGCCGTCCGGCTTCGCGAGCGCGTCCGCGATCCGCGCGCCTTCGCTCGTGTCGACGACCATCCCCGTGAAGTCGTCGAACAGCGCATGGTCTTCATAGAACACGCAGGCGTCCTGCGTGAGCGGATCGAGCGGGCGGCCGAGCGTCGACCACGCCTTGCCGTACGTCGAATGCGTATGCGCGGCGGCGACGATGTGCGGATGCGCTTCATGGATCGCCGCATGGATCGCGAACGCGGCCTTGTTCAGCGGCCGCGTGCCGATCGCGGTTTCGCCGCGTGCGTTGACGAGCAGCAGGTCGGACACCTTGATCTGCGAGAAATGCACGCCGAGCGGGTTCACCCAGAAGTGGTCGGGCAGTTCGGGGTCGCGTGCGGTGATGTGGCCGGCGAGCCCCTGCGCGAAGCCGAAGCGTGCGAACAGGCGGAATGCGGCCGCGAGCCGTTCCTGACGGTGACGGCGCTCGGCGGCGACGTCGATGCGTGGTGCCGGCGGATCGAACCAGAAATGCTGGCGCGGCGCTTCGGCGAGTTCGAGACCCGATGCGGTGCGGACGGGCGAGGCAAGGACGGCGGACATGATGGCGGATGGCTCCAATAGGCTCCGTTGGGCTCAGGCCGCGCGGCGTGCCGCGTGGCGGGCGGCGACGGCGCTGCGCACGCGCGGAATCAGTTCGCGGCCGTAGTCGATCGCGTCTTCCAGCGGATCGAAGCCGCGGATCAGGAACGTCGTGACGCCGAGGTCGTAGTAGTCGAGCAGGGCGTCGGCGACCTGTTCGGGCGTGCCGACTAGTGCCGTCGAATTCGAGCGTGCGCCGGTGAGCTTCGCGATCTCGGTCCACAGCCGCTTGTCGACGCGCGAGCCGCGTTCGGCCGCGGCGAGCAGGCGGCGCGCGCCTTCGCTCTGTTGCGGGCCGCCGGCGCCGAGGCCGGCCGCTTCGCGCAGCCGGCGCGTTTCGTCGAGGATGCGGTGCGCACGAGCCCACGCTTCATCCTCGGTCGCCGCGAGGATCGGGCGGAACGACACGGAGAAGCGCACCTGCCGGCCGTGCTTCGCGGCTTCGGCGCGCACGCGCGTCGTCAGGTCGCGCACCTGGTCGAGCGATTCGCCCCACAGCGCGTAGACGTCCGCGTGCTTGCCGGCCACCGCGAGCGCGGCTTCCGATGCGCCGCCGAAATAGATCGGCACGTGTGGCTGCTGGAGCGGCTTCACTTCCGAAAAACCCTGCTTGAACCGGTAGTGCGTGCCGTCGTGATCGAACGGCTGCGCGTCGGTCCAGATCCGTCGCAGGATGCCGAGGTATTCGTCGGTGCGCGCGTAGCGCGCGTCGTGGTCGAGGAAGTCGCCGTCGCGCTGCTGTTCGCTGTCCGAGCCTCCGGAGATGAAGTGCACGGCGAGCCGGCCGCGGCTGAACTGGTCGAGCGTCGCGATCTGCCGCGCGGCGAGCGTCGGCGCGGTGAAGCCCGGGCGGTGCGCGAGCATGAAGTGAATGCGCTCGGTCGCAGCCGCCGCGAACGCGATCGTCAGCGTCGCCGACGGGCCGGTCGAGTGGTGCGGCACGAGGATCCGGTCGAAGCCGGCCGTTTCGTGGGCGCGTGCAAAGTCGCGCACGTAATCGGGATCGACGACGGGGCCGGACGCCGGGTGGATTTCCGACTGCTTCTGGCTCTGGATCATGCCGATGAATTCGACGCTCATCTGGGTCTCCGGTGCAGGGACGGCCCGGCGCGTGGCCGGGCAGGAATGGAGCGCAGGTTAACGCCGAGATCATGCGAAACGGAAATAATCAATCCCGATTTGAATATCAGATTTGCATGGTTTGGGCGGCGGTGCGCTGCGCCTACGCTGTGGGCTCGTGAACGATCGGGCGCGCGGGCGCCGGCGAACCCGGTGCCGCGCGTTCCGGATCGCCGACTTCATGAGAAACCGCGCCGCGTGGCGATCGATTGCCGCTATTGCCGCCTGTCCGTATTACCCAGGGAATCCGTCTCGATGTCCGCCAGCCTTGCCGCTTCCTCGCCGTCGCCGCAGCCGCGTTCGCTGCGCCTCCTGTCCACCGAAGATGCCGACGCCGACGCCGACGGCGCCCGCGTCGCCGCGCTGCTCGACCGCCTCGCGCCGGCGCTGGCCGCCGACGCGGCCCGCAACGACGTCGACGGCCGCTTTCCGCACGAGAACTTCGCGCGGCTGCATCGCGCGGGGCTGATCGCCCAGGTCGTGCCGCGCGAGCATGGCGGCGCCGGTGCGACGCTCGCGCAGGCGAGCCGGATCGTGGCCGCCGTCGCGAGCGCCGACCCGGCGACCGCGCTGGTGCTGACGATGACGTACCTGCAGCATCGCGCGCTCGGCCGCGCCGACAACCGCTGGCCGGCGCAGGTGCGGCGGGCGGTGTTCGACAGTGCGGTCACACAAGGCGCGCTGATCAACGCGCTGCGCGTCGAGCCCGCGCTCGGTTCGCCGTCGCGTGGCGGCCTGCCGGAAACCATTGCGCGGCGCGACGGCGACGGCTGGCGATTGTCCGGCCACAAGCTGTACAGCACCGGGATTCCGGCACTGCGCTGGCTGGCCGTGTGGGCGCGCACCGATGAGCCGGCGCCGCGGGTCGGCGTGTTTCTCGTGCCGCGCGACCGCGCTGCGGACGGCGATCGCATCCGCGTGATCGAAAGCTGGAATCACCTCGGCCTGCGTGCGTCAGGCAGCCATGAGGTCGTGTTCGACGACGTGTGGCTGCCGGCGGATCACGCGGTCGATGTACGCGCGCCGGAGGCGTGGGCCGTGTCAGCCGCGACCCACGCGGATGCCGACGCGCAGGCCGACCAGCAGGCGTGGATGGTCGCGCTGCTCGGCAGCCTGTACGACGCGGTGGCGCGTGCGTCGCGCGACTGGCTGGTCGGGTTCGCGACGACGCGTGCGCCGAGCGGGCTGGGCGCGCCGCTTGCGACGCTGCCGCGCGTGCAGGAAGCGGTCGGCGAAATCGAGGGCTGGCTGCATGCGAACCGTGTGCTGCTCGACGATCACATCGCGCGCACCGACGCGGGCGATGCACCGACGGTCACGACGAGCGGCCTCGTCAAGCGGACCGTGACCGAGCACGCGATCCGCGTGGTCGAGCAGGCGTTGAAGCTGTCGGGCAATCACGGGTTGAGCCGCGCCAATCCGCTCGAACGTCACTATCGCGACGTGCTGTGCAGCCGCGTGCATACGCCGCAGGACGATGCGATCGCGGTGGCGGCGGGGCGTGCGGCGCTCGAAGCGGCGAGCCGGAGTGAGACGAAGCGCGCAACGAAGAGCGAGACGGAGACGAGCGGGGCGTCGGTCAACGAGACCGAACGCGGCCGCGGCGATGCGTGACGGGAGCAGGGCTGGCGCGGGCGCCAATCGGGCGGCGCGACACCTTCGCCGCCCGGTCCGGTCAGGCAGCCTTGCCGTGCGCCTGCTCGGGCAACGCGAACGCGGTGCGCGCATGGGCGGCAACGGCGGCGAGCGGCGCATCGAAGCGGGCCGCATCGTGCCGGCGCAGCAGCCACAGATCGATCTGCGGCTTGAAATCGGTGAGCGGCACAATGTCGAGCGCATCGCGCAGCGGGCTGCCTTCGACGAGCGGCAGTGGCATCAGCCCGATGCCGAAGCCGTTCGCGACGCTCTGCAACTGCAGGTCGCGACCGTAGGTGTCGAGCGTGACCGGCATCGGCAGGCCCTGCGCGTCGAGCGCGCGCCGCAAGCCCGCGCGAAAACCGCAGCCGTCCGGATTGAGCACCCAGCCACGTGCGTGGCAATCGGCGAGCCGGTAGCTGCGGCGCGGCCAGTCGCCCTTGCGGCCGACCGCGACGAGCCGCGTGGCCAGCAGCCGTTCGCCTTCGACCTGCGCCGGCAGCACCATTTCGCGTGCGAGGAACACGAGCGCCGCATCGAGGTCGCGGCGGGCGACGCGCTCGACGAGCATGCCGCCCCATGCGGTCGTGACCTGCGTCGCGAGCGCGGGCCACTGCGCGGCGAGTTCGGCGATCAGCGCGGGCAGCATCAGCTCGCCGAGGCCCTGCGTGAGCCCGATCCGGAATTCGCCGGCAGGCGGCTGCTCGCCGGCCGTCAGCTCGCGCAGCGCATCGACTTCGCGCAGGATCGCGCGACACTGCTCGAACACCTGCTGGCCGATGTCGGTCGGGCGCGGCGGCTTCGTGTTGCGATCGAGCAGGGTCACGCCGAGCGCTTCCTCGAGATTCTGGACGCGCCGCGTGATCGCGGGCTGCGTCATCCCGAGCTCGGCCGCGGCCTGGCTCAGGGTCTGGCAGCGGACGACCGCTGCAAAAGCATCGATATCGCTAATCTTCATGTTTGTTCTGCATGGTCTTTCGGGTGCATCATGACGATCCATCATATTCGGCATCATATTCGAGGAGTCAGCCGATGAGTACGCTTTCGTTGCATCAGACGCCGCTGCGGCCGTTCGTCGATGGCCTGGGCGCGTTGCTCGCGTCCGGCGCGAACGAGGCGCGCATCCTCGACGAGGGCGGCGCGCTGCTCGCCGCGCTCGTCGAACACGACGACTGGTTGCCCGACGCATTCGCGCAGCCCGACCCCGCGCGCTATCGGCAGTACCTGCTGCATCTCGACCCGGACGAGCGGTTCTCGGTCGTCAGCTTCGTGTGGGGGCCCGGCCAGACGACGCCGATCCACAACCACACGGTGTGGGGGCTGATCGGCATGCTGCGCGGCGGCGAGTTCTCGCAGCCGTACCGGTTCGACGCAGCGGGCAGGCCCGAGCCGGCCGGCGACGCCGTGCGGCTGCATCCGGGCGAAATCGAGGCCGTGTCGCCGCGCATCGGCGACGTCCATCGCGTGACCAACGCGTTCGACGATCAGGTGTCGATCAGCATCCACGTGTACGGCGCGAACATCGGCAAGGTGGAGCGCGCGGTGTTCCTCGACGACGGCACCGTGAAGCCTTTCGTGTCGGGTTATTCGAATGCCTGACGCCTGACGCAACGCCCGCACGCGCGGCCGGTTGCCGGCACGCGCCGGCAGACCCAGGATTCATCCGTTCCGCTTTCTTCACCGACTTCAACGCATTCAAGACAGAGACACCGTGACGCAATCCGCCGACTCCACCTCCCGCTTTCCCGTCGCGTCGTACCAGGACGTGCGCGCCCGCCTGCTTGCCCGCGACGAGATCGCGCTGATCGACGTACGCGAGGAAGATCCGTACGCGCAGGGCCATCCGCTGTGGGCCGCCAACTTTCCGCTGTCGAAACTCGAACTCGACGCGTGGACGCGGATTCCGCGCCGCGATACGCCGATCGTCGTGTTCGGCGAAGCGGGCGGCGAGGACCTCGCGCCGCGCGCGGCCGCCAAGCTCGCGCAACTCGGCTACACCGACGTGCGGTTGCTCGACGGCGGCCTCGCGGGCTGGGTCGCCGCGGGCGGCGAACTGTTCATCGACGTGAACGTGCCGAGCAAGTCGTTCGGCGAATGGGTCGAGGCCGAGCGGCATACGCCGTCGCTGTCCGCGCAGGAGGTGCAGGCGCTGATCGATGCGAAGGCCGATGTCGTGATCGTCGACGCGCGCCGTTTCGACGAATACCAGACGATGAACATCCCGACCTCGACGAGCGTGCCGGGCGCGGAACTCGTGCTGCGCGTCCGCGCGCTCGCACCGAACCCGGCGACGCAGGTGATCGTCAATTGCGCGGGCCGCACGCGCAGCATCATCGGCACGCAGTCGCTCGTCAACGCGGGGCTGCCGAATCCGGTCGCCGCGCTGCGCAACGGCACGATCGGCTGGACGCTCGCGGGCCAGACGCTCGAACGCGGCGCCGCGCGACGCTTTCCGGACGACATCGACGCAGCGCAGCGTGCCGACGCACGCCGGGTGGCGCGCGCGGTGGCCGAGCGCGCGGGCGTGCCGCGCATCGCGCTCGCGGACGTCGCCGCGCTCGACGCGCCGGGCCGCACGCTGTACCGCTTCGACGTGCGCACGCCGGAGGAATACGAAGCCGGCCACCTGCCGGGCTTTTTGAGCACGCCGGGCGGCCAGCTCGTGCAGGAGACCGACCATCACGCGGCCGTGCGCGGCGCGCGGATCGTGCTCGCCGACGATGACGGTGTGCGCGCTGACATGACCGCGTCGTGGCTCGCGCAGATGGGCTGGGACGTGCGGGTGGTCGAACCGGAGGACGGTACGGTGCAGTTCGGCGAGCGCGGCCAGCCGCCGCGCGACGTGCCCGCGACGCCGACCGTGAAGGACATCTCGCCCGCGACGCTCGCGGGCTGGCTGAAGGAGGCCGCGCCCGGCGAGCTGGCGATCGTCGACGTGACGGCCAGCGCGAACTACGTGAAGCGGCATATCCCGGGCGCGTGGTTCGCGGTGCGTGCGCAGTTGCGTGATGCGTTCGCGGCGATTCCGCCCGCGCAGCGCTATGTGTTCACGTGCGGATCGAGCCTGCTGGCGCGGTTCGCGGCGGACGACGCCCGCGCGCTGCTGCCGGCTTCGGCCGACATCTCGGTGCTCACCGGCGGCACGGCCGCATGGATCGACGCCGGGCTGCCGCTCGAAAGCGGCGAGACGCATCTGGCCTCACCGCGCGTCGACCGCTACCGGCGCCCGTACGAAGGCACCGACAACGCGGCGGCCGCGATGCAGGCGTATCTCGACTGGGAGTACGGACTGGTCGATCAGTTGAAGCGGGACGGCACGCATCACTTCAACGTGATCTGAGCGATGCGGTGCAACCGGGCGCGGAGCGTCGTGCGTCGCGCCCGGTCAGCGCGCAGGTCAGCGCTTGAACGTATCGACCGCCGTGCGGCCGACGGCCGGATCGTCGGTGAAGAAGCCGTCGATTCCCGTGCGCAGGTATGCCTGGATCTCGCGCACCGAGCCGGCCGTGTTGCGCGTGGCCGCCGTGCCGCCGTCCTTCAGCGAAGCGGGCAGGAAGTTGTTTTCCGGGCGGAACGTGTACGGATGCACGACGAGGCCGGCCTCGTGCGCGTAGCGCACGTACGGCGTCGGCTGCTGCAGCGTGCCGTCCGCGGCGACCGCGATGATCGACGTCTTGTACGGGCCGACGCCGTTCGCATAGGTCGCGATCTCGCGCATGCCGTCACGCGTCGACAGGTCGCCGTAGGTGCGCTTGTCGTTCGCCTTCACGAAGTCGTACGGGCGCTGGCCGGCTTCGTCCATCAGCTGCACGAGCTTCCAGTTCGGCTGGCTCGACTTGATCCGGTTGCGGATCGTCTTCAGGTTCGCGACCTCGAACGACTGGATGTAGACGGTCGCCGTGCGCGCCGTGTACGCGTCCTTCAGCAGCGCATCGACGAGACGGTCCTCGAGCGGCAGGCCGATCGACTGGAAGTAGGTCGGATGCTTGGTTTCCGGATACAGGTGGATCGTGCGGCCGGTCTGCGCGGACATCTGCTTCGCGAGCGCGACGATCTCGTCGAACGTCGGGATCTCGAACTGGTCGTTGTACGCGGTGTTTGCGGGGCGCACCTGCGGAATGCGCTCACGGGCGCGCAGCGTCTTCAGCTCGGCGAGCGTGAAATCCTCGGTGAACCAGCCCGTCAGCTCCGCGCCGTCGATCGTCTTGGTCGCCTTGCGGCTCGCGAACTGCGGCAGCGTCGACACGTTCGTCGTGCCCGAGATCTCGTTCTCGTGACGCGCGACGAGCACCCCGTCGCGGGTCGACACGAGGTCGGGCTCGATCACGTCCGCGCCGTCCTCGACCGCCTTGCGGTACGACGCGAGCGTGTGTTCGGGGCGCAGCGCGCTCGCGCCGCGATGGCCGACTACCTGGACCTTCGCGGAAATCGGCTGGGTGGGATCGGACGTGACGTCGTCGTCGCCGCCGCACGCGGCGAGCAGGAACGCGGCGGCACAGGCGAACGGGACGTAGCGCAGGGAGGTCGGGCGCTTGAAGAGCATGGCGATGAACCTTCGAAACGAGAGTCGGAAAGGGGGGCGATCGATCCGGCGGTGCGGCCGGGGCGGCGTGTCGCACGGAGTCGAATGGGACGCGATCGTCGCACCGAATAATTACATATGTATTACTTGTGCCTTTCCGTTCGCTATTTTTAGGGTGCAATGCCCGCGGCAGGGCGGTTGACCGCGACCTGGCGTGACGCGCATTCCGGCCGTCTCGGGCAGGCTGGCCGCCGGATGCACTAAACTTGCGGGAATTTTGCATCGCCGCGCCGGGGCCGACGCCCGCCTGGCGCGACGATGCGGCGACTCGCGGGCCGGCGCGGGCGCCCGGCGCCCGTGTGCGTCCGGGGCCCGCGCCGGCCGATTTTTCCCGACCCATGACGACTCGAACCGATTCCGCTTTCCTGCTCGGCGACCTGCTGAAGAACGTTTCCCGCTCCTTCTACCTGACGCTGCGCGTGCTGCCCGACGGCATGCGCGACCCGGTCGGCCTCGCGTACCTGCTCGCGCGCGCGGCCGACACGATCGCCGATACGGCGCTCGTCGCACCGGATCGCCGGGCGGCGTTGCTGACCGACCTGCGCGACGAGGTCGAGCGGCTTGGCGACGGCGTGGCGCTGTCGCGCGCGCTCGAGGACGTGACGCGGATGCAGACCGATTCGCACGAACACGTGCTGCTCGGCTCGATGGAGCCGATGCTCGCGCTGCTGCGCACGCAGCCGGACGCCGACCGCGCGTCGATCCGCAAGGTCGTCGCGACGCTGACGGCGGGGATGGTATTCGACCTGCGCACGTTCCCCGACGAGCAGTCGGGGCGCGTCGTGTCGTTGCCGACGCGCGGCGAACTCGACCGCTACACGTATCTCGTGGCCGGCTGCGTCGGCGAGTTCTGGACCGACATGACGGGGATGCACACGCCGGCCGCGCGCGGCTGGAACCTGCCGGACATGTGCGAGAAGGGCATCCGTTTCGGCAAGGCGCTGCAGATGACCAACATCCTGCGCGACTGCGGGAAGGACCTGCGCATCGGCCGGTGTTACCTGCCCGACGACGTGCTGGGTGCGCACGGGCTCGGCGTCGCCGACCTGATGGCGGCCGATGCGTCGGCGCGCGCGCGCGGCGTACTCGTCGACCTGCTGCGCGTGACGCTCGACCAGTATCGCGACGCGTGTCTGTACACGCTCGCGATCCCGCGCCGCTTCGTGCGGCTGCGGCTCGCGTGCCTGTGGCCGATCATGATCGGCCTCGAAACGCTCGAGCTGCTGGCCGGCCACCCGGCGTGGCTCGATCCGGCAAAGCCGGCCAAGGTACCGAGAAAGCGCGTCTACCGGATCATGGCGTCGTCGCTCGCGCTGGTCGGCTCGAACACCGCGATTCGTGCGCGCCTGACCGCGCTCGCCGATGCCGTGAACGCGCATCTCGCGCAGCCGGCCACGCGCTGACTCGCACTGAACGATGCCGGCCCGACAGGTGCCGGCATCGCCCCTCGGCCCGCGTTCGCCGGGCCATCACCTTCCGTCCCTTCGCGCGTCGACTAAAAACGTTTTCATTATTTCGTGTCGCGAAACGTGGGTGTCATGAACGTCAGCGATCCTTCGCGGCGGCGTGAATCGTGGTGTCAGCTACGGTCGCGCATTTGTAAGACGTATGTTGCCGAAGGCATCTGACAACATCCGACGGTCGTGTTGCACCCGTAAAAATGTAAAGCTAGGGTTTTCACCGGGAAATGCCGGAAAGGCCCGCCGCGTAAGCGTTTTCAGGTGTTATGTAACCGCTTGGTGAACCCCTGCGTTGCGTCGATCATACGATGACCGACTGCACGTGTTGGGAAATAATCGGTAATCCGTCAGAATCCCGTCGGCATGTACTCGCACATGTGTCAGTCATAAAACCACACCAGAAAAGAAATCATTCTTTGAGGACGGAGAATCAATGAAAAAGCGCGTCGCTTTCGCCATGACGGCAGTCGGTCTCGCAGCCGCTACCGCCGCCCACGCCCAGAGCAGCGTGACCCTGTACGGTATCGTCGACAACGGTATCGCTTGGCAGAACAACTCGTCGGCAGTCGGTGCGACCACGGGTGGTCATTCGAAGGTGCAAATGTCCACCGGCGTGTGGGCAGGCAGCCGCTTCGGCCTGAAGGGCAGCGAAGATCTCGGCGGCGGCACGAAGGCGATTTTCCAGTTGGAAGCCGGCGTCAACACGGCTAACGGCTCGTCGCAGTGGACCAACGGCATCTTCACGCGTCAGGCGTGGGTTGGCCTGACCAACAGCACGTACGGTACGCTGACGGCCGGCCGCCAGTACACCGCGTACTACACGCTGCTGTCGCCGTACAGCCCGACGACCTGGCTGACCGGTTACTACGGCGCACACCCGGGCGATATCGACTCGCTGGATACCAGCTATCGCGCGAACAACTCGCTCGTCTACATGTCGCCGAAGTTCTACGGCTTCACGGTCGGCGGTTCGTACTCGTTCGGCGGCGTCGCAGGCGCGACGAACCGTGGCTCGACGTGGAGCGCGGCAATCCAGTACCTGAACGGCCCGGCAGGCATCGCGGTCGGCTATCAGAAGGTCAACAACGCAACGCTCGGCGGCGGCGTGTGGGGCGCGAACTCGACGGTCGAGAACGGCCTGACGGCATCGGGCGACGGCAACCAGCCGGCTGTTTCGTCGATCAACAACGGCTATGCCACGGCGCAATCGCAACAGCGTATCGCTGTGACGGCGGGCTACCAGTTCACGCCGGCATGGGACATTTCGGCATCGTACTCGAACGTCCAGTACACGCCGGGCACCGGTTCGGCGTTCCGCAACACGGCCATCTTCAACACGGCAGGCGCCGTGCTGCACTGGAAGGCAGCCGCTCAGTGGGACTTCGCAGCGGGCTACTCGTACACGGCAGCAACGCAGTCGAACGGCATCACCAGCTCGGCCAAGTACCACCAGGTCACGCTGTCGCAGTACTACAGCCTGTCGAAGCGCACGGGCCTGTACGCAGTTGAGGCTTACCAGCATTCGAGCGGCAACACGCTCAATGGCGGCAAGATCATCGCTGCAACGACGTCCATCGGCGACGGCGTGGGCGCAGGTTCGAAGCAGAACCAGATCGGCGTCGGCGTCGGCCTGATCCACCGCTTCTGATGTCGCGCGGCGCGCGAGCGCCGCTTACGGCATGCGGTATGAAGAACCGGCCTTCGGGCCGGTTTTTTTATGCACCCGGCATGGGCGCACTCCCGCGGGGACAAGTCCCGCCATAAGCCGGTCATGGCGAACGAAGCGCGGCGCAACTGCGTGAGGGTGTCGAAGGTCCGTCATGCTGGCGCGTGGGCGCCGTGCAATGCCCGATGACGGGGCGGAGTTCAGTCTTGTGCCGTGGCGGCCAGTGGACCGAATCAATCCGGGCAGCGTGGAATCGCCGCTGACGCCGGCATCGTCCGGTACAGCCGTCACAGCGAGAAGATCAAATCACGAGAACGCGCACGCATCCCGCGATTCGGGTTGCGCCCGTGACGTGTGAATCAGGCATCGTTCTCGTCGGGGTGCGGGCGTAGAGCGGCCCATTTCAGCAGCGCATCGAGCGTCGGACAGAGCGCCTGCCCCCAATCGGTCAGGCCGTACTCGACCTTCGGCGGCACCTGAGGGTGAACGATCCGGCGAACCACCCCATCTATCTCCATCTGGCGAAGTTGCTGAGCAAGCATCTTCTGCGTGATGGCAGGGATCGCTCGTTCGAGTTCAGAGAATCGCAGCAGGTTGCCGCCGAACAGATGGAACAGGATAACCAGCTTCCATTTTCCGTCGAATATCTTGAGCGCCTGGCCGACACCCGCGGCGGCCGAGGTCGGGGTCCATTTCTTTTCCAATTTTCATCCTTACCGTTGAGTAAGCACCTTACTTTTTCGTGCGTTCTTCCTGTTTCGGGCGCTTGGCTTCATCATTCCGGCTGATCGACCCTGATTGCACCGGGCGATCCGGTGCCCCGTCAAGGTGCCGTCAAGTCGGGTGCAGCAAGATCCTCTCTCTGGAAATCACGCCATGACCTTCAACCTCGAGCTTACCGGCCGCAGGGCCCTTGTCACCGGCGGCACGAAAGGTGTTGGCGCGGCTGTCGTCGAATCCTTGCGAAACGCCGGCGTAACGGTCGTCGCCGCGGCGCGTTCGGTTCCCGATACAGCCGCTGAAGGCGTCACCTGGATCGCCGCCGATCTGACGACGGCGGCCGGATGCCAGGTTCTGTCGAATGCAGTGCTCGATCGCCTCGGCGGCATCGACGTGATCGTCAATGTCCTGGGGGGATCGAGCGCCCCGGGCGGCGGATTCGCAGTCCTGAGCGATGATGAATGGGATGCCGCACTCAATCTGAACCTGATGGCGGCCGTGCGCATCGACCGGGCGTTGCTCCCGTCGATGATCGCACAGGGGGCAGGTGTCATCATCCATGTTACGTCGATACAGAACGCACTGCCGCTGCCCGAGGCGACCACCGCCTATGCGGCAGCGAAGGCGGCACTGTCGACTTACAGCAAGAGCCTGTCGAAGGAAGTCACGCCGAAAGGCGTTCGCGTCGTGCGCGTTTCGCCGGGGTGGGTCGAGACCGAGGCCGCCATGCGGCTAGCCGAGCGGCTGGCGGATGCGGCAGGGACCGACTACGAGGGCGGCAAGAAAATCATCATGGATGCGCTTGGCGGAATTCCACTCGGTCGCCCGGCGAAGCCTCAAGAAGTGGCCGACCTGATCACCTTCCTCGTATCGCCGCGCGCGGCGTCGATCAGCGGCACCGAATATGTGATCGATGGCGGGACCATTCCGACGGTCTAGCATCGACGGATGCATGACCCGCATCTGTTGAAGCGCGCTGAAGCAACAAGGATTCAAGGATGTCGGCCCGACGCATCGTCCATGCGTGGATGCAGGCAGTCGACATCGTCCACGATCACTCGGCATGCTGCTTCCGACGGCAGCAGATGACGCACGCCGGTCGATACGAGAACGCGTCGAGGTGGTCGTCGTCAATGGAATGGCCGTCGCAGAGGAACGTCGCGTCGCGCTTGTCGTGCAGCGGCGGCGACGCGCTCGAGCAGGTCATTGCGCCGCATCGTCCGTCCAGTTCCCCGCCAGCGCCTGAAACAGCGCCGCCGTATCGGCGAGCCGGTCGGCCTGCGCGCGCGTACGATCGAGCGCCGTCTGCAGCGCCTGCCGCTGCGCGTCGAGCAGGTCGAACGTGCTGATCCCGCCCGCCGCGTAGCGGTCGCCGGCAATCCGGTTGCTGGCCGCCGCTTCCTGCGCGGCGGTGTCTCTCGCCTGCAGGGCAGCCGCGTCGTGCTCGACCGCGCGCATTGCATCGGCCACCTGCTGCAGCGCCTCGAGCACGGTTTCACGGTAGCTCGCGAAGGCCGCGTCGTACGCCGCTTCGGCCGCACGTTTCTTCGCGCGCAGTTCACCGCCGTGAAAGAGCGGTTGCGTCAGCCCGAGGCCGACATTCCACACATTGAGCCCGCTCACGAGATCCGCGATGCGCGTGCGCTCCGAGCCGATTCCCGCCGAAATCGAAAAGCGCGGATACAGGTTCGCGGTGGCCACGCCCACGTTCGCGCTCGCCTGGTGCAGCACGGCTTCGGCCGCGCGGATGTCGGGGCGTTCGCGTGCGAGCGTCGACGGTAAAGCGACCGGCAGCGTGCGCGGCAACACGAGCGTATCGAGTGTGAGGTCGGGCAGCACGGCATCGGACGGCGGCACGCCGAGCAGGATCGCGAGCCGGTGGACGGCTTGCGCGAAGCGGGCCTCGAGCGGTGGCAGCGACGCCCGCGTCTGCGCGAGCAGCGCGCGCTGCGCATGCACGTCGGCCTGCGAAACGCCACCCGCCGCGAAACGCGCTTCGACGATGCGTAGCTGCCGCGCCTGCGCATCGATCAGTTGCCGCGTGAGCGCGACCTGCTGCGCGAGCGACGCGCGCAGGATCGCGGTCGCGACGACGTTGCCCGCGAGCGTCAGGCGCGCGGCGTCAAGCGTGTACGCCTGGTAGTCGACCTGCGCGCGCAGGGCTTCGAGCGCACGCCGGTTGCCGCCGAACACGTCGAGCACGTACGACACGCTCACCGACGCGTCGTACAGCGTGAACGGTCCCGGGCTGGGCACGTTGGCGGGCAGGCCGAACGCGGTCGTGTCGACTCGCTGGCGTGTGGCGGACAGGCTCGCATCGACTTTCGGCAACATCGTCGCGCCGGCTTCGGCCGCGTGGTTCTGCCGCGCTTCGTCGAGTCGCGCACGGGCTTGCGCAAGCGTCGGGCTGTTGTGCCACGCGGTATCGACGAGCCGGTTCAGCGGTTCGGAGCCGAACCGCGTCCACCAGTGCTGCGGGGTATGCGCGGCCGATGCGAACGTCTGCGCATCGCCGGTCGGTCCGGCGCTGGAGGCCGTCGTCGCGGGCGGCTCGCCGCGCGTGTAGCGCTGCGTGGCGGGCGCATCCGGCGCGTGGAAATCCGGCCCGACCGCGCATCCGGCGACGAGCAGCGCAGCGGCGACCAGCATGCAACCGCGGGCGGCGTGGAAGGGGCGACGCGAAGCCGGTTTCATCGTGCGGCACCTAGTCGAGCGTGCGCCGGTAGAAGCGCAGCGCGATGCCCATCACGACGACGGTGAACAGCGCGACCGGCCACACCGACGGCCACAGGTCGCTCCAGCCGTTGCCTTTCAGCAGGATCCCGCGCACGAGGCGGTTGAAGTAGGTGAGCGGCAGCAGGTTGCCGATGAACTGCGCCCACTTCGGCATCCCGGCGAACGGGAACATGAAGCCCGACAGCAGGATGTTCGGCAGGAAGTAGAACACCGCGAGCTGCATCGCCTGCAACTGGTTCTGCGCGAGCGACGACAGCGTGATGCCGACCGTCAGGTTCGCGGCGATGAACAGCAGCGCGGACAGGTAGATCGCGAACACGCCGCCGACAAACGGCACCTCGAACACGAAGCGCGCCGCGGCGACGATGATCGACACCTGGATCAGCCCGATCAGCACGTACGGGACGATCTTGCCCGTCATCACCTCGAGCGGCCGCACCGGCGTCGCGAGCAGGTTCTCCATCGTGCCGCGCTCGCGTTCGCGCGTGATCGCGAGGCCCGTCATCATCACCATCGTCATCGTCAGGATCACGCCCATCAGGCCGGGCACGACGTTGTACTGCGTGATGCCCTCGGGGTTGTACAGCCGGTGCAGCACGACGTTGAACGCAGCCGGGCGGCCGTTCAGGTAGGCGAGCGGGCCCGTCAGGTCCTTGTCGGCGACGGGCTGCACGAGGCCCGGCAGCGCGGCGATCGCCGACGCGGTCGCGACGGGATCGGTCGCGTCCGCCTCGACGAGCAGCGACGGACGCTCGCCGCGCAGCAGCCGCCGCGAGAAATCGGCCGGCACGTTCAGCACGAACTGCACGTCGCCGCGGGCGAGCGCATGCCGGCCGGCCGCCTCGTCGGGCAGGGTCTCGACGATGTCGAAGTACGCGGAATTGCGCATCGCGGCGATGAAGCTGCGCGCGAACGGGCTCGCATCGGCGACGATCACGGCCGTGGGCAGATGCTTCGGATCGGTGTTGATCGCGAAGCCGAACAGCGTGAGCTGGATGATCGGCACGCCGACGATCATCGCGAACGTCACGCGGTCGCGCCGCAGCTGCAGGAATTCCTTCAGCACGATGCTCCACCAGCGGGCGACCGAGAACGCATCGCGCAGGCGCGCCCACGCGTTCATGACGACGCTCCGCCGGACGGCCCGGATGCGCGGCCCATCATGAAGATGAAGACGTCCTCGAGCCCGGTGTCGATCGGCGCGACCTGCAGCGCGGCAGACCCGTCGGCTTGCGCCGCGACCTGAGCGAGCGTCGCGTCGAGCTGCGCCTGATCACGGCCGCTCACATGGAGCACCGAGCCGAACACGACCGTCTGGTCGACGCCCGGCATCGTGCGCAGCCGAGCGGACAGTTCACTCAGATGCGCGCCGGTGATCGCGCGAGTCGCGAGCCCCTGCGACGCGACGATCTCCGCCGACGTGCCCTGCGCGAGCAGCTCGCCGTACGCGATGTACGCGAGCTTGTGGCAGCGCTCGGCTTCGTCCATGTAGTGCGTGCTGACGAGCACCGAGATGCCTTGTGCGGCCAGCCGGTGCAGTTCTTCCCAGAAGTCGCGGCGCGCGGCCGGGTCGACGCCGGCCGTCGGCTCGTCGAGCAGCAGCAGCGCCGGCTCGTGCAGCATGCAGGCGGCCAGCGCGAGGCGCTGCTTCCAGCCGCCCGACAGCGCGCCGGTGAGTTGATCCGCGCGGCTCGCGAGGCCGAGCCCGTCGAGTGCGCGCGCGACGGCCGCCTTGCGGTCGGGCATCCCGTACACGCGCGCGACGAAGTCGAGGTTCTCGCGGATCGACAGGTCTTCCCAGTACGAGAAGCGCTGCGTCATGTAGCCGACGCGCCGCTTGATCTGCGCGCTGTCGCGCACGATGTCGTAGCCGAGGCAGGTGCCGCTGCCCGAGTCGGGCGTGAGCAGCCCGCACATCATCCGGATCGACGTGGTCTTGCCGCTGCCGTTCGGGCCGAGAAAGCCGAAGATCTCGCCGCGTGCGACGCGCAGCGACACGTCCTTCACGACGTGCTTGTCGCCGAAATGCTTGTTCAGGCGATCGACGTCGATCGCATACGGTGCGGGTGGCACGTTCATGGCACGTTCACGGCGACGGGCTGGCCCGGATGCAGCTTCGGCGCATCGGCGACGGTGGGGCGCGCCTCGATCATGAACACGAGCTTGGTCCGGCTCTCGTTGCTGTAGATCACGGGCGGCGTGTATTCGGCCTCGCTCGACACGTAGGTGATGCGCGCGGGCACGTCGGCCGCACAGCCGTCGCAGTGGATCGCGACCGTGCGCCCCGGCGCGAGCGAGGCGACGGCGGCCTCCGGCACGAAGAAGCGCACCTTCAGGTTTTGCGGCGGCAGCATCTGCACGACCGGATTGCCGGCCTGCACCCATTCGCCGACGCGGTACAGCGTGTCGTACACGCGCCCGCCGGCGGGCGCGGCGACGCGCTTCTGGTCGAGCTTCCATTGCGCCTCGGCAACCGCCGCCTGCGCGGCATCCACCTGCGCGGCCTGCGCGGTCACTTGCTGCGCGCGGCCCGGCAGGCGTGCGACGTCGACCTGTTTCTGCAATTCGCGCATCTGCGCGGCGGTGGTTTGCGCGGACGTGCGCGAATCGTCGAGCTGCTGTTTCGACAAGCCGCCGGCCGCGTACTGGCTTTCGTCGCGCACGCGTTGCGCGGCGGCCCGCGCGGCTTGCGCGGTGGCCTGTGCGAGCTGCGCCTGCGTGACCGCGATTTCCGGCGGGCGCTTGCCGGTCTGCAGGTCGGCAAGCTGTGCGCGGGCGGCTGCGAGCTGGTGCTGCGCCTGCAGCAGCGCGGCCGTTTCGTTGGCGGCTTCGAGCGAGAAGGCCGGCGTGCCGGCGGCGAGGGTCTGGCCGCGCGCGACCGACAACTGCGCCAGCGTGCCCGATTGCGACGACGACAGGTACACGAATTCGCCTTCGACGTAGCCCTGGTAGGTCGTGCCGTTGCTCGCTTGCCGTCCGCAACCGGCGAGCAGCGCGACCGCGGCGGCCAGCGCGAGCGGCAGTGCGCGCGCCATGTTCACGATGGCCTCCGCGGCGAGCGGGCCCGTGCGCGACGCGCGGCAGCCGGCGGCTGCATGCCCGACCCGAGCAGCGCGCGGACGTGGCGGTGTAGCACGTCGCGGTCGATCGGCGGCAGGCCGCGCGCGCTTTGCCACAGTTTCGCGGTCGCGAGCGGCAGCATCACCAGCGCGATGATCGAGTGGAACAGGAACGCGGGTTCGAGCGCGGGGTTCAGCGTGCCGGCCTGCTGCGCGCCGCGGATGCGTTCGGCGAAGCGCCCGACATGTTCGAGCGGAATGCGCCGGACCATCCGCTCGCGCAGCAGCCCGCCTTCATGGATGATCTCGCGCAGCCAGATCGACGGCAGCCACGGCATGCGGTGCGTGACGTCGAAGAAGCGGTCGACGAGTTCGGCGACGAGCGCGAACGGGTCGTTTTCGATTTGCGGCTCGGTCGGCCGCCACACGAACGCGATGGCCTGCGCGAGCCGTTCCTCGACGATCGCGTCGAGCAACTGCTCGCGATTCGTGAAGTAGTAGTGAACCATCGCCGACGTGACGCCGGCGGCGGCGGCGATCTGCGCGACGGTCGTCGCGGCGATGCCGCGCTCGGCGAACAACTGCATCGCGACGTCGAGCATATGGCCGCGCAGGTCGAAATCGTCGACCGACGGGCGGCGCCCGCGCGGCCTGGCGACGGTGGATTTCGCGTTCATGAAATCGACGCTAATTGATGAGTTAGTTAATTTCAAGGAAGGGTTTTCCGCCCGAGTTGATCGCGATCAGGCGAGCGTCGAACGGGGGCGCGGGTGGGCGGGGAGGTGACGTGATGCGGCGCGGTGCGGCAAGCCGGCGGCGGAGTGTAGGGAGCAGCTAATGGAGACGCGGCGGGACGTGGCGGGACCACACGGTATGGAAAGCCGGTCGCGAAGCGGGGGGCGCGTGCCTGGACGATGGCACGCCCCCCGGAAAGCGCTTACTGATCGATCGGTGACGTCAGCGGCACGTGTTCGCCGGTCAGCCCGAACACGACGAGCTGCGCGGGCTCGGTCGCGCTCGCGTTGCGCGACACCTGGTGGCGCGAGCCGGGCGCCTCGTACCAGCCTTCGCCGGCGCGATAGCGGTGCAGCGGGCCGCCGTTCACCTGCGACAGTACTTCGCCTTTCGACACGACCGCGAACACCGAGCCGAGGTGCCGGTGCGCTTCGGACGCCTGGCCGGGCGCATAGTCGACGGTCGCGACGACCGCGAGCTTGCCGGGGGCTTCGGGCACGGCCTGCTGCATGATCGTGTGCACGTTGTCGCCGGCGTCGTGCGCCCGGGCAGCGGCCGGCAGCAGCGCGACGCCGGCCGCGAGCGATGCGCACAGGGCGGCGCGACGGAGCGTAGCGTCCATCATCGTCGTCTCCTTACTCGGGCATCTTGCGGAACGCAATCGCGAAACGGTTCCACGAGTTGATCGTCGCGATCAGCATCGACAGGTCGAACAGCTCTTCATCGGTGAAATGCGGCTTCACGGCTTCCCAGACGGCATCGGGCACGTGGTTGCTGGCGACCAGCGTCAGCGCCTCGGTCCATTCCAGCGCCGCGCGTTCGCGCTCGGTGAAGAACGGCGTTTCGCGCCACGTGACGACGGTGGCCAGCCGGCGCTCGGTTTCGCCGCCCTTGCGCGCGTCGGTCGTGTGCATGTCGACGCAGAACGCGCAGCCGTTGATCTGCGATGCACGCAGGCGGACGAGTTCGGCGAGCGGCTTCTCGATCGAACTCTTCGCGAGGAATTCCTCGGCGTTGCGCATCACCTTGATCGCATTCGGGCTGGCGGCGTAGAAGTTCAGGCGCGGTTGCATGGCAGGTCCTTTTCGGTTGGAGCGCACGGTGGCGCGACAGGACCCACTTTAAGACGCATGCTGGCCTGCTTGAATGGCCAATTTCCGGGAAATTCAGGTAACCAGTGCCGAGCCGCCGATGGCGTCCGAACCCAGCAGGCCGGCCAGCGTCGCGAGCGCCGTGTCGATGCGCAGCGCGTCGATCCCGCCATAGCCGAACAGCAGCCCCGCACGGACCGGCACGCCGACGTGGAACGCCGAGATGCCGTACAGGCCGATGTCCTGCGCGCGGGCCGCGCGGACCAGCGCCGCTTCGTCGAGCCCCGGCTTCAGGTAGGCCGCGAGGTGGATGCCGGCGCTCGGCACGATCGCGTCGAACCATGACGCGAGTTCGCCGCGCAGATGCGCGACCAGCATCTTGCGGCGCGCCTCGTAGTGCTTCTGCACGCGCTTCAGGTGCCGCGCGAAATCGCCTTCGAGCATGAAGCGCGCGAGCGCCGCCTGCGTCAGCGTGCAGGTGTGCCAGTCGACGATCTGCTTCGCCTTGGTCAGCGCGCCGCGCAGCGCGCGCGGCGGAATCGTGTAGCCGATCCGCAGTTCCGGAAAGATCGTCTTCGAAAACGTGCCGACGTACGCAACGAGGCCCGTGCGGTCGAGGCTCTTCAGCGATTCCACCGGCCGGCCCTCGAAGCGGAACTCGCCGTCGTAGTCGTCCTCGATGATCACCGCGCGACGGCGCTGCGCCCATTCGAGCAGCGCGACGCGCCGGTCCAGCGTCATCGGCATGCCGAGCGGGAACTGATGCGACGGCGTCACGTAGACGAGGCGCGCGTCGTCGGGCAGCCGTTCCGTCACCAGCCCCTGCGCGTCGACTGGCACGCCGATCACCGTCGCGCCGAGCGACGCGAACGCGGCGCGGGCGGGTGGATAGCCGGGATCCTCGACCGCCACCACATCGCCGGGCCGCACGACGACGCGGGCGAGCAGGTCGAGCGCCTGTTGCGCGCCTTGCGTGACGAGCACGTCGTCCCAGCCGCACGCGACCGCGCGGCTGAACGCGACGTAGCGCGCGATCGCGCCGCGCAACTGCGGGTCGCCGGCCGGGTCGTGGTACTGGGCCGGGCCGCGCATCTGCTGGCGCAGCGCGTGATGCAGGCAGCGCCGCCACGCGTCGAACGGGAACAGCGCCTTGTCGGTCACGCCGCCGCGGAAGTCGAAGCCGGGCGCATCCTGCGGCGTGGGCATCGAGAGCGCGTCGGGCAGGTCGTTCCACAGCGCACGCGCATCGACTGCGTCGACGCGGGGCGTGTATTCGACGAGGGAGGGCGCCGACATGGCCGCGGCGTGCGGCACGCGCGCAAGGCCGTCGGCGACGAACGTGCCGTCGCCCGCGCGCGTGGTCAGGTAACCCTCGGCGACGAGACGCTCGAACGCGTCGAGCGTCGTCTTGCGCGATACGCCGAGCTGTTTCGCGAGGTCGCGCGTTGACGGCAGCCGCGCGCCGCCGGCGAGCCGTCCGTCGACGATCGCGGTGCGCAGTTGCCGGAAGATCTGCCCCGTCAGGTCGTGACGGCCTTCGATGCGGATCGCGATGTCCATCGCAGTGGTTACCTCGATTGCAGTAATTTCGTGCCGATCAGCATACCGAAGGCGACGAAAGAATGGGTGGCTCTGCGCGGCATGACGGCTTCGCGGGTGTCGCGCGATGCACGAACCGGCCGCACGGTGCAAGGAATCCCGACAGGGCGACGCGGGCGGCCGGCGAACCCGTGCATCGTGGAACGCTGGCCCGGCGGTATTCGTCAGGGGTGACGGGCATCGTCAGACGGCGCAGCCCCGTCGAGCGATTGGACCTCGGCCCGCCGCTGCCTTACGATCCACGACAACCCCACACCGGAGCGAGCCATGCTGTCTGAAGACGAACTTGCGCTGCTCGACGCGATCCGCGCCACCGGCAGCCTGTCGCGCGCGGCGGCGCGGCTCGGCAAGGCGCCGTCGACGGTGTCGCACGCGGCGCGCCAGCTCGAAACGCGCTTCGACGCGCTGCTGTTCGACCGCCGCGGCTATCGGCTGCAGCTCACGCCGGCCGGCCAGTTGCTGACCGACGAAGCCGCGCGGCTGGCGCTGGACGTCGCGCGGCTGACGCAGCGGGTGCGGCAGGTCGCGAGCGGCTGGGAGGACCGGCTGTGGATCGTCAGCGACGAGGTGCTCGAGTTCGACACGCTGCTGCCGGTCGTCCGCGCGTTCGATGCGCTCGACTCGGGCGTGTCGCTGCGATTCACGCACGAAGTGCTCGGCGGGACCTGGGAAGCGCTGCGCGACGGGCGCGCGGACCTGGTGATCGGCGCGACCAACGAGCCGCCGGCGATTCCCGGTTTCAAGTGGTTCGAGCTGGGCGCGATGGAGTGGGTGTTCGCGGTGTCGCCGCGCCATCCGCTGGCCGCCGTGAGCGGCGCGCTGACGCGGGACGCGATCGGTGCGCACCGGGCCGTCGTCGTCGCCGATTCGTCGCGGCGCGCGGTCGGCCGCGCGTATGGCCTGCTCGGCGGGCAGGCCGTGCTTGCGGTGCCGTCGATGCGCGCGAAGATCCTCGCGCAGCGCGACGGGCTTGGCGTTGGCTGGGTGCCGCGCCGGCGCGTGGCGTCGCTGCTCGCGCGCGGCGACCTCGTGGAAAGGCAGACGGCCGATCCGCGCGAGCCGAACCTGCTGTATGTCGCATGGCACGGCGACCGGGACGGCCGCGCGCTGCAATGGTGGCTCGAGCAATTGCGCGAACCGCGGCTCGGGCAGCGCCTGCTCGACGGCATCGACGTGGCCGGCTGACGCGGCGCGGAACGGAACAGCACAAGGCAATCGAACCCGCCCGCCCGAACACGTTCGAGGATTTCGAACATGTTCGTCACGCCCGTCGTACGGCATGACCGGGCGGCGCGCGCATCCTGTGTTCACGGTCAACTCACCGGTTCACAGGAGAACATCATGCAACGCTTCGAAGGAAAGACGGTCCTCGTCACGGGGGGTAATAGCGGTATCGGCCTGGCAGCCGCCAAGGCATTCGCGGCCGAAGGTGCGCGCGTCATCATCACCGGGCGCGATGCGCAGACGCTCGAGGCCGCGCGGCAAACGCTCGGCGCAGACGCGCTCGCGATCCGCAACGAGGCCGGCAGCGTCGCGTCGGCCCGCGCGCTGGCCGATGCGATCGCGTCGGCGGGGGCGCGGCTCGACGCCGTGTTCATCAACGCGGGCGTCGCGAAACTCGCGCCGTTCGCCGACAGCGACGAGGCCATGTGGGATCTCGTGTTCAACACCAACGTGAAGGGCGCGTATTTCCAGATCCAGTCGCTGGTGCCGCTGCTGAACCGGGGCGCGTCGATCGTGATCAACGGCTCGATCAACGCGCATATCGGGATGCCCGGCTCGTCGGTGTATGCGGCGAGCAAGGCGGCCGTCAATTCGTTCGCGAAGACGCTGTCGACGGAGTTGCTGCCGCACGGCGTGCGCGTGAACGTCGTGAGCCCCGGGCCCGTGCAGACGCCGCTCTACGGCAAGCTCGGGCTCGACGCGGCCACGCTCGACGAAACGGCAGAGAAGATCAAGGGCCTCGTCCCGGTCGGCCGGTTCGGCACGCCGGACGAGATCGCGTCGACGGTGCTGCACCTCAGCGCGCCCGAATCCGCGTTCATCGTCGGCGCGGAGATCATCGCGTCGGGCGGGATGGGCTTGCTCTGATCGGTGGGGCGCCGGCGGGGGCTATCACCGACCGGCGTGATGCCGGTCGGAGAGCCCCCGTCGCATGCGGGACCAACGGCCGTCCGCCCATCGCATCTATCGCGCCGCACAGGCGCCATGCCTGTCACCACCGGCTTCGAGCTGCGTCACCGTGAGCCCGGAGAACGTCGCGCGGCCGTGTTCGGCAAACACGGCAACGCGATCCGCATCGAGCGGCGGGAAGATCAGGTCCGTGAGCGCCACGCGGCCGCCGTTCGCGAACACTTCGACCGAACCGCGATCGACGACGATCTCGAGCCGCAACTGCCCGTGCTCGAGCGGCAGGTCCACGATGTGTTCGCGGCTGAACGTGTCGGCGAAATTCGTTTCGCCGGACTGCGAGCGGTCGAGCGTCAGCGTGCCCTTTGACGTGTCGTACACGATCCGGGTGCCGACCGAGCCATCCGCCGAGCGCCGGACGATCAGGCCCGCCCGTGCCGCATGCTGCGGCGCGATCGTGACCGTGATGCGCTGGACGACGCCGCGCGTCGCGGCCGACAGCACGCGAGTCGTGGAATCGACCGCGAGATCGCCTTCATGCACGGCGGGCCTGCCGTCCGCCCAGGCATCGAACGCGGCGGCCGGTGTGACGATGAGCGTCGGTTCGCCGTCGATCGTTTTCAGCGACAGTTCGCGCGGCAGGGTCGTCGCGCCGCGCCACGGCGTGGTCGGCACTTTCGCCGCGTAATCCCAGTTGCTCATCCACGCGATCGCGACCGGCCGGGAGCCGGGCGCGCCCGAGAAGGTGCCGGCTGCGTAGAAGTCCGCGCCATGGTCGACCCAGCGGAATTGCGCGGGATCGGAGCCGGCGGGCGCAATGCGATCCGGCGTAAACGTGCGGCCGTCGAAGTCGCCGACGAAGTACATCGCGCCGGAGCCGCCGGCGATCGACCACGGATTGACGTTGACGATCATGACCCACCGGATGCGTGCGGGGTCGCCGTCGAGCGGCAGCGGTACGAGGTCGGGCATTTCCCACAGCGCGCCGTCGTGCGGCACGCCCGGCCGCGTGAAGTCGCTCAGGAAATTCCAGTGGATCAGGTCGTCCGAGCGATAGAGCTTCACGACGTGCGCGTCGGCGACGACCGTCGTCATCAGCCAGTAGCCGCCCGGCGCATACCACGACACTTTCGGATCGCGAAATTGCTTCGATTCCGGATCGAGCGTCAGCACCGGATTGCGTGCGTACGGCTGCCAGGTCGCGCCTTGATCGAGGCTGTACGCCAGCGACTGCGCCTGGACGCCCGGTGCGTGACCGGAGCCTGCCTTGTACACGCTCGTATAAAGCGCGACGAGCGGTGTGTGGCCCGGTTGGCCCAGGCCGGACGTATTGAGCGTGTCGGCGACGATCGAGCCGGAGAAGATTTCCTCAGTCGCGTTCGCGCGCATCGCGACCGGCTGCTCGCGCCAGTGGACGAGGTCGGTGCTCGTCGCGTGGCCCCACGACATGTTGCCCCAGTCGTTGCCGAGCGGATTGTATTGATAGAACAGGTGATAGCGGCCGTTGTCGTAGACGAGCCCGTTCGGGTCGTTCATCCAGTTGCGCTGCGGCGTGTAGTGGAGCGCGGGCCGCCATTGCGGCGTGCCTGGGTCGGCCGGTGCGCTGCACGGTGCGGCGGCGGCCTGCGTGCACGCCAGGCAGGCGAGCAGCAGCCGGGCGATCAGGAAGGAAAAGCGGAAAGACGTCGAATTCATGCGCGGTCCCGTGCTTCGTCGGGCGAAGCGGGAAAGGAGGGCGCATGCCGTTTTCAACGGCGGCATGCGCGATGGTCCAAAGAAAAAAGGGAGGCGCACACACGACACGCGCGATGAGCGCCTCCTCAACCCCGTGCCTTTACCGGCTTTCGTTATGGTTGGTTACCCTGTTTGCCGTCAGTTGTGGCCGGCTCCCGTTGCAGGCAGGTTCGCCGGAATGTCGCCGTAGCCGCCGAGCCCGCCGCGTCCATAGGCGCGGTCGACCGCCGTCGACGTTCCGTTGATGTTGACCTTCACCGTCGGCGCGAGCGTGCCGCCGCGGCGCGGGCCGATCGCATCGATGAACGACTCGACGAGCCCGCCCGGCATCACGTAGTGCGAATACGACTGGAATTCACGCGGATTCTGGTTCGGATCCTGCGAATACGGCGCGCCGGCCGGCGCGGAGAAGTCCGTCGGGTTGCCGAGCACGAGGCCGCTGCCGCCGTTCAGCGGCAGGAAGTCGCTGCGGATGCCGTTGCCCACGAAGCCGTACACGCCGTCCGGCCCGTCGACGCCGGCCGCCATCGTCGTGCGGTGGCTGATCGTGAACAGGTAGTACTTGCCGTCCTTCAGGTAGATCTGCGGGCGCTCGGTCTGGTCGTCGACGCAGTTCGCCGACAGGATCGGCGGCAGGAACTTCCACTCGGTCAATTGCGGGTTCGTCGCGATCGCCAGGCCGACATTGGCCTTTTGATACACTGCGCCCGAATTCATCACCGCGTTGAGATCTTCCTTGTACGGATCGTTCGGCGCGTAGCCGAGATCCGCGTTGGTGCAGGTGCGTGCGCCGCGCGGGCCGCCCGTATTACCCTCGAAGACCATGTAGGTCTTGCCCGGGTGCGCGGGATCGGTGAACACGAACGGATCGCGGAACGAGAAGTAGGTGTTCTGCTGGCCGGTTTGATAGTAGTTGCCGTCCGGTTGCAGCAGCGCCTTGTGATCGTCGAAGCCGCTGAACCAGACATGCGTGGCGTCGGCGTGGATATGGCCGTCGGCGCGCGTGATGATCGCCTGCGGCGGCGTGATGTCGGCGCCGCCGGGCGCCGAGCGGTTGAACGACGTCGCGGTGTAGTAGAGGCTGACGTTGTCGCCGTTCGTGAGGCGTGCCGAGCCCGACCATTCGGCGTTGTTGGTCATCGGTGACGTGCCGAACACCTTGGCGCTCGCGCCATCCGGGAACAGGTGGCCGCCCCAGGTCCAGCCGCCGTTCGCGGGGCGCTGCGACGCGGGGATGCCCGCGCGGCGGTAGAAGAAGCCGATGCGCGCATGGACGTGACGGTCGTCGAACGTGTAACCCGCGTGCGGATCGGCGGTGAGCGAGAAGATCACCTCCCAGCCCTTGTAGCTGAGCTGGTTCGCGCGCAGGTCGGCCAGCGGCCACGTGTCCCACACCCACACGTTCGAGTTGATCAGCGGGAAATCCTGCGGGATGTCCGGCATCGTCAGCGCCTGCGGCAGCGAGTTCTTGTCGGCACCGGCGGTATGCGACTGCGCGACGATCTGGCGGATGTCCGCCCGCGTCCAGCGCATCGTAAAGTTGCCTTCGGGATCGTAGGCCTGCTGCGTATGGGGCGTGGGCACGGGCGCGCCCGTGCCGCTGGACTGCGCGTGCGCGACGGACGCGAAGGCGGCGAGTGCGCCGCCAGCGAGGAACAAGCGTTGGGCCGCCGTCGGGCGGAAAAGGGAAAAGTATGTCATCTCGTCGTCGTTTCCAGGAAAGGTGAAAGTGAACGGCTGAGTGGGCATCGATGTCCAAACCGGTTTGGATGCTAATTCAAACCGGTTTGGGCGTCAAAAGATAGTTATTTGACGGTAATCACTACCGAGCGGAAATAATTGCCGGTCAGCGGCATGCCGCGCGGCGCATCGAGTGCGAGGAACGACGGTGAAGGTGAATCTGAAGGCGCTATCGGACGCGCTCGGGCTGTCGCGGACGACGGTCAGTCGCGCGCTGAACGGTTACGACGACGTCAGCGAGGCGACGCGCGAGCGCGTGGCGAAGGCCGCGCGGGAAATGGGCTACGTGGCCGATCCGACCGCGCGCCGGCTGGCGACCGGCCGGGCCGACATGATCGGCATCGTCTATCCGTTCGGCGCGGGCGATCTCGGCGATCCGCGTTTCGGCGAGGTCGTCGCGGGTATCACGGAGCGGCTCGCGGAACGCAATCTCGATTTCATCATCGCGTCGGCGCGGCCGAATGCGGAACTGGACACCTATCGGCGCATCGTCGACGGCAAGCTCGTCGACGGGCTGATCGTCGCGCGCACGCGGGTCGACGATCCGCGCATCGCGTACTTGCAGGCGAGCGCGTTCCCGTACGTGGCCTACGGCCGGACGCAGGTGGCCGAGCCGTATGCGTGGTTCGATTTCGACAACGAGGCCGGCGCGCGGGACGCGGTGCGTCGGCTGACGGCGTTCGGGCACCGGCGCATTGCGATGATCAGCGCGCCGCTGGCACTGAATTTCGCCGCGCAGCGCCGTGCCGGCTATCTGTCGGCCCTGCGCGAAGCCGGCATCGAGCCGGATCCGGCACTGCTGGTCGAGTGCCCGTTTACGCACGACGGCGGGTTGCAGGCGGCGCGGGCGCTGCTCGCGCGCACCGAGCGGCCGACGGCGCTGCTGGTCGACAATAATATCGCGGGCGGCGGCGCGTTTCGGGCGCTCGTGGACAGCGGGCTGCGCCTGGGCGAGGACATGTCGCTGATCGTCTACGACGGCGTGCCTCCGGACCTCGCGCATCCGTATCGCGTGACGGCGGTCGTGCAGCCGACCGGCCACGCGTCGGGGCGCGCACTGGCGGAACTGATGCTGCGGCTGCTGGGCGACGGGGTTCGCGAGCAGCGGCTCGAAGCACCGGCGATCGAGGCGGGCGACACGGACGGTCCGTTGCGCGGCTAGCCGCCGCGGCGCCGGTGAGGGGCGTGAGCGACGGCAGACGCCGGCGGATCGCGCTCCACGGAAAAGGCCATGACGACGGCAGGGGCGATTGCCCGTTTACTAGACGACCGGTCTAATCCGAGGCTATCATCCGTTCCCATGAATGCGACGACGTCCGCGGCGCAGGCAACGAAGACGCGAAAATGCCATTTGAATGCCATTTCGCGCTGCGATGCTGGTGGTGCAGCGAGACGCCGTCGTTTTATTTCGAATTGTCCTAGACGACTGGTCTAATAGACGCAAGTCGCATTCGGATACACGGGTCGCACGTTGACGCGTCACAGCTGACTAACCCACAGGCGTGCCGCGCTGACCGGCCGGATTTGCCGGTCGAGCGGCCCCGTTCCTGTCATCCATTTTTCGAAGGAGTGTCCGATCATGAAGATTCTGGTTGTCCTGACCTCGCACGACACGCTCGGCGACACCGGCAAGAAAACCGGCTTCTGGCTCGAGGAACTGGCCGCGCCGTACTACACGTTCAAGGATGCGGGCGTCGAGCTGACGCTCGCGTCGCCGAAGGGCGGCCAGCCGCCGCTCGACCCGAAAAGCAGCGATCCGACGGCCCAGACCGACGCGACGCGCCGCTTCGACGCCGATGCGGCGGCCAAGGCCGAACTGGCTTCGACGCGCAAGCTGACCGACGTGTCGGTGGACGACTACGACGCCGTGTTCTACCCGGGCGGGCATGGCCCGCTGTGGGATCTCGCCGAGGATCTGCATTCGATCGGCCTGATCGAGCGCGCGCTGGCGGCCGGCAAGCCGGTCGCGGCCGTGTGCCACGCGCCGGGCGTGCTGCGTCACGTGAAGAACCCGCAGACCGGCGAATCGGTCGTGCGCGGCAAGCGTGTGACGGGCTTCACCAACAGCGAGGAAGCGGCCGTCGAACTGACGGAAGTCGTGCCGTTCCTCGTCGAGGACATGCTTAAGACCAACGGCGCGGAGTTCGAGCGCAGCGCCGACTGGGCGCCGCATGTCGTCACCGACGGGCTGCTGATCACGGGGCAGAACCCCGCGTCGTCGGAGCCTGCCGCCGAGGCGCTGCTCGCGCAGCTCGGCCGCCGTTGAGCCAAGGGCGCCGGCCGGGCCGGCGCCATCCCGTATCCGTCGCCGGGCGCAGGCCGGCCCGTCGACGGCGCGAATCGTTCCGTCGTGCACATTGCTCGACGCGTTTCCAGTCGTTTTGCAGAACCAAGCAAAGGAGCCGTGGATGTCTGCCCTGTTCGAACCGTTCAAACTCAAGGATGTCACGCTGCGCAACCGCATCGCGGTGCCGCCGATGTGCCAGTACGTCGCCGAGGACGGCGTCGTCAACGACTGGCATCACGTGCATCTGGCCGGCATCGCGCGTGGCGGTGCGGGCCTCGTGATCGCCGAGGCGACGGCCGTGTCGCCGGAAGGGCGCATCACGCCGGGCTGCGCGGGGCTGTGGAACGATGCGCAGGCCGAAGCGTTCGCGCCGTCGGTCGCGGCGATCAAGGCGGCCGGCGCGGTGCCGGGCATCCAGATCGCGCACGCGGGCCGCAAGGCGAGCGCGAACCGCCCGTGGGAAGGCGACGACCACATCGTCGACGGCGATCCGCGCGGCTGGCAAACCATCGCGCCGTCGGCCGTGCCGTTCGGCGCGCATCTGCCGAAGACGCCGCGCGCGATGACGCGCGACGACATCGCACGCGTGCAGGCCGACTTCGTTGCGTCGGCCAAGCGCGCGCGCGACCTGGGTTTCGAATGGCTCGAACTGCACTTCGCGCACGGCTATCTCGGCCAGAGCTTCTTCTCGGTGCATGCGAACCAGCGTGACGACGAATACGGCGGCTCGGCCGAGAATCGCGGCCGCTTCCTCGTCGAGACGCTGGCGGCCGTGCGCAAGGTGTGGCCGGAGCATCTGCCGCTGACCGCGCGTTTCGGCGTGATCGAGTACGACGGCCGCGACGAGGAGACGCTCGCCGAGTCGATCGCGCTCACGCAGCGGCTGAAGCGGGAAGGGCTCGACATGCTGAGCGTGTCGATCGGTTTCTCGACGCCCGACGCGCAAATCCCGTGGGGCCCGGCGTTCCTCGCGCCGATCGCCGAGCGCGTGCGCCGCGAGGCCGGGCTGCCGGTGTCGTCCGCGTGGGGGATCGACACGCCGCAACTGGCGAACCGCGTGGTAGCGGAGGAGCAGCTCGATCTCGTGATGGTCGGCCGCGCGCATCTGGCCGACCCGCACTGGCCGTACTACGCGGCCAAGCAACTCGGCGTCGAGCGTCCGTCGTGGACGCTGCCCGCACCGTACGCGCACTGGCTCGAGCGTTACCGGACCGCCGACAAGGTGGCCTGAGGGGGCGGGGCGCCGGGGCGGCGCGCGCATCACATGCGCCGCCGATCCGGCGCCGATGGATAGAATGGCGGTTCGCGCAGGCCGGTTGCCTGCGCGAACCGCCATTTTTTTCATTTCGACAGAGGTGCCATGGGCGCGCATGTCCCGTCGTCTCCCGAGCCCGCCGCTCGGCCGCGCACGCAGCAGGTCTCCCGCGCCGTGCTGGTTGCGGCGCTGCTGGTGATCGCGCTGTGGGTGATCCGCGATTTCATTCCCGCCATCGCGTGGGCCTGCGTGATCGCCATCGCGATGTGGCCGATGCTGAAGCGCTTCGAATCGCACCGGCTGTTCCGCAACCGCCCGACGCTCATCGCGCTCGTCATCACGGCGGCGATCTCGTTGCTGGTCGTGCTGCCGGTGGCCGTCGCGGCGACCCAGGCGATCGGACAGGCGCACGACCTGCGCGAGTGGCTGCGCACGATCCAGGACAACGGCATCCCGGTGCCGGAGGTGGTCGCCCGGCTGCCTTACGGCGCGGCGCAGATCACCGAATGGTGGCAGACCAACCTCGCCCATCCGCTGCATGCGGCCACCGCGATGCACGGCGTCAACAGCGAGAAATTCCTCGCGTTCGGCCGGCAGTTCGGCACGAAGCTCGCGCACGCGCTGCTCGAATTCGGCTTCATGCTCGTCACGCTGTTCGTGATCCTGCGCGCCGGCCACAAGCTGTCGGGGGCATTGCTGCAGGGCGCGCGGCGCGCGTTCGGGCGCAGCGGCGCGGAGCTGATCGAGCGGATGGTCGCGGCCGTGTTCGGCACGGTGACGGGGCTCGTCGTCGTCGGGCTCGGCGAGGGCGCGCTGCTCGGTATCGCGTATGCGCTGGCCGGCGTCCCGCATGCGGCACTGCTCGGCCTCGTCACGGCGATCGCCGCGATGCTGCCGTTCTGCGCCCCCGTCGTGTTCTGCGGCGCCGCGCTCTGGCTGTTCGTGCAGGGCGCGACCATGTGGGCCATCGTGGTGGCCGTGCTCGGGTTCGTCGTCGTGTTCGTCGCCGAGCACTTCGTGCGGCCGGTGCTGATCGGCAGTTCTGCGCGGCTGCCGTTCCTGCTCGTGCTGTTCGGCATCCTCGGCGGTGCCGAGACGTTCGGCCTGATCGGGCTGTTCGTCGGCCCCGCGCTGATGACGGTGCTGACGATGCTGTGGGCCGAGTGGATTGCATGACGATGCATGCCGGGGCGGCGGCATGAAGCGGCGGTACGGATGCATGTTCAAGCGCGCGTCGGCCGCCGCAACGGGCGCCGATCAGGCTGGTGCCGGAGTATGCAATGCCAGGATTCGGATAAAGATCTCTACATTTCTTTTCGATCCGGACCCAAAGGTCGAGTAGCATGGGGCTTTCGATTACGCCGGCATGGCGCGGCCGATTTTCCCAAGCATGCGATTGATTACGATGTCCCGTCCCGCAGCGACGCTGTCCCTGGCCGCCAGCTGCCTGATGTTGCACGGTTGCGCGTGGTTCGACTCGTGGCTGCCATTCTCGTATTCGCGCACGCCGCTCGCGAGGGCCGCGTCGCGGCACGGCGCGACACGCGCCGATGTCGTCCGGGCCGCCGGCAATCCGCGCAGTGTCTGGATGGTCCGCAACGGCAACGGTGTCTGCTACAACTACTTCATCGAGCACGGCAACGATCACCGCGAGTATTTCGTCGTGTTCGACAGGGCCGGCGTCGTCACGCAATACGGCTTCGATTCCTGCATGAACGCCGACCGCAAGGGCACGCTTCAGCCGGGCAAGGCCGCCTCGCGCTAGCGCGGCGGCCTTGCCCGTTCGCCGTTACGCGATCGTGTCGACCACGCCGCCGTCCACCCGCAACGCGGCGCCCGTCGTTGCCGAGGCGAGCGGCGAGCACACGTAGACGACCATGTTCGCGACTTCCTCCGGCGTCGCCGGCCGCTGGATGATCGAGCTCGAGCGGTGGTTGCGCACGAAATCCACGGCGACGTCCTCGACGCTGCGGCCGGTTTCGTCGGCCGTTTCCTTCAGCAGTGCCCGCACGCCGTCCGACATCGTCGGCCCCGGCAGCACCGAGTTGACGGTCACGTGGGTGCCGGCCGCGAGCTTCGCGAGGCCGCGTGCGATCGACAGCTGCGCCGTTTTCGTGAAACCGTAATGAATCATGTCGACCGGGATGTTCAGGCCCGATTCCGACGAAATGAACACGATGCGCCCGGCATTGCGTTCGATCATCCCCTTCAGGTAATGCCGCGCGAGGCGCACGCCGGACATCACGTTGGTCTGGAAATAGTGGTCCCATTCGGCGTCGTCGATGTCGAAGAACGCCTTCAGGCCGTAGATGCCCGCGTTGTTGACGAGGATGTCGGCCGCGGCTGTGTGCTGCGTGATGCGCGCAACGCCGGCGGCATCGGACAGGTCGGCCGCGACGCCGTCGAAGTCTGCATCGGGGATGGCGGCGCGCAGGTGCTTGAGCGCGGACTGCACCGACGCATCGCTGCGGCCGTTGACGACGACGCGCGCGCCGGCGCGCGCGAGCCCTTCGGCGATCGCGAGCCCGATGCCGGCGGTGGAGGCGGTGACGACCGCGGTCTTGCCTTTCAGATCGATATGCATGTGCGTGACGGGAGAGGAATGAACGGAATCGCTGCGCGTGCCGCGGCGGACGGAATTCAAAGCTTAGGCGAAACGGCGCGATCCGGTATTGAAGCTGCAATCCGCCGATCCGGTTGCGCGGCGCCGCACAGTCTTGTACGGTGAGCGTTCGCCGTCCGAACCGGGAGCCCGCCGCGTGAGCCGTACCGCCAACCGATCCGTCGTCCCGTCGCCGTTCTGGCGTGACGCCGCGCTGCCGTTCATCGAGGCGCGCACCGTCGACGACGGCCGCGCGATCTGTTACGCGAAGCACACGCACGACACGTTTTCGGTGGGCGCGATCGTCGGCGGCACGAGCACCTACGTGAACGGCGCGACGAACGAGCACGTCGGGCGCGGCGTGCTCGTGGTCATCGATCCGGAACAGGTGCATGCGTGCAATCCGTATGGCGCCGACGCATGGGCGTACCGGATGGTCTATGTCGACGTGCCGTGGCTCGCGCGGCTTCAGCATTCGCTCGGTCGCGATCCGAACAGCGATTTTCACGGCTTTTCGCAGAAGTTGACGGAGCGGCGCGATCTGTTCGCGCAATTTGGCGGCTTCTACCGCACGCTCGTCGCGCCCGGCATCGATCCGCTCGGCAAGGAGAGCGCGGCGGTCGAATTCTTCACGGCGCTGCACGGCGCGCTCGATCGCGAACTGCCCGGCCCGCGCGCCGGGGACGACAACGCCCGGCTCGCGCGCGCGGCCGACTACATCGCCGCACATTGCCGTGAGGGCGTCACGCTCGATGCGATCTGCACGGCGGCCGATCTGTCGCCGTCTTACCTGATCCGCGCGTTCAACGCCCGCTACGGGATGACGCCGCATGCCTTCCTGATCGATCGCCGCGTGCAGTACGGCCGCACGGAGCTGCGCCGCGGCCGGCCGATCGCCGAGGTCGCGCTGGACGCGGGCTTCGCCGACCAGGCGCACTTCCAGCGCGCGTTCCGGCGGATCGCGGCGGCGACGCCCGGCCAGTACCGCAGCGCGACGAGCTGAACAGCAACCCCTAGGCGTCGAGCAGGAAGAGCGCGCTGCCCGCGAGCAGCAGCGCCATCAGCCGGTTGAACACGCGCATGTGCCGCGCGTTCGCCAGCCGATGCCGCAGCGACGCACCCGCATACGACCAGCACGCGATCGACGCGAAACAGATCACCAGATACAGCGCGGCGAACTGCCAGACCTGCGTGCGGTCGCCATCGGCCGCATACGCGCCCATCGCGGCAACGCACGCGAGCCACGCCTTCGGATTCAGCCATTGCATCGCCGCGCCGGCGGCCGCCGACGGGCCGGCCACGTCCTGGTCGGCCGACAGCCGGCCGTCATCGAGCGCGAGCCGCAGCGCCATATACAGCAGGAACGCGATTCCCGACCATTGCGTGGCGGTCGTCAGCATCGGCCAGCGCGCGAGCGCCGCGTGCAGCCCGAGGCCGATCAGCAGGAACAGCGCGACGAACCCGAGCGTCGCGCCGGCCGCATAGCGCAGGCTCGCGCCGAGGCCGTGGCGTGCGCCGGCACTGAGCGCGACGATGTTGACGGGACCGGGGGTGATCGACGAGGCGAGCGCGAACGCGGCCATCGAAACCAGCATGCTCATTGGATGTCTCCATGCGAAAGGTCGAAAGTCGCATCGAGACTACGGGAGCCGCACGGGCCCGTATTGAAGAAAACTGCCCTCGTCCGGCGGCCGCAGGGCCGCCGTCAGTGCAGCGCGCTTGGCGCGTGCGCCGGCCGGGTCTCGTGCCTGTCGGCCGGGGGCAGCGGGCCGCCGGCGCAGGGTTTCGTCGATACCGAGAACCCGAACGTGTTGATGCCGCCGGAACAGGCGACGAATACGCTGCCGCCGTGCATCTCGGCGACGGCCTTGACGATCGACAGCCCGAGCCCGTGGTTCTCCTTGCTGTTGGCGCGGGCTTCCTCGAGCCGGTAGAAGCGCTCGAACACGTGCGAGCGCCGGGCCGGGTCGATCGGCTCGCCGGGGTTCGCGACGGACATTTCGACGAGCGTGTCGCGACGCACGATCGTCACGCTGAGCGTCGCGCCGGGCGCCGAATGCTGGATCGCGTTGATCAGCAGGTTCGTCATCGCGCGGCGGAATAGCGACGGATCGACGGCCGCGCGCGCATCGCCGTGCAGCTCGGCGCGCAACTGCGCCTCGTCGAGCGGAATTTCGAGGAAGTCGAGCATGCGCCGCACTTCGTCGGCGAGCGACACGTCCTTCAGGTCGGTCGCGCGTTCGCCGCGGTCGCTGCGCGACAGGAACAGCATGTCGTTGATGATCACGCGCAGCCGCTCGAATTCCTCGAGGTTCGACTGCAGCGTCCGCTGCATCCGCTCGACCGTGCGGTCGCGGCTGGTCAGCGCGACCTGGGTCTGGCCGATCAGGATGCTGACCGGCGTGCGCAGCTCGTGCGCGACGTCCGCGTTGAACGCCTCGAGCCGTGCGTAGGTTTGCTGGATGCGGTCGAGCGCACCGTTGAACGACGTCGCGAGGTCGCGCAGCTCGGGCGGCAGCGCGTCGGTCTGCAGCCGCTGGCGGCGGTTCGCGAGGCTGATCGCCGATGCGTCCTGCGACAGCCGGTCGAGCGGCGCGAGCCCGAAGCGGGCCACCGCGCGGCTCAGCAGCAGCGTGATGATCGTGGCGATCGCGATCAGCCCCGCGAGCGTCCAGCCGAAGCGGCGCAGCATCCGCTGCGTGCGCTCGCACGAGCTGGCGACGATCAGCTTCAGCGTCGGCCGCTCGCCGTTACCGGCCACCATGACGGTCTTCGTCATCACGTCGTAGGTGCTGTGGTTCAGCGCGTAGCGCTGGAACGCGCCGAACGGTGCGCCGACGGGCACGCCGTCGACGGGCGTGCCGAAGCGGAAATCCGGATTCGGGCTGTCGACCTGGTAGTGCGTCGAGCCGTCGGGCGGCTCGAGGTCGGCGAGCTTTTCCTGCATGAGCCGCCCGCGCATGGCCGTGGTCGCATGCGACACGATCATCTCGGCAACCTTGGTGCGCGTATCGAGCGTCGCGCGCAGCTCGGCGAACAGCTGGCGCTCCATCATCACGAACAGCCCGCAGCCCACCAGCGTGAACACGAGCAGCGACACGATGCCGAACATCGCCGACAGCCGCAGGACGATCGAGCGTTTCATGCGGGCCTCTCGGTGTCGCCGTCCTCGCGCGCCTCGAGCACGTAGCCCATGCCGCGGATCGTGTGCAGCAGCTTGTCCGTGAACGGGCCGTCGAGTTTCGCGCGCAGGCGCTTGATCGCCGTTTCGACGACGTTCGCGTTGCTGTCGAAGTTCACGTCCCACACGAGTTCGGCGATGGTCGTCTTCGAGAGCACCTCGCCGCTGCGCCGTGCGAGCACGCCGAGCAGCTGGAATTCCTGCGCGGTCAGGTCGAGCCGCGTGCCGTCGCGGGTCGCGCGGCGGCCGATCAGGTCGACCCGCAGGTCGCCGATCGAGATCAGCGTCGATTCCTGCACACGGGCGCGGCGCGTCAGCGCGCGCAGCCGCTCGATCAGTTCGAGGAACGAGAACGGCTTGGTCAGGTAGTCGTCGGCGCCGCCGCGCAAGCCCCGCACGCGGTCGTCGACGCGGTCGCGCGCGGTCAGCATGATGACGGGCGTCTGCTTCTGCGCGCGCAGTGCACGCAGCACGCCGAAGCCGTCCAGCTTCGGCAGCATCACGTCGAGCACGACGACGTCGTAGTCGAATTCGACGGCTTTCCACGCGCCGTCCTCGCCGTCGAGCGCGGTGTCGACGACCCAGCCTTCCTCGGTCAGGCCGCTCTTCAGGTATTCAACGACTTTCGGTTCGTCTTCGACGATCAGGACTTTCATGTGGGAATCCGTTGTCCGGGTAATCCGGTTAAGGGCTCGGGTGCGCCGCAGCCGGCGCCGGGGCCGGCGCCGGCGCTGCCGTGGCGACCTCGGCCGGCGCGGGGCCGCCTGCGGCTTGGCCATCCCAGCCGCCGCCCAGCGCCTTCGCGAGAAACACGACGAGCGCCGCGCGCTGGCCCTGGATCTGCACGGCCTGGCGCTCGCTCGTCAGCAACTGCTGTTGGGCCGTCAGCACGTCGATGAACGGCGTCAGGCCGCCCGCGTAGCGATCCTGCGCGAGCGACACGAGCTTGCGCGCATCGTCGACGGCCGCGGAGGCCTGCTGCGCGGCGTCGGCGAGCACCGACAGTCCCGTGACCGCATTCTGCACCTCCTGGAACGCGGTGAGTACGGTCTGCCGGTAGCTGGCCTGCGCGGCGACATAGCCGGCCTGCGCGAAATCGACGCCGGCTTTCAGCTTGCCGCCTTGGAACAGCGGCTGGCTGAGCGACCCGCCGACCGACCACAGCAACGCCGGCACGGTGAACAGGCCGGCGAAGCGCGTCGCGTCCCAGCCGAGATCGGGCGACAACGTGATGCGCGGGAAATACGCGGCGCGCGCGACGCCGATCTGCGCATTCGCGGCGGCCATCGCGCGCTCGGCCGACGCGACGTCGGGGCGCCGCTGCAGCACGTCGCTCGGCAGGCCGGTCGGCAGCGCCGGCGCGTTGATCGGCACGACGCGCGGCGCGATCGAGAAGGCGGGGGCCGGCGTGCCGACCAGCGTCGCGATCGCGGTTTCGACCTGCACGCGCTGCTGGAGCAGCAACTGCGCCTGCGTGCGCGTCGCGTCGAGCTGCGCGCGCTGCTGCAGCAGGTCGAGGCCCGACACCGCGCCGAGGTCGTGGCGCGCGCTCACGTAGTCGAGCGCTTTCTGCTGCAGGTCGATCGAGCGCTTGACGACATCGATCTCGGTATCGAATTCGCGCAGCGCGAAATAGCTCGACGCGAGATTGGCGGTCAGCACCAGGCGCGCGTTCGCGAAATCGTCGCCGGCCTGCTCGGTGGTCGCCTGCGCCGATTCGACGCTGCGCCGCACGCGGCCGAACAGGTCGAGCTCGTAGCTGACGGCCGCGCCGACCTGGATCTCGTTCTGCACGGTCGACGTGCTTTTCGTCGCGTAGTTGGTCTGCGGCCGGTCGGCGGAGATCTTGAAGCGCTGGCCGCTCGCGTTCAGGCCGACGGCCGGATACTGCGCCGAGGCGACCGACGCGAGCGTCGCCTTCGCCTGGTCGTAGCGCGCGGCGACGGCCTTCAGGTTCTGGTTGTTGCGCAGCGCGTCGGCTTCAAGCGCATCGAGCTGCGGATCGCCGAACGCGGTCCACCATGCCGGGTCGAGCGGCGCGCGGGCCGGCGCGGCCGGATGCCAGTACGCATCCGCCGGGTCGAGGTGCCACGCGGCCGGTGTGTCGACGTCGGGCCGCTTGTAATCAGGGCCGACCGTGCAGCCGGCGAGCGCGGCGGCGAGCGCAACCGACGTGATGGAGACGGCGGCAGGCCGCCGGCGGATGCGCATCGCGATCACGACTTCGCCTCCGCGGCGCCGGAGGCCGGCTTCGCGGCCGGTGCCGTGACGATCACCGGGTCGCCGTTCGCGAGCGCGTCGCTCGGGTTCGTGACGAGGCGGTCATTCGGCGTGAGCGGGCCGTCGACTTCGAGCGTCTGCCCGATCGTGCGCACGACCGTCACCTGCTTCAGGCGCACCTGGCCATTCGCATCGACGGTGGCGACCGTCGGGCCTTCGGCGCGGAACAGCAGCGTATTGGCCGGCACCTGCAGGCGGCCGACCGGCGTCATCGGCAGCGTCGCCTGCACGTACGCGCCGGGCAGCAGCCGGCCGTCCGGGTTCGGCAGCGTGATCTCGATCTGCAGCGAGCGCGTCGCGACGTCGATCGCCTCGGACGTGCGCGTGACCGTCCCGTCGAAGGTCCGGCCCGGCAGCTCGGCCTGCGCGACGCTCACGTGCTGGCCGACCTTCACCTGCTGCGCGTACGCCTGCGGCACCTGCACGTAGAGGCGCAGCCGGTCGGCCTGCACGACCGTGAACAGCGAGCGGCCCGCGTTGCCGGAGCTGACGAGATCGCCGACGTCGACGTTGCGCTGCGTGACGATCCCGTCGATCGGCGCGACGATCCGCTGGAAGCCTTTCAGTTCGGTGAGGCGGCGCATGTTCGCATCGGCCGCGGCGAGGTTCGCGGTGCCCTGGTTGAACGCGCCTTGCCGGTCGTCGAGTTCCTGCTGCGAGACGGCATCGCGCTGGCGCAACTGCTGCGCGCGGTCGAACGACGTTTTCGCGAGCGCGAGTGCGGCTTGCGCCTGCTGGCGCTGCGCGGTGGCCTGCGCGAGTTCCTGGTTCAGCTCGGGCGTGTCGAGTTCGGCGAGCGTCTGGCCCTGCTTCACGTGCGCGCCGATGTCGGCCTGCCAGCGCAGCACGTAGCCGCTCGCGCGGGCGTAGATCGGCGCCTCGACGAAGCCGCGCAGCGTGCCGGGCAGCGTCAGCTTGCCGCCGGTGGCCGCATCGACCGGATGCGCGATGGTCACGTACTGGCGCGTGTTCTGCTGGGCGACCGCGTCGAGCCGATTGTGGTTCAGCACGTTGACGACGACCGTGCGCGCGGCGCCGGCGGCCAGCAGCACGCCGATCACGATCAGGACGATTTTCCCGCGTCGCGACACCGACGACCGTGTCGGCAGGTGCATGCCGTGTTCGTCCACCTGGATGCCGACGGCGCTGTGATGTTTCTCTTCCATGAATTCAACCAAATCAACCGGGTAGTGGGACGAAAGTCAGTGGCCGGCCTGGCGCGCACGCCGGCGGGCCAACCGCGCATGCACGCCGCCGAACACGAGCGGCACGAACAGCAAGGTCGACACGGTCGCGAACAACAGCCCGCCGATCACCGCGCGGCCGAGCGGTGCATTCTGCTCGGCGCCTTCGCCGAGACCGAGCGCCATCGGCACCATCCCGATGATCATCGCGAGCGCTGTCATCAGCACCGGCCGGATCCGTGTCGCGCCGGCTTCCAGCGCAGCCGTGAGCGGCGGCGCGCCGGCCTCGAGGCGCTGGCGCGCGAACGACACGACCAGGATGCTGTTCGCGGTCGCGACGCCCACCGTCATGATCGCGCCCGTCAGCGCGGGCACGCTCAGGTGCGTGCCGGTGATGAACAGCATCCAGACGATGCCGGCGAGCGCGGCCGGCATCGCGCTGATGATGATCAGCGGGTCGAGCCACGACTGAAAATTGACGACGATCAGCAGGTAGACCAGCACGATCGCCATCGCGACGCCCGCGCCGAGGCCGATATACGACGTGCGCATCGTCTCGATCTGGCCGCGCATCGTCAGCTCGGTGCCGCGCGGCAGCGTCGCGCGCGCATTCGACACGATGCGGTCGATCTCGCCGGCCACCGCGCCGAGGTCGCGGCCTTCGACGCTCACGTACACGTCGATCGCCGGGCGGATGTTGTAGTGCGTGATCACGGCGGGGTTCGCGGTGCTGCGCACCTGCACGAGGTTGCCGAGCAGTTGCAGCGGCATGCCCGTGCGGCCGCTCGCCGAGATCGGTGTGCCGAGCAGGTCGTCGACTGACGAGATGTTGTATTGCGGGGTCTGGATCTGCAGCGGGTACTGGACGCCGGTGCGCGGGTTGATCCAGAACGACGGCGTGGTCTGAGAACTGCCGGACAGCGAGATCAGCATGTTCTGCGCGACGTTCTGCGCGGAGAGGTTGAGCTGCTGCATGCGCGTACGGTCCATGTCGGCCAGCAGGGTCGGTTCGTCGTTACGTTGCAGCACGTGCACGTCGACGGCGCCGGGGATTTGCCTGATCTTTTTCATCAGGCCGCTCGCAATAGTCATGTTACTCGCGAGATCGTTGCCGAGCACCTGCAGGTCGATCGCGGCCGGTTGGCCGAAGTTGAGGATCTGCGTGATGATGTCCGACGGCTGGAAGAAGAACTCGACGCCCGGGAAGCGCTCGGGCAGCACTTTGCGCAGCGCCTGCACGTAGTGCTGGGTCGCGCGGTGGCCGGGCTTCAGCGCGATCAGCAGCTCGCCGTCGAGCGTGCCGATCGTGCCCGCGTTGCTGTACGACAGGTTGATGCCGCTTACCGGCAGGCCGAGGTTGTCGACGATCGCGCCGAGTTCGTCGGGCGGCACGGTTTCGCGGATCACGCGCTCGACCTGGTCGGCGAGGCGCGCGGTTTCCTCGATCCGGTAGCCGGTCGGCGCGCGCATGTGCAGCCGGATGTTGCCGGAATCGGCATTCGGGAAGAAGTCGCGGCCGAGCACGAACACGAGGCCCGTCGACAGCACGCAGAAACCGAGGAAGCACGTCGCGTAGAAACGGCGGCGCACCAGCAGGATGCTGAGCAGCACGATGTACCACGCCCGCAGCCGCTCGAACGCAGCGTTGAACGCGTGATGGATGCGCGCGAAGCGCGACGTCGCATGGTCGGGGCCGGTGCCCGCCTGCTGCGCGCGGAACAGCAGCATCGCGAGCGTCGGCACCAGCGTGCGCGACAGCACGTACGACGCGAGCATCGCGAACACGACCGCTTCCGCGAGCGGCACGAACAGGAAGCGCGCGACGCCCGTCAGGAAGAACATCGGCACGAACACGATACAGATGCACAGCGTCGACACGAACGCGGGCACCGCGATCTCGCCCGCGCCTTCGAGGATCGCGTCGTGAAGGTTGGTGCCGAGATGCAGGTGCCGCTCGATGTTCTCGATCGTGACGGTCGCATCGTCCACCAGGATCCCGACCGCGAGCGCGAGCCCGCCGAGCGTCATGATGTTGATGGTCTCGCCGAGCGCGGACAGCGCGATCAGCGACGTGAAGATCGACAGCGGGATCGAGATCGCGATGATCAGCGTGCTGCGCCAGTTGCCGAGGAACAGCAGGATCATCATCGCGGTCAGCACGGCGGCGATCAGCGCCTCGTGGATCACGCCCTGGACGGCCGCGTTGACGAACACCGACTGGTCGAACAGCGGCGTGATCGTGAGCCCTTCGGGCAGCGTCGGGATCACCCTCGGCAGCAGCGTCTTCAGGTCCGACACGACCTTGAGCGTCGACGCATCGCCGCTTTTCAGGATCGAGATGAGCACGCCGCGCTGGCCGTTCTGACGCACGACGTTGGTCTGCGGCGCGAAGCCGTCGCGTACCGACGCCACCTCGCGCAGGTAGGTGGTCGCGCCGTTGATCGTCTGGACCGGCAGGCTGCTGATGTCGGCGACCGTATCGGCCGACGCGTTCGTGTCGATCCGGTATTCGGTCTGCCCCATCTTCGCGGTGCCGGTCGGCAGCACGAGGTTCTGCGCGTTGACCGCGTTGACGATGTCGGCGGGCGTGAGCCCCTTCGACTGCAGCGCCTGCGGATCGAGGTCGATCGCGACCACGCGCGTGCGGCCGCCGTACGGGAACGGGATCTGCACGCCCGGAACCGTGATCAGTTGCGGGCGCAGGAAGTTGAGCGCGATGTCGGCGAGCGACTGTTCGCTGAGCGTCTTGCTCGACAGCCCGAGCTGGATCACCGGGATGCTCGACGCCGAATAGGTGATCACGAGCGGCGGCGTCGCGCCCTGCGGCATCTGCCGCACGATCGCCTGCGCGGACGAGACCGTCTGCGCGATCGCCGTCTGCACGTTCGCGCCCGGCTGCAGGAACACCTTCACGACCGCGATGCCGGGCAACGACGTCGATTCGACGTGCTGGATGTTGTTGACGGTCGTCGTCAGGATCCGCTCATGCACGGACGTGATGCGGTTCGTCATCTCGGTCGCGGAGAAGCCGCTGTAATTCCAGATGACGCTGATCACGGGAATGTTGATCGCGGGCAGCACGTCGACCGGCGTGCGCATCAACGCAAGCGGGGTGGCCAGCACGATCATGATGGCCATCACGATGAACGTGTAGGGGCGCTTGAGCGCGAGATTGACGATCCACATGGAGGCAGCGGGACGGGCGGTGATCAGGCGTGGGTAAATGGAACCCGAATGATAGGCGTCGGCCCGCAACGGGTTACTGTCGCGAAACTGGCGGAATTGTCAGGTCGGGGCGGGGCGGCCGATTGCCGATTCGGCAGAGGAAACGCAGCGCGGCGCGACGGCCGGAAAACGGTCGCGATACCGGATGGGTGTGCTGCTTCGATGGCGATTCCGTTCATCGGCCCGCGCTCAGATCTGCTCCATCCCGACGCGCGCGAGCGCACCGAGATCGACGACGTCGATCTGGTTGTACGCGAGCCGCAGCGCGCCGAGCTTCTCGAGCTGCTGCAGCGCCTGGTTGATGCGCTGCCGCGATACGCCGACGAGCATCCCCAGTTCCTCCTGCGAGATCGACAGCGACGGGCCGGTGTCCGGGTACAGGTCGGGGTTGAAGAGCTGCGCGAGCGCCTGCGCGACGCGCGCATCGACGTCGAGCAGCCGGCTGTTCTGGATCGACGCGATGAACTCGCCCATCCGGTTGTTCAGTTGATGGATCACGAAGCGCGTGAACGGCAGGCTCGTATCGAGCAGCGCATGGAACGTGTCGACCGGCACGAACAGCACGGTCGAGCGCTGGATCGCGACGACCTCGTACTTGCGCAGCTCGCGCTTGATCACGCTGCCTTCGCCGAACCAGCCGCCCGACGGTACGCCGGAGAACGTGCAGCCGCGCCCCGACGCGTTGAAGATCGCGAGCTTCAGCAGCCCGCGGTGCACGCCGATCCAGTATTCGGATGGCGCGAGCCGATGGGCGATCACATCGCCGGCCTCGCACTGCTCGACGCGCGACTGCGCGAGCACGAGCGCCTGGTGCTCGGGCGCGAGCGTGCGGAACCAGGCGCACTGGCCGAACAGCATGGCCAGCGCCGGCAGCGGGCCCGGTTCGGGCAGCGCGTCGGCCGGGTGGGCGGGCGCGTCGGGCGGGGCAACGAGAGGGGCATGCATGGGTGCGGGTTTGCGAGGATAGGGATAACGCGCAGCGCGTGAAAGGCACTCTGTCGTTTCGATGACAGACGGCTCACAATAGCGCCCGTTAGGCTGTCGGCAATTGAACCACATCAAAACGATCCGGGGTGGATGCGCCCCGGTCGACAGGACACGGGAGACAGGATCATGACGCAGATGTTCGAGGCCGGACTCGGCCGCCGCGACGCGAATTACGTGCCGCTCACCCCGATCGACTTCCTGGTCAGGACGGCCGAAGTCTACGGCGAGCGCCTCGCGATCGTGCACGGCGACGTGCGGCGCACCTGGGGCGAGACCTACACGCGCGCGAAGCAGCTGGCGAGCGCGCTCGCGCGGCTCGGCGTCGAACGTGGCGACACGGTCGCGGCGATGCTGCCGAACATTCCGGCAATGGTCGAGGCGCACTTCGGCGTGCCGATGGCCGGCGCGGTGCTGAACACGATCAACACGCGGCTCGACGTGTCGTCGGTGCTGTTCATGCTGCGTCATGGCGAGGCGAAGGTGCTGATCGTCGACACCGAGTACGCGGAGTTCGCGCATCGCGCGGCGCTCGAGGTGCCGGGTCTGAAGATCGTCAGCGTGGCCGACGCGATGCCGGCCGATCCCGCGCGCTTCGCGGGCGCGACCGACTACGAGGCGCTCGTCGCGAGCGGCGACGCCGACTACGCGTGGACGCCGCCGGCCGACGAATGGGATGCGATCGCGCTGAACTACACCTCCGGCACGACCGGTGACCCGAAGGGCGTCGTCTACCACCATCGCGGCGCGTATCTCGCGGCCGTCAGCAACCTCCTCGAATGGGACATGCCGAAGCACGCCGTCTACCTGTGGACGCTGCCGATGTTCCACTGCAACGGCTGGTGCTTCCCGTGGGCCGTCGCGGCGCGCGCGGGCGTGAACGTCTGCCTGCGCAAGTTCGATGCGAAGACGGTGTTCGACCTGATCCGCCGCGAACGCATCACGCATTACTGCGGCGCGCCGATCGTGCAGAGCGCGATCGCGAACGCACCGGTCGAATTCCGTGAAGGCATCGATCACACTGTGCACGCGATGGTGGCGGGCGCGGCGCCCGCGCCGGCCGTGATCGCGAAGATGAAGGAGATCGGCTTCGACCTGCTGCACGTCTACGGACTGACCGAGGTCTACGGCCCAGCGACCGTCTGCGCGAAGCAGTCGCACTGGGAGGAACTGAGCGACGAGGAGCGCGCGCGGCTCAATGCGCGCCAGGGCGTGCGCTATCACCTGGAGGCGGGCGCGACGGTGCTCGATCCCGACACGATGGCGCCGGTGCCGGCCGACGGCGAGACGCTCGGCGAGATCATGTTCCGCGGCAACATCTGCATGAAGGGCTACCTGAAGAACCCGAAGGCGACCGACGAGGCGTTCCACGGTGGCTGGTTCCATACGGGCGATCTCGCGGTGCTGATGCCGGACGGCTATATCCGGATCAAGGATCGCAAGAAGGACATCATCATCTCGGGCGGCGAGAACATCTCGAGCATCGAGGTCGAGGATGCGCTGTACCGGCACCCTGCGGTGGCGGTGGCGGCCGTCGTCGCGATGCCCGACCCGAAGTGGGGCGAGGTGCCGTGCGCGTTCGTCGAGTTGCGCGAAGGCGCGAGCGCGACCGAGGAGGAGATCGTCGCGCATTGCAAGGCGCTGCTCGCGGGATTCAAGGTGCCGAAGGCCGTGCGGTTCGGCGAACTGCCGAAAACATCGACCGGCAAGATCCAGAAGTTCCAGCTGCGCAATGCAGTGGGATCGGACAAGGCGATCGATCTGGCGGGCGACGACAAGAACAAGAAGTAGGCGATGGGCCGGCCGTCGCCGGCCAGTCGTTCTCCGTCACGCGTTCCGTTCGAGCCGGAACACGCTGACCGCATCCGACAGGTGCGCGGCCTGGTCGCGCAGCGCGACGGCCGCGCGTTCGGCATCCGAGATCAGCAACGCGTTCTGGTGCGTCGCGTCGCCGATCTGCGTGACGGCCAGGTTCACCTGCTCGATACCGGTCGACTGTTCGCGCGACGCGGCGCTGATCTCGCCGATCAGCGTGCTGACCTGGTCGACGCGCGCGACGATGTCGCGCATCGTGCCGCGTGCGGCCTCCGCGATCCGGTAACCCTGTTCGACGGTTGTCGACGATTCGGCGCTCAGCGCGTCGATCTCCTTGACCGCGGCCGCGCTGCGCTGCGCGAGCGCGCGCACTTCGGCCGCGACCACTGCGAAGCCCTTGCCGTGTTCGCCCGCGCGCGCGGCTTCGACGGCCGCGTTCAGCGCCAGGATGTTGGTCTGGAACGCGATGCCTTCGATCGTGCCCGTGATCTCGGCGATCCGGCGCGTCGCGCGGCCGATGTCGTCCATCGTCGCGACCACGCGCTGCACCGCGGCGTCGCCGTTCGTCGCGGCGGCCGACGCGTCCGCGACCAGCGCATTGGCTTGCGCCGCGTGCTCGGCGCTCTGCTGCACGGCGGCGGTGATCTGTTCCATGCTGGCGGCCGTCTGTTCGACGCTGCTCGCCTGCGTCGCGATCCGCGCGGCGATGTTGCTGCTGCCGGCCGCGATGTCGACCGTGCCGCGCGCGATGTCGGCGGAGCTGTTGCGCACCTGCGCGACGATCCGAGCGAGGCCGTCGCCGATCCCGTCGACCGCCTGAACGAGCCGGCCGATCTCGTCGTCGCCCGCATGGCCGCGCGTGGCCGCGCCATCACGGATGCGCACGCTGAGATCGCCCGCTGCATAGCGTTCGGAGGCCCGTGCCGCCGCATCGAGCGGCCGGCTCACGACGCGGCGCACCACGATGACGAACAGCGTCGCGAACGCCGCGACGAGCACGGCGCCGATCATCAGGAAGCGGTTGCGGGTGGCGCGCATGGTGGCGAGCAGTTCGTCGTCGAGCGCGATGCCGCCGACGAGCCATTGCCACTGCGGAATCGTCGTGAACGACACGAATTTCGCGGTCGGCCCGCCATCGTGCGCGGCCGGGTCGGTCGACGTGTACGCGAGCCGCCCCTCGCCGGCCGCGAGCATCTGCGCATACGGCGCACGCGTGTCGTCGGCCGGCCGGCCGTCGGCATCCGGATGCACGACGAAGGTGCCGCGCGACGGGCCCTGCGACGCATCGAGCACGAAGTAGTAGCCGTTGTCGCCGATCTTCAGCGAGCGGATGCCGTCCTCGACGAGCTTGAGTTCGTTGCCGATGTCGAGGCCGACGAACAGCGCGCCGATCACGCGGCCGGCCGCGTCGGTCACCGGCTTGTACTGCGTGATGTACGACCGGCCGAACAGCTTCGCGAGGCCCGTGTAGCTGCGCCCGGCGACGAGCGGCGCGTAGGCGGGGCCGGCACGGTCGAGTTTCGTCCCGACGGCGCGCGCGCCGTCCTGCTTCTTCAGCGACGTCGTGATGCGCACGAAATCGTCGCCGTCGCGCGCGAAGATCGTCGCGATCGCGCCGCTTTTCTTCAGGAACTGGTCGGGAATCGAATAGTCGAGGTCGAGCGGCTGGCCGCCCGCGAGCAGGGTCGGCGCGGCGACGCCGCCGATGTCGACTGTGCGCGCCGGGTCGAGCGAGAAATCAGGCGGCAGGAAGCTCGCGAACAGCGACATGGAGCGGTTGGCTTCGGCCGTCAGCGCCTTGTCGAACAGGTCGACCATCGCGCGGATCGACTGTTCCTTGTCGACGATCCGCATGTGGGCTTCTTCAGCCAGTTGCTGGCCGGCGAAATGCGCGAGCGTCCACGCGAAAACGGTAAACAGCAGGGCGACGAGCGCGCACGCCAGCGCCGCAAGACGCGCGCCGACGCTCACCCGGCCCAAGTGGGTCAATCTCATGAAACATCCTGAGTGGGGAGGGAGAGGAGGCGGAACGCACGCGTCACCGCTCGTTGACCGGTTAATACGGCAACTTCGGCGAAATCTTTAGCGGTGTGTCGTGGAAGGCGGCGCCTGCCGGTGCGGCCGTCAGGCGGGTGTGCGACGAGAAGCGGTTGTCAGTGCGTCACGAGCCACGCGATCACGAGATACCGCGCGACCTTCGCGACGGTGACGATCGCGAGGAACGACGGCAGCGGCTCGCGCAGCACGCCGGCGATCATCGTCAGCGGATCGCCGATCACGGGCGCCCAGCTCAGCAGCAGCGACCAGCGGCCGTAGCGCGCATACCAGCGCTCGGCGCGCGCGAGCGCGGCGGGCTTGACGGGAAACCAGCGGCGTTCGCGGAAGTGCTCGATGCCGCGCCCGAGCGCCCAGTTGATCACCGAGCCGGCCACGTTGCCGATGCTCGCGACGAGCACCAGTGCCCACACGGGTTCGCGCCCGGCGAGCAGCAGGCCGGCGAGCACGGCTTCGGACTGGAGCGGGAACAGGGTCGCGGCGACCATCGACACGGCGAACAGGCCGCCGTAAGTGAGCAATTCGGACATCGCGCGATTGTACCGGGCACGTGCCGGCCGCCCGGTCGCTGTCAGTTCCAGCCGACCATGATCGCGCCCATCCCGACGAGCAGGCCGCCCGTGACGCGGTTCATCGCGCGCATCCGAGCGGGCCGCTGCAGCGCGCGGCTCAGCCGGTGCGAGAACAGCGCCATCGACGCGACGCCGCCCGCGAACAGCACCGCGAACGTCGTCGCGAGCAGCAGGTACTGCTGGTTCAGGCTCCAGTCGGCGCTGGGGCTGATGAACTGCGGAAAGAACGACGGGAAGAACAGCAGCGTCTTTGGATTGATGCCCGAGGTCGCCAGGCCGCGCCAGAACAGTGCGCGGTGCGAGTCGGTGTCCGGCATGGCCGTTCCGGCCGGCCCGGCCGAGGCGGCAGGTGCGCCGGCCGGCGTACGGCTGAGCCATTGCTTGCAGCCGAGCCAGACGAGGTAGGCCGCGCCGGCCCAGCGCAGCACGGTCAGCGCGCGCTCGTCGAGATGCACGAGCGAATTCAGGCACAGCGCGGTCAGTGCGAGTTGCAGCAGCACGGCGAGCGTGCCGCCCCAGACGCACGGCAGCGCGCGGCGCCAGCCGGCGCGGAGCGCCTGGTTCATGGTGAGGAGGTTGACGGGGCCGGGGGCGTAGACGAGAACGGCGGAAGCCGCGAGAAACGAGAGGTAAAGCCTGAACGACATGACGGGTAGGGCAGGAACAGGAACATGGGCGCCGAAGCCGCGCGGCCGGATAGGCGCGCGGGCGGCGGGGAATCGCATGCCTGCGGCCGGCACCGCAACTCGTGATTGCGGCTGCGCGTCCCGGTGCGAAGGGGTTGTCGCGGGGAACGTGCCGGACAGCAGGCATGGGTAAAAATATATCAAGGGGCCGGATTAAAAGGCTTCCGCTTTTCCACACAAACCGACATAAATCCGGAATAGCGTTCAGATAGAATCCCCGTTTTCAGTAGAAGATTCTTTTTGCCATGGCCACACGTGAACGCTCGCCGAAAACGCTCGACAGCCAGGACCGCAAGATCCTCGGTGCACTGCAGAAAAATGCGCGTCTGTCGAACGCCGAACTGGCCGAACAGATCGGCATGTCGACCACCGCGTGCTGGAACCGCACGCGGCAGCTGGAGGTGGACGGCTACATCGACGGTTACGTCGCGCTCGTCAACCAGCGGAAGCTGGGCTATGCGGACATCGTGATCCTCGAAGTCACGCTCGATCGCCACGAGGACGACGCGCTCGCGCGCTTCGGCGAGGAGCTCGCCGCGCTGCCCGAGGTGCTCGAGGCTTATCTCGTGTCGGGCGAGTACGACTACTGGATCAAGGTCGCGGTGGATGGCACGGCAGGCTACGAGCGTTTCCTGCGCGAAAAGCTGTACAAGATTTCGAGCATCCGCCACAGCCGCTCGATGTTCGCGCTGCGCTGCATGAAGGACGTGCCGTCGATTCAGGTGTGAGCGTTCCGGGCGCCGTGCAGGCTGCACGGTGCGCGTATTGTCCGCTGGCCGCGACCGGCGTCCTTGGCCGTCGTCGACGCGCAATGCTCACTGGCCGACCTTCGCACCGAGTTGCGATTGAAGGCAAAACGAAAGGGCATGCACGCCTTTGGCAAGGTTGCCGTCACCGGTGGTTCATTCACGGTCACTATCCTGCTGCTCGTTACGAATTATTACTCCCCGTTACGACGGGGCGGTGAAAACGTTTTCGTTCGAAACAGGAGCATCCGTGTACAACACTTTCGTTCTGGCCGGAGCAGTTGCCGCGACATTGACCGCCTGCAACAGCGATTCCGTGAACACGACCGCGACGCTGGGAGACACGACGTCGACGCTGCTGTCGACCGGACAGCGCATCACGCCGTCGGCTGCGCCTGGCACGACGCTCGTCGCGCTGAATCCGGGGCTGCAGGACGTGCCGGACCTGATCGCCGGCCAGCCGGTGTCGGAGGCGCTCAGTCCCGACCGCAAGACGCTGCTCGTGCTGACGAGCGGCTACAACAACCGGCTGGATGCGGGCGGCAAGCTGATCAATGCCGACTCGAACGAGTATGTGTTCGTGTTCGACGTGTCGGGCGGCACGCCGGTAAAGAAGCAGGCGCTGCCGGTGCCCGATACCTATGTCGGCATCGCATTCGCGCCGGACGGCCAGCATTTCTACGTGACCGGCGGCGGCGACGACAACCTGCACGTGTTCGCACTGTCGCAAGGCGTATGGGGCGAAGCCGGCGCACCGATCGCGCTGAGTCACAAGGGCGGCAACGGTCTCGGCAGCTCGCCGCTTGCGACCGGTGTCGACGTGACGGCGGACGGCAAGCGCGCGGTCGTCGCGAACCGCTATCACGACAGCGTCACGCTGGTCGATCTCGCCGCGGGCGCCGTGCTCGCCGAACGCGATCTCCGTCCGGGCAAGAGCGGCGGTGCGTCGGGCACGCCGGGCGGCGAATATCCGAACGCGGTTCGCATCGTCGGCAACAAGACGGCCTACGTGTCGAGCGAACGCGATCGGGAGATCGTCGTCGTCGATATCTCGACCGGTGCGCCGCAGATCGTCACGCGTATCCCGGTCAAGGGCAACCCGAACAAGATGGTGCTGAACCGGGCGCAGAGTCGCCTCTACGTCGCGTCGGACAACGCCGACATCGTGTCGGTGATCGATACGACATCGAACAAGGTCGTGTCGAGCGTATCGACGGTTGCGCCCGCGGGGCTCGTCACCGAAATGCAGTATCGCGGCGCGTCGCCGAACGGGCTCGCGCTGTCGCCGGACGAAACCACGCTGTACGTGACCAATCGCGGCACCAACGACGTCGCGGTCGTATCGCTGTCCGGCGATACCGCGAAAGTGACCGGACTGATTCCGACCGGATGGTATCCGTCCGATGTCGCAGTGGGCGCGAACAATGCGCTCTACATGGTCTACACGAAGAACATGCCGGGGCCGAATCCGGGCAACTGCAAGGACAGCGGCCGGACCGTGCCGTGCCCGGTCAAGAACTCGCCCGTGCATCTGGTGGAGAACCAGTACATCGAGCAGTTGAGCAAGGGCGGTTTCATGTGGATGCCCGCGCCGGACAGCGCGACGCTCGATCTACTGACGAAGCAGGTCGCCGACAACAACAGCTTCAATGCCGCGCTCTCCAGCGCCGACGTCGCGACGATGAACGCGCTGCGGCAGAAGATCAAGCACGTGATCTATATCGTCAAGGAGAACCGCACGTATGACCAGATCCTCGGCGATCTGGGCCGCGGGAACGGCGATCCGTCGCTGGCCGAGTTCCCGGACGCGACGACGCCGAGCATGCATGCGCTCGCGAAGACGTTCGTCACGCTCGACAACTTTCACGATTCCGGCGACGTGAGCGGCAACGGCTGGCCGTGGTCGACCGGCGCACGCGAATCCGACGCCGGCGCGAAGATGTTGCCCGTCAACTACGCCAGCAGCCCGGCACGCAGCGGCTCGCGCGGCGGCTCTTACGACTGGGAAGGCCAGAATCGAAACGTCGACGTGGGCCTGACCGGCGCGCAACGCACGACGGCGAACCCGCTCACGCCGGCCGATCCTGACCTGCTGCCCGGCACGGCAGACGTGTCGGCGCCGGACGGCCCGTCCGACGCCGTACAGCAGGGCTACATCTGGAACGCCGCGTTGCGCGCGGGCCTGACGGTGCGCAACTACGGCTTCTTCATGGATATCTCGCGCAACGGCGGCCCGAACGCGATTCCGATGGATCGCGCGCCGTTCGCCGACAACAAGGTGCAGGGGTACAGCGTGACGCCCGCGCTCGTCGATCGCACGGATCCGTATTTCCGCGGTTATGACAACGCGTATCCGGACCTGTATCGCGAGCTGGAGTGGGAGCGCGAATTCAACCAGTTCGTCGGCAACGGCCAGCTGCCCGCGCTGACGCTGTTGCGCCTGCCGCATGACCATACCGGCAGCTTCGGGTCGTCGCTGGACGGCGTCAACACGCCGGAGCTCGACATGGCCGACAACGACTATGCGGTCGGCCGCGTCGCGCAGGCGCTGGCGAACAGCCCGTATGCGGCGGATACGCTGATCTTCATCGTCGAGGACGATGCGCAGGACGGACCGGACCACGTCGACGCACATCGCAGCACGGCGTTCGTGATCGGGCCGTACGTGAAGCAGAACGCGGTCGTCAGCACGCATTACACGACAGTCAACATGATCCGCACGATCACGGAGGTGCTGAACCTGGATCACCTCGGGCTGTTCGATGCGACGCAAGGGCCGATGACCGACGTGTTCGACATGAGTCAGTCGAAGTGGACGTACAAGGCGGTCGCGTCGGGCCTGCTCGCGAACACGCAGCTGCCGATCCCGGCGGGCGACATCAAGACGGCGGCGCTGAAGCCGACGCACGGGATGCGCTACTGGGCGGCGGTCACGCGCGGGATGGACTTCTCGGTCGAGGACCGGCTGGATGCGGTCGCATACAACAAGGTGCTGTGGAAGGGGCTGATGGGTGCGAAGCCGTACCCGATGCGGCCGGGCGACACGCAGCAGGCGACGCGGCGGCACGACGACGATGACGACGCGCGGCCGGCGACCTCGAGGCATGCGGTGAAGGGTTGACGGCCACCCGTCGCAGGAACCTGGCCGGGAGACCGGCGCAGGCCGCGGCGGGCAGCATGTCCGCTCACGAAAGTCGGCCCGCTTGACGGGCCGTCTTTCGTTTCAAACCTGTCCTGCCGTGGTCGTGCCGTTCAGTGCGGCAGGCGTGCGTGTGCTTCGGCGATGACTTCGCAGTTCTCGAGGTGGAGCGTCCAAGCTTCTGCAATCAGCTCGCCCAGACGTGCGAGCCAGCCAGCGGATTCGGTGGAACGGTCGGAGATGTTAGACGTTTGCATGACGAAGCCCCGTATAGGTGGCGAGTTAGGGATAACCCTAATCATAGCGAAGCAGCTTCGCTTTGTGAAATGCGATTTCGTTATATGAGAATTACTGACAATTTGTGTTGCTGCTTCGCAACATGAATATCGGATGCCTGCGCCTGGCCTACAGCCGTGACGAGGCCGCGCCTGCACGGCCTCGCATAAGAACAAGAGAGGGGGATTCGAGCAGTGAGGAGGACGAGGGGCGTGGCGGGCGGCGGCTTACCCGCCGATCCACCCGAACCGCCACGACAGCCGTCGCGTCGCGGCGAGCAGCGCCTGCGCGAGGTCGCTGTCCGGCCCGCGCGGGAAGCCGCGCGACGAGCCGATGATCGCGATCACGAGCCGGATGCTGCCGGTGTGATCGAACACGGGCGCGGCGACCGTCCCGATGCCCGGCACCGGCGCGTCGAACGCGAAATCGAGTTCATCCGCGCGGATCGTCGCGAGCCGCGCGCGGAAGGCGTCGTCGGCCGGCGCGGCGGCGCGGCCAGCGAGGCGCACGGGCTCGTTGGCGAGCAGGTCGGCCAGCACGTCGTCGGACATGCCGGCCGCGAAGATCCGGCCGATCGCCGTATTGACGAGCGACATCACCGTGCCGACCTGCAGGCTCACGTGCTGAGGTCGCGCTGACTCTTCGAGGCGGATCACGGTCGGGCCGAGCGGCCCCAGCGTCGCGGCTGCCACGCTCATGTCGGTCGCGCCGGCCAGCGCGACGATCTCCGCTTCCGCGTCGCGCGTCGGCGACACGCGCTGCATCGCGATCAGGCCGAGCGCCTGCCCGAGCGGGCCGCCGCCGAAGCAGCCGGCGTCGTCGCGGCTCAGCAGGCCGATCTTCTGCAGGCTGACGAGGTGCGGAAAGGCCTTTGCGGCCGGCATGCCGGCGGCCGCCGCGAGATCGCGCAGCGGCAGTGCGCGGCCCGCCGACACCAGCGCGAGCAGCAGTTCGCCGGTGCTGTCGAGCGCATTGATGCCGCGCTGCGCCTTCATATCGTCGGCCAGCGCGGGCGGCATGCGCGGAGTGGCAGGCGCCAGGCTGGCGGTGGGCGCAGGCGCATCGTGCGCCGCGCCGAGCGATGCGGTGGCCAGCCGTGCCGCGTCGCGCAATGCCGCCGCGATCGGGCCGTCCCAGTCGACGTCGATCGATCCCGTCGAACCGATCACCGTCAACGCGAGCTGCAGCTTGCCCTGCGCGTCGAACACCGGCACGCACATCGCGCTGACGCCGGGGCTCGGCAGATCGACGCCGCGCTCGATACCGCGTGCGCGGATCGCATCGAGTTCCGCTTGCGGCACGCCGGCGTCCGGCACGGGCTGTTCGGCGCCCGCGAGCGTGGCGCCCGCGCCGGCCTGGCTGGCCGCCATCGCGTCGAGTTGGGCGGGATCGCCGAACGCGCGGAACACGCGGCCGGTGGCGGTCGTGTCGAGCGACATCACCGAGCCCACATGCAGGTTCACGTGCAGCGGATAGCCGCCGTGCTCGATGCGCACGATCGTCGGCCCGAGCACGCCCGGCACCGACAGCGCGACGCTCAGGCCGACCGCTTCCGCGAGCCGCGCCGCGTGCGGCAGCGCCGCGCGATAGGCCGGCTGGCGCTCGATTGACATCAGCCCGAGCCGCAGCGACAACGGGCCCGGCTCGTAGTTACCGGTGAGCGCGTCGCGCTTCACGAGCGCGAGCCGCGTCAGGCTGACGAGATAGGTGTGCGCCTGCGCGGTCGACAAGTCGGCCGCCGCGGCCAGCTCGGACAGGCCGAGCGGCTTGCGCCGGCGCGCGAGCGCGTCGAGCAGCCGGCCGCCGACCTCGACACTCTGGATCCCGCGCTGCGCCTTGGGCGGCGCGTCGTCTGCGCTGACTTCGTGGTTCTGCACGCGATGATTCTTCCGTTGACGAAACCCCGCATGGTATCCGACGCCATTTATCGCGCCAGCCCGCAGGTTTACCCGTATTAGACAATAGCAAGCGCCTTTGTCATTGACAAATATTCAGCACGGGAAGATGATCCGCTCACTCCCCTCAACACATGGCTCGCAGCCACGGAACGCAACATGGCCAAAGCATTCGCCTCCCAAGCCGATCTGGAAGAGAAGAAAGTCACCTGGACGAAGCTGTCCGAGAACGCATACGCGTACACCGCCGAAGGCGACCCGAACTCGGGCGTGATCATCGGCGACGACAGCGTGCTGATCGTCGACACGACCGCGACGCCGGCAATGGCGCAGGACCTGATCGCGAAGATCCGCAGCGTGACCGACAAGCCGATCAAGCACGTGGTGCTGTCGCATTACCACGCGGTGCGCGTGCTCGGCGCGTCCGCGTATTTCGACGAAGGCGCGCAGCACGTGATCGCGAGCCGCGGCACGTACGAGATGATCGTCGAGCGCGGCGAGGCCGACATGAAGTCGGAGATCGAACGCTTCCCGCGCCTGTTCGCCGGGGTCGAGACGGTGCCCGGCCTGACCTGGCCGACGCTCGTGTTCGAGCGCGAGATCACGCTGTTCCTTGGCAAGCTCGAAGTGAAGATCATGCACGTCGGTTCGGGCCACACGAAGGGCGACACGATCGTCTGGATTCCGTCGCAGAAGGTGCTGTTCTCGGGCGACCTCGTCGAATACGACGCCGCGTGCTACTGCGGCGATGCGCAGCTCGAACAATGGCCGGCCACGCTCGAAGCGCTGCGCGCGCTCGGCGCCGAGAAGCTCGTGCCGGGCCGCGGCCCCGCGCTGCTGAACCCGGCCGACGTGAACAAGGGCCTCGACTACACGAAGGATTTCGTCACGACGCTGCTCGCACAGGGCCGCAAGGCCGTCGAGCAGAAGCTCGACCTGAAGGCGTCGATGGCGCTCACGCGTGAGGCGATGGATCCGAAGTTCGGCCACGTGTTCATCTACGAGCACTGCTTGCCGTTCGACGTGTCGCGTGCGTTCGACGAAGCGAGCGGCATCACGCATCCGCGCATCTGGACCGCGCAGCGCGACAAGGAAATGTGGGCCGCGCTGCAGGACTGAGCAGCTTGCACAGGCGGGGTGTCCGACAGGGCGCTCCGCCTTTTTTCTGAAGCGGCGACTGGCCAGGGCTTCGTGCCGGCTTTCCGGCCGCCGTATCCGATCTCACAAGAAAGAGGGCGCACGTACGCCCTGGGAGACGGCTGCGCGCTCGAATCGCGCAGCCTGTTTGGAGAGAGACATGCCTCGATCGTTTCCCGCCGAAGCGACGCTCGCGCACGCGAGCGCTTCGGCTTCCGCCGCCACGGACGATGCGCTGCTGTTCCGCAAGATCGCCTGGCGAATCGTGCCGTTCCTGTTCCTCTGCTACGTCATCTCGTTCCTCGACCGGATCAACATCGGCTTCGCGCAGTTGCAGATGAAGCACGATCTCGGCTTCAGCGACGCGATGTACGGCCTCGGCGCCGCGGTGTTCTACGTCGGCTACGTGTTCTGCGAAGTGCCGAGCAACCTGCTGCTCGCGCGTTTCGGCGCGCGCCGCACCTTCACGCGGATCATGCTGCTGTGGGGCATCGCGTCGACCGGGATGATGTTCGTGTCGCAGCCGTCGCATTTCTACGTGCTGCGCTTCCTGCTCGGCGTGTTCGAAGCGGGCTTCTTTCCCGGCATCGTGCTGTACCTGACCTACTGGTTCCCCGCGAACCGGCGGGCGGCCGCGATCTCGGTGTTCTTCGCGGGCGTCGCGGTGGCCGGCGTGCTCGGCGGCCTGATGTCGGGCTGGATCATGCGCGACATGAGCGGCGTGCTCGGGCTGCACGGCTGGCAGTGGATGTTCGCGATCGAAGGCGCGCCGGCGATCCTGCTCGCGTTCGCCGCGTTCACGTTGCTGGTCGACCGGCCGCAGGACGCCACGTGGCTCACGCCGGATGAAAAGGCGCGGGTCGCCGCGCTGTGCGCCGACGGCCGCGGCCACGGCCACGCGCACGACGGGCGCAGCCTCGTGGCGGCGCTTTCGAACCCGCGCGTGTACCTGTTCGCGTTCATCTATTTCTCGCTGACCTGCGCGTCGCTGACGCTCAACTTCTGGATGCCGCTGATGATCCGCGACTTCGGCGTGACCGACGTCGTGGCGGTGAGCCTGTACACGGTCGTGCCGAACGCGGTCGGCGCGGTGGGGCTGATCCTGATCGCGCGCCGTTCGGACCGCACCGGCGAGCGCCGCAAGCACTTCGCGTGCTGCACGATCGGTGGCGGGCTCGCGCTCGCGGCGCTGACGCTGCATCTGCACAGCTTCGCGGCGATGCTCGCGTGCCTGTCGGTCGCGGCGACGCTGATCTTCGCCGCGCTGCCGATCTTCTGGGCCGTGCCGACCCGCTACCTGTCGGGCAACGCCGCCGCGGCCGGGATCGCGCTGATCAGCAGCATCGGGATCACGAGCGGGATCGTCAGCCCGTGGGTGATCGGGATGATCCGCACGCGCACCGGCAGCATGGATCTCGCCGTGTATCTGCTGGCCGCGCTGCTGGTGGCGAGCGGCGTCGCGCTGATGCTCGGCGTGAAAGCCGAAGCCGCGCCGCGCGACTGAGCGAGCAACGGCCGGTCGCCGCTCGCGGGCGGCGGCGACTGGCACGACGTGTGAGCCCCGTACCTGAATCCATCGAGGAGACGATCGATGTCAGCCCCTGTTCAAGCGGACGCCGCGCGTGCCGTCGCGTCCGGTGTCACATCAACGGACGACGACGCGCTGTACCGCCGCATCGGCGCGCGAATCGTGCCGTTCCTGTTCATCTGCTACATCGTATCGATCCTCGATCGCAGCAACATCGGCTTCGCGCAGTTGCAGATGCGGCAGGACCTCGGCCTGACCGACGCGATGTACAGCCTCGGCGCGGTGCTGTTCTTCGTCGGCTATGTATTGTTCGAGGTGCCGAGCAACGCGCTGCTGCGCCGCTTCGGCGCGCGCCGCACGTTTGCGCGGATCATGTTCCTGTGGGGCGCGGTGTCGGTCGCGATGATCACCGTCGACAGCGCGAAGCATTTCTACGTGCTGCGTTTCCTGCTCGGGCTGTTCGAGGCCGGGTTCTTTCCGGGCGTGGTGTTCTACCTGACGTACTGGTATCCGGCACGCCGGCGCGCGTCGGTGCTGTCGATCTTCTACGCGGGCGTCGCCGTGGCGGGGATGGTCGGCGGGCTGCTGTCGGGCTGGCTGATGCGCGGGATGTCGGGCGTGCTTGGGCTGCACGGCTGGCAATGGATGTTCGCGATCGAAGGCGCGCCCGCGATCCTGCTCGGCGTGGTTGCCTGGTTCTGGCTGTGCGATCGTCCCGAGCAGGCGAGCTGGCTGTCCGAGGCCGACCGCCAGCGGCTCGCGACCGACCTTGCCGCCGACCGCGCCGGTGCCGATACGCCGGCGCCGCATTCGCTGCGGCAGGTGCTGGCCGAACCGCGCACGTACCTGTTCGCGTTCATCTATTTCTCGCTGACCACCGCGCTCCTGATGCTGCTGTTCTGGATGCCGCTGATGATCCGCGAATTCGGCATTCACGACGTTGTGCAGATCAGCCTGTTGTCGGTCGTGCCGAACGCGATCGGCGCGGCCGGCCTGATCGCGATCGCGCGGCGCTCCGATCGCAAGCGCGAACGGCGCTGGCACTTCGCCGCATGCGCGTTCGGCGGTGCGGTGGCGCTCGCGCTGCTGACGCTGCACCTGTCGAGCATCGTCGCGATGATGGCGCTGCTGTCGGTCGCGGCGATGCTGATCTTCGCCGCGCATCCGGTGTTCTGGGCCGTGCCGTCCGCGTATTTCTCCGGCGCGGGCGCGGCGGGCGGGATCGCGCTGATCAGCAGCATCGGCGTGTCGAGCGGCATGATCACGCCGTGGCTCGTCGGGCTGATCCGCACCCGAACCGGCAGCATGGACCCGGCGATGCTGATGATCGCGGCGCTGCTGGCCGCGTGCGCGGTCGCGATGCTGCTGGGTGTGCGGGCGGTGCCGCGTGCGGAATCGGCGTGACGCGGGCGGCGGCGGGGCGGTTCAGTGGAAGGTCAGAAACAGCCCGGGCAGGACGATCAGGCCGTGCAGCGCCAGCGCCCAGTAAATCGTGCCGCCGCGTGCCTGCTGGTCGATCGACAGGCACGCGATCGCCGCAATGACCCCGATGACCGACAGGCCTGCCGCCCAGAAGAGCGCGGTGATGAGCACGCGAACGCCCATGTACGGATCGTCCATCGAACTGGCGAACCCGTAGCCGAACAGAAGCGCCAGCAGCTCGATGAGCGCGACGACGAGAAGACCTGACGCGATGCGCGCGGTTCGTTTGGCATTGTCCATGGCGAGTCGGGGTGTGTAGGGGCAGGGGCGCCAGCCTACACGATCCGTCCCGAATATGTCGAGCAACGGGGCAGCGGGACGCCAGGCAGATCGGGAAACAATCCGGTGTGCGTTCCCGCAGGCGAATTCATCAATCCGCAGATGCCCGGAAACGTGCCGCGGAACTTCGGATGATGACGGGCGATGCGCCACGTATCACCGTGTTCCGCGGCACATTCCGGAGAGTGACGTGCCGGTTGCTTTCGACCTGCGGGATGCCGCGTGCTCAGCGTGCCGTCGAATAGCGCGGCGCGGGCGTGTCGGCCGACAGGTGCGGCGCCATCGTGCGGCGCGCGGCCTCGTACGCGGTCCATTCGTCAACCGCGTGCAGCGACGGAATCGTCACGAGTTCGCCGCGATCGAAGCCGACCAGCGCCGCGTCGACCATGTCGGTCGCCGACATCACGATTTCCTTCGGCAGGTGCTCGAGCGGCAGGCCGCCCGTCTGCCAGAAATCGGTGGCGGTCGCGCCGGGCAGCACGGCCTGCACCTGCACGCCCTTGTCGGCGAGTTCGTGATGCAGCGACTGGCTGAACGCGAGCACGAACGCCTTGCTGCCGCCGTACACGCCGTTCAGCGTTTCCGGCGAGATCGCGACGATCGACGAAATGTTGATCACCGCGCCGTTGCCGCGGGCGACGAAACCGGGCACCGCCGCATAGGTGAGGCGGGTGAGCGCGGTCACGTTGAGGTCGATCATTCGCGTCATCGCGTCGACGTCGCTGTCGAGCAGCGGTGCATGCGTGCCGATGCCCGCGTTGTTCACGAGCAGCGTGATGCTCGCATCCTGCTTCAGTTTCGCCTCGACGGCGGCGAGTGCGGCGCGGTCGTTGAGGTCGGCGTCGATGATCTCGACGCTGCGCTGCGTGTCGTTCGTGATGCGGTCGGCGAGGGCGGCTAGCCGGTCGCGGTTGCGCGCGACCAGGATCAGGTCGTAGCCGCGGCGCGCGAGGCGGTCCGCGTAGACGGCGCCGATGCCCGACGAGGCGCCGGTAATGAGGGCGGTACCGCGATGTGCTTGCGTCATGATGTGCTCCGTTTCGATGGAAATGGCCGGATGGCGTGAAGCCATTCTGGTCTCGAATCGCTGCGACACAAATGACGTAGATGGGTATGATTCAGGACATCGGGTGACCTACTCGCCCGGGACGGGAGAACCCACATGCACCGCATCGGCTTTCTGATCAGCGACGGCTTCCAGATCATGGCGCTCGCCGCGCAATCGGTGTTCGAGTACGCGAACATGGGCATGAGCGAGCCGTTCTACGTGATGGCCAACTATTCGGTCGACGGCGGCGACGTGCGCTCGTCGCTCGGGCTGCCGGTCGCCACGCACGCGCTGCGCGGGCGGATCGCCGTCGATACGTGGATCGTCGCGGGCGTCAACGATCCGCTCGCTTCGCCGGCGCCGGCCGGCGTCGTCAGGTTCCTGCGCCGTACCAACGCTCGCGCGCGGCGGATCGCCGGCATCTGCACGGGCGCGTTCGTGCTGGCCGAAGCCGGGTTGCTGGCACAGCGCCGCGCGACGACGCACTGGGCGTTCGGCCGCGACATGCAGCGGTGCTATCCGGAGATACGCGTCGAGGACGACCGGATCTACATCGTCGACGGCCCGATCTGGACGTCGGCCGGGATGACGGCCGGCCTCGACCTCGCGCTTGCAATGGTGGAAAAGGATCTCGGCGCCGATGCCGCCCGGTCGGTCGCGCACAAGCTCGTGATGCACCAGCGGCGCGCCGGCGGCCAGTCGCAGCATTCGGAAATGCTGGAGCTCGCGCCGAAATCCGACCGGATCCAGAACGCGCTGAACTACGTGCGGCAGAATCTCGGTCGCGCACTGACCGTCGAGGATCTTGCCGAAGCCGTCCACCTGAGCCCGCGCCAGTTCAGCCGCGTGTTCACGCTCGAAACGGGGCAGTCGCCGGCGAAGGCGATCGAGCGGCTGCGGCTGGAGGGGGCGCGACTGATGATCGAGCAGAGCCGTCATTCGCTCGACGTGATCGCGAAGGAAAACGGCTTTCGCGACCGCCGCCACATGCGCGAGGCGTTCGTGCGCGGGTTCGGCGTCCCGCCGCAGGCGATGCGGCGCGACGCGCGTACGGACGAGCGGGAAGCGGGCTGATGCCCGCAGGCGCGAGACGCCAGCGCGCGTCGGAAAAATCGCGCAGAATCTCCGGCACGCTTCGTGAGGAGACACCATGCACGCCGAGCCGTTCGACATTGCGATACCCGATCACGCGCTGGATGACCTGCGCCGGCGCCTGCGTGCCCGTCGCCCGCCGATGCTCACGCCCGCCGAGCCGTGGCGGCAGGGTGTGGACGGCGCGTGGCTGAGCGAACTGACCGAGTACTGGGCCGAGCGCTTCGACTGGCGTGCGGTGGAGCGTGCGCTGAACCGGTTGCCGCAGTTCGTCGCGGACGCAGGCGGGCAGCGCGTGCACTTCATCCATCGGCGTGGGGCGGGACCGAAACCTTATCCGCTCGTCATCACGCACGGCTGGCCGGGCTCCGTGTTCGAATTCGACGCGCTGATCGATCGCCTCTGCGATCCGGCGGCATTCGGCGGCGATCCTGACGACGCATTCGATGTCGTCGTACCGTCGCTGCCCGGCTTCCTGTTCTCGCCCGCGCCAACGGCACCCGGCATGTCGGCATGGCAGGTCGCCGACTGCTGGGCGGCGTTGATGTCCGGCCTCGGATATCGACGCTTCGGCGCACAAGGCGGCGATCTCGGCGCAGGCGTGTCGATCGCGCTCGGCGCGCGGCATGCCGACCGGGTGGACGGCATCCATCTGAACTACCTGCCCGGCAGCTACGAACCTCCGACCGACGCGGCTGTGCCGCTGACCGACGATGAACGGGCCTTCGTGACGCAGCGCGGCGAGTGGGCCGCGCTGGAAGGCGGATACGCGCATATGCACATGACGAAGCCGCAGACGCTGGCCGTCGCGCTCAACGATTCGCCGGCCGGACTGGCCGCGTGGATCGCCGAGAAATTCCGCGCATGGAGCGATTGCGACGGCGACGTCGCACGGCGGTTTTCGCACGATGCGCTGCTGACCGGCATCTCGCTCTACTGGTTCACCGGCTGCATCGGCTCATCCATGCAGATGTATTGGGAAAACCGGCTGCAGCCCATGCGCTTCGCGGCCGGGCAACGCGTGACGGTGCCCGTCGCGTTCGCGCGCTTTCCGAAGGAAATCAGCCGCCCGCCGCGCAGCTGGCTCGAACGCGTGTTCGACGTGGTGCAATGGACCGACATGCCGAGCGGCGGCCATTTCGCGGCGATGGAAGAGCCGGACCGGCTGGCCGACGATATCCGGACATTTTTCCGGCGCTTTCGATAACGATCGGGTCGGCCGGCGAAGCGCACCGGCGGCCATTCGGTCGACAGGGGGCGCGAGCGCCACGCGGATCGTGACGCGACGGTGGCGCCTGCGTTACCGCGTGACGAACGGCGTGGCGTCGTCCGGCGCCGTACGCGCATGCTTGCGCTGGCGCAGCAGCGCGACGCGGCAGTTCTCGCGCGCGGTCTCGCGGCCGCCGTCGTCGAGCAGCACGAGATCGCCGCGCATCACGTTGAGCGTGATCACGGCCTCACCCGGCGCGCCGAGCGTTTCCGGCGTATGCACCGAGCCGGCCGGTTCGAGCACCGTCGAGCCCGCGTGCGCCACCCAGTCGTATTCGCGGTAGCGCCACGCCCCCTGCAACGTATGGACGAACACCTCGCCTTCATGACGGTGGCGCGGCAGCGTGCCGCCGGCCGGCATCTTCAGCAGCGCGGTCAGCGTGTCCTCGGCCGCATTGATGTGCAGGTACTTGATCGCCAGCCCCGGCAGGTCGGCGCTCATCGGCAGCCACGGCAGCGCGTCGCCGGGCAGGCACGAGATCGGCGGCAGGTCGGTGGAGAGCGGGGCGGACGGCTGCGTCATGGCGGGCGGCGGAGCGGAAATGGGGAGCCCGCATTATCGCAGAGCCGGCTCGCCCAGCCGAACGGGACATTTCGCATCGGCTCGAGCGCACGCGACGACGCGATCCTTACAGCTCGTAAATATACAGTTAAACTGTACAGTTTGACTGTATATCTGCTATCTTGAATTCATGAAGACGCCATTGCCTCCCTCCGAAGCGCTCCCGCTGGCCGGCCTTGCCGGCGAACTTCGCATCTCGGTCGGCAAGCTGATGCGGCGGATGCGGGAGCAGATCCACCCGAACGACCTCACGTCATCGCAGAAATCGGTGCTGTTGCGGCTCGACCGCGACGGCCCCGCGACCGTGTCGGCGCTCGCGCGCGCCGAAAGCGTGCGGCCGCAGTCGATGCGCGTGACGGTCGCGACGCTCGAGACGCTGGGCGCCGTCAGCGGCGAGCCCGATCCCTCCGACGGCCGGCAGACGCTGATCGCGCTCACGCCCGCTTTCCGCAAGGTGCTGCAGGCCAACCGTGCGGCCAAGGACGACTGGCTGTTCCGCGCGCTGCATGCGCAGCTGTCGGAGGCCGAGCAGGCCGAGCTCGCGTCGGCCGTGAAACTGCTGCAGCGGCTCGCCGAATTCCAGGAGCCGGCGCGTCCGTAAACCGCCTCGCTCCGCTCGCCGAAAGGACAACCCGACCATGAACCTCCCGCATCTCGTGTCGTATTTCTTCGGCGGCGCGTTTTTCGCGAACGTCGTGCCGCATCTCGTCAGCGGATTGCGCGGCGAGCCGTTCCAGACCCCGTTCGCGAATCCGCCCGGGCGCGGGTTGTCGTCGTCCACCGTGAATGTCGTGTGGGGCGTCGCGAACCTCGTGATTGCCTACGTGCTGGTGTGCCGCGTCGGCGATTTCGACCTCCGGGTGACAGCAGACGCGGCGGCGCTCGGCCTCGGCATCCTTGCGCTCGGCCTGTTCCTCGCGCGGCATTTCGGCGAACTGCACGGCGGCAACGAGCCCGACCGGGAGCGGCCATGAGCGTGCCGGCGGCGGGCGTCTTCCGCTCGCTTCGCAGCTTCAACTATCGCGTGTGGGCGATCGGCTCGCTGGTGTCGAACATCGGCACGTGGATCCAGCGCACCGCGCAGGACTGGCTCGTCCTCACGCAGCTCACGCATCACGACGCGTCGGCCGTCGGTATCGTGATGTCGCTGCAGTTCGGCCCGCAGCTTCTGCTGCTGCCGTGGACCGGTTACGCGGCCGACCGTTTCGACCAGCGCAAGCTGCTGATGGCGACGCAGGCGCTGATGGGCGGGCTCGCGCTCTTGCTGGGGCTGCTGACGGTGACCGGCGTCGCGCAGCTGTGGCACGTGTATCTGTTCGCGTTTCTGTTCGGGTGCGCGTCGGCGTTCGATGCGCCGGTGCGGCAGACGTTCGTCGCCGAGCTGGTCGCCGATCGGGAACTGGCGAACGCCGTCGCGCTCAACTCGACGTCGTTCAACGCCGCGCGGATGATCGGGCCGGCGGCGGCCGGTTTCATCATCGCGTCGGTCGGCACCGGCTGGGCGTTCCTGCTCAACGGGCTCAGCTTCGTCGCGGTGCTGGCGTCGCTGTCGATGCTGCGTGCCGACGAGCTGCGCGCGCATGCGCGGGCCGATCGCACGCGCGGGAGCCTGCTCGACGGATTCCGCTACGTGTGGCAGCGCCCGGACCTGAAGGCGATCCTCGTGATGCTGTTCCTGATCGGCACGTTCGGGCTCAATTTCCAGCTGTTCATCTCGACGATGGCGGCCAGCGTGTTTCACGTCGATGCGCGCGGCTTCGGCGTGCTGTCGTCGATGATGGCCGTCGGCACGATTACCGGTGCGCTGCTCGCGGCGCGCCGCGACCGGCCGCGTTTCCGGCATCTGTGGATCGGCGCGGCGCTGTTCGGGCTCGGCTGCACGCTGGCCGCGCTGGCGCCGGGCTACTGGCTGTTCGGCGCCGCGCTCGTGCTGACCGGGATCGCCGCGATCACCTTCATGAACTCGACCAACAGCCTGGTGCAACTGTCGACCGAGCCGGCGATGCGTGGCCGCGTGATGGCGCTGCGTCTCGCGGTGGCGCTCGGCGGCACGCCGATCGGCGCGCCGGTGGCCGGCTGGGTCGCGAATCATCTCGGTCCGCGCTGGGCGCTCGGTGTCGGTGCGATGTCCGGTTTTGCCGCGGCGCTCGTCGCGACGCATTACGTGAGGCGGATGCGTGCGCAGGCGGGTACGGGCGGGGATGTCTGACCGGCTGTGAAGTCGGCGTAGGCTGCCCGACCGTTCAGCCATTCAGCCATTCAGCTGTTCAGCCGTTCAGCCGTTCAGCCACGAAGGTCGCTACGCCGCCGGCCGCGCCGCCGCATGCGCGGCTTCCAGACACGACTGAAACAGCAGCGCCGCCCGCGACGGCCGCGGCGAGCGCCGCAGCAGGCTCACGAACCGGCACCGGTAATTGAACCGGTGCGGCGCGATCGGCTGCATCAGCCCCTTGTTTTCGAAGCTTTCCGCGTAATGGTCGGGGAGGAAGCCGAGATAGCGGCCGGACAGAATCAGCGTCGCGATCGACTCCTGGTCCGACGCGGTCGCGCTGCGCGTGAGCTTCGCGCGATGGCTCAGCTCCATGTTCGGCGAATGGAAGCCGAGGCCCGCGAACGCATGGTTGCCGATCGTCGTCCACGTGAGCTTGCCGTGCGGCGCATCGTAGAGCGGATGCTGGCGGCCGCAGTAGAGCAGCATCCGTTCGTCGAACAGCTCCGAATACACGAGGCTGCCCGAGTTGCGGTGCGCGGGAATGATCCCGACCTGATAGCTGCCGTCGATGATCCCGCGCTCGACCTCGTTGATCGACGCGACATGCAGGTTCAGCGCGACGTCGGGCGCTTCGTCGGCGAACTGGCGGATCGCGTCGCCGAGCCGCGCGTTCGCGTTGGTGGCCGTCTTGTCGAATACCGCGATGTGCAGTTCGCCGCCCATCCGGTCGTGAATGCCGTCGATCCTGCTGCGAAATGCTTCCATCGACGCGAGCAGCCGCAACGTCTCCTCGTACACCGTCTGACCCTCGGGCGTCAGCGTGAAGCCCGCGCGGCCGCGCCGGCACAGCACGAGGCCGAGGCGCGTTTCCAGATCCTTCACGTGCCGGCTGATCGTCGAGATGCCGATATTCAGTTCCAGTTCGGCCGCGGCCATCCCGCCGCACTGCACGACGCCCTTGAAGACCCGCAGCAGGCGGAGATCCATGTCGCTGAGCTGCCCGAGCAGCGCGCGACTCTTCGGTTTCTTTGCTTGCATAAATGCGCAAGTGAACATTGATATTGCGATATTCAAAAGACTAATTGGCCTCCCGACAATGTGCAATATCAACATAAGGAGGAGGGGCGCCACGCGCCGACCGACATGACCGACATCACCACCGCCCAGCAGGACGAAACCAACCTCCGCACCGATGCCGCGTGGCTCGACGCGCACTGGATGCCGTTCACGGCCAACCGCCAGTTCAAGGCCGATCCGCGCATGATCGTGTCGGGCAATGGCGCGTATTACACGGACGCCGAAGGCCGCAAGATCTTCGACGGCCTGTCGGGTCTCTGGTGCACGGGCCTCGGTCATGGCCGCACGGAAATCGTCGAAGCCGTGAGCCGCCAGGTCGCGCAGCTCGACTACGCGCCGGCGTTCCAGTTCGGCCATCCGAAATCGTTCGAGCTCGCGAACAAGATCAAGGACCTGACGCCGGCCGGCCTCGACTACGTGTTCTTCACGGGTTCGGGTTCGGAAGCGGCCGATACGTCGCTGAAGCTGGCCCGCGCTTACTGGCGCGCGAAGGGCAAGGGCACGAAGACGCGCCTGATCGGCCGCGAGAAGGGCTATCACGGTGTGAACTTCGGCGGCATCTCGGTCGGCGGGATCGGGCCGAACCGCAAGCTGTTCGGCCAGGGCCTCGACGCCGACTTCCTGCCGCACACGCAACTGGCTGAAAACAAGTTCTCGCGCGGGATGCCCGAGCACGGTGCCGAGCTGGCCGACCGGCTGCTCGAGCTGATCGCGCTGCACGATGCATCGAACATCGCGGCCGTGATCGTCGAGCCGTTCTCCGGTTCGGCGGGCGTGGTCGTGCCGCCGAAGGGCTATCTGAAGCGCCTGCGCGACATCTGTACCGCGCACGACATCCTGCTGATTTTCGACGAAGTCATCACGGGCTTCGGCCGGGCCGGCGCGATGACGGGTGCCGACGCATTCGGCGTGGTGCCGGACATCCTGAACTTCGCGAAGCAGGTCACGAACGGCGTGCAGCCGCTCGGCGGCGTGATCGCGACGAAGGAAATCTACAACACGTTCATGGCCGCGGGCGGCCCCGAGTACATGCTCGAGTTCCCGCACGGCTACACGTATTCGGCGCATCCGGTGGCCTGCGCGGCCGGCGTCGCGGCGCTCGACCTGCTGGTGAAGGAGGACGCGGTGGCCCGCGTGCGCGATCTCGCGCCGCATTTCGAGGCCGCGGTGCACGGGCTGAAGGGCCAGCGCCACATCACCGACATCCGCAACTACGGGCTGGCGGCCGGCCTGACGATCGCGGCGCTGCCGGGCGAGCCGGCACGGCGCCCGTACGAGATCGCGATGCGCTGCTGGGCGAAGGGCTTCTACGTGCGCTACGGCGGCGACACGATCCAGCTGGCGCCCCCGTTCATCTCGGAGAAGCGCGAGATCGACAACCTGGTCAACGCGCTGTCCGATGCACTGAACGAAGTGGACTGAGCCGCGGCTTGCCCTGAGCGATAACCGAATTCACGAAAGAGCCTGAACGAGATGAAACACGACAGCAACGTAACTTCCACCGTCGGCCACCTGATCGACGGCAAGCGCGTCGACGGCGGCAGCCGCGTCCAGCCGGTGTTCGACCCGGCCACCGGCGAATCGCACAAGAGCGTCGCGCTCGCCGACAAGCTGACCGTCGAAGCCGCGATCGCGTCCGCGCAGGCCGCGTTCCCGGCCTGGCGCAACACGCCGCCGCTGAAGCGCGCCCGCGTGATGAGCCGCTTCAAGACGCTGCTCGAGGAACACGCCGACGAGCTGTGCGCGCTGATCACGGCCGAGCACGGCAAGGTGCTCGCCGATGCGATGGGCGAACTGCAGCGCGGGATCGAGAACGTCGAATATGCGACCTACGTGCCGGAACTGCTGAAGGGCGAGCACAGCAAGAACGTCGGCCCCGCGATCGATTCGTGGAGCGAGTTCCAGGCGCTGGGCGTCGCGGCCGGCATCACGCCGTTCAACTTCCCGGTGATGGTGCCGCTGTGGATGTGGCCGATGGCCGTCGCGTGCGGCAACACGTTCGTGCTGAAGCCGTCTGAGCGTACGCCGTCGTCGACGTTGCGCATGGCCGAGCTCGCGCTCGAAGCGGGCCTGCCGCCGGGCGTGCTGAACGTCGTGAACGGCGACAAGGAAGCGGTCGACACGCTGCTGACCGACTCGCGCGTGAAGGCGGTGAGCTTCGTCGGCTCGACGCCGATCGCCGAATACATTTACTCGACCGGCTGCGCGCACGGCAAGCGCGTGCAGGCGCTCGGCGGCGCGAAGAACTTCGCGGTCGTGATGCCGGACGCCGACATCGGCAACGCGGTGAACGCGCTGATGGGCGCCGCGTACGGTTCGTGCGGCGAGCGCTGCATGGCGATTCCGCTGGTCGTCGCGATCGGCGACGAGACGGGCGACCAGGTCGTCGCGGGCCTGAAGGCCGAGATCGAGAAGATGAAGGTCGGCCCGGGCAACGGCGCGGGCGTCGACATGGGCCCGCTCGTCACGCAGCAGCATTTCGAGAAGGTGACGGGCTTCGTCGAAGCAGGCGTGGAAGCGGGCGCGACGCTCGTCGTCGACGGCCGCAGCGTGAAGGTCGACGGTCACGACGGCGGTTACTACCTCGGTCCGTGCCTGTTCGACAACGTGAAGCCCGGCATGCCGATCTACCAGCACGAGATCTTCGGGCCCGTGCTCGGCGTGATCCGCCTGAAGTCGCTCGACGAGGCGATGGCGCTGATCGACGCGCACGAGTACGGCAACGGCACGTGCCTGTTCACGCGCGACGGCGAGGCCGCCCGCTACTTCAGCGACAACATCCAGATCGGCATGGTCGGCATCAACGTGCCGCTGCCGGTGCCGGTTGCGTACCACTCGTTCGGCGGCTGGAAGCGTTCGCTGTTCGGCGATCTGCACGCGTACGGCCCGGACGCCGTGCGCTTCTACACGAAGCGCAAGACGATCACGCAGCGCTGGCCGTCGGCCGGCGTGCGCGAAGGCACCGTGTTCAGCTTTCCGTCGAACCGCTGACGCGCATGCCGGCTGCCTGCAGCCGGCATGACGGGCAAAGGCCCGCTTCGATCGACGATCGGAACGGGCTTTTTCATGGCCGCGCGGAGGGGGCGGAAGGCAGCAGAACGCTTACGGCGCCACCACGTGCCACATGTTCTTGAAGTTGTCGCCGTTGCGGTCGCCCTGTTTCATGTCCTTCGAGAAGAAGTACAGCGGCTTGCCCTTGTACGCCCATTGCGGGCTGCCGTCATCGCGCTTGATGAGCGTGTAGGGGCCGACCGGGACATCGGTCGCACTGGCCTTGTAGGGCGGCCAGAAGGATTCGCATTGGCCGGTGCAGGCGCTGGTGCCGGCGTTGGGCTTGTCCTGGTCGAATGTGTAGACGGTCATCCCGTTTGCGGCGACGAGCGCGCCGTTTTCGACTTTCGTGATCGAGCCTTGGGCCGACGCCGAAGCGGATGCAATGGCGAGCAGGGCGGAGCTGACGAGCAGCGCGGCTTTCATGAGGGCCTCCTGTAATCCGGTGGGCGGCCGCGATCGTGCACGGGCGAGCGTGCGCCAGGATCGCGATGAATGGTGCCGGAACGCGGTGCCGTTACCGCCGGTGCGAGCGACGCAGGGTCGAGTGGCGATGAACGGGGCGCTCCATTCACGATAGGCGGTTTTTGGCGGGGCTGCGAGAACATCGGGGGGCGCATCGGCCGCGCGTGGGTGTTACACCACGGCCGTCATGCTCCGGCTCCGGAATTTGCATCCGTCCCCTTAGGCGCGAGGTACGCACGCCAATGCGTCAGCGCCTCGCACGGTTGGTCAACGCGACGCCCGCGATCACGAGCGCACCGCCGGCCAGCATCGACGGCGACAACGGCTCGCCGAGCAGCGCGACCGACAGCAGCACGCCGAACACGGGCACCAGGTTGGTGAACACGGCCGCGCGGGCCGGCCCGAGTTCGCGGATCCCCTGCGAATACCAGACGAACGCGACCACCGTGCCGATCGCGCCGAGATAGAGCATCGACGCGGCGGCCTGCCACGTCAGCGGCGTACCGCTGTCGGCGGGCGAGCCGAACAGGTGCGCGACGATCAGCAGCGCGAGGCCCCACAGCGCCGCATACGTCGTGGCCGCGAGCGGCGACAGCCCGTCGAGCGCGCACCGGCCGATCACGGTATAGGCGGCCCAGCTCAGCACCGCGCACAGCATGAAGCGTTCGCCTGCGCCGAACGTGTTGCCGAGATCGGTCAGCACCCGCAGCAAATCGCCGCGGCTGATCACGACCAGCGCGCCGAACAGTGCGATGGCGATGCCTGCCCGGCGCGACAGCGACAGGCGCTCCCCGCGCACGACGATCGACAGCAGCACGGCGGTGGCCACCGGGTTCAGCGCGACGAACAGCGCGGTGCGCCCCGCCGGCATCCGCGTCAGCGCCGCGAAAAAGCACACGTTGTACAGGAAGATGCCGGTCGCGCCGAGCCCGAAGGTCGTCAGGATCTGGCGGCCGCTCAGCTTCGGCAGCCCGCCTTCGATCTTCCACGTCAGCACGACCAGCAGCAGCGCGGCGATCGCGAAGCGGCCGGTGGCCGCGGCGGTCGCGGACATCGTCGCGGCGAGGATCCGGCCCGCGATGAACGTGCCGCCCCAGAACAGCGCGACGAGAGTGAGCTTCACGTAGATGGCCGCGTGCGGCCGGGTGGCGACGAGGGCGGCGGGCGGGGCGGGAGCGTTCATGTGACGGAGTATCTCGGTGAGCGCCTGCGGCAACGCGTGAGCGACCGCGCGCGGCAGACGATGCCGAATCGCGCGATGGCCGGCTGGCAGGCCGGATTCAGGGGAATGGGAGCGGCGCTGCGTCGTCAGCGAAACACGGGCGCCGACGCGAGCGCGGTCAGCACGACCGGCATCGCGAACGCCGCGGCGACCGTCTGGAACGCGGTGATGCCGGCCATCAGCGGCGCGTCGCCGCCGAGCTGGCGCGCCATGATGTAGGACGCCGACGATGTCGGCAGCGTCTGGAACAGCAGCGCGACCGTCAGCGCGGCATCGCCGAGCCCGAACAGGCGGCCGGCGGCGAGCGTGATGAGCGGCATCGCCATGAACTTGAACGCCGACGCGACGCACACCGGCTGCAGCCACGCCCGCGCCGCATCGAATTGCAGCGCCGCGCCGACGCACAGCAGGCCGAGCGGCATCGACGCGACGCCGAGCGCGCGCACGGCCGGCTCGACGGCCGCCGGGAACGTGACGCCGCCGGCCTGCATCGCGATTCCGAGCGCGCACGCGACGACGAGCGGATTCGACAGGATCTGGCGCGCGAGCGCCGCCGCGCCGAGCCGCGTGTCGCCGTAGCGCGCGAACACGAGCACGCACATCAGATTGACGGTCGGGACGATCGCCGCGACGCATACGGCCGCGAGCGCGATGCCTTGTGCGCCGAACAGGCCGGCCGCGAGCGCGGTGCCGACATAGTTGTTGAAGCGCACGGCGCCCTGGAATACCGACGTGAAGCCGGCGCCGTCGACCCGCACGAACCGGCGGACCAGCAGGAGAAGCGCCGCGGCGAGTGCGGTCGAACCGACCAGCGCCGCCGCGAGCGGTAAAACGGGCAGTGATTGCAGCCGAGCGTTCGCGAGGCCGTCCGCGAACAGCGCGGGCAGCAGCACGTAGTAGCACAGCCGCTCCGCCTGCGGCCAGAACGCGTCGCCGATGAAGCCCGTGCGCCGCAGGCCGTGACCGAACGCGACCAGCAGTGCAACCGGCGCCAGCGCGAGCAGGACCGGGCCGATCATCGACGCGCCTTCACGCGAGCCGTGCTGGCGGTGCGGGCTACCGTGAGCGACAGGCACGCAAAGCGGCAGAACGAGGCGGGAATCCATCCGGCGGGCAACATGGCGACACGCAATCGAAGGAGTGACGATGCCGCCAAGTTAACACGCGAAAGCAACAGGAATAATGGTTAATTATCGGGTGTTCAATGAGAAATTCTCATCGATGACGCGGTGACTTCGGCGGCCAGCGCACGCGCGAAACGTTCGGCCGGACGCGACTGGTGTTCGAGCAGGACGACCGCGCGCCCCATCTGCGGCTGGCCGAACGGCAAGCGCGTGACGGGCGGCAGCCGCGCGAGCGTTGAATCGGGGAGCGCGACGATCGCCGCGCCGAGCCCTCTCGCGACCATGCGCGCGATCGTTTCCGCGCTGTCCAGCACCATCTCCTCGCGCACGCGCACGCCGATGCGGCGCAGCTCGGCGGCGATCATGCGGCCGGCCCATGCCTGCGCATCGAAGCGGATGAACGGCAGCGAATCGAGCAATGTGACCGCATCGCGTTCCGCATGGTCGGGCGGCGCGAGCAGCCAGAAGCGATCCTCGTACAGCGTGGTCCACGTCAGTTCCGCCGGATGCGGGCGCACGGGGCGCGTCGTGATCGCCGCATCGAGTTCGCCGGCCGCGACGCGGTTCGCCAGTTCGGCCGACATCCCGGCCGACACGTGCACGCGCAGCCCCGGGTGCGCCGCGCGCAGCGCGAGCAGCGCGTCGGGCAGCGGCCCGGACAGCGCGGTCTGGATCGCGCCGATCCGCAGGCGGCCGGCCAGCTTCTTCTCGTCGCTGAGCGCATCGGGAATCCGGTCGACCAGCGCGAGCACCTGCTCGGCCTGCGCCAGCAGGATGTTGCCGGCCTCGGTGAGCACCGGCTGGCGGCGCGAGCGATCGAACAACTGCACGTTGTATTCGCTTTCGAGCGTCTTGATCTGCAGGCTCACCGCCGATTGCGTGAGGCCGATGGCTTCGCCGGCGCGCGCGAATGTACGGTATCGGGCGATGGCGACCAGCGTTCTGAATGCGCGTAATGACATGGGTGAAGTCACGTGAGAGGCGGGAGGGACAGCGGACGACAGGCATGCGGAGGGTCCGCGCCCATCATGCCCGTGCGGGTCGGAACGGACAATCAGGAACCGGCAGGGCAACGGCGATCGACGCGCGATCGCCGTCGCGTCACACCCACAGCCGGTACATCCAGAACGATTCGTCCTCGATGAAGCGTTGCGTGAATTCGCTCGGCGAGAAACCGGTGATGCGCTTGACCTCGCGGCTCAGGTGCGCCTGGTCGGCGAACCCTTCGTCCAGCGCCAGCGTGGCCCAGTTGAAGTCGGCGCCGGCTTCGTACCGGTCGCGCGCCGCGAAGAACGCGCTTTCCGTCCTGACGAGCGTTTGCCATTCGCGCAGCGATCGGCCGCTGTAGGTCTTGATACGCCGCTCGACCTGGCGTGGGCTGTGGGTATGCCGCCATTCGCGCGCCTGCAGGGCGAGGCGCTCGACCCAACTCCGCCCCGCGTTGCGGAGCGACGACAGCGGCGTAGAGGGCCGTAACGCCTGCCAGCGCGGCGCAAGATGATGCTCGATCGCCGCCAGCGCATCGGCATCGCGTTCCGCGCCGACCAGCGCATCGAGCAGCGGGTGCCAGTCGTGGCCGAGGCACGCATGTGCATCGAGCACGCGGTCGTGGATGTCCGCCAGCGCGATGCCGAACAGCGCCCGCGCCGCATCGGCGGTGAAGCAGAGCATGCCGATCCGTCCGCCCGTCGGCGCCCAGGCCACGGTAGGGGCCGAATGGCTGCCCGACAGCGTCGCCGCGGCACCGAAGGGGCGCCACCGGGGCCCGTCGGACGCGTGTTCGACGAAGCCCATGTCGAGATCCCGATACCACGACACGCACACGAGCGGCGTGGCCGGAAAATGCGAGAGCCGCTGCGCGTCGCTCAATGCGACCCCGCGCGTGTCGTGCAACACGATCGCGACCACCGCGCCCTGCAGGGCAGCCGGCGCGGGGTACAGCCGTCCATGCGGCGACCGCCCGTCGCTCGGCGCGCGAGGGGCGCGTGCCAGCGGATCGGGGCACGACAGCGGGATCGATGACGGGTCGGGGAACATGACGATGGAGTATAGGGAGCGGCCCGACGCGTGTCGATGTCGTTTGCGTTCAAGACCGCCGGCATGCCGGTGCGGACAATCCGTCCCATGAACACGCGATCCACATCCTCATGTCCATTCCGTACGGACGCCGCGGCTTCGGCGCCCGTGCTTCACCCGCCCGGCGTATGGCCGCCGGGGCCGCCTGCCGGCCTGACGGGTTGGGGTCTGTTGCGCGCGATGTCGCGCGACCTGCTCGGCACGCTGGCCGGCTGGCAGCGCGAATACGGTGATGTCATGCACTTGCGAATGTGGCCCGAGCATGCGGTGGTCGTGACCGATCCCGCGCTCGTGCGCGAACTCCTGGTCACGCATCACGATGCGCTCGGGCGCTGGGAGCGTGCCGTCCGCGTGTTTGCTGAGGTCCACGGCCATAGCGTGCTGATCGCCGAAGGCGATGCGTGGCGCGACAAGCGGCAGGCGTTGCAGCCGAATTTCATGCCGAAGGCGGTGCAGACGTTCGTGCCGTCGATCGCGGCGACGGCCGGACATGCGCTCGCGCAGTGGCCCGCGCACGATCCGGACTGGCCGATCGAAAGCGCGCTGACGTCGCTGGCGATGGACGTGATCATGCGCACGATGTTCTCCGATGCGATCGGCGACGATGCACGTGCGGCCGAGGAAGCCGTGCGCGTGGTGAGCGCGGCGGCCAACGCCGATTTTTACTGGCCGGCGAGCACGCCGGACTGGGTGCCGTGGAAGCGCGGCAAGGCGCGGGCGATGGCCGTGCTGAACGGGCTGATCGACCGGCAACTGCATGCGCGTCTCGGCCTGCCGACGCACGCGTGGCCCGACGATCTGCTGTCGCGCCTGTTGCGGCTGCATCGGGACGACGCGCGGCGATGGCCGCTGCAGGCCGTGCACGACGAATGCATGACCGCGTTCCTCGCGGGCCACGAGACGACGGCCGGGGCACTGACCTGGTGGGCGTGGTGCATGGCGACGAACCCGGCGGCGCAGGCCGCCGCGCGCGATGAAGTGTCGCGCGTGCTGGGCGGTTGCGCACCGTCCGCCGAGACGCGATCGTCGTTACGCTACCTGACGCACACGCTCGAGGAAACGCTGCGCCTGTATCCGTCCGCGCCGATCCTGATCAGCCGCCGCGCGTCGCGGCCGATCGTGCTGGGGCCGTGGCAGTTTCCCGCGCGGACGCTGTTCATGCTGCCGCTGCAACTCATGCAGCGCGATGCGCGATGGTTCGACGCGCCCGACGTGTTTCGTCCCGAGCGTTTTGCGGACGACGCGCCGGCTGCGCCGCGCGGAAGCTACATGCCGTTCGGCACGGGCCCGCGCGTGTGTCTCGGGCAGCATCTGGCGATGACGGAAATGACGGTCGTCGCGGCGATGATCCTGCAGCGCTACGCATTGTCGGCGCCCCCTGGCATGAAGCCGCCGCGGCCGGTGCTGAACGTGACGCTGCGGCCCGACCGGCCGCTGCATCTCGCGATCGCGCCGGTGGCGGATGGGCGTTCCGCGTGAGGCGGACGGCGCGGCCGGGCGAGCGGGCCGCTGAGTCGACGACACATCGAACGCGACGGCAGGCTCGGCTGATTCGCGTGTCGCGAACGCTTGCCGTTCGCGACACGCAACGAAATCGAATCGTCGGAATATGAATGCGTGCCGGCCGCTGCGTTCAGCGCGACTGGCGCGGCATCGCGCAGCACCTATGCTTGAAGGGCCCAAGTCGGGCGGAGCCCAAGGAGGAAGGTCATGCGCATGCTTCTCAACATACGAATCCCTCACGAGCCGTTCAACACGCTGGTGCGCGACGGCAGCGTCGGCGACGTGATCGGGCGAATACTCGAAGCGGTCAAGCCGGAGGCCGTGTATTTCACGGAGCAGAACGGCGGGCGCGGGGCGGTCGTGATCGTCGACCTGAATGATCCGTCGCAGATCCCGGCGCTCGCGGAGCCGTGGTTCCTGATGCTGAATGCGGACTGCGAGTTCCGCGTGGTGATGTTGCCGGACGATCTCAAGAACGCCGGGCTCGCGCAGATCGGCGCGAAATGGAAGTAGAAGCAGCCGGAATCAGCGCATGACGATGCCCCTGCTCGAGAACCGGGCAGGCGGCATGACGCGGCGTTCGCGCGCGCGGCTATCGCGCAGGCTGCGGTGGTTCGACGTTCGCCGCATTCCTGTCTTTCGGTCGCAAGAGCAACAGCAGGCCGCTCAATGCCGCCGCGGCGACGAACACGAAAAAGAACCGTTCGTTCCATTGGCGCAGGCTGTCGGACGCCGTGCCGCCGTGATTCCCGGCCGTGGCGCCGATTTCCAGCAGGAACGTGAAGACCGCCGGCACCGGCGCGGAACCCAGGTAGGCCAGGAACGCGAACTGCAGCCGGCCGCGGGTCAGGAGCGACCAGGCGTCTTTCCCCATCAGGCACGCGACCAGCACCACGGGCGGCACGATCACGAGCGATGCGGCGCTGATCGCACACAGAAACAGCCAGCCAAGTCCCACGATCGGAATGAGCGACATGAATCGGAATTCCTGTTTTTGGGCAATCTTGTTGTCGACGGCATATCCGTATCGGCGTCACCGGATGAGCGAGGCGCGCGGCGCGTCCCGGAGTGTGCCCGATTCCACGCCGGTTGCCATCCGCCGGCACCGATGCCGTCATCCGGCCGCGTCTTCCCCCAGCGCCTGGATGAAGCGCGAAAACAGCTCCGGCTGCGACGAAATCCCGAGCTTCGCGTACAGGTGCCGCCGGTGCACCTTCACCGTTTCGGGGGATATCGCGAGCCGCTCGGCAATCGCCTTCGACGAATTGCCGCGCAGCACCATTCTCGCGATCGACATCTCGCGATCGGTCAGCACGCCCGCGCCGAAGCGGGCAAGCGCCTGCTCGACCCGCGCACTGAGATCGGCGTCGGGCGTTGTGCGCGCCGCGTCGCCCACCAGCCGCCAGTGCTGCCGGATCGCCGCGAGCACCCACGGCATCGCGGCCGTCAACTTGCCGAGCGGCTCGACGTCGAACCGCGTGCCTGCACCGAGCGACAGCGACAGCAGCATGTCGGCGTTGGGTCGCACGAGGATCTGGATCTCGTCGTCGCCGACTGCATCGCGGAAGTAGCTCAGGAAATATTCGCTCTGCCGGAACAGGTCGGGCGCGACTTCCTCGAGCCGGTAGCAGCCGTCGGCGAGCCCGTCGTGCGCGGCCTGCAGGAACGGGTCGAGCAGATACACGCCGTTCAGGTAGAGCGGCACGGGCGACGCGGCGTCGGTGCCGCCCGTGTCGTATTCGTCGAGCACGAGCGGCACGCCGTCGCGGCCGATCGCGGTCGCGAGCGCATTGTCGAACGGCACCATTTCATTGAGCAGCAGCACCAGGAACCGCCAGAAACGTGGCTGGCCGAGATGATCGATTGCGCGGCCGAGCGCCTGGTGCATCGCGATTTCGGAAAAGAGACGATCCATACCACCACCGGAAGGGCGTAACACGAAGGGGGAATAGCGGTCCTGAAATTGGCTTCCTAGACTGCCACGCAATCAATCGGGCCCGAGTATGGGCGTTCAAAAAAAAGTGGCAAAGGATTGGCCCAAGCACAGGAGAACGAAATGGCGATGATGTCGGAATCGACGGGCACGCTGCAAGCGGCGCCTGCAACGGAAGACGCGCCGCGCGCGCTGTCGCAGACGCTCAGCGTGCGCGATGCGGTGATGATCACCGTATCGGGCGTGACGCCCGCGAGCTCGATTTTCGTGATCGCGCCGTTCGCGATCCAGCAGGCCGGCAGCGGCGCCGTGCTGTCGTTCCTGCTCGGCGGCGTGCTCGCGCTGGCGTTCGCGCTCTGCTACGCGGAGCTCAGCGCCGCGCACCGCAGCGCGGGCGGCGAGTACGTGATGGCCAAGCGCGTGTTCGGCACGCTGCCCGGCTACCTGACCTTCATCACGGTGCTGTCCGTCAGCGTGTTCATCCCGGCCGTGCTCGCGAGCGGCGCCGCGCCCTACCTGAACAACGCGCTCGGCACGCATTTCAGCAACCAGTCGGTCGCGCTGACGATCGTGCTGCTCAGCTACCTGCTCGGCATGCTGAACATCAAGACGAACGCGTGGATCACGGGCGCATTTCTCGTCGTCGAGATCGGCGTGCTGATGCTGATCGCGGGCCTCGGCTTCGGTTCGCCGCATCGCGGCGCCGACGCGCTGATCGCGCCGGTCGTCGCGAGCGGCAACGCGCTCGTGCCGGCGACGCTGGCCGCGATCGTCCCGGCGATCGGCACGGCGATCTTCTGCTACAACGGCTTCGGTTCGGCGGCGTATCTCGCGGAAGACCTGCGCGGCGGCAACCGAAATGTCGCGAAGGCGGTGATCTACTCGCTGCTCGTGATCCTCGTCGTCGAACTGATTCCGCTCACCGCGATCGTGCTCGGTGCGCCGTCGCTGACCGATCTGACGAAGAGTGCCGACCCGATCGGCTATGTCGTGCGCTCGCTGAGCAACCCGGCCGTGTCGCGCGTGGTCAGCGGCGGGATCTTCCTGTCGGTGTTCAATGCGATCATCGCGATCGTGATCACGATGGGGCGGCTGCTGTACAGCAGCGGCCGGCACGCGCTCTGGTCACGCACCTGCAACCGCGCCTTCTCGACGATCCATCCGCGCTTCGAATCGCCGTGGCTTGCGACGATCGCGCTCGCGGTGCCGTCGGCCGGGCTCGTGTTCGTGTCGAGCCTCGATGACCTGACCGCGTTCACGGTCGACCTGCTGCTGCTGATCTATCTGGTCGTCGGGCTGGCCGCGCTCGCGAGCCGCTTCGTGCGCCGTGACGTCGAGCATCACTACCGGATGCCGTTGTGGCCCGTGACGCCGCTCGTGGCGGTAGCCGGCGCCGCGTATACGCTCTACACCACGCTCGCAACGGCCACGAAACCGACCGACCTGATCATCATCGCGGGGCTGCTGGTCGCCGCGCTCGTGATGTATGCGGTCTGGGCGCGCCACAGCAAAGCCTTCCGCACGCTCTGAGCGCGGGATCGAAAGCTTGCCGTACCGAAACATCGAAACACCGAACCATTGAAAGACTGGGGGAATTGCATCATGCGCACGAGGGATCTCGGCATCCGCATCGGACTCGGCACACCGGGCCGCTTCAACGCGATCACGGACGTTCCGGGCGTGCGGGTCGGACATTGCACGCTGAACGTCGAGAACGGCGACGCATCGATCCGCACCGGCGTCACCGTCATCGAGCCGCGCGCGGGCGCCGCGCACGATTCGCCGTGCTTCGCGGGCGTGCACGTGCTGAACGGCAACGGCGACGCGACGGGGCTCGAATGGATCCGCGAGGCCGGCCTGCTGACCACGCCGATCGCCTATACGAACACGCATAGCGTCGGCGCGGTGCGCGATGCGCTCGTCGCGAACGAGCGCGAAGCGGCGGCCGGCCGCGTGTACTGGTGCATGCCGGTCGTGATGGAAACCTACGACGGGCTGCTGAACGACATCTGGGGGCAGCACGTGAGCGCCGCGCATGTGCAGCGTGCGCTGGCCGCCGCGCAGTCGGGGCCGGTTGCCGAAGGCGGCGTGGGCGGCGGCACGGGGATGATCTGCCACGAGTTCAAGGGTGGCATCGGCACTGCGTCGCGCGTGCTCGCGGCCGATGCGGGCGGCTGGACCGTCGGCGCGCTCGTGCAGGCGAACTACGGCGTGCGCGAGATGCTGCGCGTGGCCGGCTATCCGGTCGGCGAAGTGCTGCGCCACGTGCCTTCGCCATTCCGTGCGCCGGACGCGCAAGGCGAGGCCGGGATGGGCTCGATCGTCGTGACGATCGCGACCGACGCGCCGCTGCTGCCGCACCAGTGCACGCGTCTTGCACAGCGCGCGAGCGTCGGGCTGGCGCGCGTCGGCGGCGGCACGGAGGATTCGAGCGGCGACATCTTCCTGGCGTTCGCAACCGGCAACGACGGTCTGCCGGCGGCGAACTACGGCAGCAAGGGGATGCCGACTGCCGACGTGAAGATGGTCAACAACGACCATATTTCCGCGCTGTTCGTCGCGGCGGCGGAAGCGGTGGAGGAAGCGATCGTGAATGCGCTCGTCGCGGGTGGCGACGTCGAGTCGCGCGGCGCGCGGGTCGAAGGGCTGGGGCAGGCGCGCTTGCTGGATGCGTTGCGCGAGGTGGGCTGGCGGCCGGGGCGCGGCGCCTGAAACGGCCTGCGCCGCTTCAATCGAAGCGGCGTGGGGTGGCACGGCGATGCGGCGATCGGCCGGGCCGCCGAGCGCCCGCGCATGCGAGGCGGGCGGTGCGGGCCTGGCCGTGACGACGCGGCGTCATGCTCAGTTGCCGAAGTAGATGTTGCAGAAGCTGACGGGGCCGACACACGCGTTCGGATCTTCCTGCTTCGATTTCGAACGATCGACACGGCCTGCGGTGGCGACGGCTTCAGCGCGGTTCGCCGGTTGCTGTGCGACGTCTGCCGGTGCCGGCTGTGCGTGAGCAACAGCAGCGGTGAGCGACAGGGCAACGAGGGCGAGGTGCAGCGGCTTCATTTTAGTTTCTCCTGGGTGAGTGCCAGTCTCGCTGGCAGTGAGGAAACTATAGGCTCGCACTGCTTAAAGATTAATCACCGCGGCTGAAGAGCTTATTTCCATCCGGAACAAGGATCCCGTTGCGCGCGCACCGATCGTCAATGGCGATGCCGGTTGAACGGCGCGTCCTTGTCCAGCAGCGCACTGCGCATGAAGTGCAGGCAGCCGACGATCCGCTGCATCCGGTGCCGCTCGTTGGGCACTGCATACCACGCCTGCAGCGTGTGCTGCGCCGCGCGGATCGCCAGGTTCACTGATTTCAGCGTGCGCGCGTGATGGCCGGGCGTCGGATCGTCGAAGAAGCGCGGCAGTTCGCGCAGCACCGCGTCGATCGAGCTGGTCCAGCGCAGCGTTTGCGGCGGCTTCGATGCGCAGAACGCGTTCAGCTCGTCGCGCAGGTCGATCACCGCGTGGCCGACCTCGAGCGTCGACAGCATCCAGCGCATCGCATCGCGATGCTGTCGCGTGCGCCGCACGAGCAGCGTGCGCAGTTGCGCCATCAGGTCGTGCGTGCTCGACTGGAAGCGCTGCGCGAGGCGATCCGTCGATCCTTCGCACGCCAGCGTGACCTGGCGGCGCAGGTCGTGCGCGATGCGGCCCGTGAGCCACGGCATGTGGGTGGGGAACACGACCGCGAACACGAGCGAGCACGCGAGCATCGCGATGACGATCGCCAGGCCGTTGTTGATCAGCACCTCGGGCGTATACGCGATCACGTTGTCGGGCCCCGCGAGCAGGCAAAAGAACACCGCGAAGCCGATCCCGTAACCGGACAAGCCCGGCCGCATCGCGAGAAACGCGCCGAGGCCGAGCACCGGCGCGAGCGCGGCGCACAGCAGCGGGAACCCTTCGATGTTCGGATACACGTAGCACAGGAACACGTAGCCGACGGCGGTCGCGAACGCCGCGCCGACGCTCATCTGCGCGACGAACTTCGGCGCGCGTGGCGATGTCGAGCTGAGCGCGCACGCGATCGCGGTGGCGATCACGGCGAGCGGGCCGCTCGGCCATTCGGACGCAAGCCAGAACGCGCTCATCGCGCCGACGGCGACGATCGTGCGCAGGAACGCGAACCCGACGAAGAATGAATTGGTCTTCACCGCGTAGTGCGTGACCGAGCGCTCGAACGCGTGATCGTCCTGGTCGAGCGACGCATAGGTATCGGCGTAGCCGAGATATTCGCCGATGAAGCGGTACAGCAGCTCGATCGCGGTATCGAAGTCGAGCAGGCCGCCGGCCGCGTGCGCCTCAATGTCTCGCCGCGATGCCCGCGCGGCTTTCGGCAATGCGCTGTGGAAGCGGCGCAGTTCGAGCAGTGCGCCGGTGGCCGGCGCGATGCCGCGCTGCCGTTCGTCGCGCAGTGCGGCGAAGCGCTGCGCGAGCGCGTCGACGTGCGGCGCCAGCGCATCGAGCACCGCGTCCGAGCCATTGGCGCGCAATCGCTTGACGAGCTGGTGCAGCGCATGCAGTCGCGTGCACGCGTTCATGAACTCGCTGTTCAGCCGCGCGAGGCGGCGGCTGCGCGCGCGAATGTGCGGATCCTCGAACGACGCGAACGCGCGGTTGGCCTCGAAGCCGACGATGTCGTCGACGAAATCGGCGAAGCGCCGTTCGAAATCGCCGCGTGCGACGTCGCCCGCGAGCGCGCCGGCCGTGAACGCCGCGAACGTCGCATGGCGGGTGCCGAGCGAACGCATCAGTGCCTTCGCGGAGCTGAGCGGCAGGATCAGCGCGCTGACCGCACCCGAGCACGCGATGCCGAGCGCGACTTCCGCGGCGCGGGTGAGCGCGGACTGGAACAGCGTCTGCGGGGTCATCACGGTCGGCAGGCCGATCAGCGCGGCCGTGTAACCGGCGAGCACGAAGCCGTACCAGCGGAAGTGGCGGTTGCGCACCGCGAGCGCGATGCAGGTGCCGATCCACAGCGTGATGCCGGCCATGTACAGCTCGGGCTGCTGCGCGAACAGCCCGCCGAGCGCGAGCGCGGCGACGAGGCCGGCCGCCGTGCCGAGCACGCGGTAGAAGCTCTTCGCGAACACCATCCCCGACAGCGGCTGCATCAGCACGAACACGGTCGTCATCGCCGTGCGCGGCTGCGACATCTCCAGGCGCATCGCGATGCCCATCGCGAGGAGCGCCGCGAACACGGTTTTCGCGAGGTGCAGCCAGATCAGCCCGTCGCTCGCGGCCCAGTCGCGTGCCGCGTCGCCGAGTGGATCGAGCCAGGTTCTCCATCGTGCCGGTTCGATGGAAGGACGCTCGATCGCAGGTTGTGGCTTCATGAAAAGAGGGGGCCGGTACGGGGCCGGCCAGGGTGCGCGGCGCGTCCGAACGGGTCCGTTCGACTGTTGAGGCGCCGATTGTAGGAGTGCGGCGCCCGCGCATTAACGCAGCTGCGGGGAAACGATAGTTGCAGCCGGAGTAACAATCTGTCGCATCCCGTGGAGGAAAATAGCGGCTCCGCTACAGGTTGCTCACAGGAATGGATACCCTACAAAACATGCGGGTGTTTTCGCGCGTCGTCGAGACGGGCAGTTTCACCGCCGCCGCGCAATCGCTGAATTCGACGACGGGCGCGATGTCGCGCGCGGTGTCGGAGCTCGAGGCGCGCCTGCGCACCCGTCTGATGAATCGTTCGACGCGCCGTCTCGCGCTCACGTCGGCCGGCGAAAGCTATCTGCGGCGCTGCCGCCAGATCCTCGCCGACGTCGACCGCGCGGAAGAAGAGGCGAGCTGCGCGCACGAACGGCCGGCCGGCGTGCTGCGCATGCACAGCTTCGCAAGCGTCGGTCATCACTATGTGTTGCCCGCGCTGACGCGCTATCACGCGCAGTTCCCGGACGTGTCGATCGAACTGTCGCTGTCGCAGCGCATGCCCGACCTGTTCGACGGCACGAGCGACATGGCCGTCGTGACCGCGTCGTCGCTGCCCGATTCGGAACTCGTGTCGCACCTGCTCGGCTCGACCTTCAGCATCCTGTGCGCGTCGCCCGACTATGTGAAACGCCACGGCGCGCCGGTACGCCCGCAGGATCTCTCTGCGCACGCGTGCCTGACGTTGTGCACGCCGGCGTTCCCGACGCACGAATGGGTGCTCGAAGGGCCGGAAGGCGTCGAGCAGATCCACGTCGCGGGGCCGGTGCAGACCAATACGGCCGAATCGCTTGCCCTTGCCATCCGCGACGGCATCGGGATCGGCATGCTGCCGCTGTACTCGGCGATCGACGCGCTGCGCGACGGCACGCTCGTCCGCGTGCTGCCCGCGCATATCCTGCAGAAGATGAACGTGTACGCGCTGTATCCGTCGCGCCGCTTCGTCGATGCGAAGGTGCGGACCTGGGTCGAGATGCTGCGTGCCCAGGTGCCGGGGATGATCGCGCGCGACGTCGAGATGCTGAACGCGATCGATCGCGAACCGCAGGCCGCCTGAGCGGCGGGCGCGCACCGGCGCATTGCCACGCCGCCGGTGTCTTCTTTTCAAGCCAATCGAGCCAATCAAGCGAACGCAACCGCGCCACGCCTGCATGACATCGTTCACGCGGGCGCGGCGCTTCGTCATGCCGTTACCGCGTGGGCTTGGCAGCCGCGCCCGATTCCGTCGTCGGTGCGCCGGCGCGGCCGTAGGCGGCCTGCGCTGCCTTCTGTTCCGCGAGACGCTTTTCGTGGAGTCGTTCCTGCGCCGCCATGATGTCGTCCGGATAGTTGTTGACTTCGCCGCGCGCCGGGTTGTAGCCGACCGACTCGAGATCGATCAGCTCCTGCAGCACTTGCGCGCGCGTGACGGGCGACTTGGCCGACTGGGCGAAAGACAGGGCCGGTGCAGCGAGCAGGACGGCAGCGGCGGCGGTAACGACGAGCGATTTCACGAGGTTCTCCTGGGGGCGGGGTGGGCGGCCGGTTCGACGCGCGATGCGTGACCCCGACCTTTGCTGGCAGTCTACGCAGCGCCCGCGCGCGTAAAAACCCCGATTCCAGGCAGGCTGCCTTCCAGATGGCACAACATTGATGGAGGCCGCCCGCGGCCGGCGAACCCGCGTGCGTACGCAGGCTCGTGGCCGTCGGGCGACGAGGCATTGCGCCGGTCAGAAGCGCGTGCGCATGCCGATCGTGCCGACGATCTGGTTCGCCGTGCTCGATGCGCCGCCCGAGCCGTTGATGAACGCCTGGTAGCCGCGGCCCGCTGCGTGCTGGTACATCGCTTCCGCATAGATGTCCGTGCGGCGCGACAGCTTGTAGACGGCCTGCAGGTCGACCTGGTGCCACTTCGGATCGGTGCCGTGCTTGCTGTCGGGGTTCGACACGCTGGCGTCCGTGTACACGTAGGCCGCGCCGAGGCTGACGGCCGGCGTCACCGCATAGCGCACGTTCACGTCGTAGTTGTTGAACGCGACCTGGCCGGTCGAGCCGAACGAGCCCGTGTTGTCGTATTGCGAACGCGTATAGACGAAGCCGACGGTGGCCGGGCCGAACCCGTAGCTGATGCCGCCGCCATACGAACGCATGCGGTCCGAGCCGATCGACCAGCCGCCCTGGTTCAGGCTCTTCGCTTCGGCCGCATCGGTCGCGCCGGGGCTCACGCTCGTCGAGCCCTTCGTGCCGTTCATCTGCAGGTACGCGCCGGCCAGCTTCAACGGGCCGTTCGTATAGCTCGCCGCGACGCTGTACGCGCGGTTCGCGCCGAAGTTCGTCGCGTTCGAGAACGCGTACATCGCGCCGACCTTGAAGCCCGCATAGGTCTCGCTCGTGTACTTGACCGCGTTGTTGATGCGCAGCGAGTGGTTCAGGTTGTCGTTGTCGAACGGATGCGCGAAGCTCGCGTCGCCGAAGTCGCCGGCCGTGGCCGACAGCGGCGCGACGAAGTCGACCATCGTGTCGTACTGGCGGCCGAGCGTCAGCGTGCCGTAGCCGTTCCGGCTCAGGCCGACGTACGCGTGGCGGCCGAACAGCTTGCCGTCCTGCCCGAGCCCGCCGTTGTTCACGTTGAAGCCGTTCTCGAGCACGAACAGCGCCTTCAGGCCGCCGCCGAGATCCTCGGTGCCGCGAAACCCGACGCGGCTGCCGTTGACGGTGCCGCTGTTCAGGCGCCACAGCGACGCGCCGTTGGCGTTGTTGGTGTAGACGATGCCGGCGTCGATCAGGCCGTACAGCGTGACCGAACTCTGTGCGTGAGCGAGCGGGGCGAACAGTGCGGCGGTGCATGCGCCGGCGATGAGGGTTTTTTTCAAGTCAGGGCTCCTGCGTGTGGGACTGGGAACGAAAGTTCGGCGCAAGTATAGGAACGCATCGCGCGCGCAAGGCCGCCGGGGCCGCGAGCGCACCTTTCCGGATCCGGCAAGAGTCCTTCACAAAACTGACACGATGTACCGCGCGCGCCTGATGCCGGTGGTTTCTGCGCGATCGCGCGCAGGTGGCATCCGCTCCTCCGTGACCGGTTGTCGCGTCGTTGCAACATGCGCGGGACGCGGCGCGGCGGTTCATCGGCGTGACTGGCGCGCGGAGAACAGGCGCTTACGCCGACGACGGGCGTCACACGCGTATCCGGATCGACGCGGATTTGTCGCTGGCGGTGGGCCACCCCGTGGCGTTCGACGCTATGCATTCATGAAATGCATGAGTCGATTCGAAAAAGACGTTTGTCTCATGATGGGCGCCGGCCTACGATGCGGTCCTGACGGCGGCGTGCGTGTTGCACGCCGTTTTGTCGAACCCATTCGCCGATCCCATGCGCCCCGATCTCCCGTCCGTCCCCGCATCCTCTCCGCCGGCCGCCAGCCCGTTCGCGCGCATGGCCGTCGTCACGATCCTGACCGGCGTCGGCGCGGGCCTCGGCGGCATGCTGCTCGCGCTGCTGCTGCATGCGATCCAGCACGTCGCGTACGGCTACAGCACCGCGCACGTGATCGGCACCGAGAGCTTCCTCACCGGCGTGACCGGCGCCGATCCGCTGCGCCGCGTCGCGGTGCTGGTCGTCTGCGGGATCGTCGCCGGCGGCGGCTGGTGGGCGTTGTACCGGTATGGCCGGCCGCTCGTCAGCATCCGTCGCGCGGTGCGTGCAGCCGATCCGCGCATGCCGGTCGTCAGCACGACGGTTCACGCGTTGCTGCAGATCGTCACCGTCGCGCTCGGTTCGCCGCTCGGCCGCGAAGTCGCGCCGCGCGAGATCGGTGCGCTGCTTGCCGGGCGGCTAGCGCATGCGGCGGGGCTCACGCCCGACGACTGCCGGCTGATGGTCGCGTGCGGTGCCGGTGCGGGCCTCGCGGCCGTCTACAACGTGCCGCTCGGCGGCGCGATCTTCGTGCTCGAAGTGCTGCTCGGCACGTTCGAACTACGTGCGCTGGTCGTGGCGGTCGCGACGTCGGCGATCGCCGCGGCCGTTGCGTGGATCGGCCTCGGCAACGAACACCAGTACACGGTGCCGCCGTTCGTGCTGAGCACGCCGCTGGTGGCGTGGTCGATCGTCTGCGGTCCGCTGTTCGGCTTCGCCGCGTACGGCTTCGTGCGGCTCACCACGCGTGCCCGGGCGAACGCGCCGAAAGACGGGCGGTTGCCCGTGCTCGCGCTGGTCAACTTCGCGATGATCGGCGTGCTCGCGATGTGGTTTCCGCCATTGCTCGGCAATGGCAAGGGCCCGGCGTCGCTGGGCTTCGACGGCACGCTGACGATCGGTCTTGCCGCGGCGCTGCTCGTGATGAAGGTGCTGATCGAGGCCGGCAGCCTGCGGGCGGGGGCGGAAGGCGGCCTGCTGACGCCGGGCCTCGCGAACGGCGCGCTGCTCGGCGTCGTGCTCGGCGGGCTGTGGAGCCTCGTGTGGCCGGGCGCGGAGATCGGCGGGTGCGCACTGATCGGCGCAACCGCGTTTCTCGCCGCGTCGATGCAGATGCCGATCACGGCGGTCGTGCTGCTGCTCGAATTCACGCGCGCGGATCACGACAGCCTCGTGCCGATGCTGCTGGCCATGGCCGGCTCGCTGGTCGCGTACCGGTGCGCGCAGCGGCTGGCCGAACGGCGGGCGAATCCGGTTGCAACCGTGAGCACGCCTGCGACTGCCGTTCGCTGACGCACACGCATCGGTCCTTTCCACCGGCGGTGCCGATTGCACCGCCGGTCGTCGTTTTCCTCCCGGTTTCCTCATCCGCGCCAGCACGCGATCGCAGCCGCGTGCTCCAGAGCGCGTGCGCCGGTTCTGTGCAAGAATCCGCGCGTTTCCGCGCCTCCACCAACAACGACACGCGCGGACATCCCTATCAGGAAACGAGGAGCTCAAGTTGATACAGCGCATTTCCCGCTTTTTCACGCAGGTGGTCCACCGCGTGTTGCCCGACCCGTTGATTTTCGCGATCCTGCTGACGATCGTCACGTTCGCGCTCGCGTTCGGCCTCACGCCGAACACGCCCGTGCAACTCACGACGATGTGGGGTTCGGGTTTCTGGAACCTGCTCGCGTTCTCGATGCAGATGGTAATGATCCTCGTCACCGGTCACGCACTCGCGAGTTCCCCGCCCGTGAAGCGCATGCTCGTCGCGCTTGCGAGCACCGCGCGCACGCCGGGGCAGGGCGTGATGCTCGTCGCGTTCGTCGGCGCGCTCGCGTGCGCGATCAACTGGGGCTTCGGCCTCGTGCTCGGCGCGATGCTCGCGCGCGAGGTGGCGCGCCGTGTCGCCGGCAGCGATTACCGGCTGCTCGTTGCGTCCGCCTACATGGGCTTCCTGAGCTGGCACGGCGGCTTATCGGGCTCGGTCCCGCTCGTCGCGGCCACGAAGGGCAATCCGATGGAGAAGACCATCGGGCTGATTCCCGTGTCGGAGACGATCTTCACCGGCTACAACGCGTTCATCACGATCGGCCTGATCGTGATGCTGCCGTTCCTCGCGCGCATGATGATGCCGAAGCCGGGTGACGTCGTCAGCGTCGATCCGGCGCTGCTGGCCGAACCGCCGAGCGTCGAGCGCCAGCTCGGGCCCGACGCGACGTTCGCCGAACGGCTGGAGGAAAGCCGCCTGCTGTCGGTCCTCGTCGCGGCGCTGTGTGCGGCGTTCCTCGTGCTGAAGTTCGTGCAGAAGGGCTTCGCGCTCGACATCGACACCGTGAACCTCGCGTTCCTCGCGGCCGGCATCCTGCTGCACCGTACGCCGATGGCCTATGCGCGCGCAGTGGCCGGCGCGGCGCGCGGCGCGTCCGGGATCATGATTCAGTTCCCGTTTTACGCGGGCATCCAGGCGCTGATGGATCATTCGGGGCTCGCGGGCGTGATCACGAAGTGGTTCGTCGATATTGCGAACGTGCATACGTTCCCGCTGCTCGCATTCCTGAGCTCGGCCGTGATCAATTTCGCGGTGCCGTCCGGCGGCGGCCACTGGGTCGTGCAGGGCCCGTTCGTGATGCCGGCCGCTCAGGCGCTCGGCGCCGATCTCGGCAAGGCCGCGATGGCGATCGCGTACGGCGAGGCCTGGACCAACATGGCGCAGCCGTTCTGGGCGCTGCCCGCGCTGGCGATCGCCGGGCTCGGCGTGCGCGACATCATGGGGTATTGCGTGACGACGCTGCTGTTCTCGGGCGTCGTGTTCGTCGCGGGGATGTATCTGTTCTGACGGGGCGACGCGAGAGACGGGCGACGTACACGTCCGCCTCTCGCGATCCCGAATCCGGCCTGCCGTCAGCCGTGCGACCGCGCGTCCAGCCGCTCGTGTCCGTGCCGCAACGCGAGGCTGGCGAACGCCGCGATGACGAGCGCGGCCGCCAGCAGCGTCAACCCGTTCTTCGCATTGCCGGTTGCCTGTTCGATCGCACCGACGACGGTCGGTCCGACGAAGCCGCCGAGCAACCCGCACGTATTCACCAGTCCGAGTCCGCCGGCCAGCGCGCTGCCCGCGAGCCGCGACGCCGGAAACGTGAACACGATCGACTGCACGACGAAGAACATCGACGCGGCCACGCACACGCAGAGCAGCCCCGCCAATGGCGACGCATGCGCGGCGCCTACCATCCCGGCCGCCATCACGACCAGCCCCGCACACAGCATCCGGCGCGAATGCCGCGACTCGCGCGCAAAGCGCGGCAGCGTGGCGGCGCCGCACGCGGCGGCGAGCCAGGGCAGCGCGGTCAACAACCCGACCGCGAACGGCGAGAAGCGTCCCGATGCGCCGATGATGCCCGGCAGGAAGAAGATCACCGTGTAGATGGTCAACTGGTGGCAGAAGTACACGAAGATCGCGAGCCAGATCTGCGGATCGCGCAGTGCGGCGCCGAACGCGTGGCCGCCGTGCGCCGCGACGCCCGCGTCCTGTTCGGCGGCCAGCTTGCGCTCGAGCGCGCGGCCGGTTTCCGGGGCGAGCCACGGCGCGGCGCTCGGACGATCCGGCAGCCGTGTCCACACGACGAACGCGAGCAGGATCGCCGGAATGCCTTCGACGACGAACAGCCATTGCCAGCCGTGGAAGCCGAGCGTGCCGTCGAGTTCGATCAGCGCACCGGCCAGCGGCCCGCCGACGATATTCGCAATGCACACGCCCAGCAGGAAATAGCCGGTCGCACGTGCACGCTCTTCGCGGCCGAACCAGTACGTCAGGTACAGCATCACGCCGGGAAACAGGCCGGCTTCGGCAGCCCCGAGCAGCAGGCGCATCACGTAGAACGACGTCTCGCCGCTGACGAATGCCATGGCGACCGACAGTGCACCCCACGTGATCATGATCCGCGTGATCCAGAAGCGCGCGCCGACGCGATGCATGATCAGGTTGCTCGGAATTTCGAAGAGCGCATAGGTCAGGAAGAACAGCCCCGCGCCGAGTCCGTACGCGGCCGATGAAATGCCGAGATCGACCCCCATCGAATGTTTGGCGAACGCGATGTTGGTGCGGTCGAGGAAGCTGATCACATACGCGGCGATCAGCAGCGGCAGGAGTTTGCGGAACAGCAGCCGGTTCAGCGACGCGCTCGCGTCGCCGGCGGCGGAAGACAAGGCCTGGGCGTGATGAGTGGACATGCGGACGACTCCGGTAAGGGCGAACCGGCGCGCACGGCAAGCACGGTGCGCCGCGTTCGGCAGATGCCGCTGCGATGCATGCAGCGGATGGGCAGACGACGGAGCCGCGCCGGCAGCGCTCGAACGGAGCGGGGCGATGATGGGCGTCCTGGCGCCGGCCGGCTCGGGCCGGCGCCTTGTCACTGCGCTTGCGGACTCTGGTGTTGGGGGGCTACCCGGCGATCAGAAATTCACCGCGTCGCCGCCCTTGAGTGCGAGCATCGTGCGCGCCTCGGCCGGTGTCGCGATCTCGAGCGACAGGCCTTCAAGCACCTGTCGCATCTTCAGGACCTGCGCGGCGCTCGATTCCGCGAGCTTGCCCGGCGCGATCCATAGCGAATCCTCGAGCCCGACGCGCACGTTCGCGCCTTGCGCGGCGCCGATCGTCGCGAGCGGAATCTGGTTGCGCCCGGCGCCGAGGATCGACCACACGTAATCGCTGCCGAACAGGCGGTCGGCGGTGCGGCGCATGTGCATCAGGTCCTCCGGGTGCGCGCCGATCCCGCCGAGCAGGCCGAACACGCTTTGCACGAAGAACGGCGGCTTCGCGAGCCCGCGGTCGACAAAATGCGCAAGGTTGTACAGATGCGAGATGTCGTAGCACTCGAATTCGAACCGCGTGCCGTTCGCGCCGCAGCGCGTGAGGATCGTCTCGATATCGGCGAACGTGTTCTTGAACACGAGGTCGCGGCTCTTCTCGAGATGTTCGCGTTCCCACGGATGCTTCAGCTCGCGAAAGCGCTCGAGCATCGGGTACAGCCCGAAGTTCATCGAGCCCATGTTCAGCGATGCGACTTCGGGCTGGAAATGCAGTGCGGGCTGGAGTCGTTCGTCGACGGTCATGTGCGGGCTGCCGCCCGACGTGAGGTTGATCACCGCGTCGGTTTGCGCCTTGATGCGCGGCAGGAATTCGGCGAACACGGCCGGATCCTGGGTCGGCTTGCCGTCGGACGGATTGCGTGCGTGGAGGTGCAGGATCGCTGCGCCGGCCTCGGCGGCCGCGACGGCGGCCGTTTCGATCTCGTGCGGCGTGACAGGCAGGTACGGCGACATCGACGGCGTATGGATCGCGCCGGTCGGCGCACAGGTGATGATGACTTTGCGAGCGTTGGCCACGGATGGATTCCTTTCGGTGAACGATGCAGGGTGCGTCAGAGCACTTCGACGTTGCCGCAGACGGAGATCGCTTGGCCCGTGATCCCGTGCCCGCCCGGCGAGCACAGGAACAGCGCGGTTGCGGCGATCTCGGCCGGGTCGGTCATGCGCCGCAGCGAGATCTTCTCGAGATAGCGCGTCTCCATTTCGTCGTAACCGATGCCGAGCTGCTGCGCACGTGCCTGGATCACGCGGCGCATTCGCGGGCCGCGCACGATGCCGGGCTGAATGGCGTTCACGCGAATGCCGAGCGGGCCGAGTTCGATCGCGAGGCTCTTCACGAGCCCGACCACCGCCCATTTGGTGGCCGCATACGGCGTGCGGAACGCATAGCCGAGCCGGCCGGCGACCGACGACAGTGCAATGATCGCGCCGCCGTGTTTCGACTCGCGCAGCAGCGGCACCGCGCGGCGCGCGAACTGGAATTGCGCGGTCAGGTTGATCGCGACGGTTTGTTCCCATTGCACGGGGTCGATTTCGTCGATGCCGCCAGTCGGACCGGCGATGCCGGCATTGTTGACGAGCACGTCGAGGCCGCCGAGCGTGGCCGATAGGTCGGCGAACACGCTTTCGACGGCGGCCGGATCGGATACGTCGGCCAGCGTCGCGCTGATCGCGCCGGCTCCGGCGGGCGGCGGCCGGTCGGCGAGCGCTGCAATCGCGGCTTGCGACGCGTCGCATACATGCACGTGTGCGCCGCATTCGGCGAATGCGTCCGCGATTTCAAGACCGATGCCCGATGCGCCGCCCGTCACGAGGACGCGCAGGCCGTCATAGGGTTTCAGCAGGTCGGAAGCTGTCATGCCGGGTTGTCTCCATCGTTGATGTAGTCGGATCGCAGACGCTCGCGACCGGGCGCCCACGGCAGGCGGCCGCTACGGCTTCGTGTTCACGGTCCGCGGGGTCTGTTCCGCCCGAAGCGTCTCGGCGAGATCGTGTGCCGCGCCGCCGATGTCGAGCGCGATGCCAGCGCGCACGCCTGCGCCGTCGCGCCGTTCGAGTGCATCGACGATGGCGCGGTGCGCATCCATCGAGCGCCGCATGTGCGGGATGTCGAGCGCGACCATGTTGAGGAAGGGGCCGACGCGCATCCACAGGTTTTCGACGATCGCGAGCGTGCTTTCGCTCGCGCCGTGCGCGTAGATTGCGCTGTGGAACGCGAAATTGCTTTGCAGGTAAGCGCGCGAGCGGCCTGCCTCGACGTGCGCCTGCATCGTCTCGCAGGTCTTGCGCACGGCCGCGATCTGCGCGCCGCTCATTCGTCCGCACGCGCGTTCGGCGATGCAGCCTTCGAGTGCGATACGCACGTCGCGCAACTCGTCGAGCATGTCGAGTGTCATCGGCGGCACGACGAGCGCGCGATTCGGGCCGTCGACCAGCGCGCGCTCGGCGTGCAGTCGGGTGAGTGCGGCGCGCACGGGCATCGTCGACGAGCCGACCGCCTCGGCGACGCTGCGCAGGCTCAATGCCTGGCCGGGCGCGAAACGGCCGCTCATCAGCGCTTCGCGCAGTTGCTGGTAGACCTTGTCGGCCATCGTTTCCTGTTCAACGGCTTTCAGTGCGGGCGTGACGATACGAGGCGCCAAGACGGGGTTCTCCGAGGTTTGATCTGTGATGTGTGATCACACTTGCAATGTGCGAAGTGTTGACGATCGAAGGCATCGAGTCAAGTCGAACGGGATCGGGGAAAACGCGGAGGAGGGTGGTTGAAGCGGCTGTCAGGCCGACACCGCGATCGGCCCGGCTACCGCGAACGAGCAGGCGCCCGGCGCGGGCAAGGATATTGGCAGCGGCACCCGCGCGTCGTGCAACCTGACCTGCTGCGACGGCGCGGCGCCTGCCATGTGGCGCGTGCTACTCGAGCGTCCGGATCGAATTGCTGATGCCGCGGGCGCAGTCGATCACGGCCGGCGCGAGCTTGCGGCGCGCGTCGTCGAACGTCCAGCGGCTCGTCGGCGCCACCACGTGCACGGCGGCCACCGGCTGCCCCTGGCTACCGAGCACGGGCGCGGCAATCGACATGTCGCCGATGAACAGCTCCTCCTGGTTGGTGGCATAGCCTTCGCGCCGCGCGCTGTCGAGCAGTGCGACGAGTTCGTCGAGCGCCGTGACCGTGCGCGGCGTATGTGGCGTGCGCGCCATGCCGTCGAGCCGCGCGCGTGCGTCGCCGGGCGGCAACGCGCTCAGGAACGCGCGGCCGCTGCCGGTGCAGTACATCGGGATGCGGCTGCCGATCGGCATGTGGATCGGCACGAACTTCGTGGACACGAAACGCGCGACGTACACCATTTCGTCCTCGTCCGGCTCGGTGAGGTTGGTGGTTTCGCCGGTCAGGTTCGTGAGTTCGGACAGGAACGGATTCGCCACGTCGATCAGCGTATCGGCCGCGAGATAGTTGAAGCCGATCCGCATCACGTGCGGCGTGAGCTGGTAGCGCCGCGTAACCGGATGCTTGCGGATGTAACCGAGCTTCTCGAGCGTGTAGACCATCCGCTGCGCCGAGCTTTTCGTCATTCCGGCCGCGTCCGCCACTTCCGCCAGCGTCATCGTGCGCCGCTTCGCGCTGAACGCGCGCAACACGTTCAGCCCTTTCTCCAGCGACTGGTTGAACAGCAGGTCGGTTGACTGATCGGGCGACGTTTCCATGGGCAAGGGACCGAATCGATTCGATATCTCATCATATAGTATCGAATATCGATACTCAAAAATCTTTTTACGATATTTTTGATTCGTTTTAAGATCAACTCATCGTCGCAGTGTCGATCCGCGACCGGCCGGCGCACCGAAGTATTCGAGAAGGAGACACCATGGTTTCGTTCATCAAGCGGTTCGGCGCACTGGCCGCCGGTTTCGCCACCTGCATCGCGCTCGCGACGGCATCGGCCGGCGCCGTCGCGGCCGAGCCCACGCTGAAGGTCGGCGCGACGGCCACCGGCGTGCCGTTCACGTTTCTCGACGTCAAGAGCAATTCGATCCAGGGGATGATGGTCGATGCGATCACCGCGGCCGGGAAGTCGGCCGGGTTTCGCGTCGACGTGCAGCAGACCGTGTTCTCGGCGCTGATCCCGTCGCTCACCACGCAGAAGATCGACATCATCTCGGCCGCGATGCTGAAAACGCCGGCGCGCCAGCAGGTCGTCGATTTCTCCGACACCGTCTACTGATTCGGTGAAGGCCTGATCGTGAAGGCCGACGACCCGGGCCGCTATACGTCGATGGACGACTTCAAGGGGCAGGTGGTCGGCGCGCAGGTCGGTACGGCGTTCGTCGACGCGCTCAACAAGAAGGGCATCTTCAAGGAAGTCCGGACCTACGATTCGATCGCCGACATCATGCGCGATGTCGCGCTCGGCCGCATCAAGGCCGGCTTCGCCGATCAGCCGATCGTCGCGTATCAGATCGAACACGGCGTCAACCGCCAGGTCCGGCTCGTGCCCGAATACCAGAGCGTCGTGAAGGGGCAGGTCTGCTTCATCGTACGCAAGGGCGACACGGCGACGCTCGAACAGCTCAACGGCGCGATCCGGAAAATGAAGGGCGACGGCACGCTGCAGCAGATCCTGCAGAAGTGGCACATGAGCTGAGCGCGCGCCCGGGATTCCCGAGCGGTATCGCCCGCGCATCGCGGGCACCCACTGCGACGTGCCGCCGGGCCGTCGCATAGGAGACCTCATGTTTTTTCAGAACGCGATCGATTTCCTGCCGATCCTGCTGAAGGGGGCGGTGGTCACGATCGAGATCACGGCATGCGCGTTCGTGCTCAGCTCGGTGCTCGGGCTGATCCTCGCGTTGCTGAAGGTGTCGCCCAACCGTGCCGTGTCGACGGTTGGGAGCACGGTCGTCAACGTGATTCGCGGCCTGCCGATCATCGTGCAGCTGTTCTACATGTACTTCGTGTTGCCCGATCTCGGCATCCAGCTGTCGGCATTCCAGGCCGGCGTGCTCGGTCTCGGCATCGCGTATTCGGCCTACCAGGCGGAAAACTTCCGCGCCGGCATCGAGGCGATCGACCGTGGACAGATCGAAGCCGCGCACGCGATCGGCATGCGCGGGCCGATGATCATGCGGCGCGTGGTGCTGCCGCAGGCGTTCCGCATCGCGCTGCCGCCTTACGGCAACACGCTGGTGATGCTGCTGAAGGATTCATCGGTCGCGTCGACGATCACGGTCGCGGAGATCACGCGCGCCGGCCAGCTGATCGCGTCGTCGACGTTCCAGAACATGAGCGTCTATACGCTCGTCGCGTTGCTGTATCTCGCGCTCGGCCTGCCGTTGATGTTCGGCGTGAACCGGCTCGGCAAGCGACTCTCGCTGAGGAGAAGCGCATGATCCGGATCGATGCGATACACAAGCGCTTTCAGCAACACGCCGTGCTGAAGGGCGTCAGCCTCGACGTGCGGCAAGGTGAGGTCGTGTGCCTGATCGGCCCGTCCGGCTCGGGCAAATCGACCGTGCTGCGCTGTATCAACGGCTTCGAGACTTACGACGAAGGGTCGATCACGATCGACGGCATGAAGGTCGATGCGCATTCGAAACGAATCCACGAGCTGCGGATGCGCGTCGGCATGGTGTTCCAGCGCTTCAACCTGTTCTCGCATCGCACGGCGCTCGAGAACGTGATGGAAGGGCCCGTCCACGTGCGGCGCACGCCGGCCGCGCAAGCGCGCGAGCAGGCCCGCGCGCTGCTCGACAAGGTCGGGCTCGCGCACCGGATGAATGCGTATCCGTCCGAGCTGTCGGGCGGGCAGCAGCAGCGCGTCGCGATCGCACGCGCGCTCGCGATGGAGCCGCAGGCGATCCTGTTCGACGAACCGACGTCGGCGCTCGACCCCGAACTCGTCGGCGAAGTGCTCGGCGTGATGCGCGGGCTCGCGCGCGACGGCATGACCATGGTCGTCGTCACGCACGAAATGGCATTCGCGCGCGAGGTGGCCGATCGCGTGTGTTTCCTGCACGACGGCACCATCTGCGAAAGCGGATCCGCACGCGACGTGCTCACGCAGCCGAAACATCCCCGCACGCAGGAATTCCTGCGTCGACTGCTGGCGTCGGACGACGCCGCCAACCCGGATCGAACATGAGTGCAAGGAACGCGGCACCCGGATGGCCCGACTCCCAGTGGCCGGATTCGCTGTGGGCGGCGACCGCCGCACCGGCACCCGATACACCCGCGCTCGACGCATCCGTGTCGTGCGACGTGGCGATCGTCGGTGCCGGTTTTACCGGCCTGTCGACCGCGCTTCATCTGGCCGAACGCGGCGTGAACGTGCGCGTGATCGACGGCGCGCAGCCGGGCTGGGGCGCGTCCGGCCGCAACGGCGGGCAAGTGATCCCCGGCCTGAAATACGACCCCGACGAATTGATCCGCCGGTTCGGCGACGAAGCCGGCGAGCAGCTTGCCGCCGTAGTCGGCGGTGCGGCCGACACGGTATTCGACCTGATCGCGCGGCACGCGATCGACTGCGATGCGCGACGCCACGGCTGGATCCAGCCGGCGCCGACTGCCGCGATGCTCGACACGGTCGCCCGGCGTGCGCAGCAGTGGGCCGCGCGCGGCGCACCGGTCGAACTGCTCGGTCGCGAAGAGGTCGCGCGCCGGCTCGGCACGCATGCGTACGCGGGCGGCTGGATCGATCGCCGCGCGGGCAGCGTGCAGCCGCTCAGCTATACGCGCGGCCTCGTGCGCGCGGCGCAGGCGAGCGGGGCGGTCGTGCACGGGCTGACGCGCGCCGTCGGGCTGACGCGTGCCGACGGCCGCTGGCAGGTCGCGACGGCCGGCGGCGCGACGGTATCGGCGGACCGCGTCGTGATCGCGACCAACGGGTACACGGACGGGCTGTGGCCCGGCTTGCGCCAGTCGGTGATCGCCGCGAACAGCTTCATCGTCGCGACGCAACCGCTCGCGCCGGAACTCGGTCGCGACATCCTCGCCGGCGGCGAGGTCGCATCGGATGCACGGCGCCTGCTGCTGTACTTCCGGCGAGATGCTGCGGGACGCCTGCTGATGGGCGGCCGCGGCCCGTTCGCGGGACCGCGTGCGACGAGCGACTGGCGCCATCTCGAGCGTGCGACGACGCTGCTGTATCCGCAACTGAAGGGTGTCCGGTTCGAGTACCGCTGGGCCGGGCGCGTCGCGATCACCGCGGATTTCATGCCGCACGTGCACGAGCCCGCGCCGGGCGTGACGATCGCGCTCGGCTACAACGGGCGCGGCATCGCGATGGCGACGACGCTCGGCAAGCATCTGGCCGCGCACCTGTCGGGCGATGCGCAACTGCCGCTGCCGTTCCGGCGCACGCCGATCCGGCCCATTCCGTTTCACGGGCTGCAGCGCTTCTATATCGCGGCCGGCGTGGCCTGGTATCGGCTGCTCGACAGCCTGTCGTGACGCAGGCGAGACGCCGGGTCGCCATCCGCCGGCGGATCAGGCAGAATCGGCTCCCCCAGTTTCTATCGACGGAGGCTGCATGACCGATCCGAACGAACCACCCGGGCGCCAGGCATACGCGAGCTTCGCGCAACGCTACGCCGACATCGCGCCGACGAAGGCGCACAACGCGCTCTACGAACGTCCGGCAACGATGGCGCTGCTCGGCGACGTCGACGGCCTGACGGTGCTCGATGCCGGCTGCGGGCCCGGCATCGGCAGCGCGCACCTCGCACGCCAGGGCGCGACGGTGCATGCGTTCGACGTCACGCCGGAGATGGTCGCGCTGGCGAGAACGCGTTGCGCGGGCCTCCCGGTCGACATCGTGGAGGGCGATCTGGAGGGGCCGCTCGCCTGGTTGCCCGACGAAGCGTTCGACAAGGTCGTCTGTTCGCTCGCATTCGACTACGTGCGCGATCTTGCGCCGACGCTGCGCGAATTCCGGCGCGTCGCGCGGCCGGGCGCCACGCTCGTGTTTTCGATGGCGCATCCGATGCGCGACTGGATGGACGAACGCACGCGCGGCGAGGGCACCTATTTCGATACGTCCCGCTTCGGCGTTCACTGGTCGGGTTTCGGCGAACCGAAACCCTATGTCGAAGCGTGGCGGCGGCCGCTCGCCGACATCCTGAACGCCGTGGCCGACAGCGGCTGGCGGCTCGACCGGTTCGTCGAGCCGAAGCCGCTACCCGAGATGAAGGCCGCGTCGGAGCGGCTTCATGCGGAGCTGTCGCTGGCCCCGGCCTTCCTCTGCATCCGCGCGCGCCACTGATACGACGCAGCGCGGCGGTCATCCCGCACTCAGTGCTGCACCGGCTCGTCGTTCAGCGTACCGAGGAACGCTTCGATATCCTTGATGTCCTGCGCCGTCATCGCGGGCTTGTCGCCTGGCTTGCGATCGAACGGCGCATCGGTCACATCGACGTTCGCGCGATATTTCGGCGGAATGTCGTCGTACTCGTCGACCTTGCCGTCCGCGCCGCGCGAATAGAACTTCTGCGGCGAGATGCTGCGCTCGTTGTAGAACGCCATCACCTGGTCGAGCGTGTGGAACACGCCGTTGTGGAAGAACACGTGGCGCGTCGCCGCGTTGCGCAGCGTCGGCGTCAGGAACATCGCGCAATACTGCGTCTGGTCCTTCAGGTCGTCGCGGAACGGCCCGCACACGCCGAGATCGTAGAACGCCGGGTTGCGGTTCTGCGCCAGCTCCTTGTTGCGCGGCGCGCCGAGCGCCTCGTACTGGTAATCGGTAAACATCGGCGGCAGCCCGTCCTTGCCGGGTTTCGACAGGTGGCAGCCCGCGCAATTCGCCTTGTCCGGATCGTTGAACAGGCGCAGTCCGCGCAGTTCGGCCTGCGTGAGCCGCGCACGGCCTTCGAGCCAGCGGTCGTACTTGCTGTTGTACGGATGGAACGACGGATCTTCCACCTGGTAGCGCGCGATCGCGAACATCGCCTCCGACACCGCGAGCTGCGGGCTATCGAACACGCGCGCGCCGAACAGTTGCTCGAGCTGCGCGCGGTGCGACGACTGCTTGAGCTTGCGCGCGACGTCGTCGACGCTCGCGTTCGCCATCTCGACCGGATTCAGCAGCGGGCCGAACGCCTGCTGCTGCAGCGTATCGGCGCGGCCGTCCCAGAACATCCCGCCCTGCGGCACGAGCTGCGGCGCGGCCGACGTGCCGGCCACCTTCTGCGCCTTGACGACGCCGGCCGCCGACGCGGCCTGCTGCGCGACGGTCGGCGCGGCGTCGTTTTCACCGGCATCGGGGCCGATGCTGAAGTTCGGCTGGCGATACAGGTACATCAGCGACGGCGGCGGCCGATAGCCCTGCTGCGTCATCGCGAGGCCGCCCGGCTGCACGTCGAGCGCGTTCGGCGGACCGTACGCATGATCGGGGCTGTGGCACGACGCGCACGACTGCTTGCCCGACGCGGACAGCGACGGATCGGCGAACAGCGCACGGCCGAGCTGCGCGACTGCCGACAGCGGCTGCGCGGCGGGCCGCTGCAGCACGACCGGATGCGGGTTCGCGCCCGTCCAGTCGGCGACGACGGTACCGATCGCCGCGGGCACCTGCGCGGGGAACGCGATCGCGAACGCGCCATAGCCGAGCACGGCGGCGCCGATCACGAACGCCGCGCGGCGCAGCAGGCGGGAAGGCGAGCGCGGCGCGGGCGTGTCGGTCGTGTCGGGGGACGGGAACGCGGGGCGAGCTGTCATGCTGTCGGTCGGAAATCGGGCGCCGCACGAAGCGGCGCGTTAAACGGAAACGGCCGGCGCGTGATGCGCCGGCCATGCGGTCACGACGTACCGATCAGATCGCCGGGGCCGCGCTCAATGCGGTGCCGAGCGTCGGGTCGAGGTACAGCGGCGTCGTGTTCGGCTTCGACGTGAAGTCGAACAGCGCGCGCAGGTCGCCCGCCGTCGCATCGAACGAACCGCCGCCGATGCGCTGGCCGCCGAGCCAGTTGTCCTCGATGAAGCGCACGACGGACGCCTGGTCGAGCATCGTGTGGTCGACGTAGTTCTGCTTCGCGTACGGCGAGATCACGATCAGCGGGATGCGCACGCCCGGGCCGCAGCGGCCGTTCACGGTCGTGCCGTTCACGCCGGTGGTGCCGCCCGTGCCGCACTTGCCATTGCCGTTGACCTGGTCGACCGGGTCCGACGACGCGCGCGTCGGCGCGGTGTACACGTGGTCGTACCAGCCGTCCGAGTCGTCATAGGTGACGATCACGGCCGTGTTCTGCCAGTCCGGCTGCTGCTGCAGGAAATTGACGACCTTCGTCACGAATGCCTGCTCGTCGAGCGGATCCGAATAGCCGGCGTGCCCGTCCTGCGCGGCCGGGGCCTTCAGGTAGCTGACCGACGGGAAGTTGCCGGCCTTCACGGCGGCGAAGAAGTCGTCCGTGTCGTACTGGTGGTTCGCGGGTTCGGCGGTCTTGCCGTCCGTCTGGAGGCTCGAGCCGATCGCCGCGACCGAGCTCGGGCGCGTGTGCTGCGGGTTCGCGGTCGACGCGTAGTACTGGAACCAGTTGTGGTGCGGGATGTAGTCGGCCGTCGCGGCGTTCACGGCGGTGGCGACCGTGCTGCGCGCGCAGCCCGTCGTGCCGTTGCCGTTCGTCGTCGACAGGTTGAAGCCGCCCATGAAGCCGCCCCACGTGATCTTCGCGGCGTTCAGCAGGTCGCCGATGTTCTTGCCCGTCATCATCGCCTGGTCGGTCGTGCTCGAGCACACGTCGAAGCCCGGGTCGACGTCGTTGATCATCGTGAAGCCGCCCTGGCCGTCATTGATGTAGTACGAGCTGGCGGCGAGCGTCGACGGCTGCTTCGACGTCTTGACGATCTGCATCCCGTTGGTCTGGCCCGACACGACGTTCAGCGCGCCCGGTGTCGACGGGCCGTAGACCGTCGTGAACGTGTTGTCGCTCATCGCGAAGCGCTGTGCGTAGTTCCACAGTGCGGTCACGGTGTTGCCGTCGAAGTAGCCCATTACCTGGCCCTTCGTGCCGAACGCGCCGGCGCCGCCGGACGAGCCCTTGCCGGTGTATTTCGGGAACAGGTCGGCGAGGCCGTTGTCCTCGGCCTGCTGCTCGGCCGTGTACGCGTGGTTCTGGTCGGCGGTCGCGGCCTGCGTGCGGTCGAGGCGGAACGGGTTCGCCGCGTCGGTGCCGTTGGCCGTGTTCGTGAAGTTCGGGTTCGCGGTGAGCAGCGTGCCCGTCAGGCCGTTGGGCGTCGGCGTGCCGGACTTGGCGGTGAACGCCGGTTCGCCCGACGGGTTCGTCGCGTTCGGGTAGGTGCCGAAGTAGTGGTCGAACGAGATGTTTTCACCGTAGATCACGACGACGTGCTTGATCGGCGTGGCGGTCTGCAGCGCATCCTGCGACGACACGGCGGGCGTCGGCGTGGAATCGTCGCTGCCGCCGCAGGCGAACAGCGCCAGCGCCGCGGCTGCGCAGGCGGTGACGAGCAAGGCTTGACGGAACATCGGGAAACTCCAGGTAAGGTCTTCGATGGTGGAGAGCGGCCCCGTCGCCGTGTCGGTTCGGCGCAGAGCTCTTGAGCGAGCACGCGCATTGAAACAGCCGCGTATGAAGATATGGGGACGGAGTGGTTTCGTCGCGGTTGCGCTGCGGTATCGATTTCATTACGGCGGAATGCGATGCGAAAGTGAACGGAAAGGGGCAGACTGCATGCCCCCTTCGCGTCACATACCGCAGCGCGCGGGCCGGTTGCCGCGGATGCCGCGTGGGGCGGGCGAAAGGACGTCATCGACCGATGGGCGCACGATGCGGTGCGGCGCCCGTTTTTGACAATCGGATGACATATTCCTACGATGAACGCCCTGCGGCGACGATTTCGCGTGGCCGACCGTCAGCGAGTATTCATCGTGCCGATCCCCGTTCTGTTTGCCGTTCTGTGTGCGGCGTTCCTGCACGCGTCATGGAATGCGCTCGTCCGCAGCAGCGGCGACCGGCTCCGGTCGGCCACGGTGCTGCAGATCGCGATCGGGCTGTTCGCGCTGTCGTTCCTGCCGGCCGCGGCGCCGATCTCGGCGGCGAGCTGGGCGTGCGTCGTCGCGTCGGCCGTGCTGCACGTCGTCTATACGCTGCTGCTGGTGCGCGCGTACGAGCACGGCGACCTGACCGTCGCGTATCCGGTCGCGCGCGGCACCGCGCCGCTGCTCGTCACGCTCGGCGCGGCGGCGTTCGCGGGCGAGCACCTGAATGTCGGTGCGCAATGCGGGCTCGTGCTGATCTGCGCGGGCATTCTGGCGATCGGCCTGGAGCGCGGGCGCGGCGCGAAGCACCGGATGATGCAGGTGCTGCCGACCGCGTTCGCGACCGGCGTGTCGATCGCGGCCTACAGCGTGGTCGACGGGATCGGCGTGCGGGAAAGCGGCAACACGGTCGGCTATACCGCGTGGATGTTCGTGCTGACGGGCGCGATGATGGCCGCGTACTACCGGCTGCGGGCGGGGCCGCTGCGGCTGACGCAGGAGGTCGGCGAAACGGCGAAGGCCGCGTGCGGCGGCGTGTTCGCGGCGCTCGCGTACGGCATCGTGATCTGGGCGATGGATCGCGCGCCGATGGGGCCGGTCTCGGCGCTGCGCGAAACGAGCGTGGTGTTCGCGGCGCTGATCGCGCGCGTGTATCTCGGCGAGCGGCTGACGCCGCGCCGGGCGGCCGGTTGCGGGGTGATCGCGGCGGGGGCGTTGCTGATCAGTGCGTTCGAAGCGGTGAGGTGAGCGGCGACAGGCGTAGCAAAGCGAACTATCGCCGGTGGAGATCGTTGACGGAGATCGAGGCGGGGCATAAGGTGCCGAAGCCGCCTCGGTAGTCCGGCCTAACGCAAGAAACCTAGCGCCGGTGCCGCGTAGCTTGCAAGATGAAAAAGGACGACCAATAACGTAGCGGCAAGGAACGCGACCACCCAGGTGCGGGACGACCAGCGCCGGTAAGCAAAGGCGTTGAGCGTGGCAAACACGAACGAAGGCCACAGGGTCAGGGCAAGCAGACCCACGATGAACATTGTGTGAGATGCGCAGTGTTCCATGTCGTTACAGCCAGTCGAATGTGACGGTGTAGCGGGCCAATGAATATGGCTGAACGTATAAAGGGATGCCCAGGTGACGAGCAAGCCCCATGTGAGTCCCAGAATGGCGACCGCCAGTCGTTTCATTCAACTTCCCAGAAAAGAATTTCTTTCGAATCTGCCAGGTCTGAATACCAATTCCCTCGTCGCCCCCGAAGATAATCGAGCGGGTTGATCATGCTCGGTACGCCTATGCGAAACCGCCAGAACGACACGGCAGAGGGAGTCAGGGTGTCGTTGTTCCAGAGGTCGATATGTCCGCCGCTCAACGCTCCAGCAGAATCTCCTTCCTGTCGCCAGTAGCCGAAGAAGTAAATGATGCCGGTGCGGCCCTTTATCTTGTTCTGCCAATCCGGGCCGGTGATATTTTCCGGCTTTCCCACGCCTAGGAATGGGCGAAGCTTTAACCATTCAGCCAGCTCATAGGCGCGCGTCGCAGTTGCCTTGCCATTAAGGACCAGGCGTCCGAGCGTCTGTTTTCCAGGCATAGGTTTCAATACCTTCTGAGAAAACGACTTCATGCTGCTGCCGATTGCGTGGAAAGTTACGCTCATCCTGATCGCACATTGATTTTGATATTCGCCAGTCGGGTCGTCGTATGGGTCTTCCTTTGGGTATGCGTTCCAAAGCTGTTGAAACGTCAGCGCTTTGAGCTGTACTGTTTTTTCAGAGAGCGGCGTGCTGTTGGTGCGGACTTTCGTGGGCGGATTCGGCATCGGTTACGCCCCGTTCGTGATGGTGGCCGGACCGCTGCCTCTTGTCGCTGCTACTGTTTTTCGCATCGTCGATCCTCGGTGCATTAAGGAGTCGAAGACGATCGCCGATAGGAAACAAGTCGCCTATTGGACTTGTACGATTTTTCGCGAAATTTGCCGATTATGAGTGTCTTGTTAATCCGTGATATCGGGCAAGGACGGAGCGACCACGTTTTCCACGCAATTGCTGATCGCAACCGGGCGCTGGCGTTACGCCTCGACCGGCATCGCACTCGTGCACTTGATCTCGTCGAGGCACACGCTCGAATGCACGCCGCTCACGCCGGGAATGCGCATCAGCGTCTCGAGCAGGAACCGCGACAAGCCTTTCAGATCGTGCGCGACGACCTTCAACACGTAGTCGATGTCGCCCGTCACCGAGAAGCACTCCTGGATCTGCGCAAGATCCGACACGAGCTTCTGGAACTTCGACAGGTCGCGGATATGCCCGCGCTCCATCGTCACGTGCACGAAAGCGGTCACGCCGAAACCGAGCGTGTCGGGGCACAGCCGGGTTTCGTAGCGGCGGATCGCGCCGATTTCCTCCAGTCGCCGGTGGCGGCGCAGCGTCTGCGCGGGCGACAGGCCGACGGCCTTCGCCAGATCGAGGTTCGACGCGCGGCCGTTCTCCTGCAGGATCGCGAGCAAGTGGCGATCGAGGCGATCCAGAATCGGTTCATGCATTTTTGTTTCCTCATTCGTCTCCTGGATGCAATCTTATCTCATAATGTAGGGTTTGCATGAACGGGTTACGAAACCCGATTTCGCCGTCGCGACGCTAAACTGACGCCGGATTTTCGTGTGCGAACGCAACACTGCGGGCGCGGCGACGGTCGGCGGCCGGTCTGGCGGGCACGCCGACGCGAATCGGGCGCCGCCACGCGAAGATTGCAGTCCCCAACCCGGCGGCTCCACGAACGGCCCCGGCACAGTAAAACAGCGCCCGGCACACCGAGGCGCGCCGCACCCCGCTATAGGCGGGGGCGGACAAAGTGGAGAAGACATGGTTTCTGGAAACGAGAGCGACGGCCTGAAGCGCGGGCTGAAGAACCGGCACATCCAGCTGATTGCGCTCGGCGGCGCGCTCGGCACGGGGCTGTTCCTCGGCATCGCGCAGACGATCAAGATGGCAGGCCCGTCCGTGCTGCTCGGCTACGCGGTGGCCGGCATCGTCGCGTTCTTCATCATGCGCCAGCTCGGCGAGATGGTTGTCGACGAGCCCGTCGCCGGCTCGTTCAGCTACTTCGCCAACAAGTATGTCGGCCACTTCACCGGCTTCCTGTCGGGCTGGAACTACTGGGTGCTGTACATCCTCGTCAGCATGGCCGAGCTGTCGGCCGTCGGGATCTACGTGCAGTACTGGTGGCCGGTCGTGCCGACCTGGGTGTCAGCGTTGGTCTTCTTCGTCGCGATCAACCTGCTGAACCTCGCAAGCGTGAAGTCTTACGGCGAGACGGAATTCTGGTTCTCGATCATCAAGGTCGCCGCGATCGTCGGGATGATCGGCTTCGGCGGCTGGCTGCTCGCGAGCGGCCATGCGGGGCCGGAGGCGAGTGTCCGGAACCTGTGGCAGCACGGCGGCTTCTTTCCGAACGGCGTGTCGGGCCTCGTGATGTCGATGGCCGCGATCATGTTCTCGTTCGGCGGGCTGGAGCTGATCGGCATCACCGCGGCCGAGGCCGACGATCCGAAGCGCAGCATTCCGCGCGCGACCAACCAGGTGATCTACCGCATCCTGATTTTCTACATTGGCGCGCTCGCCGTGCTGCTGTCGCTGTATCCGTGGGAAAAGGTCGTCACCGGCGGCAGCCCGTTCGTGCTGATCTTCCACGCGCTGAGCAGCAACCTGGTGGCCAACGTGCTGAACGTGGTCGTGCTGACGGCGGCGCTGTCGGTCTACAACAGCGGCGTGTACAGCAACAGCCGGATGCTGTTCGGCCTCGCGAAGCAGGGCAACGCGCCGAAGGTGCTGTGCTCGGTGAACAAGCGCGGCATTCCGCTCGCCGCGCTCGGCGCGTCGGCGCTCGCGACCGGCGTGTGCGTGCTGGTCAACTACTTCATGCCGGGCAAGGCGTTCGAGGTGCTGATGGGCCTCGTCGTGTCGGCGCTGATCATCAACTGGGCGATGATCACGCTGATCCACCTGAAGTTCCGCCAGGCCAAGCGTGCAGCCGGGGAGGAGACTTCCTTCCGCAGTCTGGGCTATCCTTTCACGAATTACCTGTGCCTGGCTTTCATGGCCGGCATTCTCGTCGTGATGTACCTGACACCGGATCTCCGCCTGTCGGTGTACCTGATCCCGGTATGGCTCGCGGTGCTCGCGGTCGGGTATCGCTTCCGTCAGAAGAATGCAGGCTATGCGGTGCACGACGGCGCATCCGCACGCTGACGCAGGCCACCACCATCATTCTTCCAAACGAGACCGACTCAAGCCATGTTCGAACACATCGACGCGTACCCGGGCGACCCGATCCTGACGCTCAACGAGAACTTCCAGAAAGATCCGCGCGACCAGAAGGTCAACCTGAGCATCGGCATCTACTTCGACGCCGAAGGCCGGATTCCGGTGATGGGTGCCGTACGCGAAGCCGAAACCGCGCTGCAGCGCGACAGCGGCGCGAAGCCGTACCTGCCGATGGTCGGCCTGCCCGCGTATCGCGATGCAGTGCAGGCGCTCGTGTTCGGCGCCGATCACCCGGCCCGCGCGGCCGGCCGCATCGCGACGCTGCAGACGCTCGGCGGCTCCGGCGCACTGAAGGTGGGCGCCGATTTCCTGAAGCGCTATTTCCCGGATTCGCAGGTGTGGCTCAGCGATCCGAGCTGGGAAAACCATCGCTTCATCTTCGAGCGCGCCGGCTTCACGGTGAACTCATACCCGTACTACGACGAGGCGACGGGCGGCCTGAAGTTCGACGCGATGCTCGCGGCGATCGACGCGCTGCCGGCGCGCAGCATCGTGCTGCTGCACGCGTGCTGCCATAACCCGACCGGTGTCGACCTCGACGAAGGCCAGTGGGAGAAGCTGATCGACGTGATCGAGGCGCGCGGGCTGCTGCCGTTCGTCGACATGGCGTACCAGGGCTTCGGCGCGGGCCTCGACGCGGACGCGTTCGCGGTGCGCGAGCTGGCCCGCCGCGGCGTGCCGGCGCTGGTCGCGAACTCGTTCTCGAAGAACTTCTCGCTGTACGGCGAGCGCGTGGGCGGCCTGAGCGTCGTCTGCGAGGATGCCGCCGCGGCCGACCGCGTGCTCGGCCAGCTGGCCGGCGCCGTGCGCTCGAACTACAGCAACCCGCAAACCTACGGCGCGAAGGTCGTGGCAACCGTGCTCGGCACGCCTGCGCTGCGCAAGCAGTGGGAAGAGGAACTGGCGGCGATGTGCCGCCGCATCGCGCGGATGCGCCAGTCGATCCATGACGGCCTGCGCGACCACGTCAGCGGCGAAGCACTCACGCGCTACGTGAAGCAGCGCGGGATGTTCACGTACACGGGCCTGACCGAATCGCAGGTCGACGCGCTGCGCGAAGTGCACGGCGTGTACGTGCTGCGTTCGGGCCGGATGTGCGTCGCGGGCCTGAACGACTCGAACGTCGCCATCGTCGCGGATGCCATCGGCAAGGTGCTGAAGAGCGGCGTCTGAGCGCGGCGCGGCTGGCCGAACCGGCTGTCTCCGCAAGGGAGCAGCCGGTTTTTTGTTGGGCGGCCGCAATGTGCGCCACCGGCTGACGCGGGGCAGGCGCGGCGGTACGATCACGGCATCCAACGCCATTCGGAAGGAGCAACATGGGGATCCGGATCATCCAGCTCGGCACGCCGCGCGCGGCCGGCGAGGGCCTGCGGATCGGAACGGTGCGGCGGCCGCCGCGCGGCGTGCCGAAGGCGGAATTCGCGTCGCGCAACTACTATGATGTATGGTTGCCGACGCTGTCGCCGAGCCCGGAACTCGTCGCACAGGCGCAGGCCGCTGAAACCGATGCCGAATGGAACGCGTTCCGCCGTCACTTCCGCGCGGAGATGGCGCATGGCGATGCGCCGAAGGTGCTCGACCTGCTGGCGGCGCTGTCGGCGACCACCGCGTTTTCGATCGGCTGTTATTGCGACGACGAGCGCCATTGCCACCGCAGCGTGCTGCGCGAGCTGCTCGCGGAGCGCGGCGCGGCGATCGAGCCCGACGCGGGCTGAAAGCCGGTTGTAGCGGCATCGTGCAGCCGCGCCGTGATCGTGCGGCGCAGCGAACCGGTTGACGTGGGTCAAGCGTGCGGGCGCGTGCGCCACTATGCTCTTGTCATGGAGCCATCACGACGATGACAGGCGGACAGATGCAGATTACCTTCCCGCCGGAACCACCCGAATATTGCGCACGCGACCTGGTCGTGGCGTTTTCGGCACTGGTCGACGGACGTTGCGTACAGTGCGCGGTTACGGCCGAGGCGCTGGAAGATCATTTCGGCGCGCCGTCGCTGCTCGAACGGGACCTGCTGGCCGCATTCGACGCGCACCGGCCGGCGATCGAGGCGATGGCACGCCGCATGCTCGAGGAAATCGGCGGCCGGCCGGTGCTGCTGCACAGCGGCCACTTCCGGCTCGAAGACTGATACCGCAGGAGGGCGCATGTCACTGCAAGGCAACATTCACGAACGCGACTGGTCCGTCGAAGTCGAGACGCGCCCGTGCGAATCGGGCGAATTCCGCTGCCGCGTGTCGGTCGAGCACGGCACCGGCGCCGCACGTTTTCATCATACGTTCGAGCACAGCCATGCGTATCCGACCGAGCGCGAGGCGATGATCGAAGGGTTGCGGGCCGGCATGACCTGGATCGAGATGAAGACGTCGCAGACCTTCAACGTATGAACGGACCCGCGCCGGCGACGGCGCGGGCAGACTATCGGCCGGGCAGCGATCGCAGAAATCGCGCCGGGCCACGGGCAACACGTGCCGCCGCCTTTCGGTGCGGGCGGCACATGCAAGGCGGTCGACGAGCGGGCGGCCCCGTCAGGAGACACGACATGGGCGTGGGCATGCAGATCGTCTACCTTGGATTCGCGGGTTCCGCCGCGGTCGAAGCCGAAGCCGGCGTGCAACTGGTGCAGCTTGATCGGTTCCGCGCGCTGATCCGCGGTTGCCACCTCGCGATCGAATCGCGTGCCGCCGCCGGTGGCGCGCGCCGGTACGACGTGCGGCTCGACCTCGTGACGCACGACGCGGCGCTGATTCCGCTGCCGCCGTGCGTCGGCGACGACCTGAACGACGCGCTGCGCCGCGCGTTCGCGCAGGCCGAACAGGCGCTGATCGCGTGCCAGGCGGGCGGTGCAAGGGTGGGGCTGCGCGACGCGGTGGCCGGCGGTGCGGTGCACTGATGCATCGCCGCGCGGCGTCGCGCGGGCGGCCAGCCAGGCGTAGCCTTGGCCCGTCAGACCCGTGCGAGCGCTTGCGAGTCGATGATGCGCACGCGCTTGCCGCGCGTTTCGACGAGCGCTTCGCGATGGAACCGCGAGAACATCCGGCTCACGGTTTCGAGCTTCATCCCGAGATAGCAGCCGATTTCCTCGCGCGTCATCCGCAGGTTGAATTCCGTCGCCGAATAGCCGCGCGCCTCGAAGCGCGACGACAGGTTCAGCAGGAAATGCGCGACGCGTTGCTCGGCCGACATCGTGCCGAGCAGCAGCATCTGGCTCGATTCGCGGACGATCTCGCTGCTGAGCATCTGGTAGAGGAAGTGTTGCATCGGCTTGATCTCGCGGCACGCCGCTTCGAGCGCACCGAACGGGATGATGCACACGACGCTGTCCTCGAGCGCGATCGCGTCGCAGCAATGCCGGCCGCCGCCGATGCCGTCCATCCCGAGCGTTTCACCGGCAATCTGGAAGCCCGTCACGTGCTCGCGGCCGTCGCGATGCATCATCACCGTCTTGAACGAACCCGCGCGCACCGCATAGATGCTCTGGAACGGATCGTCGATGCGGAACAGCGCGTCGCCCTGGCGCACTTGCCGGGTCGTGCAGATGATCGAGTCGAGGCGGCTGTATTCGGCCGCGGTCAGGTGCGGCGGCAGGCACATCGTGCGCATCGCGCACACCGAGCAGCGCGCGGCGGGATGTTTGGCGGCGTCGGCGCGCGTGACCGCGCGAAGCGGAATCGTCGGCCGAGGCGCGATGGATACGTCGGCGGCGCAGGGGGTGGCTGTGGACATGAGTCACTCCGGCTCGTCAGGGGCGGTGCACGCGAGCGTGCACCAGGGATTCGATGACTTGGCATGCGGCGTCGAATTCGACGGTCTTGTCGAAGAAGTAGTCGGCTCCGGCCAACGCGCATGCCTCTCTGAATGCCGGCGCCGAGTGATTCGTCAGCACGATCGTGACGATGCGCGGCGCGGCCTTCGACAGCGTCCCGATCAGGTCGAGGCCGCTGCCGTCCGCCAGCCGCAGGTCGACGATCACCACGTCCGCCTGGCTGCTGCGGATCTGCGTCCACGCATCCTGGCCGTCTTCCGCTTCGCCGACGACGGCGACACCGCGGATCGCGCCGACGAGCAGCGCGATCCGCTGCCGGACGGCGACGGCGTGATCGACGAGAAACACCCGGAGCGCGGCGGGTAACGGGCTGGCATTCATGCCGGCAGTATCGTGTTGCGCCGCCGAAAATGAAATCGGCCGAATTGGAAGTTGATGTAGGCCGCTGCGACGCGTTGTAGGGCGATTCCTACAACGCGTACGGGAAATCGCCGGAGGGGCCCCGGGGTGGCGGTGCCGCGAGCGCGGCTGAAGGAGGAAGTTTCCGGGTCAGCCGGCCTGGCGCGCAGCCAGCGCATCGCGCGCTGTGCGGCACGCGGCGAGATCCCACGCCGCACAGCCGACGCTCTTGAACAGCAGCGGCCCGTTGCGGTCGAATGCGCCGCCGAGCACGTCGGCGAGCGACGCGACGTGCTGCCAGTCGACCTGCGCGACGATCAGGTCGCCGGCTTCGTGGCGCGCGCCGGCCGGATCGTCGACGACCAGCCGGCTGGCGCGCACCGTGTTCGCGTCGATCTCGGCCGCGTCCGCGGTGAACGCGCCGACGCCGACCACGAGCCGGCCTTCGCGCGCGGCTTCGCGATAGACGGGCGTGCGGCTCGTCGTCAGCGTGACGACCACGTCGATCGCATCGGGAATCGCGTCGCCGCCGAGCGGCACGAGACGCGGCGCCTGCGCGCGGTGCGCGGCACAGAACGCCGCTGCGCTGTCGGCGCGCGTGCCGCGCACGTGGAGGCGCGCTTCGGGAAAGATCGCGGCGAGCGCTTCCGCGTGATTGGCCGCCTGTTTCCCGGTGCCGATCAGCAGGATGTCGCGCGGCACGACGCCATGCAGCGCCTGGATACCGAGCGCGGTGATGGCCGCCGTGCGGCGCCCGGTGACCGTCGGGCCGTCGAGCGCGAAGCGCATCTCGCCGGTGGTCGCGTCGTAGGCGGTGACCTGGCCGAGGATCGTCGGCAGCCCGCGCGCGCCGTTGCCCGGGCACACGTTCACGAGCTTGTGGGTCGCGAGGTCGCGCGCGCTCGACGGCATCGACAGCATCACGCCGCCCGCCTGCAGCGGCACGACCAGGCGTTCGGGGCTGACGATCTCGCCCGCCGCATAGTCGGCGACGGCCTGCCTGAGCGTGGCGAGCAGCGCCGGGTAGTCGAGCAGCGCGGCCGTGTCGGCCGCATCGAAAACGGGAATCGGGGAAAGAGCGGTCATCGTGTACGTCGTATGCGTCGGTGAGCGTGGACGACGGGCGCATGCCACGCCCGCCACAGAGCTGCCGGATACCGTGACACAGGCAGTGTGGATCGAATCTATACCACTTGCTGGCCCACCCGCAACCCAGAAAATAAAGCGCCTCGCCAGTTTTGGTTCTAATATCTGTCCAGAAGGGGCGTCATGGCCTCGATGCCGGCGCGCTCCGGTATAGTGCGAACCCATTCCAGATTCACGCCCGCGACCGGGCAGGAGCCATACGATGATGTCCGCGCGTCCCGACACACTCGAAGGCGGTTTCAGGCCGCTGCAGATCTACGAGCAGGTGGCCGAGAAAATCCGCGACGAAATTCGCGCGGGGCGCTATGCCGCCGAGTCGCGGCTGCCGTCCGAGCGCGAGCTCGCGGGGCTGTTCCAGGTCGGCCGGCCGGCCGTGCGCGAGGCGCTCGGCGCACTGCAGAACGAAGGGCTGGTGTTCACGAAGCGCAATTCGGGCACCTACGTCGTCGCGTCGCCGCTCGACGTGCTCGCGCAGCGCGGCGACATGCACCGGGCGTCCGAACCCGATTTCAGCCCGACGTCGACGCTCGACGTGCGGCTGATCCTGGAGCCCGCGATCGCGCGCCTCGCAGCCGCGCACGGCCGCGCCGACCCGGGCGCCGAACGCTATCTGGCCCAGATGGAAACCATTACCGACGTCGACGATCCGCACCAGCGCGCGCTGTGGAACGAGAGCGACCGGCTGTTCCACCGGCAACTCGCGTTGATGACCGGCGACGCGCTGATCGTGAAGATCGCGGACGAAGTCGCGAAGACGATGGATCAGCCGCTGTGGAAACGGCTGAAGGACGACGGCATCTACGACGCGGGCCGGATCCGGCTCTACGTGTCCGAACACCGGCTGATCTACGAGGCGATCGTGTCCGGCGACGCCGAAGCGGCGGCGTTCTATGTCGAGCAGCACATCCTCCGCGTGCGGCGCGACATCGCGCCGAAGTGACCGCATCGGGTTCGTTCTGGTCTGAAAAATGACCAGAATCGACATTTTTATTTTGAAATTGCTTGCATGGTGACCACGCGTATCCTACATTGGTTTCACACAAAACCAATCAGGAGACATCATGCGACATCTCGTTACCGCGCTCTCGGTGGCCATCGCCGCCGGCGCGCTGACTTCCGCGCATGCGCAGGAAGTCGTCATGATCGGCCATTCGGCACCGCTGACCGGCCCGCAGGCCGCGAACGGCAAGGACAATGAAAACGGCGCGCGCCTGGCCGTCGACGAACTCAACAAGGCCGGCATCAAGGTCGCCGGCAAGACCGTCACCTTCAAACTGGTCTCCGACGACGACCAGGCCGACCCAAAGGCCGGCGTGCAGGTCGCACAGAACCTCGTCGACAAGGGCGTGGTCGCGGTGCTCGGGCCGTACAACTCGGGCGTCGCCATTCCCGCCTCGCGCGTGTACTCGACTGCCGGCGTGCCGATGCTGCCGGTGGCGTCGAACCCGGCACTGACGAAGCAGGGCTTCAAGAACATCTTCCGGATCGGCGCGAGCGACGAGCAGCTCGGCGGTACGATGGCCACTTTCGCCGCGAAGACGCTGAACGCGAAGACCGCCGCCGTGATCGACGATCGCACCGCGTATGGGCAGGGCGTGGCCGAGCAGTTCATGAACGTCGCGAAGGCGAACGGGATCAAGATCGTCGACCAGGAGTTCACGAGTTCCTCGGCCACCGATTTCCTCGGCATTCTCACCAAGATCAAGGCCAGCAACCCCGACGTGATCTTCTTCGGCGGCTATGCGGCACAGGGCGCGCCGATGGCCAAGCAGATGAAGCAGCGCGGCGTGCGCGCGAAACTGCTCGGCGGCGACGGCATCTGCTCGGCCGACATGGGCAAGGTCGCGGGCGACGCGGCGTCGATCGTCTACTGCGCGCAGGGCGGCGTCGCGCTCGAGAAGACGGCGGCCGGGCGCGAATTCCTGAAGAAGTACCACGACACGTATCACACCGATACGCAGGTCTACGGCGTGAACTACTACGACGGGATGAAGCTGCTCGCCGACGCGATGGTCAAGGCCGGCACGACCACCGACAAGGCGAAGCTGATCGCGCAGCTCGCGAAGTCGAACTACGCGGGCGTCGCGGGCACCTATTCGTTCGACGCGAACGGCGACCTGAAGGGCGCGCCGACCACCGTCTACGTGATCCGCAACGGCCTGCCGGAACCGTACGCGAAGTAACGGCCAGCCTGCCATCGGACGGCGGCGCGGCCGCCGTTCTTCGTTTCAACGCTTTCGATTCCCCCATGAAAATTTCCCGATCCCTTTCCACCGTCGAAGTCCATACCGGCGGCGAAGCGTTCCGCATCGTCACGAGCGGGCTGCCGCGCGCGCCCGGCGACACGATCGTCCAGCGCCGCGCGTGGCTCAAGGAAAACGCCGACGAGATCCGCCGCGCGCTGATGTTCGAACCGCGCGGCCACGCCGACATGTACGGCGGCTACCTGACCGAGCCCGTGTCGCCGAACGCGGATTTCGGCGTGATCTTCGTGCACAACGAGGGCTACAGCGATCATTGCGGACACGGCGTGATCGCGCTGTCGACCGCGGCGGTCGAGCTCGGCTGGGTGCAGCGCACGGTGCCGGAAACGCGGGTCGGCATCGACGCGCCGTGCGGTTTCATCGAAGCGTTCGTCAAGTGGGACGGCGAGCATGCGGGGCCCGTGCGCTTCGTCAACGTGCCGTCGTTCATCTGGCAGCGCGACGTGTCGGTGGAGACGCCGTCGTTCGGCACCGTGACCGGCGACATCGCGTACGGCGGCGCGTTCTATTTCTACGTCGACGGTGCGCCGTTCGACCTGCCGGTGCGCGAAGCGGCGGTGGAGAAACTGATCCGCTTCGGCGCGGAAGTGAAGGCCGCCGCGAACGCGAAGTACCCGGTCGTGCATCCGGAGATCCCGGAAATCAACCACATCTACGGCACGATCATCGCGAATGCGCCGCGCCACCCGGGCTCGACGCAGGCGAACTGCTGCGTGTTCGCGGATCGTGAGGTCGACCGGTCGCCGACGGGCTCCGGCACCGGCGGCCGGGTTGCGCAGCTCTACCAGCGCGGGCGGCTCGCGGCCGGCGACACGCTCGTCAACGAATCGATCGTCGGCACGGTCTTCAAGGGGCGCGTGCTGCGTGAAACGACGGTCGGCGACATCCCGGCGGTGATTCCGGAAGTGGAGGGCAGCGCCCATATTTGCGGGTTCGCGAACTGGATCGTCGACGAGCGCGATCCGCTGACCTACGGTTTTCTCGTGCGCTGAGCGGCCGCGCCGATCGGCCGCCGTCGCACGGCTTCCCGGTTGTAGTACCAGGTTTGGCGCGTCGTTCCCGTTGCGGGGCACGCGCCTTTTTTGCGTGTGGACCGCCGGCACAGCCGGCCCCCCCGTGTGTCGCCGCCACGCCATCGCAGTCCGGCATCCCGCGCGAGTTTGGTACGATGCAGCCTTTTCAGCCGAGCTCCACCCGCGTGAATCGCCGAAACGTGTCGTCAGTGCGTGCCTTCTGTGCCAGATGGGTCGCGCGCGCCCTACCCGTCGCGGCTGCCGCCGTCGCGCGGGTCAAGCCTCTCGCCGCCACCGCGTGGCACCATGTCCGCCACCCGACGCGCCGCGGCGTACTGCTTGCCGGCGCCGCCGTGCCGGCGCTGTTCGTGGTGTACGTGGTCGTGCTCATCCCGTTCACGCCGGGCATCGGCGACATCCGCAAGGCACGCGTCGACCAGCCCGCGCAGGTGCTGTCCGCCGACGGCAAGCTGCTGGCCGAATTCAAGCCGTCGAACCGCGAGTGGGTGTCGCTCAAGCAGATCTCTCCGCACATGGTCGACGCACTGATCGCGACCGAGGATCACCGCTTCTACGAGCATCACGGCCTGGACTGGAAGCGCACGGCGTCGGCCGCGCTCCACACGTTCTCGGGCAGCCGCCAGGGCGGCTCGACGATCACGCAGCAGCTCGCGCGCAACCTGTATCCGGACGAGATCGGCCGCGCGCCGACGCTCACGCGCAAGGTGAAGGAGGCGATCACCGCGCTGAAGATCGAGGCGGTCTACAGCAAGGACCAGATCCTCGAAACCTACCTGAACACGGTGCCGTTCCTGTACAACGCGTACGGCGTCGAGATGGCTGCGCGCACCTATTTCGACAAGTCGGCCGACGAGCTCGACGTGCTCGACAGCGCGACGCTGGTTGGGATGCTGAAGGGCAACAGCTACTACAACCCGGTGCTGAACCCGGAGCGCGCGCTGCAGCGGCGCAATACGGTGCTCGGCCAGATGGTGAAGTACGGGAAGCTGTCGCCCGCGCAGTTCGCGCAGTTGCAGCGCCGGCCGCTGCGGATCGACTTCGAGCGCCAGAAGGAGCCGCCGGGGCCGGCGCCGCATTTCGCGCAGCAGCTGCGCAAATGGCTGATCGCGTGGGCCGACCGCAACGACTACAACATCTACTCGGACGGGCTGATCGTGCGCACGACGATCGATTCGCGGCTGCAGCAGATGGCGACGCAGGCGCTCACGCTGCAGGGCAACCAGCTGCAGGGCATCGCGAACAACGCGTGGAGCGGCCGCGACGGCTGCGGCACCGACAACGAGGTGTTCCGCACCTTCATGCGCGAGTCGCCCGAGTACAAGGCCGCGCAGGACGCCGGCAAGGACGACGCGGCCGCGATGAAGCTGCTCGCGGCCGACCGCGGCTTCCTGCGCGCGCTGTGCAAGACGAAGACCGACGTGCAGGCCGGCTTCCTCGCGATCGATCCGCGCGACGGGCAGATCCGCGCATGGGTCGGCAGCCGCGACTTCACCAACGAACCGTTCGACCACGTCGCGCAGGCGCGGCGCCAGCCGGGTTCGACGTTCAAGCCGTTCGTCTATGGCGTCGCGTTCGCGAACGGGATGAAGCCGGACGACACGTTCATCGACCAGCCGGTCGAGATCCCGTTGAAGGGCGGCGAGATCTGGCGGCCGAACGACGACGTGCCGCCGACCGGTAAACCGATGACGCTGCGCGACGCGGTCGCGCTGTCGCGCAACCGGATCACCGCGCAGGTGATGGAGAAAGTCGGGCCGGCTGCCGTGGCCAGGCTCGCACGCGACATGGGCGTGCGCGAAAGCCCGCTCGAACGCGTGCCGTCGCTGGCGCTCGGCACGAGCCCGGTCACGCTGAAGGAGATGGTTGCGTCGTACGCGACGATCGCGAACGGCGGGCTGTATGTCGAGCCGCAGATGGTGACGCGCATCGAGAACCGCCAGGGCGACGTGCTCGCCGAATACGCGCCGGCGCCCCCCGAGCGCGCGCTCGACGCCGAAACAGACAAGACGCTGCTCAGCGTGATGCGCGACGTCGTGACGCGCGGCACGGGCGGCAGCATCCGCACCCGCTTCGGGATCCGCGGCGACGTGGCCGGCAAGACGGGCACGACGCAGGACAACGCGGACGGCTGGTTCATCCTGATGCAGCCCGGCCTCGTGGCCGGTGCGTGGGTCGGTTTCGACGACGGCCGCGTGACGCTGCGCAGCGACTACTGGGGGCAGGGCGCGCACAGTGCGCTGCCGATCGTCGGCGATTTCTTCCAGCGTGCGCAGCGCGCCCGGATCGTCGATACGAAGGCGAAATTCGACACCGAGCCGTCGCCGGGCTGGTTCGCGTCGCTGCGCGAACGCGCGACGGACCTGTTCGATACGTGGTTCCCGCCCGAGGCGAGGAAGGCGCCCGCACCGGTCAGGACGCAGCGGGTGGAGCAGGCGCCCGAGGCTGATACCGGCGAGGCCTCGGCCGCATCGGCTGCCTCGGCGCCCGAAGCGGCATCGGGCGGCATCGTCGAGGAATGGGTGCCGGCGTCCGAAGTGGCCGCGTCGGCCGCCGCGCTGTCGGCAGGCGCATCGCAGCCGCAACCCGCGCAGCCGCCCGCGGGGGCGAGCGCGGCGGGCGGAGGCAGCGCGGGCCTCGGCGCCGCACCGGCTGCCGCTCCTTCGGCCCCACCGTCCCAGGCGCCGGTACCGGCCGCGCCCGACGCAACCGGCGCCTCGCAGTAACGGTGCCGTTCAGAACTCGCGCGATGCTGCCGTAATCATGTTGTCATGACAGCTCGCGCGGGCGTTCCGCGCCGCCCCGATGAGGCTATCTACCGACTACGTCCCGCTCACGCGCGACGATCTCGCCGCCGGCGTCCCGCTCGGCTTCGATCTCTACGATGCCGACGGCGCCGCGCTGCTGCCGGCCGGCACGACGCTGCGCGATGCCGCGCAGCATGCCTTCCTGTTCGACCATTTCCGGCCGGTACGGCGGCGCGACGACGCCGAAGCCGCGGCCGAGACGCGCGTGCCTGACGAGGCGCCTCACACGCCGCGGATGGGATTGTCGGCGGGGGCTTCGATCGGCATCCGCCGCCGGGTCGGCACGACCCGCGGGCTGCAGCGCTGCCGGTTGATCGGCATCGCCGCTTCGGGCGCGCTGTTCGTCGAGCCGCAGCCGGCGGCCACGCTCGACTTCGCGCGTGGCGACGACATCGAGGCCGTGGCGATCGGCCGTGCCGCGGTGTCGCGTTTCGGCGCGACGGTCGAGTCGGTGCAGGTGGCGGGTGCGTCGCGGTTCCTGGTGCTGTCGCCGCCCGGCTTCGTCGACCGGCTGCGCACGCGCGCGGAGCCGCGCGTGCCCGTGCGGATCGCCGCCTGCTGCGCGGGCGGGTCGGAGGGGGCGGAAGGCATCGGGATGGTGCACGACGTCAGCTTGAGCGGCCTGTCGATTGCCGTGGACCGGCCAATCGCCGCAATCGGCGAACCCGTGCGCGTGCAGCTTCCGTACGCGGCGGGCGACCGGGTCGAGCTGCTGGCGCTCGACGGCACGGTGCGGGCCGTCCATGCCGATCCGGCGGCGCCCGCGCTGACGCTGCACCATGCGGCCTTCGGCGAGACCGGCGCCGACGACCTGATCCGCCTCAAGGCGCTGCTGTTCGACCGGCTGATGGCGTCGTCGGATACCGACCGGCGGCGCTGATGCAGGGCTGGGCGCACCGGGCGCCGTGCCACGGTATTCAGTGCGTGAATGCCGATAATCGTCTGATGATTCGGTGTATTCCGTGGCGATTGTCTGGTTTCCGTCAACAGTGAATTCGCGATTTAAGTATTTACCCTGATAGCGCCGCCTCCTAGACTTCTACTCATGCGCAACGACCCCGAGTCCGAAGCGCCTGACAAAACAATTCTGGAGGTAACGCATCATGAAATCGCTGATCAAGGCAGTTGCACTGGCCGCCCTGGTGGCCGCACCGGTCGTCTCGTTCGCCCAATCGAACCAGCAGCCGCTGACGCGCGCGCAAGTGCGCGCCGAGCTGGTCCAGCTCGAAAAGGCCGGCTACAACCCGAACGACTGGATGAACTACCCGGAAAACATCCAGGCCGCACAGGCAAAGATCGCCGCCGCACAGAACACCGGTGCGCAAGCGGATGCAACGGGCTACGGTTCGAACGCTGCCGCGGCGTCGCAGTCGGGTCAGCGCGTGGTCGTGCCGGCCGCAACCGACCGCTCGTCGGTGTTCTTCGGCCACTAAGCCCGTTCCCGGATGGCGGCCTTCGGGGCCGCTGTCTCAGCCGTATCGGAAAGCCCGCACCCGGTTCATTCGAGTGCGGGCTTTTTTGCGCCGAAACGTTTCGGAAACGATGTTCGGCGCAATGGAGGGCGTAACGCAGGATATCGCGCACAGCGGCGACAGGTTGACGCCCGAGAGGCCGTTCATGTGGTCGCCGTCAATGAAGCGCAATCGTGGCTGGCGGTGAAACAGCTTCGTGTGACCGGCCAGGCGCTGATCGGAAGGGCGACCGTCGATACGACGAGATGGCGGCGACGGACGCAAGCGGGCAGTCCCGACACGACTACTTCGACGTGACGCCGTTCTTCGAGCGTTAGCTGCCGGTGGCGAACCAACCCTGGCGGCCGCCGGTCGCGCGGCGCCCGCTGACAATCCGCCGCGCGTGCGCTAGCATCGCGGTCGATGTCACCGTGGCAGGGTGGCCGATGCAAACGGGGCGCGGCAACGCACCGGGTTCCACGACTTCAACGAACAACAAGGAGCATCCATGCGTGTCTTGACTGGTCTGCTGTGCTCGCTCGCGCTGGCGGCGAACGTCGCCCACGCGCAGGCGAATTGTGCCGACGCGACGGATCAGGCGGCGATGACGGCGTGCGCCGATCGCGCGTACAAGAAATCCGACGGGGAACTGAACCGGACCTACCAGGCCGTCACCGCGCGCCTGCGCGATGCGCGCCCGCTTGCCGACAAACTCGTGAATGCGCAGCGTGCGTGGATCGCGTACCGCGATGCCGAATGCAACTTCTCCAGCACGAACGCCGAGGGCGGCAGCGCGTATCCGATGGTCGTGTCGACCTGCCTCGACGATCTGACGAAATTGCGCACCGAAACGCTGAAGGGCTATCTGTCGTGCGAGGAAGGCGATCTCGCGTGCCCCGTGGCGGCCAAGTAAGCGGGTAAGCGGGGCGCGCCGCCCGGCCGGCGGCACCTGCCATCCCGCCGCTGCCGGACGCCGTCCGTTACACGTCGTCCGTTTCGTCGAGCAGCTTGTGCCGCATCGCGTAACGCACCAGCGCCGCTTCGTGCGGCATCTGCATCTTTTCCAGGATCCGCGTCTTGTACGTGCTGACCGTCTTCGCGCTCACGCACAGCGCGTTGGCGATCTCGGTCAGCGTCTGGCCGGCTGCGATCCGCCGGAACACATCGAATTCGCGGTCGGACAGCCGCTGGTGCGGCAGCGTCTCGGCCGGCTCGTTCAGGCTCTGCGCGAACTGCTCGGCCATCGCGAGGCTCACGTAGACGCCGCCTGACGCCACCTTGGTGACCGCGCCGACCAGCTCGGCGCTCGCGCTTTCCTTCGTCAGGTACCCGGACGCACCGGCGCGGAACGCGCGCACCGCGTATTGCTGCTCCGCGTGCATGGTCAGCACGAGGACGCGCAGCGCGGGCTTCTCGTCCTTGATCTGCTTGATCAGCTCGACGCCGTTGCGGCCCGGCATCGACAGGTCGAGCACGAGCACCTGCGCGGGCGTGGCGCGTATGAGCGCGATCGTCGACGGGCCGTCGCAGGCTTCGCCGGCCACCTCGAATCCGGTGGCGTTCTGGAGGATGTGTCGCAGACCGTCGCGTACGAGCGTATGGTCGTCGGCGATGAGCACCTTGATCATGAGATGAGCGTTTCCTGTTGGACGGTACTGAGCGGGAGCGCGACGGTGATCGAGAAACCGCGCGCGAGCGCGGTGTCGATCGTCACGGTGCCGCCCAGCATGTGGGCGCGTTCGCGAATGCCGATCAGGCCGAACGATTTGTCTTCATGGGTCGGACCGCCGGGCACCGAGCCGCGGCCGTTGTCCGCGACGCGCAGCACGCAGAAGCCTTCCTCGACGTCGAGCCGCAGCGCGACGCGCGTCGCATCCGCGTGACGCGCGACGTTCGTCAGCGCTTCCTGGACGATCCGGAACAACGTGGTCGCGCCCGCGCTGGTGAACGTGAGCCCGCCGGTTTCGATGTGCCGTTCGACATCGATTCCGTAGCGGTTCGTGAAATCGTTCGCGAGCCATTCGATCGCGGGCACGAGGCCGAGATCGTCGAGCATCACGGGCCGCAGGTCGGCCGCGATGCGCCGCACCGACGCGACCGTCGTGTCGATCAGCCGCCGCATGCCCTGCAGGTGCGTCTGCACGTCTTCGTCGGGTTGTATGCGACCCGGCACGCGCAGCTGTTGTTCGATCACCGACAGATCCATCTTCAGCGCGGTGAGCTGCTGGCCGAGGTCGTCGTGCAATTCGCGCGCGATGCGGGTCTTTTCCTCTTCGCGCACGTTCTGCAGGTTCGCGGACAGTTCGCGCAATTCCTCGCGCGACTGCTTCAGCGCGTTCTCGGCGCGCTGCCGCTCGGTGATGTCGCGCAGCATCACCGTATAGAGCTTGCCCGACGCGTCGCGGATCTGCGAGATCGACGCCTCGATCGGGAACTCCTCGCCGTTGGCGCGCAACCCGAACAGCACCCGCTGGCGGCCCATCTGCCGCTCGGACACGCCCGTCACGCCGAACTGGTCGACGTGCCTGGCGTGCGCGGCGCGGAACCGCTCGGGAATGAAGCGCGACAGCGGCGCGCCGATCGCTTCCATCGCGGACACGCCGAACACCTGCTCGGCCATCGGATTGAAGATCACGACCGTCTGCTTTTCGTCGATCGTGATGATCGCTTCCATCGACGAACGGATGATGCCCATCATCCGCGCCTCGTTGAGGATGCCGCGGCTGCTCGCGCCCGAATCGGCGGCGGAGCGGGCGCGCAGCAGCGCATGGATCAGCACCGCGAATGCGATCGACGCGATCAACCCCGCGGCGAGCACGGTGCCGGCCGCGCGTTGCGCACCGGTGGCGCTCGGGCGGCCATCCGCGGAATACGCGAGCGTCAGCACCGTGCCGCCGAAATTCAGTTCGTCGGTGCGCCGCATCAGGTCGGGCGAAGCCGACGCCTCGTCGGTCGTCGTTTCGACGCTGACGATCGCGCGCCGGTCGCCGCCGGCGGTGATCCATACGTCGATCCCGCGTTCCGCGTCGAGCGCCCGCTCGACCAGGCGTCGCGGGCTCAACGCCGCGAACAGCACGCCGTCGGCGCCGGTTTCACGCGGGCCGGGCGGTGTGGCGGCAGCATGCGGTGACGCGGCAACCGGCAGGAACAGCGTGAAGGTGCGGGCGTCGCGCGACGTGTCGTCGTCGGCCGGGTGGACGCCGAGCGCGACGTCGCCGGTCTGCAGCGCGCGCCCGAGCGGCGCCGCGTCGGACGCGCCGAAACGCACGACCGGTGAATTCGACGCCGGTGCGCTGAGCGCGGCGGTCGCGAGCATGCCGGCCGGCACCGGCTTCGCGCCGGCGAGGGCGGTGCGCGTCGCGGGCGGCAGCGGCGCATAGCCGATCTGGCGGACCGGCGAGCGGCCGCTGTCGAGGTCGAGCATCTCCGCATACCGGCGCCATTGTTCGGGCGTCATGCCCGGGACGAGGCTGAACGCGCCGCGCGCGCCTTCGAGCACGGCCGCGCCGGATTGCAGCTCGTGGCGGAGCATCGCGGTCACGTGCGTCGTGCGGCGTTCGAAACGCGTATGGACGGCGCCTTGCCACTGCTCGCGCACGAGCAGCGCGACGCCGAGCGACAGCACGGCGCCGGCGCACAGTGCAACGACGCCGGCCGCGAGCGGCTGGCGTAACATGATCTGGAGGCGCGTGGGCCCTCGGGTGTCACGCGTCCGGGTTCCACTTGCGGTCATTCGATTGGCATTCTGTTGTCAGGGGCTGCTCGCTGGCACCGGGAGCAGCACAGCAAAACCGGGTAAAACTCGCACCGGCTGCACGCAACGTCTATTTTCAAGATGAAATTGTGCGCGATTTACACGTTTTTTGTAATGGGGCCACTAGAAATTGCGGCAACCGGCGGGAAGCAGCGGGCGCGCCGGCCGCGCTTTGACGCGCATCAACGGGCGCGTCGGCACGTGGGGCAGACTGTTCGGCAGGCCACCCGGCACCGGGCCGGGGGGCGATAACGGGCCGCCGTCGCGCGACGCGCGATGCGTGCCCGGTCGGAGGGACGGACCATGTACAAGCGGATTTTCGTCGGGCTCGACGGCAGCCCGAGCGCGCGTCTCGCGCTGAACGAGGCGATCCGGATCGCGGCGGCGTCCGGCGGTGAAGTGACCTGCGCGTATGTCGTCGAGCACCGACCGCAGCTCGTCGACGTGGATGCGGGCTTCGCTGCCGCGCGCGAAGGCGATGCGGCCGCGACCGATGCCGTGACGCCGGTGCTCGACGATGCGAAGGCGGTGCTCGCGCAGGAGCATGTGTCGGGCACCGTGCGCGCGCTCGACGCGTACGGCGAGGATGTCGCCACCGTGCTGATGCGCACGGCTGCCGAAGCCGATGCCGACCTGATCGTGATGGGCACGAGCGGGCGGCATGGCCTGCGCCGGCTCCTGCTCGGCAGCGTCGCCGAATCGCTGCTGCGCGCGGCCGACCGGCCCGTGCTGCTGGTGCGGCACAACGAGCCGGGTACGGCGGCGACTGCGTGACGCACGCGGCAACGCGCCGACGTTGACGCACGGGCGGTCGCGGGCGGCGACCGTCTCGCGCATTCGTCGGATGACCGCCCGATGAAACGGAAACGCACGCCGCGCGGCATGTGAGCGCGGCTGTCGCTGCCGTCACATTGGCCGCGCGAGGGCAGCATGCCCGATGCCCCTTCACGGGCGCGATCGCGTGCCGGCGGTTGCATCCCGACACGCAGTTCTGGCAGCATCGACCGGTGTCCGCTTGTTCGCCGCGCGCATGGCCGCGGCGATCGACGCAGCAGCATCCGGCGATATGCGGTCGCGCTCGCGATGAGCGAAGCGAGGCCGTACGCCGGGTGCCCGGTTCCTTACCTTACCGACGTCATCCGCCATGCCGATCTCCGCTACCGACCTGATTCGCCAGTTCGACCTGCAGCCGCATCCCGAAGGCGGCTATTTCCGCGAAACCTACCGTGCAACCGATTCGGTCGTGCGTCCGGCCGACGGCGCGCCACGCGCCGCGTCGACCGCGATCTACTACCTGTTGTGCGACGGCGCGTATTCGTCGTGGCACCGGATCCGTTCCGACGAAGTCTGGCATTTCTACGCGGGCGACCCGATCGAAGTGTGGGTGCTCGACGAGCGCGACGGGCTGACGATCCATCGGCTCGGCAACCCGCTCACGCATCCGGGCACCGTGTTCCAGGCGGTCGTCCGGGCCGGAAGCTGGTTCGGCGCGCGCTGCGCGGCGCCGGAGCACGTCGCGCTCGTCGGCTGCACGGTGGCGCCGGGCTTCGAGTTCGCGGAATTCGAACTGGCCGACGCGGCCGCGCTGGCCGCCTCGTTTCCCGACTACGCGGAACACGTCGGGCAGCTCGCCCAGCGCACGGACATGTGACGGTCACGGCGGTGCCGCCAAGGGCGCGAAGCCCGTGCCGACGGTGCGTGTTCCGCGCGGTCGCGGCCAAACCCGTTTAGAATGCCGTGGTGCATCGGGTCGGCCGCGGGCGTGCCGCGGCAGCCGTTGCCCAGCGGTGCCGACGGCCCTCGTCGCACGGCTGCATGCCCTCCAGGAGCGCCGCCGTGTGGCACTTTCCCATCGCTATTCCATCGTCGCTCGGCCCATGGGCCGTGTTCGCGAGCGTGTTGATCACGCAGCTCGGCGTGCCGGTGCCGGCCGTGCCGATGCTGATTCTCGGCGGCACGATGGCGGCAATGGGGCAGGCGTCCTGGGTCAGCATGTTCGCGGCGGCAATCGGCGCGACGATGCTGGCCGATTCGCTGTGGTTCTTCATGGGCCGCACGCGCGGCCGGCGCCTGCTGAACGGCCTCGTGCGCTTCTCGCTGTCGCTCGACACGACGCTGCGTTTCGCACGTAACGTATTCGAAAGATACGGCGCGCCGCTGCTGGTGCTGTCGAAATTCCTGCCGGGCCTCGGCCTCGTGTCGGCGCCACTGCTCGGCACGACCGCGATCGGCGTCGGCGTGTTCCTGTTCTGGGACCTGGCCGGCGCATCGCTGTGGGCCGCGTTCTGGCTGGTCGGCGGCGCGGCCATTCACGACCAGATCGTCCAGTTCGTGCTGTGGGTGCGCGCGAGCGGCGGCACGATCCTCGATGCATTCCTCGCGATCTTCATCACGTTCCTGCTGTACCGCTGGGTGCGTCGCGTGCAGTTCCGCCGCTATCTCGCGCAGGTGCGCATCTCGCCGCCGCAGCTCGTCGAGATGATGACGTCGGACGAGCCGCCGCTGATCTTCGACGCGCGGCCGAAAGCGATCCGCGAGCGCGAACCGTACCGGATCGCCGGCGCGGTGCCGGTCGATCTCGATTCGCCGGACCTGCTCGATCCGGAAATGCTGAAGCGGCCGATCGTCGTCTATTGCGTGTGCCCGAACGAGGCCACCGCGAAGCGCCTGATCGCGAAGATGCAGCGCAAGAAGATGATCCACAACATCCGCGCGCTGAAGGGCGGACTCGATGCGTGGGAAAAGCACGGCTATCCGGTCGAGCCGATGCCGGCCGATCTCGATGCGTCGCGTTATTTCGTGCGGCCGGATCACGCTGCGATCGAAGGCGAATATACGGTGCGCGCGACGCTGTCGAAATAAATCCGCGCGCGAGAGTCGCGCGCATTCGAATTCCACTACCGGTTTCACGTCCCGCGATTTTGATGAAAATCGACTGGCGTGAAACGGCTTCTCCTCCCTATAATCCCGCCTGCATATTGCGTGCGCCTGATAGCGCACATTCGACGCGTGTTCGTTCACGCCGAAAGCGATTGATCCCGTCGCCGTCCGTTACGCGCACAGCCGCGTCGAACGGGCCGCACGGGCGTATTCCGTGAAAGGCCCGATCCGTTTTCCGGATTGTTCCGGAACATACGGATAATCCGCGGCGATTCCTGTCGGATTGACGCAGTATCCGTGTCGTTTCTAATTTAGAAAACGACGGCGGAGATTATTTCGTTTTCGGCATGCCGGGATCGGCATGAACGGTCGCGCATTGACATCGACAATGACGGCGGCTCGTTCACGGCTGCCAGGAGACGGACTTGAAACAACCAGAAGACCAGTTGCATAGAGGGCTGGAAGAGCGGCACATCAACCTGATGGCGCTCGGCGCGACGATCGGCGTCGGCCTGTTCCTCGGCTCGGCCACCGCGATCCGCGTCGCCGGCCCGGCCATCCTGCTGACCTACCTGCTGGGCGGCATCGCGATTTTCCTGATCATGCGCGCACTCGGCGAGATGGCGATCGCCAATCCCGTCGCCGGCGCGTTCAGCCGCTACGCACGCGACTACCTCGGGCCGCTCGCCGGCTACCTGACCGGCTGGACCTACTGGTTCGTGTGGATCGTCACCTGCATGGCGGAAATCACGGCGGTCGGCGTCTACATGCACATGTGGTTCCCCGGCGTGCCGAACTGGATCTGGGCGCTCGCGGCGCTCATGGCGATGGGCTCGGTGAACTTCATCGCGGTCAAGCTGTACGGTGAATTCGAGTTCTGGTTCGCGCTGATCAAGATCGTCACGATCGTGCTGATGATCATCGGCGGCGGGTTGATGATCGCGTTCGGGATCGGCAACGGCGGTGTCGCGATCGGCCTGTCGAACCTGTGGGCGCACGGCGGCTTCATGCCGAACGGCATCGACGGCGTGGTCGCCGCGTTGCCGATCGTGATGTTCGCGTATCTCGGCGTCGAGATGCTCGGCCTCACCGCCGGCGAGGCGCGCAATCCGGAGAAGTCGCTGACGAAGGCCGTGAATTCGGTGTTCTGGCGCGTGCTGATTTTCTACATCGGTGCGCTGTTCGTGATCATGTCGCTGTATCCGTGGGACCAGATCGGCACCCAGGGCAGCCCGTTCGTGATGACATTCTCGCGGCTCGGCATCCCGGCCGCCGCCGGCATCATCAACTTCGTCGTGCTGACCGCGGCGCTGTCGTCGTGCAACAGCGGCCTGTTCAGCACCGCGCGGATGCTCTATAACCTCGCGCAGCAGGGCCAGGCGCCGAGCAAGCTCGGCCAGGTCAATCGCCACGGCGTGCCGGTGTACGGCGTGATCGTGTCGGTCGCGCTGCTGCTGATCGGCGTGCTGCTCAACTATCTCGCGCCGCAGCACGTGTTCACGTGGCTCACGTCGGTGTCGACGTTCGGCGCGATCTGGACGTGGTGCGTGATCCTGATCGCGCAGATGCGCTTTCGCCGCACGCTGTCGGCCGACAAGATCGCGCGCCTGCCGATCCGCGTGCCGTTCTATCCGCTCGGTTCGTTCGTCGCGCTCGGCTTTCTGGTGCTGGTCGTCGTGCTGATGGCATTCACGCCCGACACGCGCGTCGCGCTCGTGATCGGGCCGGTATGGATCGTGCTGCTCGGCATCACGTATGCGCTGTTCTACGCGAACCGTCCGGCGGCATCGGTGCCGACGAAGTCGTAAGCAGCACGGGCAGGGGCCCGCGCGACCCTTGATCGCGATCATGCACGCGCGGGCCGGACGACCTATGCTGAACGAATCGATTGTCCGCGCTTCGCGTGGCAACCCGCCGATCCCCGTGACCGCCGCGACCGCGGCGGCGGTCCGGCCGCCGTGCGCCGCTTCCGCGCGAAGCTCCCGTCGTCGTTCCGCGACGACGCGCACGCACGGAGGCCTTCGCCATGCAGCCTGCCCAGCCCATCGCGACGCTTGCGCGGATCGCGCTGGCCGTCGATCCGACGCCCGAATCGCTGTCCGCCGCGCGCTATGCGCGCACGCTGCTGCGCCCCGGCATGCGATTGCGCATCATGTGCGCCATCGACAACCCGCGCCTCGTATTGCCCGACATTCCGCGCATCGACGCACTGCTGACGTCCGCGCGCGAGGACATGATGCGCGAGGCGCAAGCCGTCAACGAACGGATCGCGGCGATGTTCGCCGACAGCGGGATCGAGGTCGAGCAGGCCATCATCGACACGTCGGTGACGGGCGGCTCAGTGGCCGATGCATTGGTGAGCGATACGTCGGCATGGCATGCGGACGTGCTGATGGTCGGCGCGAATCCGCATCACGGGCTGCTGCGGCTCGTCGAAGGCGCGATGTCGGACACGTTGACGACACGCGTGCGCTGCGCCTTGCTGATCGTGCCGGCAGACTACGTACGGCCGTCGGACGGCGGCCTGCAGCGGCTGATGTTCGCGGTCGACGGCAGCGAGCCGTCGCTGCACGCGGTGCGCGTCGGGCTCGGCTTCGCGACGCCGACGACGTTGCTGTACGCGGCCTACGTGATCGATCGCGCGGTTCGTCTGACGGATATCGTGCCGGTGCGCGCGCTCGAGGATGCCTATCGCGCGGAGGGCGAGGATGCGCTCGCGAAGATCGGCCCGCTGTTCCATGCGACCGGGAACCCGAGCAAGCGCGGTGTCGTCGAAACCCGCCCGACCAGCGACGACGTGGCCCATGCGCTGATGCGCGACGCCGTGCACTGGCGCGCCGAACTGCTGGTGGTCGGCACGCATGGCAGGCGCGGCATCGCCGCCTGGCTGATCGGCAGCGTTGCGCGCCGCATTGCGCATCTCGCACAGGTGCCGGTGCTGCTCGTGCGCGGCACCGAATGAATCGCGCGGTGTCGCGATCGAAGCAGGCTTGGCTTGACCTGCATCAGAAACGGCGCGCCTCGCGCGTGAGACATTGACGAAACATCCGGCAACGCAGCCGGTCTGTCATGCATGTACCGCACAGCCACGCCGCAACACGCGTATTGGTGGCGATGATCGACGGTGCATTCACAGCCGTTACATCAATTTCCGGAGCCGCAACGTGCGATGCACGGCGCGTCATCCGACCGAGAACTCTCCGGCACGAGGGTAGGCAGCCACGGTTGCCTTGGAGGACGGGCGGGGTGCAAGTTACCCCGTCCGCTTTCCTCGTTCGTGTTGTAGTTGGCCCCGTCTGGATTGCTTTCCCCGCAGGAATCGTCGTCATTACGGCCGTGTCGAACGGCACGTCATGATGCGTGATGGCGCACGTTGGCGCCGATGCGGATCGGTGAGGGTCGCGGCATGTGCGCCGTTGTCGTACAGGCACGGCGTGCGGCGGCAGGCACTGCCGACGTTGCGAGATGTTCAGCCGTTGCACGGCCCCTGTGCCGGACAACGGCTGCTTGCATGCTCAGGTGCAGCGAAGCATCGACCGCAGGTCGTGCTGTCGGCCGGCACCGCGCCGCACCCGCGGACGCTGGCGCCCGACATGCAGCGGCGCGCACGCGCTGCACGTGCGGTGGCGCAGGCGGTTCGCATGCGGCCAGCCGGGGCGCGCCTTGCGATGTGGCTCGGCATCGGCCGGCGCGTCGGGTGCGGCCCGCGCGCAGAGTGCCGCGGCGAACCGTTGCAACGCGAGCACCGAGCCCGCGACGCTCTGGTACTTTTCGCGGCCGATCTGCCCGTCGAGCGTGACGAGCAATCCGGCTTCGCGTGCGAGCGCAAGCAAGGTGTCGATATTGTCGGACGGAAGGTTGCCGGCCGACACGGCCTGGGTGGGCAGGGCGCGCGCTTTGCCCGACGCGCGCCGCTGGCCGTCCCGGCCCGATAAGTTGCGATGTGTCATGGTTGGTCTCCTGCGCCAGGCCCCGCATGCCGGCTCGACGGCCGGCTGAGCGATGACCCGTATGAACGTTTCGTCCATGTCATCAGTATCGTGTCGCGCCCGTGCGCTGCCAAGCAGCGCGCGCTGAAGTCGCTGTCAGGTATTGCGCGGCGCCTATCGGAATCCGCTGACACGCCAGTCGGCCGATCCACCATCCCGGCGACTCGCCGGCCCGTTCGTTCGGACGAATGGGGAGCGCGGGGAGGAGATCGCTTGACGCATGATTTCGACCGGTCTAACTTGGCCAGTGCATCGGCGTCGGGCGGCGTTCCATCGTCAGCCTGTGTCAGCCGATGCCGCGCCCCGGGGTGGCGTGGCAGGGCTTCCAGTTTCGTTCGCGGGCAGTTTGCGCCGCGAATCTTGCGCGGCCGGTTCGGGGACGGATCGGCACGGCGGCACACAACGGGCCGTTGATCGCGCGCAAACACGCGCCGGCGCATCGCACGCCGCGCCGCCATTCAGTCTTTAAGCTTCCGGTACCTTCTTCTTTTCGTTCCTCGACCGTCAGGAGTCCGTCGATGTCCAAGGACAATATGCTCGATTCACTCAAGGAAGCCGCCAAACAGCGCGCGATCGGTTCGGATCAGTTGCGCGCGATGCTCGATGACGAAGTACGCGTCTTGTCGTCCGACGCGCGGGTGCACGACTACATCCACGTATTCGCGATCCGGCACCTGCGCGAACGGATGCGCCGGCAGGACGATCTCCACGACGACACACGTGCCGATGCGCCATCCGCGGACGCCGATCCGCGTCCGAGCCATCGCCTGTGACGGGCGGGCGCCGCGGCTGATGCCGCGGCCGTGACACGATCCGCCGCCGGGCCAGGGCCGGATCCTGATCGACATTCATGCGTCGGTCGACAGCGAACCGGCCCGTTCCAACGCCCTGTTTGATCGCCGTGCCCGGGATCGACGGTGCCGTCGTCGCGTCCGCCGGCGGTGCGCGCACGGCGCCGTGCAGCGCGATCATCCTGACGATCCGCTAACAACAGCCCTGCGTTTTGTCATACGTTTCACTGAATTGTCACGGCGGCCTCAAGTAAGTGGCGCGATTGCCGTTTACCCGGTGAATTCGTCCACCGGGCGTTCGCGCTCCCTTACCGAGTCGTTGCCATGCTCTCGTCCATCCGCGCCCGCATCCTTGCCGCGTGTATTGCCATCGTCGTATTCGCGCTGGTCGCCACCACGCTCATCAACTATTTCATCGCGCGCTCGTACAACGACGACGCGATCGACCGCAACCTGACCTCCGTCGCCAGCGGCCACGTGGTCGGGATCGCCGACTGGGTCGCCACCCGGAGCCGGATGATCTCGTCGCTGCAGGATGCCGCGTTGACGCCCGATCCGCTGCCGGTGTTCAAGCAGATGGCCACGGCCGGCGGTTTCACGAACGTCTACGCGGGCTACGCCGACAAGGCGTTCCACTTCTCCGACCCGACCGGCATTCCGCCCGACTACGATCCGACCGGCCGCCCGTGGTACAAGCAGGCCGCGCAGGCCGGCAAGCCGGTCGTCACGCCGCCGTACGTCGACGCCGGCACGGGCAACCTCGTCGTCACGTTCGCGGTGCCGATCCTGCGTGACGGCGCGCTGAAGGGCGTCGTCGCGGCGGACGTCTCGATGGACACCGTGATCGCGAACGTGAAGACGATCCACCCGACGCCCGCGAGCTTCGGGATGTTGATCGACAGCAACGGCCACGTGGTTGCCCACCCGGACGCGAAGCTCACGCTGAAGCCGGTTGCCGATGTGTCGCCCGAACTCGGCGCGACGAACGGCGCAACGATCGCGGCCGCGACCGCGCCCGTCGAGGTGAGTGTCGGCGGCGACGCGAAGCTGGTGCGTGCGCGCCCCGTGCCGGGCACGGACTGGTACGCGCTGGTGCTGCTGGACAAGAGCGAAGCGACGGCCGGGATGCGCTCGCTGCTGACCGCTTCGCTGATCACGCTGCTGGTGATCGTCGGCGTGGCGTCGCTGATCATCGGCGCGATCACCGCGACCGCGTTCCGCCGCCTGTCGCAAGTGCGCCAGGCCATGGCCGCGATCGGCTCGGGCGCCGGCGACCTGACGCAACGCCTGCCGGCCGACGGACGTGACGAAGTGGCCGACATCGCCCGCTCGTTCAACACCTTCGTCGACAAGCTGAACGACGTGATGCGCCAAATCCGCGACGCGAGCGAATCGGTGCGCACGGCCGCGAACGAGATCGCGGCGGGCAACCAGGACCTGTCGTCGCGCACCGAATCGGCGGCGGCGAGCCTCGAGGAAACGGCCGCATCGATGGAAGAGATCACGGCGACGGTCGGTCAATCGGCAGCCGCCGCCGGCCAGGCCGACGAACGCGCGGCGGCCGCGTCGCGGATCGCGTCGCACGGCGGCGTGGTCGTGTCGGACGTCGTCGCGACGATGGAGAAGATCGAGGAAGCCTCGGGCCGGATCGGCGACATCATCGGCGTGATCGACGGGATCGCGTTCCAGACCAACATCCTCGCGCTGAACGCGGCCGTCGAAGCGGCACGCGCGGGCGAGCAGGGCCGCGGCTTCGCGGTCGTCGCGCAGGAAGTGCGCAGCCTCGCGCAACGCAGCGCGCAGGCCGCACGCGAAGTGAAGGTGCTGGTCGAATCGACGGTCGCGAGCGTGTCGGCCGGGTCCGGGCAGGTGCGTCAGGCGGGCGACACGATGCGCGAGATCGTGTCCAACGTGTCGAACGTGACGACGATCATCTCCGAGATCACGCACGCGGCGAACGAGCAGACGCGCGGCATCCAGGAAGTGAATCGCGCGGTCACGCAGCTCGACGAAATGGTGCAGCAGAACGCGGCGCTCGTCGAACAGTCGACTGCCGCCGCGACCGCGCTGCAGTCGCAGGCGAACGCGCTGGCGACCACGGTCGGGCGGTTCAAGGTCGCTTGACGCGGCTGGTGGGAAAGTCGGCCGCGCCCTCAGGAGCGGCCGTTGTCGCGCATCAGCGCGAGCCGGTTGTAGAGCGTTTTCAGGCTGATCCCGAGCGCTTTCGCGGCGCGCGGCTTGTTGCCGTCGAAGTGGCGCAGCGTCGCCGCGATGAAGCGCTGCTGCGCATGGTGCAAGGTCGCGCCGAGCGGCAGCGCCATCGTGCTCTCCGACAGGCGCTCGGGCGGCATCGCCGGCTTCGGCAGCGTGACGTCGATGCCTTCGTCCGCCAGGATGTACGCGCGCTCGATCGTGTTGTGCAGCTCGCGGACGTTGCCGGGCCACGAATACGCGCGCAGCGCGGCGATCGCCGCATCGGTCAGCCGCTTGTGCGCATGGTGCCGCGCGTTGAGCGCGTCGACGAATTCCAGCGCGATCGTCTCGATGTCGCTGTCGCGCTGGCGCAGCGGCGGTACGTACAGCGCAAACGCGGCGAGGCGGTAGAACAGGTCCTCGCGCAGCCGGCCGTCACGCACGGCTTCGGCCGGGTTGTGGCGCGTGGCCGACACGATGCGCACGTCGAGCGGAATCGGCTCGGTGCCGCCCACCCGGACGATCACGTTCGATTCGATCGCCCGCAGCAGCTTCACCTGCAATGGCGCGGGCATTTCCGCGATCTCGTCGAGCAGCAGCGTGCCGCCGCGCGCGGCTTCGAAGAAACCTTCGCGCTGCGCAATGGCACCGGTGAAGCTGCCTTTCTCGTGCCCGAACAATTGCGATTCCGCGATATCGGGCGGAATCGCGCCGCAGTTCACGGGGACGAACGGGCCGTCCCGCCGGGCACTGAGATCGTGCAGCCGGCGCGCGACGATATCCTTGCCGACCCCGCTTTCGCCGGCAATCATCACGCTGGCGCGGGTCGGGGCGATCTTTTCGATGCGGCCGAGCAGCGTGCGCATCGCGGTGGACCGGCCGGACAACTGGCGGTCGTCCGCACGTTGCTTCGACCGGTTTGCGGTGTCTCCCATTGGCATGGATCGGCATTGGCGGTGCCCTTTTGAAAATCGGCACCACACGCTCCGTTGATTGCAATATTTTCATCGACAGCGAAACAGCCAGGAAGGTGCCGCAAAATAGATATTTCCAATGTAAGCGGCGGGGCCGGAAGAAACAGGCCATCGACGCCTGACGCGCATCGCGGCATTGCTGTGCCATCCAGGGTCGTATCGGTGCTTTTTTACAGAATTTCGATGAAAAAACCGGTCGTGCCCGGCGTGCGTCGATGCGGCGCGCGACACCGGCCGACGCTCGACCGGTCACGGCACGCCCGACAGGGGGAGTCGGGCAGGCGGCCATCCGCGCCCCGCGTCGGGCATGCCGCTTGCTGATGCTTTCAGGCTCGCCCGGCACGCTCGACGGCAGGCCGGATGGTCGACCCGCGGCATGACGCCGTGCGACCGGAGCCGGCGCGAGGCAAGGATGCAATGAGAACCCTGACCCGTGAGCTGTTACGGCAGGGTGCATGGATCGTGCTGGCCGTCGGGCTGGCGTCCGCGCTGCAGGCGTGGGCGGTTCGCGTCGTCGGCGAGCACGCGCCATTTGCGCCGCTGCCTTTTTATGCAGGTGTTGCGGCTGCCGCATGGCTGACGTCGTTCGGCGGCGGCCTGGTCGCGGCCGCGTTGAGCGTAGCCGTGATCGGCACGCTGTGGTGGCGCGATGCGCCGCTTTCCACGCTGCTCACGCAGGCCGGCACATTCGTCGCGATCAGCTTCGTCGAATGCCTGCTCGTGATGACCGTAAAGCCGCTGCTCGCGAACGATCGTCTGCGCGAACCCGATGACGACGGCGACGCCGATGCCCGCGCGCCGCATCGCGAACCGGCGCCGGCCCCACGCGCGCCAGTACCTGACGACCGCCTGCTGCGCCGTGTGGTCGACGCTTCGCCCGACGCGATCGTCGGGGTCGATGCCGCACGCCGGATCACGAGCTGGAATCCGGCCGCGCGAAGGATCTTCGGCATCGACGCGGCGCAGGCCGCCGGGCGCGACGTCGCCGCGATGATCGCGCCGCGCTGGTTGCGGCGCCATCCGTTGCCCGCGTCGTTCGCGAACCTGCGCGCGCCGGTCGGTCCGCTCGACGTGCTGTGCGTGCGACGCGACGGCGGCCGTTTTCGGGCGACCTTCGCCGCATCGCCGATGGTCGACGCGCAGGGCAACTGCACGGGCCTGTCGATGACGCTGCGCGATGCGCACGAACGGCGCCGCGGCGAGCGGCGCAACCTGCGCTCGCTGCGCGGCGCCCACGACGCACGCGCACAGGCGGACACGTCGAACCGGCTGAAGGACGAACTGCTGGCCACGGTGTCGCACGAGCTGCGCACGCCGCTGAACGTGATCTATGGCTGGGTCGAGGTGCTGCGCAACGTCGACGGCCAGGGGCTCGCGCTGCAGGCCGTCGACGCGATCGATCGCAGCGCGCGGTCGCTGTCGCACATGGTGGCCGACCTGCTCGATGCGTCGTCGCTCGCGACCGGCCGGTTGCGCCTCGAGCGCGTACCGGTCGATCTCGTGCGCGTCGTCCGCGATGCCACGCGTGAACTCGACGCGACGGCACAGGCGGCCGGGCTCACGCTGTCGACCCAATACGCGATGCCAACCTGCGTGATTCCGGCGGACCGCGAGCGCGTGCGCCAGGTCCTGTCGAACCTGTTGTCGAATGCGATCAAGTTCACGCCGCCGGGTGGCCGCATCGTCGTGTCGCTGACCCGGGCAGGCGAGCGCGTGCGGCTGTCGGTCGCCGATACGGGGCAGGGCATTGCGCCGGAATACCTGCCGCACCTGTTCGAGACGTTCAGCCGGCCTGAACGCGCATTCGCGTCGCCGGCGCGCGGCCTCGGGCTCGGCCTGTCGATCGTGCGCAACATCGTGCACCTGCACGGCGGCGATGTCGTCGCGACGAGCGCTGGCACCGGGCGCGGGACGACCGTCACGGTCACGCTGCCGGCTGGCTGGGACGTCGACGATCCGGCCGAAAACCTGCTGCACGCGGCGGGCATCCCGGACCCGGTGACGCTCGGCGGCCAACGCGTGCTCGTCGTCGACGACGACGCGACATCGCGCGCGAGCCTCGCCGCGGCCCTCGAAACGATGGGCGCGCAGGTGTCGACCGCGCAGTCGGGGCACGACGCGCTCGACGCGGTGGAACGGCAGGCGCCGAACGTCGTGCTGTCGGATCTCGCCATGCCGGACGGTGACGGCTTCTGGCTGCTCGACCGCATCCGTCATTTGCCGGGCAGCAGCGGGCATCTGCCCGTCGTCGCGGTCACGGCCCACGCCGACAACGCCGACCGGCACCGCGTGATGGCGGCCGGGTTCGACGCGTATCTGCGCAAGCCGGTGGACATGCCGACGCTGGCGAGCGTGATCGCCGATGTCGCGCCAGGCGCCGCGCACGACCGGGAAGGGCGTGGCCGGTAGCAGCCGGCGTGGTCGCTCGCCCGGTCATGACGAGGGAAGGAGGCGCGATGGATGCAACGGCAACCCGCGCGGCCGGCCCGCTCCGTCGCGACACACGGAGGTCCGGATGAAAACGAATCGAATCCATCGACCGGCGGCGATTGTGCTGGCCGCGACCGTCGGCGCATCGATCGCCGTACTCGCCCATGCTCAGGCGGTACCGGCTTCGTCGGCCCAGGTCGCGCCGGGCGTCATCCGCCCCGGCACGACGCCCGACGAGGCCGGCATGACGCAGCGGCCGACCGGTATCGATGTCGAATTCGTCGACAAGGCCGGCATGATCGACAAGGTCGAGCGGCAGGCCAGCCAGCTCGCGCTCGACCGCTCGTCGAACCCCAACGTGAAGGCGTTCGCGCGCCGCATGGTCGACGATCACGGACGGATCGCCGGCGAATTGCGGCAGCTTGGCGCGAACAAGGGCTTACCGGTCCAGTCGCGGATGCTCGTCGATCCGGCCGTGACCGCGTTGCGAACCAAGGAAGGTCATGCGTTCGACACCGCCTATGTCGCGCTGGCGGGCCCGAGCGCGCATGAAGCGGCGATCCGGCTCTACGAATCAGAAGCGCGGAACGGCCGCGATCCGCAGCTTCGCGCGTTCGCGGCCAACGCGTTGCCGACGCTCAAGGCGCACCTGGCCGCCGCCCGGCAACTCGCGCAGACGGTGGCGGCCGCACACTGAGCGGCGATCGCGCTACCGCTTGCCGCCGTCAGCGCTTTCAGGGGTGTCGGGGCCGCCCGGCGACGCCTCGTGCGGCGGAGCGTCGAGCGCCGTTTCACCTTCCTCGATCAGCCAGTACGGCGAACTGCCGTAGTACGCATGCAGCGCCTCGGCCCACTCCGGGTCGGCCATGGCGGGCCAGCGGTTCCTGTCGAAGCCGGGGGCTTCGCGCACGCGTTCGGTGGCGACGGGCAGCACGAAGCACTGGCGCTCGACGTCGAGCGCGAGCACGTTCCACGGCACCGCGAGCAGCTTGTCGCCGATCCCGGGCGCGCTGCCCGACGACACGACCGCATACGCGATCCGGCCGGAGCGCACGTCGAGCATGATGTCGGCGACCTGGCCGATGTCGTCGCCGTCCATCGACAGGACGCGATCGCCTTCGAGCGTGCGGGCGGCCATCACGTCGGGCCCCGGCCCGCCGCCGGCCGTGCGGTGGTTGCCGCCGACGATGCGCGTGTCGTCACGCGACGGTCTGTCCGTTGTCATCGAACACCTCCTGGTCGAAGCGGCACCCGGGCGGGCCACGCGGTATCAATGGGCGCCGATCAACGCCGGCGCGGCAGCGACACGTCCTCGAGCGTATTGGCCAGCTCGTCGCGCTCGGGGCCGCCGGCGCGCGTCGCGATGTCGCCGAGCGACACGATGCCGACCAGCCGCCGGTTGCGGTCGAGCACCGGCATCCGATGCAACTGCACGTCGGCCATCCGCTGCTGGACATCGCCGACACCGTCGTCCTCGACGCACCACTGCACGGGTTTGGACGCGACCGCCTGCACGGGCGTATCGGACGAATGGCCGTGCGACAGTCCGCGCACTGCGAGGTCGCGGTCGGTCACGATCGCGACGAGTTCGGAACCGTCGCAAACGGGCAGCACGCCGATATCGAAGCGCCGCATCAGTTCGGCCGCGTGGCGAATCGTGTCGGTCGGCGCGACGCACACGACGTCGCGCGACATGATCTCGGTGACGCGATACATGAACGTCTCCTTCGTGAGCAAGACTATCGGGGAGCAGATGGCGTGCCGCGCGCGGGCGGCACGCGCCGGGCTTCGCCGGCCAGGCGACGGAGAAATTTGCCAGCCCGCTTGTACATCTTCCACGGCGACAGCCGCGAGCGGGCAGGGCAGGACGTCAGTGACCGATGCCCGTCATCGCGACGATCGCGAGCACCACTGCGCTTTCGATCGCCGCCAGCGCTGCGACGCCGGCGGCGCCGCTGATTTCATGCCATCTGCGTTCAAGGCGTTTCATCACATCAACTCCGGATTGCTCCGGCACGCCGCTGCGCCGCCGCGCAGCGCGGGCCGGTTGCCGCCGTCAGCCGTGATCGCGGGGCGGTGAAGGGACGTGCGGCGAGCGGCGTTCGTGCTCGCCGGACGGCTTGGCAGGATCGATACGGGTCGCACCGCCAACGGCGGGCGGGTCGCTGGCCGGAAACGTCTCCTCGAGTCCCTCGTCGATGCGTTCCTCCGTCTTGTCTTTGGACTGCGGGCGCGACGTGGCGAGCCAGAGCAGTCCGGCAGCCGGTGACACGGCGTCGTGGCGGCCGGGGGCGTGAACGGTCATGGTCGAACCTCCTTTGTCATCGATGGGGGCGCAAGCGCCATGCCTGCGCGGGCCGACGGTACGACGCTTGCGCTTTGGCGAAACCGCACGGGGCGCCGCGCAGCCACGCTGCGCCGTCGGCGTGGACAAGAGGACAACGTGATGAATGCACCTAGGGAAAGGATACGTTACGACGCGAACGTATGCGGCGGCGATTTCGCCCACGTGCGCGAGCGTTTCGACACGTGGAAGCGCGAGTCGCTGGTCTATCGGCCCGAGCGGCGCATGTTCGACGGCAAGGACGAGCTACGCGTACTGAACGAAACCGTCTACGACGGCCCCGAGCGTGCGCAGCGGGCGCTCGTCGCGGAATGCACGCCGTCCGACCGGTTCGCGCTCGCGGTACGGCTCGCCGCCGACGGGCGCACGATGTGGCTGGTGATGGCGGCCTACGACGACTGAGCGCACGGCAGCGACCGACCGGAGCGGGCAACCGGGCGCGCAGGAGCGGGCACGCCGCTTGCGCGCGATGCCGGCGCCATCGAGATGCGCGCGCCGTCGCGCAGGAGAGACATGAATACGCCATCCATGCTGCACCGCCCCGAGCCGACGACGCCCGATGTCAACCCGGACCCGCCGCCGCCCGGGCACGACGATCCCGTCGATCCGCCGGTGCCAGAGGGGCTGCCACAGGGCGACCCGCCGTCGCACCCGCCACCGATACGGATGCCGGGAGGCGGTGCATCACAACCGTCCGCGCGAACACTGAAAAAAGGAGGACCATCATGGACATTCACGTGCAATCGCCAGACAAGCGCGCGATCGCTCAGGTGCTGGGCCGCTATTTCGAGTCGCGCTCGTTGCGCTATCACATCGAGGAATTGCCGGGCGGCGTGCTGCAGATCGGTTTTCGCGCCAGCGGCCGCCCGGTCGCCGTCACCGTGTCGTTCGACGATGCCGCGTACGACACCTATACCCACTGGGATGCGAGCCAGAAGCAGCTCGCGCTCGGGCGGCTCGCCGACGGCTTCTCGCGGATGATGTCGACGCGCAGCCCGGCCGCGCTGGCCGGCGACTATCACGTCGAGCGATTCTGATTCCGCCACGCTTCACCGGACGGTCCCCGCGTACGGCAAAGTGCCCGCGCGCAGCGGGCGCTTTGCGTCTGCGCGTGTGTCGCGTAGGATGTCCGTAATTCAGCGCACGCTACGTTCGCGCCGCAGGCTGCCAGCCGCTGCAGCCGAAGAGGCGCAATGCGCTTCTTTAATTCAGGTTCGTTTCGCGCAACCGACGGGGACCTTGATGACTGTTGCTCGCCCTTTGCTGTCACCCGGCGCACGCCGGTTCGTTTCCGGGGTGTCGGCCTGCGCGGCGCTCGCCGCGGCCGGCGCCCGCGACGCGTCGGCCCAGACGCCTTCACCGCTCGGCGAGTGGCAATACTCGGCCGGCGTGCCGCTCCAAAAGCTGTACGAGCCGAACATCTCCACCTGGGATATCAGCATGGGTGCCGCGATGACGCTGCAGCCGCGCTATGCGGGCTCCGATCGCTATCGCGTGATGGGCGGCCCGACTGTCGATATCCGCTATCGCGACCTGTTCTTCCTGTCGACCGGCGAAGGGCTCGGCGCGAACGTGCTGCGCGGGCCGAACTGGCGCGTGAGCCTGTCCGTCGGTTACGACCTCGGGCGACGCTCGGCCGACGACATCCAGCACCTGAACGGCCTCGACAACATCAACGCGGCACCGGTGATGAAACTGGCGGCCGACTATGTGATCTCGAAGGAATTTCCGCTCGTGCTGCGCGCGGATATCCGGCGCAGCATCGGCGGCTCGAATGGCTGGGTCGGCGATTTCTCCGCGTACATGCCGTTGCCGGGCAGCAACGAGCATTTCTTCTGGTTCGCGGGGCCGACCGTGTCGTTCGCCGATTCGCGCTACATGAACAGCTGGTTCGGCGTGAGCCAGGGCGGTGCCGCGCGCTCGGGGCTGCCGGCCTATTCATCGGGGGCCGGGTTCAAGTCGGTCGGCGCGGGCGTGACGATGGCCTGGTTCCTGAACAAGCACTGGTTCGTCACGATCGACGGCGCGATCGAGCAGCTCGTCGGCCGCGCCGCGCACAGCCCGATCACGCAGCAGAAGACCAACGGCGTGTTCGACATGTCGGTGAATTACCAGTTCTGAGTGGGGGCCGGGGAGCCGATCGCCGACGGGGCGTGCGGCAGTTGCCGTCACATTTGATATGATTCCGACCTGTACAAATGTACAGTGATCGATCCCCGTGACGCCTGCATCGCCGACGCCCCCGGCGTTTTACTACCTGACCAATTTCGAACGCGCGCTGGCCTGGCTCAGCGCGCGTTACGACGACCTGTTCGACGAGCACGAGCACGCGTTCGTCCGCCAGTTTGCGACGCTGCCGCAGGCGTCGCGCGCGCTGCTCGTACGGATGCTGATGCGCAACGGGTCCGACTTCCGCGCCAGCAAGCTCGTCTACGACGAAATCGGCTGCACGCTCGACGCGGTCGCGCCGCTCGTCCCACTCGGCTGGGTCGATCCGGCGCCGGCGCTGACGCTCGACGAACTGTTCGCGCTGTCGACCAAGGCCGATCTGCTGCGCATCTTCCCGGCACTCGCCGCGCATGCGGGCGAGCGCAAGCCCGAATGGCTCGAGCGGCTGCGACCCACGCACGACGTCGCGCAACCGCTCGACACGTGGTGCGCACAGGCCGGCGACCGCGTGCTGCGCGTGACGGTCGGCGCGCTGTGCGACCGGCTGCGCCTGATGTTCTTCGGCAATCTCCATCAGGACTGGAGCGAGTTCGTGCTCGCCGATCTCGGCGTGTTCCAGTACGAAAGCGTGCCGATCGCGCCGTCGTCGCGTGCGTTCCAGCAGCGCGGCGACGTCGACGCGTATCTCGCGCTGCAGACGTGTCGCGACGCGCTCGACGCGTGGCCCGACGATTTGCCGTTCGACGACCTGATGCGCGCCATCGACGCGGTCGGCTGCGCGCAGCCGTGGCTCGCGACGCGTCGCGCGAAGCTGCTGTTCGCGCTCGGGCAGACGTGTGAGCGCCGGGCCGACTGGGACGGCGCGCTCGACGCGTATGCGCGCAGCGCATGGCCCGGCAGCCGCCATCGGCGCATCCGCGTGCTCGAACGCTGCGGGCGTGACGACGATGCACTCGCGCTGGCGCTCGATGCGCGCGGCGGCTTCGAGAGCGACGAGGAGCGCCAGCGTGTCGAGCGCATGCTGCCGCGCCTGCAGCGCCGGCTCGGCCAGCGCGTCGCACGTGCTGCCGTGGCGGCGGACGTGCCGCGCGAGACGCTCGTGATCGCCCGTCCCGATGCATTCGTCAGCGTCGAATTCGCGGTGCGCGACCATCTTGCGCAGCCGGCTTCGCCGGTCCATTACGTCGAAAACACGCTGATCAATTCGCTGTTCGGACTGCTGTGCTGGGAGCCCGTGTTCGCCGCGGTGCCCGGTGCGTTCTTCCATCCGTTCCAGCGCGGCCCGGCCGATCTGCACGCACCCGATTTCGCCGCGCGCCGGACGGACGCGTTCGCTGCGTGCTTCGCGCAACTCGATTCGGGTGCGTATCGCGACACGATCCGCCGGCATTTCGCGACGAAGGCGGGGCTGCAATCGCCGTTCGTGTTTTGGGGCGTGCTGACGGACGCGTTGCTCGACGAGGCGCTCGCGTGCCTGCCGCCCGAGCACCTGCGGCTGTGGTTCACGCGCCTGCTCGCGGATATCCGCAGCAACCGCTCGGGGTTGCCCGATCTCGTCCGCTTCTGGCCCGGCGAGCGCCGCTACGAGCTGATCGAGGTGAAAGGCCCCGGCGACCGCCTGCAGGACAACCAGACGCGCTGGCTCGCGTACTGCGTCGCGCACGGCATCCCGGTGCGCGTAATCGATGTCGAGTGGGCCGGTGAGGGCGTCGCGTACGCCGAAGCGGCGGGACTGTCCGCATGAGCTACGTCGTCGCGGTGCGGGCGATGTGCGAGTTCACAGCGCGACGCGGCGACCTCGACCTGCGCTTCACGCCCGCGCCGACCGCGCTCGAAGGCATCGCCGGCCACGGTGCGGTCACGTCGAACCGCGGCGCCCGCTACGAAACCGAGATCGCGCTGACGGGCACCTGGGGCACGCTCACCGTGCGCGGCCGTGCGGACGGCTACGATCCGGTAGCGAACCGCCTGGAGGAAATCAAGACCTATCGCGGCAGCCTCGATGCGATGCCGGCCAACCACCGCGCGCTGCACTGGGCGCAGGCGAAGGTCTACGCGCACCTGATGTGCGACGCGCGTGGCCTCCAGGAAATCGACGTCGCGCTCGTCTATTTCGACATCGTGTCCGAGCGCGAGACGGTGCTGACGCAAACGCTGGGGGCGGCGGAGCTCGCGACGTTCTTCGCCGAGCAGTGCGCGTGTTTCGTCGGCTGGGCCGAGCGCGAGACGACCCATCGCGCGGCGCGCGATGCGGCGCTGCGTGCGCTGGCGTTTCCGCACGGCCAGTTCCGCAGCGGCCAGCGCGAGCTGGCGGTGGCCGTCTATCGCGCGGCACGCGACGAGCGTTGCCTAATGGCGCAGGCGCCGACCGGCATCGGCAAGACGCTCGGCACCGTGTTTCCGCTGCTGAAGGCCTGCGGCGAGGGCGAGCTCGACCATGTGTACTTCCTGACCGCGAAGACGCCCGGCCGCGCGCTCGCGCTCGAAGCGGCGACGACGCTCGGCGCCGGCACGCCGGCGCTGCCGCTGCGCGTGCTGGAACTCGTCGCGCGCGACAAGGCGTGCGAGCATCCGGACAGCGCATGCCACGGCGAATCGTGTCCGCTCGCGAAAGGCTTCTACGACCGGCTGCCGGCCGCGCGCGATGCGGCCATCGAGGCCGGGCTGCTCGACCGCGACACGGTGCGCGCGGCCGCGCTTGCGCACGACGTCTGCCCGTACTACCTGTCGCAAGAACTCGCGCGCTGGTCAGACATGGTGATCGGCGACTACAACTACTACTACGACGGCAGCGCGATGCTGCACACGCTCGCGCAGCAGAACCAGTGGCGGGTCGGCGTGCTCGTCGACGAAGCGCACAACCTGCTCGATCGTGCGCGCAAGATGTACAGCGCGTCGCTCGATCCGTTCGCATTCGCGGCGGCCCGCGAGGCCGCGCCCGCGGCGCTGCGCAAGGCGTTCGACCGGCTCGCCCGCGCCTGGGGCACGGTCAGTCGCGCGCAGGCCGAACGCTATGCCGCCTATCCGGAGATACCGGGCCCGATCGTGTCGGCCGTGCAGAACCTCGTCGCGGCGATCGGCGAACACCTGACCGACGCGCCGCGCGCGAACGGCGACGCACTGCTGCGGTTTCATTTCGAGGCGATCCAGTTCGGCGTGCTGGCCGAGGCGTTCGACAGCGCGTCGATCTTCGATGCGACGCTGCACGGCGAACCGATGCCGCGCCAGCCGGCGCTGGACGGCGTGGCGTCGGCCGGCCGCCGGCGCCGCGCCCAGTCGACGCTGTGCGTGCGCAACGTGATTCCGGCCGGCTTTCTTGCGCCGCGCTACGAAGCCGCGTGCGCGACCGTGCTGTTCTCGGGCACGCTGAGCCCGTTTCATTTCTATCGCGACACGCTCGGGTTGCCTGGCGACACGGGCTGGCTCGACGTCGACGGGCCGTTCCGCGCCGAGCAATTGACGGTGCGCGTCGCGAGCCACGTGTCGACGCGCTGGCGCGATCGCGACCGTTCGCTCGAACCGATCGCCGACCTGATCGCCGCGCAATACGCGACGCGGCCCGGCAACTACCTCGGCTTCCTGAGCAGCTTCGACTACCTGGGGCGCGTGGTCGCGCTGATGCAGACGCGGCATCCGGACGTGCCCGTCTGGGCGCAGGCGCCCGGCATGGCGGAAAGCGAGCGCGACGCGTTTCTCGCGCGCTTCGACGCGGGCGGGCGCGGCGTCGGCTTCGCGGTGCTGGGCGGCGCGTTCTCGGAAGGCGTGGACCTGGTCGGCGAGCGGCTGATCGGCGCGTTCATCGCGACGCTCGGGTTGCCGCAGGTCAACGACATCAACGAGCAGATGCGGCGCGCGATGGACGCGCGCTTCGGCAACGGCTACGACTACATGTACCTGTACCCGGGCTTGCAGAAGGTCGTGCAGGCGGCCGGGCGGGTGATCCGCACCGAGCATGACGAAGGCGTCGTGCACCTGATCGACGATCGCTACCGGCGGCGCGAAGTGCGCGACCTGCTGCCGCGGTGGTGGCGGATCGGGTGAGACGGAAGAAGCGCTTCCGGCAGACCGCCGATTCCGGCAAGTGGGTGCCATCCTTCGCGTTGCGAGATCGGGCGGCCGCGGACGCGGCCTGGGTGGGCGCTGCCGCTACAGCACATTCAGCATCGCGAGCGCGGCTTCCTGCAGGTGCGGCAGGACGCGCCGCACGGCCGCGTCGGCCGTCTCCGCGCCGATCGGCATGTTCGTGCTCAGCGCGGCGACCACTTCACCGTGACGATTCTTCAGCGGCACCGCGATCCCGCGCACGCCGACCTGCAATTGCTGCTCGATCGCCGCGAAACCGGCGTCGCGTGCCTGGTCGACCTGTTCGAGCAGGCGCGCCTTGTTGGTGATCGTGTGCGGCGTGAACGGCGGCAGTTCGGTGTCGTCGAGCCACGCGCGCACGGCTTCGCGATCCGGATGATGGGCGAGCAGCACGACGCCGGGCGACGTCAGCGGCGCCGGCACGCGCGCGCCGAGCACGAAGCCGGTCGTCATCACCCGCGACACGCCGTTGCGCGCGATGAACACGAGTTCCCAGCCGTCGAGCACGCTCACGTACGCCGACTCGTTCAGCGACGCGCTCAATTGCTGCAGATAGGGCTGGACCGTGCGTGGCAGGCGGGCCGAATCGAAGTACGACCAGCCGACCCGCAGCACGCGCGGCGTGAGGCCGTACAGCTTGCCGTCGGTGTACACGTAGCCGAGCGATTCGAGCGTCAGCAGGTAGCGCCGCGCGGCCGTACGCGTGAGGCCGGTGCGCGCGGCGGCCTGGGTGGGCGTCATGCGCGCATGCTGACTGTCGAACGCCTCGAGGATCGCCAGGCCTTTTTCCAGGCCGGCAATCCAGTCGCGTCGGTCGAGTTCGGGCTTTTTCATCGTCGGGAGCGGGTGCCTGGGTGCGCGGTAATCGCGCGTGGATGGGCGATTATCGCGCAGATCGGATCTGCCGCGACGCTCGATTAGCGCGCGAATGATTCGACGGCGGATGCGCGCCCCGAACCCGGAACATGACCGTCGACGACAATCGGCAACAGGCAGAACTACCGGGTCAGCCGGACGTGCGCAACCTGTGTGGAAGACATGCCGCAGGCCTTGCCGCTGTTCCGCGCCATCTCAGGCTCGAATACGCTCGCGAAGCCGCGCTAGAATCGCCGCCTCGACTGGAACAGAACAATGAAAATTCGCGAATCCGTATTGGCCGTGCTCGTCGCGGCCGTGCCGCTGCTTGCCGCGGCGAATCCTTCGTCCGGGACGCCGCTCCCGAAGCCGGCCGTCGACGTGCGTGCGTGGCCGCGCATGACGTCGCCGAAATTCGGCTGCTACGTCGAAACGACCTTCGGCTACCGTGACAAGCGCTTCAATTGCGCGCTGAAGAAGTACCGGAACACCGGCGACGCGTGCAAGAACACGAAGGCGTACTACGAGGGCCCGGCGTTCCCCGACCGGCTCGCGGCCAGCGTGCATCCGCTCGCGACGAAGGTCGATCTCGACTGGGAGCAAGGCAGGCTGCAGATGGTCACCGTCACGCTGAAGGGGACGTGGAACGAAGCGGACGTGCGCAAGGCGTTCGGGCTGCCGCGCGCGGAAGGGAGCAAGCTGACCGAAGCGGAGTTGCGCTCGGAGCCGGGCAACCTGATGGACACGAGTATCCAGTATCCATCGTCTCCACTCGATGAAAGCCTGGCGAAACGCCCGAGCAACCCCGTGCGCGGCACGACGGCCGTGATGCTCTACGGGTTCGACCACATGGGCGGCGGCGATGTCGATTGCGGGGGAGGCGAGTAACGCGGGAAGGCGCGGCCGGCGCAGGCGCCGACCGGGTGTGGAGGGTGGTACGGCTGTTCGCAGCGCGTGCGCCGTACCGTCAGGGCTTTACTCGCCGCTCGTCCACTCGACGTTCGCGCCGACCGAGCGCAGGTTCTCGACGAAGTGCGGGTGAGCACGGCGGATCGGCAGCGCGTTCATGATTTCCGAGCGGCCTTCGATGCTCGCGGCCACCATCAGCAGCGCAATCGCGACGCGGATGATGTACGGACTCTCGACGCGCGCCGGCGTCAGTTGCAGCCCGCCGAACGTGATCAGCCGGTGCGGATCGGACAGCAGCACGTGCGCGCCGAACTTCGACAGCTCGCCGGACCAGCCGAGTGCGCCGTCGTACACCTTGTTCCAGAACATCGCGCTGCCTTCCGCACGCACGCCGAGTGCGATGAAGATCGGCAGCAGGTCGACCGGCAGGTACGGCCACGGCGCGGCTTCGACCTTGGTGAGGATGTTCTGCGTGAACGGCCGGCGCACGCGCAGCGGGCCGTCACGTTCCGCGCGCGACCAGCCGTCGCGATGCGTGACGTTGACGCCGAACTTCGCGAACGTGCGGTCGATCAGCGGGAAATGTTCGGGCGACGAGTTGCGCACCGTGATGTCGCCGCCGGTGATCGCACCGAGCGCGAGGAACGTCGCGATCTCGTGGAAATCCTCGGCGAAGCGGAACTCGCCGCCGCCGAGCTTGCGGCCGCCCGTCACGCACAGCCGCGACGTGCCGAGGCCCTCGATCGCGACGCCGATCATCGCGAGGAACTGACAGAACTCCTGCACGTGCGGCTCGGACGCCGCATTCATCAGCGTCGACGTGCCGTTCGCGGCCGTCGCGCACAGCGCGAAGTTCTCGGTGGTCGTGACCGACGCGTAGTCGAGCCAGTGGTCGTTGGCCGTCAGCGGGCCGTCGGTGCGGACGATCAGCGAATCGGGCGTGCGCTCGATGTGCGCGCCGAAGCGCTCGAACACCTCAACGTGCGGATCGATCTCGCGCACGCCGAGCGTGCAGCCCTTCACGTCGTTCTCGAGGCGCGCGACGCCGAAGCGCGCGAGCAGCGGCGGGATCAGCATGATCGACGAGCGCATCGCTTCCGGCAGCCGGTGGACGGCCGGATCGAATTTCGTGTTGCGATGATGGAGTTCGAGCAGGCCCGTCGTGAAGTCGACCGACACGTCGCTGCCGAGCGTGCGGAAGATGTCGAGGATCTTGCGCACGTCGGTGATGTCCGGCACGCCGATGAGGCGCAGCGGCTGATCGGTCAACAGGGTGGCGCACAGGATCGGCAGGACGGCGTTCTTGTTCGCGGACGGCTTGATGTCCCCGCGCAGCGGAGTGCCGCCGTGGACGATGAGATTCGACATGATATGGGGGCGTATCGGTGACTGACGTAGGCCCATATGATGCCATTGGTCGGCGGGCGGCGTGGCATGTTCAGCGGGGAAAAGGGGAATCGACGCGTGTAACTGACAGTGTTTGACGCCATGCACGCGAAGCAGCGGGGTCGTTGCCGGTTGGCGCCGAGCCATGCGTGATGGCCGGCCACAGGTCGCGGCCGGCCATCGGGCCAGGGTGTTACTGCGCCGCCCGCATCCGCGCGGCGACCACCAGCGAGATCAGGCAGCCCACCGCGAGATAACCGGCGACGAGGTGCCACGAGCCGCCGGCCACGCTGACGAGGCCGACCGCAATGAACGGCGTGAACCCGCCGCCGACCACGCTCGCGAACTGGTAGCCGACGCCCGCGCCGCTATAGCGGTATTCGGCGCCGAACAGCTCGGTGAACAGCGGCTGCTGGACGCTCACGACCATGTCGTGCGCGGCGTTCGCGAGCAGGATCGAGAAGATGACGATCCACGCGATCGACCGCGCTTCCAGCGCGACGAAGAACGGGATCGCGGACGCCAGGCCGATCAGCGCGCCGATCAGGTAGATGCGGCGCAGGCCGTAGCGGTCGGCCAGCCACGCGAAACACGGGATCGTCACGCAGCTCACCGCGCCCACCAGCAGGCCGATGTTCAGGAACAGGTCGCGCGACATGCCGAGGTTCGTCGTCGAATAGCTGAGCGCGAACGCGGTGACGATATACATCGTGAACAGTTCGGCGAGGCGCAGCGCGATGATCAGCAGGAACGCCTTCGGATGGCGCGTGAGCGCTTCCAGCACCGGCAGGCGCAGCTTGCGGTTGCCGTGTTCGACCTTCTCGACGAACTCCTGCGATTCGTCCATGTTCTTGCGCACCCACAGCCCGATCAGCACGAGCACGATGCTGAACACGAACGGCAGGCGCCAGCCCCACGACTTGAATGCGGCCTCGCCGAGCGTGTGGCTCAGGATCGACACGATGCCCGTGGCCAGCACGAGGCCGACGCCGTAGCCGACCTGCACGCCGCTGCTGTAGAACGCCTTCTTCTGCTTCGGCGCGCTTTCGACGGCCATCAGCGCCGCGCCGCCCCATTCGCCGCCGACCGCGAAACCCTGGATCGCGCGCATCAGCACCAGCAGCACGGGCGCCCACCAGCCGATCGTCGAGAATGTCGGCAGCAGGCCGATCGCGACCGTCGACAGCCCCATCAGCATCACGGTCAGCACCAGCATCCGCTTGCGGCCGAGCCGGTCGCCGTAGTGGCCGAACACGACGCCGCCGAGCGGCCGGAACAGGAAGCCGACGCCGAAGGTCGCGAACGCCGCGAGCGTGCCCATCGTCGGGCTGACTTTCGGGAAGAACTCGGAATTGAATACCAGCGCGGCGACGATCCCGTACAGCAGGAAGTCGTACCAGTCGACGACGGCGCCGACGAAGCTACCGATCGCGGCCTTGCGGGCCTGGCTGCGCATGCGGGCGCTGGCGGCGGCGTCGAGGGTGTCGAAGGTTGGGGTCATGGCGATGTCTCCTGGCACGGCGCATCGTGGAATCGTGGCGGCGCCGCGTCCGATGCTGCATTGAAGTCGATGAGTGAACGGAGAATAGGGCGCGCGCCGCATGGCGGCAATTGGCCAATCGGACAGAGTGCGCGATTATCGTTCAAATCCGTGCGATTATCGAACGCTTTCCGGGTTTGCACTAGGCGGCGTGACGATATCCCGTTTGGCCAGGGTGTGCCGCCGTGAACGAACTGGTTAAAATTGGCAGCATTGAAAACCCGCCCGTTCGGGGCGGATGCGCGGCAGCCACCCCGGCCGCGCATGCCGCACGCAACGAGCGCCATCCCCATCGACCGCATGCCCCCGGAGACTGGAATGCCCGGCAATTCCCACCCCCTGTCCAGCGATACGCCGCCCGTTGCCGATCCGGCTGCCAATCCGCTCGGGATGGCCGGCCTCGAGTTCGTCGAATTCGCGGCGCCCGTGCCGGAAGCGCTCGCGCAGCGCTTCGAGCAGCTCGGGTTCAAGGCGATTGCGCGGCACGTCAGCAAGAACGTCACGCTCTACCGGCAAGGGCAGATGCACTTCCTGATCAACGCCGAGCCCGATTCGTTCGCCGCGCGCTACGCGGAGGAATATGGAATGGGCGTCTGCGCGATCGGGCTGCGCGTGGCCAGCGCCCGGCGCGCGTTCGAGCGGGCGATCGAGCTCGGCGCGTGGGCGTTCGAGGGCGAGAAGGTCGGCGTCGGCGAGCTGAAGATTCCGGCGATCCAGGGCATCGGCGATTCGCACCTCTATTTCGTCGACCGCTGGCGCGGGCGTGACGGCCAGCGTGGCGGCGTCGGCGATATTTCGATCTTCGACATCGACTTCCGGCCGATCGACATCGCGACCGCGCATACCGACCTCGACTGCGTGGGCGTCGGGCTGCAGCAGGTCGATCATTTCACGCAGACCGTCGGCGCGGGGCGCATGCAGGAGTGGCTGGATTTCTACCACGACCTGCTGCATTTTCGCGAGATCCACGAAATCGACGCGCACTGGCATGTGTCGGAGGAATCGCGCGTGATGGTGTCGCCGTGCGGCGCGGTGCGGATTCCGGTCTACGAGGAAGGTACGCGGCGCACCGAGCTGATGCATGCGTACCTGCCCGACCACCCCGGTGAGGGCGTGCAGCACGTCGCGCTGGCCACCGACGACATCCTGTCCTGTGTCGATGCGCTGCGTGCGAACGGCGTCGAATTCGTCGAGCCGCCGGCCCGCTATTACGACGACGTCGACGCACGGCTGCCGGGGCACGGCGTCGATCTCGACGCGCTGCGCCGCCGCGCGGTGCTGGTCGACGGCGAGATCGGCAGCGACGGCGCGCCGCGCCTGTTCTTCCAGACCTTCGTCAAGCGCCGGCCCGGCGAGATCTTCTTCGAAATCGTGCAGCGCAAGGGGCACCACGGGTTCGGGGAAGGGAATCTCGCGGCGCTCGCCCGCGCACGCGACGCCGGCTGAGCGGCCGCGGCGCCCGCATCGGACATCAGACCTCGGGCGTCACGCGTTACACGTCAAGCGTCAGGCGCCGGCGGCCGGCACGCGGTTCGGCGCGGGGTCGTTCGGCTCGTGCAGCACGCATGCGGTGCCGCCCGGCGTGTACATCGACACGACGCAGCGGTTGCACGACGTGCAGCCCGACTGCGCGAGCCGGCCGTCGCGCAGCCCGTTGACGAAATCGGGCTCGAACACGAGCGCGCGTGCGAGCGCCACCGCGTCGAACCCTTCGCGCATCGCCCGCTCGACGTTCCCGCGCGAACGTACGCCGCCAAGGTAGGCGAGCGGCATCCTGACGGCCGCGCGCACCTTCTTCGAGTGCTCGAGGAAATACATCTCGCGAAACGCGCCCATCTTCGGCTCGGTGAGCTTCTGCAGCGCCATCGCGGTACGCACGATCGCGTTGTCTGCATTCGCGCGCGCGTCGCCGGGCAACGGGCTGCCGAACAGCTGCCAGACCGATTCGACGTTCATCCCGCCGCTGAGCACGAGCAGGTGCGCGCCTTCGGCTTCGAGCCGCCGCGCGATTTCGCAGGCATCGTCGGCCGTTCCGCCGCCGCGCACGCCTTCGGTCACGCCGATCTTGCAGACGACGGCGAGGTCGCGGCCCACCGCATCGAGCACGCGGCGCAGCACCTCGGCCGGGAACGCGGCACGCCGCGCCGCGTCGCCGCCATACGCATCGCGGCGGCGGTTGTACAGCGGCGACAGGAACTGGCTGAGCAGATAGCCGTGCCCCATGTGGATCTCGACTGCATCGAAGCCTGCGTCGCGCGCATGGCGTGCGGCCTGCGCGAATTCGTCGGCGACCGCCGACATCTGGTCGCGCGTCATTGCCTGCTTCAGAAAGCGGCCGCTCATCACGCCGACCTTGTTGAAGCCACCCGACGCACTCAGTGGCCGTTTGGTCGCCAGCTGCGGCAGGAACGTGAAGCAGCCGCCGTGCGTGATCTGCGCGGATGCGGCGGCGCCGTGGCGATGGACGGCGTCGGTCAGCGCGCGGAACTGGCGGACCGTCGGCACGTCGAGCCGCGCCTGGTCGACGAACGTGCGGCCGTCGTCGCTGATCGAGCAGTACGCGACGGTCGTCAGCGCGGCGCCGCCTTCGGCGATGCGTTCGTGAAAACGCACGAGCGCACGCGACGGCACGCCGTTCGGCGTCATGCCTTCGTTGGTGGCGGACTTGATCAGGCGGTTGCGCAGCGTCAGCGGGCCGATCTGCAGCGGGCTGAACGCGGGTGACAGTTCGGTGGGTTCCATGTCGGTCGGACGTCGGGAATGGGCTCGACGATCATTGTGCGCACCCCGCACCGGCGCGCATCGTCCGGGTGGATGGCCCGATCCGGCCGAATGAAGCATGAGACGGCCGCCCGTGGCGTTCGGATATCGGCGAGGCTGCCGGTTTGCAGAAATGCATCGATCAATGGCATCGTGACGAAGCGGCATGCCGCACACGTCAGGACCATCCGGAGAACCGCATGACCAGCCAGTCACAGCCGAAGCAGAAGCGCATGCCGAAACCCGCCGGGCGCCAGGCGATCCTGACCGAGCAGCGCCGCCGGAAGATGGCACGTTCACCTCACGCGTACGTGCGCGGCAATACGGCACGGTTCTACGAATGGCTCGTCGAAACCAACGGCAGCGCACTGCCGCACGGGCCGTCGATCTGGATCTGCGGCGACTGCCATACCGGCAACCTCGGCCCGGTCGCGAACAGCGATGGGAAGGTCGATGTGCAAATCCGGGATCTCGACCAGACGGTCGTCGGCAATCCCGTTCACGACCTGATCCGCCTCGGGCTTTCGCTTGCGACGGCCGCGCGCGGGTCCGCACTGGCGGGCCTGACGATCGTGCACATGATGGAGGCGATGACGGCCGGTTATGCGTCGGCATTCGGCAGCCGACACGCGAAGCTGCCCGAACGTCCCGAACCGGTGCACCTCGTGATGAAGCAGGCCATGCGCCGCTCGTGGCGGCAACTTGCTGTCGAACGGATCGAAGGGCTCGCGCCGACGATTCCGCTTGGGCGCCGCTTCTGGCCGCTGAGTGCGAAGGAATCCCGTGCGATCGGCAAGCTGTTCGGCGACGATGCGATCGCGACGCTCGCCACGAGCCTCAAGGGCCGCAACGACGGGGGCAAGGTCGACGTGCTCGACGCGGCGTACTGGGTGAAAGGCTGCAGTTCGCTGGGACGGCTGCGCTACGCGGTGCTGCTCGACATCGACGGCGACGTGACCGACGGCGACGACCTGTGTCTGATGGACATCAAGGAGGGCGTGACGGCCGCGGCACCGCGCGACGAAACGGCCGCGATGCCGCGCGACAACGCCGAGCGCGTCGTGGAAGGCGCGCGGCATCTGTCGCCTGCCCTCGGTGAGCGGATGCGGGCCGCGCGCCTGCTCGATCGCGCGGTCGTGATCCGGGAACTGTTGCCACAGGACCTGAAGCTCGACATCGATCTGCTCGCCGAGGACGATGCGCGTGACGTCGCGCGCTATCTCGGTGCGGTGGTCGGCGCCGCCCACGCGCGCCAGATGGACAAGCCGACACGCACGGCGTGGCGCACCGAACTCGGCCGCAACCGTGCGAAGACGATCGATGCACCCATGTGGCTGTGGAACAGCATCGTCCAGCTCGTGAGCAGCCACGAAGCGGGGTATCTGGAGCATTGCCGGCGCTTCGCCGCCGGTGAGTAGCGTGTCGCCGCGAGCGACGACCGGGACTACCCGGTCGCGCCTGGCGTGAGGCTCTGCCGACGCATGCCGTCGAAGATCGCGTTCGCCGCGCCCGCCGGAAAATCCGCCGGGATCTGCGCGGCCGCTTCGACAATCGCGGGTGCCGTGCGAGCCACGACGCCCGCCATCGCGGCATGCACGTCGTCTTCGGTCCGGCCGGCACGCCGGCCCTGCGCGATCCAGTGGCGCGGCTGGATCGCGTCGCCCTATGCGCGCCGAGCCGTGCTCGGCACCTTGAAGAGCCGCTCGATGTTGGCTCCGACGGGGGAGCAGGATTGCTGCGTGACGCCGGACGAGCGGGATGCGTTGTCAAAATACAAACCAAAGACCGTATCCGCCAAAAACAAGCGATAGCCTGTCAGGCGTAAAGCCGACCCGCCATCCCGCGTCAACGCCTCACGCCGCCCGCAGCGGGCTCGCGTGCGCCCCCCGCGCGCTTTCCGGATCGTCGTCGCCGAGCGGAATGAACGCCATGATTTCCAGGTCGTGCCCCGACAGCGCCGGCAGCCGGAACGGGCTCGACAGCACGTTCAGCCGCCGCACGCCGAGCTCGCGCAGGATCTGCGAGCCGATCCCCGTCACGCGTCCGTCGCGGCGCGCATGGCCGGTCGGCACCCGCATCGCGTCGCCACGCATGTCGCAGTCGAGCAGCACCGCCACGCCGCAGCCGGCCGCGTCGATTCGTTGCAGCGCGGCGTGCAGCGGCCACGAATGCGCGGACGGCTCCGCATCGAGCAGGTCGAGCAGCGAATGGCATTCGTGCACGCGCGTCAGCACCGGCGTCGACGGATCGGGCTCGCCGCGCACGAGCGCGAGATGCGGCGCGCCGTGCACGGTGTCGCGATACTCGATCGCGCGGAAACGCCCCCAGGGCGTATGCAGCGGCCGCTCGCCGACGCGTTCGACGAGTGATTCGTGTTCACGTCGGTAATGGATCAGGTCGGCGATCGTGCCGATCTTCAGCCCGTGATGCGCGGCGAACGCCTTCAGCTCGGGCAGCCGCGCCATCGTGCCGTCGTCGTTCATCACCTCGCAGATCACCGAGGCCGGCGTGAGCCCCGCGAGCGCGGCGAGATCGCAGCCGGCCTCGGTGTGCCCCGCCCGGACGAGCACGCCGCCCGGGCGCGAGGCGATCGGGAACACGTGGCCGGGCTGCACGAGGTCGTCCGGGCGGGCGCCGGCCCGCACCGCCGCACGGATCGTGTGTGCGCGATCGGCCGCCGAAATGCCGGTCGTCACGCCTTCGGCCGCCTCGATGCTGACGGTGAACGCGGTGCCGAACGGCGTGCCGTTGTGATCGGCCATCGGCGGCAGCTTCAACTGCTCGCAGCGCTCGGCGGTCAGCGTGAGGCAGATCAGCCCGCGCCCGAAGCGCGCCATGAAATTGATCGCGTCGGGCGTCACGTGATCGGCCGCGATCACGAGATCGCCTTCGTTCTCGCGATCCTCTTCGTCGACGAGCAGGACCATTCGACCCGCCCGCAGTTCGTCGACGATCTCCAGCGTGCCGGCGAGCGTCATGGCGCCTCCGTCACATCGAACGCGCGGCGCAGCGCGTCGGCGCCGAAGGTCAGCACGCGGTCGGCTGCATCGATCGCGCCGAGCATGCTCGCGAAACCATGAAGCTGGCCCGGCCAGCGCACGAGCGTCACCGGTGTGCCGGCCTGCGCGAGACGCAGCGCATAGGCTTCGGCCTCGTCGCGCAGCGGATCGAATTCGGCGCTGATGATCGTCGCCGGCGCCACGCCTGCGACGTCCGGCGCGGCAAGCGGGCTCGCGAGCGGCGACGCGCGATCGGCGCCGTCGTCGAAATAGTGCTGCTTGAACCAGCGCATCGCGTCCGCCGTCAGGAAATAGCCGTTGCCGAGCGTTTCGTACGACGGATTCTCGGTCGCGCAATCGACAACCGGATACAGCAGCAACTGGTGTGCGATCGCGATGCCCGAGCCGCGCAACTGCAGCGCGGCGACGGCCGCGAGATTGCCGCCGGCGCTGTCGCCGGCCACGGCGATCGCCCCGGCGCGCGCGCCGAGATCGCGCGCACTGGCGGCGGCCCAGCGCACCGCGTCGCATGCGTCGTGCGCGGCCGCCGGGAAGCGCGCCTCGGGCGCAAGCCGGTAGTCGACCGACAGCACGAGCGTGCGCACCCGGGTTGCGAGGCTGCGGCACAAGTTCGCGTGCGTATCGATCCCGCACGACACGAAGCCGCCGCCGTGGAAGAACACGGTCAGCGGCAACGGCCCGTCGGCGGCGGGCCGATACAGCCGTGCGGACAACTGACGGCCCGACAGGGGAATCCGCCAGTCCTCTTCGGCGGCGACGGCATCGCCCGGGGCAAACGCGCCGCCGGCGGCAAGACTCGCGCGATACGCGGGAACGGTGAGCTGTGCGAAATCGATCGCGGGTGCCTGGGCGAACGCGGCGAGCAGCGCCTGCGCCTGTGGGTCGAGCGGCATGGGGACTCCTGTCTGAATCGGATGCGTTTTGAATCAGGTAAACCCGTGTCGCGGTTTTCCCTGAGTCCGCGCCGGACGCTTGCCGGCACGGCCTGACGGGCATTCCAGCGCAGCGGGCAGGGCGCCACATCATCCGATCGGACGATGGTTCGTTCGCCCGGATGGCCAATTCTCACCATTCAGTGAATCTCCCGATGACGCCGGAATTTAGACGCGTCTTAATCATGGCGGCGCGGGTGGGTCGCGCCGGAAACATGTCGTATGGAGGATGGAGCGTGCTGATGGAGACGAGATGGGCTCCGCAAGAGAGCCAGGCAACCAGTGACGAGGCCGACATCGGCGTCGCGGATTTCAGCGAACTGATGGCGCGCATCTACCAGGGGCCGCTGGAGACGCCACCGTGGGCCGGCGCGCTCGAACTGGTCCGCCGCTGGCTGCAGGCGAACTACGTGACGCTGATCCTGCGCGCGGCCGCGAGCGACCGCCGCGCGCCGCTGTCCGTGCACGCGTCGGAATTCGGCCCGGTGGTGCCGGGCGACGGCGAGGCGTCGTACAACAACTACTACTATTCGCTCGACCCGTTCGTCGGCCTGCCGGCCGATCGCGTGGTCACGGTCGACGACGTGTTCGGCGACACGGGCTGGCTGTCGAGCGAGCTGTACAAGCAGTTCCTGAAGCCGCAGGACGTGCGCTATATCCTCGGCGCCGACCTGCGCACGGCGTCGGGCGTCGAGTGCCGCTTCCGCGTGTGCCGCAACCATGCGTCGAAACAGTTCTCCGCGCGCGACAAGGCGATCTGCGCGCTGCTGCTGCCGCACCTGAAACGCGCGGTGGAACTGCATTCGCGGCTCGACACGGCCGAGGTCGAACGCTCGATCTATGCGAATGCGATCAACCGGATGCAGATCGGCACGATTACGCTCGACGAGAACGGCACGATCATCGACCTGAACAGCGTGGCCGACGAGATCCTCAAGCAGAACAACGGTCTGACGATTGCGCGCGGCACGATCGAGGCAACCGATGCGCAGGAGAACCGCACGCTGAAACGGCTGATCCGCCATGCGGTGATGGGGCACCACGGCACGGCCGCGGCGACTGTCGAGGCGATGCCGATCACGCGCAGCTTCGACAAGCCGCGCCTCGGGCTGCTGGTACGCACGGTGCTGCTGTCCGACTGGTCGGAGGACAACAAGCGGCGGCCGGCCGTCACGCTGTTCCTGCGCGATCCCGACCGCAAGCCGCAGGGCGCGCAGGAAATCATCCGCAAGCTGTTCGACCTGACGCCCGCCGAGACGTCGCTCGCGCTGCTGCTGACGAACGGGCTGACGCTCGAAGAGGCTGCGGAGGAATCGGGGATCAGCAAGAACACGGCGCGCACCCATCTGCGCGCGATTTTCTCGAAGACGGGCGTCACGCGCCAGGCGACGCTCGTGCGGATTCTGCTCGGGAGCGTCGTGCCGCTCGGGTAAGCGACAGCCAGGGCCCAGATCGGTGACATGGGCGGAATCGCCGAATCCGTGCGCGATGCGGTCGAAAACCTGCGGGCCGCCCGCCGACGTGGCGACGTGCCGCCGAGAAGGTGGCTGGCTGCACCGTGACTCGGGCAGCCCCCACCGCGGGCCGCATCGCCCGCGGCGTTTTCCTTTCCTCCGAATCGTCGATGCGCCCGCGTCAGCTTCGACTCAAAGCGCCTCGATCGCCAGCGCGATGCCCTGGCCGCCGCCGATGCACAGCGTGACGACGCCGCGCTTGATGCCGTCGCGCCGCATCGAATGGATCAGGCGGGTCGTCAGCACCGCGCCCGTCGCCCCGATCGCATGACCGTGCGCAATCGCGCCGCCTTCGACGTTGACGATCTCCTCGGCGATGCCGAGCTGCGCCGCCACCGCGATCGGCACGACCGCAAACGCTTCGTTGATCTCGAAACGCTCGACGTCGGCCAGCGTCCAGCCCGCCCGCTCAAGCGCGATCCGGACGGCCGGCACGGGGCCGAGCCCGAACATGCCGGGTTCGACGGCAGCGACGCCGAATGCAACCAGCCGCGCACTCGGCGCAATCCCGTGCGCGTCGGCGAATGCGCGATCCGCGACCAGCATCGCCGCCGCGCCGCTGTTCAGGCCCGGCGCATTACCCGCGGTAATCGTGCCGTCCGGGCGGAACGCCGGCTTCAGCTTCGCGAGCGCTTCGAGCGTCGTGTCGGGGCGCGGCGTCTCGTCGCGCGCAAACGCGACGCGCGTCTTGCGCTGCAGGACGTCGACCGGCACGAGTTCGGCGTCGAACTTGCCGTCCGCCAGCGCGGTGGAAAAGCGCTGCTGCGAGCGGAGCGCCCAGCGATCCTGGCGATCGCGTGAGATGTCGAGCTGGCTCGCGAGATCCTCGGTATGCCAACCCGAATGCTGGTCGGAAAACGCATCGACGAGGCCGTCGCGCAGCATGCTGTCGCGGATCGGCGCGTCGCCCATCCGGTAACCCGAGCGTGCGCCGTCGAGCAGGTACGGCGCACGCTCCATGCTTTCCATGCCGCCGGCGATCGCCGCATTCGCGTAGCCCAGCAGGATCTCCTGCGCGGCGTTGACGACCGCCTGCGCGCCGGAGCCGCAGACACGGTTGACCGTGAGCGCCGGCACCTTGACCGGCAGGCCCGCGCCGATGGCGGCCTGCCGGGCCGGATTCATCTTGTTGCCGGCCTGGATCACGTTGCCCAGCACGACCGTGTCGATCGCCGCGCCGTCGAGGCCGCCGCGCCGCAAGGTTTCGCGGATGGCGATCGCCCCGAGCTCGGTGGCCGGGGTGTCCTTCAGGGACCCGTTGAACGTACCGATCGGTGTCCGGACGGGGTGGCAGATGACGACTTCGCGTGTACTCATGTTGCGTTCCTGGATCGCGTTGCAAGCTGCGCGGACGAGTCGGTTGCGAACGGGTGCGCGCCGCGCCATTCGCGTCGCCGGTTCGATTGCACCGTGACGCCGGCGGGACCCGCCGGCGCGGTGCAAGGCGGCCGCCTCCGATGACCGGATTACGCGGCGCTCTTTGACGGAACGGTATCTATGCATATGCATACTGTCAACGGGGGCATTGCGTATGAGATTGAGGGGGCAGGGCACGCCACCGGCGAGAGGGGCGCGTATGACGATGCGCACGTCGCGGCCGGCGGGCGTCTTTCAATCGCGCAGTGTTGACGGTTTTTTGCGCCGATTGCAGAGGCGTTTGGGTGTGCGGGGCGGGCTGGGAGGGAATCGGGATGACGTGTTGTGCTCGGCAAGCTCGTACCCGACGTGGCGTCCGATCATCTCGACATTATACAAATAATGTCAAATTATGAAGCGCGTTGAATTGGATATCTAACGGTTTACGTTATATTATTGACGAAATCACCCACCCAACCCCGCCATGTCCGATCTCGCTGCCGACGAATCCCGCCTGACCGCCGAAATCGAGCGCCTCAAGGCCGACTTCCCGAAAACCCGCGAGCTGTATCGCGAAGCCTGCGCGCTGCTGTTCTTCCGTTTCGGCATCACGCCCACCGCGAACCGCCTGTACCAGCTCGTCCGCAAGGGCAGCATGAGCACGCCGACGGCCGTCCTCGGCGAGTTCTGGGCCGAGTTGCGGGAAAAGAGTCGCGTGCGCATCGAGCATCCCGATCTGCCGGCCGATCTGCAGGCAGCCGCCGGTGAACTGGTGGCGGCGCTATGGAATCGGTCGAGCGCCGACGCGGCCGGCGCGCTCGACGCATTGCGCGCGGAAGTCGAGGCCGAGCGGGCGGCGGCGAAGGCGGAAGTCGCGGCACTGCAGGCCGAACTGGCCCGCACGGAAACCGCGCTGGAGCAGCGCACGGCCGCGCTGCTGGCCGCGCAGGTGCGCATTCAGGAACTGGAACAGGCGAGGGCGGCGGACGACGCATCGCGGCAAGCGCTGCAAGCGGATATCGAACGCCTCACGGCCGACAACGCCGAAGGCGACCGCGCACTTGCGCAGGCACGGGCGGATTTCACCACCCAGCTCGACCGGCTGCGCGACGATGCCGGCCGGGCCGAGGAGCGCTTGCGCGCGTCGGAGAAGCGGGCACTGCAGGAGATCGATCGCGAGCGGCTCGCGGCCGCGCGGATGCAGAAGGAACTCGAGGCGGCAGCATTGCGCACGGAGCAGCGCGATGCGCAGCAGCGGAAGGAGGTGGCCGCGCTGCAGGCGCAGCTCGGCGACGCGCTGCATCGATGCGGCGTGCTTCAAGGGCAGCTCGACGGCGCGCAGGCAGCCGATGCGGCACGGGCCAAGGAACTCGATGCGCTGCGGCGCGAAATGACGGCACTCTCGCGCCGGTCGGCGCTGCGTGGCGCCAAGGCAGCGCCAGCGGCACAACGGGACGAGCGGAGGGCACGCACGCGAAAGCGCGCGGACGAAGCGCCGCCGCGCTGAAGGAGAAACCGCAAGCGTGCGTCAGCCGAAGGCGACGCACGCCAGAAGCCAGAAGCGGGCAGGCAAGCGACCGAGCCTCTTACCCCCCGATCGCCCGCCCATCCGCCGGTACCGATCAACTCGACACATACCGCGACGGCAACGCCGGCGCATCCGCCGGAATCGTGACGAGCGACGTGTTGAGCCAACCCTGCGGCGAGCCGTTCGACTGCGCATAGGCGCCGACGTACGGCATCATCCGCGTCGTCTGATAGACCTGCGGCGTCCACCCGGCCGGCGCGAGGAAGATCGACGTCGCGCGCTTCTCGCTGTACGCGGACGCACCGTACGTCGAGATGTTCCACAGCGTCTGCTGGTACGTCGCATAGTCGGCGTTGTGCCGCGAACCGCCTGCCTGCCAGCCTTCGAGCTGGATGAACGTGTTGTATGTACCGGCGCCCGCGAGCAGGTTGTTCACCGTGCGCCCGTACAGGAACGACAGGATCAGCCCGCAGTTCGCCGGCGCGAAATCGCTGCCGACGCTCAGGTAATAGCGGCCCGTCGTGTTCAACACCGACGCGTAGTGCGAGTTGCCGATATCCGTCGACGTCGTCAGCCCGCTCGCGCCCATGAAGCTGTCGAACGCCTGCATCGTGACGCCCGCCGGGAGGTCGCTCGTCGCGCTGATCGCGACGATATGCGAGCCGGCCGCCAGCAGCGTCAGGAACGCGGACAGCGTGCTCGTGTTCCAGTTGCCCTGTGCATCGACGAACGGAAACGCGCGATAGCCCGTCAGCGCGAACACCGCCGGATCGGAGCCGGCCTGCCACGCGATCTGCGGCACCCACATCGTCAGCGGGCCGGCGTTCGACGCGCCGGACACGTACTGCTTCAGCGCGTCGATGAGTTGCGCGTCGGCAGCGGGCAGCACGCCATAGGCCGCGCCGCTCTGCCAGCGCTGCACCCATTGCGCGACGAAGCCCGCCAGCTGTCCGCCGGTGAAGTCGGCGGGCGGCACGTAGCCGAGCGGGCCGGTGCTTTGGTACGCGGACTGGATGGCCGCGGCCGTGCGCACGTTGCTGCCGAACATGCTGTTCGCGAAATCCTGGCAGTTGTTGGCCGGCGGCGTCGCGAGCTGCGCGAGTGGGACGACCCACGCGCCGTTCGCGGTCGGGACGCCGCGATACAGCGTGAGATTCGCGACCGAGTCGTGACCGGGAAACGTGGCGGCGTCGGCGCCCGACACGTAGCCGGCCGACGGCGTGACGCTGACGGTGGTCGGTTGCGACCCGAACGGATGCGTGTACGAAATGGCAAACGATGCGTCGCCGCCGGCAAGGCCGAACGATCCCGTGCAATCGCCCCAGCTGTTCGACGCACTGACGGCGGTCGATTGCCCGGTTGCGACCTGCGCTTGCGACGCCTGCGGCAGCGAGCCGCTTTGGCTCGCCGCATTGCCGTACGCGAGCGTCGTCGACGGGATCGCATTGACGACGTTGATCGTGATCGAGCGGTCGGCGATGCCGTAGCTGTGCGCGGACGCGTCCGCGGCGCCTGCGGTAGCGAACGACGACGCGGACGTCGGGTTGCCGTCGCCGCCGCAGGCAGCCAGCGTGCCGACGAGCGGCGACAGGGTCAGCGCGGCGCCGCGCTGGATGAAGCGCCGGCGGTTCGGCGCGGACGGGCGTTCGGGTTTCGAAGCGGTCATGGACGTTCCTGGTCACGGTTTCGGGAGGCGACAACGACGATCCGGCGCATTGCACACGTGTGCAATGCCGGTCGAAGCGGCCCGATTGCCGGCACATGCGCCGCGCGTATTTATGCGGGAGATCGATGAAACGCCTGCGACGAAACCGAGTCGTGCGTGTGACGCCACGCGTGCGGGAGGGCGGGGCAGGAGCGAGGCATGCCGGCACGACGTTTGGGCGCCCGGCGGGGATCGGGTAAAGTGCCGCTCAACATGCCGGCTCGACGTTACTAGACGACCGGTCTAATCGTTGCTAACATACGCCATCATGAATGCATCTTCGGGCGCGGAAGTCCGCCAGCACATCCTGAATATCGCCAAGCCGATCATGCTCCACAAGGGGTTTTCGGCGGTTGGCCTGAACGAGATTCTCGCTGCGGCGGGCATCCCGAAGGGCTCGTTCTACCATTACTTCGGCTCGAAAGAGGCATTCGGCGAAGCGCTGCTCGAATCGTATTTCGATGGCTATCTCGCGCACCTCGACAACCTGTTCAAGCATCAGGCCGGCACGGGTGCCGAGCGCCTGATGACGTACTGGCGCAACTGGCTGCACACGCAATGCGCGGACGATCCGGAAGGCAAGTGCCTCGCGGTGAAGCTCGGCGCGGAAGTGTCGGACCTGTCGGAAGCGATGCGCGCGGTGCTGCGGAACGGCACGAGCCAGATCATCGAGCGGCTCGCGGGCGGCATCGAGGCCGGGCTGGCCGACGGTTCGCTGAGCGGGGTCGCCGATCCGTCGCATACGGCCGCCATCCTGTACGAGCTGTGGCTGGGCGCGACGCTGCTGGAAAAGATTCACCGCAACCGCAAGCCGCTCGAAAGGGCGATGATCGAAACGCGGCGCATGCTGAACCTGCCGCCGCTCGACCCGAGCGGCGCGCAGTCGTAACCCGGGCGCGCATCGGCGCGCCTTGTTTTTACCCTGATACTAGACGACTGGTCTACTCAACTACGCATGACGAACGTGTCACACCGCGTTACGCTGTCCCGATTGATTCAACCGCATGCACGCAGCCGCGACGGCCTGAGCGCCGATGCAGCCGCCCGCGTGCGTCTCCCGCTGGTCCATCCCTGATCCGATCGTGCCCACGAAGCACGTCCATTCCTGTTGACGGAGGCTCACATGCCGCAAAGCAAGACCGCTAATCGCCAGATCATCCTGAATTCGCGCCCGGTCGGCGCGCCGACGCCGGACAACTTCCGCACCGAATCCGGTGACGTCCCGACGCCCGGCGCCGGCCAGGTGCTGCTGCGCACGGTCTGGTTGTCGCTCGACCCGTACATGCGCGGCCGGATGAGCGACGCACCGTCCTATGCGCCGCCGGCCGACCTCGGCCAGCCGATGGTCGGCGGCACCGTCAGCCAGGTCGTCTCGTCGAACCTGCCCGCGTTCCGCGAAGGCGACCTGGTGGTAGCAGGCGCCGGCTGGCAGGACTATGCGTTGTCCGACGGCCGCGACCTGATTCCGCTCGGCCGCGACTTCGCCCATCCGTCGTACGCGCTCGGCGTGCTCGGCATGCCGGGCTTCACCGCCTATACCGGACTGCTGAAGATCGGCGAGCCGAAGGCCGGCGAAACCGTGGTGGTCGCGGCGGCGAGCGGTGCGGTCGGCGCGGTGGTCGGCCAGATCGCCAAGCTGAAGGGCTGCCGCGTGGTCGGCGTCGCGGGCGGCGCCGACAAGTGCGCGTACGTGACCGATACGCTCGGTTTCGACGTGTGCGTCGACCACCGCGATCCGGCGTTCGCCGCGAAGCTGAAGGAAGCGTGCCCGAACGGCATCGACATCTATTTCGAGAACGTCGGCGGGGCCGTGTTCGACGCGGTGTGGCCACTGCTCAACGACCATGCGCGCGTGCCCGTGTGCGGGATCATCGCGCACTACAACGACGCGGCCTACGACGACAAGGCCGTGTCGACCGGCCGCGACCGCGTGCCGGCGCTCGTGGGCACGATCCTGCGCAAGCGCATCCGGATGCAGGGTTTCATCATCCTGGATCACTATGCAACCGGCTATGCGACGTTCATGAAGGAAATGAGCGAATGGGTCGCGCAGGGCAAGGTGAAGACGCGCGAGGACGTCGTCCCCGATCTCGCCGATGCGCCGGAAGCGCTGATCGGCCTGCTGGCCGGCAAGAACTTCGGCAAGGTCGTCGTGCGCGTGGGCCCGGACGAACTGGCCTGACGCCTCGGCACGGCGACACACAACGGCTGCACGCTGGCGTCACGCGACGCCGGCTTGTGGCATGCTCGATTCCGCTATCGACGATAGGAGAAAGACAAGATGGCGCTTCACGTGATTGCTTCCCTGTTCCTGAAACCCGAACACGCGGCGGCCGCCGAGGCCGAGCTACGCAGCATGGTCGAGAAGACGCGCAACGAGCCGGGCAACCGGCGCTACGACCTGTTCCGCGAGCAGGACGGCTCGCCGAACCTGCACCTGTACGAGATCTACGACGACCAGGCCGCCTTCGACGCGCACCTCGCGAGCCCGTATTTCGGCGAATTCCGCACGAAGTCGGCCGACTGGTTCACCGCGCCGCCGGTCATCAAGGTGCTGTCGGGCATCGACGTCGCCGAATAACCAGGCAGCATCCCCGTCGCGGCCCGCTCCCACCCGGACCGCACGGCACCCGCCGCACAGCGCGCGGCGGCGATGACAACACCACGTGGCGCATCGTTCGCGTCGCTTCCCCCCATACACCGGCCCCGGAGGCTGAATGATCACCCTCAACATCAACGGCGAAACCCGCTCGGTCGACGCCCCCGACGACATGCCCTTGCTCTGGGTGCTGCGCGACGTCGTCGGCCTCACCGGCACGAAGTTCGGCTGCGGGATCGCGCAGTGCGGCGCTTGCACCGTGCATCTCGACGGCGTCGCCGCGCGCTCGTGCGTGCTGCCGGTCGCGGCCGTCGCGGGCCGCAAGATCACGACGATCGAAGCCGTCGGCGCGACGCCGGCCGGCCACAAGGTCCAGCAGGCATGGCGCGAGCTCGACGTCGTCCAGTGCGGCTATTGCCAGTCGGGGCAGGTAATGGCCGCCACCGCGCTGATCGCGTCGAACCCGAACCCGAGCGACGCCGACATCGACGCGGCGATGGCCGGCAACATCTGCCGCTGCGGCACGTACAACCGGATTCGCGCGGCCGTGAAGCAAGCCGCCAAGGAGGCCTGACATGTCACGAGGACTGATCGAAGCCGGTCGGGCCGGCGCGGGCGTGTCGCGCCGTTCGTTCCTCAAGCTCGGCATGTCGCTGGGCGCGGCGGCCGGCGGCGGATTGCTGCTCGGCTTCAGCATGCCGGCCGCGGGTGACGATGCACGTCGTTCGGTGATCGGTGGGGACGCCGCCGAACCGGCTCAACCGGGCGTCTTCGCACCGAACGCGTTCGTGCAGATCGACCGTGCCGGCAAGGTCACGCTGGTGATGCCGAAGGTCGAGATGGGGCAGGGCGTCTATACGTCGATTCCAATGCTGATCGCGGAAGAACTCGAAGTGCCGCTGTCGAGCGTGACGCTCGACCATGCGCCGCCGAACGAGAAGCTGTTCCTCGATCCGCTGCTCGGCGGCCAGCTCACCGGCGGCTCGACGTCGATTCGCTACGCGTGGGAACCGCTGCGCCGTGCAGGTGCAACCGCACGAACGCTGCTGGTCACGGCCGCCGCGAAGCAATGGAACGTCGACCCGGCAGCCTGCCGCGCCGCGAACGGTGAAGTGCAGCATCCGCCGAGCGGCCGGCGCGCGTCGTACGGCCAGCTCGCCGACGCGGCGGCGAAGCTGCCGGTGCCGAAGGACGTCGCGCTGAAGAAGCCGGCGGATTTCAAGCTGATCGGCACGCCCGCGAAGCGGCTCGATTCGCCGGAGAAGGTCGACGGCACCGCGCAGTTCGGGCTCGACGTGCGCCTGCCCGGCATGCTGTACGCGGTGATCGTGAACAGCCCGGTGTTCGGCGGCACGGTCGCGAGCGTCGACGACACGGCCACGAAGAAGATCCCCGGCGTGCGCCAGGTCGTGCGCGTCGACAACGCGGTGGCGGTGGTCGGCGATCACACATGGGCCGCGAAGCGCGGCGCGTCGGCACTGGTCGTGAAGTGGAACGAGGGCGCGGGCGCGAAGGTCTCGACGAAGGATCTGTTCGCGGATCTCGCGCAGGCGGCGGCGAACGGCAAGGGCGCGGTCGCACGCAAGGACGGCGACGTCGACAAGGCATTCGCGAACGCGAAGGCGCGCGTCGACGCCGTCTACGAACAGCCGTTGCTCGCCCACGCGACGATGGAACCGGTGAACTGCACGGTGCACGTGCGCGGCGACGGGTGCGAGATCTGGGTCGGCACGCAGGTGCCGACGCGGGCGCGCGACACCGTGCAGCAGCTCACGGGCCTCGCGCCCGACCGGATCGTCGTGCACAACCACCTGCTCGGCGGCGGCTTCGGCCGGCGGCTCGAGACGGACATGATCGGCCAGGCCGTGAAGGTCGGCAAACAGGTCAACGCGCCGGTGAAGGTGGTCTGGACGCGCGAGGAAGACGTGCAGCACGACATGTACCGGCCGTGCTACTACGACAGGATCTCGGCCGGCCTCGACGCGAACGGCAAGCCGGTCGCGTGGCAGCACCGGATCGTCGGCTCGTCGATCCTCGCGCGCTTCGCGCCGCCCGCGGTCAAGGACGGCGTCGATCCCGACGCGATCGAAGTCGCGGCCGAGCTGCCGTACGACCTGCCGAACCAGCTGGTCGACTACGTGCGCCAGGAGCCGCGCCACGTGCCGACCGCGTTCTGGCGCGGCGTCGGCCCGACGCGCGGCACGTTCGTGGTCGAGAGCTTCATCGACGAACTGGCCGCGCAGACCAAGACCGACCCGGTGCAATACCGCCGCGCGCTGCTCGGCAAGACGCCGCGCGCGCTCAACGTGCTCGACGTCGCGACGAAGGCGGCCGGCTGGGGCGGCCCGGCGCTGCCGACGGGGCAGGGGCGCGGCGTCTCGGTGATGCACGCGTTCGGCAGCTTCTTCTCGATCGTCGTCGATGTCGCGGTGGATAACGGCGAGGTACAGGTGAAGCGTGTCGTGTGCGCGGTCGATTGCGGCATGGTTGTCAACCCGAACACGATCGAGGCGCAGGTGCAGGGCGGCATCATTTTCGGGATCACCGGCGCGCTGTACGGCGAGATCACGATCGAGGACGGCCGCGTCGTGCAGAGCAACTTCACCGACTACCGGATGCTGCGGATCAATGAGACGCCGCCGATCGAGGTCCATCTGGTGAAGAGCGGCGAGGCGCCGGGCGGGATCGGCGAGCCGGGTACGGCCGCGACAGCCGCGGCGGTGTCGAACGCGATCTTCGCGGCAACCGGCAAGCGGCTGCGCAAGCTGCCGGTCGGCGACCAGCTGAAGACGGCTTGAGGGGAGGCGACGACCATGAAAAACCTTACCCTGAAGATGCTCGGCACGTCGTTGCTCGCCGTGTCCGCACTGCTGGCCGGCACGGCCGCGCATGCCGCGCCGGCGGCGCCGGCCGACAGCGCCCTCGTCGCGCGCGGTGCGTATCTCGCGAAAGCGGGCGACTGCGTCGCGTGCCACACCGCGCCGCGCGGCACGCCGTTCGCCGGCGGCCTGAAGATGGTCACGCCGATGGGCGCGATCTACACGACCAACATCACGCCCGATCCGGAGACGGGCATCGGCGGCTATACCGAAGCCGACTTCGCCGGCGCGTTGCGCAAGGGCGTCGCGAAGGACGGTCACAACCTGTATCCGGCGATGCCGTACCCGTCGTACGCGAAGCTGAAGGACGACGACGTGAAGGCGCTGTATGCGTATTTCATGCACGGCGTCGAACCGGTGAAGCAGGCGAACCGGCCGTCCGACATCCCGTGGCCGCTCAACATGCGCTGGCCGCTCGCGTTGTGGAACAAGGTGTTCCTCGACACGACGCCTTACGCCGACAAGCCGGCCAAGGACGCGATGTGGAACCGCGGCGCGTATCTCGTGCAGGGGCTCGGGCACTGCGGGTCGTGCCACACGCCGCGCGGCGTCGGCTTCCAGGAGAAGGCGCTCGACGAAGGCGGCGCGGCGTTCCTGTCGGGCGCGCCGATCGACAACTGGTTCGCGTCGAACCTGACCGGCGAGCCCAACACGGGGCTCGGCCGCTGGAACGAGGCCGAGGTCGCGCAGTTCCTGAAGACCGGCGCGAACCGCCATGCGACCGCGTTCGGCTCGATGGTCAGCGTGATCAACCACAGCACGCAGGCGCTCTCCGACGACGATCTGACGGCGATTTCGCGTTACTTGAAATCGCTGCCGGCGGCGGGCGGCACGGGCGCGCCGCCGTACAGCTATGATCCGAAGCCGACACAGGTCGTGCTGGGCCGGCCGGCGGCCGATCCGGGCGCGAAGGTGTATAACGCTTACTGCCTGCATTGCCACGGCGCGGACGGGCGCGGTTACGCGCCGCTGCTCGCGCCGCTCGCCGGCAATCCGAACGTGCTCGAAGCCGATGCCGCGTCGCTGATCAACGTGACGCTGAACGGCAGCGAGACGCTCGTGATCGATGGCGTGCCGTCCGCGTATCCGATGCCGGCATTCTCGAACCAGTTGAACGACCGGCAGATCGCCGACGTGCTGACGTTCATGCGCGCCGGCTGGAACAACGGTGCGCCGGCCGTGCAGGCGGCGGACGTCGCGAAACTCCGCAAGGCGACGGCGGCCGCGCGCTGAGCGCGGCCCCATGCGGAACGAGGGCGGGCCGGCGTGCCCGCCGTCACTGCCGCCGGGTGCGTGCCTGCCCCGGCGGCGTGGCTTTTTCTGTCAACCGGCGCGCGGCCGTTCGCGGCAGCGCGCGTTTATCGACGCAATGTAGGGGTGTCTGGATGGCTAACGTGACTTATACGGATACGCAACTGCTGATCGACGGCGAGTGGGTCGACGCCGCGAGCGGCAAGACGATCGACGTCGTGAACCCGGCGACCGGCAAGCCGATCGGCAAGGTGGCCCACGCGGGCATCGCCGATCTCGACCGTGCGCTCGCCGCCGCGCAGCGCGGCTTCGAGGCCTGGCGCAAGGTGCCCGCGCACGAGCGCGCGGCGACGATGCGCAAGGCGGCCGCGCTGGTGCGTGAACGCGCCGACGCGATCGCGCAGCTGATGACGCAAGAGCAGGGCAAGCCGCTCACCGAAGCGCGCGTCGAAGTGCTGTCGGCGGCGGACATCATCGAATGGTTCGCGGACGAAGGCCGCCGCGTGTACGGCCGGATCGTGCCGCCGCGCAACCTCGGCGCGCAGCAGACGGTCGTGAAGGAGCCGGTCGGCCCGGTCGCCGCCTTCACGCCGTGGAATTTCCCGGTCAACCAGGTCGTGCGCAAGCTGAGCGCCGCACTGGCCACCGGCTGCTCGTTCCTCGTGAAAGCGCCGGAAGAAACCCCCGCGTCGCCGGCCGCACTGCTGCGCGCCTTCGTCGACGCGGGCGTGCCGGCCGGCATGATCGGCCTCGTGTACGGCGATCCGGCCGAAATCTCGTCGTACCTGATCCCGCACCCGGTGATCCGCAAGGTCACGTTCACGGGTTCGACGCCGGTCGGCAAGCAGCTCGCCGCGATGGCGGGCCTGCACATGAAGCGCGCGACGATGGAGCTGGGCGGGCACGCGCCGGTGATCGTGGCCGAGGACGCCGACGTCGCGCTCGCGGTGAAGGCGGCCGGCGGCGCGAAGTTCCGCAACGCGGGGCAGGTCTGCATCTCGCCGACGCGCTTCCTCGTGCACAACAGCATCCGCGACGAATTCACGCGCGCGCTGGTCAAGCATGCCGAAGGGCTGAAGGTCGGCAACGGCCTCGAGGAAGGCACGACGCTCGGCGCGCTCGCAAACCCGCGCCGGCTGACCGCGATGGCGGCGGTCATCGACAACGCGCGCAAGGTCGGCGCGAGCATCGAAACCGGCGGCGAGCGGATCGGCTCGGAAGGCAACTTCTTCGCGCCGACCGTGATCGCGAACGTGCCGCTCGAAGCGGACGTGTTCAACAACGAGCCGTTCGGCCCGGTCGCCGCGATTCGCGGTTTCGACAAGCTCGAGGACGCGATCGCGGAAGCGAACCGCCTGCCGTTCGGTCTTGCCGGCTACGCGTTCACGCGTTCGTTCGCGAACGTGCACCTGCTCACGCAGCGCCTCGAAGTCGGGATGCTGTGGATCAACCAGCCGGCGACGCCCTGGCCGGAAATGCCGTTCGGCGGCGTGAAGGACTCGGGCTACGGGTCGGAAGGCGGCCCCGAAGCGCTCGAGCCGTACCTCGTCACGAAGTCGGTGACGGTGATGGCCGTCTGACGGTCGTCGATCGATCGCGTGCGCGGCGCCGACAGCGCCGTGCACGCGATCGGCGTGGGCCGGGCAGCGCGCCCGGTCGCTTGCCAGCGTCTCGCTCCAGCCGTGCATTCGAACGGCAACCCCCTCGGCATTTCAATATGCGTTTCACCGCGGGCGGATTGTTTCAATTCCGTCACCGGCAACGACGCGCGCCGCATCCCCCCGGTGAATGGACGCCGGCCCCTTCCGCCCGATACTGTTCAGCTCACATGACCGGCAAGCTGGCAAGTCCGGACTGCACCTCGTACCCGAACGTCATACTTTTTGGTATAGCTTCTTCAGAAGAAACCATAACAACCGGTGCGTCAGCATCGGCCCAACCTGAGAGGACACGGATGCATCCGCGGTCGGCAGCGCCGTACTACGTTGTGCTGGCGGGGACCTTGATAGCGTGCGCGCTGATGGGCCTCTGCGTGTTGCAGTTGTTTCAGAGCCGTCACGACGCGCTCGACCGCGCACGCGAGACGTCGCGAAATCTGGCGCTCGTCGCCGAGCGCGACATCGAGCGCAATATCGAGTTGTACGGCCTGTCGCTGGAGGCGGTGATCCAGGGCCTCCAGCGACAGGACGTCATGGCGGCCACGCCGGCCCTGCGGCGCGCCGTCCTGTTCGATCATGCGATGACCGCGCAATTTCTCGGCTCGATGCTCGTGCTGGATGCGGCCGGCAACATCATCCTCGATTCGGCGAACGACGTGCCGCGACAAGGCAATTTCGGCGACCGCAAATACTTTACGGTTCACCGGGACAATCCGAACGCCGGGCTTTACATCAGCGATCCGTTTGCGTCCCGCCTGCGCGGCGGCTCGCTCAGCGTGGCACTGACGCGCCGCGTGTCGAATCCGGACGGCTCGTTTGCCGGCATTGCGCTGATCGCGGTCAATCTCGAGTATTTCCATACGCTGTGTGCCGGCCTCGCGCTCGGCTCGCACGGCGCGATCTCGCTGGTCGGCCGGAACGGCATCATGTTCATGCGCCAGCCGTACGACGTGCACACCATCGGCCGCGACATCAGCAAGGCGGCGACGTTTCGCCACTTCATGACGGCGCCCGAAGGTTCGTTCATCGAGACCTCGACGATCGACAACGTGCGCCGCCTGTACTACTTCAAGACGCTGCCGCACCTGCCGCTGATCATCATGGTCGCCGAGGCGGAGCAGGACATCTACGCGGCATGGCGGCGGCGCGCGATCACGATCGGCGCGCTGGTGGCGACCTTCGGCGCGGCGTTCATCGTGCTGTCCTTTTTGCTGGGCACCCAGCTGCGGCGCAGGATGCGGGCCGAATCCGAGCTGGTGATGCTCGCGCGCACCGACGGCCTCACCGGGCTCAACAATCGCCGCTCGTTCGGGGAAGTGCTGGAACTCGAATGGCGCCGCGCACGCCGTGCCCGCTCGGTGTTTTCGCTGCTGTTCGTCGACGTCGACCGCTTCAAGGCCTTCAACGACACGTATGGTCACCAGGCCGGCGACGACGCGCTGGCGGCGGTTGCGCGATGCATCGGCGACAACATCCGGCGTCCCGCGGACACCGCCGCACGCTATGGCGGCGAGGAATTCGTCGTGATCCTGCCCGATACGCCGGCCACGGGCGCGACCGAGATCGCCGAACGGATTCGCGCGGCGATCGACGGGCTCGCGATCGAACACGCGGAAAGCGAATTCGGGCGCGTCACCGCGAGCATCGGCGTGGCAAGCTGGGCCCCCGGGCAGGAAGGGGAGGTCGAGTCGGTGATCAAGGCGGCCGACGAGGCGTTGTACCACGCGAAGGAAACCGGGCGAAACAAGGTCGCCTCGCATGACACGGGCACCTGACACCACCGCCGGCACGCACCGCCCGCTACCGGCGCCGGGCGTGCCGTTCGACGCTCATCGCCAGCCGCTGCCGCGATAGCTTTCCACTTCCGCGTCGTACGCCGCCAGAAACGCCTTGCCGAACACCGACGCGAAATCGTCCTCGATCGCGAACACCGTGTCGCGATGGGTCGCCGCGTAGCGATCCCACATCCTCGCCTTGTACAGCACGGGCACGCGCTTCTCGTACCAGCGCATCGCGTCGTCGCGCTCGCGCAGGCGTTGCGGCGAAAAGCGCGTCAGCAGGTCCATCAACGCGGCGCGCATGCCGGCGACCATGCCGATCTGGTGCGCATGCAGGTCCTGGAACGCGTCGCTCACCGCGAGTTCGTTTTTCGGAAAATGAAACTGAAATGATCAAGCAAGCCTTCTTTAAACTTGCTACGATCATGCGCGCGTCGAAAGGGGCTGGTTATTCGGATCGCGCACTGCACGACAGCAGCGCGCGATCCACGCAGAGACGGCGCGAGAATCAGCGCACGAAGCTGGACTGGAACGGTAACCGAGAGACCGGCCGGCCCGGGCAGACATTATTTGAACAACAAGGACGTTAACAACATGAGGACCATACGCCACAAGGTCACTGCGACCTTGGTCGCCTTCGCGCTAGCCACCGGTTCCGCGGCGCCGGTCGCCTTTGCAAAGAGTTCCGGCTTCAGTTCGAGCCGCTCGTCGTCCAGTTCGAGTTCCAGCGGCTCGTCGTCCGGCTCACGCTCGAGTCGCTACTCATCCAGCTCGAGTTCCAGCAGTTCGTCATCCAGTTCGGGTTTTGGCCGCTTCTCCGGTTCGTCGAGCTCGAAAAACTCCTCCTACGACTCATCGGCTCGTTCGTCGACGAATCCATCCAGCTCGGGTTTCGGCCGCTCATACAGTTCGTCGAATTCGAAAGGCTCGTCTTACGACTCATCGGCTCGCTCGTCAACGAGCCCATCCGGTTCCGGTTACGGGCGCTCGTACGGATCGTCAAGCTCGAAAAGCACTTCCTACGGCTCATCGACGCCTTCGTCGGCGAGTCCATCCAGCCCGCCCCCGAAATCGGGGTTCAGCAGCTCCGGCTCCAGGAAAGTGATCGCCGCGACTGCGCTCGGCGGCGCACTGTATGCGGCTCAGTCGAGCCGCGACGCGGCTGCGACGCTGAATTCGAACCAGTCGTCGCATGGCAGCGATAACGCCAGTGGCGGCAGCTCGCCCCACCACAGTGCGTCCAGCGATACCCCGTCGTACAGCGACGCATCCACCTCGCCGTCGTACAGTGCCCCCGCGCATGGCGCAGCGCCACCGGTGGCTGGACAGCAATCCAGTAGCAATGACAGGTTCCTGCTGGGCTACTTGCTCGGACGCAGCAGTTCGCCGCGCGAAACCGTCGTGGTCCAGCAACCGGTGACGCGTTCGGTCGACTCGACCTCGGCACCAAGATATCGAGCTGCACCCGACGACGATGCCGTGCCGGACGCCGCATCTGACGCCCAGGCGGAGACACTCGCTCAGTCGCCGGCAACGACGGAAAAACAGCCGACGGGGGAAAGCAAGCATCCGATCATGAATGCGTTCCTGTTGGGCGGAATGCTCTTTCTCTCCATTTGTCTCGTCATTGGGCTGTTCCAGCGTGCGCGCCGCGCGTGGCTGCTCAGAAAGGCGCGCTATGCATCCCACACCAACTATCGCCTCTGAGAACGACCATGGGAATCCTTGAACTCGTTCGCCGCATCAGTGAAAAGCGCCTCGACGATCTTGCGCGAGCGCGCACCGTTCAACCGGACCGGGTCGACACCGGACTGCCGCTCGGCGCATGCATCGGCGGCATGATCAAGCTTGTGCTGGCCGACTTCGCTCTACTGGAGGGCGCGCTCCTCGTCGTGCCGCCGGACGCACAGATGCCGATCGTTGCGGTCAGCCGCCTGCATATCGACGCCGACGCGGATCTGTCGATTTTCCGGATGTACACGAACACGGGCCCTGACAGGAACGGGCAGGGCGCGTTCCTGCAGCTCATGACGGGCAGGGATGATCCCCAGGATATTCGGGAAGTCGCCTACTACCAGTTCCTGTACCGCGAATATCCGGTGACGGCCGAGGAGCAGGATGCATTCCTCGGCAACGGCTACGGGCTCGGGCAGGACCGTTACGACATGGATCGCGACGAGCTTGACCAGATCGCCCATCTCGCCAGGAATCCGGCGCGCGTCGATGCGCTGCTCGGCGGCAACGATGCGATCGGGTTCGAGCGTGACGCGCCCGGTGGCGACTACATCAGGCCGTGGACTGCTCGGGAACGTCGCCTGGACGATAGCGTCGGCGAGAAGGGCGTCGAGAAGACGCATTCGTTCATGCAGTACGTGCGGCGCTTGCCGGCCGGCCCGGCGCAGGAAAGCGGTCCGATCGAGCGCCTGTGGATCGATTTCGAGCACGTCGAGACGATGGACGGACGCCCGGCGCCGGCCGTCTGGGTCGACTATTTCGCCGGCCTTGCCCTCGATCCGCTGCGCGTCAAGATTTTCTGAGGCGCGAAGCCGCCGCGATCCATCCGCAATACAAGATTCACCAAGGAGAACACCATGTCTGGCTGGAAACTCGTTTCGTCACTGCTTGCGAAACACGTGGGAACCGTCGGCGACCGTCTGGCGCAACAGATCGCCGCATTCGATCCCGAAACGGCTACGCAAGTCGACCGCGACAACCTGCAGGCGAAACTGCATGAAGTGGCGGTAAAGCTTGCCGAGGCCAAGCAGAAAAGCAACAAGGCGCAAACCGCGGCGGCAGAACTGAAGGCAAGCATCGACGGGGACGTGAAAGCGTCGGTCGTGCTGATCGACAAGTTCGAAAAGCAGGAAATCAACGAAGCAACGCTGACGCAGTTCACCGACGATCTCGAGCGCCGCAAGCGGGATCTTCCGCAGCGTGAGGCCGAAGCCGATAGCGCTCGGCAACTCGTCGAGACGCTGCAGGAAATCCTGAGGACCGTCGAAACCCAGTTGAACGAATTCGATGCGAAAGCGCGCGCCGCAATGGCGGACCTCGCGCAGGCGCAGGCCGATCGCGAGCGTGCTCAATTGATGCAACAGCAGCAGGACGAACTTAACCGCTTGCGCGCGAGCACCGGCTCCGCTTCAACCGGACTCGGCGCGTTGCAGGCAGCTGCCGCGCAGGCGCGTGTTACGGCCGACGCCGCGCAGACGGTGGCTTCTATCGGGCAAAAGCCGCTCGATCAACAGGCTGCGGTCGAAGAAGCGCGTCGCATCGCTGCGGGTGGAGCGGCCGCTGGCTCGGAATCGGTGATTGATCGCTTGCGCCGGATCTCGCAGTCGTAATCGGGTAGGCCGCGTGCCGGGGACGACGGCGCGCGGCAGACAGAGGCGAATCGAGCCGATCGATGTGGCTTATTCGTTATTTGACATAACGTGAATTATCACCGGAAAAATTGTAGGTCCCAAGTTCAGATGTCGCGTTTCCGCTAAATAAAAATGTCGTGTTCTTGACTGCTGGCGTGCTGGACGGCTCGTTGACCAGGGAGCCGACGATGCAGCGCGAGCTGGACCGATTCAAGGTCATTCGGGACATGGCTGACGGCAAGCTCAAGCCATGGCTTGCAGCGGAACGGCTGGAATTGACGACGCGACAGGTTCGCCGGCTGGTCGCCCGATTGCGGGAACACGGGCCTGAAGGTCTCGCGCCGGAACGGTATGGCGAAGCCCAGCAACAACTGGCTGGACGCGGTAATTGCGGACCGGGCACCGTCCGTCACTCCCCGCCAAGGCATCCGTACAGACGACCGTTATCGACTTGCGACGGCCTCAGACGCCGCCCCTTGCCATCCTCCACCGAGCGCCTTGAACGCAGCCACCGACGCCCGAGCCGCTTCGGTTTTCGCCTGCACGCGCTCGTCCGATGCACGCAGCAGGCTCTCGTCCGCCTGCAACACCTCGATCAGGCTGACGACGCCTTTCTGGTACGCCGCGAACGACGCGGCCCTCGCGCGGCCGAGCGAATCCACGCCGTCGGCGAGAACCGCCGCCTGCTCGTCGCGCCTGACGAGTGCCGAGAACGCGTTCTCGACGTCCTCGGTGGCGTGCAGCGCCGCGAGCCGATACGCAGCAAGCATCTCGGCATCCTGCCCTTTGGCCTGCGCGATCTGCGCATTGATACGGCCGAAGTCGAACAAACGCCAGCGCAGGCCGAGCACGCCGGCAGCCTGGTTCGCGCCGGCTGCAAACAGGTTGCCCGCGCCCATCGTCGTCGCGCTGCCGATCAATCCGCTCAGCGAGAACTTCGGGTAATACTCGGCAATGGCCGCGCCGATGCGCGCGTTCGACGCCGCAAGGCGCCGCTCGGCGACGATCAGGTCGGGCCGCCGCCTGAGGAGTTCGCCTGGCGTTCCCGTCGCCGCGATCCGCGGTGCAACCGGCACGTCGCCGCCGTCGAGCAATTCCGCGCGATACGTTCCGGGTTGCGAGCCGAGCATCACGTCGAGCGCATTCATCGCCGTGTCCAGCGCGGCTTCGAGTACCGGCACAGTTGCGCGCACCTGAGCGAGCGCGCCTTCGGCCTGCCTGACCTGAAGCTCAGCCGCGAGCCCCTTTCCATACAGCAGATTGATGGTCGACAACAGATCCTGTTCGGTCTGCACCTGATGTCGCGCGACCTTCAGCCGGCCCTGCAACCCGCGAATCGTGATGTAGATGTCCGCCGTCTGCGCGGCCACGGCAAGGCGCGTGGCGACCGCCGCCGCCTCGGAGGCCTGATAGTCGGCGAGCGCCGCCTCCCGCCCGCGGCGCAACCCGCCGAACACATCCAGTTCCCAGCTCGCGTTGAAATCGGCCTCGTAGTCGTTGCCGTGACGGTCGAAACCGGGCGTCGAATTCAGCACGCGCCCCAACGGCGTTTCGACCGACTGGTAGACGCGCGCGGCTTGACCGGTCGCAGTGCCCGAAGGCAACAGCGCCGCATTGGCCGCACCGAGCCCGGCACGCGCTTGCGTGACGCGTGCCGCGGCCTGCGCGAGATCGAGGTTCTGCGCGAGCGCGAGCGTGACGAACCGGGTCAACTGCGGATCGCCGAAGCCCGTCCACCACGTCGCGAGCTCCGCTTCGGCCGCCGCGTGCCCCTGCTCCACGGCGTTCTGGCCCTGGAAACGCTGCGGCATGGCGATGTCCGGCCGCACATAGTCGGGACCGACGGCGCATCCCGCCGACAGGAGCGCAGCAAGCACCGCGGCAACGATGGGTTTCGGTAGCATGACGGTTTTAGCAAAGATCAGATTGTGACTATAATACCAAATAGTCACTCGTTGTCCATCCCTGCCAGCCGCAACCCATGAAAGAAAACACCGCTTCCCCCGCTCCCGCACGCGGCCCGGCCGATCACGACGTGCGGGACCAGATCGTGGCCGCCGCCACCGAGCACTTCAGCCGGTACGGCTACGAAAAGACGACCGTGTCCGATCTCGCGAAGGCCATCGGTTTCTCGAAGGCCTATATCTACAAGTTCTTCGAGTCGAAACAGGCGATCGGCGAGATGATCTGCGCGAACTGCCTGCACGAAATCGAAACCGACGTGCGGGTCGCCGTCGCCGAGGCGGAACGGCCCACCGAAAAGCTGCGGCGCATGTTCAAGGTCTTTACGGAAGCGAGCCTGCGGCTGTTCTTCCGCGACCGCAAGCTGTACGACATCGCCGCGTCGGCCGCCACCGGCAACTGGCAATCGGTGCAGGCCTATGAGGCGCGCGTGCAGCAACTGCTGCAGGAGGTGCTGCAGGCGGGCCGGCAAAGCGGCGAGTTCGAGCGCAAGACGCCGCTGGACGAAACCGCGACGGCGATCTACCTCGTGATGCGGCCATACCTGAATCCGCTGCTGCTGCAGTACAACCTCGACACGACCGACGCCGCGCCCGCGCAGTTGTCGAATCTGGTGCTCCGCAGTCTCGCCCCGTGAATCGACACTCATTGTGACCATTGACTCTTTTGGTCACTAGATACACAATGAAAGCCCCGATCACTTCGTCAGTGGGTCTTTCATGGTCCGGCGTCGCCCCGCTCTCCTCGCAGTCGCTTCCGCACTGCCCCTCGCGCTAGCTGCCTGCAGCGGAAAAGCGCCTTCCGATCCGCGCACGGAGGCGCCGCTCGTGCGTACCGCCATCGTGCAGGCAGCCGCGCCCGTGTCACGCTCGTTTACCGGAACCGTCGCCGCACGCGTACAGAGCGACCTCGGGTTCCGGGTGTCCGGCAAGGTGCTGGAGCGACTCGTCGATACCGGACAAACCGTCCGGCGCGGCCAGCCGCTGATGCGGATCGATCCCGTCGACCTGAAGCTCGCGGCGCGCGCCCGCGACGAAGCGGTGGCCGCGGCACGGGCACGTGCGCGGCAGACCGCCGAGGACGAAGCGCGCTACCGCGACCTGCGCGGCACCGGCGCCATCTCGGCATCGGCCTATGACCAGGTCAAGGCAGCGGCCGATGCCGCGAAAGCCCAGCTGAGCGCCGCCGAGGCTGACGCCGGCGTCGCGCGCAATGCGACCGGCTATGCGGAACTCGTCGCGGACGGCGACGGCGTCGTGATGGACACGCTCGCGGAGCCCGGCCAGGTCGTGAGCGCCGGCCAGCCGGTCGTGCGGCTCGCGCACGCCGGCAGCCGGGAAGCCGTGATCCAGTTGCCGGAAACGCTGCGCCCCGCGGTCGGCTCCGTGGCGCAGGCCGAGTTGTTCGGCAAGCCGGGCTCGAGTGTCCCCGCGACGCTGCGCCAGCTCTCCGATACCGCGGATGCGCGAACGCGCACGTTCGAAGCGCGCTACGTGCTGCAAGGCACGCTGGTCGCCGCGCCGCTGGGCGCGACCGTCACGATCCGCATACCGGACGACGCACGCGCGACGCCGCAAGCCGGCCTGCAGGTGCCGATCGGCGCGCTGCTGGACGGGGGCAAAGGGCCCGGCGTGTGGGTCGTCGCCGGCGAGCCTGCCAAGGTGGGATGGCGGCCGGTCACGGTCGAGCATGTGGATGACGACAGCGCGCGCGTGTCCGGCGCACTCAAGCAAGGCGACCGGGTCGTCGCGCTCGGCGCGCAGTTGCTGCATGACGGTGACGCGGTCCGCGTGGCCGCGCAGGCCGCCACGCTCGCACGCGAAGGAGTACGGCCGTGAGCGAGCGCCGCTTCAACCTGTCGGCGCTCGCGGTGCGCGAGCGCGCGATCACACTGTTCCTGATCTGCCTGATTTCGCTCGCGGGGCTCGTGTCGTTCTTCAAGCTGGGCCGCGCGGAAGACCCGGCATTCACCGTCAAGGTGATGACCATCGTCACCGCATGGCCGGGCGCGACCGCGCAGGAAATGCACGACCAGGTGGCCGAAAAGATCGAAAAGCGCATGCAGGAGCTGCGCTGGTATGACCGCAGCGAAACCTACACGCGCCCCGGCCTCGCGTTCACGACGCTGACGTTGCTCGACAGCACGCCGCCGTCCGACGTGCAGGAGCAGTTCTATCAGGCGCGCAAGAAGATCGGCGACGTGGCGAACGATCTGCCGGCCGGCGTGATCGGCCCGCTGGTCAACGACGAATACGCGGACGTCACGTTCGCGCTGTTCGCGCTGAAGGCCAGGGGCGAACCGCAGCGCCTGCTGGTGCGCGATGCGGAGGCGCAGCGCCAGCGGCTGCTGCATGTGCCGGGCGTGAAGAAGGTCGACATCATCGGCGAACAGGCGGAGCGCATCTATGTGCAGCTGTCGCACGACCGGCTCGCGACGCTCGGCGTGAGCCCGCAGGACGTATTCGCGGCGCTCAACGGACAAAACGCGCTGACGCCGGCCGGCTCCGTCGAGACGCGCGGGCCGGAGATCTTCATTCGCGTGGACGGCGCGTTCGACAAGCTGCAGAAGATTCGCGACACGCCGATCGTCGCGCAGGGCCGCACGCTGAAACTGTCGGACATCGCCACCGTCGAGCGCGGCTACGAAGACCCGTCGACGTTCATGATCCGCAACAACGGCGAACCCGCGCTGCTGCTCGGGGTCGTGATGCGCGACGGCTGGAACGGGCTCGACCTCGGCCGTGCGCTGGACCGGGAAGTCGGCGCGATCAACGCCGCGCTGCCGCTCGGCATGAGCCTGACCAAGGTCACCGACCAGTCCGTGAACATCAGCGCCGCCGTCGACGAGTTCATGGTCAAGTTCTTCGCCGCGCTGCTCGTCGTGATGCTGGTGAGCTTCGTCAGCATGGGCTGGCGCGTGGGCCTCGTCGTCGCCGCGGCCGTGCCGCTGACGCTGGCCGTGGTGTTCGTCGTGATGGCCGCCACCGGCAAGAACTTCGACCGCATCACGCTCGGCTCGCTGATCCTCGCGCTCGGGCTGCTGGTCGACGACGCGATCATCGCGATCGAAATGATGGTCGTGAAGATGGAGGAAGGCTACGACCGCGTGGCCGCGTCGGCGTATGCGTGGAGCCATACGGCCGCGCCGATGCTGGCCGGCACGCTGGTCACCGCGGTCGGCTTCATGCCGAACGGCTTCGCGCGCTCCACCGCGGGCGAATACACCAGCAACATGTTCTGGATCGTCGGGATCGCGCTGATCGCATCGTGGGTCGTCGCCGTGGCCTTCACGCCGTACCTCGGCGTGAAGATGCTGCCGAACCTCAAGAAGTTCGAAGGCGGTCACGATGCGATCTACGACACGCCCCGCTACAACCGCTTCCGGCAATTGTTGACGCGCGTGATCGCCCGCAAATGGCTTGTCGCCGGTTCGGTCGTCGCCCTCTTCGTGCTCGCGATGCTCGGCATGGCGGTCGTCAAGAAGCAGTTTTTCCCGATCTCGGATCGCCCCGAGGTGCTGATCGAGGTGCAGATGCCGTACGGCACGTCGATTTCGCAAACGAGCGCCGCCACGTCGAAGGTCGAGGCGTGGCTCGCGAAGCAGAAGGAAGCGAGGATCGTCACCGCGTACGTCGGCCAGGGCGCGCCGCGCTTTTATCTGGCAATGGGGCCGGAACTGCCCGATCCGTCATTCGCGAAGATCGTGGTGCGCACCGACAGCCAGGACGAGCGCGACGCGTTGAAGGCACGCCTGCGGCGGGCCATCGCCGACGGCCTCGCGCCCGAAGCGCGCGTGCGCGTGACGCAGCTCGTGTTCGGTCCGTATTCGCCGTTCCCGGTGGCCTACCGGATCACGGGCCCCGATCCGGACAAGCTGCGCGGTATCGCGACCGATGTCGAGCGTGTGATGAACGGCAGCCCGATGATGCGCACGGTCAATGCCGACTGGGGCACGCGCGCGCCGACGCTGCACTTTACGTTGCAGCAAGACCGCCTGCAGGCAGTCGGGTTGACGTCCAGTGCGGTCGCGCAGCAGCTGCAGTTCCTGCTGACCGGGGTGCCCGTCACCGCGGTGCGCGAGGATATCCGAACCGTACAGGTGTTCGCGCGGTCGGGCGGCGATGCGCGGCTCGACCCGGCGCGGCTCGACGACTTCACGCTCGCCGGCGCGAACGGGCAGCGCATCCCGCTGTCGCAGGTCGGCAAGGTCGACGTGCGGATGGAAGAGCCGATCATGCGCTGGCGCGATCGCGTGCCGACGCTCACGGTGCGCGGCGACATCGCCGACGGCCTGCAGCCGCCGGACGTGTCGGCTGCGATCACGCAGCAGCTTCAGCCGATCATCGCCGCGCTGCCGGGCGGCTATCGCATCGAGGAAGCCGGCTCCATCGAGGAATCCGGCAAGGCCACGAAGGCGATGCTGCCGCTGTTCCCGATCATGCTGGCGGTCACGCTCGTCATCATCATCTTCCAGGTGCGCTCGATCTCCGCGATGGTGATGGTGTTCATGACGAGCCCGCTCGGCTTGATCGGCGTGGTGCCCACGCTGATCCTGTTCCGGCAGCCGTTCGGCATCAATGCGCTGGTCGGCCTCATCGCGCTGTCAGGGATCCTGATGCGCAACACGCTGATCCTGATCGGCCAGATTCACCAGAACGAACAGGCGGGACTGGATCCGTTCCACGCGGTCGTCGAAGCGAGCGTGCAGCGGGCGCGCCCGGTGGTCCTGACCGCCATGGCGGCCGTGCTCGCGTTCATTCCGCTCACGCATTCGGTGTTCTGGGGAACGCTCGCGTACACGCTGATCGGCGGCACGTTCGCCGGGACGGTCCTCACGCTGATGTTCCTGCCGGCGATGTACGCGATCTGGTTCAGGATCCGGCCCGGGCATTCCGCCGCCGCCCGCCACGGCGGCCATGAGCCGGCATCGCCGGGCGAGCCCGCACTTCAGCCCGCGCTGGACGCGCGCGATTGATTACGCCAGCCCATTCACCGTATCGAAGGAAGCAGCCATGTCGAATTCCACCGTTGTCGTCGTGACCGGCGTGTCGTCGGGCATCGGGCGCGTTGCCGCGGAACGATTTGCCAAACGCGGGTGCCGCGTGTTCGGCACCGTGCGCAGCATTGCGCGAACGGCGCCCGTCGCCGGCGTCGAGTTGATCGAGATGGACGTTCGTGACGACGCGTCCGTTCAATCGGGTATCCAAGCGATCATCGATCGCGCGGCGCGTATCGACGTGCTCGTGAACAATGCGGGCATGAGCCTGATCGGCGCGGTGGAGGAAACCTCCGTGACCGAGGCCGCGGCGTTGTTCGACACCAACGTTTTCAGCATCCTGCGTACGACCCATGCGGTGCTTCCGCACATGCGGGCACGACGGCGCGGCCGGATCGTCAATGTCAGCTCGGTGCTCGGCTTCCTGCCGGCGCCCTATATGGGACTCTATTCGGCGTCCAAACATGCGGTGGAGGGTTTGACCGAAACGCTGGATCACGAACTGCGCCAGTTCGGCATTCGCGCGACGCTGGTCGAACCGTCGTTTACGCGGACCAGCCTGGACGTCAATGCGCCGCAGGCTGGCGCGCCGATCGCCGAGTACGACCGCGAGCGAACGCTTGCGTCGCGCGCCGTCGTCGACAGCGTGAAAGCCGCGCCGCATCCCGACGGGGTGGCCGCCACCATCGTCGACGCAGCGCTCGGCGCATGGCGGATGCGACGCACGCCGGCCGGTGAGGCGTCGCTGTTGCGCAAATTGCGGCGCTTCATGCCGGCCGGCCCCGTCGATTCGAGCCTGCGGAAAAAATTCCGGCTCGCGTGACGCAGTCGGCAACGATGTGATCGTGGACCGCGCGCTGCGTGGAGTCCGGCGGCATGCTCGCTACTGAACAGGGTGGCGTTGCCGCCCTCGTTACCCCACCCGGGCGTCCCGACGTGCGACCGCGGCTACCGCCGCTCAATCGCCGCCCGTCGCGGCAAAATCGCCCGGCGGTAGCGGGCGATTCGCGACGTCCTGCGCGTCGACGCGCGTCAGGCCGAGCGTCTGCAATACCACCGCAGCGGCACGCTCCGGAAAACCACCCTCCTCGCTCGCCTGCACCCTGCTTCCGCTCGCGACCTTGTCGGCCGCATACACCTCCGCCGTGAGCACCGCGAGAATCGTCCCCGTCATCGCGAGCAAGCTCACGAACGGATCGTTGACAACAAAACGGCGTGCCGCGATGCCGCGCTCGCTGTCCCGCCTCAAACGCTTGCCCAGCCCTTGATCGAGCGCGCGCGCCGAGAAGCCCTCCCGCATCAGAAAGCGACCCCATAAGCGCTCCCGGCGTGCTCGCATGAGCGTGTGGCGCACGCATACGGACACGACCTCGGCGGGATCCGACAAGCCGCCCGCGAGACGCTCGAGCCCGTCCGCGAAATCGTCGAACACCCACTCCGTCAGCGCGGCGAAGACGCCGTCCTTCGATTCGAAGTGGTAGTAGAACGAGCCGAACCCCACATCCGCGGCCTCGGTGATCTCGCTGATCGCCACGTTATCCCTCCCCTTTTCCGCCATCAGCCTGAACGCCGCCTGCAGCAAACGCATGCGCGTCGCCTGCTTGCGGCGCGTGCCGCGCGGCTGGCGATGGGCCGCCTCCCCGACGGAGGCGTTCGGACGACGGGGCCTGACCGTTCGGTCCATGAGCGCGCCTTCCCTGTTCGTAAGAATTTTCTGCATGCCGCAATCTTAGATCACCCTCTCATACTTGACAATATTATCAGTTATGAGTCTAATCTCGAAAATCGCAGCGCAGGGTTCCTGTGCCAACACGGTGTCCGACGCGCGGCAGCGGGCAAGGCCAGCGCGTCCACGGTCTGCGCAAGCCGTTGCCGCCGGTTCGTTATCCCGTCGCGCGCCGGGTCCGGACATCAGGCGACGGCGATGTGAGGCGCCGCCCGGTTCTGTCGACCGGCCGCGCCGCCGAAGCGACCGATCCGTCGGTAGATCGGCGGCCGTCGCAGTGCATGGGCATCGGTAGCCCGGAAACGCGGACGATTTGCGTCACAAATATTGGAGTACTGATTTATCAGCAGGATCGTCGTCGAATTTTTTCAGTTGACCTCTCACTTGTCTTGGAAACATCGTGAAATCACCCAGTCTTGACGCGCGGAATGTAACGCGCCCGTTTCTGACACGCCTCGCGCCGCCGGTTCAGCGGGCGCCGATCGCTTTCGCCTGCTGTGCGATTCTGCTGACGGCCTGCCACTCGCACGAAGCGCCCGCGCCCGAATTGCAACCGGTCGTTGCGCTGGCGGTTCATGCGGACAACGACGCAGGGCAGCGCGTGCTGCCCGCGCAGGTCCAGGCACGATATTCGACGCCGCTGTCGTTCCGGGTCGGCGGCAAGATCGTCGAGCGGCGCGTGCGAATCGGCGACGTCGTCAAGGCAGGCCAGGCACTCGCGATGCTCGATCCGGCCGACCTGCGCAACACGCTGCTGAATGCCCGTGCGCAGCTCGATGCCGCCGAGCATCGCGCCGTCTATGCGAAACAGCAACTGGAGCGCGACCGCGCGCAAGCTCAGGCCAACCTGATTGCGCCGGCACAGCTCGAGACGACGCAGGACGCGTATGCATCGGCGGTCGCGCAACGCGATTCCGCCCTCGCTCAAATGGCGCTCGCCGACGATCATCTGCGCTATGCCACGCTGATCGCCGATCACGACGGGGTCATCACGTCGGAAGACGCCAATACCGGACAGAACGTCGAGTCCGGCCAGGCGGTGTTTCACCTCGACTGGAGTGGGGATCTCGACATCGTGTGCGACGTCTCGGAGCGTGACCTGCGCGATCTCGCCGTCGGCCGCGTCGCTCACGTCAGCCTGACGGCACTGCCGGGAAAGATCCTCGACGCACGCGTGCGTGAAATCGCGGCAGCGGCCGATCCGCAGAGCCGCACGTGGCGCGTGAAGCTGACGCTGATCGCGCCGGGGCCGGACGTCCGCTCGGGCATGACCGCCAACGTCACGTTCGACGGTACCGCCGAAGCCGCCGCCGACCACGCGATCACGCTGCCGGCCACCGCACTCTTTCACCGCGGCGAAACGCCGGCAGTCTGGGTCGTCCGCAAGGGCAGCGACACGCTGGAACTGCGCCCGGTTTCGATCGGACGCTACGACGAGCGCACGGTGTCCATTACGTCGGGGCTCGAGAGCGGCGAGCGCGTCGTGATGCAAGGCGTCCATACGGTCAGCTCCGGCGAGCGCGTACGCCCCGTGCCACCGCTGCATCCGGAGGAGTTCCCGTCATGAACGCCCCCGAACGTCAACATCCGTCGGACGGCCCGCACGATGCGCGAACCGAAGCCGGCTCGGGCGACGACCGTCGCTTTAATCTGTCCTCGTGGGCGCTCAAGCATCAGCAACTGGTGATTTTTCTGATCGGCCTCGCAACGATCTTCGGCGTGATCGGCTATACGCGGCTCGCGCAATCCGAGGACCCGCCGTTCACGTTCCGCACCATGGTGATCCAGACCTACTGGCCGGGCGCCTCGGCGCGCGAAGTGCAGGAACAGATCACCGACCGCATCGGCCGCCAGCTCCAGGCCGCGCCGTACGTCGACAACATCAAGAGCTACTCGCGCCCCGGCGAATCGATGATTTTCTTCGCGATGAAGGATTCGGCGCCGGTCGACCAGGTGCCCGAAACCTGGTATCAGGTGCGCAAGAAGGTCGGCGATATCCGCTCGACACTGCCGAAGGGAACGGTCGGGCCGTTCTTCAACGACGAATTCGGCGACGTCTATACCAACGTCTATGCGCTCGAAGGCGACGGGTACTCGCCGGCGCAGTTGCACGATTACGCGGACAGGCTGCGCGCCGCGCTGTTGCGCGTGCCGGGCGTCGCGAAGGTCGACTACTTCGGCGACCCGGCCCAGCACGTGTTCGTCGAGATCTCGAACGCGCAGTTGACGCGGCTCGCCATCACGCCGCAGCAGCTCGCGCAGGCCATCGATGCACAAAACGCCGTCGCGCCGGTCGGCACCATCACGACAGCGGACGATCGCGTATTCGTGAGGCCGAGCGGTGCGTTCAAGGACACGCAGGCGCTTGCCGACATGCTGATCACCGTGAACGACCGGACGTTTCGGCTCGGCGACGTCGCGAAGATCACACGCGGCTACGACGACCCGCCCGTCACGCAGATGCGTACGAACGGCCATGCCGTGCTCGGCATCGGCGTCACGATGCAGAAAGGCGGCGACGTGATCGACCTCGGCAAGGCGCTCGATGCGAAGGCAGCCGAGCTTCAGGCCGGTCTGCCGGCCGGCCTGAAGCTGACCTCGGTGTCGAGCATGCCGCATGCCGTCAAGCACTCGGTGGACGACTTCGTCGAAGCGGTCGGCGAAGCCGTCGCGATCGTGCTCGTGGTCAGCCTCGTGTCGCTCGGCCTGCGTACCGGGATGGTCGTCGTCATCACGATTCCGATCGTGCTCGCCGTGACGGCACTGTGCATGCACGTGTTCGGCATCGGTCTGGACAAGGTGTCGCTCGGCACGTTGGTGCTCGCGCTCGGGCTGCTGGTGGACGACGCGATCATCGCCGTCGAAATGATGGCGGTGAAGCTCGAACAGGGCTGGAGCCGCGCACGCGCGGCGGCCTTCGCCTACACGAGCACGGCATTCCCGATGCTGACGGGCACGCTCGTCACGGTATCCGGCTTCCTGCCGATCGCGCTCGCCAAATCGAGCACCGGCGAATACACGCGATCGATTTTCGAGGTATCGGCGATCTCGCTGATCGTATCGTGGTTCGCGGCCGTCGTGCTGGTGCCGCTGCTCGGCTACCACATGCTGCCCGAGCAGGCGCATCGCGACGGTCACGCGCACGGAGACGAGGTGTACGACACGGGCTTCTACCGCCGGCTGTCCGGGTGGATCTCGGCCTGCATCGAGCGCCGCTGGGTGGTGCTCGGCCTCACCGCGGTGCTGTTCGCGATCGCGATGGCCGCGTTCACGCGCGTGCCGCAGCAGTTTTTCCCGAATTCGGAGCGGCCCGAACTGCTCGTCGACATGCGCTTGCCGGAAGGCGCCTCGTTAGAGGCGACCCTGCGCGAGGCGAAACGGCTCGAAAAGGCGCTCGACGGTCGCCCCGAAATCGACCACGTGGTCGATTTCGTCGGCACCGGCGCGCCGCGTTTCTATCTGCCCCTCGACCAGCAGCTTCAGCAGCCGAACTTCGCGCAGTTCGTGATCACGACCAAGGACGTCGAGACGCGCGACCGGCTGTCGCACTGGCTCGAATCGACGCTCGCCAGCCGCTTCCCGACCGTGCGCACCCGCGTCGCGCGGCTCGAGAACGGGCCGCCCGTCGGCTTCCCGATCAAGTTCCGGGTCAGCGGCGACGACATCGCCGCCGTCCGCGGCATCGCCGAAAAAGTGGCGGACAAGGTGCGCGCCGACGCCCGCACGCGCAACGTGCAGTTCGACTGGGACGAGCCGGCCGAGCGGTCGGTCTCGTTCGAGATCGACCAGCTCAAGGCACGCCAGCTCGGCGTGACGTCGGAAGACGTGTCGGGCTTTCTCGCGATGACCCTGTCCGGCTACACCGTCACGCAGTATCGCGAGCGCGACAAGCTCATCGACGTCGACCTGCGTGCGCCGAAGAGCGAACGCATCGATCCGTCCAGGCTCTCGGGCCTGGCGATCCCGACGCCACACGGCCCGGTGCCGCTCGGTGCGATCGGCCACGTGCGCGACACGCTCGAGTACGGCGTGATCTGGGAACGCGATCGTCAGCCGACCGTCACCGTGCAGGCCGACGTGCGCGGCGAAGCGCCGAGCATCGGCGTGACGCGCGACATCGACGCCGCGCTGGCCACGGTGCGCGCGTCGCTGCCGGCCGGCTACCGGATCGAGGTCGGCGGCGCGGCCGAGGAAAGCATGAAGGGCCAGACCTCGATCAATGCGCAGATGCCGATCATGATCATCGCGGTGCTGACGCTGCTGATGATCCAGCTCAAGCGCTTCTCGCGCACCTTCATCGTCGTGCTGACGGCGCCGCTCGGCCTGATCGGCGTGGTCGCCGCGCTCCTGCTGTTCGGCAAGCCGTTCGGCTTTGTCGCGTTGCTCGGCGTGATCGCGATGTTCGGGATCATCATGCGCAACTCCGTGATCCTGGTCGACCAGATCGACCAGGACATCGCGGCCGGGCATCCACGCTTCGCAGCGATCGTGGGCGCAACCGTGCGCCGCTTCCGGCCGATCATGCTGACCGCCGCCGCAGCCGTGCTCGCGCTGATTCCACTGCTGCGCTCAGGCTTCTTCGGCCCGATGGCCACGGCGCTGATGGGTGGCATCACGATCGCGACGGTGCTGACCATCTTTTTCCTGCCGGCCCTCTATGCGACCTGCTTCAAGGTGCGCAGCGACGAACGCGAGTCGCGCGCAATGACCGTCGCATCCTCGGAGACATGCTGATGACAATCCCTCGTATCACATCGGTGCTCGCCGCGAGCGCGGCGCTTGGCCTGAGCGGCTGTGCCATGGCGCCGAGCAGCACGCCGCCCGCGATGCCGTCGCCGGCACACTACGGCGCGATGCCTCAGGCGCCGCGCACCGTCGAAGCGGCAGGTGTCACACAGCAATTCGACGTCGGCGCCGCCCCCGTCCCGCAATGGTGGCGCTTGTATCGCTCCAGCGCGCTCGACGCGCTGGTCGACGAAGGCCTGCGCGCGAACCCGACACTGGCCGCGACGGAAAAGACGCTCGCCGCCGCGCAGGAGGAACTGCGCGCGCAGATCGGCGCGTCGACGCTGCCGTCGATCGACGCGAACGCGCAGGTCGCCCGCACGCGCACGCCGGACATTTCCGGCGCAGGTGCGCAAAACCTGCGCTACAACGTCTTCGTCGGGCAACTGCAGGCGCATTACACCTTCGACCTGTTCGGCGCCACGCGGTATGCGAACGCGGCGAGCGCCGCACGCGTCGACGTACGCGGTTGCGAGCTCGAAGCGGCGCGGCGCGCGCTGGCGGCCAACATCGTCGGCACGGCCATCGGCGCCGCGGCGCTCGACCGCCAGATCATGCTGACCGAACGCCTGGTCGCCGTCGCCCAAGCGACCGCGCTCGAAGACCAGCAGCGCCAGGCGCTCGGCGCGGTGTCCCGCGTGCAGGCTCTGGCGTCGACCCAAGATGCGGCGTCGCTGACCGCGACGCTGCCGCCGCTGCGCCAGCAACGCGCGCGTGCCGTTCACGCGCTTGCGATCCTGCTCGGCCGCACGCCCGACGCGCCGCCGCCGATCCCCGCTTTCACCGGGCTGTCACTGCCGGAGCACGTGCCCGTCGCCGTGCCGTCCGAGCTGCTGAAGGCGCGCCCCGACATTCGCGCGGCCGCGGCAGCCGTGAAGGCCGCATCGGCCGACGTCGGCGAAGCGACCGCGCAGTTGTTCCCCAGTCTGTCGCTCACCGCAACGATGGGGCGCGGCGGCTTCAGCTGGCCAGCGCTGTTGTCGGGCGCCGGCGGGCTGTGGGCGGTCGGCGCCGGGCTGTCGCAGCCGATTTTCCACGGTGGCGCCCTGCTGGCTCACCGGCGGGCGTCGCGCGATGCGTACGACGCGGCGGTGCTGCAGTACAAGGCGACGGTGCTGTCCGCGTTCGGCGATGCCGCGGATTCGCTCGCCGCGCTGGACAACGACGCGCAAGCGCTGGCCGCGAACGAACTCGCGGCGCGCGCGGCCGGCGAGGCCTTCCGTGAAACGGTGCAGCGCCGCACGCTGGGTGCCGTTCCGATGACTGCGCAACTGGCGAGCGAGCAGCGCTATCTGAACGCGGATCTCGATGCGGTGCGTGCCGCGAGCCGCCGAATGACCGATACGGCGGCGCTCCTGCAGGCGATGGGCGAACTGCCGCCCGAGACCGGCACGACGGTCGCGGCCCGGCAATAGCCGCCGTTTGTGTCGACGGACCGGTCGCGTGCCTGCGGGCCGCACCGGGCCGAACTTCGAAGCCCGATGCCCGATGTATTGCACGTCCCGCGGCGTCGGGCCTCCGTTACCCGCATGATCGATTCCCGATGAAACCCGATAACCTGGTCGCCTGTCACGAATGCGACCTGCTGCTTCAGCGTCCACCGCGCCTGCGCGCGCTGACGGCGCGCTGCCCGAGGTGCCGCGCCCGCGTGAGCGGCGCCGCGCACGGCCGCCGCTCACTCGACCGGCTATGCGCATTGACGCTTGCCGCGCTGCTGACCTGTTGCATCGCGCAAGCCTTCCCGATCGTCGCGCTCGATGCGGCGGGCATGGCGACCCGCGCGACGCTCGGCGACGCGGTGCTCGCGCTATGGTCGAACGGCCAGCCGGTGGTGGCCGTGCTGGTGTTCTGCACGACGATGCTGTTCCCGCTGCTGGAGCTTGCCGCGTGGCTGTACCTGCTCGTGCCATTGCGCGCAGGCCGCGTACCGAGGCGCTTCGCGGCGGTCCTGCTCGGCACTCGGCTGTTGCAGCCGTGGAGCATGGTGGAAGTGCTGATGCTCGGCGTACTGATCACGATCGTCAAGATGACGAGTCTCGCGCACGTGCTCGCCGAGCCCGCGCTGTTCGCGTTCGGCGCGCTTACCGTGATGCTCGGCATGCTGTCGTCGATCGACCCGGTCCGCCTGTGGGAAGCGCGCGACGAACTCGTCGCGCTGCAGCCGGACGGCGCCGCGCGCACGACACCGCCTCGCCCCGACATGACGCATCACGCCGCGTCCCGGTTAGCCGAAGGACCGACGCGCATGACGGCTCGCGCGGCGGGATTGATCGCCTGTCACCACTGCGCGCGTGTGCAGCCGGCACATGCGTCCGACCCGCGCTGCACGCGCTGCGGTTCGCGGTTGCACGCGCGCCGCCCGCACAGTGCGGCCCGCACGGGCGCGCTCGCCGCCGCCGCTGCACTGCTCTACGTCCCGGCGAACCTGTTGCCCGTCATGCACGCGACGTCGCTCGGCCGGGCCGAGGACGACACGATCCTCGGCGGCGTCGCGTACTTCTGGACGTCCGGCGACTGGGCGCTCGCCGTCATCGTGTTCATTGCAAGCGTGCTCGTGCCGATGCTCAAGCTCGCGATCCTCGCATTTCAGGCAATCGCCGCCCACCGCGGCGTGCAATGGCGGCCGCTCGAACGCGCCCGGCTGCACCGCCTCGTCGAGTGCGTGGGCCGCTGGTCGATGCTCGACGTGTTCGTCGTCGCACTCACGATCGCGCTCGTGCATTTCGGCTCGTTCGCCGACATCACGCCCGGCCCCGGCGCGCTCGCGTTCGGCGCCGTGGTCGTGCTGACGATGGTCGCGTCGATGCAGTTCGATCCGCGGCTCATCTGGGACGGCGCGCCACGCCCGGCTACCGGCCGCCACCAACCCTGAAACGGGCGCCAGCCCGCCGACTCCTTTCGTATTTCAGAACGATGTCTCCTTTCGATATTCCTCCGCCCGAGATCCGGCCGTACAGCCGCTGGATCCCGTCCCTCGTCTGGATCGTGCCGCTCGTATGCGCACTGATCGGGCTGTCGCTCGTGATCCGGACCGTCGCCGCGACCGGCCCGACGATCACGGTCACGTTCGCCAACGCCGATGGCCTCGAAGCCGGCAAGACCAAGGTCCGCTACAAGGACGTCGATATCGGCTCGGTCCGGACCATCACGCTCACCCCCGACTTCAAGCGCGTGATCGCGAGCATTCAGCTGACGCGCGATGCGGCGCGGTTCGCGAACCGCGACACGCGCTTCTGGGTCGTTCGACCGCGCGTCGGTGCCACGGGGATTTCCGGGCTCGGCACGCTGCTCTCCGGTGCATACATCGGCGCGGATCTCGGCCGCTCCCCGCAGAAGCAGACCGACTTCACCGGTCTCGAGACGCCGCCCGCCGTCACCGCTGACCAGCAGGGCCGCCGCTATCTGCTGCATGGCGACTCGCTCGGCTCGGTCGACATCGGCTCGCCGGTGTTCTATCGGCATGTGCAGGTCGGCCAGGTCGTCGGCTTCTCGCTCGACAAGGACGGGACCGGCGTCGACGTGCAGGCGTTCGTGAAGGCGCCCTACGACAAGTACGTCGGCACCAACACGCGCTGGTGGCATGCGAGCGGCGTGGATCTGCGGCTCGATTCGAGCGGGCTGAAACTCAATACGCAGTCGCTGGCGACGGTGATCGTCGGCGGCCTCGCATTCCAGTCGCCGCCCGGACAGCCGGACGCGCCGCAGGCAGCCGACAACGCGCCGTTCCGGCTCGCATCCGACGAAGCCGACGCGATGCGCGACCCCGACGGCACGCCGCTGATGGTCGTCATGCGCTTCGACCAGTCGCTGCGCGGGCTGGCGGTCGGCGCGCCGGTCGATCTGCGCGGCATTGCGCTCGGCCAGGTCACGAACATCGGCATCGAGTACAACGAGCACGCGCGCAACTTCAGCATGAAGGTCACGATGGCGCTGTATCCGTCGCGACTGAGCCGGCGCAGCGATACGGCGCTGCCCGCGCCCGATACGGCAGGTGGCCACGAACTGCTCGAACACCTGGTCGTGCAGGGGCTGCGCGGGCAACTGCGTACCGGCAGCCTGCTGACCGGCCAGCTTTACGTGGCGCTCGACATGTTCCCGAAGGCGCCGCGCGCCAGCGTGGACGTGCGCCATACGCCGGTGGAGCTTCCGACCGTGCCCAACACGCTCGACGAACTCCAGGTGCAGATTGCCGACATCGCGCACAAGCTCGACCAGGTTCCGTTCGACCGGATCGGCAACAACCTGAACGGCGCACTGGCGCATGCGAACCAGTTGTTCGGCCACCTCGACGAGCAGGTGGTACCGCAAGCACGTGACACGCTGGCCGCCGCGCAACGCACGTTCAACGCGGCGGAGTCGACGTTACGGCAGGATTCGCCGATGCAGTCGGACGTACATGACGCGATGCAATCGCTCACGCATACGCTCCAGTCGTTGAACGCGCTCGCCGACTATCTGCAGCGTCATCCCGAATCGCTGCTGTTCGGCAAGAAGGGAGAACAGCAATGAAAGCGCGATCGTTTCACCTGCTTCGCATGCCGTTGCGCATCACGACGTGCGTCGCACTGGCCGTGCTGAGCGCCTGCACGTCGCCGCCCGTGCACTTCCATACCCTCGCGATGACGGATAGTGCCGGCAGCGACGCTGTTGCATCACCTCCCGCATGGCTGATCGACATCCAGGCCGTGCACGTCACGGCGCCGGCGGACGGCAACCGGTTCGTCGTGCAAAGCGGCCCCGGCCGGGTCGATATCCTCGAGCAGGAGCGCTGGGCCGCGCCGCTCGGCGACGAGATGCGCGACGGTCTGTCGACGCGCGTCGCGTCCCGGCTCGGCACGATCGATGTTCACCGCGTCGCCCATGCTGCCGATGCACCCGTCTACAGGGTCACGGTCAACGTCCAGCGTATCGAGTCGTGGCCTGCATCGCACGTGCTGCTCGATGCGACGTGGAGTGTGAGTTCCGGGGCCGGACAGCCGGCGCTGGCGTGCCGCAGCGTCGTCCGGGCCGGCGCGTCGGCGGGCTACGACGCGCTCGTCGATGCCCATCGCCATGCGCTCGCGTTGCTCGCGCTCGACATCGCCGCGGCCATTCGTGACGAAGCGACACACGCGGCGCCGCGCGCCGGATGCCGTGCGGGAACGCTCGACAACAACACAGGATGAAACCCACCCGCCTCACACGCGAGCAACGCAGGCTCGACACCCGCGAGCGGCTCATCGCCACCGCTCGCGCGCTATTCATCGCGAAAGGCTTTGCCGATACGAGCGTCGAACATATCGCCGAGGGCGCCGGTTACACGCGCGGCGCGTTCTATGCGCACTTCGAACACAAGCGCGAACCGTTGATCGAGATCCTGCGCCGCGACCGTGATCGAATGATCTCGATGATTCGGCTGGCGGCGCCGGAGGGCGGCGGTGACAGCACCGCCGCCGACTACGCGGACATCGCCGCCGGCTGGGAATGTTTCCCGCTGTGGGTCGAGGTGCACCTGTACGCACTGCGCGATGCCGGATTCCGGCAGATCATCGATCACATGCACGCCGAACTGGCCGCATCACCGGACGCGGCGGGCACCTCGGACCGCATGACCGAATGGGCGACCGTGCTCGGTGTCGCGCTGTTGCGTGCTGGCGCACGGTGCCCACGGCGCAACGAGCCGACGTAGGACGCAGCGATGCTCACGCTGGCCGGGCGGTCGCCACGCGTGTCCGCGCGATGACGGACGCCAACCGTTCCACAGGGGCTGACTGTCAAATGGGCGCACGCCGCGCTATCCCGTTCAGAAGTACGTCTTCATCGGCCGCCTTCACCGAGGACGCGCAGCCGCACAGGTGAAGCCGAACGCCAGCCAAGCCTTCCGGCTGATCACGTCCCCCCGCCCCAAGCCACAAGATGCTGTTCGACGCGCATGCGCGTGGGTTCGCGTCCTTCGGTGGCATTGCACCAGGCGGCAGGTACCGCACGCGCACGGGGTGACCCGGCCGGCGCCTGCCTCACCTCGTTCACGACTGTGCCGGCTCGACCGCTTCCACGACCGGCAGCGGCCGGCTTGCGATCTTCTCGGCTTCCGCGCGCTTGAGCCCCAGCATATGCAGCAGCGTTGCCGCAGTGCGTTCGGGAAAATGCTCGCCGCTGAAGCCGAGCTCCTTCAGCACATTCACCGCCGGCGCGCCGGGAGCGACGAAGTTGAGTTCGGCGGCAATGGCGGTCAGCACCGTCCCGCCAAGCGAAAGGAAGCCGATGAACGGGTCGGCGACCACGAAGCGTTTCTCGGCGATGCCGCGCTCGATGTCTCGCAACAGGCGCTGCCCCAGACCGTGCGTCAGGACCCGCGCCGAAAAACCCTCTCGTATCAGGAAGTGCCCCCACACCGGCTCGCGCCGCGCGCGCATCAGCGTATGGCGCACCGAGACCGAAATGATTTCCGCCGGGTCGGACAAGCCGCTCGCCAGGCGATCGAGGGAATTCGCGAATTCCTCGAATACCGATTCCACGAGGGTGGCGTAGATCGCCTCCTTCGATTCGAAGTGGTTGTAGAACGAGCCGAAACCGACGTCGGCCGCCTCGGTAATCTCGTTGATGGCGACGCCTTCCATCCCCTTCTGCGCCATCAGCCTGAGCGCGGCATCCAGCAGGCGGGCACGGGTTTCCCGCTTTCGGCGCGCGCCGCGCGGCTCGCGCTCTTCGGTGACCGTGACCGCGGGATGGGGTGCTTCCGGAGCGGAGCGCTTGGGTGTACGGCGATTCGGTGTATTCGGCATGACGTTTCCGATCCTTGTTTGTACCGAAGTATAGATTCAAATGTCTACATTGACAAAACTATCATTCATGACTTTAATGTCACAAACGGCGGCTAAACAACGCCTCGAGAACCGATCGACCAACGAATGGAGAAACGGTGGAGACACATCTGCATACGGGCGCCAGCGCGTCCATCCTCTTCAATTCGCGCTCCTCTGCGGCGGGCGGGTTGCCTGCGACGCTCGATGGACTGATCGAAGGATTCGGACCGGTCGGCGCCGCGGCGACCCATGTGCCGGCCAGTCGCGGTACCCGCGACGGCGCGCATCGCCCCCATCCGAAATCGACGATCCATCTCGCGACTTTCATGGGCCGGCCCGACACCTCGTGCAACGGTTCGATGGCATGCCTGCCGTTGCGCGGAAAGCCCCTCGATGCGACGGCGCCAGCCTTCGCAATTGCCATTCGATCTGCCTGACTGTCATCCGCCATGAAACTGACTACCACCCAGCCGGCTCGACACCCTCACCCGACAACGAAGGCATCGGCGCTCGCCTATCTGATCTTCGATCGTCCGGACCTCGGCGAGGCCGAGCACTTTCTCAACGACTTCGGTCTTCGAACGGTGCGGCGGGATGACACGCAGGTGCTGCTGCGCGGAACGGGCACGGCACACTTCTGTTATGTCGTTCGCCAGGCGCCGAAGGCTCGCTTCGTCGGCTTCGGCTTGCGGGTCGACAGTCGGGCCGATCTGGACGCGCTCGCCGGCGTCCCCGGCGCGTCGAAGGTCGAGGCATCGGATTGGCCCGGTGGCGGCCACCGGGTGCGTCTCACCGATCCGTCAGGATTTCGGGTCGACGCGATTGCGGGCCAGACACGGGCCGATACGCTGCCGCATCGCGCTCCGCTCCCGTTCAACTCGGTCGACGCGCCCGTGCGAATCAACGAGACGCAGCGGCCGCCGGCGAGCACCCCCGAAGTCATTCGGCTCGGGCACGTCGTGCTCGAGCTCGCCGACTACCAGGAAACCTGCGCGTGGTACACGCAGCATTTCGGGTTCATCCCCAGCGATGTCCAGGTGCTGCCGGACGGCTCCCCTGCGGTTGCATTCATGCGGCTCGATCTGGGTGACAGGCCGGCCGATCACCATACGCTCGCACTCGCCCAAGGGTTCGTGCCGACTTATAGCCACAGCGCGTACGAACTGGTCGACGCCGATGCCGTCGGCATGGGCCAGCGCCTGCTCCGGGACAGCGGATGGACGCATGCGTGGGGCATCGGCCGACACATTCTCGGCAGCCAGATCTTCGACTACTGGCAGGACCCGTGGGGCGACAAGCACGAACACTATTGCGACGGCGACCTGTTCACGGCCGACGAGCCGACGGGGGTGCACGCGGTCAGCCGCGAAGCGATGGCGCAGTGGGGCCCGACGATGCCGCGCAGCTTCACGAAGCCCCGGTTCACGCCATCGAGCCTCGCGGCGCTGTTTCGCAACCTGCGCCGCAGTCCCGATCTGACGCTGAGCAAGCTGCTGACCTTGGCGAAGCTGTTCGCCTGACCCCTAACCGCCCATTCGACTCACGAGAGATCCATCCATGTCACTGCTTGTCCTGCACTTCCGGCATAACGGCCGCGCCCAATGGGGGGTGGCCGCCCACGGCGCCGTCACGCCGATTCCCGGCGACTTCGACACGACCGCGAGCTTTCTCGCGGCGAATCCGGTTGAACGACTCGCCGCGCTCGACGGATCGAAGATTCCGGAGAAAGAGGTGGAGTGGCTTTCCCCGGTGACGGCCAACCAGCAATTCGTTTGCCAGGGCGCGAATTATCGTCAGCACATGATCGAATCGGGCATGGATCCGGACGCGAAGAAGTTCAACATGATCTTCACGAAGGCGACGAGTTGCATCGTCGCGGCCGACTCACCGGTCGTGAAACCGCGGCATGTCCGGTTTCTCGACTACGAAATCGAGCTCGGCCTCATTCTCAAACGCGACATCACGTCTCACCAGCAGATCACGGACGCGAACCTGCACGACTATGTCGCCGGCACCGTGATCGTCAACGACTATTCCGCGCGCGATGTCCAGATCCCGCAGATGCAGTTCTACAAGGGCAAGAGTTTCCGGACGTTCGGCCCGGTCGGCCCGTATCTGTGCCTGCTCGAACGGCGCGACTTCCCGAAGCTGAATGCGCTCGACCTGACGTTGACCGTCAACGGCGCGGTGCGTCAGCAGGACTCGACATCGAACCTCGTCTATGGTCCGGCGGAAACGTTGACCGAGTTGTCGGGTGTGCACGACCTTCGCGCCGGCGACCTGCTCGCGACCGGTACGCCGGCCGGCTGCGCACTCAGCATCCCGTCGCCGCTCAAGCAGCGAGCCGTCGCGCTTTTTCCCGAATCCTTCAAGTGGAAGATGTTCATGAAGGTGCAGGCAGGACGCGCGCAGTATCTGAAGGCCGGAGATATCGTCGAAGCCCGGATCGCGAGCCGCGATGGAACGATCGATCTGGGTGTGCAACGTAACGAGATCGTGGACGAGGCGGCATGAACGGCATCGCGACCCAGAACGACGTGCTGGCGATTGAAGCGCAGGGCGTTCCACCGAACCTTCCGGCCAGCACGTACGAGATGATCTGCGCCGGTGCGGCCATCGATCCGTCCGCGCCCGCCCTCTCCTTCTTCTTGACCGCCGACGCGCACCGCGACGCCGAGCGCTGGACCTATCGGGAGCTGGTTCGCGACATCACGCGCACGGCCAACCTGTTCACGCGCCTTGGTGTGAGCTCGAATTCGGTGATCGCTTATGTGCTGCCCAATCTTCCCGAAACGCACTTCGTGATCTGGGGTGGGCAAGCGGCGGGTATCGTATGCGCGATCAATCCGCTGCTCGAAGGCGACGCGATAGGCAAATTGCTCAATGCGGCCGGCGCCAGCGTGCTCGTGACGCTCGCTCCCTTTCCCGGGGCCGATCTCTGGCAAAAAGTCGCGAGTATCCTCCACCAGACCGAGTCGCTTCGGCATCTCGTGCTGGTCAATCCGGCCGATCGCGTGCGGGGCACGGCACAGTCTGCGGCCCGGGCGCTCCATCACGACGCGTGTGCGAAGCTGTACGGCGATGGTGGTTTGCGCAGCGCTGTGCCTGCGCACATCCGGATCCACGACTTCGGTACGGCAATCGCACAGGAATCCGGCACGGCGCTCGATAATGCGCGCCGCATTCGACCTGGCGACATGTCCTCTTACTTCTGTACCGGTGGCACCACCGGGTTGCCGAAAATCGCGATGCGTCGCCACGGCAACGAAGTGGCGAATGCATGGAGCGCCGCGCGGTTCTTCGGCGACAGTATCGGCCCCGGAAAAACGACGTTTTGCGGCTTGCCGCTCTTTCACGTCAATGCCGCGATGGTGACCGGCCTCCTGCCTTTCTCGCGCGGCGCCCATGTCGTGCTCGGCACACCGCAGGGTTACCGAGGCGACGGCGTCGTCAAACGTTTCTGGGAAATCGTCGAACATCATCACGTCAATTTCTTCAGCGCCGTCCCGACACTGTATGCGTCGCTGCTCGACGTTCCTCTCGACGATCATGTTATCGACTCGCTCGAATACGGCCTGTGCGGTGCCGCGCCGATGCCGGTCGGCGTCTTCAGGGCCTTCCAGGAAAAAACGGGCGTCCGGATTCTCGAAGGTTACGGACTGACCGAAGGAACCTGCGTGAGCAGCGTCAACCCGACCACGGGCGAGCGCCGGCTGGGATCGATCGGGCTTCGCATCCCCTTCCAGGCGATGAAAGCCGTCGTCGTGGACGACGCGGGGCGTTATCTGCGTGACTGCGCGGTGAACGAGGATGGACTGCTTGTCATCTCCGGGCCGAACGTATTCGCCGGCTACCTGCGCCCCGATCAAAACAGGTCGCTGTGGCTCGATCTCGGCGACGGCACGCGCTGGCTCAACACGGGCGACCTCGGCCGCTGCGACGTCGACGGTTACTTCTGGCTGACCGGTCGCAAGAAAGAATTGATCATTCGGGGCGGGCACAACATCGACCCTGCGGCGATCGAGGAACCCCTTCATCGCCATCCGGCGGTCCAGATCGCCGCTGCAATCGGGCGTCCGGATGCGCATGCCGGCGAGCTACCGGTCGCGTATGTTCAGCTCAAGCCGGGTATGAGCGCGACCGAGCACGATCTGGCAGCGTTCATGCAACAGGAGATCGCCGAACGCGCCGCGCTGCCCAAGCACGTCCGAATCGTGGAAGCCATCCCGCTCACCGGCGTCGGCAAGATCTTCAAACCGGAACTCAAGCGCCGCGAGACGCGTGACGCGCTCCATACGGCATTGACCCAAGGCGGCGCCCCCGGTGCATCAATCGACGTCACGACCGACGATTCGGGCGGAATGTCGGTCTCGGTCGAATTGAGCGACCCCGGGTTCGAAACTGCGGCGCGCTTCGTGCTGGGGCGTTTTCCGTTTGCGTTCTCGATCTCGGTCGCCGCGCAGCCGATACCGCCATCCTGACGGACCGCGACAGATCTGCGGCGATGGAGGTGCGCGGCTAGCCAGCAAGCATCAACGCCGAAAGCAGATCGCCCTGATCAATAAGGCATCCAAATTAGTTCTTATACGTGAAATTGATCGAGACAGAGGAGACACGAGATGGATTTCAAGCGGACGATGCGTTTCTCGGGCGTGGCGGTTTGCATCTGCTCGGCTTCGCTTGCCGACAATGCCGATGCGCAGACGGCAGGAAGCATTACAACATCGGTAGGATGGCTACACATCGCGCCACAGGGCGACGCCACACCCCTCATCGTGCAAAGCGTCGGCGGCGTGACGGTGAATCGGCAACTGGCCGGCACCGGCGCACATGCCAGTTCGACGGATACGCTGGGCATTACCACCGAGTATTACGTCACGGACAATCTCGGTGTCGCCATGCTTTTGGGCATGCCGCTGAAAGTCAATCTGATTGGCGACGGGACGTTGCAGAAGTATGGCACGCTCGGCACGACAAGGCCGATCCCGCCCGTCATCGAACTTCGATACCACTTTTTTTCGGCCGCAGCGACATTCCGGCCGTACCTGGGCATCGGCGCGAACTATACGTGGTTCACCCAGGTTCGGGCAACCAACAGCCAGTTCGTCTCCGACAGCTTTGGGCCGGGCGGCTCGGCGCGCGCGACGCTCAGCTCGTCGTGGAACCCCGTGTTCGAGTTCGGGGCAAATTACGCGATTTCAAAACACTGGTCTGTCGGCACCTCGGTCAACTACATGCCGGTGAAGACCCACCTCACGTTATACGGACGGACCGCGACCGGGACGCAGATCGTTTCCAAATCGACGCTCCGGCTCAATCCCCTTAGCGTTTTCTTGAACGTTGCCTATACGTTCTGACGGGTACGTCCGAATGCCGGCGCCCCGCATCAAGACAACCCATTGGATCGAACGATGAAACGACAGGCTCTCAAGACCATTCTTTTTGCATTGCCCAAGGTTCTGGACCTGACGGCACGCCGCTTCCCCGCCTATCGTGATCGCCTCAAGGAGCGCAATCTCGTCGCATGGATCGGGCTCATGGATCAAAGCATCGGTCGCGCCATCGAGTTCAGGAATGGCCGCATTCGGTCGCGCGCCGGCAAGCATCCGCGACCCGACGTGCGCATGGCCTTCAAGGATGTCGCCACCGCGCTGAAGTTCCTTTCCCCCAGCCCGGACCAGGGCGAAATCATCCATGCCGCCAAGAACTTCAAGGTGGTCACCGAGGGCGAGGACGAACTGTTGGTCTGGCTCATGCAAACCCTGAGCATGATGCGCACCGTCGGCCTGCCGATGGGCACGCCCATGCGCGACGGCACCCGACGCTACGCGACCTGCACCAATGGCGGACCCCTGTTCGTTTACGTCAAGGATGGTCGCATCGTCCGCGTGACCCCGATCGAGCTGGACGATACCGATGCGCCAAGCTGGGTGATCGAGGCGCGCGGACGTCGCTTCAGCCCGCCACGACGCAGCCTGGTCGCGCCCCACGCGTTGACGCTCAAGTCGCTGGTCTACTCCGACAAGCGCATCCTTCACCCGATGAAACGGGTCGACTTCGACCCCGACGGCGAGCGCAATCCCCAGAACCGGGGCAAGTCCGGCTACGTACGTATCAGCTGGGACGAAGCCCTGGACATCGTCGCCAAGGAGATCAACCGGCAGAAGCGCGTTCACGGTCCCGGTTCCATCACGTTCCCGATGTCGTCCCACCACCAGTGGGGCAACGTGGGCTACTACCTCAGCGCGCTGACGCGCTTCGCCAACCTGATCGGCTTCACGCGGGTCGCCGCGAATCCGGATAGCTGGGAAGGCTGGTACTGGGGCGCCATGCATCATTTCGGCAACTCGATGCGCATCGGCGTTCCCTCCGGCTATGGCGGCCTCGAGGACGGTCTCAAGGAAGCCGAAATGATCGTCTTCTGGTCCTGCGACCCCGAAAGTACCAACGGGGCCTACGCAGGATTCGAGGGAACGCCGCGCCGTCTGTGGGCCAAGGAGCTCGGCATCGAGTTCGTTCACATCGACCCGCACTGCAATCCGACCGCACAGCTGCTGGGTGGCCGCTGGATCCCGATCCGGCCGCAGACCGATGCCGCGCTGGCGACTGCCATCATGTATGTCTGGGCCGTGGAAGGCCTGTACGACAAGGACTATGTGGCGACGCGCACGACCGGTTTCGACGATTGGAAAGCCTACCTCCTGGGCGAAACCGACGGTACGCCCAAGACGCCCGAGTGGCAGGAGAGCGAGACCGGCGTGCCGGCCAAGGACGTCCGCGCGCTGGCGCGCCTGTGGGGAAACAAAAAGGTTCATCTCGCCGTCGGGATGACCGGCGCGGGATTCGGCGGCGCGGGCCGCGGGGCGACCGGGGCGCAATGGGCGCGCTGCATGATCATGATGATGGCCATGCAGGGCTGGGGCAAGCCGGGCGTGAATTTCGGGTGCCTCGAAATCGGCGTCCCGCACGATCTCCAGTTCTATTTTCCGGGCTACGCGGACGGCGGCATCTCGGGCGACCTGGCGTGGACGGCCAATGCGGTGGACAACTATCAGCGCATGCCGCACATCCTGACCATGAATCCCGTCAAGCAAATGGTGCCGCGACAGCAGATGCCCGATGCGATTCTCAACGGCCACGCCACCGGTTATCTGTGGGACGGCATGTCTCAGGAAGCCCAGTTCGCGCCGTTCACCTACCCGATGCCCGGCTATTCGCCGATCCACATGATCTATCGCTATGGCGGATCCGCGTTCAGTACCGTGACGAATTCCGGACGGTGGACGGACGCCTACCAGCACTCGAGCATCGAGTTCGTCGTCAATCAGTCGATCTGGATGGAAGGCGAAGCCCAGTTCGCCGACATCATCCTGCCCGCGTGCACTTCGCTGGAGCGTTGGGACATTGGCGAATGGGCGAATTCGGGCGGCTACGCCCACCACGGGTATGGCACGGTCAACCATCGCATGCTGACCATGCAGCACAAGTGCATCGAGCCTTTGGGCGAATCCCGCTCCGACTACGACATCTTCACCGCCATCCTGACTCGACTGGGTCTCGGTGGCGTATTCACCGAAGGCTGTGGCGATCTCGACTGGGTCAAGCGCGTCTTCGATTCGTCGGATCTGCCCGATCACATTTCGTGGCGCGAATTCTGCCGCAAGGGCTACTTCGTCGTGCCGCCCGAAAAGCCCGAGCTGCGTCATCCCGTGGACATGCGTTGGTATGCGGAAGGCAGGCGGAAAGACCTGCCGGAGCCCCACCCGCTGCCGTCACAGTTCTCGGAAACGTTCGGCAAGGGCCTGCAGACGCCAAGCGGCAAGCTGGAGTTCGTGCCCGAGTTGTTGAAGCGGCACACGGCGGACAATCCCGAGCGGCCAGCGCTCAATCGATATCTCCCCTCCTGGGAGGGGCTGCGCTCGGACCTGGCTCGGCACTACCCGCTGCAATTGATCGCGACCCACAGCCGCTACAGCTTTCACACCCATTGTGACGGCAAGAATTCCGCGGTGAACAGCGTCGACGATCATCGCGCCCTGATCGGAGGGCATCGATTCTGGCTGCTGAGGCTCAATCCGGCTGACGCCGCCACGCGACGCATCGCCCATCGCGATCTCGTCAAGGTGCACAACGACCGCGGCGCCGTGATCTGTGCTGCCGATGTCTCGCCGCTGGTGAACGCCGGCGTCGTGAAATCCTACGAGGCGAGTGCCGAATTTCAGCTGATCGAAATCGACGGCGAGCAAGTCGAGATCGGCGGTTGCATGAACATGCTCACCCCTGACCGACCGCAGACGGCCGGCACCAGCAGCATGAGCCCGAATTCCTGCCTGGTGCAGGTCGAGAAATGGCGCGGTGCCGAAGCGTTCATGCTCGGTCGCGCAGCGTGAGGAATTTCAAATGAGCAAGTGGAACCTGATTATCAAGGTCGGCCGTTGCGAGAACTGCCAGAACTGCGTGATCGCCGCGCGCGACGAGCACGTCGGCAATGACTTCCCCGGTTACGCCGCACCCGCCTCGGCCGACGCCGAGAGCCCCATCCGCATCCTGCGTCGTATACAGGGTGCCTCGCATATGGTCGAGACCACTTATTTACCGGTCATGTGCAACCACTGTGACGACGCGCCATGCATGCGTGTCGGCAGCGGCGCCATACGCAAGCGTGCCGACGGCATCGTCATCATCGATCCCGACAAGGCACGAGGCCGCAAGGACATCGTCAAGGCCTGTCCTTACAAGGCAATCGTCTGGAACGAAGCGCTGCAACTGCCCCAGATCTGGATCTTCGATGCGCATTTGCTCGACCAGGGTTGGTCCCGCCCGCGTTGTCAGCAGTCGTGCCCGACCGATGTCTTCGAGACGGTCAAGCTCGATGACACGGCGATGGCCGAGAAGGCCCGACGCGAGGGACTCAAGGTATTGCGGCCCAACCTGGACACGAAACCCCGCGTGTGGTACAGCGGCCTCGAGCGCTGGGAAACGTGCTTCGTCGGCGGAAGTGTCAGTGTCGAGGCAGGAGGCGTCGTCGAGTGTGTCACGGATGCGGTCGTCGCCTTGTACGTCGGTAATCTGCAGGTCGCCGAAACGGTCTCGGACGGCTTCGGCGATTTCCGGTTCGATGGCCTGGCCAAGGGCAGCGGCGCCTATAAAGTCAAAATTCGACATGCCCTCGGCAACGCTTCGCGCGAGTGCGAACTGGGCGACAGCGCCTATCTCGGCGAGATCAGGCTCAGTCGGTCGACAAACGCCGTGGCGATCGAGTGCTCATGATCGGAGCAAGGCAGAATGTCGGGATGAAGGTCGACCACGGCTGCAAATTCACGCAAACGCCGGCTGAGCTTGCAGCTCAAACCACAACACGTGCCAGCCGACTGCGGATGATCTCCGTCGCCTCGCTCACGATGCGATCGACGAGTTCCTTCACGGTCGGGATGTCGCGGATCAAGCCGACGACCAGGCCGCACGACCATGCACCCGCGTCGAGCGCGCCCTCCTTCATGATGCGCGGATACACGCCGGCGACCTCTTCGACGATATCGTCGAACCGGAGATCGGCGCCGAGCCTGCGTTCCTTTTCGAGGATGCGATCGACCGCGGCATTGCGCAGCACGCGTTCGGTATTGCGCAACGGACGCATGACCAGGCGCGTGTCCAGTTCGGTCGCCGCGACCAGCGCCTGCTTCACGTTCTCGTGCACCGGCGCCTCGCGGGTCGCGATGAAGCGCGTCCCCATGTTGATGCCGTCCGCGCCCAGCGAAAGTGCCGCCACCAGCGACCGCCCATCCGCCATGCCGCCGGAGGCCACGAACGGAATCCTGAGCTCGTCGGCGGCGCGCGGCAGCAGGATGAAGTTCGGAATGTCGTCCTCGCCCGGATGGCCACCGCATTCGAATCCATCGACGCTCACCGCATCGCAGCCAATGGCCTCGGCCTTGAGCGCATGGCGAACCGACGTGCACTTGTGGATCACCTTGACGTGCGCGTCCTTGAGCGCGGGCAGGTAGGGCTGCGGGTTGTTGCCGGCCGTTTCGACGATCTTGACGCCACCTTCGACGATCGCCCGGATATAGCCGGGATAGTCGGGGGATGTGACGGTCGGCAGGAAGGTGAGGTTCACGCCGAACGGCTTGTCGGTCATCTCGCGGCAGCGCCGGATTTCGGCAGCCAGATCCGCCGGCGACCGCTGCGTCAGGCCGGTAATGATGCCGAGGCCGCCGGCGTTGGAGACGGCCGCCGCCAGCTCCGCGTATCCGACGTGATGCATGCCGCCCTGGATGATCGGATAGTCGATGCCGAAGAGTTCGGTGATCCTGGTTTTCATGATGTTTTCGGTTCAGGTTGAGACGAAGGCGCGTTCGCATGCCGGGAACGCGTGGCGACCGCGACGCGCGTCACAGCACGGCCGAATCGCCGGCGCGAAGCCGACGGAAATCCACGCGGCGAGGCAACGGTGGCGCCGGAGATTCCCGGGCGCCGGCCTGATTCGCCTTCGCGCGGCCCGCACAGCCTGCGATAGCGCCCCTTCTGCACGGCCGGCCGCGTCGACGATCGGGTCGCCGCCCGACGCTGGCGCCAGGTGGACACCGACAGTTTCCTCGCAGTTCGAATTGCCGTACATTGGCTAAACTGACACATTGCATGCGATATCCGACACATCATGCCCCGCGCCGCCATCCTTGCGTACGACGATTGCTATGCCTCCAGCCTGAGCGGGTTCGCCGACATCCTGCAGATTGCGAACGCGCATGTGCGGCGACAGCGAGGCGACGGCAATGCGCAGTTCGAATGGCGGTTCGTCTCTCCGAGCGGGGAGCCCGTCATCGCAAGCAACGGGCTGCAGCTGAACACGGAGCCGATCCGGCCGCACGAGCAATTCGACCTGGTTTTCATTCCCAGTGCGCACTATGCGAGCGGCAAGGCGTTCGACCAGTTGCTGGCACGACAGTCCGCCGCATGCGACTGGCTGGTTTCGCAATGGAACGCCGGCGCCTACCTGGCGGCAAACTGCACCGGCACTTTCGTGCTGGCCAACACCGGCCTTCTCGACGGACGGCCCGCGACGACCACGTGGTGGCTGGCAGACCCGTTTCGCAGCCGGTTTCCCCGGGTCGACCTTCAACTGGAACCCGTCGTCACCGAAGCGGACCGGCTGATCTGTGCGGGCGCGTCAGCGTCCTACCTGCTGCAGACCATCCATGTCATCGAGCGTTTCTCCGGGGCGATGATTGCCGCGCAGTGCGCCAAGACGATGCTGATCGACGTCAGCCAGACGAAGCAATTGCCGTATCTCCCGTTGCTGACGGAGAAGACGCATGGCGATTCGCTGGTTCATCGCGCGCAGCATTGGCTGCAGAAGCACATGACGAAGGACGTGAAGATGTCGGCGATGGCGCAGGACCTCGGCGTGAGCGAGCGCACGATCATCCGCCGCTTCCAGGCCACGCTGAATCAGTCTCCATTGCGGTATTTGCAGAGCCTGCGCATCGAAGCCGCGCGCGCTTTGCTGGAGGCCGGCGATCTCAGCCTCGAGCGGATCACGGCCCAGGTGGGGTATAGCGATACGAGCTCGTTCTGCCGACTGTTCAAGGAGAAGGTCGGACTGAGCCCGGGGGCGTATCGGGATCGCTTTCGGCCTGCCGCGGGATTGCAACAATGACCGGTCGAAGTACGACCCGGTTGGCGCGATGCGGCGCCATAGGCGCCGAGACGTAGCTGCATCGGCGCTGAATCGCGTTACCCGGCGACGTGATGGCACATGCTGCCGCCCGGCGCACGAATCACCGCACCCACAGCTCGGCGAACGATACGAACCCCAGCGGCGCGGCCTCGACGCCGGCAACGTGCGATTCCAGCTCGACATGCTGGTGTTCGTGCGAGATCGGGATCAACCACGCCGCATCGACCAGTTCCTTGCCGATGGCCTCGTAGTCCGCCATGCGCGCGCGTGGATCAGCTTGCACCTGAACCGCATGCAGCCGGTGGTCCAGTTCGCGCGCGGCATGCTCCGGCATCCACTGCCGGAAAACACTATCGGCCCCAAACCATTCGTAGCACCCGAAATCCTCGTCGTCGTGCAGGATCTCGCTGCCCAGTACCAGGTCGGCCGAGTCCAGCCAGTCGCGCCGGATCAACTCCGCATAGGGCAGCGCCAACACGCGCAGCCTGATCCCCGCGTCGTGCAATCTGGCCTCGATCGCACGGGCCAGGACGCGTTCGTCATGGGTCTGCCCCGTGACCAGCGTGAGCGCGGTGCATTTCGGCACGAAGGGTTCGGCGGCCGGCGTCGCGACGCGATGCCGCCAGGCCGGTAGCAGCCCGGCCGCGGGCCGCCTCGCGGGATCGTCGTGACCGAACAACGTGGCGGGCGCGAGCCAATCGGCCAGCGCCAGTCGGTCGGCACGCTCGCGGAACGCTTCGCGCGTGGCGTTGCAGACCACGTAGGTACAGCCCGCCTGCACGCGCACGATGCCCTTGTTCTCCGGTGCATGAGACGCGGAGTATCCGAATCGGAGATCGAATCCGTCCGCCTGCTCGGTCGATGGAAGGAACCAGAGATCCAGTTCGTCAAGCAGCGCACGTTCGCGATAGTGATCGCCGAATGCCGACAAGGTGATCCGGTAATCGCTGTGGCGCGTCAGCTTGAACGGCCCCGTGCCGATCGGCATGCGCGCAAAATCGCCGTTCCGGCGACGGGGCACGATCGACGCGTTGGCGGCCGCGAGGCGCTGCGGCCAGAGATGATCGACGTCGCCGAGACGACAGACGATCCGCCGGCCCTCACCGATTTCCACGTCGAGCAGATGCCGGTACAGGCGCTGGAAATAGCTCGGCTCGTCGCGCATGCGCAGCAACGTGCATCGCACGTCTTCCGGCTCCAGAAGCCTGCCATCGTGGAAACTGACGTTAGGCCGGAGCCAGAAGTGCCAGACCCGCCCGGCCTCTTCCGGCTCCCAGTGATGCGCCAGCGCCGGCACGACGCGCTGCGTGCGCCTGTCGAATTCGGTCAGCCTTGAAAAGATCTGCCGCACCAGATGGGCCTCGAGCCGGCTGATCACCCGATAGGGATCAAGCTCGTCCACCGCCCGATAGAGCGGAATGCGCAGGCGATGGCCGTGCGAGCCGGCCGGATGAATGCCGAGAAAATCCGGAAGTCGCCTCAACAGTTGCTGGCGCTGGTCGTCCCCCAGGCTTGCAAACGCCTGCTCCAGTTCACCGTCCGCGAGCAAGCAGGAAAGGCGATCGAGCACCGCGTGCTGCGGGGCAACCAGCATCGTCAGCCTCGAGAAGTGGCCACGGCCACGCGCCGCCTCCCACCGCAACCACCCTTGCGCCTCCATCTTGCGCAGTAGGCCCCGCGCGTTGCGCTCGGTGCAGTTCAACGCACGGGCCAGTGCCGGCAACCCGGGCTGGCTGCCGTGCTCGTCGAGAAACTCGCCAAGCCGATGAAACTGGTCGATCAGTCGCATAAAAGAGGAAACAAAAATTTCTGAATTTGCCGTTTTTATTGTGCTTGCCGTTATGCAGAATGTCCACGCAAATAAAACAAATCGATTCGAATTCACCCACCCAATGCCGGCATGCATCGTTTTGGTGAATTTCATGGATTTGCAAAAAATGGCCGAATTGACGACGATTTAATTCCTTTCATTTTCGATTCAATCGCCATCGTATAAATATCGCCGCTTTAACACGGCGCTCCAACGGACGTTATCAATCATCCTGGATAGTTAATGAGCGAAATGGATTTCGGATATCAACCGTCCCACAATACGCTGGTCCATCAGGTCGAACGGCCGCATGGAGAACCACGCCGAGCGCATTTCCGTTTCGTCCGGCAGCCGCTGGCGCCGTTGGCGCCCGGCGAAGTCCTGGTGAGAAACGTGCATTTCTCGGTCGACCCGTATATGCGCGAATGCATGGACGGCGACTGGGCGCTGCATGCGCCGCTGGAAGGACGGACCATCGGCCGGGTCCTGCACAGCACCGACGCATCGATTCGCCCCGGCGACTGGGTGTTCCATCGTCAGGGGTGGCGCACCTATGCCCAGGTGCCGGCGCAAGCGCTGCGGGTGATCCGGCCCGCCGAGGGGGTGCCGCTCACGGCCTGGCTGAGCATCCTGGGCGGCACCGGATTGACCGCCTGGGTCGCGCTGACCCGCATCGTCCGCCTGCAGGCCGGTGAATCCCTGTATGTATCGGCCGCAGCCGGCGGCGTCGGTACCGCGGCAGGCCAGTTCGCGAAACTGCTCGGTGCGAGCCGGATCGTCGGAAGCACCAGCAATGAGCACAAGGCGCGGCAATTGACGAGCGGCCTCGGTTATTCCGATGCGTTCGTTTATCGGCCGGGGCAAGTCGGCGCGCAATTGCGCGAACGAATTCCCGATGGGGTCGACGTCTACCTGGACAACGTGGGCGGCGAGCAACTCGAAGCGGCAATTGCCGTCCTGAAAGACCACGGGCGCGCGGCACTGATCGGCGCGGTCGCGCAATACAGCGCGCTGCAGCCGCCCGCCGCGCCACGCAATCTGTTCGACGTGGTGGGCAAGAGCCTGACGCTGCAGGGTTTCCTCGTGAAGGACTACACCCACCTGCAGCAGGAACTCGAGGCATTCGCCATTCCTCACCTCCAGCGCGGCGACATCGTCGCCCCGGAGACGATCACGAAGGGCTTCGACAATATCGTCGAGGCGTTTCTCGCGATGCTTTCGGGCGGCAATCTCGGCAAAGCCATTGTCAGTGTCGATACCGACGATGCCGGTGCGCGCTGATTCTTGTGCCGGGATCGACTGCCAGTAATCAGTAATTCAAATAAAAACGATTGCCAACTCCAGTCGAGGCATCTTGATTCGGTCAATTAATGATTTTCCATTCCGGCGACCAAGCGCCGGCCATAGCTTTCGTACTGGATACAACCAAGGGTGGGAATAATGTCTACGGTTGAAGCGAAACTCAACTACGCCGAAGTGTTCGGCGATGTACTGGATCAACTCAAATCGACGGATGCCTATCGCCATTTTCTGACTTTCTCACGCAGCGCCGGTCATTTCCCGTTGGCGAACTACCAGGGAAAGACGATCGAAGTGTGGTGCAGCAATGACTACTTGGGCATGGGGCAGCACGAAAAGGTGATTGCGTCGTTCCGGCATGCGGGTCGTTGTCGTCGGTTGCCGTCAGCCGCCGTTCGTCGGCCGACTCTGTCATTTTTGCATCCGGCGAGCCACCGATCGCGCGCGCCGCCCTTCCCCGATACGCTCGATTCGTTTGTAGAATCAGCGCGTTAACCGTTCACGACACGGCAAAAGACACGATTTCTCAACTGCCGTCCCGGCAACGCCCTGCGGCCCTTCATCGCCTCGGTCCGGGCGTCGTATCAGCCGTTTCCGAGCCAGGTGCGGCGGCAAATTTTGTTCAAGACCCGCCCCGCGAGGCCCGACAGGATCGAGCGACACCCACCCCCAAACCGGAGGGCACCATGGCGATTCACGAAGTGTTTCCCTATTTGCGCGCCAAGCGCGCGGACGACGCCATCGCGTTCTATGCAAAAGCGTTCGGCGCGCAGGAGAAATTCCGTCTCGTCGAGCCGTCGGGACGCATCGGCCACGCGGAATTGCAGCTCGGGCCGTGCACGCTGATGATCTCGGACGAATTCCCCGAATACGATATCTTCGCGCTCGACCCGGACGGCGAGGCGCCGATGTCGCTTCACCTGCACGTCGACGACGCCGACGCGACGATCGCCGCCGCGCTCGCGGCCGGTGCGCAGCTGACACGCGCGATTCAGGACCAGTTCTACGGCGAGCGTTCCGGCAAGATTCGCGACCCGTTCGGTTACGATTGGCTGATCGGGCATACGATCGAAGTGGTCGAACCCGATGAAATGCAGCGGCGTTACACCGCGCTGCTGTCCGGCGACCAGCCGAAAACCTGAATGGCGCACCGCGCGCCGGTCGATCACCCCGACATTCGCGATGCACTATCACCCCAACGACATCTACCGGCTCTACCGAAGCGTACCGACGCTGCTGCTGAACCGTCCCGCGCCGGCCGAACAATTTCTGGCCGCTGCCGTCGAGACCGGAGCCGAACTCAGGCACGTGCTGCGCGACTACCCGCAGGTCCGCTATCAGCCGCTCGACTTCCACTACCTGTGCCAGCAAAGCCTGTCCGTGCTGGACGACGCGCTGCTGGCCGACCTCACGCACGACTAGGAACATGGATGGCGCGGCGCGCAGTGGGCCGCGCTGTTGATCGCGTTATCGGGCGACGCGCGCCTTCTGCCGCACCTCGACGCAGTCAGGCGCCATCGCGGCGTCGAGTGGACGGCCGGGCTTGCCGACGCCGCCGTCCGTCCGGAGGCCGCGTCCGACGGTTTTCGGTGCTGCCGGCTGATCGCCGACCTCCGGACTCAGCTCGCGTCACTGCCGCGCGTGGCCGTGCGCCTGCGGAAGCCACCCTCGCCGGAAATCGTCGCGGCCACGGCAGCGGCCGTCCGGGCCGCGTATCGCCGTGGCGATGTCGCGAAGGCGCTGGCGATCGCCCGCAGCTAGATTCGTCGCAACCGTCCGGCCCTTTTCTTCACGGCTTACTCGACGTTGTCCGACACATCGGTCATGCGGATCATGTGCGGCCTCACGCCGTCGTCGATGGCCACCGCCTCCTTCGGATGGATCAGCGCCTCGAGCCGCGCCTTCGTCGCGATGAACTCGGGCGTATTGACCTGCGAATAGTCGCGCGGCCGTGGTACGGGCACCTCGATCAGTTCCTGCACCGCCCCCGGGTTCGCCTTCAGCACGAGAATCCGGTCCGCCAGAAAGATCGCCTCGTCGAGATCGTGCGTGATGAACAGGATCGTCACGTCGATGTTGCGCCAGATGTCGAGCAGGTGTGTCTGCATCCTCGCCCGCGTCTGCGCGTCGAGCGCACCGAACGGCTCGTCCATCAGCAGGATGCGCGGACGGTTCGCGAGCGCACGGGCGATCGCCACGCGCTGCTTCATCCCGCCCGACAACTGGTGCGGATAGACATCCGCGAACCGCGTCAGCCCGACCAGATCGAGCCACTGCAGCGCTTCGCGTTCGGCCTGGCCGCTGCTGCTGCCGTTCATCCGGAGTCCGAACATCACGTTCTTCTTCACGGTAAGCCACGGAAACAGCGTATAGCCCTGGAACACCATCCCGCGATCGGCGCCCGGCCCCTGCACGGGCTTGCCGTCGAGCAGCACCTCGCCGCTCGTCTGTGCATCGAGCCCGGCCAGGATGCGGATCAGGGTCGACTTGCCGCAGCCGGACGGTCCGATCACGCACACGAATTCGCGCCGGTAGGTACGGAAACTGATGTCGTCGAGTGCGGTGCACTCGCCCTGCGGCGTCGCGAAACGCTTGCCGACATGACGCACGTCGAGTATCACGTCGCGGGTTTTCAGGCGCGCGAAGCGTTCGCGCACGGCGTCGGACTGCATCAGGTAATCGGGAACGGCTTGCGGGTTCTGCATGATGGCCTCTGCGGAAATCGGTCGATGGGTGGGCGTCAACGGGCGTCACGCGTTCAGCGTGCGATCCCACGGAAACAGCCTGCGGCCGAGCAGCCCGAGCACGATGTCGGTGCCGAGGCCGATGATCCCGATCATCAGGATTGCCGCATACACGTTGTCGAAATGCTGGTAGCGCGCCTGCTGGCTGATGTACCACGTGATGCCCGAGCTCGTGCCGACCAGTTCGGCGACGATCAGGTAGGTCCACGCCCAGCCGAGCAGGATGCGCTGGTCGCGATACAGGTCCGGCAGCACGCCGGGGATCACGACGTGCGTGAGCAGCTTCAGCTTCTTCGTGCCGAGTGTCATCGCGGCCTCGAACAGCCCGTATTCGAGCTTGCGCGTCGTGTTCGCGATGATCAGCACCTGCTGGAACAGCGTCCCGATCACGATGATCGCGACCTTCGGCGCATCGTAGATGCCGAGGATCGCGACCATCAGCGCGCCGAACGCCGGTGCGGGCAGGTAGCGGAAGAACTCCAGGAACGGCTCCTGCAACCGCGCGAGCACACTGAAGGTGCCGCAGACGATGCCGAGAGGCACGCCGATCGCGGATGAAATCACGAAGCCCCAGAAGATGATCCGGATGCTGTGCCACAGGCTCTCGTGCAGCCAGACGCCGTCGCGGGATGCCGGCGGGGTCGTGAACGCCGTGTAGAACGCGCGCAGCACCTGGTGCGGCGCGGGCAGGTAAACCGGGTTCGCGCGCACGCCTTCGGGCACGGCCGCACGGGTCGCTCGCGCATGTGCGAGTTCGTCGTCGAACACGTCGCGATCGATCTGCATGCCGGTCTGGAAGTAGTCGACGCTTCCCGGATTCGTGATACGCATTTGCGGATGCCAGATGAACGGCACATAGCTGATCAGGCACCAGACGGCGAATGGCAGCAGGAAGGACGCCACGCCGAGCGTCCATTTTCCGCGGGTCGTCAGCTCGCGGCGCACGGCGAGCCATCCGGTCGTGTTGCGGGTCATTGGCATGTCAATCTCCGTATCGTTTCAGATGCCGGTCGCGCGCCTGCCGGGGCGCCGCGCGACCGGACGTTCATTGCAATGCGCCTGCGCCGGTCGCGCCGCTCGCACGGTAGGCACGCCAGCCGCCGAAGTGCGTGATGTCCTGCGCGCCGTCCAGCGCCGCGCTTTCACACAGGAATCCCTGCACCCGAGTGCCGTCCGCGAGCGTCAGCGTGCCGATACCGAGCGGGTCGGCAATACCGGCGACGAAGCTGCCGTATGCGTCGACCGGCATCTCCCAGATCTCGACCGCGATCGACCCGCCGCCTTCAGGCACACGCACGAGGCCCGGCTTGGCGACGCCGCCGGATGCCGCCGCGGACAGCGCGTAGAGACGATAGGCGGGTGCCGTCGTCGTCGAGGCGACGCAACGTCCGCCTCGCCGGGTGAGCTGCCAGTTGAGCGGCTCCCCGCTCAGATGCGCACCGACGACCGCCACGCGCACGACGCCGGATGACGCGCCGGGCACCGGTGTCGTGGTTGCACACGCGTCGCCGGCGACGTCCGCCTGCAAATCGCCACCCTCACCTGCGCCGCCGCGTTCGTCTGCATCGATCCACGCCTGCGCAAGATCGAGCAGCCGCGCGTCGTCGTGTGCACGCCCGACGAACGTGATGCCGAACGGTAACCCGGCATGCCGCCCGGTTTCGCAAAGGCCGGCGGGCACCGCGATCGCCGACAGGTCGAGCAGGTTGACGAAGTTCGTGTAATAGCCAAAACGCGAATTGACGCCGATCGGGTCGGCTTCGAGCGCGTCGATGGTCGCCGTCGTCGCCGAAGTCGGCATGACGATCGCGTCCAGTCCGTCCCATGCGCGACCGGCCTCGACGCGCAGCGTCGCGAGCGTGTCGAACGCGGCGAACGCATCGGCCGCGCTGAAGCGCGCCGCGCCCCCGACGATTTCGCGGATCACCGGATGCAGCGCGTCCGGTTCCCGCGCGGCGAAGGCGCCGATCGCGGCGAGCCGTTCGGCGACCCACGGGCCTTCGTACAGCAGCCGCGCGGCAGCCAGTAACGGACTGAAATCGATCTCGACGATCGTCGCCCCGGTCGCGCGCAGGCGTTCGAGCGCGGCACGCCATGCCGCGCCGTACGATTCGTCGCCGAAGAATTGCAGCTGATCGGCGCGCGGCGTGCCGAAGCGCAACTGCCCGAACGGGCGCGCCGGTTGCGCGCGGAGCCCGTCCGTGCCCAGCAGCGGCTGCCATGCGCGTCCGTATGGATCGCCGTCGGTCACGCCGTGCGCGGCGGCGAACACCGTGCGCGCGTCGGCCGCCGAATGCGCGAACACCGACACGCAATCGAGCGACCGGCAGGCCGGTACGACACCGAGCGTGCTCAACACGCCCTTGGTCGGCTTGAGCCCGACGAGCCCGTGAAACGCGGCCGGCACGCGCCCGGAGCCGGCCGTGTCGGTACCCAGCGAGAACGACGCGACGCCGAGCGCCACGGCCACCGCCGACCCGGAGCTCGAGCCGCCCGACGCATAACGCGGATCGAGCGCATTGCGGCACGCGCCATAAGGCGAGCGCTGGCCCGACAATCCGGTCGCGAACTGGTCCAGGTTGGTCTTGCCGATCGGGATCGCGCCGGCCGCGATCAGCCGTTCGACGACGGGCGCGCTGCGCGCCGGCGTGTACGCGTAGGCCGGGCAAGCCGCCGTCGTCGGGATGCCGGCGAGGTCGATGTTGTCCTTGATCGCGAACGGCACGCCGTACAACGGCAACGACGCGAGGTCGCGCCCGGCCAGCGCGTCGGCGTAAGCCGTCATCTCGGCATGCGTCAGCGGCCGGATCCACGCATGATGCGGATCGCCCGCAGCGAAATGCGCGGCGATCGCGTCGACGAGCGCGTGCGGCGTCAGGTCGCCCGCCGCATAGCGCGCATGCAGCGCGGCGATCGAGCGGACGCCGGGCAGGATCGAACGTTCCGTCGTGCTCATGCGACCTCCTCGGCGGCACCCGCCTTCATCACCATCAGCCGCTGGCCGGCCACCACCGCCGCGCCCGGCGCGCAATCGATCGTCTCGATCGTGCCGTCTTCCGTCGCCGTCACCGCGACCTCCATCTTCATCGACTCGACGATCGCGACGACCTGCCCTTCAGTCACGCGTTCACCGGCTTCGACCAGCACCTTCCACACGCTGCCCGATACGTCCGCGGCAATCGCCCGCTGCGTATCAGCGAGCGCGCCTGCCTCCCGCGCGGCATCCGCATCGCCCTGCGTCGCGTCGCCGACGTATTCGGCATGGCCGGCCACCCGCCACCGTTCGCGCTCTGCCTCGAACGCCGTTTGCTGCGATGTCTTGAACGCGGCGATCGAATCCGCCTCGTCGTGCAGGAAACGGTTGTACGCGCCGAGATCGAACACCGATTCCTCGATCTTCAGCCCGGCGCGCCCCGCGACGAAATCCGCGCGCAGTTCCGCCAGCTCCGCCTCGCTGACTTCGTAGAAGCGAATCTCGTCGAAGAAGCGCAGCAGCCACGGCTTGCCGGCTTCGAACTCGCGCGTGGTGCGGTGGCGGTTCCACATCTGGACGGTGCGGCCGACGAACTGGTACCCGCCCGGCCCCTCCATCCCGTACACGCACAGATACGCGCCGCCGATGCCGACCGCGTTCTCCGGCGTCCAGGTGCGCGCGGGGTTGTACTTCGTGGTGACGAGCCGGTGGCGCGGATCGATCGGCGTCGCGACCGGCGCACCGAGGTACACGTCGCCAAGGCCCATCACGAGATAGCGGGCGTCGAACACGATGCGCTTCACGTCGTCGATGCTGGCCAGGCCGTTGATCCGCCGGATGAACTCGATATTGCTCGGGCACCACGGCGCGTCGGGCCGCACCGACTGCATGTAGCGCTCGATCGCCACCCGCGTCGACGGGTCGTCCCACGACAGCGGCAGATGCACGATGCGGTTCGGCACGCGCATGTCGGCGACTTCCGGCAATGCGCGTTCGGCCGCCTGCAGATGCGCGAGCAGCGTGTCGAGCGGCAAGGTCCGCGCGTCGAACTGCACCTGCAGCGAACGGATGCCCGGCGTCAGGTCGAGCATGCCGGGCAGGCGGTGCGCGTCGAGCCAGCACATCAGCGCATGCACGCGAAAGCGCAGGTTCAGGTCGAGCACGAGCGGCCCGTATTCCACCAGCACGTTGCGGTCGCCCGAGCGCCGGTAGACGACGCCGATGCCGCCGCCCGCCGACGGGTCGCGATGCAGCACGCAGTCGTCCGGCGCGCCGGTGGGTGCCGGACGCGCAACCGCGTCGGCGGCAGGCCCGGGCGACACGCGGGCACGCACGAACTGCACGGTATCGCCCGGCCGCAGTTGTCCGAGCTTCCACAACTCGTCGTGCGCGACCGTCACCGGACACACGAAGCCGCCGAGGCTCGGGCCGTCCGGGCCCAGGATCACCGGCATGTCGCCGGTGAAATCGACCGCGCCGATCGCATACGCGTTGTCGTGGATGTTCGACGGATGCAGGCCGGCCTCGCCGCCGTCCGCGCGTGCCCACTGCGGCTTCGGGCCGATCAGCCGGATGCCGGTCCGGCTCGAGTTGTAATGGACCGTCCACTGCGTGCCGTACAGCATCGCGATGTCGTCCGGCGTGAAGAAATCCGGCGCACCGTGCGGGCCGTCGAGCACGCCGAGCGTCCAGGCGTGCGTCAGCGCGGGGATGTCCGCCGCGGCCAGCGTGGCGCCCGCGTCGCCGCGCCCGGCTTCCGCGTCCAGATGCAGCACGTCGCCCTTGCGCAGCGCACGGCCTGCATGGCCGCCGAACTGGCCGAGCGTGAAGGTCGCCTTGCTGCCGAGATAGTCGGGCACCTGCAGGCCGCCTTTCACGGCCAGGCACGCGCGCACGCCGGCACCCGTCACGCCGCCCAGCTTCAGCACCGCGCCAGGCCGCGCACGCAGCACCCGCCAGAACGGGGCGGGTGCGCCATCGAGCGATGCCGCGAGCGGCGCGCCGCCGAGCACGAAGAGCGTCTCGGCGTTGAAGCGCAGCGTCGCGCCGACCATCGTGAATTCCAGCCCCGCCGCGTCGCGCGCGTTGCCGAGCAGCGCGTTCGCGAGCGCGAACGCGCGATCGTCCATCGGCCCGGACGGCGGCACGCCGACGTTCCAGTAGCCGACGCGCCCGGGCGCCTGCTGCACGGTGGTCTGCACGCCGCCGTCGAGCACGTCGATCGTATGCGGGGCGAACGCGAAGCGCGACAGGAAGGCGGTCGTCGATGCGCCGCGCGCGAACGTGTCCGAACCGGCAATCGCGCGCAGATAATCGAGGTTGGTTTCGATGCCGTACAGTTCCGTGCGCGCCAGTGCGCGCTGCAGCGCCGCCAGTGCGTCGCGACGCGTCTCGCCATGCACGATCAGCTTCGCGAGCAGCGGATCGTAATACGCGCTGATCTCGGTGCCCGCCTCGATCCATCCGTCGACGCGCACGTCGTCCGGAAACGCGACGTGCGTCAGCAGCCCCGCGCTCGGCAGGAACTGCTTGTGCGGATCTTCCGCATAGAGCCGCACCTGGATGCTCGCGCCACGCGGTGCAACGGCGAGCGTGTCGAGCGGCGGCAGGTCACCCTCCGCCTGCAGGATCATCCATTCCACGAGATCGATGCCCGTCACTTCCTCGGTCACGCAATGCTCGACCTGCAGCCGCGTGTTCACCTCGAGGAAATAGAACTGACGCGTATGCGCGTCGAACACGAATTCGACCGTGCCGGCCGACGCATAGCCGACCGCGCGGGCAAGCCGCACCGCGCTCGCGTGCAACGCGGCGCGCTCGTCGTCGGTCAGGCCCGGCGCGGGCGTTTCCTCGATCACTTTCTGGTTGCGGCGCTGCACCGAGCAATCGCGTTCGCCGAGCGCGATCGCATCGCCGCGGCCGTCGCCGAAGATCTGCACTTCGATGTGCCGCGCATGCTCGACGAACTTCTCGAGATACACGCCCGCATGGGCGAAGTTCGCGGCGCCGAGCCGCACGACGGAATCGAACGCCGCTTCGAGCTGGGCGGCGTCGCGGCACAGGGACATGCCGATTCCGCCGCCGCCCGCGGTACTTTTCAGCATCACCGGGTAGCCGATCGCGTCGGCTTCGGCGAGCGCCGTCCGTGCGTCGTCGAGCAGGCCCGTGCCCGGCAGCAGCGCGACGCCCTGTGCGGCGGCGAGTTCGCGCGCGGTGTGCTTGAGCCCGAACGCGCGCATCTGGTCGCCGCGCGGCCCGATGAAGCGCAGGCCCGCGGCTTCGCATGCGTCGGCGAAACCGGCGTGCTCGGACAGGAAGCCGTAGCCGGGATGCACGGCTTGCGCGCCCGTCTCGCGTGCGGCGTCGAGAATCGCCGCGACGTTCAGGTAGCTGTCCGCCGCCGGCGCGGGGCCGACCCGCACGGCTTCGTCGGCGAGCGCGACATGGCGCGCATCGCGGTCGGCGTCGGAATAGATCGCGACCGACGCGATCCCGAGCCGCTTCAGCGTGCGGATCACGCGGCACGCAATTTCGCCGCGGTTCGCGACGAGGACTTTCGTGAATCTCATGTTGCCTCCCGCCGGGCCGTCCCAAGGGAGGCAACCGCCCCCTTGGGGGGCAGCGAACGATAGTGAGCGTGGGGGTCGTTCATTCCGCCTCCCAGATCGTGAGGCGTACGGGCGTCGGGTTGTACCCGTTGCACGGGTTGTTGAGCTGCGGGCAGTTCGAGATCAGCACCGTGACGTCCATCTCCGCGCGCATCTCGACGTACTTGCCCGGTGCGGAAATGCCGTCCTCGAAGGTCAGCCCGCCGAGCGGCGTGACGGGCACGTTCATGAAGAAGTTGACGTTGCCGACGAGGTCGCGCTTGGTGAGCCGCGCCCCCACGCCGCACGTGCAGTGCGCAATTGCGTTGAGGAAGCTGTCGCGGCAGTTGTGCATGTGCCGCTTGTCGAGCGCATAGCGCACGGTGTTGCTCTCGGCCGCGCACGCGCCGCCGAGCGTGTCGTGACGGCCGCAGGTATCGGCGACGATCGTCACCATCGGGTTGCCGCGGCTCGACAGCAGCACGCTGCCCGCGCTCAGGTACAGGTTGCGCTGGGCGCGGATGGTGTCCTGCGCGCTGTAGCGCTCTTCGGGGTCGTCGGATCGGTAGAACAGCGTGTCGACGGCCTGGTTGCCTTCGAGGTCGAGAATGCGGAAGACCTGCCCGCGCTTCAGGTCGCGCAGCCACGGTTCGCCCGCGTTCAGCGTGGTGTCGTGAATGGCGTCGCGCGGGTCGAGACGGCTTTCGATGATCGGCATGGCTCGGCTCTCCTTACGCAAACAGGCGATCGGTGTTGGCAAAGCCGCGCACGTTCTCGGCACAGGCGCGGCGGCACGGGTCGTCTTCCGGCGCGGCACCGTCCGCCGGATACGCGCGGTACGCGATCAGCTTCACGGCCTTCGGCGCGTAGTCCGGGTGCGGGTCGAGCGGATGCGGCGCCGTCGAGAACGCCGCCAGCGTGTTCATCTCGAAGCGCAGGTCGAGCGCGCTGCCGGCCGGCGAATGTCCGGCGACGAAATCGAGCGCGCCGTCGTCGCGCGTGTCGAGCTTGCTGAAGAAATTGACGTTCGCGACGAGGTCGCGCGCCGACAGCCCGTATTTCGCGAGTTCGAGCACGAGGCTGTCCCGGCCGTTGCGGATCATCGCGTTGCGATCGGCCTGGTACGACGTCGTGCCGTACTTGTGCGCGAACAGCCGCGCATCGCCGACGCCGCCGAGCGGGTCGTGCCAGCCGAGCGTGTCGGCCGTGATCGACGCGATCACGCGCCCCATGTCGGTGTACAGCGCATGGCCGCGCGTGAGATGCGCGGTGTGCTGCGCCTTCAGCGTGTCGGCCATGTTGTAGCGTTCGAGCGGGTCCTCCTGACGGTGAAACACGGCAGACAGGTTCGCGCCGCCGTCGACATCGACGACGCGCAGCGCGAGACCGCGGCGCAGGATGCCGGACCAGTGGGTTCCGGCGGGAATGAGCGTTTCCCACACGACGTGTGGCGGCGGGGCAAGGACGGCTTGGGGGCTCGGCGACATGGCGGCTCCGTGGTCGGTTGGACAAAAGGCGTGAGAGGGCGACCGAACGACATCGCGACCTCCCGGGCTTTTATCCCTCCGTGGAGCCTCGCCGTTTCCTCGAATCGAGGAGAAGACAAGACCGGATTGCTCTCGGACCAGCCATCGCGCGGCGCGAACGCCGCACGACCGGAACCCTAGCGATCCTGAAGATGATGCAAATTGCTTCGCACCTCTCGGGCACTGAATAAGCGAGTTGCGTGCCAGCGTGTGTGGAAGTGCCGTGCCACGCGGCTTTCCGGCAGGCGCGCGTCGACGGACACAGCACCGGATGCGGATGGCCGCCCTCGCGGCGGGCGTGCCGCGCACCATGCGAACGCGCGCCCGCACCGGTGCAGTGCGCGCCGCGCCCGCCTGCACGACACGATCGGCAATGGCATGGGCATTGCTCGATGCATGCACCTTCACCCGACACGCGACACCTCATGAACAAGCTCGACCTGCTCCGGCGCGCGCTGAGCGCACTCTTCTCCGCCCGCTTCATCGAACTGCAGCGCACGTCGCGCCGCCGCTGAGCCACCCCGCCGCGTGCCGTTGGCACGCTTCTCGCTCGGCATGACGCCGAGAGGTGCGGCGGCGTCGCATCTTAGGGGTGCTAGGGTTCCGGTTCATCGAACGTCTGGTCCGAGAGCAGCCCGGCGCGGGTTCGTCCGATCGCGAGACCGGACGCGCACGCGCTACACGGCGGGACAAAAGCCCGGGAGATTGGCGATGGCAACGGCCGTCGCGCCTCTCCGTGGCCGCTTCATTCGTTCCGCCTCCGCAGGAACCGGCCACGCGGCCGGACCGTGCACGAGCATGGTCCGTATCGACGATCCCGATCCCGGTCTCCTGGAGAAAACGATGACCCGTCCCGCCCTGGCGCTCCGCCGCCTGTTGTCCCGCCGTTCCGTCCGTCACGCATTGGGGGCCGCCGCCACGGCCGCCACGCTGCTCATGACGCCCGCCGCGCACGCGGCAGCGCCGCTCAAGATCGGCTACAGCGACTGGCCCGGCTGGGTCGCGTTCCAGGTCGCGCTCGACAAAGGCTGGTTCAAGGAAGCCGGCGTCGATGTCGATTTCGAATGGTTCGATTACTCGGCATCGCTCGACGCGTTTTCCGCGGGCAAGCTCGACGCGGTCGCGGCGACGAACGGCGACGCACTCGTGACGGGCTCGGCCGGCGCGAAGAACGTGATGATCCTGCTCACCGACTATTCCGCCGGCAACGACATGATCGTCGCCAAGCCGCCGCTGCGCACCGTCGAGGCGCTGAAGGGCAAGAAGGTCGGCGTCGAACTCGGCCTCGTCGATCACCTGCTGCTCGAAACCGCGCTGCAGAAGCACGGGCTGAAGGACGGCGACGTGACGCTCGTGAACGCGAAAACCAACGAACTGCCGCAGGTGCTCGGCTCGTCGACGGACATCGCCGCGGTGGCCGCCTGGCAGCCGAATGCAGGCGAGGCGTTGAAGCGCGCACCGGGCGCACGCGCGATCTTCACGTCGGCGGACGCGCCGGGGCTGATCTACGACGCCATTACCGTCGCGCCGGCCAGCCTCGCCGCGCGCCGCGCCGACTGGGCCAAGGTGATCAAGGTCTGGTACCGCTGCGTCGCCTACATCAACGATCCGAAGACGCAGGCCGACGCGGTCCGGATCATGTCCGCACGCGTCGGCCTCGCGCCGGAGCAATACCTTCCGCTGCTGAAGGGGACGCACCTGCTCGACGAAGCCGCCGCGAAGCGCGCGTTCCGCAAGGGCGACGGGCTCGATTCGATCTACGGCTCGACGCGCAACGCGAATGCGTTCAACGTGCGCAACAGCGTGTACAAGCAGTCACAGGACGTCGATGCGTATATCGATCCGCGCCTGGTGATGCCGCATTGACGGGCTCGGGGCCGGGCTTCGGGCGCCGGCCCCGCGCGCGCACTCCCCCCACACCGCGGTCGCGTCAATACGCGGCCGCCGCCTGACCCACTCTGCGCCCCCACCTCGCCGCGATTCCACGCGATTTCGCAGAGGACCTTTCCTGTGCAACGCCTTAATCGACGGCCACACGATCTCCAATAATGGCCGCTCGATCCGCCGGCCTCCCAGGCCGGAAAAACGATAAAAACTCCTATGCATTCCTACAAGATGAACCAGCACGCCAGCACTCGACTCGCGGGGACCGCCATTGCCACCTGCCTGACCGCCCTCGCGTCGGGCGGGGTACACGCGCAGAGCAGCGTGACGCTGTACGGCCTGATCGACACGTCGATCACCTATGCGACCAACCAGCGCACGCACGGCGCCGGCTCGCCGGGCAGCGGCACCGTCGCGATGACGAGCGGCGCACTGAACGCGTCGCGCTGGGGGCTGCGCGGCAGTGAGGATCTGGGCGGCGGGACGGCCGCGGTCTTCACGCTCGAGAACGGCTTCTCGGGTACCACCGGCGCACTGTCGCAGAAAGGCGTCGACCTGTTCGGCCGCCAGGCATGGGTCGGCCTGAGTTCGAAGACGGCCGGCACGCTCACGTTCGGCCGCCAGTACGACCTGATCCTCGATTTCGTGACGCCGCTCGGCGCGTCCGGCCCCGGCTGGGGCGGCAACCTCGCGGTGCATCCGTACGACAACGACGATTCGAACCGCAACCTTCGCATCAACCATGCTGTGAAGTACACGAGCCCGACGTACCGCGGGCTGACGTTCGGCGCGATGGTCGGGTTCTCGAACACGGCCGGCCAGTTCGCCAACAACGCGGCGTGGAGCGCGGGCGTGTCGTATGCGACCGGGCCGCTGAAGCTCGGCGCCGGCTACCTGAAGATCAGCCGCGACCGGAATGCCCCGAACCCGAACGGCGCACTGAGCACGGTCGACGGGTCGGCGACGATCACGGGCGGCAACCAGCAGATCTGGGCCGCGGCCGGCCGCTATGCATTCGGGCCGCATTCGGTCGGCGCCGCGTGGTCGCACTCGACCACCGACGGCGTGACCGGCGTGCTCCAGGGCGGCGGCATCGCGCCGCTGAAGGGTGAATCGCTGGTGTTCGACAACTTCTCGGTCGACGGGCGCTACGTCGTCACGCGGGCGTTGAGCCTCTCGGCCGCCTACACGTACACGATGGGTCGCTTCGACACACGCACCGGCCAGACGCGACCGAAATGGAACCAGGTCGTGGCGCAAGCCGACTATGCGCTGTCGAAGCGCACCGATGCGTATCTCGAAGGCGTCTATCAGAGCGTGAGCGGCGGCAACGGCCATCCCGCGTTCAACGCGACCGTCTGGACGCTGACGCCGTCGGCGAACAGCAACCAGGTCGTCGTCGCCCTGGGGCTGCGGCACAAGTTCTGACGACGCAAGACGGCGCGGCGCAGCGCAACGCCGTTGCGCCGACTGCGTCGGGCATGCATTTCCAGCCCCGCCCGATCGTCATGCCCGAGCCGGAATGGCCGCGCCCGCGCGCGGCCGTTTCGCTATGGCATCGCCCCGCGCGACGGCAAAAATGCGGCCAGATCTGTCGTATCGACGCAAAAAAATGCGGAGAAACTGGTCACGCTGTGACATTTTTCCTAATCTGTTTGCAGCGACGCCGAGATTTGGCGTTCCGGTCGCGACACTCTTTCATATGGCGCACCACCGGCTTACGAACATGATTCACGTCGTAAGCGCCGGACCTTTCGCGCCATTCCGGCCGGATAGGGGCGTGCCGATCGCACGCCCTACGCGTTCAACGCAGTCAACCGCTGGAGACGAACGATGAGCAAAACGAACCGATTTGCGGTCCTGACAACCTTCGTGCTGCTGGCCGGTTGCCACCAGGCGGCGAAGACGCCCGAGAATGCCGGCACGGCGCCGACACCCTCGAGCGAAGCCGTCGCAACGGTGACGGCCGATGATCTCAATAATCCGAACAGCCCGCTCGCGAAGCGCAGCATCTACTTCGATTTCGACCAGTACTCCGTCAAGCCCGAATTCCAGTCGCTGCTGCAGGCGCATGCCGACTACCTGCGCAGCCATCCGGCGCGGCACGTGCTGATCCAGGGCAACACCGACGAACGCGGCACGTCCGAATACAACCTCGCGCTCGGCCAACGCCGCTCGCAGGCCGTGATGAGCGGGCTCGAAACGCTCGGTGTGCCGGCCACGCAACTCGAGGCGGTCAGCCTCGGCAAGGAAAAGCCGGTTGCGCTCGGCCACGACGAGGATTCGTGGGCGCAGAACCGCCGCGCCGATCTCGTCTATCGTTGATCGCGGGCCGCAGCGACGGCGGCATCCGCAACCAGGAAAACATGACCGCGCGCTGGCCGCCGTTGCGCTCACGTGTGCCGTTCGGTTCGTCCCGTTCGTGCGGGTCGTCGCTCAGGCACTCGACCTCAACCCGCGTCGCGCTCAACGCCGGCGTTCGAGCCGCCGATGCAGCCAGCGCGACAACACCGCCGACGTCACGATCGCATCGACCGTGGCGATCGCGTTGATGTCGCCAACCTTGTCTGCGTCGATCAGCCAGGTCTGGAACAGCACGTAGCCGATCATCGTGGCGGTGCCCACGACCATTCCCAGCAACACGAACCAGCGCGGCCGGAGCCGTGTGCCGATCGCGCCCATGATGCCGCCGGTGGCCATCGCGGGCAGAAAGTAGCCGAACACGAACGACGCGACGAAAACCAGCACCGCCATCTGCCCGCAGCCCTTCACGACCTCCCACGATGGACCGTCGAGGATCGACCACACGACCAGCATCACGGCCGGCCAGACGAGCGCCGCGACCAACGGGCCACCCACGCCAAACGACAGGCAGCCGTACACGGCACGACTGGACGCACGCAACGATTTGCGCTGTGGGCGCTCTGGAATGGCACTCATGCTTTTGTCATTGGAATCGGAATGGCGGCTGCCGGAGTGTACCAAGGCACGGCTGGATGCATCCGGTCTGCCCCCGTCACGGGCCACGATACCCAATATGCATGGAATAAACCGCTCGCCCGAAACGTTTCATGTTCCGTCAGCGCGCAGACGTGCGGTTCACGCGAACCGGCCTTTCCAGCGGCCCGCGCATGGCAAGGAGGCGGACATGAAATCGGCAAGGTTGGCCGCGGCGCTGATCGCCGCGCTGGTGCTCGTGCTGTCGGCGGGATGTATGTCGTCGGGTAGTGGCCCTGCGCAGGGACCGGGCATGAGCCGGTATGGCGGTGGCGGCTCGGGAGGCAGCGGAGGCGGAGGCGGCAGCGGCTACTGAAGAGCCGCCGAAAAAGTCGGACGACGCGTCGCGCGCGAGCACCGGAAACCGGCTGAATCGCGCGCGACGCCCCGCCCTGCGGCACGACTTAACGCATGGCCTTCACGTCGGCCGGCGTGACGCTCGCGGGCTGGCCGCCCCACGTCGCACGCAGGTAGTTCGCGAGCTGGGCAAGTTCGTCGTCGCTCAGCGTGTGCGCGAAACCGGGCATCGGCTGCAGGTTCTCGAACCCGGCAAACTTCTGCTCGTCGATGCCGTCGAGCATCGCGACCAGCAGGTTGCGCGGGTCGCCCTGGCGCACCGTCGAATTGCCGTTCATCGGCACCGCCACGTGCGGCTTGCCTTCGCCGTTGAAGCCGTGACAGCCCGCGCAGACCGCGAGATACACCGAGCGGCCGGCCGCGAGCTGCGCGGCGTCGGCCGATACCGGCTTCACCGGTTGCGGCGCGGGCGGCGTATCGCCCAGCAGGTACACGGACAGCGCGCGCAGGTCGTCCTTCGACATGGTCTGCGTGCTCAGGTGCACGACCGGGTACATTTCGCCGAACGCCGAGCCTTGCGGCGCGATGCCGACGCCGAAGAACGTCTGCAGGTCGGCGCCCGTCCAGCCGCGCGCGGCCAGGCCGGCCGGCGTGATGTCGGGCGCGGCCACGCGGCCGAGCGCGGCGCCGGCGAACGGCTTCGCGCTGTCGAGCTGGCCCGTGAACGCGCGCGGCGTATGGCATTCCGCGCAATGGCCGAGCGCACCCGCCAGATAGCGGCCGCGCTGCCAGTCGGCGGACTGGCCGGTCGACGCATCGGGCAGGCTGTCCTTCAGGAACACCATGTCCCAGAAGACCATCCCGAAACGCAGGTTGTACGGGAACTTCAGCTCGTGCTCGCGGTTTTCCTGCGCGACCGGCCTGACGGTCTTCAGGTATGCGTACATCGCGTCGGAATCGGCGCGCGTGAGCTGACGGTACGACGTGTACGGCATCGACGGATACAGGCGCTTGCCCGGCGCCTTGCCGTCATGCAGCGCGGCGTAGAAATCGTCCGCGCTCCAGCTGCCGATCCCGTGATCCTTGTCGGGCGTGATGTTCGAGCCGTAGAACGTGCCGAACGGCGATTCGAGGGGCGCGCCGCCGGCGAACGGTGCGCCGTCCTTCGCGGTGTGGCACGCCGCACAATCGGCGGCCTTGACGAGGTAGCGGCCGCGCGCGATCTGGTCGGCACCCGGCGCGCCGGAAGCCGCGTTCGAGGCCGGTGCGTCATGGCCGCCGCATGCGGCGAGCAGCAGCGCGCAGGCGGCCGCGAGCGCGGGGAAGCCCGCAGCCCGCGCGACACGATGAGCGAATGTGCGTTTCATGCGGCGTCCTTCACGAGTCCCGGCGTCGTCAGCACCACGTCCTTGACGGCTTCGTAGTAGCGGACATAGCCCGTGCAGCGGCAGAGGTGCGCATCGAGCGCCTCGGTGATCGTGCGCTCGACGTCGACCTTCGCAACCGGCTCGCGCTTCAGGCGTTCGATCAGCACGGTCGCCGCGTTGACGAAGCCCGGCGTGCAATAGCCGCACTGGAAGCTGAAGTGCTCGAGGAACTTCTGCTGGATCGGCGACAGCTCGACCACTTCGCCCGCTTCGTTACGCTTCGCGTGGCCTTCGATCGTGCGGATCGAGCGGCCGTGGAAGAAGTGCGCGCCGGTGATGCAGGTGCGCATTTCCTCGCTCGTGCCGTCCGGCTTGTCGACGATCACGACGCACGCGTGGCAGACGCCCTGCCCGCAGCCGAGCCGCGAACCGGTGAGGCCCGCGTACTCGTGCAGGAACTCGATCATCATCAGCCCTTCCGGCACCTGCATCGGGCCGACGGACTTGCCGTTGATATTGATCGACAGTGGTTTCGACTGGAACCGGATGAGCGGACGCTCGACGGCAGCCGGTGCCGAAGCCGGCACAGCCGCGGCCGGAGCCGATGCCGGGGCGGCCGAAGCCGCGCTCGGCGCGGAAGCGCCGGTCGCAGCGGCGCTGGCGCTCGCGGCCGAAGCCGCGGTTTGGGCGGTCGTCATGCGAGCACCTCCTGAATCTTTTGCGGGGTCACCGGCAGGTCGGTGAAACGATGGCCGATCGCGTGCGCGATGCCGTTCACGATCGCGCCGACGACGGGAATCATCACCACTTCGGCGACGCCCTTCGGCGGATCGGTCTCGGACAGCGGCGGCAGCACGTCGCCCGTCTGCGTCCACACAGCGACGTCGGACGCGCGCGGCAGCTGGTAACGGTTGAAGTTCCACGTGCCGTTGCCGGGGCCGTCTTCATACAGCGGCAGATACTCGTGCAACGCATGGCCGATACCCATCGCGAGACCGCCCTGCAACTGGCCCGACACGAGCTGCGGCGAAATCTGGTTGCCGCATTCCATGATCGAGTGGTGCGTGAGCAGCTCGACCTTGCCGGTCGCTTCGTGCACGGCCAGCTCGACGAGCGTGCCGACTGCCGTGTAGTACGTGACGGCCGCGTTGTTGCGGCTCGTCGGCGGGATGAACACGCGCTTGCGGTCCAGCACGCGGTAGCCGTTCGCGGTCGGCGCGAGCGTGCCGTGCATCGCGGTCGCGCCGGCCGGTGCGGTCGTGCCGGGCACCGGGCCGTTGTCGCCCGTCTTCGGCGCGCCGACGCGCAGCGACAGCCCGTCGATCGGCAGACGCTCGACCGAGCCGCCCACTTCGAACTCGGCGTCGGTCCACTGCCAGCGGTTGAACACGTGCACGACGGCGCCGGTCGGCAGGCCGAGCGCATGGGCCTGCTTCGCGAGCTGTTCGAACGACAGCGGCTCGAGGCCGTCGGCGGTCAGCTTGCCGTCGACCCAGCGCGCGTCCTCGATGCGGATCGTGTACGGGGCAGCCTGGCCGCCGCCGAGACCGCGCGTCCAGATCGACATCGCCGCCGGCCACAGGCCGTAGCGGAACACCGCGCGCGCGGCTTCGCGCGTGCTGTGCGTGAAGTAGTACGCGGAGTTCGTCGCGCTCGACGGCGACGCATAGCTCGGCGACCAGCGCGGGTTCGCGCTCAGGCGATCCTGGTCGGCCTGCGACATGAGGTACGGATCGCCGCTGGTCTCGACCGGCAGGTCCGGCCATTCGGTCACGGCCACGCGCACGTCCGTTGCCGGACGGCCTAGCCATTTCGCAACCGCGACGGCCTGCGACGTCGACATCCCGGTGCCGATCTCGGCCGCCGTGTGCTGCAGCGACACCTTGCCGTTCTCGTCGAATTCGACCTTCGCGAACGACGCTTCCGCGCCCGTGCCGAAGTCCTTCTGCACGCACGCGAAGCCGACGCCGTAGCGCTTGCCCGGATGCGCGGCCTCGTATTCGGCCTTGCGTGCGGCGCGGCGCGTCCACAGCGGATGCTGCCTCGAGCGCTCGAGCACCTCGTCGACGCGCAGCGCGCCGGCGGGAATCGCCCCCTGCGTGTTCTTCATCCCCGAACGCAGCGCGTTGCGCAGGCGGAACTCGATCGGGTCGATGTTCAGCTGCGCGGCGATCTCGTCGACCGCCATCTCGGTCGCCGCCATGCTCTGCAGCGTGCCGTACCCACGTGCGGAGCCGGCATCGATCGCGCGCGACGCGATCGCCACCGCGGCCAGGTCGCTCTTCGGGAAGTAGTAGATCGATTGCGCGGCCGTCGCCCCCACCATCGCCACCGACGGCGAGAAGTTCGAGCGCCCGCCGCCGTTCGCCTCGAAGTCGCCCTTGAACGACTGCAGCAGGCCCGTGTTGCGGTCCACCGCGATTCGGTAGTGCATCTTGAACGCGTGACGCTTCAGCGACGTCTGGAACTGCTCGTAGCGGTCGTTCGCGAAACGCACCGGGCGGCCGTCCGCGTACAGCGCGCAGACGAGGCCGTAGAACGGCACATTGAAGTGATCCTTGGAGCCGTAGCCCACCGTGTAGCACGGATGCACGAACAGCTTCTTCACCGGGAAGCGGCACTTCGCGACCATCGCGGCCGCGTTCTCCGCCACTTCGAGCGGCGACTGGGTCGGCACGACGAGGTGCAGCGACTGCGTCGCGGCGTCGTACCAGCAGTTCGCGTTGTCCGGTTCGAGCGCGGCCGTGTCGACCGACTGCGTGTTGTACTCGCGGTCGAACACGAGCCAGTCGGCCGGCGGATGATCGAGCTCACCGGCGATCTGCCCGGCGAGGAACATGCCCTGCTCGTCGAGCTTGCCGTGCTCCTTGCCGTCCGGCCACACCGGCAGGTGCTTGCGCATCATGCTCGGAAAGATCGGCGCGTCCTTCAGGCTCGAATAGACGTCGTCGTCGTAGGCCGTCTTGCCGCCCACGCGCACGTAGCGGAAGGTGCCCCACGGATCGCGCTCGAGCGGGCCCGTGACCGCGCCGTAGCGGATCACGTCGTCGCGGAACTTGAGCGCGTTCTTCGCGAAGCGGAAGCGCGCGAAGTCGTGGTAGATGAGGATCGCGACCGCATGGCCGAGATACGCGGGCGTCTTGCCGGCCGGCAGCAACATGTCGTCGCCGTAGAACGTCGGGAACGCGACGCCGTCGCGCACGAGATCGTCGGCCGTGACCACGCGGTCCGGCTTCAGGTCGTCGCCGAGCAGCGAGAGGTCGAAGCCTTCGTAGGTGCGGTCGGCCTGCGTGACGCGCAGGATCAGCGCATGCGACTGCTGCTGCGGCCAGTGAGGCATGTCGGCTGCGCGCACGTCACGGGCGAACACTTTCGAGCCCGTGACCTTCGCGATGCCGTCGATGCGGAATTGGGGGATGCCGGTGACGCTATCCCATTTGACGGGGGTGAGGAGTTTTTCTTCGAAGAGCGCCGCGAACGCGCGGCTGCCCAGGGGCGCGACATACACTGCGACGCCCGCCAGCACGCTGGCTTTCAGAAAACCCCGCCGTGACAGGCCGTGGTTTTTCATTGGGGGGGAAACCTCCTGATGCGGCTCGGACGGCGATCGGGTGTCGCGACGTTCGGAGCGGCGCGCATTCTGGCATTGTTTTAGATATATCGCCTATAGTATTTCTCGCATGAAATACTTATTGAATTTCTTATAACGGTATTCAGCCGGGCTGCGGCAGCCGGTCGCGGGTATCGATTCGACCGCGTCGCGTGCCCGTTTGCAGCGGTTTCGATCGTGTCGACCGAGCCCGGCAGGCACGCGCGCCGTGCACGGTGACCGGTCTCCTGCCGGTCGCCGAGCCGCGTTCCGTTCGCGACGATGCTGCCCCGGCGCCCACGAATGCGCAAGCCATTCGCGGGCGGGGTTAACGACTACGACTCGTGGCCGGCGCGGCGAGCGGTGCCGCCCGTGTTTCATGGTAATGTCGTGCGCATCCGGCCTGGCCGGGCTTCCGCCATGTGCCGCGCGGTCGCCGCCAGCCATCGCGACATCACGCGACATCGTGTCGAGGTTAACAACCATGGCAGTCAGGGCATCTCTCCTGCACTCCGTTCTCGCCACTCCCCCCTCCGGCAACCACCGTGTGACGGCTGCGCTGCGCCCGTCGATGCTCGTTACGCTGTTCGAAGACGTCCGACCGATGGCGCTCTCCGGGCTCGCGAGCGGCTTCGTCGCGGCCGTCGCGCTGATCCGGCTGCAGGCGCTCTGGTGCCTCGCGTGGCTGATCGTCGACGTCGGCCTCCTCATCGCGCGGCTCTCGATCGCGCGCGCGTACACCGTTCGACGCAACGCCGGCGACGACCGTGCCGAATACTGGGCGATGCGCTATGCGCCCGTGTCGCTCGTCGCGTGCTTCGTGCTCGGCCTCGGCGTGATGGGCTGCGTGCAGGCCGTCGATGTCGAACTCGGCACGCTGTCGGTGATGGTCGCGGGCGGCGTGTTCGGCGGGATCGCGTCGCGCAATGCGGCGCTGCCGCGGCTCGCGATGATGCAGGTCGCGCTCGGCGTGCTGCCGATCGGCGTCGGTGCGCTGCTGGCCCACCGGTCCGGCGCGTGGCTCCTGCTGCCGCCGCTCGCGATCTATCTCGCCGCGATGCGCACGGTCGTCCAGCGCCACTATCGCGTGCTCGTCGCGCTGATCGCCGCGCGCCAGCGCAACGCCGAACTCGTCGCGCGCTTCGACGCCGCGCTCACCTACATGCCGCACGGCCTGTGCATGATCGACGGCGAGCGCCGCGTGATCGTCGCGAACCGGCGCACCGCGCACCTGTTCGGCTCGCCCCGCGAGACCATGCTCGATACGCCGCTGCCCGCCGTCGTCGCGGCGCTCGGCGCGGACGACGCGACCGATCCCGGCGGCGCCAGTCTCGCCGCGCAGTGCGAGCGCTGGCTGACCTGCGACGAACCCGCGCCGCTCGACGTCGTGCTCGCCGACGGCCGCCAGCTCGAACTGACGCGCCACCGCGTGCCCGCCGGCAACGCGGTGATCATCGTCGAGGACGTCACCGCGCGCCGCCGGACCGAGCAGCACATCCGGCATCTCGCGCGGCACGATGCGCTGACGGGCTTGCCGAACCGTCATGAACTGCATGCCGAGCTCAAGCGGATGCTCGCGCGCCGGCCGCGCGCGCCGGGCCCCGCGCTCGCCGTCATGTATCTCGACCTCGACGGCTTCAAGGCGATCAACGACCGGTTCGGCCACCAGGCCGGCGACGACGTGCTCACGCAGGTCGCCGTGCGGCTCGGCAAGACGCTGCCGTCCGGCGAGCTGGCGGCCCGTATTGGCGGCGACGAGTTCATCGTCGCCATCGACGACACGACGATGCACGCATGCTCGCTCCTCGCCGCGCGCATCATCCGGCAGATCTCGGCGCCGTACGCACTGTCGATCGGCGAGACGGTGAGCCTCGGGATCAGCATCGGCATCGCGCTCGACGACGGGCACGCCTCCCCCGACGAACTGATCCGGCAGGCCGACAGCGCGCTGTACGAAGCGAAGTCGGCCGGCAAGGGAATCTATCGCTTCTATTCGAGCGGCAGCAGCCGGGTCACGCCGGTCACCGCGAACTGACCCGGCTGCACCGCCCGCTTTCCCCGCCTCCACCTCCTCGCGACGATTCAATTCCGAAACGCTTTGCGTGGCCGCACGTGTCGTTGCGCGTTCGCGTGTCACGTGACGTGTTCCGTAACATCGCCGCCCGCCACCCGTCACGTTGGCCGCAGAAGCCGGCACGATCGACGCAGCGCAAGGCTTTTCAAGCCTGGCACCCTTATTGCTCCCTCCCAGGGAAACAGGTTGTCAGGGAGACTCAACATGAATACCGTCGAAGTCCTCAGCCGCAGCGAAACCATCGACGAACTGGATGTGATCGACGGCGAATCGCTGATCCGCCGGCTCGTGTCCGAACGCCGCATGCCGGCCGCACGCGAGGCCCGATGCGTCGACAATCCGCCGCTGACGCTGTACGGCGCATTTCGCCAGGGCATCGCCGATCACGGCGCACGCCGCGGGAATCCGTATCGCGCCGGCAGCCGTTTCTGGGCGCTGTGGGAAGAAGGACGTCTCGAAGCTGAAACATCGGGCCGTTAAGCCGGTTGCGCGCGCCGGCCCTGTCGTGGCAAGGGGCCGGCGCGAAACATCGCGCCCGAATGCGGCCGGCCGACCTGCCGGCATGCGTTCATCGCTGCAACATCGCACGGGGTCTCGCGTATCGGCTTTGCAACTCGCCGTACCCATGATCCATGCGCGTACCGGCTGATGGCGTCCGGCGTTGCGCGCGTCGGGCACGGCGCGCGGCGGCCGTTTCCCGATAAGATGGCGAATTCCGTTCATCGAACGATGCCGCCATGACCGCCTCTTCCTCGCACCGCAATCCCATCCACTGCGAAATCGATCTCGACGCACCGGGCAAGCACGCGGGCTACCTGCGGCTGCCGCATTCCGTGCACCGCTCGGCGTACGGCTGGCTGCCGATCCCGATCGCGTCGATCCGCAATGGCGACGGCCCGGTCGCGCTCGTGATGGCCGGTAATCACGGCGACGAGTACGAAGGCCAGATCATCGTGTCGCAACTGATGCGCGAGATCGAGCCCGAGATGGTCAGCGGGCAGCTGATCCTGCTGCCGATGGCGAATTTCCCGGCGGCGGACGCAGGCCTGCGCGTGTCGCCGCTCGACGAAGGCAACCTGAACCGCAGCTTCCCCGGCAACCCGACCGGCACGCCGACGCAGATGATCGCCCACTACATCGAGCATGCGCTGCTGTCGCGCGCGCAGTATCTGGTCGACCTGCACTCGGGCGGCAGCTCGCTGCTGTACCAGGGCGGCAACATGCTCGCGATCGATCCGCTCGACGCCGACGAAGCCGCGAAGCTCAACGGGCTGCTGGTCGCGTTCGGGCTGCACAATGCGCTGCTGCACGCACCGAACCCCGTGCATTCGGCGTCGGCCGCGCGCCGGCAGGGCGCGATCTCGATCGTGACCGAACTCGGCGGTGCGGGCATGGCCGACCCGTCGCTGATCCGGATGGGCCGCCACGGGTTGCTGCACTACCTCGGCTATATCGGCCTGCTGCGCGGCGCGCTCGTGCCCGATGCGCCGCCCACCGTCACGCGCTTCATGCGGGTCGACGGCGAGCGCCATTTCGTCTACGCGTACGAGCGCGGGCTGTACGAGCCGCTCGTCGAACTCGGCGACCAGGTGAAGGCCGGCCAACCGGCCGCGTGGGTGCATTTCCCCGATACGCCGCTGCGCGAACCGGTGCTGCACCGCTTCAAGGGAGACGGCGAAGTGGTATGCAAGCGGGTGCCCGCACAGGTGCAGCGCGGGGATTGCTTGTTTCAGCTGGCGGAGTTGTCGACACCGCCGCGTGTCATCGAGTAATGAACGCGACCGAGTCGTTCGGGACATCCCGCCGGCCCCGCCATTTGCAGGACGTTGCCATCACCCTCGCGTATCGACCCAGTTGCGTGCCCAGCGTGCCGAGTGTCGCAGTGCCTGTTTTTCACTCGGGAAGTAATCGAGCGAATAGAACTGGTAACGACCTTCGTCGCATGAGCTATCGGTGCGTTGAAGCAGCAGGTTGGATGAAAAGCGACCGTCGGGCAAGCGATGTGCCGACGGTTGGACGGCATAGCCGTTGTACTGTTGAATTCGTTTGTTTTGCATTTTGATTCTTGATGTTCGCGTGCGCGCGTGCCGTGCGAATGTGCATCGACTCAAAGCCATTGCGAGCTGAATCCGAAGCAGTCGGCACGCGCAAAAAGGCGTTGCGGCTAGAGGCGCAGAGGGAAGTGCAACGAGGCATGTGACGCTTCGCACGCTGCTGAATAAACAGGTGCAGCAAAGAGCGGCCGCGCCAGCTTCAGATGGCGACGCTCGGTGCGGGGCGCGCTGCGACCCGGCGTCCGTCGCGGCAGGCCGGGCCCTTCAAACTTACAGCGGCTTGATGTTGGCCGCCTGCAGCCCCTTCGGGCCTTGCTTCGTTTCGAAGCTCACTTTCTGATTTTCAGCGAGCGTCTTGAAGCCATCGGTTTGGATTTCGGAGAAGTGAGCGAAAAGATCGTCACCGCCGTTGTCCGGCGTGATGAAGCCAAAGCCTTTGCTCTCGTTGAACCATTTGACGGTACCGGTATCCATGACGAATCCTTGAGGAAAAATTACGAAGATTTGCTCTGTTGAAGAGCGATCGAAGTGTCAAGGAGGGAGAGGACAACGAATACCGCCGAGGGGCGGGAAATTGATGAACAGCAATCGGACTTCTTGGACTTCGGCAACCACACTAACTTCCACGAACGGCAGGGTCAATGCCTATCTTGTAACTGTGTCACCGGGCGATCCGTTTCGAGCGCCGGGCGATATGGTCGGCACCCGCTTCCCGGAACGTTGCCGCGCTCACGCGTCGGTCAAAGACTTCTCGCATTGCCCGGTCGCTCGCGGGAGTCATGACACATCGCTCGCCACCTGCGAATTTGCAGTTCGCGGCATCGATCAACGTTGGTCGGTACCCGCTCGCGGAGTCGAATACGGCACGCGTTCATCTTGATACGGCAGACGTTCTTGGCGCTACAATTCCAGTTCAATTGCCGCGTGGCAGCTTCTGGTCGGTATCTGCGAATCGAGCGGGTTCAACCCATCATCTGAACGCTCACCACGGCAGGCTGCCGTCGATCCATCGAACACTTTCCCGGAGGTCGTGCAGGCTGCAGCTCGATAGCCAACGCAGGCCCGCACATGAAACGGCCCCCATGAAAATCGATCCCGGCTCCATTCCTTACTATCTCGTCCTGCGCGCCGGCTGGCCGCCCTATGTGCTGAATTCAGACCGTCAAGTGCTCCGCCGCCAGGCGAGTCCGCTATTACTGGCGTTCGCGCGAACTCGCGGAACGATCGCGCATGTCGACGACATCGCATGGAACCTCTTCTCCGACAGCGAGGGCCTGACGGGAGTCGAGCGTCGTGAGACCGGATTCTTTTCGTTGGTCGCCGGAAACGAAACCGAACATCAGTTGCGCTTGCTGACGACCCTCTGACGTCGTCGCCAGGGTCGCGCGTGACCATCGTCGATTAAGCGCTCCGCCTGGAAATTCGTCAGGTACAGGACGGATCGCTGACACCCCCGACTGCGCGCGCTTCGGCCTTGGCAGGCGAGCTCCATGCGCTCAATGGTTTACAAGTTGTCCGTCCAGGATCCGACCCGGTGCCGCCCTCATTTCCGGCATCAGGACGACCGGGCACCGACCGCTTCGTCGGGAAAGCCATGCGTGTGACGCCAGCGGGATCACGGACGTCATCACATGGACTCGCGACGAGACGACGTCACCAGCGGCCCCTCACAAGCCGATTCCGTACACCTGTCGCGCCGTGTGCCAGCACGTGCTAGCGCACCACGCGGAATAAATTGGACGCGCAACAAGCGATGCGCGTATGATGGGTTCATCCGAGCGACCATCGGTCCTCTGACTGACCGCCCTCCCTCCATCCGCCCGCTTACTGCATCGCCTCTCCTTCGCGCTGCAACGTTGTCCCCTTCACCCACCGGCCCGCCCGTAACGGGGATACTGGCCGGATGTGTTCGCCCATGCGACTCGTCGTGGCCGAACGCCAGGAGTACGTCATGAGCATGCACGTCTACCGTGGATTCGAGATTTATCCACTGATTTACCCTCACGTGCCGGCGCCGAATGGCTGCCCGCATAACTACGACGCCGGGTTCGACGCGGCAGTCAAGATTTGCCTTCGCGGCACCACCGATACGCTGACACAGAGCCAGACTTTCAGATTGCGCGACACCTCCCCGTTTGACAACGCCGGCGACGCCCGTCGTGCCTCAGTGCGCTATGCCGAGGACATCATCGACGACAATCGCGGCAAACAGGGGTTCTTTTCCAGCGCGCGCTGACGCGATTCGTCAGCGCAGCGCAGTTTCGCGATCTTTTGGAGGGCGAAATGATCATCGACGAACTGCTCAATCTGATCAGGCGACACGAGGTCACCTGGATCAACACCGTCATGCCCGCCAGAATCGCCGATTCTGCGATGTGCCATCAACAGGAGCTGCAGATGTTCGTGGCGGTACGTGCGCTATCGATCGGAGCAGGATATTCGGAATTCGAATCCGACGAGATAGCAAGCGCCGTCATGACACGACTCGGCTAACTTTCCGTTCGACCCTTTCCAGACAGGATCTACATGACGACAATTACGTTGAAGCTCAACGAACCGATCGATGTCGCGCTGCGGCGATTCCGGCGTGATATCGAGAAAACAGGGCTGATTCGCGAGTTGCGCAGTCGCACCGGCTATGAAAAGCCCACGACGGAACGCAAGCGAAAAAAAGCCAGCGCCGTTGCCAGGCAGCGCCTGCGGGCGAAGCGTCTGTTGCCTCCCCGAAAAATGTACTAGGAGCGCATCGTGTACAAGATGCCGGCCGACGCGCCTCCGTTTTTCCCGCTGACGAAGTGCGAAGTCGATTTCGATCGGGAGAACGACATGGTGACGCTACTGCCGAGCTTCTATGCATTCGGGTGCGAGTACACCAGCCGCGGGCTTCTGATCGGGCGCAGCGATGCGCTCAAACTGATTGCAGCGATAGAGAAGGCGCTCAGCGTTCAGGGGTGAGCTGACTCCGGCGCAATCGCATGTATCGACGGGCGCAAGATGGTCCATGCGCGTCCGCACCACGTATACGGATTTGCGCGACTTCCTCGGCTACGCGCGAGCGGCTTTCGCCGATCGCAGCCAACGCCGATCGCCTCACCCCACTCCCGCTGCAAGCCTTCTGACGCTTCCCGCGAAATCCTTATCGAAATTGCTTCGTTCGCCTTTGCCGGCCGCGCCGCTAACGTGTTCAAAACGGCAGCGGCCCGCCATCTGCATCCCAGCAGGATACGCACCGGCCGCCGCCATCACGACAACCGCGTCGCGATAACGGAACAGACCGGACGGGCCGCGTGCCCGCACCCCGCCAGGAACGTCCGCATCGCGCGCCCTTCGCGATGCCCATGGCCACGACCGACCGCATCATCGACACGACGCCGCTCGACGTCCGCGCGCAACCGCTGGTCGACGCGCTGATCGCCGAGTATTCGACCCGTTACCACGCGTATCGGCCCGACAGCCACGCGTCCGCCCGCGAAGAGCTCGCGCGCTACCCGGCCGAACTGTTCGCGCCGCCCGAAGGCGCGTTCGTGCTGCTGCTGCGCGACGGCGAAACGATCGGCGGCGGCGCGTTCAAGCGCTACGACGCGCAGACCGCCGAGCTCAAACGCATCTGGACCCGCTCGGACCTGCGCCGCCAGGGCCTCGCCCGCCTCATCGTCGAGGCGCTCGAACTGCGTGCCGCGCAGCAAGGCTATCGCCGCATCTACCTGACCACCGGTTTTCGCCAGCCCGAAGCATGGGCGCTGTACGACCGCACCGGCTATACGCGGCTGTTCGATTCGTCCATCGACCCGGAAGCGTATTTCCACCTGCGGTTCGGCAAGGATCTCGGCGATCCGTCGCGCACGTCGACGCTGGCCGACCTGTGGGCGCCCGTGCCCGAGCCGGTGCTGTCGCGCTGACCGCGACTGCCCCCAGCCTCCCTCCGATTTCCGTTTGCCACCACAGGACACGTTCATGCAACGAGCCGTACCGCTTTCTTCCCGTGCCGTGCGCACGCTGGCCGCCGCGCTGATCGGCCTGACCGCGTTTGCCGCAGCCGCGGCCGCCGCCACGTTCGACCTGAGCCCCGAGCAACGTGGCCGCCCGCGCGGCGTGGCCGATGCGGCCGTCGAGCGCGCCGTGCCCGCGTCGTTCAAGTTCGCCGAACCCGGCACGCTGACGATCGGCGTTGCGCCGAGCCTTCCGCCGATCAGCTCGTATGCGACCGACGCGCGCACGGTGATCGGCTTCGACGCCGACGTCGGCCAGCTCGTGTCCGACAGCCTCGGCCGCAAGCTGAAGATCGTCGCGCTCGCGTGGGCCGACTGGCCGCTCGCACTCGAATCCGGAAAAGTCGACGCGGTGATCTCGAACGTCACCGTCACCGAGGAGCGCAAGCAGAAGTTCGATTTCTCGACCTACCGCAAGGACCAGGTCGGCTTCTACGTGCGCAACGACAGCAAGATCCAGGCGATCCGCGAGCCGAAGGACGTCGCGGGGCTGCGTGTCGTGACCGACGCCGGCACCAACCAGGAAAAGATCCTGCTCGCGTGGGATCGCGAGAACGTCGCGCACGGGCTGAAACCCGTGCAGATCCAGTACTACGACGACCAGGCAATGCGCATCGTCGCTGTGCAGTCGGGCCGCGCCGATGCGGTGTTCAGCGTGAACTCGGTGCTCGCGTACCAGAGCGCGCAGCAAGGCAAGACGCGCCTCGTCGGCGCGATCAGCGGCGGCTGGCCGCGCACGGCCGACATCGCGATCGCGACGCGCCGCGGCAGCGGGCTCGCCGATCCGCTCACCGTCGCGCTGAACGGGCTGATCAGGAACGGCCGCTACCAGCAGGTGCTCGACCGCTGGAACCTCGCATCGGAAGCGATCGACCAGTCGCGCACGAATCCGCCGGGGCTGCCGAAGAGCTGAACGCCGCGCACGCTCACCGTCCATTCACGCTCACGCAGGAACGCCACCCACCATGTCTTATTCGCTTTCGTTGCTGGACAAGAGTCCGATCGCCGGCGGCGCGAACGCCGCCGACGCACTGCGCTTCACCACGACGCTCGCGCAGCGTGCCGAACAGCTCGGCTACGAGCGCTTCTGGGTCGCCGAACATCACGGCACGCCGGCCTTTGCAAGCTCGGCGCCGGAGATCGTCGTCGCGCACCTGCTCGCGCACACGTCGCGCATCCGCGTCGGCTCGGGCGGCGTGATGCTGCAGCACTACAGCCCGTTCAAGGTCGCCGAAACCTTCAAGGTGCTGGCCGCGCTCGCGCCGGGCCGCGTCGATCTCGGTGTCGGCAAGGCGCCCGGCGGGTTGCCGCTGACCACGCGCGCGCTGCAGTGGTTCCACGACAAGGCGCGCAAGCCGGACTTCGCGGGCCAGTTGGCGGAACTCGACGCGTTTCTCGGCTGGGGCGTCGCCGAGGATCACCCGCTCGCCGGTGCCGTCGCGCTGCCCGTGCCGCCGCATGCGCCCGAACGCATCCTGCTCGGCGGCTCGCCGGACAGCGGCGCGCTCGCCGCGCGCAACGGCTGGCGCTTCTGCTACGCCGGGCATTTCAACGGCGACGACGCGAACCTCGAACGCTCGCTGGACGCGTACCGCAGCGCGGGCGGCACCCGTCCGCTGGTCGCGCTGTACGCGGTGGCCGCGCCGACGCGCGACGAGGCCGAGCGGCTGATCGGGCCGCTGAAGATCTTCAAGCTGCAGTTCGCGGGCGGCCAGAGCTTCAATCTCGCCAGCGCGCAGGCGGCCGCCGAATTCGCGCGGCAGAGCGGCGCGTCCGACTACCGGATCGACGAGTTGCGCCCGACGGTGCTGGCCGATACGCCCGAGCGCATCCACCGCGCGCTCGATGCACTGAGCCGGCGGCTCGACGTCGATGCGTTCGTGATCGATTCGCCGGTGACCGACTACGCGGCGCGGCTCGCATCGGTCGAATGGCTCGGCGGCGCGCTGTCGGCCACGCCGTTGCAGGCGGCCCTCGCGGCCGACCGCTCCCTTTCCCCTGACCAGAACGCGTGACGCTCCCATGACGACCCGACGATCGATCCCCTTCGGCCTGATGCTGCAAGGCGCAGGCAGCCACATGAACGCATGGCGGCACCCGAGCAACCCGCCGGACGCGAGCATCAACCTCGATTTCGCGATCGGCATCGCGCGCAAGGCGGAAGCCGCCGGCATCGCGTTCGCGTTCGTCGCCGACGGCCTCTACATCAACGAGAAGTCGATCCCGCACTTCCTGAACCGCTTCGAGCCACTGACCGTGCTGTCGGCGCTCGCGGTCGCGACGAAGAAGATCGGGCTCGCGGGCACGATCTCGACGTCGTACAGCGAGCCGTTCACGGTCGCGCGCCAGCTCGCGTCACTCGATGCGATCAGCGGCGGGCGCGCGGGCTGGAACGTCGTGACGACGCCGCTCGAAGGCACCGCGAAGAATTTCGGCAAGGCGCATCCCGATCACGAACTGCGCTACGAGATCGCCGACGAATACCTCGACGTCGTGCAGGGCCTGTGGGACAGCTGGGACGACGACGCCTTCGTGCGCGACCGCGCGACCGGCCGCTTCTTCGACCGCGACAAGCTCCACACGCTCGACCACCACGGCCGCTTCTTCCAGGTCGCCGGCCCGCTCAACATCCAGCGCTCGCCGCAGGGGCAGCCGGTGATCTTCCAGGCCGGTTCGTCGGACACCGGCATCGGGCTCGCGGGCAAGTATGCGGATGCCGTGTTCACGCATTCGCCGTCGCTCGACGAAACGGCCGCGTTCACGCGGCGCGTGAAGCAGAGCGCGATCGAGCACGGCCGGCAAGGCAGCGACGTGAAGATCTTCCCCGGCATCGGGCCGATCGTCGGCCGCACCGCGGCCGAGGCCGAGGACAAATACCAGGCGATCCGCAACCTGCTGACGATCGACGAGGCGCTCGCGTATCTCGGCCGCTATTTCGATCACCACGATTTCACGCAGTACGCGCTCGATGCGCCGTTCCCGGAACTCGGCGAGCTCGGCCGCAACAGCTTCCGCTCGACCACCGACCGGATCAAGGCCGACGCGAAACAGAAAGGCCTGTCGCTGCGCGAGACGGCGCTCGCGGTCGCCACGCCGCGCCCGAACTTCATCGGCACGGCCGAGCACGTCGCCGACGAACTGATCCGCTGGCACGACGCGGGCGCCGGCGACGGCTTCATCCTCGGCTTCGCGGTGCAGGCACAGGGCGTCGAAGATTTCGTCGAACTCGTGATTCCGGTGCTCGAGGCGCGCGGCCGCTACAGCCGCGACCTGCCCGGTGCGACGCTGCGCGACCACCTCGGGCTGCCGCGCAAGGCCAGCCGCCACGCGGCGCCTGGCGCGTCGCACGAAACGGCGGCCGAAGCGCACGCCTGACACCCGCCGCCGCGCCGCCCGTGCGCGGCGCGCCCGCCCGACCGATTCGAGGATTTCCATCGACATGAGCGACACGACCCACCTCGGCGGCGCGCTGCCGCCGCTCTCTTCCCCCGGCGCGCGCGACGCCGGCACGCGTTTCCGGATCGTGCCCGCGCGCCACCGGTCGCGCACGGCCGGCACCGTGCTCGCCGTCGCGCTAATCGCGATCGTCCTGCATTCGATTCTCGGCAACCCGCAATGGGGCTGGCCGGTGTTCGCCGAATGGTTCCTGTCGCCGCCGGTGCTGTCGGGGCTCGCGCGCACGCTGGTGCTGACGCTGCTCGGCGCGGTGTTCGGCCTCGTGCTCGGCGCGTTCGTCGCGCTGGCCCGGCTGTCGCGTTCGCGGCTGCTGTCGGCGAGCGCGTGGACCTTCGTGTGGCTGTTCCGCTCGATTCCGCTGATCGTGCTGCTGCTGATCCTGAACAACCTCGGCTACCTGTACGAGCATGTCCGGCTCGGCGTGCCGTTCACCGACATCGTCTGGTTCGACACGCCGACGACCGACCTGATCAGCCCGTTCTTCGCGGCCGTGCTCGGCCTCACGCTGCACCACGCGGCGTTTTCCGCGGAGGTGATTCGCGGCGGCATTCTCGCGGTCGACCAGGGCCAGCTCGAAGCGGCCGCCGCACTCGGGCTGCCGCGCGGCCGCCAGACCACGCGGATCGTGCTGCCGCAGGCGATGCGCGCGATCCTGCCGACCGCGTTCAACGACCTGATCATGCTCGCGAAAGGCACGTCGATGGTCTACGTGCTCGCGATGCCCGAGCTGTTCTACACGGTGCAGGTGATCTATCGCCGCAATCTCGAAGTGATTCCGCTGCTGATGGTCGCCACCGTCTGGTACCTGATCATCCTGACCGTGCTGTCGGCCATCCAGGTGCAGGTCGAGCGGCACTATGCGCGCGGGGCGCTGCGCAACCCGCCGCCGTCCGTCATCACGTTCGCACTTGCGCGCCTCGGCGTGCTGTGGCGGCGTGTCACGTCCCGTCACGCGGCATCGGTCGCGCAGGCTCACGGCGATAGCGACGCCGCGACCGCCGTCGCACCGCGCGCCGGCGGCGAAGTGGCCGTGCATGGCGTGTCGAAGCAGTTCGGCATGCAGCGCGTGCTCGACAACGTGTCGTTCGTCGCGCCGCGCGGCAGCGTGACCGCGATCGTCGGGCCGTCGGGCTCGGGCAAGTCGACGCTGCTGCGCACGATCAACCATCTCGAACGCGTCGACGACGGCTTCATCGACATCGACGGCGAACTGATCGGCTATCGCCGCGACGGCGACGTGCTCTACGAGCTGAAGGAGCGCGACGTGCTGACGCGGCGCACGGCCGTCGGGATGGTGTTCCAGAACTTCAACCTGTTCCCGCACCTGACCGTGCTCGAGAACCTGGTCGAAGCGCCGGTCGTCGTGGGCGGCATCACGCGCGACGCCGCCGAACGCATCGCCCGCACGCTGCTCGCGCGCGTCGGCCTCGCGGACAAGGCCGATGCGTATCCGCGCCAGTTGTCCGGCGGCCAGCAGCAGCGCGTCGCGATCGCGCGGGCGCTCGCGCTGCGCCCGAAGGTGCTGCTGTTCGACGAGCCGACGTCGGCGCTCGATCCCGAGCTCGTCAACGAGGTGCTCGACGTGATCAAGGAACTCGCGCGTTCGGGCACGACGCTCGTGATCGTCACGCACGAAATCGGCTTCGCGCGCGAAGTCGCGGACAACGTGCTGTTCATGGAGCGCGGGCGCATCGTCGAAGCCGGGCCGCCAGCCGTCGTGCTCGACGCGCCGGCGCATCCGCGTACGCGTGCGTTCCTGTCGCGGGTGCTGTGATGCACGCCGCTCCCGACCTGCGAGGTGCCGCACGATGACCGATCGACGCCAGTTCATGACCGCCGCGCTGGTCGCGGCAGCGGGCCTGCCGTGGCACGCGGCGCACGCGGCCGCCGCGACGGCCGACCTCGATCCGCGCCAGGCCGGCCGCCCGCGCGCGCAACCCGACGACGCGGCGATCCGTGCGGCAGCCGGCTACCGCTGGGTACGCGACGGCGCGTTCACGGTCGCGATTTCACCGCATGCGCCGCCCGTGTCGACCTACGCGACCGACGCACGCACCGTGGTCGGCGCCGATCCCGACTATGCGCAGCTCGTCGCCGACGCACTCGGCCGCACGCTCGTGCTGCTGCCGATCGCGTGGGCCGACTGGCCGCTCGGGCTGACGTCCGGCAAGTACGACGCGGTGATCTCGAACGTCGGCGTGACCGAGAAGCGCAAGGAGAAATACGATTTCACGACCTACCGGCTCGGGCTGCACGGCTTCTACGTGCGCACCGGCAGCCCGATCGCGAAGCTCGCCGAGCCGAAGGATATCGCCGGCCTGCGCATCATCACCGGCGCGGGGACGAGCCAGGAACACATCCTGCTCGAGTGGAACAAGCGCAACGTGGCGCAGGGGCTGAAGCCGGCCGAGCTGCTCTATTTCGACGACGATGCGGCGTCGCGCGTCGCGCTGCTGTCGGGCCGCGCCGATGCGGAGCTGAACCCGAACGCGTCGCTCGCATACGAGGCCGCGCGCACGGGCAAGATCCGCCGCGTCGGCGTCGTCAATGCGGGCTGGCCGGCCAATGCCGACGTGGCGATCGCGACGCGGCGCGGCAGCGGGCTCGCGCCCGCGCTGACGCTGGCGACGAACGCGCTGATCGGCAGCGGCCGCTACGGGCAGGCGCTCGTGCGCTGGGGTTTGCAGAGCGAGGCGATCGCGCGTGCGGAAACCAATCCGCCAGGGTTGCCGTCGTTTTGAAGGCGTCGATCTGGCGATGCCCGACATGACATCGCCCCGGCATTGCACGATGGCAATACCGGGGCGCGTCGAAGCAACCTCGTTGGCTGTTGTAGGAGCCTACGCCGTCACCGCTGCGTGATACCGGTCGAGTTCCGCGACGTGCGCATGAATCGCCGGAATCAGGTCGCGCCCGTAATCGAGCGCATCGTCCAGCGGATCGAACCCGCGAATCAGGAACGTCGACACACCGAGGCGGTAATACGCGCCGAGCGCCCGCGCGACCTGTTCCGGCGTGCCGACCAGCGCGGTCGAATTCCAGCGCGCGCCGGTCAGGTTCGCGACGCCCATCCACAGCCGCTCGTCGAGCACGTCGCCCTGCGCGGCCGCCGCCATCAGCCGTTGCGAACCCGCGTTCTGCGGCGCGTGGCCGGCGATCGGCTGGCCGTTCGCGAGCCGCGCCGCGCGCACGCGCTCGCGGATCGCCTCGGCCTTCTCCCATGCGGCCGCCTCGGTATCGGCGACGATCGGCCGGAACGACACGCTGATGCGCGGCACACGCCCGAATGGCACAGCGGCTTCACGAACGCGAGCGATCTGCTCGCGCACCGACGCGAGCGGCTCGCCCCACGTCATGTAGACATCGGCATGCTCTCCCGCGACCGCCAGCGCGGCCGGCGACGACCCGCCGAAATAGATCGGCACGTGCGGCCGCTGCGCGCCCTTCACGAGCGGCGACGCACCGCGCAGCCGGTAGAACGCGCCCTCGTGATCGACCGGCGCGTCGGCCTGCCAGATCCGTTTCAGCACGTCGAGATATTCGCCGGTGCGGCGGTAGCGCGCATCGTGCGGCACGAAATCGCCGTCGCGCTGCAGGTCCGCATCGTCGCCGCCCGACACGACGTTCAGCGCAAGCCGGCCGCCGCTGAATACGTCGAGCGTCGCGATCTGCCGCGCGGCGGCCGACGGCACGATCACGCCCGGCCGGTGCGCGAGCAGGATGCGGATGCGTTCAGTCGCGGCGGCCGCGAACGACGCGACGATGAAACCGTCCGCCACGTTGCTGAAATGGCCGACCAGGATCTGGTCGAAGCCGGCAGCCTCGTGCGCCTGCGCGAAGCGGCGCACGTAGTCGGGCTGGACGGCCGCGCCGCCCGGTACGTCGACCTCCGCGCCGGGCGTCGCGGTGATCATGCCGATGATGTCGACTGGCATGTCGGGGTGTCCTTGGGGTACTTGATCGGGAATCGGGATGACAACCGCACGCTTACTGCGCGGCGGCCGTCTTCTGCGCAGGCGCCGCGAACGCGCCCGCGTACGAGCGGTCGAGCAGCTTCGACGTGTCGTACGCCGCCGGAATCACGCCGGCCTTGTGCAGGAAATCGGCCGTGTTCTGCGCATCCTTCGCGGCCGTCTCGTCGACCGGGCCGACGCGCTGCTTCGCATTGTTGAGCCAGCGGTACGCGACGTCGGGTTCGAGCTTCGCGCGCTTCGCCCACAGGTCCGCGTATTCGCGCGGATGGCTGTCGACCCACTGGCGCGCGGCGACGACGCGTCGCAGGAAATCGGTGATCTCGGCGCGCTTGCCGGAGGCGGCCTGCTCGTTCGCGGCGACGAAGCTCAGCGCCGGCATCAGCCCCTGCGCGGTCGCCACGGGCCGCGCACCCTGCCGCAACGCGAGCGTGCTGACGAACGGCTCCCACAGCGACACGGCGTCGACCGAGCCGTTCGCGAGCGCGTTGGTCGCATCGATCGGCATCAGGTACGCGTACTTGACCGAATCCGCGCGCAAGCCCGCATGTTCGAGCGCGCGCAGCACGAGCTGCTGGCTCCACGCGCCGCGCCATACGGCGATGGTCTTGCCTTGCAGGTCGGCCACGGTGCGCACCGGTGAATTCTTCGGTACGAGGATCGCGACGCCGTCGAGGCTCTGCCGCGACACGGCGACGACCTTCACCGGCGCACCGCGCGCGGCCAGCGTGAGCAGCGCGGAATCGCCGAGGAAACCGACGTCGATCGCATTGCCGTTCAGCGATTCGGCAACGGGCGCCGCGGCCTGGAAATGTTTCCACTCGATCGTGTAAGGCAGGTCCTTGAGCACGCCGGACGCCTCCATCGACGCCTGGATGTTGAAGTAGTTCTGTTCACCGACGCGCAGCGTGACGGTGTCCTTGGCCATACCCGGCTGCGCGGCAAGCGCCAGCAAGAGTGCCGTGACGATTCGGCTCAGCAACGTGATCTCCCGGAAGGTTGGCGGACGGCCGCGCGATGGCGGCGCCCTTTGCTCCGCCGTGCGCGACGGCCGGCGGAACGGATGGAACCGCTGAAGATACGTCGATCTTCATCATGAAACAAACGCAATATTCTTCTATGGAAAGATGCAAATGTTTTATGACGTAGCCGACGCCGCCGGATGACGCCGGTCACGCTCATGGGAACCCGGTTCGAACGAATCCTCGACAGATATTTCGTGCACGAAATAAATCACGGACTATATTTCGCATACGAAATAACTGCCTGGAACGAGGCTGGCCATGACCTCCGAACCCATCGAGTTTTCCGCCGCCGACGGCTACGCGCTGCACGGCACGCTGTGGTCGCCGGACGCGCCGCCGCGCGCGCTGGTGCTGATCCATCCGGCAACGGCCGTGCCGGAGCGGCTGTATGCGGGCTTCGCGCGCTTCCTGACCGAACGCGGCTTCGCGGCGCTCACTTACAACTATCGCGGCATCGGTGCGTCTCGCCCCGCGCGCCTGGGTGCGCTGAAGGCCCGCATGCGCGACTGGATGGAACTCGATGTGGGCGCCGCGACCGCGTGGGCGCGGCAGGCATACGAAGGGTTACCGCTGCTGGCGGTCGGGCATAGCGTGGGCGGGCACGCGATCGGGCTGTCCGCCGCGACGCCACACCTGCGCGCGGCCGTGCTGGTCGCCGCGCATGCGGGCAGCACGCGGCTGATCACGCAGGCGGCCGAACGCCTGAAGGTGCGGCTGATCCTGCGTGTGCTCGGCCCGCTGATGTCGGCGCTGCTCGGCTACGTGCCCGGCAAGCGGCTGGGGCTCGGCGAGGACATGCCGGCCGGCGTGTTCCGCGAATGGAGCCGCTGGACGACGCTGCCGCACTATTTCTTCGACGATCCGACACTCGGCGCGGCCGAGCGTTACGCGAAACAGCAGTTGCCGATCCTCGCGCTCGGCTTCGACGACGACCCGTGGGCGAACCCGCCTGCGATCGGGCTGCTGGTAAGCTATCTGACCCGCGCGTCGGTCGAACGCCGCCAGATCGATCCGCGCGCGGCGGGCAGCGGCCCGGTCGGGCACATGGGCTTCTTCCGCAGCCGCGCCGGCACCGTGCTGTGGCCCGACGTGGCCGACTGGCTCGCGCAGGCGCTCGACACGCCGCGCGCCGCGGGCCGTCCCTCCCTTTCCATTGCAGCCGGGAACCCAGCTTGAGCGAAGACCGACGACTGTTTTTCATGTTGAACATCGGCCAGCGGCGCGTGCAGCGCTGGATCGACCGCAAGGCGGAAACCGAGACGCGCGCGAGCGCCGCGCAGGCCGGCGCGCTGTTCTGTCTCGCGAAGCAGGATGGCGCGCTGATCGGTGAAGTCGGCGCCGCGCTGCAGCTTGCGCCGTCCGCGATGACGGGGCTTGCCGACCGGATGGCGAAGGCCGGCCTCATTACGCGCCACGCCGATTCGGACGACGGTCGCGCGACGCGCCTGTACCTGACCGACGAAGGCCACGCGGCGCTCAAACGTGCGCGCGTGCTGTTGCGCGAACTCAACGGCAAGCTGTGCGACGGGTTTTCCGACGACGAACTCGATGTCGTCGCGCGCTGGCTGCATGCGCTGCAGGAGCGGTTTCCGGCGGAGCGCTGAGCGGCACGTTCCGGCATCGCCACCGGCACTCACCCGCCCCATCGAAAGCGATTCCGATTCGCATTTTCGATTCGATTTTCATGCCGTCTCGACGGCATTTTTTGCGTGCCCGCCGCCCTCTGTCGGCAACGCTTTCCGGCTACGCACTGTTACAAAAAACTGCCTGCCGGGCGGCATTTGAATCGCCTACATTGCAATCCACCTCGACGCATTCGTCGCCTCCCCGGGCAAGCCTTCCCGTCCGGTCGACATCGCAGACACACCCGACAAGCAATGAAAATGAAAAGGAGTCTTAACCGAAGTGCTGGCGGCATCCAGCATACGCGGATTGCGATGACCGAAGCGGCATCCTGAGCGACACGTATCGGCCTGATGCGCGGCAGACGACGCCGCGCGCCGGATCGCGCTGCCGCGTCGTGCCGCACCATCGCACCCGCACGTCACCGAGGAGCAGTCCATGCGACGCATGATCGTGTCCTACTCGCTTGTCACCCGCCTGTCCGCCGCGATGGCGATGGCCGCCGCTGCCGCGGCGCACGCCGATCCCGTCGTCGTGTCCGGCCCGAGCCCGTTCGCCGCCTGCACCATCGGCGGCCCTGGCACCAACTACGTGAACGCCGAAGTCGAGCCGTGGCTATCGGTCAACCCTGCCAACCCGATGAACATGATCGGCGTGTGGCAGCAGGACCGCTGGTCGAACGGCGGCGCCCACGGGCTCGTCGCCGGCTACACATTCGACGGCGGCGCGACCTGGGCGCGCACGCCGCAGCCGTTCAGCGCTTGCGCGCCCGGCGGGCTCAAGTACGAACGCGCGTCCGATCCGTGGGTCTCGTTCGGGCCGGACGGTACCGCGTACTCGGTGTCGATCTCGTTCAACCAGTCGAACAACAGCAATGCGGTTGCCGCGTCGGTTTCGACCGACGGCGGGCAGACCTGGAGCAGCCCCGCGGTGCTGATCGCGAACGACGAGCCGACGACGCAGTTCTTCAACGACAAGGAATCGGTGACCGCGAACCCGGTAAAGGCCGGCACGGCGTATGCGGTATGGGACCGCCTCGAGCTGCCGAACGGCAACCCATATGCGAACCTGCACACGAAGGCGTACCGCGGCCCGACGCTGTTTTCGAAGACGACCGACGGCGGCAAGACGTGGAGCGCCCCGAAAGTGATCGTCAACGTGCCTTCACGCCAGCAGACGATCGGCAACCAGATCGTCGTCGATCCGAGGAGCGGCACGCTCTACGATTTCTTCGACCTGATCCAGCCGCCGTTCAGCAAGGCGGCCGGCAAGGTCGCGTTCATCAAGTCGACCGACGACGGCGCAACGTGGACGCAACCGCAGGTGATCGCCGGCCTGCAGACGGTCGGCGTCACGGATCCGGTCACCGGCGAACCGGTGCGCACCGGCGACATCATTCCGGAACCCGCGATCGATCCCGCGTCGGGGCAGCTGTACGTCGTGTGGCAGGACAGCCGCTTCAACGGCGGCACGTACGACGAGATCGCGGTATCGACGTCGAAGGACGGCGGCGCGACCTGGAGCGCGCCACAACAGTTGAACACGCCGACCGGACGCCCTGCGTTCAATCCGTCGGTGCGCGTCGACAACACGGGGGCCGTGATGGTCACGTACTACGACTTCCGCGACCTGCAGGCCGGCAACACCACGACGCTGCCGACCGGCTTCTGGCGCAAGATCTCGCATGACGGCGGCACGACGTTCGGCGACGAGCGGCGTGTCGGCGGCCCGTTCGACATGAAGCTCGCCCCCAATGCCGAAGGTTTCTTCATCGGCGACTACCAGGGGCTCGACGTGCTTCCGTCGTCGTCGTTCCATCCCTTCTTCGTCCAGACCAACGCGGGCAACCTGACGAACCGCACCGACGTGTTCTTCGCACCATGACGCTTGCGTGACCGCCACGCCGCCGCACGACGCGATTCGTCGCGCGGCGGCGTGTGCGTGTTCACGGCATCAATGCATGTCGGTCAGCACGATGCGCCCGTCGACCTTGCCTTCGCGCAACTTCGCGAACACGTCGTTGATGTTGCCGAGCCGGTCGCGATGGATATGCGCGCGCACCAGGCCATCGGCTGCGAAGTCGAGCGATTCCTGCAGGTCGCGCCGCGTACCGACGATCGACCCGCGCACGGTGATGCCGTTCAGCACGGTCGAGAAAATCGGCAACGGGAAATCGCCCGGCGGCAAGCCGTTGAGCGCCACCGTGCCGCCGCGCCGCACCATCCCGAGTGCCTGCGCGAACGCGCTGCGCGACACGGCCGTGACGAGCACGCCGTGCGCACCGCCGATCTCCTTCTGGATCACCTTGGCCGGATCGTCGATCGACGCGTCGATCGTCAGTTCCGCGCCGAGCTGCCGCGCCAGCGCGAGCTTGTCGGGTGAAATGTCGACGGCCGCGACGTGCAGACCCATTGCGCGCGCATACTGCACGGCCACGTGCCCGAGGCCGCCGATACCGGAAATCGCGAGCCACTGGCCCGGGCGCGTATCGGTCACGCGAATGCCCTTGTAGACGGTGACACCCGCGCACAGGATCGGCGCGATCTCGTCGAACGCAACCTGCGCGGGCAAATGGCCGACGTAGTCGGGATCGGCCAGCACGTATTCCGCGTAGCTGCCGTTCACCGAATAGCCGGTGTTCTGCTGGCCGTGGCACAGCGTTTCCCAGCCCGTGTGGCAGTACTCGCAATGGCCGCAGGCCGTGTAGAGCCACGGCACGCCCACACGATCGCCCTCGCGCACGTGCGTGACGCCCGCCCCGACCGCCGCGACGATGCCCACGCCTTCATGGCCCGGAATGAACGGCAACGCCGGCTTGACCGGCCAGTCGCCGTCGGCCGCGTGCAGGTCGGTGTGGCACACGCCCGACGCCTTGATGTTGACGAGGATCTGGCCGGGCCCCGGTGTCGGCACAGGTACTTCCTCGATGCGCAGCGGTTCGCCGAATGCGTGCACGACGGCCGCTTTCATGGTTTGGGTCATGGGTCGCTCCTGCCTGGTCGAAGAGCGATCCAGTATCCGGTTTCGGAATCGAAGGACGTTGATACGTATCAACACCCGGGCAATGCACAGCGATGGCCACCGCTACAAGACGTCGCACCGTCGCGCGACGCTGAATCGCACTGGCCCTGACTCAGGAGCGGAGGTCCGCGCCTGCCGCATCGATCGGCGCAGGGCTGCGTCCGGCGGGCAGCTTCGACGGACACCGAACGCGGGCAACACGCACCTGGCCGGCGCATCGGCAACGCGTCGGCATGCGCATCGCATCACCCGGTTCAGGCGATCGCTCCGAACACCGCGCGGACGATTTCCGCTCCCGCCACCATTCCACCCATCCGACGGAAACCCGACAGGATCCCGCCATCCGGCTTGGATTTTGAAATGATATAACATATCATTTCGCGTGCTCGTCCGCCTGACGCCGTTCCACTTTGGGTGGCCGAGCCTCGCCGAGCCATGTTCCAACGGGTCACTGCGCGCCGTAGACGCAACAATATATCGTATCCAGCCGTGACCTGCATCGCTCGTTATCCGATCCGATTCCAACCGATTCACCGACCATGCGCGACCTCCCTCGTCTACCGCTTCGCCCGCTCTCGTCCCTTTCGCTGATGCTGTTCGCCGCCGTCGCGCACGCGCAGACCGAACCGCCCGCCGTGTCCGGCACGCCGCCGACCACCGCGCTCGCCCCGATCTTCGTGACTGCGAACCCGCTCGGCGACAACGAACTGATCGCACCGACCGCCCAGCTTTCCGGCGATGCGCTGACGCGCCGCCAGGCCGATTCGCTCGGCGAAACGCTGAACGGGCTGCCCGGCGTGTCGACCACCACCTACGGGCCGATGGTCGGCCGCCCGATCATCCGCGGGATGGATGGTGACCGGATCCGGCTGCTGCAGAACGGCGTCGCGGCGTACGACGCCTCGTCGCTGTCGTACGACCATGCGGTGCCGCAGGACCCGCTGTCGATCGAACGCGTCGAGATCGTGCGCGGCCCGGCTGCGCTGCTGTACGGCGGCAATGCGGTGGGCGGTGTGGTCAACACGATCGACAACCGGATTCCGCGCGAAGCGATCCAGGGCGTGACGGGTGCGCTCGACGCGCGCTACGGCGGCGCGAATTCCGTGCGCGCGGGCGCCGCGCAGGTCGAAGGCGGCAACGGCCGCTTCGCGTTCCACGTCGATGCATTCGATCGCGAGACGAGCAAGCTGCGGATTCCCGGCTACGCGCGCAGCAGCCAGCAACGCGCGATCGACGGCCTCGACACGCCGCAGCCGTACGGCAACGTACCGAACAGCGACGGCCGCGTGCACGGCGGCGCGGTCGGCGCGTCGTACACGTGGGCGGACGGCTTCGCGGGCCTGTCGTACAGCGGCTACGAATCGAACTACGGCTCCGTCGCGGAAAGCGACGTGCGGCTGCGGATGCGCCAGGAGCGCCTCGCGCTCGCGTCCGAGGTGCGCAACCTGAGCGGGCCGTTCACGAAGCTGAAATTCGATTTCGCGTACACCGACTACCGTCACAAGGAAGTCAACAACGGCGAGACGGCGACCACCTTCCGCAACCGCGGCTACGAGGCGCGCATCGAAGCGCAGCATCGCAAGATCGGCCCGTTCGAAGGCGCGATCGGCGTGCAGTTCGGCCAGAACACGTTCTCCGCGCTCGGCGACGAATTGCTCGTGCCGTCCACGCGCACCAACAGCGTCGCGCTGTTCGGCCTCGAGGAATGGCAGGTCGTCCCGGCGCTGAAGCTGAGCCTCGGCGGCCGCTTCGAACACGTGAAGGTCGATCCCGATCCGGCCGGCGTCGAGAAATTCGCGGGCGCGCAGCCGCGTGAATTCAACGCGGGCAGCCTGTCGGCCGGCGCACTGTTCTCGCTGACGCCCGTGTGGTCGGTGGCGGCCAACGTCGCATACACCGAACGCGCGCCGACCTTCTACGAGCTATATTCGAACGGCCCGCACGATGCGACCGGCCAGTTCCTGATCGGCAACCCGAACGCGTCGAAGGAAAAGGCGGTGTCGACCGACCTGTCGCTGCGCTATGCGAGCGGGCCGAACCGCGGCAGCGTCGGCGTGTTCTACAACCGCTTCTCGAACTACCTGACCGAGTACAACACGGGCCGCGTCGTGAACGGCGACGACGAGCCCGTCGCGCCCGGCACCGACGGCGCGCTGAACGAAGCGATCTATCGCGGCGTGCGCGCCGAGTTCTACGGCATCGAGCTGGACGGCAAGTGGCGTGCGTTCGCGCGGCGCGGCCATACGGTCGATCTCGAACTGACGGCCGACTACACGCACGCGCGCAACGTCGACACGGGCCAGCCGCTTCCGCGCATCGCGCCGCTGCGCGCAACGCTCGCGGCCGACTACGGTTACGGCCCGTTCGGTGCGCGCGCGCAGGTCACGCACGCATGGTCGCAGCATCGCGTGCCGGACAACGACTTCTCGACGGACGGCTACACGTCGCTTGGCGTGATGCTGACGTACAAGTTCCGCATGGGCCCGACGCACTGGCTCGCATACCTGCGCGGCGACAACCTGACGAACCAGGAGATCCGCTACTCGACGTCGGTCGTGCGCGGCTTCGCACCGGAAGGCGGCCGCAGCGTGATGGCCGGGTTGCGCACCACGTTCTGACCCTCTCAAGGTCCGCGGCGCCCGCCGCGGGCCTCGTTCCGGCGCCCCCCTGCGCCGCGAATTTCCGTTGATCAGCCATTACCGCCAATCGCGTCGGCATTCGCCGACAACGCGCACGGGTTCCCTCCCCAATTGAATCCAAACTAAATCCCGATATTCATCCATAAATCGAAAAGAATTCATCATACAAATATTAGCAAAACGAAGACTATTGTTTCACCCACGAAAACTGGTTTCAAATTCCACGTATAAACCTTTTAATTACGGGCACTCCGCCGATTCTTGATCAAAATCAAGAGTTCCCGCCCAGCAACGATCCCAGCGCTAAAAAAACTAATATCAGGGTTTTCGAAGGGTAAAGAAACATCCCGCATACCCGTTAATTCCGGCACGAGCCCGTATCTGGTCGAACAATAAATCCAATTCGTCAACCACACGCACAGAGGCACACTGTGAAAATCGCCAGAATGAGCATCAAAACAAAACTCCTTGGCGGCTTCGGCCTGCTCGCCGCGGTCGTCGTGATCGTGTCGGGCATGGGACTCAAGGCGCTATCCGCTACGAACGCCGAGTTTTCCCGCTACATGAACGGCATCAATGCGCGGGCGGCCGTTTCCGCGCACATCCGCACCGCGGTCGACCGGCGCGCGATCGCCGCGCGCAATCTCGTGCTCGTGACCAAACCGTCCGACCTCGAGCTCGAACTGGCCGAGGTGAACCAGGCGCACAAGGACGTGCAGGCGCACCTCGCGAAGCTCAAGGACCTGATGGCGAACGCGACGGACACCTCCGATCGCGCACGTGAACTGGTGGCCGACATCGTGCGCATCGAAACCAGCTACGGGCCCGTCGCGCTGCGCATCGTCGGGCTCGCGCAGGCCGGCAAGAAAGACGAGGCGACCGCCGACATCGACGACAACTGCCGGCCGTTGCTCGCGCAACTGGTGCGCGCAACCGACGCGTACGCTACCTATACGCATGAACGCGAGCTCGCGATTGCGCAGCAATTCGCGGATCGCTATGCCATGGAACGCAACCTGCTGGTCGGCATCTGCCTGATCGCCGTCGCGCTCGCGGCATGCGGCGGCCTGTGGCTGACGCGCAAGATCACGGTGCCGATCGGCTCGGCCGTGGACGTCGCGCGCACGGTCGCGAACGGCGATCTCGGCAGCCGCATCCACGTGAGCGGCAACGACGAGACGCGCGATCTGCTCGACGCGCTGCGAACGATGAACGAGCGGCTGATCGGCATCGTCGGCCGCGTGCGCGATTCGTCGAACAGCATCGCGCATGCGGTCGGCGAGATCGCGTCGGGCAACCTCGACCTGAGCCAGCGCACCGAGGAACAGGCCGCATCGCTGCAGGAAACCGCCGCGACGATGGAGGAATTCACGTCGACGGTGCGCTTGAACGCGGAGAACGCGCAACAGGCGAGCTCGCTCGCCGCGAACGCGTCGGACGTCGCGCAACGCGGCAGCTCGGTGGTCGGCCGCGTGGTCGACACGATGACGGAGATCGGCCAAAGCTCGTCGAAGATCGCGGACATCACGGGCATCATCGAAGGCATCGCGTTCCAGACCAACATCCTTGCGCTGAACGCGGCCGTCGAAGCCGCGCGTGCGGGCGAACAGGGCCGCGGCTTCGCGGTGGTCGCGAGCGAAGTGCGCAGCCTCGCGCAGCGCTCGTCGACGGCGGCGAAGGAGATCAAGGAGCTGATCTCCGCGTCGGTGCAGACGATCCGCGACGGTTCCGAACTCGCGGGCGAAGCCGGCAAGACGATGTCGGACGTCACGCAGGCCGTCGCGCGCGTGACGGACATCATGGGCGAGATCGCGGCCGCGTCGGCCGAGCAGAGCCGCGGCATCGACCAGGTGAACCTGACGATCACGCAGATGGACGAGACGACCCAGCAGAACGCGGCGCTCGTCGAGCAGGCCGCGGCCGCATCGAAGTCGCTCGAGGCGCAAGGCCGCGAGCTGTCCGAAACCGTTGCCGCGTTCCGGATGCCGTCCGGCACGTACGTGGCGTCGCCGGGCGCGTACGCGCAAGATCCCGCCGCACCTCACTGGCAACCGGCTGCTGCGTAACCGCTGACCGCGGAACCGATACCGCAAGGTGACGACGATGCGCCTGCTGTTCCGCCGATCCGCCTGCGTCACGCTTGCGCGCACCGCGCGAAGCGCGGCCGCACGCGGCACGCGGCATGCGGTGCATCTGCGTAGCGTCGCCGTCCGGCGCGGCCGGTTCGCATGCATGACGTCGCGCTGCGCCGATTCGCGTCGCGCGTGCGCGGCACGCAGACGTGTCGCTCGGTGTCGCTCGCGCGTCGGCGCAGCCACGGCGCCGCCGGTCGTTTCCAGCGACCGGCGCGGGCCTCGTGCACACGTCATGACATGCACATCGCCACGCTCGATCGCGCGCGACGTCCCCGCTTCCACATCACACGGCGCACGCTGAACGTGCAGCGTTGCGCAAGTTTCGATCCCGCTCGGGTTTCTCACGTTGCCATACCGGCGACATGGAGATCACGCTGCATTCGCACGCGCGTCGCTCGCCGACGCACACTTTTAAAACGAACGAATGACGAGTATGCTTAAAAAAGCACTCCCCGGTCGGACGGCGAATCGCGTGCCCTGACTCCCGTCCGATCGCAGTGCGGCCCTGTCGCTGCGCGCACCGCGCAACGACGGCGGCGTCTGCTTCTCGCGCCACGGCCGCACGAACCTTTCCCCCAACAATCGTCAGGAGAGCAGGTGAGCCGACTCGTCGTCGTATCCAATCGTATTGCAGATCCCCGTAAAGCCGCGGCCGGCGGGCTCGCCGTCGCCGTGAAGGACAGCCTTCAGGAATCCGGCGGCGTCTGGTTCGGCTGGAGCGGGAGGCTGCGCGGCAGCGACGACCAGCCTGCGCACGGCGACGAGGTGCAGATCCAGAACGTCGGCGGCATCCAGCTCGCGACGATCGATCTCGATCCGCAGGATTACGACGCGTACTACCTCGGTTATTCGAACAACGTGCTGTGGCCGGTGTTTCACTACCGGCTCGACCTCGCGCAGTTCGACCGCCGCTTCGCCGACGGCTACCGGCGCGTGAACCAGTTGTTCGCGCGCAAGCTGCGCACGCTGCTGCGCCCCGACGACACCATCTGGGTCCACGACTACCAGCTGATTCCGCTCGCCGCCGAGTTGCGCGCGATGGGCTGCACGAACCCGATCGGCTTCTTCCTGCACATCCCGATGCCGCCGCCGCCGATCATGGCCGCGATCCCGGAACACGAATGGCTGATGCGTTCGCTGTTCGCCTACGATCTCGTCGGCTTCCAGACCGAGTCGGATCTGCTTCACTTCGAGCATTACGTCGAAGCGGAAGCCGGCGCCGCGCGGCTGCCCGACGGCCGCCTGCGCGCGTTCGGCCGCACGCTGTCGGCCGGCGCATTCCCGATCGGCATCAACGTCGACGAGTTCGAATCGCTCGCGCGCGATCGCGACGGGCTCGACATGTTCGACCGGATGCGCGACGAATATTCGCGCCGCCAGTTGCTGGTCGGCGTCGACCGGCTCGACTACACGAAGGGGCTGCCGCAGCGTGTGCATGCGTTCCGCCAGCTGCTCGAACAATATCCGGAGAACCGCAATCGCGCGACGCTGATCCAGATCGCCGCGCCGAGCCGCGAGGATCTCGGCGCTTACGACGACTTGCGGCGCGAGATGGACAGCCTGTGCGGCGCGATCAACGGCGACTACGGCGAACTCGAATGGATGCCGATGCGCTACATTCACCGCACCGTCGCACGCAAGCGCTTGCCGGGCCTCTACCGCGCGAGCCGCGTTGCGCTCGTCACGCCGCTGCGCGACGGGATGAACCTCGTCGCAAAGGAATTTCTCGCCGCGCAGGACGCCGCCGATCCGGGCGTACTCGTGCTGTCGCGTTTCGCCGGCGCGGCCGAACAGTTGAAGCCTGCGCTGCTCGTCAATCCGTACGACACGCAAGGCACCGCGCAGGCGATCCAGCGCGCACTCACGATGCCGCTCGAAGAGCGTCGCCAGCGTCACGCGGCGCTGATGGCGATCGTGCGCAAGACCGACGTGCACTGGTGGCGCACGCGCTTTCTCGACGCGCTCGCCGAGGCGGCCGAAGTCGCGGCCGCGGCTGAGTCCTGACCCACCTGACGCACGCTCACGCGTCCGTCGCCGCGTATTCGAGCGCCGCGCCGTTCACGTCGCGCAGGTCGACCGCAACCGGAATGCCTTCGCGCAGGCTCTCCGTCAGTACGCAATACGCGTCGAACTGATCGAGCACGCGCGTCGCGACCGCGAGATCGGCCCACGTCTTGCCGATCGACAGCCGTACCGACATCGCGCCCACGCGCACCCTGCCCGCTTCGTTCTGCACCATGTCGACGTCGATATGCGCGGCAATCGGCTGCGGATCGACATGCTGTTTTTCCAGCGCGAACTGCAGGCTCGCCGCGAGACAGGTTGCAACGGCCGCGGCCAATAACCGGATCGGGTTCGGCCCGCGTCCGCCGCCGTGCGGCGGCGGTTCGTCCGTGAGCACCGGCGCCAGCGTCGTGCCGGCAAATACCACTTCGAAACAGAAACGCGCCTGCTGCGCGACATCGACCGATACGTGCGCCTCGCTCATGGCGACTCCGTGGAGATCAACGGGGAAAGGAATGACGGCACGCCGTCGCTTCGACGCGCGCCGCTCGCAGGTTCATGGCGTCTTCATTCAGCGATCGGGTTCGCGTGGCGGCCCGTACGCGACGAAATCGCGCTCGACCGCGGACGCCTGCTCCGTTTCGACCGCGCCGCCGCGTGCGCCGGCTGTATCGTCCGGAGCCGACACCGACGCCGTTGCGGAGGACGGTTCGGTACGCCCGTCGATTAGCGCCTGCAGCGCATCACGTTCGAGCACCTCGCATTGCAGCAGCCTGCGCGCGATGCGTTCGAGCGCCTCGCGGCGTTCGCCGAGCGTCGCCGCGACTCGTGCATGGGCGTCGGCCAGCAGCGTGCGCACCTCGTCGTCGATCATCCGCGCGGTGTGCTCGCTGCAGCGCCCGTCGCCCGCATGCCAGGCGCCCGGTATGCCCTGGCGCGCATCGCCGTCGTCGAACGTCGCGAGCCCGATCTTCTCGCTCATCCCGTACTGCATGACCATGTGGCGCGCCATCGCGGTCGCGCGCTCGAGATCGTTCTGCGCGCCCGTCGACACGTCGCCGAACACGAGTTCTTCGGCCGCGCGGCCGCCGAGCAGCGCATCGATCCGGTCGAGCAGCTCGCTTCGGCGCAATACGTAGCGATCCTCGGTCGGTACCTGCTGCGTATAGCCGAGCGCCGCGACACCGCGCGGAATGATCGACACCTTCTTCACTGGATCGCAATGCGTGCGGCTTTCCGCGACGAGCGCATGACCGGCCTCGTGATACGCGATGGTCACCTTCTCCTGCGCGTTCATCACGCGGCTCTTGCGCTCGAGGCCCGTCAACGCGCGGTCGATCGCCTCGTCGAAATCGGCCATGCCGATCGCCGGCTTGCCGAGTTCGGCCGCATGCAGCGCCGCCTCGTTGACGACGTTCGCGAGATCCGCGCCGACAAAGCCCGGCGTGCGCGACGCAAGTTCGCCAAGATCGACGTCGGCCGCAAGCTTCACGCGCTTCACGTGCACGCCGAGGATCTGCCGTCGGCCATTCACGTCGGGCCGGTCGATCGCGATGTGACGATCGAAGCGGCCCGGCCGCAGCAGCGCGGGATCGAGGATCTCGGGCCGGTTCGTCGCGGCCATGATGATCACGCCGGAGCCGGCCTGGAAGCCGTCCATCTCGACGAGCAACTGGTTGAGCGTCTGCTCGCGTTCGTCGTTGCCCGACATCGGGCCGACGCCGCGCACCTTGCCGAGCGCATCGAGTTCGTCGACGAACACGATGCACGGCGCCTTCTGCTGCGCCTGCTCGAACAGGTCGCGCACGCGCGCCGCGCCGACACCGACGAACATCTCGACGAACGCCGAGCCGCTGATCGAGAAGAACGGCACGGCCGCCTCGCCGGCCACCGCGCGCGCGAGCAGCGTCTTGCCGGTGCCCGGCGCGCCGACCACGAGCACGCCCTTCGGAATCTTGCCGCCGAGCCGCTGGTAGCGGTCGGGGTTGCGCAGGAATGCGACGAGCTGCTGCAGTTCGGCCTTCGCTTCGTCGATGCCCGCGATATCGTCGAACGTGATGCCGGTTTCCTGCTGCACGTACACCCGCGCCCGGCTCTTGCCCATCCCGGTGAAATCCTGCAGCCCGCCGCGCCTGCGCAGCATCATGTTCCAGATGAACACGAACAGCACGAGCGGCAGCAGCCACGACGCAAGCGATGCGACCCAGCTCGTGTCGGGCGCACCGTGATAGCGGATGCCGGCGGCGGTCAGCGTGTCGGTCAGGTGCTCGTCGGTCACGCGGTTGGTCGTGAAGCGCCACGGCGCGCCGGCCTGCCGCACGGCCGCGGCTTCGGACGCCGGCAGCATCGTGCCGGCCTGCGGCATCTTCAGCGTGCCCGAGATCGAGACGGGGCCGACTTCGAGATCGTCGACGAGCCGTGCGGCGACGAGCTGGTGGAAATCGCTGTACGCGATCGGCGCCGACGTCGGGCGCAGCATCAGCAACTGCGCGGCGAACAGCACGAAGAAACCCGCCGCGATCAGCAATCCCGGGTAGTCGAATTTCTTGTCCATGGCGTCGGGCCGGGCGTGCGCGCTACGCTTGCGTTGCGCGGCACGGCAGACGGGTGCGGGCACGCGCGCAGCCGGCGCGCGCCATCGGCGGCCATGCGGACGCGGTATTCATGCGCGCCATCGTCGCCTCGCTTCATCGAGTCGTTCATCGCATCAATGGCACCGCGACGACGCCGTGAGCCGGCGCCGCCGGGCAATCCTCGCCCGGGCGGCACGCTGCAATGCGCCGCCCCTGATTCCAGTCTAGCTCTCGCGCGGGCGTCGCGCATCGCCCGAGGCGTGACTCAAATCGTCCGACAAACACCTTTCATTCGCCGCCGTTGGCGCGTTATAGTCGCGTTCGTGACATTTTTGTGACAGACGCATCGCGCCTGCCCGTATGCCACGCGGGCCGTTGCTTTCCATCCCGCGGCGCGGCAGCCTGTGCGACGCCGCCGCGCATCACGCCCCCGTCCACCCGCCCATTCGAGGAACCCACGACGTGAACGACACCCCCGATCGCCCTGACGACCCTCCCGCCGATCCCGACCGCCGCCGAATGCTCGGCGGCCTCGCCGCGCTCGGTGCGGGTGTCGCGCTCAGCGGCTGTGAAACCACGGCGGGCAGCGCGCCGCGTTCGGCCGCCGACCTGCGCATCGACGAAGCGTTGCGCCAGCGCGTGCGCCACATCGTCGTGATCTATGCGGAAAACCGCAGCTTCGCGAACCTGTACGGCGATTTCCCGGGCGTGCGCCATCCGCTGAGCGAGGTGCGGCCCGAGCACGCGCAGCAGCTCGATCGCGACGGCAAGACGCCGCTGCCCGTGCTGCCGAAGATCTGGGGCGGGCTCGTGCCGCAGGCACAGGAAGTGGACGGCAAGCGCTACGCGATCGCCGAGCGCGACATCGACAAGCTGCCGAACGCGCCGTTCCTGATCAAGGACGCACAGGGCAACGCGCTGCCGAACGGCGTGATCACGCGCGACCTGTGGCACCGCTTCTACCAGAACCAGATGCAGATCGCGGCCGGCCGCAACAACCAGTTCGCCGCGTGGGCCGATTCGGGCGGCCTCGTGATGGGCCACTATCGCAACTCGGCCGACACGCTGCGGCTGTGGAATCTCGCGCGCCAATACACGCTGTGCGACAACTTCTTCATGGCGGCCTTCGGCGGGTCGTGGATGAACCACATGTTCCTGATCTCCGCGCAGCCGCCGCTGTATCCGGATGCGCACAAGCATCCGCATGCGGCGAAACTGCTGTCGAAGGTCGAAGGCGACGATCCCGCCGGTACGCGCCTGAAGCTTGCCGACGATTCGCCCGCGTCCGCGCTCGACGGCCCGCCGAAGTTCGTGGCCGACGGCCCGCTGACGCCGGACGGCTACGGCGTGAACACGATGGCGCCGCCGTACCAGCCGAGCTACGTGCCGCCGCCCGATCCGGGCAACGCCGCGTATGCGGATCCGGCCGACCATCGCGTGATGCCGCCGCAGGGCTATGCGACGATCGGCGATCGCCTGTCGGAGAAGAACGTCGACTGGGCGTGGTACAGCGGCGCATGGCAGTACGCGCTCGAGCATCGCGACACGGGCACCGTGCCCGATTTCCAGTACCACCATCAGCCGTTCAACTACTTCGTGAACTACGCGCCGGGCACCGAAGCGCGCCGCAAGCACCTGCGCGACGCGGGGCTCGGCGACGACCCGGCGACCAACCACTTCATCGCCGACATCGACGCGGGCCGCCTGCCGGCCGTCACGTTCTACAAGCCGCAGGGCAACCTGAACATGCACGCGGGCTACGCGGACATCGAATCGGGCGACCGTCACATCGCGACCGTGATCGACCATATCCGGCGCGGGCCGCAATGGGACAACACCGTGATCGTGATGACGCACGACGAGAACGGCGGCTGGTGGGATCACGTCGCGCCGCCGGAAGGCGACCGCTGGGGCCCGGGTTCGCGGATTCCCGCGCTCGTGATCTCGCCGTTCGCGAAGAAGGGATTCGTCGATCACACGCTGTACGACACGAACTCGATCCTGCGCTTCATCAGCCGCGTGCACGGGCTCGCGCCGCTCGACGGCGTGGTCGCGCGCAACAAGGCGTTCGCCGCGCGCGGCGCGACGCCGCCGGGTGATCTGACGAATGCGCTCGATCTCGGCTAAGGGGCGACTGGCCTGACTGCTTGGTCGCTCGGCTGCTTGAAACGACGACGCCCCGGGCGATGTGATTGCCCGGGGCGTCGTTCATTTCGCGCCTGAAAACGCTAAGCGGCGCGGCGCACTGCGTCGCATCCCGCTTGCGCGGCGTGACGCCCGGCCTGCCGGCCGAAGAACGTCGCGTCGGCCAGCGACAGCCCCGAGCTGTACCCGGCGCCCCAGCGCGGCAGCCCGCAGGTCGTACGGCCCGCCGCATAGAGCCCCGGCACCGGCGCGCGCGCCGCATCGACCACCTGCCCGGTCGGCAGCGTGTCGAGCCCGCCGAGCGTGAAGTGCGGGTAGAACGCGTAGTCGATCCGGCAATCGAGCGCGACGAACGGCGGCTCGATGAGCGGCTGCAGCCACTTCTTCGCCTTGTGGAACAACGGATCGACACCGTCGGCCGCATGGCGGTTGTAGACGTCGACGGTCGCCGTCAGCGTGCCGGACGGCATCTGCAGGTCGCGTTCGACTTCCTCCCACGTTTCGCCGGCCGCCGCGATGCCGATTCGCGCGATCGCGGGCGGCTCCTGGTAGGTGGCCTGGTCGACGAGCAGGTAGATCCGGTCGTCGGCCTGGTGGAACGCGTGATGGCCCGTGCGGCCGTGATAGCCGTCCTCGTTGATGAAGCGCTGCCCGCGCGCGTTCACGAAGATCCCCTTGATCAGCGATTCCGGCGCATAGAACGGCAGGCTGACGAAGCCTTGATCCATGTGAATCGCCGCGCCGCCCGCGCTCTGGCCGAGCAGGATGCCCGAGCCGTCATCGCCGGGGCTGCCGATCGGTTCGTCCGAGCGCAGGAACTGCGGCGCATGCCGGCGCACCATCTCGCGGTTCATCGCGAAGCCGCCCGCGCACAGGATCACCGCGCGACGCGCCCGTACGAATGCCGTCTCGCCATAGGCGCGCAGCACGACGCCGCGCACCGCGCCGCCGTCATCCACGATCAATGCAAGCGCGCGCGTGTCGTAGCGCGTCGCGACGCCGAGCGCCGCCACGCGTTCGGCCAGCACGCGCATCAGCATCTGCCCGCCGCCCCAGCCCGGCCATTGCGGGGTGTGCCCGCGCGGGCACGGCTTCGCGGCCTCGCTGAACGGCCAGGCTTCCTCGCTGCCCGACCAGATCAGGCAATCGTCGGTTTCCGGTTCGACGATCCGCTCGGCGACGAACGTGTTCTTGTACGTGAGGCCCTGCGCGACGAGCCAGTCGTGATGCGCCAGGCTTTCGTTCGCGTAGAGGCGCACTTTCGCGTCGTCGGCGTCGCGGCCGCCGGCCAGCATCAGGTAGCGGTACAGATCCTCGGTGTCGTCGGTGAAGCCGGCCTGCCGCTGCGCGGGCGTGCCGCCGCTGCCGCCGAGGTAGATCTCGCCGCCCGACAGCGCGCTCGTGCCGCCGTAGCTCGACGCGCGCTCGACGATCAGCGTGTCGGCGCCGGCGCTCGCAGCTTCGATCGCCGCGCAGGCGCCGGCCGCGCCGAAGCCGACGATCACGACATCGTGTTCGGCATCCCAGCGATGCACGTCGCGGGTATTCAGGGGGTAAGTCAGGGAATAGTCGGATGACATGAGGAATGGGTCAACGTTTGGGAAATCTGCGGAAAGCGGTGGGTGTGGCGAGGGTTCGCGGCCCTGAAGCGGACGTCGCTGCGCCGTCACGTCACGATGGCGTTACCGCGATACCGCGTTGCCGGTACTGGCACGCGGCGGCGCCAATGCAGGTCGCGTGCCCTGCCGGACGCAACGGCAGTCGAATCGCGCGAAGCCGGACGCGCCGCGCCAGCCTGGCCAACGCACGACGACTGCGCGGCGATTTCGGCGAATGCGGGCAATGAACCGCCGCGCGACGACGTCCGGCCGGTCGGCGCGGCGCGCGGCCGCGCCGGTGTCACATGCCGCGCATCGCGGCGAAACCGAAGTGCGCCGGATCGATCGGCACGCAACCGGTCGGCAAACCGTTCGCGTCGACCGAGCGGCATTGCAGGATGCCGGCCGCATACGGCGGCGACGGGACCTGATCGGCGCCGTATCGCGCCAGCGCCATGGCAGCGAACGTGCCTATCGCCAATACGCACAGCTTGCGAGTCGTCAGTCTCATGATCGTCGTCCCCTCCGGTTGTCCGCTGGTGCGGTTCGTGTCCGGCGTGCATCGCATGCGGCACCGGATGACTGCACGGTAGCCAGCGCCCGGCCGCCGGCCATCGTCCGTTTCGACTAGGGGCAAACGCTGACCGGACGATGCGCGGCCTGACGCATCGCAACATCGCGCGCCACGGCTTCGCCCACGCGGATGAAACGCGGCACGCCGCGCGCCTGTCGCGGCCGGCCGCGCCAACCGTCAGACGCATCTCGCGCACCAGCCGCTGCGCCGCACCATCCATGCGCCCTCACGTGAAGCAGGGCAGCTGGCCCCGGTGTTTTCCCCGACCCTCGCCCTGCTCCGTATGGACGATGAATCCCGGCCTGCGCGATGCGAACCTGCGCGTCGACGTCGCAATGCCGCCGCGTCGCCCCGCCTCGCGCGGCCGACGCGTTCCGTTCTTCCACGGGAGCCCACGCATGACCGATTCCAATCCCCGCCACGCGCTGTACGAACTTGCGTGCCGCTACGCGCAAGCCGTCGACCGGCGCGACTGGCCTCGCCTCACCACGCTCTTCACCCCCGATGCCACCCTGGCCGGCCCCGGCTTCCGCTTCGACGACCGCGACGCGATCGTCGCGGGCATGCGCGTGATCGAGCGCTACGAAGCGACCCAGCACCACGTGCACAACCAGCTCGTCACGCTCGACGGCGACGAGGCCGACGTCGAGACCTATGGTGTCGCCTGCCACGTCTACGTGCGCGACGGCGTGAAGCGCAAGCTCGACTGGGGGCTGCGCTATCGCGACCGCTGTGTGCTCGACGGCGACACGTGGCGCTTCGCTGCGCGCACGCTGCACGTCGACTGGGCGCAAGACCTGCCGCTGGAGGGCTGAACGATGCGCACCTCTGCTCCCCTCGCCGGCCGCACGGCACTCGTGACGGGTGGCGCCGGCGGCATCGGCGCGGCCTGTGCGCACGCGCTCGTCGCCGACGGCGCGGCCGTCGTGCTGATGGGCCGCCGCCGCGACGCGCTCGAACGCACGCAGCGGCAACTGACCGACGCCGTGCCCGGCAGCCGCGTCGCGATCCATGCGGGCGACGCCTGCGACGAAGCCGACCTGCAGGCCGCGCTCGACTGCGCCTGGGCAATCGACCATCGCCTCGACATCGTCGTGCCGACGGTCGGCGGGGCGGGCTTCCGGCCGCTGCTGCTGCACGACGCCGACACGTTCCGCGCCGAAATCGACCTGAACCTGCACAGCGCGTTCGCCGCGATCCGTCATGCGGCGCCGCGGCTCGCCGACAGCGGCGGCGGCGCGATCGTCTGCATTTCGTCGACGGCCGCGCAGATCAATTTCCGGTGGCTATCCGCGTACTGCACCGCGAAGGCCGCGCTCGAAGCGCTCGTGCGCGGCGCGGCCGAGGAACTGGCCGGCGCGAAGATCCGCGTGAACGCGGTGCGCCCGGGCCTCACGCGCTCCGAAGCCACCGCGCCGATGTTCGACAACCGCGCGCTCGTCGACAGCTTTCTCGAACAGATCCCGCTCGGCACGCTGGGCGAACCCGAAGCGATCGCGCATGCGGTGCGCTATCTCGCCGGCCCCGAGTCGGGGTGGGTCACCGGCCAGAGCTTCGCGGTCGACGGCGGCCACGAGCTGCGCACCAACCCGCGCGTCGACGACACGATCGCGCAGCTCTACGGCACGGCCGCGCTCGACGCGATCAAGGCCGGCCGCGCGCCGGGCGCCGCATGAGTGCCTGCCCTTTTTCAACGTCAAAGGAATCCGACCGACCATGAATCGAGTCGCAAACAAGGTCGCGCTGGTCACCGGCGTGGCAAGCGGCGTCGGCCGCGCGGATGCGCTGCTGCTCGCCGCCGAAGGCGCGCGTGTCGTGCTGACCGACATCGACGAGGATGCAGGCCGTGCGCTCGCCCGCGAGATCGGCGACACGGCGCTGTTCGTTCGCCACGACATCGCCGACGAAGCAGGTTGGCAGCACGCGATCGCATCGACGCTCGACCGCTTCGGCCGCCTCGACGTGCTCGTCAACAACGCGGCGATCTGCCCGGTCGGCTCGATCGAGGACACGAGCCTCGACACGTGGCGGCGCGTGATGCGCACCAATGCCGATGGCTATTTCCTCGGCTGCAAATATGCGATCGGCGCGATGAAGGGCAACGACACGCCGGGCTCGATCGTGATGATGTCGTCGGTCGCCGCGCTCGGCGGGCTGCCGATGATGTGCGCGTACACCGGGTCGAAAGGCGCGGTGACGGCGCTCGCGCGCAGCGTCGCCGTGCACTGCAAGCGCAGCGGCTACCGGATCCGCTGCAATTCGATCCATCCGGACGGGATCTGGACGCCGATGACACAGGCGCTGATGCCCGATCTCGACCCGGCCGCACTCGGCATCGGCAGCGATCCGATGGCGCGCATGTGCGACCCGCAGGACGTCGCGAATCTCGTGCTGTTCCTCGCGTCCGACGAATCGCGTTTCGTGAACGGTGCGGAGCTGCGGATCGACAACGCGCAACTGGTGTCGTCGCTGTGACGCGGCTCACGGCTTTCCCGTTCAAAGGAGTCCATCGATGATTTCATTCACCGGCAAGACCGTGCTGGTCACCGGCGGCGGCGCGGGCATCGGCCGTGCGTGCGCGGAAGCGTTCGGCGCGGCCGGCGCGCGCGTCGCGGTGGCCGAGATCGACCCTGCCCGCGCGCAGGACGTGCGCCAGACGCTCGAAGCGGCGGGCGTCGATGCGCTCGTCGGCACCGTGGACGTCACGCGCCGCGACGAGGTCGATGCATTCGCGCGAACCGTCGACGCTCGCTTCGGCGGACTCGACGTGCTCGTCAACAATGTCGGCGATTTCCTGCAGATCGCGAAACCGTTCGACGACTGCACCGACGACGACATCGCGCGGCTGTTCGACGTGAACCTGCGCCAGGTCTTCATCGTCACGCGCGCGATGCTGCCGTTGCTGCGCAAGCGCGGCGCGGGCAGCAGCATCGTCGGCGTGTCGTCGATCGAAGGCTTCCGCGCGATTCCGAACTGCACCGTGTACGCGTCGTTCAAGGCCGCGCTGACCGGTTTCACGAAGAGCCTTTCCGTCGAACTCGGGCCGGCCGGCATTCGCGTGAACCAGATCGCCCCCGAAACCACCGAGACGCCGCAAGTGCCGGTCAGCGCGATGGTCGCGGCCGAGCATCACGGCCATATCCCACGCTGGATCCCGCTCGGGCGCTTCGGCGCGGCCGGCGATGTCGCGGGCGCCGCGCTGTTCCTCGCGAGCCCGCTCGCCGCGTGGGTCACCGGCACGACGCTGCATGTCGATGGCGGCGCGCTCGCGGCGGCCGGCTGGTATCGCGACCCGAACGGCTTCTGGACCAACCTGCCCGTCGTCACGGGCAACGGCTTCAATTTCTGAGCGGCACCGCTCGCCTGTTCAATTCACGCGGCGCGGTTGCGCCGCTACGGGAGACATCATGAAGATCCTGATCGTCGGCGGCACCGGCCTCATCGGCGGCCATGCCGCCCTGCACCTGCACGCGCAGGGCAACCACGTCACGCTCGCCGCGCGCAAGCCGCCCGCGCCCGGCAGCGCGCTCGCGCAGTTCGACGTGCTGCTGCGCGACTACGTGGCCGGCAATTTCACGCGCGACGATCTCGCGTCGTTCGACGCTGTGGTGTTCGCTGCCGGCAACGACATCCGCCACCTGCCGCCCGGCACCGACGAAGCCGCGCACTGGGAACGCGCGAACGTCGACGCGGTGCCGCGCTTCTTCGCGCTTGCGCGCGACGCGGGCGTGAAGCGTGCGGTGCTGGTCGGCAGCTTCTATCCGCAGGTCGCGCCGGCGCTCGTCGACACGGTGCCGTACGTACGGTCGCGCCATCTCGCCGACGAACGCGTACGCGCGCTCGCGACGCCGTCGTTCGCCGTATGCAGCGTCAACGCGCCGTTCGTCGTCGGATCGGTACCGGGGCTGCGCAACGAGATGTTCGCGGCGTACACTGGCTATGCGCAGGGCCAGTTCGCGGGGCTGCCCGTGTTCGGGCCGGCCGGCGGCAGCAACTTCATCTCGACGCAATCGCTGTCGGAAGCGATCTGGGGGGCGCTGCAGCGCGGCGAAGCGGGCAAGGCCTACCTCGTCGGCGACGAGAATCTCAGCTTCGCCGATTACTTCGCGGCCTTCTTCCGCGCGGCCGGCAATCCGCAGGACGTACCGTCGCTCGACCAGGAGCATCCACTGCTGCCCGACATGGCGATCTACACGGGGCGCGGCAATGTCGTGTCGTACGAGCCCGATCCGGCCGACAGCGCGCTGCTGCGCTACCGGCGCGGCGACGTGCAGCGTGCGGTGGACGAGGTCGTCGCGCATTGCCGCGCGCAGTAAGCGAACGGCGCGTGTGCAGAGCCGATGCAAAAACGTCCCGCCGCCGGCGATGCATGCCGGCGGCGGGACGTCGGGGGACTACGTCGATGCGAATCGTCAGGCGCCGATGCGCTGCTCGATCTTCTTCATCGTGTCGGTCATTTCGGCCGGCAGGCGCAGCTTCAGCGTATCGAACAGCTCCGCGTGCAGCTTCAGCTCCTCGCGCCATTCATCAGTGTTCATCGACGTCACCGCGTCGAACTGATCGCGCGTGAAATCGAGGCCGTCCCAGTGCAGGTCCTCATACGCGGGCGACACGCCGAACGCATGCTCGCCGCCGCCACCGGTGCCTTCGAGGCGATCGAGCATCCACTTCAGCACGCGCATGTTCTCGCCGAAGCCCGGCCACACGAACTTGCCGTTCGCGTCCTTGCGGAACCAGTTCACGCAGTAGATCTTCGGCAGTTTCGCGCCCGCGCCTTCGAGCTGCTTGCCGAGTTTCAACCAGTGCGCGAAATAATCGCTGACGTTGTAGCCACAGAACGGCAGCATCGCGAACGGATCGCGGCGCACGACACCCTGCTGGCCGACCGCCGCCGCGGTGGTTTCCGAGCCCATCGTCGCGGCCATGTACACGCCTTCGACCCAGTCGCGCGCCTCGGTCACCAGCGGCACGGTCGTCGAACGGCGGCCACCGAAGATGAATGCGTCGATCGGCACGCCGGCCGGATTCTCCCAGTCGTCGTCGATCGACGGGCACTGCGCGGCCGGCGCCGTGAAGCGCGAATTCGGATGCGCGGCCTTGCGGCCCGTTTCCTTGCCGATTTCCGGCGTCCACGGGTTGCCCTGCCAGTCGGTCAGCTTCGCGGGCGGCGTGTCGGTCAGCCCTTCCCACCACACGTCGCCGTCTTCCGTCAGCGCGACGTTCGTGAAGATCACGTTTTCGGTGAGCGTCGAGATCGCGTTCGGGTTGGTCTTCACGCCGGTGCCCGGCGCGACGCCGAAGAAGCCGGCTTCAGGGTTGATCGCATACAGTCGGCCGTCGCGGCCCGGCTTCAGCCATGCGATGTCGTCGCCGATCGTCGTGACCTTCCAGCCGTCGAAGCCCTGCGGCGGAATCAGCATCGCGAAGTTGGTCTTGCCGCACGCGGACGGGAACGCAGCCGCGACGTGATACTTCTTGCCGGCGGGCGACGTCACGCCGAGGATCAGCATGTGCTCGGCGAGCCAGCCCTGGTCGCGGCCCATCGTCGACGCGATACGCAGCGCGAAACACTTCTTGCCGAGCAGCGCGTTGCCGCCGTAGCCCGAGCCGAAGCTCCAGATCTCGCGCGTTTCGGGGAAATGCACGATGTACTTGACCGGGTTGCACGGCCACGGCACGTCCTGCTGGCCGGCTTCGAGCGGATGGCCGACGCTGTGCACGCACGGCACGAACTCGCCGTCCTCGCCGAGCACGTCGTACACCTCACGACCCATGCGCGTCATGATCCGCATGTTCACGGCGACGTACGGGCTGTCGGACAGTTCGACGCCGACGTGCGCGATCGGCGAGCCGAGCGGGCCCATCGAAAACGGCACGACATACAGCGTGCGGCCGCGCATCGAGCCGCGGAACAGGCCGTTGAGCGTCTCGCGCATTTCGGCGGGTTCGATCCAGTTGTTGGTCGGGCCGACGTCGTCGCGCGAGGCCGCGCAGATGAACGTGCGATCCTCGACGCGCGCGACGTCGGACGGATCGGATTGCGCGAGATACGAGTTCGGGCGCTTCGCCGGGTTCAGGCGCGTGAGCGTGCCCTGGTCGACCATCGCCTGGCACAGCGCGTCGTATTCCTCCTGCGAACCGTCACACCACACGACGCGCTCGGGCTCCGTGAGCGCCGCGATGCGCGACACCCAGTCGATCAGCTTGCGATGTTTGACGAAAGCCGGCGGAGCGATCAGTGGGCCGTGTGTTGCTTCGGCCAAAGTGTTTTGCGACATGAGGATGTCTCCAGATTATTGGGCGGGGATGGGGGTTGCGGGGCGAGCCCGCGAGATGGGGTATGCGATTGGAGCGCAGGGTGCGGCGGCACGCAGGACGGGACGCGCGAGCGGAGCGCGCGTCGATGCCGCGATGCATGCGAGAGAAGGTGATGTCTCTTTAGTTGGTGCGAACGCGAGTTTCGCCATACAAGCAACCTGCCGTACAACTCCATGATGGCCAGCATACCATCGCCGTTATTCGGCAAACGTTGCGTTGCAACAAGAAACAACTATGTCGGCGAGCCGGCACGCCGGTTGCCTATGAGGCCTTTTTACAGCGGCATTGCGCGCGTTTTGGGGACGAATTGGCCGGAACGGCCGTCCGGCAAGGGTTTTGCGGGGGCGGCAAAATTGGCCTGCCGCTCCCGCGCCTGGCAAACGCGAACGCACGCTGTGCGAATTCGCGTTTTCGCTACTGCGGGAAACCCCGAATTAGGTTGCGTACACAAACATCTGATGTGAGCGCACGGCAAGCGCCCCTGCTCAAAACGGTGCGCCCGGCAATCCGGGGTAATACGCGCCCGCCGCCATCCCGCCGTCGACGGCCAGCTCGGCGCCGTTGCAATACGACGCTTCGTCGCTCGCGAGGAACAGCGTCGCGCGCGCGATTTCGTCGGGCAGGCCGACGCGTTGCAGCGGCACGTTCGCATAGTGTTTGTTGATTTCCTCGAGCGGCGCGCCGGTCGGATTCGACATCGCGGTGTTCACGCCGCCCGGATGGATCGAATTCACGCGCACGCCCTGATGGCCGAGTTCGAGCGCCGCGACCTTCGTCAACCCGCGCACGCCCCACTTGCTCGACACGTACGCGGCCAGCGCGTTCACGCCGCGCAGCCCGTCCACCGACGAGATGTTGACGATCGACCCGCTCTTCTGCGCGATCATGCGCGGCGCGATGGTCCGGATGCCGACGAACGTCCCGACGAGGTTGATCGACACCGCGCGCTCGAAATCGCGTTTCGACAGTTCGGTGATGCCGCCAAAGGCCAGCACGGCTGCATTGTTGACCAGTACGTCGATACGGCCGAACTGTTCCATCGTCGCTTCGGTCACGCGCACCCAGCTCGCTTCGTCGGCGACGTCGAGCCGCATGAAGCGCGCTGCGTCGCCGAGCTCGCGCGCGAGCGCTTCGCCTTCCGCGCCGAGCACGTCGCCGATCACGACGCGCGCGCCCTCCGCGACGAACAGCCTGCACGTCGCCGCGCCCATGCCACGCGCACCGCCCGTGACGATCGCTACCTTTCCTTCCAGTCGACCCATGTCGTCCTCGCTTCGATTCCGGTTTGCCGGCTGCCGTGCGCATGCGTGCGCGTGCTTGCCGGTTCATGATTGGCACGCAGCAAGCGCCGCGCGCCGTCGGCCCCCGCCGTCAGCCCCAGTAAGCCTGCCCGCCGTCGAGCGGCAGCGTCGCGCCCGTCAGGTATGCCGCATCGCGGCTCGCCAGAAACACGATCGCGCGCCCGATGTCCTGCTCGCAGTCGCCGACGCGGCCGAGCGGAATCGTGCGGAAAAACGCTGCGGCTTCCTGCGGATTCGCGTCGACCCAGCCTTTCAGGCCCGGCGACAACGCATGCGGCGCGACCGCGTTCACACGGATGCCGTCCACGCCCCATTCGCAGGCCGCCGCGCGCGTCAGCGCACGGATCGCCTCCTTGGTTGCCGCATACGCGCCGTAGCCGGACGCATCCCAGCGCACCGCGGCCGACGACGCGAAATTGACGATCACGCCGTCCCCCTTCAGATGCGGATGACACGCGCGCATCATGCGCAGCGTCGCGATCGGTCCCGATTCGAGCCCCGCCAGGAAACTCGCATCGGTCACGTCGAGCAAACGGCCGAGCGGTACGACCTGCGCGTTGTTGATCAGGATCTGCACGCCACCGAACCGCGCGACGACGCGGTCGACGCATTGCTCGATCTGCTCCGCGTCCATCACGTCGCAGACGAACGGCTCCGCCACGCCGCCGCGCGCGCGGATCGCCTCGCAGGTCGCGAGCAGTTTGTCGAGGGTGCGACCGACCACCGCGACGTGCGCCCCTTCCGCCGCGAGCGCCTGCGCGACGCCCTGGCCGACGCCTTGCCCCGCGCCCGTCACGAGCGCGACCTTGCCTGTCAGGATGCCCATGCGTGCTCCTCAGGCGACGATCGCCGGATGCGCCTGCACGGGCCCGCCGAGCAGTTCGCGATAGGACGGCGGCTGCTTGCCGTCGAGATCGGCGATGCCGTACCGCAGCGCGGCTTCCGCGCCGACGAGCACCTGCCCCGACAGCGCCATGCGCTGCGGATCGCCGTGAATCGCGTGAATCACGCGCCCCGTGAATTCGGGGCTTTCCGCGACGAGCGAGAATTCCTTGTACAGATCCGGGTGTTCTTCCCACACGCGCGTCGTGCGCTCGGTGCGCAGCGGGCCCATCCAGATCGACACGGCCGCGACGTCGAACGGCTTCAGGTCGACGGCCATGTCCTTTGCGAACTTGTCGACGCCGGACTTCTGCGCGCCGTACGCCGCACCGTGCATATAGCAGCTCGCGCCGAACGACGACGTGAACGCGATCAGCCCGCTGCGGCGCTGCGCCATCAGCCGCGCCGCGTGCCAGCTCGCGACATAGGCCGAGCGCAGCCCGACATCGAGGATGTTGACGAGATCGAGCGACTTCTCCCAGAACGGGCCCGGCAGGATCAGTTGATCGTGCAGGTAGGTCGCGTTGTTGACGAGGATGTCGAGCCGCCCGCTTTCGCGTTCGACACGTTCGAACAGCGCCTTCACCTGTGCGTCGTCCGCGTGATCGCAGGCCACCGCGATCCCGCGGCCGCCGAGCGCATCGATCTCGCGTGCGGTTTCGTGGATCGTGCCGGGCAGCGGCGCATCGCCTTCGTTCTGCGAGCGGCCCGTCACATAAACGGTCATGCCGGCCGCGCCGAGCGCGCGCGCGATGCCCTTGCCCGCGCCGCGCGATGCGCCCGTCACGACGGCGACCGGCGCATCGTGGTTCTGTGTCATGTTCGATGTCTCCTGTGGAATATGCTGGGCGCCACGTCAATGGCGTTCGCGTGCGTCACGCGGCCGGCGGCTGCGCGCCGGCGAACAGCACGCCCGGCGCGTCGCCTTCGTAGCGGGCCGACAGCGTCGACGTGACGACGCAGCGCGTGCCCGCGATCTTCCATTCGCCGTCGACCTTCCGGTATTCGTCGTCGTAGTACGCGCCGAGCTGCGTCAGCGTGCGCGCGTTCGTGTCGATCATCTGGTAGTGCAGGCCCCACGTGCCGCGTGCATGCGTAGCGTCGAGCACATCGATCTCGGGATTCACGCCGTGGTGCATCTCGACGATGTGCGGATGGCAGCCGAGTTGCGCGAAGACGTCGACGAGCGCGTCGCGTGTGTCGAACGTGCCGATCCGGCCGTAGTCGATCTGCACGGGGCCGGGTGCGAAGCAGTCGCGCATCCCTTCCGGATCCTTGCGGTCGCAGCAGGTGAAGTAGCGCGCCTTCAGCCGGCGGATCGCGTCGGCGTCCTCGAGCCGGCGCACGCGCGCTTCCAGCGATTCGATGAGGGTCATCCTGTCTCCTTGTTCGGTGCCGGCGCGGTTCGAACGCCGCGTCGATGCCACGTTACCGCCGCGCGATGCGTCGGCCATCACCCGTTCGGATGAAATCCGTGATTCGTTTCGGCAGCGCCGTTTACGTGCGGCAACGGCGTTCGTCCGAACAGACGATGTGATGCAGGGGGCTTCGTTCCTACCATCGAACGACACCACCACGAGACCCGGCGATGGACGACACGACCCGCACGCTCCATGAGTACGAGCAGATCCGACAATTGAAGTACCGGTATTTCCGCGCGGTCGACACGCACGACTGGGCGCTGCTCGCCGATTGCCTGACCGAAGACTGCGAGGCGCGGCTGTATGGCGGCCGCTATGCGTACGACGGCCGCGACGCGTTCGTGTCGAGCCTGCGCGCGCTGATCGGCAAGCCGACCTTCCTGACGATGCATCACGGCCATCACCCCGAGCTCACGCTGATCTCGGCCGATCACGCGTGCGGCGTGTGGTTTCTCGAGGATCACGCGATCAATCTCGAGGATAACTACCTGCTGCACGGCACCGCGTTCTATGACGACCAGTACGTGAAACGCGATGGCGTGTGGCGCATTCACGCGACGCGCCACGAGCGGCTGTTCGAAACCGTCACGTCGCCGATTCCGCCGTCGTTCACGCTGACCGCGAACCGGTTCGCACCGGGCGCGCACCAGGCGGCCGGATCGCCTGAAACCGCTTCCTGAACCCCGGCGGCACCGCCGCCGATCCCGTCATTCCCCCCGGAGCCGGAGCAATGGAGAAAGTCATTTACGTGTTGTGGCGCGATACGCAGGCCGCGCCCGAACAGTGGAGCCGCACGGTGCGGGCGCAGCTTGCCGACAAGCTGCTGTCGCTCGGTGCGCACGGCGTGCAGGTGAACGTCGCGGATGCGGATGTCGCGCCGGCCGCCGGCCTGAAGCAGACCAACACGCACCCGGGCATCGACGGGATCGTCGCGGTGTGGGTCGATAGCGCGAACGCGATGTTCCGTCAGCCGTTCGACGACGCGGTGCGCGCCGTGGTCCCGCACATGGCGGCGTATCTCGTCACCGAGTCGCAGCCGATTCCGAATACGCGCTTTCCGGCACGGCCGGGCGAGCGGACGACGGGTTTTTCGCAGCTCGCGTTTTTGAAGCGGCCACCACGGCTGACGCACGAAGCGTGGCTAGACGTGTGGCACGGACATCACATGCGCGTCGCGATCGATACGCAGGACAACTTTCTGTACGTGCAGAACGTCGTCGTGCGTGCGCTCACGCATGCGGCGCCGGGGTACGACGCGATCGTCGAGGAGTGCTTTCCCGCTGCGGCGATGACCGATCCGCATGCGTTCTTCGATGCGGTCGGCGATGACGAGAAGTTTCAGCGGAACGTGGCGGAGATGATGGACAGCTGCGGGCGCTTCATCGATTTCGACAAGATCGATGTGGTGCCGACGAGTCAGTATGTGGTGAAGGCTGTGCGGGGATAAGCCCAGGCGATCGCCTTCATGGGGATTGATTGCCGTGTTCGTTTCATTGCAAGCCGGCGGAGCGCTTGGGTGCGTCGCCGGCTTGTGCTTTGCCGCTTCACGGATTGACGTGGTTGGAGTTGATCAACCTGAAGCGATCCCTGCCGACCACCGGGAGTCGTTATTCGTCGTTGTTGCGCAAGCTATCCCGGCCCTCTTCAACTCACTCGAACTGACTGAAATCCACCTCTTCTTTGACGAACTTCCCCGTCGACAGCAGTGCGCTTTCGATGTCCATGACGATGCGCGCGTTGTCGATCGTCGCGGTGACAAACAGCGACCAGATATCGTCGTCTATTTCGTAGTGGCCCCGCGCATATGTCCAATAGCTGAAGTAGCGATCCTGGGACAATGCGACTACAGGGTCATCAAGGCCGTCCGGATGCGGGACCTGGACAGCATGCAGCGCATCTTGCAGAATCGCAGCGACGTTTGGAAAATCCACTGCGCGGTGGTCGTCAAGTACCTCGACCAGAAGCTCGCTGCCGTGAAATACCGGTCGGACGCGGAATCGAATCGGGCTTGTCATGGTTCGTTTAAGCGATGGCCTCCCTTGCCACCATGATCTTGTTCTCGTGCCGGATCCCGTCCAGCTCAAAGTACGCTATCCCCTCCTGCGTCATTCCACGGGAATGGTAGAAAGCGATTGCCGGCTCGTTTTGCGAATTGACGCTGAGCCAGAACGAGCGATTTCCGGTTCTTTCCTCTGCCATGCCGCTCGCATGAGTCAGTAGTGACGATCCGATTCCACGGCCGGAAAAGGACGGCTGGACGTAGAGCGTTTCAATCTCGACGGGAACGTCCGCGTGGTGCGAATCCAGGCGGATGACGATATATCCGGCAAGATTTCGGTCTGCCTCGGCAACCAGCAGAACGATGCCGGGATCGTTCACCAGAGCCAGGATCCGTTCGCACGTAAAGGTACTCAACACATACCGGGCAATGACCTCGGATACGCCTGCCGCTGCATAGGTATGCACCCACACATGCGCACCAAGCACGGCAATACCCGCAGCGTCTTCCTGCCTCGCTGTTCTGATCGATAACATCACGTTCATCTCGTTCTTTCTGCGGACAATCGCCGAACCCGGGCTCATGCCGATTTTCCGGTTACTCGAGCGCCTGCGCGATCACCGAAGCGAGCCCCATCGGATTCTCCCAGGCCATCGAATGTCCCGCGTTTTCCACGATCGCAACGCTCACCCCTTCGGCGGGAAGACGTTCGGTATCGACGTCGGGCAGCGAGCGCTCGCCAAACACAACCGTTCTCGGCATCTGCATCGCATAGAGCTGTTCACGCCAACTGGGATCACTGCCCTCGATGAGCGATACCGCACTTCGGTGAACGGCATACGGAGCACTGGCCGACAGTGAAGCGGCCCAGATATCGCTGCCCCCGGCGGCGGATTCGGCTATCAGGCCTGCGTGCCCGGTTTGCACATACGTCCCTTCCGTCATCGCCGCAATTTTTCTGCTGAAAAAGCCACCACCCGGCTCCAGATTCGGCTCGCCCAGCACGAGATGCCGCACCCGCTCACCCAGCAGCGCCGACGCAGCAATGGCTACAGCTCCGCCCATGCTGTGCCCGAACAGGTTGAGTGATGACAGCCCCAAATGATCGGCCAGTGCCACGATCGTTTTGGCATGGTCCTGCATGCTGTAGGAAAAATCCGCGGGGCGATCGCTGAACCCGAATCCAAGCAAATCGACCAGCACCTTCCGATGCCTGGCCAAGGCAGGCGCCGCCACAACGCTCGGATAGTCACAGGAGGACGCGCACCCTATGCCGTGAACGAAGAGCGTCGGCACCCCTGCCCCGGGGAGATCGTGATACCGGAGACCCCATGGGCCGTTCTTGATCGCAAAAGTCTTCATTTTCGATGGTCAACCATTGACTGCGGCATCAGCTGCCCCCGCCGGCCGGATAGCCGAATTCGTCGCTGGCCGGTTTCAAGCTGACGAGCGGGAGCAATAGCGGCGCGCCCTGTCGTCGCCATCGCGCCAGACGGATGCTTATATTAAATCGAGCGTACGCATGGATACCCGAGAATCTACACTGACAGCCCCGCTTCCACGATATGGATCACGCATGGAATCGCTTGCCCCCTTCAGTGGTTCGAAGATCGCGCTCTTCAAGGACCGGGAAATCCTCGTCTATCGACGCGACGACAAACCCGACATACCGTTTCCCGGCCTGTGGGACCTGCCCGGCGGAGGCCGGGAAGGTAACGAAACGCCCGAAGCGTGCGCGTTGCGTGAGCTCCATGAGGAATTCGGACTGACGATACCGGGCAGCCGGATCGGCTGGTCCCGGGTCTATCCGTCGAACCGGCCGGACCGCCTGCCGCACTGGTTCTTCGCCAGTTGGCTGAGCGATGCGGAAATCGCCGCGATCCGTTTCGGCAACGAAGGCCAGGAATGGACGCTGATGGATGTCGACGCGTATCTGCGGCTCACCGATGCGATCACGCATTTGCAGGCGCGCGTCACGGATTATCTGCGGCGTTGACGACGCACGATTTCCGGCGATTGGCGCTGGTCCGGCGAGCGTCGCCTGCTGGCCGACGCCTGCTCGATGCGTTCGGCCGACGCGAACTGAAGCGGCCACGCTCGGTTCACGGCAGCAAACGCTCGGCGTCATCTGACCGTGACCGGCCCCGTGACGAACAGGATTCGACCGGGACTAGCGCCGGCTCGCTGTCGATGTGTGCACGAACGCCGAAATCGCCGCCACGACGCCGTCCGCCAGCGGCAGATCCGGGTCCGAATAAGCGGCGAGGTTGTCTTGCAGCGCCGACGTGCGGATCGTCTTGAGCACATGATTGGCGTCGGCGATCAGCGCCATTTCGGCCCGCGGATTGGCATCCTTCAGACGTTCCGCGTCCTGTACGGCAATCTGGATATCCCGCGATCCTTGCACGATCAGCACGGGCTTCGTATAACCAGCCAGCAGCGCTGCCGGATCGATGGTCAATTCGCTCATCAGGAAGCGCTGGACTTGCGGCCTGAACAACGGCATGAGTGCTGGATCGATCCCGGCTGCGTCTACGCGTTTCCCGGCTTCCAGCGAGTCGAGGATCGAGAGTGCATTGTCCAGGATTGGCGCATTGGCCGGGTTCGATTGCAGTTGTTCCCTCATTACGGGCGCGAGCGGGCGTCCCGCCGTGGATACCAGGATCAGGCCGGCAATGTCGGCCAATTGCCGTGCAGCCAGCAATGCCACCAATCCGCCCTCGCTATGCCCCAACACCCATACGCAGGAAGCCCCCGTCTGCGCGCGGATCGCGGCTACCCACGAACAGACGTCGGCCGCGTACGCGTCGATCGTGACGTCATCGGCATCCGGTATTGCCGACGCGCTGCCATACAGGCCGCGCTTGTCGATTCGAACCGACGCGATACCTTCATCGAGCAATCCTTCCGCAAGCAATCGGTAAGTCGACGCCTGAACCCAGTTCGATGCGTTGCCATTTCTGTCGGTCGAGCCGGAGCCTGGCACGATCAACACCACCGGGGCGTCACCGGTGTCCGGAGACAAGAGTGTGCCTTTCAGCGGGCCGGCTGGGCCCGGTGCTTCGATTTCCGTCTGCATGCTTTGTAAAGAATCCCTCGAATGAAATGCGATACCCATTGCGATGGCGCATCGCTTTATGGGCGGCCTCGATCGACAACCAAGCGGGACCACCGATCTGGCTGGTCCCAACCTGTCGATCGTGCCGCGGTGGCTAACGCATCCGATCGTTACGTATCATCGCGGCCAGAATATATCCGGCGATGCGCGGATTCTCCTTGATTCGCCGGGTGCTGTAGCCATACCAGTCCTGGCCGTACGGCACATAGACGCGCACATTGAATCCCTGCGCAAGCAATGCGTCGCGCGCCGGCTCGCACACGCCCAGCAACATCTGGAATTCGAACCTCGACCTGTCGATCCGCTCGCGTTGCAGCCAGCCGGTCAGCACATCGATCAACTGTGCATCGTGGGTGGCAATGCTCACGAACGATCCCGCCTGTATTGCAGTCGATACGTGCCGGATGAAGTGCGCAGTGATCGCCGCCCGATCCCTTAACGCACCGTCGACGAGATGCTCGTTCGCTTCCGCATAAATTCCCTTGCAGATACGCATGCGGCTTTTGCGCTCAAGCAGCGGAACGATGTCATCGCTCGTGCGCTTCAAATATGCTTGCAGTGCGATTCCGATCGCATAGCCTTCGGCTTCGAACTTCGAGAACGCATCGAGCGTTTTCCGGGTGCAGCGGATGTCTTCCATGTCCATGCATGTGCTGATCCCGTGTGCGGCTGCCGATCGCAGTATCGCCGAGACGCGTGCCAGGCATGCGGCTTCGTCGAGATGCAAGCCGAGTGCAGTCAATTTGATCGAAAGCTCGGCGGGTTCATGCTCAGATCCGAGCGCATCGATGAGATCGAGATAATCGCGGGTCATCGACTCTGCCTGTTCAGGCGATGACGCCGTCTCGCCCAACACGTCGACAGTGGTTCGGAAGCCTGCTGCGTGGAGCGCCCGGATGCGCGTACGCGCCTCGCAAAGCGTTTCGCCGGCGATATAGCGGCGGGAGATCCTGCGGATCAGCGAACGGGGAACGAGCGGGATGGCATGAGCCGCCATCGTATTGAAAATACGCATGTTGTGGTCTCTGGAAAACGCAGTCGCACGAATACAGACACGATCAGTCAATTCGAACGACATCACCGGACTGTTGTTCACCACAGTCCGGGACGAATACCAAGGTCGATGCAATCACTGCATCGCGGCTGGTTTTCAGTGCGTTTTCGAGGGAGGCCAGGCAGCTGCGTACATGATTCGAGTGGGATCTGTTGCGGTTCGCTACGGGTGGGTCAATGCCGGCTTTCGGCCAGGTCACTCAGGCATCGCGAATCGTAGCACGAGCACACGAACAGCGGACGTGAGCCGAACCGAAGGCGGTCAATCGTTCGTCCACAACGAGCCGTCACGCAGCGGGCGACAGTTTCATCCGATCCTGAGTGGCATTTCAGTGCCCGTCGCCTGTGAAGCGCCGCGGCTGATAAGTCTTCCCGTTCCAGGTAAACCGCGTGGATTTGCCCGACGCGGCCTTGCCCTTCGGACGCACAACGAGGTCGTAATGCCCGTTGGTCATGTGAGGGCTGAACGACAGCACGTAGTGAACCTCCGTCGTGTTTTCCGCATCACACGCGTCCTGCTGTGCGTCGCCCTGATTTTTGCCTTTGCCCGCCTTCTCCGCTACACACTCCGCAGCCGCGTCCCTGTCATAGGTCGACCAGTCGGTCATGGCGGTGAAGATCGGCATCACACGAGCATCGGCAAAGCGATACAGGCTCAGTATCTCGATCGAATCGCTATGCGCGGTCGATGTGTAGTTATTGTTGAAGCGAACACCAAAGGCGGTTTCCTGCGCATTGATTCGGTACGGAATCACGTCCATGGTCAGGGATGCGCTCCACAACAGCGGCGACGTATCGACGTGCTCGCTTCTATCGCTTGCGAGCAGGTGGAACCGTTGCCCGTCACGGGTCAGGACACCCGTCCACAACTCCGCGTCGTCGTTATCGGTCGAGCGCTGCACCAATGCGGAGACGACCCACAGCGGCCCTGAAGCCGATGGCCCATGCGCCCATGGCGACAACGCGACACCCTTGACGCTATCCGCCGGCGCGGGATCCTTGCCCATCAGGGTACGCAACGCAGCTTGCTGCTGATCGCCGTCGTTCACGTCGCTTGCCGCAAACGGGCAATTTGCAACCAACGCCAATATGAACGCCAGCACCGTTTGTACACGGAAATAGCGTTTCTTGTCTTTTCGGATACCTTGATATCGTCGCATTTCCCGCATGCTGAACAACATTGCCTGTGTACTCCCCGTAGATCCACTGTGCAGCCAGTTGCAGGCAAGCCTCGTCGGATCGATGTCTCTGCACTCGACTGGAGGGGTGCCGGTCACTCGGGCACATACCGAATACGTCGAACCGCATCTCGTGGATCGGCGTGGAATGGCACAACGCCTCGACCAGCCTTGGCCGTGGAGCATTTCCGTCTTCTAGAGCGCCCCAATCCGCATCAACACCAAGCCTGCTGCAATCCAGCTCAAGGCGCCTTGGCCAAAGCCAGAATAGCCATCACCGCATCGTCCTCGATTCCCTTGATATCCGACGGGAACCGATTCCTTTGCGGTATCAACACGATAAGCCCCTCGATCTGCGCCGTAACGAGTGCCGCGCGCCGGATGCGCACCGCTTGTGGCAGCGCCGGGTTCACGGCTTCGATGAGGCCGGCGATCACACCGCGTTGAAATTCATACCCCTCCTCGAGCATCTTCCGCGCGAACTCCTGCGTTTGGGCCAGTGCCCAGAAGTTCACGAACAGGCTTTGAGTCCTGGGCTGCTTTCCGTCTTCGAGCAACAGTCGGACCACTTTCTCCAGACGGCCCTCGGGTGTCAGCGACGTGTCCGCGTGCACGCCGTCGTACGTATTGGCGTATGCCTCCCTCGTCACGGTAAGGATGGCCGCGAAGATGTCTTCGCGCGTGGGAAAGTAGTGCTGCAGGTTCGACAGCGCCAATCCCGCCTTTGCCGCGACCTTTCGCATGGTCAGCCCGCCGTAGCCTTCGTCCACGAAGATCTCGATCGCACAGGCCATGATTTTGTTCACCGCGTTCTTGCCGCGTTCGGTCAAGACGCGTCCGTTATCGAGAGCCGCCCTCTTCAAGAATTCCTCCTGCTGCCCCGTGAGCGCATGCCCGGGGCGATGGTACTGATGACGCTTCGGCGTCGCTCATGCCCGGTCGCATGCCGCCCCGCCGTGTCCGCTCGATAGACGTGGAGCGGAGAAATAGGTTGGTCGACCGGATTGTGCAAAACCGTTGAGACCTGTCATGGAGCCATGTCGGTTCCACTACAGGGGCCAAAAGGCCGAACCTGACGGCCGACATTCTACGCAGGATTGGAAATCCGGGGAGAGGCGTCGATATCGATTGGCGGGCGCACACATGACTGGCTCGATACCCGTCACAAAACGGGTCGAGCGACATATTTTTGTCGAGGCGATCGAACGCCGTTCACTCCTCGCCCTCCGCCCCTTTGCCACGCCCATGACGAAACGTCTATACTTGGACGATCCATCGACCGGCACGCTGAAGCATACGAACCCGCGCGCGCCTCGATCCCTGGCCTCATCTGCCCGGAGCGACATGAGCGACTATCCCGTTTTCGACACGCTTTGCGATCTGCTGAACACGTCCGGCGCGCGGTTCCGTGTGCTGGAGCATCCGGCCGAAGGGAAATCCGACGCCATCGCCGCGCTGCGCGGCACGCGCCCCGAACAGGGCGCGAAGGCGATGCTCTGCACGTTCAAGGATGGCGGCGACACCACCGCGCTCGCGGTGATTCCCGGCCACCTGAAGATCGATTTCCGCAAGGTCGCCGATGCGGTCGGCCGCCGCAAGGCCACCCTCGCGTCGCCCGACCTCGCGGCCACCGTCACGCGCTGCGTGATGGGCGCCGTGCCGCCGTTCGTGTTCGACGCCAGCGTGACTCTCGTCGTCGATCCCGCCCTGATCGAGCGCAACACCGAGATCGCCTTCAACGCGGGCCGCCTCGACCGCTCCGTCGTGCTCGACGCGTCCGACTACGTGCGGATCGCGCAGCCGCTGCTCGCCGACATCACGCGGCCGGAAGCGGCGGACGGCGAGTAACGCGCCGGTTGCCCCTTCCCCCGCAGCCGTCGCATCGACCCGAAACCTGACCGCGAAACCATCATGACCACCACCCAGAAACTCGTGCTGTCCGAACAGGCGTCGCTGATAGAACAGGTGCAGCGCATCGCCGAAGGGCTCGGTGCGATGTTCGCGCCGTTCACCGAGGTCGTGGTTCACGACCTGCGCACGCCGAAGCACGCGATCCTCGCGATCCACAACAACCTGTCGGGGCGCGCAGTCGGCGATCCCGCGACCGAACTCGGCCTCGCCCGCATCGCGGACGACGATTTCCCGCCAGTGCTCGCGAACTACCCGAACCGCTTCGCCGACGGCCGCACCGCGAAAAGCACGTCGATCGGCATCAAGGATTCGACCGGCCGCTATGTGGCCGCGCTGTGCCTGAATGCCGACGTCACGCTGTTCCGCGGCTTCCAGGGCATGCTGAACCAGTTCTGCAGCACGGACGGCGAAGCCGTCGCGGAAACGCTCGACCCGGCCGGCGCGGACGCGATCCGCCAGCGCATCGACGCGTTCGCGATGCGTCTCGCGACGACGCCGCGCGAACTGAAGACCGACCAGCGCCGCGAGCTGATGCAGACGCTGAAGGCCGACGGTTTCCTCGAAGTACGCCGCGCGATGGAGATCGTGTCGCAGCATCTCGGCGTCTCGCGCGCGACCGTCTACAACGATGCGAAATGACGCAAGCGCGATACCCGCGCCGCTTTCCCGCTGACCGATTCCTACGACCACCGGACCACCCATGAACGCTCCGACTCTCCCCACCTACGACGACGTTGCCGCCGCCGCCGCCCGACTCGAAGGCCATGCGCACCGCACACCGGTGATGACCTCGCGGACGATCGACGAAGCGCTCGGCGCGCAAGTGTTCTTCAAGTGCGAGAACCTGCAGCGCATGGGCGCATTCAAGTTCCGCGGCGCATTCAACGCGCTGTCGCGCTTCGACGCGGCGCAGCGCCGCAACGGCGTCGTCGCGTTCTCGTCGGGCAACCATGCGCAGGCGATCGCGCTGTCGGCGCGCATGCTCGGCATTCCCGCGACGATCGTGATGCCGCAGGATGCGCCGGCCGCAAAGATGGCCGCGACGCGCGGCTACGGCGGCAAGGTCGTGACCTACGACCGCTACACCGAGGATCGCGAGCAGATCGGGCGCGAACTCGCGGCGCGGCACGGGCTCACGCTGATCCCGCCCTACGACCACCCGGACGTGATCGCCGGCCAGGGCACGGCGGCCAAGGAACTGTTCGACGAAGTCGGTCCGCTCGATGCGGTATTCACGCCGCTCGGCGGCGGCGGCCTGCTGTCGGGCACCGCGCTCGCCACGCGCGCGCTGTCGCCGCACGCGACGCTTTACGGCGTCGAGCCGGAAGCCGGCAACGACGGCCAGCAATCGTTCCGCTCCGGCGCGATCGTGCATATCGACACGCCGCGCACGATCGCCGACGGGGCGCAGACGCAGCACCTCGGCAACCTGACGTTCCCGATCATCCGACGCGACGTCGACGACATCCTGACCGCGACGGACGCGGAACTGATCGACTGCATGCGCTTCTTCGCCACGCGTATGAAGATGGTGGTCGAGCCGACCGGCTGCCTGTCATTCGCCGCCGTGCGACGGATGAAGGACGCGCTGCAGGGCAAGCGCGTGGGCGTCGTGATCAGCGGCGGCAACGTCGATCTCGAGAACTTCTGCGCACTGGTGTCGGCGCCGGCATGAACGTCGCGGCGCGCATGAATATTCCGTCATCCGCGCCGCATCACTCCTTCACGTCGCGTTAAGTTTCGCGCCCTAGACTGATTACGTTGTCCCGCAGTCAGTCGTGAAGGAGCCACCATGAAATCGCACGCGATCGTCGCCGCCGCCCTGGCGGCTGCTTCCCTTTCGGCGTTCGCTCAACCGGGCGTGACGTCATCCGGTTTCCCCGCCGCGTCGCCGCACGACGCCGTCGCGCACGCGACGCACCGCTCGCCCGGCGCGTTGCCGCACGCCGGCTTCGTGCTCGCGAAGATCGATCAGAACAATACGCCGCCCGATCGCGGCGGCGACCCGAGCGGCCGCACGCATTCCGGCTCGCACATGTGACGGCACGCGCCGGGCGTGGCAGCCGCGCCTGGCCGTCAGAACGCCGGCAGCGACGGATCGCGTGCAGCGAGGATGTCGTCGGTGCGCCGCTGCAGCGCGCCGTCGATCGTCTCCGGTTGCGGAATCAGCCAGTAGCGCCCTGCCCGGATGCCGTCGAACACCCGCGCGGCGAACGCGTCGGGCGTGAGCCCGTGCGCGTTCAGCATCGAGCGCATCGTATCGACGAAGCCGCGCACCTCGGGCCGGGCGTGCGCCGCGCCGAACGGGTCGTTGAAGATGCCCGACTGCACGGGGCCCGGCGCGAGCAACGACACGCCGACCGGCGCGCCCAACATCTTCAGTTCTCCGTACAGCGATTCGGTCAGCGCGACCACCGCGAATTTCGTCGCCGAATAAGGCGACATCAGCGGGCTCGGCAGGAACCCGCCGACCGACGCGGTATTCACGACACGCGCCGGCACGTTGCGTTCGAGCATCCGCGGCACGAAGCTGCGGATGCCGTTCAGCACGCCGTGCACGTTGATCGCGAAGCTGCGCTCGAAGCGTTCCGGCGTGATTTCCCAGCTGAAGCCGGTCGCCATTACGCCCGCGTTGTTGAACAGCAAGTCGACGCCGCCAAAACGCTGCCAGGCCGCTTCCGCCAGCGCGTCGACGGCTTCCGGCCGGCTGACGTCGGTCGGCACGCACAGGACGTCGGTGTCCAGCGTCGCGGCGAATGCGTCGAGCTTCGCCGGGTCGAGATCGGCCAGCACGACGCGCATGCCGAGCCCGGCGGCGTGGCGTGCGAGCCCGCTGCCGATGCCGCTGGCCGCGCCGGTGATCACGGCGGTGCCGCCGTCGAAGCGAATCGAATTCGTCATGTCAATCAAAGTCCTGTCGGGTCGATGTGGGGATGCGCATACGCGGGGATCACCGGCGGCGGCAGCACCGTGCGGCCGTCGAGCGAGCGCACCGCGAGTTGCTGCGCGAGCGGAAAATGCAGGCTGTGCGTGACGAGGCCCGTGCGTTCGCGCGCCGGCAGGCTGCACAGTGCGAGCGCGGTCTCGGCGAGATACGCGACATCCTCGGTCGGATAGCCTTCGGGGATGTAGCGCGCGGCGCCCGGCGTGCGAATCGCCGTGCTCGGCGCGACGAGATTCACCGCGATGCCGTCGGCTTCGAGTTCGGCTGCGAGCCCCTGCGTGAAGCGCGACAGCGCCGCCTTCACCGCCGCATAGACGGTCGCGCCGCCCGCACGCGAGAAATCGTCGAACGGCCTCAGCGGCGGCAGCGCCGTCACCGAGCCGACGTTCATGATCCAGCCGGCGCCGCGGGCGCGCATCAGCGGGATCGCGGCCTGTGCCAGCGCGAACGGGATGCGCAGATAGTGTTCGATCGTCGTGTCGAACATCGTCATCGGCATCGTGTCGACGCACGCGTAGTCGGCCACGCCCGCGTTGTTGACGAGGATGTCGAGGCCGCCGGCGGCTTGCGCCGCGCGCCCAACGAGCGCATCGCGCTCTGCCGCGTTCGACAGGTCCGCCGCAAGCGCAATGGCGCGGCCGCCGGCCTGCTCGATCAGCGCAACGGTTTCGGCGAGCGTGCCGGCGGTCGTCGCCGATTGCGTGAGGCTGCGCGCCGTCACGACGACGGTCGCGCCTTCGGACGCGAGACGCTGTGCGATCGCACGGCCAATACCACGGCTTGCGCCCGTCACGAGCGCGCACTTACCGGCCAGTACGCCGGTTCGGGTATTCGTCATCGTTGTCTCCTGTGATGTGCGTGCGGGCCGCTCAGCGGGCGATATCCGCAACATGAAGCACCAGCTTCGTTTTCGCCTCGCCCGTTTGAACGAGATCGAGTGCGCGGGCCGCCTGTTCGAGCGGGAAACGGTCGAAACGCGGCACGCGCAGCACGCGCTTTTCCAGTTGCGCCGCGATCCGGCCGAGCGTGCCGCCGCTCGGCATCCGACTGTAGGTCATCGCGGTGCGCAGGCCGCGTCGTGCGGCTTCGGCGGCCGTCGCGGCGAGCCGCTCCGCATCGCCGGCCGCGAGCGTCATGATGTTCACCAGCGTGCCGCCCGGCGCCAGCAGGTCGAGCGCATCGGGCAGCGTGTCGCCGCCGACCGCGTCGAGCACGAGGTCGACGCCGCCGGGCGCCCATGCGTGCAGGGCCGCGGCGACGTCGTGCGCGCGATAGTCGATGCTGGCCGCCGCGCCCAGCGATTCGACCGTCCCGCGGTTGCGTGCCGAACACGTCGCCGCGACGCGCGCACCGGCCTGCACGGCAAGCTGGATCGCGAACGTGCCGACCGCGCCGGCACCGCCGTGCACCAGCACGGTCTGGCCCGCCTGCAGCCCGCCGTCGTCGAACAGGCCGGCCCACGCGGCGAGCGCGGGCGTCGGCACCGTGGCGGCTTCCGCCAGGCTCACCACATCGGGCACGCGCACGACCGAGTCGTGACGCACCGCGACGTATTCCGCGTATGCACCCCAGCGCCCCGCGCCGACGTCGGTCTGCGCGAACACGCGCATGCCGGGTTCGAAACCGTCGACGCCGTCGCCGACCGCTTCGACCACACCCGCCGCGTCGAAGCCGATCACGAACGGAAACGTGTATTGCATGAATGCGCCGAGGTAGCCTTCGCGGCATTTCCAGTCGGCGGGATTGACGCCCGCGTAGGCCACGCGGATCAGCACGTCGCAGGGGCCCGGCGTCGGTGCCGGCACGTCAGCCATCCGCAAGGCGTCGGAATGACCGACGCGGTCGATCAACAGGGCTCGCATCTTCGTGTCTCCAGGGCTTGTTTGTTGTCGGCTTGATGTGGGCTGCGCGTCACGCCGCCGTGTCGGCCAGCAGGCTCGACGCGAGCGGACAGAACGCATGCGAGATCGCATCGACCGTCCAGTCGGGGCTTTCAGCATCGAACCGGCGATCGACCCAGCCCCAGTGATAGGGATGCATCAGGTACTCGCCGAGTAGATCGCCGACGTGCGCGAATTCCTGCTGCCAAACATGCGTCCACGCGCCGGGCGTCTCGATCCGGCTCAGCCGCCAGTTGCGGATGCCGGGCATGAACGCGGGCATCTGCAGCAGTTCGCGTTCGAGCGCAGCGATCTGAGCTGGGCTGGTCTGCGGCCGCACGCGCAGCATCAGCGTGCGCCACACGCCGTCGCGCAGCGCCGGTTCGCGCAGGCCGCCGCCGATCGCGCGGCATTCGGCGCTGTCGATGCGCTCGATTCCCGGCAGTTGAGCGAGCGCCGCAAAATCCGCCGCGCCGTCGGCCGCCGAAGCGTCACGCAGCACGTCGAGCGTGTAGTCTCCCGCGCCCCAGCTGCCGTCCAGATTGCGTGCCAATGCCACCCGCTTCGGGCCAGCCAGCGTGTGCGCGGCTTCGTGCAATGCATGCTCGATCGCGCCGGCATGGCAATCCGCGGACACGAATACCTGTGCCGTGTCATGCCGCATGCTCGACCTCCGCCAGCGCGTGCAGCGGCGCATCGGCATCCGTCATCACATGGCGGCGGCGCACGTCGCACAGCGCGTCGACGGCCATCCAGAATCCGACCACGTCGGCATCCGTCAGCGCGCGCATCCGGTAATAGGCCGGCGCGTCTGCCACGTGCCAGGTCAGCCACAGCGTGCTCGGCTGCCCCGGCACCGCGACGGGCGGCGACACCCAGCGGCCGGCCGCCGTCAGCCCGCGCGCCGCGTGGCCCGGCAGGTAACGGTCGCGCAGCAGTGCAAGCACGTCGGGAATGCGCTCGGGCGCGAGCGTGATTTCATCTACGATCTGGATCATTCGCGTGTCGTCCGTGGTCGTTCGTGACAAGGATGCGCAGCCGGCCTACGCCGTTCCGGCGAGGCCGAAGGCGGGCGGCGTGGATAGCATTCTTGCGTGGCGACGGTTCGCAGACCCCTACCGGCCCGCTCACCGCCCCCTGTCGCAACGATCAGATCGGGAAACTCATGAAACAGCGCGCCATCCCGGCCCGCAGCCGTATCCTGCCGGGCTTCGGTGCGCGCCTGCTGAGCGAACTCACGCGCAGCGGCGCGCCGCCGGCCGACCGTGATGCACAGCCGCCGCCACCGGCAGCGACGCCGGGCGATTTCGTCGCGCTGTACCGCGACGCGATCGAACGCCTCGAGGCCCAGGTCGCGCGCGGCGACGGCCACCCGCCGATGCGCAAGCGCGAAGTCGACCTGATGTGCCGCTGCCTGCTGAGCTGCGCGACGCTGGCCGACGCAATCCGCTGTGCGCGCGAATTCGGCGAGATGCTGACCCCGCGCGCCGGCGCGCTGTCGCTCTCCGTGCGCGACGGGCGCGCGACGTTCCGGATGGATTCGCTGCGCCGCACACGCAGCCCGGCCGCGTGCCTCGTCGACCTGACGGGGTTGTTCTGCTATCTGCAGCTGTTCGGCTGGCTGATCGGGCAGCCGCTGCGGCCGACCGACGTCTGGCTCGGCCATCCGCGCCGCGACGACGCGATGCCGCTGCTCGGGTTGTTCAACGCGCCCGTCGAGGTCGGCCGTCAGACCTACGGCTTCGCGTTCGATGCCGCACGGCTCGCGTGCCGCGTGACCCGGCAGCCGGCCGAGCTCGACGCGTTTCTCGTCGATTTTCCGTTTCGCCTGATCGATGCGGCGCCGGCCGTCGTGTCGTGGGCGCAGCAGGTGCGTGGCTTTCTCGATGCGGCGCTCGCGCACGAGCAGGCGTTGCCGGCACTCGCCGAGCTGGCCGCGTGGCTCGGCGTCAGCGAGGCGACGTTGCGGCGGCGGCTGGTCGCCGAAGGCAGCGGTTATCACGTGCTGCGGGAGCAGTGTCTCGCCGAGGCCGCGCAACGCTGCCTGCGCGAGTCGGACTGGCCGGTCGCACGGATCGCCGCGCATCTCGGGTTCGGCGGCGAGGAAGCATTCCGTCGCGCGTTCGTCAGGTGGACGGGTGTCGCCCCGAGCCGGTTTCGGCGCGATTGCATGGCAGCAAACCACGCCATTTCGTCAGACATGAAACGCGCCATCGACGCATGAAGGAAAGGATTTCGAAAGTTTTTGCGCGCCGATGACGTTTTTTCGCATCCCCGCACGGCCCGACAATTGACGCGCCGGAGCGCACGCCATTACCCTTGCGCGCTGATCGTTCCCAGGGATGGGATCAAAAGGGAACGCAGGAGAGGCCGCGCCTCGAGTCTGCGGCTGCCCCCGCAACTGTGAGCGGCGAATCCGTGCCACTGCATGCCACTGGGAAACCGGGAAGGCCGGCACGAATGACGACCCGCGAGCCAGGAGACCTGCCATCGACCCGAGGTCCAAGCAGCCGCACCGGGCGGGGTGTCCCGGCGCGCCAGGCACCGCTATTGGCGGTCGCCCGTTGCATGGACGGCCCGACCTCAGGATCCGCCCGATGTCCACTGTTACCGCATCCGCTTCCTCACCGGAAGCGTCGCGCCGGCACGCCGCCGGCATGCACGGCCCGCCTGCTCGCGCGCGCCGCTCCGTATTGATCGCGTCCGCCGGCATGTGCCGCGCCGATGCTCGCGACCGCGGCCCGCTCGGCCCGGTCGCGCGATAACCCGCTCACCGATAACAAAACCGGCGCTGCCCGCCGCCCGCCCACGATCGACGCATGCGCAGCCCGACCACAACGACAGCCTCATGAAGATTCGACACCTCCTTGCCACGTCCGCCGCGACCGCGCTTCTCTCGCCGCTCGCCCACGCAGCCGGCGACACCTCGGTTGCGCAACCGGCCCCGGCCGCCGAAGGCGCCGACCTGCAGACGATCAACGTGACCGACACACGCCGCCTGCCCGAGTCGTTCGACCAGCGCTATGCGACGACCCAGGTGCTCACGCGCACCGATCTCGACCGGTTGTCGCCGAGCGACCCGAGCATCACGCAGGCGCTCGCAACGCTGCCCGGCGTGACCGTCTCGCAGAACGGCGGGCCCGGCTCGTCCGCGTCGGTCAGCATCCGCGGCTCGTCGGCCAGCCAGGTCGCCGTGTTCATCGACGGCATCCGGATCGGCTCGCCGACCACCGGCATCGCGCCGTGGGCGGACCTGCCGACCGAAGCGTTCGAACGTGTCGAAGTGATCTCGGGGCCGGCCGCCGCGTCGTTCGGCGCCAATGCGATGGGCGGCGTCGTGCAGCTCTTCACGCGCCGCGCGGCCAACCAGCCGAACCAGACCACCGTGTCGTTCGGCGGCGGGTCGAACAAGACGTTCGACACGCAGCTGCGCACGTCGGGCACGGTGCCGTCGACCGGGCCGCTCGCCGCGCTCGGCGGGCTCACCTACTCGCTCGGCCTGCACTCGTACAACACGGCCGGCATCGACGCGACGCGGCCGTTCGCGTACGGGCATGAGGCGGGCCGCAACCCGTACCACGCGCAGGATCTCGACGCGCGCCTCGGCTACGCGCGCGACAACTGGTCGATCTCGACGTTCGCGCTGTATCACCGGTCCGATCTGTCCTACGACAACCGCGGCTTTGCGAACCGCCAGCTCGATCATCAGCTGACGACCGGTATCGCGTTCCACCTCGATATCACGCCGGACACGCAGTTCGACCAGTCGTTCGGTTATGCGAACGATCGCGGGTTCATCTACGCGAGCGATCCGACCATCCCGACCGACCAGATCAATTCGCAGCGCATCAGCACGTCGACGTCGCTGACGCATCAGGCGCGCGGATTCCATCTGTTCGGGCTGCCGCTGTCGGGCGAAACCAAGCTCGCATACGACTTCACGCGCGAGCAGGCATTCCTGCCGGTCGACATTCCGAACGGCGTGCCGACGCGCAACGATTCCGCGTTCTCGCTGCACCAGTCGGCAACGCTCGGCAGCGTGACGATGTTCCTCGCGGGGCGTCATGAAATCATCGCCGGGCAATCCGTGAATACGGGTAACGCGGCGCTGTCGTGGGCGATCACGCCGGTGTACACGGCGCGTGTGTCGTACGGCAATGCGTTCAAGCTGCCGTCGTTCAACGACCTGTACTACCCCGGCTACGGCAATCCGAACCTCAGCCCGGAACGCAGCACGTCGGTCGAGGCTGCGGTCGATGCGAACACGTCGTACGGTACGTTCACGGCCGCGATCTACGATACGCGCGTCAGCAACCTGATCGCGTACAACCCGGCGACGTTCTCGCCGATGAACATCGGCCGCGCGCATATTCGTGGCATCGACTTGTCGTACAAGGGGACGATCGGCCGCTCGACGCCGGTGAGCCTCGCGGTCGGGATCCTGAATCCGCAGGACGAAACCAACGACTCGTGGCTCAACCGCCGGCCGCGCCAGACGGTCAGCCTCAACATCGATCACACGTGGGATGAACTGCACCTGCATGCGTTGAGCACGGGGGCGTCGCTGCTTTATGGCGGCACGACGTTCGACGATCCGGCGAATTCGACCTATCTGCCTTCGTATCTGACGGTGGGCCTGCGCGCGTCGTACCGGATCAATTCACACCTGACGGTGTCGGCGACGGTGTCGAATCTGTTCGACCGGCAGTACATGACCGCGTATGGGTACAACACGCTTGGGCGGACGGCGTTCGGGAAGGTGAGTTATACGTTCTGACGGGGATGGGGAGGCTTTGGCCGGATAGGTGGCGAGGCCTCCCATTTGAAACGGCGTATCCGATGCCTGCGCGACCGATGCTTGAAACGGGTGATGCCACCCCAAAACCGGGCGACGGACTGACGGCAACCGAGCGGCCAGTCTTTCGTCGCACCGCGCACGTTGCCGTCCGTATCAACACTGTTAGACTGCGGACGCCCTCCCCGCACATGTAGTCAACCATTCAGGACAGTGACATGACCGAATGCGCGCTAACCTTTACCAGTCAGGCCGAATGGGAAAACTGGTTAGAGCAAAACGGCACCACTTCGGCCGGAGCATGGCTGCGTCTGGCGAAAAAAGGCACCGGCCAGCGCACCGTCACCTACGAACAGGCGCTGGAAAGCGCCCTCTGCCATGGCTGGATCGATGGTCAAAAGCGGGCCGAGAGCGAGCAATACTGGTTGCAACGCTTCACCCCGCGCTCCGCAAAAAGCATCTGGTCCAAACTCAACACAGACAGGGCTGAAGCGCTGATCGCCGCAGGCAGAATGCGCCCGCCCGGCTTGTGCGAAATCGAGAAAGCCAGAAAGGACGGCCGCTGGCAGGCTGCCTATACGTCGGCCAGCAACTCGATCGTGCCGGACGACCTGCAGGCGGCTTTGGACGCCAATCCGGAAGCCCGCGAGTTTTTCGCAACACTGAACAGCCGTAACCGATATGCCATCCTGTTTCGGATACAGAATGCCAAAAAGCCGGAAACACGGGCGCGCAAAATCGGGGAATTCATCGACATGCTGAATCGCGGCGAAACCATCCATCCATAGATTTTTCGCTGACGGGAATGGTGCCAAACGGGACATATCGTCTGTCAGGGCTGCTTCGGCTCGGCAGCCGGTATTGCAACGCGCAATCGCGAACGCGGCGACTGGGGGTGAACCATGGACCAAGGCGGTGACTTTATCGTGCGCACCATGTCGGCCGACGAAGTAGCGATGTCGGTCGAATGGGCGGCTGCAGAGGGCTGGAACCCCGGCCTGCCTGATCCTCATTGTTTCAGGGAAGCGGACCCCGCCGGGTTCTTCGTCGGCGTCTGGCGCGGCGAGCCGGTCGCGTGCATTTCCGCTGTCGCCTATGACGAACGCTTCGGCTTCATCGGCCTCTACATCGTGAAACCCGGGTTTCGCGGCAAAGGCTTCGGCATCCGAACCTGGCAGCACGGCATGCGTTACCTCGGAGACCGCAACATCGGGCTCGATGGTGTCGTGGCCCAGCAGGCGAACTACAGGAAGTCCGGATTCGCGCTTGCGTATCGCAACATCCGCTATGAGGGGCGCGTGGACGGCATCGGATGCGCGCACGTAGTGGCAGCGGCCGACGTGCCGTTCGAGCAGTTGCTTGCCTACGATCGCGCGTGCTTTCCGTCGGCCCGCGAGCGGTTCCTGTCCACCTGGATCGCGCAGCCGGATGCCGTTGCGCTCGCGACGGTCGACGGCGGCCGTGTCGCCGGATACGGTGTCGTGCGCCGCTGCAAGGCGGGCTGCAAGATCGGCCCGCTGTTCGCCGACGACGCAGGCATTGCCACCGGGCTGTTTCGCGCGCTGGCGGCGCGCATGCCCGGCGAGGTCATCGTGCTCGACGTGCCGGAAACGAACCCCGCGGCCGTCGCGCTGGCGGAACGGCACGGCATGACGAGCGTGTTCGAAACCGCACGGATGTACACGAAAGAAGCACCGGCGATTGCGATCGACCGCGTGTTCGGGGTGACGTCGTTCGAGCTGGGGTGATCGTCATAAAAACTGAACCTCTCGAGCATCAACCCATGAACGGCAAACCACACAAGGGCGACATCAGCATCGGCCCGGATCGCTGGATCGAATTCGGCGATCTGATGGGCAAGCAGGCGCAGGCGGTTCCGATCGATCCCTGTCTCGCGGGGGTCATGCCGTTGATCGATGCACTGGAGACGGATTGCGTCGCCGAATGCTGCGGCATCGACGCGTTCGTTTTCTGGCCGGACGAGATCGCGAGCGCGGTGGGCACGCGCGATTGCGCAGCGCTGGCGCAACTCGCCGACGATCTGCTGATGGTGCAGCGTTCGATCGACGCGTTGCCGGCCGATCTCGTCGTCAGCACGCGAATGAACCAGTATTTCCGGAAAGCGGCCATGCTCGAGTTGCTCGCGCATATCCGGACGACGGTCGACGCCATCCGGTCGCAACGCGATGCGCACGACACCTCGACCTAGATGACCCCGCGCACGCCCGCGACGACCTGAATCACGCCGAATACCGCAATCACCGCCGCCGACACGCGCGACAGCCCATGCATGAACGCGAACGACATCTTCGTGCGCAATGCGGCGGTCGTACCGCTCAGGCACAGCCACCACGTCGCGGAACCGATGAACACACCGGTAACCATCAGCGCCACGGCCGGCCACATCGCCCCTTCCCGCGCGCCCGACAGCGGGCCCAGCGCCGCGAAAATCCCGACGAACGACAGGATCGTCATCGGGTTCGACAGCGTCAGTCCGAACGTCGTCACAAAATCGCGCAGGACAGTCGTGCGCGGCAGGTCGCGCTGCGCCGTCGACGCGGCCGGCGCCCGGCGCGCGATGGTCCACGCCAGCCACACGAGGAACGCGCCGCCGCCGATTTTCAACCCGACGGTCAGCATCGGGAATGCCGTGACGACACCCGCGATGCCGAGCGCACCGAGCAGGCCATAGATCGCGTCGGCGCACGCGGCGCCGACGCCCGTCGCGAATCCCGCGTGAAAGCCGCGGCTCAGGCTGCGCTGAATGCACAGCATGCCGATCGGGCCGACGGGCACCGCAATCGACAGCCCCATCACGACGGACTTGATGAACAGCATCGCCTGCTCCTTGCAACATGCAACGGGTGGAACAGGCATCGTAGGGAAAGTCCCGTCATCGCTGAATGCGGTTTTTAAGGAAAAATGGCCACTCCGCCTAAAAAAATACCGCCGCGATGGACGATCTGGACTGGAAGGTAGTGACGCTGTTGCAGGCCAACGGCCGCATCAGCTACACGGAGCTGGCGCGCCAGGTGCACCTGTCGGTGCCGGCGGTGACGGAACGCGTGAAGCGGCTTGAAGCGGCCGGCGTCATCGAGGGCTACACGGCCCGGATCAATCCTGCCGCGGCCGGCTATCCCGTCAGCGCGCTGATCGGCATCACGGTGCCGCAACCGGCAAAAGCCAAATTCCTCCGGTTGCTGGAGACGATTCCCGAAGTCGTCGAATGCCATCACGTGACGGGCGCGGACTCGTACATGATGCGGCTCGCCGCAATCAGCATGACCCATCTCGAACAACTGATCGAACGCATCAACCTGTACGGCGAAACACGCACGTCGATCGTGATGTCGACGCCGCTGCCCGCACGCGGGCTGGCGCGGCCGCCGTCGCAGCGCGACGTCGTTCGCGATTGACGCATCGAGAGGCCCCGTCCGATCCGCTTCCCGCAGGGGATCATCAAGCAACGTTGTTCGGCGGTAGCCGGAGGCCGATTTTCGGTCGGCCGGTTACCGCCGTGAAGATCCGAGTCGATCGACTACTTGCCGGCCAAGCCACCCAAGCCGCCAAGCAGGCCGCCCACCAGCCCTGTAACGGGCGCAAGCGGGTTGGAGAGACCACCCAACGGTGAGCCGCTGCCCGTGCCGGTTGCCGAACCGTTGTGGACAGTCGCCGGAATGCCGCCGACCACGCTCGTCACCAGGCCCGCGACCGGCACCGCGCCGTTCGCCCCGCTCGGGTTCACGAGGCCGCCCGCATTGGTCACGGTGTCGCCGACCGCGCGCACGAGTTCGCCGACACCGCTGACCAGCGGCTGGGGCGACGTGGACGTCACCTTCCATCCCGCCGACGTGATCGCGCCGCCGATCTGACCAAGCAGGCCCGCGACGGGCTGTCCGAGGCCGGTCGCCGTGCCGACCTGTTGCGTGACCTGGCCGACGGTCGTGACGAGCGGTGTGATCGCCGTGCTGATCGCCTGCGTCGTCTGCTGGACCGGGCCCGACGAAAGCGCCGAGCCGAGCATCGTGCCGCCCGTGTTGAGGCCACCGGCGACGGTATCGAACAGGCCGCCGACCGGCGTCGTGAGCGGTGCCAGCGGCGACAACGGGCCGGTGCCGAGCGCCTTCACCGTTTCGCCGAGGCCAGTGACCGGATTGCTGGTCGAGTCAACGATGGAACCCAGCCCGGCGACCGTCGTGCCGACGGGATTCGCCGTAAAACCGGTCTGGCCGATGCCGTTGCTTATGGCGTTCGTCGTGTCGCGGATGATCGTGCCCGCGCCCGTGACCGTGCCGCCGAGGCCGGTCGCCGCGCCCTTGCCCACTCCCGGCGGATTCATGCTGCCGATCGTGGTGCCAGCGTCGATGACGACCGCGCCGACGGAGTTGATGATGCCGTACGTGCCGGGGGTACCGCTCGTGCCACTGGTTCCGCCCGTGCCGCTGGTTCCATTTGTGCCACTGGTTCCATTTGTGCCGCTGGTTCCACTCGTGCCGCTGGTTCCACTCGTGCCGCTGCTTCCACTCGTGCCGCTGCTTCCACTCGTGCCGCTGGTTCCGCTCGTGCCGCTGGTTCCACTCGTCCCGCCCGTGCCACTCGTACTCGTTCCGATGGTATTACCACCCGGCTTCGGCGCCGTGACATCGCTGCCGCCACACGCCGCCAGTGCGCACGCCGCGGCAATGGCGGCGAGCGCAGCGTTCGCCTTGAAGAAATGATTTTGCATGGAAGCCCCGTTCGCTTTTTTTCAGCTCGATCAGCCCGACAAGCACCTATCGTGCCATTGCGATCGGCATCAACGACGACTTCACACCCACGCTGGATTGCCCTGTCCCGACGGCCGTCCGGGGCCCGACGGCTGGCGGCCGGGCTCGCCTTCATCATCGGGATCGAGCCTTGCGTTCCGGGTAACGCATGCCCCGCGTTACGTAGCATCCCGCGGTGAAAGACGCGGCCGCGCCCCTGTCGCCAGCACTCAAGCGCGCGCAACGATGCGCTTGCCGGCACCCGCCCCCATCATTCACGACAGACGATGAACACCCCGCGCGAAGTGCTGAAAGTCGCCAGCATCGCGGCGATGGAACCCGAACATTCCGTGCACCCACTGAACGAGAATGCCGTCCGCCTGAAGCGGTCGCTTGGCGATGCAACCGGGCTGACGCAACTCGGCGTCCACCTGATGACCTTGATGCCCGGGCACGAATCCACCGAATACCACCGGCATCTCTACGCGGAGGAATGCGTCTACGCCCTGTCGGGAACCGGCGAGGCAATCGTCGATGGCCGGACCTATGCGATCGGCCCGGGCGACTTCATGGGATTTCCGCGCGGCGGCAGCGCGCATACGATGCTGAATACCGGCGATCGGCCGCTGGTCTATCTCGTGGCGGGCGACCGGGACCGGCCGGGGCCGGCCGTCCCCCGTCCATAGCGATTCCGCACGTCCGCGCCGGCTTGCCCCCGTGACGGCCCGTCACACGATCAACGTCACACCGGCCCACGCAATCAGCACGACGCCCAGTGCGCGCCCGACAAGTTCTCCGCCGGGCAGGATCTTTTCCGCGAACACGAAGAGCGACAGCGCGGCGATCCACACGACGTTCATCACGCCGCCGACGAACAGCAGCGCCATCAGCAACCAGCAGCAGCCCACGCAAACCATGCCGTGCCGCGCGCCAAGCAGGAAACTGCCGGTGACGCCCGGACGCCAGTGCGCGACCAGGAACCCGGCCGGCGCCCGGCATTGCCGAAGGCACGCGCGTTTCAGCGGCGAGAATTGATAGAGCCCGGCGAGCGCCAGCACGATCGCGGAAAGGACGGCGCTCTTCGACCACAGCATCATCGCGGAGATCAGCCCGGCCGGCTGCAGCATCTGCTGAAGCAGCGCTGCGCCGATCGAGAACGCGAGCCATGCGGCCAGGTAGCCGGCCAGCAGCGACAGCGACGTGAACGCCGAGCCCGCCCCGTCCACGCCGCGCTGCCGCAGCACCCGCCGGTACAGCATCACGAGCGGCGCCGCGCTGGGCGTCATCATCGCGATCATCATCACCCACCACATCACGATCACGGTGGGCAGCGACGGATCCATGCTGCCCATGGCGCCCTTGAGGCGATGCGGAAAGAGCGCAACGGTGGTCATGTCCAGCGCCGACATGCCGGTTCCCGCGCCCGTCCAAAGGTAGAACCAGCACAGTCCGACGAGCGCCGCGATGCCGAGCAGCGTGATGACGCGCTCGCGCCCGAGCCAGTGGTCGACGGGCGTCATGCCGCGACGCGATGCCTGACCACCCCGTGGTTGTTCAGGTGCAGCCGCGCGAACTGCGCATAGCTGCCGTCGAGAGTCAGCGGAATGTGGCCTTGCGAGCGCGACGTGCCCGAGCCGATCTCGGCCAGCTCGTATTCGAAGCCGTGCGGCAGGTCGATCCGCGCGCGATGTTCGGCGCCCGTCACCGGATTGAGGATGGGATCGCCCGCGAGGTCGAACACGCCGTCGACGTGAATCCGGCCACGCCGCGCATCGACATCGACGTCGTAATCGATCTTCGCGAAGATCGGATCGAACGCCTGCTCGAGCGTCGAAGCGTAGACCGAGAACATCGTCGCAAACGGATCGGTATCCTGACCAGTCATGATCTTCAGCACCGCCTCGCGCTGCGCCGGGCTGGCGCGCTCATCGACGATCGGCTGGCACCGGCCCCGCCCCTCGTGGACGGCCCCCGGCCACTCGAACACGACCGCGACCTTGACGCCGTCGAGCACCACGTCGCCGTAGTGGCCGCTGTCGATCGAAATCGCCCCCATCGCCGCGCAATGGCCATGGGTCGGCAGCGCATTGAACTGGCACGGGCAACCGTATGAGCAATTGCAATTGATCAATTCGGTACCCTGAATCTCCCACGGCGTCATGGCTCCACCTCGCGCTCGGCTACACAGGAATGCTTCGAATCTAGTGCACGGCACAGGGGAAAGCAAAGCCGTCGCAGCGGCCCGAATCGACGCATGAAAACCGCCCGTCAAGCGCGTATGGAAGAGGTTTCGACAATCCGGTGCAAGACCGCACCGGCAGACGTCGGCGCATGCGAATCCAGCACGGCGCTCACACGACCACCGACGCGACGATCGCGCACCACAACGCACTCGCGCCGCACAGAAACACGCGCCGCGCGACGAACATCCGCGATTCGTCGTCGGGGGCTTTCATCGGCGACGTGGCGAGAAACGGCACGCTGACGAGGCACGCGAACCCGGCCAGCGCCGGCAGGATCACGACGTAGTCGCCGAACCGCCACGGCAGCGGCTCGTGCCAGCCCCAGTAGCCGAGAAACAGCATGCCCATCGAAAACATCGTCGCGGCGGCCGAACTGAGCGCGACCACCGATCCCGTCGGAAATTGCATGGGAGCCTCCCCTCGCGCGGCGTGCGCGACGCCGGATCATTATCCGGGCACGGCAGGAAAGAGCACAACGACGGCCGATGGCGGCGGATGGAAGGCAAGGCTCGAACCGGCGTCGGGGCCGACCCGCGGGTCGACAGAGCGGAACCCGATCCTGTCGGCCGGTTGCACCTGCGGCGCGGGGATCCGGGGGCGGCGCTGACGATTGCGGCGATGCCGCACCGATGATCGTTGTCACGGATTGACAGCGACCGGTTTCGCGTGACGGAAGCGCCAGGCTTCAACCCGGCTTCTTCGCGGCCTGCATGACGGAAATCCAGCCCACCACCGCCGCGGCGACCCAGCAGCACGCGATCATCAGGTCGAGATCCATCCAGCCTTCGAAGTTCGTGCTGTTTTCGAAACTGCAGCGCTGATGGCCCCTGACCCACACGCAACCATTGATGAACTGCTGGATGTGCATATAAACGCTGTAGACGGCAAAAGCCGACGCAATGACTGTGAGCCGCAAACGGACGTGCTTTTTCATGTGACGCGGATGCCGGTGGGAAAGCCTGTGCCGATCTTACGGCAACGGCAACCTGCCCGGCAATCCGTCGCATCCTGGGCCGCCCGAATGCCCGCTCACCCGTCGATCCGCCTGATCGTCCTCAGGCAGTCCGCCGCCAGCTGCTGATAGATCCGCGTACCGTTCGCCTTCGCGTCGATCTCCGCGTCGCTGAGCCGCCGCACGACGCGCCCCGGCACGCCCGCGAGCAACACGCCGCGCGGTACGTCGTAGCCGGCCTTCACGAACGCGCACGCGGCGACGATCGTCGTGGCGCCGATCGTCGCGCCGTCCATCACGACCGCGTTCATCCCGATCATCGTGTCGGGTTCGAGCGTCGCGCCATGCACGATCGCGCCGTGGCCGATGTGGCTGTTGACGCCGAGCCGGCACGTCTCGCCGATCCCAACGTGCAGTACGCAGCCGTCCTGCACGTTGCTGCCGTCTTCGACGACGATCGCACCGAAGTCGCCGCGCAGGCTCGCATGCGGGCCAATGTAGCAGCGCGCGCCGATCGTCACGTCGCCGATCACGACCGCGCTCGGATCGACATACGCGGACGGGTCGATGCGTGGCCGCATCCCGTTGAATTCGAACAGCGGCATCGGTCAGAGCGCCGCGGCCGCTTCCGGCACGAGCGTGAACAGGTCGCCGACCACACCGTAGTCGGCCACGCTGAAGATCGGCGCTTCCGGGTCGTTGTTGATCGCGACGATCACCTTCGAATCCTTCATGCCGGCCAGGTGCTGGATCGCGCCCGAGATGCCGACCGCGATGTACAGCTGCGGCGCGACGATCTTGCCGGTCTGGCCGACCTGGCAGTCGTTCGGTACGTAGCCGGCGTCGACTGCGGCACGCGACGCGCCCAGCGCGGCTTGAAGCTTGTCGGCCAGCGGCTCCAGCACCTTCGTATAGTTCTCGCCGCTGCCCAAGCCGCGGCCGCCCGACACGATGATGCTTGCGCTCGTGAGCTCCGGACGGTCCAGCTTCGTCACTTCACGGCTCACGAACTGCGACTTGCCGGCATCGGCTGCCGCTTCAATCTTCTCGACCGACGCGCTGCCGCCTTCCGCTGCCACCGGATCGAAACCCGTTGCACGCACCGTGATGACCTTGATCGGATCGCTCGACTGCACCGTCGCGATCGCGTTGCCCGCGTAGATCGGGCGCTCGAACGTGTCGGCCGATACCACCGCCGTGATCTCGGAGATCTGTGCGACATCCAGCTTCGCGGCGATACGCGGCGCGATGTTCTTGCCGTAGGCGGTAGCCGGCGCGAGGATGTGCGAGTAGCCGTTCGCAACGTTCATCACCGTCGCTTCGACGTTCTCGGCCAGACCGTTGGCCAGTTGCGGCGCATCGGCCAGCAGCACCTTCGACACACCGGCGATCTTCGCCGCTGCGTCGGCCGCCGCCTGTGCGTCGTGTCCAGCGACGAGCACGTGAACGTCGCCGCCGCCCGCCGCATCGAGCGCCCGTGCGGCAGCCACGGCGCTCAGCGTCGCGGCCTTGATCGACGCGTTGTCGTGTTCCGCAATCACCAGAATCGTCATTTTCTTGCGTTCCCTGTCACAGCACCTTGGCTTCGGTCTTCAGCTTCGCGACGAGCGTCTGCACGTCCGGCACCTTCACGCCGGCCGCGCGCTTCGGCGCCTCGTTCACTTCGAGCACCTTCAGGCGCGGCGTCACATCCACACCGAGGTCGTCGGGCTTCACGGTTTCGAGCGGCTTCTTCTTCGCCTTCATGATGTTCGGCAGCGTCACGTAGCGCGGCTCGTTCAGGCGCAGATCCGTGGTGATGACGGCGGGCAGTTGAAGCGACAGCGTTTCCGCACCGCCGTCGACTTCACGTGCGACCATCGCACGGCCGTCGTCGACCACGACCTTCGATGCAAACGTCGCCTGCGGCAACGCCGCCAGCGCAGCGAGCATCTGGCCCGTCTGGTTCGAATCGTCGTCGATCGCCTGCTTGCCGAGGATCACCAGTTGCGGCTGCTCCCTGTCGACCAGCGCCTTCAACACCTTAGCGACGCCGAGCGGCTCGACACCGTCATGCGATTCGACGAGGATCGCGCGATCCGCGCCGATCGCGAGCGCCGTGCGCAGCGTTTCCTGCGCCTGCGCGACACCGACCGACACCGCCACCACTTCGGTCACGACGCCGGCTTCCTTCAACCGCACGGCCTCTTCCACCGCGATCTCGTCGAACGGGTTCATCGACATCTTCACGTTCGCGATGTCGACGCCCGTCCGGTCGGATTTCACGCCGACCTTCACGTTCGCGTCGACCACGCGTTTCACTGCCACGAGCGCTTTCAACTGCCTGTCTCCTGTTCCGTTGCGTGCGCCGCGCCGCGTCAGCGCGCGGTAAAGCCACCGTCGATCACGAGCTCCGCGCCTGTGACGTAGCGGCCTGCCGGCGACACGAGATACAGGATGCCGGCCGCGATGTCGCGCGGGCTGCCGATCTTCGCCATCGGCACGTTGGTCTGCATGTACTCGAAGGCGCGATCGGGGTCCTGCCCCATCTGGCGGAACGCTTCCTCGAGCATCGGCGTGCGGATGTAGCCGGGATGCACCGAGTTCGCACGGATGTTCTTCGCCGCGTACAACATCGCGTCGACCTTCGCCATCATCCGCACCGCCGCCTTCGACGCGTGATACGCAGGCACGTCGGGCCCGCCGACGATCCCGTACATCGACGACAGGTTCACGATCGAGCCACCACCGGCCGCGTCGATATGCGGAATCGCCGCACGCGTGCACAGGAACACGCCGTTCACGTTCACGTCCTGCACGCGCTGCCACTGTGCGAGCGTGAGCTCGTGCGTCGGCACGTTGTGGCCTTCGATGCCTGCGTTGTTCACGAGCACGTCGAGGCGCCCGAAGCGCGCGACGATCTCGCCGAACACGCGCGCCACATCGTCCTCGTGCGTGACGTCGAGCGACCAGAACGCGGCCTGGCCGCCCTGCGCGCGGATTTCCTCGACCAGCGCTTCCGCCGGTTGCGACAGCACGTCGAGAATCGCGACGCTCGCGCCGGCGGCAGCCAGCGTGCGCGCGGTCTCCGCGCCGATGCCGCGCGCGCCGCCGGTGATCGCGGCCACCTTGCCGCGCAGGTCGAACAGGTCTTCGATGAGCTTCATGTCGTCTCCAGGTATTCGTTCAGACAGGCCGCCCGCATCGAGGCCGGCCTTCAAGGGCATCCGGCGTTATCGCGGATTCCGCGTCGCAAGAAAATCGAGGCATTCCCGATTGAAATAGTCGGCGTGTTCCACCATCACCCAGTGGCCGCACCGGTTCATCAGCACGAAGCGCGCATCGCGGCAGCGTTCGAGGAACTTCAGCGCGCCGCCGACCGGATTGAAGCGATCGTCCGTGCCCCAGAAACCGAGCACCGGCGTACGCAGGTCGCCGAGCGCGTCGGTCAGGTTCGGCACGCTCATCGTCGACAGCACTTCAGTCGGCTGTTCGACGCACACCTTCATCCGCTCGGCGACGAGCGCGTCGGTGACGATCGCCGGGTCGTGCACGAGCAGCGTCAGCAGCTCGCGCATCGTGTCGTCATTCATCTGGCGGTTGGTGAACAGCTTCACCATCCGCTGGATGCCTTCCATCCGGAAATAGGTGTCGCGATCCTCGACGCCGCCCGGCGCCATCATGATCAGCCCGTCGACTTCGTCCGGGTAGTCGAGCGCGTACTTGAGCGCGATCGCGCCGCCGAGCGAGTTGCCGAGCAGCACGGCCGGGCCGATGCCGAGCGCGTTCAGCTGCGCATGCAGTGCGCCGACGAAGAAATCGAGCGTATAGGCGACGTCGGACGGCTTCGACGACTGCCCGTAGCCGGGCAGGTCGACGACGATCGCGCGATAGCCGGCCGCCGCGAACGCGGGCACGTTGTGCTTGAAGTTGCTGAAACCGCTGGCGCCCGGGCCGCTGCCGTGGATGAACACCACGGGCCGGCCTTCGCCCGCCTCGTAGTGGTGCAGGCGCAGGCCGCCCGGCACGTCGGTGAAGATGCCGGCCGGCGGCGTCGTGGGGATCGTCATCGCGGGGTGTCTCCTTCGTCGTTCGATGGATGTCTGCCACGATGATTGCGCCGCCGGCGCCGGCCGGCATCATCCTTTCAGACTACGAAGCCGCGCGCGCTTCTTCCTATCATCGGCCCACCGAAACGGAGGCAACGATGAACGGATTCGACTACAGCGGCAAGACGGTGCTCGTGACGGGCGGCACCAAGGGCATCGGGCGGCGCATCGCCGAACGGTTTCTCGCGGCGGGGGCGCGCGTGTTCGTCTGCGGACGCAGCGCGCCCGCCACACCGCCTTCGGCCGGCGGACGCATGGCGACGTTCGTCGCGGCCGACCTGCGCGACATCGAACAGGTCGACGCGATGCTCGCGACGATTCGCGCCGCGGCCGGCAGCCTCGACGTGCTCGTCAACAACGCGGGCGGCTCGCCGTTCGCGCTCGCGGCCGATGCGTCGCCGCGCTTCACCGAATCGATCGTGCGGCTGAACCTGATCGCGCCGCTGCAGCTCGCGCAGCGCGTGAACGCGATCATGCAGCCGCAGCCCGAAGGCGGCGTGATGCTGTTCATCGCGAGCGTCAGTGCGTCGCGGCCGTCGCCCGGCACGGCCGCATACGGCGCCGCGAAAGCGGGCCTCGTCAACGCGGTCACGTCGCTCGCGGTCGAGTGGGCGCCGCGCGTGCGCGTGGGCGCGATCAGCCCGAGCCTCGTGCAGACGGAATCGGCCGCCGAAGGCCACTACGGCGACGACGATGCGCTCGACGCCATTCGCGCGACGATTCCCGCCGGACGGCTCGCGACCCCCGACGACGTCGCCGCCGCGTGCCTGTTCCTCGCATCGCCCGAAGCGTCGTACACGTCGGGCACCAACCTGCGGCTCGACGGCGGCGGCGAACGGCCCGCGTTCCTGTCCGCCGCGCAGGCCGCCGCGCGCTGATGCACGCATGGCCAATCGGTGCCGCACGAATCGTTGCCAGTCCTAGGGAAGTCATCTAGTTCATTTTGACGATTCCCTGCTACCGCGATCTCCCTACTCTGCCTCTCACGACAACACACACAGTCGACCGTCGTCGATACCCCCAAGAGGAGACACCATGCATCAACGGATTTCGCGCCGTACCGACAAGCGGGCAACCGCCACGCTGTCGACGCTGGCCGCCGCGCTGCTGGCGTGTGCCGCTCCCGGCGCACATGCAGGCAGCACGATCGAGCTGGGCGCCGACACGACGCTGGACTACACGTTCACGCTCAGTTACGGCCTCGGCATGCGCACCCGCGCACCGAGCGGCAATCTCCTCACGCCGGCGAACATCAACGGCGACGACGGCGACCGCAACTTCGCGAAGAACAAGCTGATCGAGAACCAGGTCAGCCTGCTCGGCGAAGTGAACCTGAAGCACGACGACTGGGGCGTGTTCGTGCGTGCCGATACGTTCTACGACCAGGCGTATCACCGCCCGAACTACAACGACGCCCCGGGCACCGTGAACCAGTCGGGCCAGTACAACAACTTCACGAGCGACGCGCGCTACTGGTCGGGCGGCCACACGACGCTGCTCGCCGCGTATGCGTACAACACGTTCAAGATCGGCTCGACGAGCCTGAACGTGAAGGTCGGCGACCAGGTCGTCGCGTGGGGCGAAAGCCTGTTCTTCCCGAACATCGCCGGCGCACAGGGGCCGTCCGACGCGACCAAGTCGTACATGGCCGGTGCCGAAGTGAAGGACATCCTGCTGCCGGTGCCGCAGATCTCCACGCAGTGGCAGATCACGCCGAACTTCAGCCTGCTCGGCTACTACCAGTTCTCGTACCAGCAGAACCGGCTGACCGCGCCCGGCACGTACTGGAGCTATTCGGACGTCACGGGCCCCGGCGCGCAGTTCATCATCGGCCCGGGCGGGATGATCATTCCGCGCGGCCCCGACGACAAGCCGAGCGCGCGCAACCAGTGGGGGATCGGCGCACGCTTCCGCGTCCTCGGCGACACCGAGCTTGGCCTGTACCACCTGCACTACAACGACATGAACCCGAGTGTCGTCACGACGTACTTCCCGACGCTTCAGTACCAGCAGAAGTATTTCAGCAACATCAAGCTGACCGGTGCCAGCTTCTCGACGCAGGTCGGCCCCGTGAACGTCGCCGGCGAAGTGTCGTACCGCCAGGGCGCGGCCGTGCTCGTCAACACGCCGACCGGCCCGCAGTCGACCCGCGCGAACGTGCTGCAGACGAATCTGTCCGGCATCTATTCGATCGGGCCGAGCTTCCTCGCGAATTCGCAGTCGCTGATCGGCGAACTCACGTACGTGCATGCCGGCAGTATCTCCGAGCTCGACGGCTCGACCACGCTCGCGAATTCGCGCAATGCGCTCGCGATGGAGATCGCGTGGACGCTCAGCTACAAGAACGTGTTCAACGGCTGGGATCTCGACGTGCCGCTGACCTACACGCACGACCTGACGGGCACGTCGCCGCTCGCCGGCGCGCTCGGCTCGCTGACGGGCCAGGGCGACCACCGCGTGACGGCCGGCGTGACCTTCACGCGCCTGAGCAACCTGCAGCTGTCGCTCGTCTACGCGAAGTTCCTCGGCTCGCCGAACCCGGTCACGCGCCCGCTCGCGGATCGCGACTACGTGCTGGCCACGGCGACCTACCACTTCTGAGCGGCCCGGCCGCTCGTCATTCAGCACTATGAGGATCGACATGAAACGCATTCATTTCCCCCTCCTGCGCGCGTCGGTGATGGCCGCATGCGCGGTCGTCGCGACGGCGTCGTACCCGAAGGTCACGTCGGACGACCTGAAGGCGCTCGACGGCCCGCTGACGCCGATGGGCGCGGTGCGCGCCGCCAGCAAGGACAGCGGCGTGCCCGAGTGGTCGGGCAAGTGGCTCGGCACGCCGCCGGACGTGCAGTACAAGCGCGGCAGCCGCTACCCCGATCCGTTCGCGAGCGAGAAGCCGGTCGCGACGATCACCGCGGAAAACATGGCGCAGTACGCCGAGCACCTGACCGACGGCCAGAAGGCGATGTTCAAGCGCTACCCGGCCACGTTCAAGATCAACGTCTACCCGAGCCATCGCGACTTCCGCTATGCGGATTCCGTCTACAAGGACATCCGTGCATACGCGCCGGATTCGACGATGACGTCCGACGCGAACGGCCTCACGAATGCGCCGCCGACGGTGCCCTATCCGATCCCGAAAACGGCTGCCGAGCTGCTGTGGAACCAGCGCTTCTCGTCGGCGATCGGCGCCGAGCAGGCGACCTACGACCAGGCGGTCGTGTACTCCGACGGCAACATCGCGTGGGGCAAGGTGCGCTACGACATCTACTCGCCGCGCAATTCCGGCAAGTTCGACGTGAAGAGCGACCTGAACAACCGCACGTACTACCGCAACGCGACGGAACTGCCGCTGTCCGACCGCGGCTCGCTGATCGTCGGCTTCACGAACTGGGACAAGGCCGGCGCGGACAACTCGTCGCGCACGTGGATGTACAACCCCGGCACGCGGCGCGTGCGCCAGGCACCCGAGTACGGCTATGACCAGCCGCAAGGCCCGGGCGGCTTCCGCACCGTCGACGACGACCGCCTGTACAACGGCCCCGGCGACCGCTACGACTGGAAGATCGTCGGCAAGCGCGAGATCTACGTGCCGTACGACAACTACAAGGCGATGGACAGCTCGGTGAAGTACGCGGACCTGCTGACCAAGGGCCACGAGAACCCGTCGTATATCCGCTATGAGCTGCATCGCCTGTGGGTGCTGCAGGCGACGCTGAAGAGCAACTACCGTCACCAGTATGCGAAGCGCGTGCTGTACATCGACGAGGATTCGTGGATGACGCTGCTCGCCGACAACTACGACGCGCGCGGCCAGCTGTGGCGCACCAACGTCGCGACGACGCTGTACGCGTATGACGCGAAGGTGTTCTATCCGGGCGTCGTGTTCTTTCACGACCTGATCTCCGGTGCGTACATGGCCGACCGCCTGACGAACGAAGGCCCGATGCCGAAGCTCGACAACAGCCCGCAGTTCAACGAGGCGTACTTCTCGCCGGACGCGATCCGCAGTTCGGGTAACTAAGCAACCTGCTGGCGCGGCACGCCCGCGACCCACGCGCCGGAGCCTCGCTCCGGCGCCCGGCGCCGCCCGTGACGGCGGCCTGTTCCATTCGAGATTCGAGGGCCCTTTCATGTCTTCCCGTCTGCATACGACGCTCGGCGACGAGCTGTACGCCGCGTGGCACGCGCGTGCGCCGGTCGCGCCGCTGTCGAGCCGCCCGCGCCGCCTGTCGCTCGACGACGCCTACCGCATCCAGCAGCGCTTCATCGAACGCCGCATCGAACACGGTGAGGCCGTGGTCGGCAAGAAGATCGGCGTGACGAGCCAGGCCGTGCAGGACATGCTGAACGTGCGCCAGCCCGATTTCGGCATCCTGCTGTCCGGCATGCACTACGCGGCCGGCGAAGCGATCGCCGCCGATTCGCTGATCGCACCGCGCGCCGAAGGCGAGATCGCGTTCATCCTCGCGCGCGACCTGCGCGGCCCCGGCATCGACCGCACCGACGTGATCGCCGCGACGGCCGCCGTCGCGCCCTGCTTCGAGATCGTCGATTCGCGCATCCGCGACTGGGCGATCCGCATCGAGGACACCGTCGCCGACAACGCGTCGTGCGGCGTGTACGTGCTCGGCGACGCGCGCGTCGATCCGCGCACGCTCGATCTCGCCGCGTGCGAGATGACGATCGACAAAAACGGCGAGCCCGTCGCGCAGGGCCGCGGCGACGCGGCGCTCGGTCACCCCGCCGACGCGGTCGCATGGCTCGCGAACACGCTCGCCGCGTACGACGTGCCGCTGCTCGCCGGCGAGATCGTGCTGTCCGGCTCGCTTGCCAAACTGATTCCGGTCACGGCCGGCGACGCGCTGTCGATGCACATCTCCGGCATCGGCAGTTGCGACGTCCGCTTTATCTAAAGGAAGAATCCTGATGAAGAAAATCAAATGCGCACTGATCGGGCCCGGCAACATCGGCACCGACCTGCTCTACAAGCTGCGCCGCTCGCCGGTGCTCGAACCCATGTGGATGGTCGGCGTCGATCCGGCATCCGACGGCCTCGCGCGGGCGCGCGAGTTCGGCCTCAAGACCACCGACAAGGGTGTCGACTGGTTGCTGCCGCACGTGGCCACCGACGATATCCGCATCGCGTTCGACGCGACGTCCGCCTACGTGCACCGCGACAACTCCGACAAGCTCACCGCGCTCGGCGTGAAGATGATCGACCTGACGCCCGCCGCGATCGGGCCGTACTGCGTGCCGCCGGTGAACCTCGACGCGCATCTCGACAGCGCACAGGCGAACGTGAACATGGTCACGTGCGGCGGCCAGGCGACGATCCCGATGGTATACGCGGTATCGCGCGTGCAGCCGGTCGCGTACGGCGAGATCGTCGCGACCGTGTCGTCGCGCTCGGTCGGCCCCGGCACGCGCAAGAACATCGACGAATTCACGCGCACGACGTCCGGTGCGATCGAACAGGTCGGCGGCGCACGCAAGGGCAAGGCGATCATCGTGATCAACCCGGCCGAGCCGCCGCTGATCATGCGCGATACGATCCACTGCCTGACCGACGGCCCGCCCGACGTCGACGCGATCACCGCGTCCGTGCATGCGATGGTCAAGGAAGTGCAGCGCTACGTGCCGGGCTACACGCTGAAGAACGGCCCCGTGTTCGACGGCAATCGCGTATCCGTCTTCATGGAAGTCGAAGGGCTCGGCGATTACCTGCCGAAGTACGCGGGCAACCTCGACATCATGACCGCCGCCGCGGCCGCCACGGCCGAGCGTTTCGCCGAACAGATGCTGGCCGCGACGGCCGCCACCGCTTGAGTTGAGGAGCCACGCGATGTCACTTGCAGGCAAGAAGATCACCGTCCACGACATGTCGCTGCGCGACGGGATGCACCCGAAGCGCCACCAGATCACGCTCGACCAGATGCGCACCATCGCGCGCGGACTCGACGCGGCCGGCGTGCCGCTGATCGAGGTCACGCACGGCGACGGGCTCGGCGGCGCGTCGGTCAACTACGGTTTTCCCGCGCATACCGATGAGGCATACCTGAGCGCCGTGATTCCGGAGCTGAAGCAGGCGAAGGTGTCGGCGCTGCTGCTGCCGGGTATCGGCACCGTCGAGCATCTGCGCATGGCGCACGAACTCGGCGTCGGCACGATCCGAGTCGCGACGCACTGCACCGAGGCGGACGTGTCGGAGCAGCACATCGGCCTCGCGCGCACGCTCGGACTCGATACGGTCGGCTTTTTGATGATGGCGCACATGTCGTCGCCGGAGCAGCTCGTCGTGCAGGCGAAGCTGATGGAGTCGTATGGCGCGAACTGCATCTACATCACCGATTCGGCCGGCCACATGCTGCCCGACGACGTGACCGCGCGGATCAGCAAGGTGCGCGACGCGCTGAAGCCGGAGACCGAACTCGGCTTCCACGGCCACCACAACCTCGCGATGGGCGTCGCGAACTCGGTCGCGGCGGTTGCCGCCGGCGCGAACCGGATCGATGCGGCCGCGGCCGGCCTCGGCGCCGGCGCGGGCAACACGCCGATGGAAGTGTTCGTCGCGGTGTGCGACCGGATGGGGATCGAGACGGGTGTCGACGTGTTCGCGATCTCGGACGTCGCCGAGGATCTCGTCGTGCCGATCATGGACGCGCCGATCCGCCTCGACCGCGACGCGCTGACGCTCGGCTATGCGGGCGTCTACTCGTCGTTCCTGCTGTTCGCGAAGCGCGCGGAAGCGAAGTACGGGATTCCGGCGCGCGACATCCTCGTCGAGCTGGGCCGGCAGCGGCTCGTCGGCGGGCAGGAGGACATGATCGAGGACGCGGCGCTGACGATGGTGCGGGCGCGAGCGGTGGCGGCTTGAGCAAACGACACCACGGGAAGACGCATGGCGAAACGGGGCGCAAGCCCCGTTTTGCATTCAAGTTGCGCCAGCAGGCTGCGGGCATCGGGATTGCGAGCGTTCTTCGTGCATCGCACGCCGACTGCTGACAACACGCTGTCAGTTGACGGCGCCCAAACTCGATCGACCAACACACGAGGAGCACTGCCCGTGGCCCATACCGGAGAACTCGCCGCACTGGCCCAGCGCATCGTCAAACGACGCGGCCTGACCCTCCTGACCCTCTGCCTCGCGGTGCTCGTCGCGCAGGTCGACACGGCGGTCGTCAATCTTGCGACGCGCGCGATCGGCGACTATTTCCACGCGGGCGTCGGCGCATTGCAATGGGTCGTCGACAGTTACAACCTCACTTACGCGGTGCTGCTGCTGACCGGCGGGCTGCTCGCCGACCTGCACGGCCGGCGCCGCGTCTTCATGGCGGGCACGGCCCTCTTCACCGTCGCGTCGCTGCTGTGCGCGCTCGCGCCTTCGGTACCGGTACTGATCGCCGCCCGCGCGCTGGCCGGGGTCGGTGCCGCGCTGCTGCTGCCGGCGTCGCTCGCGATCGTGCGCGTGGTGTGGCGCGACCCGGTCGAGCGTGGCCGCGCGCTCGGCATCTGGGCCGCGTGCAACGGCGTGGCGATGGCGATCGGCCCGACGCTCGGCGGCGTGCTGATCCGGCACTTCGGCTGGCGCAGCATCTTCTTCGTCGTCGTGCCGTTGAGCGTCGCCGCGATGCTGCTCGCGTTTCCCGCGGTGCCCGAGTCGTCCGATCCGCGCGGCCGGCACTTCGATGGCGCGGCACAACTCACCGGCGCCCTCTCGCTCGGCGCGCTCGCCTATGCGGCGATCGTGTTCCGCGATTCGCCGGCCGCGTGCGCGCTCGCCGGGGGCGTCGCGATCCTGTCGTTCGCCTCCTTCATCGCGATCGAGCGGCGCCACGGTGCAGCGGCACTGGTGCCGCTCGACCTCTTCCGGATCAGCGCATTTCGCGGCGCGATCGCCGCGACCACCGGCATGACGTTCGGGATGTACGGCGTGCTGTTCCTGCTGCCGCTGACGTGGCAGAGCCTCGGTCGGCTCGATTCGACCGGCGCGGGCCTCGCGCTGCTGCCGATGGCGCTCGTGTTCGTCGTCGTATCGCCGTGCTCGGGGCCGCTGTCGGAACGCGTCGGCACGCGCACGACGACGGCCGGCGGGGTCGCCGTGATCGCGAGCGGGCTCGCTGTCATCGGCGCGTCAGCCGGTTCACCGGGCCTGATCGGCGCCGAAATCGGGCTTGCGTTGACGGGGCTCGGCATGGGCATCGCAACCGGCCCGTTGATGAGCGTCGCCGTCGGCGCCGTCGACGCCGCGCGTTCAGGTACCGCGAGCGCACTCGTCAACGTCGCGCGGATGACCGGCGCGACACTCGGCATCGCCGTGCTCGGTACGCTGTTCGCGGCCGCGCATGGCGGCACGGCCGGCTTGCGCGCGGCGATGTTCGCCGGCGCGGTGGTTCAGGGGATGGGCGCGACGGCGTCGGCGATCAGCGTGCACCGCGCGCGGCAGGCAGCGTGACACGTCGCGTTGTACGGCCCCGTACCGGGCACGGCCCGGCTCGTCAGCGATGCTTCCCGCCGTGCCGCTTGCGCCGATGCACTTCACGCGCCCGCAACAGCGACGGCATCAGTTCCTCGATGTATTGCCGCGCCTGCCCGCGCGTCACGATCTCGCTGAAGCGCTGATGGGCCTTGTCATGGCCGACCAGCGCCGCATGCGCTTTCTTCAGGATGTGCAGAAACGCGATCAGGCTCGTGCCGTCGCGCACGGGCAGCGCATCGCGCGGGTCCGGGGCCGGTGTCGTACTCATGATCCGATCCTTTGTGGGCAGTCGGTGCGGCACGTCGGGGAGACGAGCGCCAGCAGGTCGTTCGCGAGGCGGTCGCGGTCCGTGAGCGGCGCGAGGCCGAACAGCCGCTCGAGCGTCGCGGCGACCGATGCATGATCGTACGGCGTATGGTCGACCTGCCCGGCCGCGACCCACGGCGAAATCACGATCGCCGGCACCCGCACGCCATACACGTCGAACCCGAAGCCGCTCGCGTTCAACGTCGCCGCCGCGCCGTCGTTCGGCGGCGGCGCGGCGCCCGGCCTGACCGAATCGTAGAAGCCGCCGTGCTCGTCGTAGCAGATCACGAGCAGGCTGCTGTTCCACACCGGCGAATTGCGGATCGCGTTGTACACCCGCGCGACAAGCTGGTCGCCGCCGGCCAGACCATCCATCGGGTGCTGCGAGCTGCCGTTCTGATAGGTGCCGTGCACGATGTCGCCATAGCCGGGCTCGATGAACGTGTAGCGCGCCGTATAGCCGACCGCGAGATCGGCCTCGAAATGCGCAAGGTCGTCGATGTCGAAGAAGCTGATGCCCTTCAATGACGCGACCTGCGGCACGTGGCCGAGCGGGTCGCCCGTCTGGTCCTGGTAGATGCGCCAGTTGCCGTCGCCGAGCGCGGCGAAGATCGACCCCTTCGGATACGGAAAACCGTCGAACGCATCCCATCCGGCCATTTCTTCCTTGGTCGGCGAATGGTCGAGCCCGGCCGACGACGCGCCGTGCAGGAAAAAGCGGTTCGGCCAGGTCGGCCCCGGCATCGACGCATGCCACGCGTCGCACAGCACGAACGCGTTCGCGAGCGCGGACAGCGACGGCGCCTGCGTCGCGATATCGACGCCCTGCATGATCTTGCCCGCGTCGGCCGGCTGCGGCGGTGTGCCTTCGGAATGCGAGGTCGCGTAGTTCGACACGAACCCGCTATTGCCGACCGGCGGATACGGCTGCCCTTTGACGAACGGCACGCCCGCGCCGCACAGCTGTTCGAGCACGTCCTTGAATTCGTGGCACGGATCGGTCGGCATCCGGTCGGGCGCGCCGCCGCCGAACGGATAGACCGCATCGCCGTACGCGTTGCTGTTGCCCGGCGACGCGGCAACGATGTCGGGATAGCCCGACAACGCGAACAGGTGATCGAAGGAACGGTTCTCGAGCATCAGCACGAACACGTGCTGGATGCGGTCCTGAACCGACGGGGATGCGGGGGCTGCGTCTGCACTCATGGCGCCTCCTGGCGTCGCGCGACGAAAGTCCTGCTGGCACGGTCGTTGGCCCGCTGAAAGCTGCTGAAGGGATTGAAAGCCACGGCGCGGGCCGCGAATTGTCGACGAGTGTACGACCGCGCCGGCCCGCGCGTAAAGCCGCACGCGAACCGTGTTGCGGCGTGCGCGTTCAACTGTCTGCGGAGGCGGTTTTCAGCGTGACGACATCGCGCCGCGGCGGCGCACCGAACATCCGCGCGTATTCGCGGCTGAACTGCGACGCGCTTTCGTAGCCGACGCGATACGCGGCCGTTTCCGCGTTCGCCGCGCCCGTCACCATCAGGTGCCGCGCTTCCAGCAAACGCAACTGCTTCTGGTACTGCAGCGGCGTCATCGACGTGAGCGCCTTGAATTGCCGGTGAAACGCCGACGGGCTCATCTGCGCGACGGCGGCGAGATCCTCGACGCGGATCGCCTCGGCAAACTGGTCGCGCAGCGCATGGATCGCCGCGACGACGCGTTGCGCATGGCCGTTGGCGAACACGACGCGCGACACTTCGCCGCCGTGCGGACCGGCGAGCAGCCAATAGCAGATCTCCCGCTTAACGAGCGGCGCGACGACCGGAATCGCGGCCGGCGTATCGAGCAGCCGCATCATCCGCAGCACGCAATCGGCGAGCGGCCCGCCGAAATCGCTCACGCACACGCCATGGCCGATCGCGCCAGGCGGGTGCGGTGGCGGCGTGTCGAGTCGTTCGAGTACTTCGCGCATCATCGCGAGATCGAATTCGAGCACCAGGCCGAGGAACGGTTCGGTCTCGCTCGCCTTGACGATCCGGCTCGTCGCCGGCATCTCGACGCTGACGACCAGCGCGCGGCCAGGCCCGTAGTCGTAGCGCCGTCCGCCGAACGTCGTCCACTTCGCGCCCTGCACGACGACGCACAGCGCCGGTTTCATGATCAGCGGCGCGGGCAGCTTCTCGCGGTTGGAACGCAGCAGGATCAGCCCGTCGATCGCCGTCGCGAACGGGCTCTCTTCGCCCGGCGCATCCGTCAGGCGTGCGACACGTTCGACCAGTTCGTCCGACATGCAGCCCCCTCCGTATTCCGATGTCCGGATGGTACACGCGGTGCCACGCTCCCCGGGGCGGTCGGGCAGGATCAGGCAAGAACGCGGCCGGTTCCGGCATTCAGCCGCGGCGGCCGCCACCGTACGCTGGGCGCTGTTCGTCACCGACTTCGATCAGGAGCCCAGCATGACCGCAGCACAATCCACGCCTTCCACCCCGAAAATCGCCGTCGTCACCGGCGGCAGCCGCGGGCTTGGCCGCAATACGGTGCTCCATCTCGCGCAGCGCGGCGTGCGCGCGATCTTCACCTATCACTCGAATCGCACCGAGGCCGATCACGTCGTCGCGCTGGCCGCCGACGCCGGACAAGCGGCGATCGCGCTGCCGCTCGATACGGGCGACAGCGCGACGTTCGCCCGCTTTGCCGACCAACTCCGCGAAGCCCTGGCCAGCTGGGGCGCCGACCGTTTCGATTTCCTCGTCAACAATGCAGGCACGTCGCATCACGCGCCGATCGCCGAGACGACCGAAGCCGATCTCGACGCGCTCTATCGCGTGCACTTCAAGGGCGTGTTCTTCCTCACGCAGGCGCTGTTGCCGCTGATCCGCGACGGCGGCCGCATCGTGAACGTGTCGTCGGGCCTCACGCGCGTCGCCGTGCCGGGCAGCGCGGCGTACGGGTCGATGAAGGGGGCGGTCGAGGTGCTGACGCGCTATCTGGCCCAGGAGCTCGGCCCGCGCCGCATCGCGGTGAACGTCGTCGCGCCGGGCGCGGTGGCGACCGACTTCAGCGGCGGGATGGTGCGCGACAACCCCGAGGTCAACCGGCGCGTCGCGGAATGGACGGCGCTCGGCCGCGTCGGCCAGCCCGACGACATCGGGCCGATGATTGCGTCACTGCTGTCGGACGACAATCGCTGGGTCAATGCGCAGCGCATCGAGGTGTCGGGCGGGATGGCGCTCTGAGCGTTGACTTTCGCCGATCGGCCCGATACGATCGGCGCACTTTCAAGACGCCCTCCCGGTCCGCCGGGAGGGCGTTTCGTTTTGGTTCCGCCAACCAAAAGGAAACCCCTTGAAATGAACCGTATCGACACCCTCGCCTCCAGCCCGAACAGCGGCCTCGGCTACCTGCGGCACGGCACCGGCCCCGAATGCGTGATGGTCCTGCACGACTGGCTCGGCGACCACACGAATTACGCGGCGCTGCTGCCGTGTCTCGACGAAGCGGCGTTCACGTACGTGCTCGTCGACCTGCGCGGCTACGGCGAATCGATCCACCTGACCGGCGCCTGCACCGTCGACGAGATTTCGGCCGATTGCCTGGCGCTCGCGGATCGTCTCGGCTGGCCGCGCTTTCACGTGATCGGCCATTCGATGACCGGCATGGTGACGCAGCGCCTCGCCGCCGACGCACCATCGCGCATCAGGAGCGCGATCGCCGTGTGCCCGGTGTCGGCGGCCGGCAATCGCCTGAACGACGACGCGCGCGCGTTCTTCGCGAGCACGACCGTCAACGACGATGCGTTTCTCCGGCTCGTGCGATTCGTGACGGGGGGATTGTCGGCGCGCTGGGCCGACGTGAAACTGCGGCAGAACCGCGCGCGGGTGGCGCCGGATTGCCGGCTCGCGTATCTCGACATGCTGACCGACACGGATTTCGTCGACGACATCCGCGGGCTCGATACCCGCTTCCTGGTGATCGTCGGCGACAAGGATCCGGGGCTCGACGCAGCGGCGATGCAGGCGACGTTCCTGGCGTGGCATCCGAACGCGCGGCTCGTGACGATACCGAATTGCGGGCATTACCCGATGCAGGAATGTCCGCCGTATTTCGCGATGATCGTCGAGGATTTCCTGCGGGACGCGGCCGCCTGAGCGTTGCGCACGCGCGGCGGCCGGTGAAGGCGGTATTGGCCGCCACGGCATGACGATGCCGCCGGCGACCAGTGAACGGCACGCGATGTGTCGTCCACCCGGTTCGTCCGGCCTCGTCGGCCGGACGGGATTCGATCGGCAAGGCGGTGCGGCATGCCCGCGCCGATCGTTGCCGCTTAACGGCGCGGTTGGCCGCTGCGCGGCGGACGCGGCGAATTCGCGTCCTTGTGACGGAAGTTGATGCGGCCCTTGGTGAGGTCATAGACCGACAGTTCCAGCGTCACGCGGTCGCCCGCGAGAATGCGGATGTGGTTCTTGCGCATGCGGCCCGACGCGTACGCGCCGACCACGACGCCGTTTTCCAGCGTGACACGGTATTTGCTGTCCGGCAGCACTTCGTCGACGATTCCGTCCAGTTCCAGCAGTTCTTCTTTTGCCAAACCAATTCCTCCAAACAAGGTAATTGACCGCGGCCGCGGCGATCTGCCCGGCGCCGTGCCCACAACGGGACGGCGGCCGGCAGGCTTGCCGGGGATCGGTTCGTTCAGACGGGCCAGGGGCCTGTCTTGCGATCGGAGCCCGGCGCGTTGCGGCGTTCAGGCGGTCGGTGGCGGCGGCGCATGAAGCGCCGCGCAAGTCGGGACCGCGCCTGCTACGGCATGGCGGCGGTCTGCTCAGGTTGATGCGTTGAAGCGGTGATGCGCTCGCGAAGCGACCGGCGCTTCACGAAGGCGTTGCGTCGCACGCGGGTCACGCATGCGATGAGGGAGGCGTCACGACCGATGCATCGTGAATGTCGCGATGCATCGGTCGTGCGCATCGGAATCGCGCCGGCTGCCGCCAAGGCGGCGCCCTGCGCGCAAATCCATCCGGCACCGGCCACCGTGTGGCGGCCGTTGCCGATGCGGCTTACTGCGGCGTGATGTTCGACGCTTGCAGACCCTTCGGGCCGCGCTTCACTTCGAAGCTGACCTTCTGGCCTTCGGCCAGGGTCTTGAAGCCCGTGCCGCGAATTTCCGAGAAATGGGCGAACAGATCGTCGCCGCCGTTGTCCGGGGAAATGAAACCAAAGCCCTTGGTTTCGTTGAACCACTTGACGGTACCGGTATCCACAAATACTTCCTTAATACAAATGACGAATAATTGAACATGCGCCCGCGACGGGCACATAAAGAATCAAAAGAGGGAGAGACCAACGACCGCCGCACGGAGTGCGGCCAATGATGAGCAATCGAACTTCTTGAACACTTCGGTCATGGACACTACGCGCTAGTGGCCGTTTCGTCAAGTGTTTTTGATGCGGCGCACAAGCCCCCCGCCGCGTGCGCCTTACGCAGCGGGGCTTGCCGGCCGACGGCACGCATTTCGATGCGCCCCCTTTTTCGGCCGGCCCGCCGGTTTTTACTGCGCCTCGAACACGTGATGCAGCGCCGGCGGCGCGTCGCCTTCGCGAATCCGCATTTCGAATGCCTTACGCGCGACGCTCGTCGGCCGCACGTCCGCCACGTCCAGGTAAAACTGTGAATACCAGTCGCGCATCTGGTACAGCGGCCCGTCGCCTTCGCACAGCAGCGGGTTGTCGATCCGCGTCTTGCTGTGCCAGATGTCGACGTCCTCGTAGAACGCGCGCTGCGCTTCCTTCACGTACGCGTTCGCGATCTCCATGTTCTGCGCGTCGGTCAGCCCGGCCACTTTCTTCACGATCACGCCGTAACGCAGCTCGAAGCTGTTCATGTCGATCGGCACGTGGCAGTTCAGCAGCACCGAATGGATCGGCTGCCCGCCGCTCTGCCCCGTCATCCGCGTGATGTGCACGGCCGGCCCGAAATACGTCGACAGCGCGGTCAGGGCATCGCCGCCGAGCTTCTCGCTGCGGCCGACCATCAGCTGGGTCGCCTTGTGATCCTCGAACAGGTTCGCGAAATAGTCGATCGGCGCACGGTGCACGGTGGCGAAGTGCGCGACGTCCGAGATGTTGTCGACCAGCTCGCGGCAATTCGCCTGGATCACCATCTTGTCGACGACCCAGTCCGACCATTCGTCGGAGAAGCACACGTCGAGGCGCGGAATCGCGACTTCCGGCGGCGGCGCGTTGCCTTCCGGGTCGTTCCATACGAACAACAGGTTGTTTTCCTCGCAGGTCGGCCATGCGCCGATGCGCGCCTTCGGCGGGATCCGCTTGCAGTACGGGATCGATGCGCACTGCCCTTCGCCGCTCCACGCCCAGCCGTGGAACGGGCATACGAGGTTGTCGCCCTGCACCGTGCCGAGGCTCAGGTCGGCACCCATGTGCGGGCAGTACGCGTCGACGATGTTGACCTTGCCGGTCGAATCGGCGAACGCGGCGAGCTTGCGGCCGAACGCGTTCAGCGTGTGCGGCTTGCCGTCCTTGAAATCGCGGGCGAGCCCGAGGCAGTGCCAGCCGCGCGCATAGCGCTGCGCGAGCGGCTGGGCTTCGATCTTGTAGGGGCGTGCGGACATGTGGGTTGACTCCTCTTGTGGAGAACGCGCGGCGGCCGGCCGCGCGCGGGGGAAATGGGGGCGCCGGTCAGCGCATCGGGTTGCCGGGTTCGAGCGCGGGCGACGGCTTCAACTGCGCCGGGACCGCCGGCGGCGGCGGCTGCCTGTGCAGCACACGACGCTCGGCCCGCTCGACGCCGAGCCATGCGGCGAGCGCGGGCAGCAGGAACACCGCGCCGAACAGGTTCACGAGGAACATGAACGCGAGCAGCACGCCCATGTCGACCTGGAACTTCAGCGCGGAGAACGCCCACGTGCCGACGCCGATGAACATCGTGACGGCCGTGAACAGCGCCGCCGTGCCGCGCTGGCGCATCGCGTCGGCGAACGCGTCCGGCAGCGTCGCGCCGTGGCGGATGTCGTGCTGCAGGCGCTCGTACAGGTAGATGCCGTAGTCGACGCCCACGCCCACGCCGAGCGTGATCACCGGCAGCGTCGCGACCTTCAGCCCGATGCCGAGCCGCGCCATCACCGCGTTGCACAGGATCGACACGAGCGTGAGCGGCACGATGATGCACAGCACCGCGCGCCACGAGCGGAACGTGACCGCGCAGAGCAGCGCGATCGCGCCGAAGATCGACAGCAGCATCGCGATCTCCGCGTCGCCGACGGCCTCGTTGGTCGCGGCCATCACGCCGACGTTGCCGCCCGCGAGCCGGAACGCGACGTTCGGCGTCGGGTTCTCGGCCGCGAAGCGCTTGATCTCGTCGACGATGTGCGCGATGGTCGTGCCTTCGTGGTTCTTCGTGTAGATCAGTACCTGGATCGCCTTGCAGTTCGCGGTGTTCATCCCGTTGTCGGGGTCGAACGCGTTGGAACCCTGCGTGAGCCCGTCGCTGGAACGCGGCAGCGCGGCCCAGCGCGGGTTGCCCTCGTTGAACGCGGCGATGAACACCTTCCCCTGCGACGACACGCTCGTCACCGACTGCACGCCGGCCACGCCGCGCAGGGTCATCTCGAACTTCTCGATCGCGCTCATCACCGGGTAATGCAGGCACGCGTCGTCGAAGCCGGTCGTCTCGACGATCACCGACAGCACGTCCACGCCGATGTTGTACTGGTGCGTGATCGCCGCGTTGTCGAGGTTGTAGCGCGAGTTCGCGCGCAGTTCCGGCGCGCCGGTGCCGATGTCGCCGATCTCCAGCTTGCGCGATTCGAGCGTGCCGTACGCGAGCAGCGCGAGCGCCACCGCGAACACGCCGAGCGCCGGCGCCGGCCGTGCGAACACCGCGAAGCGCGACCACATCCGGCTGCCGCCGGCCGCCGCCGTGCGCTGCGCACGGGCCAGCGTGCCGCGCTCGAGGCGCGTGTACGACAGCAGGATCGGCAGGAACACCTTGTTCGTCACGATCATCAGCAGCACGCCGAGGCACGCGGTGATGCCGAGTTCGCGCACGATGTCGATCCTGATCCGCATGATCACCATGAAGCCGAGCGCGTTGGTCAGCAGCGCGACGGTGCCCGGCACGAACAGCTTGCGGAACGCTTCGCGCGCGGCATCGACCGACGACGCGCCGCGCACCAGCGCCTGCTTCCACGCGTTCGTCATCTGCACCGCGTGCGACACGCCGATCGAGAAGATCAGGAACGGCACGAGGATCGACATCGGGTCGATGCCGAGGCCGAGCAGCGGCAGCGCGCCGAGCAGCCACACGACCGGCAGCAGCGCGACGACGAGCGCGAGCACGGTGGTCTTCAATGAGCGTGTGTACGCGAACAGCAGCGCGGCCGTCACGAGGAACGCGAGCGCGAAGAACGCCATCACGCCCGCGATGCCGTTCTCGACGTCGCCCACCAGCTTCGCGAAGCCGATGATGTTCACGTCGATGCCCTGCTTCGCGTACTTCGCGCGGATCTCCTCCAACTGGCGCGCGACCGCGCTGTAGTCGAGCCGTTTGCCGGTGGCCGGGTCGGTCTCGCGCAGCTCCGCGCGGATCAGCGCCGACTTCAGGTCGTTACCGACGAGGCGGCCGATCTGCCCGGAACGCGCGACGTTGCGGCGCACCTTTGCAAGATCGTCCGGGTTCGCGCTCGAGAACTGGCCCGGCACCACCACGTCGCCTCGAAAACCGGCCTCGGTCACCTCGGTGTAGTGAACGTTCGGCGTGAACAGTGAGAACACGCGCGAGCGGTTCACGCCGGGAATGAAGAACACGTCGTCGGTCGCATGGCGCAATGCGTCCATGAACGTCTGGTTGTAGATGTCGCCGTCGCCCTTCCAGCGCAGGCTCACGAGGATCGTGTTCGCGCCGGGGAACGCGCCCGCATAGCGCTCGAACACCTGCATGTACGGGTGCTGCATCGGGATCATCTTGTTGAAGCCCGGATCGAGCTTCAGGCGCGTCGCGGACAGCCCGAGCGCGAGCGTCACCGCGACGCACAGCAGCATCAGCAGCTTGCGCCGGCGGATGATCGTGTCGGCGCAGCGCTCGACGAACGCGGCGAGGCGCGACACGGGGACGGCTTCAGGGGGGCGTGACAGGTCGTTCATGGAATTCTCTTGTCGATGCGAAACGAACGGGAGCAGGCAGCGGGACCGCCGCGCGTCAGGACGGGGTTGACGCAGCCGCGCCGGCGAGCGGCGCGACGCCGGCCTCGCCGCCGAGCAGCAGCGCACCGTGGCCCATGTCGAGCACGGCCGCGAGGCTCTGCACGCCGCCGAGCTTGCGCACGTCGAAGGTCAGCCCGCCGTCGCGCGACGCGACGATCGCGCCGCCCTGGCCCACCAGCACGAGTTCGCCGTCGGCCAGTTGGGTCGCGCCGAAGTACGACACCGGCACGTGGCTGTCGACATGCGTCCAGGTCGCGCCGCGATCGGTGCTGCGCACCACGTTGCCGCGCATCCCGTACGCGACCCAGTCGCCGTTCGCGAGCATCAGCGCGCCGAACAGCGAACCGGCATACGGCGACGGCAGCTTGTCCCACGTCGTGCCGTGGTCGGTCGAGCGCAGCAGCGTGCCGCTCTCGCCCGCGACCAGCAGGTTGCCGTGGCCGTCGCCGACGATCGCGTTCAGGTGACGATCGCCGGCCGGGGTCTTCACGGCCTGCCAGTTAAGGCCCGCGTCGTCCGAGCGCAGCAGCTGACCGAAGCTGCCGGCCGCGAACAGCGGGCCGTCGGCCGTGCCCCACACGGACAGCAGCGGATCGGAATGCGCGTGGTCCATGTGCACGTCGCGCCAGTGCAGGCCGGCGTCGTCGCTGCGTACGATCAGGCCGTCGTGGCCGACCGCGATGCCGAGCGTCGGCGTGATGAAGCGCACCTGCGTGAGCGTCGATGCCTGGTCGGGTGTGGTCGAGGCCGGCCGCCAGTGGGTGCCCGCGTCATCGCTCAGCAGGATCACGCCGCGTTCGCCGACCGCGACGATGCGCGCGCCGGCCCGGGCGAGCCCGTTGATCTGCAGCCGGTCCGCGTGGATCGCGGTGACCGGGAACGCCGGCAGCGGGCGCGGCGAAAACGCGAACAGCGCGGCGCCGAGCACCAGCGCCGACATCGCGAGTCCGGGCAAAGTTCGTTTCATCGCTTGTCTCCTGTGTCTGCGTGCGACGACGGTTCGCGCCATCGCGCCCACCGCCGTCGCCTGCAAGTCTCCGGGCCGTCGGTCATTGCCGCGGCCTCGAATGGTCCTGAATGACGGGCCGCCCGAGCGGCGCGGCCCGTCCGCGTGCCGCTACGCGCCGACTTCGAACAGCGCGGCGGCGCCCATCCCGCCGCCGATGCACATCGTCACGACCGCGTGCCGCACGCCGCGCCGCGCGCCCTCGAGCACCGCGTGCATCGTCATCCGCGTACCCGACATCCCGAACGGATGGCCGAGCGCGATCGCGCCACCGTCGACGTTCAAACGGTCGTCGGGAATGCCGAGCGTGTCGCGGCAGTACAGCGCCTGGCACGCGAATGCCTCGTTCAGCTCCCACAGCCCGATGTCGCCGACGGTCATCCCGAAGCGCGCCAGCAGCTTCGGAATCGCGAACACCGGGCCGATACCCATCTCGTCGGGCTCGCAGCCGGCCACCGCGAGGCCGCGGAATACGCCGAGCGGCGTCAGCCCGCGGCGCACCGCCTCGCTGCGCGACATCACGACCACAGCCGCCGCGCCGTCCGACAGCTGCGACGCATTGCCGGCCGTCACGAACGCGCCCTGCTCGACGACCTTGCCGCCGCTCCACGACGGCTTCAGCCCCGCAAGCCGCTCGGCCGTCGTATCGGCGCGCACGCCTTCGTCGCGCGCGGCGTTCACGTCCTCGTAACCGGCGGGGTTGCCTTCCTTGTCGAACAGCGCGCGCCGCACGTCGAGCGGCGCGATTTCCGCATCGAAGCGGCCGGCCGCCTGGGCGTCGGCCGTGCGCTGGTGGCTCTGCAGTGCAAATTCATCCTGTGCGGCACGCGAGATCCCGTAGCGGCGCGACACGATCTCGGCCGTTTCCATCATCGCCATGTACGCGGCCGGCTGGTGGTCAAGCACGGCTTGCGAGCGCGCGCGATATGCGTTCTTGTGCTTGTTCTGCGTGAGCGAGATCGACTCGACACCGCCCGCGACGACGATCCGTGCATCGCCCGCAGCGATGCTGCGCGCGGCGCTCGCGATCGACATCAGGCCCGACGAGCACATGCGGTCGATCGCCATGCCGGGCACCGACGCCGGCAGCCCCGCCGCCGCGGCCGACAGGCGGCCGATGTTGTAGCCCTGCGTGCCCTGCTGCGCGGCGCAGCCGATCAGCACGTCGTCGACGTCGGCCGGCGCGACGCCCGCGCGCTCGAGTGCGGTGCGCACGACGTGGCCGCCCAGCGCGGGCGCCTCGGTGTCGTTGAACATGCCGCGAAACGCCTTGCCGATCGGCGTGCGTGCAACGGAAACGATGACTGCGTCTTCCATGTCTCTGCTCTCTAGAAGTAGTAACGGCTGATCGTGTCGGCCACACAACCGGGCTTCGCTTCGCCCTCGATCTCGACGGTCACGCGAATCCATGCCTGCACGCCGCCTTCGAGCGGCTCGACGCGCAGCAGATCGCCAACGCCGCGCACGCGCGCACCGACCTTCACCGGCGCGGGGAAACGGATCCTGTCGCAGCCGTAGTTGACGCCAAGCCGCGCGCCATCGATCCGCACGATCTGCGGCAGGAAGCAATTGACGAGCGACAGCGTCAGGTACCCGTGCGCGATGCACGCGCCGAACGGGCCGTCCTTCGCGCGCACCGGGTCGACGTGCACCCACTGGTGGTCGCCCGTCGCATCGGCGAAGCCGTCGATGCGGATCTGATCGATCGCGAGCCATGCGCTCGCGCCGAGCGTGTCGCCGACGGCCGCTGCCAGTTCGCCGGGATGCGCGAACACGCGGGGCGTCGCGCGCACGGGGTCGAGGGTCGTGCTCATCATGCGTGCTGGCTGCTGACCGACAGCACTTCGCCGGTCATGTACGACGCGTAATCGCTTGCAAGGAACACCATCACGTTCGCGACCTCCCAGACTTCGGCGGCGCGCCCGAAGGCTTCGCGCGACGCCAGTTGATTCAGCAGGTCGGCCGGGGCCGACTTCTTCAGAAAATCGTGCATCGCGATGCTTGGTGCGACCGCGTTGATGCGCACGCCGTACGGCGACGCCTCGAGCGCCGCGCAGCGCGTGAGCGCCATCACGCCCGCCTTCGCGGCCGCGTAGTGCGCCTGTTCCGCCTGCGCGCGCCAGCCGAGTACCGACGCGTTGTTGACGATCGCGCCGCGGCCTCGGGCCTGCATGTGCGGCAGCATCGCGCGCGTCATCCGGAACGTCCCGGTCAGGCTAATGTCGATCACGCGCGACCATTCGGCATCATCCATATCGACGATGCGGGTCGAGCCGCCGAGCCCGGCGTTGTTGATCAGCACGTCGACGCCGTCGAGCTTGTCCTGTGCTTCGGCGACCAGCGCCTGCACGTCGGCTTCCACCGCGACGTTGCACAGACGGCCGTAGACCTGTTGCAGCCCCGTTTCCGCGCGCAGCGTCTCGACCGCTTGTTCGAGGCGCTTTTCGTGGATGTCGGAGATGAACAGCGCGCGGCAGCCCTCCTCCGCGCAGCGGCGCGCGGCCGCGAAGCCGATGCCGGCGCCGGCAGCCGCCGTGATCAGCACCGATTTGCCGGCGAGCAGCTGGTGGCCCGGCACGTAGGCCGGCGCTTTCTGGATCTGGGGTTCGGTCATGCTGTTCCTCTGGCTTCCCTGGGCATGCCGAGCCCGCGCTCGGCCATGATGTTGAGCTGGATCTCGTTGGTGCCGGCGTAGATCGTGTCCGCACGGGAGAACAGGAATACGCGCTGCAGATGGGTGAGCTTTTCGTCGGCCGGATCGATCACGTTCGCGCGCGGGCCCAGTGCATCCATCGCAAGCTGGCCGAGGTCGCGGTGCCAGTTCGACCAGAAATACTTGTAGATCAGCGCCTCGCGACGCAGCGGCGTGCCGGCGCCGGCATCGGTGTCGTCCGCGCCGGACAGCATCCGCAGCGCGTTGTAGCGCATCACACGCAGCCCGGCCCACGCGCGGCCGATCCGCTGGCGCAGCACCGGGTCGCGGTCCGCGCCCGATTCGCGCGCGGCGTCGATCACCCATTCGAGTTCGCGGACGAACTGCATCTGCTGGCCGAGCGTCGACATCCCGCGCTCGAAGCCGAGCAGCGTCATCGCGATCCGCCAGCCGTCGCCGGGTGCGCCGACGAGGTCGCGGGCTTGAGCGCGCGCGCCGTCGAAGAACACTTCGTTGAATTCCGCGCCGCCGTTGAGCTGCTTGATCGGCCGGATCTCGATGCCCGGCTGGTCGAGCGGCATCAGCAGGAACGACAACCCCTTGTTGCCCTTCGACGCGGGATCGGTGCGCGCCAGCACGAAGATCCAGTCGGAATCGTGCGCGAGCGACGTCCACACCTTCTGGCCGTGGACGCGCCACGTGCCGTCCGCGTCGTGTTCGGCCCGCGTGCGCACGTTGGCGAGATCGGAACCCGCGCCAGGCTCCGAATAGCCCTGGCACCAGAACTGTGTGCCAGCGAGGATGCCCGGCAGGAAACGCGCGCGCTGGTCGTCGGTGCCGCATGCAACGAGCGTCGGTCCGAGCAGCCCTTCGCCGATATGGCCCATCCGCCCGGGGCCGCCCGCGCGGGCATATTCCTCATGGAAGATCACCTGCTCGGCGACCGAGAAGCCGCGCCCGCCGGCCTCGGTCGGCCAGCCGAGCCCGGTCCAGCCGCCCTTCGCCAGTTCCTGATCCCACGCCTTGCGCAGTTCGGGCCACGCTTCCTCGTCGCCGGGGCCGCCGCGGTATTTCAGGCATGCGAAGTCGCCGGTCAGGTGCGACTGCACCCAGTCGGCCACTTCATGCCGCAATTGCTGTTCGTGCGTTTCGCTGTTCATTGAAGTGCTCCTGCGCGGGCGGCTGACGGCCGGGATGCCACCGTGGCGGCGGGTGCGAACGCTTCATCGCGATGCGATGCGCCGCCGTCGATCGCGTGGGACGCGATCCATTCGAGCAGTTGCGGCGTGCTGCCGAACTGCGCACCCGACGCCTGCGCGCGCTTGAAATAGAGATGCGGGTCGTATTCCCACGTGAAGCCGACGCCGCCGTGCAGCTGGATCGCTTCCTGTGCGCAGAACGCATACGCTTCGTTCGCGGCGGATTTCGCGGTGGCGAGGTCGGCGCGCAATGCGTCGCTCGGTTGCGTGCTGCCGGTTTCGGCATCCCACGCGTGTGCAGCCCCGAGCACAGCCGAGCGCGCCGACTCGATCAGCACCATCATCTGCGCGCAGCGGTGCTTGACCGCCTGGAACGACGCAATCGCACGGCCGAACTGCACGCGCTGGCTCGTGTAGTCGAGCGTCAGGTCGAGGCATTGCTGGGCGCCGCCGAGCTGTTCGGCGGCGAGCGCGAGGGCCGCGAACCAGGCGGTGCGTTCCAGCAATTGCGTTGCCGCCGTGCCGCATGCGAGCAGCGGGTCACGGCTCATGCGGGCTTCGTCGAATACCACGCGCGCAATCGGCCGTGTTGCGTCGAGCGTGTCGAGCGGCGTGACTTTGAGCCCCGTTGCCGTTGCGACGTCGATCGCGAACAGGCCGATCGACTGCCCTTCGTTCGCGATCCGGGCGGGCACCAGCAGCAAGTCGGCGCGCGCGCCGTCGAGCACCTGTTCGAGCGTGCCGGACAGCGCGTAGCCGCCCGCTGTTTCTTCCGCGACGACCGGCAGTTGCCACGCACCGGCCGGCAGGTCGAACGGCAGCGCCAGCGTCGCGCTGCACGCGCCTTTTGCGATCCTTGCAAGCCCGTCTTTCGCCAGCGGCGTCTCGGCACAGCTCGCGAGCGCGGTCGCCGCGAGGCACGCCGTCGAAAAATACGGCACGCACGCCACGCGCCGGCCGAGCTGTTCCATCAGTACGGTTTGCTCAATCGCACCGAGGCCCAGCCCGCCGGCCGCCTCGGGGAGCGCGAGCGCATTCCAGCCGAGTTCGCCGGATAGCGCGGCCCACAGCGCATCGTCGCGGCCGGCCGACTGCTCGAGCGCGCGGCGCACGTCGGCGGACGCGCTGCGTGCCGCAAGCACGTCGGCCGCCGCGTCGCGGATCATCGCCTGTTCGTCGGTGAGCGCCAGATCCATCGGTCAGCTCCCGTACACGCGCTGCGCGGGACGCGCACCGGCGAGCAGCTGTGCCACCGCCGGGCCGACCTCGGCCACTTCCCAGCGCGCGCCGCGATCGACGCTCGGGCCGGTACGCCAGCCTTCCGCGACCGCGATCATCCCGCCCGCGACCTCGAACACCTGGCCCGTCACGTCGGCCGACAGCGCGCTGCCGAGCCACACGACCAGCGGCGCGACGTTGGCCGGATCGAAATAGTCGAAGCCGCCGTCCTCGGGCTTCTTCATCATGTCAGCGAACACGCCTTCGGTCATCGACGTGCGCGCGGCCGGCGCGAGCGCATTCACGCGCACGCCGTAGCGCTGCAGCTCGGCCGCCTGCATCAGCGTGAGCGCGGCGATCCCGGCCTTCGCCGCGCCGTAGTTCGACTGGCCGATCGAGCCTTGCAGCCCGGCGCCCGAACTCGTGTTGACGATCCGCGCATCGACCGGGTTGCCGGCCTTCGCCGCGTCGCGCCACACGCGCGCCAGCACGCTCGACAGGCAGAAGTGGCCGCGCAGGTGCACACGCATCACGTCGTCCCAGTCGGTTTCGGTCATGCTCGTGAACATCTTGTCGCGGCAGATGCCCGCGTTGTTGACGAGCACGTGCACGTCGCCGAACGCTTCGCGTGCCGCGTCGACGATCCGCTGCGCGGTGTCGACCTGCGTGATGTCGTCCGCGTTCGCGAGCGCGCGGCCACCGCGTTGCGCGATCGCGTCGACGACCGCTTGCGCGGCATCGTGCCGGATGTCGTTGACGACGACCGACGCGCCTTCGGCCGCGAACGCCAGCGCGTATTCGCGCCCGAGCCCGCCGCCCGCGCCGGTGATGATGACGGTGCGTCCGTTACAGATTCCCATGCTTGTGCCTCGTGGATCGTGAAGGTGACGCGCTCACAGGCGCTCGATGATCGTGACGTTCGCGAGACCGCCGCCTTCGCACATCGTCTGCAGCCCGTAGCGGCCGCCCGTGCGTTCCAGTTCGTGCAGCAGCGTCGTCATCAACCGTGCGCCGGTCGCGCCGAGCGGATGGCCAAGCGCGATGCCGCCGCCGTTCGGGTTGGTCTTTTCGTGCGGGAACCGCGTGTCGGCGAGCCATGCCTGCGCGACCGATGCGAACGCCTCGTTCATCTCGACGACGTCGATCTGCGACCAGTCGAGGCCGCTCTTCTTTAGCGCAGCCTTCGTCGCCGGAATCGGCGCGGTGAGCATCCACAGCGGATCGTCCCCGAGCACGCTCAGGTGATGGATGCGTGCGCGCGGCGTGAGGTTGTAGCGCTTCAACGTATCCTCCGACACGATCAGCAGCGCGGCGGCCGCATCGCAGGTCTGGCTCGCGACGGCAGCCGTCAGCGAGCCGCCCGGCGTCAGCGGTTCGAGCGTCGCCATCTTTTCCAGCGACGTGTCGGGGCGCGGCGTTTCGTCGTGCATCACGCCTTCGAGCGGCACGATTTCCCGCTTGAAATGCCCGGCCTCGATCGCCGCCACCGCGCGGCGGTGGCTTTCGAGCGCATAGCGCTCCATCGCGTCGCGCGACAGGTTCCAGTGATCGGCGATCCGCTGTGCGGCGACGAACTGCGACACCGGCGCATCGCCGAAGCGCGCGCGCCAGCCGGTGCTGCCCGAGAACGGGTCGTTGAAGCCGAGCGGCGCGGCGCAGGTCATCGCGGACGAGATCGGGATCTGCGTCATCGTCTGCACGCCGCCGGCCACCACCACGTCCTGCACGCCGCTCATCACGGCTTGCGCGGCGAAGTGCACGGCCTGCTGCGACGACCCGCACTGGCGGTCGACCGTCACGCCCGGCACCTGCAGCGGCAGCCCGGCCGCGAGCCAGCAGGTGCGCGCGATGTTGCCTGCGAGCGGGCCGATCGTATCGACGCAGCCGAACACCACGTCGTCGTATTCATCGGCGGGAATCGCGTTGCGCTCGACCAGCGTCTTCAGCACGAAGCCGCCGAGGTCCGCCGCGTGCACGTGCGCGAGCCCGCCCTTGCGGCGGCCGGTCGGCGTGCGCAGCGCGTCGACGATATAGGCTTGTTTCATCAGTTCAATTCCTCGAGGTCGAAGGTCTGCGCGGGGCCGATCGGCAACGCGTCGCCGAGGATCGCGTCGGCCACGCGGGCCTTGTGGAACGCGCTGTCGCCCCAGCTGCCGGAGAGCGCCCAGATGCGTTTCATGAAGATCTGCAGGTCGAGCTCCCACGTGTAGCCGATCGCACCGTGCACCTGCATCGAGTGGCGTGCGGCGAGCTGCGCGGCCGACGTCGCCGCGAGCTTCGCGTGCGACACGAACACCGCGCGCTGCGGGTGATCGTCGGCGATCGCCTGTGCGGCGCGCGCGACCACCGGCCGTGCGAACTCGTAGCGGATCGCGACATCGGCGAGCAGGTGCTTGAGTGCCTGGTACGAGCCGATCGCCTTGCCGAACTGCTTGCGCTGCGCGCTGTAGTCGATCGCGACGTCGAGCACGCGCTGCGTGAGGCCGAGCAGTTGCGCGGCGACCGCGAACGCGCCGTGGTCGAGCGCGCGGTTCAGCAGCGGCGCGGCCTCGTCGGCGCTCGCAATGCGGGTGGCCGCCGACGGTTCCCAGTCGAGCGTGAACAGCCGCCGCGACGGGTCGACGCTGTCGACCGCGCGCCACGCGCACTGCGCCGGGTCGACGCGGTGCAGCTCGCCGCGGTGCTCGCACAGCAGCGTCTGCGCGACATGCACGTCGGCCGCGTATGGGTTCACCGGATGCACGAGCGCGACGCGCGCGCGCCCTTCGGCGATGTCGCGCAGCAGCGCGTCGCGCCAGTCGCTCGCCGGCAGCCGCGCGAGCACGCCGGCCGACACGAGCGCCGTGTCGAGCAACGGTTCGGGGCTGCCGAAATAGCCGTAGGCCTGCGCGAGCAGCGCCCATTCCGCTTCGGTCAGGCCGAGGCCGCCGTGCGCCTCGGGCACCGACACGGCGGTCAGCCCCTGCGACGCGAACAGCGCCCACAGGTCGTCCGAACGCCCGGTCGGCGTGGCCCACAGCTCGCGGATCAGCTCGGGCGTCATCTCGGTCATCAGCAGGCGCTTCACGCTGTCCGCGAGCGCTTCCTGGTCTTCATCGAATACGAAATCCATACGATGTCCGTTCTGTAAGGGTGGCGCCGGCGCGCTTACGCGCGCGGCATGCCGAGCATCCGTTCGGCGACGATGTTGCGCTGGATCTCGTTGGTGCCCGCGTAGATCGTGCCGGCCTGCGCGAACAGGAAGCCGTCGAGCCAGTGGCCGAGCGTCGCGTGCTGCGCGGCCGTCTGCGGGACGACCTCGCCGTGCGCGCCGAGGATGTCGAGCGCGGTCTGGTGCATGCGCAAATCGAGTTCCGACCAGAACACCTTGTTGGTGCTCGACTCCGCACCGATATGGCCGCCCTTCAGCAGCCGGCTCGCGGTCGCGTAGGTCGACAGCGCATAGGCCTGCGCATCCATCCACGCCTGCACCACGCGCTCGCGCAGCGTCGGATCGCGGTCGGCGCTGTCACGGTGCGCGAGATACAGGTCGCGCAGCGCCTGTGCAGTGCGCTGGAACCGTGCCGGCGAACGCAGCATCAGCCCGCGCTCGAACCCGGCCGTCGCCATCGCGACCTGCCAGCCCGTGCCTTCGGCCGCGAGCCGGTTCTCGACCGGCACGCGCACGTCGTCGAAGAAAATTTCCGCGAAACCCGTCTGCCCGTTCAGCTGGCGGATCGGCCGCACCGTGATGCCCGGCGCGGACAACGGCACCATCAGGAACGTGAGCCCGTGGTGGCGCGACGATTCGGGATCGCTGCGGAAGAGGCCAAACAGCCAGTCGGCCCATACCGCGCGCGTCGACCAGATCTTCTGGCCGTTCAGCACGTATTCGTCGCCGATGCGGGCGGCCGTCGTGCGGATCGCGGCCATGTCGGAGCCCGCGTTCGGCTCCGACCAGCCCTGCGCCCACACGTGCTCGCCGGCCGCCATCGCGGGCAGGAAGCGTGCCTTCTGCTCCGCCGTGCCGAAATCCATCAGCGTCGGGCCGAGCAGGAAGATGCCGTTCTGGTTCACGCGCATCGGCGCGTCGGCACGCCAGTACTCTTCCTCGAAGATCAACCACTCGATCAGGTCGCAGCCGCGCCCGCCGAGTTCGCGCGGCCACGTGACCATGCTCCAGCGGCCCGAGTGCAGCGTGCGCTCCCATTCGCGGTGCGCGGCGAAGCCTTCCTCGGTGTCGAAGCTCGGCAGCCGCTCGCGCGGCACGTGCGCGGCGAGCCATTCGCGGATCTCCGCGCGGAACACCTGCTGCTGCGGCGTATAGGTCAGGTTCATGCGCGTGCCTCCTCGACGGTTGCCTGCGCGTCGAAACGCGCATCGCGCTTCTCGACGAACGCGGCGCGCGCTTCCGTCGAGTCGTTCGTCATGTATGCCTGCAGCGTGAAGCCCTGCTCCCAGCGGTACTTGCCCTCGAGATCGCCATCCTCGACGCCGTTCAGCGCCTCCTTCGCGAGCCGCACCATCGCCGGGCTCTTCTCCGCGATCTTGCGGGCGATCGCGAGCGCCGCGTTGCGCAGCGTGTCGCGCGTCACGACCTGCTCGACCGCGCCGAGCCGGTACGCTTCGGCCGCATCGATCATGTCGCCGGTGAAGTACATCGCGCGCACCTTCTGCACGCCGAACAGACGCTGCAAGTGCGCGCCACCGCCCATCGCGCCACGGTCGATCTCGGGCACGCCGAAGCGCGCGCAATCGGCCGCGACGACGATGTCCGCCGCGCCGCAGATGCCGATCCCGCCGCCGAGCACGAAGCCATGCACGGCCGCGATCACCGGCTTCGGGTTGCGGTGCACCGCACGGAACGTCTCGTAATTGCCCGCGTTGACCGCCACGATCCGCTCCGGATGCGCGGCCAGTTCCTTGATGTCGACGCCCGCGCAGAAGCCGCGCCCTTCGCCGCGCACGACGATCACACGCACGTCGTCGTCCTCGCCGAGCGCGTCGAGCGCACGCGAGAGCGCATGCCAGCCCTGCGCGTCGAGCGCGTTCACGGGCGGATGGGCGATCACCAGTTCGGCAATGCCGTCGGCGCGATCGATCCGGAACGGCATCGCGCCGGCCGGTTGGTTGGATGCTGTCATCTCCAAAGCCTCCCTGTTATGTTTTCACGCAGCCTGTGCGGCCGGCGCGCCGCGCAGCGCGGCCAGTGCGTCGAGCCGCTCGCCGGCTTCCGCGACGATCCGTGCGATCAACGCGTCGCACGATTCGATCGCGCCGATCATCGCGGCCGCCTGGCCGCTCGGCAGCACGCCTTCATCCGGCCGGCCCTCGACGATCGCGCGCTGGATCAGGAACGGCGCATTCGCGGCCATCAGCGTCTGGCTCGCGGTGTAGTCCTGCGAGCGCAGCGCCTTGAGCGCGAGGCCGAGCATGTCGCCCGTGCTCAGCCCGTTCTGGCGCCGCCACGCTTCGGCGGTCTTCAGTGCGAACCACGTGCGGCGCAGCGGACCGAAGCGCTCGAGCTTCAGCAGATACGGGTTGTCGATCATCCGTTGCGGCAGCCCGTCGAGCGCGTCCGACACGCGGATGCGCGCCGGGTCGCCGACCGCGACGTAGCGCTCGAGCGTCTCGCGCGGCACCGGCGATTCGGCGCTCATCAGGAAGCGCGTGCCCATCGCGATGCCGGCCGCGCCATACGCGAGCGCGGCAGCCAGCCCGCGCCCGTCGAAGAAGCCGCCGGCCGCGACCACCGGCACGCGCACCGCGTCGAGCACCTTCGGCAACAACAGCGTGGTCGGCACCGAGCCCGTGTGGCCGCCCCCTTCCGCGCCCTGCACCGTCACGATGTCCGCGCCGAGTTCGACGGCTTTCGCCGCATGCTTCGGCGCGCCGACGGTCGGCATGCAGACGATGCCGGCATCCTTGAAGCGGCGGATCGTCTTCGCATCGGGCCCCCGGCCGTAGCTCACCGCGCGCAGCCGGTGCTCGATCGCCAGTTCGACGACCTGCTGCGCGTTCTTCTGGAACATGTGGAAGTTGACGCCGAACGGCTGGTCCGTCAGCGACTTCACTTTCAGGATCTCGGCCTCGACCTGCTCGGGTTCGAGCGTCGCACCGGCCAGGAAGCCGAAGCCGCCTGCGTTGCCGGTAGCCGCGACGAGCCGTGCATCGGCCACCCAGCCCATCGCGGTCTGCACGATCGGGTAACGGCAGCCGAGCAGGTCGCACAAGGGCGTATGCAGCGTCGTGCTCATGCGGCGGCTCCGTTGACGGCAACCGGTGCCGGTGCCTGCGCGTCGCCGCGGTCCACGCCGTTCGGCTGGCGCTGCGAGCTGGCCATGCTGCGCGCGTCGTAGCCGCCGAGGCGGTCGCCGCTCACCAGCTCGTTGTGCGCATGCGCGAAGTGATGCCATGCGAACGCCGCATCCATCGCCGCGCGCTTGCCCTGCAGCTCCTCGACGTGGTTCAGCGCCTGCTTGGTCAGCGTGAGCCCGAGGCGCGGCATCGTCGCGATCTTCGCGGCGATCGCATAGGTCGCATCGCGCAGCCGCTCGCGCGGCACCACACGGTTGACCATCCCCATCTGGTACGCGCGCTCGGCCGGCATCCGCTCGCCGAGGAACAGGAATTCCTTCGCGATGCGCGGGTTCAGCTCGTATGCATGCGCGAAGTATTCGACGCCCGGAATCCCCATCCGCACGACCGGATCGGCGAAGAACGCATCCTCGGACGCGACGATCAGGTCGCACACCCACGCGAGCATCAGCCCGCCCGCGATGCACGCGCCCTGCACCATCGCGATCGTCGGCTTCGGCAGGTCGCGCCAGCGCCGGCACATCCCGAGGTATACCTCCTGCTCGCGCGCATAGAGGAATTCGCCGCCTTCCTTGTCGACGTGGTCGTACCACAGCGATGCGCGGTCGAACGACTCGTGGATGTCGCGGCCCGGCGTGCCGATGTCGTGGCCCGCCGAGAAATGCTTGCCGGCGCCCGCGAGCACGATCGCCTTCACCGCGTCGTCGTGCGCCGCGCGTCGGAACGCCGCGTCGAGCGCATACGTCATCTTCGAGTTCTGCGCGTTGTGATACTCCGGGCGGTTCATCGTGATCGTCGCGATGCCATCCTCGACCGCGTAGTCGACGACACCGTCGCCGAAGGTCACCTGGGTCGCTTCCATGTCGGACCTCATCCCCGGCGCGGCGCCGGATTGTTGCGCACGATCGTCGCGCGCAGGTTGTGCGGGTCGAGCGCACGGACGATGCGCAGGTCTTCCGCATTCGGCGCGGCCGTCGTGCCGAGGTCGGGTGCGGCGACCAGCGGGAAGCCCGTCGCGTCCTGCACTTCGTCGAAGCTCACGCCCGGATGCAGCGAACGCACGCGGATCGCGTGGTCGGGCCCGCCGAAATCCATCACGCACAGGTCGGTGACGATGCTGCGCAGGTCGACGAAGGTTTTCATCCCCGGCAGCCGGCGCGCCGGGTTGTAGCCGACCGTGCACACCATGTCGACTTCGCTCTCGACGAACGTGCGCTTGCCGTGGCCGCTGACGAAGAACGAGTTCGCATGGTTCGTCGTGTTGCCGGGGAAGCCGCGCGCGCCGAGCAACTGGGTTTTCGGGCGCGCGTAGTCGTCGCCGAGCCACGAGATGTTCGCCTGGCCGAAACGGTCGATCTGTGTCGGCATCACGAGCGCATGGCGGCGGCCGTGCCACAGGCAGTCGAACACGCGTTCGTAGGTCATCCAGCCGCTCGCCTTCACGCGATAGCCGTCGGGGCGGGGCCCAAGCGGCACCGGCTCCTCGACGAGATACGCTTCGCCGTCGGTCAGCATCAGCCCGTTGTTATACGCGAGCCGCGCGAGGCCGGCCGCGAGCCGCGGGCCCGTGCCGATGCCGGTCGCCAGCACTTCGCCGTCGTCGCGCCAGAGTCGCGCGGACGCGACGATCATCAGTTCCGCGAGGGAATGGTCGAGAGATTCGCTCACAGGCGCTCCTTTACAGAATCGGCAACGGCAGCGTCGTCACGTGCGACAGGCCGCCGACGCCTTCGAGGTACTGGCGTTCGTCCTGGCCGACCACGTCGCGCAGGTACGCCGTCGTTTTCACGTCGTCTTCCGCACTGGCGCAGTACGCGCGCAGGTGCGGCAGGTCCCAGCCGTAGGCCGGCCCGCACGACGTCGGGTGCGCACCGCCCGGCGCATGCACGACGCCGGTGACGAGCGAGCGCTCGAACGGATTGCGTTTGGCGGCGTCGAGGTCTTCGCTCGCGAGCGATGCGTCGACCGCTTCCGCCGACACGTAGCAACGCCGTGCAGCGCGCGCCATCCACGCATCGAAGAACGGATCGGGGCCGTCGATGCGCGTGTTGCCCATCCGGTCGGCCGCGTTCACGTGCAGCAGCGCGACGTCGAGTTCGATCGCGGGCATCGCGAGCAGCGTCTCGCCGTCGTCATACGGCGATCGCACCGTGCGCAGTTGCGGCGCGTGATCGAGCAGCGCGGTGCCGAGCCCGGCGCGGGTCGGCAGGAACGGCAGGCGCGCGGCGGCCGCGCGCAGGCCGAGCTGCAGCATCCCTTCGTCGAGTTCGAGCACATCGACGCGGCCCTGCTCGCGGGCTCGGCGGAAATGCGGTTCGAGCGGAATCACGTCGAGCGACACGAAGCCGAACACCACCTTGTGCACCTTGTCCGCAGCGCACAGCAGGCCGACATCGGCGCCGCCGTACGCGACGATCGTCAGGTCCTTCAGGTTCGAGCGCGCGATTTCGCGTACCAGCGCCATCGGCTTGCGCCGCGGGCCCCATCCGCCAATGCCGATCGTCATGCCGTCGGCGAGTTGCGCGACCACGTCGCGCGCGGACATCGTCTTGTCGAGAGGTTTCATCGTCATCGTGCTGGCTTACCGGTATCCGATGCTGAAATCGTGGCCCCACTGGCTCACCTTCGTGGCCTCGAACACCGCATGCTTCGACCAGTCGACCGTGAGGCCGCCGAAGCCGTATTCGAGATCGAAGCCGCCGGGGGTCTTCATGTAGAAAGAGATCATTTGGTCGTTGCAGTGCCGGCCGAGCGTCGCGGACAGCTTCACGTCGTGCGCGGCCACGCGGTCGAGCGCGCGGCCCACTTCGTCCATCGAGTCGACTTCCGCCATCACGTGCACGCAGCCCGACGGCACGACCATCTCGAACAGCGCGAGGCTGTGATGGCGCGCGTTGCGGCAGTGCATGAAGTGGATGCGTTTCTCGGGTTCCGCCGGATCGGCCGTGAACTTCACGCGATAGATGTCGGACAGCTCGAAGCCGAGCACGCCGCGCACGAATGCGTCGGTCGCGTCGAACTGCGGCGCGGGCAGCACCGCGTGGCCGAGCCCCATGTCGCCGGTGACGAAGTGCGAGACGCCCAGCGGCGACACGAAGCGGCGGAAGTCGCAGCGTGCGCCCCAGTACAGCTCGTGGCGGTTGCCGGACGGGTCGGTGCACCATGCCATCGCCTGCACGCGGCGCAGCGCGGCCTCGTCGCGGGTCGCGCGCACCGGCTCGACGCCCGCACGCTGCAGTGCCGCCAGTGCGGCGTCGAACGCGGCGCCGTCGGGCAACTCCCAGCCCGACGCGAAATAGCGGTCGGTCGAGCCGGGAACGATCACGTAGCGGAAATCGCGCTCGTCCATCTTCAGGTACAGCGCGCCGTCGGGCGCGTCGAGCGCCTGCATGCCCAGCACGTCTTCCGCGTAGCGGCGCCACGCATCGACGCGCGTCGCCTCGACGACGACATAGCCAAGCGCACGGACATCGATCATGTCGGCCTCCTCCTGGTTCAGAATCCGTTGTTCGTGAAAGGATTCTGGCCGGTCGGGGGTGGTGTTACATCGTCTGTTGGGACGAGAGGCGGCGGGGAATCGGCGTGGCGCGGGCGCGCGTGGAAGCCCGGCGGGACGGGCCGTGCTTGCGGAAGGAGACGGTGAGCCGGTACGGTTGCCGCAGCGCGGCAACGAGGGTCAGTCGAACGGGTTCAGCAGCCTGACGCCGGTGCGGGCGAAATCCGCGACATTGCGTGTGACCACCGTGAGATCGTTGATCAGCGCGGTAGCCGCGATCAGCTTGTCGAGTTCGTGCGTCGGATCGGGCACGCGCAAATGCCCCCACATCTGGCTGATCTCGATGTCGACCGGCAGGATGTTCGGCGCATAGCCGGACAGGATGGTCGCCATCCAGGCCTCGAGCGCCGACGCTTGAGGATGATCGCCGCGATGACGAATCAGATCGACGCCGCGGCGAAGTTCAGCAACCGTCACGACGGACAGGTAAAGCGGGCTCGCGTCAGCCGCGGCCTGCGTGAAGAACGCCCGCACGCCACGGTTGGTTCGCTTGCCCTTCCTGATTTCGCTGATGACATTCGTATCAATCAAATACACGCCTCGCCTCGCCGGAATCCTGAACACGTTGAAAATCCGCGTCGTCGCCGACATCGGGCATGCTCATCAGCACTTGCGCGAATGTCTTTCGCTTCGGCCGGCCGAGCGCATCGGCCAGGATGGCCCGATGTTCGGCCTCGGCACTCCTGCCATTTGCCGCAGCCTGCTCGCGCAGGCTCTGAACGATACTGTCATCCACGTTACGCACCAGTAGATTTGCCATGAATCCCTCCGTCCTGATTTGCTATCAATGATAGCGCCAACAGGATGAAGTGCAAGCATTGCTATCATCTTGATGACGGACGGACGACGATGTCTGCGCTGGCCCTCGGTCACGGACGGCATGAATCCGCCTACCTCCCTCCGCTGGCCCGACGCGTCGAACTGCTGTCGCCCAAGGTAAACCGGGGCGAAGCGATGTGAAAGACAGCCGAATGGCCAGTCTCCGACGGGCAGCCGGCCCTCACGCATCCGCGCAGCGGCCATCGGCATCGTTTGATACCATCGAAACCATGAGACCGGCGACATAACGCCGAGCAAAGCGCGCAGAAGACCTTGCATCGACGCGGATCATCCGTGCCTGAAATCCCGATCAAGACACGAGACGCCTTTCAGTGGACTTCGTTACGCCTTCTCTCGATACCCTCTTTTCCCCGACACCCGACAAACTCTACTTCCCGGCATGCCTCGCAGCCGTGGCGATCATCGCGTGGCTCGTCGCGCGGCAAACGCCGTTCTACCGGTTCGCCGTCGACCAGTCGCTGTCGATGCGCTATCACAACCTGGACGGATTCCGCGGCATCCTCGCCACTTCCGTCGTCTTTCATCACTTCGCGTGCAACCAGGGTTTGCTCACGACCGGAAGCTGGGGCACGAGCCCCGGCTTCCTGCGCAATCTCGGGACGATTCCCGTCGCGATGTTCTTCATGGTCACCGGGTTTCTGTTCTGGGAACGCGCGTGCAAGGGCACGCTCGACGTGCGGACCTTCTTCGTCGGGCGCGTGCGGCGCGTCGCCCCGCTCTATCTCGCTTACGCGACCGTCATCGTCGTCTGCACGCTGGTCTGGTTTCCCCGCAACGTCGTGGATGCGCCGACGCAGTTGCTGGCCGACGTGCTCAAGACCGTGTCGCTCGGCTGGTTCGGCGCGTTCCCGATCAACGGCGCCCAACGCACCAGCTATCTGAGCGGCGTCTGGTGGACGCTCGGATATGAATGGCGGTTCTACGCCGTCGTTCCGTTTCTCGCGTGGTTCGTCGCGACGCATGCGTGGCGCAAGCTGTTCGCGCTCGCGATCGTCACGATCTGCGCGACGCTGTTCGGGCAGCCTGGCAGCATGGCGCTGCTGTTCGCGTTCGGCGCCGTGGCATTCGAGGTGTCGCGGCACCCCGCGATCCGCGCGCGGCTCGACACGAAATCGGCGGCCACCGTCGCGTTGCTGATCCTTGCCGTCGCCCCGAGCCCGGGCGAACGCTATTCGATCGAGGGCGTGCTGCCGCTGCTGCCCGTATTCGTGTGCGTCGCGTGCGGGAACACGTTCTACGGCGTGCTCAAGACCCGTCCGCTCGCCTTGCTCGGCACGGCCAGCTTCAGCATCTACATGATCCACATGGTGATCGTGTACATGATGATCCACGCGATCAACCGGTTCGTTTTCCAGATCGGTTCCGCGGACGACCTGCAACGCTGGCTGCTCTCGCTTGGATGCGCGCTGGTCGCGGTACTTTGCGCGTTGCTGACCTATCGCTACATCGAGCATCCATTCATCGCGAAACGCAGCAACGCGCGTCCGGCACACCGACCGGTACAACCCGAGCGCGAGCGTCACACGGCCACGCTGTGACCTGCCCACCGATCAGAACCGATACGAAATCCCGATCTGCAAAACCGGGTACCACCGATAGCGCGACATCACCTGCCGCAGCGAATCCAGCCCGCTCGACGCCAGGATCTGGCTCTTCGCCGGCCCGGCCGCGGCCGCCAGTTCCGGCGACAGCGTGTACGAACATTTCGGTATCCCGTACGCCACGCCAAGATCGGCAACGAACCCCAGCCCCTTCGACGCCGGCCGGTGCCCGTAGCCGATCCCGAAGTACGGCATCACGGTCGGATAGCGCGCTTCCGCCACCGCGTTCATCCCCGGCATCGCCGGATAGCGCTTGCCGCCGAACACATAAGAGCCATTGGTCGGCACCGATACGCCACGGAGATCGTCGTCGTTGAAACGCAGGCCGAGCGTCGCCCGGAAGCCGCTGCCTCGCCATGGAAAGATGTCCGCGTACAGGCCGCCCTGGCGCAGCTTCAGGTCGTCCTGATAGCGATTGCCGGCCACCGTGAAGTCATGCGAAAGATCGATCGCATTGAAGTCCGCATGCGCACCCAGCATCGAATTGAAGCTCACGGCCGCACCGATGCCGACGCCCTGCGTGCCGCCCTGCAGGTAGATCTCCTGCGCGAGTACATGCATGCTCGCGGCGCACGTCACCGCGACCGCTGCCCATTGTTTCACCGTCGTTTTCACGGGCGCCTCCCCCGACATGTGCCGGGCGCGCCTCGCCAACGCATGCGACCTGCGCCGCCCTGCGTGATGCGAACCCCGGCACGACACCTTGCAAGCACGCTTGCTGTTCGACGGATCGGGAACGCGTTGCCCCGTGCGCATGACCGATACGACATGCGCGGCGCCGCGGCCCGATCCGATTCCCCGTTTGTTTCGATGTCGTTACATGCCGCCGATGCCCTGATCGTTCTGGCGAGATTCGTCTGCACTGACGGCACCGGGTCCACCGCAAGGCACGTGCCATGCCTCGCCAATCCACGCGCAGCAAGCGTCGCAGCCAAACGCTCGCCGTCGTGCGGGGCGAAATCGGGAGAAATGTTTCAGGAACGCATCGATATTCGGCACGCGACGCCGCAGCGCGCGATTGTGTGCACACGCATCGATATCGCGATGCACGCCGAACAAGGCCGGACGGCCATTAGCGCACGTCCGTCTCCGTTACCGTCGATCGAACATGGCCGCATGCATCGAAGAAACGTTGCAAGGGTGTGACCTCGCACAGAGCGCGTGCGAGGCCGATACGCAAGCGCGCCCGGCAAGTCAGGGGGAATACGGATGCCGGTTCACGCGTGCCGCGCGAAAGGGCCGTCGTGTGAGCCGCAGCCGATCAGTACACCGCACCGATTCCCGCATCGCCCGAAGTTTCGTCGACCGATGACAGCCTGCCCGCGGATGATAGAATCGTCCGTCCATACCCTCTGGACGGGCACAATGCAAAAACTGCAGTGGTCTAGCGGAATCGATAACGAAATCGAATTCTGGTCGAAGTGGTTGGATACGAAGGGCGGTGCGTGGCCGGAAGATTTTCAGTTCCGCATCAACCCCGACGCCGAAGTACATCCGTGGATGGCCGAGCTGCTGAACGGCATCCCGAATCCGAAGATCCTCGACGTGGGGGCCGGCCCGATGACGGTGCTGGGCAAGAAGATGAACGGCATGCCGCTGGACATCACCGCCGTCGATGCGCTGGGCGATCTGTACAGCCGCCTGGATTTCCCTGCAGGGCTTCCCCTCATCAAAACCCGGCAGTGCGAAAGTGAATGCCTGACCACGATGTTTCCGGCAAACACGTTCGACCTGACCTATGCGAAAAACACGCTCGACCACAGCTACAATCCGGTCGAAGCGTTTCGGCAGATGGTCGCCGTGACGAAACCCGGTGGCTTCATTGCGACCGAGCATGCGGCGAATGAGGCGCTGAACGAGAACTGGGAAGGCTTCCACCAATGGAACTTCCACGTCGACGGGCGCGATTTCCTGATCTCGAATCGAAACGAAACGTTTAGTATCTGCCGCGAAATCGAGGGCCTGGCGACTATCGAAACGCTCTCCCCTGATCGCGCTGACTATATCGGTTGCGTGATGCGTAAACTCTGATCGGCGACGCGGGTGCGGCTGTTCAATTCAGTCGCACCCATCGGAACGATTCACCGCTCGCGAATTCCCCCTGAATTCGACAGTCCGAACCGGTCGGCCGGAATCGCGGCATGGCGACCACAATCAGGCATTACTACCGCCTGTCGTGCAGATCCGGCAACGTTTTCCGGATGCGGCCATGCGTTCGATCCGGGTGCGAACCCGCATCGTCATGAGATCGCAGTTCCTTCCGGGGACCCAGCGCTTCAGCCCGCCAGGTTTGATTTACACTTCGGCGTCCAACCCACCCACGTTATCGATGACGAAGTCCGCTCCGCCCCCCAATAATCAGCGCGTATTCGGGCTGGATATACTGCGCGCGCTCGCGGTTCTCCTCGTTCTCGCCAGCCATACCGTGGCGCACGGGGCGCCGCCTGCATGGATGAGATGGTACTTCTCGGCCCAGGGGACGATCGGCGTAGAGATCTTTTACGTTCTGAGCGGGTTCCTGATCGGCAGCGTACTGATCCGGTCGCGGAAAGCGGGCAAGCTCAAGGCCCCTGGCGATGTTCTTGATTTCTGGAAGCGCCGCTGGGCACGCACCCTCCCGCTCTATGCCTTCTTCCTGCTCGTCTATCTGCGCTTCGACTACCACGGCCCGGCATCCCTCGACGTCGCCTGGCCATTCTTCCTCTTTCTCCAGAATCTGGCGTGGCCGATAGGACCATTCTTCGAGCACTCGTGGAGCCTGGCCGTCGAAGAATGGTTCTACCTGTTGCTCCCGTGCGTATTTCTCGCCGCCGCAGGCATGCTGAAGTCGAACGGACGTGCGATGCTCGCAACGTGCGCCGTGTTCATCGCTGGCCCGCTTGTCGCAAGGATCGTTTTTGGTTGGAACGCCCAGTCGCTATCGGATGTCGATCGTCATGTTCGATCCATCGTATTGTGCCGACTGGATTCCCTGTTCATCGGGGTAATCGTTGCGTATATCCGCATCGAACGACCGAAACAGTTTGCGCGTCTTGCGTCGCTCTGGAAATTTGCGTTGCCGATATTTGTCGCCCTGACGCTCTACTTCGCGTGCGGTGCGCCTTATCTCGTCACCAACGCCACCGTCCGCACCATGGCATACCCGATGTTGTCCGTCGTCATCGCCGCGTTGCTTCCCGCAGCGATGACCATTCGCACGTCGGGCAGTCGTCTGCTCGATCGCTTCATCGACTGGACCAGCCGGATTTCGTATTCCCTCTACCTGGGACACATCTGCATGCTGACACTGGTGCTCGGCATGTTTGCAAAATACGGATGGTCAATCGAAAGTCATCGCACGACACTCATCCTGTATGTCACGCTCGCCGGCTTCTATTTCGTATTCGCGCATCTGACATACAAGTTCGTCGAGCAGCCCTACATCCGGCTTCGCGACAAGGTCATGGGGAACAGCGACGAGCGAAGCGGGTGCAATGCCGTGAGCGTTCCCTCAGTCCGGCCGGAAACACCGGCAAAGCGCTCTCCGGAAGTGCTTGCGAACGTGCAACACATCGAGCATCCGTAGCAGGGCCGCCAGGCGAATCGGAAATGCAAAGGCCGCTCGCGACGAGCGGCCAGCCCTTCGCGTTCGGTCGGCCGTGCTACAACCCATACCCGCCTGACACACTCAACTGCTGCCCGGTGATGTAATTGGCCCGGTCCGACGCCAGAAACACCGCCGCCCGCCCGACATCGTGCGCCTTCCCCCAGCGCTTGAGCGCGAGCATCTTCTGCGTCTCGTCAATCCACGCCTGATCGAACTGCCCCTGTTCGAGCAGCACCGGAAACATCCCGGCCTCGATCACGCCGACCAGGATCGAATTCGCGCGAATGTCGTAACGCCCCTCCTCGCGCGCCAGCCCCTTGACCAGCGCCTCGTTCGCCGCCTTCGGCGCGACCGACAGCCCGTCGCGATCCGGCCAGCGCAGGTGCCCGGCCGAGCCGAGCGTCACGAACGATCCGCCGCCCGACGCACGGAAGTGCGGCAACGCAGCCTTCGCCGTCACGAAGAAGCCGACCGTCTCGACGTCAATCGCGCGGCGCCAGTCGTCGTGCGTCATGTCGCCGATATGACGCTGGTTCACGAACGGACCGGCCGCCCAGACGACCGTATGCACACGGCCATGCGCGTCGATCGCGGCCGCGAGCGCGGCGTCGACCTGGGCAGGATCGGTCACGTCCACGCAGTGCGTGGTCGCCGCGACGCCTTCGCCGCGAATCTCGCGCGCGACGCGTTCGGCCACGTCGGCCTTGCTCCGATAGCCCACCGCGACCGGCACGCCGGCACGCGCAAACTCGAGCGCGATCCCCTGCCCGATCCCGCCGCTGCCGCCGAACACCAGCACCGCGCCCTGCGGAAACCCGTTGTCGTTCATGCGTTCATCCCGTTCGTGTGTCGCGGCGGCGCTCAGGCCGCCGCCTCGGTTCCCGCCCGCAGGCGGTACTTCAGCACCTTGCCGGCCGCGCTCGTCGGCAGTTGCTCGACGAACGTGAAATACCGCGGCACCTTGTAGTTCGCCATGTTGCGACGCGCCCAGTCGTTCAGTTCATCGGCGTCGGCATGCGCGCCCGGCCGCAGCACGACATACGCATGGCCGACTTCGCCGAGCCGCGTATCGGGCACGCCGACCAGCGCCACCTGGGCGATCGCCGGATGCGCGGCGAGCAGCCGCTCGATCTCGGCCGGATAGCAGTTGAAGCCGCCGACGATGAACATGTCCTTGATGCGATCGGTGATCTTCAGGTTGCCGTCCGCATCGACGCAGCCGAGATCGCCCGTATGCAGCCAGCCGTCCGCATCGACCGTCTCGCGCGTCGCGTCCGGCTGGTTGAAGTAGCCGCGCATCACGTTGTAGCCGCGCACCCAGATTTCGCCGGTCTCGTCCGGCCCGAGCGGCTCACCGCCTTGGCCCGCGATACGCAATTCGACGTCCGGCATCGGGCGCCCCGATGTACAGGCAACGGTTTGCGCATCGTCGCCCTGGCGGCACAGCGTCGCGAAGCCGCACGATTCGGTCAGCCCATAGCCGGTCAGCACCGTCTCGAAGCCGAGCTCCGCGCGCATCCGCTCGATCAGGCTCGGCGCGATCGCCGCCGCGCCCGTCACCGCGATCCGCAGCGACGACAGGTCGCGCGTCGTTCGATCGGGTGCGTCGAGCAGCGCGTAGTACAGCGTCGGCGGGCCGGGCAGCACCGATACGCGGTCGTCGGCGACGCGCCGCAGCACGTCGGCCGGCTGGAACACGAGATGCGGCAGCACGGTCGCGCCGCTCGACAGCGCGGCGAGCCAGCCGGCCTTGTAGCCGAACGTGTGGAAGAACGGATTGACGATCAGGTAGCGGTCGTCGGCGCGTACGCCGGCGATCGCCGCCCACGCCTGCGCGGCGCGCAAGTTCTGGCCGTGCGCGGTCATCACGCCCTTCGGGCGGCCCGTCGTGCCGGACGTGAACATCAGGTCCATCACGGTGTCGGGCGTGACCCGTGCCTCGCGTTCGCGCACCGCGGCCAGCGGCACCTCGGCACCGCGTGCGAGGAACGCGTTCCAGGTCTCGTCGCACGCGCCTGAAGGCGGCTCGCCGTCGAACACGACGACGCGCTCGAGCGTCGCGGGCCGGTGCGGCGCGAGCATCGCCGGATAGGATTCGCCGAGGAAGGTGCCGCAGCAGAACAGCAGCCGCGCGCCGCCGTCGTGCAGGATGCCGCCCACCTCCATCCCCTTCATCCGCGTATTGACCGGCACGAGAATCGCGCCGACGGTGTGGATCGCCAGCGCCGCGACGATCCATTCCGGCAGGTTCGGCGCCCATACCGCGATGCGGTCGCCCGCCGCGATGCCACTCGCGAGCAGCGCGCGGGCCGCGTCGACGCGCGCCGCGTCGAGTTCCGCGTAGGTCAGCCGGCCATGCTCCAACTCGATCGCCGGATGCGCGCCGTAGCGCGCGGCTGCCCGGGCGATCAGCGCGGGCGTGGTCAGGATTTCGTTGTCCATCGTCATAGATCAGGATGGCCGTGCGCGCCGCCGGCGCGCGACGGCTCAGTCGGGAAACACCACGCGCAGCGCGTCGCTCGCGGGCCGTGCGCAACAGGCGAGCGTCCAGCCGGCCGCGATCTCGTCGTCGTCGAGCACGTGGTTGCTGTCGAGCGCGACCTCGCCGCGCTCGATCCGGCACATGCACGCGCCGCATTGCCCCATCCGGCAGGAATTCGGCGCCGGCACGCCCGCGCGCAGCATCGCGTCGAGCAGCGTCTCGCCGGGGGCGCTGTCGAACGCGAACGCGTCGCCGTCGAGCACCGTTTCGATCGCCGCGCCATCGCCGGATGCCGAGGCCGCCGCTGCGACGCTCGACGCCGTCGTATCCGCCGGTGCCGATGCCGGTACATCAGGCAGCGATGCAAAACGCTCGACATGAACCCGCGAACGCGGCAACCCGAGGCCGAGCATCGCGGCCAGCGCGTTCTCCATGAACAGCGCGGGCCCGCAGATGAACGTCTCCTGCTGGCTGAACGGCCGCGCGAGTTCCTCGAGATGGCGCTGCTGCGGGATGCCCTGCACGCTGTCGAGCCAGTGGATCACGCGCACGCGGCCCGGATGGCGCTGCGCAAGCTGCTGCAGCTCGGCGCGGAAAATCACCGCACGTTCGTCGCGGTTCGCGTAGATCAGCGTCAGCATCCCGCGTCCGTGCACGAGCGCCGATTTCAGGATCGACAGCACCGGCGTGATGCCGCTGCCGCCCGCAAACAGCAGCAGGTCGCCGTCGAGCGTGCGCGGCGTGAACACGCCGGCCGGCGGCAGCACGTCGAGCGCATCGCCCACCTTCGCGCGGTCGCACAGCCAGTTCGACGCGCGGCCGTCGCGCACGCGCTTGACGGTGATCTTCGGCGCGGCGTCGATGCCGGGCGCGCTCGACAGCGAATAGCAGCGCGCGACGGTCGCGTCCGCGCACGGCACGTTCAGCGTCAGGAACTGACCGGGCCGGTACGCGAATGCGTCGCGCAACGCGGCCGGCACGTCGAACACGAACGAGCACGCGTCGTCGCTTTCGGCAATCACGTCGGCCACGGTCAGCCGATGGAAGCGCGAATCGCTCATGGCCGGCTCCTCACGTCACGCGGCCGCACGGGCCACCGGCGCGCCGGGCGCCGTGTAGGCGCCGTCGAGATAGACGAGCGGATCGACGTCGCCGCTCATCAGCACCTCGCGGATGCGCCCGATGAACACCGTATGCGTGCCGTACTCGAAGCGGCCGTCCTGCTCGCACACGAGGCTCGCCTGTGCGTCGCGCAGATACGGGACGCCGAGCGCCGACGTGTGCCAGTCGCCGGTCGTGAAGCGCGCCTCGCCCTTCAGGCGGCCGCTGCAGTCGATCGCGATGCCTTCGTGGGCCGCCGACAACACGTTCACGCAGAACCCGGCGCCCGCGTCGAGCGGCGGATACAGCGACGCGCTGCGATTGATGCAGATCAGCAGCGAAGGCGGATCGGTCGACAGCGAATCGACCGCCGTCGCGGACATCGAGTAGCGCCGGCCGTCGTGCGCACTGCTGATGACCGTGACGGAGCGCGCGAGGCGGCGCATCGCGAGCAGCATGTCGGTGCGCAGCGGATGGGGGGTGAGATCGCTCATCATTGGACTCCGTCAAGTTCAGTCGTGGAGGGCCGGGCGGGCCGGCCGCCGGCGTCGGCTGCGCGAGCAGCCAGGTGGTCGGCGGCGAGATACCCGAAGGTCATCGCCGGACCGAGCGTCGAGCCCGCGCCGGGGTAGCTCGCGCCCATCATCGATGCGCTGGTGTTGCCGATCGCGTACAGGCCGTCGATCGGCTCGCCGTCGGCGCGCAGCACGCGGGCGTGCACGTCGGTGACGAGCCCGCCCTTCGTGCCGATGTCGCCCGCGTCGATCCGCACCGCGTAGAACGGCGCCTGGTCGACCGCCCCGAGGCACGGGTTCGGCTTGTTCCGCGGATCGCCGTAGTACGTGTCGAACAGGTTGTCGCCCTTGCCGAACGCCTCGTCGATCCCGGTTGCCGCATAGCGCGCCATGTCGCGCAGCGTGTCGTGCAGGCCGGCCGCGTCGACGCCGATGCGTGCGGCCAGCGCGTCGATCGTGTCGGCCTTCACGATCACGTCGCGGAACGCGGCCGGAATCCGTGAATCGGGCATCATCGACGCCGGCATGATCGGCCCGCACGGATACTTGCGGCGAAACCGCGCGTCGAACACCATCCAGGCCGGCACGCTTGCGCCAGTGCGCGCATGGTCGCGGTACATCGCCGGCACGAATTCGGAATACGGTGCGGCTTCGTTGACGAAGCGCTTGCCGAGGCGGTTCACGATCACGCAGCCCGGCAGGTTGCGTTCGACGAACAGCGCGCGCTGCTTCTCCTCGCCGGCGACAGCGACCGTCGGCGCGCCCCACACGTGCGCCATCAGCGCCAGCGCGCCGCCGAGCCGGTGGCCTTCGGCGATCGCATCACCGGTGTTGGCCGGCGGCGTCGCGCTCCACTGCGCCTGCGTCGGCTGCGGCAGGTAGCGCTCGCGCATCGGCTGGTTACGCTCGAAACCGCCCGCGCCGAGGATCACGCCACGCCGCGCCACAATCGTCACCGGCTGCCCGAAGCGCTGCGCGCGCACGCCCGTCACGCGGCCGTCCACGTCGAGCAGGTCGCGCATCGGCGTGTCGAGCCACACGGGCACGTTGCGGTCGAGCAGCGCACGGCGCAGCCCGCCGATCAGCGCATTGCCGAGCGTCAGGCGCCGGTCGCGCCGCGTGCGGCGGCGCATCCCGATATCGAGCCAGTAGCGGCCGAACTGCGCGATCGCGAGCTTCATGAAGCCGGGCCCGCGCGAGAACAGCGTGTGCGCCTCCTTCGACGTCACCGCCACGCGCCCGCCGATCAGCGTGCCGGGCGACGCCGGTCGCAGCCGGTCGAGTTCGTCGCCGAGCAGCCCGCCGTCGAACGGCATCGGATCGAGCGCGCGGTAGCCCGGCATCGCGCCCGGCACCTTCTGGAAATAGTCCGCGTATTTCGGCAGCGACTGGTAACGCACCGGCGTCTTCGATTCCAGGTAGCGCAGCATCTCCGGCGCGCGGTCGAGATACGTGTCGATCTTCTCCGGCGTCGATTCCCCGGCTACGCACGCTTCGATGTAGCCGCGCGCGGCCTCGCGCGAATCGGTCGCGCCGAGCTCGGCGATATGGTGGTTGCACGGCACCCAGATGCCGCCGCCGGAGACGGCCGACGTGCCGCCGTACAGCGCCGACTTCTCGATCACGACGACGGACAGGCCGCGGTCGGCCGCGCGGCACGCGGCGAGCAGCGCGCCCGCGCCCGAACCGACGACCACCACGTCGAACTCGTATTGCTGTGCTTGCGGGTCGTTCATCGCGGCCTCGTCAGATGAAGAAGTCGGTGTTCTCGCGGCCGAGCATCACGGCGCCGAGGTTCTGGCCGAAGCGGTCCACGTTGTTCGCGTAGTGCGCGCGGGCTGCATGCAGGTCGAGGAAGCGGCGCACCAGCGGATTGCGGTGATAGATGCCGTTGCCGCCCGCGTAGCGCAGCAGCGCGTTCGCGGCCTGCGCGCAGCGCTCGGCGACCTGTGCGGACTGGTAGCGGAAATGCACGCGGCGCTCGATCGACACGGCCGGGCCGCCGGTGACGGACGCCATCAGTTCCGCGAAATTGCGCTTGAGCAGCACCTGCATCTCGTCGATCGCGACGGCTGCGTTCGCACACGCGTTCTGCGCGCCCGGATCGTCGGTCGTCTTCGCACCACTGTTGGCCGACACGCGCGTCGCCGCATACCCGGTGAAATCGTCGAGCGCGCCCTGCAGCGCACCGATGCACGACGTGCACACCGCGCGCACGAAGATCTGCGCGAACGGCAGCTTGAACAGCGGCGCGTCGTTGACGGCCAGGCCGGGGCTCGTGCCCATCATCCCGTCGATCGCCTTGTGCGTGCGGTACGCGGGCACGAACACGTCGACGACGACGATGTCGTGGCTGCCCGTCGCGCGCAGGCCGAGCACGTCCCAGTCCTGCTGGATCCGGTAGTCGGCTTTCGGCAGCAGGAAGGTGCGGTATTCGGGCGGCTGGCCGGCGTCGGCCGGCGGCACCAGCGCGCCGAGGAACACCCATTCGCACAGTTCGCTGCCGCTCGAGAACTTCCAGTGGCCCGACAGGCGGAAGCCGCCGTCGACCTGCGTCACGCGGCCCACCGGCATGTAGGTCGACGCGATCAGCGTCGCCGGGTCGTCGCCCCACACGTCCTGCTGCGCGCGTGCGTCGAACAGCGCCAGCTGCCAGTTGTGCACGCCGACGACGCCGTACACCCACGCGGTCGACATGCAGCCGCGCGCGAGCGCCATCTGGATATCGAAGAACGCCTGCGGATCGAGCTCGTAGCCACCGTAGCGCTTCGGCTGCAGCACCTTGAAGAAGCCGGCGGCCTGCATGTCGGCGATCGTCTCGGCCGGGATGCGGCCCTGCGCGTCCGCCTGCGCGGCGCGGCCGGCCAGTGTCGGCGCCAGTGCCTCGGCCCGGGCGATCAGCGTGGCGGCCAGTGCGTTCGAATCGTTGTCGCGATGCACGAATGTCTCCTGTGAAGCGGGTGATGCGCCGCGGCGCGGGCCCCGCTCTCGTTCAAAGTTGTCCGGCGCGGCGTGGCCGCGGGCGATGCTCGCCACCACCGATGGTCGGCTTCGCGCGACCGCACCGCATCGTCCGACCGGACGACGGGCGCGGCCCGGTGCATCACGCGCAGGCGCGCTCCTTCTCGCGGTTGAAGAACGGGATCACGTGTTCGCCGATGTTGCGGATGGTCTCCATCTGCGCGTCGTGCGGCACGGTGCCCATCTGGCACAGGAACAGCACTTCGTCGACGCCGGCTTCCTGCAGGCGGCCGACATAGCCGATGCAGTCGTCCACCGTGCCGTACGCGTGGTTCGGGTTCATCATCGCGAGCGCCGGATCGGCGAAGTTCACGACGACTTCCTCCGATGCGAAGCGCGAGCGGATCACCATCTCGCCGGTATCGGCCTGCACGAGGTCGTCGCCCCACTTCGCCGGGTCCGGACGCTCGCCGCCCGTGTACCAGTACGCGAGCGATTCCATGAAGTAGCGCTGGCCGCGGATGCCGATCTTGCGGGCGGCCTGGCCGTCGGCCATCACGACCGTCGGGCAGAGCGCCGCGAGGTGCTGGGTCGGGCGGAAGCCGACCTGGTCTTCCGGCTTGCGGTTCGCCCACGCTTCGCGGTACACGGCGTTCTTCTTCGCGACTTCGTCGGGGCCGCCGAAGCCGAGCACCAGCGCGCCCATCCCGCGCTGGCCGGCGCGCAGCAGCGCGTCGGTGTTGGTACACGCGAGGTACATCGGCGGATGCGGATCCTGGAACGGCTTCGGGTGGATCGGACGCTTCGGAATCTTGATGTACTTGCCGTCGTGCTCGATTTCGTCCTGCACGAACATCTTCGGCACGAGGTACATGGATTCGTCGATCATCGGCTGCAGTTCGTTGAGGTCGTAGCCGAACGCGCCGGCTTCCTGCTGGCTGCCGCCCTTGCCGACGCCGAAATGCACGCGGCCGCCGGACAGGATGTCGAGCAGCGCGACGCGCTCCGCGACCTTGATCGGGTGGTTCATCGCCGGCGGCAGGCACACGACGCCGTGGCCCAGGCCGATGCGCGTCGTGCGGCCGGCCAGGTACGCAAGGAAGGTTTCCGGCGCGCTCATGTGCGCATAGTTGGTCAGCGACGTGTGCTCCACGCACCAGATCGTGTCGAAGCCGACCTGCTCGGCGAGCAGCGCCTGTTCGACCGTCTCCTTGAACACCCGGTGGTCGCCCTCGCGCGATGCGTCGGTGGTCTGGGCTTCGTAGATGAGGGAAAACTTCATTGCGTGCGTCTCCATGGTTGTTGGACGAGTCGGAGTCGTACAGCCCGCCCGCACGATACGGACGAAGCGCGACGGTCCACGAATGGGAGTGTCGGCGCGCGGACGGGCGCGGGCATCGTCTGTTCGGAGTACGGGCGCGCCGGCGGGGACAGAGGGGTTTCACCGTCATCCGATCGGACTGCGTGAGCGCGCGACCGGCGCGCTAGCATCGAACGGCGGGCGCGTGGCGCGTGGCGCGCGCCGACCAACAACAAGGGAGAGCGGGAATGAAGGTATCGATGCTGCTGTATCCGGTCGACGACATCGACACGGCGCTGCCGCTGTTCGTCGACGGGCTGGGCCTGAACGTGAAGTTTCGCGACGGCGACCGCTATTGCGCGCTCGACGGCGGCCCGCTGACGATCGCGCTGGTCGCGGGCGACGAGCAGATCGTCGAGCGCGCGGCGCTCACGCTGCGCGTCGACGAGGACGACGACCTGTATGCGGCGATGGCGCGCGTGGTAAAGGCCGGCGCGTCGGTGCGCGTGCCCGTGCAGGCCGGGCCGCACGAATACCGCGCGGTGCTGGAGGACAAGAACGGCGCATTGCTCGTGATTTCGCAGAAACGGGCCGCATGACGGCACGCCGCGCGGGCGCCGGATACGGGCGCCTCGTGCGCGGCGAGCCCGCTAGGCGTCCGCGCCCGGCGTGCTCAGGTCGCTCGCTTCGAGCAATTCGAGCAGCGTGCGCGCCGGCTGGCTGAGCCGCTTCGCGGCCAGCGCGATGAATTCGATGTCGGGCAGCACGGGCAGCGCGTCGCCGTTGACCAGCGGCGCGAGCCCGCGCGTCGACAGATAGTGCGACGTCGCGGTCAGGCCGAGCCCCGCGCGCGCGGCCGCGATGCAGCCCGGCTGGCTGCCGCTCGAACACACGACTTCCCAGCCGATCCCCTTCTCCGCGAGCGCGTTCAGGACGATCGCGCGCGTCACGCTCGGCTCGGCGACCAGCACGAGCGGCAGCGGCCGCTCCGGATCGACGATGGTGCCGGGCCGCGCGACCCATTCGAGCCGCGTGCGCAAGAGCGGCGTGCCGCGCCGCTCGCCGAGCCGCCGCTTGCCGATCATCAGGTCGAGCGCGCCCGCGTCCAGCCCTTCGTAGAGCCGGCTCGTCATCCCGGTGGTGATCTCCAGCGCGACGTCCGGATGCGCGGCGCGAAACCCGGCGAGCACGTCCGGCAACGCGACGAGCGCGAGGTCGTCCGGCGCGCCAAGGCGCACCCGCCCTTTGAGCCTCGGCTTGCGGAATTGCGATTCCGCGCGGTTCAGCGCCTGCAGGATCACGTTCGCATGCACGAGCAGCGCCTCGCCGTCGGCCGTCATCGCGATCGAATGCGTGTCGCGCACGAACAGCCGCCGGCCGACGCTCTCTTCGAGACGACGGATATGTTCGCTGACGCTCGACTGGTTGAGCCCGAGCTGCCGGCCTGCTTCGGTGAAGCTGCGGCAGTTCGTGACGGTCGCGAACGTGTTGAGCCAGACGGGATTGAGCATGGTGCATTGTCATCGGCATTGCCGATGACAGTCAACGTCTTAAGGCGGCTTCCCGATGACCATCGGAATCGGTACCATCGTGCGCTTGGAGACCGGCAGGCGCCGCGCGCAACCGCGTGAAGGCGCCACCCGCGCCGGCCTTTGCGCCACCGATTTCGCCATGTCCCGGGAACCCACACACGCCGCGCTGCTCTGGATCGTCGCCGCTGCATTCTTCATGCAGTCGCTCGACACGACGATCGTCAACACCGCGCTGCCTTCGATCGCACAAAGCCTGCATGCGTCGCCGCTCGCGATGCAACCCGTCGTGGTCGTCTATACGCTGACGATGGCGATGCTCACGCCGGCGTCCGGCTGGCTCGCCGACCGGTTCGGCACGCGCCGCGTGTTCTCGCTCGCGATTCTCGTGTTCGTGCTGGCATCGATCGGCTGCGCGGCGTCGCATACGCTCGGCCAGCTCGTCGCCGCGCGCGCGCTGCAGGGCATCGGCGGCTCGATGCTGCTGCCGATCGGCCGGCTCGCCGTGCTGCGCCGCGTGCCGGGCGAACAGTACGTCGCGGCGATCGCGTTCGTGTCGATCGCCGGCCAGCTGGGGCCGATCGTCGGGCCGACGCTCGGCGGCTGGCTCACGCAGGCGATTTCGTGGCACTGGGTGTTCATCGTCAACGTGCCGGTCGGCGTGGTCGGCTTCGTCGCCGTGCAGCGCTACCTGCCGCACGACCAGGCGCAACAGCCGCCGCCGTTCGACTTCGTCGGCTGTGCGCTGCTGTCGGTCGCGATGATCGCGCTGTCGCTCGCAATCGACCCGCCGATGCCCGCGCATCGCGCCGCGTGGGCGGCCGGGCTCGCCGTGGTCGGGCTGGCGAGCGCGCTTGCGTACCTGCCGCACGCGCGACGGCGTGCGCAGCCGCTGTTCCGGCTCGGGCTGTTCCGCGAGCCGAACTTCGGCTCGGGCCTGCTCGGCAACCTGCTGTGCCGGATCGGCACCAGCTCCGTGCCGTTCATGCTGCCGCTGCTGATGCAGGTGCAGCTCGGCTATACGCCGCTGCAGTCGGGGCTGATGATGCTGCCGGCCGCGATTTCAGGCGTCATCGCGAAACGCTGGATCGCGCCGCTCGTGAAGCGTTTCGGCTACGCGGCGTTCCTGGTCGTGAATACGGGAATCGTCGGGTGCGCGATCGCGGGGTTCGCGCTGGTGTCGGCGCGGCCCGCGCCGCTACTGGAAGGCGCGCTGCTGATCGTGTTCGGCGCGGCGAACTCGATGCAGTTCGCGGCGATGAACGGCGTGACGTTGAAGGGACTGTCGCATGCCGACGCCGGCAGCGGCAACAGCCTGTTCACGATGATGCAGATGCTGGCGATGGGGCTCGGCGTGTCGATCGGCGGCGGCCTCGTCAACCTGTTTGCCGACTATTGGGGCTCGATGGCGCACGGGTTCATGCTGTCGTTCACGTGCATGGGCGTGGTGACACTGCTGTCGTCCATCGTGTTCCGGCGGATCGATACGGCCGCGCCGCCGGCCAGCGCGGCCGCGCGCCCGTCCGCGTGAGCGCGGCCGTCAGTTCACCTGGCGGCGCTCGACGACACGCTTGAGCACCCAGCGGATCGACGAGCCGTCGGCCGGCGGCAGCGCAACGTGGTATTCATCGATTTCGAGTGTGTACAGGTAGCCGGGCTGATACGCGAAGCCTTCGATGCCGGCGTACCACAGGCTCCACGGCTCGTTCGGGCCGTTGCGCACCTGCAGGCACTCCATCGGCGCGACGCCCGTGCAGCGCGCGGATTGCGGCGCGACATACACGGTCTTGGTCACCGGCTTGCTGTCGGCCGGGCGCACCGTGTTCGGCGCCGTGGCGACCGCGTCGGTCTGGCATCCGGCGAGGAGCGTGCTACCGGCAATGACGGCCGCGCCGAGCAGCATTCTGGATGGGCGAATCATCGGGTGTTCCTCTGGAAGCGTTGGAGGGCCGATTAGACGATCGGTGCGACGAGAAAGTTCACAAACAGCTTACAGCCATCGATCTGCCCATCGTTCGCCGGATGTCGCTTGCGAATCATCACGTTACGGTGAGTGGGCTCGCCCGCGTTCATCGCCGCCAGCGGGTCGCCCATGCAGCGGTTCTTTCGCTGATCGGCATCACGCGACAGGCGATGTTCGTCGGGACGTTGCCGAACCGCGTGCCGCCGGCTGAGTGAAGCGATCGTTGCCGGCAGGTTCGTCGTGCGGCGATCGTGTACCATCGGCGCTTCCCGATATGCCTGATCGCGCTGCGTTCGTCCGCCCGGCTCCCTGCGTACGATCCGCGCAGCGCCCCCCGCTCCGCATGACCGCACCCGTTCCGTCCGACACCGCGTTGCGCCCGCTGCCGATCGATGCGCTGACCGTGCCGGCCGCGCTCGACGGACGCACGGGCACCAATCGCTCGAGCAGCACTCATCCGCAGATTGCCGCGACCAACGACCTGGACGCGGTGCGCGCGTGGCTCGCCCGCTTCGTCGATACGCCGACCACGTTCCAGAACTACCGCAAGGAAGCCGAACGCCTGCTGCTGTGGGCCGTGATCGCGTGCGGCAAGCCGCTGTCGTCGCTCACGCACGAAGACCTGGTCGTCTACCGCCAGTTCCTGCTCGCACCTGCGCCCGCCGAGCTGTGGTGCGCGAACGGCGGGCGCAAGCATCCGCGCGACGATCCGCGCTGGCGGCCGTTCTACGGGCCGCTGTCGGCGGCCAGCCAGCGGCAGGCGCTGGTGATCCTGAACGTGATGTTCTCGTGGCTCGTGCAGGCCGGCTACCTGGCCGGCAATCCGCTCGCGTTGTCGCGGCAGCGGCAGCGCCGGCCCGCGCCGCGCGTCACGCGCCATCTCGGGCAGCCGTTGTGGCAGTCGGTCAAGGACGCGATCGCCGCGATGCCGCGCGACGACGCGCGGGCGGGCTTTCATGCGGATCGCGCGCGCTGGCTGTTCACGCTGCTGTATCTCGGCGGGCTGCGCATCACCGAAGCGGCCGATACGACGATGGGCCAGTTCTTCTGCCGTCGCGACGCGGACGGGCGCGACCGCTGGTGGCTCGACGTGACGGGCAAAGGCGGCCGGCAGCGGCTCGTGCCGGCCACCGACGAAATGATGGCCGAGCTGTCGCGCTACCGGCGCGCGCACGGCCTGCCCGCGTTGCCGTCCGACGGCGAGGCCACGCCGCTCGTGCTGCCGGTCGGCCAGGCGCGCAAGCCGCTCACGCGCGCGGCGCTGCACCGGATCGTGAAGCAGGTATTCCGGCACGCGGCCGACCGGCTGCGTGCGAACGGCGAAGCCGGCGAGCAGCAGGCGCGCGTGCTCGAACAGGCGTCCGCGCACTGGCTGCGCCACAGCGCGGGCTCGCACATGGCCGACGGCCGCGTCGACCTGCGGCTCGTGCGCGACAACCTCGGCCACGTGTCGCTCACAACGACGAGCCAGTACCTGCACGCGGACGACGACTGGCGGCATCGCGAGACGGAGGAGAAGCACCGGATCGGGTGGTAGGCGCGCACCGCGCCTGACGGATTCCGGCTCGCGCGACGTGTCCGCGCTCAGTGATCGAGTTCGAGCCCGCCCAGGCCGCCATTGCTGCGGCATTTCGCGCGGTCGCTCTTCTCCGGCACATCGATCTGGCCGCACAGCACATTGATGCGCTTGCGGTAACTGTCGACCAGGCACTGCGTCGTCGTGCAGCGGTTACGCGCCTTCAGCCACGCCCTCTGCGTCGCCATGAACTGCTCGTACTCGGGCGGATCCTCGACCGGATAGTTGCCGAAGTCGTAGAGCATGTGCTGGTAATCCGCGTTGAGCGCATCGTCGAGACGCGACAACGTCGGATTGGCGCAGATTTCGCGCTCCACGAACGTGGATGCTTTCGCGCAGTTGAACGACGCGGCGTGCGCGCCGGTCATGCCGGCCGCGACGGCCAACGCAACGAGCCATGCTTTCATGTGGGTGCCGTAACGAAGAAGACGGCGGCCAGGGATCGGCCAGCCGTGACGGGCGAGCGGGCACGCCCGTCGCCGGAACCCGGCAGATTAGGTCAACGCGCGTCGCATTTCAATACGCTGCTCCGCATCCCGGCGCCCTCGCCACACGCTACGTCACGCCTCGCGTGGTCAGTACACGCCCACCCAATGCCCGGGCACCCACGCCCAGTGATTGCCGGCCCACCGGTAATGCCCTTTCGCCCAGCGATAGCCCGGTGCAGGCATCGGCGTCGGTACCTCCACGACGGGCGCCGGCTGCGGCGGCCGCACGGGTTCGACCACGCACGCGGACATCAGCGCCGCACTGGCCGTCACCAGCATGGCGAGCGAAACGGATCGGATCTTGATCATCCTGGATTCTCCCTTTTGTGTAGTGAATGGATTCATTGCGGAAGCGGCAACGTCGCGCGTCACGCGGTTCCGCGAATCAGCCCGCTCATCGGCCGCGTCGTACCGCTTTCCGCAAACAGCGCGGACGCGGTACGGCGCGGATCGAGCCGCAGGCTGTCGGCGGCGGCGCCCGAGATCAACGCGTCGAGCGACGCGGTCGGTTTCAGGTCGCGCCCTTCGTACAGGTAGCCCGGCCGCAACCCCGGCCAGTCGGCGATCACGCGGCCGCCCGCGACCGCGCCGCCCGCCAGCATCGCGACGGATGCCTGCCCGTGATCGGTGCCGCCCGTGCCGTTCGCGGCCGCCGTGCGACCGAACTCGGTTGCGACCAGCACCGTGGTTTGCTGCCACGCGGGCCCGAGGCCGTCGCGCAACGCGGCGAGCATCGTGTCGAGCGCTTTCAGCTGATTCGCGAGCCGTGCGTTCTGCGCGCTGTGCGTGTCCCAGCCGCCCGTCTCGATCATCGCGATGCGCGGGCCGTCGTCGCGCGCGAGGAACGTCGCGGCGAGCTTGCCGACGCCCGCCGGATCCTGCCGCGCATGCGCATCGCCGGCGAGGCCGCGCGCGTCCATCGCCGACTGCCACAACGGGCCGAGCTGTGCATCGGCCTCGTAGAGCGCCGACACGCGTGCGAGCAGGTCGTCCGGCGCGGCCGGCAAACCGGACGGCGCGTACGACGCAGCCTGCACGGTGCCGCGCAACGCGAGCGGCACGGTCGGCGCGAACGCGATCGCGCTTTCGCGCGTGGCCGGCAGCAGCGCGGCGAGCCGGTTCAGCCACCCGTCCTTCACCTGGTACGGCGCGCGTCCCCCCGTCTCGAGCACGTTCTGGCCGTCGAAATGCGAGCGGTCGCGATACGGCGATGCAATCGCATGAACGAACAGTGCCTGGCCGTCGCGGTACAACTGCGCGGTCTGCACGAGCGACGGATGCAGCGCAAACGTGCCGTCGAGCCGCGTCGCGGCCGACGTGTCGATCGCCAGCGGGCCGCGCAGCGACGCATACGCGGGCTCGGCATACGGAACGACGATGTTCAGGCCGTCGGCCGCGCCGCGCTGGATCACGAACACGAAGCGCCGATCGGTCTCGACGTTCGCGAACACGATCCGTGGCGCGACGAGGATCGCGCCTGCGCCGGCGGCCGCCACGCTCAGGAATTTTCGGCGGGACAGTGCCATGGTCATCTCCGTTGGAAATCGGGTGAGACGAGCAACAGCGCGAGCGACGTGGTCGCGCTTTCGGCGCGCGACAGCGCGGTCGCCGTCGGCGCACTCAACGATCCGGCGAGCAGCGTGTTGCCGAGCGTGCGCGGGTCGAGCCGGTCGCCCGTGCGCGCGGCCAGCCGCTGCGCGAGTTCGACGCGGCGCACGAGCGCGTCGGGCGCGGCCCAGCTCGCGGCAACGTCGTCGTAACCGGCCGGCGAGCCGGGCCGCCACACCGGCTGGCCGAGCTGCGCGAGCAGCGGCGCGGCCTTCAGGTCGCCCGTGTCGTGCCAGCCCAGCCCGCGCAGCGACGACACGGCCCACTCCCACGGCGTCTTGAACTTGCGGTTGACCGGCGACCACGCATCGGGCGCATCGACGAGCGCGCGATAGACGGTCGGCAAATCGCCGCCGCTCGCATCGAACGCACGGGCGAGCCGGTCGGTCAGCGCGGGCGGCGGATTGTCGGCGACGAAATGACGGGCCAGCTGGAACGCGATATGCCGGCCGGTCGCCTCCGAATGCGCGAGGTCGTGCAGGATCGCGCGCGCCTGCGCTTCGCCGGGCTGGTCGTAGCTGCGCCCCATCACGGTCCGCACACCGGGCTCGTGCAGTTTCGGGCGAAACACGAACGCACCGGGCGCCGCATCGCCGGGCTGCGGGCCGCGTCCGCCGGCGATGCTCCAGCCGGTCAGCGCTCGCGCGAATTCCGTCACGTCGGCCTGCGTGTATCCCGTCCGTACGCCGAGCGTGTGCAGTTCCATGATTTCGCGCGCGAGATTCTCGTTGAGCCCGCGCCTGGCCGACGGATTGCGTGCTTCGGCACGCAGCGCGGCCGGGCTGTCGGGGCCGACCGAGCGCGCCTGGTCGAGAAAGAGCTGCATCGCGGGATGCTGTTCGACGGCAACCAGCATGTCCTCGAAACGGCCGAGCACGTGCGGGCGGATCGCGTCGCGTTCGAACGCGCCCGCATAGGCCGCCACCGGCCCCTTGTCGACCGATACCGCGAAATGGTTCGCCCAGAAATGCACGAGACGCTCGACGAACGGCGCAGGCGTGATCAGCGCGCTGTTCAGCCGCGCGACGACGGCGCTGCGATACGTGTCGTTGCCGTCACGCCGGATCGACTGCTCGGTCGCGCGCTTAGTCGCGGAATCGTTGGCCGTCATCGCATTGCGTGCGTTCGCGAAGCGTGTCGCGAGCGCGACCGCGTCGGGCTCGCCGGCCCACGCGGCCGGCCGCGCGTCGTAGCGGTCGAATTGCGCGACGAGCGCTGCCTTCGGGTCCGCCGGCGGCGCTTCGTCGGCCCGCGCGCCGAGACCGAAACGGTTCAGCGCGATGGCGGCCGGTGTGATGTCGTTCGGGTGGTCCATGACGGGGTTCTCGCGATGCGTACCCGTGTTTAACGTCGGTCGGCGGAAAATCCGTCGGCGGAAACATGAATATTTCTCCGTGATGGTCCCGGAACGTGCGGCTTGCTACTGGCTTTCAGAAGACAGCCATTCACTGGCGATGCGTCGAACTGTTGACTGCGGAGAAGGACACGTTCGACCGTCGGGCCCTATCAACGCTCAGCAACCCGGTTTTCATGAGGTGCTTAACGCCCGAAGGAGAACCGGATGCTTGCGTTGTTCCGGCAGTCGATCGTCCGGAAACACGGCCGGTAGGCAAATGGAGCATTGATATGGCCATTCGGCGTTGCCACAATTCCGAGAGCACCCGGGCGCGGGTTGCGTGCGCCATGCAATGACGCGTGAGGGCTATGCCGCTGATCCACGATTGCGCTCTGCGGCGTCATCGCGGCAGCCAGCCGTTGCTCGTCGACGAACGTGACCCGGCTTCTGCGGCACGCGCCACACCCGTGCCTGCGTTTGTCATGGGCGAGATAGAGCATGATCCGGTGCACACCGCATCCCGGTGCCGATACAGCAGGCCCGAATGACGATTTGCCCTGACCCGACGGAGTTTCGCGATGAATTTGACACGTCACGAACTGATCACCATTGGCTCGCTGTCGATGCAGTTCCTGGTCGATGGCACGGACACCGCCGGCCATATGGCAATGGCGGAAATGATCGTCCAGCCGTTCTCGAAAGTCCCGCCGCCGCATCGCCATGTCGACGTCGACGAAACGATCCGCATCGTGGAGGGTTCGCTGACCTACCGGGTCGACGACAGCGTACGCGTGCTGAACGCGGGCGATCATTGCTTCTCGCCCCGCGGCAGCGTTCATCACTTCTCCAATCCGGGCAATGTCCCCGTTCGTGCGCTCGTGGTGTTTACGCCCGCCAACATCGGGCCCGACTATTTCCGCGAGATGGCCGGGGTGTTGGTCGCGGACGGCCCACCGGATCCGGAGAAGGTGAAGTCCGTGATGAAACGCCACGGGATCGAACCGGCATCCTGAACGGATGAGCGTGGCCGGCCCGTATCACACCCGGGCAATCGTCACAGGAATCCCGGGAACTGCACCATGCCTCCGCATTGGGCCGGCTGGGCATTTGCGCTTCCCTGAACCAACGCCAGACTCGAGAAAGCGTATCGCCCCCGCGTCACGGCAGTCTCGTCGTCTCGCCCGCGAGTAAAAATCGGTACAACCGGAGACCCATCATGACCAAGGTGCTCGCCATCCCGCTGCCGGCTCCCGCTATCGCTTTCGCCGATCAATCGGCCTTTCCCGACGGTTCCACCACGCCTGCTGCATCGGATATCCAGCAACGTCCGCGGGCAAGGCATGCGACATCGAACTGGCGGACGGTACCCAGTGGCATGTCCAGTACGGCAATGGCAGCGACTACGATTTCACGTCGAGCCGGAGGTTCGCCGATCACGGCGACTGGAACGCCGAGGTTGGCAAGGTCTGCAGCAAGGGCCGCAAGATCCCGTACTCGCGCAACGACGTTCGCGTGAAGGGCGACGACCGCTATCTCAAGCGCGACAACGGAGAAATCATTCAGTTCGTCGAATCGCATTGAACGCCGCGCGTCGGAACGAAGACGAGCGCTCGGGCAACCACGGCTCGGCACACCTCGCGTCGACGTGGCGCCACTTCATTGACCAGGAGAAGCTGCCGCATTCCGGCCTGCCGCTGCGGAATGCACCGGCCACCACTATGATGCCCCCTCTTCCCTTCAGCTTGCGTGCGCGGTTTCCTTGCTTCGGTTCGATGCGTCCGCCCCCGCGCTCGACCCGTGCGTGGCTGCTTGCCATCGCGCTGACACTGCACGGCTATGCGGCCCATGCGCAGAACCCGCCCAAGGTCGTCGATATTCCGACGCGCCCCGGCGTGACTCAGCGGTTTCTCTTCATCGCGCCGGACGCGCCGAAGGCCGCGGCCATTCTCTATGCCGGCGGACATGGCGGGCTGCAACTGGAATCGTCCGGCCGGTTCGGATGGGGCGCAGGCAATTTTCTCGTCCGCAGCCGGCAGATATTCGTGAATGACGGCATCGCGGTCGCGGTCATCGATGCGCCGAGCGACCGGCAATCCGCGCCCTACCTCGACGGCTTTCGACTCTCGAAGGAACACGCCGACGACGCACGCGCCGTGATTGCGTGGTTGAAGGAGCAACTCCATGTACCTGTCTGGCTGGTCGGGACGAGCCGCGGCACCCAGTCCGCCGCCGCCATTGCGATTGCGCTGGCCGGCGGCGGCGGGCCCGACGGTCTCGTGCTGACGTCCACCATCCTCCGCGAAGAGCAAGGCGGTACCGCGGTGACGGACATGAACCTGGCCAGCCTCACGATTCCGGTGCTCGTCGTTCACCACCAGAATGACGGCTGCAAACATTGTCCGGTATCCGAAACGGATACGCTGCTGAAGAAGCTGGAGCAGTCTCCGAAGGCCGAACTGATGATCGTGTCGGGCGGCAGGTCCCAGGGCGGTCCGTGCGAGGCGTCTGCCTATCACGGCTTCAATGGTCTGGAGAGCGGCGTGGTCGACGCGATCTCCGCGTGGATGCTTGCACGCTGAACGTGCGCGCCGCGCAGCGAAGTCGCGGTTGCCCCTTGCGATCCGTTGCCGAAGTTCAGCCTGCAGGCATTGCCGACCCACCTTCCGCGTACGCGTTGCGCACCACTGAAAAGGCACGCCGCCGCAGGTTGCCCGCGCGGCGTTGGCTTACTTGCTCGCCGCGTCCCCTTGCTTCTTCTGCCACTTCGGCGGCAGCCGCCAGTTCCCGCTACGCCGCAACCCGTCGACGAACTTCGCGCGCTCGTCCGGCGTGAGCGTCGCCGCGAAATCGACGACGCTGCGCTCGACCTGCGCACGCAGCGCGGTATCGGCCGCACGCGTGCGGTCGAGCGCCGCGTCGATCGCCGTGCGATCGAGTTGCGGCGCGGCGAGCAGGTCCAGCACGGTGATCCGATCGTCGCGCCCCTCCCGCGCGAAATCGCGGCCGTCCTTGCGCGCCGCCTTCAGCGCTGCAACGAATTCCTGCTGGCGCGCGTCCGGCAATTCGTCCGCGGCGAAACGCAATGCGGTGTGCGACGCAGGTGCTCCCGCCGCCCGCAGGTCGCGATGCGTCGAAAACCACTGATACGCCCCGCCGCCGATCGCGCCGAGCATGAATACGTTCAGCACGACCGAACCGACGAGGACGAATTTCCAGCCACGCTCACTCATTCATCACTCCAGTCCACGCTCGGCCCACCGAACGTCGTAGTCAGATAGCCCGGCTCATGCGCAGGCGGCACGCTGCCGAGCATCAGCATCGACACGGCCACCGCACCCGCGAGCGCGCCGGCCAGGCCCACGCCCGCGAATGCCGCGCCCGACCACCACACGGTGCCCCGCCGCCGCCGCGCGCGCCGCGCCGCGGGTGCCGTCGCGACGATGCGCTCGACGAGCGCCGGCGCGGGCGGTGCGACCGTATCGTTGGCGAGCCACGCATCGAGTTCGGCGGCCTCGTCCAGCGCGGCCAATGCGTCGCCCGGATGCGCGCGCGCCCATGCCTCGGCGGCCGCGCGCTCGCCGTCCGGCCAGCGCCGCGCATCCGAGCCGTACGCGGCGACGATGGTACGAAATCGTTCGGGTGTCATCGGATGTCCTCGCTAGGTGAGTCGCCCGCCAGTTGCGCGCGCAAGTTTCGCCGCGCACGTGCAAGCAGGCTTTCCAGCGCGTCGACGGTAATGCCCATCAGGTTGGCCGCCTCCACGTTCGACATTTCCTGATAGTACTGGAGCACGAGCGCTTCGCGCTGCCGCGCCGGCAGCGCCGCGAGCGCCTGCCGCACGCGCGCGTCGCGCGAGCGGGCCTCCGCGCGCGTGGCCGGCTCCGGTTGCGGATCGGCCACGTCGGGCAACACGTCGACCGGTTCCTCGCGGCGGCCGCGCAAGCGGTCGTAGCACAGATTCAGCACGACGCGATGCAGCCACGTGTCGAACCGTGCCTCGCCTTCGCGCCAGCCCGGTGCCTGTTTCCAGATCCGCAAGAACGTCTCCTGTGCGACGTCCTCGGCTTCCGTGCGGTCGCCGAGCATGCGCGTCGCGAGTGCGAGCAGTCGCGGCAGCTTGCGCGCGACGAGCATGCGCACGGCCGACGCGTCGCGCGCGCCGACCCGTGCGACCAGGGCTGCGTCCGGATCGCCGTCGCTCAACGCGGGGCGCTCCAGCGCATCGCGCGTCTGTGCCGCGGCGCGATCGTCGATGCGCCCGCCGGCAGACTGAAGCTCATCGTCGTGCTCTCCTTGCATGCGCCGCGCCATTACCCGGCCCCGCCGCACTGGCGGTTCGTGATCGCCGCGCGCATCGCGCACGGCCTCGGCAAGGTCCGTTTCATCGGCATCCGTTTCAGGCTGCATGGCGACCGGGTCGATCGGGTGCCGGCCGCCCGTTTGCGCGAGCGGCGGCCGGCGTGCTCAATATACGACGACCGGCGCGGGCCGGTAATAGACCGGACGCGCCGGCACCACGACACAGCCGGCCAGCACGACAGCTGCGGCCGCGAGTATCACCACGGTTCGAAAAGGCATGGCTGCGCCTCATGACGTTGCGGGAAAGCGCCACCGCGCCAGCACCGCGTGCCGTGCGGCGGCATGCGCATCAGGCCCAGTGACCCGGCACCCAGCGCCACGCCGGACCACGCGCGGCCCAGTGGCCCGGCACCCAGTGATAGCCGACGCGCACCACTTGCCAGTGGCCCGGAATCCACACGTAGCGGCCCTGCCGCCAGTGCCAGTGGCCCTGGTCCCACACATAGCCCGCGCGCGGCGCCGGCACCACTTCGACGCGAGGCGCCGGCGGCGCGTAAGGCGCGACGATGACGGCCTGCGCGAAGACAGCCGACGCCGCCAGCGCGGCCACGCATGCCGCGGCGAACCGCAATGGAATGGAAAGCTTCATGTAAGACTCCGAAGTAGCGGGTATCGACCGGAAGCGGCCGTTCATGCGTTAAACGGCGCGGGCGAACGGAATCCGTCGCGGTGTCTGCAAATAAATTTCGGTCGAACCGGATGCGCGCCTGCGCGGGCCGGATGCCGTGATACGCACACTCGGACATGTGCCGACACGCGCGTGGGGTTGCCCTGCTGTCACAACCCGGCAAAACTGCCCTTCGACAATGTCTCGCACCGGGATCCCGCTCGTTTCCGGCTCACGCACTGGCCATGCTCGCGCACGGCCAGGCGGTTCCACATCTCGCGTCTCCACCCACGAAAACACCGACCATGTCGAACCAGGACAACTCCCCGATCCAGCCGAACGAGCCGGCCGCGTCCGTCTCGCGTCGCGGCTTCCTGAAATTCGCCGGCGTATCCGGCCTCGCCACCGCCGCCGGTGGCCTCGCGGCAGCCAGGGCCGCCGCGTCGAACCCGGACGGCACGCCCGAACAGGTCCACCTGACGTGGGGCAACGACCCGACGTCGGAAGTCGTGATCTCGTGGGCCTCGCTCGCGTCGGCCGTCAATCCGCGCGCGCGCATCGTCGCCGACGGCGAGCCGGCGCGCACCGTGCACGGCGTCCAGCGCGTGTACACCGACGGCCTGAACGGCGAAACGGTATTCGCGTACCACGCACGCGTGCACGGGCTGAAGCCGAACACGCGCTACCGCTACGAGATCACGGCCGACAACGACAGCAACGCCGCGCAGCCGTTTTCCGCGAATTTCTCGACCGCGCCGCGCGGCCGCGCACCGTTCCGCTTCACGAGCTACGGCGATCTCGCGACGCCGAACGGCGCATGGGTGCTGTCGTCGCCGCAGAGCCGCTTCGCAGTGCAGGCCGTCGAGCAGTTCCAGCCGCTGTTCCACCTGCTGAACGGCGACCTCTGCTACGCGAATCTGAACCCCGCGCATCAGCCCGAGGTGTGGCGCGATTTCGGCAACAACAACCAGACGTCGGCCGCCAATCGTCCGTGGATGCCGTGCCCGGGCAATCACGAGATCGAGTTCAACAACGGCCCGCAGGGGCTTGACTCATATCTCGCGCGCTATACGCTGCCGGAGAACGGCACGCGCTTCCAGGGCCGCTGGTACAGCTTCCGCGTGAGCTCGGTGCTGTTCGTCTCGCTCGATGCGGACGATGTCGTGTACCAGGACGCCGCCGCGTTCGTCGGCGGCCCCGCGCCGCTCGTGCCGGCCGCGAGCACGGGCCACCCGCCGATCGAGCCCGGCACGTCGTTCTACGTGCGCGGCTACAGCAACGGCGAGCAGACGCGCTGGCTCGAACACACGCTGCGTCATGCCGCGCATGACGACGACATCGACTGGATCGTCGTGCAGATGCACCAGGACGCGCTCAGCTCGTCGAAGACGGGCAACGGTTCCGACAAGGGCATTCGCGAAGCATGGCTGCCGCTGTTCGACCGTTACGGCGTCGACCTCGTGCTGTGCGGCCACGATCACGACTACGAGCGCAGCTACCCGGTGCGCGGCTGCAATCACCGCGCGGGTGTCGATGCGACGACCGGCGAAGTCGTCGAGACGCTGCAGCCGCGTCCGGTCGGCTCGAACGACCCGGACCGCACGAAGTTCGACACGAGCCACGGCACGATCCACCTGATCCTCGGCGGCGGCGGTACCAGTGCGCCGCTCGACGTGTACGGCGAGAACCCGGCGACTGGCTTTGCGCGGGCGAAGGTGTTCACGAAGCCGAACCGGCCGGTGCCGGGCACGGCGCCGAATACGTTCGTGCGCGCGCCGGCCGATGCGCTCGAGGATGCGATCTGGTCCGCGCGCCGCGATACGGGCACGGGTTACGGGATCGCGGTGTTCGACCACGACCCGGGCAAGCCGGGCGGCCACACGACGATCACGATGCGCTACTACCACGCGCCGGGCGCCGACCAGCACCCGACCACCGACTACGTGCTGTTCGAGACGATCGAACTGAGCAAGAAGCGCAACGAGCGGTGATCGGGCGGGCGCCCGTTGCGGCGGGCGCCTGATGCTTCGCCTGCACGGTTCGTTGCCTACGCAACGTTATGGGGCGATCAGGATGCCGCGGTTCGCGAAATAGCGGTCGAACGTCGCGCGCGGCATCGCCACGTTCTGCTGCGTGCGCGCGTCGAACCCGGACGGGTTGTGGAACAGCCAGTCGCCGGTGTCGCGGTTCGCGCCGAACACGAGCACCATATGCCCGCCGCGCGACGGCGGTTCGAACCCGTCGTGCCGGATGCCGGGATGAACCGATGCCATCAGCATGTGGCCATCCCGCAGCTTCGGCTCGAGCGCGGCCGAATCGATCCCTTCCACGACATCGCCATCGATCCCGTACCGCTCGCGCACCCAGTGCACGAAGGGCCGGTAATGCAGGCGCTTGCCGGTGTCGCCGAGCTCGGGCCGATAGACGCCGAACCCGACGGCTTCGCGTATCAGTTCGAGCAACGGCACGATCGTGTTCGAGCGGTACGCGAGCAGCATCTTCAGGCACGCGATGCCGCAGATGTTCGGGCTCCATTGCGCATATTCTTCCGGCGTGCTCGCGCCGGAGCGATGCCACAACGGGTCGTCCTCCGAGCGCAGCTCGCGAGACACGAACCGCGAAACCAGATGCGACGATTCCCATTGCGCGAAATACGGCACTTCTTTCATGGCTTCCCTCTCTGATAGCTCGATACGGGCGGCTCGCTACATCAGCGAGAACGTGACCTTCTCCTTCATGCAAATCGGGCGTGCGCCTTCGTCGGCGGTACAGTGAATGCGCGTGAACGCCGCAGTCACCATGGCGTCGAGTTCCGCGTGCCCGCTGCCCTCCAGCAGCGTCACGTCCGACACCGTCCCGTCCGGCAACACGACGCCTCCGACCGTCACCTCTCCGCTTCGCACGGCCCGGCGAGCACTCGCCTGATACGGCACGTCGCGGGAAGCAATCCGAGGGCAGCGCGCGACCTCGCTTGTCTAGACGTATGGCGCTTCGGCACGCGCGACGCCAGAAAGCGCGGCGAAGTCGGCGACTGAAATGACGAGCATTGAGCGATTCAACATGGATCTTCTGGTTCGTCTCATGGGATTCGACGCATGCGACGACGGCTGCATGACTATAACGCGACGGCGTGTAAGCGCCTGTCACACGCCCATGGCGGGGCGTTGCCCCATGGCACGCGTTAGACTGCCCGCCTCGCCAACCGGCCCATGAAAATGAGTTTCGAATACCGCATCCAAACGATCCCATCGGCCGACGCATTCGATGCAATCGGGAATGCGTTGCGGCAAGCGCATGACGACATTGACATCGATCCCGTCCGGCAACAACTTGAAGTCCGTGACGCCTCTGGCAACTGGCCGCTAATCGGCCTGTCGACTGAAGAAGACGGCTTCTTCCTCGTCACGACGCTCGGGCCGACGCGGGACGCGATGCTCGACTCGATCGGCCGCGCGTTGTCGGCAATCGGCACGGCCTGGCACATCGACGACGCGTGACCGGTTGCCGCGTGACGTCCAGGCTCCCGAATCGGCCTCAAGCGCCGGGCTGATCACCGCCGACGCCGCTGCTCGATCTCCGTCACCCCGTTAAACTACGCGCTTCCGTCCGCAATGGCCGTCCCGCATGCCGAATGCGCGCGTGGCTCATGCAGGTGGAACCGACTCATCCGAATTCGAATTTGAATGTTGAAACAGGCAGGAAGCAGGAAGCATGAAGCGCAAGAATAAGGCCACGCTCGCCGGGCTCGGCGCGGTGTTGTTGTGGGCCTCCGTGGTCGCCCTGGTTCGTGGCGTGAGCGAAAGCCTCGGCGCGACCGGCGGCGCCGCGATGATCTATACGGTGGCATCCGTGCTTCTGCTGCTTACGATCGGCTTCCCCGATCTCAGCAAATTCCCGAAAAAGTATCTGCTCTGGGGCGGGCTGCTGTTCGTCGCGTACGAGCTGTGCCTGTCGCTGTCGATCGGCTATGCCAGCAACGGCCAGCAGGCGATCGAAGTCGCGATGGTCAACTATCTGTGGCCGAGCTTCACGCTGGTCGCCGCGATCGTGTTCAACAAGCAGCGCGCCAACCTGCTGGTCGTGCCCGGCGTCCTGCTGTCGATGCTCGGGATCTGCCGGGTGCTCGGCGGCGACCAGGGGCTCGACCCGGCCGGCATGCTGCACAACGTCGCGGACAATCCGCTGAGCTACGGCCTCGCGTTCTTCGGCGCGCTGATCTGGGCCGGCTATTGCACGGTGACGGCACGCCTCGCCAACGGCAAGAACGGCGTCACGCCGTTCTTCATGCTGGTGGCGCTGGCGCTCTGGATCAAGTTCGCGATCGAAGGCGGCGGCGGCATGACGTTCAGCCTGCATGCGGTCATCTACATCGTGCTGGCGGCGTCGGCGCTGGGCTTCGGCTATGCGGCCTGGAACACCGGCATCATGCACGGCAACGTGACCGTCATCGTCGGCGCGTCGTACTTCACGCCAGTGCTCGCCGCCCTGCTCGCCGCGACGCTGCTGCACGCGCCGCTGTCGATCGAATTCTGGCAAGGCGCATCGATGGTTTGCGGCGGGTCGATTCTGTGCTGGCTCGCGACGCGCAGCCGGCGCCGTGAAAAAGCCGCGCCCGTCCGGGTCGGCAACGAAGCGCAGGGCAACTGCCAGGGCTGACGATGCCGGGCGCTTTCGTCGCAATGCCGCTTGAAAGCCCCCGGCGGTCCTGCGGAACGTCAACCACTCGCGCTAGCGCGACTCGAATGCGATACGCACGGCCAGCCCGGCCAGCACCGTGCCCATCAACCAGCGCTGGGCCGACGCCCAGACCGGCCGCCCCGCCAGAAAGCCCGCGATGCCGCCTGCCATGCAGGCAATCAGCGCATTCACGCTGACACTCACAGCGATCTGCACGCAGCCGAGCGCCAGCGATTGCGCGAGCACGCTGCCGTGCCCCGGCGAAATGAACTGCGGCAGAAGCGACAGATACATCACCGCGATCTTCGGATTCGCGAGGTTCGTGACGAAGCCCATCGTGAACAGCCTGGCACGGCTGTCGTGCGGCAACTGCCTGACCTGGAACGCCGAGCGACCGCCCGGTTTCAGCGCCTGCCACGCCAGGAACGCCAGATAAAGCGCACCGGCGAAACGCAGCGCGTCGTACGCATACGGCACGGCCATCACCAGCGCGGTGATGCCCAGCGCCGCGCACACCATGTAGAACACGAACCCCAGCGCGACGCCGCCGAGCGACACCAGCCCGGCACGGCGGCCCTGGCAGATCGAGCGTGACACCAGGTAGATCATGTTCGGCCCGGGTGTCAGCACCATACCGAGCGACACGAGTCCGAAAGTAAGCAAGGTGGGCACCGTCGGCACGGCAATCTCCTTCGGGACGAAGCGGTCAGGGGCGGGTTCGAACAATGTATTGCATCTCGACTGTCATCGACTTGAATAAACTTCAAGTCGCCCATGAGCGCTGTTCATCGCCGAAGCCGTTCGTTACCTGGTCTTTCTCGCGCGCGTGTTGACCGCCTTCGCCGCCTTCGCGCGTTGCGCGTCGACGAGCCGCACGAACTCCTCTGCGACCGCGTTGCCGGCCGTATTCCACGACAACCGCACCGAGCGATGCAGCCTGGGCGACAGCGCCAGTACGTGGCCGCCGAACGGCGTGTACGTGAGCGTGATGCGCGGCACGATCGACACACCCATCCCGGCCTCGGCCATCGACAGAATGGTCCGCATCTCGACCACGTTGAACGCGGCCCGCAGCGGCACCCCGCTGCGCGCGAAGTAATCCGCGATCACCGGCCCGCACCCTGCCTTCGAGAAGATGAACGGCGCAGCGGACAACAGCTTTGCCGACACGCTCTTGCGGCCGGCGAACATGCCGTCGGCCGCCACCGCGACAAAGTCCTCGTCGAGCAGCGGCAGATTGTGTGCGAACGTCTTCGTGCCGGCCACCACGCCGACATCGGCCGTACCGTCGTCGATCCACCCTTCGACTTCGCTGTCCGTGCCTTCGAGCAGCACCGCCGACACGCCCTGGTGCATTTCCTTCAACGCCTCGAGCGCAGGCACGACGAACGCCAGCGACACGCTCGGCAACGACGCGACCACCAGCTTCCCTTCGAGCTTGCCGCGCGACAGGCTGAACTGCTGGCGCAACAGCTGTGCTTCCCGCACCACGTTCTGGACGTACGGCCACAGTCGTTCGCCCGCCGCCGTCAAAACGACCGGCTGCCGATCGCGCCACAGCAGCTTGACCTCCGTCAGGTCTTCCAGCTCGGTCAATGCATGACTGATCGCGGATTGACTGCGGCTCAACCGATCAGCCGCAGCCGTGAGCGAGCCGAGTTCGACCACGGCCGCCAGGGCCTGCAACTGGGCGAGCGTCATCGACGCCTCCTTGTTCAACGATATGAATCGAGTACATGAGATGACAAACCATCATGAATTATATTGAACCGCGGAAATGATCACATCGATGCGACCCATGACGCGTCACGGCCAGCGCCGAATGTCCTTCGCAACGCTCGGGTAAGATGCATCCTCGACCCGCAGATCGATTGCCTGCGGCCCCGGCCGCACAACGGCGCGGCGCCAGGCGATCGACTCCGGTTCAAGCCGATCCAGAACAAATGCGTGCAAGACACACGCGACCGCCACGTGCGCCATCGACAGCGCTCGCTGCCGGATATGCCGCGACATGCCACTCCATGATGCATTTCAATCTGACTGAAGGTGTACTGGTCTCCAGCCTGCAGGGGCTCAGCGCGTTCGATCTGGCCGGTATCGCCGTTGCGCTGCTGCTGGGCGGCATGGCCAAGGGGATCACCGGCATCGGCGTGCCGCTGATCGCGATGCCGATACTCAGCCAGTTCCTGCCGATCCGGCATGCGGTGCTGCTGCTGTCGATGCCGATCATCCTCGGCAACATCCCGCAGGCGCTGGAAGGCGGCCAGTTGCTGGCAACGGCACGCAAGATCGCCGCGCCGATCGCGGGCACCGTGATCGGCAATATCGTCGGCGTGGCGATCCTGCTGTCGCTCAATCCGGGCCACGCGCAGGCCGCGTCCGGCGCGCTGCTGATCGTGGCCGCGGCGCTGATGCTCGCCGCGCCGAAACTCAACCTGCCCGACGCATGGCAGAAGCCCGTCGGCTTCGCACTCGGCTTCGGTGCGGCGCTGATGGAAAGCATCGCGTCGGTTCCCGGCCCGCTGCTCGCCACCTACCTGATTTCGTCCGGTGCAACCGGACGCGTCTTCACGAAGCAGATCGCGATCATCCTCGTGGTGTCGATCGTCACGCTGATCACGACGTTCAGCGGCGCCGCGCACGCGAGCGGCGCCGACCTCGCGATCTCGGCGGTAGCCAGCCTGCCCGCGATTGCCGGCATGTGGCTCGTTCGCCCGCTGCGGGACAAGATGTCGCCCCGCCTCTTCAGGAGGGTCGTGCTGCTGTTCGTGCTCGTCGCGGCATCGCAGATGATCTGGAAATCGGGCGTGTTCCGGCACGGTGGATCGCACGTTACCCAGATGAACCACGCGCACACCGGCAAGAACCAGGAGATGGCGTAAAGCCATCGATCGCGCATGCGTTCTGAAAGCTGCGAAGCGTAGTATTCGCGGACCCGGCGTATCGCCCCGCCCGACGGGCCGAACGATACGTCACCGACTTGGCTGCTCGCTCGCTGATGCCCGCATCGGCGCTGCCACGCTTTCAGAGGCATCACATGGAAACCTACGTATTGCTCGGCTGCGGATTGGGCCTCGGCCTGTTGATCGCCGTCTGGGGCATCTGGCAGCTCAAGTAACGCTTGCCGGCCCCGTCCACGCGCAAGCCATCCGTATGGAGACGAACGGGAAACTGTAGTTTGCATCCGCATTCGTCACCCGACTCCTTCGCACTCCGATTCAGCTACCCGACAGCGTCAGCTACCCGCATTTGCTTCCGTTCGAAAGCAAACGTGAACGCGCTGCATCGAAGCGCGCGCACTCGGCCTTGAGCCAGTCCGAAAACGCCTCGGTACGCGGATCGTCGGGATGGCGTGACAACAGCACGTAGCGCGCCGGCGCACGCACGTGCCTGCCGAAGACATCCACGAGCCGCCCGCTCGCAATCTCGTCATGCACGAGCGCGGCGCGCCCCATCGCGACACCCTGATGGTTCAACGCGGCCGTGATTGCCAGGCTGGAGAAATTGAACTGCGGGCCGTCAAGATCGGCCGCCCACGCCGGACGGACTTCCTCCAGCCACGTGCGCCACTCCACGAACTCGGGCGCGCCGCCCCACGGCGCGGCGTCGTGCAGCAGGACGACGCCGTCCAGCGACTCTCCGCTGGCAAAGGCCGGATGCTGCGCCAGATACGCCGGCGTGGCGACCGGAAACAGGATTTCGTCGAGGATGGCCTCGGCATGCAGCCGATCGTATTGCACCGGGTCGTAGCGCACCGCCACATCGATGTCGTCGGTCTCCATGGCCTGCCGATCCAGCACCTGAAACTCGGCCTTCACGCGAACCGGCACGTTCGGCTGTTGCCGGTGAAATTCGGACAGGCGCGGCATCAGCCACTGCAGCGCGAGCGACGGCAGGCAGCTGACCTGTAGCGGGGCATCCGACATGCCAAGCGCCTGAAGCGTGCGATTGATGTCGACGAACGCGCTCGACATCGTCTCGAGCAGGATTTCGCCCTTCTCGGTCAGCTTCAGTCCGCGCGCCTGGCGCACGAACAGCGGATAGCCGAGCCGGTCCTCCAGATTCCGGATCTGCTGGCTCACGGCGCTTTGCGTCAGGTTGAACGCCTGTGCCGTCTTCGTGAAGCTCAGCAACCGGCCGGCCGTTTCAAAGCAGAGCAACGCACCCAGGATCGAACCGTCGAGTCGCATAGATATCAGTCAGGCTAATGGATTCATTAGAAATCGGCGCTTTCGCGCAGGCGTCCCGGATCGTAGCATTCCGGCCATGCCTAACGTTTATCCAGCACAAGATCGACCCATGACCATCGCGCTCCAGCCCGCCGACCTATTAGCCAGACTGCAATTCCGCCACCCGCTGCTGTGGCTGAATCCCCATGCCGGCAGTCCGTTGCCGCACGACGCGCCGGGGCTCAGCGCCATTGCGATGGCCGAAGCGCGGCTGGCGCGCGGCGAACCGCTGATGGCCGAGCTGTTTCCCGAACTCGCGGCGAGCGCGGGAAAAATCGAATCGCCGCTGATGCCGGCGGACAACCTGCAGCGCATGTTGTCGCTCCCGGCAGACGCACACGGCGCCTGGTTCATCAAGCGCGACGACGCGTTGCCGATCGCCGGTTCGATCAAGGCGCGCGGCGGCTTTCATGAAGTGCTCGCACTCGCGGAGTCGATCGCGATCGAACACGGGTTGCTCAACCCCGCGGGCGACCGGCGGAACCTCGCATCGGCCGCCGCACGCGACCTGTTTGCCGCGCACACCGTCATCGTCGGCAGCACCGGCAATCTCGGCCTGAGCATCGGCGTGATGGCCGCCGCGCTCGGGTTCGAATCGGTCGTGCACATGTCGACCGACGCGAAGCCGTGGAAGAAGGCGCGCCTGAGAAAGCGCGGCGTTCGCGTGATCGAACATGATGGCGACTATGCGCAAGCCGTCGCGGCCGGACGCTCGCAGGCACGCGATCAGCCACGCAGCCACTTCGTCGACGACGAAGGCTCGCTGATGCTGTTCCTCGGCTACGCGGCCAGCGCCCGGCATCTCGCCGCGCAGCTCGCCAACGCGGGCCGCCGCGTGGACGCGACGCATCCGCTCTTCGTCCATATCCCGTGCGGGGTCGGCGGCGCACCGGGCGGCATCGCGTATGGCCTCAAGGCGCTGTTCGGCGAGCACGTGCATTGCTTCTTTGCCGAACCCGTCGCGTCGCCGTGCATGCTGGTCCAGCTGGCCGCCGGCTCGGGGAAGCCCGTGTCCGTCTACGACGTGGGGCTCGACAACCGGACCGAGGCCGACGGCCTGGCCGTCGCACAGGCATCGCACCTCGTCAGTCCGCTGATGGCGTCGCTGCTGTCGGGCGTGTTCACCGTCAGCGACGCGCAGCTCTACGCCCAGTTGCTCGCGGTGCAGCGCGCGACGGGCGTGGAACTCGAACCGTCGGCCGCCGCTGCCGTCGGCGGCCCCGGCTGGCTGACGGCGTCCCCGGCCGGCCGCGACTACGTGCATCGCCACGCGATCGACCTGCGCCGGTCGACGCACGTGATCTGGGCGACGGGCGGCTCGCTCGTGCCGCCGGAAGAGCACCGACGCTTCCAGTCGCATGCGAAAGCACTCGCCGGTGCCGCAGCCAACCCGTGACGCGTCGGGGCAAGCGTTCAGCCCCGTTCCCGAAGACGCGTTAGACTGTTCCGATGGAACAATGCCGTTATTGCCAGAGAATCCGCGATGAATGGGATTGCCACGGTGACGAATGCCGCCGGGCAATCGCCAAGGCGCTGCGCCGGCAGCGCGCGGGCCTGCCCATGGTGCCCGATCGCATCCGCAACGAACTGCCGTCCGGCGCGCCGACCCAGCAGGTGATCGCCGTGCTGTCGCGCCAGCGCCTGCGCGCGCGCCGCGGCAACGAGGAACGCCGGGAACGCAAGGAAATCGACGACGACGCCTGATCCGGCAGCGTCGCAGTTCGCCCCCTCTCCGTCCGCGCCTTCGCCGTCGCGCGCCCGTGCGTGCGTGCCCGTGCGTGCCATCCGCGCCGCGCGCGTCCGCCTCCTCTCCGTTGCAAATCCGGCAACGTCGATTAGGGACGGAAGGCATTTGTCTCGAAATTATTGTCCCCGCTGCAACGATCTTTCGCCAAAACTCACGTTTACCCTAGGTCGACCGGCGCCTACGATGTAATCAACCGCTTACGACATGGTGTCGAACGCGGAAAGCCAAAAACATCGGAGGTCATCATGAAATCGCTCGTTTCCGCAGTCGTTGCCGCTGTCGCCCTGTCCGCCTCGTTCGGCGCCTTCGCCCAAAGCACCGTGACCCGCGCCCAGGTGCGCAACGAACTGGTCCAGCTCGAAAGCGCCGGCTACAAGCCGAGCCAGTCGAGCCCGTACTACCCGGCCGACATCCAGGCCGCGCAAGCCCGCGTGCACGCCGCAGACAACAGCGGCTACGGTGCGCAACCGGCCGCGACCGTCCAGGGTGGCGCACCGGCCGCCAAGGTGCAAAACCCGCGCGACTCGGTCTACTTCGGCCACTAAGCAAGCCTGCCGCTGCGCGCCTTCGCGCGCAGTCCGCACCCGCCACGAGCCCGTCTTGCGACGGGCTCGTGGCGTTTGCAACGCGCAGGTCAGCGACCGGCCGTCACCGGCCGCCGCCCGACGCGACGCGGCCGGCCGCTTCGTCCGTCCCGGTGCCGGCGCCACTCCCGTTGCCGACCAGTTCCTGATAGCGCACGAACGCGCGCTGCGCGGACGCCTTCGCCGCGTACATCGCCGCATCGGCCTTGACGAGCAGTTCCTCGGCCGACGCGCCGTCGGCCGGAAACTCGCTGACGCCGATACTCGCGCCGACGGCCACGCGCCGGTCGCCGAACTCCAGTTCCTCGTCCATCACGAGCTGGATGCGCGACGCGACGTCGCCGATCACCGCCGGTGAGTGCACGTCCGTAATCAGCACGATGAATTCGTCGCCACCGAGCCGCGCGACCATGTCGCCGCCGCGCAGCACGAGGCTCAGCCGCTTGGCGACCGCGACGAGCGTGCGGTCGCCGGCCGAGTGTCCGTGCTGGTCGTTGATCTGCTTGAAGCGGTCGAGGTCGACGAACATCACGGCCAGCCCTTCGTGCATCGCGGCCGCACGCCGGATCGCGGCATCGAGATGCTCCATGAACAGCAGGCGATTCGGCAGCTCGGTCAGCGCATCATGTCCGGCGAGGTGCGTGAGCTCCAGTTGCTTCGCCCGCAATATCGCGACCTGCGTGCGGATCTCGACGCGCATGCTGTCGAAACAGCGCGCGAGCACGCCGATCTCGTCGGCACGCCCGACCGGCAACTGCTCGGCGGCCGGATCGTCGAACACGTGCGTCGCGGCGCGCGCGAGCGTCTGCAGCGGCCGCGTGATCGCACGCGCGAACAGGATCGCGAGGATCACCGCCATCAAGCTCGACACGAGCACCATCCGGACGATCCGTTCGCCGAGCATGCCGGCCGGCGACAACACATCCTCCAGCGGGCGCCCCATCCCGAGCACGACGAAGCGGTTGCCCTCGTCGTGCCCGAACGGCGTGCGCACGAACGCGAACATCTGCCCCGGCGCCGCGTCGGGGTCGGTCAGGCCGTTGAAGGCAACGCTGACGCGCCCGCTGTCGAACAGCGCGCGCGTGGCGGCGAAGCGGTCCTGCATCAGCACGCGCCGGCCGCGATCGAAGCCGAACGTCTGCGACGGATCGGGATGCACGAGGAAATCGCCCCACTCGTTCGCGAGGTACACCGTGTAGTCTTCCGGCAGATCGCGCTCGAGCCGGTCGAACACGCGCGACAGCTCGACGTCGACGACGAGCGCGCCAACCGTCTGGCCCGACGCGTCGACGACCGGCGTGCCCACGCGCAGGATCGGCAGCCCTTCGGCCGCGTGCGACCCCGTCTCGTGGTTGATCACGATCGGCGACAGGTAGATATGACCGGGCGCCGTTGCCAGCGTATCGAATACGTAGGAAAACTGTCCTTTCTCCTGGAACGCACTGTCCGGCAGCACGACGATGCCATTCGCATCGCGATCGACGCGGATGCGTTCGAGTCCGAAATCCCCGCGCGCGATCAGGCGGACCTGCAGGTACTCCGGATGATTTCTCATGAAGCTGTAGAACACCTGCTCGAGCCGCGCGCGTGGCGCGCCATCCCGGTTGTCGCCACCCGAGACCTGTGCAGTCGACGGTAACTGCGCGAGCACGAGCGCATCGTCCGCGACGTCGGACAGCACCGCGGTGAAGCGCTGCCCGAGCAGTTGCGTCGACATCAGCAGGCTGTGCTGCGCCTCCTGCACAAGCATCGTGCGGTTCGCGCGATACGCGTAATAGCCGGTCGCGCCGGACGCGATCACGCCGATGCACGCGAACAGCACCGACAGTTTCGACGTGAGCCCGAGCCGGATCATTTTCCGAACCGCTCCGGCCGGTCGCCCGACACGATGCGGCTCCACAGCGATTCGCGCCGCGCGATGTCCTCGACGGGCTGGAGCCAGACGAGATGCTGGTGTCCGGTGTCGAGTCCCGGCGGCGGCGCGAGCGTGTTCGCGAGGCCCTGGCGTTCGGTCAACAGCGCGCCGATCGCCGGTTCGAGCATGTAGTTGATCCACGCGATCGCGAGCTCCGGATGTTGCGCGCCGCGCGTGACGGCCCAGCAGTCGAGCCACGCGAGCGCGCCTTCATCCGGGATCACGTAGCCGACGTCCGCGCCGGCACGTCGCAGCAGTTCGACCTGTTGTGTGCCGTAGTTGCCGAACATCAGCGCCGCACGATGCTGGACGAACAACGCGGTCGCCTCTTCAGGAAGCGTGTAGTACGTCAGCAGGTTGCGGCGCAGGTCGATCAGCTTGTGCGCGACAGCGAGCGTCTGCGCGGGCGACAGGCGAAACGGATCGGGATAGCCGAGCGCCAGCGCCGTAAATGAAAAATTGTGCTGCGCGCTGTTGAAGTCGAGCACCTTGCCGCGGTAGCGCGGATTCCACAGCTCCCGCATCGAGCGCGGCGCGGCCGGCACCTGCTTGCGGTCGTAGATCAGCCCCATCGACGAATACGTGAACGGGATCGCATACGTGGCGCCCGCTTCAACGAGCCCGTCGATCGCCGCGAGCTGCTGGAAGTTCGGCAACTGCCGCCGCCGGTTCGGGATGCGAGGCAGATCGATCGGCGCGAGCAGGCGTTCGTGCGCATAGCGCTGGATCTCGGCCGTATTCGCGGCCAGTACGTCGTACGGCGGTGGCGCCGCGCTGTGCATCCGCGCCCACAGAGCTTCGTCGGAGTCGACGAACGTCACTTCGACGCGGGCGTGAAATTGCGCCTCGAACGCGCTGACGACATCGCTGTCCGCATAACCGGGCCATGCGAGCACACGCAACACGTTGTCGTTGACGGTTTCGGGAGAGGCGGCGAACGCCGCAAGCGCAGGGGCAAGCAAGCCCGCTGTCAAAATGATGAGCAGCCTGCGCACGGCGAACCGTACGCGCGTACGTGCGCCGATTCCCCTGATGAATAGGACCCCGTGTGAATCGCCCGGCTGCATTCGACTGTCCTTTTTTGAGTCGATGCGATATCCCGCAACAAGACCATAAAACCTGTGGTCGTGCAATCGGAAGAAGCCGTACAAGGGGGCGCGCGCGCACCGGTCCTCACCGTCGTATGACGGTAACGTTACGCCGGCCTCTTTCCTCTGACGGAACGAGCGTCAGCGCCACGCCTGCGTGAATTCCGCGATCACGCGCGACAGGTGTGCACGCATCGCGTCGCGTGCCGCATTTGCGTCGCGCGCCAGGATCGCCGCGAAGATCCGCTGGTGATCTTCCTGCGACGCCTCGCGCAGCGCGGTCGAGTGAAAATGCTCTTCGATCTTGTCCCACAGCGGATCGCTGCGCGCGCAGTCCCACATCGCGGTGACCATGTGCAGCAGCACCGTGTTACCGGTCGATTCCGCGATACGCAGGTGGAACTGGCGATCGGCCGCGTCGTACGCGACCTTGTCGTCCATCTGCTCGCGCATCGTCGTCAGCGAGAAAAACAGCCGGTCGAGATCCGCATCCTTGCGCTCGGTCGCCGCGAGCGCCGCGACTTCCGCCTCGATCAGCCCGCGTGCGCGCAGCGTCTCGATCGGCCCCGGGCCGCGCGGCACCTCGAACGTCACCGGCCGCGCGCCGTCGGCCGCCGATACGTAGATGCCCGAACCGATTCGCACCTCGACGATCCCCTGCACCTCGAGCGCGATGATCGCCTCGCGCACCTGCGTGCGGCTCACGCCAAACTGGTCGGCCAGGCTGCGCTCGGACGGCAGCCGCGCACCGGCCTCGAACGCGCCGGCGGCCACCATCGCGTGAATCTGCCGCGCAAGGCCGATATAGGAGCGGTCCGCGGCATCGGTATCGCGGCTGGCGGGCAGGCTGGAAAGATCGGTCATCGAAAGGCTCGCAACAGGCTGGCCGGCGCCGTCGCGGCACCGGATCGCCAAAATGGTACACCAATTCCGGGCAACCTCCGATTCGGCGTGGTGGCCGATGCAACGCATGCCTTTCCTGTGACGCGCTGATACCCCGGTTCCATCTCGATAACTGGTAAACCACTATCCCGCGGAACTGGCATACCAATCATAATCCGCACACCGGAGACGGGGCCGGCACGCTGCCGCCCGTCCGTCCGATGCCTCAACCGCCAGCCAGGAGCCGCTCCAGTGAAGATGTCTTTCCGTTGGTACGGCGAGTCCGATCCGGTCTCGCTGCAATACATCCGCCAGATCCCCGGCGTCACGCATATCGTGTCCGCGATCTACGACGAACCGGTGGGCGAAGTCTGGCCCGCGCACAAGATCGACGCGCTGAAGGCGACGATCGAGCGCGCCGGCCTGCAGTTCGAAGTCGTCGAGTCGGTGCCCGTCCACGAAGACATCAAGCTCGGCAAGCCGGGCCGCGACCGCCTGATCAACCACTACCGTCAGACGATTCGCCATCTCGGCGCGGCCGGCGTGCGCGTGATCTGCTACAACTTCATGCCCGTGTTCGACTGGACGCGCACCGAGCTGTCGAAGACGCTCGACGACGGCTCGACCTGCCTCGCGTTCAGCACCGACGCGGTCGACCGGATCGATCCGGACGACGGCATCGCGCTGCCGGGCTGGGATTCGAGCTACCGGCCCGAACAGTTGAAGGCGCTGCTCGCCGAGTATCGCGACGTCGACGAAGCCGCGCTGTGGGCGAACCTCGAATACTTCCTGAAGGCGATCATCCCTGTCGCCGAGGAAGCCGGCGTGAAGATGGCGATCCACCCCGACGATCCGCCGCGCCCGATCTTCGGGCTGCCGCGCATCGTGAAGAACCGCGACGATCTCGCGCGGATCGTGCGCATCGTCGACACGCCCGCGAACGGGCTGACGCTGTGCTCGGGCTCGCTCGGCGCGGGCCCGCAGAACGATGTCGAGGCGCTCGTGCGCGAATTCGGCGCGATGGGCCGCATCCACTTCGCGCACATCCGCAACGTGAAGGTCGACGCGAACGGTGATTTCGAGGAAACCGCCCACCTGTCGAGCTGCGGCTCGCTCGACATCGCCGCGATCGTGAAGGCCTACCACGACACCGGCTTCACCGGCTATGTGCGCCCCGACCACGGCCGCATGATCTGGGGCGAGACGGGCAAGCCCGGCTACGGCCTCTACGACCGCGCGCTCGGCGCGGTCTACCTGAACGGCCTGTGGGAAGCGCTCGCGAAGTTCGACCGCTCGCCGTCGCACGCCACGCGATAACCCGCCCATCGAGGCCGCCGGCGCTGCGGATCGCCGGCGGCCCGTCACGACATTCCGCGCGGAGACACCGCATGCCACGCATCCGATGGGCCATGATCCTCATGTGCTTCCTGGCCAACGTCATTAACTTCATCGACCGCGCGAACCTCGCGATCGCGGCGCCCAGCATCCGCGCCGACCTCGGCCTCGACGCGGTCGGCATGGGGCTCGTGCTGAGCGCATTCTTCTGGACCTACGCATTCCTGCAACTGCCGGCCGGCTGGTTCATCGACAAGGTCGGCGTGCGCGTGAGCCTCGCGCTCGCGGTCGGCTGGTGGTCGGTGTTCACCGTCGCGACCGGCGCTGCGCGCGGCCTCACGCAGCTCGTCGGCGTGCGGCTGATGCTCGGTGTCGGCGAAGCGGCCGCGATCCCGTCGTTCGCGAAGGTCGCGTTCAACTGGTTCCCCCGCAGCGAACGCGGGCTCGCGAGCAGCATCTTCGACAGCGGCTCGCGCGTCGGCTCCGCGCTGTCGCTGCCGCTCGTCGCATGGCTGATCTCGATCGTCGGCTGGCGCGGGTCGTTCGTGATCACCGGCGGCATCGGCCTCGTGTGGGCACTCGCGTGGTGGTTCATCTATCGCGACCCGGAACGCTATCGCGCGATCGCGCCCGACGCCGTCGATGCACTGCTCGCGCAGCGCGGCGCACCGACCGTTGCGGCCGCAACCGACGGCCCGAAGGTGTCGTGGCTCGACTTGTTCCGCTACCGCACCGTGTGGGGCATGATGATCGGCCTGTTCTGCCTGAACTTCGCGATCTACTTCTTCATCACGTGGTTCCCGAGCTACCTGCTGCAGTCGCGCGGCTTCTCGCTCGCATCGCTCGGCACGTGGGGCATGCTGCCCGCGCTGCTCGCGATTCCCGGCGGCTGGCTCGGCGGCTATGTGTCGGACAGCCTGTTCCGCCGCGGCTGGAGCGCAACCGCCGCGCGCAAGACCTGCCTCGTGCTCGGCATGCTGCTGTCTTCGTCGATCGCGCTGTCGGCCTTCGTCGAGAACGTGTGGGCCTGCCTCGGTTTGTTCGCGCTGGCTTATGCGAGCCTGTCGTTTGCAGGCGCCAACGTGTGGACGCTCGTCGGCGAAGTCGCACCGACGCCCGCGCATGTCGCATCGCTCGGCGGCATCCAGAACTTCGCGGGCAACCTCGCGGGGATCTTCATCACGACGTTCACGGGCGTGATGCTGTCGATCACGAAGGGCTCGTTCGTCGTGCCGCTCGCGGTGGCCGGCGCGTTGTGCGTGGTCGGTGCACTGTCGTACCTGTTCATCGTAGGCAAGGTCGAGCCGTTGCCGCCGCTGCGCGGCGTCGCGAACCGGCAGAACGTCGAGCCGAACGCGGCCTGACGCGGCAGGAAAGCGCGGCCCGCCGCGCCTGCGCTTTCCTTTTCGGGCCGCGCATCGGACAATGAGCCGCGCCCGCCGGCGCGGCGCCACTCCGGCCCGCGCGTGGCGACGGCGCGCTCCGCCCTCGCCGATGAAACGCTACGAAACCCTCGCCCACACGATCGCCGACGACATCCGCAACGGCAACCTCGCCGTCGGCACGCGCCTGCCGTCGCTGCGGCAGATCATCGCGCAGCACGGCGTGAGCCAGTCGACGGTGTTTCGCGCGTACTACCTGCTCGAACAGTGGGGGCTGATCCGCGCGCGCGAACGCTCGGGCTACTACGTCGCGCCGGGCGCCACGCCGGCGGCCAGCCCGGCTGGCAAGCGCCAGGCAAACCGTGCCGGCGCCACGCGCAAGGTCGACATCAGCAGCCTCGTGTTCTCCGTCCTCGACGCGGCCACGCAACCCGGCATCGTGCCGCTCGGCTCCGCCTTCCCGTCGCCGCAACTGTTTCCGCTGCCGCGTCTCGCGAAATCGCTCGCCCAGGCCACACGGCTCGTCAGCCCGTGGAGCACGGTCGTCGACCTGCCGCCCGGCAACGAGGCGCTGCGCCAGCAGATCGCGCGGCGCTATCTCGCGACCGGCATCTCGCAGCCGATCGACGAGATCGTCGTCACGAACGGCGCGCTCGAAGCGCTGAACCTGTGCCTGATGGCCGTCACGCGGCCCGGCGACGTCGTGGCTGTCGAGGCGCCCGGTTTCTATGCGGCGCTGCAGGCGATCGAGCGGCTCGACCTGCGCGCGGTCGAGATTCCCGTCGATCCGCGCACGGGCCTCGATCTCGACGCGCTCGCGAACGCGCTCGACCGGCACGACATCCGCGCGTGCTGGTTCATGACCAACTTCCAGAATCCGACCGGCGTCACGCTGTCCGCCGAGAAGAAGCGCGCGCTCGTCGAGTTGCTCGCCGCGCGCGACGTGCCGCTGATCGAGGACGACGTGTACGGCGAGCTGCACTTCGGCCCCGACTATCCGCTGCCCGCGCGCGCGTTCGATCGACACGGCCTCGTGATGCATTGCAGCTCGTTCTCGAAGACGCTCGCGCCCGGCTACCGGATCGGCTGGGCCGCCGCCGGCCGGTTCGCGGAGAAGGTGCAGCGGCTCAAGCTGATGACGACGCTGTCGGCCAGCATTCCCGCGCAGGTCGGTATCGCGAACTATCTCGAGCACGGCGGTTACGACCGGCACCTGCGCAAGCTGCGCGGCGCGCTGCATACGCAGCTCGACCGGATGGACGACGCGCTGCGGCGCTCGCTGCCGGCCGGCGTCGAGTGGGTGCGGCCCGAAGGCGGGTATTTTCTGTGGCTCGCGTTTCCCGACGCGATCGACGCGATGGAGCTGCATCGCCAGGCAATCGCACGCGGGATCAGCTTCGCGCCGGGGCCGCTGTTTTCGGCCGCGCACGGCTTCGAGCGTTGCGTGCGCGTGAACTTCGGCCATCCGTGGAGCCGCGACATCGAGCGTGCGATCCGTGTGCTCGGCGAGCTCGTCGCGCAGCCGTCGGTCCGCAAGAGCGGCTGAATCGCACACGGCATGCGGAATACGGCGTGCGACAACCGCCGCTCGTCGTCCGCGTCGAGTCCGTGCACGCCGTCCGTGCGCGGGTTACAGTGCTGATCCTGCGGCCCCTTCACGATTGCCAATGAACCCACTGCCCTACCTCGATCACGATGCACTGTTGAAACTCGCGGCCGAAGCGGCGCGCATCACGCAGCCCTGCGTCTGCACGAAAACACCGCTCGCCGGCTGGACGACCCTGCCGCTGTCGCTGCAGGACGCGCAACTGAACGAGGTTGCCACGCTCGTGCCGCCGGACGAGACGGAGCCGACCTACGCGGAACATCATCCGGCCGGCACGCACTACGCATCGGACGACGCGCCGATCGCATTGCGCCATTTCCCGTACAACCGCTCCACCGTCAATCGCTGCCGCTCGTGCGGGCGCCTGTTCCTGCGCTACCAGGAAGGCGGCGGCTACTTCATCGACCAGCGTATCCGCGCGCTCGATCCGGCGCTCGTCGTCGACGCTCCGGTGTAATTCCTGACAGACCCAGGGACCGTTTCAAAACCTCGGCCATCGGGATAACCGACGCCGAGGAGATGGGCATGCCGATCGTCGATCGGCTAACTGTGGACACTCGTCGGGGCGTTGAACGCACGTACGCGCCTGGCTGCATCTTTTTCGTCGCCGGCGCGTTCGTTTCGAGCGCCGCGCCGACATTCACGGCGCGTTTCTCAAACGCGGTTGCTACCCCGATCTACCGGAATACCCTTCGGCATACAGAACAGTCTGTATGAAACCGACTCTTAGCGTAGCCATTCACCTACCCGGGCGCGATTGGAGGCAATCCATCGCGCGACACCCTTCTGCGGATCGGATTCACCGTTTGCACGGATATCGTTCATCAGCGAGCCGAGTGCCTGGTCGTCCATCTTCCATGCACCGAGCCAGCGCGCGACATCCGGATGCGCACGACCGAAACCCGACTTCGCGATCGCATAGATCGCATCGGGTTGACCGTACACCTGCTTCGGGTCTTTCAGGTAGTGCATCGGATACTTCGCCCACACCCAGTGCGGATTCCACAGCGTGACGATGATCGGCTGGCGACGCTTTTCCGCGCGTTCCAGCGCGAGCAGCATCGCAGCCTCCGATGACGGCAGCACGGTTGCGTCAAGCGCATACGCGACGCGCGCCTCGCCCGTCAGTTTCATCAAGCCACTGCCAGGTTCGATGCCGAAAATCGTCGGCTTGCCGTCGTGGCTGAACTGTGCGGCATTTGCATTCAACTGGTCGATGCTGTCGATCGCGACGTAATCGGGCACCGCGAGGCCGAGCTGTGCGCGGGGAAACCACGGGCCGATTTTCTCGACGCGCGATTTGATCGCGTCGTACGGCGGGCCGTCCGCGGACGGCAGCCAGACTTCGAACGTCAGATCGAGCTTGCCCTGCGCGACGCCGTTGTAGATGATGGCCTTGTCGCCGGGCTGCAGCGTGACGTCGTAGCCCTTTTCCGCGAGCAGCGCCTTCCACAGATTCGCGACCGCGATATTCTCGGCCCAGTTGTTCACTCCGATCACGACCGTTCCATTGCCGGCGGCATGTGCGAACGCCGAAACCGATAGCGCGAAGAGAAGCATGAACCGTCCGAGTACCGGGCGGCGCATGGCGGCAATGAACAAGCGGGCAAGCAACGAAGGGATCATGGGAAAGGCTCCTGTTGGATGGCGAAGGAACTTGGGCACGGCATGACGTGGCCGATGGAACCGGGCGTGCGCGATCGCGCGGACGCCGGCATCCGTGGCGACGGTCATCCGTTCGCTCACCGATATGTTTATTGCGCCAATTTCGTTTTGACAGCGAGGAATTCCGATAGGGACCATCGGAGAGGCCGAACGATCGCGTCGTTGCGTTTGGCCCGGTTCACCCGAGGCTACCGGATACGATGCGCGATCATTCAGTCGGGCGACAGCGCGCTCGCCGCGCGGCGGCGTTCCTCGACCATCGTCTCGATCAGCAGGGCCAGATCGTCGGCGGCAGGATCGCGATTGCCGGGGGCGCGGAGCAGTTCGAGATCCGCGGGCGGCAGCGCCGGCAAGCCGTCTTCCAGGTCCAGCACGCGCCAGTTCGCGGGCAGCGTGCAGCGGTCGATGATCGTCACCGCCGCACCGTGATTGACGGCGACCTTGATGCCGGTCGGGCTCTGGCTCGTGTAGACCACGTGATACGGCCGCCCGAGTGCCGCCAGGGCCGCGAGTCCGCGCTGACGGTAGCAGCAGGTTTCCGGAAACAGCGCGAGCGGCACGGACGCGCCACCCGGTAACACGAAATCGCGATGCGCGGCCCACACCACGTCCTCGCGGCCGAGATGACGACCGCCGCTTTGCGTGTTGTGCCTGACGACGAGTGCCAGGTCGAGTTCGCCCGCCTGCAGGCGCTCGATCAGCTCCAGCGACATCCTGCAATCGATATGCGGGCGCGCATCCGGCCGCAGGCGATAGAACTTCTCGAGCAGATCGGGCAACCAAAGCTCCGCGTAATCCTCAGGCAAGCCGAAGCGGATTACGCCATGACTGCCCGTGCGTTTGAGTGCGGCTATCGCTTCGTTCTGCACCTGAATGATGCGGCGCGCGTGAATCAGGAAGTTTTCGCCGTCTCGCGACAACGCCAGACGGCGGCTGTCGCGCAGGAACAGGTGCGTTCCCAGCCGCTCTTCGAGCGTACGAATGCGAAGGCTGATCGTCGATTGCGTCCGGTGCATCTGCCTGGCGGCGGCGGTCACCCCGCCGCTGTCGACCACCGTGATGAACGCGCGCACCAGTTCCCCGTCGAGCGAGCTGAGTTGAGACCAATCGGGATCCCTGATGGTAGTCATCGAAATTACTCGCTATGCAATGGAATTTGTCGATCAAATCATGGGGGCATCGATAGGCCGATTGTTGTCGAAAACAATTCAGGCCACAAACGTCCTCACCCCTCGCAAATGGAGTCAACCGTGCAAGCAAGCCTGCCTCTCGCAGACGCAGAATGTACCGATCTGAGTGATATCGTCGATGCCGAACGCTATCCGTTGCATGAACCCGAGCACCCCCGAATGCGCGACCTGGTCGCAACCTGCCGGACCCAGCTCGCCGGCAGCGGCAGCGCGGTGCTGCGCGGCTTCCTGCGCCCCGCCGCACTGGAACAGGCGCGCGTCGAGGGGCTCGACTTCGCGAAAAAGACCTATTTCTCGAGCCGCAAGGTCAATGCATATTTCACCGCCGACGATCCGTCGTTGCCCGAAGCGGACCCGCGCCGTGTCTTCATGGATCGCACGAGCGGATTTGTCACACGCGATGTGATCCCGGCCGACGCAATCGTTCACAGGATTTACGTGGCGCGTGCGATGAAGCAATTCGTCGCCGCCTGTCTCGGCGAAGCGCAGATCTGGGAATACGCGGACCCGTACGCCGGGCTGGTTCAGAACGTGATGCCGCCCGGCACCGAACAGCCGTGGCACTACGACACCAACGAATTCATCGTATCGATGATGACGCAGCAACCCACGGCAGGCGGCGATTTCGAGTACTGCCCGAACATCCGGTCGCCCGAGGGCGAAAACTACGGAGCGGTCGGCGCCGTGGTGCGCGGCGAGACGCGCGCACCGATTAGCGTGATTACGCTGCAGCCGGGCGATCTGCAACTGTTCAAGGGCCGTTTCTCGCTGCACCGCGTGACCCAGGTACGCGGCGACATCGACCGTCACACCACGATCTTCGCCTATTCGAAAAAGCCCGGCGTGATCGGCCGCCTCGAACGAACCCGCCAGCTGTACGGCCGCGTATCCGAAATGCACCTGGAAGCCGAAAAGACACTGGTCCGCGCGGACGATCTGGTCGACTGACGATGTGAGTTCCCGACGGGTCAACCCATCACCATATTTCGTTCTACTGATACACAAAACATTCACCCTACCATCATGACGATGCTCCGACCGACTCACCGCCCGGAAGATTGCGAACCAACCGCCGACGAAATCGCGCAGATCCAGCGCGACCGGCTTGCCGCGGTTCGCCGCGAACTGAAGAAACGCGACCTGACCGCCGCGATCCTGTTCGACCCTACCCACATGCGATACGCGACCGGCTCGCGCAACATGCAGGTGTATTCGATGCGCAATCCGGCACGCTATCTATTCGTGCCGGCCGAGGGAAAGGTGGTGCTGTTCGAATACGCGGGATGCGAATTCCTGGCCGAAGGACTCGACACCGTGGATGAAATCCGGCCGGCCACCGCGATCTCGTACTACTTTTGTGACGACATGCTGCGTCAGGTCACCGAGCGCTGGGCGGACGAGATCGACGATCTGGTTCGCGCGTGCGGTGGCGGCAAGCGGATCGCGATCGAAAGCGCGACATCGGCGGCCGCATTTGCGTTGCAGGCGCGCGGCTACGAGATTTCGGACGCCCAGGAACCGCTCGAACGCGCCCGTGCAATCAAGGTGAAGAACGAGATCAAGATGATCCGCGCGTCGCTTCGCGCCGCGGAGGCGGGCGTGCACAAGCTCGAGGCTGCCCTCGTGCCGGGCATCAGCGAGAACGAACTGTGGTCGCACCTGCATCAGCATGTGATCGAGACCGACGGCGACTACGTCGAGACCCGCCTGATAAGCTCGGGCCCGCGCACGAATCCATGGTTCCAGGAAAGCAGCCCGCGCAAGATCCAGGCGGGAGAATTGGTCGGGCTCGATACCGATGTGGTGGGCCGCTTCGGCTACTACGCGGATTTCTCGCGCACGTTCCTATGCGGCGACGGCCCCGCATCCGCCGCGCAAAAGACGCTATACCGCCTCGCCTATGACCAGATTCACGCGAACATGGAGAACGTGAAGGCCGGCACCACGTTCCAGGAATTCATCGCGAAGGCGTGGCAGATCCCGCAGCCGTACCGAGCACGCCGCTATTTCGCGCTGGCCCACGGCGTCGGGATGACAGGCGAATACCCGTACATCTGCCATCGTGAGGACAACGATGCAAAGGGCTATGACGGCGTGATCGAACCCGGCATGACGCTGTGCATCGAGAGCTACATCGGCCACGAGGCGGGTGGCGAGGGCGTGAAGCTCGAGGAACAGGTATACGTGCGCGACGACGGCCAGCTCGAACTGCTGTCCGACTACCCGTTCGAGCAACGTCTGCTCGCGTGAACGCCGCGCAAGACCGATCCCGCGGGGCCATTGTTTGAGTCCGTCGCCGCAACGGTATGCAACGCCGGGCACTGCAATCGAAAATCAGGTGACGCTTACGTGAACATGGCGCGTCGGGGTGGTGTCGCTTTCGCCCCGACGTATAGGATCGGCGCACCGCCACCGGCTTGCCGAACGTGCAGAGAAATCCTCTTCTCGAGCACGATGTCGTCCACGCCGGCGTCCAACCGTGTCACGGGAATGCACGCCGGCCATCTGCTGCGCCCTTTTCGTCCCGATCTGCTGCTTGTCCCGCCGCACCGCGTTCCCTACGCTGTCTTCCGTTGCCAGACACCCGTCGCAACGTCTGTCCCGAGCCGCGCGCTCCGCGCCACGGCTCCTCTCGCGTATCACGTCATGTATCGATATACCGTTTTCGACCGGGCGCTCGTGCACAGCCGCGCCGCCCAGTTTCGCGACCAGCTCGAACGCTGGCAGCACGGCACGCTGAGCGAAGACGCATTCCGGCCACTGCGCCTGCAGAACGGCTGGTACGTGCAGCGCCACGCGCCGATGCTGCGCGTGGCCGTCCCGTACGGCGAACTGTCGAGCGCGCAGCTGCGCGTGCTCGCGCGGATCGCGCGCGACTACGACGTGCCCGACGACGCCACCTACCGCGCCGCATGCGACGCGCAGGCGTTGCTCGGCACGCTGCGCCTGCCGACCCGCAGCGCGCACTTCACGACGCGTACCAACGTGCAGTTCAACTGGATTCCGCTCGACAAGGCCGCCGACGTGATGGACCTGCTCGCGACCGTCGACATGCACGGCATCCAGACGAGCGGCAACTGCATCCGCAATATCTCGTGCGACGAGCGCGCCGGCGTCGCGCCGGACGAGATCGCCGATCCGCGCCCGTTCGCCGAGGTGATGCGCCAGTGGACGACGCTGCACCCCGAATTCGCGTTCCTGCCGCGCAAGTTCAAGATCGCGATCACGGGCGCGACCGAAGACCGCGCGGCCACCGACTGGCACGACGTCGGGCTGAAGCTCGTGCGCGACGACGCGGGCGCGCTCGGCTTTCGTGTGAGCGTCGGCGGCGGGATGGGCCGCACGCCGATGATCGCGACGCTGCTGCGCGCGTTCCTGCCGTGGCAGCACGTGATGAACTACATCGAGGCGATCGTCCGCGTGTACAACCGCTACGGACGGCGCGACAACAAGTACAAGGCGCGCATCAAGATCCTCGTGAAGACCGAGGGACAGCGCTATATCGACGACGTCGAGGAGGAGTTCCGCCAGATCGTCGATCACGACGGCGGGCTGCACACGATTCCGCAGATCGAGTTCGATCGCGTCGCCGCATCGTTCGTCCCGCCGCGGCTCAAGCCGCGCACGGTCAGCCTGCGCGACGCGAACCTGCGCCTGTCGGCCCAGGCCGCACGCCATCCGGCCTTCGCGCGCTGGCTCGCACGCAATGTGGCCGACCACCGCGACCCGGCGCTGCGCATCGTCACCCTGTCGTTCAAGCGCCGCCTGCAGGCGCCGGGCGACGCGTCGCCGGACCAGCTCGACGCGCTCGCCGATCTCGCCGACCAGTTCTCGGCCGGCGAGGCGCGCGTCACGCACACGCAGAACGTCGTGCTGCCATGGGTGCATGTCGACGACCTGTTCCTGCTGTGGGAAAACGCGCGTGCGATCGGGCTCGCCAGCGCGAACGTCGGACTCCTGACGGACATGATCGCGTGCCCGGGCGGTGACTTCTGCGCGCTCGCGAATGCACGCTCGATCCCGATCGCCGATGCGATCGCCGAGCGCTTCCAGGATCTCGACATGCTGCACGACGTCGGCGATATCGACCTGCACATCAGCGGCTGCATCAACTCGTGCGGCCATCATCACAGCGGGCACCTCGGCATCCTCGGCGTCGACAAGGACGGCGCCGAGTGGTACCAGGTCACGCTCGGCGGCTCGGACGGCTCGACCGCGAGCGGCCCCGCGCGGCCGGGCAAGGTGATCGGCCCGTCGTTCTCGGCGGACGAGATCGTCGATGTCGTCGATGCGATCGTCAACGCGTATCTCGACGCACGCATCGACGACGACGGCCGCAGCGAACGATTCATCGACACCGTCCGCCGCATCGGCACGGAACCCTTCAAGGCCGCCGCGAACAACGCGCGCCATCAGGTGGAGCACGCATGAAGCACGAACACCCGACCGCACGCATCCGGCTGCTGACACCGGCCGAACACGCCGGCGACGCGCAGCAGCACGACACGGCGACGCTGACGATCGGCAACGACGAGGAACTGCCGCCGCTCACCGAACACATCGCGCGGGCCGCGCGCATCGACCTGGTGTTTCCGTCGTTCACCGATGGGCGTGCGTACAGCCAGGCGTACCTGCTGCGCAAGCGCTATGGCTTTGCCGGCGACTTACGCGCGACCGGCGAGGTGCTGGTCGACCAGCTGCTGCTGATGGAACGCACGGGGTTCTCGAGCGCGGTGCTCGGCGACGGCACGGACATCACGGCCGCGCGGCGGCAGCTCGACCGGTTCACCGGCTTCTATCAGCACGATGCGCGAACGGCGATGCCCGCCGGAAAATGAAACGGGCGGCCCGCAGGCCGCCCGTACGATGAACCGGAAGCTACCGGCCGGCGCCCGCCGCGAAGCGGGCGCCGGCGTTCAGCGCGCCGCGACCGGCTTGCCGAACGCGCCGAGGATCTTCTTCTCGAGCGCGATGTAGTTGCGGCCGAAGTGGTGATCGCCTTGCGTCTTGATCACGTCGGCGCCCGTGTTCACGAGTGCCGGACACATCGTGTCCTTCTCTTCGGCGCCATAGAAGCACTGCACGAGCTGCGGCGGCACCTTCGCGATTTCCGGCGCGACCTTCAGTGCGTTGTCGCTTGCGGGCATGCCGAGCCAGCCCGTCACGCGGATCTGGAAATCGGCGGCCGGCGCGAAGCCGAGCAGCGACATCACGGCGACCTTGTCGCGCAGGTCTGCCGGCAGCCGGTTGTACGCGAACGGCATCACGTCGGCGCCGAACGAGTAGCCGACCAGCGCCACCCGGTTCGCATGCCAGCGCGCCATGTAGGTGCGCATCACGCGCGCGAGATCGCGGCTCACCTGTGCCGGCGGCTTCTCGCTCCAGAAATAGCGCAGGCTATCGATGCCGACCACCGACACGCCGTCGCGCTGCAGCGCCTCGGCGATCGTCTTGTCGAGATCGCGCCAGCCGCCGTCACCCGAGATCACGATTGCGAGCTGGCCGTTGCCGCCCTTGGCCGGCAGCTCGACGAGCGGCAGGTCCGACACGTCGAGTTCGTCGCCGCTGGTGGTGTCCCGCAGATGCGACGTGACGAGCGACACGAGCTTCGCGGAATCGCCCGTGGCCGCCGTTTCGACGAAGCCCGGCATCGCGCGGCGCACGATCGTCGGATCGGGCGGGCACGGCTTGAAGCGCGGATCGAGCTTGGCGGCCAGATCGACCGATACGACACCGGCGATCGTATTCTCTGGCGCCATCGACAGGATCTGCTTCGCGATCGCGCCACCCTGGCCCACGCCCGCGACGATCGGCGTGAAATAGCGCGACGACTGTGCAAGGCGTTCGAGCTGGTGGCTGACCGCTTCGGCGTCGCCGTCGAGGTGGTGGCAGGTCTCCTGCTTCGCGGCGAGATTCATCGCATACCGCTCCGAATCGACGCCGACGGTCATCGCACCGGCCTTCGCGAGCGCATCGGCGGCCTGCTGGTCGGCCGCATTCCAGCCGGCCTCTCGCGAGAACAGCACGACGAAGCCGCGCAGCGGCCCGCTGGGTTTGGTCACGGTCACGGGCCCGTAGCGGCCGCCCGATACGGTTTCGGCCTTCATCGCGGCCGGCTGCGTGGCGCACGCGGCGCCGGCCAGCATCATTCCCGCGCAGGCGGCTGCCGCCCGCGCGATTCCCTTCTTCAACATCATGAACGCCGACCTCCAGCCAGCAATGACAGGTCCGCAAGCGTGACGAACACGCCGACCGTGCCCGAGGCCGCGAGGTAACGCGGCTCCCAGTTCGGTTCGAACTTGCTCTTGAATGCGCGCAAGCCGCGGAAGTTGTAGAAGCGGCCGCCGAAGCGCCAGACCATCAGGCCGATCCGGTGCAACGGCGACGGCATCTTCGCCGCCCCCATCCCCGAGAACGGCGCGATGCCCAGGCTCAGCTTGCGGAAACCCGCTTCCTTCAGATGCAGCGCGAGCTGCGTAAACAGATATTCCATCGCGTACGGTGACGCGTCCGGCAGATGGCGCATCACGCCGACCGTCGCCTCGGTGTTGAGGTCGGTCGTCATGAACGTGACGAACGCGATCGGCTTGTCGGCCTGCCGCACGAGCATCACCGACTGCGTCGCCAGATAGCCGTCGTGGAACGCGGCGACCGAGAAGCTCTTCTCGCGCGCGTCGCGGCTGTCGAGCCAGCCGTCCGAGATGTCACGCAGCGCCGGCAGCGCGGCCGGCACGTCGTCCGGCGCGATGACCTCGACCGTCAGCGCGTCCTTGTCGCCGCGACGCAGCGCATAGCGCAGGTGCGAACGGTTCGATCCTTTCAAATCGAACTGGTCGAGCGCGATATGCGCTTCCTCGCCCAGCTTCATCAGCGTGAGCCCCGCGTCGAGATACAGCGGCAATGCGTTCGCGCGCACCTGATAGAACGCCGCGCGACCGCTGTGCGCGTGCGCGAGCGCAATGAACTTGCTGATCAGCGCCGGCCACTCTTCGCGCGGCCCGACCGGGTCGTGCAGTGCGGCCCACGTGCGGCCGTTCTTCGCGTACATCAGGAACGCGCGACGCGACTCCGAGAACAGGAACGACTTGTCGCCCATCAGCGCCAGGCCCGCGTCGCTGCATTCCTGTGCGCGGATGATCTGCTCCGCGTCGATCAGGTCCTGCTCCGCGGGCTTCACGAAACGTCCGGGCGCCGGGCGCAGCAATTGCCACAGCGCGAACAGCGCGACGAACACGCCAGCCGCGAGCGTCGCGCGCAGCGCACGCGGCGCGCGCGCGTCGAACGAGAAATGCGACCACAGCTCGCGCGTGTACGGCACGTCGCGGAACGCGAAGAACAGCACCCACACGGCCAGCATCAGCACCATCGCCACCGACACGAACCAGCTCACCGTGAAGCGCTCCGCCAGCAACGACGAATGGCGGTTGAAGCGGCGACGACTGACGAGCAGCAGCACCAGCAGCGTGCCGAGCACGCCGGCCTCGACGAACGCGAGGCCCTTCGCCAGCGACAGCGCGAGGCTGGCGAGCGTCAGCGCGAAAGTCATCCACCATGCGCCGTCGAGGCGGCGCAGCAGCCCGCGCGCGACGAACAGCAGCGCCACGCCGAGCACGCTGCAGATCACCTGCGAGCCTTCGAGCACCCACAGCGGCACGAGGTGGCGCAGGATCGCGATCCGGTGCCAGAACGCGGGTGTCGCGCTCGAGATCACCAGCATCCCGCCGACCGCGAACGTCACGAGGCTCAGGAACACCGGTGCGAGCTGCGACACACGCACGGCCTGCCGCGTCACGAGCCGGCGCCGCAGCGCGCGGCCCTCGAATCCGGCCAGCAGGCCGGCCGACAGCACGAGCGGCACGCCGAAATAGATCGCGCGATACGCGATCAGCGCGGCGACCATCGCGTGCGGCGGCACTTCGCGGCCAAGCGTGAAGACCATCGCGGCTTCGAACACGCCGATCCCGCCCGGCGTATGGCCAATCATCCCGAGCAGCAACGCGGCGGCGTAAACCGTAATGAAGGTCGGGAAGCCGACCGGCGCGGCCGGCAGCAGCACCCACAGCGTCAGGCCCGCCGCGACGACGTCGAATACCGCATAGACGACCTGCGCGACGAGATCGCGCCGCGCCGGCACGTCGAACGACAGCCACTTGAAGCGCGTGACGACCGGGCGCGCGGTGTTGCCGCACATCACGACCATCGCGGCCAGCACCACGAGCAGCGCCGCGCCGGTCCAGGTCAGCACGCCGGGCGCGACGTGCAGCATCGCGGCGAGCGCCTCCGGCACGCAGACCATGCCGATCGCCGTCATCCACACCATCGCGAGCGCCAGCGTGCCGCTCGTGAATACCGTCATCCGCCCGATCTGCGCGGGCGTGACACCCGACACGCCGTACACGCGTGCGCGCACCGCGCCGCCCGTCAGCGCGCCAAAGCCGGTCGCGTTACCGAGTGCGGACCCGGCGATCGCGCCGATCCACAGCGCGACGCGCGGCACCTTCGCGGCGACATAGCGCAGGCCGACCGCGTCGCGGGCGACGAGCGCGAGATAGCTGAGGGCCGTCGCGGCCAGCGACGCGCCCCACTCGCCGGCGGACATGTGACGCAGCTGGCGGATCACCGACCGGTAGTCGACGGATTCCGACAGGTGCTGGAAAACCACGATCAGCAGCAGGCCGATGCCGAGCGCGAGCAGCGGCGACAGCACGCGCTCGTTGCGGATCAGCGCCCGGACACGGGCGATCACCGCCGCGGCGCGGCCGGGCGAACCAGAGTGGCGGGAAGACATAGGTTGTTCAGTGGTGGTGCATAGCGTGTCGCGGCGCGAGGAGGCCAGGCGGCGACGTATCTGGTTGTTCTGCGTGGGCGGTCGGCCGGCGAAATGGCAGGCGGCGCCTGGATCAGAACTTACGAGTATACGGAATTTATATTACAGAATCTTTCAAGTTCGGATTGTGCGGATTTGTCGTGCCATGTGCGTAAAAATCGCATCAAAAATAACGCGTCCGACAAACGCAAGGTGCGCATCATACCGGGAACCGGCGGGGTTTTTTCATCGGATGAATGGCCGGTAGCGGAATTGGGAGAAATTCCCCGGTCGAGCTGCGTGGACGAGGACGGATTCACGGGTCGGCGCGGCACTTCGGAAATGGGGACCGGTTGATCCGAGTGACGGGTGCACTCCGTCTCCCAACCCGGGACCACAGGGGCCCCATTACTTCGCCCGCTCATGCTCCCCCAACCCGATCGCCTTGTAGTCGTAAGTCGGATAGAACTCCGTCCGATACGCGCCCCACGCCGTATCCTCGAGCACGCGATTCACCTCGCGCAGCCGCGACGCCGGCAACCGCAGCACGACGATCTGCCCGATCCCCATCGTCACGGTCCAGCTCACCACTTCGACACCCGGCGGCGGAAATGCCTTGTAGAACCCCTGTTTCGCGAGCTGCGCATTCAGCTCGGCAAGCGGGCGCGACTGGTCGTGTTTCAGGAATACCGTGAGCAGTACCGCGTTGTCGGATGTTGCAGCGGAAGAACCAGCCGGCACGGTCGACGTCTGGCCGATGGCCGGTGCGCTGCACGTCACGGCACCGGCCAGCGCTGCAGCAATGGCGAAGGTTCGAATCGGGAACGGCAGGCATGCGGTCATGACGCAACTCCATGGATTCGTGGCTGGAGCCGCCATCATGCGCCGTCGAACCAACCGTTGCAGCGGGCCGGCGGATGCGGTTACGCGTCGTCCCCGCCGTTGCGTTCGCGCAGCACGTCGATGAACGCCCGCAACTTGGCCGGCACGTGCTTGCGATTGACGTAGTACAGCCACATCGGCGGCAGCGTGCGGCACGCGCCGGGCAGCACCTCGACGAGCGTGCCGTCGCGCACGTCCTGCTCGATCCGCTCTCGCATGAACGCGAACGCGATGCCCACACCCGCGCGCGCCGCATCGATCACCGCGTCGGCATCGTTCGTCACGAACACACCGTCCGGATCAAGATCGACGTCGCGCTCCCCGTCGCGCAACAGCCATTTGTGCAGCCGCCCGCTCTCCGAGAACCGGAAACGGATGCACGCATGCCGCTCGAGCTCCGCAATCGACGCCGGCGCGCCATACCGCGCCAGATAACCGGGCGATGCCACCAGCGCACACGTCAGCGCCGGCGCGATCCGCACACCGATCATGCCCGGCTGCAACCGGTCGGCCAGGCGAATCCCCGCATCGAACCCGTCCTTCGCGATATCGACCAGTTCATTCTCGTAACGGATCTCGAGCCGGACTTTCGGATAGCGTTCGCGGAACGTGGCGAGCACCGGCGCGATCACGAGCGCTCGCGCCAGCGGCAGCGCGGTCACGCGTAACAACCCGTTCGGCTCGCTGCGCGCATCCTTCAGCGCGTCGCGGGCCTGCATGACCTGCCGATACGCAGGTTCCGTCTGCCGCCAGTAGTGCTGGCCGGCTTCCGTCAGGCTCACGCCGCGCGTGCTGCGGTTGAACAGCTTCACGTTCAGCTCGCCCTCGAGCTGCCCGATCGCGAGGCTGACGGCCGCCGGCGTCAGGCCCAGCGCGGCGGCGGCGCGCGTGAAGTTGCCGGCCGTCGCGACGGTCATGAACACGTGCAGCCCGGCCATCGGATCGCGTCTGCTCATCATTAAAAAAACTTGAAACTCTTTCGAGCGGAATGCGGATTCTCCCATATACCGCAACTGCCTACACTGGCACTGTCGTCCCATCGGAGCCCAACATGAACCCGCTCACCGCCGCCCTGCCGCTCGCGGCCGCCCGCCGCACGCTCGACGCGGCACTGGCTCATGCCGCATCGCTGCAGGTTGCCGGCATCGCCGTCGCGATCGTCGATGCCGGCGCGAACCTGCTCGCGTTCGCGCGCACCGACGACTGCTTTCTCGGTGCGATCGATCTCGCGCAACGCAAGGCGCTGACGGCGGTCCGCTTCCGCACGTCGACCGGCGCGCTCGGTGCGATGTCGGGCGACGGTCCGCTGCGCGGCATCGAGCACAGCCACGGCGGGCTCGTCACGTTCGGCGGCGGCGAACCGCTCGTCGACGGCGACGGGCATTGCGTCGGCGCGATCGGCATCTCGGGCGGCAGCGTCGACGAAGACACCGCGATCGCGCAGCACTGCCGCGACCGCTTTTCGGCAACGTTCCACTCCACAAGGTAAGCACATGGCACAGAAACGCATCCTCATCACCGGCGCGGGCACCGGCTTCGGCCGCGAAGTCGCGTTGCGCCTCGCCGAACGCGGTCACGACGTGACGGCCGGCGTACGCGTCATCGCCGAAATCGACGCACTGACGGCCGCCGCCACGCAGCGCGGCACCGCGCTGCGCGCGATCAAGCTCGACGTCACGTCGCCTCACGATCGCACCCGCGCGGCCGAGCTCGACATCGACGTGCTCGTCAACAACGCGGGCGTCGGCGAAGCGGGCGCGCTGGTGGACCTGCCGGTCGAGATCGTCCGCGAGCTGTTCGACGTGAACGTGTTCGGGCCGCTCGAGCTCACGCAGCAGATCGCGCGCGGCATGCTCGCGCGCCGGCACGGCAAGATCGTGTTCGTGTCGTCGATCGCGGGCCTGATCACAGGGCCGTTCACGGGCGCCTATTGCGCGTCGAAGCACGCGGTCGAATCGGTGGCCGAGGCGATGCACGCGGAACTCGCGCCGCACGGGATCAAGGTCGCGGTCGTGAACCCCGGCCCGTACAGCACGGGCTTCAACGACCGGATGATGGAAACGACGCGACGCTGGCACGATCCGGCCGTCCATACCGTGACGCCCGAGCGGCTGACGTTCCCGCTCGAACAGCACGACCCGGAGGAAATGATCGCGAAGATGGTCGACGTGATCGACAGCGATGGCGGCGCGTTCCGCAACCTGCTGCCGGCATCGTCGGAAGCGTTCGTGCGCGCCGAACAGGCACGCGCGTGGGAGCGGCAGCAGTAACCGCGCGGCGGAGCGGCGGGCCGCACGCCGCCGCTCCGCGTGTTCAGTAAACGTCCCGCATGTAGCGCCGTGCCTTCGAAAGCCGCGCGACGTAGTCGTTCGCAGCTTCATCCGACATGCCGCCGTGCTCGGCGACCACCGCCTTCAGCGCCGTATCGACGTCCTTCGCCATCCGCGCGGCATCGCCGCACACGTAGAAGTGCGCGCCTTCCTCCAGCCACGCGAACAGCTCGGCGCCCTGCTCGCGCATCCGGTCCTGCACGTAGATCTTGTCGGCCTGGTCGCGCGAGAACGCGAGATCGAGCCGCGTCAGGAAGCCGCTGTCGTGCATCGCGCTCAGCTCGTCGCCGTAGTAGAAGTCGGTCTGCGCGTGCTGCTCGCCGAAGAACAGCCAGTTGCGCCCGCGCGCGCCGCGCGCCTGCCGCTCGTGCAGGAAGCCGCGGAACGGCGCGACGCCGGTACCGGGGCCGACCATCACGATCGGCACGTCGCCGTTCACCGGCGGCCGGAAATGCGCGGACTTCTGCACGAACACGGGCACGCGGCCGTCGTCCGCGCGATCGGCGAGGAACGTCGACGCGACACCTTTGCGCGCGCGCCGGCCGTTGTGATAGCGCACGGCCGAGACGGTCAGGTGGATCTCGCCCTGGTGCGCGCTCGGGCTCGACGCGATCGAATAGAGGCGCGGCTGCATGCGCTTGAGCATCCCGACCAGCTCCGTGCCCGACAGCTCGATCGGAAACTCGTGCAGCACGTCCGCGAGCTGCTGCCCCCACAGCCATTGCTTCAGGTCGCCCTTGCGATCGTCGCCCAGCAGCGACTTCAGCGCGCCGTTCGCGCTGCGCGACGCGATGAAGGCGAGTGTGTCCGGATGCGGGCGCGTGATGTCGAAGTGGCGTGCAAGCGCATCGCCGAGGCGCATGTCGCCGACGCCCGCCACCGACACCGGCGCATCGGCCTTCAGCGCGGTGACGGACAGCAGTTCGTCGACCAGCTCCGGGCAGTTGGTCGGCCACACGCCGAGCGCGTCGCCGGTTTCGTATTCGAGGTTCGCGCCTTCGGTCGACAGCGACACGTAGCGCGTGTCCTTCGCCGCGCCCGGACGGTTCAGCCGCAGGTTCGCGACGAGCTTCGACGGCGCCGGATGCGCCTTCGTCGGCAGCAGCCCAGACGGGCTCATCCCGCCGGTCGGCACCGCGTGCAGCGCGGCATCGGCCTCCTTGATCCGCGCGACGACGCGTTCAAGCCACTGGTCGGCGTCGCGCTGGAATTCGACGTCGCAATCGACGCGTGCGCAGAGACGCGCCGCGCCGAGTTCCGCGAGCCGCGCGTCAAGACGGCGGCCGTGGCCGCAGAACTGGTCGTAGTTGCGATCGCCGAACGCGAGCACCGCGAAGTGCACGCCGTCGAGTCGCGCGGCGCTGCCGGCCTGCAGTGCTTCCCAGAATTCGCTGCCGTTGTCGGGCGCATCGCCGTCGCCGAACGTGCTCGTCATCAGCAGCACGTATTGCGCGCCGGCGAGCGACGCCGCCGGATAGTCGGACATGCACGCGGTGCGGATCTCGAAGCCCGCGTTCATCAGCTGCGTCGCGTAATCCTCGGTCAACGATTCGATGTTGCCGGTCTGCGACGCCCACAGCAGCACGACCTTCGGCCGCGTGCGCACGATCCGCACGCCGCCGGACGCGCCGGCATCGGCCGTCGGCGCGGGCGCCGCGGCACCCGGCACGCTCGCCGGCAGCGAGCGGCTGAACAGCCCAGCCAGCATCCCGTCGAGCCAGAACCGCACCGGCGGCGTAAGCGGCGCGGCAGCGGGCAGCACGGGCACGCTGCCCGCGCGCCGGCCGGCGCTCGCCTTCAGCCCGCTGACGAGGCCGGCCACGTACAGCCGTTCGGTGTCCGTCAACGGCGGCGGCGCGAGGTCGGCCACGCCGAGCGCGGCCGCGAAAGTGTCGATGTCTGCCATGTCGGATTCCTGTGAAGCAGTCGCCTGCACCCGCGCCGGCGCGGGCTGCACGTCGTCGGCGCGGGCATCGGGTTGCGCGGTCTCTTCATCGACGGACGCGAACGCATCGGTCTCGACGCGCCGCAGCGCGACCGCGCAGTATTTCAGTTCGGGTTGCTGAGATTCGGGATCGATCTCGTCGTTCGTCACCGCGTTGATGCACAGGTCGTCGCCGTACACGTCGTTCCAGTGCATCGGCGCGAAGCAGTTGCCGCGCCGCACGCGCTCGGTCACGACGGCCGGCAGCACCGCGCGGCCGCGCGCCGAGCGGATCTCGACGCTGTCTTTCGCAGCGATGCCGAGCGCGCTCGCATCGTCCGGATGCAGCTCGACGAACGGGCGCGGGTTGAGCTTGTTCAGCATCGCGACCTTGCCCGTCTTCGTCATCGTGTGCCATTGATGCTGCAGCCGCCCGGTGTTCAGCACGATCGGGAACGTGTCGTCGGGCAGCTCGGCCGGATCGACGTGCGGCCGCGCGAAGAAGCGCGCCTTGCCCGACGGCGTCGGGAACGCGAGGCGCGGCGCGTCGTGGCCGTCGGCGGCCGGACGCAGCGTCTGGCTCACGCCGTCGTTCAGGTAGCGGATCGGGTGCCGCTCGCGCGCGGTGCCCGGCGCGACCGGCCACTGCACGGGCCCGTCGCGCAGCGCCGCATGGCTCGCGCCGCGCAGGTCATAGCCGGTCGCCGGATTCGAGAAGCGCACGATCTCGTCGAACACGTCGGCCGCGGACGCATAGTCGAACGCATCGCCGAAACCCATCGCACGCGCGACTTCCGCGACGATGCGCCAGTCGGGCAGCGCGTCACCGGGCGGCGCGACCGCCGCGCGCATCAGCGTCATGTTGCGCTCGGAGTTGATCATCACGCCGTCGCCCTCGGCCCACAGCGCGCCGGGCAGCAGGATGTCCGCATAGCGGTTGGTCTCGGTGTCGAGGAACGCGTCCTGCGCGATCACGAGCTCGGCGGCCTGCAACCCGGCGATCACGTTCTGCCGGTTCGGCACCGTCGCGACCGGGTTCGTGCAGATGATCCAGCACGCCTTGATGTCGCCGGCCGCCATTCGCGAGAACAGGTCCACCGTGCCTTGCCCGGCCTCCTTGCGCAGCGTGCCGGCCGGCACGCGCCACAGGTTCTCGACGAAACGGCGGTCGTCGTCGGAGGCCACCGAGCGCTGGCCCGGCAACCCGGGGCCCATGTAGCCCATCTCGCGCCCGCCCATCGCGTTCGGCTGGCCGGTCAGCGAGAACGGCCCGCTGCCGGGGCGGCAGATCTTGCCCGTCGCGAGATGCAGGTTGCAGATCGTATTGGTGTTCCACACGCCGTGCGTGCTCTGGTTGAGCCCCATCGTCCAGCAGCTCATCCACTCCTGCGCTTCGCCGATCCATTGCGCGGCCGTGCGCAGGTCGGCTTCCGCGAGCCCGGTGATGTCGGCGACACGCTCGGGCGTGTAGTCGGCGAGAAACGCGGGCATCGCGTCCCAGCCTTCGGTGTATGCATCGATGAACGCGGCATCGGTGCGGCCGTTCGCATGCAGCAGATGCAACAGCCCGTTGGTCAGCGCGAGATCGGTGCCCGGCCGGATCTGCAGGAACAGGTCCGCCTTGTCGGCCGTGCCGGTGCGGCGCGGATCGACGACGATCAGCTTCGCGCCGGCCTTCACGCGATCCATCATCCGCAGGAACAGGATCGGATGACAGTCGGCCATGTTCGCGCCGATCACGAAGAACAGGTTCGCGCGATCGAAATCCTGGTACGACCCGGGCGGGCCGTCCGCGCCGAGCGACTGCTTGTAGCCGGTGCCCGCGCTCGCCATGCACAGGCGCGAGTTCGACTCGATGTTCTGGGTGCCGACGAAGCCCTTCGCGAGCTTGTTGACGAGGTATTGCGCCTCGATCGACATCTGCCCCGATACGTAGAACGACAGCGCATCGGGCCCGTGCGCGTCGAGCACCGCGCGCAGGCGGCGCGCGGTGTCGGCGATCGCGTCGCGGGCCGGCAGCGGCACCAGGTCGTCCTCGCGCGCCCGGCGCACGAACGCGCGGTCGAGCCGCCCCGAGCGGCGCAGCGCGACGTGCGCCGACGAACCCTTCGTGCACAGCCGCCCGAAGTTGGTCGGATGGTCGGCGTCGCCGGACACCTTGACGACTTCGCCTTCCTCGACGTGCAGCACCATCCCGCAGCCGACGCCGCAGTAAGGGCACACACTCTTGACGGGGGTGGCGGTCATGCGCGCTCCGGGGCGGTCAGGCTGCGATCCACACGAAGCCGTCCTCGACCCGCGACGGATACGCACTCACCGACTGCTCGGGCGCCTCGAGGCATTCGCCGGTGCGCAGGTCGAAGTGCTGCTTGTACAGCGGCGACGCGACGACGACGCGCTCGCCGAGGCTGCCGATCAGCCCGCGCGACATCACGGCCGCCTGCGAGACCGGATCGACGTTGTCGATCGCGAACACGCCGCCGACTTCGGCATGCGCGACGTGAAAAACCGCGACCTGCTCGCCGTTGACGAGGGCACACACGCCGGTGTTCGGCACGATGTCGTCGAGCGGGCACACACGGGTCCAGGACAGCGGAAGACGATCGTTCATGATGGGCTCCTTGGAAAAGACGCGGGTGTCGGTCAGGGTCAAACGGTGGCGGGTTCGGCTGCGGCTTGCGTCACGCCTTCGGCCACGACGGGAATCGGCACGGGCTTGCCGCCCGTGCGTTCGCCGGGCGTCGCGGGTCGGATCTGGCCGCGCGTCTCGACGAATTCGATGGTCGTGTCGGGCGCGTCGCTGTTCACGAAGTGGCGGAAGCGCTTGCGCGTGTCGGGGTCGGTCACGGCCTTCTTCCATTCGCACTCGTAGGTGTCGACCACGTGCTGCATGTCGGCTTCGAGTTCGGCGCCGATCCCGAGCCGGTCGTGCACGACGACGTCGACCAGGTAGTCGAGGCCGCCTTCGAGGTTGTCGCGCCACACGCTGGTGCGCTGCAGCCGGTCGGCGGTGCGCACGTAGAACATCAGGAGACGGTCGATGTAGCGAATCAGCGTCGGGCGGTCGAGATCGGACGCGAGCAGTTCCGCGTGGCGCGGCTTCATCCCGCCGTTGCCGCACACGTACAGGTTCCAGCCCTTCTCGGTCGCGATGATGCCGACGTCCTTGCCCTGTGCTTCCGCACACTCGCGCGTGCAGCCGGACACGCCGAACTTGATCTTGTGCGGCGCGCGCAGCCCCTTGTAGCGGTTCTCCAGGTCGATCGCGAGGCCGACCGAATCGTCGACGCCGTAGCGGCACCACGTCGAGCCGACGCACGACTTCACGGTGCGCAGCGCCTTGCCGTAGGCGTGGCCCGATTCGAAGCCGGCCGCGATCAGTTCTTCCCAGATCGAAGGCAGCTGCTCGACGCGTGCGCCGAACAGGTCGACGCGCTGGCCGCCGGTGATCTTCGTGTACAAGCCATACTTTTTCGCGACCTGGCCCACCGCGATCAGCCCTTCCGGCGTGACTTCGCCGCCCGGCATGCGCGGCACCACCGAATACGTGCCGTCGCGCTGGATGTTCGCGAGGTAGTAGTCGTTCGAATCCTGCAGCCCGGCGTGCTCCTTCTTCAGCACGAATTCGTTGAAGCACGACGCGAGAATGCCCGCCACCGCCGGCTTGCATACGTCGCAGCCGAGGCCGTGGCCGTGCTTCGCGAGCAGTTCGTCGAAGGTCGTGATGCGCTCGACGCGGATCAGATGGAACAACTCCTGGCGCGAATGCGGGAAGTGTTCGCACAGATGGTTGTTGACCGCGAGGCCCTGCTTCTTCATCTCGGCCTTCATGATCTGCGTGACGAGCGGCACGCAGCCGCCGCACGACGTGCCGGCGCCCGTGCACGTCTTCAGCGCGCCGAGGCTCGTCGCACCGTCGGCAACGGCCGTGCAGATCTGCGACTTCGACACGTTGTTGCATGAGCAGATCTGGGCGGACGCAGGCAGCGCCTCGACGCCGATCGCCGGCTTCGCGACGCCGTCCGACGACGGCAGGATCAGGAATTCCGGCGATTCCGGCAGCTCGATCCGGTTCAGCATCATCTGCAGCAGCGTGCCGTACTCGGCTGCATCGCCAACCATCACCGCGCCGTACAGGAACTTGCCGCAGTCGGACACCACGAGCTTCTTGTAGACCTGGCGGCGCTCGTCCGCGTACTGATAGGTGCGGCTGCCGGCCGTCGTGCCGTGCGCGTCGCCGATGCTCGCGACGTCCACGCCCATCAGCTTCAGCTTCGTGCTCATGTCGGCGCCGGCGAATGCAGCCTCGGCTGCGCTGTTCGCATCGCCGCAAAGCTGCTTCGCGACCACGCGCGCCATGTCGTAGCCCGGCGCGACGAGACCGTACACCATGCCGTTCCAGGCCGCGCATTCGCCGATCGCGTAGATGTCGGCGTCGCTCGTGCGGCACGCATCGTCGATCGCGACGCCGCCGCGCGGGCCGATGTCCAGACCGCATGCGCGGGCCAGTTCGTCGCGGGCGCGGATGCCGGCCGAGAACACGATCATGTCGGCGTCGAGGTGCGAGCCGTCGGCGAACGCCATCCGGTGCGTGCCTTCCTCGCCATCGACGATCTCGAGCGTGTTCTTGCCCGTATGCACGGTCACGCCGAGCGCCTCGATCTTCGCGCGCAGCATCCGGCCGCCGCCGTCGTCGACCTGCACGGCCATCAGCCGCGGCGCGAATTCGACGACGTGCGTGTCGAGCCCCATGTCGCGCAGCGCCTTCGCGCATTCGAGGCCGAGCAGCCCGCCGCCGATCACGACACCGCGCTTCGCGTGCATGCCGCACGCCTGCATCGCTTCGAGATCCTCGATCGTCCGGTACACGAAGCAGCCGTCACGATCGTGCCCCGGCATCGGCGGCACGAACGGGCGCGAACCCGTCGCGAGCACCAGCTTGTCGTACGCGAGCGTTTCGCCGGACACGAGCGTGACCGTGTGCGCGGCGCGGTCGATCGACGCGACTGGCGCGTTCATCCGCAGGTCGAACTGCGGATGACGTTCGAAGAAGCCGGGTTCGACGAGCGACAGGTCGTCCGCCGACTTGCCCGCGAAGAATTCGGACAGGTGCACGCGGTCGTAGGCCGGGCGCGGCTCCTCGCCGAGCACCGTGACCTGCGGCGCGCCCGCGGCGCCCGCTTCCGCCGCGACGCACTCGAGGAGCTTGTGGCCGACCATGCCGTGGCCGATGACGATGAGTTTCATGGTGACGTTTCCTTCGGTCGATCAGTTCGCGACGCCGCTGGCAGCCAGCGCACGGTCGCGCAGCTCGGCTTCGCGCGCCTTGTGTTCTTCGCTGAAGCGCACGGCCATCGCGCACAGCGCGGTCGCGGTGACGGCCAGGCCGAGCAGGCTCAGCGTGTGCTGCACGTCGCCGACACCCTTCAGCAGAAAGCTCGCGGCCACCGCGCCGACGTTGCCGCCCGCGCCGACGATCCCCGCGACGCCGCCGAGTGCCTTGCGGTCGATGAACGGCACCAGCGCGTAGGTCGCGCCGCAGGCCATGTGCGTGAAGAGGCCGAAGGCGAGCATCGCGACGAGTGCGATGCCGACGCTTTGCGCATGCGAGAACCAGATCAGCCCGAGCCCTTCGCCGACGATCAGCGCGCACAGCAGCGTCGCGCGCACGTCGAGGCTGCGGCGCGCGGCGATCTTGTCGGACAGCCAGCCGCCGAGCGCGCGGGCGAACAGCGCGAGCAGCCCGAACAGGCCGACCGCAAACCCGGCGTCCTTCAGCGACAGGCTGAAGTGATCGACGTAGTACAGCGCGGCGATGTTGTGGATGAACACCTCGACGCCGAAGCACGCGCCGTACGTGACGAACAGCATCCACACGCGATAGTTGCCGCAGGCCGCGAAGAAGCTCGCCCAGCCGCCCTTCTTGCCGCTGTCGACCGTCACGCCTGCCTTGCGCAGCGCGATGATGTCGCCTTGCGGGCAATCCTGCGTGAAGCGCCAGTACGCCCAGGCCATCACGAGCATCGCGACGCCCGGCACGACCAGCGCGATGCGCCACGACGAATCCTCGCCGAAGCCGAGCATCAGGCCGGCGGCGACGAGCAGCGGCATCAGCGCCTGCGTGGCGCCTGCGCCGGCGTTACCCCAGCCGGCCGTCGTCGCGTTCGCGGTGCCGACCACGTTCGGCGCGAACATCACCGACGTGTGGTACTGCGTGATCACGAAGCCCGCGCCGATCGCGCCGATGCCGAGCCGGCAGATCAGGAACGACAGGTAGTCGTGCGTGAACGACACCGCGAACACGGGAATCGCGCCGAGCAGCAGCAGGCCGACGTACACGCGGCGCGGGCCGAAGCGGTCGCACAGCGGGCCGACCAGCAGCCGCACGGCGATCGTCGCGGCCACGGCCGCGATGTTGATGTTCGCGACCTGCGCCGCGGTCAGGTGGAATTCGCGTGCGATCAGCGGCATCAGCGGCGCGCACGCGAACCACGCGAAGAAGCACACGAAGAACGCCATCCACGTCAGGTGGAACGCGCGCATCGGCGCGGTGCGGAAGCTGAAGAGATCGATACGGGTAGCTTTGTCGGTCATGTCATCCGCCAAACGAAAAACGGCGTCCTGCGCACTGGTCTCGTCGAGACCCGATGCGTAGGACGCCGTTGCCCATGAAGCCCGTTGCCGGGCGCGTCGGTAATCGGTACTGCCGGACGAATCGCCATTGATCCGCCCGCAGCTCGTCACGCAAACGCCGTGCCATGTTGCTGCGAATCGAGCCCCCAGCCCCGCCACGCAAGGCGCATCGGGCGTCGTGCGACGAGCGGCGCCACGCGGCCCACGATGCGCCGTGAGGCAGCGAGGCACAGATGTGGTGCGCTGCAGCACTGTCGCCGTGCGACATCGCGGTGCGCGCTGACGGCGCACGATGCACGCCGACGCGGCATTGCGGCTGCCCGCGCGCGGCGGCTGCACACATGCACGGGCCAGCGCGCGGCGCGGCGCGCGCCGTTCCCGCCGCGCCGGCGCAACCTGTCATGCCGGTTGGCCCGGATATTGCTGAATCCGCTGCATGACACCGGCAACGGCGCCGGTGGGCGGTCCCCGCAAACCATGCCCGTCATTCAGGCGGGCCGATCAGGACAACGGCGTCCTTCCGTGCGCGGCACGGCCGGATGCCGGTGCGTTTCGACCGCCCGCCGCCGCCGCGCAAGACACACGCGCTTTCGACCGCTGCATGCAGGCGGCACTGGAACACGACATGACGACAGGCAAAGTCACGCTGCTGGGCGCCGGCCCCGGCGATCCCGATCTCCTCACGCTGAAGGCCGTGAAGGCACTGGCCGCTGCCGACGTGCTGCTGCTCGACGATCTCGTCGCGCCCGGCATCGTCGAACTCGCGCCGCAGGCACGCGTGATCCGCGTCGGCAAGCGCGGCGGCTGCCGCTCCACGCCGCAGGCATTCATCGAGAAGCTGATGCGCCGCTACGCGCTGCGCGGCGCGCACGTGGTGCGCGTGAAAGGCGGCGATGCGCTGCTGTTCGGGCGCGCCGGCGAAGAACTCACGACGCTGCACGCCGCCGCGATTCCGGTCGAGATCGTCAACGGCATCTCGGCGGGCTTCGCGGCCGCCGCGAGCCTCGGCATCTCGCTCACGCACCGCGCGCATTGCCACGGCGTCACGTTCGTCACCGCGCATCGTCAGGACCACGGCGAGCCCGACTGGGCGCGTCTCGCGGCGACCGGCACCACGCTCGCGATCTACATGGGCATGAGCCGCGTCGACAGCATTGCCGCCGGCCTGCTCACCGTGCTGCCGCCCTCGACGCCGGCCGCGGCCGTGCAATGGGCCGGCACGCCCGACGAACGCCGCTGGACCGGCACGCTCGGCGGTCTCGCGCGCGGCATCGACGCAGCGCGGCTCGGCAGCCCGGCCGTGATCCTCGTCGGCGGCGCGATCGGCGAAGCAGCCGTGCAGCACGTGCCGGACGCGGGCGCCGCGATCGAACCGGCCTTGTCCCGGGCCGCGTAGCATGCGCGACGCCACGCGGCACCGGCCGCCCACCCATCATGAAGACGGCGGCACCGGCCGCCGGCCCGCCGTACGCGGCACCGACACGATGTCCGGACGGGGCCGCCGCCCCCGATCCGCCCATCGCGCCACGCTTTCGCCGCCGCCGTTCGCGTCATGAGTACGTCTGCTTCTTCCTCCCGCCTGCGCGTGCTGCTCGTCACCGACACCGACAAGCCGATCGGCGAGCTCGGCGATGCGCTCGCGCACCTCGGCTACGAGATGCTGAACGACGTCGCGACGCCCGCACGCCTGCCGGCCGCCGTCGAGGAGCAGCATCCCGACGTCGTGATCATCGATACCGATTCGCCATCACGCGACACGCTCGAGCAGCTTGCCGTGATGCACGCCACCGCGCCGCGCCCCGTGCTGATGTTCAGCCATGACGCCAACCAGTCGCTGATCCGCGCGGCGGTCGGCGCGGGCGTCAGCGCGTATCTCGTCGAAGGGCTGTCGGCCGAGCGCCTCGCGCCGATTCTCGAAGTCGCGCTCGCCCGCTTCTCGCACGACGACGCGCTGCGCCGCCGGCTGGCCGACGTCGAGCGCGAGCTCGCGGAGCGCAAGCTGATCGACCGCGCGAAGCGCCTGCTGATGGATGAGCGCAGGCTGTCCGAACACGACGCATACGCGGCGCTGCGCAAGCGCGCGATGGACCAGGGCCTGCGCATCGTCGACGTCGCGCGGCAATTGCTCGACGCGTCACCCCAGTCATGACTGCCATGGATACCTCCTCTCCCGCCGCGCCGGAACGCGCGCATCTTCGCCTCGGGTTCGTCGCGCTGAGCGACGCGGCCCCGCTGATCGTCGCGCAGCGCCTGAACCTCGGCAAACGGCACGGCCTCACGCTCGAACTCAGCCGCCAGCCGTCGTGGGCCACCGTGCGCGACAAGCTGCTGAGCGGCGAGCTCGACGCCGCGCATGCGCTGTACGGGCTCGTCTGCGGATTGCAGCTCGGCATCGGCGGCCCGCAGGCCGACATGGCCGCGCTGATGGTGCTGAACCGCAACGGCCAGGCGATCTCGTTGTCGCGCGGCCTCGCCGACGCGTATCGCGCCAGCGGCAGCGTGCGCGACGCGTTCGCGACGCTCGGCCGCAAGCCGCTCCTTGCCCAGACGTTCCCGACCGGCACGCACGCGATGTGGCTGAACCACTGGCTCGCGTCGCACGACGTCGATCCGCTGCGCGACGTGCGCAGCGTCGTGATCCCGCCGCCCGAGATGGTGGCCGCGCTCGCCGGCGGCGAACTCGACGGCTTCTGCGCCGGCGAGCCGTGGCATGCGGTGGCCGAGGCTTGCGGCGCGGGGCGGACCGTTGCGGTCACGAGCGAGATCTGGCCCGATCATCCGGAGAAGGTGCTGGCGGCCCGGCGCGATTTCGTCTCGCTGTATCCGGCCACGGCCCGCGCGCTGATCCGCACGCTCGTCGATGCCTGCGCCTGGCTCGACAGCGCCGCGCACCGTCGCGAGGCGGCCGACTGGCTCGCGTCGCCCGATGCGCTCGGCGTACCGGCCCGGCTGATCGCGCCGCGCCTGCTCGGCGACTACGGCTCGGGCCCGTTCGCCGTGCCGCCGCTGCCGATCCGCTTCCACGACGGCGGCGCCGTGAACCGCCCCGATCCGCGCGAAGGCGAGTGGTTCCTGTCCCAATACCGGCGCTGGGGCATGCTCGACGGTGCGCATGACGACGCGGGGATCGCCCGGGCGATCGCGCAAACCGCGTTGTATGATGCTGCCGTCGCCGAAAGCGGCGCACCGGGCCTGTCGCAGGCTTGATGCGCACCGCGTGATGCAGGCGGCGCGCGCTCCCGCGCCATGCCTGTCCGGGCCGCCTGCCGGCGCCCGGCACGCGGCCCCCGGGTGACGCCGCATGACCACTCCGTCCCCGATCAGATTCGATGCCGAAACCCACGCGCGCGCCGCTCGACGTGCTGCTCACCGAAATCCGCGCGTGCCGTGTCTGCGAAGCCGACCTGCCGCTCGGCCCGCGCCCTGTCGTGCGGGCCCATCGCGACGCGCGCATCCTGATCGTCGGGCAGGCGCCGGGGGCACGCGTCCATGCGAGCGGCACCCCGTGGGACGACGCGAGCGGCAAGCGGCTGCGCGGCTGGCTCGACGTCGACGCCGACACGTTCTACGACGAGACACGCTTCGCGATCGTGCCGATGGGCTTCTGCTACCCGGGCCGCGGCGCAAGCGGCGACAACCCGCCTCGCCCCGAATGCGCGCCACTGTGGATCGACCGGCTGCTCGCCGAGTTGCCGTCGATCCGGCTCACGCTGCTGATCGGCCAGTACGCGCAGCGGCATTTCCTGCGCGAGTCGCGCAAGGCCACGCTGACCGACACCGTGCACGCGTGGCGCGACTATGGCCCCGACGTGTTGCCGCTGCCGCATCCGTCGCCGCGCAACCAGGCGTGGTTCAAGCACCACCCGTGGTTCGACACCGAGGTCGTGCCCGAGCTGCGGCGCCGGGTCGCGCCGCTGATCGCCTGATAAACGCAACCACCGACATGTCGCGGCGCGTCGCGACATCCCCGTTATCCGTATCGAATCAAGCATGAACGACACCCCCACCGACCTCGACTTTGCCTGCAACGGCTGCGGCGGATGCTGCCGCGACCTGCGCATTCCGCTGACGATCGACGAGGCCATTGCGTGGCTGCAGCGCGGCGGCCACGTGGAGCTGCTGTGTGATGCGATCCCCTGGCTCGTCGAGCCCGAGCCCGACAACGCGTTCGCCGCGTACAAGCGCGTGCGCTCGACTGCCGCGCTCAGCGGCTCGCTGCCGGTCCGCATCACGGTCATGCTCATCGCGACCCATGCCGGGCCATGCCCGAACCTGCTCGACGACCTGCGCTGCGCGATCTACGACGCGCGCCCGCTCGTGTGCCGGATCTATCCGGCCGAAGTGAATCCGTTCGTGCCGCTGGTGCCGGACGGCAAGCAATGCACGCCCGACGCGTGGCAGCAGGCGCCGTTCGTCCGCGGCGGCACGATCGTCGACGCGGCCACCCGCGAGAACATCGCGCGCTCGCGTGCGGCGAGCGAAGCCGAGACGCCGCTGCGGGCACGGTTGTGCGCGGCATTGGGGATCGATACGGCGGCGGTCGCCAACGAAGGGTTCGCGGTCCATGCGCCGCCGGCCGCCGCGCTGCTCGCCGCGCTGACGGCTTTGACGGCGCAGCGCGCGTCGGAATCGGCCCCGGCCAGCGCCGACGATGCCATCGCGTGGACACTGGTATCGAACCGTACGTCGACGCTGGATGCGCTCGTGTCGGTCGGCGCGGCAAGCCAGCGAGCCGGTAGCGGCAGCCCGCACGCCCGTTATCTCGGCTTCCATCCGGACGAATGATCGCCGCGCGGCACGCCTCGAGCGACACCGGGCAAAGCCGCACGGCCGCACGGATCGCCGCCGCGCCCGGTTCGCTGTACCATCGCGGCTCAACCGCGTCACAAACAGCAGAATCCTTCATGCCCTCCATCGCCCCGCCGCGCCTGTACGGGATGCCCGAACGCAGCGACCGGCTCGACTTCTACATCCGCGACCAGGCGTCGCGCCAGGCGATCACCGAGCCGCACCGGCACGCGTATTTCCAGATCCAGTTCAATCTCGGCGGCGACACCGAGCAGCGGATCGGCGGCGTCACGCGGCCGTTTCCGCGCGGCGCGCTCGCGTTCGTGCTGCCGCACCGCGAGCACCTGATCCCGCATCCCGAAGGCGCGCACTTCATCGTGATCAACTTCAGCCAGGCGTTCCTGCGCGCCGATCTGGACGTCGATCCGCTCGATCTCGAGGACGTGCCCGCGCACCGCTTTCCCGAGCTGACCCCATTCCGCTTCCAGGAACACCTCGACTTCATCCTGACCGGCGACACCTATGAAGAAGCGCGCCGCCTCGCGCTGTGCATGCTCGACACCGATCGCGTGCGCACGTTCGGCTCGACCACGTTGCTGCGCGGCTACCTGCTGCAACTGATCGGGCTCGTCTGCACGCAGTACGCGGGCGCGCTGGACAAGCTCGCGCAGCGCGGCGCCCAGCGCGCGGGCCGGCGCGACGCGCTCGCGCGCGTGCTGCGCCACGTGCGCGCCAACCTGACCCGCGAGGACCTGACGCTCGCCGCGACCGCCGAGGCCGCGTTCCTGTCGCCCAACTACCTCGCGCACCTGGTCCGCAAGGAAACCGGCAGCACCTTCACCGATCTCGTGACCGAGCGCCGGATCGCGCTCGCGCAGTCGCTGCTGGCCCATACCAGCCGGCGCATCGCGGATATCGCGCGCTCGGTCGGCTTCCGCGACGAAGGCTATTTCGCGCGGCGCTTCCGCGCGCGGGTCGGCGTGTCGCCGAAGGCATACCGCGACGCGAACGCCGCGCTGCCGGGCGGCGACGACACACCGGCGGCGGCCGACGCGTAGTTTTGTCCCGGTAAAACGCAGTTGCGTCGCATCCGGCCGCACGGGCGTCGGGTATCGTTGCACGCATGCCGGCCCGTGCACAGCACGGGCGCGGCATCCGTCTTATCACCGAACGAGGCCATCCGATGTCCGCTTATGTCATCGACGCTGCCGAGCGTCCTTCCGTCGAAGTCGACCAGTCGTCCGCGCGCTTTCCGGTGCGCCGCGTCTTCTGCGTCGGCCGCAACTACGCCGACCACGCGCGCGAAATGGGCGCCGATCCCGACCGCGAACCGCCGTTCTTCTTCACGAAGCCGGCCGACGCGATCGTCCCGGCCAGCGGCACCGTCGCCTATCCGCCGCTGACGAACGACCTTCATCATGAAATCGAGCTGGTCGTCGCGATCGGCAAGGACGGCCGGTCGATCGACCCGGCCGACGCGCTGTCGCACGTGTGGGGCTATGGCGTCGGCGTCGACCTCACGCGCCGTGACCTGCAGGCCGAAGCGAAGAAGCTGAGCCGTCCGTGGGACTGGGCGAAAGGCTTCGATGCATCAGGCCCCGTGACCCCGCTGCGCGAGGCAGCGGCCACCGGCCACCCGGCGACGGGCCGCATCTGGCTCGCGGTCAACGGCGACACGCGCCAGCAAGGCGACCTGGCCGACATGATCTGGGCCGTGCCCGACGTCATCGCGTATGTGTCGCGCTCGGTCGAGCTGAAGGCCGGCGACCTGATCTTCACCGGCACGCCGGCGGGTGTCGGCGCGCTGCAGCCTGGCGATCGCGTCACGGGCGGCGTCGATGGCGTCGCGACGTTCGAATTCGTCGTGGGCGCGAAGCCGTAAGCCATAAACCGACACGCAGCACGCATGGCGGCGCCTGCCCGGGGCCGCCGTGCGATGTCCCGATTTCGGTCAGTCGTAGCGGCGCAGGAATGCGTCGGCGACGGCCGGCGGATTCAGCGCCTTCGCCGATTCGTTTTCCAGCGCCTCGGCCGCATCGTCGTCGCTGATCGACACGAACAGCGTGATCGCCGCCCTTTCGTCGCCCGTGCCGAACAGGCCTTCGCGGTCGAGCAGGCGCAACGCCGCGATCATGTCGGCGTGCAGTTGCCGCGCATGTTCCGGGAATCTCGAGCGGACGAACTGCGGGCTCAGCACGTCATCGGCGAGCTTGCCGCAGATCGCATTGAACGGCGATGCTTCCGCCGCCGCGTACGCCCATTCGGAAAAACCCCACGCATACCACGGGTCGTCGTCCGGGACGGCCTGTTGCTCGCGGATCCGGCGCAGCCCCTCGACCGAATTGGCCGCCGGCACCACCGTCATCGCGCCGCTGTCGGTATACAGCGCGAACGCATAGAAATGCTCGTCCGGATGTTGCGCCCGCAACGCCCTGAATGTCGCTCTCGCGGCGTCGGCAATGTCTCGCTGGAAATCAGAAAAGTCGCTCATCGCATCCTCGTCCAGTCGCCCTTCTCGCGTCCGAGCATGCCCGGCGCGCGGCGGGTTCGTCGTCTCCCGATAATCGATCGATTGTCCGCCAATCGTCCACGGCACGGTAGCAGTGCCAGCCCCCATGCCCGATGCCGCGCGTCTGCGTTCACCGCCCCGCGTCCCGCGCATCGAACACCCGCACGCAGACGGCCGCCGCCAGTGCGATCGCGGCCGATAGCAGCATCATCGCGAGCGGCGCATAGCCCGCGTTGCCGGCCGTCAGCACCGCCCCCGTCAGCGACGAAAGCGCGGCACCGCCGGCAATCGTCATCGCGCCCGCCAGCCCCGACGCGCTGCCCGCCAGTTCCGAGCGCACCGACACCGCACCGGCATGCGCCCCGGGATTGGTCAGTCCGTTGCCGATGCCGACCAGCACGCATGGGCCAAACCATGCGATCGCCTGCGTCGCCCCACCGCACATCAGCGCGAGGCCGATCAACGGCCCCGCGCACGCGACCACCCGTCCGAACAGGATCGTCGTGGCCAGCGCGTAGCGGCGCGCGTAACGCGCGGCCAGGAAGCTGCCGCACACGAAGCCGGCCGTGATGGTCCCCATGTAGAAGCCGATCTCCGCCGGCGCGATGCCGAACACCGTTTGCGCGGCGAGCGGCGCGCCGGCCAGGAACGCGTAGAACGCGCCGGTCGAAAACGCCATGCAGAGCGCATAGGCCCAGAACCGGCGCGCGCGGAGCAGCGCCGGATACGCGCGAAGCTGCTGCCCGAGGCTCGACGACCGGTTCGCATGGGTTTCGACGAGATCGAACGCACACCAGACGAACAGCGCGATGCCCGCCGCGCCGAGCAGCCAGAAGCTCGCGCGCCAGCCCAACGCCTGATCGAGTGCGCCGCCGAGCGTCGGGCCGAGCATCGGCGCGAACGCGGCCGCCATCGCCGCATAGCCGATCCGGCTCGCCGCGTGCGTGCCGCCGCCGGTATCCCGGATCGTCGCCATCGATACCGGATAGACCGACGTGATCGCCGCCTGCATCAGCCGGCATGCCAGGAATGCGCGAATATCGGTCGCCATCGCGCAGCCGAGCGATCCGAGCGCGAACACGCCGACGCTCGCCATGACGACCGGCCGCCGCCCGAACCGGTCCGACAGCGGCCCCATCACGAACTCCAGCGACGCGGCCACCGCCGCGTAACCGCCGAGCGACAGCGCGACGAGCGCATAGTCGGCGCGCAGGTCGCGCGCGATAGCGGGCAGCGACGGCAGGAACAGGCTCAGCGGCAGCACCGAGCACGCACACAGCAGGATCAGCGTCGCGAGTCTCGGCGACGCCCGTTCGGAAGCGATCGGCAGGTTCGATTGCAAGTGGATGCCCTCCGCGCACGTGCCGCACGGCCGTGCGCAATGCAAAAAAAAGCCCCCGAACGAGTCGGGGGCGCATGGGTGCCGGCGCGGTGCCGCTACCGGACCCTGCGCCTGTGGACGACTACGATGAAGCGTGCTGCTTTCATGCCGGATGGCTCCTGATGACCTGGCTGACCGGGTGCGATATCGGACGATGGTAGGCGGACGCTGCCGAGCGCGTCAACGCCCTAACGCGCACGCACCGACACGAATTTGCGGGCGTTGTTGCGCTGGATCAGCACCGCGATCACGCTGCCGTTCGCTTCGAGCGCCGGTATGTCATCGGGCGTCTCGAGCAGCGTGTCGTTGAGCTCCAGCACGACATCGCCCGGCTGGATGCCGGCCTTGGCTGCCGGGCCGTGCACCGCGTCCACCATCATCCCGACCGCGAGCCCGGTCGAGCGGCGCTCGTCGTCGCTGAGCGCATGCATCGTCAGCCCGAGGCGGTCGCCGCCGTCGGCCGCCGCTGCTCCCGCCCCCGGTCGTGCAGCCGCCTTCGGCGCGGCCATGCCGACGGTCGCACCCGCGTTGCCGGCGGCCTCGTCGGCGGCCGTGATCGTCAGCATCACCGGCGCGCGGTTGCGGATCAGCCGCAGCGGCGCCTTCTGGCCCGGCGGCAGCGCGGCGGCCAGGTCGTTCAGTTCGGCCGAGCGGCCGATCGTCCTGTCGCCCAGCTTCACGATCACGTCGCCGGGCTTCACACCGGCCGCGGCGGCCGGTGAGCCGGGCGCGACGCCGTTGACGAGCGCACCCGCCGGACGCGGCAGCCCGAACGCCGCGGCCAGCCCGATGCCGACATCCTGCACGTCGACGCCGATTGCATTGCCGGACGACGACTCGCCCGGCGCCTGGGACTGCTGCGCCTGTGCCTGCGCCTGCATCTGCTTCTGCAGTTGCGCACGCACCTTTGCGGCAAACGCGATCGGGATCGCGAACGTCGTGCTCGCATAGCGGTCGCTGCCCGTATAGACCTGCACCGCGATGCCGATCACGTCGCCCGCGCGATTGAACACGGGGCCACCGGAGTTGTCGGGGTTCGGCGCGATGTCGGTTTCGAAGAACGGAAACGCGCCGCCGTCCGGCAGCCGGTGCGACGTCGCGCTGACGATGCCGGCCGTGACCGTGTTGCCCGACCCGTCCGGCGCGCCGATCGTCATCACCGGCTCGCCCGCGCGTACCTTCGACGAATCGCCGATGCGCACGAACGGCAGCTTCTTCCCGTCGATCCGTAGCACCGCGACGTCGCTTTGCGGGTCGACGGCCAGCACCGTCGCCTTGAATTCGCGGCGGTCGGTGAGCCGTACCGTCACGTCGGTCGCTTCGTCGACCACATGCGCCGACGTGAGGATCAGGCCGTCGGCGCTGACGATGAAACCCGAGCCGCTGCCCGATACCGCGCGCGGCAACATCTCGGGTGCCTGTACCTGTGCCGGTGCGCCTTGTGCCGACGGCGGTACGTCGTGCCTGAAGAACGCGGCGAGTGGATCGTCGGTATCGAGGATCGCGAACGACGGGCCGCTCGCCTGCTGGTCGGGAGCGGCGGTCATGATGGTCACGACCGCCGGGCCGTAGCGGTCGACGATCGCCGGAAAATCGACCGGTATCGCGTAAGGCGCGGCAGCCGGCCGTTGCTTCATCGGGTGCGGCGTGACAGGCGGCGAGAGCGTTCCGGCAAGGGCGGCCGGCGGGGCCTGCAAACAGCCGGCGAACACGCCCCCGATCAACGCGGTGCGAAGCACGGCGCGAGCAAGCGTCTGGCGAACCACAGTGCACCTCCCCCGGGAGTCACGGCGCCGACATGCGCGAGACGCGCAGGCGCTCGACAAGGCCCGGTACACCCATCCATTTATAGTCCACGCGGCCTGTTCGAACATACGAATCGAAACCCGAATGCCGGGCGGCGCGGCAAGTGCGGAGCCGCGACGGCGTTCGTTTCGAACAAAGTGCGCGTTTCGTCAATCCGCACAAGTCCGATTGTCATCCGTCGCACGAGAGCGTCCGGCTCCTGTAGCGAAAGCAGCCGGCGCAACAACAGTCATCACCGATCCCGTTCGAATATTCATGACTCGATTCTCCTGTCGGGATTCCGAGGCGAAAGCGAAATCGATACGGTCGCGGAAATCACCGGCGACGGGTGATGTATCCCGGGCGCTCGGACGCCCCCACATCACGCCCCACCCACCCGCTCCGCGATCGCCGACAGCATCCGCAACATCGGCTCGAACGCGTCGGCCGACGTATTGCCGAAACCGAGCACGAGCCCGTTACCCGCCGAGGCCGCATCGATCGAAAAACCCGACAGCGGGAACGGCCCGATGCCGTGCGCACGCGCGGCGTCGACGATCGCGCGATCGCGGTAGCGCGCCGGCAGCCGCAGCGCGAGATGCAGCCCGCACGGCCCGCCCTCGATCTGATGCGGCACGCTCAGGTTGCCGTCCAGCGCGGCGAGCAGCAACCGCCGCCGGTCGCGATACAGCCGGCGCATGCGGCCGAGATGGCGGCCGTACTCGCCCGTCTCGATGAAATCGGCCAGCGCGAGCTGCACGTGGCGCGTCCCGCCGCGCAGCATCTCTGGCAGCACCGGCCGCACCGCGGCCAGCAGCGCGTCGGGCAGCACGAGAAAACCGATCCGCAGCGCCGGAAACATCGTCTTGCTGAACGAGCCGAGATAGACGACGGGCGAATCGGGCGCGAGCCCGTGCATCGCGCCGATCGGCTCGCCGGTATGACGGAATTCGCTGTCGTAGTCGTCCTCGATGATCCACGCGCGATGCCGGCGCGCGGCATCGATCAGCGCGAGCCGGCGCGAGATTGACAGCACGGCGCCGGTCGGGAACTGGTTCGACGGCGTCGTATAGACGAGGCGCGGCGTCCGCTCGCGCCAGTCGTCCTCGTCGGTGCGCAGCCCTTCCGCGTCGACCGGCATCGGCACGACGTCGAGGTCGGCCGCCTGCATCGCGGTGCGCGCGCCGCGATAGCCGGGCTCCTCGACCCACACCGTGTCGCCCGGGTTCGTCAGCAACTGCGCGCACAGCGCAATCGCGCCCTGTGCGCCTTCCGTGATCACGATCTGCTCGGGATCGCAGCGCACGCCGCGCGTCACGGCCAGGTGGCGCGCGATCGATTCGCGCAGCGCGGGCTCGCCGAGCGGGTCGCCATAGCCGAGCAGGTCGCGGCCGGCGCGGCGCAGCGCGCGGTCGATCGCGTGACGCCACGCGTCCGCCGGGAAATGCGTCAGCGCGGGCACGCCCGGCCGGAAGCCCTCGGATTCGCCGGTGCCGATGCGGCTCGGGCGAATCCGGCCGAGCCGCTGCGCGACGGCCGGCGGCGCGGCACGCCGGCGCGGCGGCGCCGGCCTCGACAGCCCGACCACACGCGTACCGCGGCGGTCGGACTGCAGGAAACCTTCGGCGACGAGCTGCTCGTAGACGGCGGCCGTCGTGTTGCGCGACACGCCGAGCGTTTCGGCCAGCGCGCGCGTGCCGGGCAACCGCGTGCCGGCCGGCATCGCGCCGCCGAGAATCGCGTCGCGCACGCGGCGCAGCAACTGGCGCTGCAGCGAAGGCGCGCCCGGCGTGCGCGCCAGCGGCGCGTCGAGCGGCAACAACGGCGCATCGCCGGAAGGAAGGACAGTCGTCATCGGAACATCGCAGCGTGAAAATGTCGGAACGTGGCGCACGGCTAGTGGCGCACGGCGAGTGAGCGACGGCTCGCGGTTCGGCCCCCGAAATTCGTGGCACCATAAATTTGCCAATCTCTGGCGCTTCTCATGGTACCTCGTCGCGACTACGATCATCTGCATGCCGGCATGTCGCCGGCCGCCAACCGAAGCGAGATCGACCTTGTCCACGCTCACCAACGCTTTCCAGCAACCCATCGGCCACCCCGTTCCCGACTGGTCCGCACGTCCGCGCCCGGAGCGCATCGTGCTCGAAGGCCGCTACTGCCGGCTCGAACCGCTCGACGCCGAGCGCCACGCGGCCGACCTCCACGCCGCCTACTCGCAGGCGCCGGACGGCAGCGACTGGACCTATCTCGCACACGGCCCGTACGCCGACGAATCGAGCTACCGCGACTACGCACGTACCGCGCAGGCGAGCCCGGATCCGCTGCACTACACGGTGATCGACCGCGCCACCGGCCGTGCGGTCGGCACGCTCGCGCTGATGCGCATCGATCCGGCCAACGGCGTGATCGAGGTCGGCTCCGTCACGTTCTCGCCGCTGCTCAAGCGCACGCCCGTTTCGACGGAAGCGCAGTTCCTGCTGATGAAGTACGCGTTCGACACGCTCGGCTACCGCCGTTACGAATGGAAGTGCGACGACCTGAACATCCCGTCGCGCAAGGCCGCCGCACGGCTCGGCTTCCGCTACGAAGGCACGTTCCGGCAGGCGATCATCTACCGCGGCCGCAATCGCGACACCGCGTGGTTCTCGATCATCGACGGCGAATGGCCCGATGTGCGCGCCGCGTTCGACGCGTGGCTCGCACCGGAAAACTTCGACGCGCAGGGCGGGCAACGCCAGTCGCTCACCGCGATCCGCCACGCGCAGGCACGCGCGCGCGATGCGGCCAGCCGCGCGAACGACGCGACGCGCGTCACGGTGCGCCCGCTCGTCGCCGCCGACGAAGCCGCGTGGCGCCCGCTGTGGCAGGGCTATCAGAAGTTCTACGACACCGCGCTGAGCGACGCGGTGTTCGCGACGACGTGGGGCCGCCTGATGGATCCGGCGGAGCCGATGTTCGTGCTCGGCGCATTCGACGCATCGGGTACGCTGGTCGGGATCGTGCATTCGATCTACCACCGCTCGTGCTGGACCGAAGGGCCGTACTGCTACCTGCAGGACCTGTACACCGCGCCCGACGCACGCGGGCAAGGCGCAGGCGGCGCGCTGATCGAGGCCGTGTACGAACATGCCCGTGAAGCGGGCGCGAGCCGTGTGTACTGGCTCACGCACGAAACCAACACGACGGCACGCGCGCTGTACGACAAGCTCGCGAACAACGCCGGGTTCATCCAGTACCGGCACGACGTGAAGAAGTAACGCGGCGTCGCAGCCGGCCGGCGTTCAGCCGGAAACGTCGGCCGGCTCGCGTGCGTCGTCGCCCTCCGGGGCGGCGTCACATGCCAGGCCGGCCGCAGTCGGCACCGACGCCGGACAGATCATCTCGTCGCCATTGGCCGGCACGGGCCTTCGCACCGGCCGGAACACCGGCTCGCCCGGCTCGATCGGCTGCCCCGAGATCGCGCAGCGGCCCGGCTGCAACGCGACGCGCAAGCGCCAGCGCTGCTCGCCGTAATGGCACCGGCCGCTCTCGACCCAGCGGATCAGCAACGCATGGTCGTCGGCCTCCAGCACCGTGACGAACAGTTGCGGGCGCAACGGCGAGACGGCCGCCGCGGCATGGTCGGGAACCGGCGCCCGGCCGATCGTCGCGAGCGGATGCGCGACGCCGCCACGTGGCGGCATCGCATCGTCTTCGACCCATGCCGGCGCGTCGCACGGCATGTCTTCTTCGCAAATCAGGCTTTCCATGGTGTTGAGCATGCTTGACGGATTTCCGTGCAGGTTGAACGGCGCCGCGCTCAGCGCCGGCCCATCGGTTCGCGCAGCAGCGACAGGCCGATCGCCGCGCCGGTGACGGCAGCCGCGAGCATCAGCCCGATGCCGCCCGACCAGCCGAATGCGCCGACGATCGAGCCGATCGCGAGCGGCCCGATCACCTGCCCGAGATAGTTGCCCTGCACGACCCAGCCGATGCTGAGCGGCGCCAGCGACGGCGTCGGCGCGGAGCCCGGCGCACACGCGAGGATCGTCGCCGGCAGCATCCCCGCGATCGCCGAGAACGCAAAACCCAGCACGACCGCGAGCGGCGCCGGCGTCGCCGCGCTGAAGAGCCCCGCGCCGGCCGCGCCGATCGCGACCGATGTCGCGGCCATCACGATCCCGGGCCGTGCGCCGCGCGACAACAGCCAGCCGGCCGTCAGATTGCCGATCACGCACGCGGCGACGATCGCCGCGCTGATCAACCCTGCCGCGCCGACCGCGACGCCGAGGCGCTGCATCAGGAACACCGGCAGGAACGTCATCGCCGCGAAGAACTGCACGTTGTAGGTGGCGAACCCCAGCGCCAGCAGCGTGGTCGAGCGCGACGCGAGCACCTCGCGCAGCGCGGGCCCGACGCGCGGCGCGCCGGCCTGCCGCGCCGGCACATCGGCCGACGTCGTGACGGGCACCGCGGCCGCCGCGACGAGCGTCAGCGCCGCGGCCGCGAGCCAGCCGTTGCGCCAGCCGCCGAGCAGCGGCCCGACCAGCATCGACAGCGCCATGCCGGCCGGCATGAACGTGCTCCACAGCCCGAATGCGAGATTGCGTCGCTCGGGCGGCGTGACGCGATTCAGCACGGCCGGCGCGGCGACCACCACGATCACGAAACCGAGCCCCTCGACGAAACGCGTGGCCAGCAGCAGCGCGAAGCTGCCGGCCCATGCGCCGGCGACACTCGACAGGCCCAGGATGACGAGGCCGGCGATCAGCAGCAGCCGGTCGCCCCAGCGTCGCACCAGCAGGCCGGCCGCGATGCCGCCGAACACGCCGACGAACGGAAACACCGACATGATCCCGCTCAGCGACGCGAGCGACCCGCCGAATTCGTGCTGGAGCGACGGCAACGCTATCGTCGCCTTGCCGACGTGCAACGCCGACACGATGCTCGCCAGCACGACGTTCGCGACGGCGGCCCGGTAGCTGCGCGATGGCAGCGTGGCGGCAGCGGCCGCGACAGGCGATTCGGTCATCTCCACCTCCGTTGAAGCGGCTGCGTGCAACGGGATGCGTCACGCGTCCGCGATCGGACTGGCGCACATGATACAAATTGAAGTTCACTTCAAGTAAAGGGGTAACGTGCGCAACGATCCGTTCCGCCGATCGCGGCAATGGTTCGGCGTGGCAGCGTGCGTCTCGCCATTCGTCTCATTGCGCTGAGACGAACGTCCCAGCGTCTCACCCGGTCTGAGTTTTTGCTTCCGCAGCAAATTTCACACCACGCTTCCGTCAAATCATTTCCTGTCAAAGCGACGGCAAATGGTGCATCGCATCGCGCCCATCCCGTGCAATCGCCGCCTGGTGCCCCCACTCAAGCTGGCCCCGTTCCTGCATACCGGTCGTTCGCGCACTCGCGCGACGGGCGCACCGGCAGCCACGCCTCGCGCCCGACGACAACCTGATGGAGACAGCAACGTGAGTACACCGGCAACGACCACCGTCCCCAGCATGAAAGCCGCCGTCTGGCACGGCCGCCACGACATCCGCGTCGAACAGGTTCCCGTTCCCGAGCGCCCGCCGGCAGGCTGGGTCACGATTCGCGTGCACTGGTGCGGGATCTGCGGCTCCGACCTGCACGAATACGTCGCGGGCCCCGTCTTCATCCCGGTCGACGCACCGCATCCGCTGACGGGCCTGAAGGGCCAGTGCATCCTCGGCCACGAGTTCAGCGGCGAGATCGCCGAACTCGGCGCGGGCGTGACGGGCTACGCGGTGGGCGATCGCGTGACGGCCGACGCCTGCCAGCATTGCGGCACCTGCTGGTATTGCAAGCATGGGCTGTACAACATCTGCGAGAACCTCGCGTTCACCGGTCTGATGAACAACGGCGCATTCGCCGAATACGTGAACGTGCCGGCCGAGTTGCTGTACAAGCTGCCCGACGACTTCCCGACCGAGGCCGGCGCGCTGATCGAACCGCTCGCGGTCGGGCTGCATGCGGTGAAGAAGGCCGGCAACATCGTCGGGCAGACCGTCGTCGTGGTCGGCGCGGGCACGATCGGCCTGTGCACGATCATGTGCGCGAAGGCCGCGGGCGCCGGGCGCGTGATCGCGCTGGAAATGTCGGCCGCGCGCAAGCAGAAGGCGCTGGAGGTCGGCGCGAGCGTCGTCATCGATCCGAAGACGTCCGACGCGATCGCGGAAGTCAAGGCGCTGACCGGCGGCTACGGCGCCGACGTGTCGTTCGAGTGCATCGGGCACACCACCACCGCGAAGCTCGCGATCGACGTGATCCGCAAGGCCGGCAAGTCGGTGATGGTCGGCATCTTCGAGGAGCCGGCGCCGTTCAACTTCTTCGACATCGTGTCGACCGAGAAGGAAGTGATCGGCTCGCTCGCTTACAACGGCGAATTCGCGGACGTGATCCGCTTCATCGCGGACGGCCGCATCGACGTGCAGCCGCTCATCACCGGGCGCATCGCGCTCGGCGACATCGTCTCGCACGGCTTCGAGGAACTGGTCAACCACAAGGACCGGAACGTGAAGATCATCGTTCAACCCGCCATCGCCTGACCGCGCGCGCAGCCGCGGCAGCGATTCGCGCCGCGGCACGCGTGCCGCAAGTGTCACCCTGAAGCGTCGCCCGTGCACGGGCGGCGCCGGCCTGCCATTCCCTCCCAGCGCCCCGCCTTGCCGCCGTCGTCCGTCGCGAACTTCGTGCCGCGCACCGATCGAACACGACGATCAGAAACATTCGCAATCCAGACCATCCGTCGTCATGCGCCACCGGTCCGGTGCGTGCCTAGGGTTTCTCCGGATCGAGCGCGATTCGTCCGATGTCGACAGGACACTGACGCAAGGTGATCCTGTGCAGGGCACGATCCGGCCTCCCTGCCGGGATTGTTTCCGCCCCCTTTGAAGGCGGCCCCCGCCCCCCACAAAACCTTACGGTGTCACGGCGCCGACAGGCCGAGAATACGGGCCCACCCGGGATAGCTTGCAAACATGGTGTGTCATGAATCGTTCATTCTCGTTTAGCCGGGAACGCGCATATAACATTGGATCGCTGACGATCCAGCAGAAGACCCATATCGGCTTCGCACTCGTCACCACGCTGCTGGCCTTGCTGTGCGGCACGATCATCTGGGGGAGTTTCCGGCAATACCGGCAGGAGAGCGCCGACCTGCAGAGCTTCGAATTCGTCCGTGGCGCGATGAGCGCCGCCAACGTGATCTCGGCCGAGCGCGGCCCGACGAACGACCTGCTGGTGCGCCTGCAGGACGACGGCGCCACCGAGGTCCGCAACCTGCTCGCCGCGCGCGTGCGTTCCGACCAGGCGCTCGACCATTTTCGCGGCGGCATCGCGCAGGCGACCGTGCTCGACGATCGCGAACGCAGCAACCTGCTGCATGCACTCGACTCGGTCCGGATCACGCTCGCCGATGCGCGTATGGAAGTCGATGCGCTCGGCATGCGGCCGCTCGCGACCCGCAGCGTTCACGATATCCAGCACGCGCAGGCGCGCCTGTTCCGGATCGTCGACACGCTGTCACTGCTGATCGACGGCGCAATGACCGACACCGCGATGGGCGACCCGCGCACATCGGGTGCGATCCTGCTCGCGCGGCTTCTCGGCGATCTCCGCGAATACGCGGGCCGCACGGGCTCGCTGCTCATCGCGCCGATGTTCGCGCGGCAGGCGCTCGACCGCACGCAGTTCGCGGACATCATGCGGATGCGCGGCCGCATCGAGCAATTGCGCGCGCTGATCGACAGCTCGATCGGCGCACAGCTCGACGACCCTGACGTGGCACGCGAATACGCGCAGCTCAACGGAGCCTTCGACGCGCACATCCTGCCGCTCGTCGACGCGGCCGTCGCCGGCGGCAAGAACGGCGTCTATGCGATGACTGCGGCCGACTTTTCCCGCGCGATCGTGCCGCATTTCCGGCCGAGCGAGCTATTGCGCGACCGCGTGATCGACCTGGCCCGGCGTCGCGCGATCGGCGACCGGAACACCGCCCGGATCAAGGTCGCGTTGTCGGCATGCGCCACGACACTGTGCATCGCGATCCTGGCCTCGCTCGCGCGCGGCGTGCAGCGACTGCTGTCGAAGCCGCTCGATGCGCTCGGCCGCCGGATCGTCGCGCTCAGCGATGGCGATACGTCGCACGTCGCGATGCCGCGCGGCATCGGGCCCGAAATCACGCAGATCCACGACGCGCTGGAAACCTTGCGCAACGCGACCGTCCGCCGCGACATGCTCGAACGCCAGCGCAACGACATGCTGACGCTGTTCTCGCACGACATGCGCGCCCCGCTGACCTCGCTGATCATCCTGATCGACACGCAGGCGCGACGGGCGGGCGACGTGCAGATGAAGCAGCAGTTCGCGAGAATCGGCAAGCTGGCGCGGCACACGCTGGCGATGGCCGACGGCTTCGCGCAGCTCTCGCGTGCGGAGGCCAGCGACTACGAACGCGTGCCGGTCAACCTCGCCGACCTGATGAACGAGGCACGCGACGCGGTGTGGCCGCTCGCGCACCGGAAATCCATGTCGATCGACGACGTGCCGCGGCGCGACGACACGATCGTGCTCGGCGATCCCGCGCTGCTGTCGCGCGCGCTGATCAACCTGCTGGACAACGCCATCAAGTACAGCGCGTCGCTGACGAGCGTCGAATGCAGGGTCGAGCCGGGCGCCGACGGCAAGACCGTGCGCTGCACGATCCGCGACAGCGGGTGCGGGATCAGCAGCGCGGACCAGACGCGGCTGTTCGAGCGTTACCGGCGCTTCCGCACCGCCGGCCAGCCGGAAACCAGCGGCGTCGGGCTCGGCATGGCGTTCGTCAAGACCGTCGTCGAGCGGCACGAAGGCACGATCCACGTGCACAGCGTCATGCTGCAGGGCACCACGGTCACGATCACGCTGCCGGCCGCGGCGCTTCCGTGACGATGGCGCCGGCGACGACAGCGGCAAGTAGCCGACGCGGCACCGCAACCCCGCCCGCTTTTTCGATATACTCAATCGAACCCTTTTCGGGGCAACCGCGGGCCACCACGCCCTTTGCAGGTTCGCCCCAACCTGCGTGGAATTGCTCACCGTGAAACCGCGAGCCGGACTGATCCTCGAACTCTTCGTCAACCTGGTCCTGCCCTGGGTTGCCTACCGGGCCGCGCAGCCGTATTTCGGCGAAACCGGCGCGCTGTACGCGTCGGCGGTCCCGCCGATCATCTGGTCGATCGTCGAATTCATCCGCTCGCGCCGCGTCGATGCGGTGGCGGCCATCGTGCTGCTGGGCATCGCGCTGTCGATCCTCGGGATGGCGCTCGGCGGCAACGCGCGCACGCTGCTGATGCGCGAATCGCTCGCGTCGGGCACGATCGGCGTCGTGTTCCTGCTGTCGTTGTTCCGTGAACGCCCGCTGATCTTCTACCTCGCCCGCGCCACCGTGGCCCGCGAGATGGATGGCGGCGCCGCGCATTTCGAAACCGTCTGGGAAGCCCAGCCGGGGCTGCGGCAGATGCTCCGGCGGATGACCTTCGTGTGGGGCGCGTTCATGACGCTGGAAATGCTGCTGCGCCTCTGGATGGTCGTGACCTGGCCGGTCGAACGCGTGCTGGTCGTGTCGCCGGTCATGGGCTACACCGTGTTCGGCTGTCTGCTGCTGTGGACGTTCTGGTACCGGCGGCGGATGCGCGAGCGCAACAGCGTCTACGTCCCGGGCCGCGACGGCGCCACCGAAACCGCCGGCCGCTGACCGCTCTCCACCGGCATCGCAAGACGGCTGCTGTATGATGCGCGGCGTCTCGTCCGACGAATGCCGCTCCTGTCATGTCCCTTTCGCTCCTTCCGTCCGCCACGATCTGGCTCGCCCTGTTCGCGGCGGCCGCGTTCGCATGGCATCGCCCGCAGCACGGCCTGAGCGCCGGCCTCGCCGCGCTCGGCTATGCGTGCGCGCTGGCGTTCGGCAAGCTCGGGCCGCTCGCGCTGGCCCCGCTCGCGTTGCTGGCCGCGGCCGCCTGGGGCGTGATGCCCGAGCGCCCGCGCGCGGTGCGCATCGCCGCGCACGTCGTCTTTGCCGCCGTCGCGATCGCGCTCAGCCTGCATCTGATTCCCGGTTTCCACAATCCGCGCGTGATCGGCCCGACACGCTTCACGCCGGATGCCGTGCCGTTCACGATGTACCTGAATCTCGACAAACCGCTCGTCGGCTTGTGGCTGGTGTGGGTGCTGCCGTGGGTCGCCCCCGACGTCCCGCTGTCGCGCGCGCTGCGCACCGGCGCGGTGGCGGCCGTCGCAACTGCGGCCGTATGCCTGGCCGGCGCGCTCGCGCTAGGGATGGTCGGCTGGGCACCCAAATGGCCGCCGTCCGGCTGGCTGTGGCTCGTGAACAACCTGCTGATCGTGACACTCGCCGAGGAAGCGCTGTTCCGCGGCTACGTGCAAGGCGGACTGACACGCGCGCTGCGCGCGTTCGCATGGGGGCCGTGGGCCGCGCTTGCGATCGGCGCGGTGCTGTTCGGCGCCGCGCATGCGGCCGGCGGCTGGCAATGGATCGTGCTCGGCACGGTGGCCGGCGTGGGCTACGGCCTCGCCTGGCGGCGCGGCGGGCTGCTCGCGTCCGCGCTCGCGCATGCGGGGTTGAACGTCGTCCACTTCGGCCTGTTCACCTACCCGATGCTCGACGCCGCGCGCTGACGGCCGCGCGGCGCCGCCGCTCAGTTGATCCCGGCGACCGCGTGCGGCACGTACGGGCGTTCGAGCGTGGCGATCTCGTCGTCGGTCAGTTTCAGTTCGAGCGCGGCCAGTGCATCGTCCAGCTGCTGCGGCTTCGAAATGCCGACGATCGGCGCGGTGACCCCGCGCTTCTGCGCGACCCACGCGAGTGCAACCTGCGCACGCGGCACGTTGCGGGCGGCCGCGATCGCCGCAACGGCATCGACGACCGCCTTGTCCGACTCCGCCGTCGCATCGTAAAGCCGCTGGCCGACCGCGTCGCTCTGCTGCCGCTCGGTCGACTCGTCCCAGTTGCGCGTGAGGCGGCCGCGCGCGAGCGGGCTCCACGGAATCACCGCGATCCCTTCGTCTTCGCACAGCGGCAGCATTTCCCGTTCTTCTTCCCGATACAGCAGGTTCAGGTGGTTCTGCATGCTGACGAAGCGGGTCCAGCCGTGCTGCTTCGACGTGTGCAGCGCCTTCGCGAATTGCCACGCGAACATCGACGACGCGCCGATATAGCGTGCCTTGCCGGCCTTCACGACGTCGTGCAGCGCCTCGAGCGTCTCCTCGAGCGGCGTGCCGTCGTCCCAGCGGTGAATCTGGTAGAGATCGACATAGTCGGTGCCGAGCCGCTTCAGGCTCTGGTCGATGTCGGTCATGATCGCCTTGCGCGACAGCCCCGCGCCGTTCGGCCCGGGCCGCATCCGGTAGAACACCTTGGTCGCGATCACGATGTCGTCGCGTTTTGCGAAATCGCGCAGCGCGCGACCGACGATCTCCTCCGACGTGCCGTCGGAATACATGTTCGCGGTATCGAAGAAATTGATGCCGGCTTCGACCGCCCGCTGGATGATCGGACGGCTCTGCGCTTCCGGCAGCGTCCACGGATGCGTGCCGCGTAACGGTTCACCGAACGTCATGCAACCCAGCACCAGCTTCGACACTTCCAGCCCTGTCGATCCGAATTTCACGTATTCCATTGCACGCCTCGCCATTGAAGTTGAGCTGACGGCCGGATGTGCGCCGCGCATCCGCCGGACCGTCGCATGGTATCCCGGGCGGCAAAAATGCGTGCGGCGTCGCCGCAAGGTGCGAAGGAAGTGCCCGCGAGCGCGAGGGCGCGCGCGGCGCCGGCCGCTTACTTGACCTGGTCGGCGATCGGCTGCAGGAACGCGGAAAAGCCGGTCAGCATGATCTGCACGCCGATGCACAGCAGCAGGAACGCCGACACGCGCTTCGCGACCTTGGTGCCTTCGCTGCCGAGGTAGCGCGACAGCAGCGCGGAGCGGCTGTAGACCTGCCAGATCACGATCGCAACCAGCACGGAGACGGCGATCGACACGATGCTCGACAGCGCGAACTCCGACAGCTTGTGCGTGCGGTTCGCGTTCAGCGCGATCGCGGTCGCGATCGAGCCGGGGCCGACCGTCAGCGGCATGGTCAGCGGGAAGAATGCGCGCGTCATGATCGCGTTCGCGTCGATCGGCTTGACCGGCGTGTCGCCGCCGCCCGGGCCGTCGGGCTCGTTCAGCATCTGCCAACCGGCCACCGCAACCGCGAAGCCGCCGCCGATCCGCAACGCTTCCATCGAGATACCGAAGAAATGCAGCACCGGCGTGCCGGCGAAGAACGCGACCATCAGCACGACGAACGCGTTGAACGCGACCTTCCTCGCAAGCAGATCGCGTTCTTGCTCGGTGAGCGCCTCGGTCCGTTCGAGAAACAGGAACGCGATGCCGATCGGGTTGATGATGCCGATCAGGCCGGTGAAGCCGAACAGGATCTCGGAGATAAGGCGGTTGACGATCATCGGATGAAGAATCGGTCGGGGCTGGGCCGGCAGCGCGCCGGAGGTCACGCATTGTAGAGCAAGCGCCCGCGCCCGAGCCGCAAAATTCGGCCGGGCCCGCCGTGCCGTCGATCGTCGCCGTTTCCCCCTGGTTTCCCCTTATTCGGCGCCCGCCTCCCAGGCCGGCGGCCGCTTCGCGAAGAACGCGGCGAAGCCCTCCTTCGCTTCCGGCGTCGCCCGCAAGCGGGAGATCGTCTGCGCGGTGAACGCCGCGCGCGCATCCGACGGCGGATACTCGCCGATCGCATCGAAGAAGCGCTTGATCTCCATCAGCGCGTTCGGGCCGTTGCGGCCGAGTTCGGCGAGCGTCTTGTCGAGTGCTTCGTCGAGCGCATCGAGCGGCACGGCCTGATGGATCAGGCCGATCGCGACCGCTTCGCCGGCAGAGAGCTGGGTCGCCGTCAGCGCGAGGCGGCGCGCCTGGCGCTGGCCGACCGCCTCGACCAGATACGGGCCGATCACGGCCGGCAGGATCCCGAAGCGTGCCTCGCTGACCGAGAAGCGCGCGTGATCGCTCGCGATCACGATGTCGCACGCCGCGCACAGGCCGACGCCGCCACCGAACGCATGGCCCTGCACGCGCGCCACCGTCGGCTTCGGGCATTGCCGGATCGCGCGCATCATCGCGGCGAAGCGCTCCGCATCGCGCAGGTTCGCGGCCGCGTCGTTCGCGCTCGCGCGCTGCATCCACTGCAGGTCGGCGCCCGCGCAGAACGCGCGGCCATCCGAGCGCAGCACGATCGCGCGCACGTCGTCACGCCGGCCGAGCGTGGTAAACGCGTCGGTCAGTTCGGCGATCATCGTCTCGTCGAACGCGTTGAGCACGTCGCCGCGCTGCAGCGCGACGGTTGCGACACCGCGCGCATCGACCGTGACGGCCAGGGTCTTCAATCCATCCATCGAACAGGTTTCCTCGGGTTGAACGGCAAACAGGGGAATCAGGCGGCCTGGCGGCGGTCGATCACGCGCCGGGCCTTGCCGGTCGCGGTCGAGGGAATGCCGCCCGCGGCCAGCACCGTCACGCCGGACGACACGCCGACCATCGTCTTGATCCGATGCTGCAGCTCGCGCGCGAGCGCCGCGCGATCGCTTTCAGTGACGGACGCAGCCGTTTCGGAGCGCAGTTCGACCGCGAGGTCGAGGCGGTCCATGTGCCCGTCGCGCGACAGCGTGATCTGGAACTGGCCCGACAGCTGCGGCAGCGCGACGACGATCTCCTCGATCTGGCTCGGGAACACGTTCACGCTGCGCACGATCAGCATGTCGTCGGAGCGGCCCGTGATCTTCGCGAGCCGGCGCATCGCGCGCGCGGTCGGCGGCAGCAGCGCGGTGAGGTCGCGCGTGCGGTAGCGGATCACCGGCATCGCCTCCTTCGTCAGCGACGTGAACACCAGCTCGCCCTGGCTGCCGTCGGGCAGCACTTCGCCCGTGACCGGGTCGATGATCTCCGGGTAGAAATGGTCCTCCCAGATCACCGGGCCGTCCTTCGTCTCGACGCATTCGCACGCGACGCCCGGCCCCATCACCTCCGACAGCCCGTAGATATCGAGCGCGTCGATGCCCACGCGCGTCTCGACTTCCTCGCGCAGCGCCTGCGTCCACGGCTCGGCGCCGAAGATGCCGATCTTCAGCGACGATTCGGCCGGGTCCATCCCCTGCCGCACCATCTCGTCGATCAGGTTCAGCATGTACGACGGCGTGACGAGGATGATCTTCGGCTCGAAATCGCGGATCAGCTGCACCTGCTTCTCGGTCTGCCCGCCCGACATCGGCACGACCATGCAGCCGAGCCGTTCCGCACCGTAGTGAATCCCGAGGCCGCCGGTGAAGAGCCCGTAGCCGAATGCGTTGTGCAGCGTGTCGCCCGGGCGGCCGCCGGCCGCGCGGATCGAGCGCGCGGTCACGTTCGCCCACGTGTCGATGTCACGCGCGGTGTAGCCGACCACCGTCGGCTTGCCCGTCGTGCCGCTCGATGCATGCACGCGCACGACCTGCTCGCGCGGCACCGCGAACAGCCCGAACGGATAGTTGTCGCGCAAGTCGTTCTTGGTCGAGAACGGGAATTTCGCGAGATCGGCGAGCGACTTCAGGTCGTCCGGATGCACGCCCGCCGCATCGAACGTGCGGCGATAGTGCGGGACGTTGTCGTATGCGTGGCGCAGCGACCACTTGAGGCGCTCGAGCTGCAGCGCCTGCAGTTCGTCGCGGCTGGCGGTCTCGATCGGCTCGAGGGCGGCGGCGGGATGCGTCGGGTGAGTCATCGGGGTGCTCCTCCAATGGAGTGATGTCGTTATCGTGTTCGAGGTAACGGGGGCGACGGCTACGACCGGAACGTGCGGCCGGCCGCATGCAGCGCGGCGATGCGCGGCGACACGCGATAGCGGTCCTCGCCGTAGCTCGCCGCCAGGTTCGACAGCACGCGATGCACGCGGCCGATGCCGATCGCATCGGCCCACGCGAGCGGGCCGCACGGGTAGTTCACGCCCTTCTCCATCGCGAGATCGAGATCGGCGGGCGAGCACACGCCCTGGTTCACCGTGTCGGCCGCCTCGTTCGCGAGCATCGCGACGGTGCGCATCGCGACCATGCCCGGCACGTCCGCGACGCCGACGACGCGAAACCCCGCCTGCTGAAACAGGCCCACCGCATCCGCATAGGCCGCATCGCTGCACTGGAGCGCGCGCGTCAGTGCAACGAGCCCGGCCTGCGCATAATCGCGCGCAAGGTCGACCAGCACGAGGTCGGCCACGCCCGTCTGCGCGGCGCGCACGGTCGCGGTACGGCCGTCGGTCAGCGCGATCGATGCGCGGCCGGCCTTTGCGAGCAGGTCGTCGGCATGCGCGCCGGCCTGCCGGGCGCCCGGAATGCGTTCGACGAAGCGCGCATGCAGCGCGGCGGCCGGGCCGTCCTGCGCAAACAGCACGACGTCGGCCGGCGCGTCGCGCGGTGCTTCGAGATCGGGTGCAGGCGGCGTCGCGCCGTCCGCATACGAATAGAAGCCACGCCCCGACTTGCGCCCGAGGAAGCCCGCGTTCACGAGTTCCTGCTGGATCAGCGACGGCGTGTAGCGCGGATCGTTGAAATACGCGCGGAACACCGAGTCGGTCACCGCGAAGTTCACGTCGTGGCCGATCAGGTCCATCAGCTCGAACGGCCCCATCCGGAAGCCGCCGGCCTCGCGCATCACCGCGTCGATCGATGCCGGCGCGCCGCCCTGCTCGTTCAGCACGCGCAGCGCCTCCGCGTAATACGGCCGCGCGACGCGGTTCACGATGAAGCCGGGCGTCGATTTCGCCATCACGGGCTGCTTGCCCCACGCAGCGGCGGTCGCAACCAGCACCTGCGCGACTTCCGGCGCGGTCGCGAGCCCGCTGACCACCTCGACGAGCGCCATCAGCGGCGCCGGGTTGAAGAAATGCAGGCCGGCGACGCGCTGCGGCACACGCAGCCCGGCTGCGATCGACGTGATCGAGATCGACGACGTGTTGGTCGCCAGCAGGCACGCGTCGTCGACATGGCGCTCGAGCGTCGCGAAGATCTCGCGCTTCACGTCGAGCCGCTCGGCCGCCGCCTCGACGATCAGCGCGGCGCCCGCGAAGTCGGCCAGTTCGCGCACCGCGCGAATCCGGGCGCCGGCCGCGTCGGCCTGAGCCGGTTCGAGCCGGCCCTTCTCCGCGAGGCGCGCGAACTGTGCACGGATGCCGGCCAGCGCCTTGTCGCAAGCGGCTTCGTTCAGGTCGTACAGCAGCACCGTATGGCCGGCCGCCGCCGCGACCTGCGCAATGCCCGCGCCCATCGCGCCGGCGCCGATCACGCCGACGACGGCCGACGGCGCCAGCGCGCCCGAGTTCACCGAATGTGCAGAAGAAACAGCCATCGCTTGCGATCCGTCATGAAGTGGAGGTGCGAGCGATTATAAACCGACCGGTCGGTAGATTTATGTCAGGGCGAGCCCGAATTTGTCGTGCAAGAGACTGTTACGGAAACGGCAAAGACAAAAAATCGAAAGGTCGGGGCACTTTTTGTAAACCGAAAGGTCAATGAAAGAGTTCGAATATGAGATAGTGACCCCCGAACGCCTGATAAAATTCGACAAATCGCCGGATTTCAGGGGGAAACCGCGTGACACGTCGCCACCGCCGTCCATCGCCGGCCGCCCTTCCGGGGTCGGAACCGAGCCGCCGGCCCGCGCATCGTCACACGTGCTCGCCTCGTCGTTCGCGGCCGGCCGCATCGAATCGTTTCATCCCGCGACGGGCTCCGGCCCGCCCGCGCCCCTCGCCGCCTCATGGTGGCGAACCCAGGGCAGCACCGCTGCGTGCCGCCCCCTTCGGTTTCATCATCCTCGTTCGGCGGATAGTACGGCCGGGCTTCGTCAACCCGTGACGGCGCGTCGCGCGCCGCCACTCGCATAAGGAAACCCTCCATGCCGCTCTCGTCCAACCAGCTCCCGCGCTGGACCCTCGTGGCCCCGCTTGCCGCCTGGCTGGTCCTCGCGCTGTCGCGCGTCGTACCGGCCGAAGGCCTCGTCATCGCGGTGTTCGCCGCCGCCCTCGCCGGCGCCGTGTTCGCCGCCGTCCACCATGCCGAAGTCGTCGCGCACCGTGTCGGCGAACCGTTCGGCACGCTCGTGCTCGCGGTCGCCGTGACCGTCATCGAAGTCGCGCTGATCGTGTCGGTGATGCTCGGCGCGGGCCCCGAGAAATCGGGCCTCGCCCGCGACACCGTGTTCGCCGCCGTGATGATCATCTGCAACGGCATCGTCGGTATCTGCCTGCTCGTCGGCGCGTGGAAGCACGGCGAACAGGACTTCCAGGGCCGTGGCGCCAGCAAGGCGCTCGCGGTGCTGGCGTCGCTGTCGGTGCTGTCGCTCGTGATGCCGAACTACCTGAACGCCGCACCGGGCCCGTTCTTCTCGAAATCGCAGCTCGCGTTCGCCGGCGTGTCGTCGCTCGTGCTGTACGGCGCCTTCGTGTTCGTGCAGACCGTGCGTCACCGCGACTACTTCCTCGCCGCGCACGACAGCGCGAACGAAGCCGTTCACGCGGCGGCGCCGAGCAACCGCACCGCCGTGATCAGCATGCTGCTGCTGTTCGCGAGCCTCGTCGCGGTCGTGCTGCTCGCGAAGCTGCTGTCGCCGGCCGTCGAGCACGCGGTGATGCAGCTCGGCGCCCCCGAAGCCGCGGTCGGTATCGTGATCGCCGCGCTCGTGCTGCTGCCGGAAGGGCTCGCGGCCGTCACCGCCGCGCGTGCGAACCGCCTGCAGACCAGCATGAACCTCGCGCTCGGTTCGGCGCTCGCGAGTATCGGGCTCACGATCCCGACCGTCGCGGCCGTGTTCATCTGGGTCGGCCAGCCGCTCACGCTCGGCATCGGCCCGATGGAAACCGTGCTGCTGGCGCTCACCCTGCTGGTCAGCACGCTGACGCTCAGCCAGGGGCGCACGACGGTGCTGCACGGCGTCGTGCACCTGTCGCTGTTCGCTGCTTACCTGTTCCTGTCGATCACGCACTGACGCAGAAAAGCGCGCGGCCCGGCGGATCCTCTCCGCCGGGCCGCGCGCCGTCCTTCACGTCCCTTCAGCTTCCTTCGTTCACGTCGCGCCGCCGTTACCGCACCGGAATCACCAGATGCTGGCCCGCCAGGATCAGGTTCGGGTTGGCGAGGTTGTTGCGGCGTTGAATCTCGCGATAGCGCTGGCCGCTGCCGAGCTTGCTCGCGGCGATCAGGTTCAGCGTGTCGCCCGCCTTCACCACGTACGTGTGCTCGCCCGACGCGGCCGCGGTCGTCACCGCCTGGTCGCTGACGAAGTACTTGCGCAGCAAGTCGAGATACTGCGGCGACTGCTTGAGCTTCGCGATCGCGGCGTTCAGGTAGATCAGCAGATCCTGGTCGTCGGCGCGCACGCCTATCTTGTACGCGATGTTCGAGCCGTCGAGCTTGGTCACCGCGAACTTCAGGTCGGTGTTCTTGATCGAGCTGACCGCGAACGGATAGTCGTAGATGAACGCGTCGACCGTATGGCCGTCGATGCTCTTCGCGATGAAGGCCGGATCGGAATCGTCGACCTCGACGAACTTCATGTTCGGGTACTGGCGCGTGACGAACGCACGCACGTCCGGGTCACCCTTCAGGATGCCGACCGTCTTGCCCGCGAGATCGTCGGTCGAGCGGATCGCCGAGCCCTGCCGCACGATCAGCGAGTAGCCGAAATCGTCGACGTACGGCACCGAATAGACGACGCCCGACGGTGTGTTGTCCGGGAACGTCAGCCCGTCCATCGCCACGTCGACCACGTGGTTCCCCTTCGCGTCCGTATCGAGGAGTTGCTTCGGGACGCCCGGGTACGTGTCGACCTCGTGACGCGTATCGACGACGACCGGCTTGCCGCCGTGCGAGAACGACGGATCCGCGAACAGCAGCCGTGCGAATTCGACGTTGAAGCCGTGCGGCGTGCCCTTGTCCTCGCCGAAGAACGGTTCGCTCGGATTCTGCACGGAGATCCGCACGATGCCGTTTTCGGCGATCGATTTCAGCGCGCTGGCCTGCGGCGTGAAGCCGGCCGGCAGCACGTTGGACGACGGCGACGTCTGCGTGGACGGGCCGCTGTCGCCACCTTGCGCGGACGTCGAGGCCGGGGGCGCGTCGTGCGCGGGAATCAGCGTCGACAGGCCGCCCTGATGCACGATCCATACGCCGACGAGCACGACCAGAAATGCGATGGCGCCAAGCAATTTTTTCATGGTTGCGAACCTGCAGGAAGTTATTGTTGTTTCGACGGCAGTTGCGCGGGGGTCGTCGCATCGAGCCCGGGCGCGTGCGGCGCGTTCATCACCGCCTGCTGCTGTGCCTGCTTGACCTCGGGGTTATCCATCAGCGACGTCTCCATTTCGGAGAACGCCTTGTTGACCGAGCGCATCACCGAATCCACGGCCACGTCGGTCTTGATCTGTTCGAACGTGTCGGACGCCTGCCGGCCCGCGAGCTTGTTCATCTGCTGCGCGGCCTGCGACATGTCCCACATCGCCTTCGCACGATCGATCGCCGATGCGAAGTTCTTCAGTTCGGCCTGCACCTGCTTGTAACGCCCCTCGCGAAACGAGAGCAGCTGCTTCATCGTGTCGAGCTGCTGCCGGAAGCGCGGCGCATCGTCCGGATACTGCTTCTCGAACAGCTCCGTCTTGTTCTCGAAGTTCTTCACCTCGGTGCGGAACGCCGTGATGCTGTCCGCGAATTTCTGGGCCGCCTGGCGCTTTTCCGCGAGCTGGTTGATCAGCGTCTCGATCGGATTGGCCTGCGCCTCCTGGACGATCATCTTCACCTTCTGGTTCGCGAACTTCATCGCGACGACCGGCGCGAAATAGATCGCGCCGAGGCCGATCACGCCCGCCGTGACGAGCGCGATCACCCCCTTCAGGATGAACAACGCCGCCGGTGCCGCGATCGCGACGCCGGCGATGATGATCGCCCACTTGATCAGCTTGACCTTGCCACTCCCCGAACTGCCGTTTGCTTCTTCATTCGAAAGCTGCGACATGAGTTTTTCTCCTTGAACCTCGAACCGAACTGCTTGCGTTTGCCTTTTCAGGCTCAATCGAAATGCTTCGGACTCCGGTGCCGCCGGGCAGTCAGGCAAGCCGGCGGCGCAACACAAGGATGGGCGCGACGGACGTCACGAGACGCCGGTGTAGGCGCCGTTCAGGATGCGGTGATGAGGAGCGGCAGACGGCGCTGCGATGCGGCGCGCCGGACGGGCGCCGTTCATCGTCGCGGCTCGCGCGCGGACGGGAAAGTGTACCGATGCACGGTACGAAACGGGATGACGGATACGTGACGCGACAGGCGTCGGGGGAAGCGTGGTTCCGGCGGGCCGACAAACGCGGGGCCGGTATTCCGGTACGAGTGCGTAAAGGCTCATCGTTGTTCTTCTGCGTATCGCGGGTGCAGGAACCGCGCGGCCGGCGCGTCCCGCTCCAAATGCACGGACGTATCCTGCGCCGACCGGCATGCAGCGTCAAGCAGTTGTCGCAGTGCAGCGAAGCTGCCGCGTTCCTCCGTTGGAACACCGGCAGCGAACCAGCTTTCAGCACGGTAAGGATTCGCAGGACTGCGACCTGTCGCGCTCGGTCAGGATTGCTTGGCATCGCTTGCGCAAGCTTCCGGATTGAAAGCTTGTCACATCGCACGTCCGTATCCCGGGCGTATGCCGTTACGCACCGCCGTGCTCCTGCGCGAGAAACCGCTCGACCATCGCGTTGAACACCGGCAGCGCCGGATTGTCGTTGTCCGCGCGCCACGCGAGATACAGTTCGGCCGCCACGTCGGCGCCCGCCAGCGGCCGGAACACCACGCCGTCGACATGCAGTTCGCGCGCCGACGCCGGCACGAGCGCGGCGCCGAGCCCCGCGCGCACGAGGCCGAGGATCGTATGCGTCTGCCCGACATAATGCAGGTAGTTCGGCAGCCGTCCCGCGTTCGCGAACAGGCCCGAGATCAGGTCGTGGAAGTACTTCCCCTCGTTCGGCGAATACGCGATGAACGGTTGCCGGTCGAGATCGTCGGGGCCGATGCGCTCGCATGCGGCGAGCGGCGCGCCCTCCGCTACCGCGACCAGCATCGGCTCGCGCTGCACGAGCCGGTATTCGAGCGGCTGGCGCGCGGCACGCTGGCGCACGAAGCCCGCGTCGAGCATCCGCGACGCCAGCGCATCGATCTGCACGGTCGACACCATCTCGCGCAATTCGATGTCGACGTCCGGCAGCGCGTGCGCGGCATGCGCGAGCAGCATCGGGATCATCCGGTATGCGCTGACCGCCGTGAAGCCGAGCGTGATACGGCCGGCGCCGCCATGTGCCACGCGCTGCGCGGCCTGCTCGGCCCGTGCGGAGAATTCGAGGATGTGCCGCGCGTCGCGCAGAAACCGCTCGCCGGCCGCGGTCAGGCTGACCTGCCGGCTGCTGCGTTCGAGCAGCGCGATGCCGAGCGCATGCTCGAGCAGCTGGATCTGCCGGCTGAGCGGCGGCTGAGTCATGAAGAGCCGCCGCGCCGCGCGACCGAAATGCAGTTCCTCGGCGACCGCGACGAAGCAGCGAAGCTGGTGCAGTTCAATCATCCAATTCTTGAATCAATCGATAGTCTTTTGATGTTAGACCGATATCGATGCGATTTCTATACTCGGTTGCACCTGATGCACGGCCCGCGCCGCGCACGACGACCGAGACCTTCATGACCATCGACATCCTCCTCACCCAGCCGCTCCCCGACACCATCGACGCCGAACTGTCCGCCCGTTACGCGGTACACCGGCTGTATGCGGCCGAGCAGCCGGACGCACTGCTCGATCGCGTGGCCGCACGCATTCTCGGTGTCGTGACCGGCGGCGCGAACGGCCTGTCCGCCGCGCTGATGGACCGGCTGCCCGCGCTCGAGATCGTCGCGATCAGCGGCATCGGCACCGACGCCGTCGATCTCGACCGCGCGCGGGCACGCGGCATCCACGTGACGACGACGCCCGACGTGCTGACCGACGACGTCGCCGACATGGCGATGGGGCTGATCCTGATGACGCTGCGCGATCTCGGTGCCGGCGAGCGCATCGTGCGTGCCGGCCGCTGGGGCAAGACGGCCCAGCCGCTCGCGACGCAGGTGACCGGCAAGCGGCTCGGCATCGTCGGGCTGGGCCGCGTCGGCCGCGCGATCGCGCAGCGCGCGCAGGCGTTCCGGATGCCGGTCAGCTACTTCGGCCCGCGCGAGCATCGCAACAGCGGCTATCGCTTCGTGCCCGACCTCGCCGCGCTCGCGCGCGACTGCGAGGTACTCGTGATCGCGGCATCGGCCGATCACGGCAACGTACTCGTGACCGCCGACGTGCTCGCCGCGCTCGGCCACAAAGGATTCCTGATCAATGTTGCGCGCGGCAAGCTGGTCGACGAAGCCGCGCTCATTCGCGCGCTCGCCGACGGCACGATCGCCGGCGCCGGCCTCGACGTATTCGCGAACGAACCGCAGGTGCCGGCCGAGTTGCTCGAGCTCGACCGCGTCGTCGTGCAGCCGCACCGTGCGAGCGCGACCCGCGAAACGCGCGAAGAGATGGGCCGGATCGTGCTCGCCAACCTCGCCGCGTGCTTCGCGGGCCAGCGCCCGCCGACCAGCGTCACGCGCTGATCACCGCGCACCGCACGGCTGCCCCTCGTTACAACACCGGATGCCTCCGCTCGACGGAGGCCAGGAGACACGCATGCCCAACCGATCCAGCGGCGCCGCCCTTGCCGCGTCACCCGCCGCCTCACGCACGATCGGCCGCGTCCGCTATGCGGTCCTCGCGCTGATTTTCGCGGTCACCGTCATCAATTATGCGGATCGCGCGACGATGTCGATCGCCGGCACCGGCGTCGCGCACGACCTCGGGCTGACGCCCGTGCAGCTCGGCATCGTCTTTTCCGCGTTCGCGTGGGCCTACGCGATCGGCCAGATCCCGGGCGGCTGGTTGCTCGACCGCTTCGGCGCACGGCGCGTGTACGGCCTGAGCCTGCTGCTGTGGTCGGTCTTTACGATGCTGCAGGGCACGGTCGGCTGGCTCGCCGTGCAAGGCGCGTCCGCCACGCTCGCGCTGTTCGTCATGCGCTTCATGCTCGGCCTCGTCGAATCGCCGGCGTTTCCGGCCAACTCGAGAATCGTCGCGTGCTGGTTCCCGACCGCCGAACGCGGCACGGCATCGGCCCTGTTCAATTCGGCGCAGTACATGGCCGTCGTGCTGTTCACGCCCGCGATGGCGTGGCTCACGCATGCGCTCGGCTGGGAGCACGTGTTCCTGTGGATGGGGATGCTCGGCGTCGCGCTCGCCGCGCTGTGGTTCGCGTGGTATCGCGAGCCGCACGGCCACCCGCGCGTGAGCGACGCGGAGCGCGACTACCTGCGCGCGCACGGCGCGCTCGTCGATCTCGAAGCGAACCGCGTGCGCCATCGGCCGCGCGTGTCGTGGCATGACGTGTCGCAACTGTTCCGCCACCGGAACCTGTGGGCGATCTACGTCGGCCAGTACTGCATCACGGCGCTCACCTACTTCTTCATCACGTGGTTCCCGATCTACCTGATCAAGGGGCGCGGGATGACGATCATGGAGGCCGGCTGGGTCGCCGCGCTGCCGGCGATCTGCGGCTTCACGGGCGGCGTGCTCGGCGGCGTGCTGTCGGACTGGCTGATCCGGCGCGGCATGCATCCGTCGAAGGCGCGCAAGACGCCGTTCGTCGTGGGGATGGCGATGGCGACGCTGCTCGTGCTTGCGAACGGCGCATCGTCGAATGCAGTCGTGATCGCGCTGATGACGATCGCGTTCTTCGGCAAGGGGCTCGCGGCGGTCGGCTGGGCCGTGCTCGCCGACACGGCGCCGGAAGGGATGGTCGGACTGAGCGGCGGCGTGTTCAACGGCCTCGGCAACATCGCCGGGATCGTCACGCCGCTGGTGATTGGCTATTTCGTCGCCCGCACCGGCTCGTTCGCCGGCGCATTGTGGTTCGTCGCCGCGCACGGGCTGATCGGCATTGCCGCCTACGGATGGCTCGCGGGCCGCTTCGAGCGGATTCGCATCGCGCCGCGCGCATGAACCGCGCCGCGGCCCGTGCGCTTCGCGCGGCGCACGCCCGCGCGGATCGTCACGCGCGCTTGCGGCCGCCCGTCGCCAGTTCGGTCGTCAGCCGGTCGAGTTCGCGCAGGTCGTTCTCCAGCGCGGGCGTGAGCGTCGTGCGCAGGTGGTCGAGGAACGTGCGGATCTTCGCGTCGAGATAGCGGCGCGTCGCGTAGACGGCATACACGCTCACCGTCTGCAGCCGGTACTCGGGCAGCACGCGGATCAGCCGCCCTTCGCGGATGTCGTCGAGCACCGTATACAGCGCGACGCACGCGATCCCGCGCCCCGCGCGCACCGCGACGCACAGCGCGTCCGGCACGTTGACCTGGAACGGCGCGGGCTGCAGCTCATAGACGGCCTCCTCGCCATCGCTGCGCTCGAGCCGCCATTCGCCGGCCGGCGATGCCGGCGTATCGAGGCGCAGGCACACGTGGTTCGGCAATTCGTCGGGCGACTGCGGCGTGCCGTGGCGCGCCAGGTATTCTCGCGATGCGACGAGTACGCTGCAGCTCGTGCCGCAGGTCTGCGCGACATAGCCCGAATCGGGCAGTTGCGACGCCGTCACGATCGATACGTCATAGCCCTCCTCGACGAGATTCGGCATCCGCTGCGCGAGCGTCAGCTCGACCGACACGTCGGGGTTGTCCTCCTGGTAGCGGACGATCGACGACACGACATGACTCTGCCCGAGCCCCGTCATCGCATGGATGCGCATCTTGCCGCTCGGCCGCAGCAATGCATTGCGCGCCTCCGCGTTCGCGTAGTCGATTTCGGCGAGGATCGATTTCGCGCGCTCGAAATAGCGTTCGCCGCTTTCGGTGAGGCCGAGGTGGCGCGTCGTGCGATGCAGCAGCCGCGTCTGTACGTGCGCTTCGAGATTCGATACCGCGCGCGATACCTGCGCGGTGGTCGCGTCGATTTCCTTCGCGACCGCAGTAAAACTGCCGGCTTCGACAACGCGCACGAACAGGCGCATGTTTTCGAGCATGTCCATTGAATTGGCTTGGGGAGAGTCAGTGGGGAGGCGTCGGCAGCGCTCGCGTCAGGTGGGGAACGGAACGCAGCCGCGAACCACGTCGAATCGATCACCGTGCCGGGAGAAAGGCGGGAGAGCGGGCATCGCGTACGGGGTTCTGGCATGACGGGGGATTCAGTGGCCCGAATTGTACGCCGCTGCAGACAAATTTGCGCGATTGCCCGGCCCGCAAACTTTCATTCCACGAAAGGTTTTTGCAAGCAATGCGCGTCGCGCGCGTGCAACGGCTTGATGCAGCGCGACAATTTGTATCACAACGCGATATAATTCGCGGCTCGTCGCTGCGCGCATCCGCGCCGTCACCTTTACCGCTTACCGTCCATGTCGTCAGGCTCCCCTTCGTCGCGTCGCACGTTGCGGCAATGGCTGCACAGCTTCATTCCCCATCCGATGTCGCTGGGCTGGCGCGAGCGCCTGCGCTCGTGCATGGGTGCGCTCGTCGGTATCGCGACGGTCGGCGCGACGATGCGGCTGCTGCCTGGCGTGCCGGGCCTCGTGCCGCTGCTCGTCGCGCCGATGGGCGCATCGGCCGTGCTGCTGTTCGCGGTGCCGGCGAGCCCGCTCGCGCAACCGTGGTCGATCATCGGCGGCAATCTCGTCGCGGCGACGGTCGGGGTCGCGTGCGCGCAATGGATCGCCGATCCGATCACGGCCGCCGCGGTCGCGATCGCGTGCGCGATCGGCGGCATGTTCGTGCTGCGCTGCGTACACCCGCCGTCGGGCGCCGTCGCGCTCACGGCCGTGGTCGGCGGCCCAGCGATCCATTCGCTCGGGTTCAGCTTCGTGCTGGAGCCGATCGCGCTGCAATCGGTCATCCTGCTCTCGGCCGCGCTCGCGTATCACGCGCTGACCGGGCACCGCTACCCGCATGGCGGCGTGCGCCCCGAAGCGAAACCGCAGGCAGGCGCCGCCGCACCGGCGCGCGGCGGCTTCACGCGCGGCGACCTCGATGCGGTGCTGAAGCGCCGCGGCGAATGGCTCGACGTCGATCCGGACGATCTCGAAGCGCTGCTGCGCGAAACCGAGATGCAAGCCTATACGCGCACGTTCGGCCAACTCTCGTGTGCCGACCTGATGACGAAGAACGCCATTGAAGTCGCGCCGTCGACGTCCGTGACGGCCGCGCTCACGCTACTCGACCGCCATCGTGTGAAAGCGCTGCCGGTCGTCGACGGCGAAGGCCGCCTGACCGGCATCGTCACGCGCGCCGACCTCACGCGCCAGCTGCGCCGCCCGACCCCGCTGTGGCAACGCCTGTCGGCACGGCTGCCGCAATCGTTCGGCGGCCAGCCGGCGAGCGTCGCCACTGTGATGACGCGCGACGTCGCGTGCGTGCCGGAAACGATGCCAATCACCGCGCTCGTCCCGCTGTTTACGCATTCGGGCCACCACCACATTCCGGTCGTCGATGCATCGCGCCGGCTCGTCGGGATCATTACCCAGACGGATCTCGTCACGGGCCTTTATCGGCAGACGCAAATGCGCGAGGCCGCGTAACGCATGCGGCGCACGTAACGCCATGTAACGGCCAGTGCAGCGCGGAGTGCGTTCTGCTCGCCAAAATTCGGCCATTTATATCATGTTGTGATATATTTTATGCCACCGAAACTGACTGTCCGACCGCCCCGATGAACGATACACCACGCGCACTGGCGAAAAGCGATTTCCAGCAACTCTCCGAGTTTCGCTACCAGATGCGCCGCTTCGAGCGCTTCTCCGAACGCGCCGCGCAAAGCGAAGGCGTGACGCCGCTGCAATACCTGCTGCTGCTGCACATCAAGGGCTATCCGCATCGCGAATGGGCGACCATCGGCGAACTCGCGGAACGCCTGCAGGCGCAGCATCACGGCGTCGTCGCGCTGGTCACGCGCTGCGAAGCGCTCGGCCTCGTGAAGCGCAAGACGAGCGAAGCGGACCGCCGGCAGGTCGAGGTCCACCTCGAGCAAGCCGGCGAAACGCTGCTCGCGCGTCTCGCGGCCATGCATCGCGCCGAGCTGAAGTCGCTCAAGGACACGTTCCAGGTTCCCCAGATCGATTACTGACCCCTGCTCTTTCCACTCCGATGAACGCACCACACAAACGCGATTTCGCGACCAACGATCGCCTGCCCAGGATCGCGTTGCTCGCCGCCGGGATCGGCCTGCTCAGCACGCTGGCCGCATTCGTGCTGTTGAGCCTGATCCACCTGTTCACGAACCTGTTCTTCTACCAGCAGTTCTCGTTCGCCGACCGCTCGCCGGCGAGCAACGCGCTGGGCGCATGGGTAATCGTCGTGCCGGTGATCGGCGGGCTGATCGTGGGGTTGATGGCGCGTTTCGGTTCGGAAAAGATCCGCGGCCACGGCATTCCCGAAGCGATCGAGGCGATCCTGTTCGGCAAGAGCCGCATGTCGCCGAAGGTCGCGATCCTCAAGCCGCTGTCGTCCGGCGTCGTGATCGGCAGCGGCGGCCCGTTCGGTGCCGAAGGCCCGATCATCATGACGGGTGGCGCGCTCGGCTCGCTGATCGCGCAGTGCGTGCACGTCACGGCCGCCGAGCGCAAGACGCTGCTCGTCGCCGGTGCGGCCGCCGGCATGACGGCCGTGTTCGGCACGCCGGTCGCCGCCGTGCTGCTCGCGGTCGAACTGCTGCTGTTCGAATGGCGTCCGCGCAGTTTCCTGCCGGTCGCACTCGCCTGCGCGGTGGCCGGTTTCGCCCGCGCCGTGTTCTTCGGCGTCGATCCGCTGTTTCCGTTGACTACGGCCGCACCGACGCCCGTCGCGCTGCTGTCGTGCATGGTCGCGGGCCTGCTGTCGGGCATGCTCGCGTGCGGCCTGTCGGCAGCGCTGTATCGTGTGGAGGACACCTTCGCGAAGCTGCCGGTGCACTGGATGTGGTGGCCCGCGCTCGGCGCGATCGTGATCGGCATCGGCGGCTGGCTCGAGCCGCGCGCGCTCGGCGTCGGCTATGACGTGATCGGCGACCTGCTGCATCAGCACATCGCGCTGAAGATCGCGCTCGCGCTGTTGATCGTGAAGGCCGTGATGTGGGTGATCGCGCTCGGCTCGGGCACGTCGGGCGGCGTGCTCGCCCCGCTGCTGATGCTCGGCGCCGGCCTCGGCACCGTGTTGTCGCCGATGCTGCCGGGCGGCGACCCGGCGCTGTGGCCGCTCGTCTGCATGGCCGCGACGCTCGGCGCCACGCTTGGCGCCCCGCTGACCGCGATCGTGTTCGCGTTCGGCCTCACGCACGACGTGAATGCACTGCTGCCGCTGCTCGCGGCGACGCTCGTCGCGCACGGTTTCGCGACCATCGTGATGAAGCGCTCGATCATGACGGAAAAAATCGCACGTCGCGGCTATCACATCTATCGCGAATACGGCGTCGATCCGCTCGAGCGGCACGACATCGGCGAAGTGATGACGTCGACCGACCTGCTCGTCGCGATCGACGGCGCAGCGACGCTCGATGCCGTCGAGTCGCAGTACTTCGGCGCGAAGCAGACGCACCGTGCGTACCCGGTCGTGCAGAACGGCCGCCTGCTCGGCCTCGTCGATCGCGCGACGCTCGATGCGCAGCGCGCACAGGCCGCGGCCGACACGCCGATCGCAGACGCATTCGCCAACCGCGCGCCTGCGGTCGCGCAGGCGCACGAAACGTGCCGCGTCGTCGCGTCGCGACTCGCGATGCTCGGCCTCGAACGCCTGCCCGTCGTCGCCGACGAGCAATCGCTGCGCATCACCGGCATCGTGTCGCGCAGCGACCTGATCAAGCCCGCCCTCCAGCACTTCGACGACGAACAGAAGCGCGAGCGCTTCCGCCCGATCGTCGCGGCCAACCTGCGCGACATCGGCACGCGCAAGGCCGGCTGACCCACCGCGCGGCGCGGCACCCTCGCATCACCGCTTCCGCTCGATGCGGCACGCCCTCGCGTGCCGCATCGCACCTGCCCATTCTCGTGTTTAAAGTTGGTTAACAATTCGACTGACGAAAGTTTGTCATCATGGTGCTCATGCGACGGGGCCATCAATCAGCCATTCCACTTCGCGATCAAATAAAGAGTAGCGGCACGGCATGCACACGCATGCCGATCGCCGCGACCGGCACCACACGACCGGGCAGCGCGTCGACCACGCAGCGCATGACGTCGTGCCGCACACGATGCATGCCGCGCCGCAGCAAAGTGCACAGCATCGGAGCCGCCGTTTGGCAAGCGCGTTAACAACTTGTTTCGGAATAGCCGGAACCGTGCTCGCCCGATGCGATCTCACTGTTACGCAGTCCTGCTGCGCATCCCACTCAATCAATCACGACTCGAGGGAGATAACGTGAACGCGAAATACTTACCACTCATCGCATTGACCGTGGCATTTTCTGCTCATGCAGCCGATTCTGCCCTGCAAAACGTGGGACAAAGCCAGAAACCCGCCGACCAGGTCGCGCAATGCATCGCCAAGACCTGGGCCGACAAGTCACAGCAACAAGTGACGTCGCAGTATGAACTCGCGAACGGCCTCGCCATGGCCGTGTATGCGCCGGGCCAGCAGCCGCCGAATGGCGCCGCGGCCGTCGTGCGCCCGGCCAACGCCGCCAATGCGAAGACCTGGGTGGGTTTCCGCGGTGGCGATGCATCGTCGGCCGGCGACATCAACGCCTGCCTGTAACGAGAACAGGCGCTTCGGATGGCCTTGCGCCATCCGCTTGCGACAAGCCCCGCTTCGGCGGGGCTTTTCTTTTTGCAGCGCGGTTGCGTGTTACAGGTAGCTGCAGACGTAATCAAGCGTCTCGAGCACTTCGATGTCGAAGCGGCTCTTGCCCGGCACCGAGAACGATTCGCCGGCGCCGTAGGTCTGCCATTCGCTGCTGCCGTCGAGCTTCACGCGGCACTTGCCTGCCTGCACTTCCATCAATTCGGGGGCGTCCGTGCCGAAGTTGAGCGCGCACGGCAGGATCACGCCGAGCGTCTTGCGCGTGCCGTCCGGGAAGAGCACGGTATGCGACACGCACTTGCCGTCGAAATAGACGTTCGCGCGCTTGACGACCGATACGTTGTCGAATTGGGTTGCACTGGTCATGAAATGCCTCTGATTGCTGGATGCCGGATGGCGATGTGGTTGGAGGCCGGCCGAAGCGGCGGGCCGGCCGCTATGATACCGGCTCGCGCGGCATGCGCCCGAATGGCGTGCCCGCGGCGCAAGCCACGTGCCCGCCGGATGATGACAATGCCGCACGGATAATCGTCAGGATGACGATGTATTGAAGATCGCCCACCGCGGGCACCGGCTCACCGCAGCCCCTTGCGCCGCGCGGAATCGCGCAGGCAGTCGAGCAGCATCGCCGCTGCCGGTGTCAGCGGGCTGTCGCGGCGCGTGATGACCTGCACCGAGACGCCCGGCAGGCGCTCGCGGATCGGCAGCACCGCGAGCTGGTCGCGCGCCCACTCGGCCTGCAACAATTGCTCGGGCATCGACGCGATCAGGTCGCATTCCATCATCAAACTGCGCGCGAGCCCGAAGCTCGGGCATTCGACGACACGCGCCGGCACCGGCAGCCCGTAGGCGACGAACGAATTGAACAGCACCTGCGTCGAGCTTTCCGGCGACGGGTTCATCAGCCAGTCGGCTTCGACGAGATCGGCGAGCGACGTGGCCGATGCGAGCGGATGCCCCTTGCGCGCGACGATCAGCGACCGGCTCGCATAGAGCTCCGCGTGATCGAATTCGGCCGCCAGCAGTTCGGGCACGACGACGGCCACCGCGAAATCGAGCGAGCCATCGTGCAGGCGCGGCAGCGCGACGCCCGGAAACCCTTCGATCAGGTTGACGCGCGCGACCGGGAAGCGGCGCCGGAATGCGCGAAACGCGTCGGGCAGGATCGTCACCGCGGCGGCCGGCGTGATCGCCGCCGCGACCGAGCCCGTCATCGCGCCCTGCGCCTGCTCGATGTCGTCGCGGGCGCGCTGCATTTCGGCGACGATCAGCCGCGCGCGCACCTGCAACTGCTGGCCGAACGCGGTGAGCTGCACGCCGCGCGCGGTGCGCACGACGAGCGACACGCCGAGCGCGAGCTCCAGCTCCTTGACCGCCTTCGTCAGCGCCGCCGGCGACACGTTCAGGCGCCGCGCGGCCGCGCGAATGCTCCCCTCTTCCGCGACGGTGACGAACGCTTTCAGCTGATGGTATTTCATGGCGGCGACGCGTGATCCGTGGAAACCCTGTGCTGCGCGGCGCAAGCCAGCTCAGGGTATTCCCGAGCGGCAACCGGTGGTGAGCACCAAAGCAATTTATCAGCTTCTGGTACACAAAAGAAATTTATATGCTTGCTCGTCATAGGTGCGTCAAACGCCCCACCTGCCCCACAGGAGAGACCATGCTGCAAGCCGTGAACCCCGTCATCCCCGGTATCGCCGCGATCGCACCCGAGCTGGTCGAAGTGCGTCGCCGCATCCACGCTCACCCCGAGCTCGCATTCGAGGAAACGCTCACGAGCGATCTCGTCGCCGAGCTGCTCACCGGTTGGGGTTATGACGTGCATCGCGGCATCGGCAAGACGGGGGTGGTCGGCGTGCTGCGCGAAGGGCAAAGCACGCGCACGGTCGGGCTGCGCGCCGACATGGATGCGCTGCCGCTCGCGGAAGCCACGGGCCTGCCGTACGCGAGCCGCCATGCGAACAAGATGCATGCATGCGGCCACGACGGTCACACGGCGATGCTGCTGTGCGCGGCGCGCCACCTCGCGGCCACGCGTCAGTTCTCCGGCACGCTGAACCTGATCTTCCAGCCGGCCGAGGAGAACTTCGGCGGCGCGAAGGCGATGATGGACGACGGCCTGTTCGACCGCTTTCCGTGCGACGCGATCTTCGCCATCCACAACATGCCGGGCCGCGCGGCCGGCGACATGGCCTTCCGCACCGGCTCCGCGATGGCGTCGGCCGACCGCGTGACGATCACGCTGCGCGGTGTCGGCGGCCACGGCGCGATGCCGCATTTCGCACGCGATCCGATGTCGGCCGCGGGCAGCATCATGGTCGCGCTGCAGACGATCGTCGCACGCGAGGTCGATGCGCAGCATGCGGCCGTGATCACGGTCGGCAGCGTGCAGGCCGGCGAGACGTTCAACATCATTCCCGAAACCGTCACGATGAAGCTGTCAGTGCGCGCGCTGAACGCCGACGTGCGCGCGCTGCTCGCGCGCCGCATCGAAGCACTCGCGAAAGGCCAGGCGGAAAGCTTCGGCGTCACGGCGGAAGTCGACTACGACTACGGCTACCCGGTGCTCGTCAATCACGCGGAGCCGACCGCGTTCGCGGCCGACATCGCGCGCCAGATGCTCGGCGCAGAACGTGTCGAAACCGACGCCGCGCCGTTGATGGGCAGCGAGGATTTCGCGTTCATGCTCGAAGCGCGCCCCGGCTGCTATGCGTTCATCGGCAACGGGATCGGCAGCAAGGGCGGCTGCATGGTGCACAACCCCGGCTACGACTTCAACGACGACATCCTCGCGATCGGCGCGAGCTACTGGGTTCGCATCGCCGAAGCCTGGCTCGCGGCCTGACGGCCCTTCATCCCATCGTTTCGCGCCCAACCGGGGAGCCCCACATGGAAACGTCCGCCCTTTCGTTCGCCGGCACGCCGGTCGATGCACGCACCGCCGCGAAGAAACGCCGGCTGATCGCGGCCGCCGCCGTCGGCAACGCGCTCGAGTTCTACGACTTCACGGTCTACAGCTTCTTCGCGATCCTGATCGGCAAGCTGTTCTTTCCCGTACATTCATCGTTCGGACAACTGATGCTTGCGGTCGCAAGCTTCGGCGTCGGCTTCGTCACGCGTCCGCTCGGCGGGCTCGTGATCGGCATGTATGCCGACCGCGCCGGCCGCAAGAAGGCGATGATCCTCACGCTGCTGCTGATGGCGCTCGGCACCGCGACGATCGCGGTCGCGCCGACCTTCGCGCAGATCGGGCTCGCCGCACCGCTGCTGCTCGTGCTCGCGCGCCTGCTGCAAGGGTTCGCGTCGGGCGGCGAAGTCGGCGCGTCGACGACGCTGCTGCTCGAACAGGCGCCGCAGCATCGTCGCGGCTTCTACGCATCGTTCCAGTTCTCGAGCCAGGGGCTCGCCGCGCTCGCGGGCGCGCTGACCGGCGTCGCGCTGACGTCGACGCTGAATGCCGCGCAACTCGAAAGCTGGGGCTGGCGCGTGCCGTTCATCATCGGCACGCTGTTCGTGCCGCTCGGCTACTGGCTGCGCCGCACCGTCGAGGAAGTGCCGGCCGCCGCGCCGGCCGCCGCGCACGACGAGCCGGTCGCCTCGCTGCCGCTCGCCGACGTGTTGCGCCATCACGGCAAGGCGGTATTCGCAGGCCTCGGCGTGACGATCGGCGGCACATCGATCCACTACATCATCGTGTTCTACATGGCGATCTACGGCGTGCAGGTGCTGCACCTGCCGACGTGGTTGTCGATGACGGCCGGCTGCGTCGCGGGCGCGATCCTGATGCTCGTGACGCCGATCGGCGGCCACCTGTCCGACGTCTACGGACGCAACCGGATCGTCTGGTGGACGCGTATCGTGCTGATGGCCGCGATCTACCCGGCGTTCATCGCGCTGAACCGCTGGCCGGGCGCCGCATCGCTGCTGTCGATCATCGCCGCGCTGTCGATCGTGCATGCGATCAACATCGGCGCGACGGGCGCGATGCTCGGCGAACTGTTCCCGCGCGCGGTGCGCGCGACCGGCGGTGCGCTCGTGTACAGCGTCGGCGTCGCGATCTTCGGCGGCTTCGCGCAATTCTTCGTCACGTGGCTGATCGCGGCGACCGGGAATCCGAATGCGCCTGCGTGGTATGCGATCGGCTGCGGCGCGATGACGCTGCTTGCTGTCCGTTGCATGGATGAAAAGGCCGGGAAGGCGCTCGACTGACTGGTGGCCGATGCGCGATGCGCGATTGACGTGGCGCGCGCGCATCGTGCATGATCGCTCCATGCGCCACATCACGACCACCACCTCGACCACGACCCGCACGACCGCCTTCGGCGGGCTCGTGCGGCGAGTGCGCGCAAGGTCGTAGCGCCATCCCTCACAGGCCCCGCCGGTTCCGGACGGGGTCTTGTCGTTTCTCCGTCCGTATCGGCCACTCAGGAGAAACGCAATGCCAGAAGTCTGTTCCCCGAAACGCGCACTGCTCGTCATCGACATGCAGGTCGGCCTGTTTCACGGCCCCGAGCGTCCGTACGACGGCGAACGCGTGCTCGCGAACATCAACCGGTTGATCGATCGCGCGCATGAAGCCGGTGCACCGGTGTTCGCCGTGCGTCACACCGGGCCCGCCGGTTCGCCGATCGCACCCGGCACGCCGCTGACCGCGCTGGTGCCGGAGCTCGCGATCGATACGGCGCGCGACATCGTGTTCGACAAGGCGCAGTCGAGCAGCTTCGCAGGTACGCGACTCGCCGAATGGCTGCGCGAAGCCGGCATCGGCGAGCTCGTCATCGCGGGAATGAAGACCCAGTACTGCGTCGACACGGCCTGCCGCGCCGCCGCCGATCACGGCTTTCGCGCGGTGCTCGTAACCGATGCGCACACCTGCATGGACACGCCGGAGCTGCCGGCCGAGCGGATCGTCGCGCATCACAACGCGACGCTTGGGGGGCCGTTCGCGACGCTGACGACGACCGAGGCGTGCGTGTTCTGACGCACGACGCGCCGATCGGACTGGGGCGCGCGAGAGAGCGCGTTGCGATAACGTCAGCACTGAGCATGCACATCATCGCGTGCCCCGACGGAGCGTGCGACGCATCGCTGCCGCCGAGATACTCGACGTCTCTCAGCAATACGCCTCATTGGCCCCGCAGGTTCCAGACGGGGTCTTTCCGCGTCTCCGTCCATACCGATCACTCTCGAGAACGCGATGGCCGATCCGCTATCTTCAACGCGCACTGTCCATCAGCGACACGCATGCGGGGATGCTTTACGGCCTCGAACGTCCATACGAAGAGAAACGCGTGCTCGCCAACATCACCCTGCCGATCCCGTCCCGCGTCGGCGGCTGCCGCCTCGACTTTATCTCGACGAGCCGCCTCTCGAATTTCACAGTGCGAAACATATTCACGCCGAGATTGAAGGAACGACGGCTGACGCCAAAATCCATCAATATCGGTTACTGAATATCAATCGCATGCGAACGTAAGCGGCTTTTTCCCGCCGTCGTGCAGTTACCGTAATCGCATCGGACTCATATTTTGGCGTCGGACTATTGGGCTGCGAGAACTCGGAGAATGAAGATTCGACTACGATGACCGTTGGATAAGACGACGCACGTCGTGACCTGCAGGGCCTGACGACGTTGAATATGCACGACAAGCTGCGCGGCTACTATGAACAGGAACTGGCGAAGCTGGAAAATCAGTTCGCAACCTTCTCCAACGAATATCCACGAATTGCCGCCCGCCTGAGCTTTACAGGCGGACAGACGGACGACCCGCACGTCCAGCGGATGATGCAGGCATTCGCGTTGATTGCAGCCGAAATCCGGGCCAACCTGGACGACGGCGCACCGAAGTTCACCGAAGCGCTGCTTCATGTCTTGCACCCGCACTACTTGCGACCGTTCCCCGCATGTTCGATCGCTCGCTTCGATCCGATCAAGGAATTACCAGGCAAGCCGGTCGTCTTGCCGCGTGGCATGGAGCTCACGTCGCGCGGCGGGGAAGTTCGCTTTCGAACCGCTTATGACGTAACGCTTGCGCCGATCCGCATCGCAAACGCTCGATTCTCGCGCAGCACCGTCGCACCGGCACAAGTCGCATTGCCGCCGAACACAACCAGCTTCATCTCCATCACGATTGAGCCGACGGTCGCCGCCTCGCCGCTCGGCGCCGTTTCGCCCGACACGCTGCGCGTCCATTTCGCTGGAGAACGCCAGACCGTCGTCGCGCTGCTGGATACGGTCCTGCTACGCGTCCGGGGCGCATTTATCGAAGCGGACGACAGTGGACGGTGGTTGCCAATTGCAGGGATACCGGTCACGCCGGTCGGGTTCGGCCCGAACGATATGCTGCTGCCGTCGCAAAATTCGCCGCTGGTTCAACCGCTGCTGGAATACGTCGGATTTCCGGACAAGTTCGATTTTGTCGACATTCATTTACGCCGATGTCTTAAACCCGACCAAATGAATCGCGCGCTGCGATTAACCCTGCATTTGGCGATCGAAGGTATGCACGCCGATTCGCGGGTCGCGCAAGCGCTCACCCCGCTATCGGCGGACAACATGGGATTGTTCTGTACGCCAATCGTGAACCTTTTTAAGCATATGGGAGTGAAGTCGTCGCGCGGCGAAATCGTCGCGGATTATCCCGTAGTGCCGAAACCGAGCCGACCAGACATACGCGGCATCTATTCGGTTGATGCGGTTCGCGATCTGTCAGACGGGACCGCTATTCCGCCGCTGAATGCGTGGGGCGTCGGGGCCGGCGAACGGTTCTGGATCACGCGCCACGATCCCTACGCGGCAATCCATCACCCCGGACGTGAAACGTCGCTCGTACTGCTACGCGCGGACGGGACAGCGGTGGCGAAAACACCGCTGCAATTGAGTGCAGACCTCACCTGCACGAATCGCGACTGGCCATCGCGGATGCGGATCGGCTCCCTCAAGGGCGATCTGAAAAACGAAAACGATCAAGTGCCTTGCTGGATTACGCTGCTGAAACAGCCGACGCCGACCTATAGCGCGTCCCGTGAGTCGGAAGCGCAGTGGCGCGTGCTCGCACTGACGACAGCCAACCTGACGCAGTTGACACGCGGGGGGTGGCCGGACTTCGTGAAACTTATGCGCCAACTTGCACCGAGCGACCGACGCGCCGAACACGTCGGGGCGATTTCGTTCGTCAAGCGAAACGTCGTCGAGAGACTACTGGCAATCAAGCCGCATTCGGCCCTAGTGAGAGGCTTCGAAATTGTGATGGCGGCAGATGAGAGCGCGTTCATTGAAAACAGCATGGGTACGCTGATCCTTCAGCTCGACCTATACCTGTCGCGGTACGCGCCAGCCAATAGCTTTACGCAGCTCGTCGTGCTATCGAAGAACGACGGCTCCGTGATCGTTCGTTGCCCGACGCGGCCGGGCCTCGCGCCGCTGTTGTAGCGTTACACAAGACTCGAAATCAGGTGACAGCCGCATGTTGCTCGATGGCCGTGTCGAGCAATCGGAATGCCGTTGTCCTTCATCGATTCATCGCCTTCCTCGATGAGGTTCGGTGACACGTCGGGATGCTGCGGACACGACACGCGATCGCCCTTGCGAGCGACATAGCGACCATCGAATTTCATGGTCGATGAGCCCGTTTCGACTTTGCCGCCGTGGTCAGTGTCGTCACCGACGCGAATCAAGTTCATCATGAAATGACCTAGATAGTTTTCGCTAATTTCGACCCATGCCGTCAAGCTTTAGAAGCTGCGCCTTCATTGCATCAAGAATACAGGTAGCATCTTTGCCGCATAAATTTCGCTTCGAAAGCCATTCTCTTTGTTGGCCAATTGCGTCGCCCAGCGACTCCCCGGCCGATTTTCTTTGCTCGATCAATTGTGAAAACGATGTAGCAACGCTTTTATCAAACGATGAAAGCTCATATGAGCCGCATATCTCCATCTCCACTTCACTCTTTGCCTTGTTACAGTTGAAAGATGGATTAGGCTTCGCGTTATCGCGAACCCGTTTTAGAGTGAGAATCGTTTCCCCATACCACCGCAGCAGAAGTTTTCCGGAACTAGGAGAAAACATCCACGCACCACTTTCTTTATTTGATGCCCCCAAACTTCCTTGCCATGGCTGAGCACCACAAAAGACCCGAATAACATCAACCGCCGTTGATCCCGGAATATCAATTTTGTAATTTTTTTCGGTAGCATTTATTGCTGGATTTCCAAATCCAGACATGCTTGATGAAATCAGTTCGCGCAAGCTAGTTTGTGAGGTTTTGCTATTTATTTCGGCACAAGATTGATTTTCAGGGGCGTCAGTCCATATCTGATTTTTTTTAAAAACGAACAGCCTTCCTACCAACCTTGGATCATTCCATCCGTAGCTTGGAGTCCACTCCGCATCAGCATTCAAGTGCACCGACTCTACTTCCCACCGACCTTCAATGACTGGATTCCATTCGGCAGCAATAGCTTGCAACGACTGGAGAAAAATAAATAACCCAACCCACATCAGTTTAAAAATTTCTCGCAATCTTATCAACATGCCACCCCCTATGGACTTACAAGTTCGATCATTCATGATTAATCGGCACACCGTTCATTTCATATCGCCCTTCTTGATACAAATTCACTTCATCATCTCGTCTGTGCACGAGACCGGGAAGCACCGTTCCCTTTGATTTAATGCCCTCTTTAATCTTACTCATTGCAGCGTCAACTTTTCCATCGTTAATCAAATTCGTCACACTGTCCCATCGCGCCGCAGGGTTGTAGGCAAAGCTGACAAGTGCATCAAATTGATTCTGAGAGAGTTCGATTTTTATTGAGCGCCGGACCATTTCCTCATATGGCTTGACGGTATGGCGCAGTAAACCGACCTCTTGCTCATGGGTCAGATCGACCAAGTTTCGATTATTTTTTGCGAAATCATTGGCGTCAGAATCCTGTTTTCCCGCAGCCTTCGCGATACCTGCGGCGGCTTCGTCAGACAGGCCAATGGCTTTCATATCCGCAGCAATCCCTGCCTCGCTGCGCCCCTTCATATCATATCCAGCTCCCAACGTAACTCCGCTTGCTCCGCCGGGCCAATGCAATCGATTAGTCGTGCCAGCCTGCGCCTCGTGTGAAAATATAAACCATAACCCATCGTCAGAAAGAGCGTGACCGATGGTCACCTCTTTCGCCGTGAAATTCCCGATCAACCCAATCGGATGAAGATGCCAAGGAGAAAGGTCCGCGGGGAAGCCGTCGACGCCCTTGATTTGCTCCCACCACTGAAGCTTCGCGAGCCGTTCAAGTTCCGTCTTCCACATCTCGGTCTGCTTCTGCATGAGCGGGGTGAGTTCTTCCCACTTGCCCAGACCGCCACCCCATTCGGTTTCGTTACGCACGACCAGATGCGACACCGCTTCGGCCATCCACGGAGTTTCCAGCGCGTGTTTCAGTTCTTGCGCCGTCACCTTTCCGTCGTGGTCCGTATCGATCGCCTTTTCAATCTTTGTGATGAGTTCGCCAGCGTTGACCTTCGCAGTTTCCCCCAAAAACTCAGTGCCTTCCTCGTCCGCCATATACTGCTCGGTCGTATGAATATGACGTTTGAACATGTCGGCGGGGTTGACGCTGCCGTTGTCCACCAATTCGAAACCCGGCCATTCCCAAGGGCTACGAAGCTGTACGTGAGGGTGATCGGTGTCGCACACCCAGCCAGTCAGGCCGGAGCCGTCCTTCGAGCCAACCGTGATGTTCCACCAATGATGGCCCTTGTCGTCGACCGCGACATTGCCCTCACCGAGTTTGTCGAGTTCAGTACGACGCAGCACGTCACGGAAGTCCGCGCCCGGTCCGCTTGCCTTGGAAACGTCCAGCGGAAAGTTCTGCCATCCCGCAACGTTCGTCGTGCTGATCGTGTTCGCCAGACTGCTTTCGACCCACAGCGGATTGCCAACGTCCGCTAACTTTTGTTGGGCCTTCTGTTTGCCTTTCGCGGGCACGTTAGTCACGCTCTTGGGCTGCACCTTGATCCAGCGCGAACCCTTTTTTACATCGCCTATCGGCACGAGCTTCAACCCCGATTGAGTCAGTTTCTGATCGGGCGTGGGAATTTCGCTGACCAGTTTGGCCCCCGGCTCGATTTCCAGAAGCGGTTTGTTTTTCTCGTTCAATTCTTTCGCACGCGCGCGGCTTCGATCGATGAAGTCCTTCAGGTCCGGCCCCGCGAATACTTCGAGATGCAGCATCGGGTAGTTCGGCTTCGGCGGTATCGGACTGGCTTTCATGGGCCATTGATACTGGCCGACATGCGCGACGACTTCGCCCGCTTTGACGCGTTGCGGCTCCTTCAGGATCACGACCGTATCAAGCGGCTGCGGATCGACAACGGCGTCCAGTTCCCCTTTGAACACGTAGCTCCACTGCGCTTGGGGAGACACCGGCTTACCAACTTCCGCAGACAAAACCGTGCCCGATTTGATGGACTTGATCTTGATCCAGTCCGGGTGGGCGGGATCGCCTTCGCCCGCAATGATTTCGGCCCCGGTCGGTAATATCCCGATAATCTTGCTCTTGCCGTTCGGCAATTCTCGAATATGCAATCCCGTCTCGGGCGGCGGCAGGGCGACATCCTGATCGGTATCGACGGGCGGCGGTGCGTTCTCGTTCGTATTGTTAATCGGCAGATCGTCGGCCCCATCGGTGCGCCTCGCAGGCGGCTGCGCAGGCGCTTTCGGCTTCGGAACGGCTTGCTTGTCCTTCGCCTTGTCGCCCACCCGATAATAGCGGTCGCCTTCCCAATAGGACATCGGCGAGAGAGGTACTTGATTCGGATGCCGGTCGGTTTTCGCTTGTCCAAGCGATTTTTGATAGGTGTTCCAATCCATCGTGTGCATGTACAGGCTGAAGAACACGAGGGGTTTGTCGTTCCCCGGTTTGCTGTTTGCTGGCGCGTGATCGGCCGGAGCGGACGCGGGTGTGGGAGGCGCGGCGGTGGTCGATGCGGGCGCGGGAGCCGACGCAGGAGCCGACGCTGGTTTGGCAGGCTCTTTCGGTGCTGGCTTCGGCGGCAGTTTCAGTTCATGCCGGACCAGTACAAAACCGGTCGAGAAGTGCGCCAGACTATTGTCCGGGTACTTCGTTTCCTCGTATTTCGTGTTCAGCCGGTACGCGACGATCTTACCGTCCGCAATTGCACGCACGCCGCTATCCTGCGTCAGCATTTGCGCACTGCCTTCGTCGAAGTGCACGCCCCCATGCCACATGCCACTGATGCCCAACGGAAAAAAGCCGGTCCCGCACTTCGCGAGCGCCTTGAAATACGTCATCGGGTCCGCCGCGTCGCTCTTGTCTGCGGGCGTGAACGGGTAGGCCCAACTCAGCGGCCTATCAACCGGCTCGGCGTGCTTGGGGGCCGAGTGAGGAGCGGCCGCTGGATGGTGCTTCTTTTTAGGCGTTGTTTTGCTCATGATTCCCGACTCGGATTCGGTTTTCAGAATTTTTTATGTTGATACGATACCGGCTGCGCGATTCAACCGGAGAACAGGGTGAAACGCCCGCCATCGACCGATACCGGCGACGAATGCAGCGGATTTTTCAGCGTACCGCTTGCCGCGCCGGCCTTTTCCCAATCCGCACACTTTTCCACAATCTGGCCTGACGTTGCGTTTTCGATCATGTTCGCCGTCAATTTGATATACGAACCGTTCGCGCCAATCCAGATTTCGTCGGCCGACAGGTACATCTTCTTGCCCGCCGTAATCTTCACATCCTGCGATGCAGCCAAGCTCATCGAATCGTTCTGTGCCTGAAGGTCGATCGGACCACTCGCCGCGTAAATTTTCACTCCGAGTTTTTCCGCAAACAGGCTGATTTGTTCCAGTACGCTGGCAAGCAACGCACGGCCGGCTGCGAGGTTGATGTTCTCGCCGGCGACCACATTGGCCTGCTGGTTTGCTGTGATGTGCGCCGATCCTTGCGTCGATGCGGCAATGCCCTCGGGGCTCGACAGCAGCATGATCGGCTTCGCGAAGCCGTTCGCGTTGCCCGTGCCGCCGCCTGCCGTGCGACCGCCCTTGGTTGTGCCTGCCACCGGGTGTTGCGTCGCGTCGGTGAAGGTCTTCAGCGCGTTGTGGCCGTCTTGCTGGCTTTGCGCCCGATTCGTCTGGCTCGCCTTTGATGTTGTTTCCAGCGTCGCCTCGGCGCGGGTCAGTTGTTCGGTTGCCGCCGTCGCGCTCATCGGTTGCGTCGCGGCGGGTTGCGTCGAAACGTAGAGCCCTTGTTCGGCCCGCACCGCACCGTAGCCCAATGACTTGAGGTCAAAGCCCTGCCCGATGAACGCGCCGCGCGTGTTGCTCGAATGCTGGATCAGATAGCCCAGGTGCAGATGGGAGCTATAGCTCGTCGAGTACAAGTGCACACGGTTCTGCCCGCTGGCGTCGTCCATCATCAGTTGGTTGTAGCCTTCGCCGCCGTATTCGCGCGACAACAAGCCAGAGGTCAGCCCGTGCGTGTGCCATTCGGGCATGCTTTCGCCGCCGTGCATTCTGGACAGGATCACGGGACGATCGCAATCACCGTTGATGAAGCCGATCAAGACTTCGTCGTTCTTGCGCAGTGGAAACATGCCGCCGCGCTTTCGGCCCGCATCGGGCATCGCCGCACGTATCCACGCCGACACGTTCTGGTCGCCGTCATTGAGTCGATTGGACGTCAGCCGCACCTTCGCACGCAGCATCGCATCCGTATAAATCTCTTCGTCCTCGGGACCGCCGACGATGCCCGTCTGAAGCTGCATGATCGGCTTCTTGTGTTCGAACGGACTACGAAACGCGACGCGGCGCCGTTGCGCTTCGATTTCGACGTGGAAGAATCCAACGCCGCCGTCGTCATGGCGCACGGACGAACCCGCACCGCTCGCGCGCGCTTGCTCGACTTCAGCGCGCAGGCTCCTGCGAAAACGCATCAGGTTCTCGAGTCCCGGCACGTTATTCTGGATGAGCCAGTTCACCGAGAGAATCGCCATTTCGCGATCCTGATCCGGTTGTGCGTCATGCACCGGGTGCCCGGTCAGCACCCCATAGCAGCCAGGCCATGCGCAACGCAATGCGCCCACGCCGTAGAAGCGTTGCGCGCGTGAGCGCCATTCCTCGGTGACAACGTTTGCCTGAGCCTCGCCCATGTCGCGATCGGACCACGTATGCGACCCGGTGTATTCGTACTGCTCACCCAGCCCCGGTACATCGTCAAGATCGAACGCAGGCATCGTGACGTGCTTCGAAAGATCCGGACGCTTGTAGTCGAACGTACCTGTGTCGAGTTCGGCCGACTGGATTTCCTGCGAATCGATCCACTCGCTAAGAGGCCAGTTCAAAAACCTTGCTCAGCTCGCCTGAAGACGTTCCAGCAGACGAGCGAGCAGCCAAGTTTCAAGAATGCTTCGTGAATGTCGGCACGTCGCTCGAAGCGCGTGCGTAGACGACGGAAATTATGGAGCCAGGAGTGCGTACGCTCGACCACCCAACGATACTTGCCGAGCCCGCTGCCGTGTTCGGTCCGGCGCTTCGCGATCACGGGCCTGATGCCGCGCTCACGCAGCGCACGTCGGTGTCGTGTGGAATCGTAGCCGCGATCGGCGTAGACGACGCCGGGCTTCTGAAGTGGTCGGCCACGGACACCGCGAATCGGCGGAATTGCATCAACGAGCGGCAGCAACTGCGTGACGTCGTTGGCGTTCGCGCCGGTCAGGATCGCGACGACGGGAACGCCGTTGGCGTCTACGAGGATGTGGTGCTTGGAACCGGGTCGCGCACGATCCGTGGGGTTCGGGCCAGTTTTTCGCCCGCCCCAACGGCGCGCACGGACGACGAATCGACCGCAGCGTATGACAGATCGATCTGGCCGGCCGCACGCAACTTGTCGAGCAGCAACTCGTGCAGTTGGTCCCATACACCAGCCTTTTGCCAGTCGTTCAATCGCCGCCAGCAAGTTGCGCCCGAGCCGAAGCCCAGCCGAGTCGGCAAGTGGTTCCAGCGGATTCCCGTTTTGAACACGAACAGGATGCCGTTGAGCGCCGCACGATCGCAAACGCGCGGACGACCAGGATCGCTCTTCGCACGAGGCTTCGCGGGCGGCAGCAATGGTTCGATCAGTATCCACAGTTCGTCGTCAATGATCGGCGCTTCCATCCTTGGGCTTCCGTTGTTCTGGTGCCCAAGGTTAACAGCTCGCCGAGGAAGTAAACAGCCCCCTCACGGGGTTTTTGAACTGACCTCTAAGACCATCGAATTCTTCGTTCTGCACTGAGCGGCTAAACAAAATGGTCTTTTGCTTCAACTCGGGAACCGAGAAAAGATCGTCCATGATGACGACCTTGTGCGACTTGCCGTCCTGCGCGATATCGAAACGCGGAAAAAGGCCGAGTTCTTCAAATGTACGGTGGACGTAGTTCCAGTCGGATTCCCATTGCATCCGCTGCGAATACGAGCGCAATGCCTGACGCAGTTGCCACGTAAAGTTACCGGCCGCCTGCGGATACTTCCCAAGCACATCGGACACGGTTTGTTGCGCAGGAGTCTCGATCCAGTCGCGCCGGTCGCTGCCGAGCCGCAGCAGCGCGAGGAACGAATTGAATCGGAGCTGGTAATAGGTGTTGGCTCCGTCCCCGCCCAAGCGACTGAACGCAGTCACATAACCGTGAATCGGCATTTCGCTGCCGTCCGTCTGCCGAATCCACAGCGTCACGGATTGCCGGATCAGTGCCTTCGCCTGAATCGTTTCGAGTCGCGTCGACGTTGCGTCGATCGTGAATTCGAAGTCTCGCCCGAGGCAAGCACGCCCACGGACATAGAGCGGGACCAGCCAGTCTTCGCCAAGCGGCGTATCGAGGCGGACAATGCGTCCGTGTTGCACGTATTGCGTGCGCAGCGCCTTGTTCAGGAGATCGGAAACCATCAAACTACCCCGTACCGTGTAGTAACAAAAACGGCCGCCGAGCATCGCCGGGCGGCAGATTGGTATCTCTTCGCAATAGGAAACGGCCCAGAATTTTTTCTGGCCCCTACAGAGGCCTTCGGCATAGACACGATTCAAACCACATCTGGCCGAACCGGAATTCATCATATCAAAACGAACTCGGATGTGGCTTACGTCATGCTTTCGCGCAAATCGATGCCGTCAGGCGGTACCGGCACGCAGCCCGTGGGCCACGGCATTCGCTAACGACAGCGCCCACCGTAGCTCGGGCCAGCCAGATAGCGATAAATCGAATAACCGCCGTTTACCTCGAAGCCTCTAGTCCATAAACGTCAGAAACCGTGAATCCATCGAGCGCGAACTCCCCGCAACGCAATGCTCGCGCAAGCCATGCGCCCTCTGCGGGCCAATGGATAGTCGAGCAACGTGCGGTTGGGTACGTGAGAACTGCCGCGGCCGATACGATGCCTCTGATTCCTCCGCCCGACATCGGCATGCTTGCCAGAACGCTTCGCAAGCGCTGTAAACGCAAAAGGCACGGGTTCAATCACCCGTGCCTTTTGCGTATCTGGCGTTGCCTACCTTCAGAAGGTATGCATCATCCCCACATACGCACCCGTCTGCGACTCACCCGTCATCGGGCTCGTCCCCGACGTCGCGTCGCGCGGCGTCGCGAGCAGCGAGAAATTCGAGTTGCCGCCGTTTCGCACATACGCGACCGTGCCATAAAGGAACGTGCGCTTCGACAGGTTGTACGTCGTGCCGAGCACGTACATCATCGCGTGCCCCGACGGATCGTGCGACGCATCGCCGCCGCCGTCACCCACCTTCACGTAGTACCCGCCGCCCGTCACGGCCCATTGCGGCGTCGCGGTGTAAGTCGCGCCGAGCCAGTAGTGATCGGCGCGATCGGCCACACCTGCCGGGCTGTCCGGCGCCTGGTAGTGCGTATATGCGCCCTGGATCTTGAACTTCGACACCTTCACGTTCGCGCCGACGAAATACTCGCGCGACGCGGTGAAGATGTTGCTGAACTTGCCGTTGTTGTCGCGCAGTTCGTCGTAGATGCCACGCACGTCGAGCAACGGCGAGTGGTACGAGATCATGATCCCGTCCGAGCGGCCGAAATCGTCGGCCGCGCCGTAGTTGAAGCCGCGCGACTGGTTGCCGAACGCGTATTGCGCCTGCACGTCGAAGCCGCCGATCACCGGGCTGTGATATTCGATGTTGTTGCTGGTCTGCTGCCAGTTACGGCCGCGCACGAGCGATGCGGACGAAAACGCCTGCTGCACGAACGGGTCGAATTCCCACACGCCGTCGCTGTCGATGAACAGGTTGCGGCCGGCCTGCAGCTGGCCCCACGTGTTGCTCTTCAGTCCGACGTACGCGCGACGCGACCACATGCGGCCGCCGCCCGTCTGGCCGTTCATCACCTGGAACGCGGTTTCCAGGTTGAAGACCGTCGACAGCCCGCCGCCGAGATCCTCGATGCCTTTCAGCCCGAACATGCTGGTGCCCCAGTCGCCGCTTTCGGCGCTCCAGCGGGTCCCGCTGCCGCCATTCGGCTTCGCGATGTGGTTCAGGTATTCGATGCCGCCGTCGACGCGGCCGTACAGCGTGACGCTCGTCTGTGCAAAAGCGGCCGCCGGTGTGGCAGCCGCGATCAGCCATGCGAAATATTTGAGTCGCAAAATGATGCCCCCCTCGGAGTCTCGACCTTCCAGCGCGTGCCCCATGCGCGCGCCCCGGGTCCGTTTATCCGCGATCGATCGAAAAGCGACCAGGGCCCGCCGCGCAAAGCGCGAGCAGGCCGCCGGCGATCGCGATGTTCTTGTAGAAATGAATCATGTTGTTGATCTGCTCGCCGCCCGTCATCGTCCAGTAGTGGTGGCCGATGATGCCAGTGCCGATCGTATAGAGCGCCAGCAGAAGCGCGAGCGCCCGCGTCTGGAAACCGACCAGGATCGCGATCCCGACGAACAGCTCCATCACGACGGAGATCGCGGCGGAGATGATCGGCGCGGGCGCGCCTTCGGAACCCATGAACGCGATGGTCCCGGGGAAATCGACGATCTTCTTCCAGCCGAACATGATGAACAGGATCACGAGCAGGATCCGGGCAAGCAGCAGCAGCACATCGCGCTGGGACGCGAGAAACGGTTGATTCGGTGTCATGGTATCGATCAACGAAAACGATGCGCGTGGCGGGAACCGCCCCGGCGCACCGGATTGCGAATGAACCAGGACGGGCGGCCGCCTGCGCCGCCCGCCCCGCTCTGCAACAACCGGCATCGGGCAACAACCCGATGTGCTGTGCTCCTCCTCTTGTCAGTTATCGCCCTGCTTCGTCACGTGCCGCATCAGCGCAGCTTCGCGACGTCCTGCTCGGTCACCTTCGCGGCCGGATTGCCGAACTGCCCGGTCAGGTAGTTCGACAGCGCGGCGATCTGCGCATCCGACAGCTCGTGGCGGAATGCCGGCATCCCGACGTCCTCGCTGCCGGCCTTGCGCTGCACGCCGTTCAGGATCACCTGCACGAGGTTGGTCGGATTCGATGCGCCGACCGTCGAGTTGTGGAACAGCGGCGGGTAATAGCCGTCCGGCGTGCCCTTGCCCTGCATCTGGTGGCAGGTCGCGCAGTTGCCGAGATAGAGCCGCGCCGGATCGATGCCCGACGTTGCCAGCGGCACGCCGCGAAGCTTCTCGCCGTCGTCGGACGGCTTGCCCCACGACGCGCGCGACTGCTTCGCATCGCCGCTGGCGACGGCCGGCACCGTGCGAATGTACGTCGAGATCGCGCCGATGTCGGCTTCCGTCATCTTCGAGAAGCTGTGCTCGATCGCCTCGGCCATCGGGCCGGCCGCCTGCGCGAGGCCCGGCACGCTGCCGGTGCGCAGGTACTGGACGAGCTGCTGCTGCGTCCAGCCGCCGATCCCCGCGTTGGCGTCGGACGTGATGTTGTAGCCGTCCCAGCCCGCGAGCACCGAGCCCGACAGGAAGCTGCCGCCCGTCTCGTCGAGCGACTTCTCCTGCATCGCGATGCCGCGCGGCGTGTGGCACGTGCTGCAGTGAGCAAGACCCTGGACCAGATACGCGCCGCGGTTCCACTCGGCGCTCTGCGCCGGCTTCGGCTGGTATACACCGTCCTTCAGGAACAGCCAGTTCCAGATCTTCAGCGGCCAGCGCATGCTCAGCAACGCGGGGATCTCGTTCTTCGGCGGCGCCTGCTTGACCGGCTCGACGCCGTGCATGAAGTACGCGTACAGCGCCTTCACGTCGTCGTCGTTGATCTTCGCGTACGACACGTACGGCATCGCCGGATACAGGTTGTCGCCGTTCTTCGACACCCCGTGGCGCACCGCGCGCTCGAAGTCCTCGGCCGACCAGTTGCCGATGCCCGTCTCGGGATCGGGCGTGATGTTGCTCGTGTAGATCTTGCCGAGCATCGGGACCGGCATGCCGAGACCGCCCGCGAACGGCTTGCCGCCCTTCGCGGTGTGGCACGCCATGCAGTCGCCCGCGACCGCGAGATATTCACCGCGCTTGACCAGCGCCGGATCGGCCGCATCGGCCGCGCGTACGAGACCCGGCAGCGCGAGGCAGCCGGCGAGGAGGAAGGTGAGAGTAGATTTCCGCACGGTCAGACTTCCTTCTTCAGCGTGTCCGACATCCGCAGCGCAAGCGCCGCGATCGTCAGCGTCACGTTCACCGTACCGACGGTCGGCATCGTCGAGCTGCTCGAGATGAACAGGTTCGGATGGTCGAACGTGCGGCAGTCCTTGTCGACGACCGAGTCGCGTGCATCCGCGCCCATGATCGTCGCGCCCGTGATGTGGTTGTTCGGCGCGAACTCGTCGTTGAAGACGACTTCGGTACCGCCCAGCACCTTCGCGGCCGTCGCGTAGACCTCGCGCGTGTGCACGGCGCCGCGCTTCACGTAGTCGTCGATCGCATACGTGATCTCGGGGCGCGGGATGCCGACCGCGTCGGTGGCCGTCTTGCTCGGCACGATGCGGTTCTCGGGTTGCGGCAGGATCTCGTGGAAGCAGTCGAACTGCACGTAGCGGGCGGAACGGTCGCGGATCTGCGCGTCGAGCTCGTCGGGCTTTATCAGCTTGCCGCTCTTGAAGATCTTCTGCGTTTCCTGGTTGATGCGCGACATGTTCGACAGGTGGATCTTCTTCGCGGCTTCGGTCGCGCGGAACGGGCCGTCGCGGAAACCGATCAGCGACGTCATCTCCTGCGGGCCGCGGCCCGGCCACAGCTTCTCGTTCGCGTAGAACGACACGCCGGTGCCCGGGTGGTCCATCAGGTTGCGGCCGACCATGTCCGAGCTGTTCGCGACACCGTTCGGGAAATCGCGGTTCGCGGACATCAGCAGGATCTTCGGCGTCTCGATGCCGTTCGCGGCGATCACGAAGTACTTGCCTTCGACGCGATGATCGGCGCCCGTCTTGTCCTTGTAGACCGCGGCGGTGATGCGCTTGTCCGGCCCGGTCTCGAGCTTGTAGACAACCGCGCTGTCGATCAGCTTCGCGCCTGCCTGCTCGGCTTTCTCGACGTGGACGATGCCGTTGTACATCGCGCCGATCGGGCAGATCGGCATGCAGTTGTTGTTCCCGCAACAAGTCGGCCGCCCGTCGTACGGGCGGCTGTTGCGCGCGACCGGCTCGGTCACCACGTGGAACTTCGGGTCATAGCCGTTGAGCGCGCTCTTGATCGTCTGCTCGTTGAACGACAACGGCAGCGGCGGCATCGGGTACGGCTGCTTGCGCGGCGAGTACAGGTCTTCCTCGGGGCCCGGGCCCCAAACGCCAAGTTCCTCTTCGGCGCGCTGGTAGTAATGCTCGATGTCGTCGTACTGGATCGGCCAGTCACGGCCGACGCCGTACACGGTCTTCATCTTGAAGTCGTTCGGGATGAAGCGCCACGCCGACGCGGCCCAGTGCCACGTCGTGCCGCCCACCGCGCGGATGTACTGCGAGTTGAACTTGTGCTCGCCCTTCAGGATCAGGTAGTCGTTCGGCGGGCCGTATTCCGGATGCGGCGCCCACGCGCTCGACGGGTACGGCGCCATGAAATCGGTCTTGTCGACCTGGTTGCGGAAGCGCTCGACGATTTCCCAGCGCGGCATGCGCGGGCCGGCTTCCAGCAGGATCACGGATTTACCCGCCATCGCGAGCTGGTGTGCAACGATCGCGCCGGCGACACCCGACCCGACGACGACGACGTCGGCCTTTTGCGTATCGGTATCGGCCATCAGGCTTGCCTCTCGATCGGTTTTTCGGCCCAGAAGCCGGGTTTGTTGGGGCAATACGACGGGATCACGAGCGTATCGGATACGGCGCTGAACATTAATGCTTCTTCGTAGGTAATCACGACGTTGTCGACGATGCCGAGATACCACGCTTCAAGAATCTTCAGCGCGAGTGCTTCCTGGTCAGGATTCAGCGAACCGGACGCGAGTGCGCCGGCGAGTTGCGGCAGGCTGTCGGCCGTCTTGAACGAACCCTTCTGCAAGGCCTGCAGGAAGCGCTGGCCGAGCACGCGGCTCAGCCCCTTCTTGCCTGTCACTGCTTCGGAGAGCGTCATGAACGTGTCGAGCGGCGCGGTGCCGGGATCGTCGGCCAGGGCCCGCAACGCCAGCGAGCCCGTGAGGCCCGCTGCCGTCAGCGCCAGTGCGCCCTGCAGCCATTGACGCCGTGTGATGCCTGTTACGGCTGCGTCGCCCGTGCGACGCGAGTGGGGAGTGTTGTCGTTGTGCATGTTTCCTTCTCTCGAACACCGGATTCGGGAAAACCACGCTTGATATTTCTCAAACATTGGCGCGGACCTGAAATGTACGCGCACAAATCGGATCGAACAATCTTTTTATAGTCCATTAAATGTTCCGCAATCCGAGACAATCGACATTTCGCTGCATTTTTGTGTCGTTGACGCGACAAATCTGCGGCACGCACACCAGTGTCGCACGCCGACGACACACTGTGCAGCGCGATGCGCGCGAAGGTCGGTCGGTTAGAATCCGGTGCAATCAAACAGAAAGCTTCCCTCCGAGGGCAATCGAGCGATGAAGCAGCACGACAAACAGAACAAAGCAAAACGAACCAACCACACCACCCGGCTGCTCTGGCGCATCGGCGCCGTCGCGGCGCTCGGCGGCGCCACGGCGCTGTCGCTGCATGCGGGCGCGGCGCGCACGGTGAGCGTGTCGCCGCAAGGCACCGTCACCGAGGTCCGGCAAACCGTCGTCAAGTTCGACGAACCGATGGTCGCGTTCGGCTCGGCCTCCGCGCCGAATCCCGCACGCGTCACCTGCAACGATTCCACGGCCGCGCGCGGCCAGGGCCACTGGCTCGACGACAAGACCTGGGTTTACGATTTCGAAAACGACCTGCCGCCCGGCGTGCGCTGCTCGGTCGCGCTCAACGACACGTTGCGCTCGGTCGCCGGCAACGCGGCCAGCGGCCCGCGCCGCTTCACGTTCCAGACGGGCGGCCCGTTCCCGGTGAACGTCCGCCCCGGCTCGCGCGAGATCGAGGAACGGCAGGTGTTCGTGCTGAAGCTGAACGGCCCGGCCGAACCGCGCTCGGCGCTCGCGAACATCTGGTGCGAAGCAGCCGGCATCGGCAACCGCATTCCCGTCACGGCCGCCGACGACGATGCGCGCAACGCACTGCTCGATCACTTCGGCCTGAAGAAGGATGCCGCGCGCGTGCTGACGCTGTCGTGCGCCCAGGCACTGCCGGCGAGCGCGAAGATGCAGCTCGTATACGGCAAGGGCGTCACGAGCCCGAGCGGGATCCCGAACGAAACGGAACGGCGCTTCGACTTCACCGTGCGGGCGCCGTTCGCCGCGAGCTTCTCGTGCGAACGCGAGAATGCAAAGGCGCCCTGCACGCCGCTGCGCCCGCTCACACTTTCGTTCAACGCACCGATCTCGCGCAAGAACGCCGAGGCGATCAAGCTGCGCGGCCCTGACGGAACGCTCGCGCCGACCTTCGCGGCCGACGACAAGAGCGAGGAAGTCACCACCGTCACGTTCAACCCGCCGCTGCCCGAACAGACCGCCCTCACGATCGAATTGCCGTCGGGCCTGCGCGACGTGACCGACCGTTCGCTGTCCAACGCCGACCTGTTCCCGCTCGCGACGCGCACCGCACCGATGCCGCCGCTCGCGAAATTCTCGTCGGGCACCTTCGGGATCGTCGAGCGCTTCGCCGAACCCGATTCGCCCGCGCTCGTGCCCGTCACGCTGCGCAACGTCGAGGCCGACCTGCATATCGACGGCCTCAACACCCAGGGCGCGCAGTTCTCGAACCTGAAGGTCGACGACGACACCGCGATCCGCCAGTGGATGCGCAGGGTCGACCGCTTCGACAACTGGTCGATGACGGCCGGCTCGATCGACAGCCAGATTCCCGGCCTGCTCGAACGCAAGGGCCAGCATCCTGTTTACGTGCCGCGTGAAGCCGGCGAAAAGGCGCCCGCGCCGAAGGATCGCCGCATCGACGTGCGCTCGCTGACGCTGCTCAAGGGCCAGCCCGGCGTGCAGGCGCTGACGCTGCCGAAGGCAGACCCGAAGGCGCTGCGCCCGTTCGAGGTCGTCGGCGTGCCGATCGACAAGCCCGGCTTCTACGTGCTCGAACTCGCGTCGCCCGCGCTCGGCCGCTCGCTGCTCGCGAAGCCGTCGAGCATGTACGTGCGCACCACGGTGCTCGTCACCAACCTCGGCGTGCACCTGAAACAGGGCCGCGAGAACAACCTCGTGTGGGTCACGACGCTCGACAAGGGCAAGCCCGTGCCGAACGCGCAGATCCGCGTGTCGGACTGCAACGGCGACGAGATCGCGTCCGGCAAGACCGATGCGCAGGGCCTGCTGAAGATCGACGGCGCATTCGAATCGAAGCGCGCATGCAGTTCGTCCGATTCGGAGCAACGCTTCGACGACTACTTCGTGTCGGCCCGCGTGAACGATCCGAAGACGGGCCCCGACATGGCGTTCGTCAGCTCGGGCTGGAACCGCGGGATCGAATCGTGGCGCTTCAACGTGCCGACCGACACGGACAGCGCACGGACCGTGCGCGCGCATACGGTATTCGACCGCACGCTGCTGCGCGCCGGCGAAACCGTGTCGATGAAGCATTTCATCCGCGCCGAGACGCTGCAGAGCCTCGCGTTCCCGTCGCAATACCCGACGCGCGTGACGATCCGCCATCTCGGCACGGGCCAGACCTACAAGCTGCCGCTCACGTGGGCAGCCGATCACAGCGCGGACACGCAGTTCACGCTGCCGGCCGCCGCGAAGCTCGGCGAATACAGCGTCGAACTCGAAGGCGGCCCGGAGGACGCGCCGACCGCCACCTATTACAGCGGCAGCTTCCGCGTCGAGGCGTTCCGCCTGCCGGTGCTGAAGGGGTCGATCGGCGCGCGCGACGCGCAGAAGAGCCCGCTCGTCGCCGTGAAGGAAGCACCGCTCGCGGTGCAGATCGACTACGTGTCGGGCGGCGGCGCATCGAACCTGCCGGTGCAGGTGTCGGCGCTGATGAAGTGGGCCTCGCCGCCGTTCGCGGATCGCTTCGAGGATTTCAGCTTCACGCCGTACCGCCCCGACAGGAGCGACGGCAATGCCGACGACGATTCGCAGGACGGCGACAACGCGTCGGCGTCGAACAACGATCCCGACGCGACGAAGCTGATCGCCGACAAGCTGCCGCTGACGCTCGACCGCAACGGCGCGGGCTCGGTCACGCTCAAGGGCCTGCCCGACGTCGACGCACCGAAGCGCATTGCGCTCGAAGCAACGTTCGCCGATCCGAACGGCGAAGTGCAGACGATTCGCGGCGACACGATCCTGTGGCCGGCCGCGGTGGTGGCCGGCATCAAGGCGGGCCGCTGGGTATCGGTCGGCCAGCGCGTGCCCGTGCAGGCACTGGCGGTCGACCTGCAAGGCAAGCCGCGCGCGTCGGTGCCGATCGAGATCAAGGGCGTCGCGCGCATCACGACGTCGTCGCGCAAGCGGATGGTCGGCGGCTTCTATGCGTACGACAACAAGAGCGACACGCGCGACCTCGGCGTGCTGTGCTCGGGCAAGACCGACGACAAGGGCCGCATGGCCTGCGACGCGACGCTCGAACAGGCCGGCAATGTGCAGCTGATCGCGGTCGCCAAGGACGGCGACGGCCGCACGTCGAACGCATCGACGTCGGTGTGGGTCACGCGCGAGGACGAACTCTGGTTCGGCGGCGACAACACCGACCGGATCGACGTGATCCCCGAGAAAACCGCGTACGAGCCGGGCGAAACCGCCCGCTTCCAGGTACGCATGCCGTTCCGCTACGCGACCGCGCTGGTCGCGGTCGAACGCGGCGGCGTGATGGAAACGCACATCGTCGAGCTGAACGGCAAGAACCCGACGGTCGACCTGAAGGTCGGCGAATCGTGGGGGCCGAACGTCTACGTGTCGGTGCTCGCGCTGCGCGGCCGGATTCGCGAAGTGCCGTGGTACTCGTTCTTCACGTGGGGCTGGAAGGCACCGGTCGAATGGGCGCGCGCGTTCTGGCGCGAAGGCCGTCACCATGAAGCGCCGACCGCGTTCGTCGACCTGTCGAAGCCCGCGTTCCGCTATGGTCTCGGCGAAATCAAGGTCGGCACGGGCGTGCATCGACTCGGCGTGACCGTGACGACGGACGCGACGCGCTACACGGTGCGCAGCAAGGCGCAGGCGCACGTGAAGGTCACGCTGCCGAACGGCCAGCCCGCGCCGGCCGGCACGCAGATCGCGGTCGCGGCCGTCGATGAAGCGCTGCTCGAACTGATGCCGAACAACAGCTGGGACCTGCTCGACGCGATGCTGCGGCGACGCGCGTACGGCGTCGAGACATCCACGGCACAGATGGAAATCGTGGGCCGCCGCCACTTCGGCCGCAAGGCCGTGCCGGCCGGCGGCGGCGGCGGCAGCGCGCCGACGCGCGAGCTGTTCGACACGCTGCTGTTGTGGAATCCGCGCGTGACGCTGGATGCCAATGGCAGCGCGACCGTCGAGGTACCGCTGAACGATGCGCTCACGCGCTTCCGGATCGTCGCGATCGCGGCGGTCGGCCCCGACCGCTTCGGCACCGGCAGCACGTCGATCCGCAGCACGCAGGATCTGCAGCTGATCTCCGGCCTGCCGCCGCTCGTGCGCGAAGGCGACGCGTTCCGTGCGCAGGTCACGCTGCGCAACACGACCGACCGCGCGATGCAGGTCGTCGTGACGCCGCGCGTGACGGGCCTCGACGTCGCGCCGCAAACCGTCTCGCTCGCGGCCAACACGGCCACCGAGGTCGCGTGGACGATCACCGTGCCCGAGCAGGCGCTCGACGCGGCCGGTGCGCTGAACTGGCACATCGAAGCGGCCGAGCAAGGCGGCAAGCGCGCGTCCGACGCGCTGGCGGTCGCGCAGAAGGTCGTGCCCGCGCTGCCGGTCACGGTCCAGCAGGCGACCCTCGCGCAAGTCGACGGCACGCTGACGGTGCCGATCGCCTCCCCGGCCGGCGCGGCGAACAACGCGCAAGGCCTGCCGCGCGGCGGCATCGCCGTGTCGCTGCAGTCGAAGCTCGCCGACGGGCTGCCCGGCGTGAAACGCTGGTTCGAGCGCTATCCGTACCGCTGCCTCGAACAGCAGACATCGCGCGCGATCGGCCTGCGCGACCCCGCGCAATGGCAGGCGCTGATCGCACGCATGCCCGTCTATCTCGACAGCGACGGGCTCGCGAGCTACTTCCCGCCGTCGTCCGACGACTCGCATGCCGGCAGCGCGACGCTGTCGTCGTACCTGCTCGTGGTGTCCGACGAGGCGAGCCGTCTCGACCCGCGCTTCGCGCTGCCGGAAGACCTGCGCACGCAGCTCGAGGCCGGGCTCGCGCGTTTCGTCGACGGCCGCCTCGAGCGCAACACGTGGGCGCCGCGCCAGGATCGCGACCTGCGCAAGCTCGCCGCGATCGAGGCGCTGTCGCGCTACGGCGCCGCGCAGGGCCGCATGCTCGGCTCGATCGAGATCGCGCCGAACCAGTGGCCGACGTCGGCGGTGATCGACTATCACGCGATCCTGACGCGCGTGAAGGACATCCCGCAACGCGACGAGAAACGCGCGCAGGTCGAACAGATCCTGCGGGCACGCCTCACGTACCAGGGCACGCAACTCGTGTTCTCGACCGCACGCGACGACGATCTGTGGTGGCTGATGACCAGCAACGAGACCAACGCGGCACGTCTCGCGCTGGAATTCGCGGGCGACCCGGCATGGAAGGACGAGATGCCGCGCGTGACGGCCGGCCTGCTTGCACTGCAGCGCCAGGGCGCCTGGCAGACCACGACGTCGAACGCGCTCGGCCTGCTCGCGGTCGAGCGCTTCTCGCGCACCTACGAGAGCACGCCGGTGGCCGGCGCGACGAAGGTCGCGCTCGGCGGCGACGCGCGCACGATCTCGTGGTCTCAGGCGTCGGCCTCCGCGTCCACGCCCGCCGACACGCCGGCGTCGGCCACTCCGGCCACCCGCGCCGCCGCGGCCCGCAGCGTGATGCTGCCGTGGCCGCGCGCGTCGCAGGCGCCGGCCACGCTGTCCGTCACGCAGGACGGCACGGGCCGCCCGTGGGCCACGATCGAAAGCCTCGCGGCGGTGCCGCTGCGTTCGCCGTTTGCGGCCGGCTACCGGATCACGAAGACCGTCACGCCCGTGTCGCCCGCCGTCAAGGGCGTGCTGACGCGCGGCGACGTCGTACGCGTGCATCTCGACATCGATGCGCAGAGCGACATGACGTGGGTCGTCGTCAACGATCCGGTTCCGGCCGGTTCGACGATCCTCGGCTCGGGCCTGGGCCGCGACTCCGAAGCCGCGACGCAGGGCGAGAAGACGCCGGACGGCGCGTGGCCGGCGTTCATCGAGCGCGACTTCGACGGCTACCGGGCGTACTACGACTATCTGCCGAAGGGCAAATTCTCGGTCGAGTACACGGTGCGGCTGAACAACGTCGGCACGTTCGGGCTGCCGCCGACGCGTGTCGAGGCGCTGTACGCGCCGTCCGTGTACGGCCTGTGGCCGAACCCGCCGATGACGGTGAAGCCGGCCGAAGCGGGCAAGTAACGAGGCCTTGATGATCGATCCGGTATTGCCGCGGCCGGCGGGTTTCGCCGGCCGCGTATTCGTTGCCATCGTGCTGGCCGCGCCGCTCGTCGCGCATGCGCTGCCGAGCTACGACGAAGTGCGCCGCAACTGGCGCAGCTCCGACTGGGTGCTGCTCGCGCGCGACGGCACGCCGCTGCAGCGCACGCGCGTCGACCTCACCGAACGGCGCGGCGACTGGGTGTCGCTCGCCGACGTGTCGCCCGCGTTTCGCGAGGCGATCGTCGTGTCCGAAGACAAGCGCTTTTATGAACACAGCGGCGTCGACTGGCGCGGCATCGCCGGCGCCGCCTGGGGCAACCTGTGGAACGAGCGCACGCGCGGCGCGTCGACCGTCACGATGCAGCTCGCCGGGCTGCTCAGCGATTCGCCGCGCCGGTCGGGCCAGCGCTCGCTGCCGCAGAAGGCGTCGCAGGCGGTCAACGCGCTGCTGCTCGAGCGCGGCTGGCGCAAGGACCAGGTGCTCGAGGCCTACCTGAACCTCGTGCCGTTCCGCGGCGAGACGATCGGCCTCGCCGCGTTGTCGCAGGTGCTGTTCGGCAAGGCGCCGTCGGGCCTCGATGCACGCGAAGCCGCGATCGCCGCCGCGCTCGTGCGCGCGCCCAATGCAACGCCCGCGAAAGTCGCCGAGCGCGCATGCCGGATCCTGCGCGACATGCATGCCGAGCCGGCCTGCGCGTCGCTCGACGGCTACGTGCAGCTCGTCATCGCGCGCCCGGCCAGCGCCGCGCGCGACGACGGCGCCGCCCTCGCCCCGCACTTCGCGCGACGCATCGCGGCCGAGGTGCGACCAACGGCCGGCGCGCAGATACGCACGACCCTCGATGCGCCGCTGCAGCGCTTCGCGCGCGACACGCTGGTGCGCGCGCTGACCGAACTCAACGCGCCTGCTCACCGGCGCAACGTGCAGGACGGCGCGGTCGTCGTGATCGACAACGCGACCGGCGAGATTCGCGCGTGGGTCGGCTCGTCCGGCGCGCTGTCGGGCGCGCGCGACGTCGATGCCGTGCTCGCGCCGCGCCAGGCCGGCTCGACGCTCAAGCCGTTCCTGTATGCGCAGGCGATCGACGAGAAACGGCTGACGGCCGCGTCGCTGCTCGACGATGCGCCGATCAACCTCGCCGCCGGCGGCGGCCTGTACATTCCGCAGAACTACGACAAGGATTTCAAGGGCTGGGTGAGCGTGCGCAGCGCGCTCGGCGGTTCGCTGAACGTGCCCGCCGTGCGCACGCTCGTGCTCGTCACGCCGCACCGCTTCGCGCGCACGCTGACCGCGCTCGGCCTGCCGCTCGCGCAGGAAGGCGACTACTACGGCTTCAGTCTCGCGCTCGGCAGTGCGGACGTCACGCTGCTGTCGCTGACCAACGCGTACCGCGCGCTTGCGAACGGCGGTGTCGCGCGCAAGGTCATCGACGTGCCGGCGCCGGCGTCCGGTGCGGCCGGCGCATCGGCCGCGTCACCCGCCCGCGCAGCCGACGGCACGCGCGTGTTCAGCGAGGCGGCCAGCTTCGTCGTGACCGACATCCTGTCCGACAACAACGCACGGGTGCGCACGTTCGGCTTCGACAATCCGCTCGCGACGCGCTTCTTCTCGGCGGTCAAGACCGGCACCAGCAAGGACATGCGCGACAACTGGACCGTCGGCTTCACGTCGCGCTATACGGTCGGCGTGTGGGTCGGCAATGCGGACGGTTCGCCGATGTGGGACGTGTCGGGCGTCACGGGTGCGTCGCCGGTGTGGTCGGCGGTCGTCGGCTACCTGCACCGCGACCAGCCGAGCCGTGCGCCGCGCGCGCCGGCCGGCGTCGAGACGCGCCGCATCACGTTCGAACGCGATATCGAACCGTCGCGCAACGAGTGGTTCATCGCGGGAACGGCGGTCGACACGATCCGGCTCGCCGCCCCCGTCACGCCGGGCAAGGACGGCGCGCGCGCGCCGTTGACGATCGGCACGCCGACCGACGGCACGATCTTCGCGATCGACCCGGACATTCCGCCGAAGAACCAGCGGATCTGGTTCGAGCGTTCGGCCGGGCGCGCCACGAAATTCGCGTGGCGGCTCGACGACAAGGTGATCGGGCATGCCGATCGCGTCGCGTGGATGCCGTGGCCGGGCCGGCACCGGCTCGAACTCGTCGATGCGCGCGGCAATGTGGCCGATGCAATCAGCTTCGAGGTACGCGGCGCATTCGCGAAGGCGGCCGCGCGCAAGCCCTGAGCGCGTGAGTGGGTGAGCCGGCTTTACTCGCCGGCCGCGTTCGCCTTCGGCGACTGCGGTTGCGCGGAGAAGTCGAGTGCCGGCGCGGTCGAGATCGCCGCCTCGTTCGCGACGCCGAAGTTCGGGCGCGGCTGGTAGCCGAAGATCTTCGCGATCACGACGCCCGGGAACTGGCGGATCTGAACGTTGTAGTGCTGCACCGTCTTGATATAGCGGCCGCGCGCAACCGCGATGCGGTTTTCGGTGCCTTCGAGCTGGGTCTGCAGGTCGCGGAACGCTTCGTTCGCCTTCAACTCCGGGTAGCGCTCGGACACCACCATCAGCCGGCTCAGCGCACCCGACAGCTCGCCCTGCCGCTGGTCGAACGCCGCGAGCGCGGCCGGATCCTTTGCCATCTCCGGCGTCATCTGCACACTGCCCACGCGCGCACGGGCCGACGCCACCTCGGTCAGCACGCGTTCCTCGTGCGACGCGTAGCCCTTCACCGACGCGGCGAGGTTCGGCACGAGGTCGGCGCGGCGCTGGTACTGGTTCAGCACTTCGGACCACGCGGCATTGACGTTCTCGTCCGACGACTGGATCGCGTTATAGCCGCACCCCGCGAGCGGAGCCAGCACGCAGCACACGAGCAGGATTCGAAACCATTTCATGGTGGAAGTTTCCGGTTGAGCGCTCCGGATGGAGCGGCAGGTGAAAAGAAGCGAGTGAGCAGAGACCCTGCGCGCGGTGGCTACCAGCGGCCCGATGCACCGCCGCCACCGCTCGAACCGCCATCGCCGCGGAACGAATCGGCGCTCGAGCTCGAGTTCGACCGGGAGCCGGACGAGGAAGACGACGAAGACGAGCCGATGCCCATCAACTTTGCCCAGATCACGGCGAGCACACACAGCACACTGAAGATGCCGGACAACACTTCCCCGACCGAATAGTCCATCTCGCGCCCGATCGCGATGATCATGAACAGCGTCCCGCCCACGATCGCCGTGTATTTGCGCACGCGCGCCGACAGGAACAGGTTGATGCCGAGCAGGCACGGCGCGACACCGGCCGCCGCCGGGACGAACAACGCGGCGACCAGCATGGCTTCGAGATCGCCGTTGAAGATCGCGCCGACCGGCAGCATCACGATCGGCACGACGGCCGCCACGAGCCACGCCGCCAGCAGCGCCACCCGGCGGCGCAGTTGCCGCCACTGCGCGACCACGCCCAGCACGACGTTGGCCACCCCAAGCAGGAACCAGAACCGCACGCCGCCCGTATTCGCATGTTTCCGCACCGGCAGGCCGTTCGGCTGGTACTGCTCGCCGCCGGTCCGTGCGTCACGGGACGGTGCGTTCGTGGCATCCGTCGTGGCCGCCGTGACCGTTTCGTATGCGTCGTCGCGCCCGCCAGGCGCCGTCGCGGGTGCCGCCTGCTCCGGCGTGGCGACGTCCGCCGGCATCATTTCGCGTGCCAGCGCGTCCACTGCATCGCTGATGCCGCTTTCAATGCGGTTCTCGCGGAATGCCGGCACGATCCGCTCACGGATGATCCGGCCCGCGACGATGTCCGGAATCGTGCCTTCGAGCCCGTAGCCGACTTCGATCCGCACCGTATGGTCGTTGAGCGCGGCGACGAGCAGCAGGCCGTTGTTGACCTCGGCCTTGCCGAGCTTCCACTGGTCGAATACGGTGGTCGCAAACTGTTCGATCGTCGATTGCCCGGTCGACCCGACCAGCAGGATCGCGATCTGCACGCCGAGCCGTTGTTCGACCGCAGCGAGGCGGTCGGTCAACTCGGATGTGCAGGCGGCGCTCAGCACGCCCGTGGTGTCCGTCACGCGGCCTTTCAGCGGCGGTGCGACTTCGGGTTTTGCGGCGACCGGATAGGCCGCTGCGGCGGCCACGTGCGAGCAGGCCGACTGGGCCGGGGTGAAGGGTGTGGCGGCCGACGAAACAGCGACGGCAGTGCTGCCGTCCTCGGTTGGCGCTGCAATGGCCGCGCCACCGAACAACACGACCGCGCCCGCCAGCAAGGCCGCGGCCTTCCGGAAGCCGGGCCTGCGAGCCCCACCCTTCGTGCTGCGTGTGTGCGGAATGCCGTTTCGGGTCGTGCCTGCCCACGCTGCCGGATCGCCCTCGCCACCCGGCAGGCCCGGCCGGCCCGTCTGTCGTTTCAAGTTCATGTCGGAAACGGCGCGCCGGCTCCATCGGAAGCGACGCGTTCTCTCGTCGTTTTTAATCGTCCCGCAGCATAACCAATTGCGAAGGGAACTGAAAGGTTTCCGGTCGGCTCCCGGACCTCGTCATTTCAGTATGCCGTCGTATCGCCGCGATGCCGACAAAGCCGTGTCGCGCATGACACGCTCGGCGGCAGGCTGCCCCCGACCACAACCGGGCCAACCGGGCAAGCAGCCCCCCGATTCGAGACATAGAATATGAACGGCACCGTCTCTCCGGCGCCCACCGGTTGCCCCACTCTCCTCAAGGCCCGCGACCATGGACATTCACCCCGGCCGTTTCATCCGCCCCGCGCTGGGCACGCTCTGCCTCGCCACCCTCGCGACGCTTCAGGCGTGCAACGGCGATGCCTGCTTCGGCGTGGATGCCTGCTTCAACAACAACACGCAGACGGTCGCAATCTCGGGTACGGCCGCGACGGGCGACGCGCTCGCCAGTGCGCAGGTGACGGTCAGCTGCGTGACGGGTTCGGCGACCACGCTGACGGATGGCGGCGGCAACTACCGCGTGACGGTCAATGCCGCGCTGCCGTGCGTGATCACCGTGACGTCGGGCGGCACGACCCTGCATTCGCTCGCGTATGCAGGCGGCACGTTCAATACGACGCCCGAGACCGAGCTGATGCTGGTCTATCTCGCCGCCCAGCTCGGCACGAACACGGCCACGTTGATCGGCAATTTCCAGGGGAATTCGCGCTATCAGCAGGCGATGAACAGCGCGAACACCGTACAGGCCGCGCAATCGGCCGTGGTGACGAACCTGCAGCAGCGCTATTCGGTGGCGTTCGCGACGCCGGCGTTCCTGACCACGTCGTTCACCGTCGGGCAACCGGGTGTCGACAGCGATCTCGTCGCACTCGCGAAAGCCGGTGCAATCGACTCGAACGGGATGCCGGATCCGGTGGCCGTCTCGCTGCTGACGCAGGCCGGCGCGGCGCATCCGCTATAAGGGGCCGGTGGCGGGAAGAAGATCGCCCGATATCGGGCGTCAGGTGCGCGCTTGGGGCTCGCCGTCGGCCAGCAGCGCCCACCGTTCGTGGTCGCGCCATTCGCCGCCGATGCGCAGATAGCGCGGCGAAAACCCCTCTTTCGTGAAACCGAGCCGCCGAACCAGCGCAATCGACGCGTGGTTGCCAGGCTGGATGTTCGCTTCGAGCCGATGCAGCCCGAGTTCACCGAACGCGACGCCGATCGCCGCGCGCGTGGCTTCGGTCATCAGCCCCGTGCGGCTGAACGCCGCCATGCCGTAGTACCCGAGATACGCGCTCTGGAACACGCCGCCGACGATCTCGTTGAGGTTCACCACGCCGACCACCGCTCCGGACGTGCGTTCGCGCGCGACGAGGCCGACGTTCGGCCCCGTCAGGCAGCGGCCGAACCACTGGTCGAATCCCGCCTGGTCGGTGAACGAGTCGACCCACGGCAGATGGTGGCTGCGGCTCGCGCGGTTGGCGGCGATCAGGTCGGCGGCATCGGTTCGGGCGACGCGATTCAGCAGAATCGGGTTCATGGGTCGGTCGACAGCCGGCACTTATGCCGCCTCCCCGCGCCCACACGCGACTGGCGCGGCCTGGGCCTGCTGCTGCGACAGGTACCGCAGCAGCTTGGTGACCATCCACACGACGATGCACGACAGCGCGACGAAGAACACCGCGAGCGGCGTCAGCACGTGAATCGACACGAAACCGGCCAGCCCCATCATCGCGGACGACACGAGCAGCAGCGCGCATCCGAGGATCGCGCTCGTCAGGCCGGCGATATGCGGAAACAGCGAATTGCCCTTGGCCATCAGCGTCGGATACATCGCGCCCGCGCAGAAGCCCATCACGAGCACCGGCGTCGCAAGCGTCCATACGCGCAGCCCGACGGTCAGCGCCAGCACCAGCATCGCGACCGACGCGCCTGCCATCACGCGCGCGCCGATGCGCAGCCGTTGCTCGGCGCTCGGCAGCCCGGGCCGGTGAATCCGGTTCGACAGGCCGCCGAGGAAATACATCAGCCCGATCCCGAGCGCGAGATAGCCGAAGAAGGTTGGCGGCTTGTGCAGCGTGGTCTGCACCATGAACGGCCCGACGATGTTGAACACGAGCAGGATGCTGTAGCACAGCCCCTGTGCGAGGAAGCAGCTCTGGAACACCGGGCTCGCCAGCACCTTGCCCGCGTTCGTCATCAGCGTGCGCGGCTCGAGATGCACGGGTTTCGGTAAGGTTTCGCGGTATCGCCACAGCAGCGCCCACATCACCAGCGAGTACACGAGCAGGAACACGAGGCATGCGCGCCAACCGAACCATTCCTGCAGGTGCGCACCGATCACCGGTGCGACGATCGGCGCGAGCCCCCACGCGATCGACATGTACGTAAACGCGTGCATCAGCGCCTGGCCGGCGAACGAATCGGTGATGATCGCCTTCGCGAGCAGGTTGGTGGTCGCGATTCCGAAGCCCTGCAGGCAGCGTGCCAGCACGAACGTCTCCAGGTTCTGCGCGCCGAGCGACAGCAGGCAGCCGATCGTGTAGATCACAAGCCCGAACGCGAGCACGCGCTTGCGCCCGTAGGCGTCGGCGACCGGCCCGAAAATCAGCTGGCCGAGTGCGTAGGCCGCCATGTAGCCGGACACGCTCGACTGGATCGCCTGCGGCGTGGTGGCGAACGAACGTGCCATGTCGGGCAGCGCGGGCACGTAGATGTCGATCGCGAGCTGGCCGGCGGACGCGAACAGGCAGATCAGGAACAGCAGGAAACGCGGCGAATTCGACTCGCGCGCGGGAGTGAGCGTGGCGTTCATGACGACGGGGAAGGAGATCGGGCAGCAGTGCCGCAGCGTCAATGTTCGAATGTCGAACACGCGTGCGTGTCGCGGCGAATTCCGTATTGTGCCTGTTGTTGCATCGGGCGACAGGATTCCCCTGGCATGGGCGAGGTTGAATGCCGATTGCGGAGCGTCCCGACATGCGCTGACCGGGCCGGCCGGCGGCGGTTTTAATGTTGATTTAAGCCGACGGCCGCATTGTCTCGGATGGCTCACTCCGTGAGCCGCACGTCATTGTTGATTCGATCAGTCTCGTTTGATGGAGATACGAAGATGCGATTCCGTTCGTATATGGCGGCGAGCGCGCTGGCGCTGGCGCCCGTGTTCGCCCTCGCCGGGCAGGCCGTGCCCGTGAAAGCCGAAACGCGCGTCGTCCAGACGGCCGTCGGCCCGATGAAGGTCAGTACGTGGAGCTGGCACAGCCCGCAAGACGGCGCGAGCTTCGAGATGCAGACGTCGTCGTCGGGCGGCCTGCCGCCCGCGGCAGCGTTGCGGCAAATGCAGGCCGTGCAGTACCGGATGCAGGCGGCCCAGGCGCAGATGGTCGCGATGCAGCAGCAGATGATGGCGCTCCAGCACATCGCGCTCGCCAATGCGTTCGCAATGCCGATGCCGCAGCCCATCGGCTTCGCGATGGCGCCGTGGGCCATGCCCGAACCGGTGCTCGTCATCGTGCCGGCGCAGCCGCCGATGCCGTCGGCGGCCCCGGCAACGCGGGCCGCACCGGCCGCACCCGCCGCGCACGGCCCGGAAATCAAGGCCTGACACGCTTCGCGCCGCCCGGCACGGCGCGCTCGAACCGCCGGCACGTGCCGGCGGTTTTTCATTGCGACGGCCGAATCAATACTGAGCCTGGTCCGTCGGATTCCTGAACAGCTGCTTCATCTCCGGCGACAGCGGATAGTTGAGGCTCACGCCCTTCGGCGGAATCGGCTGCATGAACCACTGATCGTAGAGCTTCTCGGCCGCCCCCGATGTCTGCATCTTCGCGATCACGCCGTCGACGACGTGCTTGAACGCCGGATCGTCCTTGCGCATCATGCACGCATAGTTCTCGTGGACGAGCGGCGTGCCCGCCACCGTGTACGCGCCCGGGTTGCGGTCCTTCGCGATCTCGCCGTACAGCAGCGGCTCGTCCATCACGAACGCGACCGCGCGCCCGGTCGTGACATTCATGAACGCCTCGGCGTGATCCTTCGCGCTGATGATCGTCATGTTCATCCCTTTTTCTTCGTTGAGCTTGCGCAGCAGCCGCTCGTCGGACGTGCCGGCCGTCGTCGCGACCGTCTTGCCGGCCAGATCCGGGAAGTCCTTCACGCCCGAATCCTTGCGCGTGCTGAAGCGGATGCCATACAAAAAGATGCTGTTCGAGAACGCAGCCTGCTTCTGCCGTTCGAGCGTATTCGTCGTCGAGCCGCATTCGAAGTCGATCGTGCCGTTCTGCAGCAGCGGAATCCGGTTCTGCGACGTGATCGGGATTTCCTTCACCGTCAGGTTCGGAGCCTTCAACTCGGCCTTGAGCGCGTCGATGACGCGCGACGCGATGTCCCTCGAGTAGCCGATGTTCTTCTGCTGGTTGTCCGAATACGAGAACGGCACCGACGACTCGCGGATGCCGAGCGACACGATGCCCGTGTCCTTGATCTTCTTCAGCGTGCCGGTGAGCGCCTGCGCATGCGCGGAGCCCGCCAGCGCGCAGGAAAACGCGACAGCGAGCCAACGGAAGCGGTGATCCATGCTTTTCTCCTGACGAAACGTTGAACGAATCGCGATCCTACGCCCGACAAAATTCGCACCGCATCAGGGCAAGCGTCAAGCGCCATCCGCCGCGGGCCTCCACCGGGAAAAATCGTTTCCGCGGTGCGCAAAAGCGCCTGCGCCGCACGTTTCGCCGGGTCGAGCGCCCGCAATCTTGCACCCCATGAACAGATCGCCCGTTCCAAACGGGCGTTCATGCTGCAAGACAGCATCGCAATCGTTTGCGTCTCGCATCTTTTTCACACAAAACATATTCAAGAAGCCGCCTCATTAGCCGTTACCCAATGCATGGCGCGTCGCAGCAGCCCTGCGGCGCCCGACAAAAACAAGGTCCGGTTTACGCCGGACCAGCGCCACCGCCGGCACGACGGTTATCTACGAGGATCGAGTTTCACCATGAGAACCAAGCGTTTCAATTTTGCGCTGGCGCGCTCCGCACACGCGCGCATGCTCGCCGGCATGCTGTCCGCCGCCGCCCTCCTGCCCCTCGCCGGTTGCGGCGGAGGCGGCGGCGACGGCAGCAACCCGTCTTCTTCCAACGCGGCACCTGCACCGGCGCCCGCTCCTGCGCCCGCCCCCGCACCGACCACGCCGCCCTCGTCGTCCGGCGCCAATGCGTGCACGTCGCAGCAGGCCGCCGTGCAGATGGCCGCGCAGACGGCGCCGACCGAGCCGCCGGTCGACCACCTCATCGTCAAGCTGAAAACGCTGACGGCCACGCGTGCGATGGCAGCCATCGACAACGGCTCGCGACTCGACGCGGTGATCCAGCGCGCGATGACGCGCTGGATGGCACCGGTGACCGGCAGCGCACGCGCGTACGCGAGCACGGTCACGCAAACGCCGGTGAACGTGCAGGTCGAGCGAACGATTTCGAACGGCGCGACCGTGCTGTCGCTCGGCCAGCGCATGGCCGCCACCGACGCAGCCGCGCTCGCGCAGGCATTCGCAGCCGATTCGGACGTCGACTACGCGGAACCGGATCACCCGATGCAGATCCGCGACACGCCGAGCGACCCGCTCTACAGCCAGCAGTGGTACCTGTCCGACCCGACCGCCGGGATCGACATGCCGCCCGCGTGGAACGTGACCAAGGGCTCGCCGACCGTCGTCACGGCCGTGCTCGACACCGGCTACCGGCCGCACGGCGACCTCGTCGGCAATCTGATACAGCAAGGCTACAGCTTCATCAGCAACGTCAACACCAGCAACAACGGCTTGACGCGCGGCCCGGACGCCACCGATCCGGGCGACTGGGTCACGCAGCAGGAACTCGACAACGCCAACGGCCCGTACTATCACTGCGCAAGCCAGCCGAGCAACAGCAGCTGGCACGGCACGCGCGTGATGGGTGTGATCGGCGCGACCGCCAACAACGGCACCGGCGTCGCCGGCGTGTCGTGGCTCAGCCGAATCCTGCCGGTGCGCGTGCTCGGCAAGTGCGGCGGCATGACGAGCGACATCGCCGACGGCATGCGCTGGGCAGCCGGCATTCCCGTCAATGGCGTGCCGAACAATCCGAACCCCGCGAAGATCATCAATCTGAGCCTCGGTGGTGTCGGCGCGTGCAGCACGACGTTCCAGCAGGCGATCGACGACGTGACCGCGAAGGGCGTGACCGTGGTCGTCGCGGCCGGCAACGACGGCCTGTCGACCGGGCTCGACCAGCCCGCGAACTGCCGTGGCGTGATCACCGTCGGCGCGACCGATGCAACGGGCCGCCGCGCATCGTTCAGCAACTTCGGCGCCGATGTCGCGCTGAGCGCACCGGGCGTCAACATCCTGTCGACGTCCAACACCGGTACGACGACGCCGGGCTCCGACACCTATGACCTCGCGAACGGCACCAGCCTCGCGACGCCGCAGGTGACGGGCGCCGCCGCGCTGATGCTGTCGGTCAACGGCAACCTCACGCCCGCGCAGATCCTGCAGAAGCTGCAAGGCGGCACGCGCGCGGCGAAGCTCGCGGCCGGCACGTCGTGCACCGCGATGCCGGCAGGCTCGGGCATCCTCGATGCAGGCGCCGCCGTCGCGACGGCGAACCGGTAACCCGCACTTCGCTCGACGCGAGCCGCGCGCATGCCGACATGGCCTGCGCGCGGCTGTTTCATGACGCGCTATCGCGCTCGCCTGCGCACGCGCACCGGCCGGATTACGCATCTCGAAATAACACCTGACAAAAGGGTTGACGCTTCGCACAGCGACCCATTACCATCGCTCCCGTCTAATTACATGGAGTGTTCTGTGAACACCGATGCGAGTTGTAGTTGGTCCTTGACCAACTTGACTGCTGCCTGAGGAAAACGCGCAGAGCCTCGTCTTCTGCCGCATCCCGGGAAGCAGGATGCGGCGTCCTTCCGGCCTGACCGGCCAGATCTCCCGCCGAATTTTCATTGTTGTCGAATGCACGCGATGCGCCGTCGCGCGCGTGCGTTCGTGTTGCGCGCAGCGTCAGCCGCGTGCGTTTTCCGTTCGCGTGCCGTCCGGCCGCGCGCCTTCGTGCGTGCGTCGCTGTCGATCGCCCGTGCCGATTATTCGCAACCGACAGGAGTGCAGATGAACTCAGACGACAGTAGTCGATTACCGCTCGCCGGTGCGACGCTGCGCATCGCCCCTCCGGCCGCACCGCACGCGCCGGCGAGCGTTCCCGCCTTCACCGATCCACAGCCGATCGCGCCTGACGCGACGCGGCGGGGAGCGCTCGTGCGTCGATAACGTCACGGTCGCTCCCCGCCCGCCGCCTCGTGCGCAAGGAGCGACTCATGACAACACGACACAACACATCGCAAAAGAAACAGCGCGGCTTCATCAAGGCCGGCGCCGGCCCGCAGAACGACCCGCGCATCATGCGCGCCGCGCAGGAAGCGGCCCGTCCACTCGAAGAGACGCTGAAGTCGCTGAACACCAGCACGCGCGGCCTCACCTACGACCAGGCCGCCGATCGCCTGCAGCACTACGGCCCGAACGAAATCGCGCACGACAAGCCGCCGCACTGGACCCGCCAGTTGCTGCTCTCGTTCCACAACCCGTTCGTCTACGTGCTGCTGGTGCTGGCCGCCATCAGCTTCTGCACCGACGTCTACTTCGCAGCGCCCGACGATCGCGACTACGTGGGCATGACGATCTTGCTGACGATGGTCACGATCAGCGCGCTGCTGCGCTTCGTGCAGGAATTCCGTTCGCTGCGCGCGGCCGAGAAGCTGAAGGCGATGGTGCGCACGACGGCCACCGTGCAGCGTGCAATGACCGACACGTCCGAGCCGACACGCCGCGAAGTGCCGATGCGCGAAGTCGTGGCCGGCGACATCGTGCACCTGTCGGCCGGCGACATGATCCCGGCGGACGTGCGCCTGCTCGCGTCGCGCGACCTGTTCATCAGCCAGGCCGTGCTGACCGGCGAGGCGCTGCCCGTCGAGAAGTACGACACGCTTGGCGCAGTTGCCGGCAAATCCGCCGACATGCGGCCGGCCGGCGGGGCAACCGATACGTCGGCCTCGCTGCTCGATCTCGAGAACGTCTGCTTCATGGGCACCAACGTCGTGAGCGGCACGGCCACGGCCGTCGTCGTCGCGACCGGCGAGGACACCTATTTCGGCTCGCTCGCGCGCAACGTCGTGAGCCACAAGCGCATCGAGACGAGCTTCGACCGCGGCGTCGCGAGCGTGAGCTGGCTGCTGATCAAGTTCATGTTCGTGATGGTGCCGATCGTGTTCATGATCAACGGGCTGACCAAGGGCGACTGGCTGAGCGCGCTCACGTTCGCCCTCGCGGTGGCCGTGGGCCTCACGCCCGAGATGCTGCCGATGATCGTTAGCGCGAACCTCGCGCGCGGCGCGGTTGCGATGGCGCGCCGCAAGGTCGTCGTCAAGCGGCTGAACTCGGTGCAGAACTTCGGCGCGATGGACGTGCTGTGCACCGACAAGACCGGCACGCTCACGCAGGACAAGATCATCCTCGAACACCACCTCGACCTGTCGGGCTACAAGGACGAGGAGATCCTGCGGCTCGGCTGGCTGAACAGCTTCCACCAGAGCGGCCAGAAGAACCTGATCGACATCGCGGTCGTCGCGCGTGCCGACGAGATCGGCGAGCGCGTGAAGCCGCAGGGCTACAAGAAGATCGACGAACTGCCGTTCGACTTCGTGCGACGCCGCCTGTCGGTCGTCGTCGAGGACACGCGCGGCACGCACCTGCTGATCTGCAAGGGCGCCGTCGAGGAAATGCTGGCCGTCTCCACGCACGTGCAGGATGAGGACGGCGTGCGCCCGCTCGACTTCGTCGCACGCAAGCGGCTGCTCGAACAGGCCAGCGCCTACAACGAGGACGGCTTCCGCGTGCTCGTGCTCGCCACGCGCACGATCCCGCGCGGCGACGAGCGCCAGCAGTACCGCACCGCCGACGAACACGATCTCGTCGTGCGCGGCTTCCTGACCTTCCTCGATCCGCCGAAGGAATCGGCCGCGCCGGCGCTCGCCGCACTGCGCGAGAACGGCGTCGCGGTGAAGGTGCTGACGGGCGACAACCCGATCGTCACGATGAAGGTGTGCCGCCAGGTCGGCCTCGAACCCGGCAAGCCGATCCTCGGCACGGAAATCGAAGCGCTCGACGACGCGACGCTCGCGGAAGTCGTCGAACGCACGACCGTGTTCGCGAAGCTCACGCCGCTGCAGAAAGCGCGCATCGTCAAGGCGCTGCAGGCGAACGGCCACACGGTCGGCTTCCTAGGCGACGGCATCAACGATGCGCCCGCGCTGCGCGACGCCGACGTCGGCATCTCGGTCGACAGCGGCGCCGACATCGCGAAGGAAACCGCGGACATCATCCTGCTCGAAAAGAGCCTGATGGTGCTCGAGGAAGGCGTGATCAAGGGCCGCGAGACGTTCGGCAACATCCTGAAGTACCTGAACATGACCGCGAGCTCGAACTTCGGCAACGTGTTCTCGGTGCTCGTCGCCAGCGCGTTCCTGCCGTGGGAGCCGATGCTCGCGACGCAGCTGCTCGTGCTGAACCTGATCTACGACACGTCGCAGATGCTGCTGCCGTGGGACAAGATGGATCCCGAGTTCCTGAAGAAGCCGCGCAAGTGGGAAGCCGGCAACATCAGCCGCTTCATGCTGTGGGTCGGGCCGACGTCGTCGGTGTTCGACATCACGACGTACATCCTGATGTGGACGGTGTTCGGCGCAGGTGCGATGTATCACCTGAACGGCGGCACCGGCGGCCAGATCGTGATGAACTCGGGCTGGTTCATCGAGAGCCTGGTATCGCAGACGCTCGTCGTGCACCTGCTGCGCACGCAGAAGATCCCGTTCCTGCAGAGCACGGCCGCGCTGCCGGTGCTGCTGTCGACGTTCACCGCGATCGCGATCGGCTGCTGGCTGCCGTTCTCGCCGTTCGCGGAGTCGCTCGGCTTCATGCACCTGCCGGGCACCTTCTGGCTGTGGCTCGCCGCGACGATGGTCGGCTACATCCTGCTCGCGCAGATCGTCAAGACGATCTACGTGCGCCGCTACAAGCAGTGGTTCTGAGCTTCCTCGCTTGAAGGCGTCCTGCCGGCCCGTGCCACCTGCCCGGGCCGGCAGGCTCGCCACGCACGACAGGTGATCCCATGAAAAGAATGCTTCCGCTCGCAGCCGCGAGCGCCCTCCTCGCGCCGTTCGATGCCCTCGCCACCCATCCGCTCGTCAGCGACGACACGGGCACGCAGGGCAACGCGAACTGGCAGTTCGAATTCAACGCCGAGGAAACCTCGAAACAGGAAGAAAACGGCCGCCACCAGCTGTGGAACGCGACGCTCACGCGCGGGTTCGGCGAACACGTCGATCTCTACGTGAACGCGCCGTACACACACCTGCAGACACGCACCGACGAGAACGGCGCCGGCGTCGGCGATGTCGAGATCGGCATGAAATGGCGGTTCGTCGAGCGCGGCCCGCTGTCGATCGCGCTGAAGCCGAAACTGACGACACCGACCGGCAACGACCGGCGCGGGCTCGGCACCGGCCGCGTGGGCGCCGGCGCAACGCTGCTCGCGCAGCTCGATGTCGCGCGGTTTTCGTTCCTCGCGAATGCGGGCATGACATACCAGCCGAATCGCCAGGGCGACCTGACGTCGATCTGGGCCGTGTCCGGCGCGGCAATCTACAAGGCAACCGACAAGCTGCAGATCGTGGCCGACATCGGCACGTCGCGCAACACGGAAAGCGGCGCAGGCGCGAATCCCGCATTCGTGATCGCGGGCGCGATCTATTCGCCGAAGCCGTGGCTCGATCTCGACATCGGCTACCGGCGCGGGCTGAACGACCAGACCTACGATCATTCGGTGATGGGCGGCGTGACGGTGCGGTGGTAACGCATCGACGCCGCGTGTCGAACCGCAAGACGACGGGCCGCTTCCAGCGGCCCGTTTTTCATTGCGCGTCGTTCGCGCCGAACAGTTGCTCGCACACCGCGCGCCCTTCGTCGGTCAGCGCGGCGCTGCCGGTGCCGTCCTCGTTCAACGTCGTCGCGCTCAGGCCAGCGGCGTCGAGCTGCGTCAGCACGCGGCGCAGCGTGCTCATCGGCAGTTGCGCGCGTTTCGCGATCTTCGGCAGCGACCAGGTCTTGCCGGTCGGATCGCTCGCGGCATCGTTCAGCGTCGCGAGCGTCGCGACGAGTGCGGGATCGAGCGGGGAGTCATCGGATTCTGAAGTCATGGGTTGCGGTCGGTGAGCGAGACTGGGGCTTGCATTCGGGCGCCCGGCGCGCGATCGGGCGACCGCCGCCGGCTGAGGACACTATACCGCTTCGTCCGTCATGCATTTCTGATCGCGGCACGCATGAACGACACGAAGCGTGTGGTGACGGGATCGTCGCGATCCGACAGCCAGGCGAGCCCGACGCGCCACTTCGCGTCCTTGCCGTCGAGCGGCAATACCGTCGCGTCGCGCAGCAGATATTGCGCACGCGACGGAATGAACGCAACGCCCGCGCCTGCCGCGACCGACGCGAGCACCGACTGCACGTCCTCGGCCTGCTGCGTCACGTGCGGCACGAAGCGGCGCTCGACGCACCACCGGTCGACCTGCGCGGCCAACCCTTGGCCGCGTGCGCGCTGCAACGCGATGAAGCCGATCTCGTTGAGCGTGCCGAGATCGGCCGGCACGCGCTTCAGGCCGAGATGCGGCGGCACCGCCAGCGCGAGCGCCTCGTCGATCACCTTGAACGACGACAGCCCTTCGTCCGACGGCAGGCGCAGGAACCCAGCATCGAGCTTGCCCGCGCGCAACCGGCGCGTCTGCTCCGCGGACGACAGGTCGCTCAGCGTGACGGCAATGCCGGGATTCCGGCTGCGAAACTCGGCGACGAGCTTCGGGACGAGCGTCAGCACCGACAGGCAGATGCCCAGCCGCAAATGACCGCGCTGCCCGCTCGACAGCTCGCGCGCGCGGGCGAGAATCTCGTCCGCATCGCGCACCAGCGCCTGCGCATCGGGCAGGAAGCGCTCGCCGAACGAGGTAAGCTCCGCGCCATGCCGGCCGCGCTCGAACAGCTTGCCGCCGAGGCTCGCCTCGAGCGCGCCGATCTGCTTGCTCAGTGCCGGCTGGCTCATGTGCAGCGCATCGGCCGCGCGGCTGAAATGACACAGCTCGGTGACCGTCAGGAAGGTTCGCAGCAGTTTCAATTCCATTCTTAAAAGGAATCGTAACGATAGAAACATTCATTTTACCGATCGAATGCGATGACGTTCAATACGGACATGCCCTTTCCGGAATCGATCGTCATGTCTCTTGATCCCGTGTGTGAATGTCCGCCCGACGACACCTCGTGCGCGCCGGCCGCCATCGACGAACGCGCCGCAACGATCGATCGGCGCGCGCCGAAACGTCGTGCCGAACGAGTCGAACATACCGAACGCGCCGACGGCCGCGGCCGCCGTTTTCGTTTCGGCGATGCGGTGGACGCGATGAGTGCGCTGAACGACGCGCCGCCGCGCCCCGTGACCGGCTCGATCGCGATCAGCTTCGCGGTGGTGTCGCGGCGCAACTGGCCGCGTTGAGCATCGGCGCTATCGATCTAAGATCGCGCCGCGTATCGCGTCATATCTCGCGCGACCGCAAGCGCGCAGGCCGCTGCGCCCTCCTCGAATCACCGATCAGCGTCTCCCAATTTCACCGAATCGCGCATCTTTTCCCGCCTTCAATCGTCATCGCCCCGCGATCGACCGTATAATTTTCCGCATCCCGCCGACCACCACGCATTCCACGCAGCCTCACCGCGCGTGAAAAGGAGACTTTCGCTTGACCGGCCTCATCGCGCGCCTGCCTCTCGCCCGGACCATCCTGCTCGTCGCCCTGTCGATGCTGATGTTCGCCTTCGCGACGAACGCGTCGTCCACGCCACGCAACCCGCCGCCGCGCGCCGCGCATGCTCATGCGCCGGCGAAAGCCGTCAAGAAAACCGTCAAGAAGAAACCGGCCCAGCGCAACAGGAAAGCCGTCAAGCATCGCCGCCCGCGCGTGAAGCACCAGGCGGTCAAGCGTCACGCGGCGCCGGCCCCGCAGCAGCGTCGCGCCAAGCGCACGACCGCCGTACGCCCGCGCCCGGCCGCCAGGCCGCGCCTGATGGCGAGCTGCGGCTACAGCCCGCGCGCGGTCAATTCCCTGCATTCACGTGCGGCCTACGTGCTCGACGTCGACTCGGGCACGCCGCTGCTGGCCCGCAACGCACGCACCGTGCGGCCGATCGCGTCGATCTCGAAGCTGATGACGGCCGTCGTCGCGCGCGACGCGGACCGCCCGCTGAACGGCGTGCTGCGCGTCACCGCGCACGACCGCGACACGATCAAGTTCACCGGGTCGCGCCTGCAGGTCGGCTCGGAACTGTCGCGCCGCGAGATGTTCCATATCGCGCTGATGTCGTCGGAAAACCGCGCGGCCGCCGCGCTGAGCCGCGACTATCCGGGCGGACGCGCCGCGTTCGTCAACGCGATGAATCGCGAAGCGCGCCGGCTCGGCATGCGCCATACGCACTTCCGCGAGCCGACCGGCCTGTCGCCGCACAACGTGTCGACGGCGGAGGATCTCGCGAAGCTCGTCGGCGCGGCGGCGCAGGATCCGCTGATCCGCTATTTCTCGACGGATACGTCAACCACCGTGCGCCCGGGCGACGGCGAGCTGCTGTACGTGAATTCCGATCCGCTCGTCCGCTACCGCCGCCTGCCGATCCGGCTGCAGAAGACCGGCTTCATCAACGAGTCGGGGCACGGCGTCGTGATGCGCATGCGTGTGAAGGGCCGCCGCGAAACGGTCGTGCTGCTCGGTGCGCCGACGCGCGCGGGCGTCTCGAGTGACGCCATCAAGATCCACCGCTGGCTGTCCTGTTCGATCCAGTAAGCACGCACGGGCAGCCGGTGCGTTCACCCTCACGGAGCGATGCCATGCAGGACGAATACCGCTTCAACGCATTTGGCCGGCTACTCGCCGTCGTACGCAAGAACGACCGCTGGATCGTGTTTGCTCTCGGCGCCGAAGGCAAGCGACGCCCGGCAGACCTGCACATTCCGTCCGCGCTTGCCGCCGACGAACTGGCGCAATACCTCGGCGACCTGCTGCACGAGAACGCGACCCCGCGATATAGCGAAGTCGTACCGGTCCCGCTCCCCGGCGCATAACCCCCCGCCCGGCCGCACCGCGATCCGGCGATCAATTTGACAGGTAAACTTGCAAGTTTAACTGTCGTGTTTTATGATCCGCCGCATGAACCCTCCACGCAAACCCGGCGTTTCCGCTGATATCGTCGCCGCCGACCTGACCCTCGCGGTCGGCCAGTTGATCCGCCGGCTCCGCTCCGAGATCGAACCCGGAGGGCTCGGCATGTCCCAGACGAGCGCGCTCGCGCGACTCGAACGGCACGGGCCGATGACGACCGCCGATCTCGCGCGTGCTGAAGCGATGAAACCGCAGTCGATGAAGGCGACGCTTGCAAGCCTCGAGGAAGACGGTCTCGTCGAACGCGAACCGCATCCGACCGACGGCCGCCAGATCCTGTTCCGGCTGACCGCGGCCGGCCTCGACGCACGGCTCAAGCGCAACGCCGCGAAACACCAATGGCTCGGCGCCGCGATCGCGCAGCTCGATCCCGAAGACATCGCCACGCTCGCCGCCGCGATCCCGCTGATCCGCCGCATCGGCGAGCAATGAATCCGGCCGGCGCGCCCCACGGCATTCGCGCGCACGGCTTCCTTCGTCCCTTTCACGGAGTCCCATCATGAGCGCAACCCGTCTCGACACGAACACGGCACTCGTCGTCATCGACCTGCAGAAAGGCATCGTCGCCCTCCCCACCGCGCACCCGGTCGAACCGGTGATCGCACACACCCGCACGCTGCTCGACGCGTTCCGCAGCCGCGGCCTGCCGGTCGTGCTCGTCAACGTCGCGGGCGGCGCACCGGGTCGCACCGAGCAACCGCCGCGCACGGCACAACTCCCGGCCGACTGGGCCGACCTCGTCCCCGAACTGAACCGGCAGCCGGGCGACCACCTCGTGACGAAAAAGACCTGGGGCGCCTTCACCGGCACCGATCTCGACGCGCACCTGAAGGCCGCCGGCGTCACGCAGATCGTACTGACCGGCGTCGCGACGAGCATCGGCGTCGAATCGACCGCACGGCAGGCGCACGAACTCGGCTACAACGTCACGCTCGCCGTCGACGCCATGACCGACCTCAACGCGGATGCGCATGTGAACAGCGTCGAGCGTCTGTTCCCGCGCCTCGGCGAGACGGGCACGACGCAGGACATCGTCGCGCTGCTCGACCGGCGCGGCGCGTGAGCGACCCGCGCACGCGTCCGGCGCGGGACCATGCGGCCGGCCGGCTCGATCCGTCAATCTGGAAGGTCAGCGCGGTCGCGGTGCTGGGCTCGCTGCTGTCGCAGCTCGACGCGACGATCGTCAACGTGTCGCTGTCGAGCCTCGCGACCGACCTGCACGCGAACCTCTCGACGATCCAGTGGGTGACGAGCGGCTACCTGCTCGCGCTCACGCTGGTGCTGCCGCTGAACGGCTGGCTCGTCGACCGGATCGGCGCGAAGGCGCTGTATCTGTGGTGCTTCTCGGCGTTCACGCTCACGTCGGCGCTGTGCGGGCTCGCGTGGTCCGCGCCCTCGCTGATCGCCTTCCGCGTGCTGCAAGGCGTGAGCGGCGGGCTGCTCGCGCCGATGGCGCAGATGATGATCGCGCGTGTCGCCGGCCAGCAGATGGCGCGCGTGATCGGCTACGTGGCCGTGCCCGTATTGCTCGCGCCAATTCTCGGCCCGGTCGTTGCCGGCGCGATCCTGCAGCACACATCGTGGCGCTGGCTCTTTCTAGTGAACCTCCCCGTCGGCGCGTTGGCACTCGTGCTGGCCGTGCGGTTCCTGCCCGGCGACCGCGACGACACGCAACCGCGCGAACTCGACTGGGTCGGCCTCGCGCTGCTGTCGCCGGGGCTCGTGCTGTTCCTGTACGGGATCGAGCGAATCAACGAAGCGCCGGGCATCGCGGCGATCGTCGCGGCCGCGCTGTTGCTCGCGGCGTTCCTGCGGGTCGAAACGCGCAAGGGCGACCGCGCGCTGATCGACCTGGCGCTGTTTCGCCGGAAGGTGTTCGGCGCGGCCGCGTCGACGCAATTCCTGTCGAACGGCGCACTGTTCGCGGGCCAGATGCTGATTCCGGTGTTTCTGATCCAGGCCTGCGGCCGCACACCCGGAGAAATGGGCTGGCTGCTCGCGCCGATGGGGCTCGGCATGCTGGTCACGTACCCGTCGATGGGCGCGCTCACGAGCCGGTTCGGCGTGCGCCGGCTGGCCGCCGCAGGCGCGTTGCTCGCACTGTTCGCGACGCTGCCGTTCGTGTTTCTCGCGCTGACCGGCTACGATCCGTACTGGCTCGTGCCGGCGCTGTTTCTGCGCGGCATGGGCCAGAGCGCGATCGGCGCACCGTCGATTTCCGCCGCGTATGCGTCGGTCGAGCGCCGCAACCTGCCAATGGCGACGACCTCGCTCAATATCGTGCAGCGTCTCGGTGGCCCGACGTTCACGACGGTGTGCACGCTGTTCCTCGCATGGCGGCTGCAGGTCGAATCGGCGACGGGTGGCGGTACACCGGGGAACGCCTATGCGTGGGCGTTCGGACTGCTCTGCGTGCTGCACGCCGCGAGCTTCGTCACGACGCTGCGGCTGCCGTTGTGGTCGGCCGGTGCGGGCGGGAAACCTGCCGGCGCCGCGCGCGCCGGTTCGCGCTGACCGCGAGCGCTCGTCACGCTGCGCCGTGCCCCGCGCGCGGCGTCGCTATGGCAGCCACATCGGCACGATCGACGCCACCAGCAGCGCGCCGAGCCCGGCATTCAGCCAGCGCCACTGCCGCTCCGTACGCAGCACGCGCGCGAACAGCAGCCCGGCGAAACACCAGAGCGACAGCGACGCCATCGCGGCCACGCCGAACGCCAGCCCGAGCAAGATGCCGAGCCGTGCCGGGCCGGATGCGAGCGCGGCGAACGACGCGGCCGCGCCGAGCGTCATCGCCCAGCCTTTCGGGTTGTGCCAGAGCATCCAGACACCGCTGACGAACCCCTGCGGCCGATGCACGGCGGCATCGAGCCGCGGCTTGCCACCACGCCCGATACGGACGGCCAGCCACACGAGATACACCGACCCGACCGCCTTCATCGCGAGCTGCAACGCGGGCAACGCAAGCAGCACGCCGCCGAGCCCGGCGGCGGCAGCGGCGGCCATCGACGCCAGGCCGGCCGCGATGCCCGCCATCAGCGGCAGCGAACGCCGATAGCCGAAATGCGCGCCCGAGGCGGTCGCGAGCGTCGTCGCGCCGCCCGGCGTCACGGTGGACACGATCACGAACAGCATCAGCGGCAGGTAGTCGCGGAACGGCACGGAAGCTCCCGGTTGTCGTCGTCGAAGCCTCGTTTTACCCGCGATCTTCCCATTACGACAGCGAAAGCTTTTTATGCCTACCATTAGCGTTCATAATGCGTCGCATGGTACGCAATCTCGACATCGCGCTGCTGCGCGCCTTCGTCACGGTCGCCGAGCATCGCAGCATGACAGCGGCCAGCCGTGCGCTGCACCTGACGCAAGGCGCGATCAGCCAGCAGGTCGCACGGCTCGAAACGCTGTCCGGCCCGCTGTTCGTCCGCGAGCATCGCAACCTGCTGCTCACGGCGGACGGCGAGCGGCTGCTCGGGCAGGCGCGCCGGCTGCTCGCCGTGCACGATGCGCTGCTGACCGACATGACGGCCGGCGCGGTCGAGGGCACAGTTCGCCTCGGTGCGCCGCAGGATCTCGTCGGCAGCTGCCTCGCGCCGATCCTCAAAGGCTATGCGCAGGCGCATCCGCAGGTCGCGCTCTCGCTCGTGTGCGCGGCGTCGCCGGAGCTGCGCCGGGGGCTCACGCAGGGCGAACTCGACGTCGCGCTGATCGAGGCGCCGGTCGGGCCGTCACGCGGCGAGTGCATCGCCGTCGACCGCCTGGTCTGGGTCGGCGCGAAAGGCGGCACCGCGTACCGGAATACGCCGCTGCCCGTGTCGATGGTCGCGCAGACCTGCGCGTTCCGCCCGACGGTGCTCGACGCGCTGCGCGGCTGCGATCGCGCGTGGCGCACGGTGTTCGAGAACGGCAGCATCGATGCGACGGCCGCGACCGTGCGCTCCGACCTCGCGGTGACCGCCTGGCTCGCGTCGACCGTACCGGCCGACCTCGACATCCTGCCGGCCGACAGCGGCCTGCCCGCGCTGCCGAACTTCGCGATCAACCTGCATCTGCCGCGCGGCCAGCGCACGCCGGCCGCGGCGGAACTCGCCCGCCACCTGCGCAATGGCTTCGCGCGCGTGCGGGCGGCGGCCTAGCGTCGGCTCCCGCTACACGATGCCCGGTTCCTGCGGCGCCGGCGTCGTGCCGGCGGCTTCCAGTGCCTGGTGCAGTGTCGGGAAGATGCACGACGCGCCGATGACCTCCGTGATCTGGTGACGATCCATGTCCGCGCGCAGGTAGCGATTGACACGCCCGAACAGCACGCCGATCCCGCGCGCCTGCAGCATTCTGACGAGGTCGATCAGCGTCCGCGCGGCCGAATAGTCGATGTCGGTGATCGCGCCCGCGTCGACGACGAACCAGCGCGTCGGCACCGGCGCCGCATCGACGAGTTCGGTCACTTCGGCGGTGAACAGGTGATCGTTCGCGAAGAACAGGTCGGAGCCGAACCGGTAGACGATCAGCCCCGGCGCCGTCGTCGCGCCGCGCCGCGCGGGCACCGGCTGCCACCGCCCGTTGCCTTCGACCGGTTCGAGCACCATCGTGTGCGGCTGGTAGCTGTGGCGCACGTGCCGCATCAGCGACAGCGCGACGGCCAGCAGGATGCCGTGCTCGACGCCGACCGTCACGACGGCCAGCGCCGTCACCAGCGCGAGCGTGAACTCGCCGGGGCTTTCCTTGCGGATCGCGGCGAGACTGCGCACGTTGATCAGCCCGAGCGCGATCGTGAACACGATACCGGCCAGCACCGCATGCGGCAGGTACTGCAGATAGGTGCTGAAGAACAGCAGGACCACCGCCACCACGGCCGCGAACGCGAGGTGCCCGATCTGGCTGCGCACGCCCGCGCCGTCGGCCATCGCCGTCTGCGTCGGGCTGCCGTTGACGACGAACGCGCCGCCCACCGCCGCCGCCGCGTTCGCGGCCGCGAGGCCGAGGATGTCGGCGTTGGTGTCGACCTCCTCGTCATACTGCTGCGCGAACACGCGTGCGGCGGCCGCACTCTGCGCAATGATCATCACGAAGCAGGACGCTGCGACCGGCACGAGATCGAGGCACTGCTGCCACGTGACGGACGGCCAGCGCAGCGGCGGCAACCCACCGGCGACCGGCCCGAGCACCGCGATGCCGTGCGCGGCGAATCCGAACGCGGAGCTGGCCGCGATGCTGCCGGCGACCGCGATCATCGGCATCGGCACGCGCGGCAGGAACCGCTTGCACGCGAGAATCGCAACGACGACGAGCGCCGCGAGCGTGAACGTCGGCCGGTTCGTGTGGACGAGATGCGTGACGACGTAGCCGAGCTGCGCCAGGCTGCGCGACGCCGGGTACGGCACGGCCAGCCCAAGCATGTCGCCGAGCATCGCGATCGACACCTGCACGCCGACGCCGGCGAGAAAGCCGACCAGCACCGTGCGCGACAGGAAATCGGCGAGAAAGCCCAGCTTGAAGATGCGCGCGAGCAGCAGCATCGCGGCGGTCAGCAGCGCGACCATGCCGGCCAGCGCCACGTACGCGGTACTGCCGGCCGGCGCCATCGACGACAGCCGGCTCGCGAAGATCGTCGCGGTCGCGGAATCGGCGGCCACCACCAGATGCCGCGACGCGCCGAAGCACGCGAACGCGACGAGCGGCAGGAACACCGTGTAGAGGCCCGTGACGGCCGGCATGCCGGCGATGCGCGCATAGCCGAGCACCTGCGGGATGTCCATCGACGCGAGCGAAATGCCCGCGAACACGTCGCGGATGGCCCCGCCGCGGCGGATCGGGAGGATGCCTTTCAGCAGCCGCACGCCTGACGGGCGGCTTTCGTGGGAATCGTGCATGCGTGGAATGCGTGAATACGGGGTGACGGGGTTCGCGAAGTCGTTCGCGCATCGTGCCCCGGGCAGGCGTCACATGGCAAGTGCGCGAAGGTGGCACGTGTCGCTCACCGTCGGCGATGAGCCGCACGCGAAGGCGAGCGTTACATGCGCCGACACGGGCGACGCCCGCATGATTGCATGGATCGCCGTTCGCGCGCATCGAAGCGCGAAGGCCCGCCATAGCGGGCCCCAGCCGATCCCCGGCCAGTGCGCAACGCACCCGGCAACATGCGCGTGCGGCGGCTCACGGTGATGCGTTTTCACCACTCGCCCTCACCCGATTACAGAGGAAACCTACGCAATGGTGAGGAGGTTCGGGAGACGCGCACCACGCACTCGCAGTAACTCACCCGGAACCCGATGGCACAATCACGGTCCCTTTCATGTGCCCTTCACCGGGCGCGCGCCGCGCCGCGGCGCCGATTCAACGCACGAGAAGGCCCCTGTTTGCCCCTATGACCCTGAACGAATCCTGGTTTGCGCCGCTCGTCGGCACCCTCATCCTGCTCGCCGCCGCCGGCGCGATCACCGCCGTCGTCCACTTCCTGCTGTTCCGCGTGGTCGCGCGGCTCGCCCGGCTTTCCGCCACGCGCGTCGACGACGCGCTGTTCGAGTTCGGCGCATTCAAATGGCTGAACCGCATCGTCCCGTTCGTCGTGATCAAGCTCGGGCTCGGCGCGGTGCCCGGCATCCCCGAGACGGCCGCACAGGCCGCCGACAAGGTGCTGTTCGCGCTGATCGTGTTCCTCGTGACGATGACCGTCAGCGCGACGCTGTCGGCGCTCGAACACACGCATCGCACGTACCAGCGCGATCATCGCGGCCAGCCGCACCTGTCGCTGAAAGGCGCGATGCAGCTCGTCAAGCTCGTGATGTTCATCACGGCCGCGCTCGTCGTGATCGGCGACGCGACCGGCAAGCAGATCGGCCTGCTGCTGTCGGGCATCGGCGCGATGTCCGCGGTGCTGATGCTGATCTTCAAGGACACGCTGCTCGGCCTCGTCGCGGGCGTGCAGCTGTCGTCGAACGACATGCTGCGGATCGGCGACTGGATCACGATGCCGTCGGCCGGCGCGGACGGCACCGTGATCGACATCACGCTGAACACCGTCAAGGTCGCGAACTTCGATCACACGATCATCACCGTGCCCACCTGGAAACTGATCACCGAGAGCTACCAGAACTGGCGCGGCATGACCGAAGCGGGCGGGCGCCGCATCAAGCGCGCGCTGTTCGTCGACGCGACGAGCGTGCGCTTTCTCTCCAGCGACGAGATCGAACGGCTCGAACGCCTGACGCTGCTGAAGGACTATCTCGAGGACAAGGTCGACGCGATCGAGCAATGGAACGGCACGCTCGGCGCGGCCGGCGACTGCCCGGCGAACCGCCGCCAGCTGACGAACCTCGGCACGTTCCGCGCGTATGTCGCGAACTACCTGAAGGGCCATCCGCGCATCCGCCGCGACATGACCTGCATGGCGCGGCAACTGCCGCTCACGGCCGAAGGCATTCCGCTCGAACTGTACTGCTTCACCGACACGACGACGTGGGTCGACTACGAGGCCATCCAGTCCGACCTGTTCGATCACCTGATCGCGGTGCTGCCGGAGTTCGGGCTGCGCGTGTACCAGCACCCGTCGGGCTTCGACATGCGGCAGATGGTCGGCGCCGCGCAAGCCGGGCTGCAGGCGCCGCACGCGGGTTAATGCATGCGGTGGCGGCCGATCGTCGGCCGCCGCTTGCCGCGCGGCCCCCTGCACTCAGCGCGCCGCGCACTCCGACGCGAGCCGCCCGAGCACCTTCAACGCATCCTCGATCTGCCGCGACCACGGATAGCTGTAGTTGAGCCGGATGAAATGCCGGTAATCGGTGCTCGCCGAGAACATGTGTCCGGGGCCGACCGTGATCCCTTGAGCGAGCGCAACCGCATACAGCTTCATCGCATCGACCTGCCGCGGCAGCTCGACCCACAGCACGTACCCGCCCTGCGGCTGCGACAGCCGCGTGCCTTCCGGGAAGAAGCGCCGCACCATCGCGCTCATCAGGCTCGCCTGCTGCGCGTACTGCTTGCGCATGCGCCGCAGATGGAAATCGTAGCCGTCGTATTTCAGGTACTCGGCAATCGCGAGCTGCTCGATCGCGGGCGTGGCCAGCGTGTTCAGGAATTTCAGCTTCTCGACCTGGTCGCGGTAGCGGCCCGGCATCGCCCAGCCGATCCGGTAGCGCGGCGACAGGCTCTTCGTGAACGACGCGCAATGCAGCACGAGCCCGTCGCGGTCGAACGACTTCAGCGCGCTCGGCGTCGTGTCGCCGAAGTGCAGCTCGTGATAGACGTCGCTCTCGATCGCCGGCACGCCATGCTTCGCGAGCAACTCGACGAGCGCGCGCTTGCGCGTGTCGGGCATCTGGAAGCCGAGCGGATTCTGGAAGTTCGGCATCACCATGCATGCGGCGATGCGCTCGCGTTCGAGGACCCGTTCGAGCGCGTCGAGATCGATGCCGTCGACCGGGTGCGTCGCGACTTCCAGCGCGCGCATACCCATCCGCTCGATCGCGTGCAGCATCGCGTAGAACGTCGGCGACTCGACGGCGATCGTGTCGCCCGGCTTCGCGACGGCCTGCAGGCACAGGTTGATCGCCTCGGTCGCGCCGATCGTCACCACGATTTCGCCGGGTTCGACCACGATCCCGCGTTCCGCATAGCGCCGCGCGATCTGGCGGATCAGCTCCTGGTTGCCGGGCGGCAGATCGTCGATCACGCCCCAGCGCGTGCGGCGGCGGCCGATCGTCTGCGCATAGCGCGCGAGACGCTGTACCGGAAACTGCGACGCATCGGGATACGGCGAGCCGAGCGGCACCGCGTCGTCGCGCGAGATCGAGCGCAGCGTCGACAGCACGAGCCGGCTCACGTCCACGGCCGACGGCTCGGCAGCCGGCGCCGACATGTGCAGCTCGGCCTCGGCCGGCGCCGACGCGCGCGCGCGGACGAAATAGCCCGATTGCGGCCGGCTTTCGATCAGGCCGCGGCTTTCCAGCACGAGGTACGCACGCAACACGGTCGTGACGCTGAGCTGCTGCTGCCGGCTCGCCTGCCGGACCGACGGAATCCGCTCGCCGGGCCGGTACACGCCACGCTCGATCTGCGCCTGGAGATCGTCGGCCAGTTGTTCGTAACGCTTCACGCGCCTCCCTTTCAACTTCCCTTCAACAATACAGTTGCGATCCGCACTGCCTGAATGGCCGAAACTGTACTCTTTTTTGGAGTGAACAGGTGTACACACAGCCGGACGGGGGCCGCGCGTACTCTGCACCCATCGACCCCGACACCCGCTGCATGATGAAAAAGAAATCCGCCACCGCGCGCATCGAACCGTACACCCACCCGGCCGCCGGCTGGGGCGCGCTGAAAGCCGTCACGATCAACCTGATCAAGGAAAAGGTCGCGGGCGGCAACTACCGTACGCTGCTGCGCCAGAACCAGCCGGACGGCTTCGACTGCCCGGGTTGCGCGTGGCCCGATCGCCAGCACGCATCGACGTTCGAATTCTGCGAAAACGGCGTGAAGGCCGTGGCGGCGGAAGCGACGAGCAAGCGCGTGACGCCCGACTTCTTCGCCGCGCACACGGTCACCGAGCTGCTCGAACAGTCGGATTTCGAACTCGAGCAGCACGGCCGGCTCACCGACCCGATGGTGTACGACGCGCAGACCGACCGCTACGTGCCGATCGCGTGGGACGACGCGTTCGAGTTGATCGCACGCCATCTGCGGGCGCTGCCCGACCCGAACCAGGCCGCGTTCTACACGTCCGGCCGCGCCAGCAACGAAGCGGCGTTCCTGTACCAGCTGCTCGTGCGCCTGTACGGCACGAACAACTTCCCCGACTGCTCGAACATGTGCCACGAGGCGACGAGCCGCGGGCTGCCGGCGTCGGTCGGCGTCGGCAAGGGCACCGTCACGCTCGACGATTTCGAACACGCGGACACGCTGCTGATCTTCGGCCAGAACCCGGCCACCAACCACCCGCGGATGATGGGCGAGTTGCGCGAGTGCGCGAAGCGCGGCGCGACGATCGTGTCGATCAACCCGCTGAAGGAACGCGGCCTCGAACGCTTCGCCGATCCGCAAAGCCCGATCGAAATGCTGACGATGTCGGGCACCAAAATCGCATCGACGTTCATCCAGCCCACGATCGGCGGCGATTTCGCGCTGATCAAGGGGATGGCGAAACGCGTGCTCGAACTCGACGACGCCGCGCGCGCCGCCGGTGCGCCGCGCGTGCTCGACACCGCGTTCATCGGCGAGCACACGGCCGGTTTCGACGCATTCGCCGACGACCTGCGCAACGAAAGCTGGTCCGCGCTGACGGCCGAAAGCGGCGTGCCGTACGAACAGATCGACAGCCTCGCGCAGCTCTATGCACGCAGCGAGCGCGTGATCGCGACGTGGGGGATGGGCATCACGCAGCACAAGCATTCGGTCGCGACCGTGCAGATGCTGACCAACCTGATGCTGATGCGCGGCAACATCGGCCGCCCCGGCGCCGGCCTGTGCCCGGTGCGCGGACACTCGAACGTGCAGGGCAACCGCACGGTCGGCATCGAGGAAAAGCCGTCGCAGGCGTTCCTCGACCGGCTCGGCCACGTGTTCGATTTCGAACCGCCGCGCCACCACGGCTACGACGTCGTCGAGACGATCGAAGGGATGCTCGAAGGCCACGTGAAGGTGCTGATCGGCCTCGGCGGCAACTTCGCGATGGCGACGCCGGACACGCCGCGCACGTGGGAAGGCATGCGCCGCTGCGACCTCTCCGTACACATCACGACGAAGCTGAACCGCAGCCACCTGATCCACGGCCGCGACGCACTGATCCTGCCGACGCTCGGCCGCACCGAGATCGACCTGCAGGACAACGTCGCGCAAGGCGTGACGGTCGAGGATTCGATGAGCATGGTCCACGTGTCGTACGGGATGAACAAGCCGGCGTCGGCGAACCTGATGTCGGAGCCCGCGATCGTTGCGCACATGGGCCATGCGCTATTCGGCAGCGGCAAGATCGACTGGCTCGCGTACAAGGACGACTACGCGAAGATCCGCGACGCGATCGAGGCGACGCTCGACGGCTTCTACGACTACAACACGCGCATCGCAAGGCCGGGCGGCTTCCACCTGCGCGTGGCGTCGCGCGACCGCGAATGGCTCACGCCGACCGGCAAGGCGAACTTCATCGCGCACGCGCTGCCGGCCGACACGCCGATCCAGCGTGCCCGCGCGCTGCACGGCGAACGGCTGATGACGCTGATGACGACGCGCTCGCACGACCAGTACAACACGACCGTCTACGGGCTCGACGACCGCTATCGCGGCGTGTTCGGCCAGCGCCGCGTGGTGTTCGCCAACCGCGACGATCTCGCGATGCTCGGCCTGAAGGCCGGCGACTGGGTCGACATGGAGACCGTGTGGCACGACGGCATCGAGCGGCGCGCGGACGGCTTCCTGCTCGTCGAGTACGACATCCCGCGCGGCTGCATCGGCGCGTACTACCCGGAAACGAACCCGCTCGTGCCGCTCGACAGCGTCGGCGACGTGTGCAACACGCCGACGTCGAAGTCGATTCCGGTGCTGCTGCATCGCGCGGCCGCGCCGGCGTCGATCGCCGCCTGACGGAGCGCGGCGATGATCGTTCGTCCGCGCGAGCACTGGCTGCGGATGCTGCTCGTCTGGAATGGCTCGGTGCTGCCGACCATCCTGCCGCAGCTCGTGCTGACGCTCGCGATCAGCCTCGTCGCGGTATGGGGTGGCGGCCGCGTGCTCGGCGAGAAGGTGCCGCTGAACCCGACGCCGTTCACGCTGATCGGCCTCACGCTCGCGATCTTCGCGGGGTTTCGCAACAACGCGAGCTACGAACGCTACCGCGAGGGCCGGCAACTGTGGGGCGGCGTGCTGACCGCCTCGCGCACGCTGGTGTCGCAGGCGCTCTGCTACGGTGCGATCGACCGTGACGACGCATCGCGGCGCGCGTTCGTGCGGACGGTCGTCGCGTACGTCTATGCGCTCAAGCATCAACTGCGCGGCACCGATCCGGCCGCGGACCTGCGCGGGCTGCTCGACGGCGCCACCTACGCGCGTGTCGCCGCTGCGCGGTTCCGCCCGGTCGTCATCGTGCACGCACTGCGCGAAGCGTTCGCCGCGCGCGCCGATGCGGGCCACCTGTCCGACACGCGGCTGTGGATGCTCGACGCGCGTCTCGACGATCTGGTATCGATGGTGAGCGGCTGCGAACGGATTGCGTCGACGCCGATCCCGTTTTCATACGACGTGCTGCTGCACCGGACCATCTACGCATACTGCGTGCTGCTGCCGTTCGGGCTCGTCGATTCGATCGGCGCGGCGACGCCGTTCGTCAGCGTGTTCGTCGCCTATACGCTGATCGCGCTCGACGCGATCGCGCATGCGATCGCCGAACCGTTCGGCAACGGGCCGAACCATCTTGCCCTCGATGCGATGACGCGCCAGATCGAGCGCACGCTGCTCGAACTGAACCGCGAGCCGCTGCCGGCGGAAGTGACGCCGGGCAAGGCCTACCGGCTCAGCTGATCCGGCCGACTCAACCCGACAGTGGCGCCCGTGACGGCTTCCGCACCGGCCGACCCACGGCCAAGTCCCGCGTAGCGCACGCTGATGATGCAGTAGTACCTGCGCCTTATCCGACAGGAATCAGCGTGCAAACCTAAGCCGCGACCGACGCTTACGCCAAGGCCTGCGTTCGGGATCTTCATTCGCCTCGAGCCCAGGATCAAAGTCGACGGAACACCAGGCTGGCATTGACACCCCCAAAACCAAAGCCATTGGAGATCGCATATTCCGTCGATATCTTGCGGGGCGATCCGCCGACGATGTCGATGCCTTCCGCCGCCGAATCCGGCTGCGTCAAATTGAGCGTAGGCGGCGCGAGCTGATCGCGCAGCGCGAGCACGGCGAAAATGGCTTCCACGCCGCCGGCTGCCCCAAGCAAATGTCCTGTCGACGACTTGGTGGCTGATACGGCGGGGCCTCGACCTGTTCCGAATATCGCCTTGATGGCCGCGAGCTCGCTGATGTCCCCTACGGGCGTGGACGTCGCGTGTGCGTTCAAATGCCCGATCATCCCGGGTTCAAGATTCGCCTGGCGGATTGCCAGTTCCATCGCACGTCGTCCGCCGGCGCCGTCATCGGGCGGAGACGTCATGTGGTGTGCGTCGGCGCTCGTTCCATAACCGAGCACTTCTGCGATCGGCGTGGCGCCTCGTTGCAGTGCGTGCTCCAGGTCTTCGATGACGAGCATGCCGGCGCCCTCTCCCATCACAAAACCGTCTCGTCCGGTATCGAACGGGCGGGATGCCTGCACGGGATGCTCATTGAAGCCGGTGGACATGGTTCTTGCCGCGGCGAACGACCCCAGACTGACTCGATCGATGCAGGCCTCGGCCCCACCACACACGGCAATATCGGCTTCGCCGGCCCGAATCAGGCGCGCTGCGTCGCCGATGGCCTGTGCGCTGGCAGCGCAGGCAGTCACCGGTGCGCCCAGGGGGCCACGAAAGCCGTGACGGATGGAGATATGGCCCGCTGCCATATTGGCAAGGAAACTGGGAACGGTAAAAGGAGAAAGCCGCCTCGGTCCGCGGTTATCCGTGATTCTGACGGCGTCCACGATCGCGCCGAACCCGCCCACGCCAGACGCCACGATGGTTGCCGTCCTTTCGCGTGCGTTTTCGGATTCAGGTTGCCATCCGGCTTGAGTCAGGGCCTCTTGCGCCGCGGCGAGCGCAAACAGGCTGAACCGGTCCATCTTCTTCTGGTCCTTGGGCTCTACCGCGCGCGCCGGATCGAATCCCCATGGACAGTCTGACGTCAACATGGGCACCACGCCGCCGACCTTCGATGCAATCCCTTCAGTGATGTCGTCGGGCAAACCGGCCAGCCCTGAATGCCCCTTCAAGAGACGGGTCCAAACCGATTCGACGCCGCATCCCAACGGCGAAACGATACCCATCCCGGTCACGACGATACGTTTCGTATTCAAGCGATGCTCCCCTTTTGACTGACGTAAAAACGCCGCCAGAAATTGGCGCAATGCGCCATCTGGCAATGCTCGTAAATTTCAAGAATCACGGAAATTGCCTGCCAGTATAGGCATAGGGCGGGTGAAGAACTGGCGCATCGTGCCATTCGATATGCAAAATGCGCCATAATAGGCGAATCATGAACCTGTCCCGACAAAGTTCTCTCACCGTTTCGGCCCACTTCCTGCACGGGATGCTGCGCACCGTTCGCACCCGTCACGGAGAAGACGTGGCGACACAGTTACTCGCAAGCGCCGCCATCCCGCAGTCGCTTCTGAATCAGCCGGATGCGCGAATCACGCGCCAGCAGTACGTCGTGCTGTACAAGACGGTCGCGGCGACGCTCGACGACGAGATGCTGGGACTCTGGTCCAGGCCGATCCGGGGCGGCACGTTGAAGTATCTGATGCTCAGCCTGCTGGATGCGCCTACCGTGCTGGTCGCGTTCAACCGGTTCGTGCGTTTCTGGAATTTGCTGCTGGATGACTATCGGTTGCAGATTTCGACGAAGAACGATCTGGTGCGACTGGCTCTGGTGGAAAGGGCGCCTGATACGCCGGTCACTCCGCTTGGGCATGAGTTGATGATGAAGCTGGCGCACGGCATCGCATCATGGCTGCTAGGCAGAGAGATCATCCTGCACCGGGCCGAGTTCAGTTTCGCCAGGCCGAGGCACGTCGAAGACTATGCATTCCTGTTCCCCGGAGCGGTGCACTTCGATGCCGGGATGACGAGCATTTATTTCTCGTACCAGGATTGTGCCGAGCTGTTCAAACGCGAGAAACACGAGCTATGGGCGTTCCTGAAAGGCGCGCCGGGGGACTGGACGTTCAGCGCATTTCATCATGGCTCCATTGTGGCCAAAACGCGCGAGTATCTTGAGCGGAACATCGCGCAGCCGCTGACGATTCAGGGCCTTGCGCAGGCGCTGCATACTTCCGTTCGCACGCTCAATCGCCGATTTGCGGAAGAAGGAACACATTTCCAGCAGGTGAAAGATGGGCTGCGACGGGATATCGCGGTCGATCGGCTGACGAACTCGAACACGAGCGTGGCAGTGCTGGCGTTCGATCTTGGCTTTTCCGATGCCACCGGTTTTTGCCGCGCGTTCAAGCACTGGACCGGCAGTAGTCCTTCCGACTATCGCAAGGACACGCGTCAGGGTGAGTGACGAGAAGGCGTTAAGCCTGTGTATATGATTGTCGCGAATCCAAGGACGAACGTCGACGCGTAGCGTCATCGACTACCGCCAGACACTACGGGTCTACTCGCCGCGTTTCTCTACCTCGCTTATGTGACGCAGGCGGCTCCAGCCAAATTCAACGTATTCACGCGCCCGATCGAGCGCACGCGGCCCGAACCGACCCTCGAGCCGCGGCCTGCAGAAGTGACGCCCGGCAGGCTCAGTTGAGCCACGCCATACCGCTCGCGGCCCAATGCAGACGCCCGCGCAGGAAACGGCTGTGCGCAGCAGCGGCCTCCGCGATCGTCCGCACCAGCACGACGCCGCGCAGCAGCGCGCGTCCGTCGTCGCTGTCGAGGTCGGCCACGCGCCGCCGCAATGCACGGGCGGCCACGTCGCAGGTCCGTTCGAGCCCGACGAAATCGCCCTGCCCGATCCGCCCGCGCACGGCCGCGACTGCCCGGCGCGCCGCTGGCTCGCGCGTCGCCAGTTCGGCCAGCGCCAGCAGGCTGTCGCCGATCGTCCAGGCCGCGAGCAGATCGCGCAGGTCGCGCTCGATGAGACTCTGCGGCAGGCTGCCTGCGAAGCCCAGTTCGCGGCCGAGGCGATCGGCCGTGCGGCTCAGCCACGCGCTGGCCGGCCACGCGCGCGGGTCGCGTGCGAGGCTCGCCAGATCGCGGCGCACCGCGCCGTGCAGGCGCCGCCGGCTCGTGCCGGGGTCGCCGGGAAACAAGAGCGCGAACACGAGCGCGCCGAACGCGATTCCAAGCAGCGTCGCGAGCGCCGAGTTGAGGAACGCGGCATCGCCGATGCGCGCCGTGTTGTCCGGCGACGTGAAATTCCAGAAGAAGATCGAGAAGCCGCTGCCGATGCCGGCCGTGCGCGGGTTGCGCATCACGATGCCGGTGCCGATCATGAACACGCCGAGGATGTACGCAAGCATCTCGAAACCCGACACCGCCGGCAGCAGCACAAAATTGCACAGCGCGCCCGCAACCGCCGCGCACGCGGTGCCTTTCAGAAAGCCCATGGCTGCGCCCACCGAGTTCGGGCGCGTGGAGAACAGCGCGCAGACCACGCCGGTGATCGTGACGAAGCCGGCGCCCGACGGCCACGCGCTGACGATCCAGATCGCCGACGCGGCCAGCACCGCGATGAACGCGCGGATGCCGTTGTGCCAGGCCAGCACCGTGTCGCGGTGGAACGCATAGCGCACGCGCGACGCCGGCGGACGCTCCCGGTCGACCAGCGCCTTGCCCGCGAACGCCCGCTCGAATCCGGCCAGCACCGCGGCCAGCCGGTCGAGCGTCAACAGCCGCGACGTGTCCGAGCCGGACGGTTCGGCCGCCTCGGCGCGCACCGCGTCGTCCACCCGCGCGCGCAGCGCCGCGAGTTCCGCGCCCGGCTCGTGCGCGGCGGCCATGCCGTCGAGCACGCGCGCGGCGTCGGCGACCAGCGGGTCCGGTGCGTCGCCGCTGCGCACCGCATGCTCGTGCAGCGCCTGCCCGGCGGCCTGCGCGGCCAGCACACCGAGCACGGCGGTACGCAGATGGCCGATCGCACTGCGCACCGGCGACGCGCCGGCGGCCGCGTATTCGGCCGCCGTGTCGAGTTCGAGCGCGTCTGCGAACAGCCGGTGCACGGCCGCGCCGTTCGGCTCGCGACGCAGCGCGCCCGCGCCGACGGCGACCGCGCGCTGCAGATAGCTCGCGAACCGCTTGCGCACGTCGCGCAGCGGCGAACCGGGTGCGAACACCGTCTCGAACGCCGCGCCGCACAGGATGCCGACCACGACGTACAGGAAGCGCGCGATCGCGATGTCGAATGCGTGCAGCGGCGCGGAAACGGCGTCCATCGCGATGATCGCCGCCGTATAGCCCGCGAGCACCGCCGCATATGCGCGGAAATTGCGCAGGAAGGTCGCGACGCCCGCGCACAGGCCGATCCACGCGGCGAGCGCCGGCAGGAACAGTTCGGGGGTCTGCGCAAAGGCCCCGGTCATCACGAGCGCGACGGCCGCGCCGATCGCGGTGCCGAGAATCCGGTACTGGCTCTTCGACAAACCCATCCCGCGGCTGCCCTGCGCGACGATCCATACCGTCGATGCGGCCCATTTCGGGTCGTCGAGATTCATCCGGAAGGCGATGTAGAGCGCGAGGAGCGACGCGGCCGTGTTGCGCAATGCGAAGCCGAGGGCGCCGGGCGGTAGCGTGGGCCGGGCGTCGCGCAGCGCGGTGCGCACGGCCGCGAGCGGCGGCAGAGGGGGCAAGGCGATTTTCATGCGGCGAGCATACGGGCCCGCGCCGCCGCCACTAAGAGGCGCGGACGGGATGCGTTATTGCACCGGGCGGGATAATCGCTGCTTCATGAAAGGATCCGGCCAGCAAAGGTAAGATGCGCGCAGGTCGAACACTGAAGCACCCCGTATGGACTTCGAAAGCATCCGGATATTCCTGCGCGTGGTCGAGCGCGGCAACTTCACCGCCGCCGCCACGCACCTCGACATGCCGCTCAGCCGCGTGAGCCGCAAGGTCAAGCAGCTCGAGGACGATCTCGGCGTCCAGCTGCTGTACCGCACCACGCGCCGCGTATCCGTCACCGAGGCCGGACGCGACTACTACGAGCGCTGCCTGCGCGCCGAGGACATCCTGCTCGACGCCGACCGTCAGGCCCGCGCGCTGCGCACGGCGCCGGAGGGCATGCTGCGCGTGCTGGTGCCCTACTCGATCGGCCTGTTCGAGCTGGAGCCGGCGCTGGCCGAATTTCGGCGGCGCTACCCACTGGTCCAGCTCGTGCTGATCTACGACAACAACCCGCTCGATCTGGTCGAGCATGGCTTCGACGTGGCGCTGCGGGCGGGCGTGCTGACCGACTCCAGCTACATCGCGCGCTCGCTCGGCTGGTCGCAGGCGAAGCTCGCCGCGAGCCCCGCGTATCTCGACCGCGTCGGTCGGCCCGCCACGCCGCAGGATCTCGCGCAGCACGACCTGCTGCTCGTCGGCCGCGACGCGCCCGGCCTGACGCTGCGGCTCACCAATGCGGCCGGCGAAGTGGCCGACGTGCCGGTGCGGCCGGTGCTGATCACCAACGAATCGGTGACGGTGCTGCGCCAGGCCGCGAGCGGCGGCGGCATCGCGCTGGTCTCGACGCACTACACGGCCCGCCGGCTCGAGCGGAACGAGCTCGAAATCGTGCTGCCCGACTGGCACCGGACCGACGACGTCGAGCTGCACGTGCTGTATCCGCGGCGCGCGACGCTCGACAGCAAGGTGCGCGCGTTCGTCGAATTCCTCGCGGAAGTGTTCGACGACTGGCGCACCGCACCGTAATCGGCACGGTTCGCCCGGCGATTATTGCAGCAAGCGAAATCGATTAATGAGCCCGCACGTGTTGATGGCGGCTCGCCACATCGTTAGCCTGTCGCGATGCAAAACCATTCCACACGCGACGGCAGCCGCCTGACCGCTGCCCGCAGGCGCGTCACGCGCGTCCCGCCTTCCTGACCGGCAGCATTCCGCCTCCCGAAGCCCGCCACGGCTTCGTGCATTCGATCGAGCAGCCCGTCGCACGCGTCGGCCCCCTCCACCGGGCCGCGTCGCGCGCGCCGTGCTTCCTTCCGTTCAGCAGCCGCACCGTCCGTGCGTCGCTTTCGCGCGCGCGTGCGCGGCCGCGCGTGCCCGCCGCAACGGGCCGCATCCGGTCCGCCCCTCACGCTCCTTACGCAGGAAACCCATGTCCTCTCCGTCAACTCCAGCCCCGCTATCGGGCGGCCGCCTCGCGATCGGCACGATCGCGGTATCGCTCGCGATGTTCATGAACGTGCTCGACTCATCGATCGCGAACGTCGCCATTCCGACGATCTCGGGCGACCTCGGCGTGTCGGTCGACGAAGGCACGTGGGTGATCACGATCTTCGCGGCCGCGAACGCGGTGTCGATTCCGTTGACCGGCTGGCTCACGCAGCGCTTCGGCCAGGTGCGCCTGTTCGTCACGTCGATCCTGCTGTTCGTGTTCGCGTCGTGGCTGTGCGGGATCGCGCCGAACCTGCCGACGCTGCTCGCCGCACGGATCCTGCAAGGCGCGGTCGCCGGGCCGCTCGCGCCGCTGTCGCAGGCGCTGCTGCTCGGCGCGTGGCCGCGGCAGAAATCGTCGAGCGCGCTGGCGCTGTGGTCGATGACGGCGCTCGTCGGCCCGATCGCGGGGCCGTCGCTCGGCGGCTGGATCACCTACGACTACAACTGGTCGTGGATCTTCTACATCAACATCCCGGTCGGCTTCTTCGCGGCCGCCGTCACGTGGATCGTGTTCCGCGACCGCGAATCGGCCACGAAACGCATGCCGATCGATACGATCGGCCTGTTGCTGCTCGTGCTGTGGGTCGCCTCGCTGCAGATCATGCTCGACAAGGGCAAGGATCTCGACTGGTTCAACTCGCCCGTCGTGGTCGCGCTCGGCATCGTCGCGCTGATCGGCTTCGCGTTCTTCCTCGTATGGGAGCTTCACGAGGCGAACCCGATCGTCGACCTGCGGCTGTTCACGCAGCGCAATTTCGCGGGCGGCACGATCGCGATCTCGGTCGCGTACGGGATGTTCTTCGGCACGCTGGTGCTGCTGCCGCAGTGGATGCAGGGCTATCTCGGCTACCGCGCGGTCGATTCCGGGCTCGCCACCGCACCGCTCGGCGTGTTCGCGATCCTGCTCACGCCGGTCATGGGGCGCCTGCTGCCGCGCACCGATCCGCGCTACATCGCAACGCTCGCGTTCGTCGGCTTCGCGGTCGTGTTCATGATGCGCACGACCTTCTACACCGACGTGTCGCGCTGGGATCTCATTTTGCCGACGCTGCTGCAGGGCATCCCGATGGCGATGTTCTTCGTGCCGCTGACGTCGATCATCCTGTCCGGGCTGCCGCCGGAGAAGATCCCGGCCGCCGCCGGCCTGTCGAATTTCGGCCGCACGTTCTGCGGCGCGGTGGGCACGTCGCTGATCAGCAACGCATGGAACGACCGCACGATCCTGCATCACGTGCGGCTCACCGAACAGGCGAGCGTCACCAATCCGGTCTTCACGCAGCAGGTCGACACGACGCGTTCGATGCTGCACCTGAGCTCCGATTCGGCACTCGCGTTCTTCAACGCGTCGGTCGATTCGCAGTCGGCCGTGATGGGGCTGAACGACATCTTCTACGTGTCGGCGATCATCTTCATCGCGATCATTCCGCTCATCTGGATCACGAAACCGGTGCGCTCGGGCGGCGGCGATGCCGATGCGGCGGCGGCCGGCGCGCATTGATCCGCATGCGCGACGGTCGGGCCCCGTACTGCACGCGCCGGGGCCCGCACCGCAACGCGTCGACGTAATAAAGACTTGCAATCGATACAGGCGGAAACGTCAACAGCCGGTGCCCGCTCCGCGTTTTTTGGACAAGCGCCCACGATCCGGAGCGCAACGACAGGAGAAAGCACCATGCGAGCCCTTACCCGCCATCTCGCGATTGCCGCGACCCTGATGTCGGTACTGACCGGCACCGCGTTCGCCGACACGCCGTGGCAACAGGCGCATCCGCGCCGCGAAGCGGTCAACCAGCGCCTCGCCAACCAGAATCGCCGGATCCATCACGAAGTGAAGGAAGGCGACATGTCGCACGCCCAGGCCGCGCGCCTGCACCGTGACGACCGCAAGATCCGCCGGGAAGAGCGGGACATGGCTGCGCAGGATCACAGCCACATCACGAAGAGCGAAAAGCACGTGCTGAACCAGCAGGAAAATGCGGTCAGCCACCAGATCGGCCAATAAGATCGACAACACCGGCAAGTGCCCATTCGCCATCACCTGAAACGCCCGCTGCCGCGATGCGGTAGCGGGTGCTTGTTGTATCGAATCGTTTCAACGTCCCAACACCGTCAAACGCTGCGGGTATACTCCGTCGTCAGCCGCCTGTCGCATCGTCGTCCGTCAAAAACGGCCCGATTCCGGGCGGTTTCGTCGCGAAGCTTCGCGTTTCGCCTACCCCGCGCCCCAGCCTCGATACGAGACACACGACGACCCACCATGAAACGATTCCTGCTGCTCCTTCCCGCCGCCCTGCTCGCCGCCTGCGGTTCCGCTCCCTCGTCCGACTCGGGCTCCGCCTCCGGTGCAGCGCCGATGATCTACGTGTCGTCGCAGCGTCCGGCCTACGCGGTCGCCAACTGCCTCGACAGCCGCCTGTCGGGCACCGAGCAATCGCAGCACAACGGCGTGACCGATATCTCCGTCGGCTCGAACTCGTACTTCGTCACGCTGACGCCGTCGGGCAACGGTTCGGTCATCAAGGTCGTGCGCGGCTCGGGCAACGAGCCGGCCGAGGAAGCAATGCGCTTCGCGGTCGCGCGCTGCGCGATCTGATCTAAACCTGCCGATGCCGGGCGCCCGCCCGGCTCGTTCCTGCGCGCCACCCCGGCGGCGCGCACGCCGAATATTTTCATCCGGGCAGCCGTCGATGAGAGAATCGCACCCACGATTCCCTTTCAACGGAGCCCGCATGAAGCACCTGCTGTCCCGCCTGTTCGTCAGCGCCGCGCTCGTCGCGCTTGTTCCGGCATTGCCGGCGCAGGCAGCCACGCCGCCCGGCATCTTCGTCGTCGCCACGCAGCTCGGCGAATTCACGACCCTCGACCCGAGCGGGATCTACGAGCTGGTGCCATCCGAATACGTCGCGAACACCTACGAACGCCTGGTGCGCGTCGACCTGAAGGACCCGACGCGCTTCGACGGGCAGATCGCGCAATCGTGGACGGTCGGCGCCGACGGCGTGACCTACACGTTCAAACTGCGCCCCGGCCTCACGTTCCACTCCGGCAACCCGGTGACCGCCGACGACGTCGCGTGGTCGCTGCAGCGCACCATCCTGCTCGACAAGGGGCCGGCCGGCGTGCTCGCCGATCTCGGCCTCACGAAGGCGAACGTGATGCAGAAGGTGCGCGTGGTCGATCCGCAGACCGTCGTGCTCGAAACCGACCGCAAGTACGCACCGAGCTTCGTGCTCAACGTGCTGAGCGCGTGCCCGGCATCGGTCTTCGACAAGAAGCTGCTGCTGTCGCATCAGCAAGGCAACGATTTCGGGAGCGCGTGGCTGCGGACCAACGACGCGGGCTCGGGCCCGTACCAGCTCGTCAAGTGGACGCCCAACGAGACCATCGTGCTGCAGCGCTTCGAGAAATACCGCACGCCGTACCCGATGAAGCGCGTGGTGCTGCGTCACGTGCCCGAAGCATCCGCGCAACGGCTGTTGCTGGAGAACGGCGACGCCGACGCCGCGCGCAACCTGAGCCCCGACAGCCTCGCCGCGCTGACGAAGGCCGGCAAGATCAAGGTCACGTCGTGGCCGGTGTCCGCGCTGCTGTACCTGAGCCTGAACACGAAGAACCCGAACCTCGCGAAGCCCGAGGTGCAGCAGGCGATGAAATGGCTCGTCGACTACGACGGCATCCAGCGCAACATCGTCAGCACGACCTACAAAGTGCATGAAACCTTCCTGCCCGAAGGCTTCCTCGGCGCGTCGAACGCGCGGCCGTACAAGCAGGACGTCGCGAAGGCGAAGGCGCTGCTCGCCAAGGCCGGCTTGCCGAACGGCTTCGACGTGACGATGGACATGCCGAACGACTATCCGTACCTCGAGATCGCGCAGGCGCTGCAGGCGAACTTCGCGCAGGGCGGCATCCGCGTGAAGCTGATTCCGGGCGATGCGAAGCAGGCGATCGGCAAGTATCGCGCGCGCCAGCACGACATCTTCGTCGGCGAGTGGTCGCCCGACTACATGGACCCGAACAGCAATGCGCGCGGCTTCGCGTGGAATCCGGACAACTCCGACCAGTCGCCGACGAAGATGCTCGCGTGGCGCAACAGCTGGGACATTCCGCAACTGACGAAGGACACCGAGGCCGCGCTCGTCGAGCCGTCGCCCGCGAAGCGCGCGCAGCGTTACGAAGCGCTGCAGAAGGCCGTGCTCGCGAACTCGCCGTTCATCATCATGTTCGAGAAGGTCGTGCAGGTCGCGACGCGCCCCGGCGTGACCGGGCCGGAAATCGGGCCGATCAACGACCTCGTGTCATACCGCACGCTCGCGAAGTAATCGGGGCTGCCCGCGCGGCCGGCCCTGCCGGCGCGCGGGTAATCGCCGCGACCGACGCGCCCGCGCCGTGCCGGGCGACGGCCGGCGATCTACAATGGCCGGCGCCGTGGGGGCCGGCGGGTCCTGGCGATGGCGCCCACCACCGAAGTCGCTTCGCGTGTCGGTCGACATCTCCGACGAGCACTTCCGCATCCGGCACGAACTGGAGCAGGCCGCGCGAGACCTGTCGGTCGACTTCGAATTCAGGATCGCCGACGATCTGGCGATGGAGCCGCTGGCATCCGACCTGCTGTTCATCGACACCACGCATACGTACGAGCAGACGCTCGCCGAACTGAACCGCTTCGGCCCGCTGGCACGCAAGAAGATCGTGCTGCATGACATGACCACGGCCGGCGTGTACCAGACCATGTTCCAATGGCTGTGGGACAACATCCGGCGGCTTCGCGAGGCGCCGGACATGCAGCAGTAGGCTGCCGGCCCGCTGCCGTTCAATTGAAGGCCGCCCACACCAGGTACGCATTCAACCCGACGATCACGACCGTCGCCGCCCCCGCGACGACCCGCAGCGGCAGCCGCATCGCGTAGGCACCCATCACGTCCGCGCGCGCCGACAGCAACAGCAGCGCGATCATCGGCAGCGGCAGCACGAAACTCAGCACGACCTGGCTCGCGACCATTGCACGCGTGACGTCGCAGCCGAGCGCGACCACCGCGAACGCGGGCACGACCGTCACCGCGCGCCGCACCCAGACCGGCATGCGGCGGTGGATGAAGCCCTGCATCACGACCTGCCCGGCCATCGTGCCGACCACCGAACTCGACACGCCCGACGTCAGCAGCGCGACGAGAAACAGCGCGCCGGCCGCCGGCCCGAGCACCGGGATCAGCGTGTGATACGCGTCGCCGATGTCGGTCATGCCCGGCGCGCTCGCGTGAAACGCCGACGACGCCATCATCACCATCGCGAGATTCACGAACCCGGCCAGCCCGAGCGCGACGACGACCTCGCGGTTCGAGAAACGCACGAGCCGCCGCCGCTCCGCGTCGTCGCGCGGCGCATTGCGATCCTGCGTGAGACCCGAATGCAGATACAGCGTGTGCGGCATGATCGTCGCGCCGATGATCCCGACCGCGATCGTCAGCGCCGCGTGGTCCGGAATCTGCGGGACGACCAGGTGAAACGCGGCCGCATACCAATCTTGCGGCGCGATCAGCAGCTCGCCGAGATAGCACGCGCCGATCACGCCGACCAGCGTCGCGATCGCGGCTTCCAGCGGCCGGAAGCCGCGCTTTTCAAGCGCGAGGATCGCGCAGGTCGCGAGCGCCGTCGCGATCATCCCCGCCAACAGCGACAGGTGGCACAACAGCCCGAATGCGAGCGCGCCGCCGAGGAATTCGGCGAGGTCGGTCGCCATCGCGGCGACCTCGGACGCGACCCACATCCCCCACACGACCGGCGCGGGAAAGCGGTCGCGGCACAGCTCCGCGAGATTGCGGCCGGTCACGATGCCCAGCTTCGCGGACATCGCCTGGAACAGCATCGCGATCGCGTTCGCGGCCAGCACGACCCACAGCAGCCGGTAGCCGTACGCGGCGCCGGCCTGGATGTTGGTCGCGAAGTTGCCAGGATCCATGTAGCCGATCGACGCGATCACGGCGGGGCCGACGAACGGCAGCAGCGCGGCGACGCCGGTGCGGCGCCCTTCCAGCGCGGCGCGCGCCGCGCCGTCGGTGTGCGCGGTCGACAAGTCCGGCAGCGCGAAGCCGCCGGCGGGTTTGCTCGTGACGGGAATCATGGTGAGGTTCCGTTCGAATGAAGAAGGATTCCTGAAATTCGGGCGCCTTGGCCGGCATGCCGCCTGCCGGCCGAGGCGGCGGCGTTACAGCGGCACGACGTCGGGACGGTTGCGCGGAAACTGCGCGATCACGTCCGGCGCGACGTTCAGGTGCGCTTCGACGAGCTGCGGCGGCGTATGTGCGAGCCAGTCGGACAGCGACACTTCCGCATAGCGGTCGGTCTTGAAGATCTCGAGGAACACCAGATCGGTGCTGCCGGTGTTCTGCACGTAGTGCCCGAGGCTCTTCTTCACGTAGCCGACGTCGCCCGCGCGGAAGTCGGCCGTCTGCGCCTTCGGCCCCGTGTCGAACACGGTCATCCGTGCCTCGCCCTGCAGGTAGTACTGCCATTCGTCCGCGTTCGGGTGCCAGTGCAGCTCGCGCATGCCGCCCGGATGCACGGTGACGAGCGCCGCCGCGACCGTGGTCGACACGTTGAAGTTCGTGCTGTCCGCGATCCGAACCTCGCCGCCGCGGGTCTTCCTGACCGGCTTCATGTCGCCGAGCGAGAAGACGAACGGATGCGGCGGCGCCCCGGCCGACGACGCCGACGCGCGCTGCGCTTCCGCGAGCGGGCCCGGTTCGTCGCCCTGGAAGATCCACAGGTTGTCGAGCGGAATGTTCTTGAACGCGTCGGCCGGCACGCCGAAGTTGAGCGCAAGCACGTCGGGCGGCGTGTGCGCGACCCAGTCGGTCAGCAGCAGCGTGTTGAATTCGGACGCGCGGCCGTTATCGAACGCGAGCAGGAATTCGGCGCCGTCGGTGCCGAGGCCCTGCAGCGAATGCGGCAGGCCGGGCGGGAAATACCAGAGATCGCCGGTCTTCACGTCCTGCACCGATGGCCGGCCGAGTTCGTCGAGCACCGTGATCCGGCAGCGGCCGTCGAGCATGATGGCCCACTCGGCCTGCTGGTGCCAGTGCATCTCGCGAATGCCGCCGCGTGTGAGGCGCATGTTGACGCCGGAAATGGTCTCGGAAATCGCAAAATCGTCCTGCGTGACTTCGCGTGCCCATCCGCCATTTTGAATGCGTTTATGGGCATTATTGAACGAGGCCCAGAATAACGGCATGCCGTTGATATCGGTAGCCGGCGGATCCTGAAAGGACGGGAATTGATTTGCGATTGCCGGGTTTTTGGGCCCCGGGTCGGTCAGGCTCTGGCGGTTGCGCGCATTCACCGCGCCTTCCGGCGGGCGGTCCGGATTACCGAACGAGGCAGCCTTGGCCGATACGGCGATACCCGCCGCGGCAATGGCGCCGGCTGTTCCAGCCAGCATCTTGCGTCGAGAAAGATTCGTCATGATTTCCTCTTCATGCCTGCGATTGAGTGAATTTTCATTACGGAACACATGCCGTTTTTCGGATTATCGAAAATCGAACATCCCGTGACGCAAGTTAAATACACATCCATCCAAAAATTAAATGAATTATTAACCTGAATTAATGAGTTAATCTGATTCGCTTTAATTTTGTAATGATTGAGGCGCGATGAGGTGCGGGATGCAGGCGGCCGACGCCGATGAATCGGTCGTGTCAGGTGAAGGTGGAAATGCGACCGGACACGGTTGTTATGCCATCCATTCGATTTGGATAACTGATCGAATGGAGCGGAAACGGACATTTGCCCTCCCCGCCACCGTCCCCTTTCGCCCCTATCACCTATCCTCACACCATAGTTTTTATCCGCTGGCGCGGATGATTTTGGCTTTGTTAGATGGATGACATTCGCTCACCAGACGACAACGATCTAACAGCCGATGACCTGCGCGTTTGCCCGTACCGTCGAATCCCGCTATGCCGAGCTGACGCCGACGGCCAAGCGCATCGCGAGCTACATGCTCGCGAACCTCGACCGGCTCGGGCTCGAGACGGCCGACCAGATCGCGCAGCAGGCCGGCACCAGCGGCATCTCGGTCGGGCGCTTCCTGCGCAGCGTCGGCTATCGCAACCTCGACGACCTGAAACGCGAGCTGCGCGGCGGCGGCGACCGCCCGTGGATGATCACCGACCGGCTCGACGAATACCGACGCGCCACCGGCACGCAACCGGCCGAACCCGACGGCAACCGCCGCGAGGGTCCGCTCGCGTCGTCGCTCGAGCGCGAGCTCGACGCGATCCGCCATGTGTACCGGCTCGCCGAAGGCCCGGTGTTCGCGCAGGTGGCCGACCGGATCGCGCATGCGGACGCCGTGTTCATCGTCGGCATCCAGTCGACGCGCGGGATCAGCAACGCGTTCAGCAGCTACCTCGAATACCTGCGCCCGCGCGTGTTCTATTCGGACGGCCAGTCGGGCTCGTACGTCGATTCGCTGAACTCCGAATTCGAGCGGCCGTACTGCATCGTCACCGATACACGCGCGTATTCGCGCAGCGCGCGCCGCTATTGCCAGGCGGCCGCCGAGCGCGGGCAACCGTTCGCGCTGGTCACCGATCTCTCGTGCCCGTGGGCGCGCGACTGGCCGGCCGACCTGCTGCAGGTGAAGACCGACGTCGGCCAGTTCTGGGATTCGCTCGCGCCGCTCACTTGCCTGTTCAACCTGCTGATCACGGCCGTGGTCGACCGCCTCGGTCCGGCGATCGACCGGCGCGTCGCGCGCAACCGCGAACTGCAGCACACGTTCGATCAATTCGAATCCTGAATGCGAGTGCCCTCCAAACCGCCGATGAACGCTCACCGCCTCGTTGAAATCACGTCCGCCACGCATCGCGTCGACATCGATCTCGTCTACGCGACCGACCGCAACCTGACCGGCAAGCCGATCTACCGCCGCGCGCACTGTCTACTGCTGGAGCCGGCCGAAGCCGCATTGCGCCGCGCGGTGAACATCGCGGCGCAAGCCGGCTTCACGCTGCGCATCTACGACGCGTACCGGCCTCCGCAGGCGCAGCAGGTGCTGTGGGATTTCCTGCCCGATCCGAACTTCATCGCCGATCTCGGCCGCGGCTCGAATCACAGCCGCGGCACCGCGCTCGACCTGACGCTCGTCGGCGCGGCGGGCGAGCCGCTCGACATGGGTACCGGCTTCGACGAGATGGTCGCCGAGTCGGGCCACTTCCATGCGGGGCTGCCGGCAGCCGTGCAGCATAACCGCCTGCTGCTGCTCGGCGTGATGCACGCGGCCGGCTTCGTGCACATCGACAGCGAGTGGTGGCACTACGAATTACCGGGCTCGCGCGCGCTGCCGCAGATCGACAATGCCGACAGCGGCCCGTGGCACCTGATGTGATGGCCCGACGCATTCCCCTTCACCGTTCACGTTCGACGACTTCAACGATCTCAACGACAGATGGAGCGCACATGAAATTGCTGACATCCCGGCTCGTCGCGGCGCTGGCCGCCGCGTCCGTTCTCGCCGCCGTTCCGCTTTCCGCCGCGCGTGCGGAAACGCCGAAGGACATGTTCGTGATGGCCACGCTGCTCGACGAATTCACGACGCTGGACCCGGGCGAGATCTACGAGCTGGTGCCGGAGGAATACGTCGCGAACACGTACGACCGGCTCGTGCGCGTCGATCTGCGCGATCCGTCGAAATTCAACGGCGACGTCGCGCAGTCGTGGACGGTGAGCACCGACGGGCTGACCTATACGTTCAAGCTGCGCCCCGGCCTCAAGTTCCACTCGGGCAACCCGCTGACGGCCGACGACGTCGCCTGGTCGATCCAGCGCGCGGTGCTGCTCGACAAGGGCCCGGCCGCAGTGCTCACCGGCATCGGGCTCACGAAGGCGAACGTCGTCGCCAATGTGAAGAAGCTCGACGACCTCACGGTATCGGTCACGACCGACCAGAAGTACGCACCAACCTTCGTGCTGAACGTGCTCGGCTCGTGGCCCGCATCGGTGGTCGACAAGAAGCTGCTGCTGTCGCACCAGCAGGGCAACGACTTCGGCAACGCATGGCTGAAGACCAACGAGGCCGGCTCCGGCGGCTACAAGCTCGTGAAATGGACGGCCGGCGACAGCGTCGTGCTGCAACGCTTCGACGGCTACCGGTTGCCGCTCGCGATGAAGCGCATCGTGCTGCGCCACGTGCCCGAAGCCGCCAGCCAGCGCCTGTTGCTGGAAAACGGCGATGTCGACGCGGCGCGAGACCTGAGCCCCGACGATCTGGCGTCGGTCGTGAAATCCGGCAAGGCGAAGGTGTCGGCCTCGCCGCAGGCGACGTTGCTGTATCTCGGCCTGAACACGAAGAACCCGACGCTCGCGAAACCGGAGGTACAGGAAGCGCTGAAATGGCTGGTCGACTATGCGGGCATCCAGGGCAACGTGGTGAAGACGACCTACAAGGTGCACCAGACCTTCCTGCCCGAAGGCTTCCTCGGCACGCTGAACGCGAATCCGTACAAGCTCGACGTCGCGAAGGCGAAGGCACTGCTCGCGAAGGCCGGCGTGCCGAACGGCTTTTCCGTGACGATGGACGTGCGCAACGACTATCCGTACACGGAGATCGCGCAGGCCGTGCAGGCGAACTTCGCGCAGGCGGGCATCAAGGTGCAGCTGATCCCCGGCGACAACAAGCAGACGCTCGCGAAATACCGTGCGCGCCAGCACGACATCTACATCGGCGAATGGTCGGCCGACTACATCGACCCGCACAGCAACGCGCAGGGTTTTGCATGGAACCCGGACAATTCCGACAAGTCGAGCTATAAAATGCTGGCCTGGCGCAACAGCTGGGACATCCCGCAACTGACGAAGGAAACCGACACCGCGCTCGCCGAACCGACCACCGCGAAACGCGCGCAACGGTACCAGGCGATGCAGAAGGAAATGCTCGCGCGCTCGCCGTTCGTGATCATGTTCGAGAAAGTCGCGCAGGTCGCGACGCGGCCCGGCGTGAGCGGGCTCGAAGTCGGGCCGATCAACGATCTCGTGTCGTACCGCAACCTGAAGAAGCAATGAGATTCGCCGCATGTCGACTCCCGCCTCCTCCCTCGAAGCACTGCGCACGCTGCCCGCGCGGCGCCCGGCCGTGCGCTGGGCCCTGCGCGTGCTGCGCTGGGCGCTCACGCTCGCCGTCACGTTCGCGGGGCTGCTCGCGCTGACGTTCGTGATCGGCCGCAAGGTGCCGATCGATCCCGTGCTCGCGATCCTCGGCGATCGCGCGTCGGCCGAGGCGTACGCGGCCGAGCGCATCGCGCTCGGGCTCGACAAGCCGCTCGTCACGCAATTCCTGATCTATGCGCGCGACGTGCTGCACGGCAATCTCGGCATGTCGCTGCTGACCGCGAACCCCGTGCTCGACGACATCAGGCGCGTGTTCCCGGCCACGCTCGAACTCGCGACGATCGCGACGCTGGTCGGCATCGCGATCGGCGTGCCGCTCGGCGTCGCGGCCGCCGTGAAGCACAACCGGCCGATCGACCACATCGCGCGCTTCGTCGGGCTGATCGGCAATTCCGTGCCGGTGTTCTGGCTCGGGCTGATGGGGCTGCTGCTCTTCTACGCGCGGCTGCACTGGGTCGGCGGGCCCGGCCGGCTCGATCCCGTGTACGACGGGATGGTCGACGCGCGCACGGGCAGCCTGCTGATCGACGCGGCGCTCGCGGGCGAGTGGGATGTGTTCCGCAACGCGGTGTCGCATATCGCGCTGCCGGCCGCGATCCTCGGCTACTACTCCGTCGCGTACCTGAGCCGGATGACGCGCTCGTTCATGCTCGACCAGCTGAGCCAGGAGTACATCGTCACGGCGCGCGCGAAGGGCTTGTCGGAACGGCGCGTGATCTGGCGGCATGCGTTCGGCAACATCATGGTGCCGCTGCTCACCGTGATCGCGCTCACGTACAGCAACCTGCTCGAAGGCTCGGTGCTGACCGAGATCGTGTTCGCGTGGCCCGGGCTCGGCTCATACCTGACCGGCGCGCTGCTGAACGCCGACATGAACGCGGTGCTCGGCGCGACGCTCGTGATCGGCGCGATGTTCATCACCGTCAACCTGCTGACCGACGCGCTGTACCGCGTGTTCGATCCGCGTGCGCGCTGAGGGCCGCCACGTCATGACCGCTTCCACTCCGCTTCTTTCATCGCCCATGCCGAAGGTCGTCCATTCATGAACGCCGAGCGCCTCACGCTGCGCGCGTGGCTTCTCTCCGATGCGCCCGCGTCGCGCTCGCAGGCCGCGCTCGGCCTCGCGTACCGACGCTGGCGTCGTTTCGCCGCGAATCCGCTCAACCTGTTCGGGCTCGCGATTCTCGTCGCGCTGATCGTCGTCGCGATCGTCGGTCCGCTGATCATGCCGCACGATCCGCTGCGCCAGGTGCTGTCCGACCGGCTGCTGCCGCCTGGCTCGCCGTCGCACTGGCTCGGCACCGACCAGCTCGGCCGCGACATCCTTTCGCGGTTGATCGCCGGTTCGCGCCTCACGCTCGGCATCGCGATGCTCGTCGTCGTGATCGTCGTGCCGATCGGCCTCCTGATCGGCACGACGGCCGGCTATTGCGGCGGCTTCGTCGACAGCGTGCTGATGCGCGTCACCGACGTCGCGCTCGCGTTCCCGAAGATCGTCCTTGCGCTCGCGTTCGCGGCCGCGCTCGGGCCCGGCGTAATCAACGCGGTCGTCGCGATCTCGATCACCGCGTGGCCCGCCTATGCGCGGCTCGCGCGCGCGGAGACGATCCGCATCGCCCAGGCCGACTACATCCACGCCGCGCGGCTGCAGGGCGCGTCGGGCCCGCGCATCCTGCTGCGCTACATCATGCCGATGTGCATGTCGTCGGTGATCGTGCGCGCGACGCTCGACATGGCCGGCATCATCCTGACCGTCGCGGGCCTCGGCTTCCTCGGCCTCGGCGCGCAGCCGCCGAGCCCCGAGTGGGGCTTCATGGTCGCGTCGGGCCGCAACGTGCTGCTCGACGCGTGGTGGGTCGCCACGCTGCCCGGCGCGGCGATCCTGCTCGTGAGCCTCGCGTTCAACCTGCTCGGCGACGGGCTGCGCGACGTCTTCGATCCGCGTCATGGAGCGTGACATGCCACTGAACTCCGCCCCCTCGCCCGCGCCGCTCTGTGAAATCGACGGCCTGAAAATCGGCTTTCGCGGGCACGACGGCACCGTCACCGATGCCGTGCGCGACCTGTCGTTGACCCTCGCCCCTGGCGAGCGGCTCGGCATCGTCGGCGAATCGGGCTCCGGCAAGTCGCTGACGGGCCGCGCGCTGCTCGGCCTGCTGCCCGACGCCGCGCGCTGGTCGGCACGCACGATGCGCTTCGCGGGCTACGACCTGCTCGCAATGCCGCCGGGCGAACGCCGGCGGTTGTGCGGCAGCCAGATGGGCATGATCCTGCAGGACCCGAAATATTCGCTGAACCCGGTGATGACGGTCGCGAAGCAGATGGGCGAAGCGTTCCGGCTGCACGAGCCGGGCCTGCGCGGCCGCGCGCTGCGCGAACGGATCGTCGACGCGCTCGCGGCCGTGCAGATCCGCGACCCCGCACGCGTCGCCGATGCGTATCCGCACGAGCTGTCGGGCGGCATGGGCCAGCGCGTGATGATCGCGATGATGGTGTCGACCGGCCCGCGCCTGCTGATCGCCGACGAGCCGACTTCCGCGCTCGACGTCGCCGTGTCGATGCAGGTGCTCGCCGTGCTCGACGCAATGATCGCGCGGCATGACACGGGCCTGATGTTCATCAGCCACGACCTGCCGCTCGTGATGTCGTTCTGCGATCGCGTCGCGGTGATGTACGCGGGCCGCGTGGTCGAAACCTGCGCCGCGCGCGACCTGCGCGACGCATCCCATCCCTATACGCGCGGGCTGCTCGCGGCGAACCCGCCGCTTGCGAACCCGCCGGACGAACTGCCCGTGCTGCGGCGCGATCCGGCGTGGCTCGGGCCCGCACCGCACGCCGGCACGCCCGCCGATCGACAGGAGGCCGCACGATGATCGACGTCGACCACGTCTCGATTCGCTTTCCCACCCGCACGGGTCACGTCGATGCCGTGCGCGACGCGAGCTTCGCGGTGCGCGACGGCGAAGTGTTCGGGCTCGTCGGTGAATCGGGTTCCGGCAAGTCGACGCTGCTGCGCGCGCTGACGGGGCTCGTGCCGCTCGCGTCCGGCAGCCTGTCGATCGACGGCCGGCTGGTGGGCGGCACACCCGATCGCGCCTTTCGCCGTCACGTGCAGATGGTGTTCCAGGATCCGTATGCGTCGCTGCATCCGCGCTTCACGGTCGACCAGACGCTGCGCGAGCCGCTGTCGATCCATGGCATGGGCGACACCGATGCGCGCATCGCCCGCGCGCTGTCCGAAGTCGGCCTCGGCCCCGCGTTCCGGTTCCGCTATCCGCACCAGTTGTCGGGCGGCCAGCGGCAGCGCGTCGCGATCGCGCGCGCGCTGATCGTCGAGCCGCGCGTCCTGCTGCTCGACGAGCCGACGTCCGCGCTCGACGTGTCGGTGCAGGCCGAAATCCTGAACCTGCTGCGCCGCCTGCATCGTGAACGCAACCTGACGATGATCCTCGTCAGCCACAACCTCGCGGTGATCGGCTTCCTGTGCCAGCGCGTCGCTGTGATGCAGCATGGCGAGATCGTCGAGCAGCTCCGAATCGAGGACGTGCGCGCCGGGCAGGTGGCGCGCGACTACACGCGCACGCTGCTGAACGCGACCGAAGGCTATCGCCGTCTCGACCCGGTGGCGGGCGCGCCGGCGGCCTGACATCTGCGCGCCGTGCCGGCGTGCGATACTCGGCACGCCACGCGCCGCCCTGCCGCGCATGGAACCCTTGTGCGCCGCACGGGTCAACTTCGTTTCGTCAACAACTCAACAGCAATAGGGAGGCGTTCATGCTGCAACTCATCGAAACCCTGGTGGTCGGGCTCATCGTCGGCCTCCTCGCCCGCGCGCTCAAGCCCGGCGACGACAAGATGGGCATCCTGATGACCATCGCGCTCGGCGTCATCGGCTCGCTCGTCGCAGGTTACGTCGGCCGCGCCGCGGGCTGGTATGCGCCGGGCCAGGGTGCAGGCTGGATCGCATCGATCATCGGCGCGATCGTGCTGCTCGTGATCGTGGGCGCGGTGCGCAAGCGCGCAGGCTGACCGCACCGTCACGCCGCTCCGTGTAAAAACGGCCGCTCATTCACGAGCGGCCGTTTTCTTTTGGCGCATGGCCATTCGCCCGTGCATCGCTTCATCCACGCATCAATTCGTTGATCCCGCAACGACCTGCTATGACGACCCGCGTTGGACAAGCGCACTTCCGTTGAGCGTACTACACCGGCTTTACCCGAACTTGTTATCTCGCAAATACGGCATACATTGAATTCAGCATTGCCGCGTCATTTGCTTTTATCCAAAAATTGCGATTTTTTCATTCAAGGGAACAGATGGATTTGCCGTTTACGCACTTAGCATCGCAGCGTTGACGGACTGCCACCCGAGCGGCCCCGCTGCGACGCGCTTCCTCTCTGGAGCCTGTCATGAAGCATCGCCTGTTCGCCGCCTCGTTCGTCCTGGCTGCCTCGCTTCTGGGCATGTCCTCGTCCTTCGCCGCCGGCGCGTCCGGCATCATCCACTTCACCGGCATGATCGTCGAACCGCCTTGCTCGTTCGCACTCGACGCGGCCGACATAGCGCATGCGGGTGTGCGCCCCGACTGCCCGCGCCCGGCCTCCGGCCAGATCGCGTTCGTCGACGCCGCGAGCCAGCAGGCCATCAAGACCACGACCTTTACTCAGGCTTCGCGCGCAATCGTTTTACCGAACCGTCCGGGCAACAACCAGGCACCGATGATCGCCGTCGTCACGTACCAGTAAAGCCGTTCGCCGGCGCACGCACGCGCGTCGCCGGTCAATCGCGATGGCGCGCGATCCAGTCGCTGAACGCGCGGATCTTCTGCTGGTTGCCGAGGTTCTCCGGATAGACGAAGAAGTAGCGCGCGCCCGTCTCGAGCACGACGTCGAACGGCCGTTCGAGCCGGCGCGCGCTGACGTCGTCGTCGACGAGCGTCACGTCGCCGATCGCGACACCGAAGCCCTGCATCGCCGCATTCGTCGCGAGGTCGAGCGTGTCGAACGTCGGCCCGCGCGCGGGATCGACACTGCGCTCGCCCGCATGTTCGAGCCACGCGCGCCAGTCGCGATGGTCGCGGGTCGGATGCAGCAGCGTATGACGGGCAAGATCGCCGATCGTGTCGAGCGGCGACGTCTGCCGCAATTCGGGCGCGCAGACGGGCGTCAGCCGTTCGTCGAACAGCGGCAGCGCGAACACGCCGGCGCCCGGCGACGTGCCGTAGACGACCGCCGCATCGAACGGCTCGGTCGAGAAATCGACGACGTGCTGCCACGCGGTCGTGATCTGCACATGGAGATCAGGATGCTCGCCCTGGAAGCGCATGATGCGCGGCAGCATCCAGCGCATCACGCAGGTCGGCACCTTCAGCGCAAGATCGGTGCGCTGCCGCGTGAGCCTCATCGAAATGTCTTCGATCCTCGCAAAGCTCTCGTTGACCACCGGCAGCAACTGCTCGCCCTCCGCCGTCAGCGTGAGGCCCTTCGCATGCCGCTTGAACAGCGGAAAACCGTAATGCGCCTCGAGCGTCTGGATCTGCCGGCTTACCGCACCCTGCGTGATGCACAGCTGCTCGGCCGCGCGCGTGAAACTGCGGTGGCGAGCCACCGTCGAGAAGATCTGCAGCGCGTGCAGGGGCGGAAGTCGGCGCATGGAGAAGGCAAACGGAAAAACGGCGCGGAAGGACCGCGCGCCAATACTGGCGCGCGCTGTCCGACACGATAAGCCAAACGCCGGCTTTGCGCGAGGCGCGGGACGCTCAGGCCGTCGCGGTGAGCGCGCCCGCCACGATGCGCGCCGCCGACGCGACGACGTCCGCGCGGGCCGCCGCGGCGGCCTGCGGCTGCGTGAACGACACGGCCATCACGATCGGCGCACGCGCCGGCGGCCACAGCACCGCGACGTCGGTCGTCGTGCCGTAACCGCCCGTGCCGGCCTTGTCCGCGATGCGCCAGCCGGGCGGTACACCCGCCGCGATGCCGGTCGCGCCGCGCGCGCCGCCGACCATCCATTCCGTCAGTTGCGTGCGCTGCGGCTCCTGCAGCGTGTTGCCGAGCAGCAGCCGCTGCAGCGTATCGACCATCTCGACCGGTGTCGACGTGTCGCGTTCGTCGTCGGGCGCCGCGTTGTTCAGTTCGGGTTCCCAGTGATCGAGGCGGAACGACGTGGCGCCGCTCTCGCGCGCAAACGACGTGACGGCCTGCGGGCCGCCGAGCACGCCCATCAGCAGGTTGCCGGCGCCCTTGTCGCCCGACTGCAGCATCGCCACGCAAAGCTGCTCGATGGTCATGCCCGTGTCGACGTGGCTTTCCGTGATCGGCGAGCCCGACACGATTTCATAGCGGCGGTACAGGATGCGGCGCGGCAGCAGCGACGCGTCGAGCGAGCCACGTGCGAGCATCGCGGCGGCCGCGACGACTGCATAGGTGCCGCACAGCGGGAAGCGCTCGCGCGCATGGTGAGCGATGCGTACGCCGTTCGACGTATCGAGCGCCGCGACGCCGAGCCGGCCATTCGAGGCCTTCTCGAGCGCGGCCAATTCAGCCTGGGCGGTATGGGCGCGCCCCTGGTCGGCGACCGGCGCGGACGTGCACGCGGCGACGAACGGCGCGGCAACGGCGGCAAGCAACAGCGTGCGGCGTGTCGGAGAGTGTTCCATGAATGTCGTGAGTTCTGTCGGAATCGGTGGCACGAAGCAGCTCGGGCATGCAGTGAAGCAGCGCACCCGATCACGCCGACAGCCGGCCCGCGACGGCATTCGCCGCGCATCCCCGAAAGACGACCGTCGGCCCCGCGAAGCGCGGGACTCGCATGAACAGACCCTAGCGTAGCAGCGACCGCCGCGACGTTCCAGCGAAACGGCCCTGCTTCACCCTTGCGACGAAGGCAGGTACGGCATCGGATTGACCGGCTTGCCGTCGCGTCGCACTTCGAACAGCAGCGCGACACGCGAATTGTCGAGGTCGCCCATCTCGGCGATCTCGTCGCCCTGGCGCACGATGTCGCCCGTCTTCACGAGCAGCTTGCGATTGTGTGCATAGGCGGTCAGGAAATCCGCGTTGTGCTGGACGATGATCAGGCTGCCGTAGTCGTTCAGGCCGGTGCCCGCGTACATCACGCGGCCGTCGGCCGCGGCACGGACCGGGTCGCCCGGCCGTCCGGCGATCTGGATCCCGCGATTCTGCCCCGGCCGGAACCCGTCGACGATCTTGCCGCTCGCGGGCCACTTGAGCGCGACGCCGCCCGCATGCCGCTTCGTTTCCTTGACGACCTGACGGTCGCTCGCGCTCGACGCGGTGGTCTGCGTGGCAGCCGGGTTGCCCGCTGCGCCATTGCCCGACGCCGACGATGCGGCCCCCTGCGTGCCGGCCGCGCCCGGCGCAGGCAACGGCTGCTGCTTGACGATGCGCAGCGCTTGCCCCATGCGCAGCCTGCCGTTCGCGCCCAGCTTGTTCCAGGTGCGCAGGTCGGCAATGCTGCAGCCGTTCGCGGACGCGATGCCCGTCAGCGTGTCGCCGCGCTTCACGACGTACTTCTGCGCGATGAGAATCGGCGCCGGCGGCGGGGTGGCGGCCGACGGCGCAGCGGCGAGCTGGCTCGACGGCGACGACTGTCCCGCCAGCGTGTCGCTCGGCGGAACGGACTGCGTGCTTGCACAACCGGCCATGACGAGCACGGCGGCCAAGCCTGGCAGCCACGCCGCGTTGCGGTGAATCTCGCGCGTTTTCATGGACGATCCGACTCCGGTTTGACAATCTTTCAAGCATCTCAAAAACGGAACGGCCGACGTGTAACCGGATGCAAACAATGATGACAAACGATCACGAACCGGATGCCGGCCGGCATTCGCTACCGGTAATACGGTCCGATTCAGGAAAACTTGATGGTCTTTTTGCACGAAAGCGGAAGAATTTTCGTCTCGGGACACTATGACGAATTTGTTTCAATAGGCGCGAGGCGGCGATCGCCGCGACGTTCAGCGCAACCACGCGGCGAGTTCGGAACAGGCCCACGCGATGCCGATGCACAGGAACAGCATGTGCAACGCGATCTTGAACGACACGCCCCACGACGGATCGATCTGCATGACAGGCTCCCCGGTTGATGTGCGGCCATGATCCGCCATCGATCGCGCCCCGAAAATGCGGAACCGGCGAATCGGGCCTCAAGCTGCGCCTGAGACCCCGGCCGCGGTTCCCTGCTAACTTATCGGCCATTCCAATACGATCGCCCCACCCATCATGCGTTTCGACCTGACCGACCTGCGGCTCTTCCTGAACATCTGCGAGGCCGGCACGATCACGAGCGGCGCCGAGCGGACCCACATCACGCTGCAGGCCGCGAGCGAGCGCATCCGCGGCATGGAGGACGAGCTCGGCGTGCCGCTGCTGCACCGGACCAAGTCGGGCGCGCAGGCCACCGACGCGGGCCGCGCGCTCGAACACCACGCGCGCACCGTGCTGCAGCAGATCGACCACATGCGCGGCGAACTGCAGCAATACGGCCAGGGGCTGCGCGGGCATATCCGGCTGCTGTGCAACACGGCGTCGCTGAGCGAATACCTGCCCGATGCGCTGGCCGATTACCTGCCGCATCATCCGAAGCTGTCGATCAGCGTCGAGGAGCGCTCTAGCCAGGAGATCGTGCATGCGATCCGCAACAAGACGGCCGAAGTCGGCATCGTCGCCGATTCGGTCGGGCTCGGCGGGCTCGAACAGAAGCCGTTCCGCGAGGACTGGCTGATCGTCGTCGTGCCGGCCGCGCATCCGCTCGCGTCGCAGGAGAAAGTCGCGTTCGACTCGATCGCCGATGCCGACTTCATCGGCCTCACCGACGGCAGCGCACTGCAGGTGCATCTCGCCGACCAGGCGCGCGCGCTCGGCAAGCGGATCCGCTATCGCGTGCAACTGAAGAGCTTCGATGCGATCTGCCGCGTGATCGCAAGCGGGGTGGGCATCGGCATCGTGTCGCGACATGCGGCCGAGCGCGCGATGCAGACGATGGACGTGCGGCTCGTCGAGCTGTCCGATGCGTGGAGCCACCGCCGGCTGAAGCTGTGCGCTCGGTCATTCGATGCGCTGCCGAAGTACACGCGCGAGTTCGTCGCGTTCCTGTCCGGCGAAACCACGTCGCAGTGACGCGTGCCGCATCCCACTCATCCCGCCGACACACGGAGGCACGGCCATGACCGACACCGATCTTGCAACCCGCTACCGCGCGTACATCGACTGCCTGAACCGGCAAGACTGGCCGGCGCTCGGCGAATACGTCTCCGATAACGTGATTCACAACAACCGGCCGCTCGGCCTCGCCGGTTACCGCGCGATGCTGGAACAGGACTTCCGAGACATTCCCGACCTCCGTTTCGACATCCGGCTGCTCGTGTGCGAGCCGCCGCGCATCGCATGCCGGCTGCGCTTCGCCTGTTCGCCGAGCGGGACGTTCATGGGGCTCGCCGTCGACGGCCGGAAGGTCACGTTCTGCGAGAACGTGTTCTACGAATTTCATGACGACAAGATCCGCCAGGTCTGGTCGGTGATCGACAAGGCCGCGATCGAGGCACAGCTTTAGTCTCGCCGGAACGGCGTGGCTGCCGGTCGCCACCATGCCCCGATGTCCGTCGAACTCATCTCGATCCTTATGGATAACGTTTTCTCTCAAACTCCGCCGAGCACACATCGCCGGATAGTCATTCTGCTTGTCGTATCCGCGTCGGTATCCCGCGCTTCCCTTCATCTCATCACGAAGAAATCCCGGTAAATTCTTCAACATTTCGCTCCAACCCTTCACACTCCCTTCCCACCATCCGGGTTTTTCCCGCCCTGTCCGACGCGAAAGTTCATTGACATCATGCCGATCGCTGCCTAAATTTGGAAAACGTTTTCCAATGTCTTCGCGCGACGCCGGTCACGGCCCGTGCAGGGAGAACGCTTGCCCGCTCGATGGGTAATTCAGGCCGTCCGTCTTCAGGGATCAGGGTTGCAGGACGGCGGCCGGGTACGGGCATCGAGCGCGGCAACGGCCACCCCCGCCCGTGCTTCATCACTATTCAAAACTGGAGACACAATGCATCCGCGCAGCAGATTCGCGCTCGGCGCCGCGCTCAGCGCCCTTTCCGTCCTGTTCGTCAGCGCCTGCGGCGGCAACGACGTGACCGACACGCCGCCACCGTCGTCATCTTCGCCGCCCCCGTCCACGACACCGACGCTCGCGTCGAACTCGCTGCAGGCGCTCGTCTACGGCGCGCCCGACACCAGCGTGCCGGCCGGCACGAACGTTCCGGTCACGATGATGGGCCAGATGCGCGCACTGTTCGACCTGATCCGGAAATCACCCGACTTCACGCAGGTCGTGATGGATCTCGGCGACGGCACGCCGGTCCACGTGCTCGACACGAACACCGGCGACAAATTCCTGCCGGGCAAGCTCGCGCTCGGCCTGTCGTACATCCTGATCGACATGAAGTCGAAGAACGATCCGCAATACGCCAGCTACCTCGCGACGTACCAGACGATCACGACCGCGATGATGGCGCAGTCGGGCAGCAACTACACGTATGCGAATACGTCCTGGGGCGAGTACTACTACCTCGTCGCGCTGAACAACCTGAAGGCGCACGGGATGCTCAACGAAGTCTTCAGCGACGCAATGCTCGCGACGCTGCAGCGGCGGCTCACCTTCTGCGACATGTTCGGCCCCGATGCGAGCGGCAAGACCGATACGTGCCCCGCGGCCGGCACGCCGATCGACATCGCATCGCTCAACACCGCGCAGAACTACTATGCGGTGTCCTACGGAATCGCCGGGCTGCGCCAGAAGCTCGGCTGGAGCAGCCCGTCGTTTGCATCGAAGACCGATCCGTCGGTCGCGACGATGGGCGCGCGCGACGCGCTGCTGTACACGCTCACGAACCATATCCGCAACGACTCGTCGGGTGGGTTCTCGGACGAGGCGTCGAACACGCACACGACCTACTACGACCAGGCGCGCTTCGACCGCTACAGCACGCTGCTGATCGGTGAAGTGACCGAGCGCACGTTCGAGATGGGCAACGAGGCGAACCTCACGCCCGAGCTGAAGGGCTATCTGCGCAAGTCGGTCGACCTGATCCTGCCGCAGCTGAACGCGAACGGCCAGGGCTTCAACTACGGCCGCTCGATCGGCCCGTACGGCGATTCGGCGTTCATGGAAGTGCTGACGGCCGCGGCCAATGCCGGCGTGCTGACCGACCAGGAGAAGCAGGTTGCGTATGCGTTCATCTACCAGGCCGCGCATCGGTTCGACACGTACTGGTACGACCCGTCGCTGCCCACACCTTCGGTGAACATGTGGGTCAAGGGCCGCGGCACGGACGCGTATCGCGGCAAGCCGCGCGTGATGGGCGAGAACTTCAGCCTGCTGCACCAGTACCTGTACGTGAACGCGTGGTGGAACAAGCTCGGCTTCGGCGGCAAGGCGCCGATGGCCGATACGGACTACAACGCGTGGCTCGACGCGCTGCCGCACTACACGCTCACCTGGTACAACCAGCCGGGCGACACCGCGCATCCGTACAGCGCGGCGCTCGTCACCGTGCGCGACGGCCGGCGCGTGATCAACCTGAACCTCAGCCAGGCGCCCGACTACAACTCGTACACGCCGTACTACCCGGTGCCGTTCTCCGACAAGCTGATCTACGGCACGACCGATCTCGGCTACGCACTGCTGGTGCCGCAGGTGTCGTACAACGGGAAGACCTACATTCCCGTCACGTACTACAAGAACCTGAACGTCCAGCAAGGCAATGGGCAGGTGATCGTGTCGTTCGATACCGCGAAGTTCCGGCTCGCGTCGAAGAACGCGGCGTACACGACGGATCTCGACCTGCAGGTGCATACGGTGCTGACGTTCGCGCACGGCTCGGTCGCCCGCAGCGATACGCTGAGCACGGGCACGGTCACCGGCAACCTGTCGGTCGAGACCGACTTCACGTCGTTCGCGGATTTCGCGTCGACGCAGGCGAACGGCGACGGCGTGTCGGTCACCTACGCGAACAGCGCCGCGACCGGCTATGCGGCGTCCGGGTTCGACACCTGCGCGCTGTCGGCCTTCGATACGGCGAACGGCACGACGAATCCGCTGTCGACGACGCCGATCGGCCAGTTGCATTCGAACTTCGCCTGCACGACGAAGCCGTTTGCACTCGGCGCGGGCGCGACCCGCACGTTCGGGTGGACGCTGAAATACGCCGATCCGGCCTGAGCGATGTGACCCACGTCCGGCGAACGCGCCCGAAGCCGGCTGATGTCGAAACCGGCTTCGGGCGCGTCACGGACAGCGGGCGCGCATCACGCTCGTTCAGCGATGCTCGCTTACAGCCACCCCGAAGCCGCCATATACGCGCCGAGCGCGATAAGTCCGACGAAGAAGCAGCGCTTGAACGCCTTCTCGCTCATCACGCGCCGCGCATATTGCCCACCGGCCATGCCCGCCAGCGCCGGCACGAGCGCGAGCGCCGACACGCCGAGATCGACCGTCTCCAACGCCCCTGTCACGCGCAACTGCAGGCCGAGCACGATCGTCGATGCGGTGAACGACAGCCCGAGCGCCTGGATCAGGTCGTCCTTCGACAGCCGCAGCGCCTGCAGGTACGGGACGGCCGGCACGACGAACACACCGGTCGCAGCCGTCACGACACCCGTCAGGTAGCCGACCACGGCCGACAGCCATTTTTCATGGCGGCCCGGCGCCGGCAGCCGCGCGGCGGCCAGCCCCCACAGCCCGTAGAGGATCAGCACCACACCGAGCGCCGCATGCGTCCAGGTGCTGCCGGCCGCGAGCGCGGGCAGCCCGCCCGTCAGCGTGCCGATCGTCAGGCCGGCGAGCAGCGGCCAAAGCCGGCGCAGCAGCGGCCCGAACGACGGGCCGAGCCACAACTGCCACACATTGGTGATGAACGACGGCACGAGCAGCAGGCTCGCGGCGGCCGACGGCGGCATCGCGAGCGTCAGCAGCCCCATCGCGATCGTCGGCAGCCCGAGGCCGATCATGCCCTTGACCGCGCCGGCCAGCAGGAAGACCACCGCGATGATCGTCAGCGTATGAATGTGCATGAAAGGCGTTCCGTCCGGTTGAGTACGGCGCCGATGGTGAACCCCGATCGCGCCGCCCACCATCTGGTTTTGCCTGAGGCTGGCTAGGGCTTGCCGGATGGGGCCGCGGCGCGACTGCGCCCATGTGCTGTCGCGCCGCGGGCCCGCGAAACACGAAACACGCGCCGCCGACGTCAACGCAGACAGGGCCGGACCATGCATCACCCTCGGTGTCGTCGAACCCGAACGCGACTTTGGCCCCGGCATCCGAATCCGGGCCGAATACAGCGACCGCTCCTAAACAGGCACCGATCCGCGCCGATCAGTCCCCGTGAGATGCCCCCCGCCCCTGCTCGCTGTCGAGGTGCGCCATCTGTGCGGCCGGATAACGCTCACCGGCAGCCGCCCCGGCGGGAACCGCCGCTTCGATGCGAGCGATGTCATTGACCGTTAGTTGCATATCAATCGCCTGCAGCGCGTCCTGAAGCTGCGTGCGCTTGCGCGCGCCGATCAGCGGCACGATATCGCCGCCGCGCGACAGCACCCACGCGATCGCGACCTGCGCTGGATTGCTGCCCTTCTCGTCGGCGATCGCACGCAGCGCGTCGACGAGCGCGAGGTTGTGCGCGAGGTTCTCGCCCTGGAAGCGCGGGCTCGCCGCGCGGAAATCGCGCTCGCCTTCCCGCGCCGTGCTCCAGCGCCCGCCCAGCAGCCCGCGCGACAGCACCCCGTAGGCCGTCACGCCGATCCCGAGTTCGCGGCACGCGGGCAGGATCCCGGCCTCGATACCGCGCGACAGCAGCGAATACTCGATCTGCAGGTCGGCGATCGGCGCGACGGCGGCCGCGCGGCGGATCGTGTCCACGCCGGCTTCCGACAGCCCGATGTGGCGCACATACCCGGCCTTCACGAGATCGGCGATCGCGCCGATCGTCTCCTCGATCGGCACCGCCGGATCGACGCGCGCCGGCCGGTAGATGTCGATGTAGTCGGTGCCGAGCCGTTTCAGCGAGTACGCGACGAAGTTGCGGATCGCCACCGGCCGCGCGTCGTAGCCGGCAAACCCGCCGGCCGGATCGCGCAGCGCGCCGAATTTCACGCTGATCAGCACCTGGTCGCGTGCCCGGCCGCGCAGCGCATCGCGGATCAGCATCTCGTTGTCGCCCATCCCGTAGAAATCGCCGGTGTCGAGCATCGTGATGCCGTGGTCGAGCGCCGCGTGCAGCGTCGCGATGCTTTCGTCGCGGTCGGCCGGCCCGTAGAAGTCCGACATCCCCATGCAGCCGAGCGCGAGTGCCGACACCCGCGGGCCGGTACGGCCCAGTTCACGCGTTTCCATATCCGTTTCCTCGAGTGATGAATGAACAGGCCGGATTCTGGGCGCATCGCAGCGCGCGATAAACGCGAAACACTCAACCAATCCATTCGACGCTGATTAACAATGGAGCCTGCTCCTCTCCACCCACGCACCCGCCCCGCATGGATCATCTGCAAGCAATGCGCATCTTCGCGCGCGTCGCCCATCTCGGCAGCTTCACGAAAGCGGCCGAGCAGTTGCAACTGCCGCGCCCGACGGTCAGCAACGCCGTCCAGTATCTGGAAAAGCACCTGAAGGTCCGCCTGCTGCAGCGCACGACGCGGCGCGTCGCGCTGACGGCCGAAGGCGCGACCTATTACGAACGCTGCATGCGGTTGCTGGCCGATCTGGACGATGCGGAGACGCTGTTCGAGGACGCCGGCACGACGCCGCGCGGCGCGATCCGCGTCGACCTGCCCGAGCGCTTCGCGCTGAACCAGGTCATCCCGGCGCTGCCGGGTTTCCACGCGCGCTACCCCGACCTGCGCGTCGTGATCGGCACGACCGACCGCTTCGTCGATCTCGTCGCCGATGGCATCGACTGCGCGGTGCGGGTCGGCGCGATGTCCGATACGTCGCTCGTCGCGCGGCGCATCGGCGAACTGGCGCAGATCAACTGCGCGGCGCCCGCGTATCTCGAGCGGCACGGCACGCCGCGCTCGCCGGACGAACTGCCGGACCACGTCGCGGTCGGCTATTTCTCGAGCCGCACGGGCCGCGAGCTGGACTGGGAATATGCGGATATGGATTCGGGCCAGCTGCACGCGGTCAAGATGCGCAGCGTCGTGTCGGTCAACAGCTCGCAGGCGTATCTCGCGTGCTGTCTTGCGGGCCTCGGGCTGATCCAGGCGCCGCGCGAAGGGCTCGGGCCGCTGCTCGCCGACGGCTCGCTGGTCGAGGTGCTGCCGGAATGGAACGCCGAGCCGCTGCCCGTGTCGGTGGTGTTTCCGACCGGCCGGCATCTCGCACCGCGCGTGCGGATCTTCGTCGACTGGCTTGCGGAAACGCTCGGGGGCAACCCCCGGGCAGACTGACGGCAGCCGGCGCCGAGGCGCTCGGCCTCGGCACCGCCCGCCCGATCAGAACTTGTGGCGGATCGCGGCGCGCACGGCGAACTGGTTCGACGAAGCCGACGGGCCGTCCGTGCCGACCACGTAGCCGCCGTCGGCCGCCGTGCCGGTCTTGTCGCCGCCCACCTTCTGCCATGCGCCCTGCAGGTACACGTCGGTGCGCTTCGACAGGCTGTAGTCGGCCATCAGGCCGACCGTGTGGTATTTCGGCTTGAACGTCCCGGCCGCGGCATCGTATTTGCCATCCGTGTACACGTACTGCGCGCCGAGATAGAAATCGGGCGTGAGCTGGTACTTGCCGTTGACCTCGAAGTTCTGGAACTTCGTCGCGGTCAGCCCGAGGCCGGCGAACGTCGACGCCGGCAGGTAGACGGTCGACACCGGGTTCTTCACGTCCGTCTTCGTATAGACGAAGCCGACCGTCGCCGGGCCGAACGTGTAGTTGACGCCGCCGCCGAAGATCCGCAGGCGGTCGGCGACGAAGTTCGCATCGTCGGCCGAGATCGCGCCCGCGCTGCCGACGCCCGGGTTGTTCGCCTGCAGGTATGCAGCCGCAACCTGGAGCCCGGCCAGCGAGTACTGCGCGCCGAGGCTGTACTGACGGTTGTTCGAGAAGCCGGTGCTGTTGCTGAAGCTGTACGTGCCGCCGAACGTCAGGCCGTTCCAGTCGGCGCTCGCATACTTGACCGTGTTGTTGACGCGGAACGAGTTGTCCGTGTTGTCGTTGTCGAACGGGTGCGAGAACAGCGTGCCGCCCCAGTTGCCGTTGGCGGTGAGCGGCGCGAGATAGTCGACGACCGAGTCGTACTGACGGCCGAAGGTCAGCGTGCCGAAGCGCGGCGCGCTCAGCCCGACGAACGCCTGGCGGCCGAACATGCGGCCGCCCTGGCCGAGCCGGCCGTTGTTCACGTCAAAACCGTTTTCCAGCGTGAAGATCGCCTTCAGCCCGCCGCCGAGATCCTCGCTGCCCTTCAGGCCCCAGCGGCTGCCCTGCGCATAACCGCTCGCCAGCTGGTAGTTCGTTTTTCCGACCCCATTGACGTTCACGTTGTTCGTGTAATTGAAGCCTTCGTCGATCACACCGTACAGCGTCACGCTGTTCTGGGCGAAGACCGGCGCGGCGAAAGCGGCTAGCGCGGCGGTAAAAATGACGTGCTTCTTCATGACGGATCTCCGGAGCCGGGGGCCGGGCAGGGTCAAGCGCCCGGCGAATGTTTGGTCTGTTGTATGTATGGCCCGCAGGGCGGACGACGCGGTGTGCGGCCGCGTGAGGTCAAAATGGTGTCACGTCGCAAACCGTCCGTCCATCGGGGTAGCTGAACCCTGCGCAAACCGTTGCGCTCGTCCAACTGCCCCGTTGCGCAGACTGCCTGACCCGGCTTAACGGCAGCGGCACGACGGGCGACCATTCGCGTAAACCCGATGCGCACCGCATCGGTGGCACAATGCGCATCCGTTCGTCATTTCTTCACGAAGTCATGCTTCCCCCCGATTCATGCGCGGCGCGTGCCGGCCGCGCCCGCGGCCCGCGCCGGGAGGCGGTCCGATGACCGCACCGGCCCGGGCCGGCCGCTACGCCGAGCTCGATTTCTTCCGCGGCCTCGTGCTGCTCGTCATCGTCGTCGACCACATCGGCGGCAGCATCCTGTCGCGCGTGACGCTGCACGCGTACGCGCTGTGCGACGCGGCCGAGGTCTTCGTGTTCCTCGGCGGCTTCGCCACCGCGATCGCGTACAACTCGCTCGCCGAGCGTCACGACGAAGCCGCCGCGCGCCAGCGCTTCATCCGGCGCGCGTTCGAGATCTACCGCGCGTTCCTCGTGACGGCCGGCCTGATGCTGCTGATCACGGCCGCGCTGAACGCGTTCGCGATCGACGGCCCGAACATGCCGACCAACGATCTCGACGGCCTGCTCCACAAGCCGCTCGCCGCACTGCGCGACATCCTGCTGTTCCGCCGCCAGCCGTACCTCGCGTCGGTGCTGCCGATGTATGCGTTCTTCGCACTGCTCGTCCCGCTCGCGCTGCCGCTCGCGCGCACGCAGCCGTGGCTGCTGCTCGCATTCAGCGGGTCGCTGTGGGTCGCCGCGCCGCACGTCGCGCGCTTTTTGCCGACCGTCGAAGGCGCGCCGTGGGACTTCAATCCGTTCGCATGGCAGTTCCTGTTCGTGCTCGGCGTGATCGCGCGCTGCCAGCCCGTCTACCAGACGCTCGCGCCGAAGCCGCAGGGCTGGTTGCTGACGGCCGCGGCGCTCGCGATCGTCGCGGCCGGCGCGTACTACCGGCTGCGCATCGAGCCGTTCCCGACCGATCCGTCGATCAAGCAGAACCTCGGCGCGCTGCGGCTCGCGAACTTCCTCGCGATCGCATGGCTCGCGGCCAAGCTGGTCCACCTCGGCTGGATGAAGAAGGTTGCGCACGCGATGCCGTGGATCGGCACGATCGGCCGGCAGGGGCTGCTGTGCTTCGTCGCGGGCACCGCCATCTCGCTCGCGGTCGATTCGGTGCTCTACCAGGCGACCGAAGGCTATCTCGACGTGAAGCTCGGCCTGATTGCCGACGTCGTTGCGATGGGCCTGCTGTATCTCGTCGCCAAACTCTACGGGCCGCTCGTCGCGCGGCTGCCGTTCCGTTCGCGGCGATGACGCGCCGCGCCGTCACGCGCCGCTGCTACGATAGCCGGCGCCTCTCCTGAAACGATTCGACATGCGCCGACTCGCCCTTCCGTTCGCCCTCGCCCTGATCGCCGGCTCCATCGCCACCGCCCGCGCCACGCCGCCCGCGCCGGTGGCAGCGCCCGCGCCGCCGCCGCCGGCCGTCCAGACCGCGACGACCCCGTCGGCCGCCCAGGAGCCCGCGCTCAATCCGGGCAGCAGCATCGTGCTGCGCACGTTCCGGTCGGCGTCGCTGAAGCGCGACTGGTCGTACACGGTCTACCTGCCGCCCGGCTACAACCCGGAAGGCGCGCGCTACCCGGTGATGTACCTGCTGCACGGCAATGCCGGCAACGCGAACGACTGGGTCACGCAGGGCCGGCTGCAGGCCACCGCCGACACGCTGATCGAGCGCCGCGAGATCCCGCCGGTCGTGATCGTGATGCCGCAGGGCGGCACCGACTGGTACGTCGACCGCAAGGAGAAGATGCAGAGCGCGTTCCTCAACGACCTGCTGCCCGAGGTCGAAGCGCACTTCGCGGTGTCGAACCAGCGCGCGGGCCGCGCGATCGGCGGCGTGTCGATGGGCGGCTTCGGCGCGCTGCGCTTCTCGCTGCTCGAACCCGGGCTGTTCTGCGGCGCGATGCTGCTGAGCCCCGCGATCTACGCGAACGAGCCGCCGCTCAATTCCGCCGCGCGCTACGTCGGCGTGTTCGGCGACCGGCAGTTCGATCCGCGCGTGTGGCACGAGCTCAACTACCCGGCACTGATGCGCGGCTATTTCGCACGCAGCTGGCGGATCCCGATGTTCATCGCGGCCGGCGACGACGACCTGACCATCCAGGCCGAATCGAGCGTGCTGTTCACGCACCTGCGTCGCGCGCAAAACCCGGCCGAGCTGCGCATCGTCGACGGCGGGCATACGTGGGACGTATGGCGCGGGTTGCTCGGGCAAGGGTTGAAGTACGCGCTCGAATGTGTGAAGTGACGGCGGGCGGGCACGGCCCCGCCCGTTTTCGTCAGGCTGGCCGTTGACCGGCAGGCCGCAGGCGGTCGATCAGTCTCATATCCTGCGCACACCACCTCGAGGCATCTGTCGCGCCTGACGGCGTGCGCAAGACTGCGAGGTCAAAGCCACGTGCCGCCCTGCCGTTCGCTCGGCTCCCCGGCCAGCGCGTCGAAATCGTGAATCCAGTCCAGGTGATGCAGCACGCTGTCGCGCTCGGCCAGACGCGCATTGCGCGCCTGCGCGGCCGGCCCGTCGGGCAGGTGCAGCACATCGGCCACGGAGATCGATGCGTACTGCACCTTGCGCGTGCGGCCGCGACGCAGCCGCTCGTACGCTTCCTGCGCTTCGCGCCAGTTGCCCGGCCCGGCCTGCGCCAGTTGCGCGGCCAGTACCACCGCATCCTCGATCGACTGATTCGCGCCTTGCCCGTGGTGCGGCACCAGCGCATGCGCGGCGTCGCCGATCAGCGTCACGCGCCCGCGGCTCCAGCGGCCGAGCGACGGCCGGTGGAACAGCCCCCAGCGCTGGCTGATCGGCACGGCGGTGATCATCTGCACCACCGCCGGATGCCAGTCCCTGAACACGCGCAGTTGCTCGCCCTCTTCCGACGGCATCACCCAGTCGCGCGACGGCCACGGTGACGGATGGCGCTCGACCAGCAGGAAATTCTGGTCGCCGTCGTCGCCGATCGGATAGTGCAGCAGGTGCCCATGCGGCCCGATCCAGTACTGCAGCGTTTCGGGATCGGGCAGCAGGCTCAGCCGCGCGGCCGGCACCACGCCGCGAAAACCCGAACACCCCGAATACAGCGCATCGTCGTAGCCGAGCATCCAGCGCCGCGTGATCGAGCGCGCGCCGTCCGCACCGATCACGAGATCGGCGTCGACACGCACACCGTTGTCGAACGACAGCGTGACGCGATCGGGATGCTGCGCGAGATCGGTCAGCCGATGGCCGAGATGGATGGCGTCGAGGCCGACCGCCCTGGACAGCAGCGCCTGAAGATCCGCACGATGCACGCCCCAGTACGCGCCGCCGAATTGCCGGCGATAGTCGGGGTCGCCGCGATGATGGCCGATCACCGCGCCGCTGCGGCCGTCGCGATAGACGAGCCCCGGGATGTCCGCGCACACCGCGTCGAAGGCCGCCCGCAATCCCATGCGTTCGTAGAAGCGCGTCGCATTGGCCGACAGCGCGACGGCCGCGCCGACTTCGCGCAACACCCCCGTCTGTTCGTAGAGCTGCGCGTCGATGCCGTGCTCGCGCAAGGCAAGCGCGAGCGTCAGGCCGCCGATCCCGGCGCCGACGATCGCAATCTTCAGGTTCGTCTGCATGATGAAGGTGTCTCCGATGTTCCGATGTGGGGTCTGCGGCGTGCGCTGCGGTCATGTCGATTGCACGGGCCGTATCGGCATTCTCGGGAGCCGACTTTCATCCCGCAATAAAATGACCGGAATCTGCTTCATCACTGAATGCAATGAACCCGGCGAGGCCCAACCCATGGAACTGAGCGATATCGACCTCAATCTGCTGCTGCTTTTCCAGCGGCTGATGCAGGAACGGCGCGTATCGAGCGTCGCCGAGCAGATGAACATGAGCCAGCCGGGCGTGAGCAATGCACTCGCGAAGCTGCGCCGCCGGCTCGGCGATCCGCTGTTCGTGCGCGGGCCCGGTGGCGTGGTGCCGACGCCGTTCGCGCTGCGCCTCGCGGAACCCGTATCGCACGCGCTCGCGACGCTGCACGCCGCGCTCAACCCCGAGACCGGTTTCGATCCGCAGCGCGCCGCGCGCACGCTGACGATCGGCATGACCGACATCGGCGAAGTCGTGTTCCTGCCCGCACTGCTCGAACACCTGTCGCAAGCGGCGCCGGGCCTCGCGCTCAATACCGTGCGCGACACGAGCGTCAACCTCGGCGACGAAATGGCCGATGGCCGCGTCGATCTCGCGATCGGCCTGCTGCCGCAGCTCAAGGGCGGCTTCTATCAGCGCCGGCTGTTCGATCAGCGCTATGTGTGCCTGTTCCGGCGCGGGCATCCGCTCGAGGACGCGCCGCTGACGGTCGACGTGTGGCGCAATGCCGAGCATCTGGTCGTGGTATCGGCCGGCACCGGTCACGGGCAGGTGGACGAATGGCTGAAGCGCCGCCGCGTGGCGCGCCAGGTGCGGCTCACGGTGCCGCATTTCATGAGCGTCGGCTACATCCTGCAGCGCACCGACCTGATCGCGACGGTGCCCGAGCATCTCGCGCAGCAGCTCGCCGCACCGTTTTCGCTGGGCTGGCGCGCGTTGCCCGTCACGGTGCCGGGCGCGCCGATTCACATGCTCTGGCATACGCGGGTCAATCAGGACGAAGGGAACAAGTGGCTGCGCGACGTGGTGGTCGATCTGTTTGCGGAGTCAGGCACGCGAGCGCGGAAGGCCATACCTGGCCGGAAGAGGTAGTCGACGTGATCGCGCAATCGAGCGTGCTTAACGCTATCGATTGAATCCATGCACCGCGCATTTCGACTACATTGCCGAAGTGGCAAGGTCATCGTTCATCCACCGCCTCACCCGTCATTCAACCCCGCAGGAAATCAAGCCATGTCTGTCTCCACGAAATTCGCGGCCGTCACCGGCGCCGGCTCCGGCATCGGTCGCGCGGCGGCCGTCGCGCTCGCCCAGGCCGGTTTCACCGTCGCGCTGCTCGGACGCACCGAGGCATCGTTGCGCGACACGCAGGACGCGATCCGCACCGCCGGCGGCGACGCGCACGTGTTTCCTGCGGACGTCACCGACGAAGCATCGGTCGACCACGCGTTCGCCCGGATCGCGCAGCAGTTCGGCCGGCTCGACGTGCTGTTCAACAATGCCGGCCGCAACGCGCCTCCGGTTTCCCTCGACGAATACGAATTCGACGTGTGGAACAGCGTCATCGCGACGAACCTGACCGGTGTCTTCCTGTGTGCGCGGGCCGCGTGGCGCCTGATGAAAGCGCAAACGCCGCAGGGCGGCCGGATCATCAACAACGGCTCGATCTCGGCGCATGCGCCGCGCCCCGACACGATCGCGTACACGGCCACCAAGCATGCGGTGACCGGGATCACCAAGTCGCTGGCGCTCGACGGCCGCCGGTACAACATCGCGTGCGGCCAGATCGACATCGGCAACGCAGCGACGTCGCTCACGGAACGGATGACGCAAGGCGTCCCGCAGGCCGACGGCAGCCTCGCGCCCGAAGCGCGCATGGACGTCACGCATGTCGCGAACGCGATCGTCCAGATGGCGAACCTGCCGCTGGACACGAACATCCTGAACATGACGATCATGGCGACGGCCATGCCGTTCGTCGGCCGGGGATAAGACAGTTCGGCCGGATGATCACGCTGCGCATGCAGGTCGACGCGCGCACGGTGGATGAAGCCGACGGGCTCGCCGGTCACGAGGGCGACGAGTTCTGCCATGTGCCGTCGGGCGAACTGGAACTGCACTTTGCGCACGGCGAGCCGAGGCGGCTGCGCGCCGGTGAGCGCGCGCTCTTCTCGTCACATCGGCGGCATGCGTACGTGGCGCCATTGCCTGAAGGCGCGACGCTACTGGTGGTGCTGACGCCGCCGGGTCAGGCACCGGCGAAGCCGCTGGCGCCGTAGCCCGGCGCCGTCCGTCAACGGGTTCGGGTTTTCTTGCCGGTGGACGGCGGCTTGACGATGACGAACTGACGACGATCCTTGCCCCTGATCCACAGCGGCGCATTGCCGCGCCCGCTCCACTCCTTCCCGCTCGCCGGATCGCGATAGCGCGCCGGCGGCGCTTTCACGATGTACGAACCCCGGCTGCCGTTGCGGCCGACCAGGTCGCGATGCTTGATCGCGTAGGTATCCATCAGCGAGTGAACTTCCGCGATCGCATCGACGCGTTCGCGCGCGCGTGCGCGCTCGATTTCCTCGTCCAGTTCGGCCAGCTCGACTACGAGCTGCGCATAGGTCTTGCTCGCGCTCATCTTCTGCTTCCTGCCCCGAATCCGTATCTGCATGCGAACCGACATGATTCGCATGACTAACTGACTGTGTCACGACGCCCCGTGACGGCCACATTCACTCGATCGGCAAGCGGCTCGCGTCGGCGCATCGAAGCACGCGACACGAGAGCAACGACACGCCGCCACGCACCGGCACACAGGGCGCGCCCCGCGTCGACACGAACGTCCTCCCGGGGATCCCCGTTGCAGACATTCGGCGACACAATCACGGCCTGCGTTTCAAATATCGAGTGATATTTGAAACGCGATCGTAATGGTATCCATCTCAAATATCAACTGATATCCTTGCGGTCATGAACATGGCCTCCCGTCCCCCGCGGCTGACCCGCGAAGAAAGCCGCTTGCAGACCCGCGCCCATTTGCTCGCCGCGGCGAAGCGGCTGTTCGTCGACCGCGGGTTCGGCGCCACGTCGCTCAGGGATATCGCGGCCGAGGCCGGCTATACGCAGGGCGCGTTCTATTCGAACTTCGCAAGCAAGGAGGCGTTGTTCATCGAGCTGATACGGGAGCGTTCAAAGACGCAAGTGGCCGACATCGCCCGGGCGCTGGGCGATCCGTCCGCGTCCGGGGAGGACATATTGAATGCGCTGGAGGTCTGGTCGCGGACCGTCGATGCCGAGCCCGAGTGGTCGGTGCTGGGCGTCGAGTTCAAGCTTCAGGGGCGACGCAACCCCGCTTTTGCCGTCGCGTCGCAGGCGTTGCTGGACGCCCATCGCGATGGCCTCGCCTATTGCATCGAACAGATTTTCGCGCGGCTGAAGAAGGTGCCGCCCGAACCGCCGGCCGTCCTGGCCGTTGCGTTCATGGGTCTCTCGCAGGGCCTGTCGCTGCAGCAGTCGATCCTGTCCGAGGTGCCGATCGGGCACATGATCATGGTGTTCCTGCGCAGCCTGCTGGCCGCGGCCGAACCCGTGCGTTGACCGGGGAAGGTCGCGGGCGACAGGGAAATGACCAGCTCCGCGATGGAGCCGGATCGCACATGATGCCGTTCGGTCCGTTGCGGCCGTTCGACATGCGCGATGGCGCCCGTATCCGGGCAGTGCCGCGGCACCGCTCACGAACGCCGCGATGTCACGGCGGCTCGCCGCCTGCGGACGTGCGGCATCACGCCCGCAGAATCGCCTCGGCGACCTCTTCGAACGGCACGCGCCCTTGCCGAAGCTCGACCGTATCGTCGCTCCCGAAGTCGATGTGGCCGCTGTTTAGCCCGTGATTAAGTTCGATGAATCCGTTGATCGCCACGCTCGAGAACGGATTCATCGCGAGTACCGCAGCCCACTCCGCTGGCTCGAGCGCCACCGGCCGCACCGGTCGATTCAGCGCGCGCGCAAAGATTGCCGCGATGTCGGCGGGTGCACACCCAACCGCCCCTTCCAGATCGATCTTCCGGATGCCGGCCCAGTCTTCACGCAGGAGGTCCACTCACGCCACGGTCCGGTCAGGAACGCTGGCTGATCGACCAGCGCGTCGGCGTGAACGACACCTCGAAACGGGACAGGAAAGACTGGCCGAGCAAGCCGTCGATGCCGTCGCCGTATGGCGACTTGCCGCCCGCATCGACCGATACCGGCACGTCAGACGCTTCGACCGCACCGACCTTGACCGCGTGGGCCTGGGCCAGCAGTCCGTCACGGGCACCATTCGCTGTCTGCAGACGAATCCGCTTGGCTTGCTCGGTCGCAACCTGCGCGCGCCGGGCAAACGCTTCGCTTAACGAAACATAGCTCGCGCCCGTGTCGACAATGAACACGCCCTCGACGCCATTGACCTTCGCCTTCACGCGAATCGTATTGCCCGATTGCCGGGCAAAACTCTCCTGTCCGGCCGCATACGTCGACGGGCAACTCGCATGCGACGCGTACTGCGCGATCATCCCCTTCGCCTGCGTGTTGTCCGCACGCTCCGGATCGGCCGACACCCACATCCGGATCGCACTGACCGAATCGCAGTAGCGGCCGGCCTTCGCATGCAGGTCGGCGATCCGGATGAACAGGTTGCTGGTGACTGTCGCCAGGTTCGTCGACAACGCCAGCGCCTGCATGTAGTCCGACAACGCCGCATCGTCGCGCTGCCAGCCTTCGTTTGCGCGCCCGCGATCGAAGTAATACTGCGGTTCCGACGCGTTGTTCGCGATCAGCCGGTCGGAAACCTCCACGGCGCCCTTGAAATCGCTCACGGCCATCAGGTCGTTCGCGGCAGCACTCAGGAAACCGTCCGCGCGCCCGCATCGATCGACGAACCCGATCAGCGCGGTCGCACTCTCGCGACGGTAGCCGAGCGCGTCGATCTGCGCGGCCATCCGGCCCATCGCGTCCCGATTGCAAGCCTCCCGGCTCAGTTGAACCAGCGTCCGTCGGATGTCGGGCTTCGTCAGGTCGGAAACGGACATGCCGGACAGCTTGTACGTGTCGACAGCAGGCTTGATGTCGTCGGGCACCGTGATGCCGACCTGGTCGCAGGCGGTCATGGCGACCAGCACCGCGAACCCTGTGCCCACCTTGACGGCGCGTCGAACCGACCGGCTCATGCGCCCCCTTGAAAACGCGTGCAGCCCATCTGCGTCACGCGGGTTCCTAGTCGCCCCGCTTTCTCTCTCGATCATTCTTTTCATTGCCCCGTTTTATTCTGGTTTTGCATCCCGCTTCACACGAGCCGATCCCTCGCGTGCGCCGGACCGGCGCCGCCGCATTGCATCAGCGGCAACCGGTCGGCCATGTTGCCATACGAACCATCACACCCCGCCGTCAAACATCCGGATCCGGAATCCGCGCCGACTGGATCACGACCAGCGTGTCCCCCTTCTCGATCCGGCACGGCGGATCTTCATAGAACGAAAAGATCTTCCCGCATCGATCGAGCCCGACGACGATCGCGCCCGGCACGACGTTCGTCATGCAGCCGACCTCCTGCGGCATCGCCTCGCGCTCCAGCAGCGTCGCGCGGCCGCGCGTCGACAGCATGTCGTTCACGAACGGCACGATGTAGCGGCTGTGCACGGCATCCGCGAGCAGCAGCGCGCCGATCTTCGTCGACGACACGATCACGTCGGCGCCCGCCTGCCGCAGTTGCCGCTGATACAGGTTCTCCTGGATCCGCACGACGATCTTCGTATCGGGCGCGATGCTGCGCACCGACAACGTGAGCAGGATCGCGGTCGGATCGTCCGTCACCGAAATGATCACGGCCTTCGCTTCACGCACCTGTGCCTGCTGCAGCAGATCCTCGTGCGCGGGATCGCCGAGCAATCCCGCCACGCCGAGCGACGTCGCGGCTTCGATCGCCTGCTGCTGCGAATCGATCACGATGAGCGTCGCCGGATCGACGCCGCTCTCGAGCAGTTCGCGCACCGCGATCGAGCCGGACAGGCCATAGCCGCAGACGACGATGTGATCGGACAATTGCTTCTGCAGGCGTTTCATGCGGAATTCCTCGATGACGCGCTGGATCACGAACTGATACGCCGTGCCCAGGAAAATGAACCAGATGACGATGCGGATCGGCACGATGAAGAACGCATCGATCAGGCGCGCCCGCGCAGTGACGGGCACGATGTCGCCATAGCCGACCGTCGCGACCGTGACCATCGTGAAGTACACGAGATCGGCAACGGTCATCGGCGTGCTCTTGGTCGAATCGCGCAACCCGTCGCGATCGAGATACAGCACGAGGAACGCGAGCGTGCACAGCAGCACGACCGCGCCGATCCGGAACAGCAGCGTGCGCCGCGGCGACGTCGCGGGACGCGTGAACAGCGTGCGCGCACGCGGCGCCTGCCACGGGTTGCGGGCGCGACGCAGGCGTGAGCGCAACGAGCGGCGCTGGGCGGAGGGCGAAGCCAACGGGGAATCTCCTGAAGGATGCGGGCTCGATTCTACGATGGGTCGGTCGCGGCCGGCCGACGTCATCGCATCGATGCGTCGGCTACAGCATGCTGCGCGGCCGCACCATCGTGCCGTCGACGAAGCGCTGCGCGCGAAACGCGGACAGGTCGAGCGACGGCGCACCCGTGTCGATCCATTCGGCCAGCAGCCGCCCGACGATCGGACCCATCGCGAAACCGTGCCCGCAGAACCCCGTCGCAATCGCGAGCCCGGACGGCGCGCCCGGCGCATCGATCACCGGAATGCCGTCGGGCAGCACGTCGATCAGGCCGGCCCAGGCCTCGACGATCTGCGCGTCCTTCAGCGCGGGAAAGATCGCCTTGAGCTTCGCGAGCGCGCGCGGCGCATGCGCGCGATTCGGCTGCGGCTGCGGATCGCGCGGCTCGATCGGCCCGGCCGCCCCGTTGATGCGGGCCAGCGCATCGCGCCACGCGGCCCCGTTCACGTGCAGCCGGAATTTGTCGCGCTGCGACCAGAACTCCGGCCAGAACAGGCTCAATCCGCGCAGGTGGCCGAGCGTCAGGTCGACGTCGACCTGCATGTCGTCGGCGAGATTGATCGCACCGTTCTTGCGCTGCCGGATACCGAGGCCGTGGCCCCACACCGTCGACGCCGACACCGGCGGCACCACGTTGGTGCGCATGCAGGTGCCGCGCACGGCCTGTTGCGGGAGCCGGATGCCGACGCCATCGAGCAGCCGGAAGCTGGTCGCACCGGCCGCGCAGATCACGCGCCGCGTGCGGATCGTGCCGCGCTCGGTCACGACGCCGACCACTGCACCGCCGGCCGTCTCGATCGCGGTCACGCCGCAGCCTTCGAAGAAGCGCGCCCCCGCCTCGGCGGCACGCGCGGCGAACGCGGCGGCCACGCGACGCGGCTCGGCCTGCCCGTCGGTCGCGGTGTACAGCCCGCCGAGCGTGCGTGCCTGCGGCGAAAGGCCGCTGACGCGCTCGTCGATCTGCGCGCGCGTCAGCGTGCGCGTGTCGAGCCCGTGCTCGCGCGCGACGGCGAGCCACGCGTTGAACGACGCCCAGTCCGTTTCGTTGTCCGCAATATAAAGACAGCCGCCCTGCCGCCATTCGAGATCGAAACCGAGGGTTTCCTCTAACGCTTCCCAGATCTTCATGCCGGCCATCATCAGCGGCACCTCGGCCGCTTCGCGACCCTGCTGCCGCACGAAGCCCCACGCGCGGGTCGACTGCTGTCCGGCGATGCGCGACTTGTCGAGCACGACGGCCTTCAGGCCGCGCAGGCCCAGGTAATACGCGGCTGCGCAGCCCATGATGCCGGCGCCGGCGATCACGACGTCGGCTTCGGACGGGAATGGGGTGTCGGCGAGGGTCAGGGCATCATGCAGCGGATAGGTCGTCGTCATTATTTCCTGTCAGGCGTTAATGCATCCGAGTGTGGGCGGCGGCGGTAACGTCGTGACACACCTTTCACACAAACGCACGTTCCACCACGCTGAATAACGACCATTTTGCGGTAAAGTTATCTTTTCCGCGCGTGGCCGGTCGGCTCGCCCCTGGACGTCATGAAGACTGTCCGTCGAGACTGCCGCAAGGCGTCGTTCTGAACGTCACGATCCGTTCCCGTAGCATGACCACTGAAGCAATCACCACGGATTCCCTCGCGGTTGCCGAGCGCGTGCGCGAGCTGATGACCCGCAACGGCATCGGCAAGCGCCAGCAGACCACCGAGCTGTGCCGCATCCTCGACCTGAGTTTCTCGCAAGGCCACCGCAAACTGCGCGGCAGCAGCCCCTGGACGCTCGCGCAGATCAAGAAAGTCGCCGAAGCGTACGGCGAACCCGCCGCGCAGCTGTTCGGCGCACAAACGCTCGACCCCGGCATGGTCGGCGCCTATTCGCAGGAAGCCGTCCTTTACGCGGGCGTCGCCGAGATTCCGTGCACCGCCTGGATCGGCGCGCCGCTCGAAGCCGGCGCGCGCCCCGAATTCGTCGCGTATGAACAAAACGGCCGGTGGCGCGTGCTGCGCCACACCGGCGTGCTGTACCAGAACGCGTACGACGTGCACAAGATCGAGATCTATCCACGCCGCGCGGAGAGCGACAAGCTCGTCGTCGCGGTGATCGACCCCGATCGCGTCAGCGCGACCGAGCTGTGCCGCTATCTCGAACGCCAGGGTTTCGCGACCACCGCATTCGACGGCCTCGCGCCGTTCGTCGATGCGCTGCAGGGCCAGGCGTTCGACGCGGTCCTGACCGAGTGGCTGTTCGACGACAGCACGGCGGCCACCGCGATCAAGGCGGTGCGCACGTCGGACAACCCGGGCGCACCGATCTTCGTGCTGACCGGCGACCTGCTCACCGGCCGCGCGAGCGAAGCCGACATCAGCGAAGTGATCCGCGCGTTCGACGTCGTCTGCTACGAAAAGCCCGCGCGCATGGCGATCCTCAGCGCCGATCTCGCGAAACGGCTCGCCCGCGGGTAACGTCCCCGGGGCCGTTCTTCCTCCGGACGGCCGGCGTCCGCGCGGCACGGCGGTCGTGAACAGGTGCATAGCTCAGTACAATAGCCGCACCCGTTCACGCCCACGCCGGCATCCGCCGCCCGACGCCATGGCCCGCCTCATCCCCGACGACTGGAAAAGCCTCGCCGCGACCGGCGCGGCCGAACGCGAGCGCGAAACGCTCGCCGCGCTCGAACACGCGCTGCCCGACAGCTACACCGTGTATCACGGCGTGCACTGGACCCGCGCCGACCAGGCGTTCTCGGTATTCGGCGAGGCCGCGTTCGTCGTCGTGAGCCCGGCCGGCCGCGTGCTGCTGATCGAGCAGAAGGCCGGCTTCCTGCGCGAAACGCCGAAGGGGCTCGTGAAGGTCTATCTGCAGAAGGAACGCAATGTCCCGATCCAGCTCGCGCGCACGCAGGAAACGCTGCATCGGCGCCTGACGGCCGCGCTCGGCGCGGGTGTCTACGGCGTCGAGGCGCTGCTGTACTGCCCCGACTACTCGATCCGCGACGCGTCGATCGCCGGCGTCGCGGCCGACCGCATCGTCGATGCGTCGCGCAAGGCGCAGCTCGCGCAAGTGATCCTGCAGATCCTGCCCGAGGACGACGAACACTTTCCGAACGCGCCGAAGCTCCACCATTTCCTCGCGGACGAGCTCGCGCTCACGCCCGACACGAGCGCGCTCGTCGGGCAGGCCGGCACGCTCGTCACTCGGCTGTCGGGCGGCCTCGCCGCGTGGGCGCGCCAGCTCGAATTCGCGCCGTTCCGGCTGCGCGTCACCGGCACGGCCGGCTCGGGCAAGACGCAGCTCGCCGTGCAGGCGATGCGCGATGCGGTCGCGGCCGGCAAGCGCGTGCTCTACGTGTGTTTCAACCGGCCGCTCGCCGACTACATCGCACGCATCGCGCCGCCCGGCGCGAAGATCGCGAACTACCACCAGCTATGCGACTGGGTCGCGCGCGACGGCGGCTACACGCCCGACTTCCAGGTGCCCGGCGAATTCGAGCGGCTCGAGGCGCGCTTCGCGGAAACGCCGATTCCCGAGCACTGGCGCTTCGACGTGCTGGTCGTCGACGAAGGGCAGGATTTCCATGCGCCGTGGGCGGCCGCCCTGGCGCGCTTGCTGGCATCGGATGGCGCATGGTGGTGGCTTGAGGATCCGCTGCAGAACCTGTACATGCGCGAGCCCGTCGCGCTGCCCGGCTGGGTCACGCTGAAGGCGCTCACGAACTACCGCAGCCCGCGCGACCTACTCGAATTCGTGCGCGACATCGTCGGCCGGGTCGAGCCGCTGGCGGCCGAGCTGCGCTCGGGCAGCCCGTTCGACGGTTCGGATCCGTCGGTGTCGTCGTACGGGGAAGAAGGCGCGTCGGGAGACGCGCTGGCCGACGCCTGCATCGACGCGACCAAGCGGGCCATCACGCATGCGCTGTCGCTCGGCTTCCGCAAGCAGGACATCGCGGTGCTGTCGTATCGCGGCCGCGAGGGCTCGGTGCTCGCGCCGCTCGACCAGCTCGGCCCGCACCGGCTCAAGAGCTTCACCGGCAAGTACGACCTGTTCGGCAACCCGGAGTATCGCGAAGGCGACGTGCTGCTCGATTCGATCTACCGCTTCAAGGGCCAGTCGGCGCCGTGCGTGATCCTCACCGAGGTCGACTTCGACACGCTCGACGCGCGTGCCGCGCGCAAGCTGTTCGTCGGCGCGACGCGCGCGACGATGAAGCTGCTGATCGTCGCGTCGTCGCGCGCGGCCGCGCAACTCGCGGCCGTCTGATGTAACGAGCGGACGGCAGGCAGGCAAGCGCCCGCCCCGTCGCCGCCCTCGGCCGGTCAGGCGACGCGGAACGCGCCGACCGCGCGGCGCAGCCCGTCGGCCTGCTCTTCCAGCGATGCTGCGGCCGCCGCGGCCTGCTCGACGAGCGCCGCGTTCTGCTGCGACACCTGGTCCATCTGCGATACCGCGCGGTTCACCTGCTCGATCCCGTCGCGCTGCTCGTTCGACGCGGCCGCGATCTCGGTCATGATGCCCGTCACGCGGCCGATCGCCTGCTGGATGTCCTGCATCGTCGCGCCCGCCGTGCCGACGAGCCGCGAGCCGGTCGCGACGCGTTCCACCGATTCGCCGATCAGCGTGCGGATTTCCTTCGCCGCCGACGCCGAGCGTTGCGCGAGCGTGCGTACCTCGCCCGCGACCACCGCGAAGCCGCGTCCCTGCTCGCCCGCGCGCGCGGCTTCGACTGCCGCATTCAGCGCGAGGATGTTGGTCTGGAACGCGATGCCCTCGATCGTGCCGATGATGTCGGCGACCTTCTGCGAGCTCTGGTCGATCTCGTTCATCGTGCCGATCACTTCGCCAACCACCGTCGCACCGCGCGTGGCGATCTCGCTCGCGGTATCCGCGCAGGCCTGCGCTTCCATCGCATTGTCCGCGTTCTGCTTCACGGTCGCGGTGAGTTGTTCCATGCTCGCGGCCGTCTCCTGCAGCGCGGACGCCTGTTCCTCGGTGCGCTGCGACAGGTCGGTATTGCCGGCCGCGATCTGGTGCGTCGCCGTCGAGATCGCTTCGGAACCCTGGCTGACCTGGCGAACCGTATCCGCGAGGCTGCGCTGCATGCCGGTCACGCCCTTGACCAGCTCGGCCATCTCGTCACGCGACGACCAGTGCACTTCCGACGTCAGATCGCCGTCCGACAGGCGGCGGAAATGCGACAGCAGCCGGTTCACCGGCTGGGTGATCGCGTAATGCAGGCCGATCGCGCAGCCGAGGCACGCGGCCAGGCCGAACGCGATACCGGCGATCGCGCCGGCGCGCATCCAGCCGTAATAGGTCTGCGCGGTGTCGTACACGTCCTTGCCGCGTGCGACCTGGTACGCGTCGAGCGCATCGGTCGCCTGCGTGAGCGCGACCGACAGCGGCGGCGCAACCGACATCAGCAGCCGGTCGGCCTCGTCGCGACGGCCGTCGCGGACCGCGTCGATCATCGGCTTCAGCGCCTGCCCGATCAGCGCCTGGCGCGCGGCGTCGAGGCGGCTCGCGAGCGGGCCTTCGTCGCCGTCGTGCGGCATCGACGCGTAGCCGCGCCAGGCGGCGTCGGCCTTCCCGAGATAGCTCTCGGCCTTCTTGACGAGATCGGGCACTTCCGGCGCTTCCGGATGCAGCATCGCGCGGTCGAGCGTCGTGCGCACGATCGTCAGGTTCAGGCTGGCCGCCGACAGCGCGGTCTTCGCAGCCAGTTGCTGCGTATAAGCCTCGTCGAGCGCGCGGTTCGAGCTCTGCATGCCGGCGAGGCCGATCAGCCCCGACACGATGAGCAGCACGGCGACGAGGCCGAGCGTGGAGAAGATCCGCGTACGGATCGAGAAACGGGAAAACAGGGCGTTCAGGTTCATGACGGGACGTGAGCGGTGAAAAGTGCCGCGGCAATCGGTCCGCAGCACTCTGGATTACGGTTTGCCTGCAAAAAACTTGAGTCCGTCCCCGCTTTCCCCTGATCCCGGTCAATTTTCCGGGCCGGCAATCTCCTGTTACGGTTGCAACACATCGAGGCTGAGCAGAAATTGACCCGTCAACTATCCATGGCTATATTCGACACAATTCCCTGCCATGGCAGATAACTCGATGACAACCGACACCCTCCTCACTCCGCCGGCCGCCGAAACGGCCCGCCGCGACGCGCCGACCGGGCTGATCGTCGCCGCGCTGCTGCTCGTCATGCTGCTGTCCGCACTCGACCAGACGATCGTGTCGACCGCGCTGCCGACGATCGTCGGCGAGCTCGGCGGGCTCGACCAGTTGTCGTGGGTCGTCACCGCGTACCTGCTCTCCTCCACCGTCGTGCTGCCGCTGTACGGCAAGCTCGGCGACCTGTACGGCCGCAAGATCGTGCTGCAGGCCGCGATCGTGCTGTTCCTGGCCGGCTCCGCGCTGTGCGGCGTCGCGCAGGACATGACGCAGCTGATCGTGCTGCGCGCGCTGCAGGGGCTGGGTGGCGGCGGCCTGATGGTCGTCACGATGGCCGCGATCGGCGATCTGGTGCCGCCCGATCGCCGCGCGCGCTACCAGGGGATGTTCGGCGGCGTGTACGGCCTCGCGACGATCATCGGCCCGCTGCTCGGCGGCTTCCTGGTCGAGCACCTGTCGTGGCGCTGGATCTTCACGATCAACCTGCCGCTCGGCTTTCTCGCGCTTGCGGTGATCGGCGTCGCGTTCCGGCCGCACACCGCGCATGTGAAGCACCGGATCGACTACATGGGCGCCGCGTTCCTCGCCACCGCCCTCACCTGCGTGATCCTGTTCACCAGCGAAGGCGGCTCGCTGCTGCCGTGGACGTCGCCGCAGCTGTGGATGACGCTCGTGCTCGGCGTCGTCGCGATCGGCGGCTTCATTTACGAAGAGCGGCTCGCGGCCGAGCCGATCATGCCGCTCGCGCTGTTCCGCCATCGCACCTTCGTGCTGGTCAGCCTGATCGGCTTCGTCGTCGGGATCGCCCTGTTCGGCTCGGTCACGTTCATCCCGCTCTACCTGCAGGTCGTGAAGGGCTCGACGCCGTCGCAGGCCGGGATGCAGTTGCTGCCGATGATGGGCGGGATGCTCGTGACGTCGATCGTCAGCGGTCGGCTGATCTCGCGGCTCGGCTCGTACCGGATGTTCCCGATCCTGGGCACGCTGACCGGCGGCATCGCGATGGCGCTGCTGTCGACGCTGACGCTCGATACGCCGCTGCACACGATGTACGCGTACATGGCGCTGCTCGGGATCGGCCTCGGCATGGTGATGCCCGTGCTCACGCTCGCCGTGCAGAACACGGTCGAATTCCGGCACATGGGCGTCGCGACGTCGGGCGCGACGCTGTTCCGCTCGATCGGCGGCTCGCTCGGTGTCGCGGCGTTCGGCGCGCTCTTCTCGCACGGGCTGCAGTCGCGGGTGATGGCTGCGCTGCCGGCCGGCACGGAGCTGCCGCCCGCGCTCGGGCCGACCGCCGTCCACCAGTTGCCGGATGCCGTGCGCGATGCGTACCTGCATGCGTTCGCCGGTTCGCTGCACGTCGTGTATCTGGCGGCGGCGACGGTCATCGCGATCGCATTCGTGCTCGCGTGGTTCGTCGAGGATGCGCCGCTGCGCAAGCACAACTGAGCGTCGCGCGGATCGCGACACGAGCGTCGGGCCGCATCGCGATCCCCATCCTTCGCCATCAAGGCACCAGCACGACCCCACCCGTCGTCGCACGCGACTCCAGCAACCGGTGCGCCTCGGCCGCCTGTTCGAGCGGCACCCGCGCGCCGATCTCCACGTGCATCCCGCCCGCCAGCCGCTCGAGCGTCGCGCGCGCAGCCTCCCGATAGCCGTCAACGTCACGCGCGATGAAGCCGAGCACGCTCGGCCGCGCCAGCGCGATCGACCGCGCCGGCCCCAGCTCGTCGAGATCGAACGTCTGCCGCGCACCGATCGCGGCCACCTGCCCGATGCTCGCGACCATCCCGAACGGACGGACCGCGCCGAGCGTGCGCGTCAGCACGTCGCCGCCAATCCCGTCGATCGCATAATCGACCCCCGCGCCGCCGCCGAACGCGCGTGCCGCCGCGACAAAATCCTCCTCGCGGTAATCGACGACCGCCTCGGCGCCATGCTTGCGCGCGAGCGCGGCCTTCGCGGCCGACCCGACCGTGCCGATCACCCGCGCGCCGAGCGCCCGCGCCCATTGCGTCGCCAGCAGCCCGACGCCGCCGGCCGCCGCATGCACGAGCACCGTGTCGCCCGCGCCGACCTGCCGGACGCGATGCAGCAGCATGTAAGCGGTGATCCCTTTCAGCAGCCCGGCCGCGGCGGCTTCGTCGCTCAACCCGCCGGGGATCGGCAGCACGCGCCCGGCCGGCATCGTGCGCAGGCTCGCATAGCTGCCGGTCGGCATGCCCGCATACGCGACGCGCTGGCCGGGGACGAGATCCGTCACGCCCGGGCCGACCGCATCGATCACGCCGGCCGCTTCGACACCGAGCGCATCCGGCAGCGCGGGCAATGCATGCGCGCCTGTTCTGAAGTAGATGTCGACGAAATTCACGCCGATCGCGGTCTGGCGAATCCGCACTTCGCCGGCGCCGGGCGGCGCGACGGGCGCATCGACGCGGCGCAGTACGCCGGCGTCACCGTAACGGTCGATCCCGATCCGGATGGCGGTGGCAGTCTGGGTCATGACGTTCCTCGTAATCGAATGAAGTGACACGATCATCCCATCGTGCATAATCGAACGGAATTCCCGTCAAGCGCCCATCTACTGTGCAAGATTCGACCGATCAGGATCCCGTTCCCGCGTCCGCGCTGCCGATGAGCTGGGACGACATCCGTTATTTCCTCGCGGTGCTGCGCGGCGGCAGCCTGTCGGCCGCCGCGCGGGCGCTGCAGGTTCAGCATTCGACGGTCGCGCGGCGCATCGACGCGCTGGAGTCCGCACTCGGCATCCGGCTGTTCGACCGCCTGCCGCGCGGCTGGCCGCCGACCGACGAAGGGCTGCACCTTGCCGAGCACGCGGCACGCATCGAAACCGACGCGCACGCGTTCGCGCGCGCCGCCCAGGGTGCGGCGGCGCTCGACGGCGTGGTGCGCGTATCGGCGTCGCCGGTGTTCGCCAGCCATTTCCTCGCGCCGCGGCTCGCCCGCGCGCAGCGCGCGTGGCCGGCGCTGCGCATCGACCTGCTGGGCGAGATGCACGCGGCGAACCTGTACGCGCGCGAAGCCGATCTCGCGGTGCGCCTGTCGCGGCCGACCGAGCCGGGTCTCGCCGCGCGCCGGCTCGGCACGATGCGCTTCGCGCTGTGCGCGTCGCCGGAATGGGCGGACGCACCGCCCGACACCTGGCCGTTCGTCGGCTACGACGACGCGCTCGCGCAAACGCCGCAGCACCAGTGGCTCGCCCGCTTCGCGGCCGGGCGCCGTTTCGCGTTCGTCACCAACGACCTGGCCGCGCAGCATCGCGCGTGCGCGGCCGGCGCCGGCGTCGCGCTGCTGCCGCGGTTTCTCGTCGACGATCCGGCCGCGCATGCCGGCGCGCCGCTCGTCGAACTGACAGCCGCGCCGCGTTGCGACATCGAGCGCGAGATCTGGCTCGTGGTCCACCCGGACGTGCGCCGGTCGCCGCGCGTGCAGCGTGTCGCCGACGCGATCGCCGAGGCCGTTCACGCGGCGGACGGACGGCTGTAGGCGACCGCCTTCGCACACGGCTTTGCCATGCGCACGGGCCGCCGGCATAGTAGCGGTTTGCATTCGAAATTCGCCGGACCCGCCGCCATGCCCACCGCCCCCGCCTGCGTCGTTCGAGACGCGACCGACACCGACCTCGATGCGATCCACGCGATCTATGCGCATCACGTTCACCACAGCGTCGCGTCGTTCGAGGAAACGCCGCCCGACGTCGCCGAACTGCGCGCGCGCCGCGACGCGGTGCTGCGCCACGGGCTGCCATACCTCGTCGCCGAATGCGACGGCCGCGTGGCCGGCTACGCGTACGCGACGCCGTACCGCACGCGCAGTGCGTACCGCTTCACGATCGAGGATTCGATCTACATCGACGATGCACAGCGCGGGCGCGGGATCGGCCGCGCGCTGCTCGCAGCGCTGATCGAACGTTGCGAGGCCGGCCCATGGCGGCAGATGATCGCGGTGATCGCCGACGGCGGCACCGGCGGCTCGACGTCGCTGCATCGCGCGTTCGGCTTCGAGCCGGCCGGCGTGCTGAAGGCGGCCGGTTTCAAGCACGGCCGCTGGATCGATACGGCGCTGCTGCAACGCCCGCTGGGCGACGGTGCGGACACGCTCCCTGTCTCGCCCGAGCCCGTCACGTCGCGCTAGAATGGCCGCATGTCAAAACAGACTCATTCCACACCCGACGAGGCAGCGCCGGACGCCCGCAACGAGTACACGGTCGATGAACTCGCGCGCGTGTCCGACACGACCGTGCGCAACGTCCGTGCGTACCAGGATCGCGGTTTGCTCGCGCCGCCGGAAAAGCGCGGCCGCGTCGGCATCTACGACGACACGCACGTCGCGCGCCTGAAGCTGATCAACCACCTGCTCGCGCGCGGCTACACGCTGTCGAACATCCAGGACCTGATCAAGGCAATCGACGAAGGCCACGACCTGCGCTCGATCCTCGGCCTCGAAAACGCGATCGGCGGGCGCTGGTCGCACGAACTGCCGAAGACCTATTCGCTTGCCGCGCTCGCGCAGATGTTCGGCCCGCAGGCCACCACGCAGCTGTCACGCGTGACCGAACTCGGCCTGCTCGAACGGCGCGGCCTGTCGTTCGTCGCCAAGAGCCCCGCGCTGCTCGAAGCGGCGGCCGCGATGACGAAGGAAGGCATTCCGCCGCGCGAGTTGCTCGACGTGATCAGCCTCGCGCGGCCGCATTTCGATGCGATCGCGCGGCTGCTCGTCGACCTCGTCGTGAAGCGGCTCGACCGCTACGACGCAGGCACGCTGCCACCCGCCACCGACGTGCCCGAACTGGTCGACGCGATCTGGCGCCTGCGCCCGCTTGCGGCCGTGTTCGTCGAAGGCGAGACGAACCGCGCACTGGAAACCGCGGCGAGCGCGTATCTCGGCGGCCGCGTCGCGACGATCCTCGACAAGAAGCTCAGCGACGAGGCCGCGCGGCAGTCCGGTACCCCTTCACCGGAAAACGGCAGCGACGAAGCATAGGTGCGCCGCCGTCATATTGATATCGGCAATGCTTCGTTTGCGGGCGCGATCGCCCATGCGACGATTCTTCCAACCGAGCGGCACCGCCGCTCGCCCGAAGACGTTTTGCATGGAGTCCGTTCGATGATTCGTTTCACCCGCTGGATCGCCCGCACCGCCGCCGTCACCACGCTCGTCGCGCTGTCCGCCGCATCGGCCCTCGCGCAAGGCGGCGCCGACAAATTCGTGCGCATCGGCTACCAGAAGGCCGGCCTGCTGTCGGTCATCAAGGCGCAAGGTTCGCTCGAAGCGCGGCTCAAGCCGCTCGGCTATGGCGTGCAGTGGTTCGAATTCCCGGCCGGCCCGCAGCTGCTCGAAGCGCTGAACGCGAACAGCATCGACTTCGGCTATACGGGTGCGCCGCCGCCCGTGTTCGCACAGGCGGCCGGCGTGCACTTCGTCTATGTCGGCGCGGAACCGCCGGCGCCGCACAACGAAGCCGTGGTCGTGAAGGCCGATTCGCCGATCCGTTCGGTCGCCGGCCTGCGCGGCAAGAAGATCGCGCTGCAGAAGGGCTCGAGCGCAAACTATCTGCTGCTCGAAGCGCTGAAGAAGGCCGGCGTGCGCTACGACGAAATCCGCCCCGTGTACCTTGCACCGGCAGACGCGCGCGCCGCATTCGAAAGCGGCAACGTCGATGCATGGGTCGTTTGGGATCCGTATTATGCAGCCGCGCAGAATGCGCTGAAGGTGCGTACGCTGTCCGACTACACGGGCCTCGCGGCGACCAACAACTTCTACGAAGCGACCCGGGACTTCGCGCAGCAGCATCCGGACGTGGTCGGCGCGATCCTGAAGCAGGCGCGCGAGACGGGCCAGTGGGTCAACACGCATCCGGCCGACACGGCCGCGTTGATCGCACCGAAGGTCGGCCTGCCGCAACCGCTCGTCGAGACGTGGATCAAGCGTGTCCCGTTTGGCGCAGTGCCGCTCGACGAAAAGATCGTCGCGGCCCAGCAAGGTGTCGCCGATGCGTTTTATGCGGCGAAGCTGATTCCGCAGAAGCTGAACGTGGCCGACAACACATGGGTCGACAAAAGCGCGCAGCGTGCGCTCGCGGCGGAGTAGCGGAAACGCAGCGCGCATAGCGTCGAGAAGGCCGACGGGCATACGACTCGTCAGCCTTTTTTGTTCTTGTCGAATTTTGGGGAAACGCGGGACGGACTGTCGGCGTCCGCGCCAGCGCGCGAGTCCCGCTTTTACGTTTATCGTGGACACCCCTGCGCGTCATGCCGGGTAGCGTGCGCAGCCAGGCAGGGCCACATCGCTTCATCCGCAAAACGGGCCGCGTCGTGAAACAGTTACAAGTTAACGATTGACGCCACCGCTGCCTAGCGGTTAATGTTGCGGTCGAAGTTCAAGAAGTCCGATTGCTGTTCATCAATTGATCGCTCCTCAGCGGTATTCGTTGTCCACTCCCTCCTTGACGCTTCATGCGCTCTTTTCAGAGCAAATCTTCACATTTTTTTCTCAAGGAATCTTCATGGATACCGGTATCGTCAAGTGGTTCAACGACAGCAAAGGCTTTGGCTTCATCACGCCCGACAACGGCGGCGACGACCTCTTCGCACACTTCTCCGAAATTCGCGCCGACGGCTTCAAGACGCTGGCTGAAAATCAGAAAGTGAGCTTCGAAACGAAGCAAGGCCCGAAGGGTCTGCAAGCGGCCAACATCAAGCCGCTGTAAAGTTTGAAGAACCCGGCCTCCTGTAACGGGCGCCGGGTTGCAGCGACATCCTCGCGGAGCCTGGTCTCCCAAAGTTGGCGCGATTGCTCTTAGCTGCCTCTGTTCATTCAGCAGCTCGCCAAGCGCCACACGCCTCGTTGCACTTCATTCCCCCTCTGGCTGCCAAGCCCTTTTTCGCTTTACGACCGCGTCAGATTCAGCTCGCAATGGCTTTGAATCGGCATACCCGTGCACATTCCGCACGGCACGCGCGCACTCGAACATCATTAAAATTAAAATGCATAACCAACAAATTCATCAATACAACGGCTATGCCGTCCAACCCTCGGCGCATCGTTTGCCCGACGGTAGTTTTTCATCCAACCTGCTGCTTGAACGCGCCGGTAGCCCTCGCACCGAAGGCCGCTACCAGTTCTATTCGCTCGACTACTTCACGAGCGAGGAGCAGGCGTTGCAGCATTCGGCCCGCTGGGCACGCAACTGGGTCGACACGCGCGGTTAAACACAACGCCCGACCCTCGATCGAGCAACACGCAACGCGCCGGCGGTCTACGCCGGCCGACTTGCTTCACTAGCCCGCCCCCCTCTCCGCCGAACGCGCTCCGTCCGATCAGGCATGCACAGGCCGGCAATCAGGGCGCGGCGGGCGCACATCGGGAAACACGCCGCCGATCGCTTCGGCCGCGTGTTCCAGCACGTTCGCGCGCTGTCCGATGATGACCACCTGCGCATTGCGCTGAACGAAATGCATCGCCGTGGCCGAGTCGATTCCCGTCCTGCCGCCACTCACCGATACTTGCCGATTCATCGCACCGCCTCATAGATCGTCGTTCGAAGACAACCATTCGGGTTCGTACGCACCCAGTGCGCGCGCCGGATAAAACCATCGGAGCGATGCATCGTCGATCTGCACCGGTGGAAGGAGTCGGGATGCCGGCCCCCACGACGTCGGTTCGACGTGTTCCGCACGATCACGTTCGTCGTCGGCGACCAGTTCGACCACCTCGCTCATCGGCTCCGACCGCAGCTGCAACTCGGCCGCCGTACGCGCCAGCGAAGCGCGCACCTCGGTACCGACGCCCTCTTTCATTCGCATCGTCAGCCCGCGGATGGCGGCCGTCGCCATCAGGTAGCCGGTCGCATGGTCGATCGCCTGAACGGGCAGGTTCACCGGCTCATCACTGCCCGTCACGCGCATACCCGCCTCGGCGATTCCCGTGCTCATTTGAATGAGGCTGTCGAAGCCGCGCCGGCAACGCCATTCACCACTCCAGCCATAAGCGTCGAGCGACACGTCGATGAGCGCAGGATTCAGCTCGCGCCGATGCGCAGCATCGAGTCCGAGTCGCGCGAGCGCGTCCGACCGGTAACCGTGCACGACGATATCCGCGCTGCGGAGCAACTGCTTGAGCGTATCGAGATCCGCGGCATCCTTCAGGTTCAGCCGCGCACACCGCTTGCCGAGGACGACTTCGGGTACCGTGCCCGGCTCTTCCCAGCCGTACGGATCGATGCGCAGCACGTCGGCACCCAGGCCCGCCAGAAACCGTGTCGCCACGGGGCCCGCGAGAATGCGCGTCAGGTCGAGCACGCGAATGCCGCGCAACGGCCGGCCTTTCGAAGGCCGCCAGTCATGTGCGACGGCATCGGTCGCGGCATGAACATGCAGCAACGGTTCGGCTGCGACCGCCTTGCCCTGCGGATGCCCGGCCCACTCCTGCGCCGAGTACATCGCCGCGGCACACCCGCCGCGCTCGACGATCGCATCTTCGAGCGCACCGGCGTCCCAGCGGTTCACCGCTTGCGCGACCGACTGCGCATCGGCCGCGCAGCCGAGCACCGACAACGCGGCCAGCCGATGATGCGGCGCGTTGGTGTGCAACCGGATCCAGCGATCGCGCGCCCGATAGTTGCCGGCCACCGGATCCCATTGAGGCGGCATCGTCCAGCCCTGCGGACGCAGCGACGTGCCGAACCACAGCGACGCCATGCGCCGGTCGACCCGCACCGCCGGCAACATCCCGGTCGATGCATGCAGCAATTCGGCAACGGCCGTTGCTGCCGCGCCGATCGCCGCCGTGGCGATGTCGGTTACGCGAAATGCCGAAACCAGTTCGCCCGACCCGCTGAAGCTGCACGACTCGAGAAGAGCCTGAGCCCCACCCGCCGCGCACCAGAACGCCCGTAGATGACGCGACACCCGATCGTCATCGGCCGCGGCCCGTTCCCTCGACATTTGATCGACACCCATGTTCGCCTCGCATGAATCAGGTGAGGCAAAGATCGTCTCGCTCGCATTTGCTGTCAACGTTGATTATCCTGATCAACCTGTCGAACGATTCCCCCTGCGCACGATGTCGAACTACCTGAATTCGACCGAAGCCGCGGCAAGGCTCGGTGTCTCGCGGCAAACCCTCTATGCGTACGTCAGCCGCGGCCTGCTTCGCGCGGAGCCAGGCGGCAGCCACCGTGAAAGCCGCTACCTCGCGGCCGACGTCGACCGGCTCGCGGATCAACGCGCACGCGGCCGCAAGCCGAAGGAAGTGGCGAAGGCCGCGCTGAACTGGGGGTCGCCCGTGCTCGAATCGAGCATCACGTTGATCGATGGCGGCCGGCTTTTCTATCGCGGTGTGGATGCACTCGATCTCGCTGCCCGCGCGAGTCTCGAGGAAGTCGCGGCGCTGCTGTGGCGATGCGACGAGCAGACCGCGTTCGGCCGTCACGTCCCCGCTACGCCGTCGGTACTGCGGACGCTCTTCAGGCACTACGCCGGTCAACGCACCGAGCAAGCGCTGCTGCCGCTCTTCGCCGTCGCGAGCGAGGACGCGCCGACGGCGATCTGGCATCAGTCGGCCGAGCGTCAGACGCAGGGCTGCGGCGATCTCGTGCGGATTCTGGCGGCATGCCTGCTGCGCACCCGGATCGATACGGCACCCATCCACGAGCAATGCGCGCGGGCATGGGGCGTCGGGCCGGCGGGCGCCGAACTGATCAGGATGGCGCTCGTGCTGTGCGCGGACCACGAACTGAACGCGTCGAGCTTCACGGGGCGGTGCATCGCGTCGACGAACGCGAGCTTGCGGGCCGTCGTGGTCGGCGGCCTGGCCGGCTTGTCGGGCGAGCGGCACGGCGCCACCACCGCGCGTGGCGAAGCACTGTGGGACGAACTGGGTAATAAGGACGTCGAGCAAAAAATGGGCGCGCGTCTCGCCCGGGGTGACGGCTTGCCCGGCTTCGGGCATGCGCTCTATCCCGATGGCGACGTGCGCGCGACGTATCTGTTGTCGCGGATCCTGCCGCGCCACCCTCAATGGAAAAGGATGATCGATACCGGGAGTGCGCTCGTCGGCCAGAAGCCCTCGCTGGATCTCGCGCTGGTAGCGTTGCGCCGGCATTTGCGGCTTCCCGTCGGCGCGGCATTCGGCCTGTTCGCGCTTGGCCGCTCGATCGGCTGGATCGCGCATGGGCTGGAGCAGCGCGAGCAATCCGATCTCATCAGGCCGCGTGCGGTTTATACGGGGGCGTGGCCAGATGGCGCCGGCGCCGGGGCGGATCATGCTCGATCGCGCGGACGCTCGGGAAAGCAGCAAACAACACAACCTGCAGCGCCGAAAGACGACATGCTTGCGGCTTTCTTCAGGAATAGATAGTTTTTTGCTTGATGTGATGATGTCGGCGCACATCATCAGGACTACGCCGACGCCTCGTCGGCGTACGTGAGTAGCCATCCGATGACCTGCCACCGATATCGCCAACGGATCCGCAAGCTCGGTCTGGGGAAATCCTGGAAGGCGCTCTACCGGATTCACCGGATGCAATCGGCACCCGGCGCATCGCCCGGGTGATGCACGCACCGCGCCAGCGGCACGCGCATGCCCGGCATGCCGACTTACTTCAGCGCCCCCGCCACCTTCTTCTGCCGCCACAGACACAGCAGATCACACGCGACATGCGCGGCCGCGATCGCCGTGATGTCCGCGTGGTCGTACGCGGGCGCGACCTCGACCACATCCGCGCCGACCAGGTTCACCGCGCCGAGCGCACGCACGATCGCGAGCGCCTGTGCGGACGACAGCCCGCCCGCGACCGGCGTGCCGGTGCCAGGCGCGAACGCCGGATCGAGGCAATCGATATCGAACGTCAGGTACGCGGGCCGGGTGCCCACGATATCGACGATCCGCTCGACCGCCGCGCGCGCGCCATGGTCATGCACCCACGCCGCATCGAGCCGCTCAATGCCGAGAAAGTCGTCGTTCCACGTGCGAATCCCGACCTGCACCGACGTCGCCGGATCGATCAGCCCTTCCTTCACGGCCTTGTAGAACATCGTCCCGTGATTGAGGCTGTCCGGATCGTCGTCGGCCCACGTATCGCAGTGCGCATCGAAATGGATCAGCGACAGCGGCTTGCCGTAGCGCTCCGCATGCGCGACCAGCAGCGGATACGTGATGTAGTGGTCGCCGCCGAGCGTCAGCATCTTCGCGCCGGAACCGAGGATCGTGCGCGCATGCTCGATGATCGCGGGCTTGATCGACAGCGGGTTGTGCGCGTCGAACCAGCAATCGCCGTAGTCGACGGCCGCGAGATCGTCGAACGGGTTGAAACCCCACGGATACGGATGAAGCTCCGCGAGCTGCACGCTGGCCGCGCGGATCGCGGCCGGGCCGAGCCGCGCGCCGGAGCGGTAGGTCGTCGCGAGATCGAGCGGCACGCCGGAGATCGCGACGTCGACGCCGTCGAGCGCGCGCGAATAGTTGCGGCGCATGAACGACAGCACGCCCGCATAGGTGTTTTCGATCGACGAGCCATACGGCGTCGTGCGACGGATCGCGCCGTCGCCGTGGAGAAGTTCGGTCATGGTCGGACCTGTTTTCGTGGGGAGGCCCGCCCGCCCCGCTTCGCATGAGCGCACGGGCCGGGCACGGCTGGGATTCATCGGGCCCGCATCGGCTGCGCATCCAGTCGCGCGGCCGGGCGGAACAACGACAACGACACCAACAACCACATCGACAACGGCAATACCGCGGCGATCATAGCAAGCCGAATTGAAGTCGTTGCCCCGGTTCAACCGGGGCAACGCGCGGAGAAATCCGGCGGCCGCGCCCAGGCATCGGAGCCCGGCATCGCCGGATTGCTGCGCCGGCGGGCCATCCTTGGTGCATGGCGATCCCGGTCGCTTCCTAGAAGGATTCGCCGGTTTTCGCACGCCCTTTCTTCCGGATAATGGCCGGCAGCCGCGCCCTCGACCGCGCGCCGTCCACCGCAGACAACAACAACCCGGAGACACCCGCCTTGATCGCCACGCTTCCCGCCACCTACCGCCGGCTCTGGCCGCTCGCCGTCGTCGCCGCGCTGCTGTATGGACTGTCGCTCGCCGCCGCGCCCTATCCCGGCCAGGCCGCCGCGAAAGCCGCGATGGGCATCCTGCTGCTCGCGGCGGGCAGCACCTGCGCCGCATCGCGCGAACGCACGTGGCTGTGTGCGGCGCTCGTGACGGCCGTGCTCGGCGACGTACTGCTCGCGCTGCCCGACTGGCCGCTGTCGTTCGTCCTCGGCCTCGGCGCGTTCCTGCTCACGCACCTGTGCTACTGCGCGATCTTCATGCGCTGGCGCGCACGGCCGCACGGCTGGCGCATCGTCGCGCTCGTCGGGCTGTGGATCGCCGCGCCGGCGTTCTACGTGGCGTTCTTCCCGCACCTCGGCGAGTTGATGGCGCCGGTCGCCGTCTACATGCTCATGCTGTGCGCGATGGCGAGCTTCGCGCTCGCCGCCCGCACGCGTGGCCCGCTGGTGGCCATCGGCAGCCTGATCTTCGTCGGCTCCGATACGCTGATCGGCGTCGGCCGCTTCCTCGGCGGCTTTCCGGGCATCGATTACCTGATCTGGGGCCTCTACGCGCTCGCGCAGGTCACGATCGTGGCCGGGGTTTTCCATGAGACGGCCGGTCGATCGATCCGTCCCTGATACCGTTTCAAACAGACCGCCGCGCACCGGCGGTTTCGCCAGCGTCTTCTCTCTTCCTGTCGACGGCCCTTTCCGCGTATCCCGCAATGCGGAAACGGGCGCGTTCCAAACCCCGCTCAGCCTTTTCCCGTCTGGCTTCCGGCCCTTAGAGCGCCGCTTCTAGCCTCTTGCGGTTTCCGGGTTCACCCACTATCGTTACATCAAACAATGTAACATTCGAAAATGAGCCAAATCGGAGACACCCGGATGAATGCTCGCACGTTGCCTTTCGGTCCGCCCGGCCACGACGGCCTGGACGAAACCATCGACATCGCCATCATCGGCACCGGCTTCGCCGGCCTCGGGATGGCGATCCGCCTGCGTCAAACAGGTGTGACCGATTTCGTCGTCCTCGAGAAGGCCGCGTCGGTCGGCGGCACGTGGCGCGACAATCATTACCCCGGGTGTGCATGCGACGTGCAATCGCACGTCTATTCGTTCTCGTTCGCACCGAACCCGCGCTGGACGCGCATGTTCGCGCCGCAGCCGGAGATCCGCGCCTATCTGGAAGACTGCGTGCAGCGCTTCGGCGTCGGCCCGCACCTGCGCCTGAACCACGAACTGCAGCGCGCCGAATACGACGAGGCCGCGCAACGCTGGCGCCTCACGTTCGCGAACGGCAAGCGGCTGTCCGCGCGCGTGCTGGTGTCGGGAATGGGCGGGCTGTCGCGCGCCGCGCTGCCGTCGATTCCCGGCGTCGAGCACTTCAAGGGCCGCGCGTTCCACTCGCAGCAGTGGGATCACGACTATGCGCTCGAAGGCAAGCGCGTCGCGGTGATCGGCACCGGCGCGAGCGCGATTCAGTTCGTGCCGCAGATCGCGCCGCGCGTGAAGGCGCTCGCGCTGTTCCAGCGCACGCCGCCGTGGATCATGCCGAAGCCCGACCGCAACCTGACCGGTTTCGAGAAATGGCTGTTCCGCACGCTGCCGTTCACGCAGAAAGTCGTGCGCAGCGGCATCTACTGGATGCTCGAATCGCGCGTGCTCGGCTTCGCGATCCATCCGTCGCTGATGAAGAACGTGCAGAAGCTCGCGCTGCGCCACATCCGCAAGCAGATTCCCGATCCGGAGCTGCGCAAGACCGTCACGCCGAACTACACGCTCGGCTGCAAGCGCGTGCTGATCTCGAACGACTACTACCCGGCGCTGTCGCGCAAGAACGTCGACGTGATCACGACCGGCATCGACCACATCGAAGCCGACGCGGTCGTGACGACCGACGGCAAGCGCCATGAAGTCGACTGCCTGATCTACGGCACCGGCTTCCAGGTCGCCGATCCATTTCCGCGCGGCGCGATCGTCGGCCGCGGCGGCCTCGACATCGTCGATGCATGGCGCGACGGCGCACACGCGTATCTCGGCACGACGCTGCCCGGCTATCCGAACTTCTTCATGATCGTCGGCCCGAACACCGGCCTCGGCCACAACTCGATGGTGTTCATGATCGAGTCGCAGATCGAATACATCCTCGGCGCGCTGCAGGCGATGCACCGCGAGCGAGCGGATGCGATCGAGGTACGCCCGCTCGTCGAGGCGCAGTTCAACAGCGACCTGCAGGGCAAGCTCAAGAAGGCGATCTGGTCGACGGGCGGCTGCAAGAGCTGGTACCTCGACCCGCGCACCGGCAAGAACACGACGCTGTGGCCGGGCTTCACGTGGCGCTTCCGCCAGGCGACCGCGCACTTCTCGATCGCCGACTACCACGCGTACCGCGCGCCGCAACACGACACGGCCGCGCGGCCCGCCGCCGCGCCCGCCGCTTCCGCTTCGACTTCCCCGTCCGCCGAAGCGGCCTGAGCCAGACAAGGAGCAACCGACATGAGAGATTTCGCCAACAAGGTCGCCGCGATCACGGGTGCAGGCTCGGGCATGGGCCGCTCGCTCGCGATCCAGCTCGCGCAGGCCGGCTGCCACGTATCGCTCGCCGACAAGAACGGCGTCGGCCTCGCCGAAACCGAACGGATCGTCCGCGCGATCGCGCCGAACGTGCGCGTGTCGACGCGCGTGCTGGACGTCGGCGACCGCGAAGCAATGTTCGCGTGGGCCGACGACACCGCGAAGGAACACGGCAAGGTCAACCTGATCTTCAACAACGCGGGCGTCGCGCTGTCGAGCACGATCGAAGGCATGGAATACAGCGATCTCGAGTGGATCGTGAACATCAACTTCTGGGGCGTCGTGCACGGCACGAAGGCGTTCCTGCCGCACCTGAAGGCATCGGGCGACGGCCACGTGATCAACACGTCGAGCCTTTTCGGGATCTTCGCGCAACCGGGCATGAGCGGCTACAACGCGACCAAATTCGCGGTGCGCGGCTTCACCGAATCGCTGCGCCAGGAACTCGACATGATGAAGTGCGGCGTGTCGGCGACCTGCGTGCATCCGGGCGGCATCCGCACGAACATCGCGCAGGCCAGCCGCGTCTCGAAGAACATGGTCGGCTTCATGGTCGCGAGCGAGCAACAAGGCCGGGACACCTTCGAGAAGTTCTTCATCACGACCGCCGACGACGCCGCGCGCACGATACTCGCCGGCGTTCGCCGGAACAAGCGCCGGGTGCTGATCGGCCGCGATGCAAAGGCCGGGGACTGGATGGCGCGCGTCCTGCCGTGTGCGTACCAGGCGCTCGTCGTGCTCGCGACGCGCCGCGAGGCCGCGAAGGCCTGCCGCCAGGCCGCACGCGGCACACCGGCGCCCGCGCCGCTGCACGCCACCTACAACAATGCAGGCAACCAGGGAGGTGAACAGTCATGACGACCCCGAACATGATGCCCGTGCGGCGCGACATCCGTTTCGCGCTGCCCCCCGAGCGCGCGCGCGACTGGCACGTGCAGGGCGTACCGGTCACGCACTTCATGAACGCGCTGTCGCTGCTGTTCCCGGCCGGCGAACGCTTCTTCATGGATTCGGTGCGCAACTATCGCGACCAGATCGAGGATCCCGAGCTGAAGAAGCAGGTGCTCGGCTTCATCGGGCAGGAAGCGATGCATACGCGCGAGCACATCGAATACAACGACCTGCTGCAGGCGTCCGGCCTGCCCGCACACAAGCTCGACAAGCGCCTGTGGACGATCCTCGGCTGGTTCAAGAAGGTGCTGCCGCATTCGATGCAGCTCGCGATCACGATCGCGCTCGAGCACTACACGGCTATCCTCGCGAACCAGTTGCTGTCGGGCCACGAGCACCGCATCGACGGTTCGGTCGAAGGCTACCAGCAGATGTGGATGTGGCACGCGATGGAGGAAACCGAGCACAAGGCGGTGTCGTACGACGTATGGACCACCGTGATGAAGCCGGGCCTCGGCAGCTACCTGTTGCGCACGGGCACGATGCTGACGACGACCGTGTTCTTCTGGACCATCGTGTTCGACTTCCACGTGCGCCTGATGCGGGCGCACCGTCGCGAGCACGGCAAGTTCGGCGGCATGTGGCGCCTCGTGAAGTACCTGTACAGCCCGAAGCACGGCGTGTTCCCGAGCATCGCGCGCGAATGGCTCGACTACTTCCGCCCGGGCTTCCACCCGTGGGACCACGACAACCACCAGTACCTCCAGGGACTCGACACGCTCCTCGCGAACATCGACGCGACCAACGCGCGCTATGCGGCGCAGGCCGCCCCGCGCCGCGTGCCGCTGCATGCGGCCCCGCAGCAGGCATGACGCGATGGCGCGCCCCGACGAGATGCTGACCGTCCAGTCCGGCGACGTGAAACTCGCCGTCTACGTAAGCGGATCGCGGCGCGCGCCGCCGCTGATTCTCGTGCATGGCTATCCCGACTCGGCGGCCGTGTGGGCACCGATCCGCGCGCGGCTCGCAAAGCGCTACCGCGTGATCGCGTACGACGTGCGCGGCGCCGGCGCATCCGATGCGCCGCGCCGCCGCGCCGACTACACGCTCGAGCGGCTCGCCGGCGACCTGAAGGCGGTGGCCGACGCGACCTGCGGCGGCCGGCCGTTCCACCTGGTCGGCCACGACTGGGGCTCGATCCAGTGCTGGGAGGCCGTGACCGACCCCACGTTCCGCGGCCGCATCGCGTCCTACACGTCGATCTCGGGCCCATGCCTCGATCACGTGTTCCGCGCGAAGATGCGACTCAGGCAGAGCCTGAAGTCGTGGTACATCGCGTTCTTCCATCTGCCGCTCGTGCCGTCGCTGGTATGGCGGCTCGGCGGGGCCGCGCTGTGGCCGCGCTGGCTGCAGCTCACCGAACGCGTGCGCGCCGAGCGCGATCCGGTGCAACTGAAGAACGCGCTGAACGGGATGCAGATGTACCGTGCCAACTTTCTCGCGCGGGCGCGCAAGCCGCGTGAACGGTACGCGCAGGCGCCGGTGCAGATCCTCGTTCCGGTGCGGGACCGCTACGTTACGCCCGGCATGTCGGTCGGCCTCGACCGCTGGCTCGGCGACCACGTGCGCGAGGAAATCGACGGCACGCACTGGATCGTGTTGCGCCACCCGGACATGATCGCGTCGCGAATCGACCGCTTCGCGTCCGCGCAGGAGCGGCTGGCGCTCGCCCCGGCCGCGGCCCGGGTTCAGCGCACCGCCGGCGCCGGCAGGCGTCTGAACAGCGTCTCGTAATCGACGACGAGCCCGTCGTCGTCGATGTCCATCTCCGCGGTGAAATTCCGGAAGATGCCTTCGTAGCGGTAGCGCCGGCCCGGCTCGATGCACGCGTAGGCCTGCTTGACCGGCGTGACCTTCAGGTCCGGTGTCGAGATGTACGCGACGTCGATCGGCCGCCGCTCGCCCCGCGCGAGCCCGAGGCGGCCGATCGGCAGCGAATTCGTGAACGGCGTCGCCGCGATGTCGATGTCGATGCAACCGTCGAGCTCAGGCAGTGCGCGGCCTGAACCGTCGTGCCAGTGGCCGGCGCCGTCGCCGCGCAATTCGAGCGTGCCGCCGCCCATCACCTTGAGCACCGCATTGGTCACGCGCCAGTGCGCGTCGCACTCGACGCGATACGCGAGCCCGTATGCACGGCCGTACCGCTGGCCGACCACCGCGCTTTCGACGACGATCCCGCCGTCGCTCCGGTCGAACGTCAGATGTTCGACCCCGTCGCCTTCGAGCGACGCCCAACGCACTTCGCGCATCTCTCCGTCTCCCGGTATGCCCGATGCGAGGCATCGTCGCACAAATCGCTCGACGAAAGTGCCGGCCACCGCGACGACTCGAGTCCCGAACGGGCAACCCCGCCGAACGTGCCGACGACGCGGCGTTCGGGCACGAACCGACCTCCGGATTCACCGTTTCGGGGCATCGACCACAAATCCTGACTATCCAGAATTCCCTATTCCGGTGCATGAGATTGTGTCCTATGCTCGCGGCTCGTCCTGTTCCGCCGCCATCATGCCTACCGCCCGCCCCGTTTCGCCGTCGATCGACTTGCGTATCCTGCTGCGCGGCATCGGGCAGATCGTGCTGCAGGCGAATGCGCTCACGGGTGCGCTGCTGCTCGCCGCGCTGGCGCTGACCGACCTGCGGCTCGCTAGCGCGGCACTGGTCGGCTCCGCCGCCGCCAGCATGACGGCCGTGCTGACGGGCGCGGAGCGCCGCGACGTCGAACAGGGGCTGCACGGCTTCAATGGCACACTCGCCGCGCTAATCGCCGTGCTGTTCGCGCCCCATCAACTCGTTGCCGTCGCATTGGTGCCGCTGGTTTCGATCGGCGCGGCGCTCGTGCAGCGTGCGATGCGCGTGCCGCTCGCGCGCTGGCGCCAGTGTCCGTATTCGAGCCCGTGCCTCGCCGTCACCGCGCTGTGGCTACCGTTTGTCGCGCTGCAACATGCTAGCGGCGCGACGACCGGCCCGGCGCTGACGCTGACTTCCGCCGCCGACGCCCTTCTGTCAGGCGTCGCGCAAACCACTTTCGCGCAAGGCGCATGGGCAGGCGCGCTGATCGTCGTCGGCCTCGCCGTCGCGTCGCGCCGCGGGGCCGCGTTCGCGCTCGGCGGCGCGCTGGTGTCGACCGTGTTGCTGGTCGCGCTCGGCGCCAGCGACGCATCGTTCGCCGACGGCCTGCTCGGCTTCAACGGCGCGCTCGCCGCGCTTGCGCTGATGCCGCGCGGCCCGCGCGCGGCGCTCACGGCCGCCGCACTCGCCGCGCTGATTCAGTGGCTCGCGACGCGCGCCGGCATTCCCGCGTTCACGGCCCCGTTCGCGCTCGCGTCGTGGGTCACGGTGATCGTCGCGCGCCGCTTCACTTTCGGAGAACCCGATGTCGTCATTCGCACACCGTCCTGATGCCGTGAAACCCGGCCGCCCGATCTCGGACGCCGAACGCCGGATGCGCGTCGACCTCGCCGCCGCGTACCGGCTCGTCGCGCTGAACGGCTGGGACGACCTGATCTACACGCACCTGTCCGCGACCGTGCCCGGCGAGCCCGGCCACTTCCTGATCAACCCGTTCGGGCTCACGTTCGACGAAGTCCGCGCGTCGAATCTCGTGAAGATCGACCTGGCCGGCAACCGGATCGGCGACAGCGAGCACGCGGTCAACGTGACGGGCTTCGCGCTGCATGCGGCCGTGCACGCCGCGCGCGCCGACGCCGTGTGCGTGATGCATCTGCACAATACGGCCGGCATCGCCGTGTCGATCCAGCGCGACGGGCTGTTGCCCGCGTCGCAGCACGCGCTGCGGTTTCACGGGGACCTCGCGTACCACGACTACGAGGCGCTCGCGTTCTCGCCGGCCGAAGGCGCGCGGCTGACCGCGAGCCTCGGCGCGAAATCCGCGATGCTGCTGCGCAACCACGGTACGCTGACGGTCGGCCGCACCGTGGCCGAAGCCTATGTGCTGATGGATACGCTGATCAAGGCGTGCGACATCCAGGTACGCGCTCAGGCCGGCGGCGGGCCGCTCGTGCTGCCCGACCCGGCCATCGCCGACCGAACCGCGGAACAGCTGCGCGACGGCGGCGCGATCGAGGGCGAACTGGAATGGCCGGCGCTGCTGCGCCGGCTCGACCGGATCGATCCGACGTATCGCGACTGACGCCGCCGGCGCCCCACGCATCATTCACCTCAACCATCGGAGCACTCTGTCATGCCGACTTTCAATATCCAGCTCTTCGAAGGCCGCACCGTCGACCAGAAGCGCGCATTCGTCGAAGCCATCACGCGCGTCACGTGCGAGACGCTCGGCTGTGAGCCGGGCTCGGTCGACATCATCCTGACCGACGTGAAGAAGGAGAACTGGGCGACCGCCGGCAAGCTGTGGAGCGACGAGCGCTGAGCGTCTCCGCATTCAGACTGCGCGCCGCCGGACCACGATAGCGCGCAGCCTTCGTTTCTCTGCCGCATGTTCGCCTTCATCCTCATCTCGGCCCCTCGAATCACTTAGTTATCCCGATATATTCACGTTGACATCAAGAAAAACAAAAATCACGATGTCACATTCGACAAGCTAGCCAGCCAATCACCGTTCACCGGTGTTACCGCCAGCAATGAATCCAGGCATGACGCCCCAATCCTGAAACTTCAAATTCTGGAATTGCGTCATTGCGTCAACAGTTGCAACGCGTTGGCAGGATGTTAACAAGGTGAGCACATGATTACAGACAAGCAAGTCGCAACCGCCCTCAACGATATGGTCTTACAAATGGGGGCTGATCTCAATCGCTCTCTACTGGCAGTCAAGGCATCCTGCCCGGATGCCGAATTCGTTGCCTATCGCGAATTCGTTTCGTCTCTGTTGAACACGATGCTGCTTGATTTCATGAACCCGCTCTACAAACGGCATCCCGACCTGAAGCCGCCAGAACTGACCTGACCCACACGCCGCAGCACCCGCGACGAGCGCAGCACGCGGCCTCCTCCGGCCCGCCTCTCGTTGTGCGCCCGCACATCGCTTTGTCACGCATTCGGCGCATAATGCCGGACAGACGCAGCAGCCGATGGCCACCCGACGAGGAGACCGCCATGGAAGCGAAGAACGAGGAAGTCGTCGCACACCTGCTCTCGGACGTCGTCGAATTCGCGCGCGGGCGCCTGCCCGATGCCACGTTCCGGATCGTCGAACCCTTCCTGCGTCATTACTACGATTTCGCCGATGCCGACGATCTGCAGAGCCGCAGCATCGCCGATCTCTACGGCGCCGCGATGGCGCACTGGCAGACCGCCCAGAAATTCGTGCCCGGCAGCGAACGGCTGCGCGTGTACAACCCGATCCTCGAACAGCACGGCTGGCATTCCGATCACACGGTCATCGAGATCGTCAACGACGACATGCCATTCCTCGTCGATTCGGTGACGATGGCCGTCAACCGCCTCGGGCTCGCGATGCATTCGGCGCTGCATCCGGTGTTCCGCATCTGGCGCGGTCGCGACGGCGGCATCGAGCGCGTCGACGCGGGCGGCGCGACGCCCGGCGACGGCCAGTCGCAGCTCGCGTCGTTCATCCATTTCGAAGTCGATCGCTGCGGCGATGCCGCGCTGCTCAACACGTTGCGCAACGACATCGCGCACGTGCTCGGCGACGTGCGCGCGTCGGTGGAAGACTGGCCGAAGATCGTCGAGATCGCGCGCGCGACGATCAAGGAAATGAAGGCGCGCGAATCGACCGCGGAAGACATCGAGGCGCGCGCCTTCCTCGAATGGATGGTCGCCGATCACTTCACGTTCCTCGGCCAGCGCGACTACGCGCTGGTATCGCACGGCACGGGCTTCGGGCTGCGCGGCATCGAAGGCACCGGCTTCGGCATCCTGCGCGAATCGCTGCGCACGTCTGGCGCGCCCGACGTCACGCCACTGCCGCAGGCCGCCGCCGACATCATCACCGGCTCCTGGCCGATCTTCCTGACCAAGGCGAACTCGCGCGCGACCGTGCACCGGCCCGGCTATCTCGACTACGTCGGCGTGAAGCTCGTCGGGCCCGACGGCAAGGTCGCGGGCGAGCGCCGCTTCATCGGGCTCTACACGTCGACCGCCTACATGGTGTCGAGCGCCGAGATCCCGATCGTGCGCCGCAAATGCGCGAACATCGTGCGGCGTGCGGGCTTCCTGCCGAAGGGGCACCTCGGCAAGTCGCTCGTGACGGTGCTCGAAACCTATCCGCGCGACGAGCTGTTCCAGGCCGACGAAGACCAGCTCTACGACATCGCGCTCGGCATCCTGCGGCTGCAGGAACACCAGCGCACGCGCCTGTTCGTGCGCCGCGACCGCTTCGACCGCTTCGTGTCGTGCCTCGTGTTCGTGCCGCGCGACAAGTACAACACCGACCTGCGCCGGCGCATCGCGAAGCTGCTCATCGATGCGTACAACGGCGTGAACGTCGAGTTCACGCCGCTGCTGTCGGAATCGGCGATCGCGCGGATTCATTTCGTCGTGCACGCGGAACCGGGCACGATGCCCGACGTCGACACGCGCGAACTCGAAACGCGGCTCGTGCAGGTCACGCGCCGCTGGCAGGACGACCTCGCCGACGCGCTGCTCGACGCATTCGGCGAAGAGCAAGGCAACCGCCTGCTGCAGCGCTATGCCGACTCGTTCCCGGCCGGCTATCGCGACGACTATCCGGCGCGCACGGCCGTGCGCGACATCGAGCTGATCGAGCGCGTGAAGGATTCGGGGCAGCTCGCGATGAACCTGTACCGGCCGATCGAGGCCGAGGCGCGTGCGTTCCGCTTCAAGGTCTATCGCGCGGGCGACCCGATCGCCCTGTCGCGCAGCCTGCCGATGCTCGAGCATCTCGGCGTGCGCGTCGACGAGGAGCGGCCGTACCGGATCCAGACGCAGGACGCCGCGCATGCGTGGGTACACGACTTCGGCCTCGAACTCGCCGACGATACGGAATTCGACATCGAGCGCGTGAAGGGCCTGTTCGAGGACGCGTTCGACCAGATCTGGAGCGGCCGGATCGAGAACGACGACTTCAACCGCCTCGTGCTGCGCGCCCATCTGAGCGCACGCGAAGTGACGATCCTGCGCGCGTATGCGAAGTATCTGCGGCAAGTCGGCTCGACCTTCAGCGACGCGTATATCGAGCGCGCGCTGACCGGCAACCCGGCGATTGCGCGGCAGCTCGTCGAGCTGTTCCTGCTGCGTTTCGACCCGGCCACCGGCGACACGCGCGACGTGCAGGCCGAGCGGCTGTTGAAAGCGATCGAAGGCGCGCTCGACCAGGTGCCGAACCTCGACGAAGACCGCATCCTGCGCCAGTTCCTCGGCGTGATCAACGCGACCGAGCGCACGAACTACTTCCTGCTCGATGCGAACGGCGGATCGAAACCGTACCTGTCGTTCAAGTTCAATCCGGCGAAAGTGCCGGGCCTGCCCGAACCGAAACCGATGTTCGAGATCTGGGTGTATTCGCCGCGTGTCGAGGGCGTACACCTGCGCGGCGGACGCGTCGCGCGCGGCGGCCTGCGCTGGTCGGATCGCCGCGAGGATTTCCGCACCGAAGTGCTCGGGCTGATGAAGGCGCAGATGGTGAAGAACGTCGTGATCGTGCCGGTCGGCTCGAAAGGCGGCTTCGTCGTGAAGAACCCGCCGCCGCCGAGCGATCGCGAAGCGTGGATGCGCGAAGGCATCGCGTGCTACCAGACCTTCCTGCGCGGCCTGCTCGACCTGACCGACAATCTGGTGAGCAACGCGATCGTGCCGCCGCCCGACGTCGTGCGTCACGATCCGGATGACCCGTACCTGGTCGTCGCCGCCGACAAGGGCACGGCCACCTTCTCCGACTACGCGAACGCGATCTCGCACGAATACGGCTTCTGGCTCGACGACGCGTTCGCGTCCGGCGGCTCGGTCGGCTACGACCACAAGAAGATGGCAATCACCGCGCGCGGCGCGTGGGAATCGGTGAAGCGGCACTTCCGCGAGATGGGCATCGATACGCAGACGACCGATTTCACGGTGGTCGGCGTCGGCGACATGTCCGGCGACGTGTTCGGCAACGGGATGCTGCTGTCGCCGCATATCCGGCTGGTCGCCGCGTTCGATCACCGGCACGTGTTCCTCGACCCGAACCCCGATCCCGCGACGAGCTTCGCCGAGCGTGCGCGCATGTTCGCGCTCGAACGCTCGAGCTGGGCCGACTACGATCCGGCGTCGATCTCGTCGGGCGGCGGCGTCTACCCACGCACCGCGAAGACGATCCCGCTGTCGCCGGCCGTGCAGGCCGCGCTCGGCATCGACGCGCATGCGCTGCCGCCGGCCGAGCTGATCCGCGCGATCCTGCAGGCGCCGGTCGACCTGCTGTACAACGGCGGCATCGGCACTTACGTGAAGGCCGCGCGCGAGACCCACCTGCAGGTCGGCGACCGCGCGAACGACGCGGTGCGCGTGAACGGCGCGGACCTGCGTTGCAAGGTGGTCGGCGAAGGCGGCAACCTCGGCTGCACGCAGTTCGGCCGGATCGAGTTCGCGCAGCGCGGCGGCCGCATCAACACCGACGCGATCGACAACTCGGCCGGCGTCGATTGTTCGGATCACGAAGTCAACATCAAGATCCTGCTCGGGCTCGTCGTGTCCGACGGCGAGATGACCGAGAAGCAGCGCAATGCGCTGCTCGCGGAGATGACCGACGAAGTCGGGCTGCTCGTGCTGCGCGACAACTACTACCAGACGCAGGCGCTGTCGATCGCCGGCCGCTATGCGGTCGAGCTGCTCGATGCCGAAGCGCGCCTGATGCGCTGGCTCGAACGCGCGGGCCGCCTGAACCGCGTGATCGAATTCCTGCCGACCGACGACGAAGTCGCCGAACGGCAGGCCGCGAAGCTCGGCCTCACGTCGCCGGAGCGCGCGGTGCTGCTCGCGTACAGCAAGATGTGGCTGTACGACGCGCTGCTCGAATCCGACGTGCCCGAGGATCCGCTGGTGGCCGCGATGCTCGTCGACTACTTCCCGAAGCCGCTGCAGCAGCGCTTCAGCGAACCGATGCGCCGCCATCCGCTGCGCCGCGAGATCCTCGCGACGCACCTGACCAACGCGCTCGTGAACCGCGTCGGCTGCGCGTTCGTGCACCGGCTGATGGAGGAAACCGACGCGAAACCCGGCGACATCGTGCGGGCGTGCATCATGGCGCGCGACGTGTTCGACCTCGATGCGGTGTGGCGCGACATCGACGCGCTCGACAACCGCGTCGCCGACGACGTGCAGGCGCGCATGTTCGTCGACGTCGCGCGGCTGCTGGAGCGCGCGGCGCTGTGGTTCCTGCGGCATCTGCAATCCGGTGCGGTGGCCGATGGTGGCGTCACAGAGCTGATCGCGCGCTGCCGCGACGCGGCGGAGCGGCTTGCGCCACAACTGCCGTCGCTACTGCCGGCCGACGATCTCGAGGCGCTGTCCGAACGGCAGCGCGTGCTGGTCGAAGCCGGCGTCGACAGCGCGCTTGCGGTGCGCGTCGCGAGCGGCGACATCTCGGCCGCGCTGCTCGACATCGCCGAAGTGGCCGCGAGCAGCAACCGCAGCCTCGAGCTCGTCGCGGGCGTCTACTTCTCGCTCGGCACCCTGCTCAATTACAGCTGGATCGGCGAGCGCGCGGCGACGCTGCCGACACCGACGCACTGGGACATGCTGGCGCGCGCGGCCGCGCTCGCGGAAGTCGCGCGCCTCAAGCGCACGCTGGCGACGAGCGCACTCGCGGAATCGCCGGATTCGACCACGCCGGAGACGATCGTCGGCGCGTGGCGCGCGCGCCGCGAAGCCGCGCTCGCGCGCTACGAGCACCTGCTCGCGGACCTGCGCGCATCGGGAGGCGCAAGCCTCGCGGTGCTGCTCGTGGTCGTGCGGGAAATGGCCGTGCTCGAACGGGCGTGAGGGTCGCCGTGGTCGCTTGGGTCGCGACGGCTCAGACCGTCGCGACCAGCAACTCTTCCGCGTTGTTCGGCGGCCGCAGGCCGTCGGTACGATCGGCGAAGTAACGGCGCGTCAGTTCGGCGGCCGATACGTGCGCGGCCTCTGCAAAGCCGGCTTCACGCGCGAGCGCCTGGATCTGCGCCGGCATGAAGAAGCTGATGAACGGCGTGCCGCTGGCGCGCGCGCCCTTTGCGGCCATTTCCAGCCCGGGGCGCACGTCCGGATCCGCATTCTCCAGCGGCAGCAGGAACGTCATCGCGAGCGTCGAGCCCGGCGCGAGGGAGGCGACTTCGCGCAACGCGGCCGCATTCGCTTCGTGCGTCAGGTACATGCTGACGCCGGTCGACACCACGACCGCCGGCTTGCCGGCATCGAAGCCCGCGCCGACCAGCGCAGCACGCCACGACTGTTTCGCCTCGAAATCGACCGGCAGGAAACGCAGCCAGTCGGGCACGCCGAAACCCAGCTCGACCAGGCGGCGCTGCTTCCATGCCTGCGGCGCGGGCGGGTCGACCTCGAAGACGGTCACGCGCGACGCCATGTCGGGCCGGCGCTGCACGAAGCTGTCGAGGCCCGCGCCGAGGATCACGTACTGGTTCACGCCGCGCGTGGCCTGTTCGACCACGAGATCCTCGATGAAGCGCGCCCGCGCGACGATCGACGCACGGAACGGCCGCGTGAACTGCGGATCCATGTCGCCGCGCTGCTGCCAGCCGGGTTCCGGCGCGAGCAGTTGCAGCCCGACTTCGTCGGCGAGCACGTGCGGTGGTGCGTCGAGTTCGACGTGCAGCGCGCGCCACAGCGCGACGCGCGCGGCCGTGCTGTCGGGGGCGCTTTCTCGGGGTTCGGTCATGGCCGCCTCACGCGCCCTGCTTGCCCGGCGCCTGCAGGCGCCACACGCGGCCGTCCGGATCGCGCACGGTCATGTCGCGCGTGCCCCAGTGAGTGTCCTCGAACGGCGTGACGACGTCGACGATCGGCTGCGGCTGCACCGCCTGCTCATCCGCCACCTTGAGCACGACCTGCATGCCCGGCGTCTCACTCGGCGGCACTTCGGCGATGAACAGAAAGGGGCCGTCGCCGCTGCGCAGCTGGCCCGAGTGGTGATCGGTTTCGAACTCCAGCGTGAAGCCCAGCGCCTGGAAGAACTTCGCCGACTTGCCCCAGTTGTGCGTCGTCAGGTACACGGCTTCGATTCGCTCGGATGACATGTCACTCCTCCTTGGTGGACGGCCCCTCGCCCGGCGGCGGCGCGGCCAGGTACGCGCGCAATGCGTCGGCCACCAGCGCGGACAGCGATTGCTCCGTTTCGATGGCGCGATGCTTGACCTGCCGGATCAGGCTGAGCGGCAGGTACACGTTGAATTGCTTCACTTCTTCGTCGGTCATGGAGCTAGTATGCTAGCAATCTAGCAAATGTCAACCGCAGCCGCGGCCCGTGGTTGCGGGCCGCCGTTGGCGATCGATCGTGAGTCCGGGTTACGTCGCGGCGCGCGCCGCCAGCCGCGCGAACAGCGCGTCGAGATCGAATCCCGTCGTGTCGATGCCGATCGTGTCGCGCAGGCACGCGCCCCAGGCGGCCGCATCGTCGAACGTGACGGTGCGCCCGACGCCCGCCGCATCGCGGATCGTCAGCGTGGTGTTGCGCAGCGCCGCACGGCCGTCCGGCAGCACGCGGCAGGCGATCAGGTTATGCAGGAAGATCGATTCGGGATACGTCGACGTGAACCAGTTCGCGGCGTCGTAATCGATCCACTCGACCCGCTTCGGCTGGAAGCGATAGGTGGTCTGCCAGCCGTCGGGCGTCTCGATCTGCATCTCGAATTCACCGTCGACCGGCGCGGCGACGACGCGGAACGCGCCGTGCGGCGTCAACTGCCGCTCGTCCGGCACGAAACGCAGCGGTGCTGTGAGCGTCGCGCTGCCGAAGCCGATGTCCGCGAGCCAGGCCGCGCCGTCGAGATCGATGCGCAGCAACATGTGCGTATGCGCGGTGGCGACTTCCGGCGGCAGCATCCAGCGCACGCGCGCGATCATCGGCGTCACGCGAAAGCCGATCGCCGTGAGCGCGGTGTAGAACAGCTTGTTGAGTTCGAAGCAGTAGCCGCCGCGACGATGCGCGAGCACCTTGTCGACGATCGAGGGCAGGTCGAGCGCGACGCGCGCACCGGTCAGCGGATTGAGGTTTTCGAACGGAATCGCCTGCGGGTGCAGCAGATGCAGCCGGCGCAGCACGTCGAGCGTCGGCTGGACCGGGCCGTCGTAGCCGATGCGGGAGAAATAGCGCGAGAGGTCAAACGAGTCTGTCATGAACCTGCACCGAAAAAAGGGACACGCCACGATAGCATCGCGCGAAATCCCCATGTTGGGCGGGGTCATCTTCGTCGTCGCGCGCGATGCCGGCACCGCATCGCGCGCTGCCCCGCGCAACGTTACGGCAGCAGCTTCAGCGCGGACGATGCGACCGACGGCACCGAAATGCCCTGGCTCGTCGCGAACTGGACGGCCTGGCTGAGCGTCGTCGCGAGCGACTGCAACTGGCCCGGCGCGCTTTGCGCGATGTACGACGCAGCCTGCATGTTCTGCGGATTCAGGCCCGACTGCAACAGCGACGCCGCGCTCGTCGAACCGAGATTGCCGAGCCCCGACTGCAGTTGCGAATACTGCGTGAGCCCCTGCCCGAGCGACGCGAGGCCGTTGCTGAACGCCTGCTTGTCGATCGGGCCGTGCGTCGCCCCGCCGCTCGCGAATGCCTGGCCGAGCGCCTGCGACACCGATTGCTGCGCGCCGCCCATCTGCGACAGCGCGGCCGGCGTCAGCGCATTGCCGCCGGCGAGCTGGCTCGCGGCCTGCTGCGCCTGCCCGGCAGCACCGGTCAGCCCCATCGCCGACGCGAGCGACGACTGGCCGGTCAGCACCTGCTGGTTCGCGCCGACATAGGCCTGCAGCAATTGCGCGACGCCGCCCTGCGTGGGCGCCGCCTGCTGCCCGCCGCCGAGCAGCGATGCGCCGAGCGACTGCAGGTCGAGCTGCGCGTGCGCGGCACCGCTTGCCAGGATGCCGAACGCGATGCCTGCCGAGGCCAGGTACCGGCCCGTCGTGCGAATCTGCTTCATGTGTTGTCCTCGTGCCCGAATTGTTGAGCCCGATATTGTCGAAGCGCGCCGCGCGCCGCCGCAACGACTGAAACACATCGAAACGAAATCACGCCGCGCGGCCGCTTGCAATTCCGCGACCGGCGTACGTGCTTGAGGCGATTCGTCCGCGTTTGCCGGGCGATTTCCAGGCGTGTGCCGACATTCGTTCTCGCGCCGCATCAATCGATGACGGCGATTGCCGGCTATCGCAGGCGATGCCAAAGGGGCTGTCAGCCGCCCCGTGTGTCGCACTGCACATCGAACGCTTCAGCGAAACGAACGGCGGCGACGCGGAACGGGCCGTCCAGCGTCGGTGACATGACGCCAGACCGTCGCACAACACGCCTGTACGCGGCGCGACACGTACCGACGAACAATACGCTTGCGTATCAACGCAAAACGGGCGGCTTTCCGCCGCCCGCCTCTCCATCTGTCACGCGCGATCCGCAACCGGCTTCGGCTTCGGCTTCGGCTTCGGCTTCGGCTTCGGCTTCGGCTTCCGCTTCGGCTTCGGCTTCCGGCTTCCGGCTATCGACCAGCGCCGCGCTACGCAGCCATCCACGCCGGCAACCGCCCGCCGACCCAGTCAGCCGCCTGCTCGTAGCCGCGCGCCAACTGCAACACGGCGAGATCGGCACGCGGACGCCCGATCAGCTGCATTCCCATCGGCAGCCCCGCGTCGTTGAAGCCGACCGGTACGCTGATCACCGGGCAGCCGGCCAGCGTCCACGGCACGACCGTTTCCATCCAGCGGTGGTAGGTATCCATCGCACGGCCCGCGATCTCCTTCGGCCAGCGCTGGTCGACGTCGAACGGGAACACCTGCGCGGTCGGCGCCGCGATGAAGTCGTAGCGGTCGAAGAAGCTCAGCACGGCCTGATGCCACGCGGTGCGCTCGACGCTCGCGTCGAACACGGCCGCGCCCTGCATCGCGAGCAGCCCTTCGACCTCGTAGATCGCCTCGGGCTTCAGCAGCGCGCGCCGCGCCGGGTCGCGATAGTGCGCAAGCAGCCCGCCGCCGGACAGCAGGTGCCGGTGCGCGAGCCACAGGCGCCAGATCCGGTCGGGCGCGAACGCCGGCAACGCGGCATCGACGTCGCAGCCGATCTCGCGCAGCGTCGCCAGCCCCTGTTCGCACAGCGTGAGCACGCCCGCCTCGGTCGCGAGATAACCGTTCCAGTCGCCGACCCATGCGATGCGCTTGCCGCGCAGGTCGGCGTCGAGCGGCTGCGCGAACACGGCCGGATCGTCCGCGAGCGACAGCGGATCGTTGCGGTCGTAGCCGGCCTGGATCGCGAGCAGTTGCGCGACGTCGCCGACCGTACGGCCCATCGGCCCTTCGATGCCGAGCTGCTGCACGAACACGTCGACGCCCGGCCAGCGCGGCACGCGGCCCTGCGACGGGCGGAAGCCGTAGATATTGCAGAACGCGGCCGGATTGCGCAGCGAACCGCCGAAATCGCTGCCGTCCGCCACCGGCAGCATCCGCGACGCGAGCGCCGCCGCCGTGCCGCCGCTGCTGCCGCCCGCACTCTTGGTCAGGTCGTACGGATTGCGCGTCGCGCCGTAGACCTCGTTGAACGTGTGCGAGCCGAGCCCGAATTCGGGCGTGTTGGTCTTGCCGATGAAGATCGCGCCGGCCGCGCGCATCCGCGCGACGCCCACGGAATCGGCCTGCGGCACGTTCTCGCGGAAGATCGGCGAGCCGTAGGTCGTCCGCAGCCCCTTCGTCATCGCCAGATCCTTCGGCGCCTGCGGCATCCCGTGCATCCAGCCGTGGTACTCGCCGCGCGCCAGCGAAGCATCCTTTTCCGCGGCCTCGGCGAGCAGCGCGTCGCGATCGCGCAGCGCGACGATCGCGTTGACCGCGCCGTTCACGCGCTCGACGTGATCGAGGTACGCGCGCATCGTCTCGACGCACGACACGGCCTTGCTGCGGATCGCCGACGCGAGCTCGCCCGCCGACAGGCGCACGATCGGGTCGACGGGGATGGAAGCGGGAGCGAGAAGCTGCGGGGCGCCGTGCGGCATGCGGAGTCTCCTGGAATCGGAATGGAATGGCGGGCCGCATGGCGGCGGTCGCGCCCGAACCGGCCGGGAGCGGCCGCGCCGCGGCCGATGCACTACTCTACGCGACGCCGGATCGGCGACCTCCGATATTTTCCGCCGCGATTCATTGCGGTTCCGACTGAATCGGGGCGGCGGCCCACGCTTCGCGCGCACCACAACGGGCCGATGAAATCGTTTATGCGCATAAACTTAAATTTCTTATATTTCTATTAGGCGCGGCACGAGGCGGCACGTGTTGACGACATTTTTACGCGGTCGCCCGTTCTCTTTAGATCGTTCTGTCCGGCGGCACGCTACGCTGGAATCATCTCGTTTTCTGGACAACGTCCATGCTCAAGCTGCTGGTTCCGGTCGGCCACTCTCCCCGCTCGCTTCAGGCGGTTCGCCACGCAACCTTCCTGTATCGCGAACGGTGCGCGTCGGAAATCGTGCTGATCAACGTCCAGGCGCCGCTCGAATCGACGCGGCTCGAGGCCTACTACCCGCTGTCGCGGCTGCGTTCGATCGAGGAGAAGTTCGCGTCCGACGATCTGGCCATGGCCGAGCGGATCCTGCGGGAAGCCGGCGTCAAGTACAGCGTCGTGATGAAGGTGGGCCCGGTGGCCGATACGATCGCGTCCGTGGCAGCCGAGACGGGTTGCGACGAGATCGTGGTCGTCGCGCCGCGGCACGATCCGTTTCATGCGCTGATGTCGGTGTTCCGCCGCAGCGTGATGAGCCGGCTGGTGCGGATTTCGAATGTGCCGGTGACGGCCGTGCAATGACGGGGATGACGCGCGGCAGCGCGTCGAGGGCGCGTTCGCCGCGGGTCCCAGGTTGGCACTGCGCGGCGCGACACGTGTGCGCGTTGCCTCTCACACGCGCAGCGGCGCAGCGCTTAATCGATGACCTTGCGCCAGAACACGAAATAGGCCGCTGCCGACGATGCAACGAGCAGGATGGCCCACATCGGGGCGAGGCTGATCAGGACGGAAGAGACGTTAAGCATTTGGATTCCTCACTAATTCGATAGCGATGTTCAACACGCACCTGCTTGCCGGAACCGATGCATGCCTCCGCGATCGCGTTCCGTCAAATCATGTATTCATGCTATCGCTTTGAACGGCTGCGCGACCGCCCGCGCCCGTCCGCACCCTGACATTCGTCAAACTCCCGTGAATCGCGCGCCGGTCGTGCAGAAATCCGTCGCGCGCATGCGTCACCGCCGGTCCGATTTGGCCGGCCAGACGCACTAAAGTCGCGCCTTTCCCCCGCACGCCAGACTCGAAAAACGGGACCGGATCACCCGGCGCGCCCGCATTTCAGCAGACGTTTACCGGGGGAACCCCCAAGTGCTTCGTCAAACGGGTCCGCGTTACGCTTGAGCCACGAGGAGACGAACCATGAGACGAGCCGTACATATCGCTGTTTTCGCACTGCTGGCGTATCTCATTGGCGATCGCGCGATCCTGCATGCGCAGGGCCGCGACACCAGCCCGCTGGCGTGCGAACAAGGTGCCGCGCAGGTGAAGGTCGATGCGCTCGGCCGCGGTTTCGGCGAAGCAGCCGCCAGCAGCCAGAGCGAAGCCTTCATGTCGGGCTGCCTGGTGACGGGGCGCGGCAACCAGGACGTCGCGCTGGCGAGCCGCTGACGGGCGGCCGGTGACGTACAGGCCGCGTTCGGGTCACGACGGCTGAACCGGAACCGCACACGCCCGCATCAATTCCCGCTGTTGACGGTCATTTTCTCGATCGATGTCGCGATGGATGTCACGGTCCGGATGCCGTTCACGCTGAACGTCTGCTCGCTGCCCGACGCGTCGCCGGGAAGACGCATCGACAACAGCGCGACCAGGCCATCCTTCCGGTAATCGCCGAACCAGTCGATCAACCGGCCGATGTAGCACGTGTCGCCGACACGCACCGCCATGTCGCCGACGATCTCGTACGCGTAGTGGCCGGGCCCGTAGCTCGAGTATTCGCTGCGATCGTCGCCCTGCACCGCCGGCGGAATCGGACACAGTGGCGTGTCGGCGCCTGCGTCGCGCCCGGTGCTGTCGCTCACGTCGCGCAGCGCCTTTTCGAGCGCCGCATGCAGCTTGCCGTCGAGCACCGTCGAACCGGTCGTGCCTTCGCTGCGCTGCTCGACCGGCACCGACAGCCGGTAGCGATAATGCACCGTCAGTTTCGGCACCTCGCCGATGATGGTAAACGGCCGCAGCAGGTAAAACTCGTCCATGCCGTAGTGACTGTCGCGGTACAACGCATAGACGCGCCCGCGCAAGCGGATCCATTCGCCCGCCTGATTCGCGCCGCGGCCGTTCGTCGTGTACAGGCTGCGGTCGAGCGCCTCGTTCGAATCGCTGGACACCTCGAACTTGCCGCCCTTGCGGCGCAAGACGTCGACCGACGACCACAGCCCGGTTCCGTTCGATGCCGATTCGACGACCAGGTCGCGCTGCCCGTCGCCGTCGAGATCGATCAGCGCGCAGGACGCCCCCATCGCGGTGTCGTCCGCTCCACTCGGCAACGCCTTCAACGCCTTCCACTCGTCAGCCGTCACGCCGCCGGGGCGCGCCGCCGGCAAGGCTTGTCCCTGCCCGCCGCCGAAGTCGCTCGAAAAGCGCGTAACGCCGTTCGTGATCCGCAACCGGCCGATCACTTTCTCGACCGGTGAACTCGAATCCGTGCGGCGCGCCTGGTCAACGAGCACGCGCAAGTCGTCGAGCGCGGCCTTGTCTGCGGCGTCGGGGCGATAGGCAAGCACCGTGGCGAGCTGCGCTTGCAGGTCGCCGATCCGTGTCAGATAGCGCTGCTCGAGGCAACCGTGATCGCTGCCGCATTGATCGCGAGTCTTCAGCCAGCCGAGCTGCGCGGTGCGCAACGCAGCACGCTGCCCCTGCGGCAATGCATCGGACAGTTTCCGGTAGAAGGCCGACAGCCGGCCGTCGTCCAGATGCAGGTCATTCGATGTGCAGACGGCTTTTTCGGTCGGGCTGGATGCCAGCGCGCAGTCGAGCCCTGCCGCGAAGGCCTGAGGCGCGTGAGCAAGCAGCACGAGCAGCAACGTGCGCCGCAACGGCGCTTCAAAACGGAATGTCATGAATGGGTTCCCGGCAGTCAACGCGCACTCGGATCGAGGCGCGATCGGCCTCCAGCGCCGGATTGTCCATCAAATGACTGGATCGCGGAACAGCCGGGAGCAATCAGTACGTACCGTTGCTGCCATCGGCGACAGCCCGTTTGATTTCCGCTACAGTGGCTTGCCCGGCATCCGGCCGCCGCGTCGAGACCCCGCTTCATCTCCAACGACAACCCATCCAACGATGAGCCACCCACACACCGAGTTGATCCAGCGCTTCTATACGGCGTTCCAGCAACGCGATATCGACGGGATGCTCGCCTGCTATGCCGATGACATCGTGTTCAGCGATCCCGCATTCGGCGAACTGCGCGGCGACCTCGCACGCGACATGTGGCGCATGCTGGTCGCGCGGGCGCAGGACTTTTCATTGACGTTCGGCGACGTCGACGCAGATCAACAGGCCGGACGCGCCGAGTGGATCGCCCATTACCGGTTCACCACGACCGGCCGGATGGTGGTCAACCGAATCGACGCGCGGTTCCGGTTTCGCGACGGACGCATCGTCGAGCATCGCGACAGCTTCGACCTGTGGCGCTGGGCGCGTCAGGCGCTTGGGCTGAAAGGCGCCCTGCTCGGCTGGACGCCTTTCGTGCAACGCGCGATCCGCGCGCAGGCACGGAAGAACCTCGATGCATATCGCGCCAGGCGGAAATAGCACTCACCGTCAGGGCTTCATCGTCGCGTTGATCAGGTCGTGCGCCATGTCCGGCCGAATGCCGTCCGGATTCTTGAGGCCGTTCTGGCGATACCAGCTTTCGTCGGCTTCGGGATGCGGGCCGACGAGCCCGACGCGCCCCTTGCCGTAGCGATAGGTCGCGGCCGCGATGTCGCGGTTCGGATAGGTCGCCAGCACGACCGCGCCGGGGGCGGCCGGGAGCATCGCGCCGTCCTGGAAGTAGATCCAGCGTTTTTTCCCGCGCCAGACTACCGGCGTCACCGTGTCCGCGATCCCGTGCAGCGTCGAGTCCGGCCGGCCGACCTCGGAGTCGAACTCGCCGGCGACCAGCCCGAAACCCGGGTCCCCCGCGAGGTAGGCGCCCATGCAGATGCCCAGATAGCGCCCGCCGTTCGATACGTAATGCCGCACGGCCCTGATCGAATTTTTCCCGATGCTGGGCCCACGAATGCCCCACCGCCCTCTACGTCTCCCGGCGGCAGCCGGAACCACCCGCGCCGCTTCGCTTTCCCGCTTGCCAACTTCAACTCTTATATAAGACATAAGACATTTGACGTTAAAGAGCATTGAGATTAGAATCCCGCTGCAAAGCAGTGCCTGGAACAGCCCCGGAGTGCCGGCAAGGCCTTCCCCTCAAACGCAATATCAGCAGGTCTCCCCATGCTTGAAAACTTTCGTGCTCACGTGGCCGCCCGCGCCGCGCTCGGTATTCCTCCCCTGCCGCTGACGGCTCAGCAGACCGCCGAACTGGTGGAACTGCTGACGAACCCGCCCGCCGGCGAAGAGCAGACGCTGCTCGACCTGATCACCCATCGCGTGCCTGCCGGCGTCGACGAAGCCGCCCGCGTGAAGGCCGGCTTCCTGGCCGCCGTGGCCAAGGGCGAGACCGCCTGCCCGCTGATCTCGCGCGAACGCGCGACCGAACTGCTCGGCACGATGCTGGGCGGCTACAACATCCAGCCGCTGATCGAGCTGCTGTCCGATGAAGCCGTCGCTGCCGTGGCCGCCGACGCACTGAAGAAAACCCTGCTGATGTTCGACCAGTTCCATGACGTCAAGGAACTCGCCGACAAGGGCAACGCGCACGCGAAGGCCGTGCTGCAAAGCTGGGCCGACGCCGAATGGTTCACGAGCCGTCCGGAAGTGCCGCAAAGCCTGACCATCACCGTGTTCAAGGTGACGGGCGAAACCAACACCGACGACCTGTCGCCGGCCCCGGACGCGACCACCCGCCCGGACATCCCGATGCACGCACTGGCGATGCTGAAGAACGCACGCCCGGGCATCACGCCGGAAGAAGACGGCAAGCGCGGCCCGGTCAAGTTCATCGAATCGCTGAAGGAAAAGGGTCACCTGGTCGCCTACGTGGGCGACGTGGTCGGCACCGGCTCCTCGCGCAAGTCGGCCACCAACTCGGTGCTGTGGTTCACCGGCGAAGACATCCCGTTCGTGCCGAACAAGCGCTTCGGCGGCGTGTGCCTCGGCGGCAAGATCGCCCCGATCTTCTACAACACGATGGAAGACGCCGGCGCGCTGCCGATCGAGCTCGACGTGTCGCAGATGGAAATGGGCGACGTGGTCGAACTGCGTCCGTACGAAGGCAAGGCGCTGAAGGACGGCAAGGTCATCGCCGAATTCCAGGTCAAGTCCGACGTGCTGTTCGACGAAGTGCGCGCCGGCGGCCGCATTCCGCTGATCATCGGCCGCGGCCTGACCGCGAAGGCACGTGAAGCATTGGGCCTCGCGCCGTCGACGCTGTTCCGCCTGCCGCACCAGCCGGCCGACAGCGGCAAGGGCTTCTCGCTCGCGCAGAAGATGGTCGGCCGTGCATGCGGTCTGCCGGAAGGCCAAGGCGTGCGCCCGGGCACGTACTGCGAACCGAAGATGACCTCGGTCGGCTCGCAGGACACCACGGGCCCGATGACCCGCGACGAACTGAAGGATCTCGCGTGCCTCGGCTTCTCGGCCGACCTCGTGATGCAGTCGTTCTGCCACACCGCCGCTTATCCGAAGCCGGTCGACGTGAAGACGCACCAGACGCTGCCGAACTTCATCAGCACGCGCGGCGGCATCGCGCTGCGCCCGGGCGACGGCGTGATCCACTCGTGGCTGAACCGCATGCTGCTGCCCGACACCGTCGGCACCGGCGGCGATTCGCACACGCGCTTCCCGATCGGCATCAGCTTCCCGGCAGGTTCGGGCCTGGTCGCGTTCGCGGCCGCCACCGGCACGATGCCGCTGGACATGCCGGAATCGGTGCTGGTCCGCTTCAAGGGCAAGATGCAGCCGGGCGTCACGCTGCGTGACCTCGTCAACGCGATCCCGCTGTACGCGATCAAGCAAGGCATGCTGACGGTCGCCAAGCAAGGCAAGAAGAACATCTTCTCCGGCCGCATCCTCGAAATCGAAGGCCTGCCCGACCTGAAGGTCGAGCAAGCGTTCGAACTGTCGGATGCGTCGGCCGAGCGTTCGGCAGCCGGTTGCTCGGTGCGCCTGAACAAGGAACCGATCATCGAGTACCTCAACAGCAACATCACGCTGCTGAAGTGGATGATCGCGCAGGGCTACCAGGATCCGCGCAGCCTGCAGCGCCGCATCCAGGCAATGGAACAGTGGCTGGCCGACCCGCAACTGCTGGCGCCGGATGCGGACGCCGAATACGCGGCCGTCATCGAGATCGACCTCGCCGACATCCACGAGCCGATCGTCGCATGCCCGAACGACCCGGACGACGTGAAGACGCTGTCGGACGTCGCAGGCGCGAAGATCGACGAAGTGTTCATCGGCTCGTGCATGACCAACATCGGTCACTTCCGTGCCGCGTCGAAGCTGCTCGAAGGCAAGCGCGACATCCCGGTCAAGCTGTGGGTCGCGCCGCCGACCAAGATGGACCAGAAGCAGCTGACCGAAGAAGGCCACTACGGCGTGTTCGGCACGGCCGGTGCGCGTACCGAAATGCCGGGCTGCTCGCTGTGCATGGGTAACCAGGCACAGGTGCGCGAAGGCGCGACGGTCATGTCGACGTCGACCCGTAACTTCCCGAACCGTCTCGGCAAGAACACGAACGTGTATCTCGGCTCGGCGGAGCTGGCGGCAATCTGCTCGCGTCTGGGCAAGATCCCGACCAAGGAAGAGTACATGGCCGACATGGGCGTGCTCAACGCGAACGGCGACCAGATCTACAAGTACATGAACTTCGACCAGATCGAAGACTTCAAGGAAGTGGCCGACACCGTGCAGATGTAAGCACGCGGAGCGGGCTGCGGCGGGTGGTCGACGTCGCAGCACACCACGCAATGGCGTCGCAGGCTGAATGCCCGCGGCGCCATTTTTTTATGCGGCGCCGGGTGGCCGTGCCGGCCTCGTCAGTCGTAAAGCGCGGAAATCCGATCGACGACGTCGAACGGCAAGCCTTCGTCGTACCCTTCCTCGTCGAGATCGACAATCTCGCGGCCGTTCGTCGGCTGCAGCATCAGCGCCGGCACCGGCCGCACGACCGGCACGTCCGGATAGTCGTTCGGACCCGCGCCTTCGAAGTCGTGTGGATCGAACCAGATCCCGTGATCGGCGTAATAGCCGTCGGCATAACGCCGCTCGACCTCACGTGCCAGCCGGAACGTGTCCAGTTGATACGACGCGTCTCCCAGGTCGCTTTCGTTCGCGTACTGCACGAACCACGCGGCGCCGAGATTCCAGTAGATCAGCAACGCCGTGGCGCGATCGATGTTGCGGTTGTCGAGCAGCCAGCGCAGCGCGCGGCCGTTGCCGTCGTAATTGGAGCGCGCGGCGAACCGGTGCCATTGCTCGGGCGTCGCGCCCTCGAGCCAGGTGCACACGATTTCCCACACTTTGTGTTCGATTTCGGAATCATCCATGGATGGCGGCCTCGCGGAAATGTGAATGGTGGAAATGCGTCGAATGACCGGCGATTCTAGCGCCGCTTCGCAGCATTCACGCGCCCTCGCCGCCCGGCTCGCGGCGGATCACCAGTTCGTTGAAGCCGCTGCCCGCATCGGCTTCGCGCGAGAAACGATGCGCGGGCAGCAGCACGAGCAGAATCTCGGCCGTCGTGCGCACCACGCAACCGCTCGCGACGTGGCCGCCCGTCACCCGGCCGGCCGCATCCGAGATCGACATATGCAGATGCGCGCCGTCCGGCGAGACCGAGCCGGCCAGCGTCAGGATTTCGAGGTCGCCGCGCAGTTCGGTCGGCTGGTCCGCGCCGGCGAAACGCAACTTCGCGACGCTCAGGCTGCCGATGCCCTGGATCACGAAAGCCGCGTGCGATGCGTGGCCGCGCAACGCGTGCTCGATCGCGCCGCGCAAATCGTCGCCGGGGGAAAGACGCAGAGGATGAGCTTGCATGGTCGAGAACCTGTGGGCGGACCGTGATATCGACAAAGCGTACGTTCCGCCCGTGAATCCGGCAAGTCATCCACTCTCGAGAATCCCGCGCGCCTGCCGGCGCGGCGCACGCGTCACACGGCCCACCACTCGCTCGCGAACTGCGCAGCCGGCACGCCCGCGCACACGGGCCGCTGCGGCAGGGTTTCGCACCGGCCGCAGCACATCGGCCAGGGTCTGCTTACCTACGGACCGCACATGCGTTCCGCATGTAAGCAGACCCTGACGTATGCAAGAATCAGTTTCTCGAGGCAACCCCCGCTTTCTCGCCCCCCCCGTTCACCAAACGCCCGTCGAATGTCCCAATACGAGAACGATTACGAGCGGTTCCACACCCCGAGCGACGACATTGCCGCGCGGGAAGTCGCGGCGATGAGCGATGAGGAGCGTGCGCGCGCCATGTCAGCGGGGACCGTGCATGTCCGAAACTGGCTCGCCATTCTGGCGTTGCCGGTCGTAGTCGGGCCTGTGATCCCGCTGCCCGCGTATTTGCTGGGTCTGCTTGCATACCGAGGAATGGTCGATCCGGCCTTTGATTTGGATCGTGCGGTTGACGGAACAGCCGTCACCATCATATGGGTCACGGCGCTCTTCATCGCAGCGTGGATCGGCCTGAACTGGTGCGTCGCGACGTACGGTACCCGACAGCGGTACTGGCGAGAAATGCCGTCCAACGGGCATGTCGAACTGGAGCGCCATACGCTATGTTCAGCCATCATCGTGTGGTCGGACGACTACGATCCGGAGCCCCACTACGTCGAGGAATGAATCGACGGTAAGCTCAGATCCAGCAAGGCCCGAGTGAGACAGTGGATCCTGGCCCGAACGTCCGTCGGTCATTGGCTGGTGCTGGCTGATCTGATTGCGGCTGACAATTGGTACGGGCCGCCAACGTTCCCCTTGGAGACGAAATGGTTGATCCCGAGGCGAGAATTGGCAATAGCATTTGCGCCACGCACCCATATCCGCATCGGATTGAGATGGAGTGGACCGGCCGCGCCGTTGACCGTGACGTCCTGTCTGCTGTCTCACGCCGAATGCGAACGCCTGACTGCGGCGGCTCACCTCTTTGCTTTTTTTCCGCCGGCCCAATATGGCGTCGTCGATCCCTCCGATGCAGACTGGGTCGGGGAACTCGCCGCCAGGGCGCTGGAGCGTGAAATGCCTGTCGACGTGGTGGCCGGGCGGCCGTTGACGTAATCATCGTGGGGCGTTTCAACGATGACTGCGGCCGCCACAGCGCGAAGGCGCAGGGCGGATAGTCGGAAAAGTACGCCAATTGGCGGCGACTGCATAATGACGGGGCTCAGCTCAAGGTCTTGTACACGGTCTTCCGCGACGCAAGCCATCCCAACCCGAACTCCTTTCGATGACACCGACTCCGAACCGACGATCCCGCCTGCGCGGCGGCCTGCTTGGCCTGCTGATCGGCGACGCGCTCGGCGTGCCGTACGAATTCCACGACGCCGCTTCGATTCCGCCGCCTGCAGCGATCGACATGACCCCGCCGCCGGGCTTCGCTCGCGCGCACGACGGCGTACCGCCCGGCACCTGGAGCGATGACGGTGCGCAGGCGCTCGCGCTGCTCGACGCACTGCTGCGCGAGCACGACCTGAATCTCGATACGTTCGCCGGCAACCTGCTGGACTGGTTTCATCGCGGCGCATTCACGCCGGACGGCCGCGTATTCGACGTCGGCCTGCAGACGCAACGCGCGTTCCATGCGCTCGCGGCCGGCGCCGCGCCCGCAGCAGCCGGGCCCCGCGACGAGCGCGACAACGGCAACGGCTCGCTGATGCGCTGCTTGCCCGTCGTGATCGTCGCCGCGTCGTATGACGACGCGATCCGGCTCGCGCACAAGCAGAGCGTCGTCACGCATGGCCACGTGCGTTCGCAGCTTTGCTGCGCGCTCTATTGCCTGACGGCGCTGAGGATCGTCGATGGTCAGCCCGCGCCCGATGCAGTGCGCGCGGCAGAGGACGAACTGCTCGCGCGCTACGAAGGCACGGCCGACGAAATCGAACTGAAGATCGTGCTCGACGGCCGCTTCGACGCGCCGCAAGGATCGGGTTATGTGGTCGACAGTTTCTGGTCCGCGATCCATTGTCTGCTGTCCACGGGCAGCTATGAGGACTGCGTGAAGCGCGCGATCGCGCTCGGCAACGACACGGATACGACCGCGGCCATCGCCGGCGGCCTCGCCGGCGCGCTGTACGGCGAACAGGCGTTGCCCGATCGATGGGTTGCAACGCTGCGCGGAAAAGACAAGGTCGAGGGCTGGCTCGCGAAGTTGTGAATACAACCTCATCGGCCGGCCGCCTGGTCGAACCTGGCGGGCCGAACCCGATTGCCCCGCGTCGTTGCATCAACGCGTGCGCGATCGTTCCTGCCGCGCAATGATCCGCTGCTGCCGTCGCCGCATCAGCGGCGATCGCTCGCCAGCAACCCGTACAGCGCGCTGTCCGACACTTCGTCGCCGACGATCCAGCGTTCGCGCAGCAGTCCTTCCCGCACGAAGCCCAGCCGTTCGAGCAGCCTCGCGGACGCGGTGTTGCGCGGATCGATATCGGCCTCGAGCCGGTTCAGCCGCAGCGTGCCGAACGCATGATCGATCATGGCCGACGCCGCTTCGCGCATGTATCCGCCGCGCCAGAACGCGCGCCGCAGGCTGAAGCCGATCTCGGCGCGCCGGCATTGCGCGTTCGCATGGAACAGCACGCATTCGCCGAGCGCTTCGCCGGTTTCCCGCAGTTCGAGCACGCAGGCCAGGCTCTCCCCGCTCGCGGACGTCTGCGCGTTGCGCGCGACGCGCGCCTCAGCCTGCTCGACCTGCGTCATCGGCGAGAACGAGAAATAGCGCATCGCTTCCGCATCGGACCAGATCTCGAAGAAAGTCGGCGCGTCGGCGTCGCGAAGCGGCCGCAGGACGAGGCGGGACGTATCCAGCGTGACGGGTTCGAACAAAGGCATGGCGACGGTCGGTCGAAAAACAGGATCGTGAATTAGAACACGCGAGCCGCAAGTCGGCCATTGCACGCGTTCGCACGCCCCGCCCCGGCGCGGCACCCCGATCGCCGCCAGACAAAAAGGCCCGAGCATCGCCCGGGCCGTTTCACTTCATCCGTTACCGCCGCCAGCGCTTACGCTTCAAGCGCTTCGAGCACCTTGCCCTTCGTCTCGATCCCGACGAAGTGCACGGTCACCGCCGCGATCAGCGGCACGATGCCGATCAGGTAGAACGCCGGCGCGAGGTTGCCGCCGATGATCGCGTGCGGCACCACCATCGGCGCGACGAACGACGCGATCTTCAGCCATGCGCTGCCGAGCCCGCAGCCCGACGCGCGGATGCTCGTCGGATACTGCTCCGGCGTATAGACGTACGCGGTAATGAACCCCGACGCCATCAACCCGAGCGACAGCGAGCAGAAGATCGACACGACGTACACCGACGACGCGTGATAGAAGCCGGCGAACGCCAGCGACAGCGCGCACAGCACGAACGACCACACGATCACCGGCTTGCGGCCGAGCTTGTCGACGAGCAGCGCCGACGCCAGCGACCCGAGCACCCCCATCACCGAGCCGATCACCGCGAGGTTCAGCGCGAGCTGCAGCGGCGCGTGATAGAAGTTCTTGTAGATCGTCGGCAGCCACGTCGACAGCCCGTACTGGATGAATCCGCAGGTCGCCCACAACGTCGCCACCGCGAGCGTGCGCTTGCGATACGCGGCGCTGAACAGGTCGCTCATCTTGCGCTTCGGATGCTGGCGCACCATCTCGTCGAACGCCGCTGCCTGCGTGACCGGCGGCAGCTCGCCGCGCACCGATGCTTCGAACACGCTGACCGCCCGCCCGGCTTCCGGGAGCCGCCCGCGCGACGCGAGCCAGCGCGGCGATTCCGGCACGAGGCGCGTGAGCACGAGCGACAGGATCAGCGGCAGCCCGCCGACGAAGTACATGATTTCCCAGCCGAAGCGCGGCACGAGCCACGCACCGAGCGCCATCGACACGAGCAGGCCGATCGGGAACACGATCTCGTACAGCAGCACGAAGCGGCCGCGGCCATGCGCACGCGTGATCTCGTTGATGTACGTCGCGGCAACCGGCAGCTCGCCGCCCAGGCCCAGGCCCTGCAGGATCCGCAGCAGCACGAAGATCTCGAAGGTCGGCGCGAAGCCGCACGCGATGCTCGTGATGCCGATCACGGCCGAGCTCCACGCGATCGCCTTCACGCGGCCGTGCTTCTCCGCCAGCGCGGGAAACAGGAAGGCGCCGATCAGCTGGCCGATCGCGCCGGACGCGATCAGCATGCCGATCTGCGTCGGCGACAGCCCCCATTTGTGAATCAGCAGCGGCAGCGTCGCCGCGATCGTGATCACGTCGAAGCCGTCGAAGAACGTCGCGGTGCCGATCAGCACGCGCGCGCGGATCTGCATCGCGTTGGCGGGAAGCCGCTCGAGCCGCGCGATGATCGCGCCGGGCGTGGAGGCGGCAGCTTCCATCGTGGCGCGACCGGCCACGACGTTGTCGAAAGTGCTCATGCGGGGTGTCTCCTGTGTCTCGTCGCCCGGTCAGGCCAGTGTCTTGCTCGTGTCTGCCAGGGCTTCCGTATCCACTGCCCGGCCCTGGTTCATCCACTTGCGCGCGAGTTTCAGCTCACGTGCGTTGTTGACGGCGATGACACCTCTCACATGTCCTTCGCCCACGAAAAACAGCGTCGCGCGGCGCGCGGCAAGATCGCCGCGCACGACGAGCTGCGCATCGGCCGGCAGATCACCGAGGATCTGCAGGTTCACGTCGTACTGATCGGACCAGAACCACGGAATCTCCGCGTACGGCGCACGCACGCCGAGCACGGCTTTCGCGGCCGCGATCGCCTGGTTCTGCGCGTTGGCCCATGATTCGAGCCGCACGCGCCGCTTCAGCCAGCCGTTGTGATGGTTCGCGACGTCGCCGCACGCGAAGATCGCCGGGTCGCTCGTCGCGCCGAATTCGTCGACGACGATGCCGTCGTCGATCGCCAGCCCCGCATCGCTCGCGAGCGACGCGTTCAGTGCGAGGCCGATGCCGGCCACCGCGAAATCGGCGTCGATCGTCGTGCCGTCGGCGAGCGTTGCACGCACCTTCGACGCGTCGTCCGGTTGCGCGTCGAGCGAAGCAAGCGCCGCACCCAGGCGGACGTCCACGCCGTTCGAACGATGCAGGTCGAGCAGGAAGTCGGACACGATCTGCGGCACCGAGCGGCCGCACAGCCGCGGCGCGCCTTCGACGACCACCGCCTCGACGCCGAGCTTGCGCGCGGTCGCCGCGACCTCGAGGCCGATCCAGCCGCCGCCGATCACGAGCACGCGCCGGCTCGCACGCAGCTTCTCGCCAAGCGCGGCCGCTTCGTCAAGCGTGCGCAGGTAATGCAGGTTCGGGGTCCTCACGAGTGCGTCCGGCAAGCGGCGCGACGTGCCACCGGTCGCGATCACGAGACGGTCGTATTCGATCTCGCGGCCGCTTTCGGTTGTCACGACGCGGCGCGCGCGGTCGATCGACGCGGCGCGTTCCGGCTGCCATGCTTCCACGTTCAGCGCGTCGAATTCGTCAGGACGCACGACGCGCACGGTTTCGATGTCGGCGTCGCCGGCCAGCACGGCCTTCGACAACGGCGGGCGCTCGTACGGCAGATGCGGTTCATCCGCGATCATCACGAGGCGGCCTGCAAAGCCTTCCGCGCGCAGCGTCTTCAACACCCAGCCGGCGGCCTGGCCGCCGCCGATCACGACGACCGTGCCGGGCGCGGCCGGCTCCTGTGCGTGCTCTTCGCTCATGATTTTCGCTCCGTCATGAACTTGCCTTCCGGCGCCTTCGCGTTCTTCTGCCGGCGCGTGTTGCCGTCGAGGCCGCCGTCGACCGCCCATTCGGCGAACACGGTCGGGCCCGGCTCGAATTCGCGCGGCTGCCACTCGGGCGTCAGCACGTCTTCGTCCGCGTAGTACTCGATCAGGCCGCCGGCCGGGTTCTGGAAGTACCAGAAGTACGCGGACGACACCGGATGACGGCCCGGGCCGAGTTGCGTTTCCCAGCCGCAGCGGTCGATGTGCATGCCACCGCCGAACACCTCGTGGATGTCACGCACGGTGAACGCGACGTGGTTCAAGCCGCGTTTGCCATTCGGCAGTGCGAGCAGGAACAGGTCGTGGTGGCCGCCGTGCGGCGCGCAGCGCATGAACGCACCGCGGCCCGGGTAACGGTCGGACGTCTCGAAGCCCAGTAGCTCGTGGTAGAACTTTTCCTGCGCGTCGAGGCAGTTCGTGAAGAACACGACATGCCCGACCTCGACCGGCTCCGCGCGCGCATAGATCGGGCTCGGCTGGTCGACGCGCAGCGTCTGGCCCCACACGTTCGACGGCGAGCCCGTGATGTCGAGTGCGCGCTTGCGCGTGACTTCGATGCGGATCGCCATCCCGTTCGGGTCGATGCAGCCGACCGCATCGTCGTGTGCGTAGTAACCGGGCTGGCCGGCGAGCTTCGCGCGCAGCGCGTCGAGTTCCTGCTGCGTCGCCACGCCCCACGTGACTTCACGCAGCGTCGGGCCCGCCTCGAACGCAGGCGGCAGCGCCGGATCGTCGGCCTTGACGGCCAGCACGGTGCAGCCGTTCAGCGTCTCGAAGCGTGCGCGCGCGTCGTCGTGCGAGACTTCCTTCATCCCCCAGTCGGCGAAAAAGCGCCGGCAGGTCGCGAGGTCGTCGACGCCGTACGTGATCTGCTCGATTCCCAAAATGCTCATTGCGTCATTCCCCTTCGCTCAGTTCGCCCACGGCAGCGGCGCGTCGTTCAAGCCCCAGTAGAGGCTCTTCTGCTGCATGTACTCGCGGATGCCGAGACGCCCCTTCTCGCGCCCCATCCCGCTCTCCTTCCAGCCCGAGAACGGCGTGGAGATCGAAAACAGCTTGTACGTGTTGATCCAGACGGTGCCCGTTTCCAGCGCCCGCGCGAGGCGCCAGGCGCGCTTGTAGTCGCGCGTCCAGATGCCGGCCGCCAGGCCGAACACGCTGTCGTTCGCCTGCGCGATCAGCGACGCTTCGTCGTCGAACGGCATTGCGACGAGCACGGGCCCGAAGATTTCTTCCTGGCAGATGCGCGCGCTGTTCGGCAGGCCTTCGAGAATCGTCGGCTGATAGAAGAAGCCGTGCTCGCGCCCGTCGCCCGACGGCCGTTCGCCGCCGCACAGCAGGCGGCCACCTTCCTCGAGACCGAGCGCCACGTAGCGCTCCACCGATTCGCGATGCTTCGCGGTGATCAGCGGCCCCATCTGCGTGTCGGGCCGCGTCGGGTCGCCCACGCGCAGCTTGCGTGCGCCGGCCACCAAACGCTTCATGAATTCGTCGTACACCGCACGCTGCACGAACAGCCGCGAGCCGGCGATGCACGCTTCGCCCGACGAGCTGAAGATGCCGTACAGCACGCCGTTGACCGCGTGGTCGAGATCGGCGTCGTCGCATACGATCGTCGGCGACTTGCCGCCGAGTTCGAGTGACACCGGCATCAGCTTCTCGGCCGCGATGCGCGCGATGCCGCGGCCCACTTCGGTGCCGCCCGTAAACGACACCTTCTTCACCAGCGGATGGCGCACGAGCACGTCGCCGATCACCGAACCCTTGCCCGGCAGCACGCTCAGCACGCCCTTCGGCACGCCGGCTTCCTCGCAGATGCGCGCCAGCGCGAGCGACACGAGCGGCGTGACTTCGGCCGGCTTCAGCACCACCGCGTTGCCGCCGGCCAGCGCCGGTGCGAGCTTCTGCGCATCGGACGCGATCGGCGAATTCCACGGCGTGATCGCCGCGATCACGCCGATCGGCTCGTACACGCTCATCGTCAGGTAATCGCCGCGCGACGGCGTCAGTTCCTCGTCGAGCGTCTCGAGGCACGCCGCGAAATAACGGAACGTGTTCGCGGCGCTCGCCACCAGCACGCGCGTCTCGCCGATCGGCTTGCCGTTGTCGCGGCGCTGCAGGTTCGCGAGCGCCTCGTGGCGCTGCATGATCAGATCGGCGATGCGGTACAGCACCTGCGCACGCAGGTGCGGCTTCAATCCGGCCCAGTCGGCGCGGCGCCATGCGGCGTCGGCCGCCACGACGGCTTCGGCCGCGTCTTCCGCATCCGCGGTCGACACTTCCATGTTCAGCGACTGGTCGGCCGGATAGATGCTCGCGTACGGCGCGCCACGGCCGCGCCGCCATTCGCCGCCGATCAGGATGTTGCCGTCGGGTACGAGGCTCGTATCGAAAGGAGTCATGTCACAAGTCCCACAAATCTGTCTCTGCACGTCCGCCCTCGCTGTGGCGCGGGCGGACCTTCAAGGGCCCGGTCAGATCACGCAGCGGGCCGCGCGGTTGCGCAGCGCGCGGATCGCGCTGTATGCCGTCAGCGCGGACGTCTTCGGGTTGTCGGGCAGCGGCTTGCCGCTCATTTCCAGCGACATCTCGCCGAATGCGCCGCGCGCGGTGATGCGGTGCACGTTGCGCTCGACCGCCGGATCGGCGATCAGGCGCACATGCGTCGCGTCGAGGCCGAGGCCCGCGAGCGCGACGGTGGCCGCGACGTTCGCGTTCTTCGGATACAGGCGCGCGGCATCGCGCGCGCTGCCTTCGAAGATCACCTTTTCCCCGGTCATCGCACGCAGGTCGCAGAGTGCCTCGGCGGGCGTGCCGAGCCAGCCGAGCGGCGGCTTGCGGCCCACGTACAGCACTTCGTCGAGGCCGCCCTGCTTCGCGGACGCCAGCGCATCGATCCCGCCGATCGCGCCGGACAGCAGCGTGACCGTCGCGTCGCCTTCGTCGGCCGCCTGTGCGAGCACATCCAGCAGCGCGAGATCGGACAGCGCGCCGATCGACGCGACCGCACAATCGGTGCCGGCCTTCAGCAACGGCACGACGTGATCGACGAGCGCGCTGTGGCCCGCGCATTCGAGCGCGAACTCCGGGCGGCGGGCCAGTGCGTCGACCGACGACACGACCTCCACCGCGCCGCCCAGCACGCCCTGCACCGCCGCGCGCTGGTGTTCCGGCACGATCACGTGCGCGACGCGCAGCGACGCGTCGTGCTCGACCGCGTGGTACACGGCCGCGCCGATCGCACCGAAGCCGATCATCGCGACGTCGACGGGTGCGTGAGCCCGCTTTTGCCCGTTAAGCATATTGGCGCTCCGACGGCTCTTCCTTCTTGACCGGCGGGCCTGCGAAGTTCGACGCGAACGCGCCGACCGACAGCATGTCGACCTCGACCATTACCGGGCCTGCCTTCGCCATCCCTTCACGCACGATCGCTTCTGCCTGGTCGAGCGACGAGATCCGGTAGTGCGTGAGGCCGAAGCTCGCGCAGAATTGCGCGAAATCGGGCTGGTGCAGCTGCACGAAGCAGCGGCGGCCACCGTAGTGCGCGTCCTGGATGTTGCGGATCACGCCGTAGCACTGGTCGTTCATCAGCACGATCATCACGTTCGCGTTTTCCTGCACGGCCGTGACGAGCTCGCCCACGTTGACCATCAGGCCGCCGTCGCCGACGAGGCAGACCGTCTTCGCCGCCGCATCCGCCAGCGCCGCGCCGATGCCCATTTGGATGCCCTGGCCGATGCCGCCGCCGAGCGCATGCACGCCCGAGCGCGGCTCGAAGATCTTCAGCAGGCGGTTGCCCCACGTGCTGTTCGAGATCGTCACGTCGCGCACCCAGTTGTAGTCGCGGCCCACGGCGCCCTGCAGCGTGTCGACGAGCTGCTTGTACGGCCCGAGGCCCTTCGACACGTCGGCTACCGCCTGCTCGCGGGCGGCCGCGAGATCGGCCGCGAACTGCGGATCGACCGACAGGCGGCCTTCGAGCTGGTCGGCTAGCTCGGCCAGCACGCGCTTCGAATCGCCATGCACGAACAGCTCGTTGCGATAGCCGCGGTTGTCGGCGAGCGCATCGGCGTCGATGCGGAACAGCGGCTGCGGCAGCGCGAGCTTGTACTTCAGCGTTTCGTTGCCACGCAGGCGCGAGCCTACGACGACGAGCGCATCGCAGGTCTTGTAGAACGCTTCGACGGACGCATGCACGTTGAACGCGCCGAGCGTCGCCGGGTGATCCTCGGGCAGCACGCCGCGGCCCTGCACGCTCGTCACGACGCCGAAGCCGAGCTTCACGAGGCGTTCGACTTCCTCGCGTGCGTGGCGCGCGCCGCCGCCGAGCCACAGCAGCGGGCGGCGCTTGGCCGCCAGTGCGTCGGCGAGCTTCGCGACGCGGGCGGTGTCGTGCTCGCGCACCGCGACGTGTGCCGGTGCGAGGTCTTCCGGCCATTCGATTTCAGCGGCCTGGATGTCGATCGGAATCTCGACCGACACGGGGCCCGTCGGCGCCGTCTGCGCGACGCGCACGGCTTCGCGGATCGTCGGCAGCACGGTTTCGACGGTGCGCACGCGGAACGCGGCCTTCGAGATCGAATGCAGCATCGACAGCTGGTCCGGCGCTTCGTGGATGTACGCGAGATCCTGGTCGAGGTACGGCGTCTCGATCTGCCCCGTGACGTGCAGCAGCGCGGTCCCGGCCGTCAGCGCCTCGACCATCGCGCCGGCCGCGTTGCCCGCCGCCGTGCCCGTGCTGGTGAACGCGACGCCGAGGCCGCCCGACACGCGGGCCAGGCCGTCGGCCATGTTCAAGGCGCCGGCTTCGCCGCGTGCACCGACATACCGGATGTTGCCGCGCGAGTTGATCGCGTCGAGGATCGGCATGTTGTGGATCGAGATGACACCGAATGCGGTCTTCACGCCGCACTGCTCGAGAAAGGCGGCAATCAGCTCGCCAACCGTGGTTTTTTTAGACATGGCGTGCAAAGCCTCCAGAAACGTCGATATGGCTGCCCGTCGTGTACGACGACAGATGCGTTGCGAGATAAAAGAGTGCCCAGGCGGCCTCGTCAGGCTTGCCGAAGCGGTTCAGCGGAATGTTCTTCGTGCGGGCGATCGCGCCCGTCCAGTCCTCCCAGCTTTCGCCGGACTGTGCCTGCATTTCGTAACGCCGGCGCCACTGGCCCGACTCGACGATGCCGATCAGGATCGAGTTCACGCGGATGCGCTGCGGCGCGAGTTCGGTCGCGAGCGACTTCACGAGGCTCAGCACGCCTGCGCGCGCCGACGACGTCGCGACCATGTGCGGCTCCGGCTGCAGCGCGAGCAGCGAGTTCACGCAGGTGATCGTCGGCGCTTGCGCGTCGCGCAGCAGCGGCAGGAACGCTCGCGTCGGGCGGATGATGCTGAAATACTTCAGTTCGAGTTCTTCGCGCCACGCGTCGTCGGTCGTGTCGGCGAAGGTCGACACGCGGCCCTGGCCGGCGTTGTTGACCAGCATGTCGGCACGGCCGAAGCGCGTCGATACGGCTTGCGCGAACGCAGCCACGTCGGCTTCGTCGAGCACGTTGCAGCGCGCGGCGAGCAGTTGCGCACCCGGATACTTTTCAACGAGCATCGCTTCGGCGCGCGCGAGGCGCTCGCTGCCGCGGCCGCAAATCGCGACCGACGCGCCCGCCTGCAGGAACCGTTCGGCGGTCGCGAGGCCGATGCCGGACGAACCGCCCGTCACCACCGCCACCTGCCCGGTCAGATCGATCTGGATCATCGGAGTCCTAAAGCCTTGAGAAACGTGTGCTCGTCATCCGAGCGGTAATTGAGCCGCCGCGACAGTTCCGCCGCCGCGCGCTGCACCTTGTCGATCAGGCCGTCCGCGATCAGCGCCGCGTCGATTTCCGGCCTCGGCACCGTCACCGTGATGCACGCGACGATCTTCTGCGTCTCGTTGCGCACCGGCGCCGTCACGACCGAGATGCCGCGCTCGAACGACGAATTGCTGACGCCGTAGCCGCGCAGCGCATCCTCGCGGATCACTTCGTACAGCGCGTCGACCGTTTCCGGCGTTGCGTTCGTCATCCGGTTCAGCGCGCCTTCCGGATACAGCGCATGCAGCTCCTTCAGCGAGAGGTCGCCCATCAGCACGTGGCCGTGTGTCGTCGCATGCGCGGGCAAGCGCGTGCCGACGTTCACGCGGATCGAGCTGAACACCGGCGCCTGGCTCTGCGCCTTCGCGACGAACACCACGTCGCGGCCGTCGCGGATCACGATATGCGTCGTGAAGCCGGTCGCGTCGCGCAGGCTTTCGATCACCGGCAGGCCGAGATCGGTCAACTCCAGCGAGCTCAGGTATTCGAAGCCGAGCCGCAGCACGGCGATGCCGAGCTTGTAGTTGCGATCCTTGTCCGCGCGCTCGAGGAAGCCGAGCGATTCGAGCGTCTGCAGCAGACGGAACACCGTCGTGCGCGGAATGCCGAGCCGCTTCGACAATTCGGGCGCGCCGAGCACGGGCTCGCGCGGTGAGAATTCGGCGAGGATCCGCAACCCGCGTTCGAGGCCGGGGACCACGTAGCTGGCTTCAGCCTTCCCGTTTTCGAGTTCGGGTTGTTGTAGCGGTTCGTTCATGCCAGCCCCCGCTGTTGGTCGCACTGACGGCAGAACGTGTCGATCAGTGCGGAATAGACGGCCGGTGCTTCCACGTAGCCGGCATGGCCTGCTTGCGGAATCACCTGCAGCCCGACGTGCGCGGCCGCGGCGATCCGCTCGCATGCCGCGGGCGGCGTGATCGCGTCGTTCGCGCCGACGGCCACGGCCGTGCGGCCGCGAAAGCCGGCGAGATCCGTTGCGAGATCGGCATTCGCAAGCAGATGCGTGGCCTGCGCGTAGCCGGCCGGCACGATGCGCGCCATGTTCCAGCGCACCCACGCCCGCGCATCCTCGTTCGCGAAACCGGACAGCATGTTGCCGCTGCGCTGCTCGGCAAGCCCCGCCGGGCCGAGTTCGGCGAGCATCGCGAGCCGCGCGTCGCGGCGCGATTCGCGCGTTTCAGCCGGTGCGCTCCCGTAGCCGCCCGCGGGCGACACCAGCAGCAGGCCGGCGATCCGCGCCGGCATCACGCGGGCGAGACCACCCGCGATGATCGCGCCGAGCGAATGACCGACCAGCACGCAGCGTTCGATGCCGAGTGCCTCGAGCCACGCGTTCAGCGATGCCGCGTAATCGGCGGCGGCCGGCGACGCGCCTTGCACCGGCGTCGACACGCCGTAACCGGGCGCATCCCACGCGAGCACGCGCCGCGATGCGCCGAGCGCGTCGAGCTGGCGGACCCACGATGCGGCGCCCGAGCCGATGCCGTGCAGCAGCACGACGGGCAATGCACGGCCCGCATGCTGCGCACCGGCTTCGCGATAACCGATCGTGCCCGCCGCGCCGGCCGCGCAACGCTGTTCGGGAAACTGCCCGAGCAGCGCGGCGAACGCCGCGGTGCGGTCGCGTTCACGTTTGTCGATGACACTCATTGCTTTACCCGCTCCGTCTCAGCGCTTGATCTTCGCGAGTGGCGAATCGGGCGGATAGGTCGGCGTGACCGGCTTCGGCGAACCGAGCATCACGCACATCAGCGCATCTTCCTCGCCAATGTTGATTTCCGTGCGATACACGCCCGGCGGCACCGAGATCAGGTCGCGCTCGCCGAGGATCGCTTCCCACGTCTCGCCGTCACGCTCGCAGATCACCTTCATCTTGCCGCGCAGCACGAAGAAGATTTCCTCGACATCCATGTGGATGTGGCTCGGGCCGATGTTGCCGGCCGGGATGACCATCGTCGAGAACGTGAAGCCGCCGGCCGGCACCGTGTTGACGTCCTTCGCGACGCCCGTGCCGCCCGTGCCGACGTAGCGCATCTGCGCACGGCGGTACTTCGGGTCGTAGTCGGCCTGGAACTTCAGTGCGTCCCAGTCGTAGCGACGCGTCGCATAACGCGCCACGCGCCCTTCCATCCAGTCGTTGAAGCTTGCGCCTTCCGGCTGGTCCCACGACTTGCGTTCGAGATCGGCGTCCGCCATCGTCCTCTCCTTCATCAGAGTGAAAACTTCAAATCAATCAATTCATCACGAAGCCGCCGTTCACCGGCAGCAGTTGACCCGTCACGAAGCGCGCGCCGTCCGACAGCAGGAACAGCACGGGGCCCGTCACGTCGTCGGGCACCTGCGCACGCGTCAGCGCGCGGCCCTGCATGTAGAACGCGTGGCGCTCGGCCGGCACGTAGGCCGTCGCCTCGACTTCGGTCAGCCCCGGCGCGATCGCGTTGACCGTCACGCCGTGCGCGCCGAACTCGCGTGCCTGCGCATGCGTCATTGCGATCACCGCGCCCTTGCTCGCGACGTACGCGAGCAGCTTCGGCGCGCCCCACAGCGCGGTGTCCGATGCAAGATTCACGATCGCGCCGCGGCCCGACTGAGCGAGGTACGGCAGCGCCGCATTGCTGACGAGCCACACGCCGCGCACGTTCACGTTCATTACGGCGTCCCAGGTCGACACGTCGAGCTCGGTCGACAGCTTGCCGCCCGAATTCGTGATCGCCGCGTTGTTGATCAGCGCATCGATGCCGCCGAGCGCCGCCGCGCCCTGTGCGACGAACGCGGTGACGCTCGCCGGATCGGCAAGATCGAGCGCGAAGCAATGCGCGACATGGCCGGCTGCGGAGAGTTGCGCGGCAAGCGCGCGGCCTTCATCGGCCAGCACGTCGCCGAACGCGACCTGCGCGCCCGCTTCGACGAGCGCCTTCACGAACGCCGCGCCAAGCCCGCGCGCGCCGCCCGTGACGAGCACGCGGCGCCCCGCGAGCGACACGACCGGAGCGCGCTCAGCCATTTGCCGGCTCCGATGCGGCCTGCGCCTGCGCCGCGCGATACGCGTCGAGCGCGGCAAGATGCTCCTGCGCACGCGTGCGCAGCATCCGGCGCACGCGCGTCATGCCGACGTCGTGCTGGTACAGGTATTCGTGATCGCGCGCATTCGGCGCGAGGCTTTCGAGGACATAGCGGTCCTGCTCGAGCACGTCCCAGTGCAGGCCTTCAAGGCGATTGCGGTACATGAAGCGCCACACGTCGCGCTGCCAGCCGCTGACCTTGCGCGTGCGCCAGAAGTAGACCTGGCAGTTGTCGCCGTCGACCGGCGTCGCGAAGCCGATGATCCCGAAGTTGCCGCCCGGGCCGAACTTCTGCTTGTACGGGATCGCGAGGCGCATCCACAGGCAGCCCGTTTCACCGAGCTCGACCCAGTCGAAGTTCACGTCGCGCTGGCCGATCTTCTCGAACATCAGGCCCGTTTCCGTCTTGCGCACGCGCATGTCGGCCTGCTTGTCGCCTTCGGCCATCGAGTGCGACGTGGCATGCAGGTACGCGCCGTGCATCGGGTCCATCACGTTGTCGATCGCGTACTGGTAATTGCACTTCCAGTTCGACACGCACAGGAAGTGGCCGTATGCGTCGTCGACGAGTTCCTCGGGCAGGTTCAGCGGCGTCGGCTCGCCGTGCGCTTCGTCGCCGAACCACAGGAAGATCGCACCGGCCTTCTCCTCGACCGGATACGACTTCACGCACTTCGTGCCTTCGAGCGGACAGTTCGATACGGCCGGCACGCGGTTGACCGTGCCGCCGCCGTCGACTTCGATGCCGTGATACCAGCAGGCGATGTTGCCGCCGAGGTTCCAGCCGAGCGACAGGCGTGCGCCGCGGTGCGGGCAGCGATCCTCGAGCGCGTGGACCTTGCCATCGTGATCGCGCCACAGCACGATCTGCTCGGACAGGCGCGTGAGGCCGACCGGTGCGTTCGACACCTGCCAGCTCGGCGCGACGGGATACCAGTAGTTCTTGATGCCGCGGTCGAGATAGGCACGGACCGGGTCGTGTTGTGCTGCGTGTTGTTCGGGGGACGTCATCAGTGTGCTCCGGATGCGGTTGTCGTCGGTCGGCGGTCGGCGCTCAGGCGGTCATTCCGCGAGCGAGGCCATTTCGGCGCGGAAGCGCTCAGGTGTCCATACCGTGCCGTCCGGCGCGCGGAAGCCGATGCGGTTCAGGCCCGCGACGACCTCGTCCAGCTCGACCGCGCCGGCTTCGAATACGCGTTCGAGCGCATCGCCGAGGTCGTTTTCGTACTGGGTCGGTGCGGCCTTGCGGTTCTGCCAGACCAGGTTCTCGACCTGGCCGGGGATCTCGATCTGCCCCTTGCCCGCGACGTTGTTCGGCTGCGGCGCCACCCACGGCTTCAGGAAGGGATTGAAGTTGACGGTCGCTTCTTTCATGTCATTCCACCTTGATCTGGATTTCCTCGCCGGCGAGCCGCACCGCGTACTGCTTCAGTGCGCGTCCGCCCGGCCCCTTCAGGCATTCGCCCGTCTTGATGTCGAACACGGCCTCGTGCAGCGGGCACTCGACCGTGCCTTCGTCGACGAACCCCTGCGTCAGCAGCGCGTACGCATGCGGGCACACGTTCTCGAGCGCATACACGTCGTCGCCGACGCGGTAGATCCCGATTTCGACGCCGTCGGTCCGCTTGAACTCGATCGGCGTGTCTTCCGACAGCGCGCCGGCGTGCCCGGCGCAAACCCATTGTTCAGACATCTCACACCCTTCCTTCTGATCGACTCTCGGTTTGTTCCGATTTGTTCCATATTCGGAACAGCAGTTTATGGATGGTGATTATAAGAGTGACTCTCCACGAGTAAAACAAAAAGGTGCAAGCCCTAGGGAAAACACTGACCGCAGGGTCGGCGATCACGCTCGCCTATCTCATCAAATGAAATTTTTTGTTATATGACGGGGGTTTATCGGGTTTACACGGGCTTCGCGCACCGACGCCGGACATCGGCCCGAAACCCATCCGTCCCGAAAAAATTATTTTTGATACGCGTCGGGACGCCTCTATACTCCATTCCATCAGAGGCACATCGTTCCCTATATGGAACATACGAATGCCCGCTTGATGGCGAACGCGCGCGACGGCCGGCCGTTCCCGCGCGTGCCGCCACGGCACGTTTTCATCAGGTTGGAGATTCAGGAGATCAAATGGTCAAGCATGCGGTAGCAGCAGCAGTGATCGGATTGGGCGCCGCGTCGGGCGCGTGGGCGCAGAGCAGCGTGGTGCTGTACGGCAGCATGGATGCGGGTGTCGCTTACGTGAACAACGTCGGCGGCCATGCGAAGTGGGCGATGATCCAGGGCAATACGCAGCCCGACCGGTGGGGCCTGAAGGGCAAGGAAGACCTCGGCGACGGCCTGTCGGCGATCTTCCAGCTCGAAAACGGCTTCTATACGAACAACGGCCAGTTCGCGACCGCGAACACGATCTGGAACCGCGCGGCCTTCGTCGGCCTCGGCTCGGAACGCTACGGCACGCTGACGCTCGGCCGCCAGACGCCGCTGTCGTTCGACTATCTCGATCCGCTCAGCACGGCCTACCTCGCGATGAGCTGGTACGCGTTCCACCCCGGTAACATCGACGGGCTGGCCGCGACCGGCAACGTGCCGTACAACAATTCGGTCAAGTACCGCTCACCGACCTTCGCGGGCTTCTCGGCCGCGGCGACGATGGCGCTCGGCAACACGACGAATTTCTCGACCGGCAAGTCGGTCGGCGTCGCGCTGAACTATGCGAACGGGCCGTTCAAGGCGTCGGCCGTGTACTCGAATGAGCACGACCGCTCGATCCTGATCAGCACGACCGGCATCACGTCGTTCCAGGGGCAGAACACCGCGAACGGCTATACCGCGAGCAAGGTCGAGAACATCGGCGCGGGCGCGTCCTACCAGTTCGGCGACTTCCTCGTTCACGGCCTGTACACGCGCACGAAGATGCAGTCGAACGGCTTTTCGGACACGTTCCAGAGCTACGACGCGGGGGTGAACTACCGCAGCAGCGCGTTCAACACGATCGCGGGCGGCGCGGCGACCACGACGCTGGCCGGCCGCCGCTGGACGCAGGTCGAGCTCGGCGACATCTATGCGCTGTCGAAGCGCACGCAGCTCTATGCGAACGTGTTGTACGAGCACGGCTCGGGCGGTGCAAAGGCCGCGTTCTTCACGGCAGGTGTGTCGAGCACCGCGAACCAGGTAATCGTGCTCACCGGGATCCACCATTCGTTCTGAACGACGTCGGGCGTGCGTCGCCTGAAACGACAAGAGCGGCCCGCGGGCCGCTCTCTTTCTTTCGCGCATGGCATTTGCGCGGCCGCCGGCCGCGCATCGGAACACTCAGAACATCGCGACCTTGTGGCGCGCATGCGCGAATGTCGGATCGCTTTCGAGCGGACGATAGTTCAGCCGCTGTGACAGGTCGACCGCCGCGCCGCACACGGCTTCGACGAGCCGTTCCTTCTCGCGGGCCTCGCCGATCTCCGAGCGCGGCACGGTCGCGGTGATCGCCGCGACGATCGAGCCCGAATGATCGCGTACGGGTGCGGTCACGGCCGAAATGCCGCTCTCGAACGCCGCCTCGCTCATCGCGTAGCCGAGCCGCGCGTAATGGCGCACGCGTTCGTAAAGTTCGTCGACGGTGCCCGGCGTGCGCTCGGTGAACTGCTCGAGCCGCTTTTCCGGATACAGCTGGCGCAGTGCGTCGCGCGTCAGGTCGCCCATCAGCACGTGGCCATGCACGGTCGCATGCGCGGGCAGGCGCGTGCCCACGTGCACCTTCACCGAACCGAACATCGACGTGTTGCTCTGCGCCTTCGCGACGAACACGACGTCGCGCTGGTCGCGGATCAGCAGATGCGTCGACAGGCCGGTCGCGTCGCGCAGCCGTTCGAGCACGGGCGCGCCGAGATCGGTCAACTCGAGCGAATTCAGGTATTCGAAGCCGAGCCGCAGCACGCCGACGCCGAGCCGGAAATAGCGGTCGCCGTTCACGCGCTCGAGGAAGCCGAGCGCTTCGAGCGTCTGCAGCAGGCGGAACGTGGTCGTGCGCGGAATGCCGATGCGCTTCGACAACTCGGGCGCGCCGAGCACCGGCTCGCGCGCGGAAAATTCGGCGAGGATCCGCAGCCCGCGTTCGAGCCCCGGCACCAGATAGGACGACGCGCCGCCGGACGGTTCGTCGTCGCCGGGCGCCGTGGTTTCAGGTGCGTCGCTCATCGTTGTCTTGACCATGTGGACATGGACGGTAGGAAATCAGTCACGTAACAGGTCACGGATCGTCGTGGATATTCAGTCATGCTACCTCAGCGCGCACGGGGTTCACACCCGCGTGCATCGCCGCACCGCAGCATGCGGATCGCGACGCCGTGGAGAATCAATCACGGTCGAGAGGATAGCAGCGATGGACAGCGCCACGCCATGCCGGCATCGCGGGAAGGCAGTCGCGTGCGCGGCGCGCGGCGCCCGGCCGACGCATGGCGCCGGCGTGGCAGGCAAGGCCGGGCCGCCTACAGGCGCGACAGGTGAACCCGGATGTTCGCGCGATCGTACGTGAAGCCGCCGGCCGCATCCGGCTCGAGCACGCGCGCCAGGTCGACCGCATACATCCATCCGCTGCCCAGGCGGCCGCCGTTGATCGCCCGGATCCGGCTGCCGCCGACGGCGATCGCCGCATGAAAGACCGTGCCGTCGCGCGAAAAGCCGACCGCGGTTCCCGCCGGAATGCTCGCGCGCCCGTCCCATTCACCGCCGGTCTCGAAGTTGAAACGGGTTCGCCAGTGCTGGCCGATCGTGTCGAGCAGCGCGCCGGGCGCGATCATCGCATCGCTGCGCAGCAGGTACCGGACATAAGCCGCGGCGTCGTAGCAGACGCCGCCGGAAACATACTCGTTGATGTCGGCCATGCCGAACATCAGCGCCTGGGCGTGCTTCTGCCGTTCGGCGAAACCGGACTGGGCGACATGCCCGCCTAGCTGGGAGAGTTGCATGGGTGGCTCCTGGTGAAGAAGCAGGACGTCATCGTCCCGCCAACGCAATAACGTCATATGTTATTACGATATCGAACCACGTCCGCGCACGCGCTCGGACCTCACGGCATGCGCGCCGCCGAAGCCGGCGCGGCGGCGGCGGCCGCATCGGGATTCGGCGCGAGCCGCAGGCGCACGCGCAACGGCTGCAGCATGTCGGGCGGCGGCGGCTCCGCCAGCGGGCCGGCCGTGAGCAGTTGCCGCAGCGTCGCGTCCGCGTCGGTGTCGCCAAGTGACGCGAATTCGACGCGCGTGACCGCACCGTTCGCGCCGATCCACGCGCGCACGACGATCGCGGGCGGCGGCGCATCGGCGGTCGCGTTCAGCACGCGCGCTTCGAGATAGCGGTGCAGACGATCGGCCGCGTCGCCGTCGGCTTCGAGCCACGTCTGGAACTGCTGCCCGGCGAGCTGTCCGTAGCGGATCCACGTTTGCGGCACGTCGGCCGTCTGTGCGACGGCCGCCGGCACGACGCCCACGGCGAGCGCCCATGCGACGACGATCGCCCGCCACCCTACGGATACGCCCCACTGCTGCATTCGCTTCATTCCACCTCCCGTTTCGACGATGCGCGGTCGTGCTGCGTTGCGTCGCCCGTTCGCCCTTCGCCCCTCAACCGATCTCGATCGGCACATACAGACGCGTGCCGCCGCGCTGGACGAGCAGTGCGACGTTGCCGTGCGCGGCGTCGATCTCGGTCATCAGCGCACCGATGTTCGCGACCGGCGTGCCGTTGACCGACAGCACGACATCGCCGGGCTGCAACCCCGCGCGCGCGGCCTGGCCGCTCGCCTGCTCGACGACGAGCGCCTGGCTGACGCCGAGCTGCTGGCGCTCCTGCTCCGTCGCCGCGCGCAGCGCGAGCCCGAACCGCGCGGGCCCTTGCTCGCCGCTCGCCGACGCCGTGCCGCTGTCGAACGCGCCTACCGTCGCGCTCACGTGCATCGCCCGTCCCGCGCGCCACACGAGCAGGTCGGCTTGCCGGCCGGCTCGCATGCCCGCGACGGTGCCGAGCAGGTCCGCCGATTCGGCGACCGGCTTGCCGTCGACCGCGAGCACGACGTCTCCCGGCTGGAGGCCCGCCTGCGCGGCCGGGCCATCCGGCTCGACCATGGTGATCAGCGCGCCGTCGGGGCTGGCGAGGCCGAACGAACGCGCGAGCGCCTGGCTCACTTCCTGGAGGGCCACGCCGAGCCGGCCGCGCGTGACCTTGCCGGTCCGCAGCAACTGGTCCTTCACGTCGAGCGCGATGTCGATCGGGATCGCGAACGCAAGCCCCTGATAGCCGCCCGTCTTCGAGAAGATCATCGAGTTGATCGCGATCACGCGGCCACTCAGGTCGAACAGCGGGCCGCCCGAATTGCCGGGGTTGATCGGCACGTCGGTCTGGATGAACGGAATCGCGCGCTCGCCGGGCAACGAGCGCGATTTCGCGCTGACGATGCCCTGCGTGACCGTGTTCGCGAACCCGTACGGCGAACCGATCGCCATCACCCAGTCGCCCACTTCGGTGCGCGCCGGGTCGCCGGTCGCGACGACCGGCAGGTTGTGCGCGTCGATGCGGATCACCGCCACGTCGGAGACGGGATCGCTGCCGATCACGCGCCCCTTGAACTGCCGCTTGTCGGTCAGCTTCACGTCGATCGCGACCGCATCGCCGACCACGTGCCGGTTGGTCAGGATCACGCCGTCCTCGCTGACGATGAAGCCGGAACCGAGGCTCACTTCCTCGCGGTTGCCGATCACGCGGCGCGCAAGAAACGGCGCGAGCGGATGATCGGGCGCGATGCCGGGCGGCAACTGGATGCCCATCTGCGTGACTTCGCGCGTGACGCTGATGTTGACGACGGCCGGGCCGACGCGCCGGACCAGCGCGGCGAAGTTCGGCAGCGCGACGGTCGGCGTTAGGGTGGGCGAAGGCGTCGGCGATGCGGCACCCGGTTGCGCGGGCCGCTCGGCAGCCGTAGCCGTTGAACAACCGCATATGCTTCCGCACGCGCAGGCCAACGCCAGCCCGCCGGCCATCGCTCGCAGTACCACTGCCAGGTTCGTGTGCCCGCCCGCTTTCATTTCGCTGTTCCTCGTCGGTTCGCGCCGGAACGCAGCCGGCTCATCGATACCTGCTCCCCACGCTCGGCCGCCTGCACTACTTCGGCGGCACCGCGACCGGCACATCGGGCCGCTGCGGCGTCGTCGACCGGCCCCAGTTCGAGCCGAAACGGTTCCGCTCGGTCGACAGGTTGAACGTGCCGAGACGGTTCGACGGCTGCTTCGACAGCCGCTCCGAATCCGTTTGCGAGGCACTCGCCTGCGGGTCGGCCTTCGGCTTCAGTTGCTGACTGAGACAGTCGTACGACAGCGCACGCTTGCCGTCGACTTCTGCATCGACGCACACCGGCTTCGTGGCCGAACCCGGGCTGGCCGGCGCAGGCGCGGCCGCACTCGCCGCCGCGCGGCCGCCCTGCGCGTGCGCACCGGTTGCCAGCAGCAGGCAGACGATCGTCGCGATGCCGCTTCGTCGCATCTTCATGCGCGCCTCCTTCGGAAAGGACTCCATTGCATCCACACGGCTGCCGTCACAGGTGCGTCCCCGGCGCCGACGTGCGCGCCAGGAAACGCGCGAACGCCGCGCGGTCAGACTCGTCGATGGCCGGTTCCTGCGCATCGACCCGCTGAGCCCACGCGTCGCGCATGCCGTCGACCGGCTGCCACGCCTGCACCTGCGCGCCGGTCGGATACGGCGTGACGATCGGTTCGCGGTAGTCGACGCGAAACAGCGGCGGCGCGCTGCCGCCCGCCGTCCACAGATCGCCGACGTCGCGCACGCTCGCGTCGAACCAGAATCGCACCCAGCGCGCCGTCGGCGCGCGCGCATCGGTACCAGGCGCCTCGGTGCCCAATGCGTCCGGCACGCGCAGGAAGCCGGCCAGCACGAGCAGCACGGCCGCCAGATCGTCGTCGCGCAACATCCGGTACGACCAGAGATCCGCGACGTCGGCACAGGCAATTACCGCGATGAAACGGGCGATCGTGAGCGCGGGCCACGCGCGCCGCATCAGCGTGTAATGGCGCGCCCAGTGCGCCACGAAGCGCTCGCGATGCCCGGCGGCGACCTGCACGTCGCGCGAGCCGCGAATCGTCAGTTCCTCCGGCTGATACTGGCGCGTCGTGAGCACGCACTGCGCGGAGCAGCGTGCGCTCCGGTGCCGCGCATAGCCGCCCGCGCCGGGCAACGGCTCCAGCGCGCCGAAGCACAGCGGGCAATGCGTGGGCCACTCGCCGGGCCGGCCCGGCCACGGGTTCGCTTTCGGCATGCGCGGGCGGTCGGCGGCCGCAGCGGGGCGGCGTCGCCCCGGCGTGCGTGCATCGGGCGCGCCGACGCGCGGCGTCGGACGGACGGTTGCCATGAGCGCGCCTACCGGGCGGAGGCGAGCGCTTTCTTCAGCGCGTCTTCGTTGATCGGTGCGTTCGCGGCGAGCTTCGCGAGATACGCCTGCGCATTCTGCTGGGTGCGCTGCGCACGCAGCATCGCGCGCAGCTGCTCCTTCACGTCGGCCAGCGGACGCGGCGCGGCCGCGCGGACGTGGATCAGCTTCACGACGTGAAAGCCGGCCGGCGTCTGGATCGGCGCGGAGACCTGGCCCGGCTTCAGCGCGTCAGCGGCCTGACGGACCGCCGGCACCATCAATTGATCGGGCACGAAGCCGAGATCGCCGCCGTTCGCGGCACTCGCCTTGTCCTGCGAGTTCGCTTTTGCAAGCGCCGCGAAATCGCCACTGCGCGCGCGGCTCGCGAGATCGGCCGCCTGCTTGCGCGCCTTGTCGAGCGTCGCGGCATCCGCGTTCGGCGGCACCGCGATATAGATCTGCGCGACGTGCAGCGCGCGCGGCGCGGTGAACGCCGCGCGGTTCTTGTCATACGCGGACTGCAGCTCCGCGTCCGACGGATAGTCGGCCGGCGGTGCATTCACCGACGCCAGATAGCTGCGCACGACGATTTCGCGCCGCGCCTGTTCGACGGCAGCCTGCACCTGCGCCTGCTTGTCCCAGCCCTTCGCTTTCGCCTCGGCCAGCACGGCTTTCTGCGCGAGCGTCGAACGCACGACCTGGTCGAGCGCCGCGGGATCGGCCGCGAGACGTTCGCGTCCTTCCGGGCTCACCGCCTTCAGCAGCCCCGCGATATCGTCCTGCGTGACCGACGCCTGTGCGGCGTTCGCGATCACGTCGTCCTGTGCGTGCACGGCGAACGGCGCGCCCAGCGCGAGACTGCCCGCCACGATCGCCAGCACCTTCATCTTCGTCATCATCGTTCGACTGCCCTCTCGATTGCTGTTGAAATGCGGACGCTGCATCAGCGCGCGTCCGTCAGCGTCATGCGCAGGACGAGCGGCTGCGCCATCCCGCGTGGCGGCGCCGCGCCGACCGACCGGCCGACGAGTGCGGCGTGCAGCGCGGCGTCGAGCGCCGGTGGTCCGGCCGCACCGCTGTCGACGCGCGTCACGCGCCCGTACCGGTCGAGCCACGCGCGCACCGGCAGCACGGGACCGTCGTCGCCGGCATCGGCACGTTCGCCGGCCCAGTGCTCGATGTCGGTGCGCAGGCGGCACACCGCTGCGTCGCCGTCGTCGAGCGTCGCCTGCAGCCACAGCGCGATGCGCTGCGCATACGCGCCCCACGCGACGGGTGCGTCGCCCGCGGCTATCGCGTCCGCGTCGCGCCGCGCGCGGCCCGGCAGCAGCGCACGCAATGCGGCGCCGATCCTCACTTCGCGGTGGCCTCGACCGCGATCGTGGTCGCGCCGACCGACGATGCGCCTGCCTGATCACCGGCCGCCGCGCGTGCCGCCGCTTCCTGTTCGGCCATCGCGGGACGGTTGCGCAAGTGCAGCAGGAATTCCTGGATCAGGCGATCCCACAGCTCGATCGTCGAGCGCAGGTAGCGCTCGGACACGCCGCCCGCGACGACCACGTCCATCTCCAGCGCCAGAAACGGTCCGTGGCTCGCAAGACGCGCGAAGCGCTTGGTCCGGTTCCAGTCCGCGACGAGCTCGGCCGGCAATTCGCCCTGCACCTGCAGCACGCACGACAGCGTGTAGTCGATGTACAGCGGCGCGGCGAGCTGTGCATCGGCGCCCTGCGGCGCGAGCGCGGCGGCCGGGTTGCCGAAGCGCACCGCGAAGCCGACGCCCTGGCTTGCGCTCATCAGCTGCACCGCGCCGTTCTGCTCGGCCGCCGTCACGCGGTAGCCCGCGCGGCGCAGCACGTCGGCGAGGTGGTCGGCGCTGATCGCTTCGATCGGCGCGTCGTGTGCCGCGCGTGCGTCGCCGGCGTTCGGTTGCTTGTCTTGCATGTCTGTCTTCCCCGTATTCAACGAATCGATCGGTTCATTCCCGGCCGCGGGTCGCGCGCTCACTGCGCATTCGCCGAGGCAGCCGACGCCGATGCCGGCGCCGGCGTTGCCGCAACCGGCCGCGCGGCCGGGTCGTACTTGCCCGCATACAGCGCATCGCCGTAGCGTTGCGCGATGTCGTCGTACTTCACGCGCGCCGACTGCGCGAACGGCTGGCGCGACGAGAACAGCGTGCCGAGCCCGACATGCTCGTACGCGTCGAGAATCTCGTGCCCGACGCGATACAGCTCGGCATTGTGTGCCTGGCAGGTTTTCAGTTGCGTGTCACGCGCGGCGGCATCCTTCTGCAGTTGCGTATGCTGCGCATCGCGGGCACGCGATACGGCGAGCAAGTCCTCATAGGACGACTTGTATTTCGCCAGCGACTTCGCGTCCTGCTCGCGGCCCGCGCGCTCCTGTGCGAGCGCACGCTTCGCGGCCGCCTCGGCGCCCGAGTCGCCGCGCGCGGCCGCCAGCTGCCCCTGCATCGCCTTCAGTTGCGCGAGCGCGTCGTCGCGCTGCTTCTCGGCCGCCGCCTTGTCGCTTTGCAACTGCGCCTGGTTGTCCTGCAACTGGCGCAGCTCCTGCACGGTCGAGCGCAACTGGCTGCGCAGCTTGTCCTCGATGCTCTGCGCATGCGCGCCGCCAGCCACGAGCAGCAGCGCGCCGGCCACGCCGGCCGCCAACATCGTGCGAGTGATCGTGTTCATCCGCGGCTCCGGTCAGAAGCGAGCATTGAGCTCGATCTGCAGCACGTCGATCGATACCGGCGGCCCGTACACTTCCTTCGAGCTCAGGTAACGGGCCGACACCCACGTATCGCGTGCGACCGCATACGCGGCGCCGAGCACATAGCCGCGCGCGTTGGTGCCGCCGAGATGGAAGTCGGGATCGTTGAACGCATCGAGCACGGCGTCCGGCTGCAGGTACTTGTACGCGATCGAGAAGTTCCACTGGCCCTTCTCGCGCGGCTCCGGCTCGCCGAACGTCGCCTTCGCGAGGAAGCCGTTCGGGCCGCTGCGGTAGTCGGCGCGCGTCGCGTTCACCGACGTCGAATCGTAGTTGTTGACCGGCAGCGACGATGCCGCGAACGCCTTGTTGTCGTTGTACGCGAGGTTGCGCACGAATTCGCCGTCGAGACGCAGCTTGAAGCGATCGGCCACCACCGTGTCCCACTGCGCCTTCAGGTCGAGCAGCCGGTAGTTGTAGGCCAGGCCGAACAGCTGCGGCTGCGGCGTCATGCCCGGCGCGAGGTTCGGGTTCTGCACGATGTTGCGCAGCGCGATCAGCGTGTTGCCGCCCTGCATGAATGCCGGCGCCTCGTTGTCGGTGCTGCAGCTCGTCGCGCCGGCATACAGCGCGCACGGCGACGACAGCGTGCCGCGCATGTTCTGGAAGTCGTAGTACGCGACCGCGCCGCGCAGCCGGTTCTTCGCGTCGATCTTCCAGTCCGCGCCGAACTGCGCGCCGAACATCCACTTCGTGTCGCTGCCGGCCTTCTCGGTGCTGTTCGACGGAAAGTTCTCGCTCGTGTACTGGATCGGGAACACGCCGAGCGTGCCGAACAGCGTGACATCAGGATTCCACGGCAGCGCGTGGCGCAGGTTCGCGGCGAGCCCGTCCATCATCAGGTCGTCGGAGAACACCAGGTCCGACTTGAAGAACGGATTGTCGAAACGGCCGGCCGTCAGGTTCAGCCACGACGTCGGCCGGTACGCGAAGAACGCCTTGTTCAGCCAGATGTTCTTCTTCGCGAAGCCGCCGCCCGCGGTGGCCGTGGTCGACACGGGCCCGTTGTCGTTGCCGCTCGCGAGCTGGATGCCGGCGATCATCTCGTCGGACAGCGTCGCCGTCACGCCGAGTCGCGCGCGGTAGCGCAGCAGGTTGTTGCGGTTCTCCCGCGTGTTCTGCGTGGGGATCTGCGTGTTGTTGGTGTTCGGGTTGACGTCGAACCCGCCGCCCTGGTTGATCGCCGCGAAATTCGTCACGCCGTTCGTGTTGTTGCCGCCGTAGAAGTGATACTCGTCACGCACGCGCAGGTCGCCGTCGAGCTTGATGCGCGACACCCAGTCGGGGAACGTGTTCGGCTGCGCCCAGTTCTCGGCCTTCGCCTGCGCGATCACTTCCTGCTTCACCTGGTCGCGGATCTGGTCGCGCACGAGTTGCGGCACGTACGGCACCGCGACGTCGCCCGGCTGCGTCGGTGGGTTGACCACGCCGCCCGCCACGACCGGCGCGCCCGATGCGCGGGCCGACCGCGCCTGCACGGCCTCGGTGCGGGCCTCGCTGATCAGCTCGTTCGCGTTCTGCTGCGTGAGCACGCCGCGCTTCACGAGCAGGTTGATCAGGTTGATCACCACGCTCTCGGTCGGCGCGGCTTTCCCCGACGCCGCCTGCGCCTCGAGCGACTGCCCGTGCGCGGCGGACGCGCAGGTCAGCCCGAGCGTCAGCACAGCCGCGCCGACGCACGACAGGCGCGCGGGCAGCGCGCCGTTGCGGGGGACCCCACCCCGTCCGTTCATCTTCCCAATCATCGAAGTACTCCGAACAATTTTCGTTTCTTTTCCGGCGGCATCCTTACAACGGCGCCGCCCCATGATTCTTTCGTCGTTTCGCGCACGCATCGTCATGCCGGCTTGCGCCCCTGAAGCTTGACGAGCACCGGATACGAGGTCGCCGGCGGCGGCACCTCGTCGACCCGGCCGAGCGCCTCGACCGCCGCGACGACGGCCGCATCGATCTTCGCGTCGCCGGTGGACTGCGCGATCGTCACCTTCGTGATCCGTCCCGACGTATCCATCCACAGGTTCAGGCTGCCCGCGAACCGCGCGCCGCCGGCCTCCTGCACGCCCTTGTCCTGCTCGATCGCGCGCTGCAGCACGTACACCATGTATTGCGCATAACTCGCGTTGCCGAACTTGCCGCCCCCGCCGCTGCCCAGCATGCCCGAGCCGTCGCCCGCGCCGATGCCGAAGTTGTCGGTGCCCGCCTGCGCATCGGCATTCATCGTCATCTGCTTCGGCTGGTTGTCCGACGGCTTCGGCGCCTCCGACGGCTTCGGCGCGATCGTCGGCCGGTCGACCGGCGTCTTGACCTCTTCCTTCACCTTCTCGGGCGGCGGCTTCTGTTTCGGCGGCGGCGGGGGCGGCGGCAACGGAATCACCGTCGTCACCTGCGGCGCGCTCACGCGCTTCACGCCCGCGGTGTCGCCCGCGAAACGCCAGATCAGCGCGGCTACGCCCGCGAGCACCAGCGCGATCGCGACGGGCTTCACGTAGCGGCCGGGGCCCTTGTCCGGCGGGCCGCCGTTGTAGGTCATTTCCATCGCGTCAGCCGCCCTGCTTCGCCTTGCCGGTCACGAGACCGACCTGCGACAGATCGAGGCGGCGCAGCAGGTCGAGCACGTCCATCACCTTCTGGTACTGCACGCCCGCGTCGCCCTTCAGCACGATCGGAAAATCCGGACTCGTCGCCTTCTCGGTGCGCAGCCGGCTCTCGAGCTCTTCCATCGTCACCGGGTACGCGTCGAGGAACACCTGGCCCGAATCGGCCACCGTGATCGCCTTCGTCTTCGGCTTCGCGAGGCTCGCGGACGAGCTCGCCTTCGGCAGATCGACCTTGATGCCCTGCACCGACGCGGTCGTCATGATGATGAAGATGATCAGCAGCACGTACGCGAGGTCGAGCATCGGCGTGATGTTGATGTCGTCGTACGGCTTGTCGTCGTCCTGAACCTGCATGGTGGTCTCCTGCGTGCGTCAGTCGGCCAGCACCGCGTGATCGGGCGCGCGGTGGGCTTCGGCGAGGCGCGTGACGAATTCGTCGACGAACACCTGCATGTTCGCGGTCACGTTCTTGTTGCGGATCAGCAGGTAGTTGTAGCCAAACAGCGCGGGGATCGCGACGAACAGGCCCGTGACGGTGGCGAGCAGCGCGGCCGCGATACCCGGTGCGATCGCGTTCACGTTCACGTCGCCGGCCGCCGCGATCGCCGCGAACGTGATCATCACGCCCACCACCGTGCCCAGCAGCCCGAGGAACGGGCCGCCCGAGATCGCGATCGTCAGCAGCACCATCGACTTCGACAGCCGCTGGTTCTCGCGCACGAGCGTCGCGTCCATCGACGCGCGGATCGCCTCGATCGATTCCGAGGTGATCACCGTGCGGCCGTTGTCATCCACGCGGCTGTGGATTTCATGCACGCCGGCCTTGTACAGCCGGTACAGCGACGACTGGTACAGGCGGCGGCCGTCGGCGCTTGCTTCGTCGACATGCGCGAGACCGACCAGGTGACGCCCGGCCACTTCGCGGAAGCGCTGCACGAAATACTGGTTCGCCTTGTCGACGGCGCCGACGTAGCGCGCCTTCGTCCACATCACGACCCACGACACGAGCGCCATGCCGAGCAGGATCGTGATCACGACCCACGCGTCGACGGTCACCGACTGCACGATCACGCCGAAGTAACCGAAGCCGAAACCCGACTGCTTCTCGTCGGCGCCGTACGCGACGAGCTTCGATTCCGAGCCTTGCGCGAGCGCGTCGACTGCGATTGCCGCCGGCGAGCGCGCGATCTTCGACAGGCGCAGTTCGTCGAGCGCGCCCGAATACGCGGCGAACCCGGCCGGCGCACCCGTTGCGTCCGCACCGATCGTCGCTGCGCCGTTCAGCGCGGGCAGCGTCGCCGCGACCTGGGCGGCCTGCTTGCCGTTCACGTAGACGGTGAGGTTCTTGCCATCGGCCGTGACCGCGAGATATGTCCACTGGTTCGCGGCGACCGGCGACGCGGCCGGCGTGCGCACCGGTGCCGCGCCACCCGCGACTTCCGCGAACGGCACGCCGTTGTCCAGACCGATCAGCAGCGCGTTCGCGCCGTCGCGACGGCTGTACAGCAGCGTGTTCGCCGCGAGCGCCGACGGCTTCACCCACGCGCTGAACGTGAAGCTGCCGCCGGCCGGTACGTTCAGCGACGCACTGGCCGGCAGCGTCAGCGACCCGCTGCCGTCGAACCGCGCGCCCTTGCCGACGATGCCATCCTCGACCGTCCTGAACGACGCGTTCTGCGCGTGGTTGCCGTACGCGGTCAGATCCTTCGGCGGCGCACCCGCCGCGCCGTTGAAGTGGTAGACGAGCGTGTAGTCGGCATCCAACGTCTCGGCCGGCTTGCTGCCGTCCGGCGCCTTCTTGTTGCCGTAGTACATCCAGATCGACTCCGCGGCGCCGGCCGGCATCTTCGGAATGTCGACCCAGATCAGCGCGACGCCGAGCACCGGATCGTATTGCTCGACGTGGTAGTTCAGCGGCGTCTTGTCGTCGGCGGCGACGAAGCGGATGTCCGCGCCGTTGTCGGCCAGCCCGTCGAACTGGAAGTTGCCCGAGTGCAGGCGGATCAGCAGCGGCACGCGGCCGGCCGACTCCGCGAGATTAGCGCCTTTCGCGCTCGCGTCGATCGTGATCGCCTTCCGGTACGACCAGTCGTTCTGCCACCATGCGTTCGCGATGCCGGGCAGCACGCCGAGCATCACCGCCAACAGGAAAATCAAGACTCGCTTCACGATCCACTCCCCGAATGTGCGGGCACCGCGCTCGTCGCATCGCCCTGGCACGATCAAAAAAAAATCCGTCAGAACCCCAGCCTTACGTAGAAATCGAACCGCGGGCTGTACTGCCGCGTATAGACGCCCGCCTTCAACGGCCACCCGGCCTCGAAATCCGCGCTCGCGTACTTCATGATCTGCACCCGTGTGCCGACGCCGACACTCATCAGGTTGAAGCGCGACGTCTGCTCCGGCAGCGGGCTCAAGAGCCACAGGTGCGCCGCATCGAAGAACGCGTGGAAACGCCACTCGTTCACGCGGCTGCCGACCGCGCCGCCGAGCCACTTGGCGAGCGACGGGCTGCGCAGTTCGACCGATGCGATCACGCCGCTGTCGGCCGTGTCCTCGGCCTGCATGTAGCCGCGCACGCTGTTCATCCCGCCCGCGGCGAACTGCTCGCTCGACACGAGCGGCGAGTTCGAGATCTGCGCGTTCACGTGCGCGTTGGCCTGCATGTCGTTCGCGAAGCGCTGCGTGTGGTTGACGTCGAACTTGCCGTACACGAAATCGGGCGTCGCGTTGTAGCGCTTGTTGTCCCATGCACCCCAGTCGCTACCCAGGCCGCGGAGGTTCGTCGTCACCGATGCGGAGAACGACGTCTGCGAATTCTTCAGGCTCAGCTGGCCGTTGTACGACAGCGTCACCGGCACGTACGTCAGCGGCGCGGTCGAGCCCGTCTGGCCCGGTATCGACACGTTTTCGTCGAAGTGCTTGCGGTCGATCTCGACGCTGACCGAATGCGCGTAGGTTTCCGTTGCCGGCAGCGCATAGATCGCGGTGAAGCCGTACGTGGTGCCCTTGCCGAGCACGTTGGTGTTCGCGACCGACGCGACGTTGCTGTCCGAATGCACGACCGTCGCGAGGAAGCTCCAGCGCGAATCCCTGATCGGCGCGAGATACGAGAACGCGTAGACGCGCGCATCGTTCGGATGCTGCGGCGCGAGCACGTAGGTGCCGGAGATCACATGGCCGAGCTGCCACAGATTCGAGTAGCTGAGGTTCGCGGTCGTGCGCAGCGTCGAGGTGCCGGGGCTGTTGTCGTTGTTCAGTTCGAGCGAGCCGTGCAGCGGGCTGTGGTCGTCGACCTTCAGGTCGACGTCGACCGTCTGCGGCAACGCACCCGGCTTGAGGATCGGAATCACCTGCCGGTCCGCCGAGCGGTTCAGGTCGGTGAGTTGCTGCTGCGCCTGGTTGAAATCGGGCACCTGGCCCTCGGCCAGCGCGGGCACCGCATCGCGGATGTTCTGCGGCGAGTTGTATTTCGCGCCGTCGACACGCAAGCGCCCGACCTTCGCTTCCGTCACCTGCAGCAGGATCACGCCGTTCTTCACCTGCTGCTGCGGCAGCTCGACGACGACCGACTGGTAGCCGCGATCCTGGTACGCCTTCTGCAATGCGTCACGCGCCGCGTTCACGTCGGCGAGCGTGCGGCCCGGCCCTTCGAACGGATACACGGCCTTTTCGATCTCGAGCGTCGGCAACGTCGTGTTGCCGCGCACCACGAAGGCATTCACGTCGAACGACTGCGGGGCGGCCGGCGCCGCTTTCGCGGCGGGCGCGGCTTCCTGCGCATGAATCCCCGGCGCAAAACCCAGCCCCCCGGCCAGCACGACACCCGCCAGGCATCGGCAGTTCAGCCGCCATCGTTCGCGTGACTTGCGGTCTACTCTCGGCGGCATGCGCCATTCCCCTTTGTTGTTCCGGATCGAAGCCAAGCGCACCGCGCCAGCCGTTCGCCCCGCTATCAAATGCCTGTTTCACTTTGATGACGATTTATTCGTCATCCTTAGCATGATCTGCGCAATGCCATTTCCACTCACCGAACCGGCCTTAGCCGTGATGCATCCGCGCTGCCCCCGCATCGGCCGCACCACCGAACTGTGCACAGGCGAACTGCATCAGCGTATCGACGCACGTCGCAAGCGAAGCACGACCCGTATCGATCTCGAGGTCGGCTGCCACCGGCGGTTCGTACGGCGCCGACACACCCGTGAATTCCGGCAGCGCACCACACCGCGCCTTCGCGTACAGCCCCTTCGGATCCCGCGCCTCGCAGCAGGCCAGCGCCGTGCTCACATACACTTCACGGAATGCCGGCCCCACGATCGCTCTCGCTTCGTCGCGCATCGCCGCGAGCGGTGAAATGACCGCGACGATCGCAAGCGCGCCGGATTCGCTCAACAGTGCCGCGACTTCGGCAATGCGCCGCACATTCTCGAAGCGATCCTGCACCGTAAAACCGAGATCCCGATTCAGCCCCGTCCGCAACCGGTCGCCATCGAGCACCACCGGATGCATGCATCGGTCGTCCAGTCGCGCGGCCACCGCGTCGGCCAGCGTCGTCTTGCCCGCGCCCGACAACCCCGTGAGCCACAGCACCCCGCCGGCCCGCTGCGGCGAGGCTCCCCACCCTGCGCGAGCCCCGTCTATCGATAAGGACGAAACGACACCGGGAAACCCGCAACGATCGATCTTCATCACGCCCTCTCCCCCGTATTCGCGGGTTCGTCGTCCTCGCGCGGACGCGTCTGCCAGAAGCCGCCCTGCATCGTCACAATCGACGGTGTCTCGGCCCATTGATGCGGGCTCAGGATGTCGGCACGCCGCACGTTCGGGAGCACCTGCACGTCGAAGATCTCGTCGACGCCGTTGAAGAACTGAAGGATGCCGAGCACGTCACCGGTGTTCGCGTCGAGCGCGGCCACCCCCGCGACCAGCACATCCGATTCGCTTTCGATCGGCAACCCCTGCGGGCCGCGTTTGTCGCGCAGCTTCGACAGCCCGACGAACAACACGCCGCCGTACTCGGCAAGGCCGTGCGTAAAGCCCGGCAGCTTCGCGAGCACACGCCGCGCACCGGACTGTGGATCGATCTGCAGCACGTGGCCGCGGCCGCCTTCGAGCACATGCAGCCGCCCGCCGATCACGCGCGGCGAATGCGGCATCGACAGCCCCGATGCGACGACCCGGCCGGACGGCACCTCCATCACGATGCCGCTGCTGGCCATCCCGCTCCGCCAGCCGAACGGCTCGTTGCTCATGCCCAGTGCGGTCACGAAGCGCACCTTGCCATCGGCAAACGCCATGCCGTTCAGGTGACAGCGATCGTCCGGCGCGGTCTCCGTCACGAACGGCGGCTGCCAGATCGGCGTGAAGTTGAAATAGCCGTCGATCACGCTGATGCACGAATAGCGTGTGTTGACCGCGAGCAGGACGTGCTTGTCGAACGCCATGTCGTGCAGGTCGAGATCGCCGGTGTAGTAGGACATGCGCGGCACGAACATCGCGTCGTAGTGATCCGGGCGAGCCGGATAGCGCGGCGCGAGCGTCGACACGTTCGCGAACACCATCAGTTCGTGCATCGTCGCGACCGCGAGCCGGTTGCCCGACACGGCCATCCCCATCGAGCGCGGCAACAGGCACGCGGACAGCGTGGGAACGCCGTCGTCAACGCCGATCACGGCGACGCCGGACGGACGGCGGCTCACGGCCAGCGAGCACTTGAGCGCCTCGAGCACGTGCAGGAAGCGCCCCGTGTCGCGCAGGTTGATGACCGGCGACAGCGCTTCCGCCTGCCGTGCCGATGCGTCGTCCGTTGGCGCGCCGCTATCGCCGGTGGGCCTGGTTTCCTCGAACTGTTCCACTGTCATGCACCTGTTGGCTTCATGCCGCCTGATGAGAAAAAATGCGCGTATCCGCGTGCTCCCGCGCGCCGGCACGGCGCATCGGTGCCGCTTGCGGCGCACCAAGTCGCAGCTCCCACCTACCTAGACGGAACGAAGCGCGCATTGCCGCAATGTTTTTTTGCGTGACGTCGATCGATCCGCCGGCACGGGCAAACGATCGACGCAAGCGGCCTGCAATGCGCGCGCAGCCGCCCCTCGCGCAAGACTGGCGAGAGGCGGCGCATGACCTTGCGTGGCCCCCGTTTCGTGTACGTGTCGTCGCCTGGCCGGCGTGCGGCGCCCGGCGGTCCGCCGTTGCGCGCGGACGGCCGGCAAACGTGTCGCCGTCTGGCCGGCCGACGCGCAAAAAGCGCGACGTGCCGGCGCGCAGCCCGACAATCCTCCGGTTTCAACCGGGAAGTTTTTGTGACATTCCGCTGAAGATATTCACGAAACGCTCGCGAAACACGGCAAGCGATCGTCGAGACCGTTTACGCGGCGCCGCGCACACGCGATGTGCCGCGCGGCAAACTGCCGGCACGCGCGAAATCCTGCGGCTTGCGGCTGCCCGCTTCGTCCTAGCTATTGAGACCAGAACACGTCAACGACAGGACCCTCCATGTCATTTGCCACGATGCTCGTTCGGTGGCTCGCCGGGCGATTGTCCGGCACCGCCGGATTGCCGGGCCGGCCGCTTGCGCCCGCCGCTCATGCCGCTCATGCCGCGCTGATTCCGCCGCTGCGCTGGCGCGCGCCGTGGCTCGCGTGGCAACTGCTGTCGTGGTCCGTCCTCACCTTGCTCGCGCCGCCGATCTGGATGATCGGCACGCTGCTGCTGATCAATCCGGCGAGCGACCAGCCGCTGTTCTGGGGGCTCGCGATGGCGATCGTGCCCGTCGCAAACGGGGTCGCGATCGTCGCGACGAACCAGCGGCATCACCGCATGCCGTTCACGCGGCGTCCGGTGGTCGCGGCACACATGTTCGGCATCGCGATGGCCGTCGGCTGTGCGCTGTTCGTGCTGCTGCTGTGGCGTTCGCACGCGATCGCCAGCCTGGTCGGCCCGTTGGCGAACGACGGCATGCGTCCCGCGACGCTCGCGTGCTGGGTCGTGGGGCTCGCCGCGCTGTTCGGCGTCACGTCATCTGCGCATGCGAGCATCGCGCATGCGTGGCTGGCGTTCGAGGTGTGAGCGCACCGCGCCGACAGACACTGCGGAGGCACGCGGATGCATCGATACGGGACAGGCAGGACCGCGCGCGCACGGCGCGAACGCGGCATCGCGATCGTGACGGTGCTGCTCGTCGTCGCGCTGGCGGCCACGCTTGCCGCCAGCGTGCTGTGGCGCCAGCAGGTCGCGACGCGCGACGTCGAGAACCAGCGGCTCGCCACGCAGACGATGTGGATCGAGCGCGCCGCGGTCGAATGGGCGCGCGCGACGCTGCGCGCGCAAAGTGCGACGTCGAACGTCACGTTCGTCGGCCAGCCGTGGTCGGCACCGGTCGCCGACGTACCGCTCTCGGACCTGCTGCCGTCCGACGCGCTGGCGGTCAACGCCGAGCTGTCGCGCGCGTGGATCTCGGGCAGCGTCGAGGACGCGCAGGCGCGCTTCAACCTGACGAACCTCGTGTCGCGCGTCGCGCCCGGCAAGCCGTGGCAGTCCAGCGGCGAGGGCGTGCTGGCGTACCGGCGCCTGCTCGGCCAGCTGTCGCTCGATCCCGCGCTCGCGCAATCGACGGCCGACTACATGCTGCGCTCGCTGCGCGACGCGAACGGCCCGGACGGCTGGCCGCTGCAGCTCGTGTCCGTCGACGATCTCGCGCGCATTCCCGGCTACGACGCACGCGTGATCGAAGCAATCGCGCCCTTCGTGACGATCCTGCCCGACCTGACCGTCGTCAACGCGAACACTGCGGCCGAACCCGTGCTCGTCGCCGCGATTCCGAGACTGTCGCCGAGCCAGGCCAAGCGGCTCGTCGACCGGCGCGCGACAGCCTATTTCGTCAGTACCGGCGACATCGCCGAATACCTGCTGCCGGCGCAGGGCGGCAATCCGACGCTGCCGGTCGGCTCTGCCGTCGGCGTGAACAGCGGCTATTTCCTCGTGCATTGCCGCGTGCATTCGGCGCGGATCAACACGCGTATCGACACGCTGATCGCGCGCTACGGCAGCGGCAATTTCGCGTGGACGTCGGTCATCTGGGTGCGACGGCTCACGAGTTGAAGCCTACGGGTTGACCTCAATGCGTACACGGGCCGACGGGCTTCATGTCGGTCAAGTCGATCCCGCCCGCATCATCCTGGATATATCTGCCCAGACCGGATCCGTGGTCGCCATTGAAGACGCAATCGCTGAACGCCGGCAAACTTCTCAGGCGACCGTGAACCGGCATGCCATCCATGAAACGGTCTTTGGCGAGCGCATCCATACTGTAGAAACGATCGTTGACCAACATGAACGCGGACTCACCGGAAACCGGGCCAAACAAGCCGTGAAGAAGAAAAATGGCAGCGTTGCTCCGATTCAGTCCCTTGATCACGACTTTTTTTACCGGCTCCAATGTCCCGCGCGGAATGACGAGCAGGTTGCCCTGAATCCCGTATCCCGCTTTGTCACTCCGGCTGTTCGGCGCGACGCATCGAAGGTCCGGCTGCCCCGGAACCGGGCAAGCCGGCGTCACGACGGAAAAGGCATCGGGACTCAATCCCTCTATCTTCCTGAAGCCCTGATCAAAGACATTCCGTCGATCCGCATAAAAAGCCGGTGACAGGATCCTGAGCACTCCGTCGATCTTGTTCAGCCATTTCACGCCGTCGGCGTAGTCGACACTGAAAGCATTCCCGCCGTTCATGGCCAGGTCGCTGACATTCAGGATTGCTCCGTCAAACACTTTGACGGGAGCGTCCGGAGTCATCCCCTTTGCCAGCCTGCCGTCAAAAAATACATGGTTTGCATCGCGTGCCCATTGATCGCCTTGCGCGCCGTCGGGTACGAAGCACTGGAATGAACGGACGTCCGCATCGACGATCTTGAAAGGCAGATCCTCGACCCGGCCGGCTTCATGACTGTGATCGCTCGTCAGGGTGAAAATCGCTTGCCCATCGGTAGCATAGGTCGGGGGGCACCCCGCGACGAGATCCAGGTTCGGCGTGGATGTGACCTGATAGTAGTTGCGGTAGTGGTGCACCTCGTTCCGGCGGGCTATCCGAGGAAGCGCACACGCTGCGCTGAAACCCGCGACATCTCCGCCGCCGCAATACGGGCCTTGATAGACGTCCGTGCCGAGAATGAAATATCCCTTCCCGCCCACGATCGCGAACGCTCCCCGTTGCCGCGCTCCGGAACCTGCGTCGTTGTAATCATCCCAGGTCTGCGGCTGGGTGCCGATCACCTTGACGTCCTGCTTGGTGCAAGCCTTGGTCTCGACCTCCTTCCATGACGTCTTTTTCCCGGTGAACGCCTCGCCTGCTGCAGGCACGTACCACGTCTCCTCGCATGTCGAGGTGGTATAGGCGTGTACCCGGGAGCCGAAACCCAGACTGGCGCACATCGCCAGAAAGAAGAGCATCACTCGTGTCATGTCGTCTGCGTGAGATAGAAGTGCATCCGCCCCGGCAGATCGCCGGGATATGCGCATAGGGAAATGCAGTAACGGATGAGTCTATCCGACAAACGATTCCGAGTAGCCGGCACGCCAATGAGCCGCGACGGGCGAGCGCCCCATCCTTTCTCTCATGGTCGTGGTAGGGCTGCTATCCCGATCCCGATGTCGTCGCAACGGGATCCAAGCCGGCGCCTCGCTCGAAACACGACACTGACCGCAACCGCGAGTCATCAAACCGGCACGCTAGACCCGCGACAACTCGCCCAACCCGACCGCACGCACGCCCTGCGGCGTCACCGCCGCATCGAACGACAGCCGCGTGAAGCTCGTCTCGCGCACTTCGCCGAGCAGCCGGTTCCAGTCGTCGATCGACACGAGCAGCGCGATCGGCCGGTTGTACTTGGTCACCATCACGAGCGCCTCGCCCGCATGCCGCAGCGCCTTCGACGGATTGCTGCTGAAGTCGCGCGTCGCCATCGCGATCGTGCGCAGGCTGAACACGTTGGCGGCCGGATCGTCGCCGTCGTCGTGCATCAGGCGCTCGAGCGTCGCCGCGCGCAGCAACGCCTGCGACTTCGCGGACAGCCGGTTGTCGCGGCGTCGACGCCGCTCGCTGCGCGGGTCGACGTGCACGGCGAGCATCCGCACGATCTGGCCGAGCGTCGTCGCGGGCAGCTGGTCGTAACGCTGCCACCAGTCCGGCGGCAGCGCGATCATCATGCCCGCGTAGGTCGCCGTCACGCCGTCGGCGATCAGCGACGGCAAGCGGTCGACGTCACGCGCGTCGAGCGCGAGCGCCGCCCCGACAACGCGCGTCATCACGCTGAACGCGTTGTAGGCAAACGCGGCGATCCCGCTCGCCAGCAGCGCCGCGCGGGCGGGCACCGCGCCAAACGGCGCGCCGCCCGTGACGGGCTCGAGCGCCAGCGGCAGCGCGTCGCGCCAGCGCCGGCACGACAGCGCCACGACCTGCGGTGCGTCGAACCGCTCGGCCGGCAGATCGGTCAGCAGCGTGACGATTTCGCCGGGCGTCTCCGCGCTGTGCCATTCGATGCGCCGAAACGTGCCCGACACGCCGCCTTCGCCGACCATCCCGACGGATTGTTCGCGCACGCGTCCGTCGCCGAACCCGCCGCCCTCCTGCCAGTCGCCAAGCGGCCGGCACGCGGCCGAGCGGCCGTATTCACGCAACACGAACGCGCCGCCGCGGCGCGGCCAGCCGGAAAGGAGCGCGTCCGTATCGAAGCGCCCGTCGACGATCCACAGCTCGCCGGGCCGCACCGTTTCAAGCAGCGCGCCGACGAAGGCACGCTCGTGCGTCCGGCCACGCTCGCACGGCAGCAGGTCGACGATCATCCCGAGTTCCGGATCGTAGACCGGCAGGACGCGCGCACCGCCCGCCGCCGCATCGCGCGCGGGGTCATCACATGCGCGCCCGCAGTCGCATCCGCCGGCCTGCGGTGCGCAGGCCTCGCCGGTACCGTCCAGCACACGCAGCCGCATCCCGTCGACTGCATGCACGCCGTCGACGTTGTGCGCCGACGCAACCGGCAGCAGCAGTTCGACACTGTCCCTGGCCAGCGCACGCCCCCAGCCGGCACGCCACCGGCTCATGCAATCGTGCAGTGCCGTCACGGCGGAACCCCACCCCGGCGCAGCGGCCACGCCGGCATCCGGCGTCCGCTGCCACGCGGCAATCGATGCGATCGCGTCGACGGCGAGGGCAAACAGCGCCTCGCGGATCGACTCGCCGTCGGGCTCGTCGCCGGCGTCCGCCGCGGCGCCGATCCAGTCGTCGTGCAGCGCGCATTGCAGCACGAGCCGCGCCATGATCGTCATCGGGCTCTGCTCGACAAAGCGTTCCACGATCGTGCGCATCATCGGATGACCCCACACTGTCTGGTTGATCGCACGCGCCGCCGCAACGGCATGCGCACGCGTGCGTCGCGATACGTTCGCACTTGACGAGTGGCCCGCGACGCCGCAGCATCGTGGGCGACCGGACCCGCGCGACGGCGCGCCGCCGCGGCGGTCCGCCCGCAATCGATGCACGAGGCACCGGCATGTACGTAGATCCCCGCGTGGCCCATGGCCGCGCCCGGTTCGACCTGAGCGGCTCCCCGCGGCTCGTCGCCGACGAGCGCCGCTGGGAAATCAGCGACGTCGTCACGCGCGGCCTCGACGATTTCACGGGCATACGCAACCGCCGCAACCTGATGCGGCTGCTCGAACGCCAGATCGCGCCGAAGCTCGCGCGCCTCGGGCTCGAGCCGTACGTCGGCGCGCTCGGTCATGCCGAAGGGTTGTTCGTCAACTTCTCGACGATGAGCGCCGAGCACGGCCTGCGCGAATTCCAGCTTCAACTGACGGTGCCCGACCTCGTGCTGCGCAGCTTCGCGTCGAACGTGATCCGGCCGCACGCGGTCGCACGCTGCATGCAGCGCAACGGCGTGATGTCGCTGGCGGAAATCGAGCATGAAACGCGCATCGCGTTCGTCGCGGCGCGCGTGATGCGCTCGCTGGCCCTCGCGGAAGGCTGGCAGCAGATCGGCGTGCCGACGCCGCACGGGCTGTTCGTCGGCGCGCTGACCGACGCGCACGACGTCGCGATGAACACCTATTTCCGGCCCGGCGACAACGACCGTCCGTCGCGCTGGAGCGGCTTCTCGGCCCTCTTCTCGTCGATGCCGGACTGGCGGCCGGAACAGGTCCGGCACGGCGGCGATCTGCTGCAATGGATGGTCAACCATATCGTGGCCCTGCAAGAATCCGCACCGTTCGTCGAACGCTTTCCTTTTCTGCGCGAGCCGCTGCGCGATACCGGCGATCCGCTCGACGCCGCCTGGAACGGCGCACGCGCGGGCCTGCAGCCCGGGGCGCCATCCTGAATCCGGAGTCGTGAATCCGGGCTTGCGTGACGCGGCCGGCACCTCAGCGCCACACGCCCGCCGCCCTGCGTGAACGGTGATCCGGGGGCCCGTTCAGGCCCCCGTTCCCCGGTCTCCGCGCTGCAGTCCCTCTGCACAGCCCCCTCGCTCTCTCATATACAAGGTCGAAGCGGGCCCGCATAACCCGCAGACTTTCTTTCAGCGCGTGCACCGCGACGCGAGCACGAGCGCGATTGCGCACCACTCCGGTGTGCGCGCGCAAAGCCGCCGCCTCAATGCGTACGCGTCGGCCCGCCCGGCTCCTGGCGGCCGACCGTCTCCAGCACGGCCCACATCCAGATCAGCTCGCGGACCGTGCGCGCATGCTCGTCGCTCTGCGCGCGCCAGCGCGCAAACGCGTCGAGTTCCTGTTCCGTCGTGTCACCGGTGCGCAACCACAGCAACCAGCGCACGGCGCCCTCGCGGATCGCATCGGCGCGCGTATTCGCGTCGCCGGGATCCTTGTCCCGTTGCGATTCGTTCATGATCACGCCACCGCCCGAAGCTCCATCGACACACATCCCCCGCACCGCGCATCGCTGCACGGCCGGGGCGCTTGCCACCCACGCCTCGGGTCCGACGACGTCACACCGGGCCGCCATGACGGACAGCCCGGCGTTTGCCGGCCCTCATTGATCAAGTCGTATCGGACGGCCGTAACCCGCAGTGCGCGGACAGCCGCAAGCGCCGCGAACGCATCGCCGGCGGGAGGAAGAACGGAAAGTAAAGCAAGGGAAGCCGGTCAGCTCAGCAGCACGATGTTGCCGGGCAGGCGCGTGATGTGCGCGCCATACAGGCGGCCGACCATGTCGATCACGTCGTCGAGCCGCGTGATCGGGAACTGCGCCTGCATCCGGTTCTCGCCGAGCGACGCGCTGCGCAGGATGACCTTGCCGCGCCGGTAGCGGTTGATCTCGTCGACGACATCGGCGAGCGGCACGCCGTTGAACACCAGCATCCCGCGCCGCCATGCGCTGACCGCGCCCGGATCGATGCGCGACACGGGCTGCACGCCGCGATCGTCGTAGACGACCTGATCGTCGGCCGTCAGCGTGCGTGCACCGCGCGGATGCTCGAGCGCGACCGTGCCGGACAGGCAGGTCACGCAGACCTGCGAGCCGGTGCGCCGCACGTTGAAGCGCGCGACGGTCGCCTGCATGCGGCCGCCGCCGGCCACCACGGTGACGGGCTGGATCGGCGTCGCGCGGCCGGCCGGCGGCGCCGCCGCATCGATCTCCGCCTCGCCGGCGACGACTTCGACGCCGTGCGCGGCGTTGCTCGCGGCCAGCACGTCCAGACGCGTCTGCGTATTCAGTTCCACCGTCACGCGCGACGACAGCGCGACGCTGCGCTGCTCGCCGGTGCCCGTGTGGTAATCGGCCGCGATATCGCCGAGCGACGGCCACAACTGCATCGGCGGGCGCACGGCGAGCCACGACGCGCCGGCTGCGACCGCAAAGCCGATGAACGCACGCCGTCCGGTGCGCATCGTGCGCTCGCGCTTGGCCACGTTTGCCCAGGCAGCTGCCGCGCGTTCCTCATGGGCGAGTTCGGTCGCCGCCGTGCGCAGCGCGCTCCAGGTATCGCGCAGCAGATCGGCGGCTTGCGGACGATCGGCGCACCAGCGCTCGAACGCATCGGCTTCGGCCTGGCTCGCGTCTCCCGAGCGCAGACGCAGCAGCCACGCACTCGCTTCGTCGAGTTCGTCGTGGGCAGGTTCGGCCTGGGCTTTCGTCATCGTCCTGATGCTCAAAATTTACGCGGGCCGCCTCGCGTGCCCGTGTACGGATCGCCGTCTTCCTGCATGCGCTGCAGGCAGTACTTCATTGCCGCACTCAGCTCGCTTTCCACGAGCCGCAGCGAAATGCCGAAATGCTCGGCGATCTCGCGGTTCAGCAGGCCGTCCACGCGGGCGGCCAGCAGGATCGCGCGGCGCCGCGGCGGCAGGCCGCGCAGCACGTCCTTCAGTGTCTCGACCTTGCGGCGCGCCGTGACGATGCGCTCGGGATCCGCCAGTTCGTCGGGCATCTCGAGCAGCGTCTCGACATCGTCGTCGTGCAGATGCCGGCGTTCGCGGCGATGCTGGTCGATCGCGACATTGTTCGCCATCCCGAGTATATAGGCGTCCGCGTTCGTCACCTGCGTGGAGACGTTCGCATTCTCGAGACGCAGCCAGGTTTCGTGCAGCGCGTCGGCGGCGCCGTCCTTCGACCCGGTCACGCGTTCGAGCCGCCTGACCAGATACGCGTAGCGCGTCGCCAGCAGATGCCTGAGCCCGGAGCGGTTGCTGTCGGACATGACGGCCTAGCCCCGGACGGCCGGCTGCGGCGCCGGACAGCGGAAATGCACGCCGTTGCCGGCCGGCCGCAGCAGGATCGTGACCGGCTGCGGCAGGTCCGCCGGCGGCGCGTCGTCCAGCTTCAATGCGCGCAGCGCGCGCATCACCGCCGCGTCGCGGGCGGCCGAACCGCTCGATGCCACCATGTTGACCGCCACCACCGCCCCCCTGTTGTCGATGCGCACCTGCGCGACGAGTCGATAGCTGCCCGGCACGGCCCCCGGCTGCGCGCAGAGCGCATCGATCAGATGCGCCTGCAGCAGGCCCGCGAACGCGCGCCGATCGCCGGAATCGCCGATCCCGTCGATCGGCAAGGCCGCATCCGCCGGCGTGTCGGCCGTCGCGGGCGCCTGCTCGGCGGCCGGCTGCGCGACGATGATCGCTTCGTCCGGGCGCGAGAATTCCGCACGCAACCCCGTTCCGGCCAGCATCCGCTCGAGCGCGTCGCGCGGCGCGAATTCGCCCTGGACCGGCGCACTCGTGCGCCCGTCAAGCAGCGGCGCGGGCGCCAGTACGATCAGCTCGGTGAGCCGCGCGAAGTCCTGCAAGCTCTTCGCGAGCGGCTGCGCGGGCAGATCGAAGCGCATCGCGCTGCCCGGCTGGCGGACGATGGAACCGGTCTCCTGCGCGTGTATGCCCTGCATGCACGGCACGACGAACGCCAGCCACGCGACGAGCGCCAGGACACCGGTCGGCGCCCGTGAACGAGTCATGAATCCCTGGACGGAAGTGGAGTTGCACGTTGCCGGCGAAACGCGCCCCCCCGTGAGCGGTTCCGCAGCAAACGAACATCAGATTGTGAGCGGGCACTATGACAGTCCGGTGAAGCGTGCAGCGATGCGATTCAATCGCGGCGCGTTTCCGCATGGCGGGCATGCCGGGCGCCGAACGTCGCTCACGGCCGGCGCACGACGAAGTTGCCGATGCCCGTGCCGACGACGGCCATCCGCACGTCACCGGACCACAGCGTGATCGTCACGGGCACGTCGATGCCTTCACTGCCGAGCACGACGCGCGACGGCACTTCGCCTCCGCCGGTGTACCGCACCGACACGCCCGTCACTTCGGCGCCCCAGCGGCGTGTGCGATACAGGTCGTCGGTCATTGGCGCCCAGCCGCCGCTTTCGGTGCGCTGCACGAAGCGATAGCCTCCGCCGACCGTCTGCCACGCGATCGGGATCGACCGCACCTGCGCTTCGTCGCCGGCCGATTCGAGCAGGTTCGCCAGGCGCTGTGCCTCCTCCGCCAGATCGGTGCGGCGATTGCGCGACGGCGCGAGCGTCACGACCGCGACCAGCAGCCCCACGATCACGAGCACGACGAGCATCTCCAGCAGCGTGAAGCCCACCGACGTACGACGCGCGACGCGCGTGTGTCGTATGCGGCGGTTCACGACGCGCACGCCGTCACTGCCACGAGCCGATATCCGCATCGTTCCCCTCGCCGCCCGGTTTGCCGTCCGCGCCGTAGCTGAACACGTCGATCGCGCCATGCGCGCCCGGGTTCAGGTATTGATACGGATTGCCCCACGGATCCTTCGGCAACCGCTCCAGATAGCCGCCGTCCTTCCAGTTGTTCGGCACCGGATCGGTGGCCGGCTTCTGGACCAGCGCGGTCAGTCCCTGCTCCTGCGCCGGATAGCGGCCGTTGTCGAGGCGATACAGGTTCAGCGACTGCATCATCGTGCCGATGTCCTGCTTCGCGGCGATGCGGCGTGCCTCGTCCGGACGGCTCATGATCTTCGGCACGATCAGCGCCGCGAGAATCCCGAGGATCGCGACCACCACCATGATCTCGATCAGCGTGAAGCCGCGTTGCGCGTGTCCTCCCGAGTGACCGGCATATCGCGTTCGGGTTTCATTGGGCCCCGTCATCATGCATTCACCCTCGCAACAAAGAATGGAAACATCTTCTGTTCATCGCACCGACCTGTCGCCATGAAACCGTTCGACCTGCTTCGCATCGCGCCGTCGCGCGCCGATCTCGTTCCACTCGCCGCGACGCTCGCCGCCGCCGCGGCACTCGTTGCCGTGTCGCTTTGGGCCGTGCGTGTATTGAGCGTCGCTGATGCGCCGGTCGCGACACCTGCACCGCCGCCCGCGCCGATCGACGTTGCTGCCGGCGCGCGGCTGTTCGGTGCGAAACCCGACGACGGCCGCGATGCCATCCAGCTGCTCGGCGTGCTCGCGTTCGATGCGCGCCGTGCGGCCGCGATCGTCAGCGTCGGCGGCGACGCCTCGCGCGTCGTGTCGCTCGGTGCGTCGATCGGCGAAGCCGCGAAACTGGCCGAGGTTCGTGCGCGCTCGATCGTCGTCGACCGTAACGGGCTGCATCGCGAGATCGCGCTGCCCGCCGCGGAGAAGGCCAACGTATACGTGCGCTGAGCCGCGCATTACTGCACCATGTTGTTCAGCTCGATGATCGGCATCATCACCGCCAGCACGATCACGAGCACCACCCCGCCCATCGCGAGAATCAGCAACGGTTCGAGCAGGCTCGTCAGGAACATCGTGCGGCGCTCCAGCTCGCGCGATTCGCCTTCGGATGCGCGATCGAGCATCGTCGTCACGTCGCCCGTCGCCTCGCCCGAACGGATCAGGTGCACGAGGACCGGCGGAAACGTCTTCGTATGCGCCAGCGCGCGTGACAGTGCCGAGCCCTCGCGCACGCGGACGATCGCATCGTCGACGTTCGCGCGCATCGCACGGTTCGACAGCGTCTCGCCGGCCGCCTGCAGCGCGCGCAGGATCGGCACGCCGGCCGCGGTGAGAATGCCGAGCGTGCTGGCGAAGCGCACCGTGTTGTAGCCGCGGACGAGCTTGCCCGCGAGCGGTGCCGTCAGCAGCCACATGTCGAACCTGAGCCGCGGCGCATCGCGCGACAGCACCTTGCGGATCGCATGGACGAGCACGGCCGCCGCCGCGAACGACGCCCACCACCAGTGCCGCACGAAGTCCGACAGCGCGAGCATCACGACCGTCAGCGTCGGCAGCTGCTGCTTCGTGCTGGTGAACACGTTCGCGACCTGCGGCACCACGTAGCTCAGCAGGAACGTGACAATGCCGAACGCGATCAGCGTGACGATGCCCGGATACGTAAACGCCAGCAGGATCTTTTGCTTCAGTGCGTTGCTTTGTTCGATGTAGTCGGCCAGGCGCGACAACACGATGCCGAGCTTGCCGGTGTGCTCGCCAGCCGCGACGAGCGCGCGATAGATCTCGGGGAAATCGCGCGGATGCTGGCTCAGCGCGTTCGCGAACGAATGGCCGCCGACGACTTCCGCGCGGATCGACGCCATCAACTCGCGCACGTAGTCGCGCTCGGCTTGCTCGCTCAACACCGACAGCGATTCGTCGAGCGGCAGCCCTGCGACCAGCAGGCTCGCGAGCTGGCGCGTGATAATCGCCTGCTCGCGCTGCGACAGCTTGCGGCCGAGCGACAGGCGCTGATGACGTTCGCCGTGCAGGCGTTGCGCGGCCAGCTCGACGATCAGCGGCGTGAGACCTTGCGTGCGCAGATGGCTGCGGCCTGCGCGCGCGCTGTCGGCTTCGAGCACGCCTTTCAGCGTGCGGCCGGTGGGATCGATCGCTTCGTAGCGGAATGCCGACATGTCAGTGCCCTCGTGTCACGCGTGCGACTTTTTTCGGCGACGGCGCGCAATGTGCCGGACGGAGTCGCCGGGGAAGACTACGGAGCGAACCAGCGCAGATTTGTGACGGATGTTGGGCTACCTTTTTGGGCGGGGTTTATTACATTGAGTCGTTATTCTTATAACGCAAAAACGATTTCATGTTTATTTCTCCGATTGGTCTATCACACATTAACTACAGGATCTTTTGTCGGCCTTACATTTACGGAATAACACATCCAATGGAAGGGTTTCATCAAAAGAGCGGATATTCGTCGATGCACTGAATGTTCCGTAACATCCGCCACAAAACCGTCGTGAAATTGGGATAGCACCGCTTAGGTTCGCGTGCGACGTGGTGGTCCGAACCATGCCGGATGCGGGCTCTGGCGCGCGGTTCGTCGGAGCATCGTCCGGCCGAATCCCAATATCTGGAAGCTCCGACCTGTACCGAATAACGCTCCAATCCGCGCTTTATCAATTCGAATAACGCAATGGCTTATTCGATAAAAATGTTACGCACCATTCGTTATGAAAAATTCACACGCGTCACTCGTATTTCCCCCTACATTTAGCCGGCGGTCCACAAGCATTCCAACCGCAGTAGCAGGGGTTCCCGTTTATCTTCGTTCAAGGAAATTTCTCATGAAATCCAGCAAGCGCAAGATCTGTCAAGTCCTCGCTCTCGTTGTTTCCGGTCTGGGCGCCACGGCCGCAATGGCTGCGCCGAACGTGCAAGGCGGCGGCTCGTCGCTCGTCGCCCCGACCATCGGCGCGATCGGCAATGCCGCTACCGAAATCGGCCTGTTCGGCACGTCCGAAGGCTCGTTCACGTATTTCTCGGTAGGTTCGGGTGCCGGTCAGAACGCGTTCCTGAACAACCAGCCGACGTATTTCGGCTCGACGGTCACGGGCACGGTCCACTTCGCGAACAGCGATGCGGCCCTGTCGACCGCCCAGCTCACGTCGTACAAGGCTGGCCTCGGCGCGACCAACGGCCCGCTGATCCAGATCCCGTACATCGTCACGCCGATCACGGTGCCGGTCGTCAACGGCCCGGCCGTCACGAGCACGACGACGCCGCAAACGACGCCGGGTCAAGCGCACAGCATCGCGCTGAACGACGACGATCTGTGCGGCATCTTCTCGGGCAAGCTGACCGACTGGAACCAGGTCATCAACCCGCAAACGGGCTCGGCGTACACGACGACCAGCTCGCCGATCAAGGTCATCTACCGCTCGGACGGCAGCGGCACGACCGAACTGCTGACGCGCCATCTGGCAGCCGTCTGCACGACCACCAACACGGCTGCTGGCGTGACGTTCGTCGATTCGCTGACGTTCACGGCTTCGTTCCCGGGCGGCGTCGTGCCGTCGAACTTCACCGGCGTTTCGGGCAGCGGCGGCGTGCGTAATGCGCTGTCGTCCTCCACCGGTGCCGCCGTTGCATACCTGAGCCCGGATTACACGAACACGTTCCTCGCCCCGTCGAGCACGGTCGTGACGCCGGCCGGCGCGCTGCAACTGCCGGTGGCGAGCCTCGTGAACGCGAAGAACAGCACGTACTACGCACCGACGTATGCGAATGCGACGACCGCGCTCGGTTCCGTTGCGGCCCCGAGCAAGCTCACGGCGAACAACCCGGCAGCCTGGGTACCCGCCGCCGGCAACCCGGTTTCGGGCTACCCGGTCTCCGGCACGAGCCAGATCATCCTGAGCCAGTGTTACAAGGATTCGACGGTCAAGACCGCCGTTCATGACTTCCTGAACAGCCACTACACGAACGCCAGCTTCGCGTCGATCGTTCATGGCAACGGCTTTGACACCGTACCGTCGAACTTCCAGACGGCGATTTCGGCTGACTTCCTGAGCAACACGAGCGGCCTGAATCTCGACATCGGCAATACGAGCGTCTGCACGGGTACGGTGGTCGGTCGATAAGCGACCGGAAAATCCGCTTAACCTCGTCGGAACGGCTGCGCCCCCGGAGATCCGCGGGCGCAGTTTTTCATTTGTGCCCTCGGCCAGCACCCCATGGACGTCAGTCCGGCGTGCCATCCATTCTCTTCGGAAACATCCCATGCGACTTCATCAACACCGCAGGCTCTGCCAGTCGATCGCTCTAGTTTTCTCCAGCCTCGGCGGTATTGCCGCGATGGCCTCGCCTAACGTGCAAGGCGGCGGCTCGTCCCTCATTGCTCCTGCAATCGGTACGATCGTCAATCCCGCGACCGAAATCGGCTTGTTCGGCACCGCCGAAGGCTCGTTCACGTATTACTCGGTTGGCTCGGGGGCCGGCCAGAACGCATTCCTGAACAACCGGCCGACGTATTTCGGCTCGACGGTCACGGGCACGGTCCACTTCGCGAACAGCGATGCGGCCCTGTCGACCGCCCAGCTCACGTCGTACAAGGCCGGCCTCGGCGCGACCAATGGCCCGCTGATCCAGATCCCGTACATCGTCACGCCGATCACGGTGCCGGTCGTCAACGGTCCGGCCGTCACGAGCACGATGACGCCGCAAACGACACCGGGTCAAGCGCACAGCATCGCGCTGAACGACGACGATCTGTGCGGCATCTTCTCGGGAAAGCTCACGAACTGGAACCAGATCATCAATCCGGAAACAAACTCCCCCTACGTGCTGAACGAACCGATCAAAGTCGTCTATAGCGCGGACGCCAGCGGCACGACCGAACTGCTGACGCGCCATCTGGCTGCCGTGTGTACGACGACCAACACGGCCACGGGCGTCACGTTCGCCGATTCGCTGACGTTCACGGCTTCGTTCCCGGGCGGCGTCGTGCCGTCGAACTTCATAGCTGCTTCGGGTGACGGTGGCGTGCGTCGACAGTTGGCGAGCTATGCGTCGGCCGGTATGGCCGCTGTTGCATACCTGGCTCCGAATTACACGAACACGTTCCTCGCCCCGTCGAGCGCGGTCGTGATGTCGGCCAGCGCGCTGCAACTGCCGGTGGCCAGCCTCGCGAACAGGATAAACAATGCCTACTACGCACCGACGTATGCGAACGCGACCATGGCGCTCGGTTCAATTGTCCCGCCAGCGTTAAGGGTCGCCGCTGCTAACCCAGCAAATTGGCCCCGGAGCAATAGCAATCCGATCTCAGGCTATCCGGTTTCCGGCATGAGCTATATCATCCTGAGCCAATGTTATGCGGATCCTGCAGTCGGAACAGCCATGCATGATTTCCTGAACGCTCATTACACAAACGCCAGCTTCGCATCCATCGTTCATGGCAACGGCTTCGACACAGTACCGGCGAACTTCCAGACGGCCATCTCGAACGAATTCCTGAGCAACGCACGTGCGTGGAACCTCGACATCGGCAACACGAGCGTCTGCACAGGTACGGTGGTTGGTCGCTAAGTCGACACGCTGACCACCGAGATCCAAACTGGCTGCGCCCCAGGGTTACCGGGGGCGCAGCTTTATTTGATGCCATCAACCTATTCGTCAGACGACGCGTAACTTCCAGACCCACATCATTGCAATCGGAGCGCACGGATCCGGATTACGGGGGACACTCATTCCATCTTTGATCGAACGGTCCATGCGGCCATACAACAAACGCGAGCGCCGATACTACCGGCAGCCCGCGTCGCGCACACTTCGCTCGATCAGATCTTGCCCAACCTGTTACGCTCCTCCGATGTCAACGTAGCACGTTGCGTGGCTCCAGGTTGACCGAAGCCAAGAATCGACACCGCGTTCGACGAATCGTAGCCGACCTGCTGCTTGTGCTTCTTCCCGCCGTCGCCACTCGCATCGCCGAATCCCTCCACTTGCACCGATATCGTCCAGCGCCGCACAGCCCCTCCGGACGCGTTGTTCTTCGCGATATCCTGCGCCACCTGCGTGGCAGCCGATGCGGCAGCACTTGCGGCCGTCAACGCACCGGTATTCACCGCCTGCACGAGCGGGATGCCGGTCGCCTTGCCGGTTACCTGGATGTTGTCGGCATTCACCACCCGCAACGCAGCGACGTTCAGGTTGCCGGCACGAATACCTGCATCGCCCGCATCGACCGTACCGCGCGGTGCGATCAGGTTGATCGTGCCGATCGGCACACCTGGCACGCTTTGCAACGTTGCAATGCCCGCGCCCGTAACCTGCCCGCGCGCGTCGACCGTGCAATAGTGGTTCGCGTCGCATACGTATTGCGGCGCCGGTGTGTCGGCCGACGACTTCGCACCCTTGCCCGCGTTGATGTCGCCGTTCGAGCTCCAGATCGTCATGTCGCCGCCCTGCTCGGTGAAGATCCGGCTCTGGGCCAAAAGGACGCTGCGATCAGTAAAGATGTTGATGTTCCCCTTCTCGAGCGTGAGAACACCCATCGTTCCGGGCCCGGCAATCGTCTTGCCGGTCGCACTGTCGACGATCTGAGGCGGTGCGGATGTACTCCCGATCAGCGCCTGCCCGCCCGGGCCAAGGATCGATACGTTGCCGCCCTGTTGTGTCTGGATGGTCGTGCTGCGAATATCCAGGTCGCCCGTATCGGCCAGCTTGTTTGCACCGTTGCTGCCGCCGCCGAGATTGTTGGCCGTGTAGCCCAGCGAAGCCGGAAACATCGTATTGAGCGCCTCGTAGCCGCGCGCATATTTCTGATAGTACGGACTGGCCGGGTTGTTGTAATCCTCGCCGACGCTGGTAAGCACCTTGAACAGCACCTGCTCGGCAAAGAGCTGCTGAACATACTGCGGCAGCGCCTTGAATTTCGACCAGGCCTCGTCCGCGCTCAACGGCTTGATCGCCGGCTGATCGTTGACCAACCCCGTGTCGACCGAAAGGCCCGCCTCGTATTGCTCCATGAACGTAACGAGCGCGGGCGTCGCGCTGAAAACACCCGGCACGGACTTCGCCGGATCGACATACGTCGAGACGAACGAAGCGGTATCGATACCCGGCCCGACACCGAACAGTACATTGATGTTCGCGCTCTCGTGGGGCAAATACGGATTGTTTGCGTTGCCTATCGCGTTGATACCGGTGGTTATGCCAGCCGCGTTCGTTACGCCCGACAGATTGGCCAACGGTCCGATATTGCGGCCGGCTTCGATGTCGAACGTGCCGGGACCGCCGATATTCAGCGCGGGCAAGCCCGTCGCGTGCGTATCGTAGATGTCGCGCCCCGCCACGATCCGCGTTACGTCGGATCTGCGCAGATTTTGTCCCAGGAAGGACAAATTGACGATATCCCGGCCGGCCCGGATCAACGCCGGTTTGTCGATCACCACCGGAACCACGAAATTAGAGATTGACGTATTTCCCGGTACGCTATCGACAATATCGCCGTTCAGACTGTAAATCCGCGCCGGAACGGTATCGTCGCCATGCAAGGCAACCGGATCATGAGCCGCCGCCGATGCAATCCTCGGGTTCGCGACGAGAACATTCGGCTTCGCCGGTGACGGCATCGAGGACGGATCGACATCGAGCATGCCGAACGCAGGAAACCCGCTGACAATCAATCCGTTGATGCTCGACAGATTGACGGACTGATCGGCGATCAGGCTCAGGTCGCCAGACGCCGACGGATAGAGCAAGCCGCTCGCCGCCACCGTGATGCCGCCGGAAAGCGCGGTCAGGCTCACTGACGCTGGCAAGACGGACGACAAATCGTTCGCCCCCGGCGCATTTGCATTGATCGCTCCGCCGCCAATCAGGCTGACTGCCGAGAGTGTGCCGATCGCGACGTCCCCGGTCGTCGACACGATATTGACGGCGGACGTCGACGAATAGCCCTTCATGTCGGCCTGTTGCTGGTACGCCGTCAACAGCGCATTGCTCTGCGCATACGACGGATCGAACACACGCCCGATGCTGACGCCTTGTCGCGCGCTTACGTCGAGCGCGCCGTCCTGTGTCGCCAGCAGCGTATCCATCGTTACGGCAGGCTGGCCGTCAACTGACGAAGGCACCGCAATATCCGACCCGATCTTCCCGCCTGCCGTGATCGTTCCTGATCCCTTCGCGACGAAGTAGCCACCGCTCAGAATGTCCCCTCCTGCTCGCACGGACAGGTTGCCGCCGCCAACCGTATTGATCGTGGGGTTGTCGGTATTGGCACCGGTCAAATACCACGTGGTCGGTAGCGACACCGACAGGTCGGAAATATTCCCGCCAGCCGACACGGACACGTTGCCGCCCGCGCTCAACACGCCTTGATCGAATGCGCCGAAGTTGATCGACGTCTGAACGGTCTGCGACACGGGATTGGTCGCGCCGACCATGCCGGTCGGATTACCGATCTGCATCCACTGCCACCAGAACGGGCTGATGTTGGCGCCTTGCCGCCCGGTCACCGTCCCATTCACGTCGGTCAGATACTCCGCGCCTTTGATATCGCCCTGCGCATGAATCGTGATATCGCCGGCCGAGTCCGGATTGACCGCGGGCGTCACCAGAATATCCGGATTGTTGTTCTGGCCATGAATGATAGAAAGACCCGTGCCGGCCGGCGCCCCCGCCGCAGGCGCGCCGCCGGTGTAAATCACGCCGGGAACGGTTATGTCAGGGCTGTTCGGCTGGATCGTACTGCTGTCGAATAGCGCGATGTCATTGCCAGCCGCGATATCGATCGAACCGGTACCGGTGCGTATCATCGTCGGCGCCAGAATTGCCAGGCCGTTGCTGTCGACGAACGTGGTATGGCCATCGAAGGTCACGCTCTTGCCGTTCGATCCGCCTCCTGCGGTCCGCACCTGAAGCGCCAGCGGATTCGTGCTGTTCAGATCCGCCCCTGCGACCACGCGGAAGGAACTGCTCGAGCCGCCCGTCAGCGAAGCGGACACAAGCGGAATTGGAACGGTCGCAACGGACGTCGGCGACGGAGTATTGTCCGTCAGGGCAGGAATGCTGATTGTCGGGGTCGCGATCACCGAAACGGGCTGAACGGCCGGAGCCGCGGGAATCGCCACTAGCGGCCATTGCTGGTCGTGCTGGACAACATACTGAACAGAATCGGACAGATACTTCTGGTACTGATTCAGATAGATCAGATAGGAACCAGGATTCGATGCCTGCTCGGCCGCCGTCGGCACAATCGGTGCCACGGGCTGCCCAGGCTGCATTGTGCTCGAGTTGGTTCCCCGCAAGTTGTAGATGATCTCGACAGTGTCGATATTCGTCTTAGACGCCAATGACGACAACGAAGACGCAAGCCCCCCCGCAGGCTGGACCAGGTAATTCGCATACGCCGAATATAGCGCGTAGTACTCGGCTACCTCGTCCGGCGTACCGCCGGCCACTTGCCCCGGACCAAAAGCCAGGCCACTGCTCGCGAAATACGACAGTCCAATGCCAATACTCGCGTAATACCCCGACGGCATGTTGTAGATCCCTTGTACCGCAGCCAACGTCGACAACGGCGGCACCGGAATCGTCCCGCCACCACCCAGCGGGTTCGCGATCTGGAAGAACCCGTCCGACAAGCTCGCCTTTACCTTTACGTTGTTCTCGGCACGCAGCGTCACAATCGGCGCCTGCCCGTCGAACCGGAACGCGAGACTCGTCGGCGATGCACCCGCGCCGAGGTTCCAGTTCGTCAGCACCTGAATATCGCCGCCGTTGATCGCCGGGCTCGGGTTGTCGAGTTCTATCCCCGGCACGATCCGCGTATTCGCGATGTTCTTGCCGACGAACGGATCGACCAGCGTATCGAGCCCGTGCTGTACAAACCCCATCAGCGTGCCCGGCGCCGCAGTCGACGCATCGCCGTTCTGATATCCGTAGAAGGTCTCGTGATCCGCATTCGCGCCGCCGCTCGCGGGCGCGAAGTACATGTTGTTCAGCCCGCCGAAACCAATATCTTTATCGCCGCCTTGAAGCTGCACCTGCGTGACAGTCGACGATAGGCCCGTCGTCTGATTCGTCAACGTACCGCCGCCCGAACCGTCCGGTGCGAACGAGAACGTCGCCGGCGTGCCGGACGTCCCTTGTGCCGTGAACGTGCCGGCCAGCAGATGCCCGCTCTTGTCATACCATCCCGCCGGGTCGATGACGCCGTCGAAGTGCTGCGCGCCCGTCGTCGCGTCCGTCGTGCTCCATACCGCATACGCCTCGAGCGTCGTCGCGCGCGAGCCGACGATGCCCTTGCCGTCGTTGAACGTATCCGGCAGGTTGACCTTCACACCGTTGTCGGCCAGTAGCGGTGCTCGGAAATTCACCGTGCCGCCCGACAAACCACCGGCCGTCCCGCCCGACACGTCGATCAGCGCATTCGCGCCGAGCGTGATCGCGCCCGCGTTCGCACGCAGGATGTTCTCGTAGCCATAGGTTGCGTTGTATGCGACCGAGTTGCCGTTCGCGTCGACGATCGTCGGGTCGAACAATGCGGTCGTGCCGATGTTGACCTTGCCGCCGCGCTGCTTCGGGTCGGAGCCGCGCGCCAGCAGCGATCCTTCGATGTCCACACCGTTGCGGCCGTACAGGTCGATCTCGCCGCCCGCCTTGCCGGACGCGTCAATCGTTCCAAGCACGTTCACGTTGCCGTTCGCCGTATCGGCCGAGCTTCCCGACCCGCCGTCGGCCGTCAGCAGCACGGAATGCGCGGTCAGCGTGTTGCCCGGCGACAGCGTCAGGTTGCCCGTCTTCGTGTGAACCGTGATCGCCTGGTTCACGCCGCTCGATGCAAGCGTCTTCGACAGCGCATCGAGATCCGCCGCGCCGCCCGTATTGAGCGAAAACGAGCCGCCCGCATAACCGCTCGCCGCGCCGCCCTTGATCGCGCCGTTCAGGTTCACGACCTGTTGCGGCGCCGACAGCGAAAGACTGCCTGCCGCGCCACCGCCGCTGGCGCCGGAGAAATCGAGCGTCGAGCCGGCCTGTACGTCGACGGTGCCCGCATCGGCCGTCAGCGTGATCGAGCCTGCCGGCGCGTAGCGCGTCACGTCGAAGAACTGCTTCGACACGCCCGCCGCGCTGACCGTCGATCCGCCGCCGATCGTCAGGTTACCGGTCGTCGCCTCGAGCGTCACGTTGCCGGCCGGCGCGCTGATCGTCGCACCGTTGTCGGCCACTGTACCGCCGATGAAGGTCCATGCGCCGCCAACCGCATCGCGCTTCAATGCGGTGCCCGACGCCCCGTTCAGCGTCAGTGCGCCCGTCGTCTTCACGGTGGCGGCCGAGCTCTTGTCGGCAAGGTAGATCGGTGCATTGAGCGTCACCGGCAATGCACCGAAGTCGAACGTACCGGTACCCTGGCCGACGATGCCGCCCGTCGCGTTCATCACCGCCGAGCCGAAGCCGCTGGCCGCCTTCGTGCCCGTGCCGAAGTCGATCTCTTTCGCGTTGACCGTCAGCGTGCCGTTTCCGGCCATCGTCGTGCCGGGCGCAGCGCCCATCTCGTTCGTGAACGCGACCTGCTGCGCATTCAGCGTGACGTGACCGCCGTCGCTCGTGAACGTGCCGGCACTCAGATCGACGCTGTTGCCGAACGTCGCGTTCACGTCGCCGACGAAACCGATCGCGCCGTAGCTGCGCAGCGTGACCTGCTGCGCGTTCGCGAACTGCGCGAGACCGGCCGGATCGATGACGAAGCCCGGCAGGTTCGCCGCCGACGCGCCGCCTGCGTTGGTGAACGTAATCGCGGAACCGTCCGCCGTGATCGCCTTGGCCGACAGCACGGCGGATGGATCGACCTTCAGGTCGCCGGACGAATCGAGCAGCAACGCCTGTCCGCCCGCGAGCGTCGCGCCCGCGCCGACCGTCAGCAAGCCCTTGCCCGTGCCACCGGTGCGCGACAGCGGCGCCATCGCGCCGTTCGACACGCGCAGCAACGCGCCGTCGCCGGCGATCGCGATCGGCTGATCCTTGGCTGCCGGGTAATCGCCCTGCGCGGCGATCGACGCACCGGCATCGACGCGCAGGCCGTTCGCCGCGTTCGGATCGGTGCCGCTGCCGTCGGTCTTCGTGACGAGCAGGATCTCGGGGCCTTTCAGCGCCGTGTTTCCGTCGTTGGACACGACGACGCTGTTCGCGATCGGCGTGATCGTGACGCCGCTCGTCGTCGCCGCGCGCGTGCCGCCGATCAGCAGGCTGCCCGCGTTCAGCGAATCGAGCGCGTCGCTGCCGATCTGCAGATAGCCGGGCAGCGCCGCGCTGCCGTTGCCGGTGACCTGGATGTCCTGCGACGCGATGTCGACCTGGGCCGGCGCGCCGCCCGCGCCGGCGGCCGCATTCAGCGTCGCGCCGAGCGTCAGCGCCTTCGTCGCCGCCAGCACCAGTTGACCGCCGTCCACGGGCAGCGGCGGCGTCACGTTGCCCTTCGTCGCGGCGAGCTTCGTGAAATACGCGTTCGCGCCCGTCAGTGCGTATTGCGAGTACTGCTGCCACACACTGTTCGACTGCACGTTGAACAGCGTCGGCGTCGCGCTTCGGCTGCCCGTCAACGCGTCGGCGAAATAGCCGGCCGTCACGACCGTGCCGTCCTGCAACACCTGGCTCGCGCCCGGCACGAGATTGCCGGCCGTGTTCGACACCGTGACGCGATACGCGCCCGGCAACGTCGCGTACTTGCCCGGCAGCAGCGTGTAGTAGCCGGGTGCCAACCCCGGCACGCCCGACAGATACACGGCCTTGCCGATCGGGTCGGTCAGGCTCGCCTGTCCGACGCCCATCGTCGCCGTCGCGGTCGTTGCCGTGCCGTTTGCGTTGGTGGAGGGCTGTGTCGTCTGCGCAAGGGTCGGGTCATACGCCGCGACCGGTGACTGCTTGCCCGGCACGATCGCATAGACGTTGCCGGCTCCGACATTGACCGGCACGGCCGTCCCCCCCTTGCCGCTCGCATAGCTCACGTTGTATTGCGACAGCACGTCGCGCGTGCCGCCGGTACCCGGCACCCACTCGATGGCCTGCAGGTCGCCGCCGCCGGACAAGTCGATCGTCGCGCCCTTGTCGAGCGCGACATTGCTGCCGTTCACGCCCACGTATTTCGTGGGCGGCGCGGTCAGGTCGGGCGTCGTGTTGCCGGCAGGCGGATTGAACTGCCACTCGACCCCGTCGATCGTCGTGCCGTACGGAATGACCAAGCCGCCGTTCGAGACCGACGTCACGCTGCCGTTCACGAGCTTCGCCGAATCCGTCGCGACAAGCGGCAATCCGGCAAACTGAGCCTGCGTCGCCGCATTCGACGGATCGCCTACGCCCAATACGATCGTGCCGGACGGTGCGCGCACCGTGCCGCCCTGCACGATGTTCGTCGCGTCCACGAGTAGCGTGCCGCCCGCCGACAACGGCACGCCCGACACGCCGTTCGACGCGAACGTGACCGTCGTCGGCGCCGGTTTGCCCGTTGCCGAATCGGTCGGGCCCACCGCGGCGACAACGAACGTGCTACCGGTCGACGGATACAGATCCGCCGCGTTGAACGTCAGGTTGCCCGGCGTATAAAGCATCCCCGGCGCGGTGCCGGCCGCGGACCCACCCGCGTTCGTCGAGCTCAGGCGTATATCGCCGCTGCTCGTGAAGTTCGCATGAGCGAAATTGTTGAGCTGGACCTGGTTCTTCAGATCGATGAACGATGCATTCACGTTCAGCGTCGCATCGGACAGTGCCGCGACCGGCTTGAACTGCGGCGACTGCAACTGGATGGGCGGCCCCGACAACGCAACGTACGGCGCGTCGATCTCGACCGTCGTACCCAATGAAGGCTGCGGTTGCGCGAGCAAGCTGTCGACGGCGGTCGTGAGCGTCCCGTCGGCCTTGCGCGCGGGCGTCGACAGCAGCGACGACAGTTGCCCCATGCCGATGGCGGCGACGCGCCCCGTGTTCAACGTCACGGATTCCGGCAACGACAGCATGACGTTGCCGGCAAACAGGATCGGGGTCGATTGCGCACCGTTGGGCGGTGTGCCGCTGCCCAATACCAGATTCGCGATGCCGGATCCGTCGAGCCGGTCGGCCGCGAACTGAAGGACGCCGCTCGACTGCCCGATCGGCAAGCCGGTGGTCGAATCGATTGCCGACGCGAAACTCTGCCCGGGCATCAGGCCCGCCGGTACGAACGTAGCGTCTTGCCGTACGACGAGCGCGGTCGCGGTCGAGCCGTTGCTATGCGGGTTCGCCTGGCTCGGCAGGATCGTCAGCGTACCGCCCCGTGCTTGCGCGGCACCCGGACGCCCGGCCAGCGTCGCATCCGCGAACAGCCCGTTCGCCGCCGATAGCGTGATCGAGCCGGCATCGCTCCATACCGATTGCGCCGCGTACGTGCCATTGGGCTGCAGCTGATCCAGGTTCGCCGACGCTCCGGACACGTCGATTTTCGAGCCAGTCTGCGCGACCACGTAGCCCGTGTCACTCGACATCGTGACCGAACCGCCGGACAACACCTTGCCCGTATTCGGCACGACCGCCGTCGCGCCGATCTTGACCGGCGCCGCAAGCGGATTGGCCAATACCGTGCCCGACACATCGAGCGAAGCATCCGCGCCGAGCCAGACCGACTGGCTCGCGCTCATGAAACCGGTGCTGAACTGCCCGGCCTGCGCATACGTGCCGTTCCCGTCCGCGCTCAGCGTGATCGACCCGCCCGGCGCGACGATCGAGCCGAGTACCGTGACCTGCGCCGGCGAGCCAAGGCCGATGCTCGCACCGGCATCCGCGTGGATCGATGCGCCTTCCGACAGCGTGACCGCACCGGTGACGCCCGGATACGACGGCGGGATGGCAGGCTGGCTCTGCCGCCACGACGTATCGTTGCCGGCCGTCAGGACGAGATCCGTTGCCTGCCGATGATACGCATCGAGCTGACCGATCATGGTCAGGCCGCCGGCCGCCAGGTTCGCCCCCGTGGCCGCCTGCTGAAGCGCGACCATGTCCGGAATGCGATTCAATTGCGTGACGGCAACCGACGCGCCGGGCGCGACCGTCGTGTCGTAGTACGCATTCAGCACATACTTGCCGAAGCCCTGCCGTGCAAAGAAGGTTTCCGGGAGATAGACGTCCCATGGCAACGCGGCGGCTTCGGCACCGCCGATCCGGAATCCGAGCGCCTGCAGCGTCAGCGTGCCGCCACCCGAAAACCCTTCGCTCAGGATCGTGCCGCCCAGCGCGATCGTGCCGGCCGTCGGCTGTGCGGTAGGCAGAGCCGATGCGTCGGCCGACGCGCCAAACTCCTTCAATGGTGTCGCGGAATACGCCTGCAACGTCACATTTCCACCGCGTCCGGCAGGCACGCCGTTCTGCATCAGCAGTTGGCCGTTGGACAGCATCTCGCCGCCGCTCGATACGTCCAGTACGCTACCTGGCTGCAGCAGCACCGAACCCGAAGTGTCACCCACCAGCCCGCCGCCGATAACGTTCGATCCGAGCAATGCGGTGAGCGTAATGCTGCCGCCGTTGATGAACTGGCTGTTTCCGGGCGTCGTACCCGGTGCCGCCTGCACATCGTTGTTCACCCACTGCCCCGCAGTATTGATCACGCCCTGCGGGCCGACGATCACGTTGCCGCCGCTCGTGATCGAAATCACCCCCGACGGCACGGAGAGGCGGCCGGCCACGTTGACGTCGGTACCGGCCACTGGGCTGTTGATGGTGATGGAACCGCCTGGCTGCAAGTTCAGTTGCGTGCCTTGCGGCACCACGACACCCTTGCCGCCCGACCTGTCCTCGGTCACATTCAGGTTCGCGAAGCCACCGTTGTTCAGCGTCGCGACCGGCACCACGGTGGTCGTCAGCACGTTGCGCGGATCGTTCGCCGGGAGCGCCTGAAGCGCCGTCTTGTCGAGCGGCGTATCGATCGAGAAACCCGGCGCAATGTCTGCGAGCTTCGGCGCATTGTCCTGCAGCACGACCAGGCCCGCGGTACCCGACGCGACGTCACTGTTGTTCGACGTCAGGTGCACCAGCGCGGCGCCGTCGAGCTTCGGATCGGCGCCGAGGTTGAACGTCCCGCCGCTCGGCAGGCTGTTGCCCTGCATCTGCTTCGCGCCGCCGAACGCCTGCGCACTGATGTCACCGTCCAGCACCGTGGACTGCAGCCCGTAGATATCGAGCGTGCCGGCATTCCCGCCGACGATGTAGTCGCCCTGATAGCCGCCCATCGTCAGCAGCGGGTTGTACCACGTCTTCGTCACGCCCCAGCGCGGGTGGGATTCGACGAATTGCCCCGCGATGCCGACGTAGGTGTCGTACGGGCTTGCCTGTCCGATCGGCACGAGCGCGCCGTTGGCGTCGACCAGCCGCGTCGTGTTGACGATCCCGCCGTCGTAATGCACGTAGCCGCCGTTCAGGTTCATCGACGAATCGGTCGCGGTCATCACCTCGTTGCCCGACAGCGTGATCGAGCCGCCATTGGTCAACAACTGGTCGACCGTGCGCGGAATCAGGTTCACATAACCCGACAGATTCAGGATCGGGCTGCCGACCCATTGCACGCCGTCGCTGCGCGTGCCCGTCAGCGTGCTGTCGAACACGAGATTCTTGTATCCGAGCAGAAACCCGTTGCGCAGTAGCGGCGAATCAGCGAGTTCATTCTGGCCGATCCGATCGACCGTCACGAGCGTCTGCCCGATCGGCACCTCGACGTTCGCGAGACCCGACACGTCGATCGTCGCACCGCTGTCGACGTAGATCCGGCCTGGCACGGCGGTCTGGCCGGCCGGCGCTTGCGCGCCCGATGCCGAAGGCGTCAACGCTGCGACAGATACTTTCGAACCGGGCGCCTCGATCAGCGAGCCGCCCTGGAACCACACCGAGCCGGCCGTCATGCCGATGCTGCCCGGCGTGAAGGTCGCACCGGGCGTCGACGGCGTCGTCTGGCCGTTGCCGTCCGGCATCACCGTCGTCACCGAATCGGGGCCAAAGCTCAGCAGGCCTGCGCGACTCGTGGTGCTGCCGCTGCTTTGCGAGCTCGTCGTCACGATCCCCAGCCCGAGATACCCGGCGCCGGTCGGATTGTTGGACTGGTATTCGTCGACCGTGGAAATCGTGATCGTGCCGGGTGAGTTGACGCTCGTCGTCACACCCACCACGCCGTTCTGCGCGACGCGACTGCCGAGCAGGTTCACGTTGCCGCGCGCGGCCTCGACGATGCCGGTATTGGTCAGCGTGCCCGCCGGCGTGATGTCGGTCGTCTGGCCGTTCGGGCCGAGCAGCGCGATCTTTCCGCTGAGTTCCGGCAGCAGCACCTGAGGATTGAGCTGCAGGCCGCCAGCGGGCCGCAGGCTCACCCCGACGCCGGCCGCCAGCACGACCTGCCCGTCCGTCGCCTTGATGTGCCCCGCGTTCGTCACGTTCGGCGCGGCGATCATCACGAAGCCGCCGTCGCTCACGTTGCCGTTCGCGTGCGTGGTGATCGATGCACCCTGCTCGATGGTGACATCGCCCCACGGTTGGTACTGGCTGGCCGACGTGAGGTTGACCTGGTTGCCGAGGCCGAGCACTTCGTTCGGCACCGTGCTGTTGCCGTTCACCCCGCCCGAACTGCCCGACTCCGGATACGCGAGCCCGCCCGTCGTCCCCGCCGGCAAGCTCAGGAACTGCCTGTTGCTCGCGACGATCCCCGCCGCATCCTGTGCGAGGCTGTTGTCCGTCACAACCGGGACCTTGTTGACCAGGGTCTGGTTGTAGTTGTTCATGTTCAGCACGTCGAGCGACGACGCCACCAGCGAATGCACATTCACCTGCGACCCGGCACCAAACAGCACCCCGTTCCGGTTGATCACATACACCGCCCCTTGCGCGGTGATGTTCCCCAGAATCTGGCTCGGCCTGCCGCTCGGATCGTTGATCCGGTTCAGCACGGCCCAGTTGTTCGCGCCGTTCGTCTGCGTGCCGCCCGACTGGTCGAAGTTCAGCGTCGTCTGCCGGCCGACGTTCATCGTCTCCCACGTCAGCACCGCATTCTGCCCAGTCTGCTTGACATCGACGTTCACGTGGCCGCTCGAATCGACGTTCTGCGTCGGCGCGTTCGCGTTGACCCACAGCACCGGATTGTTCGTATCGCCCGACGCGCCCGCCGCGACCTGCAGCCCGCCCGGCGCCAGCCCGTTCGGCACGGTCGACGGCAGCTTTGCCGCGGCCGCCGCCGCATTCTGCTGCGCGGCGATCTGCGCGGCGATCGCGTGCGCCGCATAGCCGAGGTTGCGGATCGACGGCTGGCTCGCCTGCAGCGCCTGCTGCGGCGACACGCCGAGATTCGGCATGCCCGGCACGCCGCCGACACCGCCCGCGCCGCCGCCCGCCGGGCTCGCGGCCACGTGACCGAGGTTCATGATGCCCGCCGCATGCGCGTGGGCGGACACGCCCGCCGCGAGCATCAGCACGACCGCCCGGTAAAGCGGGCTCAGCTCCGATTTCAGGACCGACCGCGAGGCCGTTGCGCGAAGTTGTCGTTCCGTACGTGCGCGTGCTGCCATTCTTGCCACCCCGATGCTAGGAATTTGCGTGCGGCGCCGGTCCGGCACCGTACATGTCGTTGCGCCTGAAGCAGGCCGCTGGAATCCGAAGACCATACGAAGCGCGGATGGCAGCGACATGGCGACTGTTACGGACCATTCCGGCCGCCGCGAAAAGGTCCGTAGCTTTTGTCATGGAAGGCCGGTCACGCCGCCACGGCGGGCGGGCGGCGCACCGTGCCAAGTGCGTCGGCCACCCGGCCGATCACGGCCGGCCAGTCTCCGGGTCGCGCTTGCCGGAACAGCCGCGCGGACGGATACCACGGACAATCGTCGCGCTCGAGCAACCAGCGCCAATCCGGTACGCGCGGCAGCAGCATCCAGACGGGTCGCCCGAGCGCGCCGGCCAGGTGCGCAACCGACGTGTCGACGCTGATCACGAGATCCAGCGTGTCGACCAGCGCAGCGGTTTCGGCGAAATCCGTGAGCGTGTCCGCGAACGACAGCACGCCGCTCGCGGCAAACGCGTCGGCGTCGCGTGCGCGTATCTGCGGTTGCAGGCTCACGAACGTCGCGTCGCGCACTGAAATGAGCGGCAAGAGCGCGGCAAACGGTATTGAACGGTTTTCGTCGTTCGCGTGGCGCGGGTTGCCCGACCACACGAGCCCGACTCGCAACCGGCCGGACGGCGAAATCGCATCGAGACGTTGTGCCCACGCGTCTCGCCGCGACGCATCGGCGCGCAGGTACGGCACGTCGGCCGGCACCGAATCGAGCGTCGTACGGAATGCATACGGCAGGCTCATCAGCGGGCACTGCAGGTCGAACGCCGGTAGCGGTTGGCCCTCCGTGACGACCCGACTCACGCCGCGCAGCGTGCCGAGCAATTCACCGAGCGCGGTCGGCGCCTCGACGATCACGGTCGCGCCGGCATCGTGCACGAGGTTCGCGTAACGGCAGAACTGCAGCGTGTCGCCGTAACCCTGCTCCGCATGCAGCAGCAGCGTGCGCCCGGCGAGCGGTTCGTCACCGGTCCACAGCGGCCGGTCCGCATGACGCCGGTGCAGCATCACGTCGGCCGCATCCCAGCGCGCCTCGTGCTGCCGCCACCCCGTGTCGAAATCGCCCATTAACAGCCGGCAGAACGCCTCCGAACGGCGCGCGGCGCCGTGGTTCGGGTCGCGCCGGCGTGCGTCGGCGTAATCGGCCAGCGCCGCGTCGTCGTCGCCGAGATGCTGGCGCGCGAGCGCACGCGTGAACAATGCCTGCGCGGTGTCCGCCGGCGCGGCCGCCGCGGCAGCATGGCTCGCGAGCGCGTCGTCGTAGCGGCCGAGCTGCTGCAGCGCGAGCGCGCGGTTGTAATGCAGTTCCGCATGCGGGCCCGTCAGTGCCAGCGCCGCGTCGTAATCGGCGAGCGCGTCGTCGAACCGGCCGAGCGCACGCAGCGCAGCCGCGCTGTTGCGACGCGCGTCGATATCGTCGGGATTGCGCGCCAGCGCTTGCGCGTAGGCCTCGGCAGCTTCCGCATGACGATCGAGCCCGAGCAGCGCATTGCCGCGCCCGACCCACGCCGCGACATTGCCGCGATTCAGCGCGAGCAGCCGGTCGCAGCGCTTCAGCAATTCGTCGCGGGCGTGCAGCAGATCCAGCGCGACGCAACTCGCGTACAGCAACTGCTCGTCTTTCGGCTGTCGTGCGAGCCCTTCGTCGAGACACGCGAGCGCGTCGGCCGGGCGGCCCAGTTCGGTCATCACGACGCCGCACGCGTAGACGAGTTCGGGCGTCTTGCCACGCACGACCATCGCGAGTTGATAGCTGTGCAACGCCTGCTCGCGATGGCCGAGTGCGCGCAACGCATGCCCGCGTTCGATGTTCGCGGCCGCATCGCCCGGGTCGAGCCGCAACGCACGCTCGACGCTGATCAGTGCGTCCGCGGGTCGTTCAAGCCAGCGCAACGTCTCGCCACGCTTGCGCCACGCCGCGACATGGGCCGGCTCCCGCACGAGTGCCCGATCGTAGGCCGTCAGCGCCGCGTCGTATTGCCCGAGCGCGAGCAGCGCATCGCCGCGCGCCGCATGCGACGGCGCATGGTCCGGATCGGCTGCGAGTGCGCGATCGGCAAGCGCGAGCGCGTCGCGATGGCGGCCGACGCCCGTCAGCGCGGCCGCATGGTTCGCCAGATTCCACGGCTGGCTCAGCCCGAACCCCATCGACCGCGCGATCAGCGGCTCCGCCCGTGCAGGATCGCCCAGCTGCAGATACACGAGACCGAGCAAATGCAGCGCCTCGACATGGTCGGGCGCCATCGTCAGCACGCCTTCGTAGAGCCGTCCCGCCCCGGCGAAATCGCGCAGTTCGAGCCGTGCGCGCGCATTGCGCAGCGCATCGTCGAGCACCGCGCGCAATGGCGCGGCCGTTGCGCCGGGTCCGCCGCCGGTCAACGGTGCACCCTCGCGGCGCGCACTCATGGCGCGCCGCCGACGAGCGTCGGCAACCCGGACGCGATCCGCTCGACGACGGGTGCCCACTGCCCGCCCTCGGGCTGGCGGAACAGCCGCGCGGATGGATACCACGGGCTGTCGTCCCGCTCGAGCAGCCAGCGGAAATCGGGCGTATGCGGAATCATCAGCGCAAGCGGTCGGCCGAGCGCGCCGGCGAGGTGCGCGACGGACGTATCGACGCTGACGATGCCGTCCATCAGCGCAGTCAGCGCCGCCGTATCGGCGAAATCCGCGAGGTCGTCGCCGACGAAGCGGATCGCGCTCGCGTCCAGCACCGGGCGATCCTCGTCACGGACCACCTTCTGCAGGCTGATCCACTCGTAACGGTCGTCGAACAGCGGCAGCAGATCCGCAAGCGTCATCGAGCGGTTGCGGTCGTTCAGGTGCAGCGGATTGCCGGACCACACGAGACCGATCCGCGGCCGCGTGGCCGCGCGGAGCCGTTCGCGCCACTGCGCGACACGCACGGGGTCGGCAGCGAGATACGGTACGCCGGCGGGAATCGACGCCAGGTCCGTGCGGAATTCGAGCGGCAGGCTCAGCAGCGGGCAATGCAGGTCGAACGGCGGCAGCGGCTCGCCACGCGCGACGAGCGTATCGACGCCGTCGAGCGTCGCGAACAGCGCCTTCAGCTCGACCGGCGCTTCGAGCACGACGCGTGCGCCGAGCGCTTTCACGAGCGGGACATAGCGGCAGAACTGCAGCGTGTCGCCGAGCCCCTGCTCCGGGTACAGCAGGATCGTCTTGCCGTCGAGCGGCATCCCGTGTGTCCAGCGCGGCTGGGCGAACGTGCGCCGGCTCGCATCGAGCTGCGTATCGCGCCAACGCCATTCATACTCCGCCCACCCCGCTTCGAAATCACCGATCGACAGGCACAGGAACGCACGCATGCAGTGTGCGAGCACGTAGTCGGGATCGATCTCGATCGCGTCCGCATAGGCCTGCCGCGCGGCGTCGTGCTGCCGCAGCGCACGCAGGGCGTTGGCTTTATGAAAATGCGCGAGCTTGTCGTGCGGCGTCGCGTCGATCACGCGCGCGAAATCGTCGAGCGCGGCCTCGTAGCGGTGCGTCTCGAGCTGCACCCGGCCGCGCGTGAACCAGGCGGGCACGTAGCCCGCATCGAGCGCGAGCGCACGGTCGCACATGTCGCGCGCATCGTCGTGGCGTTCGATGCGCATCAGTGCGCTCGCGTAGTTGCACAGCACGCCGGGGCTGCGCGGTTCCACGTCGAGCGCACGCGCATAACTGTCGGCCGCGTCGCGATAGCGTTCCAGGTGGCTGGCCGCGTTGCCGCGGTTCGCCAGTGCCCGCGCGTGGCGCGGATCGATCGCGAGCACGCGGTCGCAGCGCATGAGCGCTTCGTCGTGCCGATCGAGCTGCTCGAGCGCGATCGAGCTGTTGAAGATCGCATCGATGAAAGTCGGGCTCGCCGCGATCGCCGCATTGAAATCCGCGAGCGCGCGCTCAGGATCGTGCAGATCGAGATACGCGACACCGCGCAGGAACAGCACTTCGGCGCTGCCGGGCGTCTGCGCGAGCGCGTAGCCATAGCTGTCGACTGCCTCGCGGAAACGGCCGAGTTCGCGCAGCGCGAGACCGCGCCCGCGCATCGCATCGAACGAACGCCCGACCAGCGCGATCGACCGATCGCAATCGGCAAGCGCTTCGTCATGACGGCCGAGCGCGCGCAGCATGTCGCTGCGCTTCACATAGCCGTCGGCAAAACCGGGCGTCAGCTCGAGCAGCCGATCGTAGACCGTACATGCGTCTTCGTACCGGGCGAGCTGCCCGAGCAGGCCCGCGCGCTGAAACAGCACGCGCTGATGCACCGGGTTGATCGCGAGTGCTTCGTCGAGACGCGCGAGTGCGTCGTGCTCCCGCCCGAGCCCGGTCAGCACCGCCGCGTAATTCGCGAGCGCGAGCGGCACCGGCCGGCGCTCGATCGAGCGCCGCATCAGCGGCTCGGCCTCGCCGAGCCGCCCTTGCTGAAAGCGCACCGCGCCGAGCAGGTGCAGCGCCTCCGGATGCTCGGGATCGAGTGTCAGCAATTCGGTATACGCGTGTTCCGCATGCTGCAACGCGCCCTCGTGGTGCGCCTTGCGCGCGCGCAAGAGCAGCCGTTCGAGTTGCGCGGTATCGGGCGGACGGCGATCCGGCGCGACCGGCGCGCTCGCGAGTGTCGTCCCTTCCCCGTTCGGTGTCATCGTGTGGCCCCCACTTGTCGCTGTTGGTATCGCGTGTCGTGTCTAACGTGTCATCGGCGCGATCGCGGCACGCACCGCGTCGATCGCGCCCGTCCAGTCCCCCGGCGCCGCCTGCCGGAACAGCCGCGCGGACGGATACCACGGGCTGTCGCCGCGCGTGCGCATCCAGCGCCACTCCGCCGGATCGGGCAGCAGCACCCAGACCGCGTGGCCCAGCGCACCCGCCAGATGCGCGACGGCGGAATCGACCGCAATCACGAGATCCAGCGCGCCGATCAGCGCGGCCGTGTCCGCGAAGTCGCCGAGTTCGTCGTCGACGCGCAGCACCGGCGCAGCCGAGAGCAGCGCCGCGTCGCGTTCGCGCACGGGCTTTTGCAGACTGATCCAGTCGACATCGAGATCGAACAGCGGCGCGAGCCGCGAGAAATCGATCGACCGGTTGTGATCGTTCCGATGCTCCGGATTGCCGGCCCATGCGATCCCGATCCGCGGCCGGCGCCGCTCGCCGAGCAGCGCTTCCCACTGGCGCGTGCGCTGCGGGTCGGCATGCAGATAAGCGCCGGATTGCGGAATCGTGGCTTCTTCCGTGCGAAACGCGTGCGGCAGGCTCAACAGCGGGGCCTGGCAGTCGAACGCCGGCAACGGTTCGCCGCGCGCGATCACGTGGGCCGCGCCGGACAGCGACGCCATCAGCGCGCGCAACTGCGGCTGCACCTCGAACACGACCCGCGCGCCACGTTCAGCCACCAGGGGCACATAGCGGCAGAACTGCAACGTGTCGCCGAACCCCTGTTCCGCATGAATCAGCACGGTCCGGCCGTCGAGCGGCGTGTCGCCCTGCCACGCCGGCTGCATGAACGGCCGGTAGTGCCGCGCAAGCTGCGCATCGCGCAGCCGCCATTCGTACTCGGGCCAGCCGCGCGCGAAATCGCCTTCGATCAGATACAACGACGCACGTGCGAAATGCGCTTCGGCGTAGTCGGGTTGCAGCGCGATCGCGCGATCGTATGCGGCAAGCGCATCGTCCGTGCGCGCCGTTTCGAAATGCAGGTTGCCGCGGTTGAGCCAGTTCGTCGCGTGATCGGGACGCAGCGCGAGCGCACGGTCGAGCGACGTCATCGCTTCGTCGTAGCGATGCAGGTCCTGCAGCACGCTGCTGCGGTTGGTCCACGCTTCGGCGAACCGCGCGTCGCGCGCAAGCGCGGCGTCGTAGCTGGCCAGCGCTTCCTCGTAACGCTTCAGGTAGCGCAACGCGGTGCCGCGATTGCACAACGTCTCCGCCGAGTGCGGATCGAGCGCCAGCGCACGCGCATAGGCAGCCAGCGCGTCATCGTGGCGCTTGAGCTGCAGCAATGCGTTGCCGCGGCTCGCATGGGCGCGGACATGATCCGGATCGAAACCCAGCACGCGCTCGCAGCGGGCAAGCGCTTCGTCCGCGCGGCCGAGCCGCTCGAGCGCGACCGCGCTGTTGTACAGCACGTCGATCCGCGCGGGATCGGCGGCGATCGCTTCGTTGAACGCGTCGAGCGCCTCGCCCGGCCGATCGAGATCGATCAGCGTGCGGCCGCGCTCGGCCATGATCGCGGCCATCCCGGGCCGGATCGCGTTGGCGCGCTCGAAGCACTGCAGCGCATCGGCCGGCCGCTGCAGTTCGCGCAGCACGAGGCCGCGGTTGAACCACGATTCGAACGAACGCGGATCGACCATCAGCGCGCGATCGTAGGTATCGAGCGCCTCGTCGAAGCGACGCAACGCACGCAGCGCGCTGCCGCGATTGCACAGCGCATCGAGCACCAGCGGTGACACCGCGAGCGCGCGGTCGAACGACGCCAGCGCGTCGTCATGGCGGCGCAGCCCGAGCAGCGTGTTGCCGCGGCGCACGAGCGTCTGCACGTCGTCGGGCGTGGTTCGCAGCGCGGCCGCGAAATGCTCGAGCGCCTCGCCGATGCGGCCGCGCTCGCCGGCGATCGCGCCGAGATCCGACAGCACGCGCGTGCCGGGTGCGATCGCGATCGACTGGCGCAGCAACGCTTCGGCGTCATCGACCGCACCGCGCTGGAACTGCAGGATGCCGTACAGGTGCAATGCCTGGGGATTGTCCGGCTCCTTCTCGAGCACCGCGAGATATTCGCGCGCTGCGTCGTCGAATCGTCCGGCGCTGTGCCAGTTTTGTGCGCGGCTCAGGATCGCCGCCGATTGCCGTTGTCCGCGCGCGTCGAGTCCCGACGCGCCCGCGTGTGCATCATGCCGGTGCTCGACCGTCACGTTCGCCCCCTTCCCGTTTGCCGATGCCGCCGCTGATCCGGTTCGATGGAACCGGTCGCGGCGGCCATGCTCGTCACGAGACTAACGGACGGGCAATAACAGACGTATGACGAAAGTTACGGACCATTTTGTCCGGGGGACGGAACACACGCCGTGCCGGGGCAGCGCACACCGCCGTCACTGGCCGATCGGAATCGTCCGCACGTATTCGACCGCCGGTGCGCCCATCGTGACCGAGAAGCGCACGCCGCGCGGCACCGGCACGCCGATCGACGTGAAGTTGCTGATGCCATGCTGCGCGAGAAACTGCGCATAGGACTGTTCGATGGCGGCCTGGCTCGTCGTCCATCCGCCGGGCGGGATCCACACGGAAAGCTGCATCGAGCGCGCATCATTGCTGACCACCACGCGCGCGAACGCATCCATGTGATGCAGCGCGTCGTCGACCTCGGCCAGCGACGCGAGCGGCTGCGACGCGCTGCGCACGAGCTCGCGCCCCTTGAGCTGGTAGCGCACGACCTGCATCTGCGTCGGCCCGCCACCGATGCCGAGATGGCGCACCATCACGAGTTCGCCCGGACGGACGCGCAGCGGCGGCCCGAACACTTCGTCGGGCGTGACGAGGTTCGTCAGGTCGAACTGCAGTTGGGAGAAGTAGCGGCCGAGCAGACGCGTTTGCGCCAGATTCGACGCGATATCGTCGCGGCCGCGGATCGTCGCATCGAGGCCGCGCCACGACAGCAGCGCGATCACGGCGAGCAGCGCGATCGCGACCAGCATCTCGATCAGCGTGAAGCCGCGGGCACGGGCGCGCGCCGCCACGCACGGGTCAGTGGCGCGCTTCATTCTGGATCACCGTGACGACTTCGGCGAGCACGGTGCGGCTCGACGCGGACGAATACACGCTCACCGTCACGCGACGCACGAGCGGGCTCGGCAGCGCGGCCACCGACTGGCGGCACACGAACCGGTAGCGCCCCTGCGGGCAGGCAAACGTGTTGCTGCCGACGGACGGCCAGGTCGATGCAATGCGGATCTCGCCGAGCGCGTTGTCGGCGCTCCACAACGCGAGCAGGCGCATGCGCGCCATGTCGGTATCCGACGCGAGCGCGCCGATCGCGCGCATCACGGCGCCCAGCGCCACGGCGACGATCGCCAGCGCGATCAGCACCTCGATCAGCGTGAATCCCCGTTCCGGCGCCCGTGCCGTGCGCGATCCGCCGCGCGCATGGCGGTTGTAGTCGGTTCTGTCGTCGCACATGACCTGCATTCTTGTCGATGGGTCGGCGTCCGGCGTTCGAGTCGCGGCGCGAAGCCGCATCGCCGGCGCGACGGACGCCGTGCAGGGACGTTAAGCGTGGCGTATGGCACACACGTGTCGAATGGTACGGACCATTTGACGCGGCGAGCTCGGGCGAATGGGCGAACGGGCGCGCAAGCGCGCCGCACGCACGGTCGCGCGAAGCGCGACAGGCGACGGAAAACAATCGGGAAAGCCACCCGGCGGCGGGCGGCAAGCGATGAAGACGATCCTCGGGCGGCGGGATCGACGCGACGGCGTCAGGCCGTCACGGCGGCGTCATACGCGGCGCGGGCAAGCTGGCCGGCGGCGTAGGCCTCGGCTTCGCCGCGAAAGCCTTCACGGCTGAACGCAACGACTTTCACGCCAACGCCGGTCGCCCGCTTCACCGTCAGCGCCCATTGCCATCCGCCGTCTTGTTCAAAGACGTGCAGCGAGGGTTCGAAGGAAGGGTCGAATACGGTCACGCGTTTTGCTCCTGCCCCCTTGCGCACCGCATCGGCAACGCTTGGGGCATGTCGAAAGGATCGCGCCGGGATGCGACGCGTTTCTGCCATTCGACAGTCTAGTCAAGGATTGTTGCGACGCACCATCAGAGGTTTCACTCATCTATCGAAACCGGGTGGTCGATCAAATTTTCCTGAAACCCATATGGGACGGGCCTCAGCGCCGTTTCAGCGCGCACGGTTCAGCGCTCGTGCGGCAACGTGCCGCACATGCGACGGCTTGCCTGCGTCGATCACCCATGAATCGCAAAAACGGGGCGCGAATCGCCCGCCGAGCCAGGCACGTCGGTGATGGGCGTGGTTACCGGCCCATACCCGCCGGCATCACGCGCCGAAACGTCAGGTTCACGCGCTCGCCCTGCACGCCCGGCGCCTTCGGCACGCGATGCTGCCATTCAGCCTGTGTGCGGCCTCGCATCACGAGCAGGCTGCCATGCCCGAGGCGATACGCATGCGTGACACCGGTCTTGCGATGCCGAAGGTCGAACACGCGCATCGCCCCGAGGCTCACCGATGCGATCACCGGCGCATCGCCAAGCTCAGGCTCGTTGTCCGCATGCCAGCCGAGGCTGTCCTGCCCGTTGCGGTAGCGATTGAGCAGCACGCTGTTGAAGCGCGCACCGCACGTCGCCTCGACCGCGCGCTTCAGGTCGAGCACGGCCGGCGTCCACGGCGCCGGCACGTTGCGGATCCCCGAATACACGTAAACGGCATCCGGCTCGCCCTGCCATGCGGTCAGCCGCGGCAACGGAATGCGTCCGCGCGGCGTGCGGATCGTGTCCTGCTGCCACGCGACTTCGCCGATCAACGCGGCCAGCGCGCGATCGGCATCGGACGGCACCAGCCAGTCCGGGTACCAGTCCACGTCGGGTGCGGGCGTGTCAGCGAAGAGATCGGGTGTCGACATGGCGGGAGAAACGGGCGAAGAACGGGGCGAACGGTGCATGCCTGCATACTAGCCAACGGCGTCGCACACTGCCATGCGCTGTCATTCGCGGATGAAAGGTAGCCGCACGCGCACTCGGCCTCGACACGGGCCCGATGTCCGGCTTCGACGGCGCGAAGGCGATGCCGCGTTCTTCGCGGGCATCGCGATCAAAAGCAACGTCCTCGTGAATCTCAGCGACGGCGATCCGGCCGGCCTGTTCCCGCGCAGCCCGCGCTTCGATTTCGACGACATCGCCGCATCGAGTGACGGCCGATGGCCGGCGCCGGCGCCCGTTGATGTCGGGCTTGCGCCGGCCTTTTCCAGACGAGGGAACGCGCGCTACCCGCCGCGCGTCAGCCGGATCAGCGTGATCTCGGACGGCACGCCGAAGCGGTTCGGCGGCCCCCAGTATCCGGTGCCGCGGCTCGTATAGAGCCACAGATCGCCGAAGCGGCTCAGCCCGCCGATCACCGGCTGCTGCAGCCGCACGAACGGCGGCCATGGCAGAAACTGGCCGCCGTGCGTATGTCCCGACAACTGCACGGTAAAGCCGGCCCGGTTCGCCGCTTCCGCGCTGCGCGGCTGGTGCGCGAGCAGGATCTTCGTGCCGACGTCGCGCGGCGCACCCGCCAGCGCCTGCACGGGATCGCTGCGATGGGCGGGATCGAACCCGCCCGCCGTGAAATCGGTGACGCCCGCGAGCACCGCGTGCGCACCGTCATGTTCAATGAGCACGTGCTCGTTGAGCAGCACCGTCAGCCCGATGCGCCGGAACTCGTCGATCCACGCATGCGCGCCCGCGTAATACTCGTGGTTGCCCGTCACCAGGAAGCTGCCATGCCGCGACTGCATGCGGCCGAGCGGCGCCGTGTGGTCACGCAGGCGCTTGACCGAGCCGTCGACCACGTCGCCCGTCACGACGACGAGGTCGGCATCGAGCGCGTTGACCGCGCGCACGATCCGTTCGACGTAGGGCCGCTTGATCGTCGGCCCGACGTGGATGTCGGACAGTTGCACGATCGTCAGCCCGTCGAGCCCGGCCGGCAGCCCCGCGACCGGGATGGACACGCGCTTGACCGCCGCCGTACGACGCGCACCGACGAATCCGATCACGGTGACGAACACCGCACCGGCCAGCACGCCGATCGCCGTGTCGGTCGCCGCGCCGGGCCACGCGCCGTCGTGCCCGAGATGCCGCCATCCGAGCACGCCGAACAGCACGAATTCGCGGAGGAACGTCAGCAGGAGCAGCGACGAGAAGAAGCCCATCACGAGCGAGCCGGACCAGCCGGCCAGCGTCGCGGCCCAGCCCTCGTCGAAGCGGCGCGAGAACATGCCGACCGGGATCAGCACGACGAAGCTCGCCAGCACGAGCGCCGCGATCGTGCGCGCGACCGGCGACGTGAATGCATCGGGAATGATCCGAATCCCGACGTACAGATGGAACAGCACGCCGATTGCAATGAACCGGACAAAGAAACTTCGCATGGAACACTCACCTTCGTTGCGATACCGCCTGACCGCTTCCGCGCCGCCATCGCACGAGGCCGTGAGGCTCCGTGCCGCGCGTCGCGCCATACGTACGATGGTACACAGATCGCGGCTGTGACGACCGGTCGCCAGCCAGGCTTCGACGCCGCTCGGCGCACCGCTCGACCATGGCTTCGTCGGCCTGCCCGATGCGAGCGACGTTCAAGCTTTCCCGAAGCCCGTCGTTACCGACATGCAGCGCGCACGCCGCGCTTGCCCATCCCGGTCAGCCACTTCGAGAACGGCGGCCGGATGATCGATGCGAACGTCCGCGTCTTGCCCGACGGCACTGCGCATCGTCGCTCTCGCGGGTGAGCAAACGAGCAGACAACTCAGGCCGAACGCCCGCCGCAGATCTGCGTCACCGATCGCGACACGCTGCCGCGCTTCATACGCAATCCGGTCGGCCCTCTCGTCAACATCGCTCCCGATCCGCCGGATCGACCCACATTCCTCTGCGTTCGAACGGCAATCGGCCGTTTCCGCCCCGATTCCGCGCTGTCGACAGGACAAATCGGCCGCCCTTCGTTCGTCTGACGATCCTTTACAGTCCGTTAGCAACCCTACGTGAGCTTGCGCTGGCAGAATCGCGACGGTCCGACCATCATTGCAGAAACGCGGTGCCGAACGTGCGGACACGCCCCCCCGACCGGTAATACCCCCCCACGGTGCACGGGGCGGGTGGCTGGCGGTCCGCATCGCGCTGATTTATTATCGGCTCCGTATCCCGGAATCGTCGTCGCGGCCCGGCCGGTCGCGACGATCCACATTGCGCCGCGCCCGGCATCCACCCCCACCGTCGAGCTCGTCACACCATGAGAAAAACAACGCCGCGCGCGCCCTTGCGCGTCGCCGCCGTCCTGGCGCCAGCCCTGCCGCTCGCGGGCTGCGCATCGCGCGGCGCTCCGTCGTACGTCCTGTTCGGCGCGTATTTCCCGCTTTGGCTCGTCAGCGCGATCGTCGGCGTCGTCGGCGCGATCGTCGCGCACCGCGTATTCGTCGCGACCGGCTGGGCCGCCACGGTCCCCTACCAGCTGGCCGTCTGCACCGCGATCGGGCTCGTGGTCGCGGTGATCGTGTGGCTCACCGGCACGGGGCCGTTCGCATGAAGGCCGCCGGTATCGCCCGCCCCTCCGTCAAAGGCCGCGTGATCGCACTGGCGATCGTCGCGCTCGGCATCGCGGCACTCGTGTACGCGTACTACCGCACAACGGCCTACCCGTCCACCGACGACGCATCGATCGACGCGGACGTCGTGCACGTCGCGTCGCCGGTCGGCGGCCGCATCGTGCAGCTCGCGGTGCATGAAAACCAGCGCGTCGCGAAAGGCGACCTGCTGTACGTCATCGATCCCGTGCCGTACCGGCTGACGGTTGCGCAGGCGCAGGCCGACCTCGAACTCGCGCGCGCATCGCTCGACACCCGCCGCCGTTCGCTGATCGGCGAGCGCTCGAACGCGGCCGTGGCCGCCGAGCAGGTCAAGCGCGCAACCCAGAACAGCGACCTTGCCACGCGCGACGTGAGCCGGCTCGCGCCGCTCGCCGCGCAGGGCTACGTCAGCGCGCAGCAGTTCGACCAGGCGAAGGTCCGCCAGCGCGACGCGGCCGTGTCGCTCGCGCAGGCACAGGAACAGCAGCGCGCGTCCGCGCAAACGATCGGCGACGAGGCCGACGCGATCGCGACGCTGCATGCGCGCGAGGCCGCGCTGGCCCGCGCGCAGCATGCGCTCGAAGACACCGTCGTGCGCGCGCCGCACGACGGCCTCGTCACGGGCCTGAGCGTGCTCGCCGGCGAAACCCTTGCGCCGAACCAGTCGATCTTCACGCTGATCGACGCAAGCGAATGGTTCGCCGTCGGCAACTTCCGCGAGACGTCGCTGAGCCGCATCGAGGTCGGCGACTGCGCGACCGTCTATTCGATGATCGACCGCAGCCGCCCGCTGACCGGCAAGGTCGTCGGCGTCGGCGCAGGCATTGCCGACAGCGCCCGCATCAACCTGCCGCGCACGCTGCCGATCGTGCAGAACTCGGTGAACTGGGTGCACGTCGCGCAGCGCTTTCCCGTACGCGTGAAGCTCGACGAACCCGACGGCAAGCTCGTGCGCGTCGGCGCCAGCGCGATCGTCGAGGTCCGGCATGGCACTGCCTGCCGCTGAGGTTCGCTCGCCGGGCCCGCGCGAAGTCCTGCGACTGCTCGCGCCGTTTCCGGGGCGCACGTCGATTGCCGTCCGGGTTGCGCTGATCTGCGCGCTGACCGCGCTCGTGACGGCCGCCTACGGCACGCCCGAAGCCGCGTTGTCCGCGTACGTCGTGTTCTTCATGATCCGGGCCGACCGCGTGACGAGCGTCGTGCTCGCGGCCGCGCTGCTGGTGATCGTCACGATCGTGATCGGGCTCGTGCTCGGCATCGCGATCTTCAGCATCGACTATTCGATCCTGCGGGTCGCGTGCATGGCCGTGCTGTCGGTCGGCCTCCTCTATCTGACGTCGGCCAGCAAGCTGCGCCCCGTCGGCGCGATCCTCGCGATGATCGTCGGCTTCGGGCTCGACCAGCTCGGCCTCGCGCCGTTCGGCGAAGCCGCGACCCGCGCACTGCTGTACATCTGGCTGACGATCGCGATCCCGGTCGGTGTCGCGATCGTCGTCAACCTGCTGATCGCGCCGTCGCCGCGCAAGCTCGCGCACGCGCAACTCGCGAAACGCTTGCGGCTTGCCGCGCAGCGGCTGCGCGGTGACGATGCCGCGCGCGACGCATTCAATGCCAGCCTGCACGAAGGCGACAAGCAGCTGCTCACGTGGCTCAAGCTGTCGAAACTCGAAGGCTCGTCGTCCGCCGCCGACTTCGCGGCGTTGCGGCAGGCCGTGACATCGAGCACCGCGCTGCTCGTCGGCGTCGCGCTGGCCGATCGCGAACCAGGCGCGCGGCTGCCCGACGCATACGCCACCCCGATCGCCGCGACGCTCGACGAGATGGCCGACATCCTCGACCAGGGCGGCTACCCGGTCGACGTGACGCTCGCGCTACCGCCGACCGACACGCTGCCGCCGCTCGCGCGTGTTGCTGCGACGGATCTCCACGCGGCGATCACGCATTTCGCGGAACCGGCCGCGACGACCGATGTCGCTTCGACGGCTTCGACGGCTTCGACGGCTTCGACGGCTTCGACGGCTTCGACGGCTTCGACGGCTTCGACGGCTTCGACGGCTTCGGCGGCTTCGGCGGCTTCGGCGGCTTCGGCGGCTTCGGCGGCTTCGGCGGCTTCGGCGGCTTCGGCGGCTTCGGCGGCTTCGGCGGCTTCGGCGGCTTCGGCAACTGCCCCCGACGCCCCCGCAGCCGCCCCGCGCGGCGGCTTCTTCCTGCCTGACGCGCGCACCAATCCCGACCACATCCGCTACGCGCTGAAGACGACCGCCGCGGCGATCTTCTGCTACCTGCTGTATTCGCAACTCGACTGGTCGGGCATCCATACCTGCGTCGTCACCTGCTACATCGTGTCGCTCGGCTCGACGGCCGAGACGGTCGAGAAGCTCACGCTGCGGATCTTTGGCTGCATCGTCGGCGCGCTGCTCGGCACGGCGGCACTGGTCTTCGTCGTGCCGTCGCTATCGTCGGTCGGACATCTGATGGCGCTGGTGTTCGCCGGCGGGTGGCTCGCCGCGTGGGTCGCATTCGGCTCGCCGCGCATCGCGTATGCCGGCTTCCAGATCGCGTTCGCGTTTTTCCTGTGCGTGATCCAGGGCGCCGGCCCCGGCTTCGACCTGACGATCGCGCGCGATCGCACGATCGGCATCCTGCTCGGCAACGTCGTCGTGTATCTCGTGTTCACGCGCATCTGGCCCGTCAGCATCGGCAAGCAGATCGACGCCGGGCTCGCCGCGCTGATCGACCAGTGGCGGCGCCTCGTGCAGGTCGCGCAGCCGGCCGAGCGGCGCGCGCTCGCAGCGGAGGCGTTCGCCCGTCACGGCGCGATCACGCAGGAGCTCGGGCTGGTCCACTACGAACCGTCGTGGGTGCGGCCGGCCGCGTCGTGGCTCGCCACCCGACGCCGCGCGCTCGCGGAACTCGGCGCGCTTGAAGGCCCGCTGTTCCTGCTCGCCGAGCGCCAGCCCGGTGACGCGGCGATCGGCGCGCAGCTCGCCCGCGTGACCGAACCGCGCGACGACGATACCGCGCCCCATCGAGAACCCTCCGCGCCGCCGGCCACCCCGCCGCGCGCAGCCCCCACCGATCCCGCACGCGACGCGCTGCTGAACCTGATCGACACGCGGCTCGCACACATCGCCGATGCCGCCCGTCAAGCCACACCGAAGGAGCCTGTTCCCCATGCGCGTACCTGAACCGCCGGCCGCCTCGATCGCCGCCGCCGCCCTCGCGACCGCCGTCGCGCTGGCCGGCTGCGCGACGTCGTCGATCGATCTGGCGCCGGAGGCGTCCGACCGCCCGTGGCAGCCGCAAACGTCGGCCGCAGGCGATATCGTGCCGGGCCCGCCGCGCGCGTCCGCGCAAGGTTCGCACGACTACACGCTGCCCGCGTCGCCGGCGCTCGCGTCCGTCTCGCCGCCGGCCGCGCTCGATGCCGCGCACGCGTACACGCTGCCCGAGCTGATCGATCTCGCCGAATCGGCGAACCCGCTGACCCGTATCGCATGGAACGACGCGCGCAACGCCGCGCTCGCGGTCGGCCTCGCCAAGACCGCCTACCTGCCGAAGCTGTCCGCGACGGCCATGGGCGGGTACCAGGCAAACCACGGCTCGACGTCGTCGTTCCTCGGCGACTCGTCGAGCAACTCCACCGTGCACGGCACCATCTCGGCGCTGTCGCTGCAATGGCTGCTGTTCGATTTCGGTGGCCGCGCGGCGCGCGTCGAAGCGGCCGAACAGGCGTCGATCGCGTCGAATGTCGCGTTCACGGCCGTCCACCAGCAGGTGATCCACGACGTGACCGTCGCGTACTACCGCTACGAAGCCGCACGCGCGCGCTCGCTCAGTGCCCAGCAGGGCCTCGCGAACGCGGACGCGATCCTCGCGGCCTCCCGGGCGCGACTCAAGCACGGCGTCGGCACGGTCGTCGAACTCGCGCAGGCGACGCAGAACCGCGCACAGGCCAACCTCGCGCTCGTTCAGGCGAATGGCACGGAGAGCGACGGCTACCTTGCCCTCGTCTCCGCGCTCGGCATCTCGCCGCTGTCGAAGCCGACGATCGCCGCGCTGCCGAAGCGGCCGCTGCCGCCCGCGCTCGGCTCGTCGGTCGACGCGATCGTGTCGGATGCGATCGCGCGCCGCCCCGACCTGCAGGGTGCGTTCGCGCTCGAAAAGGCCAATCGCGCGAAGATCAAGGCCGCGGAAGCCGCGTTCATGCCGAAGATCTTCCTGTCCGCGTCGACGTCGTACGCGAGCGGCGGCACGTCCATCTCCGCGCTGCCCGCGATCGGCGACCAGGCGCCGACCGTCAACCTGAACGGCAGCCGCTACGGCGGCGGCGTGTTCCTCGGCGTGACGATTCCGCTGTACGACGGCGGCCTGCGCTCGGCGGTACTGATGCAGGCACGCAACGACGCGGAAAGCGCCTCCGCGCGCCTCACGCGGTCCAAGGAGGAAGCGGTCCGCCAGGTCGTCGCCGCGCAGAACGCGGTACAGACGAGCCTTGCGTCGCACGATGCCGCGAAGGCGCTCGTCGATGCCGCGCAGACGAGTTACGACGCGGCGCTGACCGCGTACCGGAACGGCGTCGGTTCGGTCACCGATGCGACGATCGCGCAAAGCCAGTTGCTCGCCGCCCGCAACGCGGAGGTCGACAGCTATGCCGGGGCGCTGTCGGCCGCCGCCGCGCTCGCGCTCGCGACGGGGACGATCGGCTCGGCGCAGTAGCGTGGCCGCCGCGAGGCGGTTGACGCATGCGCTCGCCGCCCACTAGAATGCCGCCCATTCTTCCTTCAGGAACCATCGTGGACAGTTGCAGCACTCCGTTGCGTGCGCCGCTTGCCGCCTGAACGCCTGTCCGACGCAGTTCTCCTGCCCGGCTCGCGTTCCGCGAGCCGCACGCCTCCCGTTTCACACTGAATGACGCATTCGCGCGATACAGTACCGCGCGATGACGGCTATCTTCGTGTCGCCTTCGGCCTTGCGCCGCCGCGACGCGAAACGGCACGCGCTTCTTGCACGGCAGGACAACCATGACTTTCGATTTCGCACTCCGTCTTTTCACCGCGTTCGCCTGCGGCGTCGCCATCGGCATCGAGCGCCAGATGCGCCAGCGCACGGCCGGCCTGCGCACGATCACGCTCGTCGCGAGCGGCGCGTGCCTGTTCGTCACGCTCGGCGTGCTGACCGGCAACGGCGTCGCGGGCGTCACGCAGATCGCCGCCTACGTCGTGTCGGGCGTCGGCTTCCTCGGCGGCGGGGTGATCATGCGCGACAAGGGCTCGATCCAGGGCATCAACACCGCCGCGACCCTGTGGTGCTCGGCCGCCGTCGGCGTGCTGTCCGGTTCCGGTCATTACGTGCCGGCGCTCGCCGGCACCGGCGTCGTGCTGCTCACCAATACGCTGTTGCGCAGCGTCAGCCAGGCGATCAACGCGACGCCGGTATCGAATGCCGATCTCGTGCGCGAATACCAGATCACCGTGATCTGCCTGACCTCCGACGAAGTGCATATCCGCACGCTGCTGTCGAACTCGATGTATGCGAAGCCGCTGTCGTTCCAGAGCCTCACGAGCGAGGACGTGCCCGACCAGCCGGACCGGCTGAAGGTGACCGCGACACTGAAGCTGCATCCGAAGGATCAGCAGAAGCTCGAGCAGATCGCGAGCCGGATGAGCATGGAGAAGAGCATTTCCAGCGTGAGCTGGACCGCGAAGGAAGCGGAGCCGATGATGGAGTGAGCGGCCTGGCGGCAGCACCATCTCGCGCCGCCGCCTTCACGCCCTGTCAGGGCGTCTCGATCAGGCCGGCCGAGATAGCCTTGACGACCGCCTGGACCTTGTTCGTCGCGCCCAGCTTCTCGAGGATGTTGTTGACGTGGAAGTTGACCGTCCGCTCCGAGATGCTGAGGATCTGGCCGATTTCGCACGCGGTCTTGCCCTCGGCCGTCCAGCACAGCACCTCGCGCTCGCGCGCGGTCAGCGTGACGCCCGCCGCCGGCGCCAGCTTCGGCACCATGAAGCGGCTCATCAGCGAGTGCGACAGGTTCGCGAGCCAGTTGGTCTGCAACGTCAGCATGTTGATCTCGGCCGGCGTCAGCGGGTCGGCATGGCGGGCGATGCTCAGCAGGCCGAACGCACCGCGGGGCGCCCAGCTCGACTGCGCGACGCCCACCGACAACCCGAAATCACGTGCGTCCTGCCAAAGCGGGCACGGTTCGATCCGGTCGACGTCCGGCCAGACGATCATGTTGGTGCTGAGCGCGCCGTCGCGAACCGTCGAGTCGATCTCGATGTAGTTCTGCGCCTGGTAGTGCGCCATCCAGCCGTCCGGATAGGTATTGAAGATCGCGACCGCCGGCTTCGAAACAGGCAGCGGGACGCGAATGCCGTAACAGCAGTATTCGAATCCCAGCCGTTTGGAATAGGCGGCGATCCGCTGGAAGAGCTGCTGCTCGTCTTCCGCGGCGCTGAATTGTTGATAGGCATCCTGCCAGCGCAGTTCCATTCATTCTCCGACAACGTCACGCTGTCATACTTGTCAGGTGCCAGCACCCGTTCGAGGCTGATACATTCCGCGCATGACTTCACCTTTGCTGCACTCGGTCCCCGGCCCGTCCCCGGACGGCTACGTACGCCTGCAAGAAGGCGCACTGGCCGTGCTTGCGCTCGACCATGTCGCAAGCGGCCTCGACGCATCGCTGCTCGAGGAATTGCGCGACAGCGCCATCGACGCACGCCTCGCCGGCTACACCGAATGGCATCGCCCGGCCAGTGCCGGCGTCGCTTACGTGACGATCGGCTGGGACTGGTACCTCGAACGCGCGACCGGCACGTTCGTGATCGCGGGCGGCGACGTCCGCAGCAACGTGATGGTCACCGACGCCACCGGCGCCGACATCGGCATGTTCCGCACGGCCGCCGCGCTCGCCGCACGGCTCGCGTGCATCGACTGGCCCGCCGCGGTCGCGTCGGCCCTGCTCGGGCACAACGACGCCTATCATGCCGGTCCGACGCTCCAGTGACAACTGGCTGTGCGTCTATTCCTCTGACAATTTCCGTGATGCTGGCGCTCTTTATAAGCAAAAGCGCCACGCTTTTCAATCCCGTTGATCAAGAAACCGTTACCACGTCCTAAACGGCATCTTTCCGGCGTCACCCTGTAAGAGTTACCAGTTACAGCCCCCTCGTGCTGCGCGATGTAATGCATGCATACAAAAGCACAGATCCGAGGACACCATGCGGACCTTCGTTCACGAGGAAGGGCGGTTGCCACACGAACTTGCGGCGGATCTTGGGCGCTATCGGCGCCGTGTGTTCGTCGAGCAGCTCGGCTGGGCACTCCCGTCGGCGAACGAAAGCTTCGAGCGCGATCAGTTCGATCGCGACGATACCGTGTACGTGTTCGCGCGGAACGCCGGCGGCGACATGTGCGGATGTGCGCGCCTGCTGCCGACGACGCGCCCGTATCTGCTGAAGTCGCTGTTCGCCGACCTGATCGCCGAAGACATGCCGCTGCCGCAATCGGCCGCCGTCTGGGAGTTGTCCCGGTTTGCGGCAACCGATGACGAAGGCGGGCCGGGCAATGCCGAATGGGCCGTGCGCCCGATGCTCGCGGCCGTCGTCGAATGCGCGGCGCAGCTTGGCGCGCGGCAGTTGATCGGCGTGACGTTCGCGAGCATGGAGCGGCTGTTCCGCCGGATCGGCATACACGCGCACCGCGCAGGCCCGCCCAAGCAGGTGGACGGCCGTCTGGTGGTCGCATGTTGGATCGACATCGATCCGCAAACGTTTGCCGCACTAGGAATCGAGCCGGGGCAAGCCGCCCGGCAAGCCATCGCCGCCTGAACCGGAACGCGCGTTTCTGTCCGGGCGGCCTCGTAACGAAGGAGAATCAACGTGGACCAGTCTCAGGTCTTTCGCGCGATGATGCCCGGGTTGACGAGCGCCAACGGCGCCCGCATCGCGGTCGCCTACCCGTCGTTTCCCCGGCCGCTGCCGCTCGTGCGGCTCGACCGCCGCGGGCTCGTGTTCCGTGCGGCCGGCGCCGCGCCGCTCGTCTGCGGGCTGCCGCGCGCGGCGACGCTGCTGGTCGCGGACGAGCCGCTCTGCTCGCTGCGCCTCGTGATCCGCGACATCGCGCCGGCCGGCGAAGGCCGGCATGACCTGACGATGCAGCCGTCCGGCGCCGCCGGCGACGAATTGCTGTGGCACGCGTTGCGTGATCGCGAGCCCTACCGCCAGATCCAGCAGCCGCTCGCGCCCGTCGACGCGTCCATCGCCACCTGCGGCGACCCGCACGCGTCGGCCGGCGAAGCCGGGCCGCGCCCGTCGCGCAGCGCGGCCTTCCGGCTGCCGTGCCACAGCGACGCGCTGTTCTTTGCCGACTGGCTCGAATATCACTTCGACGAACTGCGTGCGCTGTCGCAACAGCATGGGCCGCAACTGCAGCTCAACCAGCTCGAGCGGCAGGTGGCCGACGACGAGGTCGGCGTGCGCTTCGTCTACGACATCGATGGCCATGCGACGCGGCACGCGCTGACCGACTGCGCGCGCGAGGCCTGTGCATGGATCGAGACGGAGATGCGCGACAAGTATGCGTTACCGGTCGCGCAGGAGCGTTTCAGCGCGTTTGCGGCGCACGCCCGGGCAGGCGGCATGTGAGTGCGATGCAACAGGAAGTTGTATCGATACAACTAGGGCTTGCCATGCCTCGGGTTTTCCCTTAAATTTACGTCTGTCTCCTCCATGTCTCCAAACATGGATTCAGCCCGCTCAATGTAGCGGGCTTTTTCTTGCCTGCGCGAATTGCGGGGACACATCTCCTTCCGCCGCACCTAGCCTGCCGGGCGCGCATCAGGCGGCCACGGCCAGAAGTGGTGCACCGCAAATATCAGCGCCACCACCCCGATCATTACCAGCAGCAGGTACAACCAGCCCTTCTTGGTCGTTGGCAAGTCCGCCAGCGCACTCACGTCGCCCGTCAGGGCCGCCAACGCGACCATGCAGAATCCGACCAGTATCATCGTCCCCTTGGCCACCCATCCAAAGGCAACCTCCAGCACGACCATCCATCGCGACTGGCGATAAGGGCCGGTAACCGGCCGACGGAGATCGGGCTTACTCATTTGCGCCCTCTCGTCCGGGATAGGCGCGTACGCTCATCACTCGACAGGCTGAGGCGAAAACAGGACGTCGAAGGTTGTCCTGACAAGCACCGGCTGCAATGGGGTGCGCGCATTTGATCGGGAGCGTCATGTTTTTTCTTTCACGAGACGAGGTTTGACGGTTCGATTCGTTTGGCCGGAAGGCGCCCATATCGTTCGATACGATGGGCCCGCGCCGAAACACGCTCCGTTCGTCACACGCAATCCGGATTGGCCGGCTTATCATTGACCGGCCCGCCACTCGCCTCCGAGGCCATCTTGCACGCCCATCTGCGCATTGCCCGCCCGGTCAGCAACCTCGCCCGTACCGAGCGCATGTATCGCGACGCCCTCGAGTTGTCCGTTCTCGCGCGCTTTGAAGATCACGACGGGTTTTCCGGCGTGATGCTCGGGCGCGACGGCCTCAACTATCACTTCGAATTCACGCACTGCCCCGACCACCCGATCGCGCCGTCACCGACGCCCGAAGACCTGATCGTGTTCTACCTGCCCGATCGGCCGGAATGGGAAGCCGCCTGCGCGCGCGCCACGGAACATGGCTTCATGCCGGTGACGTCGTTCAATCCGTTCTGGGAAATATCCGGCCAGACTTTCGAGGATGCCGACGGTTACCGGATCGTGTTGCAGAACGGCACGTGGCGCTGACGAGCGATCACGCGTGAGCCGTTACGCGCCGGCCAGAGCGGCGGCACGGGCGGCATACACGACGTGCCGACGCAGCGCGTGCCCTTCCGGCAACGCAGGGTGGTCGAAATCGCGCGCGGGCTGATGCTGCATGCCGAGCCGCTGCATCACGTGCCGTGATCGCAGGTTGGTGTCGGCCGTCCAAGCGAAGATCTCGCCGAGTCCGATCCGGTCGAACCCGTCGGCCAATGCGGCGGCGGCCGCCTCGACAGCGTAGCCGTGCCCCCAGGCGTGACGCGCCTGCCGCCACATGATCTCGACGCACGGCGCCATCGGATGCGTTGCACGCACTTCGTTCGACAGGCCGCACACCGCGATCAGCATCGCGTCGGAACGACGCTCGACCGCCCATGGGCCGAAACCGTGTGCCTCGAAATGCGCGTCGTAGCGCGCGATGACGTCGCTCGCCTCGTCAACGGACATCGGGCCGCGCGCGAGCCATGCGGTCACGTCGGGATCCTCATGCATCGCCGACAACGCGCCCGCATCCGCCGGCCGCCAGCGACGCAGCGTCAGGCGCTCGGTTTCGATCTTCGACGGTGTGAACATAGGGAAGACGGATCGTTCAGGCCGCATAACGCAAGTGCCGTCACAAACCTGAAAGCGGAACGGATGGAGGGGAAATGGAAATCGTCGCCTTTGTCGGCGACGCTCCAGGGAGCGGATGATGAGAAACGGGCGCAGGTGCGCCCGCGGAGATTACTCGTTTTCTTCGAAGTAATGCCCAAACTTCGTCTGCTTCGTGCGGATATAACGCTCGTTTTCCTCACGCACGGGCACCGCAAGCGCAACGCGTTCGCAGACGGGAATACCGTGCTTCGCGAGCGTATCGAACTTCGCCGGATTGTTGCTCATCAGCCGCACCGACGTCACGCCGAGGATCCGGAGAATCGCCGCGGCCGAGTCGTATTCGCGGGCGTCGTCTGGCAGGCCGAGGTCGAGGTTCGCCTCGACGGTGTCGCGCCCCTGCTCCTGCAGCGCGTACGCGCGGATCTTGTTGCTCAGGCCGATCCCGCGCCCTTCATGGCCGCGCAGATACAGCAGCACGCCGCGGTCTTCCGCCGCGATGTAGCGCAATGCGAGATCGAGCTGCTCACCGCAGTCGCAGCGGTACGAGCCGAATACATCACCGGTCAGGCATTCGGAATGAAGGCGCGTCAGCACGGACTGCTCGCCGGCGACATCGCCCATCACGAGCGCGAGATGTTCGGCATCGCTGCCCGATACGCGGAAAGCATACGACGTGAACGTACCGTAGCGCGTGGGCAGCGACGCGGTAGCGACGAGCGTCACGCACTCGTCGGCCTGGCCATTGCCCGGCGTGGGCGATTGGGGACGCGAAGACATCATGAATTCAATCGAAACGTTCAGGAATGTAGGAGTTGTGTGGATAGTGCGTGACGGGAGTTTACCGCTAATCTGGAATCGTCACGCGACTGCCGCCACCTGCGCGGCTATACTGGGCTCATCGGGTGACAAGCATCACACCCTGCCTGCCCAGCATCGACCTGCAAACGGAGAGAGCGAATGAGCACGACTGTCGCGCAGCTTCTCAAGGCCAAGCCGGATTCGGGCCGCACCATCTACACCGTCACGAAGAGCGATCTCGTCTACGACGCCATCAAGTTGATGGCGGAAAAAGGCATCGGCGCGCTACTGGTCGTGGACGGCGACGACATCGCGGGCATCGTCACCGAGCGCGACTACGCGCGCAAGGTCGTCCTGCAGGACCGCTCGTCGAAAGCCACTCGCGTCGAGGAAATCATGACGGCGAAGGTGCGCTACGTCGAACCGTCGCAATCCACCGACGAGTGCATGGCGCTGATGACCGAGCACCGGATGCGCCACCTGCCCGTCCTCGACGGCGGCAAGCTGGTCGGCCTCATCTCGATCGGCGACCTCGTCAAGAGCGTGATTGCCGATCAGCAGTTCACGATCAGCCAGCTCGAACACTATATCCACGGCACGCCCGCGGTCACGTCCGCCTGACCCGCCCCAGCAAAAAAGGCCCAAACGCGCGAGCGTCTGGGCGGAAAGCCGCCGGAATGCGGCGACGGAGGTTCTGCTCCTGCGGGCGAATGACGCGCACAACCGGTGCGCGTCTCGTCGATTAAGCGGTGCGCTCGGGCAGACCCGGGGACGTTCAGTTGCCGAAGTAGACCGAGTTCACGGGATTCGGTGCTTCGCGCGTCGTGCGACGGCCGGCCTGGCCGGCACCCGTCGCCACGGCACCGTAGCCGCTCGTATCGGCTTGCGCGAGCATCGGCTGGTTCGGTTGAATGCGTTGTTCCGCGGCCTGGATGTTGTCCGGATACTGCGGATCGCTCGCCAGCGGCTTGTAGCCGTTCTGTTCGAGTTGCACGAGCTCGGCCTTGACCTGGTCGCGGGTCAGCCCCTGCTCGGACTGTGCAAACGACGCGATCGGGGTGGCAAGGACGGATGCGGCGATAGCTGCGTAGATGACCGACTTCATGATTTACCTCCGGTATATGTTCTCTTTTGGCGTCGCCTCGGCAGGACTGTCTGAAGCGATTGAATCCAGTGTAGTTCTCGCCCATCCAAGGGGAAACCCTTAGTTTGAACATACAGCGTTGCGATTTTGACAAAAATCGCCGGCACATCTCGAACGATATCGTGGTAACTTGCTTCATCCGCACAACAATCGCTGACAAAATGCCGACAGCCAAATCGCATATGTCGAAAGTTGTGTTGTAGAATCGTAAGGTTATATTCGTCAGTCGATCTTCCATCCACCATGTACGCGCTCACGCCCCTTTCGGTTTCGCCGTCCGGCCCGGCCGGCGCGCGCGCGCGCGCCGGTCATCCGGCGCATCCCCTCGCTCGACGCACGGCCCAGGCGCCGCTCGCCCCTGCCCGGCGCCTGATCTGACGGCTCGGTCTCCTCCCGGAGCCAGGTCAGACAGGCTCCGGGCGATCCCATAGGCACGCCACGCCTGCCCCTGCCGATCATTTGGAGAACTGCCATGAAACAACGCCTTTACCAGTTGACCGAACTCGACGTTGCTCGCCTAGAGAAGCACGCCGAACACAACCCGCGCTTCCAGACGATGCTTGATACGCTTCTCGAGCGCGCCGACATCGTCCAGCCCGACGCCATCAAGGCGAACGTCGTCACGATGAACTCGCAGATCACGCTGCTCGACGAAGCGACCCAGGAACAAGCCACCTGGACGATTGTTTATCCGGACGCCGCCAATCTCGAGCTCGGCCGCCTGAACGTCTTCTCGCCCGTCGGCATGGCATTGCTGGGCACCCAGCGCGGCCAGATGGTCAAGGTGACGCAACCGAGCGGCGCCGAAAAGCAGATGAAGGTCGCCGCGATCGTGTTCCAGCCGGAAGCCAACGGCGAATACACGCGCTGAGCCACTGCCGCCGGCACCGCGCCGCACAACGGAAAAAGCGAGGCACAGGCCTCGCTTTTTTGCATCCGGACGACGCGAATCGTCGACATCGCATTCCGCAGACGAAAAAAAGGCGCCCGAAGGCGCCTTTTTCGATGCTGCGTAGCGGGTTACCCCGCCGTCACGCTTAGAAGCGGTGACGCAGACCAACCGTTGCTGCGGTTTGGTTGATCGACGAGCTCGGCAGGTTGTCGTTGAAGCTGTTGCCGTTGTAGATCGATGCGCCAACGCCGTTCTTCGCTGCACGCTGGTACACAGCTTGTGCGTAGACGTCCGTGCGCTTCGACAGTGCGTAGTCAGCTTGCAGACCGAACTGGTTCCAGTGCGTGCTGCCGTTGTTGATCTTCGCGTTCGTGTACGTGTAAGCAGCACCCAGGCCGAGAGCCGGCGTCAGGTTGTACTTTGCGTTGACTTCGTAGTTATCGGTGCGGACCGAGCCCAGAGCGCCGACTGCGTTGTTGTCGAGGCGAGCTTGCGTCCATGCAGCGCCGACTTGTGCCGGGCCGAATGCGTAACCAGCAGCAGCACCGTACGTGCGGACGCGGCCTTGGCTAGCGATGCCACCGATCGCCGACGACGTTGCGCCGTTTGCGTTCGTACCGTCACCCAGGTTCGCTTGCGAGTATGCACCAGCCAGCTTCAGGCCTTGGAACTGGTATGCAACGCCTGCGCTGTACGCACGGTTGTTGCCGAAGTTCGTGTTGTTCGAGAACGAGTACGTGCCGCCGAATTGCAGGCCAGCGTAGTTCGCGCTCGTGAACTTGATCGTGTTGTTCTGAGCGACATCACCGTTCGTGCTCAGACGGTCGAGGTTCAGCGGGTGCGCGAAGTACGTGCCGCCCCACGAGCCCGTTGCCGTCAGCGGTGCCAGGTAGTCTTGCGTTGCGTCATACTGCTTACCCAGCGTGACCGTGCCGTACTGGCTCGACAGGCCGACGAAAGCTTGACGGTTGAACATGCCGCCGTTGCCGTTCGCGAACTTGCCGTTACCGATGTTGAAGCCGCTTTCCAACGTGAAGATTGCCTTCAGGCCGCCACCCAGGTCTTCCGAGCCACGCAGGCCGAAACGGCTCTGGTCAATGCCCGAACCCATCGCCCAACGCGACTTGCCAGCTTGGCCGAGTGCCGGCTGGACGTTGCTCGTGTAGGTGATGCCTGCGTCCAGCACGCCGTACAGCGTGACGCTGCTTTGTGCGTGAGCGACGGTAGCAAACGATGCTGCAGCTGCTGCAACGATCAGAGTCTTGTTCATTCGTGGAGCTCCCTTCTAAAAAGAGGCAGGTCTCGCGACCTTGTTCATAAACGGTCTGCAACCGCCCGGGAGCGCCATCGATCCTGCTGGCCGCGCCCGGATAGTTGCCCGTTTGGGAACCGTGAGTTTAGGGGTGTACCCTAGGGGAGCGATCCGCAAATAAAGAAATAAGCTTTTCCAGAACTAGAAATAATGAAAGTGGGGCCGAGTTATAAGTATTTGTTTTGACGTTTGTTTTTGACTTCTTGACGGGGTCTTTTTGGAGGCTTTCATCGCACCATTCTTACATGTCATCGTCTTGACGGTTGCATAGAAACAACAAACGGATTCGGCGCGACACCCCGAAATAGGTAAATTTTACCCATCCGGATCTCGAATTTCAGGCTCCGGGCACCTAAAACGCATCCGTCAGCCAGTAAACAGCGCTCGACGCTTGTCAGCGGGTCACATCCGCCCGCCCGCCATCCTTACAGAAAGGCCCGCTTCCCCTCGCCGACGGTTCGGCCGCCCACCGTGACACACGGTAACAGCCTTAACTGCTCGCGTAACCCGGCCGACGGACTGGCAGGCTAATGTAAGGCGGCCTCGAATACAGAACAGGACACGCCATGAATCGACGCTCGTTGTTGCGCGCCATCGGATTGACCGCTGCCTTCGTCAGCACCGGCGGCTGGCTCCGCGGCGCCTCGGCCCAGCCCGCGCCGCCCGTGTACCGGCCCTCCGGCCCGAATCGCGTACCCGGCGGCCCGCCCTATCCGGACCGCCCGGGCTTCGCACCGCCGGCCGCCCGGCACGACCGCCGACCGCCGCCGCCTCGGCCGCACGGCTATATATGGACGGACGGCTACTGGCGCTGGCAGCGGGGCCGCTATATATGGGTGCCCGGCCGCTGGGTCGCACGGCGCCCCGGGCGTCGGTGGGTGCCCGGCTACTGGCGTCGCCAGGGGCAAGTGTGGATGTACGTCGACGGTACGTGGCGATAGGCAGCCATCCGGCGTCCGGCCGATGGCAGGCCCCGGGGCCGGACGGCGCGGGCGAATCCGTGCCGTTCGGCCCCGACAATCATGATGCCCGGCAGCCCCCCGAATCCTGCCCCACCCCGCCCCGATGCCGGCGCGCAAACCGGGGGCGAGGCTTCTGATCACGCCACCTCGAATCGACGTGCTCGCCGATCTACGGCACGCCACCATCCCGCCTCGACCGGACCGTGCCGCACCCTTCGTACGCCATGCCGAGAAAGACCGCCGTCTCGGTCGCCCCGTACTGCCCTTGTAAACGGAGCACCGCCAGCGCATTGCCGCATACGAGACGAATGGAATACACCGCCGCATCGGCGCCCTCGCTCGACCCGCCGAAATCATTCGGATAACGAAATCATGCAATGGCGATGCACCGGCAACCATGCCACGCGTCGTCGCATCACACCCGATCCGCAGCACGACGCCCAGCGACAAGGCGGCGCAAGCGCCCCGCTCAGCGCCCGCCGCCCTCCAGTTCCCGTGCCCGGCGTCGCGCGACGCAGATCGCGCGATGATGTTCGTCGGCCCACCGGATCATCGCCTGCATCGGCGTCAGGAACGAACGCCCGAGGTCGGTCAGCGCATATTCGACACGCGGCGGCACTTCTGCGTACAGCGTGCGACTGACGAAGCCGTCCTGCTCGAGCCGCTTGAGCGTGCGCGACAGCATCTGGTTCGACACATCGCCGATCGTACGGCCGAGTTCGTTGAAACGCATCGTCCCGCCGGACAGCGTCTCGAGCACGAGCAGGCTCCACTGGTCGCCGATGCGGTCGAGCACATCGCGAATCGGGCACGGCTGATCGAGTTCGACGGGTTCATCGGCGGGCGGGAACGGCATGACTGGATTCTCTTTCAAGGGCAACGCATGGTCAGCGCGGCGTGACCTGTTCACATCGCGCTGACTTCTTGTGACGGGTTCGCGGCAACTGTACCATTCGATCGACCCGACAGCCGCGCGAATTCGCCAGTTCAACGAAGCATGACGACGGCGCGCCGCCTCGCCCAGTCCGGATCGTGACGCTTCGGACCGGGCGGCGAATCCCTCGCGGCGACAAGGCGCGTACATCCGCAACCATGCGCCGCCGCCCGCTGATCGCCGCGGCAGGCTCGACCGGCCGTCGCGCATCACGCACCCACCCACGCTTCGTCAGACAAGGAACGCGCTACATGTCATCGCTCCGCTCCCCCGTTCGCGCCGTTGCCGCGCTCGTCCTGCTGGCCGCGTCGACGGCCGCGCTGGCCGCCGGTCCGGCCCCGCGCGACCTGGCCGCCGAGGAAGCCAACCGCCAGCTCGTGCTGACGTTCTACGACCGCTTCTTCAACAAGCACGAAGCCGCCGAAGCCGCCGCCGTGGTCGCGGACGACTACAAGCAGCACAACCCGCACGTACCGGACGGCAAGAAGCCGTTCGTGTCGTACTTCGTCGGCGCGTTCCAGAAGAACCCGGCATCGCGCGCACGCATCGTGCGTAGCGCAACCGACGGTGACCTCGTCTACCTGCACGTGCATGCGACCGAGCGTCCGGGCGACCGCGGCGAAGCGGTCGTCGACATCTTCCGCGTGAAGGACGGCAAGATCGTCGAGCACTGGGACGTGATCCAGTCGGTACCCGAGAAGTCCGCGAACGCGAACACGATGTTCTGACGCGTGGAGCCGGCACGTGGTGCGCCACGATGCGCACCGCCCGTCCAAGGACGATCGGCCGCGCGCCCGGCAAGCGCGCATGCCCGGCGGCGGCGAAGTCCCCTACAATCGAGCTTCGCCGCCGCGCCGGCCTCCGTCCCGCATGACCGCACCGCCTGCCGACGCGCCGCCGGTGCGCCGTCATACGCGAAGCACGGCCGACACGGGCGGCCGTTCGCGAAGACGGTGTCAACGATGAGCCCCGCCCATATTTCCCTCAGCAATGCCGGCGACCTGGTCGCCAGCCTCGGCAGTCCGCAGTTTCCCGCCCGGCTCTGGGCGTGGCTGCGCGAAACCGTCGATCCGCAGTCCCACTACAGCGTCGCGACGCGCTACCGTCGCGATGCGCCGTCGCAGTCGGTCGACAGTGTCGACGTGCTGTTCTTCGCGGGCGGCGACGATCCCGACGGCACACGCCACGCGCTCGATCTGTATACGCAAGGCGACTGGCGCACCGACACGCTGCTCCCGCATATCGAGCGCGCCACCGATTCGCAGCTCGTGTTCTCGTGCAACGAGGACATCGATACGGCAACCGAATACGGCCGCCATTTCGCGCTCGGCGAACTGGGCGAAGACTGCACGCTGCTCGGCAGCGAGCGCGACTATGTCTATGCGTTCTCGCTGTTCCGCCGGCGCGGCCAGCCGTCCTATACGCTGGCCGAACTGGCGCTGCTGCGGCAGCTCGGCGATTTCGTGCTGCCGCTCCTGATCCAGCATGCACGGCTCGCCCGCCTGACGCCGCGCTCGGACGACGGCGCGCTGCTGCAGCGGTTCGAACAGCGCCTGTCGGCCTGCGGCGCGGCGCTGTCGCAGCGCGAACGGCTCGTATGCCGCGCGGTGCTGCAAGGCCAGCCCGTCCCGCAGATCGCCGATACCCTCGCACTCAAGCCCAGCAGCGTGCGCACCTATCTCGGGCGCGCGCTCGCGAAGCTCGGCGTGGCGAACCGCGCCGGACTGTTCGCGTGGTGCGTGACCGAAGAAGAACCGCCGGCGGACCGCGGTCAATAGATGGCACCTCTGCATCGCTGCACGCCCACTCGCCCCCGCCTTCTTTGTCGCGTCTTGTCCTCAAAACGATGACAGACAGCCGGCCGCCCCGCTCCTAGTATCTGACTCACCCGACGACCGGAACGCGTCGGATATCACGGAGACACGGCATGCCGAATACCGGATGGACGCCGGCCTGCACGGCCGCGCGCGCGTCGCCCATCGATTCGCCGACCCAGACCTGGCAGCGCGATCGGCGTAACGCTCCGGCGGCGGCCGGCCTTCACCACGACGTATCGCCGCGCCTGCCGCGCAGCACCGGCACCTAGCCGACCCGCTTCTCATTCCAACCCGACCGGGTTCACGCGACCGGACGAGCCACACGGCCCGCCCGCCGGACACGTGCGCCCGTCGAACCTTCCCCCATCCGGAGGAGACACATGCAACACGCCGATACCGTCTATCTGAACGGCCTGCTTTACACGGGCGATGCGCAGCGCCGCTTCGCGCAGGCGCTCGCCACCCAGGACGGCAAGATCGTCGCCGTCGGCCGCGACGACGACATCCGCCCGCTGGCCGGCCCCGCGACGCGCATCGTCGACCTGGCCGGCAGGCTGATGCTGCCGGGCCTCATCGACGGCCACGTGCACCCGCTCGAAGGCCACCAGATCCTCGGTGACTTCGATCTGTCCGGCATCAACGATCCCGACACGATCCTGCAGCGCATTCGCGCATGCGCCGATGCGACGCCGAACGCGCCGTGGGTCTATCTCGGCGGCGCCAACCTGGCCGCATTCGGCGCGTATCCGACCCGCGAGCTGCTCGACCGGATCGTGCCCGACCGGCCGCTGCTCGTGGTCGGCTTCGACGTGCACAGCGGCTGCCTCAACACGAAAGGGCTCGAAGCGGCCGGCATCCACGCCGATACGCCCGACCCGGCCGGCGGCGTGTACGAGCGCGATGCGTCCGGCGCGCCGAATGGCGTCGTGCACGAAGCCGCGTTCTACCGCGTGTGCCCGATCATTCCGCAACTGAGCCCGGCCGGCTACCCGAAGTCCCTCGCGAAAGCGCACGCGATGGCGCACGGTTACGGCATCACCGGCTGGTTCGACGCGCGCGTCGAGGAGGCCGAACTCAAGGCTTACGCCGACGCGCAGCGCGCGGGCACGCTGAAGGTGTATATGAGCGCGGGCCTCTATGCGAACCCGCGCCGCGATCCGCGCGAGCAGATCGAGCGCTTCGCCAGATGGCGTCGCGAATACGAATGCGACAACCTGCGCCTGCATACGGTGAAGATCTTCGTCGACGGCGTGCCCGAATCGAGGACCGCCGCGCTGCTCGAGCCGTACGCCGGCACCGACGACTGCGGCCTCGCGCTGTGGAGCCAGGACGCGCTGAACGAGATCTGCCTGCTCGCCGACACGGCCGGTTTCGACCTGCACTTCCACACGCTCGCCGACCGCGCGGTGCGCATGACGCTCGACGCGCTCGAATACGTCCAGATCCGCAACGGCATGCGCGACCGGCGCGCGCAGCTCGCGCACCTGCAGCTCGTCGATCCGGCCGACATGAGCCGCTTCAACCGGCTCGGCGCGATCGCCAGCGTGCAGACGCTGTGGACGGCCGCGCGCGAGGAGCAGCAGCAGCTCTATCGCGACCTGCTCGGCGCGGAACGCACCGCGCGCAACTATCCGTTCCGCAGCCTGCGCAACGCGGGCGCGATGCTCGCAGCCGGCTCCGACTGGTCGGTCAGCACGATGGACCCGATGCAGATCATCCAGACGGGCGTCACGCACCTGCTGATCGACCAGCCCGACAGCCCGCCGTGGAATCCGCACGAACGCCTCGATCTGCTCACGATGCTCGAGGCCTATACGGTGAACACCACGTATGCGCTGCGCTTCGACGACTGCACGGGTTCGCTCGAAGCGGGCAAGGACGCGAGCTTCGCGATCCTCGACCGCAATCCGTTCGCGCACCCGGTCGAGACGTTCGCGCAAACCCGTGTGATCGAGACGTGCTTCCGCGGCGAAGTCGTATACGCCGCACCGGGCTGGGCCGACTGAAGCACGCATCCGGCGACCGTCAGGCGACGGCCAGCGCCAGCACCTGCCCGGTCGTCAGCACGTCGCCGAACGTGTCCGACAGCGCGGCCAGCGTCGCGCGATGGAGGTCGCGGTGCGATACCGTGCCACCGTCCGCGAGGTCGAGGTCGCGCGTCGCGCATGCGTCGTCGACGACGATCACCGCGTAGCCGAGCGGCACCGCATCGCGTGCCGCGCCAGCGACGCATGCATGCGTCATCAGGCCCGTGACGATCAGCGTGTCGACACCGGCCGCCTTCAGGCGCGCATCGATGTCCGTCGTCGGGAACACGCTCACCGACGTCTTTTTCACCACCGTGTGATGCGCCGCCGGCTGCAAGTCCGCGTGAAAGCGGAAGCCGTCGCTGCCGTCGGCGAGGATCGGGCCGTCGGCCGCATCGACGTGCTGGACGTGAAACACCGGAATGCCCGCGCGGTCGGCGAACGCGATCACGCGCTGCGCGTTGGCCAGCGCGCGCGGCCCCTCCGGAATCGGCAGGCGGCCGCTGAAGTATTCATTCTGGAAATCGATCACCAGCAGCGCGGTGCGGGCGGCAGCGATCGATGTCGGCGCGGTCGCGCCCGCCAGGGTACGGATGGTCGGATGTTGCATGGGTCGCTCTCTCGGTTGGCATGTCGAAGGAACGGCGCGCCGGACCAGCCGGCGCCGCCGGACGCGGCCCGGATACGCCCGGGACGCGAGGCGCCAGTGTCGGGCCACGCGGCCAGGCGCGACAGCGGTGCGCGGGACAACGTCCGACAGGATCGGGCCAACGTGCAAACCGTCTACGACAGCGCGGCTGTTCGCGCGCCCGGCTGCGTGCGACCATACGCGACCATCATCGCGAAGCTGAGCAGGAAGCCCGCGCCACCGATCAGCAGCAGGCCGATCTCGCCGAACACGGGCAGCAGGTTCGTGAGCGCGCCCGTCACGACCCACGCAACGGCCATCACCGAGCCCGCGACGCCGAGCGCCCAGCCTTGCCGGTCCTCGCTGACCGCGTCGGAGAACGCCGTATACATCGTCGTGTACGCGACCATGTCGAAGCAGCCGACGACCATCGCGAGCGCCCACAGCACCGGCTCGTGCGGGAACAGCGCGGACAGGACCTGGCCGACGCCCGCGACGAGCAGGCCCGTCTTCGCGATGTCGACCACACGCCACACACGCAGCATCCGCCGCACGACGAACAGCAAGCCGAACACGAAGCAGAGCCCGATCACGCCGCTGAACAGCCCGAGCCGCGCGCTCGTGTAGCCGAATCTCGCCTGCAGCAGCAGCATGATGGTCTGCAGGTAGAGCCCGTAGCCGACCTGCATCAGGAAGAACACCACCGACAGGAACGCGACGTTGCGCTGGCGCGCGGCCTCCCCGATGATTCGCAGCGGCAGCAGCGGATCGATGCGCGTGTCGCCGCGCGGCGCGGCCGAATCACGATACGACGCCCAGGTCCAGAACGCGCAGGCCAGCGACAGCGCGGCGACCAGCACGAACGGCGTGCCGTAGTCGAACAGCGGCGAAATCGTGCGGTCGGACGTCACGCCGCCAAGCACGGGGCCGACGATCACGCCCGCGCTGAACGCGAGCGACATGATGCTCATGTTGTACGCCTTGTTCTCCGGCGTGCTCAGGTCGGTGATCGCCGCTTGCGCGATGCCCTGGCAGCCCGCCATCAGCCCGGTGAGCCCACGGCCGGCCAGCAGCAGCGCGACGCTCGCGTGCCACGCGCCGGCCGCCATCATCGCGTAGCCGGCCGCGAGGCCGAGCACGCACAGCAGCAGGATCCGGTGGCGGCCGTAGCGATCGGACAGGTCGCCCATCAGCGACGAGCCGAAGAACATGCACAACGGGTAGATCCCGTAGCCGAGACCGAGGTAGAAATTGCGCGCATGCGCGCCGGCGTCGGCCGGCAGGATGCCCGCGTGCGGATCGCTGAAGATCGCGGACATCATCGGATAGACGAGCCCGAAGCCCATCGCGTCGATCGCGATGGCGAGCAGGCAGGGGCCGAGCAACGTGTAGTCGAGCCGGGACATGGCGACCTTCCGGACAGAGTGGATGATCGCCCAAGCGTAACGATGGGGCGGCGGCCGCGGTAGGCCGCCGCCCGCGATGCTAAGCATCGGCAGCACCGCTACCCTGCCTGCCGCCCGCGCCGATGGGTCGCCGGTGCGGGCGCCGGGACACGACCGTTACTTCGCGCTCAACGGCTGGCCCTGAAACTGCCGGCGCGCGAGCACGCGTGGCGCGCCGTCGTGCATGAACACGCTCGCGAGCAGCCCGAACGACGCCGCGAACAACACGTACCACGCGGGCGCGACGGGCGACCCGCTCGCGTGCGTCAGCCACGTGACGATGAACGGCGCGAAGCCGCCGAACACCATCACCGCGACGTTGTACGCGAGCGCGATGCCCGTGGAGCGCGAACGCGTCGCGAACTGCTCGGCGAGCGTGGTCGGCGCGGGCCCGTAGCAGATGCCGATGATCGTGCAGATCACAAGCTGCATCACGAGCAGGCGCCCGATGCCCGGTGCAGCAGCCAGCCACGTGAACAGCGGATACGTGACCGTCAGCAGCGCCAGCGAACCGGCGATCAGCACGGGCCGCCGGCCGATGCGGTCGGACACGAGCGCCGCGAACGGGATCGTCACCGTCAGCAGCGCAACCGCCGCCATCTGCACCTTGAACACCTGGTCGAGCGGCAGCCCGAAGGTCTTGTGCACGAACGTGGGCATGTTGACGAGCATCACGTAGAACACGGCCGTACCGGTGATCGTCTGCCCCATCGACACCAGCACGCCGCGCAGGTTGTCGCGTAGCACGCCGGACACGCTCGCCGGCGGCTCGACGGTCGACTTGCTCGCGGCGACGAACGCCTCGGTCTCCTCCATGTGCCGGCGGATCCACAGGCCGACCGGCCCGATCAGCAGCCCGAGCGCGAACGGCACGCGCCAGCCCCAGCTATGCAGCGCCGCGTCCGACAGCGACTGCGTGGCCCACGCGCCCATCGCTGCACCGGAGAACACCGCGAGACACTGGCCGATCAGTTGCCATGATCCGTACAGCCCGCGCCGGTTTTCCGGCGCGCTTTCCACGAGGAACGCGGTCGCGCTCGCGTATTCGCCGCCCGTCGCGAACCCCTGCAGCAGCCGCGCGACGACGATCAGGATGGGCGCCGCCGGGCCGATCACGGCGTACGACGGCGCGAACGTGATCAGCGCGATCGACAGCGTCATCAGGAAGATGATGAGCTGCATCGCGGCCTTGCGGCCCTTGCGGTCCGCATAGAGCCCGAGCAGGATGCCGCCCACCGGGCGCATGAAGAAGCCGACGCCGAAGGTCGCAAGCGACATCAGCAGCGACGCGTACTGGCTCTCGGCGGGAAAGAACAGCCGCGCGATGATGCCGGAGAAGAAACCGTAAACGATGAAGTCGTACCACTCGAGGGTGTTGCCGACGACAGCGGCAATCACCTGCCGATGCCGCGAGTTCCGACGTGAGTCGCGCATGCTAGTCTCCTGCAGTCTCATGGCGCCGCGCCGCATGCGTGCCGTGTTGCGTGACACGCATGGGCGAACCGGCTGTTCGTATCGCCGGCGGCAACGCGCGGGCGCAGGCACGGGCCCGCACCATCGGAACCTCACGGCCTGCCCGTACGACCGGCGTGAAACGATCATAGGGACGCCGAAAACCCGCATCAATTAATACCCGCGGCAGATGATTAGCCGGAGATTAAATGTTGCCCCGCCGGGCGCCGCCACGCGGAAACCCCGGAAATCCGCGCATTGTTGCAGCCTCGGTTCTGCGGCAGAATCGTCGGCCGCCCTTCCCGCCGCCCGCACCATGCGCAACCGCATCAACGAAGAGATCACGTTCCGCAAGCTCGAGGTGCTGCTCGCCTTCATGGAAGCGGGCAGCCTCGCGAAAGCCGCCGAGGCGCTGGGCGTCAGCACGGTCAGCGTGCACCGCGCGCTGCACACGCTCGAGGAAGGGATGCACTGCGCGCTGTTTCGCCACGAGGGGCGGAACCTGATTCCGACCGACGCCGCGCAGGTGCTCGCCGACGTCGCCGGCGAAGTGCTCAAGACGATGACGGACGGGATCCGCTCGACGCGCGAGGCGGCCGGCTACGGCGCCGGCCAGTTGAAGATCGGTTCGCTCTACTCGTTGACGATCCGCACCGTGCCCGAAGTCGTGATCGCGTTGAAGGAGCGCCGCCCCGAACTGCAGGCCGAGCTCGTGCTCGGCTCGAACGCCGACCTGCTCGACAAGCTCCGGCAAGGCGCGATCGACGCGACGCTGATGGCGCTGCCCGAACCGGATGCCGAGATCGAATCGATCGCGCTGTTCGAGGACGAGATGTTCTTCGCCGCGCCGATCGACTCGCCGTACGCGCGGCACGACGCCATCGATCTGTGCTCGTGCGGCGACGCGCCGTTCGTGTCGCTCGGCGAAGGCTTCGCGACGCATCATGGCTTCACGGAAGCGTTTCGTTCGGCCGGCGTCACGCCGAACGTCGTGATGCGGGTGGGCGACATCTTCTCGCTGATCAATCTCGTGTCGGGCGGCGTCGGCTGCTCGCTGCTGCCCGGCCGCGTGCACGACCTGTTCGCGCACAAGATCGCGCTCGTGCCGCTCGCCGGGCCGACGATCCGCCAGACGATCGGCTTGAGCTTCCTGCACCGGCGCGAACGCGACCCGAACCTGCTTGCGCTGGCAACCGTGTGCCGGCTGACGGTCAAGGGGCCGAACGCGCGGTAACGCGCTGATCGCCCGGCCGGAAGCGCGCCTTCTCCGATCCGCTTCGCATTCCTGCATCGTCGCGCGCTGGCGCACCCACCCGTCCACCACGCCACGACGAAACGCGCGGGCTCATCCGTTTGGACGGCACGCCGCAGGCGCTTTGTTGCGATCATGACCGTCAATCATCGCGCGGCACGCCCACGTGTGCCGGCCACGGAGACGCCATGAACGATCCCATGCTCGGCCCCATCGACCAGATCGGCTACGTGGTCGCGGATCTCGACCGCAGCATCGCGCGCTGGCGCGAACGCCACGACGTCGGCCCGTGGACCGTATTCCGCAACGTGCGCCTCGACGGCCATCACTTCGGCGAACCCGTGACGGTCACGATGGACGTCGGCCTCGCGTATCGCGCCGATCTGCAGATCGAACTGATTCACGTGACGAACGAGGCGCGCTCGCCGTACCGCGATGCGCACGGCCAGCCGCTCGTCGGGCTGCATCACGTCGCGTGGGTCGTCGACGATCTCGATGCCGCGCTCGCGCAGCTCACGGGCCGCGGCCTGCGTGTCGTGTTCGACGCGCGCAACGCGGCCACGCGTGTCGCCTATCTCGACGACGCCGACGATCCCGGCGTGCGCGTCGAAGTGATCGAAGGCGCCGGCATGCGCGACATGATCGCGCGCGGCATCGCCGAGGCCCGTGCATGGGACGGTGCCGATCCGGTTCGCATCATCGACGCGGCGGCCGCCTCCGCGTAATTGGCCCCGCGCGCCCCTCTCACTCACAGGAGAAAGCAGCATGAAACGACTCGAAGGCAAGGTGGCGCTGATCACGGGCGGTGCCCGCGGCCAGGGCGAAGCGGAAGCGCGCAGATTCGTCGCCGAAGGCGCACGCGTGGTGATCGCCGACGTGCTGGACGAAGCCGGCCAGCGCGTCGCGGCCGAACTCGGCGACGCCGCACGTTTCCAGCATCTCGACGTGACCCGCGAAGCCGACTGGCAGGCTGCCGTCGATGCGACGCTCGCGCAGTTCGGCCGCCTCGACATCCTCGTGAACAACGCGGCGATCCTGAAGCTCGTGCCGATCGAAGCGTGCTCGCCCGACGACTATCGCAAGGTGATCGACGTGAACCAGGTCGGCTGCTGGCTCGGCATGAAGTCGGCGCTGGGCGCGCTGAAGGCGGCGGGCGGCGGCTCGATCGTCAACGTGTCGTCGACGGCCGGGATGGAGGGCGTCGCGGGCGGCAGCGCATACGTATCGAGCAAGTTCGCGGTGCGCGGAATGACGAAGGCCGCCGCGCTCGAATTCGGCCGCTACGGCATTCGCGTGAACTCGGTGCATCCGGGCGGCATCGATACGGTGATGGCACGTCCGCCCGAGTTCGCGGATTTCGATCCGTCGTCGATCTACAGCGGCTTGCCGATCGCGCGCATCGGCAAGCCCGATGAGGTGGCCAATCTCGTGCTGTTCCTCGCGTCCGACGAATCCGCGTATTGCACCGGGTCGGAATACATCGTCGACGGCGGGATGCTCGCCGGCAGTTCGTTCCACTGAACCGTATCCTGGTCGACGCGCGCCCACCAACCTGGTGGGCGTCTTCGTTTGCACTTTCGAGGCGCTGCGTGGAGCATACAGCCGCCCCTCTGGCAACCACCCGCCCGAAAACGACGATGCCGCCGGCAGCTCTCCCGCGCGGCGGCATCGTCATTTGCGAAGCGACATACCACGCGCCGCTCTTATCCCTTCGGCTGGATCGCCGGTACGCCATTGCCGCGCGCCACCTGCCCACCGCCACGCACGAAGCGTCGCCCGTGCGGACCGTACACGCCATCCGGTTCCGGATACAACGTCAGCAGCACGAAATACAGCACGCCGCCCACCACCAGCGACACCGGCACGCTGAGATCGAGCCCGCCCGCGAGGTTGCCGAGCGGCCCGACAAACTGCCCCGGCAGGTTCACGAACGACAGCCCGACGAACGCGGCCGGCAGCCACGCGCCCATCGCGCGCACGTTCCACCCATGCGTGAACCAGTAGTGGCCGCCGCGCAGCCCGCGGTTGAACACCTGCAGGTCGTCCGCGAGATAGTAGCCGCGCCGCGTCACGTAGCCGATCACCATGATCGCCATCCACGGGCAGCTGAACGTATCGATCAGTGTCGAGAACGTCGCGACGCTTTCGACGAGGTTGAACCAGAAGCGGCCGACGAAGATGAACGCGATCGCGATCGTGCCGATCAGCAGCGTCGCACGCACGCGGTTCAGCAGGCGCGGGAACATGCTCGACACGTCGAGGCCGGTGCCGTACAGCGCGGTCGTGCCGGTCGACATCCCGCCGATGATCGCGATGAGGCACATCGGCAGCAGGAACCAGCGCGGCGAGATCGCGAGCAGCCCGCCGACGTAGTCGTTCGACGCGATGAACGCGGGCGCCTTCGTCGCAATGATCGTCGCGGTCGCGAGGCCGAAGAAGAACGGTACGAAGGTCGCGATCTGCGCGGCGAACACGGCGCCCATCACGCGATGCTTCGGTGTGCTCTGCGGGATGTAGCGCGCCCAGTCGCCGAGCGTCGACGCGAACGAAACCGGGTTGCTCAGCGCCACCAGCACCGCGCCGACGAACGCGGCCCAGAAGCCCGCGCTGCCCTGCTGCACCGTGCCGGCATAGCTCACGTCGAACAGGCCGGCGAACGCGAACAGGCCCGCGACGAACAGCACGCTCGCGGCCCACACGGCGATCTTGTTGACCCACAGCATGAAGCGGAAGCCGTAGATGCAGACGATCAGCACGAGCACCGCGAACACCATGTACGCCGCGCCGAGCGTGAAGCCGTTGACCGGCACGCCGACCATGTCGTGCGCGCCGCCGACGAGCGCGTCGCCCGAGCTCCACACCGCGAGCGAGAAGAACGCGATCGACGTGAGCAGCGCGAGGAACGAGCCGACGATCCGGCCGTGGATGCCGAAATGCGCGCCGGACGACACCGGGTCGCTCGTCCCGTTGCGCGGGCCGAACAGGCTCATCGGCGCGAGGATGCAGGTGCCGGCGAGCACGCCGATCACGATCGCGCAGACACCCGCCTTGAACGACAGCCCGACCAGCACGGGAAAACTGCCGAGCACCGATGTTGAAAACGTATTGCAGCCGCCGAACAGCAACCTGAACAGATCGATCGGCCGCGCATAGCGCGATGCATCGGGAATGCGCTCGAAACCGAACGACTCGACCTGCGTAATCCTGCCTTCACTCATTTGTCTCCCACTCCTCTGGTGCGTCTGTACCGCCCGGTGCTGCGGCGATACGACACATCGTCATCGATTCGCGGCCACTCTAAACCGGATCGCGCGGCGCAAATATCACGCATTCGAGACGTTTACGACGAAGGAGAACAATGTTTCCCGGCAGGCCAGCGGCCGGCGCCCGCGCCATCCGTACGGCGCGGGCGATGCGAGGTCAGTGCGCGCCCTCCGCCGCCGGCGCGCGGCATGCGATCAGGCCCCGCTGAACGGCTTGCCGCGCCTCGATGCCGGCGAGCCAGCGCTCGACGTGCGGATAGTCGGCCAGATCGAGATCGAGTTCGGGCGCCGCGCGCAGCCACGGAAACGCGGCGATGTCGGCGATCGAGTAGCGCGGCGACGCGAGATACGCCGATTCCGCCAAGCGGCCGTTCACGACCCCATAGAGACGCCGCGCCTCGTTCCGGTAGCGCTCAAGCGCTTGCGCATTGACCGTCTTCGATGCATGCAGGAACCACCAGAGCTGGCCGAGCATTGGCCCGATCCCGCCGATCTGGAAATGCAGCCATTGCTGGACGGCCGTGCGCTCGGCCAGCGTGTCGGGATGCAGAACGCCCGTCTTCGCGGCGAGATAGCTCAGGATCGCGCCGGATTCGAACACGGTCAGCCCGGCGTCGTGGTCGACGATGGCCGGGATCTTGCCGTTCGGGTTGATCGCAAGAAACGCCGCGCTGCGCTGCTCGCCGGCGGAAAGATTCACGTGCACGCAGTCGTATGCGAGCCCGGCCTCTTCCAGGTAAATGGCGATCTTGTGCCCGTTCGGCGTGTTGGCCGTATAAAACGTGAGGGGATGCGTCGAGATCATGTCGGTCCTTGTCTTCCGGTTATCGTTGCAACTACAATCGTTGCAATTGCAATCCTATGTCGAAACCGATAGCCCCGGCGACATGCCAGTACTCGAAGGAGGGATATGCAGACTGCGCGATCCGGTCCGCCCGTGCGGACACCCGACACCCGCCGCGCCGCGGCGGCCTGCCTCGACAGGCTGATCACGCAGCGGCTCGCGCCGCGTGGCCGTGCGGTGTCGCCGCTCGGCGCGATGCGCGCGGCCGCCGATTGCCTCGAACGCGATGCGGCGACATCGGAACGTGTCTGGATCGTGCGAGCCGATGCGCGGGAGCCGTCTGCGGACGCGGACGCACATCGCCGCATCAGTGCATGGCCGCTACGGTTTCTCGATGCGCGCAAGCGGTTCGAGAAGCCGCTGCTGTACCTGCTGCATGCGCGCGCGACCGACCGGCTGCGGCTGGCGTCGGTCGAAACCTTCGATCGCGGGATCTTCGTCAACGATGCGGAAACGATCGCGTCGTCCTGGCCGAAAGGCGTGACGCCCGACGTCCCGCACTGGCTGGCCGCGAACCCCGCGTGCACGCCATACGACCCGGCGTCGGGCCATGAGGCGATCGCGATCCTGCGCCATGCGCTGCGCACACGTTATGTCGCCGGTCAGCCGGGATTCTGTTATCTCGCAAGCCACGACGACCCCGTACCCGACGCGAATCCGCTATCGGCCACGGCGGCCCGCGATGCATTCAGCGGCATGGTGCGGGCCGGCCGGCGCGCGGCAGCCGGCGCGGCTGCGCAGATCCGGCTGTGCGGCGCGGGCAGCACGCTCGTGCAGGTGATGGAGGCGGCCGACCTGCTGCACGACGAATGGCGCATCGATTCGATGATCTGGAGCTGCCCGAGCTACACGCAGCTCGCCCGCGACGGTCATGTAGCCGACCGGTGGAACCTGCTGCATCCGCACGACGAACCGCAGATCGCGCATGTGCGCCGATGCTTCGGCGACAGCCGCACGCCAGTGCTCGCGGTGACGGGCTATGCGAGGCACGTCGCCGCGCAGATCGGCGCGTTCGTACCGGCCCGCTTCGCGGCGCTCGGCGCGGATCTGGCCGGCCCGGGCTCCGGCCCACGCGTGCCGAGTGCGCGCTGGATTGCCGCGGTCGCGCATCGCCTGCTGGCCGACTGGGCCGCGCAGGCGATGCGCCGCTGTGCGAGCGGCTGACGCGCGGGCCGATCGCCGCTACTTCGCGTCGGCTCCCGCCTCGCGCGCCGCGGCGGTCGCACGATCGAGCGCGGCGGCTATCGCCGCCTGATCCTTGCCGCCGAACTGATCGAGGAAGAGTTCCGCGACCGTCGACTGGTACACCTTCCACATCTTCTTGCGCAGCGTCCGCCCCTTGTCGGTGATGCTCGCATAGGCGGCGCGGCCGTCGTCCGCCGAACGGGCACGCGTGACGAGCCCCTCCTGTTCGAGCCGGTCGACGAGCCGCGTGAGGTTGTAGCGCTCGATCGCGAGCACGTCGGCCAGCTCGTGCATGCGGCGCGTGCCGTCGGGCCCGCTTTCGAGCCCCCACAACGCGTCGTACCACGCATAGGCCGGCAGGCCGGCCGCCGCGAGGCGGCGCTCGATCTCGCGAATCATCGTCCGGTGCGCGCGGACGAACGAGAACCACAGATCGGGTTCGGGTGCGCTCATGTCAGGTCGTTCCTCTCGTTGAATTGCAGTTGCAATTAAATTTTACCTCGATAACAATTGCCTTCATACGATTGCAATTGCAACTATATGCCCATCGACCGGCGGGCGTTCCGTCGCGCGACGCGGCGCCACGACCGTCGCCCCGCGCAGCCTTATGCTTCTGGAGACATTGCATGACCGCGCCTCTCACGCTACCCGACATCGATCCGGAGGAAACCCGCGAATGGCTCGATGCGCTCGAATCCGTGATCGCGCTCGAAGGCCGCCCGCGCGCGCACTACCTGCTCGACCAGCTGTCCGACCTCGACGCGGCCCGCCACGGCGACCTGCACGGCCGCGTGACGACCGCGTACATGAACACGGTGCCGCGCGAACGGCAGCCGGCCTATCCGGGCGATCTTGCGCTCGCGCGGCGCCTGAATGCGATGATCCGCTGGAACGCGATGGTGATGGTGCTGCGCGCCGGACGGCTTTCGAACGTCGGCGGGCATATCGCGACTTACCAGTCGGCCGCGGTGCTGTAGAAGATCGTCGGCGACCAGATCCGCGCGTTCGTCGACGGCCGGCGCTTCGTGTCGCTCGGCACCGACGGCTTCGGCCGCTCGGACACGCGCGACGCGCTGCGCACGTTCTTCGAGGTCGATCGGCACTTCATCGTGATCGCGGCGCTGAAGGCGCTCGCCGACGACGGCGTGATACCGCGCACCAAGGTAGGCGAAGCCATCCGGCGTTACGGCATCGACATCGACAAGGTCGATCCGGCCAGCGTGTATTCACGCGGTGCGCGGCAGGCGGGATGGCCCGGCCTGCCGCGCCACCGTCCCGCCCGCGTTACTGCCCCGCCTGCGCGAGCGGGCCTTGCTGCGGGCCCTGCCCCGTTCCCGACGGCCAGCCGCCCGCCAGTGCCTTGTACAGCGCCACTGTCGACGCCGCGCTGCGCATCTGCCCGTCGGCCGCCGCATCCTGCGCCTGCAGCAGCGTGCGTTGCGCGTCGAGCACTTCGTAGTAGTCGATCGCGCCCGCCGAAAACCGCGCCTGCGCCAGTTGCGCGGCACGCGCGCTGTCGGTCGCGGCCTGCACGAGATGGCCCGTCTCGTCACGCGTGCGGGCGACGCGCAGCAGCGTGTTCTCCGTTTCCTCCAGCGCCCCGAGCACGGTCTGCCGGTACTGCGCGAGCTGCCCGGCCGCTTCCGCATCGCTCGCGGCGATCCGTGCACGCACGCGGCCGACGTCGAGGAACGACCAGTCGATGCCGAGCGCGATCAGGTTCGTGTCGCTGCCCGCGCGGAAGAACCCGTAGCTGCTCGTCGCGCTGCCGAGCAGCCCCGACAACGTGAAGCGAGGGAACAGGTCGGCCGTCGCGACGCCGACGCGTGCGGTCGCCGCGTGCAGCCGCGCCTCGGCGGCCGCGACGTCGGGCCGCCGCCGCAGCAGGTCGCCCGGCGTGCCGGGATCGATGTCCGCGGTCAGCGCCGGCAGCGGCACCGGTGTGCCCGCCGACACGGCTGCCTTCGGGAGATCGAAGCGGCCGATCAGCGCGTCCGGCGTCTGCCCCGTCAGCACCGCGAGCCGGTGCTCGTCGACGCCGATCGCCGCTTCGTACACGGCGATCCGCGACGTCGTCGATTCGTACTGCGCGCGCGCCCGCGCCGCATCGAGTTCGGAGCCGCGCCCCGCGCCGACGCGCGCATTGATCAGCGCGAGCGTCTGCTTCTGGTTGTCGGCGTTCTCGCGCGCAATCCGCAGCCGCTCCTGCGAGCCGCGCAGATCGACGTACGTGCTTGCCACCTCGCCGGCGATCGCGACGCGCACCGCGCGCACGTCCGCCGCGCTGGCGGCCGTTTCCGCACGCTGCGACTCGATCGAACGACGCACGCGGCCGAACAGGTCGAGCTCCCACGCCGCATTGATGCCGACGCTGGACATCGGCGTATCGCGCTGGCTGCGCGGCGCGCCGAACGCCTGGTCCTTGCTCATCAGCTGATGGCCGATCTGCCCGCTCGCGGTGATCGTCGGGTAACGATCGAACGTGGCCTGCGACAGCAGCGCATTCGATGCGTCGTAGCGCGACACGGCGACCTGCAGATCCTGGTTCGCCGCGAGCGCCGTGTCGATCAACTGCGTCAGCACCGGATCGCCGAAACCGCGCCAGAACGCGGCATCGGCATCGGCCGACGCGTCGGGCGGCGTCTCCGGCGTCGTACCGGACGGCGGCGCCGAACGCGCATCGCGCGCGAACCGCGCGGCCGTAGCCGTGTCGGGTCGCTTGAAATCGGGGCCGACCGCGCACGCGGCGAGCGTCACCGACATCGCGAGCGCGGAAAGACGAAAAGCGGCGCTCATCGGTTTTCTCCTTCGAGGGTGCCGTGGTGTTCGCTCCACACGGCCGGCGTGCCGCCCGCGAGCTTGCGGATCGCCACATAGAACACGGGCGTCAGGAACAGCCCGAACAGCGTGACGCCCAGCATCCCCGCGAACACGGTGATGCCGGTGGCCGCGCGCACTTCGCTGCCCGCGCCGCCGCCGATCAGCAGCGGCACCGAGCCCGCGATGAACGCGACCGACGTCATCACGATCGGGCGCAGCCGCAGCTTGCACGCTTCGAGCGCGGCTTCGATCACGCCCTTGCCCTGGATTTCGAGCTCGCGAGCGAACTCGACGATCAGGATCGCGTTCTTGCACGCCAGCCCCATCAGCACGACGAGACCGACCTGCACGAACACGTTGTTGTCGCCGCCCGACAGCCACACGCCGAACAGCGCGGCGCAGATGCACACGGGCACGATCAGGATCACCGCGAGCGGCAGCGTCCAGCTCTCGTACAGCGACGCGAGCACCAGGAACACGAGCATCACCGCGAGCGGGAACACGACGATCGCCGCGTTGCTCTGCGTGACCTGCTGGTAGCTGAGATCGGTCCATTCGAGCGTGATGCCCGGCGGCAGCACGTCCTTCGCGATCTGCTGCAGTTTCTCGATCGCCTGCGACGACGACATCACCTTCGGATCGGCATCGCCGATCAGGTTCGCGGCCGGATAGCCGTTGTAGCGAACGACCGGGTCGGGCCCGTATGCGGGCGCCACCGTCACCATCGAGCCGATCGGCACCATCTCGCCCTTCGCGTTGCGCGTGCGCAGGTTCGCGATGTCGGCGGCCGTCTGCCGGTGGCCGGCATCCGCCTGCGCCATCACGCGGTACACGCGGCCGAACAGGTTGAAGTCGTTCACGTACATCGAGCCGAGATAGACCTGCAGCGTGCTGAACAGGTCGGTCAGCGCGACACCCTGCGCCTTCGCCTTCAACCGGTCGACCTTCACCTCGAGCTGCGGGATGTTCGCCTGGTACGAACTGACGGGGTAGCTCATCCCCGGCGTCTTCGCGACCGCGCCCTGGAACGCGGTGAGCGCGTTCTGCAAGGCCCCGTAGCCGAGCCCGCCGCGGTCCTCCAGGTACAGCGAGTAGCCCGAGCCGTTGCCGAGGCCCTGGATCGGCGGCGGCATCAGCGCATAGGTGATGCCGCCGCCGATGGCCGCGAAGCGCGCGTTCAGGTCCGCATTGATCTGCGCGGCGCTGCGGTGGCGCTGGTCGAACGGCTTCAGGATCACGTACGAGTTCGTGATGTTCGGCGTATTCACGCCCTGCAGCGCATTCAGCCCGGCAAAGGCCGGCATCATTTCGACACCGTCGGTGCCGAGCGCGATCTTCGTCATCTGCTCGGTCACCTCGCTGGTGCGCGCGAGCGACGCGCCTTCCGGCAGCTTCGCGCCCGCGAACAGGTACAGCTTGTCCTGCACGGGGATGAAGCCGCCCGGCACCGCGTTGAGCAGCAGCGCGGTGGCCGCGAGCAGCGCCGCATAGACCGCGAACACCACGCCGCGCCGCTTCAGCGTGCGGCCGACGAAGCCGTGATAGCGATCGGAACTGCGGTCGAAGAAGCGGTTGAACGGATGGAACAGCCAGCCGAACGCGCGATCGAGCCCGCGCGTCAGCGCATCCTTCGGCGCATCGTGCGGACGCAGCAGCTTCGCGGCGAGCGCGGGCGACAGCGTCAGCGAGTTGATCGCGGAGATCACCGTCGAGATCGCGATCGTCACCGCGAACTGCCGGTAGAACTGGCCCGTGACACCGGACATGAACGCCATCGGCACGAATACCGCGCACAGCACGAGCGCGATCGCGACGATCGGCCCCGACACCTCGCGCATCGCCTGGTGCGCGGCGTCGCGCGGGCTCAGGCCCTGCGCGATGTTGCGCTCGACGTTCTCGACGACCACGATCGCATCGTCGACGACGATCCCGATCGCGAGCACGAGCCCGAACAGCGTCAGCGTGTTGATCGAATAGCCGAGCAGATAGAGCCACGCGAACGTGCCGACCACCGACACGGGCACGGCGACGAGCGGGATGATCGACGCGCGCCACGTCTGCAGGAACAGGATCACGACGAGCACGACCAGCACGACGGCCTCGATCAGCGTGTGCTGCACCGCGCGGATCGATTCGCGCACGAACACCGTCGGATCCCACACGGGCCGGTACGCGACGCCGGGCGGGAAGCGCTTCGACAGTTCGTCGAATTTCGCATACACGGCCTTCGCGACCTCGAGCGCGTTCGCGCCCGGCGACAGGAAGATGCCGACCACCGCCGATGGCTTGTCGTTGAAATACGAGCGCAGCGTGTAGTCGCCTGCGCCGAGCTCGATGCGCGCGACGTCGGACAGCTTCACGACCTGCCCGTCGTCGCCGGTGCGCAGCACGATGTCGCCGAACTCCTGCGCCGTGCGCAACCGGCCGCGCACGTTGATCGACAGCAGGAAGTCGTTCTTCTTCGGCGACGGCTCCGCGCCGAGCTGGCCGGCCGACACCTGCACGTTCTGCTCGCGCACGGCGGCAATCACGTCGCTCGCGGTCAGCCCGCGCGACGCGAGCCGGTTCGGGTCGAGCCACAGCCGCATCGCATAGTCACCGGAGCCTGACAGGCCGACGTCGCCGACGCCCGTGAGCCGCGACAGCTCGTCCTTCACGTGCAGCGTCAGGTAGTTGCGCAGGTACAGCGAATCGCGGCTGTTGTCCGGCGAATAGAGGCTCACGTACATCAGCGGCGTGGGCGACTGCTTCTGCGTGGTCACGCCGTACTGGCGCACCTCGTCGGGCAGGCGCGACAGCGCCTGGCTCACGCGGTTCTGCACGCGCACGGCGGCCGTGTCGGGATCGACGCCCTGCAGGAACGTGACGACCACCTGCAGGCTGCCGTCCGACCCGGCAACCGACTTCATGTACATGATGCCTTCGACGCCGTTGATCGCCTCTTCCAGCGGTTCGGCGACCGATTCGGCGATTTCCTTCGGGTTCGCGCCCGGATACGTCGCGCGCACGACGACGCTCGGCGGCACGACTTCCGGGTATTCGCCGGCGGGCAGCATCGGGATCGAGATCAGGCCGATCGCGAAGATGACGATCGACAGCACGACCGCGAAGATCGGCCGGTCGATGAAGAATCGGGAGAAATCCATTGGCTGTCTCCCGTCACTGCGCGGCCGGCGCGCCGGCATCGGCGACGGCCTGCGTGCCGTTGCCCGGCCCGTCGCCCGCGCCATTGCCGGCACCGGCGTCGGCGCGTGCGGGCAGCGTCTTCGGCTTCACCTGCGCGCCCGGATAGTAGATCCGCTGCATGCCGTCGACGACCACGCGGTCGCCCGCCTGGATCCCCTTCTCGATGATCCGCTCGCCCTCCACCCCGCGGCCGATCGTCACGTCGCGGCGCAGCGCCTTGTCGCCGGGCCCGATCACATACACGTACTTGCGATCCTGGTCGGTGAGCACGGCCTTGTCGTCGACGAGCAGCGCATCCTGGTCGCGGCCGCTGACGAGTTGCACGCGCGCATACAGGCCCGGCGTAAACGTATGGTCCGCATTCGGCAGCCGCACGCGCGCGCGGATCGTGCCGGTCTGCGGATCGAGCCGGTTGTCGAGGAAGTCGACGGTGCCCGCGTGCGGGAAACCCGTCTCGTTCGCGAGGCCCACGCGCACCGGATCGGCGCCGATCGCGCGATGTTTCGGATCGGCGCGCCGCGCGTTGTAGCGCAGGTAGCTCTGTTCGTCGCAGTCGAAATACACGTAGACGGGGTTCTGCGACACGACCGTCGTCAGCAGTGTGTCGTCCGCGCGCGCGAGGTTGCCGACGGTGGCGACCGCGCGGCCGACGCGCCCCGCAATCGGCGCGCGCACTTCGGTGAAGCCGAGATTGAGCTTCGCGTCGGCGACGGCCGCGTCGGCCGCCTGCAGGTCCGCACGCGCCTGCTCGGCCGTGGCGCGCGCGTTGTCGAGTTCTTCCTGCGACGTCGCATGCGCATCGATCAGCGTCTGCACGCGCTTGAGCTGCACGTTCGCGAGGCTCGCGGCCGCACGGGCCCGTTGCAGCTGCGCGTTCGCGCGATCGAGCGCGATCCGGTAAGGGCGCGGGTCGATCTCGAACAGCAGCGCGCCCTGCGCGACCAGGTCGCCTTCCTTGTAGGCGACGCGCTGCAGGTAGCCGCTCACGCGCGGCCGCAGTTCGACCGCGTCGACCGCTTCGACGCGTCCGTTGAATTCGTCCGCGAGGCGGATCGTGCGCGGCGCGATCGTGGCGACGCCGACTTCCGGAAGGGATTGGGCCGACGATGCGCCTTTGCCGTCGTGACAGCCCGACAACGCCAGCAGCAGTGCACAGGCCGCGCCCAAAGGCGACGTCCTGCGTAGGGAAAAGGAGAGCATGATGCCTCGCGACGGGTTAAACTGCCGCGTAGCATAAAAGTTGAAGTTAACTTCAAGTCAAGTTTTCCCGGAGGGGCGACATGGGTATCCAGGAAACACCGAAATGGCCGCTGATGTCGATCCGCGAAGTGGCCGCACGCAGCGGCGTGCCGGCATCGACACTACGGTTCTACGAGACGCGCGGGCTCATCAAGTCGCACCGCAACGGCTCGAGCCATCGCCACTATTCGCGCGCGGTGCTGCGGCTGATCGCGTTCATCGTATTCGCGCAGAAGATCGGCTATTCGCTCGACGAGATCGCCGAGCAGCTCGTCAGCCTTCCCGAGGACACAGCGCCGAGCAACAAGGACTGGCAGCGGCTGTCACGCGGCTGGAAGCAGCGCGTCGCGAGCCGGATCGAGGAGTTGCAGCGCCTGTACATCAACCTCGACGAATGCATCGGCTGCGGCTGCCTGTCGCTGAAGCGCTGCAAGCTGACGAACCCGGAGGACCGCGCGGGCCGCAACGGGCCCGGCGCGCGGCGCTGGCTCGGCGACAAGCCTCCCGTGGATATCGAATGACCGGCGGGCCGGGCGTGGCGCGCGATGCCACCGCATCCGGCCACCTGGGTAGATTGCGTCACCCGACCCGCCAGCCGCCGTTCACCGCGATCGTCGCACCGGTGACGAACGATGCACGCGGCCCGGCGAGCCACGCGACCGCATCCGCGATATCGTCCGGATGCCCGGCGCGGCCGGCCGGCGTCTGCTCGCGGATCGTCGCGGCAATGGCCGGCACGACGCCCCTTTCGCCGAAGAAGCGCGTGTCGGCGATATAGCCGGGCGCAACCGTATTGACCGTTGCGCCGCGCGGCCCGAGTTCGCGCGCGAGCGCGACGGTGAACCCTTCGACGCCGGCCTTCGCCGCCGCATACGCCAGGCCACCCGGCAGCAGGCTGCCGGCGCGCGCCGCGATCGAACCGATGTTGACGATCCTCGCGGCGCGCTCGGCCAGGTGCGGCAGCACAGCCATGGTCGTCACGAACAGGCTTTTCAGGTTCGCGTCGAGCACGGCGTCCCACACGCGCTCGGCCTCGCCCGCCTCGGTATCCGCGCCGACGCGGCCGGTCAGCCCTGCGTTGTTGACCAGCACATCGATGCAAGACCACTGCTCGATGATCGCGGCCACCGCCGCCCCCGCCTCCCGTCTCACGCTCAGGTCGGCGGTCTGCCCGATCGCCGCGCCGCCAAGCCGCGCGACGGCCGCTTCCAGCCGTGCCGCGTCGCGCCCGACGATCGCGACGCGATACCCGTCTTCCACCAGCCGGCGCGCGATCGCAAAGCCGATCCCGCTCGACCCGCCCGTGACGATTGCCGTTCGCTGCTGTTCGATCCCTGTCATGACCTGCCCTCCCGAATGTCGACCGTTGATGACAAGGCCATTCTGGGCAGCACAGTGTGATAGGTAAAATACGAATTCGATGATCCACTGATACGCGAAAGGTATCGCATGATCGATCTACGCCAGTTCAGGCAATTCATCGCGATCGCCGAGACGCTCAGCTTCCGGCGCGCGGCCGAGCGGCTGCACATGGCGCAGCCGCCGCTCAGCGCGGCGATCCGCAAGCTCGAGGACGAGCTGGGCGTCGTGCTGTTCGAGCGCGACAACCGCGGCACGGCGCTCACGCCGGCCGGCGACGCGTTCCTGCTCGAAGCACGGCGCGCGCTCGAACAGGCCGAGCGCGCGGTGGCCGTGGCCCGCCGCGCGGGCGCCGGCCTCGGCGGCACGCTACGGTTGCGTTTCGTCGACAGCACGGTCAACGCGCTGCTGCCGCTGATCCTCCGCGCGTTCCAGGAACGCCATCCGGACGTCGATTTCCAGCTCGAGGAAGGCACAACCGCCGAGCAGGTACTCGCGCTGCGCCAGGACCGCACGGACGTCGGCCTCGTCGTGCTGCCGGTGGCCGATGCGGGCGACGTGCGCGTCGAGCCGCTGCTGCGCGACCGGATGGTCGCCGCGCTGCCCGACGGTCACCGGCTCGCACGCCGCCGGCGCATCGCGCTTGCCGAACTGGCGGACGAACCGTGGGTCATGTTTGCCGCGCACCACGGGCCCGGCATGCACGCGCTGATCGTGACCGCATGCGCGCAGGCCGGCTTCGCGCCGCGCATCGTCCAGCAGCCGCGCCAGATGCAGACGACGGCCGGGCTCGTCGCGGGCGGCATCGGCGTCGCGCTGATGCCGCGCCTGTTCGTGCCGATGCAGCCGCAAGGCATTACGTTCTGCGAACTGAAGGATGCGGGCAGCCCGCTCGCGTACGAGCTGGCGATCGCGTACCGGACGCCCTCGCCGCTCGTCGATGCGTTGCGCGAGACCGCACGAAGCGCGGTGCGCGAACTGGGGCTGGTGCTGGCGACGTGACCGCGCGCGTCACGCGCGCCGTGCTCAGCCGCCGACGACGTTGAACGCAATGTCCACCACGGCCTGCCGGAACGCGTCCTGCCGCGTGGGCAGCGACGTGTACTCCAGCATCATGTGACTGTATGACACAGTTGTGCCGATCGCGCTCGCGATCATGAAGAACAGCACCGTCGGCTCGACCGGGCGAATCACACCGGCCTCTACCGCCTCCGACAGCAGCGGGAACATCACGTCGTAATACGGACGCACGAGCCGCGCCTGCAGCCGGTCGAGCCGCCCGCCCACCTCGGTCGCCGCCGTCGAGAAGAACATGCCCAGGTCGGGCTCGTCGAACTCGTGGTCGACACACAGCTCGATCGCGCGCCGTACACGGTCGCGTTGCGGCAGCGACGACGTGCGCAACGCGCGCAGCGCGTCGAACATCGGCTCGGCCAGTTCGGCGATCTGCTCGACGACCGCCAGCCACAACGTTTCCTTGGTACCGAAATGGTGTGCGATCAGCGCCGCGTCGACGCCCAGCTCGCGCGCGACTTCGCGCACGCTCGTGGCGTCGTAGCCGCGCTTCGCAAACGTGCGGCGCGCGGCCCGCAATATCACGTCCGGCCCCACGGACGCCCCGGCCAGCGGCCGCCCTCGCATACGCCGCTTGGCCGGCGCGCGCTCAGTGACTTCAGCCACGTCTTCCCTGCTCTCCTTGAATGATTCGAATACCCCTGTTCCGGCCCCGCTCGAGCGACGCCGAACACCGGGTGACCTGCCCCGCTCCGTTGACACGCGAAGCCGGGAAGCGCTAGGATCATACATTATTCATCACGTGATGATTTATTCATGACAACCCCTATACGCATCGTCATCGTCGGCGGCGGGATCGCCGGACTGCAGCTCGCCACCCGCCTGGGCGAACGCCTCGGCCGGTCCGGGCGCGCCCAGGTGACCGTCGTCGACCGCAGCCCGACCCACATCTGGAAGCCGATGCTGCACACGATCGCGGCCGGTACGCGCGACGTGCAGCAGCAGCAGGTGATCTTCCTCGCCCATGCGCGTGATCATGGCTATTCGTACCAGCCCGGCGAACTGACGGGGCTCGATCGCGCGCGCCGCCGCGTGCAGCTCGGCGAGATCCGCTCGCAGGACGGCGAACTCGTGCTCGAGGCGCGCGAACTCGAATACGACGTGCTGATCCTCGCGCTCGGCAGCCAGGCCAACGATTTCGGCGTGCCGGGCGTGCGCGAGCACTGCTATTTCATCGACAGCCAGAAGCAGGCCGAGACCTTCAACGAGGCGTTGCGGGTGCGCGTATTTCGCAGCATCGCGCGCGACGAGCCGTTCCGCGTCGCGATCGTCGGCGCGGGCGCGACCGGCGTGGAACTCGCGGCGGAGCTGAGCCGCTTGCTGGAAGTGGCACAGGCGTACGGCGACGCGACGGTGCGCGAGCGGCTGCAGCTCACGCTGCTCGAGAGCGGCCCGCGCATCCTCGCCGCGTTTCCGCCGCGGATTTCCGCATCGGCGCAGCGGCGGCTCGAACAGATCGGCTTTCATGTGCTGACGTCCACCCGCGTCACGTCGGCCGACGCAAACGGCTTTCACTACGGCGACGGTTCGTTTGCGGAAGCGGACCTGATGGTGTGGGCGGCCGGTGTGAAGGCGCCCGATTTCATGCAGGCACTCGGCGGGCTCGACACGAATCGCGCGAACCAGATCGTCGTCGGGCCGACGCTGCAGGCCACGGGCGACGAGCACGTGTTCGCGATCGGCGACTGCGCGAGCCTGCTGCCCGACGGCCAGGAACGGCCGCTGCCGCCCACCGCGCAAGTCGCGACGCAGCAGGCCGAGCATCTCGCGAAGCACCTGCCCGCATGGCTCGACGGCACGCCGATTCCGCCGTTCGCGTTCCACGATTTCGGCGCGCTCGTGTCGATCAGCGACTACGACGCGTTCGGCACGCTCGGGCAGTTCGGGTTCTTTCGCGGCGGCTTCATCCAGGGGCGTTTCGCGCAGTTCAGCCACCTGATGCTCTACCGGCGGCACCAGCAGGCGCTGCACGGCTTCTCCAAGGCGACCCTGCTGTGGATCGCCGAACGGATCAACGGCTGCGTGCAGCCGCGCATCCGGCTCTCGTGATACCGCGCGTGGCGGTGTTGCATAACGTTTCGAGGAAAACTGACATGAACAACCGTTTAGCGCCCTGGCTCATGACCGTCGCCGCGATCAGCAGCTTCGACATGCCGTCCGTCTCGTGGGGCGTGCCGCGGCGACGCAGCGTCACGCGCGACCGGCTGCCGTCGTGGGACGCAACGAGCAAGCCGTCCATCAGCGTGCTCGAGCGGCCCACGGCCGACACCGTGATGATTTCATGGCGCGACGCGTGCACCGGGCACTACGGTTATCAGAAGTGGCGGCTGTTCACCACGCGCAAGCGCGGCGTGTGCGCGCTGTCGGGGCAGCCGATCGAGATCGGCGACAGCGTCTACGCGCCGCAATTGCTCGGCTCGACGCCGGGCAACGCCGCCGCGATGGTGCTGGCCGCGTGCATCGACGCGGCTCGCCCCGCCGAGGCGGCCTGAAAGCCCGGGATTCGACCCGAGGCTCCGCTTCAGCCAGAGGTGACGCGATCCGTATCGCGAACCGCCTCGTTCATGCGTGCTTCGGCTTCCGCATCCAGCCGCGCCGCATTCGCTTCGGCTTCTGCTTCCGGCATCAGCTCGCCTTCCCATTTCGCGACCACCGCGCTGGCGATCGAGTTGCCCACCGCGTTCGTGGCCGAACGGCCCATGTCGAGGAACGTATCGACGCCGAGAATCAGCAGCAGCCCGGCTTCCGGGATGTTGAACTGGTGCAGCGTCGCGGCGATCACGACGAGCGACGCGCGCGGCACGCCGGCCATGCCTTTCGACGTCAGCATCAGGATCAGCAGCATCGTGACCTGCGTGCCGAGCGACAGGTGTATGCCATAGGCCTGCGCGATGAACAGCGACGCGAACGTGCAGTACATCATCGAGCCGTCGAGGTTGAACGAATACCCCATCGGCATCACGAAGCTCGAGATCTTGCGGCGCACGCCGAAACGGTCGAGCGCATCGAGAATCTTCGGATACGCGGCTTCCGAACTCGCGGTCGCGAACGACAGCATGAACGCTTCCTTGATCAGCGCCAGCAGCTTGAACACACGGCGGCCGAGGAACAACAGGCCGGCCACGACCAGCGTGCCCCATAGCAGGAACAGGCTCAGGTAGAAGTCGCCCATGAACACCGCGAACTTCAGCAGGATCGACAGGCCGTTGATCGCGACGGTCGACGCCATCGCCGCCAGCACCGCGAGCGGCGCAAGCTTCATCACGTAGCAGGTGATCTTCAGCATCACGTGCGCGAGCTGGTCGATCGCCGCGACGAGGATCTTGCCGCGTTCGCCGAGCGACGCGAGCGCCACGCCGAAGAACATCGAGAACACGACGATCTGCAGGATCTCGTTGTTCGCCATCGCCTCGGCGATCGACTTCGGCACCATGTGGCCGACGAAATCCTTCAGCGTGAACTTGGACGTCGCGAGATGCGCGGATGCGCCGATATCCGGCAGCGGCAGCCCGAGATTTTCACCGGGGCGCAGCAGGTTCGCCATCAGCAGGCCGAGCAGCAGCGAGATCAGCGACGCGGTGAAGAACCAGCCGAGCGCCTTCACGAACACGCGGCCCACCGACGACGCGTCGCCCATGTGCGCGATGCCGACGACCAGCGTCGAGAACACCAGCGGGCCGATCACCATCTTGATCAGCCGCAGGAACACGTCGGACACCAGCGAGATGTAGCCGGCGATTTCCGCCGCCGACTGTTTGTCCGGCAGCTGCGTATAGATCATGTAGCCGATCAGGATGCCGGCCGCCATCGCGAGCAGGATCCAGCCTGCCGCGGACATTCGTTTGTTCATATCGGAATTGGACGCACGGGAAGAAGTTGACGGATAAAAGGCGCGCTCCCGTGCCGTGCCGGGGCGCGCGCGTGGCGAGCCGGTCGTGCCCGGTGTATCGGGCACGGGTGCCTGCGCCGGTCAGGCTCGCGGATCTCCGCGAACCGACGTGCTGCCGTCGCGACGGCATTCGCGCGGAGGCGAACGCCGTTGCGGGGCAGCGATTCAGCTGAAGCGATCAGGTCGGTTCAGGTCAGTAACCGATTGCCGAGCCGGCCGGACGGCGCGGGTCGTTGTAGCCGTAGATGAAGCCGACCCGCACGTTGCCCGACACGGACGAATCGTTCCCGGAACTCTGGCGGCTCGCCGCTTCGGTGCCTGGCAGGCCGACCATGATCAGCTCGGCGGCGCCCCACGGCGTCTGCTCGACCATCTTGTAGCCCATGTTGCGCAGGATCGCGAGCGTGTCGGGCGACAGGCCGTAGGTTTCGTAATAGACCTCGTCGGGCAGCCACTGGTGGTGGATGCGCGGCGCGGTGACCGCGTCCTGCGGCGTCATCCCGTAGTCGATCACGTTCAGCACCGTCTGCAGCGTGATCGTGATGATGCGCGAGCCGCCCGGCGAGCCGACCACCATGAACACCTTGCCGTCCTTCTTCACGATGGTCGGCGCCATCGACGACAGCGGACGCTTGCCCGGCGCGATCGAGTTGCGCGTGCCCTGCACGAGACCGAACAGGTTCTGCGCGCCGACCTTCACGGTGAAGTCGTCCATCTCGTCGTTCAGGAAGAAGCCCGTGCCCGGCGCGATGACCACGGCGCCGAAGCGGCCGTTGACCGTATAGGTCGTCGACACCGCGTTGCCGTCCTTGTCGATGATCGAGTAATGCGTCGTCTCCGGCTTCTCGTGCACGCCGACGCCCGGCTGCACGTCGACCGACGGCGTCGCCGTATCCGAATGGATGCTCTTGCGGATCTGCGCCGCGTATTCCTTGCTCGTCAGCTTCGCGACCGGGTTGTCGATGAAGTTCGGGTCGCCGAGCAGCGTGTTGCGATCTTCGTATGCATGGCGCATCGCTTCGGTCATGTAGTGCACCGCCGCGGCCGAATGGTAGCCAAGCTTGCGCATGTCATACCCTTCGAGGATGTTCAGCGTCTCGCACATCGTCACGCCACCCGAGCTCGGCGGCGGCGCCGACACGAACTCGTAGCCGCGATACGTGCACGTCAGCGGCGCTATGTCCTGCGCACGGTACGACGCGAAATCGGCCGCCGTGATCAGGCCGCCGCCCTTCTTGGCCGCCGCCTCGACGATCTTCGGGATCTCGCCGTGATAGAACGCGTCGGGGCCCTGCTCCGCGATACGTTCAAGCGTGCGCGCCAGGTCCTTCTGCACCAGGCGATCGCCCGGCTGCAGCGGCGAGCCGTCCGGCCGCAGGAAGATGCGGGCCGCATCCGGGTCCTTCTTGAAGCGGTCGATCGTCGTGTCGAGGATGTCCGTATCGCCACGCGTCAGCACGAAGCCGTCGCGCGCGAGCCGGATCGCCGGCGCCATGACCTGCTTGCGCGTCAGCTTGCCGTACTTGCGCTGTGCGAGATCGAGGCCCGCGACCGTGCCCGGCACGCCGACCGCGCGATAGCCGTACAGGCTGTCGTCCGGAATGACGTTGCCCTTCGCATCGAGATACATGTTCGCGGAAGCCGCAGCCGGCGCGGTTTCGCGGAAATTGATGAAGCGGTCGCGGCCGTCGGCCAGGTGGACGGTCATGAAACCGCCGCCGCCGATGTTGCCGCAGCACGGATTGGTCACGGCCTGCGCGTAGCCGACCGCCACTGCGGCGTCCACCGCGTTGCCGCCTTCCTTCAGGATGTCGACGCCGATTTGCGACGCGAAGTGCTGCGACGACACGACCATGCCGTTCTTCGCTTCGACCGCGGGGTCCGATGCGGCGAACGCGCACACGCTCATGGCCGACAACAGGGTGAGTACTACGAGCCGCCTCATGACGGGATCCTCCAGACAAATAAAACCGTGGCATGCCGGAACGCGACGCCGCATCGGGGTGTGCCGACGCGCCAATCGATCATGTAATAAACAATACATTCCAGCGAGGCCGCGATCATAGCACTCACTTTTTTGCGTCAAAACCTAGGGTTATCACTGAATAAAGAACGAATATCCATCGAATGGGTCATTTGCCAATGTTTGTTTCATTACAATGGTGAGTGAGCCGGTCCACCGTGCGATGCGTCCCTCTAATTTCGGAGCGTGCACGGCCTGCCTGACGTCGATCGGCTAACATGCGTGGAGTCGCCGGCAGACACCCGTCTGCCGTTTGTTATTCAGATACGAGAGTTGGAGTGCCCGATGGGGACGAGCATCAGGGCGTTGCTGCTATCCCAGATGGATAGCTTCACGCCGTCGGAACAGAAGGTCGCGCAGGCGTTGCTGGACCGCTACCCGAGCCTCGGGCTCGGGCCGATTGCGAGCTTCGCCAAACAGGCGGAAGTGAGCGATCCGACCGTGTTTCGCTTCGTCGTCCGAATCGGGTTTCCGAATTACTCGTCGTTCCAGCAGGCGCTGTACGGCGAGATCGACACGGCGATGAATTCGCCGCTCGCGCGGATGGATGCGTTCCACTCACCCGCGGGCATGCGCGACAGTCATTCGGCAATTTTCCAGCGGCTGTCCGAGTCGCTGGCGACCACGATCGAAGGGCTCGATGCGGCGGCGTTCGACGCCGCGGTGGCGCTGCTGGCCAATCCGGATGTGCGTGTCTTTTGCGGCGGCGGGCGTTACACCGCGCCGCTCGCGTCGCTGTTTTCGTTTACGCTGACCTACGCGCGGCCCCATGTTCAGTATGTCGAACCGAATGTGAATCTCGCGTCGGTCGCGTTGGCGGACATGGGGCCCGGTGACGTGCTCGTTATTTTCGATTTCCGTCGTTATCAGCGGGACAGCATCCGGTTCGCGCAGGCCGCTCACCAACTTGGCACACGCGTGCTGCTGATCACGGACGAATGGCACTCACCGATCGGCGAATTTGCCGAGATCGTGCTGCGGATCCGGGGGCAGCCGTTCGCGATGCTGCAGACCAACGTGCCCGCGCTCGCGCTCGCCGAAGCGCTCGTGATCGGTGTGACGAACCAGCTGCCGGAGATGGCAAGGCAGCGGATGGAGAAGATCGAGCATCTCAATTCCGGCGGTGGCGGACAGGACACCAACCAGCGGGATTTGCCGGAGTGACGACTCATCGCCATTCAGGCATCGGCGTCAGCGCTCGACACCGTCGGGTTTGCAACCTGAATCAACAACTGCAATCCATAACATTGAATGAGTGACTCCAACAATCTTCTCGATAACTCGTTCAGGGCACCAGTTCCATCCGGTTGCCCGTCACGACCAGCCTGACGGGATCCGTCTTTTTCCACTGCGACTTCGGAATCGTCAGTTGCCACTCGGCACCGCCGTGATCACGAAAGAACCCTGCAATGCCAACGATTCGCGCATCCTCCGCCAATGGCGCAGACAGCCTCACGGTGGCGCCAGGCGCAAGCGTGACCTCCTGACTGCCGAGCAGATCGGCGCTCAGTAGCGCTTTGTCGTCATCAAGCAACTGGACGTAAGCTGCGTTCTCGAAACCCTTCGCATCCTTTAACTGGTAGACGCGCATCACAACCGGTAGCGACTCTCCTTGGTCGGTCTGGTTGAGTGCGGAACGGCTCTCGATCACGAGATTCATCTGCTTGATCTTCGCGACGAAAATCGCTCGCGTCACGTCGGCAGTCGTCTCCTTCACCGATTGCAACGTGCCACAGCCGGCCAACGACGCCACCGTCAGCGCAACGGCACTCGCCAAACGAACGCTTCGCATCATCCGATATGTTCGTGGTGTCACAACCAATCTCCCGTTTTGATCGAGCATGGATAGCGCCGGATCGGACCACCCACGCCTTCATACAGAACGAGCCGCACCGCAAAATGGAAACTCGCGTAGCGGCCTACGAAGCGGCTGAGTACGTCCCCGAACAGTGCAACGTCGCCCGGCCCGGCGAAACCCGCCGGCTCGATTCCCACGTTCACATTCACGATGCGGTCGACACGCGCGCCTGCCAGTTCCGTTTCCTCGTCAAGCCAGACGTAATGAATCGCCTCGATACGTCGCCGGTTATCGTCCTGTCGCGTCCAGTCGTACAACGACAGTGCGCCACGCAGCACGTTCGCGTCCATCATGTTCAGCTCGGTCGCGCCGGCACCATTGAAGTGAGAAATCACCTGCCAGTGATAGTCCCCGCCGCGCGGGGGATACAGCGGCATCGTCGGGGCCGTCAGATTGCGCACGCGTTCGACACCATTGAAATTCGAAGCAGGCGTGTTGATCATCGATTCACGCAGCGCCATCCGCGGCAAGCGCCCGTTGTTTGCCAACACCCGAACCGTTACGTACGCATCGGGCAAGCTGCCGGGTTCGTCCCAGAGATGCCCGCCCAACGTCACGACCATCTCGCGCCGGCCCGTCACGCCCTGCCGAACCGATGAGTGGTAATACCGATCCGGCGACTCGTATCGGACCATCCCGCCCCGGTGCCGGAATTCCTTGATCGACTGATAGGTGTATTGCCTGGCGGTGCGTGGATCGTTTGCCACTACCGACAGTACGTCGTAGGGCTCGACGTGCTCGCCCGCTGACGCCGGGGCGCACACGGGATAGTCGCGGTCGTGGACGTTGGGTCGGATTGCCTGCGCATCCAGTTCGAACAGATTGATCACCGGCGTGCAGAATAGCCGGATGTTGTCCGCGCCGAACGTGACGTCACCAGGTATCCGATCCCGGATCACGATATCGAATTCAAGACGCGTTTCGCCCGGTGGCACACTGGCCGCGTCGAAACCGCACAAGTCGACGAAGTGAAACTTCTCGGGGAACGCGAAATATTCGAGCATCGTCTGCTCACGGTCGAGATTGGCGTCGCGTACATCGAGATCGATCGGCCATAGTCGCGCCTGCGTGCCAAAACCAGCCGCCTCGATAGACATTGCCGGCCGTGGTTGCAGTTGACCATCGAGTATGCGCGGCATGCGCACGCCGATCGACTCGACTTGGCGCGTGAACGCTCCGTACAGCGCCGATGCAGTCGGTCGGTCCCCATGCAGGTATAGACGGATACGCGACAGGTCGTCCAGCAACCGCTGCTCGCGGTGCAGGAGGTCAAACGCGAGTCGGATCACCGTACGACCGTCCTCGCGCATGCGCACGCCTGCCTCGCGCACGTTGAGCGCCAGCAGACGTATTGCCTGAGTGGTTCGATAGACACATATCGTTCCGCCCCGTCCAACCGGTGTCGAACGTACCTGCAACCCCGGCGGCAATGTATCGAGAATCCGCGCCTCGCCGGTGCGCGGCATACACTCGAGGATTGCCAGCGACGGAATCGTGCGGCCGGCATGTGGCCACAGGTGATCAACCAGCGGATCGGTGATTTCCGGTAGCGCGTCGTCGAGCTTCATTCGCAGCCGGCTCGTGAGGAACGCGAAACCCTCGTAAGTCTGCTCCACGCTGTCGCGGCGCGCGCCGAGCATCGACATCCCCACACGGCGCGCGACATGCGGCTGGGATTTCGCAAATTCCCTCCCCGCTTCGCGCAGGTAACGCATCTCCGCATCGAAGTAGCGCAGGTACGGCTCGTCGTCCTCACCGAAACCGCCCCCTTCAGGCATCGTCGGTTCGTTTTTTTCTTCACTCATGGTTGGAGATCCGGTGGCAGCGGTGGCAGGAGCGACATCTTCGAAGCGGCGCTCGCCTTGCCGACGACGAAAATTCGATCAGGTATGCGGAATCCACGTAGTTTCAGCAGGTCGACCGGCCCTGCACCGATCTGCGTTCGCAATACGTACGACAGCGGCTCATCGTTCCCGGTATTCCACGTGAGCCGATAGCGCGTGCTATCGAGCTGCTTGATGTCAGCCTTGCTCAGCAGCCGTAGGAATGCCCAATCTCCTGTCGAATCGAATGCCTGTCGCAGACCAGCGTCGAGCGTCTGCCATGTGAGCCCCGCGTGCCCGTTCAGGCCGTTGCCGGGCCACGCCAGTGGCGTCCAGCGCTCCTGCTGATTGAAATAGACGATCTGCTTGCCGTCGACCGACAGTTCCGAGCGGGTCACTTTCGGTGTCGGCAGCGCCATCATTTCGAATTTCTCCCCCGCGTCGCCCTGCAGGTAGAGCTGCGCGCCAACCGTCGACAATTGCCGGACGGCGCTCAGGAATTTCGGGTCGAACTGCAATGCCTGCGGTGCCAGCTCGTTTGGCGCCCAATGGTCGCCCTCGAGTTTCATCACGCCAGCCAGCTGTGTCGTGACGAAACGCGAAATCAATCCGGTATCGGGCCGCACATAGCGGCCAAGCTCCGCGAAGGACGCATCGGCCTGCGTATCGAAGAATGGATAGCGGCCGTTCATCGCCGCGTTGAACGGCGCGGCAACACTGGCTCGCCACGCGTCATTCAGACTAGCTGCGGCCGGTTGCAGGATCGTCTGCCATGCGGCCTCGAGCGGCTGCGCAAACATCGCATCGCCGAACCCTGCCCATGCCGTACCTAGACTTGCGGCAGTGAGTGCCGCGTCATCGCGTGCCTGGGACAATTCCGACAACTTGCCTTGGAACACTGCCTGCGCGAGCGTGCGCGCCATTGCCTGCGCGTCAGGACTGCTCGCGATCTGTTGGAGCTTCAGCCGCATCATCGTGACCGCCGTCAGGTAACGCGACAGGCTCACGCCGTTCAGCGCGATGTTGGCTGGTGCGCTGCCCTTCCCGTTTGCAGCGGCAGGTGACTCGTTCGTGTCGCCCATCAGCACCAGCAGTGGTCCAAACGGCTTGTCGAGCGGATAGACGACGGTCGACGCATCCTCGTCCGTCCCGATCAGATTTTGTGCCTTTCTCACCAGCGTATCGGCCAGCGCCTGCGACGGCCGCCCCGCCTGCGCCTGATACTGCACGGATTTCATCAATGCGATCAACGGCGAAGTCTGCGCATCCGCCAGTCGAGAAAGCTGTTCTATCGCGCCACTAAGATTGGACGTCGGTTGCCACTGCATACTGTTGAGCATGCGCTGCCATGCAGCCGTGTACTCACCAAAATAGCGTGCCGTCAATCGGTGCTTCAGTTCCTCGGCTGCGCATTTCTCATCCACGACCGTCCTGGTCTGGATCGTACCGTGCGCGAGCGGGATATCGATTGCATGCTGCGGCTGCTTGCCCGTCAGCACCCAATCGCTGCTGAGCTGGCGCTCGCCGGAAGCCTTGTCGATCGCCGCAGCAATCATGCCGTCCCACGCCGCGCGCGTGTAAATCCCGGGCACGGTCTGCGAAGCCAGGAACATCCCTCGCGCATCGGCGCCATTCAGGAGCGTTTCGAGCGACACGTCGGCGTATTTGTTTCTGACGTCGTCGAGGATGCGTTGGTACACCGTGTCGTCAGCCGACGCGAGCCCAATCTGCGTGACCAGCATGTTGCGAGTCGCTGTCACGATGCGATCGTCCGTCGCAATTCGCCACTCGGGATGCGCTTTCAGGTGATCGGCGTAAAACCCTGCGAGCCGTTGGCCGGTATCGTCACGCTCACCCAGCGGCATCTCCACGGGGCGCGGCCAGAGGGCTACGAGCAAGCGCTTCAGAAACGCCGAATCTGCCCGCGACGGATCGCCGAGCATCAGGTAGGTCTTGAGCGCGTTGTAGGTACTGCCCCGCGTGTCCTGCGATTGAAGGCTGTCGGCCCGCGCCTGATCCGCAGCCTGCAACAGCTTGCCGATCGTTTGCACGACAGGCGTCTGCAGGTTGCGCGTCGCAGCAACCCGATACGGTTGCCAGAGACCGTCAAGGATATCGTCATTACGCGACAAACCCGCCCTCAGGTACCACGGTACGCCATGCTGCTGCCGGTATTCGAGCGTTTCCATCACCTGTTGCAGCGCCAGTTGCGCGCGCCACGCGGCGGCCGTCTGCGGCCGCGCATCGACCGCCGCGCTCGCTGCTGCCCGCGCATCTCGCATGAGCCGCTGGTTGGCGATGAACGACACGGACATCCATGCGCACCACGCGATGGCCGCAACGATCAAGCACATCGCCAGCGCGTTCGGCCAGTAGAATCCCACGCGCCGGCCAATGCGCCTCCGACTGGCGATTGCGTGCCATGCTGGCAGCAGAGCGGCCGGTTGCGGCGGGAGCTCGATCGGGACGTTCGGAACTGTCGCGCTCCCGTCCACGGTGACCGGCACTGGCGTCGGCATTGCCGCCGTTATCGCAAATACGGGGGCGAACATCACGCCCGCCAGCGGCGTGCGCAGCCAGGGTGAACCAAGGAGCGTTTGCCAGCCGGCGACGATATCTTCGTGCTGCTTCCCGATGTATTGTGAGATTTCGGCTAGGCAGGTGATGCGTATGGGCGCTGTACACAGGCGAACGCCTGCATCCGCCGTTCCACGCTCGATCTCCGCAAGCTGATCGCGTAATGCCGGCGCCGGCTGCCCCCCCTTGTACGCCAGCCCGGGAAATGCACCGATCGCCTCGAACATTTCGGGTCGATCGCCCTGTGTGGGCACTGCGTGCAGGAGCGTGACAGGCGCGGCGCAGCCGATATCGGTCACAAGCGCGGCAAGTGCGCGCGGCAGTTCGGTATCGCGATCGTCGGAATGCGTAACCTGCACAATGCTGTCGACCGGCCGCCGGCGCCGCAGCTTACGGATTTGTCGGCGCCATGCGCCAGCCTCGATGCCGTCCGGTGCCACGTGCACGAGAATCGCGTTGCCGACGGGTATCGCGCCCGCTCGCTTCAGGCCCGGCGCGACCTGGTCGATCAATGTATCAGCGCCGCTCACCATCAGCCACGGTGATCGGTATCGCCAGAGCCTGCCCCGCGAGGCGCGTAGTTCCTCGGCCACGCGTTGCAGACGGGCGTCGAATTTCAACGGCTTCTGCGCCTTCGTCGCGTCGCCGATATCCCTGCGAAACGTCTGTCCAGCAATGGTGTACGCACCGATAAAAAACAGGCAGAGATGTATGGCGACGAAGACGATCAGCGCGATGACGATGACGATCACTACTTGCATACGTGCTACACCGGGTGCGAGATCGAACAGGTCGCCCCGGCTCCATACGAGGCCAATTGCGCATGCCGCGACAATCAGCGCGGCGACAACCACGCCCCAGAGTGCGAGGCGTCCGGAGGGCGCAGACGCTGCAGCAGGTGCTGCGTCAAGTGATCGCAAGGTCAGTTTCGGATCGGTCATGCTGAGCGTGTCCAGGCAATGAAGAATCCTTCCCGCGTGGACCGGGAAGCACATGAATGACGGCGGACTGCACGCCATCGATGATCAGTTGTGGCGCATCCGCAGCACCACATTCGGTAGCGGCTACGACGGACAGCCATCCGCTCGCACTACCAAAATCGCCCACGATGTAGGCGAGGTCACATTGGGCCTCGCTGTTCGCAAGCGCCTCCAGGTTTGCGATCCGCAGCCCCTGATTGCAACGCTTGACGGCACGCGTGACCCAGGCACGCGTCACAGCAGCGACATCTGCCCTGCCCCAGATCACGGCATTCGCGAAACCGTATTCGATTTCGTCGGCGTTGCCCTCGACGGGGCGATGCAGGGTCGCCATCGCGTGTACACCTTCGGGTAGAGCGTAAAAGCCGGCGTCGAGCAGCATCGCGACGCATCCCTCCGTGCTGCCGGTCGGTGGCCGCTCCTCGTGCCATGCCGTTGCGATCACGAGCAGCGGACATGCCTCGCGGGCGTCGAGCCACGCGTCCGCCAACAGCAATCCGTCCGAAGCGGGTATGGGCAGCACAGTGAGAGGCGGCAGACCAACCAATTGCAGCGCATCGCGCACCTCGTCCTCACGCAAGGCTTCTTCGCCGGGTTCAGCCAGTACGCGCACTTTTGGCCAGTGGGCGGCTTCGTAGTGCGTGAGCACGTGGAGGCTCGCAGCAAGCGGTTCGAGCGCTTCGGCGATCCTGAGTGTGAGCTGGGTAACGGGTCGCTTTGGAGGCGTATCCGCTACGGCGTCGCTCTCCTCGGTCGGGTCGGCCACGTCCGCTTCGTCGGCTTCGTCGGATAGTTCCAACGGGTCGTCAAAGCGGCAATGCTCAACGACACCCGCGCCCAAACGGGGCTGCTGCTGTCGCGGCAAACGCACCCCCGCATCGATCGCCTGTGCAAGCGTCTGGTCGTTCAAGGGCAAGCAATAGCCGACGCCCAGCACCCGAAGCGGCTGCTGCGCGACACGGATGCGCTCCGCCAGCCATCGGTCACGATGGAGGTTGCGGTGGTATGCCTGGTACCACATGGCCTCATAGCGAACGCGCTCGATCGCGAACAGAAAGCCGAAGAAGCCGTTCGGGATACCGAAGACGCAGAACCAGAACCACGGGCCGCCAGCCCGCTCACCCTTTGGCCAAATCAGCAGAGTGGTCGCCGCTCCGAGCACCGCGCAGGCCAACCAGACGCAGAACCACCACGGCCAGAAGCGCGGGCGGCTCGGATAGGTGCTCGGGAGCCCCGCCTGTGAGAGGTCGACGGGCATTATTCGAAGTGGACGTTCGGCAGCGACGCGATCAACCGACAACCGCACGCGCAGCGATGGCCGTCCAGCGCGAATGGCTTGTTGTCGCGATCGGGAAACTTGTTGGCACCTTCGTCGATGACGGTCTGGCCATGCAGATTGCAAGTCGCCTCATCGCCCTTGCGGGCAAGCGGCATACCCATGAATGTCGTCCATGGTGAGCCACCGGTGACTTCGCCGCCGTGTTCGAGTTTGTCGCCTTGTCGGATGGGGGATTTCATAACCACCTCAAAGTCAGTTGCCAAGCTTACATTTCTGCCTTGAAAACCGCGGCTCCGAAATTGGGTCATACGATTTTATTTTTATATTCCTTATATCTACGACACTAAACCCAAAACGACTAGAAACAAATATTGTTTTTTACCAGAACCAATTGCCACCTCATATACCCCACCACCATACGTCCTCCTAAAAATCATACGCAAATTTGGATTTAAATCATAAACATAAACAAGTTGAGCCTGAGGATCACGAAGATCTATCTTATTCGGCATTCCATAAACAACCAAACTTCTCCCATCCAACGAAAATACACCCCCATTAATATGATGATTGATTTTAACCACCCCAATCACCCTACCACCCCGCTTAACTAGCAAATCGGACCGGCCGAAAATTTGCGCCGAATACCTCCCGTCACAAGATATAACCATCTTCGCACGCGCATCCGACATGAAAATTATCAAAGGAAAAATGAACGCAACACACCTCCTCACACCTTACCCCCAAGATCCAATACACTCTTCGTGTTTTCGCCCAACGTACTGACCGACCATTCATGTCACATGGATCGGCAGATCCTTCTTAAAACAAATCATTCCATTCTGATTTTCAGTCAAAAATCGGCACCACCCTATTACGAGATGACCGTATGCGACCAACAGATGATATGGGCGCCAACCCCATACTACCGCCAGCACTGGGGTTTTTCACCGAAAATAGTACAGCAGCGTATTCGTCAGATATGGAAAGCCATTGTCTCCTGCAACATATACAAAATCATCACCAGACAACAAAGGGATTTGTCTTACACCTTCCACAGAAAGGCCCTTATATCAAAAATAGCCGCTATACTCAAAAACATTATCAGCAGGATTTTTATAAAATCATATGAAGGCAGTTACACTTAGTCCATCCACGTCCACGCACACAGAGTCATCCGAATTGAGCCGCCTTTTTATAATCCAGCAAGTAGACCCAAATCTCACCATCAAATGCTTCCCGCGCATACAAAGTGAGCACAACCCAAGAGAGATCGATAAAAAACACAAGCACGCTAAAAAAATTTCACGAAAAACTCATCAACCATAAAAAACCACCAACACCCAACAAAATTACCTTTCCCAATTGAACAACTCAGCGCACTTTTTGTCATCGATTTCAACTGACCTCCCACTCCTTATTTCAATAACGTTAATTTTTGATCCCACCTCACACTGACGCCAATCCAATGATACATATCTCCCATCAAGCGATATAACAGGAAACATATTTGAAGATGCCTCCCCTTTCAGCTTAGATTTGCTTACGGTAGTCCTATAGAAACCCGGAATTTTCACCAAATTCCTATCACTCCCGAGCCTCCCAACAACCGCCAAAAAACTCATAGGAGAGACAGCAACCGGTATCATTGACGCATAAATGCCCGCTTTAAGATTTACGTCTGACAAGAAGCTCACATGTGGAGCAGCACGTCTCACATGAATCGGCGTATTAGCTGCACAATGATTTAACTCATCGACAGGAACGTAATCGGTGCCAGACATGATAACTACCGCACCATCCGAACTCAGTGTCGCGCCAACGGGTTCTTTGTCAATTAAGCAATAAAATTCGCCAGCAGTCGTCCGCCCGGAGAAAATAAAATACCCGGAAGCACCCGCGGCACCAATAGGCCCACAGTAACCCAGAGTTGATGCGGCTACCAGACCAATTAATATGAACTGATTTACTTTCAAAGAAGAACCTTCTTGATCATGCGAGTATACTTGACTCGATCGCCAATCCCGCCGTCCCCTCCATTAATTCCCATAGTGATATCCATTATCACTTTCTTCTCTCTCGCGAGTTCTGCCGCCGTCTTCGCGAGACGAAAATCATCCCGGTCAATAGCGCGCAGAACCTTCGATCTGAGACAGGTTATATACCAAGCCCCCGAATCCAAGCAATTTTCCGGCTCAGTGGCAACAATCTGAGGATTTTCAATGTGAGCAGGAATTTTTTCATTAACGCGCGGTTTTTCAACCCATATTGAGGATCACTCCACCACGAGGCGGAAAAATTAGCTTGTGCAATCCATCCACGATACAACCAATAGTCAGAATAATTGCTTCGGAATGTAAGCTGCTTAAACCCGCGACCACGGAATTTTTGAGCATCCTCGCTATCACAGTTCCCAAATCTCCAGCTATACGACGATGCTATGAAGCCGCCTTTTGAACCGTATTTGGTCAATCTGAAATATGGATCGTCTTCAGAGGAAATTTCACCGTACCAGTGCCCAAGATCTTTTTCAGATTTTTCCGAAATTGGATTTATGCGCTCTCCGTAAACCGCAACCTCAGTCACTTTACCAACCATACTCGTCTCCTGCATGCCACATAGAAATTTTGATTCCACTGCGCCTTGGCCTAGGAAATGGGATTGTTTCAGACTGCTCGTCAATCCATATTTTCTAAGCGATAAATTCAAAGGTTTTCTGTATTTTTCCCGGATAGCACTCGCGTTACCAGACATGTGACTGTTTGAGTAAATTAACGCGAACTCATCTTTACTGAACCATGCAGATTTTCGGAAATGCCGAATAAACTCGAGCGGATGGAAAAACCACAACCTCTGCCCCGCCGGAAGCCCCGTTTTGTCCCAAAACTGAACTTCCTTCAGATACTTCATGAAATCGTTGTAGCCCTTGTCATTACCATGATAAAAACCTCCCTCGTCAAGCAGCCTCGCATAGCGCTCCTCGTTGTTTGTACTGTCCCATTCACTCGGCGCGTTGCAGACGAACCCGCGTAGCTGTTGCCGTACCTGGGTGTTGTCCTTTACATAGGCCCAGAGCACTCTCTCCTTGTGAATTTCCGGCGTTTCAACCGTCACCGCTGCTACCTTGTGCGGAGCGGCATCGTTCAATATTTCCCTCAGCGCATCCACATCACACATTCCGTCACTATCGAACGGCGTATTACCCTCAGTTATTTTTTGCCAGCCCATCAATGACAGGAAGTCCGCGTCGGAGAATTTTTGGATACTTGAATCATTAATGTCAATGTAGCCCACCTTGTCTGCCGCCCAATTGACCTGCATCCACGTCGCGCGCGCGTCTGCCGCCAGTGTTTGAGACGGAGACAGGATGCGACCGAAACGCAGCAACTCGTAGCCGTCGCTCGGACATGACGAATAAAGCGCCGTCGCGCGCTTGTACAGGTCGTATTCGTAGTCCTTTTCCTCGACGGGTTGCGGCGTGAGCAGCGTGCGGCTGCCGTCTTGCGCAACGCTCCATACTCTGGTGTATTTCGAGCCGAGGTTGAAGTAGGTCTCGACAAGCAACGGCAATGTGTTCGAGCCCTCTTGACCCGGCTTGAATTCGATCCCGTGCAGCTTGTTTCGAGCATCGGCCTTCTCAGGCAATCGACGAAAGTTGCCGCCCGCCGGAATGACGAAATACGCGTGCCCCCACCAGTCCGTTCCATTCGGCGGGGTCGGCGCGCTCCTACCCAGTTGCGTGCTCCCAAAATAAGTGTCGAAATCCGCCGGCAACATGAAGATTTCTAAATGCAAATGCGGCATACCCTCATATTGCCCACGCCACCCCAGTACATCCTTGCGCCGGACCTTCTTGCCCTCCCCCGAGACCGCCGGCGTCACCTGCCCCTTGCTCACTCGGCCAGTCGGTATGCGCAGGAATTCCGGCACCACCTCTTTGTCCGCACCGTGCTCCACATATTCCACCAGCGGCAACAGATGCATATAAAGCGAATAGAAAGTCAGCGTACGACCTTCACCCGTCTCGGTCGTATGCTTGAGCAATACAAATCCGGTATGGCTCGTGCCGCTATCAACGGCATGCTGGCAGACGCGATAGGCAACGACTTCCCCGTCGGCAATCGCGTACACCTCTCCTTTCGTATCGGACTGAAGATGCACGCCACAATGCCAGCGCCGATCGTGGGCGATGGGATAGATGCCGTGATCACCTTCGAACTTGTCTACCGCGTCCATCATCGGATCGGGGTTCGTCCCGGTCGGGGCCACGAGACCGGCTTCGGGCAGAAATGGCGGGCTGATGATCATGATCGTTACCGTGTGTGGCTGTATTTGTCGCTGGGCTGGTAGTCGCTCACCGGCAGTTGCGGCAAGCTGATGGACGTATTGCGTGGCCCTTCGAACGTGAACGAGGCAGCTCTGATACGAAACTCGCCCGGACAGTTGAATACGACATTGCCTTTCTCGATGGCCATCGACGCGCCGCCACTGGCCACCATCGCCCCGGTCTTGGCGCTCACGAGCACATTCGCGCTGGCACTCGACACATGTAATTGCTCGTCAGAGAAGAGATCCATCGAAGCACGTTGTGCCTGCAGCTCGATTTTCCCTTTCGAAAAAATCTTGATACCGAGCTTGTGCGCACACAGGGAGATCAGGTCACCCGCCACCATGCGCAGCCGCCTGACGACACTCACGTCCAGGTCCTGACCTGCGGTGACGATCACGTTCTCGCCCGCCGAGTGCTGCACCGATTTCGGTGTCACGAATGCCATGCCGCCGGGGGCACTCGCAAGCAACCCCGCGTCGCGGAGCTGATTCAGGCCGTCTAGCAGCGCCGCCTGCGTCGCGCGGTCCGCAGGATCGGCCTTGACCTGCGTCGCCGCAACCGCAAGGTCCGTTACACGCTGCAATGCAGCCTTGAGTTGCGCGACAGCGGCGGGCATATCGAGGTGCGGCTTCCCGGACCCGCCTGCCGCGTCTGCCGAGACGAACAACCCCTTCGGCGCACGCATCGTGCCCCAGTCCTGCGTGGTCAGCTCGAAGCCCTCGCCGCGCTTGTTCTTTTCACTGTCGACGAGACAACCCATGTTGAGCGACGACTGCCCGAACACCGTCGCCAGGCGGATGCCTTCGCGGTCTTTCAGATCCTCGAAACGCAGCTTGTTGCCGAGCAGCGGGGAGCGGAACACAGCGCGGCTGTACCAGCCCTCCTTGCCATGCACGAGGTCCCTATGGGCATAGTCATGCAAGGCCCCAGCGATAAGCAGCCGATCGCAATTTCCTTGAGTCGCGACAATGCGCACCTCCGACCGTGGAAGCAAAGGGACGTGCAGGCCGCCGCGATATGATGCAGACGTACGTAACAGGCGCAACGGAATGCTGTTCGTGCCACACTTTCCGCTGTGCCGAGTGAACAAGAGCCTGACGCGATAGCGGCCGTACTCATCCATCCACGCGTACGGCTCGTCGTCGCCGGATTCGACCACACCGATCAGCATGCCGGTGACCCATCGCCAGTGCTTTTCAGGAACATATTCCGGCCGATAGGTCTGGTGCGCGGGGATCGCTTCGAAGGTGTTGATCACCGACTGGCTGCGGCTGCCGGTCGTGACGAGTTTCGTGATCACCATCCCGTGCGGCGCCTCCGGCACCACGTCATTGGTAATCCTCACCACCATGCCGGGCGTCATGCCAATGACGTTACTCGTGCCCGAGAGCCGCATCTGCCGCGTGAGCAGTTCGTCACGCCGCGCGTCAGCCAGCGCCTGCCCTTCTTCGACCGAATGGAAATGGTCGATGCTGCGGTTCACGCTCCCATACACCGAGCGGTCGTCCTGGGCCACGACCGCCTCGACCTGTAGCGGATCGTCGGGTATGCGGTAGTTGTGATCCCATTCGCACACCTTCTGCGGCACCAGCACGCGCGTGGCTTCCAGCGTCAGAATTGCCTCGTGCCAGCTCACCAGACCGGAATGCGGCAGCAACGGCACCTCGAGTGCCCGCATATAGCCGCGCGGCGTATTGCTGAGCACCAATGTGTCGCGTTGCGGGCCGTCCTCCTTCCTGGCCTGCTTGAAGTAGTAATAGACGCCCGCGCGCCGGCAATGCCGGTCGATAAAGTTCGCGACCGTCTCCTCGTACATCACGGTTTGTTCCAACTTCCCGTCGAGCCCCTCCAGCTCGAACTCGACATCGAAGGATTGGAACAAACTGCGATCGACGATCACGTCGGCCAGCAGCTCATGCAACGACCTGTCCAGAAATACGGCCGAATCATGCACCTCTTCAAGCAGCGAGAGGCGGGGCTTCAGGTGCAACTGATAGGTCGCCTCGTCGCGAGACACTTTGACTCGAGTCCATTGCGTGACAACGCCGTGCACGGTACGCGCCGCATGCTGAACCGGCGCGATCATCCCCGCCATCGACGGCACGGACGCGTGTTCCTCGATCGTGAAGATCGCCGGCCGACCGACGATCGCCGCACCGTCGATCCGTTTGTCCTTCGACGTCACGGTGATGTCCGCGAGGAATCGCGTATTCATCTCCTCGGTCAGGACGAAGGACACAACGGAGATCGGTGCATCCAGCGTCGCGATCTCCAGATGCAATGGTTGGGTAACGACCGAACCAGGGTGTTTCAGTACATCCTGAATGGTTAGCATGGCTGCTGTTGAACGAGAGGTTGTACACCGGCACGTCCGTCCACTCATGCATTCGGGGACGCAGTGCCACTACGCTCTCGCCAGTGAAGCATAGGCTCATGGAAATGAACACACACTGCCCCAGACCTGATAAGCCGTTATCTTTTACGATATTCCAAAAGAACAGCGTCGCATTTTATTAAATTAATTTTTATTTTTATCGACCTGGAACATCTCGACATCTTCCCGCTCATGGCTCCGACAGAGCCGAGTCCGTGGTGAAGCAATGGCCCCGTAAGCCTCACCGCCTCAGAGGTACGCGGCAGCCACCCTCCAGTGCCATTCCCTATAAGAAAAAATCAATCTTTCAAAAAAGATCGATTTAATGAGCACTCGACAATCATTCAATAAAGCATCCTCGCAATCCATACCCCCATACGACATCGATCGATTAGCCCCGCAAATAATCGAATCGAACAATGTAGAGAATTGTCACGCGATAGTTTTGATTCGAACTTGCCATTTTTGATATGGCTAATCGAGGCCGTCAGACCGGCAGTGCGGTCAGAGAGTGGCATGACAGGGTGTTGCACCCATGCCGGAATGACGCTCGGATTCGTCGCCGAACTGGTCGGCTCGCTCTTCCGTCAGCAGGCCGGAACCGTCACGGTCAAGCCCGTCGGCAACCCTGCCGGCTATGCAGCAGGCTCCGACGTGGGTGCGACATCGATGACGGATGGATGTCGCACCGCATGAATCAACTTCCAGACTTCACGACTCGACATCCTCGAGACTAAACACCTCGGTCTTGTCGTTATACGAGAACACCTCCCCGTAACGCCCCCAGTCGATCACCGCATCGAGCGTTTCCTCGGCTGCTTCGTCGGACAGGAAATCCTCCAGCTCCTGCTCGAACCGCACGCGCGGCGCCCTATGGCCCGGCCGCTCGTTCAACACCTTCCGAATACGCGCAGCAAGCGGCACGTGCTTCAGCAAATGATCCGCGAACATCAGCTTGCGCTCCTGCGTGCCGAATTCCGCGAACACGCGTGCCGGCGGCGTAAGGAACACGTCCCCTTCCCGCACGTCCGCGAAACCGAGGTACTGCAGCACTTCGGCGATCGGAAACAGTTCGTCGACTTCCAGATGCAGCGTCCGCGCGATTTCCGGCATGTCCGCGCGGCCGTGATACGGCGCCATCGCGAGCGTTTCGATCAGGCCGGCCATCAGGTTGGTCGACACGCGCGGCATCCAGCTGCCGAGCTCCAGCCCCTTCTTCGTCGCCTCGTTGGTCTGGCGCGCGGTCATCTTCGCGTAGATGTCGTCGACGAGCTTGCGGAAATCGGTATCCAGCCGGTTACGCGGATGCTTGAACGGCACCTTGATCTCGGCGATCACGCGGCCCGGGTTCGACGACAGCACGAGGATCCGGTCGCACATGAACACCGCTTCCTCGATGTTGTGCGTGACGATCAGCACCGACTTGATCGGCATCCGGCCCTGCGTCCACAGATCGAGCAGGTCGGTACGCAGCGTCTCGGCCGTCAGCACGTCGAGCGCGGAGAACGGTTCGTCCATCAGCAGGATCGTCGGATCGACGACGAGCGCGCGCGCAAAACCCACGCGCTGGCGCATGCCGCCCGACAATTCGCGCGGGTACGCGTTCTCGAAGCCGTCGAGACCGATCAGGTCGATCGCGGCCAGCGCACGCTCGCGCCGCTCGCGTGCGCCGACGCCGAGCGCCTCGAGGCCGGCTTCCACGTTCTGCAGCACGGTGAGCCACGGGAACAGCGCGAAGGTCTGGAACACCATCGCGACGCCTTCGGCCGGGCCGCGCAGCGGCTGGCCGAGATAGGTCACCTGGCCGCCGGTCGGTTCGATCAGCCCGGCGATGATGCGCAGCAGCGTCGACTTGCCCGACCCGGAACGGCCGAGCAGCCCGACGATCTCGCCTTCGCGCAGCGACAGGTTCGCATCGTCGAGCACGAGCAGTTCGCCCTGCGACTTGTTGAAGCCGCGACAGACGTGATCGACGCGCAGGATTTCGTCGCCGAGGCGCGGCGGATGCAGCGGCTGGGACGTCTTGGCGGGGGCGTTGATAACGGTCGAATTTTGCATCGCGCTTACTCTCAATCGAGACGGAGCCGGGATTCCGCATAGGCGTACATCGGACGCCACAGCAGACGGTTGAACAGGGTAACGAACAGGGACATCACGGCGATGCCCAGGATGATCTTCGGAAAATCGCCGGCGGCGGTCGTCTGCGCGATATACGAGCCAAGACCGTGAGCGACGACCTTCGTGTCACCCCACTGCACGAACTCGGACACGATGCTCGCGTTCCACGCGCCGCCCGATGCGGTGATGGCACCCGTCACGTAGTACGGGAAGATGCCGGGCAGGATCGCCTGCCGCCACCACTGCCAGCCACGGATGCGGAAGTTCTTCGTCGCTTCCTTGTAGTCGTTCGGATAGGACATCGCGCCTGCGATCACGTTGAACAGGATGTACCACTGGGTGCCGAGCACGATCAGCGGCGACAGCCAGATATCGGCGTTCAGGTGGAAGTGGACGATCACGATCACGAACACCGGGAACAGCAGGTTCGCCGGGAACGCGGCGAGGAACTGCGCGAGCGGCTGGATCTTCTCGGCCAGCGCCGGGCGCAGCCCGATCAGCACGCCGAGCGGCACCCAGACCACCGACGCGATCGCGATCAGCACCAGCACGCGCAGCAGCGTGATGAGACCAAGCACGAGCACGTGCCCGACTTCGCCCATCGTCACGCCGGTCGCGACGAACGTGACGACACGCCACACGACGTACACCGTCAGCAGGATCACGAACGCGCCCCACACGATGTCGCCGATGCGCGACGTGCCGCGCGACGCTGCGCCGCGCGCACGCGTGCTTGTCAGCGACGGAAAGCGCAGCGGAATCCGCGCGGCCTGCGACAGCAGCCAGCCGGCCGGCACGAGCAGCTGATGAATCAGGTGCGTGCGGCGCATCATGTCGAGCAGCCAGGATTGCGGCGCGTCGCCCGACGCGGTGTTCTCCATCCGGAACTTGTCGGCCCACGCGACGAGCGGGCGGAACAGGAACTGGTCATAGGCGAGGATCACGACCGACATCGCGACGATCACCCAGCCCACCGCGCCGAGATTCTTGTCAGAGATCGCCTGAGCCAGATACGCGCCGATGCCCGGCAGCGTGATGGTCTGGTTGCCGACGGTGATGGCCTCCGACGCAACGACGAAGAACCAGCCACCCGACATCGACATCATCATGTTCCAGATCAGCCCCGGCATCGAGAACGGCACTTCGAGCTTCCAGAAGCGCTGCCACGTCGTCAGGTGAAAGCCACGCGACACTTCGCTCAGGTCGCGCGGCACCGTGCGCAGCGACTGATAGAAGCTGAACGTCATGTTCCACGCCTGGCTCGTGAAGATCGCGAAGATCGCGGCCAGCTCCGCACCGAGCACGCGGCCCGGAAACAGCGCGAGGAAGAACGTGACGGTAAACGAGATGTAGCCGAGCACCGGCACCGACTGCAGGATGTCGAGGACCGGGATCAGCACCATGCCGGCGCGGCGGCTTTTCGCGGCGAGCGTGCCATAGACGAGCGTGAACACGAGCGATGCGACCATCGCGGCAAGCATCCGCAGCGTGGTGCGCAACGCGTACTCGGGCAAATTCGACGGATCGAGCGAGATCTTTTGCGTCTGCAGCACGCCGATTGGCGCCATCGTCTGGTGGAAGCCGACGATCGCCATCGCGAGTATGCCGATGATCAGCGGAAACGCGACCACGTCCCAGCGGTTGGGCAGCACGCGCCACGCGGACGCGTTGGCGGTGCGATTCGGATCGAAGAAACTGATATCCATCGGTAGCGTCTTGTGTGGAATTGAAAATCGATGGGACCGGACGCGCAACACGCGGCCGGACGTCGCGCCCCCCGGGCGCGGGTCAGAACAATCCGTGCAGCACCCAGTACAGGGCGGCGGACAGCGCGATCGAGGCGGGCAGCGTCAGCACCCACGCGAGCACGAGGTTGCGCACCGTATCCCAGCGCAGGCCCGCGCCGCTGGCCGTCATCGTGCCGGCCACGCCCGACGCGAGCACGTGCGTCGTCGACACCGGCAGCCCGTAGGCGTCGGCCATCCCGATCGTCAGCATCGCGACGGCCTCGGCCGATGCGCCTTGCCCGTAGGTGAGATGCGACTTGCCGATCTTCTCGCCGACCGTCACGACGATCCGCTTCCAGCCGACCATCGTGCCGAGGCCGAGCGCGATCGCGACCGCGACCTTCACCCAGGTCGGGATGAATTTCGTCGCGCGGTCCATCTGCTTCTTGAACGCTTCGAGCGCGCTCGCGTCCTCGACCGAGAACGCCGGCGCCTTCGCCTTCTCCATCAACCGGATCGCCTCGGACGCGACGTACATGTTGTTGCGCACGTTGTCGACGAGGTTCTGCGGCACGCTCGAGATGCCGCCGGCCTGCGCGACCTGGTCGGCAATGGTGTCGGTGAGCTTGCCCAGTGCGGCAATCGTCGCCGGCGTCAGTTTGTGCGTGCGCACATATGCCTCGACATCGGCGCGCGGGTCGGCCGTCTGTGCGGCCGGGTCTACGTATTTGACGAGCGTCGTCGACGCGTGGCGCGCCACCGCGACAAACGTGCTCGTTTGATCGGGCGTCACGGCCTTGTTCAGCGCATACGCGGTCGGCATCACGCCGATCAGGATCAGCATGATCAGCCCCATGCCCTTCTGCCCGTCGTTCGAGCCGTGCGCGAACGACACGCCCGTGCAGGTGAGGATCAGCAGCAGGCGGATCCAGAACGGCGGCGGCTTGTTGCCCTTCGGCTCCTGGTACAGCGCCGGCACGCGCACGAGCGCCTTCAGCAGCAGCAGCACGAGCGCGGACAGCACGAAGCCGATCAGCGGCGAGAACAGCAGCGCCTTGCCGACGCCGAGCGCCTGGTTCCAGTCGACGCCGCTCGTGCCCGACGGGCCGCTGACGATCTGGTTCATCAAACCGACGCCGATGATCGAACCGACGAGCGTGTGCGAACTCGACGACGGCAATCCGAAATACCAGGTCGCGAGGTTCCACGTGACGGCCGCGATCAACAGCGAGAACACCATCGCGAAGCCCGAGCCACTGCCCACCTGCAGGATCAGCTCGACCGGCAGCAACTGCAGGATGCCGAACGCAACCGCGCCACTCGACACGAGCACGCCGAACAGGTTCCAGAGGCCCGACCACACGACGGCGAGGTGCGGGTCGAGCGAGTGCGTATAGATGACGGTGGCGACCGCGTTCGCGGTGTCGTGGAAGCCGTTCACGAACTCGAAGCCGAGCGCGATCAGCAGCGCGACGATCAGCAGCAGAAACGGGAGGACCGAGCTTTCCTTGACGGGACTGAGGTCGGCGCTCAGATGGATACCGACGTAGACGATGCCGCAGGCAATGATCAGAAAGAACAGCGCGAGGCTGATGATCCGCGTGCGGTTGCTGACCGCACCACTGGTTTCCGTTGCCGCGAGATTCGGCATGAAGGGGCTCCGGAGAGGTGACTCGGAGTGGCAGGCTATCGATCGGTCGTGACGCAAATGTGACGTGTCACTTACAAGACATTGACAGGTCATCCGACAGGAATCCCGGATCGCCGCGCAAGTCGTAAACACGGGCGTTCGACCTTGTAACTTGCGGGAATAAATTCGCCGCTGCGCCGGTATGGCACGCGAAGGCGCCGGTTTATTCCAGGACGATCCGGCCGTCCGGTTTCGTCACACGAATGCGAGGCTCACATGTCTTCATCGATCCCCACCAACCCGTCGCGCCGCAAGGCACTGCAGTGCATGGCCTTCGGCGGCCTCGGCACGTTGTTTACGCTGTCGGGCGGCATCCTGACGCCGTTCGACCTCGCGCTCGCGCAGACCGGCGACGCGCTCCCGGCCAACGCGGGCCGCCCGCTGTTCGTGCAGATCAGCGACACGCACATCGGCTTCAACAAGGAGGCAAACCCCGACGTATCGGCCACGCTGAAGCAGACGATCGATCTCGTCAACGGCATGCCGGCGACGCCCGCGCTGGCCATCCATACCGGCGACATCACGCACCTGTCCAAGCCCGAGGAATTCGACCACGCGTCGCAACTGCTCTCCGCGCTGCGGGTGCCGGAACTGCATACGGTGCCCGGCGAGCACGACGTCACCGACGGTTCGGGCGCCGAATATTTCGGCCGGTTCGGCAAGGCGTCGGACAACCGCGGCTATTACAGCTTCGATCACGCGGGCGTGCACTTCATCGGCCTCGTCAACGTGATGCACTTCAAGCCGAACGGGCTCGGCAGCTTCGGCGACGACCAGCTCGCGTGGCTCGCGCAGGATCTCAAGGGCCGCTCGTCGAGCACGCCGATCGTCGTGTTCTCGCACATGCCGATGTGGACCATCTACGAGCCGTGGGGCTGGGGCACCGGCGACGCGCCACAGACGATGGCGCTGCTGCGCCGCTTCGGTTCGGTCACCGTATTGAACGGGCACATCCACCAGATCGTGTCGAAGGTCGAGGGCAACGTGACGTTCCACACCGCGCGCTCCACCGCGTTCCCGCAACCGACGGCCGGCAATGGCCCGGGCCCCGTGCCGCTCACCGTGCCGCGCGACCGGCTGCCGTCGATGCTCGGCGTGACGACCGTCGAATTCGCGGGCCATCCGGTCGCGTCGTCGCTGCACGATGCGACGCTGGCCTGACGCACTGAACCCAAGGGAGACCGACATGACCCGCCTCAAGCCATCCAGCCTCGTCGCGGCGCTGCTCCTGTGCGCCACCGCCCCGCTCACCGCGTTCGCCCAGGGCCCCGACGGCACGCTCGTGACGATCCACAACTTCATGTTTTCGCCGATGTCGACGACGATCAAGGCCGGCACGACGATCACGTGGAAGAACCTCGACGCGGAGCCGCACACCGTCGTCAACGACGCAGGCATCTTTCATTCGAAGGCGCTCGACCAGGACGAGACGTACGCGTTCCGTTTCGACAAGCCGGGCGTCTACAAGGTGTTCTGCGGGATTCACCCGTACATGAAGGAGACCATCACGGTCGAATGACGCGGCGCATCACGACACGCGCTCGAGGGTCGGAAGCGACTGCCGCCGAATCAACCGCGGCCGCCCGTTGCACTGCGGGCGGCCCTGCGCCGCCGATCGCCTAAACTGAATCGAACCGTTCAGACCCGACCCACTATCACACGCAGCGAGGCCAGCCATGACCGCGAGCCAGCCGGCACGCATGGATCTCCCCGGGCAAGTGGTGCTCGTGCTCCAGGGCGGCGGCGCCCTGGGCGCCTTCCAGCTCGGCGTCTTTCAGGCGATGGACGAAGCCGGTATCCGGCCCGACTGGGTGGTCGGGACGTCGATCGGCGCGATCAACGCGGCGCTGATCGCCGGGAACCCGCCAGCGCAACGTTACGAGAAGCTGTCGGCATTCTGGCGCCGCGTGACCGAGCGGACCCGTTTCGACACTGCGCCGCTGCTGCCCGGCTGGAACCGGACGCTGGCCGAGCTGATGATCATCGGCGGCGGCATCGCGGGATTCTTCCAGCCCAATCCGGCCTCGTGGCTCGGACCGATGGTGCGCCTCGGCGTCGATCGCGCGTCGTATTACCGGATCGCGCCGCTGCGCGACACACTTGCGTCGCTGATCGATCCTGACCTGCTGAACGCGGGCCGCCCGCGCCTGACCGTCAGCGCGGTCAATGCGTGCTCGGGCGCGATGCGCTATTTCGATTCACGCGATACGCGACTGGCGCTCGAGCACATCATGAGCTCCGGCGCGCTGCCGCCCGCGTTCCCGGCGATCAGGATCGACGGCGAGCCGTACTGGGATGGTGGCGTGTATTCGAACACGCCGGTCGAGGTCGTGCTCGACGATAATCCGCGCCGCAGCTCGATCATCTTCTCCGTCCAGATGTGGAACCCGGCCGGCCCCGAGCCCGAGAGCATCTGGCAGGTGTCGGAGCGGCAGAAGGACATCCAGTACGCGAGCCGCACCGACAGCCACATCGCGCGCCAGCAGCAGATCCACCGGCTGCGCCACGTGATCCGCGAGCTGGCCCGGCACGTGCCGGAAGCCGAACGCGCGTCGCCGGCCGTGCGCCGGCTCGCCGCGTGGGGATGCGAAACCACAATGCATCTGATCAAGCTCGCGGCGCCGCGACTCGCCGACGACAATCAGTTCAAGGACATCGATTTCACGCCGGCCGGCATCGAGGCCCGCCGGCAGGCCGGCTACGAGGCCGCACAACGGGCCATCGCGGCACGTCCGTGGGAGACACCGACGGACCCGACGGAAGGCCTGACGGTATTCGACGCCAGCGGGCCGCCGATCACGGAAGATCCGGCATGACACGCGGCGCCCTATCGCGCGCCGACGGCACCGGCACGATCACACGCGGCCGGCGTGAAGGCGAGCCCGGCCGGCTGCGTTCACCTCAACCATCGCCACGCCGTCATGCGCGGGGTGCCGGACCACGTAGCCGCGCGCGCAGGCTTCCTCCCACACCGGCAGGCGCGGGCACGACGTGCGCCACGCATCGATCACCTCGTCATAGGGCCGCCCGGCCGGCCCGATCCATTCGAGCAGGTCGAGGATCAGCGGCTCGATCGACGCCGTTTCGCGCTCGAGCACGTCCGGGTTGACCACGTGGATCGGCTGCCCGGCCGCATACGACACGACCTGGTCGAACACATCCGCGAACTGCGTCTCGTATTCGTCCTCCGTCACGTAGCCGATGTGCGGCGTGCATACGACATTCGGCAAACGCAGCAGCGGATGCCGCGGGTCGCGCAACGGCTCCGTCTCGTAAACGTCCACCGCCGCCATCCCGGGCCGGCCGGCCTGCAACGCCGCTTCGAGCGCGCCCGGTGCGACGAGGCCCGCACGGCTCGTGTTCACCAGTAGCGCCCCCGGTTTCATCCGGCCCAGATCCTCGGCCGTCACGATGCCGCGCGTGGCCGGCACGAGTCGCATATGCAGCGAAAGCACATCGCAGGTTTCGAAGAAGGTAGGCTTGTCCGGTGCCGTGTTCCACCCGTCGTCGCGCGCACGCCGCAGCGACGCTTCGCGCGCCCAGACCAGCACGTTCATCCCGAATGCCGCGCCGTACCGGGCGACCTCCGCACCGATCCGGCCATAGCCGTATATCCCCAGCGTGCGCCCGCGCAGCGTCCGCCCGACACCGATCTGCCAGTTACCGGCCTGCAGCGCGCGCATCTGCTGCGGAATCTGGCGCATCGCGGCGAGCACGAGGCCCCACGTGAGTTCAGCGGCCGCATAAGAAGGCGTGCCCGCATGCTGGTTCGACGACACGATCACGCCGTGCGCGGTACACGCATCGATGTCGATGTGCGGATAGACACTGCGCTGGCTGATCAGCCGCAGCTTCGGCAGCCGCGCGATGAGCGGCGCGCGGATCTGCGTGCGTTCGCGGATCAGCACCAGCACTTCCGTGTCGCGCAGGCGCTCGGCCAGCGCGTCGACGTCCTGCACGTGATCGTTCCAGATCGTGACCGCGTGCCCGTCCAGCTTCCGAAAGCACGGCAGCGTGCGCAGCGTGTCGAAATAGTCATCGAGGATCGTGATGTTCATGGGGAGCGCTCCTGGCAACGCCGTCATCCTGAACCGCAAGCGCTTCGCAGGGAAATGAATTTATCTTGCCGATTTCTGCATTTTTCTGATCGATCGATTTTTGCCGTGCGTGGACCTCGCACGCACGCTCACTGCCCTGCCGCGCGCATGTTCCGCGCCGTACCGGCGACGACCGGACACGATTGCGGCAACGCCTGCCCGAACAGCACGGCCAGCCCGCAAGCGGACGTGAACATCCCGAGGCCGTCATGCCCGACGCCCGGCACTTCGACGACCTGCTGCGCGAGATCGTCAGGATGCCGTTTCTTCAGATAGTCGAAATACGCGAGCCCGCGTGCGAGCCGGTACGGGCCTTGCGCCATGGCCGCGCATGAGCGGTCGATGAAGTGGGTGTAAGGGTTCGTGTCGGCCTGGCCGAGCAGGTACACGACATGACGCGCGACATAGCGTGTTTCAAGATCGCGCACGTCCTGCGACGCGACATAAGGCGGCGCCGACTTCAGCCCGTATTTCCACGCCGTCGCGCGCGGGCAGGTTCCGCCGGTGATCGCCTGGCCATCCGGCCGTTCGTCGTCGAAATACAGGTAGCTCGACGGGTTCGCGACCACATAGCGCACCGCGATGCCGGCCCGCTCCAGCGCATCGCCTTCGTGCCCGGCCACCGCATAGCGCTGCAGCAACTGCGCGCCGGCGGAGTGGCCGATCACGACGACCGTCGACAACGCGGGATACCGGCTGCGGTCGGCGAAATGCGCGAGCAATGCATCGAGCGCGGTGAACGAGCTGATCGGCGCTGGCTGGCGGGCCGGTTCGCCGCCCTTCCATCCTTCCTGGGTCCAGGCCAGCGTCGGCGCGGGCAGCGAGAACGCTCGCGTATCGGCGCGTGTCAGGAATTGCGGCGCGACGACCATCGTGCCCTGGCCCGCTGCACCGGCCTTCTCGACGACCTTGAGCCCCGATGCGTAATAAGCGTCGGCGTTGCGCAGCGTGCCGTGAATCACGATGAACACACGCGTGACGTCGGGTGCCGCCTCGTCGACGGGATGGTCGGCGTAGACGGGCAACGTCGCGCTGCCCTGCGGCGTGTCGACGGTCAAGCGCTGGTCGGCGACTGCCTTCACCGGTGCCTCGAGACGTGCGCGCTGCGTGGGCGTGGCGGCTTCGGCCGGATGCGCGCCGCCCAGGACGCCGATGGCTGCCGCGAGCGAAATCGCGAACGCCAGGGTTCGGGCGGCCGGCAACACGCGTGGGTGCCGGATGCTTGCAAAGGCAACGGAAATGAGTGACATGGCAACGGATCGAGTGGCGGATATGACTTTAACGGCGATAGTCGCAGAATCCGTCGCGCGCTGCCCGGCCGTTACGGGAAGCGCGTCAGCCCGCCGGTTCTGCGCCGCGTTCGCGCCGCCCGCCCATCCCCGGCATCACCGCGCGTCGATCGTCGGGACACCCGGCCAACGACCGAATGCCAACGTTACGCAACAGTGCTCTCTTTAAATTGCAAATTCGGCATATTTAAAATGAAAATCAGAATAAATTATTTACCCCGGATCACAATTTAAAAATTCATCACATACAATACAACCGCCGATCCAGATGATTAATGCGACGCCGAATCGGCATCCCGTTTCAATTATCGATATTGTTTCAACAATAGATAAGGAGAAGCGATCATGGCTCAAGTTACGCTTTGGGGCAGTGTGCAGGGCAACGGCACGGTCGTGGATGGCTCGGGCGGATTCACGGTGAAACGTGAAAGCACGGGGACGTATCAGCTCTCGTTCAGCACCGCATTCATCAAGACGCCGGCGGCTACCGCGTCGCAATGGGGATACGGCGGCGGGCAGAGCACGCTGGACAACGTGATCTTCCCGGCACTTTCCGGCAGTGGCGCCACGATTCAGACTGGCGACGCGAATGGCAAATATACCGACCGGAATTTCAGCTTCGTCATTATCGGCACGATCAGCTGATATCCGATCGAATCTGCATTTACGCCGAAATACGGGATTTCCTGAAAATACCATTTCGTCAATCCCGAGCGAAATGCAGCCGCCATGGGTTCGTCAGTTTGACGAACCCGGGATGCCGGGATGAATCCCGCGAAATCGCCATTTCGCGGACACCGATTCCCGGCATCCGTCACCGGACCCGCCAGCCGCCAGTGGGTCGATCGCGCTGACCTGGAAGCGGATCGTCAGGATCGTCGACATCCCGACGATCGACGGACTGGGACGCGTCAGCCCGACGCTTCGGACGGACCGCGCCGCATCCGTTGCACGATCGCGTCCAGTTCACCGATATGCGCGGCCACCGCCAGCTTGCCCGCGCGCGCCCATCCATCGAACGACGTCATCCCGCTCACCGCGCCGACGAACGCCACGCCGGCACGCTCGGCCGCCTGCGCATCCACCGCGTGGTCGCCCACGTAGATCGCCGAACGGGCCGACAAGCCCAGTCGCGCCAGCGCCAGCACGAGCCCTTCGGGATCGGGCTTGTGACGCTGCACGTCCTCCCCGCCGATCAGCACGTCGACGAGCGACTGCAAACCGTTACGTTCGAGAATCGCCTCGATCCGGTAGCGGAACTTCGACGACACGATCGCGACGGCGAGTCCTTGCGCACGCAACCCGGCAAGCAGCGACGGCACCTCGGGATAGATACGGGTGCCGGGCACCATGATCTCGTCGGCACGCGCCACGAAATGCCGCGCAAACGCGTCGGCCCGCGCCGGTTCGGTTTCACCCGTCAACGCGTGGAACATCTGCGGTAGGGTCAACCCGATCACGGCACCGATCTGCGCAGGTGTCGCGCCGGCTGCGCCAAGCTGATGCAACGCGTATTCCGTGCATTCGATGATCGCGGCGGACGAATCCGCCAGCGTCAGATCGAAATCGAAGATGACGGCCCGAACAGGCATGAAAGGACTCTCCGCAAAAAATCGGCTGGCGCGCGATGCGCGAACCGGCATGACGTTGCGATGCGCACCCGCGTGTCGATCGATCAGCGTTCCTGACCGGATTGCTCGCGATCGGCCGCGTCGAACCCGTCCGGGTCGCGCTTCGCCCATTGTTTTGCCCACCCCAGCAACGGCTGCAGCGCCGCCTCGAGCCGCCGGCCTTCGGCCGTCATGCAGTAGCCACCCTCGCCGTGCTCGACGAGGCCCGAAGCCTTGAGCTCGGCCAGCCGCGTATTGAGCAGGCGCGCATTCGTTTCGCAGGCTTCCTGCAGTGCCCGGAATGTGAGCGGCTCGCCGCGCAGTTCCCACAGGATGCGCAGCGTAGTACGCCGCCCGAGCAGATCCAGCACGACCATGATGGGTCGTCCCGTCTTCGATCCGCGAACGCGCTGTCCGATTTTGGGTGTGGTCATGCTGTACTTTTTAAAGCAATCGCCACGCAGAGTCAATCGCTTGAATCGCGCCTCGCGTTTGCTTTACTTTTTAAAGCATGACGCCTACGCTTCCACGCATGCATCGTCTCAGGCACGGGGCTCACATGACTCAGCGTATTGCATCCGCATCACCGCCGTTCGAACCCGACATCGCAGCGTCGATCGACCGGATCATGCAGGGCCGTCCACCGTTGCGACTCTTCACCACGCTCGCGCGCGATCCGCGCCTGTTCACAAAATTCTTTGCCGCCGGCCTGCTGGACAAAGGCCATCTCGACATCCGGCAACGCGAGATCGTCATCGACCGCACCACTGCGCTTTGCGAGTGCGAATACGAATGGGGCGTGCATGTCGCCGTGTTCGCCCGGACGGCGAAGCTGACCAGCGAACACATCCGGTCGTTGGCGCTCGGCTCGGCCGACGATGCATGCTGGAACGATGATGACCGGGTGCTGATCCGGATGTGCGATGCGCTGCATCGGCATTGCGATATCGACGATGACCTGTGGCACGCGCTGTGCCGGCATTTCAGCGACGAGGCACGGCTCGAACTGCTGATGCTCGCGGGCTTCTATCGGACGGTCAGTTATCTCGCGAATGCACTGCGCCTGCCGCTTGAAGCGCGTGCGGCACGGTTTCCGTCTCGTACGCCGGCACGTGCATTTCATTCCCCTGATTTGCCAACCGAGGATCGACCGTGATTACCGAAATCGTCTTCTTCAAGCTGCAACCCGACGTCGATGTCGCCACGCTGAAGGCACGCTATGAAAGCACCGCGTCGAAGTGGGCGCAAAACCCGGATCTGCTGCACAAGTGGTACTTCTACGACGCGGCAACACACGAAGGCGGCGGCGTGTACGTGTGGCATACGCGCGAAGCCGCGGCGCGCTGGCACGGCGACGAATACAAGGCGATGGTCGAGCGGGTGTATGGCCACCCGCCCGTGATACGCGTGCTCGATACGCTCGTGCATGTCGATGCGACACAGGGCCAGTACACGTTCGTCGACCTGTCCGACTGAGGGCCGGATCGCGCCGTTGCGGTGCGACCCGACTCGCCCCCCCAGATTCGCCACGATCCATCCCCGTTATCGCGTTTCCCTATCAACCCCATTGCCAGCAATGCTTTCAAATATATCGTCAAATTCCGATATAAGATTCGCCCATCGACGATACCTTGTTGCCCGACCGAAACGCCACACCCCTCCATGCCGACCGAACTCGACATCGACGCGATCCTGAAAGCGCTCTCGAACCCCGTGCGCCGGGAAATCCTCAACTGGCTGAAAACGCCGGGCGAGCACTTCCCGAACCAGACGCTGCCGTATGAACACGGCGTCTGCGCGGGCCAGATCGACGCGCGCTGCGGGCTGTCGCAGTCGACCGTCTCCGCGCACCTCGCGACGCTCCAGCGCGCGGGGCTCGTGACGTCGACACGGATCGGCCAGTGGGCGTTCTTTCAACGCAACGAGGCCGTCATCGACGCATTTCACGACGCCCTGCGCCGCGATCTCTAGTCAACACGGCCGAACCGGCCATGCGGAGCGCCGTCGCCCATGACGCGACGGTTTCCCGCCTTTCGTGAAGAGGTTATTTGCCATGCCCACCCTGTTCGATCCCGTCACCCTCGGCGACCTGACCCTGCCGAACCGCATCGTGATGGCGCCGCTCACCCGCTCCCGTGCGGGCGCGACGCGCGTGCCGAACGCGCTGATGGCCCGCTACTACGCCGAGCGTGCAACGGCCGGCCTGATCATTACCGAGGCAACGTCGGTCACGCCGCAGGGCGTCGGCTACGCGGATACCCCCGGCATCTGGTCCGATGAACAGGTCGAGGGCTGGAAACAGGTGACGCAGGCCGTGCATGCGGCCGGTGGGCGCATCGTGCTGCAACTGTGGCACGTCGGCCGGATCTCCGACCCGGTGTTCCTGAACGGCGACCTGCCGGTCGCGCCGAGCGCGATCGCCGCGGGCGGCCACGTGAGCCTCGTGCGTCCGCAGCGCCCGTACGTGACGCCGCGCGCACTCGAACTCGACGAAATCCCGGGCATCGTCGCCGCGTACCGCAAGGGTGCGGAGAACGCGAAAGCGGCCGGCTTCGACGGTGTCGAGATCCACGGCGCGAACGGCTACCTGCTCGACCAGTTCCTGCAGGACAGCACCAACCACCGCACCGATGCGTACGGCGGCCCGATCGAGAACCGCGCACGCCTGCTGCTCGAAGTGGTCGACGCGGCGATCGACGTGTGGGGCGCCGGCCGCGTCGGCGTGCACCTCGCCCCGCGCGGCGACGCGCACACGATGGGCGATTCCGATCCGGCGGCAACGTTCGGCTATGTCGCGCGCGAACTCGGCCGTCGCAAGATCGCGTTCATCTTCACGCGTGAGTCGTATTCGGGCGACCACTTGAGCCCGCGCCTGAAGGAAGCGTTCGGCGGCCCGCTGATCGCGAACGAGCAGTTCACGCTCGACACCGCACAGGCCGCGCTCGCAAGCGGCAGCGCCGACGCGATCGCATGGGGCAAGCTGTTCATCGCGAACCCCGACCTACCGCGCCGCCTCGAACTCGGTGCGCCGCTCAACAAGCCGGTGCCGGAAACGTTCTATGCGGAAGGCGAAACGGGTTATACCGATTACCCGGCGCTGAGCGACGCGGCCTGACGGCCCGGCAGCGCGTGTTCAGCGGCGCACGTCCGCCCGCATGAACACGCGCTGCGTTTCGTCGAGCCCGAGCGCGACGTGGTGCGCACGGATCGCACGCAGCGTGTCGTCGAGCGTGGCGTCGTCGACGATGCTGAAACCCAGGCGCGCGTAGTACGGCGCATTCCACGGTGCGTCGCGGAACGTCGACAGCACCACCTCCGCGATTCCTTCCTGCGCCGCTCGCGCCATCACCTGTTCGATCAGGCGCGCACCGATCCGTTGTCCTGCATGCGACGGCGCGACATCCAGCTCTTCCAGATAAAGCCGCCGCGCATCGAGCAGCCGGTAGAACGCAAATCCGACGCACGTGCCCTCCGGATCGACCGCGACATACGCGCGACCGTCGTCGATGCGCACGAGCACGGCAGCCGCATCGGTCGGCCCGGCTTCGGCGATGTGGGTCATGCCGATTGCGCGGAACCGCTGCGCGGCGGCAACTTCCACGGCGGCCATCGCGGCCGCGTCTTCCCGCGTGGCGGGACGGATCAGGATCGATGCAGTCATCACGGCAATTCAGGCAGGCAGTCTGGAACGGCCGTCACTATAATCGAAACCTCATACGTTTCGAACGCCCCCCGCCCACGAGGTTCGTCATGACGTTGTCCGCGCTCGCCGTCTTCGCTGTCACCCTGCTCGTCACCGCCGGCACGCCCGGGCCGAGCGTCGCCGCGCTGGTCGCGCGCGTGCTGACGAACGGCGTGCGGGACGTGCTGCCGTTCCTCGCGGCCATGTGGCTCGGCGAAGCGCTGTGGCTCACGCTCGCGGTCGCGGGGCTGTCCGCGTTCGCACGCACGTTCGCGGCCGGGCTGATCGTGCTGAAGCTGCTCGGCGTCGCGTACCTGCTGTTCCTCGCGTGGAAGATGTGGACCGCGCCGACCGAGACGGGCGCCGATGACCTGCCGCGCGGCCAGTCGCCGTGGCGGATGTTCGTCGCGGGCATGCTCGTCACGCTCGGCAACCCGAAGATCGCGGTTTTCTATCTCGCGTTGCTGCCGACCATCGTCGATCTCGCGCACGTCGGCGTGACCGCGTGGGCCGAGCTGGTCGGCACGATGCTCGCGGTCCTGATCCTGGCCGACTGCTTCTGGTCGCTGCTTGCGTCACGCGCACGGGCGTTCCTGACGTCGGCACGCGCGAAGCGGTTCGCCAACCGCACGAGCGCGACCGCGATGGCCGGTGCGGCGGTGGCGATCGCGACGCGCTGAGCGCATCTGTCCGGCACACGCCACGCCGCGCCCCCTCCACTGCCCCGGGAATCGACATGAAGACCTGGCTCTCGGTTGTCCTGCTCTGCCTGTCCGCCACGGTCGCGCACGCAGCTGGCGTCAAGTTCGTCTCCATCCCGGCCGACGCAGCCGGCCCCGAGCTGCGCGCCGTCATCTGGACGCCGTGCGCAACCCCCGCGCAGCCGCTCACGATCGGCCCGTTCGTGCTGAAAGGGCAACGCAACTGCCCGACCGTCGGCGACAAGCTGCCGCTCGTCGTGATTTCGCACGGCCACGCCGGCACGTACTTCGGGCATCACGACCTCGCCGAAACGCTCGCGGATGCGGGCTACGTCGTCGCGGCGATCAACCATCCCGGCGACACGCATACCGACATGAGCCGCGCGGCCGACCTGCGGGAACTGGTCGAGCGACCGGAGGACATCAAGCGCCTGGTCGACTACATGCTGGCCGACGGGCCCGACGCCAGGCATATCGACGCTGCCCGGATCGGCTTCTTCGGTTTTTCGCGCGGCGGCTACACGGGCCTCGTGCTGGCCGGCGCCAATCCGGCTTTCGTCCACGCGCACGTGGCCTGCCCGGACCCGACCTGGCTGATCTGCAAGCAGATCCGCGACCACGACCTGCCGCGCCAGCCGCTGACGCACGACCCGCGGATCAAGGCCTACGTGATCGCCGACCCGATGAACGAATTCCCGAGCGCCGATACGCTGAAGGACGTGCACGCGCCGATCCAGCTCTGGGGATCCGAAGCAGGCGGCGACGGCGTGGAGCCGGAAACGGTCCCCGCGCTGGCCGACATGCTGCCGAAACGGCCGGAATTCCACGTCGTACCGAATTCCGCACATTTCGCGTTTCTCGCGCCGTGCCCCGAACAACTGGCGCAGGTCTCGCCCGAGGTCTGTACCGATGCGAAGGGATTCGATCGCGCGGCCTTCCACGAAACGCTCGATGCAAAGGCGCTCGCGTTCTTCAGCGCGAATCTCCGCTAACAGCGAAACGTCTTGCGCCACACCCCCGGCGCCGGCACATGGTCGTTGCACGCGATCAGCGCGCGCACCAGCGCCCAGTCGTCGTCATCGCAGAAGTCGAGCAGCATCGCGCCATACGGGCCGGGCTGCTCATGCAGTCGTTCAGTCAGCCGCGCATGAATGCCCCGCACCCTGCCGTCACCGTGTGCGACCACCGACGGATTCGCGCCCATTCCCGTCCCGCTGCAGAAGTTGATCGCCCAGCGGCCGCTGTCCGGCGACGGCAGGTCCGTCAGCAGTGCGTCGATCGCACGCCACTTCCAGCCGATCGACGCGGCGACTGGCACACGATATTCGTCCTGGATCACGAATGCGCCATCGGGGTGATCGATCGTGAACGTCGCATTGTCGGGCCACGCGGTCAGGTCGATGCCGAGCGGCCGGCTGCTGCGAAAGCGGCGCAGCAGCACGATCGCGCCGCGCACGTCGCCGAGCGCGGGCAGCGTGCCGCCGGCATGCCAGCGCAGCCGCGGATGCCGCGCGCGATGCGCGTCGAACGTCGCATCGAAACTGCGCGTGCACGCGTGCGCCGGCCATTCGTCCTTCACCGACATCACGATGCATTCGCCCGGATGCGCTTCGAGAAAGCGCGCACAGGTTTGCAGCACGTCGTCGAGCGTCATGCCGAGCGCGATGCCGCCGTGATGGATGTCGAATGCATCGCGCACGTGCCGGCAGCGGACGTCGAGCAGCCGCACGCCATGCGCGAGCTGGGCATCGAGCGGCGCACGCTGGGTGCGCACGAGCCGATCGTCGACGGTATACGCACAGGTGTCATGGCTGCCCGGTAGGGTCAGCGTATGCAGCAGCCGCGCATCGTCGAGCGCCGACATCCAGTCGGCGAGCGGCATGCACGTATCGTGGCTCGAAGGGATCATGAATCGATGAATGACAAGGAAAGAAAGCCGTGGGTCACGGCCTCGGATGTCGCGGCGCGCGCGGGCGTGTCGCGCTCCGCGGTGTCGCGTGCATTCTCGCCGACGGCGAGCATCGCCCCGCAGACGCGAGAGCGCGTGATGGTCGCCGCGCGCGCGCTCGGCTACCAGGTCAACCTGATCGCGCGCGACATGATCACGCAGCGCAGCAGCATGATCGGCGTCGTGACGGCCGGGTTCGAGAATCCGTTTCGTGCACGGCTGCTGTCGGACCTGATGGCCGCGCTCGGGCAGCGCGCGCTCACGCCGCTCGTGACCAATGCGGAAGATCCGCGCCAGGTCCGGCAATCGCTCGAGCAGTTGCTCAGCTACCGGATCGCGGGCCTCGTGATGACGTCCGCGTCGCCGCCGCTGTCGGTCGCGCAGCAGTATCTCGAACACCGGATCCCGGTCGTGATGATCAATCGCGAGGCGAACCTGCCGGGCGCGGACATCGTCGTCAGCGACAACGCGGCGGGCGCCGTCCACGCAGCGCAGCGGCTCGTGCGGGCCGGCGCGCGCCGGCTCGCGTTCGTCGGGCCGCGCGACGCGAGCTACAGCGCGCAGTCGCGCGCCACCGCATTCGAGCACGCGATCGGGCGCTGCGACGCATTCGATGCGACGCTCTCGCACGTGCTCGACACGCCGACTGACACCCATGCGAGCGGCGTCGAAGCCGCTCGGCAACTGTTCGCGAACGGCAAGCGGCCCGACGGCGTGTTCTGCTCGTCCGACCTGCTCGCGCTCGGCGTGATCGACGTCGCGCGCAGCGAATTCGGGTTGCGCGTACCGGACGACGTGCGCGTGATCGGCTTCGACGACATCCCGGCCGCCGAATACGATGCGTACCGGCTCACGACGCTGCGGCAGGACACGCGCGGCCTCGCGCAGGCGGCGGTCGACCTGCTCGCCGACCGGATGCAGACGTTCGACGGCCCGTCGCGCACGCGCATCGTGCCGGTCACGCAGATGGTGCGGGCCAGCTGCGCATAACCAGGGGAGATCGGGCGCGGCGACGCCGCGCGTCACTTCAACCCGCCCGCGAACCCGCGCAACAGGTAGCGCTGCACATAGCCGGCCACGGCCAGCGTGGGCAGCGACGCCATCAGCCCCGCGCTCATCAGGTCGCCCCAGTCGATGCCGTTCTCCGTCACGTAGCCGGCAATTGCGAGCGGCAGCGTGAAGCGGCTCGGCGTCGACACGAACAGCAGCGCGATCAGGAATTCGTTCCACGCGGCGATGAACACGAAGATCGCGGTCGCGATCAGCCCCGGCGCGCACAGCGGCAGCACGATCTGCACGAGCCGCCGTGCGAGCCCCGCGCCGTCGATGCAGGCGGCCTCCTCGTATTCGATGGGCACGTCGCGCACGAACGCGAGCAGCATCCAGATCGCCATCGGCAACGCGTAGATCTGGTACGCGAGCATCAGGCCGAGCGTCGAATCGAGCAGGTGCAGCCGCTTCGCGAGCGCGAACAGCGGCACCGCGATCGTGATCGGCGGCATCAGCTTCAACGCGAGCACGAGCACCAGGAACAGCAGGTCGAGCCGCGCCGGAAACCGCAGCCGCACGAGCGCGTACGCGGCCGGAAACGCGAGCGCCAGCGCGAGCAGCGTCGTGCCGAAACCGACCAGCAGCGAATTGAACAGCGGCGCGCCGATGCCGTTGGACCAGACCGACGCGAAATGCTCGACGGTCGGCGCGGCCGGCCAGATCCGCAACGGATGATCGAGGCGTTCGAGTGTCGGCATGAACGCCGCGCCGGCCATCCACAGGCACGGCAGCAGCAACAGCGCGAGCGCGACGATGCGCAGTGCCCACGGCATCGCGCGACCGAAAGCGGCGCCCGTTCGTGCGCCCGTGATGCGGGCGGGTTGCGCCGTCATGCGCGCCGCTTGCGAACCGTCTGCCATACGTACCCCGAGACCAGCAGCGCGGACGCCGCCAGCATCAGCACCGACGCGGCACTCGCCGGCCCGACGTTGAAGAAGCGGAAGCCCGTGTCGTAGATATAGGTCGACAGCGTCTGCGTCGCGTTGCCGGGGCCGCCGCCCGTCAGCGCATAGACCTTGTCGAACAGCTTGAACGTGTCGATCGAGCGCAGCAGCAGCGCGAGGCCGATCTGCGGCGCCGCGAGCGGCAGCGTGATGTCGCGCAGGCACTGCCACTCGCTCGCGCCGTCGGTGCGCGCGGCTTCGTACAGTTCCTGCGGGATCGACTGCAGCCCGGCGAGCACGATCAGGAACGCCATCGGCGTCCACTGCCACACGTCGACGAGCGCGAGCGACCACAGCGCGAGATGCGGATCGGACAGCCAGCGCACGCCTTCGATGCCGAACGCCGCGAGCAGCGCGTTCAGGAAGCCATCGAAGTTGAGCCAGTTGCGCCAGATCGCCGAACACACGAGCGTGGACAGCATCATTGGCAGGATCGCGAGCGGCAGCGCGATGCGCCGCCCCGGAAACGCGCGCACGAACAGCAGCGCAAGGCCGAAGCCCAGCGCGACTTCGGCGAGCGACGCCACGATCGTGAAGCGCAGCGTGTTGCCGAAGCCGGCCGTGAACGCGTCGTCGCCGAGCACCGCGCGATAGTTCGCGAGCCCGGCGAATGCGCGGCGGCCGGCCGAGTAGTCGACCTGGCAGAACGAATCGATCAGCACCTGCGCGACCGGATACAGCGCGAGCGCGGCGAGCACCAGCAGCGCGGGCCCGAGCAGCGCGACGAACGGCAGGCTGCGGCCGAAGGCTTTCATGCGCTGTGTCCCGGCGAGGGTTCGAGGCGAGCCGTCACTTGCCGGCCGCGGCCGTCGCCTGCGCGATCTTCTGCTGCGCCTGGCGCAGCGCGGCGTCAGGCGCGGCCTGCCCGGTCAGCGCGAGCTGAAGCTGGTCGCCGAGAATGCTCTCGACCTGCTGCCAGTCGTTCACGCGCGGCCGCGCACGGCCGGCTTCGAGCGCCTTCAGCTGATCCGGATACCAGCGGTACTGGCGCACCAGCGCCGGATCGTTGAACACGCTGCGGCGGGTCGGCGGAATGCCGATGCCGGCGAGGCGCGTCTGCGTGTCGCGCGCGGTCAGGTACGCGAGGAAATCCTGCGCGAGCTTCGCGTGCGGCGCGTCCTTCGGGATGCCCATCTGCCAGATGCCGAGCATCGGCGCCGGGCCGGCGGTCTGCCCGGGCGGCGGCTGCAGCGCGATCTGGCCGACCACGCGCGACTGCTTCGGATCGTCGAGCGCCGGCACCCACGCCGGCCACACCTCGATCGACTGCGCGGCCGTGCCGCGCTGCAGCGCATCGCGCACTTCCGCCGCGCCGTACACGTCGACATCCTTCGGCGCGGACGCCTTCAGCGCGAGGAAGGTCTTCAGCGCGGCCTGCGCTTCGCGCGAATCGATCGTCACGTTGCCGGCACGGTCGAACACGTCGCCGCCGTAGGCCCACAGGATCGGCAGGAAGCCCGTCACGACCGGATTGCCCTTCGTGCCGCGGAACACGACGCCCGACACGCTCTTGTCCGCGCCGCCGACGGTCTGCGCGATCTTCAGCACGTCGTCCCAGTTGCGCGGCGGCTGCAGCTTGTACTTCGCGAGCAGATCCTTGCGGTACGCGAACATCTCGACGTTGCCGACGATCGGCAGCGCGTACAGCGCACCGGCCGCGTTGCGGCCGAGCGCGACGGCAGACGGCACGAGATCGGCGTCCGCGAGCGACGCGGGCAGCGGCTTCAGCCAGCCGTTGCCGATGAATTCAGGCGCCCACGTGTCGTCCATCATCACGAGGTCGTATGCGCCGGTGCCTTCGCGCATCGACAGCTTGAGCTTCTGGTACAGATTCGCGTTCGGCAGCTTGAGCAGTTCGATCTCGGTGCCCGGGTGCAGCTTGTTGAAGCCGGCGACGGCGTCGGCCAGCCCCTTGCCGTAGATATCGTCGCGGCCTGCGATGACGAGATCCGCGGCAACGGCGTGCGTGGCGGCGAAGGACAGCGCAAGGGCGGCGGACAGCGCGCGCAGGCGGCTCAGCAAGGTCATGAGGTCTCTCTCGTTCGGCGTGGTGGCGGGACGGCCGGGCATTGCACACGTGTGCAACGCGGGAGATGCTTCCGGCCGCCTGTGGCGAACGCCATTGTTCACGCCGATCGTTAAGAATTTATGGCACGCGGCGGGAGAGGCGGACGCCACACCCGGCCGCCCCGCCCGTCGGGCCTCCCCGGCCAGACCTCCCCGGCCGGACCTCCCCGGCCAGATCAGAAGTTCACGCGAATCCCGGCCATCACCGCCAGTTGCCGGCTCGAGTTGCTGTTCGCGAGCACCGGGATCTGCGCGTAGTTCACCGCGTTGCCGTCCGCGTCGGTGCCGAGCCCCTTCCCGCTCGCGATCTGGCCGATCGCGACCGCATACAGCGCCGTGCGCTTCGACAGGCTGTAGTTCGTGCCGACGTTCACCTGGTGGAACCGCGTCGTGCCGCGCCCGTCGGTATGCGCGGCGTTGAAGATGTAGGCGACACCGCCCTGCAGCGCGGGCGTGAACATGTACGTGGCGTTCACCTCGCCGATATCGAACGTGAACGCCTGCGTGCGCGGCTGCGCGGTGGTCGAGAAATAGCGGCTGTCGCCGAGGCGCGTATGTGTATAGGTGAGCGCGATCGTCGCGTCGCCGAACGTGACCGACCCGCCCGCGCCGAACGCGCGCATCGAGCCGGCGTCCTGCAGCAGGCAATGCATCGCGCCCGGGTTGCTGCACGCGAAATCGCCGATATAGCCGCTCGCGCCGCCGAGCGCCGCGTCGAGCGGCTGGTGCAGGTCGAGGTAGCCGACCGAGAACGCGACCGGCGCGCGCGTGTAGGTCGCGGCCACCGCATAGCCGCGCTTCGCGGAGAAATCGCCGGCCTGCCCGCCGAAGCTGAACGTGCCGCCGAACGTGAGGCCGTTGAAATCGGCGCTGGTGAACTTCACCGCGTTGTTGAAGTTGAATGCGGCGTTCAGGTTGTCGACGTCGCCGAGATGCGAGCCATACGGCGTCGCCCAGTTGTTGCTCGACACGTACGCGCCGAGCATGTCGGTGTACGAGTCGTACTGGCGGCCGAGGCCGAGCGTGCCGATCCCGTCCTGGCGCAGCCCGACCCACGCCTGCCGGCTGAAGGCCGTGCCGCCCTGCAGCGCCTGCCCGTTCGCGGACAGGAACTGCTGCTCGAGCGTAAACACCGCATTGAGCCCGCCGCCGAGCGGCTCGGCGCCCTGGAAGCCGAACCGCGACGGCACGAGGTTGCCGCCGCCCATCTGCCACGCATGGCCGCCGCCCGTGCTGCCGTCGGCGCGCGTGAACTGCTGGTTCGTCGAATAGATGATGCCGGTATCCACGGTGCCGTACAGCGTCACGCTGCCCGAGGTCTGCGCCTGTGCGTGCATGCAACCCAGCGTAGCCGCAGCCGCGGCCAGTCGTCGTCCGATCTTCATGTCCCGCCCCTCTGTTGTCATCGATTCGCAGTGCAGATCGATGGAGTTATCGATATGGGTGACAGGACTCTATCCAGCGAAAATTCAGGACCTCTATCGAAAATCGGCAAACAGTGGCACGTGTTGCCCGCGCCGATACCCGGCGGCGCCGTCGCGGTGCGCGTGCGTCATTCGGGACGCGTCGTCTGGGACGGCAGCTCGCCGAACAGGTCGCGATACTCGCGCGCGAAATAGCCGAGGTGGGTGAACCCCCAGCTCGCGGCGGCCTCGCCGACGCCGAGCTGCTGCACGGACGTCGTGCGCAGCATGCGGCGCACCGCGTTCAGCCGGATCGTGCGCAGATAGCCGACCGGCGTGACGTCGGCCACGCGTTGAAAACTCGTTTGCAGCGTGCGGCGGCTGCAGCGCAGCGCACGGCACAGTTCGAGCACGGTGACGGGTTCTTCGGGCCGGTCGCGCAGATGCTTCTCGCAACGGCTCACGATGTCGCTGTAGGTGGCGTGCGTGATGTCGCGACGCTCGACGCCGATGCCCTGCTCGAGCGCATCGAGGAACATGCCGAGCATCGCGTCGCGGAACATCTTGCGGGTAGCCGCATATTCGAGGTGGCCCGGGTTGCGCTGCGCATCGTCGATCAGCGACGACAGCCGCACGCCGAGCGCGACGCCCTGCTCGTCGGACAGCCGCGTCACGTGGCGCAGCTTGCGCGCGCCGGATGCGCCGAATTCGGCTTCGCACAACTCGTCGACCATGTCGGACGCCGCGCTGATCCCGACGAGCCCCATCCCTTCCGGCGTGTGGAATTCGAAATCCTCGCCGGCGCGCAGCGCGAGCAGCGCATAGCCATCGACGGGCTGGCCCTGGAACGTGCCCGCGAGCGGCACGGACAGCGGCACCGCGAGCGACGTGCGCCCGCCCGGCGCGAGCCCGGTTTGCGCGACCCGCCGGTTGGTCGTTTCGCGGAAGAAGTGGAAATCGTCGTACAGCACCTGCGTGACGGTGCCCTTGAAGCGGCCCGGCGTCATCTGGCGGTAGACCTGATGCCAGCCCGCGATCGCGAGCCCGTGATCGTGCACGTCTTCGTGTGAGCGTGACTGGAACAGCATCGGCATCTCCGGTAAAACCCCTAAACGCGGCCGCCGGGTTCCCCCGGCGCGCAACGCCACAGCTTACCCGTGCAAAATCCTGCGTAGTGCGGTTTCGAACGCAAGACAGGCCGCCGACAGCGCGGCGGCCTGCTCGCCCGTCAGGCGGACGTAGCGGCGGAACGACGGCATCCGGTTCACGACCTCGCTGCCGCCGAACGGCACGATCGCGAGCGTCCAGCGGCCGTCGCGCGCGTCGATCGTGCAGTCGGTCAGGTGCAGCGGCCGCAGCGCATCGGACAGCGACGGCTCGGCGACCAGCGCGGCCACCGCATCGACGAAACCGGGGTCGCATCCCGGCACGGCTGCAGCGTCGATTCCCGTGCGGCGCAGCCAGCCGGTCTGGCGCACGCGGGCACTGCCCTGCACGGCCGGGCCGGTTGCGGTTACCGCCACCTTCACGCTGACCGTATGCATCAGGAACTGGCGGTCGACACGCTCGTCGATGCTCACGCGCACGCCGTTCGGCAGCCGGGCCGTCAGGCTGCCGGCGCCATCGGCATCGCGCTCGGCGCGCAGGTCGGCCAGCACGCGCGCGGCGATCGCGCCGGGCCGATGGCCGGGCGGCGGCGCATCGGGCGCCGCGCGCCAGCGGGCGAGCGCGACCTTCACGATGCGACGTGCTCGTTGCGCAGCACGTCCTCGACCGGCACCGGCTTGAACGGATGCCGGCGCTGCACGACGAGCGTCCAGAACAGCGCGTACAGCGCGGTGAGCCCGAGCATCGCGCCGAACGGCACGTAGATGTCGCGCGCGTTCATGCCCGGCGGCGTGATGTACCAGATCGCCAGGATGATGCCGACGCTCGATACGATCTGCGGCAGCGGGAACAGCGGCGAACGGTACGGGCGCGGCAAGTCCGGGCGGCGAATCCGCAGCATCACGACCGACGCGGTGACGAGCAGGTACGCGGTGCCCCACGCGCAGGTCGCGGCGAGCACGAGGTGCAGGATGCTGTCGAGATTGCCGTTGATCAGCCACGCATGGAAGATCGGCACGATCGCCGCGGCGACGATACCCAGCACCGGCGTCTTGAAGCGCGGATGCAGGTACGCGAAGCAGCGCGGCAGCGCGCCGTCGATCGCCATCCCGTACAGGATGCGCGGCAGCCCGGCCATCAGCGTGTTGATCGTCGCGGCGCCTGCGCACAGGAACGCGATGCCGAACCAGATGCGGCCGAACGGCCCGAGCACCTGCAGCGCGAACGCGGGAATCGCGCCCGGCGTGTCGAGCAGGTGCGTGAGGCCGTCGGGGCTCACCGGCACGTTCGCGACCTGGCGGCGGATCGCCGCGCCGTACAGGAACATGCAGATCGCGACGCCGACGAGGCCCAGCGCCATCGCGCGCGGAATCGTCTTGCCCGGCGACTTCATTTCCGGCGCGAGCGGCGTGACGAACTCGCAGCCGACGAACATGAACATCGCCATCCCGACCAGCGACAGCACGGCCGGCACCGACGTGCCGACTTCCGAGCCGCCGAACCAGCCGTCGAGATGCACGGCCGGCGCGGCCGCGAGCCCGAGGATCCCGAAGATCATCAGCGACAGCCACATGCCGGCCGTCAGCACGATCTCGAGCTTGCTGAACACCTTGATGCCGATGATGTTGGTGATCGCGAACGTGACGACGAGGCCGACACCGACGAGCCACGAACTGTTGTGCTTCTCGAACGCGGCATTCAGCGATTCGAAATTGACGAGCGCCATGATGCCGCTCAGGATCGTCTCCGCCGTGCCGGCGAACACGTGCACGAGGAAATACGCGGAGATCGTGCCGGTGATCGCCCAGAAGCGGCCGAGCCCGCACGACAGGTAATCGTAAACCGAGCCGGCCGTCGGCAGCATCGCGGCGGCTTCGGAGAAGGTCGTCGCCTGCGCCTGCATCATCACGAACGCGATGATCATCGCGACCGCGAACGCCCAGCCGCCCATCCCGAAGCCCGACGTCGCGGTGAGAATCACCGGGCTTGCCATGATGAGGCCGACGGCGCTCGCCAGCGCGGTCGGAAAGCCGACCGCACCCGCCTTCAGCGCCGTGCCGCCACCCGCTTCAGCCGGCGTGCCGGCGGGCGTGTCGCCCGCTGCGCCGGTAACTCCAGACCATCCCGACATCCCTGTCTCCTTCCTGTGTCGACCCCGGCCGCCGCTTCGTCGGCGGCCGGGGTTCCATGGCTATGCGGTCGGCCCGGGCGGCGCTTCAGCGCTTCGATACCCGGGCCCCTTGTCGATCACACCTTGATCCGATGTCGAAAAAATACGCAGGCAAAATAATCCGGTCATAGCGCAAATTGGCAAACCGGCGGCGGCCACACTGCCCGCCGCCGGTTTGCCGTCACGGGGTCACGCCATCACGCGAACGGCACGGCCTCGAAGCCCGCCGCGAGCGCGTCGACGATCCGGTCGAGCTGCTCGCGCTGGATCACGAGCGGCGGCGACAGGATGATCTTCGTGCCGACCGGACGCACCAGCACGCCGTTCTCGCGCGCGACTTCCGCGACCGCGTTCGCATAGCCTGAGAGCGGGTCGATCGGCTCGCGCGTGTCCTTGTTCGCGACCAGGTCGAGCGCGAGCATCAGCCCCTTGCCGCGCACCTCGCCGACCGCCGCGAAGCGTTCCGCGAACGGCTTCAACGCTTCGAGCAGATACGCGCCCTGCTTCGCCGCGTTCGCCGGCAGGTCTTCCTTCACGACGATGTCGAGGCTCGCGATCGCGGCCGCGCAGGCGACCGGGTGGCCCGCATACGTGTAGCCGTGCATGATCGCGCCGCCGAAATCGGCATTCGCGGCGAACGCGTCCTCGATCCGCGCGTTCACGACCGTCGCGCCGAGCGGCACGTAGCCCGACGAGATGCCCTTCGCGAGACACATGATGTCCGGGCGCACACCCCAGCCGCGGCTGCCGAACATACTGCCGCTGCGGCCGAAGCCCGTCACGACCTCGTCGGCGATCAGCAGGACGCCGTAGCGGTCGCACACCTCGCGCACCAGCGGCCAGTAGTTGGCCGGCGGCACGATCACGCCGCCCGCGCCCTGGATCGGCTCCGCGATGAACGCGGCCACCGTGTCGGGGCTCTGGAACTGGATCTCGCGCTCGAGCATTTCCGCGCAGATCCGGCCGAGTTCTTCGGGATCCTGCGTGAACGGGTTGCGGTACAGCCACGGCGTCTCGACGTGGAAGCAGCCCGGCAGGTTCGGCTCGTAGTTGCGGCGGAACACCGTGTTGCCGTTCACCGACGCGCCGCCGAAGTGCGTGCCATGATAGCCCTGCTTCAGCGAGATGAACTTCGTGCGATCGGCCTGGCCGCGCACCTTCCAGTACTGGCGCGCGATCTTCAGCGCGGTCTCGATCGAATCGGAACCGCCCGAGCTGTACAGCACGCGGCGCATCCCTTCCGGTTCGAGCATGTCGATCACCTTCTTCGACAGCTCCTCCGCGCGCGGATGCGAAATGCCGTCGAACAGCTGGAAGTATTCGAGCTCGTCGAGCTGGCGCACGATCGCGTCCTTCACTTCCTGGCGGTTGTGGCCGACGTTCACGTTCCACAGGCCCGCGACGCCGTCGACGAGCTTGCGGCCCTGTTCGTCGAATACGTAGCAGCCGTCGCCGCGCACGATACGGATCGGCTTGCGCTGCTTCATTTCGTTCGGGTGCAGCATCGGGTGCCAGAATTTCGCTTCGTTGTAGCTCATTGCAGTCTCCACTGTCGGATCGGTTGAACCTCGATCGCCGAGGTTCACGGTTTTCGTCGTTGGCGCCGCGCGTCAGTGCGCGATGCAGACGGATTTGGTTTCGGTGAAGCCTTCGATCGCGTACTGGCCGAATTCGCGGCCGATGCCCGATTGCTTGTAGCCGCCGAACGGCATCGACGGGTCAAGCGGGATATGGCAATTCACCCACACGGTGCCGGCCTCGATCTGCGGCACGAGGTTCATCACGCGCTTCAGGTCGTTGCTCCAGAGGCTCGCGGCGAGGCCGTACGGCGACGCGTTCGCGAGGCGCACCGCGTCGGCCGCGTCATCGAACGGCACGACGACGATCACCGGGCCGAACACTTCGTCGCGCACGATCGCGCTGTCCGGATGCGGATCGGCGATCACGGCCGGCTTCACGTAGTAGCCGGGCAGGTCGTCAGCCGGCGTGCCGCCCGCGAGGAACGTGAGACCCGCGCGGCGCGCGCCTTCGATGTGCTCGACGACCTTGTCGCGATGGTGCGCGGAGACCAGCGGGTTGATCTGCGCGGTCATGTCGAGGCCCGCGCCGAGCTTCATCGACTGCGCGACGCCCGCGAGGCCGTCCGCGAGCTGCGCGAACTTGCTGCGATGCACATAGATCCGCGATGCGGCCGCGCACACCTGCCCCTGGTTGAAGAACGCGCCGGCGGCGACGCCGTCGAGCGCCTGCGCGACGTCGATGTCGTCGAGCATCACGATCGGGTTCTTGCCGCCGAGCTCCAGCGAGAAGCGCGTCATGTTCTGCACGGCTGCCGCGCCGACCAGCTTGCCGGTCGCGGTCGAGCCCGTGAACGAGATCTTCGCGATCGACGGGTGGCCCGCGAGCGCGGCGCCGCACACGCGGCCGCCGGTGACGACGTTGAACACGCCGGGCGGCACGCCGGCCTCGCGTGCGAGCTCGGCCAGGCGCAGCGCGGTGAGCGGCGTTTCCGGCGACGGCTTCAGCACGATCGTGCAGCCGGCCGCGAGCGCGGGAATCAGCTTCCATACCGCGATCATCAACGGGAAATTCCACGGCACGATCGCGGCGACCACGCCGACCGGCTCCTTGCGCGTATAGGCCGTGTAGCGCGCGCCGGGCGGGAACGGAATCGACACGTCGAGCGTCTGGCCGGTGATCTTGGTCGCCCAGCCGGCCATGTAGCGCACGTATTCGACGCTCGCGCCGACTTCGACCGCGCGCGACACGTGGATCGACTTGCCCTGGTTCAGCGTTTCGAGCTGCGCGAGCGTTTCGGCGTCGGCTTCGATCAGGTCGGCGAGTTTCAGCAGGATGCGTTCGCGGTCGGCCGGGCGCAGGCCGCGCCACACACGGGTGTCGAATGCATGCTTCGCGCTGGCGACCGCACGGTCGACGTCGTGTGCGTCGGCGTCCGCGACCGTCGCAAGCCGCTCGCCCGTCGCGGGGTCGTACACGTCGAGCCGCGCGGCCGCGTGGGCGGGCTGCATTTCACCGTCGATGAAGAGGCCGAAGTCGCGCGCAACGAAGGTGCGCACGGTGTCGCTGACGGCGACGAAATTCGTGGTGCTCATGGGCGTCTCGAGGATTGTCGTGGCTGGACCGCATGCGCACGGGCACGCGGGCGTCGTTCCACTGTATCGACGAGGGTTCGCGCCCGGTGAGCGCAAATTGGCAGCGCGTGGGCGCTGGGGGGGAGGCGCGTTCGAACCCCGCGGTGACGGGTCGAGTGTCGAGACCGGAAGCCGGCTCGGTATCGCGCGGGCAGACCGGCCGGCCTACTCGACCGGCGCGGGCATGCCCGCGCCGTACCGGGCCCATGCCCGGTCATTGCGATGCTAGTTTCTGAAGCCGTGCCCCATCGACGCAAGGAAGGCGTACGCCTGGTAATCCAGCCAGTAGATGCCGAGCGCCAGCGGAATCAGGAAGTACAGCGAATCGTATATCCCGCTTCTCACGGTCCGGACGATGAAAATCGGCAGGGCAACGCTCAAGGCGGCAACCACAAGCGCAATTGCAATGATCGTGACGTCCATGTTCCCGACCCCTGGTTGTTATTGAAACGACGATCGCGCATGGTACTGCACGACGGTGGTAACCCGCGAGCAGGATGATTGCGGCGGCAGCGAGCCACCGGTTCGGCACGGTTCGACCGATCAAGCTTGCGAGGTGGGTTCTTGGCAGAGGCGTCTTGCCGGTCAGCCGCTGACATCCAGGCAGCCCGCGGGGCCAACCAGTTCGTTTTCCTTGGCATTGCCCGACGTGAACAGGCAAAAATTCGAGCCGATTTCACTGCTGAACTCCATCAGGAAGTCCAGTCGGCCGTCGCGATCGAGGTCGCCGGCCCAGATCAGCGTCACGCGAAACGGCGGCATGTCGCCGCCGAAATCATGCAGGACCGACCGCTTGCCCCCGCCTTCGGCAATCACCGCACCGGATGCGGTGTAGCGCAACGCGTACCGGCGGCCGTGAAAACCGAAACGCAGCGGTTCGACGCCTGGCTCGATCACCCTTCCACCGTTCGGGAACGCCAGGTTCGCCGCGTCGACCGGGCCCCGCCTGAGCGATTTGCAACGCAACAGCGCGACGGCATGTTTCACGTCGGGCGTGACGTCGACGACTGCGCCATCCGGTTGCACCGGTTCGAGCCGGATGCGTGCCGGCGCAAGCTTCCAGCGATCGCCGTTGGACGCCAGTGCGAGCCACCCGTCGCCGAGATCGGCACCGGCCTCGCCGACGTCGTCGGCCAGCATCCGGGTCGGTTGCAGCACGCGGCACGAATCGGGTTCGTCCTCTTGCGCGAACGCCGTCGAAGCCATGGAGGCACCCAGCAAGACAAGCAGCACGGCCAGCAGCGCTTTGGTTTTCATGAATCGGCAATCGCGAAGGTTCGAAGTCCGGATCGCAATTATCCGATGAATTACAGGAACAGCGCCCCGACCAGTTCCGTGCGGTTCGACACCCCGAGCTTGCGATACATCCGCATCAGGTGCGTCTTGACGGTCGGCTGGCCGAGCGCGAGATCGCGCGCGATCTCCTTGTTCGAGCGGCCGTCGCGCACGAGGCGCGCGATCTGCTCCTCGCGGTAGGTCAGCCGCTCCTCGCAGCCGATCCGGTGGATCCCGCGCCGCGCGCGCAGCAGCGGGCTCAGCGCGGCTTCGGCCACGGGCTGCAGCCGCGCGAGCGCATCGATCTCGCCGGGCGCGAACCGCCCGGCCGTGCTGTTGCCGGCCACGCCGCCGCGCGTGTCGCCCGACCCGAAGCGCAGCAGCGAGAACGCGCCGACCGTGCGGCCCGCGTCGCGCAGCCAGATCTCGACGACGTCGGCCACGTCGTGCCGCCGCAGGAAACGGGTCCAGTACGCGGACGCGTCGCGCCTTTCGTCAGGCAATTGGGACGCAAGCGTGACGACCGCGCGCTCGCCCGCCGCGCAGCGCGACGGATGCAGCGGATCGAGCATCCGGTAGCGCGCGACATAGATGCGATGCATCGATTCCGGCATCCCGAACAGCTCGAAATCGGCCGGTTCACCGCTCTGGTCGAGCCGGTAGAACACGATCGCGGACGGGCTCGCGAACGCGTCGAACGCATCCACGCACGCGCGCAGCGCGCGTGGCCAGTCGGCGGCGGCCGGGTCGGCGGGAACGGATGAGGTCGGCATGGTGGAATCGGCTGGCTGGCGAACATCACGAAGATCGAAGTTCGAGCCAGCCTACCGGCGCCGAAAAGCGCCGGTGAGCCCAAATCGGCAAATCGTCCCGGCGCGGTCGGCATCGCGGATCCGGCCGGGACGAAGCGCTCGCGCGACGGTGCGCGCCGCTTTCAGCGTGCGTTCGCGGCGAACGTGTCGCAGGCGCTCAGTTCGCCCGACTCCATCCCGCGCCGCAGCCAGTACACGCGCTGGTCGCTGGTGCCGTGCGTGAAGCTTTCCGGCACGACGTAGCCCTGCCCTTGCTGCTGCAGCCGGTCGTCGCCGATCGCGGCAGCCGCCTTCAGCCCCTGCTCGAAATCGCCGGGTTCCATCAGCCGCTGGTTCGCGCGCTGCGCGTTGTTCGCCCACACGCCGGCAAAGCAGTCTGCCTGCAGTTCCATCCGCACCGACAGCGCATTCGAGTGCGCCTGGCTCGCCCGCCGGCGCGCGGCGTCGACCTTGTCGGAGATGCCGAGCAGGTTCTGCACGTGGTGGCCGACTTCGTGCGCGATCACGTAAGCCTGCGCGAAATCGCCACCCGCGCCGAAACGCTTGCGCAATTCGTCGTAGAAACCGAGATCGATGTACACCTTGCGGTCGCCCGGGCAGTAGAACGGCCCCATCGCGGTCTGTCCCGTGCCGCATGCGGTCGGCGTCGAGTTCTTGAACATCACGAGCGTCGGCGGCTGGTACTGCGCGTGCAGTTGGGTATTGAACACACCCGTCCACGTGCGCTCGATATTGCCGAGCACCTTGCGCGTGAACACAACGCTCGGTTCGTTCGCCGCCGCGCCCTGCCGCTGCGCGGGCGCGGGCTGCGCCTGCTGCTGGCGGCCCTGCAGCGCCGAGGCGCCTTCGAGTATCACGCGCGGGTCGATCCCGAAGAAATACGACGCGGCGAACGCGACCACGATCGTGCCGATGCCGATCGTCGCGCCGCGCCCGCCGCCGAACCCGCCGGCGCCGCGGCGATCCTCGACGTTCGTGCTTTCCCTTTCGTCGTCCAGCCTCATAGCCGGCCCTCCCTGTTCTTGTCGATGGTCCGGCACGCGAGCGCGCACCGGGCGATAAATTGTCGTGGCACGCGCCTCGCGCCGATACCGCGCGCACGTAGGGTGCGCGCTCATGCCGGGATCGCCGGCCTGCCGCTCCGCTCGCACGACGGAATCGGCCGGCCGATGCGCCGCGCGTCGATGCGCGGCCCGCCCGCGCTATTCTGCCGGGCTTTCGTGACTTATCGCAAAAATGTGGAGGATAGTGCGATTCGGCGCCGGACATCGTCAGCCTTTGCAAAATGGCCCGCTACCGCGCCGGCCGCCCGGATGCCGCCCGCGTTCATCCTTTCGGCTGATACCGGTGCTCGCCGGCGCCGCCTAAAGTGACCGGAATCGACACCTTTCCGGAGCACGACATGACCCACCCGCCACCCCGCACGATCGCGATTACCGGCGCGGGCACCGGTATCGGCGCCGCATGCGCGCGCCGCTTCGCCCGCCGCGGCGACCGCGTCGTGCTGATCGGGCGGCGCCAGGCGCCGCTCGACGCGCTGGCCGCCGAAACGGGCGGCCTCGCGCTGGCCGGCGATGCCGCGAGCACTGCCGACTGGGCCCGCTTCCTGCCGCAGATCGCCGAACGCTTCGGCCGCGTCGACGCACTCGTCGCGTGCGCGGGCGGCCACGGGCTCGGCCGCGCGGACGAAACCGACGACGCGCAGTGGAGCGACGCGATGCACGCGAACCTCGATACCGCGTTCGTCAGCGCGCGCGCGTGCCTGCCCGACCTGATCGCGCAGCGCGGCAGCATCGTGCTGGTCGCGTCGATCGCCGCGCTCGCGGCCGGGCCCGGCGTGTGCGGCTACACGGTCGGCAAGCACGCACTGCTCGGGCTCGCCCGGTCGCTCGCACGTGACTACGGGCCGCACGGCGTGCGGGCGAATGCGGTGTGCCCCGGCTGGGTCCACACGCCGATGGCCGACGCGGAGATGGAACCGCTGATGTCGGCGCACGGTGACACGCTCGACGGCGCGTATGCACGCGTCAGCACCGACGTGCCGCTGCGGCGCGCTGCCGACCCGGACGAGATCGCGGCCGTGTGCGCGTTCCTCGCGTCGCCGGACGCGTCGTTCGTGACCGGCGCGACGCTCGTCGCCGACGGCGGCGCGATGGTCGTCGACGTGCCGACGCTCGCGTTCGGCAAGCTCTGATGCGCGCGGGTGCGCCGCTCGTGTGGCGCACCCGTCGCGGGCAGCGTTTCGCGCACGTCGTCCCGTCCTCCACTGCCTACCCACGCACGCGCGCCGCGTCCCCCCTTACTTCCGCCCCCCGAAAATCCGCTACCATCGACCGATCCCGCCGCCCCGCCCGGCACCGCCTCACGGTTCGAACGTCGATGAACATCCGGTTTCTTGAAACCTTCGTCTGGCTCGCGAAGCTGGAAAACTTCCGGCTCACCGCCGAAAAACTGCACACGACGCAGGCCGCCGTATCGAGCCGCATCGCGTCGCTCGAGGAAGCGTTCGACGTACGCCTGTTCGACCGAAATACGCGTTCGGCCACGCTCACGCCCGCCGGGCGCCGCATGCTCGCGTACGCGGAGCGGATCGTGCGGCTCGACGGCGAAATGCGCCGCGACATCGATGCGGCGAGCGACGCGGGCCTGATCCGGATCGGCGTGATCGAATCGATCGTGCACAGCTGGTTCCCCGCGCTGATGGCGCAACTGCGCGAGCGCTATCCGCGCCTCGACGTCGAGATCACCAGCGACACGACGTTGCACCTGATCCGCCTGCTCAGCACCGACGGCGTCGACCTGATCCTGCAGACCGACCCGGTGCCCGGCCCCGATTTCACGAACCTGCCGCTGTGCGAATTCCCGGTGCGCTGGGCGGCCAGCCCGCGCCTCGGGCTCGGCGGCCAGCCGCTCGACGTCGCGCGCCTGGCCGAATTCCCGATCATCAGCTTCTCGCGCCACTCGGGGCCGCACGCGACGATCGAGCGCCTGTTCGCGGCCGTCGAGCGGCCGGCCAGCATCAACTGCATCACGTCGGTCGCCGCGATGATCCGCCTCGTCGCCGATGGCTTCGGCGTGGCCGCGCTGCCGCCCGCGATCATCGGGCGCGAACTCCACGAAGGCGCGCTCGAACTGCTCGACGTCGAACCCGAATTCCCCGCGCTGCCGCTTGTCGCGACATACCGCAGCCAGGGCCTGCCGGTGGCCGCGCGCATCGCAGAACTGGCCAGCGAAGTTGCGCGCGCGATGTCGGCCGCCGCGCATCACGCAAAGACGGCCGCGCCCGACAGCGTGGACAAAACACCCGCCCGTCCCGCGACAAAAGCCAAAGCGAAAGCACCGGCAAAAGCGAAACGCACGACGCCATCCGCCCCGCCCGCCACGCCCCCCGCGAAACGCCGCCCGCGCCGCTCATAAGAAAACCTGTTCACCGCGAATTTGTTTTCTTGTTGGACGGGCGTGGCCCGTCTTCGGGAAACTGCGGTTCCTGACACACCCCCGTCACGAGGAACCCCGCGATGACCCGCCTTTCCCTTCCGCACGGCCAGCTTTGCGTCTGGACGGATATCGACCCCGCGCACGAAGCCGATTTCAACGCGTGGTACGACCGCGAGCACATGCAGGAACGTGTCGCGATTCCCGGCTTCACGCATGCGCGGCGCTTTCGTGCGACCGATCGCGGCCCGCGCCAGTACCTCGCGCTGTACGTGACGGATACGCTCGACGTGTTCCATGGCGATGCGTACCGGCGCGCGTTCACGCAGCAGACCGCATGGTCGCTCGCGAACTTCGAGCGCATGACGGGCACGCAGCGACGCGTCGGAAAACTAACGATTGAGGCCGGCGACGGAGAAGGTGCGCATCTCGCGCTGTTCGTGCTGCCGCCGAATCGTATCGACGTGCAGCACCTGCGCGAGCGCTTCGATGACGTGCTGCACGAACCGGGCATCCACGCCGCGCGACTTTTTTGCACCGCGCCTGATCTTTCCGCGCCGATCGGCGCCGATGCGGCCGCCCGCCCGGCTGCCGATGCGCTCGTGCTGATCGAAGGCAGCGATGCGGCCGCGACGCGACGCGTGGCCGCCACGCTCGCCGGGCACGACGACGTGCGCACCTTCGCGATGCTGTGGCGCGCCGCCGCGCCGCTGCATGTCACGCGCGGCGACGTCGAAACCGAGCCCGCCGCTGCCGCCGCAATGCCGTCCTGATCACCTGATCGCCCACACCGGCCGCACCGCATGCGCGATGCACACCCACGCATCGGCCCGGCGCCTCATCCCGTTCACCGACACGACATGCCCGACACCATGAGCACTCTCGCCCAGCCCGCCGCCCACGCGCCGCGCCGCGTCCGCAACAGCCGACTCGCGACCGCGAGCATGATCGGCACGTCGCTCGAGTGGTACGACTTCACGATCTACAACACGCTCGCCGCGCTCGTCTTCAACCATCTGTTCTTTCCATCGGTCGATCCGCTGGCCGGCACGATCCTCGCGTTCTCGACCTATGCGGTCGGCTACGTGTCGCGCCCGCTCGGCGGCTTCGTGTTCGGCAATCTCGGCGACCGCATCGGCCGCCGCGCGGTGCTGATGCTCACACTGGTGCTGATGGGTGTGACGACCGCGTTGATGGGCGCGCTGCCGACCTATGCGCAGGCCGGCATCCTGAGCCCGATCCTGCTCGTCGCGCTGCGCTTCGTGCAGGGCGTCGCGCTCGGCGGCGAATGGGCCGGCGCGGTGCTGCTGTCGGTCGAGCACGGCGACCAGAAGCGGCGTGGGCTGTCCGCATCGTGGACGCAGATCGGCCCGTCGTTCGGCACGCTGCTCGGCACCGGCTGCATCGCGCTCGTGACGCTGTCGACCACGTCCGGCGATTTCCTGTCGTGGGGCTGGCGCGTGCCGTTCGCGGCCAGCGCGCTGCTCGTCGTGTTCGGCTTCTGGCTGCGGCGCGGCGTCGACGAAACGCCGCAGTTCGAGCAGCTCGCCGAATCGCATGCGACCGCCGAGGTACCCGTCGCCGACGTGCTGAAGTACCACTGGAAGCGCCTGCTGATCGCGGGCGGATCGCGGATCGGCTCGGACGTGCTGTATGCGCTGATCGTCGTGTTCACGCTCACCTACGTGACGACCGTGCTGCACCTGTCGCGCCCCGTCGCTTTGACGGCCGTGATGATCGGCACGGCCTGCAACGCGCTCGCGGTGCCGTTCTTCGGCGCGTTGTCGGACCGCTTCGGCCGCCGGCCCGTGTATCTCGCCGGCGCGCTCGTCGGCATCGTGTGGGCGTTCGTGTTCTTCACGCTGCTCGATTCGGCGCGCCCCGGCGCGATCGTCGCGGCCGTGGCGATCGGCCTCGTGATCCACGCGGTGATGTATGGCCCGCAGGGCGCGTTCGTGACCGAACAGTTCCCGACCCGCGTGCGCTATGCGGGCTCGTCGCTCGCCTACACGCTCGCCGGCATCGTCGGCGGCGGCTTCGCACCGCTCGTGATCGCCGCGCTGTTCCGGCAGACGGGCACGACGACGGCCGTGTCGCTGTACGTCACCGCCGCGCTCGTCGTCACGTCGATCGCGCTCCTCGTCGCACGCGAAACCGCGCACAAGCCGCTCGCGGATTGAACGTCGCCGCCAGCCGATTCATTCCTTCGCCCTTCAAACGGATACCCGCATGCCAACCCTGTCGTTCAACGTGATTTCCCGGCAACGCGCGCCGACCACCGTCGACGTCGAGATCGAGCGCGTCGTGATCGCCGGCTGGGCCGGCCGCGATCCGGCTGCGATCCAGGCGCATATCGACGAACTCGCGGCGCTCGGCGTCGCGCCGCCGTCGACCACGCCGTGCTTCTATCGCGTGTCGGCCGCGCTACTGACGCAGGCGCCCGCGATCGGCGTGCTCGGCGCACGCTCGGGCGGCGAGATCGAATGCGTGCTGGTCGACAGTCCGGCCGGCACGCTCGTGACCGTCGGCTCCGACCACACGGATCGCGAAGTCGAAGCGTACGGCGTCGCGGTGTCGAAGCAGGTGTGCGCGAAACCGCTCGGCCGCGATGCGTGGCTGTACGCGGAAGTAGCGGATCACTGGGATGCGATCGAAATGCGTTCGTGGCTGATCTCGCGCGATGGTGAGCGGATTACGTACCAGCACGGCGCGGTCAGCGGCCTGCTTGCACCCGACGTACTGTGGCAACGCTTCGACGACCGCCGCACGATGCCCGCGCGCAGCGCGATGTATGGCGGCACGGTCGCCGTGCATGGCGCGATCGCGGCGATGGGCGACGGCGAGGCGTTCGAGATGGAGCTGCACGATCCGGTGCTCGGGCGCAGCCTTCGGCACCGCTATGCGGTGGAGGTGTTGCCGGTCGTCGCATGACGGGTAACGGGAAATCGCGCGGCACACGGGCGCGACAGCGTTCCGTCGCCGCGCCAGCCGCTGCTATTACGGCTGAAAGCAGTGATAGTCCGGAAAGTTGAACTGCGAGTTGTTGCAATACAGAACCCCGGCCAGGTCGGTGCACCCGCTCAATGCGAACATGATTGCCCCCGCAACCGACACTTTCCACCCGAAATGCAACATCGCGCCCCCGTTTTCGCCTGATCGACCTGAGCCGACATGATGCGCATCGGACGCGCCCGGGTATGTGGAAAATTGTTGTGCCGCGCGTACTTCGGTTGGCGATGACGCCTTCCCGTGCCCGGGCATAGCCCGAGGCACGGGAAGGCGGACGACGTGTCGCCGGCCCTGGCGCGAGCAACGACGGCGGCCAAGGAGCACGCCGCCGCCCGTCACGCCTTGAACGTGATCCACGGCTTCAGCCGGACCGCGCTGCGAATGAGGCCGGCCTGCTCCTGCGCATCGATCACGGGCCCGATCGGCTTGTAGGCTTCCGGCGCCTCCTCGATGCGGCGCTCGTCGCGCAGCGTGACGCAGCGCCACGTGCCCGGCGCCTGCTCCGTGCGCATCCGCCGCACCGCTTGCCGGCGCACGCTGCGGCCGGCACCGTGGCTGCATGACCACAGCCAGTCGGGATGACCGAGCCCGGTCGCGAGAAACGACGCATCGCCCATCGATCCGGGAATCAGCGCGAGATCGCCGTCGCGGGCGGGTGTCGCCCCCTTGCGATGAATGTTCATCCCGTTTTCGCGCAGCACGACGTTGTGCGGCACGTCGACCACGAGGGCCGAACGGGTCTCGCCGGTGAGTTCCGCCAGCTCCTTGCGCACCATCTCGGCCAGCACGACACGGTTGAGCCACGCATAGCGCGCGGCCGTGCCCATCGCGACGAGGTATTCGCGCGCCAGTTCGCCGGACAGGCCGTACAGGCCGCTTTCCGGATGCCTGACGCCCGCCGGCCACGCCGCGCGCGCCCGGTCCATCCAGCGCCGCCCGACGTAGAAACCGACATCGCGCGAACCGCTGTGGATCATCACGACGACATCGTCCTTCGCGAGTCCCGCACGGTAGGCCGCATGCCGATCGAACACGGCATCGACCACCTGCAGTTCGACGAAATGATTGCCCGCCCCGGGCGTACCGAGGCAGGGATCGCGGAATACCTCGCGCGACCCGACGTGTGCATCCGGCGCATATTTCGCGCTGCCGCCGAACCGGTCGAGGCCGATGCACGACGACAGTTCGTCGAAGAGCCGGTCGCGGTCGACGTGCTGCCAGAGCCCCTGCGGCGCGACACGATCGACGAATGCCGCCGGGCCGGCATCGAACAGCGCGCGGAATGCGTCACTGGCGACCGGCACGTCGCGCCGATCCGCGAGAATCGCGCGCGTCAGCCGCTCGACGAGCGCCGTCTCGAACGGCGCGAGCGCCGACCGCTTGAGGCCCGTGGTGACGAGACGCATCCCGCAATTGATATCGGTGCCGATCGCGGCCGGAATCACGAACGCGTCGTCGGTCGCGACGATCGAGCCGACCGGCGCGACCCCGCCCGGATGAAAATCGGGCGTCGCGCACGCCTTGCACACGCCCTGATGGCCATCCGGCGAACGGACGGCCGCGAACGCGAGCAACTGCTGAACGGCCTTCTCCTCGAGCGGGAGCGAATCGGGCAACAGGACGGACGCCTGCGTCAGTTCATTGCGCAGGTGATAGATGCCGGCGTGATAGTCGACATGGATGCCTTGCCGTTGCAAGGCCTTCTTTAAGCGAGGAAGAGTAGACATCGCTGCTGGAAATGAAAAAGGTACGACGCGACCTCCGGCCTTGCGGCGGTCGTGGGTACCTTCCTGCAGCAGCGTCGAGGAAGGGAGCGCGGATCATAGCAGAACGCGCTTGCGTTCGCGACCGCCGTTGCTCACTTGAGACACCCGAGCCCCGCCAGCGTCGCTTCCACCGCCGTGTCGAGCGGCGTCACCGGCTCCCGGCCGAGCACCGCGGTCACCCGCGTGTTGTCGAGCCGGATCGGCTCGCGCCACAGGTAGCGCATCTCGAGCAGTTCCCGCAGCGTCGTGACGAACGGCGCCGCGACCCACACGAACCACCACGGGAACTTGCGCAGCGTCGGCCGCAGCCCGTGCCGCTGCGCGACGCGGCGCACGGCCTCCGCCATCTGTATGCCGTCCGCATCCCAATGCCCGCCCAGGTGAAAGCGCGCGAACGGTTCCAGCGTGTCGCGCCGCTCGATCAGTTCGACCATCGCGCGCGCGGCGTCCGGCACATACGACCATTGGTGCCCGATGCCGTCCCGCCCCGGCACGCTGATGGACGCAACCGGCTGCCCGGCCTTGACCAACCCCGCCGCAAACCAGCTGTTGCCGGTGAGCTTCGGCCCGAAGAAATCGCCGGCCCGCACGATGATCGTGCGGACGCCCTGCCCCGCCGCATCCTGCAGCCGGCGCTCCAGCTCGACGCGGATCGCGCCCTTGCGCGTCGACGGATGCTGCGGCGCATCTTCGACCAGCACCGGGAACGCATCGGCGCCGTAGTTGTAGACGGTGCCCGGCAGCACGATGGTCGCCCGCTCCGCCTTCGCTGCCGCGATCGTGTTGTCGATCATCGGCAGCACCTGCCCGGCCCAGTTCCTGTAGCCCGGCGGATTCACTGCGTGCACGATCACGCTGCAGCCGCGCGCGGCCCGGACGACCGCGTCGCGGTCCATCGCGTCGCCGCGCATCCACGCGATGCCGTCGCGCTCCACGACCTCGGCGTCGAGCCCGCGCTTGAGCGCGCGTACCTGCCAGCCCGCATCGCGCAACTGCCGCGCGACTTCCCCGCCAATCCCGCCGCTCGCGCCGAGCACGAGTGCCTGTCGTTGCGTCCCGCCTGCGTGGGTCGTCATTGCCGCTCTCCTTGAATGAATGTCCGTGATGACACGCATTCTGGCGCGGCTTCGGCTATCAAGGAATTGCCGAACCTGATGGATCAGCTATACATTTATGTATGACCACCGATCTGAACTGGGAACGCTACCGCACCTTTCTCGCCGTGCTGACGGAAGGCTCGCTGTCCGGCGCGGCGCGCGCCCTCGGCATCACGCAGCCGACGGCCGGCCGCCACGTCGCGGCGCTGGAGGCCGCGTTCGGCCAGACGCTGTTCACGCGCTCGCCGTCCGGCCTGCTGCCGACCGAGGCGGCGCTCGCGCTGCGCGGCCATGCGGAGGCGCTGCGCAGCGCGGCGGCCGCGTTCGAGCGCGCGGCGGCAAGCCACGGCGCCGGCGTGCGCGGCATCGTGCGGATCTCGGCCAGCGACGTGATCGCCGTCGAAGTGCTGCCGCCGATGCTCGCGCAATTGCGGCGCAACCATCCGGGGCTCGTCATCGAACTGGTGCCGACCGACCGCCTCCAGGACGTGCTCAAGCGCGAGGCCGACATCGCGGTCCGGATGGCGCCGCCCACGCAGGAAGCGCTCGTTGCACGGCGCATCGGCGCGGTCGATGTCGGGCTGTATGCACGCGACGACTACCTGGCGCACAACGGGGTACCCGAGACGACCGACGAACTCGCGCATCACGCGCTGATCGGCTTCGATACGGTCACGCCGTTCATCCGCTCGATGGGCCGCAGCATGCCGCTGTGGAAGCGCGATGCGTTCTCGCTGCGCACCGACAGCAACCTCGCACAGCTCGCGATGATCCGCGCCGGCTATGGGATCGGTTTCTGCCAGAGTGGGCTCGCGAAACGCGACGCGCGGCTCGTGCGCGTGCTGCCGGACAAGCTCGCGGTGCCGCTGGAAACCTGGGTCGTGATGCACGAGGACCTGCGGTCGAGCCCGCGCTGCCGCGCGGTGTTCGATGCGCTGGCCGACGGGCTGCGTGCATATGTGAGCGGCGAAATCGTCGAATAGACGGTTCGCGGCGACGGTCACGAACGAAGTGAACGAAGCGCCCGCCTGGCGCTATTCGTAGATTTTCCCGGCGAACAGGATGTCCGCCATGCGCCGCCACGGATTGTCGGGCACGTCGTAGAAACGCAGCCCTTCCTCCGACGCCTCGGCCCAGTCGACCATCGCGTCCAGGTACTCGCCGATCGAGTGGTTTTCCCAGCCGAGCGCGGCGCGGGAATACGGCGACGGCGGCACGTCGGCCTCGAGCTGGCGCTCCTTGTTCCAGTCGTGGCCGAGCACGCGCAGGAAGTGGATCAGCGAGCGTTCGTCGACCACGCGCTCCAGCGCATCCTGCAGCTTCGCGGCCATCTGGCGTTGCAGTTCGTCGTTCATTTTTATGTTCCTTCGCGCGCCTCTCAGGTACGCGCCGCCGCAGGTCGTGCGGCCCGGTTTTACATCAGCAATTGCCGCGACAGCACCTCGCGCGCCTGCGTGACGGCTTCGCGTTCGCCGGGCATCGGCGGCGTCAGCGAAAACACCGCGTCCGGCAGCGGCGGCAGCCGGAATTTCGCGCCGAGCCGCATCATGCCCTCGCCGATCGCCGACGCGCACAGGCAGCCCACCCCGAGCCCCGCCGCCAGCATCGACTGCAGCCCCGCCACCCCGGACGCGCTGTGCACGAGCCGGTACGGCATATGCTGCTCGTCGAGCGAGCGCACCGCGACCTGATGCATCATGCAGTCGTCCGGCAGGAGCACGAGCGGCAGCGGCTCGGGCAACTGCTCGGCGAGCGCGGGCGATGCGACCCACGACAGCGGCTCGCGCCGCAGCACCCAGCGCGTATCGGCCGACGCCGGCCGGAACGGCCCGCTCGACAGGTTCATCACCACGCCGAGATCGACCTGCCCGCGCGCGTGCGCGGCCTCGATATCGGCGCTCTTCATCGCACTGACGTGCAGGCTCAGTTGCGGGTAGCACTCCCGCAGCCGCGCGAGCAGGCCCGCGACTTCATTGGTCCGGTAGTAATCGGTGATCGCGACGCGCAGCTCGCCCTTGATCGCCTGCCCGCGCACTTCGTCGAACGCGGCCTCGTTCAGCGCGACGATGCGCCGCGCATGCTGCAGCAGCCGCGAGCCGGCCGGGGTCGGCTCGACCCCGAGCTTGCTGCGCACGAACAGCGGCACGCCGGCACGCGATTCGAGCTTGCGCACCTGCTCGCTGACCGTCGACTGCGACAGGTGCAGCAGCGGCGCGGCGGCCGTCAGGCTGCCGGCATCCGCGACCGCCGTGAAAGTACGCAACTGATCCAGGTCGAAACCGCGCATCGCCATTCTCCATCCATCGAGTAACCCGATGGATGCTACCACCAATTCCCGCTTTTCCGATTCATTGCCACCGCCCAGAATGGGGGTCAATCGCCCGTCCACGGCCGAACCCGCGCTACTGGCGTCACGACCGGCGTGAATGGGCACTCATTCTTTCGGACCTGCTTCCATGACGAACGACACCCTTGCCCCCTGCGTGCCGGCCGGTACGGCCGCCGCGGCGACGCCGCGCAGCCACCACGGCTGGGCGCTGGTGGTCCTGCTGGTTGGCGCGATTTTGCCGCCGCTCGACTACTTCATTGTGAATCTCGCGCTGCCGGCCATCCGCGACGGCATCGGCGCGCGCCCGGCCGAGTTGCAGCTGGTCGTGTCCGCATACGCGTGCGCGAACGCCGTCGTGCAGATCACCGGCGGCCGGCTCGGCGACCTGTACGGCCGCAAGCGGATGTTCATGATCGGGATGGCCGGCTTCGTCGTCGCGTCGACGCTGTGCGGGCTTGCCGGCAGCGGCGCGGTGCTGGTCGGCGGCCGCGTGCTGCAGGGCCTGTTCGCCGCGATCCTCGCCCCGCAGGTGCTGGCGACGATCCGCAGCGTGTTCAGCCCGCAGGAGCAGGTGCGCGTGATGGGCTTCTACGGTTTCGTGTTCGGCCTAGCGGCCGTGATCGGCCAGCTCGGCGGCGGCGCGTTGATCAGCCTGCATCCGTTCGGGCTCGGCTGGCGCGCGATCTTCCTCGTCAACCTGCCGATCGGCATCCTGGCGCTGATCGGCAGCTGGCGCTTCATCCCGGAAAGCCGCCCCCCGAAAGGCCAGCGCATCGACGTGCCGGGCATGGCGCTGCTGTCGCTGTTCCTGCTGATGCTCGTCTACCCGCTCACGCACGGGCGCGAGGCGGGCTGGCCGCTGTGGATGGTCGCGTGCCTCGTCGGCGCGCTGCCGATGCTCGTTGCGCTGCTGGCGGTCGAGGCGCGCCGTCTCGCGGGCGGCCATGATCCGCTGCTCGACGTGCGCCTGTTCCGCAACCCCGTCGTCGCGCTCGGGCTCGTGCTGGCGTTCCTGTTCTACACGCTGAGCGCGTTCTTCCTGAGCTACGGGATCTACCTGCAGGGCTGCCTGAACTGGTCGCCGCTCGCGTCTGGGCTCGCGATCCTGCCGCTCGGGCTCGGTTTCCTGTCGAGCCCGCTGCTGATGCCGCGACTCGTGGGCCGGTTCGGCGGCTATCGCGTGCTCACGCTCGGTTTCGCGATGCTCGCGGCCGGCGTCGCGACAGCCGCCGCGCTGGCCGGTGCTGCCGCGCCGGGCCCCGGCTTCTACGTCGGGATTGCAGCAATCGGGATCGGCCAGGGCCTCGTGCTGCCGTCGGTCGTGCGGATCGTGCTCGCGGAAGTCGACACGGCACGCGCGGGTGTCGCCTCCGGCATGGTCACCGCGATGCTGCAGATCGGCGCGGCCGTCGGCGCGGCCACGCTCGGCGGCGTGTTCTTCGCCCGGCTCGGCGCGCATCCGGCCGCACTCGATTACGTGCAGGGATTCAGGACGTCGATGTTCGCGCTGACGGCCGTGCTGCTCGTGTGCATCGCGCTATCGGCCATGCTCGGGCCGCTGCATCGGCGGCTGCATGCAGGCACGTAAGCGCCGCGGGAATCGCAGCGACGGCAGGGGCTGACGCGGAAACGGTGCAGATGCAGGCGCAGCCGTTCGCCGGCCTCGGGTATCACGCGTGATGCTTGCGTTGCGCCTGACGCGCTTCCCATTCGGCCAGCTCGACGCGATAGCGCGCGAGTGCTTCGTCATAGAGATCGAATACGCACGGCGAGCAACCGCTGTTGCAGCAGTCTTCGAGTTCGGGCTGGATGGGCGGGGTCGGACGGGGATCGTCGACGGACGGATCCGGAGAGGCAGTGTTGGGCACGGCGAAAATCGAATGAAAAGACGCGTTCAGTATAAGCGGATGCCGCCCGATATGCGTGCCGCGCGGGCCATGCCACGCGGCGTCATATCCCCAAGATCGTCACCTGATCGTGGCGAATCCGGACCTCGCGTGTCCATGCATCGATTTCGGCGATCACCTCCGCAAGCTCGGCGCAGCTCGCGTCCAGACGGTCGACGAAAGCCTGCCGCGAATCGCGGAACACGAAGTCGAGCCGCTCGAGTGCCGTCATGCGCTGCGCAGCGTCGCCCAGCATTCTGCGCGTGTCGTCCAGCTCGTCCACGATCCGCAGCCAGTCCGGCATAGCGATGCCGTTGAACGCGTAATGATCGTAGTCCGGGATCTGTCGCGCGATCGCCGCTTCGAGCAGGCCGAAGACTTCCTCCCTGAAAAACAGCGATCCCTCGTTCCAGCATTTGCGCGCATACGGCCCGCCCATGAGTTCGATATAGGCGGTGTCCTCGATTTCTGCGAGATCCCTGATGATCCGGATATCGTCCATGGGGTGTCGTCGTTGCCGCCGTGGCGTCGGTCGCCCTTCGCCGGGCGTTGATCCATAATGGCGCGATTGTCCGCGAACCCGGCGACGCTGTCGATGCCTCGCTCGTATTGCGTTTCCGGCCGGCGCAGGGCCCGGTCTCATTGCAACGCTCGCCGCCGCCCCTTCCGCCGCATCCTCGTCATCGCCCCACTGGAGCTGCGTCATGGCTGAAGCAGTGAATCCGCCGGAAGTCTGGGCGCCGTTCGGCGCGTTCTCGATGGCCGTGATCCAGGGCGATGGCCGGATCGTGCATCTGAAGGGGCAAGTGTCGCTCGACCGCGACGGCCAGGTGGTCGGCCACGGCGACATGCGCACACAGGTGCGCCAGACGCTCGACAACATCCGCGCCGTGCTCGCTACGTTTGGCGGACAGATGCAGGACGTGATCTCGCTCGTTCACTACGCGACCGACATCGATGCCTTCATGCAGGCCGGCGACCTCCGCAAGACGTACTTCGCCGAGCCCTATCCCGTGACGACGACCGTCCAGGTCGAGCGTCTCTATCATCCCGATCTGCTGATCGAGATCGCCGCTGTTGCCGAGATTCCGCTGGCGCGTTTTCGGCGGCCTGCATCGCGCGCGTGAAGCGGCGATGTGGCGATTCGCGGTGTGACGCGCCGGCCGGAGCTTCCCGACCGGCGCGCCTGCCCGCAACCCGCGTGCCTACTTCACCTGCGCGCCAGGCTTCGCGGCACCCGCACCGGCCTTGTCGGCCAGCGGCTGCCACGCGGCGCCGAGCGAATACCAGTCGACGCGGCGCGTGAGCGTCATGATGCCGGCAAGGATCGCGAACAGCAGCAGCGAACCGAGCATCAGCGCGTTGTCTTCCGACAGCAGCAACCCGTAGAGCGCCGCGTACAGCACCGCGAGCAGCGCCGCGAACACCGCCCCGCGCTTCACGCTGTGCAGCACGAACGACAGGTAGAAGGCGAGCAACCCGATGCATGCGCCGCTCGCCGCGAGATACGCATACGCGAACTTGATGTGTTCGGACAGGCTCAGCAGCAACAGGAAGAACAGCGCGAGCGACAGGCCGACCAGCGTGTACTGGATCGGGTGAATGCGCAGCCGCTTCACGAGCTCGTACATGAAGAAACTCGCGAACGTGAGCATCACGAACAGCGCGCCGTACTTCGTCGCACGTTCGGCCTGCAGATAGACGTTCACGGGCTCGATCACCGACACCGACGCCATTTCGATCGCACCTTCCCCGTTGCCCGAGATGATCTGCTCACGCGCCTTCGTGTTGAATGACGTCACGCGCCAGTTGCCGGTGAAGCCGTGCGCATCGACCGTGCGGTTGTTCGGCAGGAACGCGCCGTCGAAGCTCGGATGCGGCCATGTCGATTTCAGCGAGAAATCGTTCTGGTCGCCCACCGGCGCGAACGCCACGGAATCCGCACCGCGCAGCGGCAGGTCGATGCTGAACGGCACGGCCGCCCCTGCGTTCGCGTCCGCCAGCGCGGCGAGATCGACGTTCGCGTGCACGCCCTGGCGCAGGCTGTCCAGCCGCGTGCCCTGCTCGACATCGAAGCGCGTGCCGCCGATGCGCAGGTCGGGCTGCGCGGTCAGCCCGCGAATGTCGCCGATCCCGATCGACACATAGACATCGTCGATCTTGAAGCTCACGTGGCCGTCCGCCTGCGGCAGCTTCTTCAGGTCCGGCAACGGCAGCGTGCCTGTCATCCGGCTCGCCAGCTCATACACCAGCGCCTTGTGGATGCCGCGATAGCGGACGCTGGTCGTCAGCGTGCCGTCGACGTTCAGCGTCTTCGGAAACACGAGCAGGCGCTTCGTTTCGCTGCGCAGGCTCGTCTTCGCCGCGCCGCCGGCCGGCGAATCGTCGCGCACGCGCGTGACTTCCGTGTAGCGCACGACGAGCACGGGGCCCGCCACCGTCTGCGGCCCCGCATAGCTCGACCAGATGCTCTGCAGCGCGTCCATCCGATACGCGGAGCGTTCCTGCACGATGCTTTGCACCATGTGCAGCGGGATCAGGATCAACAGCGCGAGAAACGCGGTGATCACGAATTTGAACAACAGGACTCGATTCATGGCCGACAAGTACCGGAGTAAAAGGGTACGGTCAGCATGAGCCGCCCCGGTGAAGGGCGATTGAAGCCGGCGTGAAGCGAATGTGGGGCGAACGTGAAGTGTGTTCAGCCCGCCGACGGCAGCGTGAGCGTCGCGCACGCGCCGCCTTCGTCGCGGTTCGCGAGCGCGACCTGGCCGCGGTGCAGCATCGCGACCTCGCGGACGAAACACAGCCCGAGGCCCGTGCTGCGATCCTGGCCGTCGGGGCGCGGCAGCGAATAGAAGCGCTCGAACACGCGCGCCAGTGCGTAGTCGGGCACGCCGGGGCCGTCGTCGGCCACGCGCACGACCGCGACCTGCGCCCTGCCCGCCGGCTGCCGTTCGAGCGCGATGCGGATCGTGCTGCCCCGCGGCGCGAAATCCAGCGCGTTGTCGAGCAGGTTGCCGAGCGCCTGGCGCAGCAGGAACGGATCGCCTTCGACGATCGCCGGATCGGCCGCGTCATGCGCGTCGATCGCGAGGCTCACGCCGCGCTGCCGCGCGCGCGGCTCGATATCGTCGACGAGCTGTTCGAGCACCGGCCGCAGCGCGACCGGTTCGCGCACCGACAGGCGCTGCTTCTGCTCGACTTCCGCGAGTGCGAGCAGCTTGCGGATCATTTGTTCGAGGCGACCGGCCTGGCGGCGGATGTTCTCGGTGAAGCGCCGCCGGTTCGCCACCGGCATGTCTTCCTGAAGCAGTTCGGCCGCGCCGCTGATCGCCGCCAGCGGGCTCTTCATCTCGTGCGTGAGCGTATGGATGTAGGTCTCGACGTACTGCCGGTCCTCCAGCCGCTGATGCATGCTTTCCACCGCGCGCCCGAGCTCGGCCAGCTCGCTCGCGCCCTGCAGCGGCATGTCGGCACGCTCGCCTGCCGCGATCGCGCGCGCATAGCGCTGCAGGCGCCGCAGCCCGACCACCAGCCACCACGTGCAGGCCACACCGATCAGGATCGCGCCGCCCATCAGCAGCGCGCCGTACAGCATGATCTTGCGCTGGCTGCGCGCGATGAACGGCGCGACCGTCTGGTTCGGCTTCGCGATCGTCAGCACGCCGATGATCTGGTTGCCGTGCCGGATCGGCGCCGCCACGTGCATCACGGTGCTGCTGTCGTCGTTCGGATCGCTGCGCGTGCTGCGCGCGCCGTATTCGCCGCGCAGCGTCCGGTACACGTCGTTCCAGCGCGAATAGTCCTGCCCGACCGCGCGGCCGGACGAGTCGTAGCGCACGATCCCGTGCGCGTCGGTGATGTAGAGGCGGTAGCCGATCGCGGTCTTTTGCACGCCCCATACGTTCGCGCTGACCGGGCTTTCGTGCAGTTTCGAGAGCTGCCGCGCGAACGCGCCGTCGGCGATGTGGCCGTTCGCCATGTCGTCGGCGGCCAGCGTCGCGAGCACTTGCGCGGTATCGACGAGCGTGTCCTCCATCGCCTCGCGCACGCCCGGCTTCACCTCCTGCACGAACACGCGCAGCGTGATCAGCGCGGCCAGGCCGACGATCAGGAAAAAGCCGAAGAAGATGCGCAGGCCGATATGCATGGGCGGTGCCGGTCGTTACGGTTGCAGCGAATAACCCATCCCGCGATGCGTGCGGATCGGGTCGCGCTCGGGGTCGATCGCGCGCAGCTTCGCGCGCAACGTCTTGATGTGCGTGTCGACCGTACGGTCGACCGAATCGAATGCCTCGTGCCACACGAGGTCCATCAACTGCTCGCGCGAATAGATGCGCCCCGGATGCCGGACCAGCAGCGCCAGCAGCCCGAATTCGTAGCGCGTGAGGTCCAGTGCGTGGCCGAGCCACGATACGCGGGCGCCGTCGGTGTCGAGTGTGAACCCCGGTGCGATGGTCGCAGCCGGCATGGGCGCGGGTGCCGCTTCGGGCGCGGCCGTCCGGTAGAAGCGCCGCAGGATCACGCGCACCCGCGCCGCCAGCTCGCGCGGCGAAAACGGCTTGACCACGTAATCGTCGGCGCCGATCTCGAGCCCGACGATCCGGTCGATTTCATCGTGCCGCGCGGTGAGGAAGATCACCGGCACGTCGGAGAACGTGCGCAGCCGCCGGCACACCTCGAAGCCGCTGAGATCCGGCAGGCCGACGTCGAGCACCACGAGGTCGAAGCGCGTGTCGCGCAGGTGGTCGAGCGCCGCCTGCCCGAGCGTGCAGTGGACGGTCTGCATGCCTTCGGTGCCGAGGGCATAGATGATCGTGTCCGCGATCGCCATTTCATCTTCGACGATCAGGATATTGGGCTGATGCATGGTCTCAGGCTGGGCTCGCGCAATCCGGTGCGACATTGTACGCACGGCCGGCCGCAGCGCGAGCCCCCTGCCCCTGCCCCGCCGCGCTACGCCACGCGGCCGGTCACCGGAATCGACGCGCCGGTGATCGCCTGCGCATCGGCCGACAGCAGGAAGCCGATCGTCGCCGCGATCTGCTCCGGCTTCACCCAGCGCGTGAAATCCGCGTCCGGCATGTCCGCGCGGTTCGGCGGCGTATCGATGATGCTCGGCAGGATCGCGTTCACCGTCACGCCGCGGTCGAGCAGTTCGGCCGCCAGCGCCTCGGTGAGCCGCGCGACGCCGGCCTTCGCGGCCGCGTACGCGCCCATCCCCGTGCCGGCCTTGAACGCCGCGCCCGCGCCGATGTTGACGATGCGCCCGGCCGGGTTCGCCAGCAGGTGCGGCAGCGCGGCCTTCGATGCGTTCAGTGCGGTCTTCACGTTCAGCTCGTACATGCGGTCCCACGTGGCGGCGTCGCCGTCGGCGATCGTCTGCCACACGAACGCGCCCGCGATGTTCAGCAGCGCGTCGACCCGACCGAATTCGCGCTGCACGGTATCGAGCGCCTGCGCGGCGGCCTGCGGATCGACGAGATCGATGCCGCCGATGCGCAGCGCGTCGGCCGGCACGCCGGGCAACGCCTGCGCCGCCGGGGCCGCGCCGCGGCCGATCAGCGCGACGCGTGCGCCGCGCTCGCCGAGCCACGCGGCCGTCGCGACGCCCAGATGGCCGAATCCGCCGGTGATCGCGACTGCCTTGCCTTTGAGATCGTGTTCCATCGATGTTTTCTCCTGGATCGAGGGTTGCTTGATGATGCGTGTTGCATGAGCCATACCGGCCGCGGCATGCGTGCGCGGGCGGCAATGTGCCACAGGGTAGCGCCGTTCACGCATCCGTGCGCACGGTGACGAGGCTGCAACGGCGCAGTTCTTCCGTCGTTTCGCCCTGGTTGTCCGGGCGCCAGCCCGGCGGCGGCAGCACGAAGCGGATCGCGGTCCACACGTCGCGGGACGTTGCGACGTCGCGGGCAAGGCTCGCCCAGTGCTCGGGCTCGACGACGAACGGGTTGCGCGAGCGGGTCGGCGTGACGAGGCCGAAACGGCACGGCTCGTCGGCACGCTCGGTGACATAGGTGCCGAACAGCCGGTCGAACTCGACCAGCACGCCACCGTCGTTCGCATCGAGATAGTCGAGGTTCGACGCGTGGTGCACGCGGTGCGCGGACGGCGTGTTGAACACGTATTCGAGCCCGACCGCCATTTCGATCGCCACGTCGATCAAGTCGACCGCCTCTCGCGGCGCAATCAGTCGAAAGCCTGTACCTTCCGGCTCGACGTCGTCGGACAGGCACGACTGATCGCCACGATTGAGCAGCAACACTTCCTCGACGAACGGCAACGCCGCGCATCAAGCGGGCCAGATGGAACAGGTTCTGGCCCAAGCCGTTTTCCCGGACGTTCCGGCCGGCGTGCGTGAGAACTGGGATTCCGATTCACATGATGGTTCACCCGAGCGCGTATGTGCTACTTACCACTGGTAGGATGCGCCAGCGCCGTACGTACTGCCGCCCGCTCCGTTGATCGCCACGCCTCCCTTGACCTTCAGGTTGTTCGTGATTCGGGCCGTGAAACCGACTGCCATTGCCTGATAGCCCTGGTAGCCGGCCGTTCCTATGCCGACCGAGAGCGTCTTCCCGGGATCGACTTCAGGAATCATCGTCAGCGCGGCGGCACCGGCAATGCCGGAATAGGCCATCCTTGCCACCTGGTTGACGTTCGACTGTACGGCTCCCAGTTGCGACATGTTGACCGCGTCCATCGGATTCATCCCGGGAGCAACGTTCGTGATCCTGCGTTCGTTGCCTACCGAGCCTACCGACACCGTGTTCGCCTCGCTCGCGACCGAGTTCGCGCCTAGCGCAACCGAATTCGCCGCTGTCGCTGCCGCTCCCGCACCCAGCGCTACCGAGTTGCTTCCCGCAGCGAGCGCGTTGGTACCGGCTGCCGTGGCGGAGCTGTCGACGGCCTGGGCTGCGGCGCCTGCCGTGGCCGACGCGGCCGTCATACCCTGAACAAGTTGCGCGGCGGAGGATGCTTTCGTACTGGTCGAGAGCGATCCCGAACTGGTGGACAGAGAAGCCGTCGCGGACGGTGTGGTGCTTTGCGCGGTACTGGTGCTGGTACTTGTCGAGGTCGATGTCGAGGTCGATGTCGAGAGCGCGGTGGAAGCAGGCGTACTCGTGCCTTGCGATCCCCCTTTGCCGAACCCCGGTGAGTTTATCTGCGTGGACAGGGAGGCCAGCCCCGTCGACAGCGATGTCACCGCGGTATTCAGCGTCGTCACCTTGCCGTTTGTCGTGCTCAGGCCGGTCGAAAGAGACGCAACGCCTGTGAAGAGCTGAACCACGCTGGTCGATGTGGAAACGCTCAACGTCGAAAGGTTGTTATTGACCGTGCTCAGGCTGTTGAGCCAGGAGGAAATCGAGCCGGAATACGACGTAGACAACGAGGCCAGATTGCTGTTTGTCGTGTTCAGGCTCGTGGATAGCGAGGTCACGCCGGTCGCCGCCGCGCTGATTCCCGTTGATGCCGATGTCGACAGGCTGGTGACGCTACTGTTGGTCATGATCAGGCCCGTCGACAGTGAACCGACTCTGCTGTTCGTCGTGTTCAAGCTCGTCGACAGCGAGCCGACCGTGCTGTTGGTCGTGTTCAAACCCGTGGAGAGCAAACTGACATTGCTGTTCGTCGTGGTCAGGCTCGTCGACAGCGAGCCGACGCTGCTGTTTGTCGTATTCAGGCTGGTCGACAGTGAGCCCACGTCGGTCGTTTCCCGGGTCGACAGCGCGCCAAGGGTGCTGTTCGTGGTGTTCAGGCCGGTCGACAGTGAGGTCACGCCGCTTTGTGCCGTGCTGATGCCTGCTGCAGTCGAGGTCGACAGGCTGGCTACGGTGCTGTTCGTCGTGTTCAGGCCCGTCGACAGTGAGCCCACACCGCTTTGTGCCGTGCTGATGCCCGCTGCAGTCGAGGTCGACAGGCTGGCTACGGTGCTGTTCGTCGTGTTCAGGCCGGTCGACAGTGAGCTCACACCGCTTTTTGCCGTGCTGATCCCTGCCGCGGTCGAGGTCGACAAGCTCGTCACGCTGCTGTTGGTCGTGTTCAGGCTGGTCGACAACGAGCCCACACCGCTTTGTGCCGTGCTGATCCCTGCCGCTGCCGAAGTCGACAGGCTCGTCACGCTGCTGTTGGTCGTATTCAAGCTGGTCGACAATGAACCCACATCGGTCAACTCCTGCGTCGACAATGCACTGACGGTACTGTTCGTCGTGCTCAGCCCCGTCGACAGTGAGCCCACACCACTTTGTGCCGTGCTGATCCCAACCGCAGCCGAAGTCGACAGGCTCGTCACGCTGCTGTTGGTCGTGGTCAGGCTGGTCGACAACGAGCCCACGTCGGTCGATTCCTGCGTCGACAACGCACCGAGCGTGCTGTTGGTCGTGCTCAGGCCCGTCGACAGTGAGCCCACACCGCTTTGTGCCGTGCTAATCCCTGCCGCTGCCGAAGTCGACAGGCTCGTCACGCTGCTGTTGGTCGTATTCAAGCTGGTCGACAATGAACCTACGTCGGTCGATTCCTGCGTCGACAACGCACCGAGCGTGCTGTTGGTCGTGCTCAGGCCCGTCGACAGTGAGCCCACACCGCTTTGTGCCGTGCTGATCCCTGCCGCAGTCGAAGTCGACAGGCTCGTCACGTTGCTGTTCGTCGTATTCAAGCTGGTCGACAATGAACCCACATCGGTCAACTCCTGCGTCGACAATGCACTGACGGTATTGTTCGTCGTGCTCAATCCCGTCGACAGCGAGCCCACACCGCTTTGTGCCGTGCTAATCCCTGCCGCGGTCGAAGTCGAAAGGCTCGTCACGCTGCTGTTCGTCGTATTCAAGCCCGTCGACAGCGAGCTGACATTGCTGTTGGTCGTGTTCAGGCTGGTCGACAACGAACCCACGTCGGTCGATTCTTGCGTTGACAGCGCACCGACGGTGCTGTTCGTCGTGCTCAAGCCGGTCGATAGCGAGCCCACACCACTTTGTGCCGTGCTGATACCAACCGCTGCCGAAGTCGACAGGCTCGTCACGCTGCTGTTCGTCGTGTTCAGGCTGGTCGACAATGAACCCACGTCGGTCGACTCCTGCGTCGACAGCGCACCGAGCGTGCTGTTCGTCGTGCTCAATCCCGTCGACAGCGAGCCCACACCACTTTGTGCCGTGCTGATCCCCGCCGCTGCCGAAGTCGACAGGCTCGTTACGCTGCTGTTCGTCGTGTTCAGGCCCGTCGATAGCGAGCTCACCCCGCTTTGCGCCGTGCTGATCCCCGCCGCTGCCGAAGTCGACAGGCTCGTTACGCTGCTGTTCGTCGCGGTCAAGCCGGTCGACAGCGAGCCCACGCCGCTTTGCGCCGTGCTGATGCCCACTGCAGTCGAGGTCGACAGGCTCGTCACGTTGCTGTTCGTCGCGTTCAGGCCCGTCGACAGCGAGCTCACACCGCTTTGTGCCGTGCTGATCCCCGCCGCTGCCGAAGTCGATAGGCTCGTCACGTTGCTGTTCGTTGTGTTCAGGCCCGTCGACAACGAGCTGACATTGCTGTTGGTCGTGCTCAAGCCAGTCGACAGCGAGCCCACACCGCTCTGTGCCGTGCTGATCCCCACCACTGCCGAAGTCGACAGGCTTGTCACGCTGCTGTTCGTCGCGTTCAGGCCCGTCGATAGCGAACTCACACCGCTTTGTGCCGTGCTAATCCCTGCCGCGGTCGAGGTCGACAGGCTCGTCACGCTGCTGTTCGTCGAGCTCAGGCCGGTCGACAGCGAGCCCACGCCGCTTTGTGCCGTGCTGATCCCCGCCGCTGCAGAAGTCGACAGGCTCGTCACGCTGCTGTTCGTCGCGTTCAGGCCCGTCGACAGCGAGCCCACGCCGCTTTGTGCCGTGCTGATCTCCGTCGCTGCCGAAGTCGACAGGCTTGTCACGTTGCTATTCGTCGAGCTCAGGCCGGTCGACAGCGAGCCCACACCGCTTTGTGCCGTGCTGATCCCTGCCGCTGCCGAAGTCGACAGGCTTGTCACGTTGCTATTCGTCGAGCTCAGGCCGGTCGACAGCGAGCCCACACCGCTTTGTGCCGTGCTGATCCCTGCCGCTGCCGAAGTGGACAGGCTCGTCACGCTGCTGTTTGTCGCGTTCAAGCCGGTCGACAGTGAGCCCACACCGCTTTGTGCCGTGCTGATTCCTGCCGCTGCCGAAGTCGATAGGCTCGTCACGCTGCTGTTTGTCGTGCTCAATCCCGTCGACAGCGAGCCCACACCGCTTTGTGCCGTGCTGATCCCCGCCGCTGCAGAAGTCGATAGGCTCGTCACGCTGCTGTTTGTCGTGCTCAATCCCGTCGACAGCGAGCCCACACCGCTTTGTGCCGTGCTGATCCCTGCCGCGGTCGAAGTCGACAGGCTTGTCACGTTGCTATTTGTCGCGTTCAAGCCCGTCGAAAGTGAGCCCACGCCGCTTTGTGCCGTGCTGATCCCCGCCGCGGTCGACGTCGACAGGCTCGTCACGCTGCTGTTCGTCGTGCTCAATCCCGTCGACAGCGAGCCCACGCCACTTTGTGCCGTGCTGATCCCCGTCGAACTCGAAGTCGACAGGCTCGTCACGTTGCTGTTTGTCGAGCTCAGGCCGGTCGACAGCGAGCCCACACCGCTTTGTGCCGTGCTGATCTCCGCCGCTGCCGAAGTCGACAGGCTCGTCACGCTGCTGTTCGTCGAGCTCAGGCCGGTCGACAGCGAGCCCACACCGCTTTGTGCCGTGCTGATCCCCGTCGAGCTCGAAGTCGACAAACTCGTCACTTTGCTATTTGCCGTACTCAAACCCGTCGACAGCGAGTTCACTCCGCTCTGCGCCGTGCTGATCCCCGTCGAGCTCGAGGTCGACAGGCTCGTCACGTTGCTGTTCGTCGTACTCAAACCCGTCGACAGCGAGTTCACTCCGCTCTGCGCCGTGCTGATCCCCGTCGAGCTCGAAGTCGACAAACTCGTTACGTTGCTGTTCGTCGTACTCAAGCCCGTCGACAGCGAGTTCACGCCGCTCTGAGCCGTACTGATCCCCGTCGAGGTCGAAGTCGACAGGCTCGTCACGTTGCTGTTGGTGGTGCTCAGCCCCGTCGACAGCGAGTTCACCCCGCTCTGAGCCGTACTGATCCCCGTCGAGGTCGAAGTCGACAGGCTCGTCACGTTGCTGTTGGTGGTGCTCAGCCCCGTCGACAGCGAGTTCACGCCGCTCTGGGCCGTACTGATCCCCGTCGAGGTCGAAGTCGACAGGCTCGTCACGTTGCTGTTGGTGGTGCTCAGCCCCGTCGACAGCGAGTTCACTCCGCTCTGCGCCGTGCTGATCCCCGTCGAGCTCGAGGTCGACAGGCTCGTCACGTTGCTGTTGGTGGTGCTCAACCCCGTCGACAGCGAGTTCACCCCGCTTTGCGCCGTGCTGATGCCGGTCGAAGCCGACGTCGACAAGCTGAAAAGCTGCGAGCCGTTAACCGCATCCGTTGACGTCGATGTCACGGTCCCGGCCGTAACATTGATGATCTTGCGCGTTGCCAGCGTACCGCTGCCAGCGCCCACGCTCACCACGTTACTCTGCCCCCCGTCGGTGCTACCGTAACCCAAAGCAACGCTGTTTGACCCAGTGGCCGTCACACTGCCGCCGATTGCCACCGAATTTTGCCCAGCGCCGGTCGCACCGTAGCCGATCGCGACGGTGTTGGACGCACTGACTCCAGCACCTGCATTCACGCCCAACGCCACGTTTCCGTTTCCGGTTAAGTTCTGCCCGGCGCCCGCTCCAATGGCCGTGTTGTAGTCCCCCGCGAGACCGCTCCCCGAATTGGCCCCGACTGCCGTGTTGTAACCGGCGCTGACTCCGCTACTGCCTTGTCCGCTGCGATATCCGTAGAACGTGCTGTCGCTCCCGCCTGCCCCAGCGTTGTTGCTCACACCACTTCCACAAATGTTGCTGTTGCCGGTGCCGGCGTTTTGGCAGGTGCCGTCCGCCCACCCCACCTGCGACAAAGACATGCACGCACCAGCCACCAACGCCGCAGCCGCCACCGCACGCACCCGCCGCACCGCCCGGGTTCGCCCGCCTGACTTCCCCTGTCCGGCCACGCACTCCGCGACAGCAATCATCTGATTCAGCCGCTTGCTGAAAATGCACTTGTAGATCTTGTTCATGTTCGCCCCCAGTTCTCATCAGCGCCAGTTCGCGGAGAGCGCTTGCAGACAGGTTCCCCAGTCCGCGCGCGCTTCTTGCCTGTATGTCACGACATCGGGATACCAGGCGGTGTCGCCAAACCACCGCCAATCGGCATGCTTTTGCAAAAGCACATGTGTCTTCAGTCCAAGCGCACCTGCAAGGTTGGCGCTCGACGTACACACCGACACGATTTCATCCAGACACTGCATTGCCGCTGCAGTCCGGCTGAAGTCGGTCAAAAAATGAGAAAGATCGGTAACAGGCAAATCGGGCACACCGGCGAGAACCGCGCGATGCTCAGTGGGCATCAGAGAATAGAAGTGCACACCGCCAATGTTTTTCAGATATGCGTTCAGCAGCTCCGACGGCACACTGCGCGCAAGCCGGTTCGACGCGGTCGAGACGGGATTGGCCGACCACACGATGCCGATATGCCGGCAGCCATCGCCCGAGCGAGACTGCGCGACCAACTGCCGCGCCGTGCGCTGATCCTCCAGCGCGGGCTTCAGATAAGCGATCGGCTCAGGTTTGTCCAGCCACAAAGGTAAATCGCCGATCTGGATTCGCCAGATTCTTGAGGACTCTTGAGCGAATGCGCGAAGATCTGACTCTTGCGTGACCATTCCCCCCAATACCGATGCCGACGGGAAACTCTCGCGGAACAGCCGCACCAGCGCGGGCCGGCACACCACCACCACGCGCATGTTGGCCGACCGCGCCCGCTTCAGCAGCAGCGGCAGAAACGCGGCAAACAGAATCTCGTCACCGGCTCCCTGTTCGCCGGAAACAATCAATGTCGAGCCCGATTCGAACTGGCCACTCCATGTGGAATACGGAAAGCTCATGCCCTTGAGGCTGATTTCGTTGCCCGCATCGAAACGCCTCGCATAATGCGGCCAGGCGTCCCTGAACCGCCCCCTGCCAAGCAGAAAATGCGCGTATTCCCAATGCGTGACCGGATCGTCGTCTGCGGCAATTTGCGTCTCGAACAGGGCCCGGGCACGCTCATCCAGTCCCAGATAAGCGCAGCACACGGCCATTCGGTGTGCCGCTTTGTCGCGCAATCTGCCCTCGAGGTGAGCCAGCCGGTCAAAGCATTCGAGCGCCTTGTCGAAATGCTCCCGGAGCCGGAGAAGCTCGCCGTAATTCCATAACGCATTGGCACAATCCGGATCTCTTTCCAGGCAGGCGCGATACTCAACCATCGCGCGTTCTTGCTGCCCGGATTCGTGCAAGGCAACGGCCAGGTTGTAGCGAATCTGCGGATCATGCGGCGCGAGCGCGGCAGCCCGAGTGAACACCTCAAGCGCCTCGTGTGTTCGACCACCTTGGGTCAATGCCACGCCCAGGAGCAAACGCAGGAAGCCGCTGCCCTGATCGATGGAGATGGCCTGTCTCGCACACGCGGCACTTTGCTCGAAGTGCCCGACATTCAGAAGTTGCAACGCCCGCTGCGAAAGCGCGCCGACGGCCACCCGCAAGCCGGGTTCGACGTCCCCTGTCGCACCTGCTGGAAGCGGCAAACCATCGGCGATGCATGCCGGCCGTGCAGGTGGCGAATACAAGACTTTTCTGTTTTTCATGCTCGCCCCGAACATGTCGTTTATCGAGCGCTCATCGCGCGCGTGTGCGCTGCTCAATCGACATGGACGGAACGGTGATACGTGTAGGCAGCCATAGGGCGCCCGTAGCGTACTTGGACATGATTTCCCCGATTTTCGTGTTGTCTGTTCGTCGCCTGCACTGGCGATACGGCCGTGCGGCTTGGATGTGTGCGAAACACGTGAGCAAGGAGCAGACCAGCACTCGGCAGCTCAATGACCAAGGGGCTGTGCGGTCAATAGGCGATGTGATGCACCGTTCGGACCCCAGCGTTGTTTCAGTTCTGAAACGCCAGGAGGCCATGCCGATTCGCCAAGTCCCGCGCGCGGCAAGGAAACGTACGAACGATGCGGAGTTGCGTCGATGGCAAACGCTCGATTCCCGCGCCTCTCATTGCTGTGATTTATCGAGAATTGTTTCAATCGTGCAACCCGTGGCCGGGCACACGATCGCTTGGGGCCAGGCGTTCTTTTCGGGCATGCATGGCCCCGTCGCCATTTGCAAGCTTCCTTTTACGTGATGTCGAAACGGTCTGCATGCATGTATCCGCCGGGCCAGTTCTCGAACAGCGGCATCGCGGTCGGCCCGAACGGGCGCTCGGTCGAACACAGCGGCGACACGAGCTGCGCGGGCGGCACCTGCTCGCACACGGGTTCGCTGACGGGCTCCGACGGCCACAGCGCAACGACGTCGGGCAGCGTGACGTGCAACGGCCCCGGCGAGTATTCGTCGAGCGGCACGATCACGGGCTCGAACGGCAACACGACCAGCCACACGGCAAAACAACTCGCGACGCAGAAGGCGGCAAATGCGTGGCGGCCGACGGCGTCGGCGAGCTGACGCACCGGGCCGCCGCCTGCGAGGCCCGACGGGCACACAGACGGGCGTCCGGGCATAATGCGCGAGGCCGGTCCGGCGCCACGCCCGTGCCGGCCCCCTGACGGCCCGCATCACTTCCCGTCCCGAATCCTGAACTTCAATCCGTCAACTTCATGCAAGTACTCGTCGTAGGAACCGGCAAGCTGGCCAGCGAACTGCTTGACGCGCACCGGCTCGACCCCGCAACCTGCCGCGTGATCCCCTGGTCGGACAGCGCGCGCGACGATGCGCAGCGCAGCGACGCCCGAACGATCGTCGTGCATGCCGGTTCCGGCCGCGAACTCCCCGCCGTGATCGCGTTCTGCGAGGCCACCGGATCGCCACTCGTCGAACTGTCGACCGGCTCCGAGCTCGAAACCGGCTCGCACGCTTTCCCGGTCGTGCTGTGCCCGAACACGAACATCCTGATGCTCAAGTTCATGAGCATGCTGGAAACCAGCGGCCACCTGTTTCACGACTGCCGGATCAGCCTGACGGAGTCGCACCAGGCCGGCAAGACGTCCGTCCCCGGCACGGCCGTCGGGATCGGCCAGTCGCTCGGCGTGCGGCCGGAAGACATCCGCTCCGTGCGCGACCCAGACGTGCAGCGCAGCGAATTCGCGGTCGCCGAGGATCAGCTCGGCCGCCACGCGATACACCGGATACGCATCGACGACGGCGCGTGCAGCCTGCAGTTCGAATCGCGCGTGGTAGGTGCGACGCCTTACGCAGACGGCGTGTCGCGCATCGTCGACGCCGTCCGGCAGCACGATCTCGAGCACCGCCGCTATTCGATCGTCGAGTTCATCCGCAACGGCTGGTTGTAATCGCGGCGATACGCGGCGGGCGGCACGCGCGCATGGCGTCGGAGACATTCATTTGCGCAACGCCGGAAGTGATTCGGCGCTGATTTCCGACGACGTCGTCGATCGCCCGATCCGCGACATCGGGCTACCATGAATCGCGCCGACCGGCGCCTGACGTCCCGCATGGCCGGCATTCGAGAGCACGCCAGCCGGCTTCGCCGCCACGGCCGCTCGGGCGATTCGACGAGCAATCGTCCTGCCGCATTCGCTGGTAAGTTATCGGCCGAGGTTCATTCACCGAGATGGGGCGCGAGTCACCGCCAACGTCGGCGCCTGAACCGCGACCCTCGACCTCCCTCCGACAGGAGCGCAACCGATGACCCGCCCCGATTTCATCAAGCACTGGACCGAACTCGAAGAACCGGAAGCGCATTGCTATCGCGGCGATACCGAGCCGATGGCGCTGGACGCACCGCTTTCCGCCGAGCTCGGCATCACGCGTATCGGCATTCATCACGTAAGGCTTCTGCCGGGCCGACGGACGTCCTATCCGCATGCCGAAAGCACCGAGCAGGAATTTGTGTACGTGCTCGAGGGCAAGCCCGACGTCTGGATCGACGGCGTGCTTCACCCCGTTGCCGAAGGCGATTCCGTCGCGTTTCCGGCAGGCACCGGCATCTGCCACACCTTCATCAACAACACGAAGGACGAAGTCAGGCTGATGGTGATCGGTGAACGTCCGCGCGACGACAACCGCATTCGCTACCCGATGAACCAGGCGTACGAGCTGACCCGCGCGGACCGCTGGGTGGACTGGCCCGACAGGCCGTTCGGGGACCATGACGGGACGCCGGACTGACGCCTGCACGGAGGCCCCGGGCGGAACCCGCCAAGCCCGCTGCGCAAACGCGCAGCGGGCCGCCGGAACCGCCCTGTTCCGCCGGTCATTACCCGCTCGACCGTTACTCGCCCCCAAGCACCGCCCCGCTCTCGGGCAACGTCGCACCGCCGTCGACGACGATCGTCTGCCCCGTGATGTACGCGGCATCCGCCGATGCGAGAAACAGCATCGCGTTCGCAATATCTTCCGGCTCGCCCATCCGCGCGAGCGGAATGTCGCGCGCGATCTGCGCCGCGACCGACGCGTCGCCGAGATTGCCGGCCGCCGGCGTGCGGATCATGCCCGGCTCGACGCCGTTGACCGTCACGTTGCGGCGCGCGAGTTCCAGTGCCGCCGCGCGAATGAAGCCGTTCACGCCGGCCTTCGACGCCGCATAATGCGCGAGCCCCGGATACACAACACGCGGCCCCGTCACCGACGACGTGACGAGCAGCCGCCCCGCCCCCGCGCGCTCGAATGCCGGCAACGCGGCCTGCGCGAGCCAGAACAGCGCCGACAGGTTGACCGACAGCGTCCGGTCGAGTGTCGGCTCGTCGATCTGCGTGAACGGCGTCAGCGGAAAATACGCGGCATTGTGGACGACGACGTCGAGCCGGCCACCGTCGCGCTCGACCGCCTCGACCAGTGCGCCCAGTTCGTCGCGGCTGGCGGCATCCACCCGATAGGCGCGCGCCTCGCCTCCCGTGCTCGCGAGCGCATCGGCCTGCGCGGCGGCGGCCTCGGCGTTCAGGTCGGCAAGCGCGACGAACGCGTCGGATTCCGCGAATCGGCGTGCGATTGCCGCGCCGATTCCCTGCGCGGCGCCCGTGACGAGCACGACGCGCCCGCTGAAATCCGCCCGCAGGCGGCCGCTGCCCGGCACGGCATTCATCGTTGCGCCTCGCCGCCAAGTGGATGCACGGTTTCGTTCAGCACCTGCGCGTACGCGCCGATCGGGAAGTTCGACAGCGTGCCGAAATCGCCGCCCTGGTAGCCGAAGATCTTGCCGTCGGTCTTGCGCTGCGCGAGGTCGATCAGCACGACGCCGAGCGTGGGCACCACCTTTTCGCGCCACACGAACAGATACAGCTCGTCTGCAATCCTGAAGTAATGGCAGCGGTCGACATCGGCCAGCCCGCCTTCGGCACCCTGCAGGCACTGCCACGCGTAGAAATTCTCGTTCAGGTAGATGTGCTCGTAGCATTCGGTCGGGCTATAGCGATACATCGTCCGCTTGCCGATCAGTTCGCGCGTGGGCCCGTGCAACGGCCCCGGCTGCGTGTGGCCGCCGAGCGTGCCGTGCCGGAACTCGGCCTCGACGCCCGTCAGCGGCAGCCCGCGCGCAACCCGCGTGAATGCGTCAATGCGCGTGTCGGCTTCGGTCGGCAGCGTGCCGATGACCGACGTCCATACACCGTTGTCGAGGTCGATCACGAGACTGACCGACGTCGCGCGAGCGGCCGAATCGATGTAGTCGACGAAGTACAGCCCGTCGCGCAGCCGCGTCACGCGGCACAGCTCGCGGCCGCCCGTATCGGTCGCAGCATCACGCCACTGCAGTGCGCCGGGCTCGAACGTATAGACGCGCCACGCACCCGATGTGTCGCCGAGCGCAAGCGTCCGCCCGGCGAGCGCGTCGACGGATGCGAGGATGTTCGCTTCCGGCGCGAAGCCATCCGCGAGCGCGCCAACCTGAATGAATACCGGATCCTGTCGTTCCACCTGCCGTCTCCCGCGCAGCTTCAGGCCCGGCGGGCCATGTACGCTGCTCATGTGCACATGGTGGGGGCTGCGCGCATCGCGCGGTATCGGCCAAAAGGATGAAGGGCGCGCGCCGCCGGAACGCGCTAAAGTGCACGACATCCGCGCCGCAACCGGCGCGAGGAGCGCACATGCACCGCGTCACCCATTACCGACGGACCGACGAAGGCATCGAGGCCATCAGCCTCGAATCCGACCGTGCATTTCCGCGCCACGCGCACGACGAATTCGGGGTCGGTGTGATCGTCAGCGGCGCGCACCGGTCGTGGAGCGGTCGCGGGCAGGTCGACGCCCTGGCCGGCGACGCGATCATGGTCAACCCGGGCGAGATGCACGACGGCTCGCCGATCGAGGCCGGCACCGGCCGGCGCTGGCGGATGCTGTACCTCGCGCCCGCGCTGGTCGCGGGTGTGGCGGCGGAAGAAGGCCTCGGCGGCGTCGAACTGGCCCATCCGGCGGTGCGCGACGCGCGGCTCGCGGCCGCCGTCGGCCAGTTGCATGCACGTATCGTCGCGGGGGAATCCCAGCCGCTCGCCCGCGACGAGGCGCTCGTGATGCTCGTCGCCGGGCTGCTCGCCCGGCATGCGAACCGCACGCTGCCGGCGGCGGGCGTCGCACCGGCGATCCGCCTCGCCCGGGAGCGGCTCGACGCAGCGCCGGCCGCCCCGGTCTCGCTCGCCGAGCTGGCCGACCTGAGCGGCGTCAGCCGCTTCCAGTTGCTGCGCGGGTTTGCCCGCGAACTCGGCATCACACCGCACGCGTACCTGATCCAGTCGCGTGCGCGGCTGGCGCGCGCGCTGCTGGCCAGCGGCTTGCCGATCGCCGATGCCGCGGCCGAAGCCGGCTTTGCGGATCAAAGCCATTTGACGCGTGCGTTCGCGCGCCAGTTCGGGATCACACCGGGGCGCTTCACGCAGGCCGCTTGACGCCGCCGTCATCCCGAGGAGCCCGTCGCCAAACACACCGGTCTCGAAGGCCGCGCCCACATCGACAACTGCGGTGACTGTCGCCCGCCCCTATCGCACAGGCATGCCGAATCGCGCGCTCCGTATTCGACACGCCCGCGCGCTGCAATTTCGTTCAAGACGCGCACCGCCGCCGTACGCGACGATGCGGCGCATGAAGACACGACTGATTGGCTATCTCTATCTCGCCGCCGCAATGGCAGGCGTCGGCAGCACCGTCATCGCGAGCCGTCTCGCGGCCGGCGGCCTGCCGCCGTTCGCGGCCACGGCGCTGCGCTTCCTGATCGCGACACCTCTGCTGCTCGCGCTGATGCGTGCGCAGCGAATGCGCTGGCCGCGCGTCTCCACACGCGACGCCGTGCTGCTCGTCATCCAGGCGGCGGCGGGCGGTGTCGGTTATACGGTGCTGCTGATCTGCGGCACGAAGCTGTCGTCGCCGCTCGATGCGGGTGTGATGCTCGGCACGCTGCCCGCGATGTCGACGCTGATCGCGGCTGTCGTGCTGCGCGAGCGACAGACGCCGCGCGACTGCGTGGCCGCCGCGCTCGCAACGGCCGGCGTGCTGTTCGTCACGTTCGCGCCCGGCCAGGCGCTGCCGTCGCTCCGCACGCTGGCCGGCGATGCGCTGGTGCTGGCCGCCGTCGCCTGCGAAGCCGTATTCATCCTGCTCAACCGGCGGCTGGCCGCACCGTTGCCGCCGCTGGCGCTGTCCACCGCGATGTCCGGCCTCGGCTTCGTGCTCGCCCTCGTGCCGGCCGCGTTCGAATGGCACGCGGTGGCAACCGGCTGGACTGTCGGCGCGGTTTCGGCAATCGCCTACTACGCGCTGGTGCCGACCGTGCTCGGCTACCTGTGCTGGTATGCGGGCTCGGCACGCACGAGCGGCACCGAGGCCGCGCTGTTCACGGCGGTCGCGCCGGTCTCGGCCGTGCTGTTCGCAGTCGCGCTGTTCGGCGAAACGCTCAGCGGCACGCGTATCGCGGGTATCGCGCTGGTCGTCGCCGGGATGGTCGTCGGCGCGTCGCGGCGACGCGAACCGCCAGCCGAAGCTCGCGATACGCACCCGGCGAATCCGGATCGACCGTCCCGCCCCCCGCCCGCCGCGCAAACAGCCACCGACTGACTCGCGCCCATCGCGTCGTTGCGGAAACGGCGGCGGCTCCGCCCCGCCGCCCTGGCTGTCGTTCCCGGCATTCCCGCCATGCAGCCGGCAACTGTAGGAATGTGTCCGCGCACCGCAAAACCGTTGCGCCCCACCCCGCAAGATGCAATATTCGCGTGGCCGGGACCTTTGACAACCATCGAACAACAATCCGCCACGCAATGAACAGGAAGGAAGCCAAAACAAGAATCGCGGTGCTGCTGTCCGCGGGAACGAGGAAGGCCGACGCATTGGCCGAACTGTCCGGGCAGGGACTCAAGGATCGCGTGCTCGCGCACCTGATCGCGTCGCGCCCCGATCCCGAACGCTGCCGCAAGAACAAGCTGCACATCCGGATCCTGGTCGCGCTCGGCATCGCCCAGCTCGCGATCAGCCTCATGCTCACGTACTACTTCTTCGCCACCGGCGCCGGCAACGGCCTCGCGCTGGTATTCCTCGCGCTGACCGTGCCGCTGTCGCTGCTGTTCATCTGGGGCTTTGCGACCAATCGTGTCGGCGCGTACCACGCGTTCATCCTGCTGTCGCTGCTGCAGTTGCCGAAGACCATCGCCGAACTCGGACGCGATCCGTCGACCGCGCTGCCGAGCCTCGCGATCACGGTCCTGCTGGTGGGCTACGTCTGGTTCGTCCGCAATCGCCTGTTCCCCGACTACGGCTGGTTCACGCCGCGCAAGGTCGAAGGCCGTTACGCGTTCGTCGAGCACGCCTGACGCCACGGGCATCGAGCGCCGGCCGCAAGTAAAAAGGCGCCGGGCCGCCCCGCAATCGCGGGACGGCCCGGCGCCTTCTGCATTCCGGAACCGGTCGGCTTACTTGGCCTTTTCAGCCGAATCGCTGATCGCCTGGCCACCCTTCGAAATGTCCTGCCCCACACCGGCGACCGTGTTGCAACCGGCGAGCGCGGCGGTCACCACCAGCAGCATTGCAGCAATCGTACGCGTCATTCTCATTCTCCTCGGAATCAACAAGCCCGACGGGCGAATCATGTGCGGCGTGGCGCCCGGCAAGATGCCGGGCACGGGGCCTGACCTGATTATACGGAGACGGCCGCCGCGCGCCAGTACGAACCCGCCGTCTGTCACGCGGGCCATACAGCCGGTTCGCACAGATTTTCCTTGACTTCATCGCGCCAGGAACTAATATACGCATCGCGTATATTTCTCGTCAGGAGCCGCCGATGACCGTTCCCCAGCAAGCCTTCCTCCGCGACGCCATGCGCCGCCTCAACATGACGCGCGAAGCGTTCGCCAGCCGCATCGGCGTGAGCCGGCGCGCGCTGGATACGTGGCTTTTGCCCGACGATTCGCAGGAATCGCGCGGGATGCCCGAGATCGTCGAACGCTTCGTGTCGGAAATCGTCGAGCGCTCGATACCGGAAGGTGGCAGCTATACGCAAAGCGTAGATAATCAAGGACTCGCCAAGCAGTTCTTTTTCGAGGGCAAGCCGCAACTGCTGTCGGTCGACCAGTTCTCGCGGGATTCGGTCGAGGCGCTGTTTCGCGTGGCCGACGTGATGCAGCCGATCGCGCGCCGCCACAAGATTTCGCGCGTGCTGGAAGGCGCGGTGCTCGGCAACCTGTTCTTCGAGGCCAGCACGCGTACACGCGTGTCGTTCGGCGCCGCCTTCTGCCGGCTCGGCGGTTCCGTGTGTGACACGACGGGCTTCACGTTCTCGTCGATGGCGAAGGGCGAATCGATCTACGACACGAGCCGCGTGATGGCCGGCTATGTCGACGCGCTCGTGATCCGCCATCCGGAGAAAGGCTCGGTGGCCGAGTTCGCGCGCGCGACCAACCTGCCCGTGATCAACGGCGGCGACGGCCCCGGCGAGCACCCGAGCCAGGCGCTGCTGGATCTCTATACGATCCAGCGCGAATTCTCCCGGCTCGGCAAGATCGTCGACGGCGCGCACATCGCGCTGGTGGGCGACCTCAAGTACGGCCGCACGGTGCACTCGCTCGTCAAGCTGCTCGCGCTGTACCGCGGGCTCAAGTTCACGCTCGTGTCGCCGCCGACGCTCGAGATGCCGGCCTACATCGTCGACCAGATCGCGACGAACGGCCATGTGATCGAGCAGACGACCGATCTCGCAGCCGGGCTGCGCGGCGCGGACGTCGTCTATGCGACGCGGATCCAGAAGGAGCGCTTCACCGACGAGTCGTTCGAAGGCTACACGCCGGATTTCCAGATCAACCAGGCGCTCGTCGATTCGGTGTGCAAACCGGACACGCTGATCATGCACCCGCTGCCGCGCGACAGCCGGCCCGGCGCGAACGACCTGTCGGTCGACCTGAACCGCGACCCGCGCCTCGCGATCTTCCGCCAGACCGACAATGGCATTCCGGTGCGGATGGCGATCTTCGCGGTGTTGCTCGGTGTGGAGAACCTCGTCCAGCATTCAATGCGCGACGCGACGTGGCGCCCGCCGGCCTACCTCGGGCCGGAGGATGCGGTGTTTCACGGGGTCGATTGAGAAGGAACAGCCGGGGCGCACCAGTCACGCGCCCCACGCTCGACGAAAAGCGCGCCGGTCAGCCCGGCGCGCTTTATTTTTTTCGCGCGGTGGACAGGCAAGCAATCGGCGCCTGGGACGCCCACGGATCGATCACCCGCAGCCCGACCGCCTCGAATGGCGCGACGTCGCGCGTCGCAATGATCAACCCGTTCGCCTCGGCCGTCGCGGCGATAAAAGCATCGGCAGGCGCGATCGCACTGCCAGAGGCACGCGCACGCGCTCGAATGTCCGCATACGCTTTGCTCGCCGCATCGTCGAACGGCAGGATCCGGCCACGAAACAGCGGCACGACGCGCTGCTCGATGCTTTGGTGAAGCCAGTCGCGCCTGCGACCTTCCGGCAATGCCGCCACGCCGAAGCGCATTTCGGCGAGACTGATCGCAGCAAGAAACAGCGTTTCGACGTTCTGGGCATCGAGCCACTCGATCACGGCCGCGCTCGGCTCGCGCCGCAACGGTTCGGACATCACGTTCGTATCAACAAGGATCATTCGAAGCTCATCGGGTCGGTTAGCGTCTTGTCGCGCTGCGCGTCGAAATCGACGCCGCCCGCCTCCCGTCCGATTTCCGCCAGCAGCGTCCCCAGCTTGAGCCGACCACCCGGCAGAACGGCCTGCTCGAGGATGTCCCGCACCTCTGCTTCGGTGCTGCGCCCATGCTGGGCCGCACGAATCCGCAGCGCACGGTGCACTTCATCGGGCAGGTTTCGAACCGTAATCACAGGCATGATGCACCTCACCACATTTGCTTTCAATGCAGTCATATTATCACCTTGATGTCATGGCGGGCGATCCGCAACAGATCCACTCTACCCAGCCCGACACGGCCGCCACAGCTGGCCTTTCGGCCATCAATACCGCCCCGCGCGCCCCACCACCACCCGCCACATTAGTTAACACTTTCCTAACAAGTGATAACAAGAACGCTTCTCATTCAATAAAAAATTACATAGAATGCCGCCTGAAAACAAATCGTAATAATTCCCGGCGGCATGCACATTTCCGCAACGCACCGCCCCCGGGGCCACACCGCGAGGTCGAAGCGCACCATGAAGTCACGTCCCGACGAGCTGAAGCTCGGCAAATTCACCACCCTGTGCAGCGTGCTCGCCGCAAGCCCGGCATTCGCGGCGGACGGCACGCCGCCGCCCGCCCCGGCCGGTACCGAAGGCCATCTCGCGCCGATCGAGGTCCAGGGCAAGGCCGACTTCTCCGCTTCCGCGAAATTCACCGCGCCGCTCGTCGACACGCCGAAATCCGTCACCGTGATCCCGCAGGAGCTGATCCAGAACAGCGGCGCGTCGACGCTGACCGAAGCGCTGCGCACCGTGCCCGGCATCACGTTCGGCGCCGGCGAAGGCGGCAACCCGCTCGGCGATCGTCCGTTCATCCGCGGCTACGACACGCAGGGCAGCATGTTCGTCGACGGCATGCGCGACACCGGCGCGACGACGCGCGAGATCTTCAACACCGAGCGCATCGAGATCACCAAGGGTTCCGACGGCGCGTACGGCGGCCGCGGCGGCGCGGGCGGCAGCATCAACCTGATCACGAAGGCCCCGCACCTCGGCACCACAGCCGCCGCGAGCGCGGGCCTCGGTACCGACCGCTATCGCCGCTTCACGGCCGACGGCAACTGGCAGTTCGCCGATCACGCCGCGTTCCGCCTGAACCTGATGAGCCACAACAACGACGTCGCCGGCCGCGACGCGGTGAACAACGAGCGCTGGGGCGTCGCGCCGTCGATCGCGTTCGGCCTCGGCACGTCGACGCGCGTCGTCGCGAGCTACTACCACCTGCAGACGGACGACATGCCCGACGGCGGCATCCCGTACTTCTACGGCTTCAACCTCCCGAAAGGCGTCGCCACCGACGGCCCGGCGCCCGTCGACCGCCACAACTTCTACGGCCTGACCAATCGCGATTTCCGCAAGACGACGTCGGACATCAGCACGCTGAAGATCGAGCACGACATCACGTCGTCGCTGACGATCCGCAACACCACGCGCTATACGGAATCGACGCAGGACTACATCTGGACGCAGCCCGACGACAGCCAGGGCAACGTGGTCAACGGCAAGGTCTGGCGGCGCGCGAACACCCGCAACAGCGCGATCAACAGTCTCGCGAACCAGACCGAGCTGTTCGGCGAATTCCGCACCGGCCCGTTCAAGCACAGCTTCACGACCGGTATCGAGCTGTCGCGCGAATGGGGCAAGCGCGACACGTACAACGTCGCCGCCGCGAACGGCAAGATCTGCCAGAACGGCATCGGTGCCGCGTCGGGCTACAACTGCACGAGCCTGTGGTCGCCGAACCCGAACGACCCGTGGGCCGGCTCGATCACGCGCAACAACGACTACACGCATGCGCGCACCGTGACGAAGTCGATCTACGGCTTCGACACGATCGAGATCACGCCGCGCTGGCATGTCAACGGCGGCGTGCGCATCGACGACTACTCGACCCGCTTCACCGACACCAAGGCCAACGGCGGCAAGACCACCACGCGTGACGATACGCTCGTGAACTGGCAGGCCGGCCTCGTGTTCAAGCCCGCGCAGAACGGCAGCATCTATGCGTCGTACGCGACGTCGTCGACGCCGGCCGGCATGATGCTCGGCGAAGGCAGCGAAACGCAGTCGCTCACGCCGGGCCGCGGCGGCGTCGGCTCGAACGCCGATCAGCTTTCCCCGGAAAAGAACCGCAGCATCGAGCTCGGCACGAAGTGGAACGTACTGAACGACAAGCTCGCGCTGACCGCCGCGCTGTTCCAGATCGATACGACCAACGCGCGCGTGACGCTGCCGAACAACCAGTACGCAATGGTCGGCAACAAGCGCGTGCAGGGTCTCGAACTCGGCGTCGCGGGCCAGATCACGAAGCAGTGGCAGCTGTTCGGCGGCTATACGTACATGAAGAGCGAACTGCGCGACAACGGCAAGGACACGGCGAACAACGGCAACCGGTTCCCGAACACGCCGAAGCACAGCTTCACGATGTGGTCGAACTACGACGTGACGCCGAAGTTCACCGTCGGCGGCGGCGCGTTCTACATGTCGCAGGTGTTCGGCGATCCCGCGAACCAGCACGCGGTGCCGTCGTACTGGCGCTTCGATGCGATGGCGCAGTACCGCATCAACAAGAAGCTCGACCTGCAGCTGAACGTGAACAACCTGTTCAACCGCACCTACTTCGACCAGGCGTATCCGGCGCACTACGCGTCGATCGCACCGGGCCGCTCGGCGTTCGTCACGCTGAACGCGCGCTACTGATCGATGGAGGCCGTGTCGCTGAAGGCGCTCGCGTCGGTTTCGCCGCGCGAGTTCGCCGACGTCCTGGCCGGGCCGCCCGAGCGCGCCGCCGCGTGGGTCGCGGCGGCGGCCGACAACGGCATCGTCGATGCGCAAGCCGTCTACGGGCAATACCTGCTCGACGGACATGGCGTCGCGCGCGATCCGGCGGCCGCGTTCAACTGGTTCCGGCACGCGGCGCGCGCCGGCCACGCGATGGCGATGAACATGCTCGGCCGCTGCTACGAGTTCGGCTGGGGCACGGCGGCGTGCGCGCCGGTCGCCGTGTACTGGTACCGGCTCGCCGCGCAGGCGGGGCTCGACTGGGGCATGTACAACTACGCGACGGCGCTCGCGCTCGGCAACGGCGTCGACGAGAATCGCGCCGATGCGCTCGACTGGTTCCAGCGCGCGGCCGCACTCGGCCATGCGAAATCGATCAACCTGATCGGCGGCTTCTACGAGGATGGCTGGGTCGTACCGGTCGACCGCGACGCCGCGTTCGACCACTATCGACGCGCCGCCGTGGCCGGCGACTTCCGCGGCCAGTTCAACCTTGCGCGGCTGCTCGCCGAGCGCGGGCGCATCGACGAAGCGCTCGCGTGGCTCGCGCGCGTGCCGGCCACCGCTACCCCCGCGTTCGTCGCGAAGATGTGCGCGTATCTCGCGTCGTCGCCGATCGACGCGTTTCGTGCGGCGGCGCTGGAATTGCAAACGCCACCACAGCCGCAACCGCAGCCGCACTGCATGGAATCCGCATCATGATGCTTCACATCCCCGGCGTATTGACGAAGGCGCAGGTCGCGCAATGTCGCGAACGGCTCGATGCGGCCGAATGGGTCGACGGCAATGCGACATCCGGCACGCAGTCGGCGCTCGCGAAACGCAACCGGCAATTGCCGGAAGGCGCGCCGGCCGCACGCGCGGTGGGCGACGCGATCCAGGACGCGCTCGCACGCCATCCGCTGTTCTTCTCGGCGGCGCTGCCGCTCAAGGTGTTCCCGCCGCTGTTCAATCGCTACGAAGACGGCGAGACGTTCGGCACGCACGTCGACAACGCGATCCGGCTGCTGCGCGGCACGGATTTCCGCGTGCGCAGCGATCTGTCGGCCACGCTGTTTCTCGAAGAACCCGATGCGTACGACGGCGGCGAGCTGTGTGTCGAGGATACGTACGGCACCCATCGCGCGAAGCTGCCGGCGGGCGACCTCGTGCTGTATCCGGCGTCGAGCCTGCATCACGTGACGCCCGTGACGCGCGGCGAGCGCGTCGCGTCGTTCTTCTGGATCCAGAGCATGGTGCGCGACGACGGCGACCGCACGCTGCTGTTCCAGCTCGATACGCAGATTCAGGCGCTGTCCGCCGAGAAAGGCGCGAAGGATCCGATGGTCATTTCGTTGACGGGGATCTATCACAACCTGTTGAGGAAGTGGGCGGATGCGTAGCGGGAACCGGTAGCACCGCCAAGCCGTGCCCCCCTGCGCTTGCGTCACGCCGGAATCCATGACTAAAATGACCATCGTCAAATGACTATGCTCATATCATGATGCCGCACGCTCCCGTTTCGAAATCCGAGTTCAAGGCCCGCGCACTCGAATACTTCCGGCTCGTCGAGGCGTCGGGCGAAAGCCTGATCGTCACCGATCACGGCAAGCCGACACTCGAAATCCGGCCGTATCACGCACGCGAGGCTCAGCCGTTGGACATATTGCGCGGCTCGGTCATGCGCTACGACAATCCTCTCGATCCGATTGCGGAAGATGATTGGGAGGCGTCGCGGTGATCGTGCTGGATACACATGCGTTGGTGTGGTGGGTGGCGGGCGATCCGTCACTCAGCAAGAAAGCGAGAAGCGCGATCGATCGCGCTCGGAGTGAAGGCGCGCTCGCCGCATCAGCGATTTCCGCGTGGGAGATTGCCATGCTGGTGCGCAACGACCGCCTCGCGCTGACGATGGATGTCGACGCGTGGCTGGCCACCGTCGCGCAGATCGACGGCATGCGCTTCGTGCCCGTCGATGCCGACATCGCCGCGAAATCCACCGACCTGCCCGGCGCGTTCCACAAGGATCCGGCCGACCGCATGATCGTCGCAACCGCACGGCGGCTCGGCGCGCCGCTTGTCACGCGCGACGAAAAAATCCGCGCTTACGCGCACGTCAAGACGCTCTGGTAAGCGTCGCCCGCCCGCGGGTCAACCCGCGACACATCCTCCGCCGGACTCTGGCATATTGGCGATTCGTCTGACCAAATCAACCACGACCGCCCGGCCTTGCGCAACAGAGCGTCCTGCTGCCAGCCGGACGTGGCCCGCAACCGTCATTGCGCCACTTCGTCGACTATCGTGATTTCGCTCTCCGATCCCGTTGTCCGGTCGATCGCCCTACTGGAGTCGCCCGAAGCGTTTGTCGATCTCGCAGGTTTCCATGCGCGCATTGCCGTCGATCTCGGCCGCCGCGACATCGAAAGCAGAAGCCCGCATTTCCTGAAAGTGCGCCGTGGTGTGGCCAAACGGCTGATGGCCGCTGCGCACGCACTGCCCGCCGGCCTGCGCCTGTACGTCAAGGAAGGCTATCGCCCGCTGGCCCTGCAGCGCGACTACTTCTCCGCACACCTCGCGCATCTGCGTCGCACGCTGAATCCGCTTCCGGACGAAGACGCGCTGATCGCACTGACGAGCCACTACGTCGCGCCGCCGGAAGTCGCCGCGCACCCAACGGGCGCTGCCGTCGACCTGACGCTGATCTCGGCGGATGGCATCGAGCTCGACATGGGCTGCATCATGAACGCCACCGACCAGGAATCATCCGGCGCGTGCTACACGCACAACCCGTTCATCAGCCGCGCAGCCGCCCGCAACCGTCAGGTGCTGATCGCCGCACTGACGAGCGCCGGCTTCACCAATTACCCGTCGGAATGGTGGCATTGGTCGTTCGGCGACCGCTATTGGGCCGTGATGCACGATCAATCGCACGCGAACTACGGCCCCGTCGAGGAAAACATGCTCGACGAAGCCGCGTGCTGACATTCTTTCCGACGAAACGCGCCCGTCTCGGTAACATCCTCACTTGTCGATCCCTGCCCGCTCCCGCACAATCGCAGCACCTGCATCACTCTCCCCCGCGCCGATGTCCTATGCGTCACTCGCCACCGGCGTCCTCCTCGCGGGCGGCCTCGGTCAACGCTTCGACCCGAGCGGCCAGCACAGCAAGCTGCTCGCGCTGCTTCCCGACGGCACGCCGGTTGCGGTCGCGGCCGCCCGCCATCTCGCGGCGGCCACGGCCGACGTGATCGCCGTCGTGCGTCCCGGTGCCGAAAAACTCGCGATGCTGCTGAACGAAGCCGGCTGCCACGTCGTCTACGCGCCCGACGCCGCGCGCGGCATGGGTGCGAGCCTCGCGGCCGGCGTGCGTGCGACGCCCGACGCGAACGGCTGGCTCGTCGCGCTCGGCGACATGCCGTGGATCGCGGCGTCCACCTACGAAACCGTCACGCGCGCGCTCGACGCCGATGACGCATCGATCGTCGCACCCGCGCATCGGGGCGTGCGCGGCCATCCGGTCGGGTTCGCCGCGCACCATTACGATGCGCTGGCCGCGCTCGACGGCGACACGGGCGCCCGCGCGCTGTTCGCCAGCGCGCCGGTCAGGCTGCTCGACGTGGACGATCCCGGCATCGTGCGCGACGTCGATACACCGGCGGATTTGCGCTGACCGAGAGCGCGCGCAGCGTGCTCGCGATGCAACGCCTGGCCCGCGCCGCGCGCCGCAGGTGCCTGCACGAACACCGCCCGTGCCCGGGTTGCACCGATGACAGACCGCCCGCCGCCACAATCCCGCTGCAAACGCACGCCCGATTGGCTATAACGGAGACGAGGCGCTCCTGCCGCGCCATCGCCGTCACGCACTGTGCGAGTTCTCCATGACCGATCACACGACCCCGACGCCCGAGCCACCGGCCGACCCGAACCGCGACCCGGAAGACGATCCGTTATCGCCACCATCGCCGGGCCACCATCACGACAATCCGCAGCAACCCGACGGCCCACCGAGCAAGGATCCGGTCTAGCCGCGCGGCGACCGTGCCACCCATTCGCCACGCGGGTTCCTGCATGCGCCATCGCCGCATGACGCTGCCTAGCGCGCCGTATACCCGCCGTCGATCGGCAGCGACACACCGCTGACCATCGACGCCGCATCGCTGAGCAGGAACAGGATCGGTTCGACGACCTCGTCCGGCTCCGCGAATCGCCCGAGCGGAATCGCGGCCAGCATCGGCGCACGCTTTTCCGGTTCGCTCCACGCGAACTGCGCCATCGGCGTGAGCGTGACGGTCGGGTTCACACTGTTCACACGAATGCCGTGCGGCCCGAGTTCGATGCACAGCACGCGCGTGATCGCGTCCATCGCCGCCTTCGACGCGCAATAGCTCAAATGGGCAGGCAAGCCGACGAGCGCGGCCTGGCTCGATACGTTGACGATGCTGCCCCGCGCCTGCACCGCGCCACGCGCGTCGCGCGCGATCATCTTTCGTGCGACGGCCCGAGCCACGAGCGCCGCGCCGCGTGCATTGACGGCCATCACGCGATCGAAATGCGCGGCGCTCACCTCGAGCGCCGCTTCGAGCGATGCAATCCCCGCACAATTCACGAGGCCGTCGAACGCATCGTGCGCGGCGAGCGCCGCGTCGATCGCATGCTCGTCGCCACCGACATCGAGTCGCATCGTCTCGCACGCGGTCTCGCCGGCCAGCGCATCGAGCGCGGCCACGTCGCGCCCGGCCGCGACGACCTGCGCACCCGCCTGCGCCAGCGCGACCGCGCACGCGCGCCCGATCCCGCTCGACGCCCCCGTGACGAGCACCCGCGAACCGCGGAAATCGAATCGTGTCTTCATGATGGCGTGTGCAACCCGTGCATGATCGGTTTGAGCGCCGGATACAGCGCCGTGTAAAGCGCAAAGCGCGCCGCATACGCTTTCGCGCGGTCGGCATCGGGCCGCGCGCGCTCGACGAGCGTGACCCATCCGCCTTGCGCATCGTCGTGCGACACGAGCCCTGCCCCGACGCCCGCGAGCAAGGCGGCCCCCATCGCGGCTTCGACGTCCTGCTCGATCGTCCACACCGGGAAGCCCGTCACGTCCGCGATGATCTGCATCCACAGCGCCGAATGCGCGGCCCCGCCCACGACGATCAGCCGGTCGTCGAGCGCCACCGCGCCGCGACGCCCGGCCTCGATGTTGTGCCGCAACGCGAACGCGACACCTTCGAGCACCGCGCGATACAGGTGCGCGCGTGTATGCGCGAGACTCAGCCCGACGAACGCGCCGCTTGCCTTCGCGTCCCATACCGGGCTGCGTTCGCCCATCAGGTACGGCAGGAACAGCACGCCGTCCGCGCCGGGCGGCACGCTTTCGGCCGCCTCCTCGAGCAACACGTGCGGATCGCCGTGCGGCAGCAGGCGCGCCGCATCGATTTCCGCGTGACAGAACTGGTCGCGAAACCAGGCGACCGACGCGCCGGCCGTGATCGCGCCGCCGAACACGTACAGGTCGCGCTGCCCGTTGAACACGTGCGGCATGCTGACGAGCCCGTGACGCGCATCGACGTGCCGGCTCACGTAACCCCAGCACATGCTGGTGCCGATCATCGCGACATGCTGCCCCGCGCGCGTCGCGCCGGCCGCGAAGGTCGCGACGGCCGCATCGACGCCGCCCGCGACGACGGGCGTGCCGGGCGGCAGCCCCAGTTGCTCCGTCCATTGCGACAGCAGCCCGCCGACGATGTCGGTCGATTCGACGAGCCGCTCGGGCATCATCGTCGCCGGAATGCCGAGCATGTCGAGCGCGTCGTCGGACCACTCGCGGCGCGCGACGTCGTACACGCCGCCGATATTGCCGGCCGAACTGTGATCGACCGCGACCTCGCCGGTCAGCAGGTAGATCACGTACGCGTTCGGCGGCAGGAAATAGCGCACGTTCGCCCACACGTCCGGCCGCTGGTCGCGCAGCCACAGCATCTTCGTGAAGCCGTAGTAGCTGTCGACGCCGTTGCCCGTGATCACGCGCAGCCGCTCGACGTTCACGTTCGCGTTGACCCAGTCGACTTCCGCGGTCGCACGCCGGTCCATCCAGATCAGGCATGGATGGAGCGGCCGCATGTCGATGTCGACCGGAATGCCCGAGCCGCCGTACAGGCTACCCACGCACACCGCGCGAATCGCATCGGCCGGCACGCCCTGCGCGCGCGCATCGCTCACGCAGCCCGCGATGCACGCGAGCACCGCATCGAACCACACCTGTGGCCATTGCTCGGCCCACAGCGGGCGCGGCGTATCGGGCTGGTAGCCGGCCGAGCGCCGCGCGACGATCGCGCCGTGCCGGTCGACGAGCAGCGCCTTGGTGCTCTGCGTGCCGATATCGACGCCTATGACGTATTCCATGATGTCTCCGGTGAGGCGCACGCCGGCCGTCAGCGGGCCGGCTTCAGCAGCACCTTGATCGATTCGGGCGATTTCGCGACGCGGATCGCGTCGTCCCAGTCCTCGAGCGCGAAATCGTGCGTGACGATGCCTTTCGACGTGACGAGCCCGCGCGCGAGCAGGTCGATCGCGATCGGATAGCAGTATGGCCCCAGGTGCGCGCCGCGTACGTCGAGCTCCTTGCGGTCGCCGATGATCGACCAGTCGACGGTCGCATCCTCGCCGAACACGCTGAATTCGACGAAGCGGCCGAGCTTGCGGATCAGGTCGAGCCCCTGGCTCACGCCGACCGGCGCACCGGTCGTCTCGATGTAGACGTCGCAGCCATAGCCGTCGGTGAGCGACCGGACGATTTCGCGTGCGTCGTCGCGCGTCGGGTTGATCGTCACGTCCGCACCGTACTCGCGCGCGAGTTCGAGCCGTTCGTCGATCAGGTCGATCACGACCAGCTTCTTCGGCGTCTTCAGGTGCGCGACCTGCGTCATCATCAGCCCGAGCGGGCCCGCGCCCGCGATCACGACCACATCGTCGAGCTGGACATCGCCGCGGTTCACCGTATGGATCGCGCACGACAGCGGCTCGATGATCGCGGCATCCTCCAGCGACACGCCGAGCGGAATCTTGTGGACGATCGCGGTCGGCGGAATGCGCATGTACTCGGCCATCCCGCCGTCGGCCACCTCGCGCTGGAAGCCGAAGATGTTGTGCACTTCGCACATCCAGTACTGACCCGACTTGCAATAGCGGCACTTGCCACACGGCACGATCTGCTCGGCGATCACGCGGTCGCCCACCGCCACGCCGAAATGCTCGGCCGCGCCGTCGCCGAGCGCTTCGACGTAGCCGAAGAATTCGTGGCCGGGAATCACGGGCGCCTTCACCCACGGGCTCGGGCCACCCCAGAACATCTTCGCGCCCGTGTAGCACTTGCAGTCGCTCGCGCAGATCCCGCATGCGGCGATGCGGATCACGAGCTCGTTCGCGCCGGGGCGCGGCTTCGCGACCTGTTCGACGCGATAGTCCTCGGGGCCGTGGCAGACGACCGCGGTCATGCGCGGCTGGGCTTCGGGTGTCGTCATGAGTTGTCTCTTTCCTGAATGATTCGGATACCGGATTAATCAAGCGTTACCGCGACCGTTCGCGGCTGATGTAGATCGCGAGCAGGATGATTCCGCCCTTGATCACGTTCTGCACATACGGGTTCACGCCGATCATGTTCAGCCCGTTGTTGAGCACGCCGAGCAGCAGCGCGCCGACCAGCGTGCCGAGGATCGCGCCGCGCCCGCCGGAGATCGACGTGCCGCCCATCACGACGGCCGCGATCGCGTCGAGCTCGAAGCCCACGCCCGCGTTCGGCTGGCCGCTCATCAGGCGCCCGGTCAGCACGATCGCGGCGAGCGCCGACGTAAGCCCGGCCAGCGTGTAGACGATCAGCTTCACGCGCGCGACCCGCACGCCGGTGAGCCGCGCCGCCTGTTCGTTGCCGCCGATCGCGTATACGTAGCGGCCGAACGGCATCCGGTCGAGCAGCAGCGACGCGACGGCATAGACCACCAGCATGATCAGCACGGGGGCCTGGATGCCGAACACCTTGCCGCTGCCGAAGAACGCGACCCAGTCGGGCAAGCCGTCGATCGGATAGCCGCCCGTGTAGATCAATGCCAGGCCGCGCGCGATACCCATCGTCGCGAGCGTGACGATGATCGGCGGCATCCCCGCGAACGCGACGAACACGCCATTCAGGAAGCCGAAGCCGAGGCCGACCGCGATGCCGATCGCGAGCGCCGCAACCGCGTTCACACCCGCGACCATCAGCCCCGCCGCGAGCGTGCCCGACAGCGCCATCACCGAACCGACCGACAGGTCGATCCCGCCGGTCAGGATCACGCAGGTCATGCCGACCGCGATGATCGCGTTGATCGACACCTGGCGCAGCACGTTTTCGAGGTTCGCGGCGGACAGGAAGCTCGGGCTCGCGATCATCATCGCGATGCACACGACGATCAGGCCGACGAGTGGATAGAACAGCGTCGAGCGCCGCAACTGCGCCCACATCGCGCGGGGCGGCGGTGCGTCGCCGTTTCCGGCGGTAGCCGCGAGCGTCGTGGAAGGCGTGGAAGAAGAATCAGGCAGGTTCATGGGTCGCTCCTCGCGTGCCGGCCGTGGCATAGGTCATGACCGTGTCGGGATCAATCTCGTCGCCATCGAGCGTCGCCTCGATGCGGCCCTGCCGGAACACGGCGACGCGATCGCACATGCCGACGATTTCCGGCAGCTCGGACGAGATCATGATGATGGCGTAGCCGCGCGCGGTGAGTTCGCGCATCAGCCCGTAGATTTCGGCTTTCGCGCCGACGTCGATGCCGCGCGTCGGCTCGTCGAAGATCAGCACCGACGTGTGATGGTTGAGCCAGCGCGCGATCACGACCTTCTGCTGGTTGCCGCCGGACAGCGTCGCGACCTCGGTGTGGATCGACGGCGCCTTCACGCCGACGCGCCGCATCACGTCGTGCGTGGTACGTGCTTCACCGCGGCGGTCGATCAGCCAGCGCATCGACCGGTACTTGCCGAGGTTGTTCAGCGAGATGTTGTCGCGGATCGAGAACGACGTGACGAGCCCTTCCGTCTTCCGGCTTTCCGGCAGGATGCCGATGCCCGCGCGCAGCGCGTCGGCCGGATCGGCGAGCTTCGCCGCCGTGCCACGCACGCGCACGTCCTTGCGATGCGCACGCGTCGCGCCGATCACCGCGAGCGCGGTTTCCGTGCGGCCCGAGCCGACCAGCCCGGCGAAGCCGAGGATCTCGCCGGCATGCAGCGTGAAGCGGTTCACGGGGCCGCCGCGCTCGATCTGCAGTTCGTTGACCTCCAGCACCCGCGGCGCGTCGGCCGCGCGCGCCGGCTTCGGCGGAAAGCTGCTTTCGATCCGGCGGCCGACCATCATCCGCACGAGCTGTTCGACGTCCGTGCGCGCGACGTCGGTCGTCGCCACGTACTGGCCGTCGCGCAGCACCGTGATGCGGTCGCACACCGCGAAAATCTCGTCGAGGTGATGCGAGATGAAGATCATCGCGACGCCCTGCCGCTTCAGCTCGCGCATGATCGCGAACAGGTGCTCGGCCTCGGCCGGCGTGAGCGTGGCGGTCGGTTCGTCGAGGATCAGGATGCGCGCGTCGAGCGACAGCGCCTTGCCGATCTCGACGAACTGTTGCTGCGCGACCGACAGCGCACGGATCGGCGCATCGAGATCGATCGCCACGCCGAGCCGCGCGAAGATCGCGGCCGCCGCGTGACGCATCCGCTTGCGGTCGCGCGCGCCCCAGCGATTGCGCAGCTCGCGGCCGAGGAACAGGTTGTCGACGGCGTCGAGGTGCGGAATCAGGCTGAATTCCTGGAACACGATGCCGACACCCGCCGCGACCGCGTCGTGATAGTCCGCGAAATGGCGTGCGGTGCCGTCGATCTCGATCGTGCCGGTATCCGGCTGATGAATGCCGCACAGGATCTTCATCAGCGTCGACTTGCCCGCACCGTTCTCGCCGAGCAGCGCGTGAATCTCGCCGCGCGCAATCTCCAGATCAATGTCGGACAGCGCCTTCACACCCGGAAAGCTTTTCGTGATGTGGCTGAGCCTGAGTATCGTGTCCATCGGCTTCTCCGTGCGAAGAGCGCCGGCCGTGCCGCCGCCCTTCGCGTCGCATCGCACGTCGTTCACCAGCTGAAGCCCTTCGCGTTGCCGCGATCGACCACCTTCACGTCGACCGGGATCGCCTTCGGCACCGTCGCGCCCCACTTGCGCGCGATCGCGATGCCGAGCGCGATGCGCACCTGGTCGGCCGGGAACTGCGCGGTCGTCTCGATGAACTTCGAATTCGGCTTCTGGATCGCGGCGATCGCCTCGGGCGCGCCATCGACGCTCGTCAGCTTGATGTCCTTGCCCGAGCTCTCGATCGCGGCGAGCGAGCCCATCGCGCCGCCATCGTTCACGCTGAAGATGCCCTTCAGGTTCGGATGCGCGGAGATCATGTTTTCCGTGACCGACAGCGCGGTCGCGCGCTCCTGCTTGCCGTTCTGCGTGTCGACCAGCTTCACGTTCGGGTATTTCGCGAGCCCGGCCTTGCAGCCGCGCACGCGTTCGAGAATCGGCACGACCGGAATGCCGTCGAGAATGGCGACTTCGCCGCTGCCGCCGATCGCCTTCGCGAGGTAATCGCACGACATCACGCCCGCGTCGTAGTTCTTCGAACCGACGAACGAATCGACCGGGCCGTTCGCGTTCGCATCGACGGCCACCACCACCGCGCCGGCCTTCTTCGCCTGCGTGATCGCCGACTGGATGCCGGTCGAATCGGTCGGGTTCACGAGCAGGATGTCGATCTTCTTCTGCAGCATGTCCTCGACATCGCTCACCTGCTTGCTGACGTCGTGATGCGCGTCGGTGACGACGACCTGCGCGCCGATCGACGTGGCCGCGTCGTTCAATGCCTTCTGCATCGTCACGAAATACGGGTTGTTCAGCTCCTGGAACGTCATGCCGATGCGCAGCGGTGCGGCCTGCGCAGCGGCGGCGGGCAGCCAGGCCGCGACGGCGAGCGCGGCAACGGCCGCCAGGCGGGCGGCGCGACGGGGGGATGAAGCGGGCGATGCGTGCGTCATGACGGTGTCTCCGGAATTGTGTGCAGCTTTTTCGTGGGTGAATGCGCCCCTCGCGACGTGGGCGACGCGATTGCGCTGGGTGAAACGGTGTGGAACGTTGAGGCGGCCCGCGGCCCCGCGATCATCCGGGCTGCGGTGCGCGCTCGGGGAAGCCGGCCGTGACGACACGCGGCGGCAGCGGATTGCCGGTGGGCGCCGCATGCAGCGCGAGCTCGCGGCTGCGCGCGTTCAGGCGCTGCAGCGCGCGGAATTCGGACGGCGCCATCCCCTTCACCGCGCGGAACTGGCGGTTGAAGTTCGACACGTTGTTGAAGCCGGCCTGGAAGCAGATATCGGTGATGTTCGCGTCGTCGGCGAGCAGCATCTGGCACGCGGCCTCGATCCGCAGACGATTCACGTACTGGACGAACGGCATGCCCGTCTGGCGGTGGAACGCGCGCGAGAACGCGCTGACGCTCTGCCCGGTCAGTTGCGCGAGATCGGCTTCACGCAGCTCGGACGCGAGGTTCTTGCCGATGTACGACAGCGCATGGCTGAGCCGCGTGGGCGTGACGTCGGCCTGGTCGTACGCGGGGCTCGCGAGCAGCGTGCGTTCGGCCGCCCCGCAAAGCCGTTCGAGGATCGTCATGAACAGCGCGATGCGGCGCATGCCGCGCGCGGCCAGCAGTTCGTCGAACAGCGGCGCGATCGCGGCGCTGGTCGCCGCGTCAAAGCCGACGCCGCGCCGCGCATCGTCGAGCAGCGCCTGCGCGTCGCGGCATTCGGGAAACGCGTCCATGCAACGGCGCACGAACGCCGGGTCGAACTGGATCACGAGATTGCGGCGCTCGACGGTTTCGCCTTCGGCCATGTCGCTGACCCAGTTGTGCGGCAGGTTCGGGCCGAGCAGCACGAGATGGCCGGGGCCGAACGAGCCGATGTGGTCGCCGACGAAATACTTGCCGCGCGTCGCGACGATCAGGTGCAGTTCGAATTCGGGATGGAAGTGCCAGCGGATCGTGCGATACGGATAGCCGTGCGACCAGACCTTGAACGACTCGTCGCGTCGCACGTCGACCACTTCCAGATCGGGGTGCATCATTGTTGGCGTCTCCATTCCCATGTCTCGCTGGCCGGTTCGTGGCGCGCGTGCGCCGCGTCTTTCACACGGCGACGCGACCGGTCGCATGGGAAGCAATGTAGGTCGATCGAGCGCGCGGCTCCACCAACTTTACGCCTGATTTCCGATACTTTTTTGCGCATTCCGGCCGCACAGGGTGCCGGACGACAAATTTGTGCAGCGCGGAACGGCCGGGCGGCCGCCCGCTCCGGTGCTTACGCGGCCGCGTGCTCGCGCGCCGTCCGCACTTCGTATGCCTTCAGGTGGTTGTACGCGATCCGCAGCAGCGACAGGGTATCGGCCGCCTGCGGGTCGCGGCGCGCGAGCAGGTCGCCGATCACGTGATCGGCTTCGACGCGCGCATGGTTCTCGATGTCGCGCAGCATCGACGCGGTCAGCGGGGACGGCGTCAGCACCATCCGTTGCATCCGCTCGATGGCGGCCGGATCGGGCCGGTGGCCGTTGTGCTCGGCAATCGCGCTGCATTCGCCGAGCATCGTCTCCAGCAGGCGACGGCCGTCCGGCGCGGCAAGAATGTCGCCCACCGAGCCGCGGAACAGCGACGTGCTCGCGGCGAGCGTCGCGAGGAACACCCATTTTTCCCACATCCGCGCGGCCACGTTGTCGCTGAGCGTCGCATCGAACCCCGCGCCGCCGAGTACGTCGGCCACCGCGCGCACGCGCGGCGATTCGCCGCCCGCGAGTTCGCCGAAGGTGACCCCGTGCGTGTCGTTGAGGTGCACGATGCGCTGCTCGCGATCGAGCGTCGCCGCGATCACGCACAGCCCGCCGAGCACCGGCGCAGCGCCGAACCGGTCGCGCAGCACGTCGAGATGACGCATCCCGTTGAGCATCGGCAGGATCAGCGTCTGCGGGCCGACGAACGGCGCGAACGACTGAATCGCATTGTCGAGGCTGTACGCCTTGCAGCTCAGCAGCACGAGGTCGAACGGCGCGACGCCGGCACCCGCATCGCCCGCGCGCACGGTCTGCACGTTCGCGAGCGTCAGGTCGCCGCGCGGGCTGCGGATCAGCAGCCCGTCGCGCGCCAGCGCGGCCGCGCGGCCGTCGCGCACCAGGAACGTCACGTCGCGCCCCGCCGCGGCCAGCCGGCCGCCGAAATACCCGCCGACCGCGCCGGCCCCTACTACCAGAATTCGCATCGTTGCCTCCTTTCGGTTTTATTCGCCGCCGCGCCGCCGAGCCGGGCTCGCGGCGCGCACGCCATCGCCCCTGAGTATAGCGACACCCGTTATGCATATGCATAGATACCCGTGTCGGCATGAGAGGCATGCGTCCACGGTACCGGTTCATAGGGATAACCCGTCTATGGTAACGGTCGCCGGGCGCCGTCAAGACACTTACCCCGTCACGCCGTTCCGGGGCGCTTCCACGACTGACCGACCACATACCATGCGCAACCTTTCACTGAATCAGAAACTCGCCTCGATGATCGTCATCCTCTGGCTCGGCCTGCTCGTGATCGCCGGGCTCGGCGCATGGCAGACGCGCGCCTCGATGATCACGGACCGCCGCGAACAGCTCGCGTCGCTGGTCGCGCAGGCCGCGAGCGTGACCGATCATTTCTACAAGCTGTCGCAGCAGAACGCGCTGCCGGAAGCCGAAGCGAAGCAGAAGGCGATCGAGGCGATCGCCGCGATGCGCTCCGGCGCCGACGGCTACATCTCGATCAATGACTCGAAGCCGGTGATCGTGATGCATCCGATCAAGTCCGAGCTCAACGGCAAGGACGTGTCGAATTTCACCGATCCGAACGGCAAGCACCTGTTCGTCGAGATCGTGAAAGCCGGCAACCTGGAAGGCGGCAAGGGCTTCGTCGAGTATCTGTGGCCGAAGCCGGGCGCCGACAAGCCGCAGGACAAAACCAGCGCGGTGCAGCGCTTCGCGCCGTGGGACTGGTATCTCGTGACCGGCATGTACATGAACGACGTCCGCTCGGCGGTGCTCGAAAGCGTCGGCCGCTGGCTCGCGATGACGGCCGTGCTCGGCGGGATCGCGACCGCCGTGATGGTGCTGGTGCTGAAAAGCGTGCGTGCGAACCTCGGCGGCGAACTGGAAGTTGCGCTCGACGCAGCGCAGCGCATCGCGCAGGGCGACCTGACCGCGCGCGTCACCGTGAAGCAGGACGATCGCGGCAGCCTGCTGCATGCGCTGCACACGATGCAGAGCGGGTTGATCGACATGGTGTCGCGCGTGCGGATGGGCACCGAGAACATCAACGTCGGCGCGAGCGAGATCGCGTCCGGCAACACGGACCTGTCGCAGCGCACCGAGGAACAGGCGGCCGCGCTCGTCCAGACCGCGTCGAGCATGGACCAGATGACCGCGAACGTGAAGCAGAATGCCGACAGCGCCGCGCAGGCCGCGTCGCTCGCCGACCAGGCCGCGCAGGTCGCGACGCGTGGCAGCGCGGTGGTCGACGACGTCGTGCGCACGATGAACGAGATCACCGACCGCTCGCACAAGATCGGCGACATCATCGGCGTGATCGACGGGATCGCGTTCCAGACCAATATCCTCGCGCTGAATGCGGCCGTCGAAGCGGCGCGTGCCGGCGAACAGGGCCGCGGCTTCGCGGTGGTCGCGGCCGAGGTTCGCTCGCTCGCGCAACGCTCGGCGACGGCCGCGAAGGAGATCAAGTCGCTGATCGTGTCGTCGAACGAGACCGTCGAGCAAGGCGCGGCGCTCGTCACGCACGCAGGCGAGACGATGGCCGAGATCGTGCAGTCGGTACGGCGCGTGAACGAGATCCTCGACGAGATCAGCCATGCGTCGCGCGAACAGAGCGCCGGGATCGAGCAGGTCAATCGCGCGGTGGGCGAGATGGACCAGGTGACGCAGCAGAACGCGGCGCTCGTCGAAGAAGCCGCGGCCGCCGCGCATTCGCTGCGCGATCAGGCCGAGGCGCTGCGGGATGCGGTGACGCGGTTTGCGTTGCCGGCCTGACGGCGGCCGCCCGGCGCACGTGCGCTCACGCGGCGCGGCCGGGCCGCGACTCGGTCAGACCGGTGCCGAGCCCCAACCCCGCCGCCCGCTGGATCAGCTCGACGTCGTTGCTCACGCCGAGCTTCTTCATCGCGCTGATCTTCTGCGCGCTGACCGTCTGCTTGCCCTTGCTCAGACGCTGCGCGATCGTCTTGATCGGCACCCCCGACAGGTACAGGCGAATGACCTCGATCTCGCGCGCCGACAGCTTCACGGGCGCTTGGCCGCGCTCGTCGGCTGCATCGACCGCGCGCCTGACGAGCGGCGACAGGTAGCGCCCGCCGCTGTAGCTCGAATGAATGGCCGTGACGATATGGCCGACCTCGTCGAACTTGCTGACGACGCTCACGCCGCCGATCGCGAGCATCGACCCGAAGATCAGCGGATTCTCGTTCGCGACCAGTGCGACGATCCCGACGTTCGGACGCGTGCGCCGCAGCCAGTTGAACAGCGCAAGGCCGTCCATCTGCTCGTCTCCGCGGATCGCATAGTCGACCAGCACGACATCGCAGTCGACACCGCCGAGCGACGCGACCAGTTCGGCCACGCTCCGGTACACCGCGACGATCTCGATCGCACAGCCGCTGCCCGCGACCTGCTCGATGCCGGCCAGCGTCAACGGCCAGTCGTACGCGAAAACGACGCGAACATTGAATTTCCTCATGCGCAGTTCCAGGTGGTTCATCGGCCGCGCGACACGGAACGCGCACGGCCGGTTCGGCGTTGAAAGAACGTTCAGGCTATTTTTAGCCTGATCATCGATTCTAGGCAGGCGTGCTCAGGCGGGATATCGGACGGCATCGGGATCAACCGTCGGGGACGTAATACGAGTTTGAAATTTGCGCCGGTTCGAACGCCCGACACATCGGAGCCAACCTCCGCGGACACCGGCCAAATGGCCAGCGTGGCGGCCGATGCGGGCCAAGCGACCGGCCAGCAGGTAAAATCGACGCCTTTGCATCCCGCGCCGGGCCACCGGCGGCGAGCGACGCGCCGATGCCGGCCGCGCGCCGCCGCCCGTTTGCCGGCTGCCCGTACCCCCGCTTTCCCCATGACCGAATCCGACCTGCAACCCGACGACACCTCCATCCACGAAGACGGCCTCTGGCGCGACAACGGCTGGACGGCCCGCATCATCAAGAACGAAGACGACGACGGCTGGGCCGTCGAGATGATCAAGGACGGCGAGTCCGAGCCCGCGCTCGTCGGGCCGTGGACCATGGGCCGCGACAAGAAGAACCCGAAGCCGATGGACGCGAACGCGTTCCGCACGCTCGTGAAGACCGCGACCGAGGTGCTGATGCGGCACGAGCAGCAGCGGCGCGCGATGCTGCACAAGGAAGTGACGGTTCAGGGCGAGGACGACCAGGATGTGTCGGTGACGCTCGACATCGTGCCGGACGAGTTCGAGCCGTACGCGCAGCTCAAGGCATTCGATCCGTATGGCGAGCTGCTGGCCGAAGCGAAGGTGTCGGCCGGGTTCAAGCTCAACAAGGCCAGCGCCGAGCGCTGGGTCGCATCGGGCTTCGAGCGGCCGGCCGCCTGATCGCGCGCGGCGCGCCGGGCCGCGCGCTCAGGCGCCGGCGCCCTGCCGTGCGCGCCGCAGCCGGCGCGCCGCCAGCTTGCGCCGCACGAGCTGTTCGAACTGCCGCGTCGCGACCGCCGGGTCGCGCGCGATCAGCCCGAGCGCGTTGCGCACGAGCTGGATCGGCGTCAGCACGAGGCCCCACGGCAACCCCCACCAGCCGAACGCGGCCGAAGCCAGCAGCGCGACCGCCTGCTTCCTGCGGCCGCAACGCCGGCAGCACACATGGTGTCGCGTCGCCCAGCGCGTGACGAACAGCAGCGACACGACGCGATGCGACGCATGGACATCGACCGGCTGGTCGTCGCGACCGCAGATCGGGCACGGCCCGTAACGCCAGTCGTGCACGTACTCCCAGACTTTCGCGTCGGGTACCCGCTCCGCCTCGACGACGATCGGATGCGCTTGCGCGCACGCCGGACGGCAATAGCGGCGGCCGTCGATCGACCGCCCGCCGACCAGGAACGTCCTGCCGCAGTGACTGCACTCTGCCACGGTAACCTCGGATGAGCGTGATGCGCCGCGTGCCGGCCGCGCGCAGCATGGCTGCAGCGGCGGTCGGGACGGGCCGTTTCCTGTCTTAACGGCCGACATCGCGCGGTCTTGAGCGGCGGTTTGCCGCAGCGCGTCAGCTGTGCAACCCGTGCGCGGTCATCAGCCGATACAGCGTCGCACGCGAGATGCCCAGCTCGGCCGCCACGTCCGCATGCTGGTGGCGGTGGCGCATCAGCGTTTCCTCGATCGCGTGCCGCTCGGCCTGCCGGCGCGCTTGCGCGAGCGTCGGCGGCCGCCGCGACGTGTACGGGTGCAGTTCGAGATCCGACGCCGAGATCATCGGGCCGTTCGTCATCACGACCGCGAACCGGATCCGGTTGATCAGCTCGCGCACGTTGCCGGGCCATGCGTAGTTGTGGATCGCTTCGATCGCGCACGGCATGAAGCCGCGAATCCGGTGCGAACTGTCGCCGCGATAGCGCTGCAGCACGTAATCGGCGAGCAGCATGATGTCGCGGCCGCGCACGCGCAGCGGCGGCTCGTCGATGCGCAGCACGCACAGGCGGTAGTACAGGTCGGCACGGAACCGCCCCGCCGGCATCGCGGCCTCGAGATCGACGTGGGTCGCCGACACGATCCGCACGTCCACCGGAATCGACGCGTGCCCGCCGAGCCGCTCGATCGTGCCCTCCTGAAGGAAACGCAGCAGGCTTGCCTGGCTCTCGAACGGCATGTCGCCGATTTCGTCGAGGAACAGCGTGCCGCCGTGAGCGGCCTCGATCCGGCCGATCTTGCGCTGGTGCGCGCCGGTGAACGCGCCGCGCTCGTGGCCGAACAGTTCGGCCTGCAGCAGCGTCGGCGGAATGGCCGCGCAGTTCACGGCGACGAAGGGCGCGTCGGCGCGCAACGACTGCTGGTGGATCGCCGCCGCCGTCAGTTCCTTGCCGGTGCCGGATTCGCCGGCGATGAAGACGGTGGCGTCCGTGTTCGCGACCTTGCGGATCGTCGCGAACAGCCGGCGCATTGCGTCGCACGAACCGATCATCGTGCCGCCGGGGGGCGCCGCATCGGCGTCCGGGCTGCTGTCCGCGAGCTTCAGCATCCCGTATGCATGGCCGACCAGATAGCCGATCGTCGTATAGGCGTTCGCATTGCGCACGTAGTCGAAGCAGCAGCGGCGAATCAGGCGCGCGATGGTGAGATCCCGCAGCCGTTCAGGGTCGGCGAGCGCGACCCAGCCGACGCGCGGATCGCGCAGCAGCGTCTCGAACGACGTGACGTCGGGCGACGCGAAGCTGCCGAAATCGACGATGCCCGCATGCGGACGGTTCACCCTGACGAGATTCAGTGCGTCCGCAACGGTTTTCGCGCGCCACACGTCCCAGCCGCGTGACGCGAGGCAGTCGACGAGCGCGGGATCGTGCTGCCGCGACAGGTAGACGAGTGGCCGCGGCGGTACGACATGGTTGCGCCGGACGGCAACGAACGGCGCCGTACCCGCATCGCGTTCGAAATCCTGCGGGCCCGACTCCCTGATCTGGCAGCAATAGTTCACGATGGCCTCATCGCTTGGATGGCTTGTCGAAACGGCCGTTGCCGGATCGCGCGGAGCGGGACATCATGGTCCCGCGGCGCGGCGCCGGGCCGTCCTCGAATTGACGTTTCGTTATCGGCAGAACACGACACGCTGCGTGTAGATTTGCGGCTCGACGACCGGCTTCGCGGAGCGGTTGAGGTCGTCACGATAGGCGCGGTAGGTCTTCCCGTTCACCGTCACCTCCGTCGCAGGGGCCGTCTCGATCGAGCCGAGCCCGTTGCGCTGCCACCCGCTCACCCGATCCGCCGCCGTCACGTTCGACTCGCCGGCGATCTTCTGCGTGATCGCGCTGCCGTCGCTCCATGGCTGCGTCTGCATGTCCTCGGCATGCTGCATCGCGCCGACCGTCTTGCCGGTCGATGTCGGCCCCTTCTGCGCTTCGAACGGCGCGCCACGGCCGTACACCGGTGATTGCCACGACGGGGCGTGACCTTCCTCCGGCATCATGTAGATCATCTGCGGATCGCCGATCATCATCATCGGCGCGCATGCCGTGTTGTCGGCGCGACCGAGCGTCGACAGCGCCTGCTGGACGCTCACGGCGTTCGCGGCGGTCTGCTCGCCCAGGATCACGAAGACCGCCGGGTTCTGAAATACCGACTGCGCCGCGGCTTGTGCGCTGTACAACAATAGAGCGACCAAAAAGATCCTCATGATTGAGGCCTCCTTGCATCCTCGTCAGGCAAAAAGAGGTGTTGACCTCGGGGATGGGACCAACACCAGTCAAACAGGAAACGACCGCCGGGCATCGGGTTCGAACGTCTCCCGTGCGGCCGGTGTTCCGGTCACACGGGAAACCGACCCGCGTGCTTACGACGACGTGCTCGTCGAGATGGCCGCCGGAGCCGGCACGACCGGTGCAGCCGGGGCGGCCTGCTGGTCGACCGAAGCCGGCGGCAATGCTTGCGCCGGATCGGACAACGCCGGCATGTCGGCGGGCTGCGCAGCCGCTTCTTCCGGCACCTTCGCGTCGGCAGTCGGCAGGTCGGCAGGCGCCGCGGCTACGGCAGGCTGCGCGGCTTCCGGTGCGGGCGCTGCCGCGGCGACCGGCGCCGGCTCGGCGGCCTTCGCATCGGCTGCCGGGGCGGGCATCGCGGCTTCGGCCGCGGGCGCCGCGACGACGGCAGCGGCCGGCGTCGTGTCCGCAGCCGGCGCGGCAGCGGCCTGCGCTGCGTTGTCGGTCGCGGCCGGCATCGACTCCGGCACCTTGTCGGCGACGGGCTGCACGGGCTCGGGGGCCTTGTCGGCGATCGCCGGTGCGGGTTCCGGTGCCTTGTCAGCGATCGCCGGTGCGGGTTCCGGTGCCTTGTCGGCGATCGCCGGTGCGGGTTCCGGTGCCTTGTCAGCGATCGCCGGTGCGGGTTCCGGTGCCTTGTCGGCGACTGCCGGTGCAGGTTCGGGCACCTTGTCGGCGACCACCGGTGCGGGTTCCGGTGCCTTGTCGGCGACCGGCTGCACGGGCTCCGGAGCCTTCGTGTCGGCGACCGGTGTGGCAGGCGCTTGCGATGCCTTGTCCGCGACTGCCGCTGCGGCGATCACGGCGGCAGCCGGCACGGCAGCAATCGCAGCCGCCGGGACGACCGACGCTGCGGGTGCGGCGGCGACAGCGGGCGCCGCGGCTGCGACGGCAGGTGCTGCAACGGCCGGGGCGGCGGCAGCAACAGCAGGCGTCGCCACTGCCGGTGCGGCGGCCGCAACAGCAGGCGCTGCCACTGCCGGTGCGGCTGCAACTGCAGGCGCTGCAACGGCCGGCGCCATCGACGGCACGGGCACGGGCACCGGAACCGACACGGGTGCAGCCTGCACCGAAGTCGTCGCCACCGGACGAGGCTGCGCCGGTGCCGGCGCGGCAGCGCCGAGCGGCGGCAAGCCCATGCGGTCGCGCACGATCGGATCGCGATACTTCACGTCGTCGGCGACCGTCGCTTCCACGCTCGGCGCCACGTTCGAACGGGCGAGCGGCGCGGTCGTGCCCGGGCACAGGTGCCCGGTCGCTTCCACCGCACGCCGGTTCGCGTCGCTCTGGCAGAGCAGCGCGAGCGCCACGTCGGTCAGGCCCATCGCACGGAATTCACGCGCATCGAGACGCCGCACGCAGGCCTGGTCGACCAGCGTCGTGCCGCCCGTCGCGCCGAACCCCGGGAACGACACGCCGACGCTCACCGATCCCATGCAGGTATCGGACAGCGTGGTCGTGAGGCCCGGCGCCTGGATCGAGGGGTTCGTCTTGATCGTCTGCGTGCCGGAGTAGTTGACGTTTTCCGACGTCTGGGTGTTGTACGGATTGGTGCCGGGCGCGCCGGACGACTGCAGCGAGTTCACGCTCTGTGGCGTCACGTTGCCGCCGGCCGTGCCGGACGGCATCGTCACGTTGACGTTCACGCTCGAATTGCCGCTGCCGCGCACCCCGCTGCTGCTGGTGGCGTTGCCGCCGCGCGAACTCGTGGTGTTCGTGTTCATGCTCGAACCGCCGCCCTGGCTGATCGCAGTCGAGCCGCTCGACGACTGCGAGCTCGAACTTGAGTCCGCGGTTTGCGCGTGAGCCCCGATCGTGGTCATCGCGAACATCGCCGCACATGCCACCTTGATCCTGTTGCTGTTCATTTCACTCTCCGGACGAGGTTTGACCTCCCACCCAGGCAACCGTACTAATTCCCCTGAATGCCTTCAGTTTTCGCTGCTTCCCCGAACTGCTTCCAGCCGCTGCCCAGCTGGGACCACGAGCCGGCCGACATGCCCTGCCACTGCTGGGTGTCCGGTCCACTGATGGCACTGCCCGACGAAAGCGTTTGTTGTTCTGACGGCTTGGTTGTCTGGTCAGGGTTGTTTGACGTCTGCATATTCGATTGCACGTCGTCGGCAATACGGTCAGCGCCATACGCCGTCAGAGACGCGAGCATCAGAGCGGCGGCAATCAGGTTCTGCTTCATGCCAACTCCTTACGTGACAACAATGTGGAAAAGAGACCAGCGTCGCAGGGAAACTGGTCCCCCCCACCCCTGACTAATGACTGCTGCCGGTTGCGCTCGAGTCGCCCTGGCTTCCGCCCGATGCGGACGGCGAACCGGCCGGACCGGTACTCCACACGGTCGACGAGTTGTAGTGATTCGAGCCCGCGATCGCGCCCGACCCGCCACTGCCCGTCAGCCCCACGGCACCCGCATTGGCATTGCCGTTGTCGTTCGCGCCGGTAGCCGTGTAGTGGTTCGCGCCGAGTACGATCGTGGCGGTCACCCCTCCCGAAAGCGCATTCGCGTTCTCGTTCGTTTTGCTGTTTCCAGCAAACGATCCGGCGGCACCGATACCGCCGCCTGCCGCGAACGCACCTCCGTTCGTGCCCGAACCGCTGGCTGTCGAAGTCGAGTTGTGGAAAGCGGATGCCGTGCCGGCGGAACCGGCGGGTGTTACGGTACTGCCTGCATTCGCACCGGCCGTCGAAGTCGAATTGCTGGTATAGCTGCCGGAACCGACCAGCACCGACCCTGAAACACCAGCCGCAACGGATTGCGTCTGGTTGGTCGTGGACGAACCGGCTGCCAACGCAACGGACGAAATGACGGTGAGCGCTGTCGCTAAAAAGACTTTGGCTTTCATAGCAATTCCTTGCTGTGAGAAAGTTCGACGGTGGCGGAGCCGGGCCTGCCCGCACGGGGCAAGGCCCGGCATCCGCACCGCCAGCCAATGACGAACGCTGCGCGCCGAGGCTTAGTGGTGAGTCGTCCAGCCGATCGAGCCGGCGTTCGCGCCGCTGGTGCCGCCCGCTTGTGCGCCGCCGAAGCCGAAGCCGCCGACCGACGACGATTGATAGTGGTTCGTGTACGAGACCGAACCGCTGCTGCCGCCACCAGCCGTTGCGCCGGCTGCGCCGAGTGCCGAGCCGGAATCGGTTGCGGTGAAGTGGCCGAACCCGGCGACCCCTGCCATCGTCTGGCCACCGCTCGACGAGCTGCTGCTCGACACCGTGCCGCTACCTGCGAACGCTGCACCCGAAACCGCCAGAACTGCTGCTGCAATCAGAAGCTTCTTCATGGTCGACTCCAAAACGGCGTGGACGGAGTGAATCAGGAAGATCGCACGCCATCAATCTTCCTGACTTGAGCAATCCTCAAAAAATAAGGATCACTATCTAATCAATAAAAACTTATTGCCATTTCAATCACGTTTTTTTGCGATTTTGGCCAGACGAAGCTTAGCTTCGAGATTTTTTGTTATCCAAATTTTTTTGGTAGGTGTTTTCTATTATTTTTATGAACATTGGTCTCGCACCGAAAACACCATTGCTTGATAGACCGGAAAGATGTGCGCATCTTTCCGGCTTGCGATATTCGATACCCCGCCGGACGGCATGCCGTCAATCGACATCCCATTTCCGGAATCGAAAATTCGCAAATACATTAACCACCACAAAATGCAGCGCCGCTGAAAATACACCTTTTACGCGGGCGACAACGGGCCTGCATGACAGCCAGGTGGCGTGTCTTCTCCCTGAGCAATCGAAGAAGCGTCTTCCGGATAATCCGGCCGACAGGCGTTCGATCTAATCCGGCCGGCGCCGGCATGGGCCAGGCGCGATCGAAGCGACCCTGCATGGCCGAGGACGAATCGGCATCACGCTGTCCGGCACGAACAGCCTGATCCATCCGGGTGAACTGAATGAGAGCGCGTACCGCTGTCGCCCGACTGCCGTGCGGCGCGACAACCGCGCCAGCACGCGGAGCGCGCGGCGGGCAAGAAACCGGGACAGCACGACCCGCGAAGCTGGCACAGCGTCGCGAGCGTCTCCCCGGCCTTTCCGACTACCCCACTGATGGGCAAAGTACGTGCCGATCAAGCTATTGCTTATGGTCTTCATCGCCGTTTCCCCGACTGCTTATTGACGAGTTGGCCGCCCCACCTATTCGTTACTTCGTGTCGACCGCCCGCCGGTGCGTCCAATATCGCAAGCAGCGTGCCACGCGATATTCCACCGCAGATTGCGCTCGGCACACGCCCACCACGACGGCCCGCAGCGCCGGAAACGACATTTTTTGTTTCAGGAATGTATCGCAATAACAGCTTGACACCCGCTCCGATCATTGAGCGTCGCGACGCAATCGCCGGATTAGACGGACGAATCCGGCCCGCAGGCCCGCACCGGGCGGCCCGATGAACGAGTGTTTCAAACTTGAGAACCGGGCTGCCGCGCAAGGCAGGCGGCGCGGGCATTTCCGCCTGCAAACCGGGGGTCGCGGCATGTGCGCCCCCTTCCCGTGCCATCACAAACGAGAATCGATTCGCCCGACACCAGGCACCGGGAGTCCGACACAGCAGCCTCCGGCGAGGCTTCGACGTGCGTTTCCCCTGATGATCGAAACGAATTTGATTCATCCGTGAAAATACCGACAGGATCACACGCCGTTCGAGGGCCGAAATGGGCCGTAAAAAAGAAAACTTTCGTGTCGGCGTAATAATTAAAACAAATGAAAACTCGCACCCCGTCACGCCGCACATCATTTTTTCACTTTCTTTCGCCCCGCCTTTCGCGCACTGAATCACCCAATTCGCGGCGCATTCTGGAAACGCTTTTAATCGGTTATCGATGCATTTCTCATTGATGAAACATTAAAATTCAACCCCTGTTTGACGACGCCATTCCCGCAAAAGCCTGATTTATCGTGCGTTTCGTCGTATCGAATTGCATCGACCCGGCAATTGACCCGCTCGCTTTTCTGTCCCCACGATACATGCATGAAACAGAAGCGCGCATATCGCGCGGCAATCGGGCCGCCGGTCCCGTGCGCATCGCGACGGCATCGTTCATGGCACGCCGATTGCCTGATCTCCGGCTCTCACCGAGCGGCACGCCGAGGCACAAGATCACGAACGGCGGCCTGCTCGTCAATCAGCGTATCGGGGAAAAGGCGATGAAGATCACCACCGATCGATCGACGTGCGCGTCGTTCAAGCATCAACGGGGTAGTCAGCGAAACCGGAGCGCCTGTCGCGGTGCTTCGTCGACTTCAGTCCATGCGAACCGGCGCTTGCCGAAGCGCTACCCGTGCGGCGGGATGGAACGCGTGCGCACCGCCGTCGAGCCAATCGACGTGTGGTTCCTCGAGCTGCTCGACGAAGGAGAAAGCCATGAATGACAGGGTCTCGCTCGAGACGCGCACCGGTCAGCGCGTCCTGGTGACGGGCGGCGCCGGCTTTCTCGGCAGCTACGTATGCGAGCGCCTGGTCATGGAAGGCGCGTCCGTCACGTGCATCGACAGCCTGCTGACGGGGCGCAAGCTCAACGTCGCCGACCTGAAGGCGTCCGGCCGCTTCGAGTTCGTGAAGGGCGACGTATCGCTTGGCCTGCCGCAGCTGCAGGTGGACGAGATCTGGAATCTCGCGTGCGCGGCATCGCCGCCCACCTACCAGATCGATCCCGTCCATACGATGATGACCAACGTGCTCGGCATGAACCACTGCCTCATGCTCGCGCGCAAGACGGGCGCACGCGTGTTCCAGGCGTCGACCAGCGAGATCTACGGCGACCCGGACGTGCATCCGCAAACGGAAACCTATCGCGGCAACGTGAACACGATCGGCCCGCGCGCGTGCTACGACGAAGGCAAGCGCGCAGCCGAGGCGCTGTGCTACGACTACTACCGCACGCATGGCATCGACGTGCGTGTCGCGCGCATCTTCAATACCTACGGCCCGCGGATGTCGCCGCGCGACGGCCGCGTCGTGTCGAACTTCATCGTCGGCGCGCTCAACGGCGCGCCGCTCGAGATCTACGGCGACGGCCGGCAGACGCGCTCGTTCTGCTTCGCCAGCGACCTGATCGACGGCTTCTTCTGCCTGATGAGCGCCGAGCGCAACGTCGGCACGCCGGTCAACATCGGCAACCCCGGCGAATTCACGATGATCGAGCTCGCGGAGAAAGTGCTCGCGATGACGGGCTCGAAATCGGAGATCGTGTTCCGGCCGCTGCCGATCGACGATCCGCACCAGCGCAAGCCCGACATCTCGGTGGCCTCGGCCGAACTCGGCTGGCGGCCGGCCATCGATCTCGACGAAGGCCTGCGCCGGACCGTCGACTATTTCAGCCGTGAACTGTGGCTCGAGCCGGTGCTGCGCCTGACCGGGGCCACGGCATGAAAGTGCTCGTGACAGGCGGAGCGGGCTACATCGGCAGCCATACCTGCAAGGCGCTCGCGGCAGCGGGACACGAACCGGTCGCCTACGACAACCTGTCGACCGGCCATCGCGACGCGGTTCGCTGGGGGCCGCTCGTCGCGGCCGACATTCTCGACCGCGACGCGCTGTCGAAGGCGTTCGCCGCGCATCGGCCCGACGTCGTGATCCATTTCGCCGCGCTCGCGTACGTCGGCGATTCGGTGCTCGCGCCCGACCGCTATTACACGGTCAACGTCACCGGCACCTGCACGCTGCTGAGCGCGATGCACGCGGCGGGCGTCGGCCGGATCGTGATGTCGTCGTCGTGCGCGACGTACGGCATTCCGGACGTGCTGCCGATCTCGGAGCGCACGCCGCAGCAGCCGATCAATCCGTACGGCTTCACGAAGTATGCGATGGAACGGATGGCCGCCGATTTCGAGCGCGCGTACGGGCTGAAGTGGGTCGCGCTGCGCTACTTCAATGCGGCCGGCGCGGACCCTGACGGCGAGATCGGCGAATGCCATGAACCGGAAACGCACGCGCTGCCGCTCGCGATTCGCGCGGCGCTCGGCACCGGCCATGCGTTCCAGGTGATGGGCACCGACTACCCGACGCCCGACGGCTCGGCGATTCGCGACTACGTGCATGTCAGCGACCTCGCCGACGCGCACCTGAAAGCGACCGCCTATCTCTGCGGCGGCGGCCACAGCGTCGCCCTGAATCTCGGCACCGGCAAAGGAACGTCGGTGCTCGACGCACTGCGCACCGTCGCAGCCGTGACGGGCCGCCGCGTGCCGACGGTAACGGCCGCACGCCGCCCGGGCGACCCGCCCGAGCTGTACGCCGACGCCACGAAAGCCGCGCTCGTGCTGGGCTGGCGGCCGCGTTTCACCACGATCGAACCGATGGTCGAACACGCCGCGGCGTGGTGTCAGAAAGCACTGCAATTCGAATCCGGCAAGTAAGCAAGTTTCCTTGAACGCCACGCAGGGGAATCACCATGAAGGTACGGATCGCCATCGTCGGTACGGGCTACGTCGGGCTGGTCAGCGGCGCATGCTTCGCGGATCTCGGGCATGACGTCGTCTGCATCGACAACAATCGCGGCAAGATCGACGCACTGAATGAAGGCTGCATGCCGATCTACGAACCGGGCCTCGACGCCGTCGTCGCCCGCAACGTCGAACGCGGCACGCTGCGCTTCAGCAGCGACCTCGCGGCGAGCGTGCGCGATCGCGACGCGGTATTCATCGCGGTCGGCACGCCGACGCTGCCGGGCACCGATCAGGCGGACCTGCGGTACGTCGAGGCGGCCGCGCGCGAGATCGCGTCGAACCTGACCGGTTTCGCGGTCGTCGTCACGAAGTCGACGGTGCCGGTCGGCACCAACCGGATCGTCAAGCAGATCGTCGAACGCTGCGCGCCGGACGGCATCGACGCGGCGATCGCATCGAATCCGGAGTTCCTGCGCGAAGGCTCGGCGATCGACGATTTCATGCACCCGGACCGCGTCGTGTTCGGTGCCGAGCATCCGCGTGCGATCGAGATCATGAAGGCCATCTATGCGCCGCTGGAAGCAGCGGGCCATCTCGTGCTCGCGACCGAGATCGAAACGGCCGAACTCGTGAAGTACGCGGCGAATGCGTTCCTCGCGGTGAAGATCAGCTACATCAACGAGATCTCGGACCTGTGCGAAGCCGTCGGCGCCGACGTCGAACTGGTCGCGAACGGGATGGGCCTCGACCGCCGCATCGGCGCGTCGTTCCTGAAGGCCGGCCCCGGCTGGGGCGGCTCGTGCTTCCCGAAGGACACGCGCGCACTGAAGGCGACGGCTTCCGAACATGCGGTGCCGCTGCGCATCGTCAGCGCGGCGATCGAATCGAACGCGCTGCGCAAGGAGCAGATCCTGCGCCGCATCGAGAAAGCCTGCGGCGGCTCGATCAAGGACAAGCGCATCGCGGTGCTCGGCCTCACGTTCAAAGGCCAGACCGACGACGTGCGCGAAAGCCCGAGCATCGACGTGATCCAGCTGCTCGTCGGCGCGGGCGCGCATATCCGCGCATACGACCCGGCGCGTCCGCACGAAGCGTCGCGGCTGCTGCCGCAGGTATTCATGGAGGGCTCCGCGATCGACGCGGTGCGCAGCGCGGACGCGGTCGTCGTGATGACCGAATGGAAAGCGTTCGAGGCACTCGATCTCGCCGACCTCGCGGATCACATGGCCGATCCCGTGATGCTCGACATGCGCAACCTGTTCAGCGAGCGGCTCGCCGTCGACAGCGGCTTTCGCCGCTATGAACGCGTGGGCCGCTCGTGCGGCGAACGCACATCGGCCAACCCGGTACCGGACCCACAGCATGCCAGCGAGGGTACCCGGCCGCCACGCGGCCTGCTTCAAGACTGATGGTCTGACCTTGACGGGAGAACACCATGAAGAAGCTGGTTGCGTCGCTTGCGGGCGGCCCCGCGCCGGATACCGCCGACACCCCCTCCTCCGAAGCGGATCGCACCGCATCGATGAACGCGGACGTTCCGCTCCTCGTCCCGTTGATGGACAGCGGGACGCGTGTCGTCTTCCACATCCTCGCGCTGGGCTGGTTCGTCACGCTGGGCATCTTCTGGCGCTGGTGGTTGCGCGACGAGCACTACGTCGACGCCTTCCGCTTCGGCGTCAACTGCTTCGTGCTGTTCTGGACCACCTTCATTCCCGGCTATTTCATCTTCATCATCCGCTCGGCGGTCATGCCGAACCCCGCGCTGCCGGTGCCGCGCGACTGGCGCGTCGCGATGGTCGTCACCAAGGCGCCGTCCGAGCCGTTCGACATCGTCCGCACGACGCTGCTCGCGATGCTCGACCAGACCTACCCGCACGATACGTGGCTCGCCGATGAAGACCCGTCGCCCGAGACGCTCGACTGGTGCCGCGAGCACGGCGTATTCGTGTCGACGCGGCGCGGCGTGGCCACGTACCACCGCGAAAGCTGGCCGCGCCGGACCCGATGCAAGGAAGGCAATCTCGCGTACTTCTACGATAGGGTCGGCTACGACAACTACGATTTCGTGTCGCAGCTCGATGCCGATCACGTGCCGACCCGCACCTATCTCGAGGAGATGCTGCGACCGTTCGTCGATCCGGCAGTCGGCTACGTGTCGGCGCCGAGCATCTGCGACAGCAATGCGGCCGTGAGCTGGAGCGCACGCGGGCGCGTGAACGTCGAGGGGCCGCTGCACGGCACGATGCAGGCCGGCTATGCGGGCGGCCTCGCGCCGCTGTGCATCGGCTCGCACTATGCGGTACGCTGCCGCGCGCTGCGCGAGATCGGCGGGCTCGGGCCCGAGCTCGCCGAGGATCACTCGACCACGATGATCTTCAATTCGAAGGGCTGGCGCGGCATGCATGCGCTGAACGCGATCGCGAACGGCGAAGGGCCGCGCACGTTCGGCGACCTGGCCACGCAGGAATTCCAGTGGTCCAAGAGCGTGATGATCATCATGCTGCGCTACACGCGCCACTATTTCATGGGGCTGCCGCTGAAGCTGAAGGCGCAGTTCCTGTTCTGCCAGCTGTGGTACCCGCTGTGCGCGCTCGCGATGGCCGGCGGCGTCGTGATTCCGGTCGTCGCGCTGCTCACCGGCCGCGTGTGGGCACACGTCGACTACCTCACGTATCTCACTTACGCGCTGCCGCTCTCCGTGCTGATCCTGTGCGTCGTGACCTGGGCCACGCAGTCGACCCAGTCGTGCCGCCCGCTGAATACGAAACTGCTGTCGTGGGAAGGGCTGTCGTTCGTGTTCGCGCGCTGGCCGTGGGTCGTGCTCGGCTGCGTGTCGGCAGTGCTCGACTGCGTGCGCGGCAAGGAATTTCCGTTCAAGGTCACGCCGAAAGGCGGCACGATCGAACAGGACGCGCCGCTGCGCGTGGTCGCCCCGTATCTGCTGATCTCGCTGTTCTGCAGCCTGCCCGTCGTCACGGTCGAGAATCCGCGCAACGCCGCCGGCTTCTATCTGTTCTCGACGCTGACGAGCATCCTGTATCTGGTGATCGCGGCCGTCGTCGCGGTGAATCACGGCCGGGAGCAAGGGCTCGAGTGGTCGGCGTTCAGGCAGATGTTCTTCAGCCGCCTGCCCGTGCGCAACGCGCTGTTCGTGATCGCGCTCGCGATGCTGCTGTCGGGCATCGGGCTGCGCGCGCCGAAAGGCTGGCAGGCGATGATGTGGCGCTCGGGTTTGCCGGCCGTGGTCGCGCCCGTGCCGGGCGAACCGGTGAAGCAGCCCGACCTCGGCGCCTACGATCCCGAGAACACGCTCGCGGGCGACCGGAATCTCGCGTTCGACCATGTGTTCGTGTCGTGGAACGCGCCCGACATCCGCGCGGAAATCGACGATGCCGACCGGCGCGCGCAGGCGCGCAACCGCACGCTGATGCTGACCGTCGAGCCGTGGGCGGCCGGCGACACGCGGCAAGGCGCGCTGCTCGACGATATCGCGCACGGCCGCTATGACGCGCGGATCGCGGCCACCTGCTCGGCGCTCGCCGCGTTGAAGCACCCCGTGTTCGTGCGTTGGGGCCACGAGATGGAGGCCGATACCGGACGCTATCCGTGGGCCATCGGCGATGCGTCGGCCTACGTGGAGGCGTACCGGCGGGTCGTGACCGCCTGCCGCGCGATGACCGACCAGATCCGCTTCGTGTGGTCGCCGGCCGGCAACCGGAACCTCGACGACTATTTCCCGGGCCGCAGCTATGTGGACGACATCGGCCTGTCCGTGTTCGACTGCCCGCGCTGCGCGACCTGGCCGGCCGGCGGCCACGCGTCCGCCGCGAGCATCCTGCGGACCAAGTACGAGCGGGTGACCGACTACGGGCTGCCGGTGATGGTCACGGAGCTCGGCGTCGACGGGTCGAATGCGCGCAAGCGCGAGGCACTCGACGAATTCCAGCGGTCGCTGTGGCGCTATCCGCTGCTGACGGCCGTGGTGTATTTCAACGCGGTCGATACGCCCGGCGCGTGGCCGGCGCATTACGTACCGGACTGGCGGATCGCGCCGGCCTTCCTGCAGACGACGGTGGTCGCCAGGTGACAGGCGCGGCGATCGACGGCGCGCCGGCTTTCAGCGATCCGCCGTCAGCCGAGCAGTTCCTTCCTGCGCAACTGCACGACGTCGCGCATCGGCGGCGCGCCGAACAGCCGGCTGTATTCGCGGCTGAACTGCGACGCGCTTTCGTAGCCGACGACGGCGGCCACCGACCCGACGTCGCCGCCCTGCCGCAGCAACAGCCGTCGCGCCTCGTGCAGCCGCAACTGCTTTTGGTACTGCAGCGGGCTCAGCGTCGTCACGTGCTTGAAATGATGGTGCAGCGACGACACGCTCATGTTGACCGCCTGCGCGAGCGACTCGACGCGCATCGGCTCGGCGAAGTGATCGCGGATCCATTCGATCGCGCGGGCGATCCGGTGCGTCTGGCTCCCCGCGATCGCCATGTGCCGCAGCCGCGTGCCCTGCCCGCTCGTCATCAGCCGGTACAGCAGTTCCTTTTCGATCAGCGGCGCGACGACCGCGATGTCGGCCGGCGTATCGAGCAGCCGCATCAGCCGCAGCGCGGCATCGAGCAGCGGCGGCGTCAGCTCGGCGAGCGCGATCCCCTCGCCTTCGGGGCCCGCGTCCGGTTCGGGCAGCCGCATCTCGGCCGCGAGCTCGACGATGCGCTGCGGATCGAGCGTCAGCGACAGGCACAGGTACGGCGCGTCCGGCGACGCGCACGTCACGCGCGACAGGATCGGCAAGTCGATGGAGGTAATCAGGCAATTCTGCGCGTCGTACTCGTAAGCCTGGCCGGCCACGATCACGCGCTTCGAGCCCTGCGCGGCGATCACGAGCGCGGCCCGCGACACACCGCAGCCGAGATCGACCGGCCGCGTGTGCCGGTGCAGCATCAAACCCGGCACAGCCGTTGAATGCGAGCCGTCCGCGGGCGCGAAACGGCTGATCAGCGTCGCCAGCTCGCGCTGCCCGGATTCGCGCGACGCCACGATATCGGTCATGTCCATGACGCTTCCTCGATCAATTTCCTCATGTCGCGGGAGCATAGCGAAACCGCCCGCCGCCTGCCGGGGATTTGCAGGATTGTTCAATAAATTTGCAGGATTGGGTAGACGCAAATACCGGCCGCTCGCGCACACTCAGGGCCTGCTCACGCTCATAGCGGGCTTGCGAACGTGCGTTGCCGGCCGTAGTGCAAGGAGTGAGGAGCGCCGTTTGGCCGAGCCAAACGCCCCGAAGGAAGTCCCCTTGGGGGACAAGCGACGATCGACGCCGCAATACGGCCGGCAACGCACGTTCCCCTGTTTTGGATCAATTCATTCGTGGGGCTGGCCCCCAGAAGGGCCGATCGCGGCGTCATGCTCCTTGCGAATACGTCGAGTATTCGCTGCGTCGCATTCCTTGCGCTCGGCCCTTCTGGGGGCCAGCGCAAGCCCGCTATGAGCGTGAGCAGACCCTGTAACCGGGCGCATGCCGGGTTTTCCCCACGGAGACAATCACAATGCCTACCTCCTTTGTCCTGAACGGCAAAAACGTCACGCTCGACGCCGATCCGTCGATGCCCGTCCTCTGGGCGATTCGCGAACACGCGGGACTGACCGGCCCGAAGTTCGGCTGCGGCATGGCGCAGTGCGGCGCGTGCACCGTGCATCTCGAAGGCCAGGCCGTCCGCTCGTGCGTGCTGCCGCTCGCCGGCATCGCGGGCAAGCACGTCACGACGATCGAAGGCCTGCAGAGCAAGCCGGCCCATGCCGTGCAAGCCGCCTGGGTCAAGCTGCAGGTGCCGCAGTGCGGCTACTGCCAGTCCGGCCAGATCATGTCGGCCACCGCGCTGCTCGAACAGAACCCGAAGCCGACCGACGCGGACATCGACGCCGCGATGAACGGCAACCTGTGCCGCTGTGCGACCTACGCCCGCATCCGGGCGGCGATCCACGACGCGGCCGCGACGCTGGGAGCCTGACCATGACGATCGAACTCGACAACACCGGTTCGGTGCGTCCGTCGCGCCGCACGTTCCTGAAGGCCGCGGGCGCCGCGGTCGCCGTCAGCCTGACGATCGGCTTCGACTTCAGCGGCTTCGGCCGCCGCGCGCTCGCCGCGACCGCGCCCGCCGCCGGTTTCGCGCCGAATGCATTCCTGCGCATCACGCCCGACGGCACCGTCACCGTCATCGCGAAGCACGTCGAAATGGGCCAGGGCGCGTATACGGGCATCGCGACGATCGTCGCCGAGGAGCTCGACGCCGACTGGTCGCACGTGCGCGTCGAAAGCGCGCCCGCCGATGCGAAACGCTACGCGAACCTCGCGTTCGGCACGATGCAGGGGACGGGCGGCAGCTCGGCCATGGCGAACTCGTGGCAGCAACTGCGCGAAGCCGGCGGCAAGGCCCGCGCGATGCTGGTATCGGCCGCGGCGGCCCGCTGGAAGGTGCCCGCGAGCGAACTGACGACCGCCAATGGCGTCGTCACGCATGCGAAGAGCGGCAAGACGGCCACGTACGGCACGCTCGTCGCCGATGCGTCGAAGCTGCCGGTGCCGGACAAGGTTACGCTGAAGCAGCCGGCCGATTTCAAGCTGATCGGTCACCCCATTCCGCGCGTCGACGCGTCGGCCAAATCGAACGGCACCGCGCATTTCACGCTCGACACGACCGTCCCCGGCATGCGCGTCGCGCTGCTGCAGCGCCCGCCCCGCTTCGGCGCGAAGGTGAAGTCGTTCGACGCGACGGCGGCCAAGGCCGTGCCGGGCGTCGTGTCGGTCGTGCAGGTGCCGGGTGGCGTCGCGGTCGTCGGCACCGGCTTCTGGGCCGCGAAACAGGGCCGCGACGCGCTGAAGATCGAATGGGACGAAACGAACGCCGAAAAGCGCGGCTCGGACGAGATCATGCGCGAATACCGGCAGCTCGCCGACAAGCCGGGCACGTCGGCGCGCAAGGACGGCGATGCCGATGCGGCGATCACGGGCGCCGCGCGCAAGATCAGCGCGACGTACGAATTCCCGTATCTCGCGCACGCACCGATGGAGCCGCTCGACGCGGTCGTCAAGCTGACGGCGAACAGCTGCGAAATCTGGGCCGGCGACCAGTTCCAGACGGTCGACCAGGCCAACGCGGCCCGGACGGCCGGCCTGAAGCCCGAGCAGGTGCAGATCCACACGCTGTACGCGGGCGGCAGCTTCGGCCGGCGCGCGAACGCGTGGTCGGACTACGTGGTCGAGGCCGTGTCGATCGCCAAGGCGCTCGGCGCGGACGGCAAGCCCGTCAAGCTGCAGTGGACGCGCGAGGACGACATCCAGGGCGGCTTCTACCGGCCGATGTACTTCCACAAGCTCGACGCGGGGCTGACCGCGGACGGCAAGCTGGTCGGCTGGCGCCACCGGATCGTCGGCCAGTCGATCCTCGCCGGCACGCCGTTCGAGGCGTTCATGGTGAAGAACGGCGTCGACGCCACCTCGGTCGAGGGCGCGGCGAACCTGCCGTACGCGGTGCCGAACGTGTCGGTCGAGCTCACCACCACCAAGGTCGGCCTGCCCGTGCTGTGGTGGCGCGTGGTCGGCAGCTCGCACACGGCCTACGCGGTCGAGGCGTTCATCGACGAAGCCGCGCACACGGCTGGCAAGGATCCGTACGCATTCCGCCGCGACCTGCTCGCGAAGGAGCCGCGCATGCGCGCGGTGCTGGACCTGGCCGCGCAGAAGGCCGGCTGGGATCCGGCCAAGCCGCTGCCGAAGGGCCGTGGGCGCGGGATCGCGGTCGCCGAGGCGTTCAAGAGCTATGTCGCGCAGGTCGCCGAGGTGTCGGTCGACGCGGACGGCAAGGTGAAGGTCGAGCGCGTGGTGTGCGCGGTCGATTGCGGGATCGCGATCAATCCCGACATCGTCGCCGCGCAGATGGAGGGCGGCATCGGCTTCGGGCTCGGCGCGGCGATGCACAGCGCGATCACGCTGAAGGACGGTCAGGTCGAGCAGCGCAACTTCGACGGCTATCACGTGCTGCGGATGGCCGAAATGCCGAAGGTCGAAGTGCATATCGTGCCGTCGGCCGAAGCCCCGACCGGGGTCGGCGAGCCGGGCGTCGCGCCGATCGGGCCGGCGGTCGCGAACGCGATCTTCGCGGCAACGGGCAAGCGGCATTACGTGCTGCCGTTCGATTCGGCGGATAGCGCGAAGGCTTGAGGATGGGCCGGAACGCCGGCCGCGGGGTGGAAACGCCTTGCGGCCGGCGTTTTCAAGCACCTCGCGGAAGACGTAACGCTGACTGGAACCGAGGCCTGATTGCACGCCCCAACGGCAACGCTCACTCAAGCTCGACTTCAGGCCAGAGCCTTGGAAAAAGAAAACGGAGGCCGCTCAGCGGCAATCCAAAGGACAGTTCACCGCGATGTGATGGCGAAGTCAGCAGTCCACAATCCAGCAGCGAACGGACGATTCGGCGCGCCAATACATCGCTCACACCGAGCATCTGGGCAAATTCCGCTCGCGTGACCGTTCGGCGTAGTGCAACGAACTCCATGGCCAGCGCCGCGGCTTCCGGTTTGATGACTGATTTTTCCGAACTGATGGTCCACGGATTGGCCTCCAGGTATCGCAGCAGATCCAGCAATCGTCCGGTCACCCCCTCGAACTCCGTCATGTGCACCATGAAACCAACCTGGTCCTGACAGCACTCGAGAAAGAACCGCGCAAATTTGACCAGCCCCTCCTGGGACAGATTGCCCCGGCCGTCCAGATCGTTGCGTCTCGTTTGGTCGGCCTCGCTCAGCCTGGCGTAATACTGTTCGTGCTCTCGCGCCAGCCCCCGGAGTGGCGACCAAAGACCATGGGTCAGATCCGCAGCGCGTAGTCCGAGATGCGAATGCAGACGCGCCACCCGGCCGTTGCCATCCATGAACGGGTGCACCCAGATCAAACGATGATGCGAACAGGCGATACCGATCAGTTGATACTCTTTGGCGCGAATGCGGGCATAACGTGTCGCCCAGGCCTGAAGTAACGGCTCGACCATCTCGGGCTCCGGTGCCAGATGACGCCCCACCGTCACATCCGCGCGGCGAAATTCGCCCGGAACGATGGCTTTCCCTTCACTGGTCAGTCGTTCATCGACTGGCAAACCGGAGAAGAAGCGAGCGTGAATGGCCGAAATTCGCGCCGGCTCAAAGAGTGCGGCAACCGGCAGCGTTCGCCATTCCTCCTCGAGCGCCGCTTCCGTCGCGATATGCGCGACCGCGAAGCGTTGTTTCTTGCGCTCGACAATATCGGTCGAATAATCCCGATGCAGCGCAGCCTCGATCTTGGCGGGCGTTGTGTGCTGCCCTTCGATCTTGTTCGTGTAGTACGAGTTCATGGCGCGCAACTGCGGCACGAGCGCGGCGGCCAGCGGAGTATCACGTACGGCAAGCAACCGATGTGATGAGTCGACGAGCTCGGCGGCCTGCTCTAGCAGCGGATCGAGTACGCGATCCTCGGGAAATGGCGGTTCGAAGGTAGCGACTGTGGTCATGCTTCCCTGTCGGGTTCAATGTAGGGTTCCGTGTCGGCAATTATAACCACTTATGTCACTGATTTATATCAACTTTTTACCTTATCGTGTCGGGTTGAATGTAGGGTTCCATGTAGGGTTCGATTTGCCGACCTCGTACCTGCACCGCGACGTGTTCCTCATGCCACTCCCCCGCCGCGCCCCACACGTTACGTCGGACGTAACGCCCGTAACGTCGCCCGCCGATGCTACGTAACAATCCTTCACGGTTGTCCCGCCCCCTTTTCTCTCCGCCCCGCGCCTCCCGTTAAAAATTCTTTTAAATTCAAGGCTGCCGCGCCGCCTGCGCCGGTGCCGCACCCTGTCGACCCCCGCCGATCCTTTCCCTGGCCCGGAAGTTGCAGCACAGGACCCGCAAACACTCCTTTAAGGACATGCGAGGGCCACCATGGATTGCAAATACCTGTACATCGACAACATAAAAATCAACTTCGTGCGCCGCACGATCGAAATCGACAACAAGATCATTGATGTCACGCCGCGTGAATTCGACGTCGTCGAATTCCTGCTCGACAACATGAACAAGATCGTGCCGCGGCAGGCAATCCAGGAAGCCGTGTGGGGCCGTGAACTCGGCGTGTCGTCGCGCACGCTCGACACCCATATCTCGCGTATCCGTTCGAAGCTGCAGCTCGATCACGACAAGAACCTGCGGATCATCCCGATCTACGCGGTCGGCTATCGCCTGGTGCTGTTCGGTGCGGCGATGACGCACGTCGAGCGCCACGAAGCCGCGCCGATCCTGCGCGTGGCGCCGCAGGCCGTAATGGCCGCCGACTACGCCTGACGCTTCCCGCGCGCCGCCCGCACGCGGAGCGCCGGCTAACCCCACCGCGCTGCGGCGATCCGCAGCGCCTCGCGGCCCCGCCCGTCGGGCGCGGCCTGCACGCCGCCCGGCCCGCCAGCCAGTCGCGACCCGACCGCCGCCTCCGGGCGGCGGTCGCTTTTGAGCGTCGACCGCGGCCTGCCCGCTTCGTCACGCTTCGTAGCGCCCCGCTTCGGCGCGCGTGCCGCGATGCGCGCGACTACGGATTCCGGCGCGGCACACGGCCATGGCGGTCCCTACAATCGACGCAGCAGCCGCGCGTCCCCGAGCGCCACCGGCCCCAGAACAACCCGTCGAACCAACGCCGAATCCGCCCCGATCCCGCCGTGCCTGCGCTGTTCCTGACGAATGCCGACGCCGGCGATGCCGCGAACCGGGCGATGCCCGACGCTTGCGCGCCGCCCGCCGCAGGGCCGGCCACCGCCGCGGTCGCGCTCGACGCGTCGCCCTACCTGCCGCGCCTGTCCGCCGCCGCCGCGCGCGGGCTGTCGCACGCCTACTGCGCGACCGGCGCCGTTCCGGTCACGCTCGGCGAGCACGCGTACGACGTGCGCTGGCGCGTCGACGCCGAACCGGCCGCCGATGCGCACGCGTACCGCTTCGTCGTCGGCCCGGCCGCCGGCACGCTGTGGATCGACCCGGTCGCGGAAGCCGCATGGCTGGGTGACGCGGCCGATCCGGCCGTGCCGGCCGTGATTCGCGCGGCGCTGCTCGCCGATCTGTGCGCGCCGCTCGCGACCGTGCTGCAGGCCACGACGCGGCAGCGCGTGGAACTGCTGCCGCCGCCCGACAGCGTGCCCGCCTGGCGCGCGTCGCCGGCGGCGCTGCGCTTCGAGCTGCGGCGCGCCGACGCCGCCTGGCGCTGCCATGGCGCGCTGCTGTTCGACACGCCGGATGCGCTCGCCGTGTTCTTCGCGGCTGCGCCGGCCGCCCCCGCCGACGCGCGCGCGGCCTACGCGAACCTGCCCGTGCCGCTCGTGTTCGATATCGGCCGGACCGAGCTGACGACGGCCGAGCTGGCCGACGTCGTCGCCGGCGACATCATCGCGATCGAACGCTGGCAAGCGCACGAGCAGAACCTGCTGTGCGTCGCGCGGCTGCCTGCCGCGCCGGCGTGGGAGATTACCGGACGGCCGTCGGGCAACCGGCTGACCGTCGAACGAATCAGGGAGATGCCTTTGGAACCGACCCGCACCGACATCGCGTCCGCGACGACGCACGACGCGCCGCCTGCCGACGCGCCGCGTCCGCTCGACGGCCTCGCGGTCGACCTGCGCTTCGAGCTGCCGCCCACGTCGATGCCGCTCGGCGAACTGAGCGCGCTGCAGCCCGGCGCCGTGATCGAGCTGCAGCAAGGGATCAACCAGAGCGTGATCCATCTCGTCGCGAACGGGATGCTGATCGGCACGGGGCACCTGATCGCGGTCGGCCAGAAGCTCGGCGTGCGGGTCGTCACGCTGACCCAGCCCGCGCCGCGCGAGCGCTGAACGATGGGCAACCTGCCGAATCCGGTCGCGCTGATCGCGGTGATCGCCGCGCTCGGCATCGCGCCGTTCGCGGCGCTGATGGTCACGAGCTACACGAAGCTCGTGGTCGTGCTCGGCCTGTTGCGCTCCGCGCTCGGGATCCAGCAGGTGCCGCCGAACCTCGTGCTGAACGGCATCGCGCTGATCCTGTCGCTGTTCATCATGGCGCCCGTCGGGATGTCGATCCGCGACGCGCTGCAGGCGCGCCACTTCGATGCGTCGGGACAGTTGTCGACGGCCGACGTCGGCGCGCTCGCCGATGCCGCGCTGCCGCCGATCAAGGAGTTCCTCGTGTCGCACACGCGGCAGCGCGATCGCGAATTCTTCGTGCGCACCGCGACCTCGGTGTGGCCGAAGAACCGCGCGGACGGCATCAAGGACGACGACCTGCTGGTGCTGGTGCCGAGCTTCACGCTCGCCGAGCTGACGAAGGCGTTCCAGATCGGCTTCGTGATCTATATCGTGTTCATCGTCGTCGACCTGCTGGTCGCGAACATCCTGCTCGCGCTCGGCATGCAGATGATCTCGCCGACCACGATCTCGGTGCCGTTCAAGCTGCTGCTGTTCGTCGCGCTCGACGGCTGGTCGCTGCTCGTGCACGGCCTCGTGATGTCGTACCGGGTGGCGGGCGCGGGATGAGCGCGCACCGCCTGCGAACCGCCGCCACCTGCCTGTGCGCGCTGGCCGCACTCGCCCTCTCGTGCCTGCCGGTGCGCCGCGCGCAGGCCGCAGGCGTCGGTACCGGCTTCGCAACGCTCGCACGCGCATGCGCGCCGAACGTCGATCCCGACACGCTCGCCGCGCTCGTGCGTACCGAGTCGGGCTTCAATCCGTATGCGATCGGCGTGGTCGGCGGCCATCTGGCGCGCCAGCCCGCATCGCTCGACGAAGCGCGGGCAACCGCGCGCGACCTCGCGGCGCGCGGTTTCAGCTACAGCGTCGGCCTTGCGCAGGTGAACGAGCGCAATTTCACGAAATACGGGCTCGATGAAGCGACGATGTTCGAACCGTGCCGCAACCTGCGGGCCGGCGGCGCGATCCTGACCGAATGCTTCGCGCGCTCGTCGGGCACCGGTCGCGCCACGCAGGCCGCGTTGCGCGCGGCGCTGTCGTGCTACTACAGCGGCAACTTCACGACCGGCTTCTCGAGCGGCTACGTGAGCCGCGTCGTCGCCAGCGCGCAGCGCAACGCGCGCGAAGGCGGCGTCGGGCCGATTCCCGTCGTCAGCGACACGCCGCCGCCCGCGCGCCAGCGGCGCATGGACGCGGCCGCGACCACGCCGCCCGAGCGGGCACGCCGGCTGCCGTCGCCCGCCGCGTCCGCCGACGCGCCGTCGTGCCACGCCCGCCCGGTCGTGATGATGTGCCGCGGGCTCGCGGCCAGCCAGGCGAAGCGGCTGTGCGTGAAGTGTCTCGACGAGTAACGGTGCGGCGCAACACGCCGGCCCCGCTGATGCGCATTTCGTAGCCGTCAGGCCCCGTGCGCGCCGCACGCATCGCACTGCTACGAAACTGGCGCCGCGCGGTGCGCGCCCCGGTCCGTACACTCGAATCGGCGGCAAGTGCCGGGCGCCGGGTCGCATGCATCCGCACGCCACGGCGGCCTGACAGGAGACTTTCATGCTGGACATCGACGGCGTCGGGATGGGCGTCAACTGGATGGCGTTCCTCGAGCGTACGCTCGAAGCCGAACGCGCGAAGGCGGCGAGCCAGGCCGCCCAGCAGTCGAGCGACCCGTCGAAACAGCAGGCCACCGCGCCGCCGGCCCCGCCGCTCACCGTGCAGGTCACGCCCGACAGCGATCCGTCGAAGCCGACCAATGCCGAAATCTCGTCCGCGACGTCGCTGATCCAGAGCCTCGCCGAGCAATACCGGCCCACCGCGCCGGACATCACGGTCGACGATCCGCTCACGAAGGCCGCGCAGACCGCGATCCAGGGGGCGCAGACGAAGTTCGACGACGCGCTGAAGGATGAACAGGGCAAGCAGACGGCGCTCACCGCCGCGCAGAACGATCCGCAATCGTCGCAGGCCACGATCGACCAGGCCCGCACCGCGTACGACCAGGCGCACACGGCCACCGCCAAGGCGGAGAAGGAGCTCGACGTCACGACCGACGCCGGCTACATGATCGCGTATGCGCAACAGGCCGATCACGACAACGCCGCGCTCGACCCGAAGCAGGCCGGCTCCGCGCAGGCGAACGCGAATGACGCGCTCGACAAGCTGAAGGCCGCCGTGCCCGGCATCGGCGACGATCCGACGAAGGCGTCGCAGGACACCTGGACGCCGCAGCAGAAACAGGCCTACGACACGTGGCAGCGCGCGGATGCGAAGCTGTCCGAAGCGAAGGCGCGCCACAACGCCGACATCGCGAACTCGAACCTCGCCCTCGCGCAATTGCAGTCGTATGCGTCGAACGGCGACTATTCGGACGCGATGGATGCCGGCATCGCGCGCGTCAACGACCAGCTCGCGCCGCTCGGCCGCATGATCGACGCGCCGGCGGCGATGAATCCGGACGACGCGCAGAAGGCGCTGGCCGGCGCGGCCGACGACGCCAACTATGCGAACGCCTGCCTGAACGCCGCGACCGACGCGGCGAATCTCGCCGACGTCCAGATCACGTACAACACGGTGTCCGGCAAGTACGGCCCGACCGTGATGAGCACGACGGTCGATGCGCAGCGTAACCTGCTGAACCACGCCCAGGCGAGCGCGCGCGTGAGCGGCGGCTATCTGCAGATGCTGTATGCGAATCGCCAGGTCACCGAGCAGCAGGCGAATTACGACGCCACGCAGAAGAGCGCCACGCAATGGCGCCACGACCATCCTGGCGTGAAACTCGTGGATCCGCGCGCCGACCTCGGCGTCGACGACGCGGCCGCGCAACTGTCGAAGGCCAAGGATGCCGCGAGCCTCGCGCACGACGGCTACGTCGCCGCATACGGCAACGCGCTCGCGATCCACTATGACGACGTCGCCGCCGGCGTGCAGGACCAGTACGACCACCGCACGATGTGTCTTGTGAACGATCCGACGCCGCTCGAGATCAAGGGGCTGAAGACGATCGCGTCGGCACTGCATCAGGCCGACGACCGGATGACGGCGACCGTCAACGAGCGCGCGACGAAGCAGGCGCTCGCCGACGCGCAGGCGAAGCAGTCGGATCTGCAGATCAAGGTCGACGGGTTGCAGGCCCAGTACGACCAGTGGAACCGCGATCACGGCATCGGCCCGACGCCGAGCGTGCTGGCGGTGACGAAACCCGACGGCACGCCGAAGAACATCCCGCTGACCGCGCCCGTTCCGTTCGTCGTGAATCCGTACGCGCAACAGCTGACCGATGCGCGCGCGGCCCTCGACCAGGCGAACCGCGACGTCCAGCAGGACCAGATGCTCGGCGAAACGCTGCATCAGCAGGTGCTGTTCAACGAATTCGACGCGCATCTCGACGAGCGGCTGCGCAACCCGAAGACGGAATCCGACCAGAAGGACTACGCGAAAGCGCTGTCCGACTTCTTCGGCGCACACCGCAGCGAGCTGTCGCAATCGCTGCTCGACAAGGCCGGCGAAGCCACGCAGCACGGTGCGACGATCGACTTCGGGAAGCTCGATGACACGCAGCAGCGCAACCTCGTGGGCGTCGCGATCGGGCTGTCGCCGGACAGCACGTCCAGCGATCCGCATGCCGCGCAGTTCACCGACGGCAAGAAACTCGAGTCGATCGACAAGGTACGCAACGAGCTGCTGAAGGTGGGCGGCGGCGCGGGCACGCGCGTCAACGTGATGCCGATCGTCTACGCGTCGAAGGACGCCGGCCTGATGACGAGCGCGATCTTCAAGGTCACGAACGCGAACGGCGACACGCACTACGTCGACGACCAGGGCTCGAAGTATTCGGACATCGGCAATTTCCTCGACGACAACGAGCTGTCGTCGAACGGCACGCTCGACATCGCTACCGGCTACGACGCGAACGGCGTCGCGCAGATCGACCGTCACAACAGCGCGCACGACGACAGCTGGTGGGAAAGCGTGATGCATACGCTCGGCGCCGGCGACGTGAACCTCGGCATGCTGATCGGCGGCCTCGCGCTCGAAGTGGGCGGCGGCCTGCTCGACGCCACGGTGTTCGGCGCCCCGCTCGGCATCGCGCTCAACGCGGTCGGCACGGGGCTGATGTATACGTCCGCGACGGCGGCCGTCGTGAACTCGGGCTACGACCTCGCCAACCGGATGGAGCACGACCGCACGATCAACCCGCTCGATGCGGGCGCCCGCGCGGACTACCTGAATCTCGTGCCGCTCGGCGTCGGCAAGTTCGGCGAAGCGCTGTCGTTCGCGAGCCGCACCACCACGGCCGAAAAGCTCGTGCAGCGCTTCGGCGGCGATGCGGAGCAATTCGCGTCGCGCGTGAAGAGCGGCACGCAATTCGCGACGAAAGCCTCCGCCTACGGCGGCGCGGCCGACGCGGCCGGCCAGTTCGGCTACGACCTCGCGACCGGCCACACCGACCGGCTGTCCGGCGATGCGACGTCGTTCCTGCTCAACGCGGGGCTCGCGGCGGGCCCGCAGCGGATCAAGGCACTGTCGACCGGTATCGTGCGCCGCACCGGCAGCTTCGGCGCGCGCGACCTCGGCAACCAGGCCGTCTCGATCGGCGACCAACGCGTGACGGTCGGCAAGGACAAGTACGCGGCCCTCGATACGCTGCGTGTCGGCCGCCAGCAGGCGACGCTCGACGGCCGCTCGATCACCGTCGCGAAAGACGGCACGTTGATGGTCGGCAACAAGATCCTCACCTACGACGGCGTGCCGATCCGCGTGCTCAACCGCGGCAACGACGTCAACACCGGCGCGCGCGGCAGGACCGAATCGACCGCGTTTCTCGACCAGGACGGCACGATCACGCTCGGCGAGCGCGTGAAGGGCCTGACGCTGACGCGCTTCAACCGGTACGAGACGGATGCGCGCATCTCGGCCGACGAACACGGCGGACTCAGCCTGTCCGACGGCATCGAGCTCAAGTACGCGCACGACATCGCACAGCCCCGCCCTGCCACGACGCCGGTTGCGCCGTCGCAAGGCGACGCGCAGCCGCCCGACGAAACGGGCCGCACGACTCCGGTCGCCGCACGCGCGACCGACGCGGCCGGCGCGGCGGCCACCGCCGACGAGCCGGCGGCCGCGACCTCGCGAGCAACCGCGCAAACGCGCCGCACGTCGGCCGACGTGCGTGAACGCGCCGCCGAGAACGACCACGAGGCCCGGCTCGCGTCGAATACGAACCGCCGCAGCGGCGACGCGCGCACGATCAATTACCGGCGCGTCGCCGATCCGGCCGAGTCCGGCGCGGGCGGCGCACTCAAGCCGCTGACGTTCCGCGAGCGGGTCGCGTGGACGATCCTCAACGCGCTCGAGACGTCGCCGCTGTCGCCCGGCTTCGTCGCGCGCGACGCCGACGTAACGCTGGCGTCGCGCCGGCCGCTCGTCGAGCAGCACGAGTACGGCGGCCGCACGCTGTACGTCGTGCGCAACGACCGCGCGGGCGGCGCGTTCGCGACGCGCGACGGCGTACCGGTCGGCGGGCACGAACTCGCGCTCGATGCCCGCTACGCGTTTCGCGCGCCGGCCGACATGGCGGAACCGATCGTGCTGATCGCCGAGCATGCGGACGCGAAGCTTGCGCCCGAACTCGCGAACGTGTGGAACCGGCCGGTGTTCGTCGCGCCGCGCGACGCGCTCGCGGCCGACGGCACGTTGCGCGCGACGAGCGGCTACCTGCGCTACGACCCCGCGCCGCACCCCGAAGTCGATCTCGGTCCGCTGCGCGCGGACGGCACGACCGTGTTCCATGCCGATACCGGCAAGCCGGTCGATCTCGCCGAGCATCTCGGCGCGCTGATCGCGTTCGGCAACGAGAAAGGCGGCTTCGCGCTCGGCCGCGGCGCGGTGCTCGGCCTGTACGAGGACCTGACCAGCACGCGCAGCCAGCAGCGCAACGCGGCGCTCAATGAGCAGGCCGGCCTTGCGCTGCTGCGCGGCCGCTTCGACCTGCCGACCGTGTCGATGGACGGCCCGTTCTCGCACGCGAATCGCGTCGCGGTGCTGTACCAGCCGCGCGGTGCGCTGCATACGCAGGATGTCGAGCGCGGCGTGCTGCCGTCGACGCTGAAGGCCGGGACGCTCGACCAGCTGCGGGCGCTCAAGACGCTCATCGCGGAGAATCGCCTGTACTTCGACGTCCAGGGTATCTATCACGACGGCCGCCTGCTGATGACGGACCCGGGCCGGATCGAAACCGGCAACGACGGCTACCGCGGCACGCACGACCGTGTCGACGACCAGTTGCAACTCCTCGAGCGCGGTGTCGAACGCGGCGACGTGACGCTCGCGCACCCGGAAACGACCGAGGTCGCGCCGTCCGGCGACAAGCCCGGGCTCGTCGCCCGGCTGCAGATGCGGTTCGGCGGCGCGCCGCTGCCGAACGAGGTCAGTGCACTCGCGCAACAGTCGGGCACGCTCGCGCAGCAACTGCGCATGCTCGACGACAACGGCTGGCGCGTGCGGGTCGGCAAGCGCGGCGGCGGCAGCCGGATCGATGCCGGCAAGAAGCGCGTCACGATCGACGGCGCGCTCACGCACCCCGAATCGATGACCTACACGCTCGCGCACGAAGCCAAGCATGCGGTCGAGGCGATCGACGGCTCGCTCGGGCTCGACTACAGCGGCCGGCGCCGCTTCACGCGCAAGGCGCTCGAAGCGGAGGCGCGCGCGCAGCTCAATGCGTTCGAGGCGCGCTACGAAATCCAGATGAAGAGCGGCGTCGACATCGCCGCGCACGTCAAGCTGCCCGACGCGATCCAGGCGGTCGCCGATGCGTGGCAGCCGTCGCACGACTACGCGGGCACCGTCGCGACGCTGGCCGACGCATTCGCGCGTTTGCCGGTGTCGGGCGCGCACGGGCAGCACTACGAAGCGTTCTACGGCGACGCGTTCGATCGCGGCGCGGCGCAGGCGGCTCGCACGATGCCCGCACCGCAGGACGCGCAGGCGGCCGGCGACGCGCCGCGTTCGATGCGCGAGATCCAGGCGCAGCGCGTCGCGTGGACGAACGACCATGTGGAGCGCAATGCATCGCCGTTCGGCGCGGGCGGCCCGCCCGCGCTCGACACGCTGTCGTTCCTGCGCAGCGACGAGCCCATCCGGCTCGATCCGCGCAACCAGATCGCCATCGTGCCGGCCGAATCGCTGCGTGGCGGCACGCTGCTCGGCCCCGACGGGCGGCCGGTCGATCCGCACACGTTCACGCTGCTCAACCCGCCGCCGCCCGACCCGGGATATACGACGATCCTGTCGGCCCGCCACGCGAACGAAGGCGCGGCCGCACAACTCGCGAACCTGTGGCAACGCACGATCTACGCGGCGCATCCGGATGCCGTCGGCGAAGCCGGCGCGCTGACCGACCTGTCCGGCCTGAACCGCTACACGCCGGCCGCCTATCGCCAGCCGTCGCTCGGCGAGCTGTCGGTCGACACGGCACGCGATCGCCTGCATGTCACCGGCGACCCGTCGCGCGTCGTCGACCCGGCGGATTACCTCGGCCCGGTGCTCGGTTCCGGCGCGGACAAGACCGTGTTCGACGGCGGTGCCGGACAGGCCGTCGGAATCTATCGCAACGGCACGCCCCGCGGCATCGTCAACGCGTACGAAGCGGTCGGCCTCGAACAGGCCGGGCTGCACGAACTCAAGGAGACCTACAAGCTGCCGACCAGCACGACCGACGGGCCGTTCACGGTCGCCAATCGCATCGGCGTCGTGCTGAAGCCGTCCGCCCAGCTCAGCAGCGTCGACGTCGAATTCGACCTCGGCCTGCCAAGCGTGGTGTCGCACGACGGCCTGGCCGATCTCGGCAAGATTCGCCGCGTCACCGCGCAGCACCATCTGCTGTATGACTTCCAGGTGCTGTTCGGCCGCACCGGCGAGGTGATGCTGCACGACCCCGGCGAGGTCATGCACGAGGCCGACCCGGACGGCAGCGTACTCGAACGGATCGACGACGTCGCCGCGAAGATTCATTATGGACTCCAGACCGGGCGCATCCGTCTCGCGCACCCGGAGATGACCGAGCACGGCGCCTACGCGCCGCGGCGCGGCGTCATCGAGCGCGTCGTCACGACCTTCCGCGGCGTCGTGCTGCGCATGCGCGCGCACGCGCTCGCGTCGCGTTCGCCGACGCTGATGGCGCAGATGCGGCTCGCGAAGCAGGACGGCTGGACAGTGAAGCTCGGCGCGCGCGGCGCAGGCCAGTCCGTCGACGCCGAACGGCGCGTGATCGTCCTCGACGGCAACACGCGGCGTGCCGGCACGCTGGTATTCGCGCTCGCGCACGAGGCGCAGCATAGCGTCGACATCTCGACCAATGCGCTCGGCCTCGATCACACGAGCCCCGAAGCGTACGTGCGCAGCCTGCTGCTCGCGGAAGCGCGCGCGCAGGTCAACGCGTACCGCGTACGCGACGAGATCCTCGCGGCGGGCGGCGGCGACATCGCGGCCCACGTGCAGCTGCCGGACGCACTCGCGCGCGCCGCGCGCCACGCGTACGAGAGCGGCGACCCGGCCGCGCTGCAGGCCCTCGCGGACCAGTTCGGCGACACGCGCACGTCGCTGCCCGGCAATCCGACCTATCGCGTGCTGTACGCCGAGCAGGCGCGCGCGCTGACCGGCGACGCGCGACTGCCGAAGCTTGCCGCGCCGGGGGCCGGTAACCGCGCATCGGGTGCATCGGGCGCCGCCGGCGGCGGGCGCGCACGCGAAAGCGCAAAAATGAAGCGCGCACGCGCCTGGCTCGACGAACGCGGGTTACGCACGTTGACGCGCGTCGAAGGCAACAGCCTGCCGGAACTGCGCAACCTCGTCCGGGAAACCGGGCGCAGTACCTACGTGCTGATCTCCCGAGCCGGCACGCCGAGCGCCGGCTCGCCGCCGAAGTTCGTCGCCGAGGCGCAGGTCGATGCGAACGGCGCGATCAAGATCACCCATGCCGACCGGTCGCTCAAACGCGCGGGCCGGAAGACACTCGACGATGCGCTGTCGCTCGCGCTCGATGCGCGGAATCGCAACGAGGCCGCGGCAGCACGACTCGACTTCGATTTCTACGTATCGAAGGTGCCGCTCGCCGAATTGAAGAGCCTGGGCGGCCCGTCGAAGATCGAGCCGGCGCACGACGGCGACACGATCGAATTCACGCACGCGGGCCGCGTCGACGACGCGCTCGCGGACGCGATCGACGCGCTCGGCTCGGTCAAGCACTATTCGAACGCCAACAAGGCGATCGCGAACGCGCGCAACGCCGATACGATCTACGCGGTCGACCGGAAAACCGGCGAGATCCTCGGCCATGCGACGCGCGACCCGAACAGCCAGGTGTGGTACTACGAGGCCAAAGCGCCGCTCGACGGCACCCGCGTCACCCCGCGCACGCTCGACGACGCGTTCCAGCGCCGCGTGAATGCGCGGATGCGTCCGGGCGGCCCGCGCCACCGGATTCCGCTGTCGCGCGCCCGCCAGCGCGGCGTCTCGTTCATCGCGACGGAGATCGGCGCCGACATGATGGCGCGCATCGGCCGCTTCGATCCGGTCAAGGCGCCGAAGGAAAAGGCCGACCGCCTGCCGTCGCGCCTGCGCCCGCGCTATGTCAGCCAGACCACGATCGCGTGGACCCTCGACGCGAGCCACCGCGTCGCGCTGCTGACGCGCGCCCGCGCCGCTGCGCTGCTGAAGCGGCAGGCGACGCCGGGCGCCCTGCCGTCGGGATCGGCGGCGCCCCATGCGCAGCCCGTCCCGGCCACGCGGGCCGGCGCCCGCGCCCCCGCCCCGTCCCGCCCGACGCTGCGCGACGCGCTGGTCGAAGCGCACATGCTGCCCGCCGGCGCGAACCACGCGCTCGACTTCAGCGGCCCGAACGCCGTGCATCTGCTGACGCTCGCCGAGCACGGCATGCTGGCCCCCGACACGCACCGGATCTACGTGTACCGCACCGGCGAGCCGATCGCGCACCAGCTCGACGCGCCCGACGGCGTGCTCGTGCCCGACGCCGCCGGCAACCTGCTCTGGTACGACGACTGGCGCGACACGAGCGGGGCCGGCGTGCCGCTCGACGCGTCGCCGATCGGCCGCGGGCCCTACGGCGCCGACGTCCATCTGCTGCTCACCGAGCTCAAGCCGGACGGCGTCGACACGTATGCGGCCGGCACGCGCGTGGATGCGCTGAACCGGCAGATCGACCGGCTCACGAAGCTGCAGGGCGCGTCGAGCCGCAACCTGGTCGATACGCTGCGCAAATGGGCCAGGCAGGAAAAAGCCGCGGCCGTACGCGAACGCAACGCCACGCAGCGGGGCATCGACCGCGAGATCGAAGCCGCACGCAGGCGCAACGCGCCCCTGCCCGAGCATCCGGTGCTCGAAATCAAGCCATACCAGCCGGCGCTCGTCAGCTCGACGCAGATTGAATGGAAGCGGCGCTACGGCGACGGCGGCATGCCCGACCCGCTCGCGCATATCGCGCGGCTCAAGGCGTTCATCGAGCGCGAAGGCAACACGCGCGCCGGCCCGCTCGAATTCGAGGACACGCCGGGCGACACCGCGCCGCCGGTGACGATGGCCGACGCGAAGGGATGGACCGGGCTCGGCAAATGGCTCGGCGTCGCACGCGACTATGCGACGGGCGGCGCGCGCTATGCACCGGTGCCGCGCTGGAAGGACATGCAGCGCAAGCTGAGCGCGGCCGCCGCCATCGACCGGCAGATCATGCGTGCGTTTTTCAGGTCGAGCCGCGACGTGCAATATCGCGTCGCGCCGATGAGCCGCGCGTACCGGCTGTCCGATGATCCGCAGGCGTTCCTGGCCCAGCTCCGCCGCAACGGCGCGGCGGGCGCGGCCGTCACGCTCGTCGTCGATCCGCATACGCTCGCGGCGGCCCAGGGCAAGAAGCACGACCAGGACTTCGTCGACGACGTGAAGCGGCTCGGCGACCAGACGCGCGCGAAGCTGGACTACACCGACGCGACGATCACCGGCGAGAACGGCCACGTCGTGCATCTCGACGAGCTGACCGAGAAAAACCTGCACGCATGGCTCGACGCCGCGGCCGAAGGCGGCTTCCTGCTGCGGCTCGAAACCGCGTCGGGCCGTGCGCTGGTGTCGCGTACCGACGAGCGCTACCAGGCCGGCACGAACGACCAGTATCACGACTACGTGCGGCTCGCGTCGCTGCTCGAGAAGTGGGCGAACCAGCACCCGCGCGAAAACGCGCCGCACGTGATGGTGACGTTCCACGGCTGGGATGCCGTGCCGGAACCGGTGCCGGGCGCCGGTCACGTCGAACTCGTGAACGCGCTGCTCGACCGGCCGGCGCTGAACTGGGTGCACGTCGGGCTGTCGTACGCGACGCACGGCGCCGACTTCATCGCCAACCAGGACCTGACGAGCGCGCTCGCGAAGATGCTCGTCGAGCGTGCCGGCCCGCACGCGGGCAAGCGCAACCACGCCGCGTTCGAGCGGATCCATGGCGGCGACGCGCTGACCCGCGTCTTCGAGCGCGTCGATCCCGACACGCTGGTCGAACAGCACCAGATGCTGCTCGCCGAGATCGACCGGATCGGCCGCGACAGCGGGATGACGCCCGACGAGATCGGCTCGCTCGTCAGCCGCCTGTACGAAGGCAACACGACGAAGCTGCTGAATCGTGCGCGCTACGCGGTCGCCGACTACGCAACGAAGGCCTGGCAAGCGGACCCGGCCAACGCGCCCGCGCCGACCTCGAAGGTGCGGCGCTTTACCGAAGACTGGCAGCGCGACGTCGGCAGCAAGCTCGACAAGCCGCAGCAGAGCCGGACCATCGGCAGGCGCCCCTTCTCGTCGCAACCCGACTGGCGCGAGGTCGTGCAACGGCCCGAGCTGCTGGTCGACGACGCGAAGCCGCTCAGCGACAGCCGCCTCGTCAGCAGCCAGTCGAACCGGCCGGCCCCCGCCGCGCCAGCCGAACCGCCGCTGACGCCCGAGCAGGCCGCGCATGCGGAACTGAACGCGCTGCGGCTGCAGCAGGCGGGCCGGCTGCGGTCGTGGTTCACGCGGGAAAACGTGCTGTCGATGCTGGCCGGCGTCGGCGTGGGCTTCGGGGTCGGCTTCGGCGCGCACCAGTTCGGCCTCGCGTCGCCCGAGTTCAAGCAGACGAGCAACGCGATGTTCGTCGGCGCGCGCACCGGCCGTCTCGTGCAGGCCCTGCACCAGGATTCCGTGCGGGCGCTGCAGGATGGCGATCCGCGGCTGTTCCGGCGCGTGCTCGATCGCTTCGTGCGCGGGCTCGACAGCCAGCTCGCCGCGCACGAGATGGACCGCGACACGCGCGGCGCGTCGCTCAGGCTGCTGGCCAGCGAGGCGCGCGCCAAGGTGAACCAGCTGATCGTGCTGCACGAGAAGCAGAAAGTGCCGGCGGACGACGTGGTCACCTATACGAAGATGATCGCGAACGACATGATCGCGCAGATGCAGGGCGTGCTCGGCGGCACGTCGATCCAGCAGATGCACCACGGCAACCCGCGCCGCTTCTTCGGCAAGCTCGGGCGCTCGGCGGCGCTGGCCGGCTACGTCGGGATCGGCGAGACCGCGATCCACAACCTGTTCACGGATCCGTCGATCGTGCCGGTGCTCGGCGGCGTCGGCGCGCTGCTCGGTCTCGGCTATACGGCCGCCATCCATCTCGGCGCGACGCGCAACCTGTCGCTCGACCGCCGCAGCCGGCTGGTGCGCGCGATCGATGCGACGTCGGATGTCGTGTCGGTCGCGGCCGGCTATACGGGCGCGTTCATCGGCGCGCACGCGACGATCCATTCGAACGTCCCGCTCGCGCTGTCGGGCGCAACCTCCGCGACACTGCTCGCGCTCGCGCGCATCGACACACATTTCCCGAACGCGACCAAGGCGATCACCGGCCGGATTCCGACCGCGATCGTGCTCGTGCCGATCGCGATCTACGTCGGCAACTGGATCTACACGTTCTTCGACGACAAGGGCAAGCCGGTGCCGAAGTCGAACGTCGCGCCGCCGGGCGGCAGCGCGTCGCCGTCACCGAGCGCGTCGTCGTCCGCCCCGTCGCCGTCGGCCACGCCGTCCGCGAGCGCGCAGCCGGCACCCGGGCCGTCCGGGTCGGCCACGCCGACGCCGCCCGCGTCGACGCCGTCGGCCAGCCCGTCAACGCAGCCGCCGCGCTATTTCGTCGTCGACGGGGATTCGCTGTGGGTGATCGCCGACCAGCATCGCGATTCGCTGCTCGACGCCGCGCACGTCCCGCCCGCGGATCGGCAGGCGATGTCGCGCGCGGAGCAGGACACGGCGGCACTCCGGGAAATCCTGCAGCTCAATCCGGCGGTGGCCGCCGATCCGGCCCACCTCGCGATCGGCACGCCGCTGATCGTCGGCTGACCGCGGCCCGGCCGCGCATCGGCCGACCGCCGTGCCGCGTCACCCCGCGCGCTGATGCTCCAGCCATGCCTGGAACATCAGCACCGTCCACAGCTGGTGCTGCCAGTTCATCCGGCCGGTCTGGTGCTGCCGCCACAGGCGGTCGACCGCCGCCGCGTCGAAAAAGCCCTCCTCGCGCAGCCGCGACGGCCGCAGCAGCGCCTCGGCCCAGTCGCGCAGCGCGCCGCGCAGCCAGTGGTCGACGGGCGCGCAGAAGCCCTGCTTCGGCCGGTCGATCAGCGCGGACGGCACGTACCGGTCGAGCAGCCGGCGCAGCAGCGCCTTCGACTGCCCTTCCGGCAAGCGCACCGCCGCCGGCACGCGCCACGCGAATTCGACGACGTGATGATCGAGGAACGGCATGCGCGTTTCGAGGCTGACCGCCATCGCCGCGCGATCGACCTTCGCGAGGATGTCGGTCGGCAGGTAGGTGAGCGTATCGATCGCCATCGCCTGCTCGGCGAAGCTCAAATGCTCGGGCCACGCGGACACCGTGTCGAGCGGCGTCGGCGGTTCGTGCCCCGACAGCGCGAGGCGTTCCGGATGATGCACCGACGACATCAGCAGCCGGTACAGCCCGATGCGGCTCTCGGCGGTCATCACGTGGCCGAGCTTGTGCAGGCGGTCGCCGATGCGCGTCGCCGATTCGCGCGCCTCCACGCTGCCCCACGCACCCTGCGCGACGGCCGCGAGCTGGTCGGCGTGATCGGGCCGCAACGCATGCAGCGCGGCGGCGATCCGCGCACGCACGGCCGCCGGCACGCGATGCAGCTTGCGCCACAGGCGCGGCGTCAGGAAGTAGCGCGTATAGCCGCCGAACAGCTCGTCGCCGCCGTCGCCGGACAGGCTCACCTTCACGTGCCGGCGCGTCAGCTCCGACACGAGGAAAGTCGGAATCTGCGACGCATCGGAGAACGGCTCGTCGTAGATCGACGGCAGCTTCGGCACGACGCCGAGCGCATGGTCGGCCGTCACGTAGAGTTCGGTATGGCGCGTGCCGAGATGGCGCGCGACCGCCTTCGCGTAACCGGCTTCGTCGTAGCCGGCTTCGTGGAAGCCGATCGTAAACGTGTCGACCGGCGCCGCCGATTGCGCCTGCATCAGCGCGACGATCGCCGACGAATCGATGCCGCCCGACAGGAAGGCGCCGAGCGGCACGTCCGCTTCCATCTGCCGTGCAACCGCCTGGCGCAGGATCGTGTCGAGCTGGCCGACCGCTTCGTCGGCGCTGCCCTCGAACGGCTGCGCGCGGCCATCCGCGATGGCCTGTTCGAGCGTCCAGTACGTGCGGACGCGTGGCGTGTCGCGCGCATGTTCGAACTGGATGAAGGTGCCCGGCGGCAGCTTGTGGATGCCGCGATAGATCGTGTAAGGCGCGGGCACGCTCGACTGGCGCAGGTACAGGCACAGCGCGTCGCGATCGATCGTGCCGTCGAAGCCCGGATAGCCGCGCAGCGCCTTGAGCTCGGACGCGAACACGAGCGCGTCGCCGATCCGGCCGTAATAGAGCGGCTTCTCGCCGATCCGGTCGCGTGCGAGCGTCAGCACCCGCGACGCGCGGTTCCACAGCGCGAACGCGAACATGCCGGTCGCGCGCCGCAGCGTCGCCTCGACACCCCACGCGACGATCGCCGCGATCAGCACCTCGCTGTCGGAGTGGCCGCGCCACGCCGGTGCGCGTCCTGCACGCTCGAGTTCCGCGCGCAGTTCGCGATGGTTGTAGATTTCGCCGTTGAAGACCATGACGAAGCGACCGCACGCGGATGCCATCGGCTGTCGGCCGTGCACCGACAGGTCGACGATCGCGAGCCGCCGGTGGCCGAGCGCGATGCCGGCCTCCGGGTCGACCCAGATCCCCTGCCCGTCCGGCCCGCGATGCGCGAGGCTTGCCGTCATCCGCGCGAGCGTGCCGCGCGCTGTCTCCTCATCGAAGGCGACGCTATTCAGAAAGCCGTCGATTCCGCACATTGATTTGTCTGCCCCTGTTGACCATGTTCGTCACACGTGGCGCAACCTCGCGGCCCGCCGTCCGGCGTGACGGTCGAGCCATATTACGAAGAAATAAATCAGCAATAATTCACTGGTGAACTTCCGCACCAGGCAGAAAAAAATAACGTCAAGCACCGCGCGGGCATGATCATTCAAGGGGTCATATCGAACGGGAACGCATGGCCACGCGCGTGCGCGCAACGGAAAAAGGGGTGGCATGCCGAAGCGGCCGCCGTCGCACGCGTCAGCCCGCGCCGGTCGCCCATTTCAGCAACTGCGCAACCTCGCGGAAATGTTGCGGCTGGATCGTGCCGTTCTCGGGCGTCGTCTCGTACAGCGCCTGCGCGAGGCCGACGTTCGCGAGCGTCGGGCGCAGTTCGTCGCGCGCGGCACGCACGATCCGCTCGGCCGCGTCGCCCTCGCCGCGCGCGAGCACCCACGGCAGCGTGCCGATCCCGCCGTAATACAGCGCGACCGCGACGCGTGACGAATAAACGACCACCGACGCATAGCCGATCCGCTCGGACAGCGACGCGAACTGCACTTCGCGCGCGAGCTGCCGGCGCTTCGCCGCGATGTGCGGATCGCCTTCGTCCTCCTTGTGCTCGCGCCGCACTTCGTCGATCGACATTTTCATCTTCTGGTTGAATTCGTGCCGCTGGTGCACGATGTCGATCAATGCCATCACGATGTAGATCAGCGCGGCCCAGCCGAACAGCAGCATCAGCAGCTTCACGATCAACGCGAGGATCGAGATCGGCCGCGTGAAGCCGGATTGCACGGACGGGTCGAGCGACTCGACGATCAGCCAGCCGAGCGTCGCGACGAGCAGCGCCGTCTTCAGCAGCATCTTCGCGAGATTGACGAGGTTGCGCAGCGACCACAGGTTCTTCATCCCCTCGGCCGGGTTGAGCCGCGACAGCTGCGGCACGAGGCGGCTCCACGCCATCACGCCGCCGACCTGCACGAAGCCCGCCAGCAGGCCCGCGAGCAGCCCGGCCGCGACGATCTGCGCGGACAGCGTCGCCCAGTCGCGCGCGGCGCCGTCGATCAGCACCGCGATCCGCGTGGACGGGTCGGCCGCGCCGACCGCATCGAACACGAGCCGGAACAGCGCCTGCAGCCGCGCGAACAGCGCGCCGATGCCCACCGCGAGCGCGACGCACACGCCGACGAAGAACGCCGACGAAATCGTCTCCGCGCTCTTCGGCACATCGCCTTTCTCGCGCGCCTCGCGCAGGCGCTTCGCGGTCGGCTTCTGGTTCTTTTCGGCCATCGCGGCTCCGTCGCGCTCACGCGCCGCCGTGCGCGGCGAACAGCGCGCGCAGCAGCGCCATCAATCCGCTGTCGGGGCTCAGCAGCGCATGCAGCGACGCGTACACCACCGGCAGGAACAGCACCATCATCAGCAGCGCGAGCGCGCTCTTCAGCGGCTGCGAGAACACGAAGATGTTGAGCTGCGGCACCGCGCGCCCGACCAGGCCGATGCCGAGCTCGACGAGCACCAGCACGATCGTCACCGGCGCGGCGAGCTTCACCATCCATTCGAAGATCGTGTCGGTCTGGCGCACGATGAAGGTCTGCAGCATCGACGAGAAATCGGGGCCGAGCGAGCCGATCGGCCACCACGCATACGACTGCGCGAACAGCTGCACGAGCACCTGCAGCCCGCCCGCGGTGACGAACAGCGCGATCGCGACGAAATTCAGGAATCCCGACGTCGGGCCGCCCTCATGCCCGCCCATCGGATCGAAGAACGCGGCGCTGCCGCTGCCGGTCTGGAAATCGATCAGGTAGCCGACGCCCTGGATCGCGAACAGCACCGCACTGAACGCGCCCGCGAGCAACATGCCGACCATCGCCTCCTTCGCGACGAGCAGGCACCACATCAGGAACGGCAACGCGGCCACCTGTGCGGCGTCGATCGCCGGCGCGACGAACGCGGCGATCACGACGGCGACACCGTTGCGCACGAGCCCCGTGACGATCTGCTCGTTGAATACCGGCACGACGAACATGATCGGCAACAGGCGCGGCATCACGTAGAGCAGCGGCCGCAGCATGCCCGCGACGTCGTTGAAGCCCGAGGCCGGGTCTAGCATCGGCGCTCCGCGGCGGCGGGCGGCGCGGGATCGTCGGGCGCGGCGGACGCGTCGGTTGCACCGGTGGTTTCAGCAGCGATGTCGGCGCCCGTTTCCGCTTCGGTCATGGCCGCATCGAACGCGGCGGCGGCCTCCGGCGGCGTGGACGCATGACCGGTCGCGTCGCCCGCGCCGGCCGCCCATGCGCCCGCCGTCGCGAAGCGTCGCACCGCATAGCCGTCCGCGACTTCGTCGGCATCGCGCTCGACTCGCGCGGCGCGCGCGTGCAGCGCCTTCTCGCCGGCTTTCTCCAGCTTGTCCTCGGCGGCCTGCGCCTTGCGCGCGGCGCGCTGCAGGTCGGCGAGTGTCGCTTCGTGACCGCGATGCACGTGCGCGGCCTCGCTCACCGACGCGTTCGCGGTGCCGATATGCCGGTCGAACGTGCGCGTATCGGCCGCCGCGTTCTGCAATGCACGCGCTTCGCGCACGTCGTCGGCGAGGCGCGTCTGGATCGCCGCCTTCGCGGCGACCTGCTGCGCGAGCTGCGCCTGCGCGGCCGCCAGCGCGCGCCGGCTCTGCGCGGCAATGCCCTGCTGGCGCGCGGCCGCGACGCGTGCGATCTGGCTGCGCATCTCGCGCACGCGCTTCAGGCGCGCGAGCGTCGCGAGCACGAGGCGGTCGTCGGCTTCAGACATGATCGTTCGCCAGCTTCGTCAACTTCGCGAGCAGCGTGTCGAAGCGCACGTCCTCGTCCGACGCCTGCGCGCAGAACGCACCGATCGCGTCACGCGCGCGCAGCGCGAGATCGCCGAGCCGGTCGCTGCCTTCGCGATATTCGCCGATCTGCACGAGCAGCTCGATCTCCTGGTACTTCGCGATCAGCTCGCGCACGCGCGCGGCCGCATGCTGGTGCGCGCGGCTCGCGACGAGCGGCATCACGCGCGACAGGCTCGCGAGCACGTCGATCGCCGGATAGCGGTTCGCGAGCGCGATCTTGCGCGACAGCACGATATGGCCGTCGAGGATCGAGCGGACTTCCTCGGCGATCGGGTCCGATTCCTCGTCGCCTTCGACGAGCACCGTGTAGAGCGCGGTGATCGATCCGCGCGCGCCCTGCCCCGCGCGCTCGAGCAGGCGCGGCAGCACCGCGAACGTCGAGGGCGGGAAGCTGCGCCGCGTCGGCGGCTCGCCGCTCGCGAGGCCGACCTCGCGCTGCGCGCGCGCGAAGCGCGTCAGCGAATCGACCAGCAGCAGCACGCGCTTGCCCGCATCGCGGAAATGTTCGGCGATCGCGGTGGCGACCAGCGCGGATTTCACGCGCTCCATCGCCGGGCGATCGGACGTCGACACGACGACGATCGAACGCGCGCGCACCTCGGGCGACAGGCTGTGCTCGATGAATTCGCGCACCTCGCGGCCGCGCTCGCCCACCAGGGCGATCACGTTCACGTCGGCCTGCGCGCCGCGCGCGATCATGCCGAGCAGCGTGCTCTTGCCGACACCGGACGGCGCGAAGATGCCGACGCGCTGCCCGATGCCGAGCGTCATCAGGCCGTCGATCACGCGCACGCCGGTCGGAAACGGCGTGTCGATCATCTTGCGCGCGAGCGGATTCGGCGGGTCCTGCTGCGTCGACACCCACGCGGCGCCCGTCACCGGCCCGCGATCGTCGAGCGGCCGGCCGAGCCCGTCGAGCACGCGGCCGAACAGCCCTTCTCCCACCGGAAACACATGCTCGCGCCCGGACGGCACGACGGTCGTTTCGGGCGACAGGCCCGCCACGTCGCCGAGCGGCGTGAGCAGCGTCGTCTGCCGCGAGAAGCCGACCACCTCGGCGAGCAGCGTCGGCTGGTTCGGCGTGCGCAGCTCGCAGATTTCGCCGAGCCGCGCGCGGATGCCGGTCGCATTCAGGATCTGCCCGACCGCGTGATTGACGCGGCCCTGCACCGACACCGGCGAGAAGAACGCGAGGCCCGCGTCGAGTTCGCCGACGAGGCGACCGCGATCGAACGGCGCGCCGTCGTCGTCGCCGAACGGCTGCGTATCGTCGAGCGGTGCGTTCATCGCGCGGCCCCCTTCAGCGCATCGCGGCGGATTGCCTGGCGCAATGCGTCGATCTGCAGGTCGAGGCTCGCGTCGATGCGCCCGGACGGCGTCTCGACCGTGCACGCGTGGCGTTCGAGCTGCGCATCCTCGACGATGCGGATCTTCTGCCGGTTCGACTGTCCGGCGAATGCGCCGTCGAGCGCGTCGCGCATTTCGTCCTTGCGGCCGGGCGCGATACGCACGATCAGGAACGCCTCGTCGCGCACGAGCGGCGCGATCCGCGCGAGCGCGGCCTCGTACAGCGTCCGCGTGCTCATCTCGCCGACGATCGCGCGCACGGCCTTCACGACGATGTCCGCCATCGCATCCTTCATCGTCTCCATCGTGCGCGCGGCGGCGAGCGCCTGCGTGTACGCCTGCGCGGCCTGCTCGCGCTGCGCGCGGCGCATCCCTTCGTCGTAGCCGGCCGCCTGGCGCTTGTCGAATTCGCGCTGCGCGTCGGCGACGATGCGCGCGGCCTCTTCATGCGCGGTCGCGATCACGTCGGACGCGTCGAGCAGCGCCGCGTATTCGCGCTCCTTGAGCACCTTGCGCTCCGACAGCAGCTGCAGGTTGTCGCTCGTGATCAGAAAAGCCAGTCCCATGACGCAAGCCTCTCGGGAATCAGAAACAGGAACATCAGTTCGCCGAACTGGTCGCGCTGTGCGCGGTTCAGCCAGTACGGCGCCTCGTCGTCGATCGCGCGGTGGAATTTCAGGCGCGTGCGCCGCGCGACCGCGTCGCCCGCCACGCCGATGAAATCCGCCAGCAGCCGGCCGCCGCGCGCGCGAATCACGGCAGGCAACGCGGCGGGATCGGCGCGCCACGGCTCCAGCGTGTCGGCGAGCGCACCGAATTCCGGCGCGCGTTCGAGCGCGAGTTCGAGTGCGTCGGCGCCGAGCTTCGCCGCCACTTCGGCGCGGATGCGCCGCACGGCCAGCGCGTCGCGCAACCACGTGCGATGCAGCAGCAGCCCCGCATACGCGGCCAGCTGCTCGAGCGCCGCGCCCGGCAGCAGCGCGAGCCGCGCGCACGGGTTCGCCACGTCGAAGTCGTGCCGTCCGGCCACGCCGTTCGCGTCGAGCAAATGCCGCGCGAGCAGCTTGCGGCCGGCCGCGCCGAACGCATCCGGCGAACGGTAGCGCGCGGGCCAGTCGGCCGGCACGCGCGTCACGTGCAGATAGCGGTCGGGCCGCAGGTTGAAGTCGCAGACGAGCGCATGAAACGCGGCGCGGCGTGCCACGGGCGGCGGCCCGAGCGGCTGCAGCCACGGCAGCGGCGCCGCATCGGAGGCGGCCGGCCCGTCGCCCGGCGGCGGCGCGTGCGGATCGCTCATGCGCCGTCGCGCGCGCCGTCCGGCGTGCGCAGGCCGCCGGAACCGGTCGCCCCGTGCCCCGCGCGCGATGCGCCGAGCAGGCCCGCGAGCCGTGCGCCGAACATCCCGCGCCGCGCCGCCGACAGCGCGATCACCGCGCAGGTCAGCAGGATCAGCGCGAACACGAGCCAGCCGAGCGGCGAGCGCAGCCGCACGATGTCGGTCACCGCGCTGCCGATTCCGTCCACGCGCGTCGCGCGCGCGGCGGCCGGCTGCAGGAACAGCGACACGTTGTCGTACTGCAGCCCCTCGATGCTGTGCGCGACCAGATCCTTGACCATCGGCGCCATCGCGCGCAGGTCGACACCGGGCCGGTAGCGGATATACACGGCCGCGGACGACGGCTTGATCTTGTCCGCGAGCGGATCGTTCTCCGGAATCACGACCTGCACGCGCGCGACGACCACGCCCTCGATGTCCTGCAGCGTGCGCGACAGGTCCTGCGACACGCCGTACAGGTAGCGCACGCGTTCCTCGGCCGGCGTCGACACGAGGCCCTGCTTCTGGAACAGCTCGCCGAGGCTCGCGTAGCTCGGCTTCGGCAGCCCGTTCGCCTGGAGCACCGTGAGCGCCGACTGCATATCGCCGTCCGCGACGCTGACGAGCCACGCGTTGCGGTCCGACGTGTCGCGCGCGTCGTTGTCCTTCGACGCGCTGATGCCCGCGTCGCCGAGCACCGCGACCATCTGGTTCGCATCGCGCTCCGACAGGCCCGAGTACAACTCCTTCTGGCACCCGGCCAGCAGCACGAGCAGCCCCGCGAGCAGCGCGCGCGCCGCCCGGCTGCGCCACGCATGCGCGCGCGGCGTCGAATCGATCGTCGTCATCGTTTGTCCGCTTCAGGGCGCGTGAGGCCGGGTCCGGCCCACGCGCGCTTTCACTCCTGCGTCTTCAGCACCGTGTGCGTGAAGCCGTTCGCCGCCTGCGCGACCGACAGGCTCAACTGGTATTCCGAAATCGTGGTGGTCGCCGTCCACTGAAAATCCATCGCCTTCACCATCGTCATCATCGGGTCGCTGCGGCTGTCGGCCATCGACGTCAGCATCTCGCTGCGATGCTTGTCGATGTTCGCGTACCGCGCGTCGAGATCGTTGCCGTAGGTGCGCAACCGCTCGACGAGCGACGACTGGTTCGCCTGCGCGGGCGTCATCTGCACGGCCGGCGCCGCATCCGCCGGTGCGCGCGACATCGCGACGCCCGACGAAGACGGCGGCGCGGCCGGCGATGCGCCCGGCTGCATCAGCGCATCGAACTGGCGCACCTGCGCCGGATCGGACGCCGAGCCCGTTTGCTGCGCGGCTCCCGCGAGCGCGGCCGCGCCCGGCGGCGCCGCGCCTACGCCTGTCACTGACATGTCCATGTCCTCCTCGAGAAGCGGACGCCGGACCGGATCGGTCGGGCCCGCCCGGAACGGGCCGGCCGGCACGCGCACGGCCGCCGCCGGGCGCCCTTCACGGGCAGACCCGGCGCGCGACGTCGCGCGGCGCGGCCGGCGGCCGGCGTCATGCGCGGCCGGCCGAGCTCAGGTGTTGCGCGACCTGGGCGTTCGCCGTCCCCTCCTGCGCGGTCACGGCGTTGCTGGTTTCGAACGTCGCGGTCGACTGCTGGACCTGGAAGTTGATCTTCGTCAGTTCGAGCTGCGTCTTGGTCAGGTCGTCCGCCTGCTGCTGGACCTGGTTCGTGTTGGTTGCACCACCTGCTGCCTGCGTACCCATGTTGCGCTCCTTTACGTGAACTGCATCCACCTGGCGACGGGAGCCCCATGCTCCGCCGTCGACGTGAGCCGCCGCACGCTCGCGACGCCCCGCGTACTGCGCGCACCGCGCGCCGCGCGATGCGCATGACCTGTCGCGGCGCTAGTGCGCCGCCTCCTTCGATGCGCGTGCCGCCGAGGCATCGGCCGCCGCGGCACCGGCCGCCGACCGGTCCGGCAACTGCGTCGGCACCGGCTGCGCGATCCCCGCCGCCGCGCCGCTCGCGAGCGGCGCCACGGGCGGCGCCGGCACAGGCTCGGGCGCAGTCGCCGACGGTCCGCCGAGCGGCATCGTGATGCGCTGGCCGTTGCGCTCGAACACGACTTCATCCGGGCCGATCGACACGACCGCCGCGCCCTCCTTCAGTCGCGCACCTTCGAAATAGCGGCTGCCGTCGGCCGTCTCGATGTAGCGCTGGTCGCCGTCTCCGGCGAACACGGTCGTGATCTCCGGAATCCCGGCCATCCCGCCCAGCGTCGTCGCCGTGCGCGGCGCGGCCGGATCGGCATCGCGCACGTGATCGACCACTTCGAGCGCGGGACGCGCGTCCTTCATGTAGTTGCGGATCCGCGGCTCGATCTGCGCGCGCGCGGCCGTGCCGGTCACCTCGATCCGGCCCCGGCCGAGATACGCGACCGTCAGTGCCGTGTCGCTGAAATAGGTCTGCGCGGTCGCGACCAGGTCGCTGACCACGTAGATGTTGCCGAGCGCCGCGTTGTCGACGCCCGCGACGATCTGCGCGACGCGTTCGCGCGCGGCCGGATCGCTCACGTAGCCCGACACGATCACGCCGTCGTCGCGCGGCGCGACGGCCAGCTCCGGGTACGCGCGCAGCAGTTGCTGCAGCCGGTGCGTGCGCGCGAGCACCGATTCGTGCTGCCATGGCAGGCGCCCCGACCAGGTGACGAAGCCGTAGCCGAGCGCGCCGAGCAGCACGCCGAGCCACAGCGCGACCAGCGCGATCACGAGCCGCCGGCTGCCGAGGCGGCGCAGCCCGCCCGCGAGCCAGCCGAGCCACGCGGCCTCGCGCGCCGGGTCCGGCGCGCCGGCTTCATCCGGCAGCGCGACGTTCGCCTGCGCATGCCGCGCGATGCCGAGCCGGATCGAGCCGACCGTCACGACGTCCTGCGGCGTCAGCGAGCGGCGGCCCGCGCCGAGCGGTTCGTCGTTGAACAGCACCGGCGCGCCGGCGTCACCGCCGTGGTTCTGCACGGTCACCGCGAGCGCACCGACCTGCAGGCACACCTGTTTCGCGCCGATCTCGCGATCGGGCAGGATCACCTCGCAGTCGGCCGCGGTGCCGACCCAGTTCGCACCGCGTGCAAGCGACATCGTGCGGCCGTACATCGGCCCGCTCAGGAAGCACAGGTTCCACGGCGATGCGGGCGCGGCGGCCGACCCGGCCCCTGCGCCTGCCGCGCCCCCGGGCAATGCGCCGTCGCCGTGCGGATCAATGATGCTCGTCGACATGCGTGGTGACTCCTGCGGTCGTGGCCGCCGGCCGCGCCGCCGAATCAGACGGCGGCGGCAACGCGGGCGGCCCGAACTTCGTGCCGGGCAGCGGCTTCGGCGTCAGCGGCACCGCGACGTCGTTGTCCGGCGGGCGGTACATCGACATCCCTTCCGGGTTCGCCGGACCGTCGGCGCCCGGGTTCACGGGCGAGCCGTCCGGCGCATACATCGACGCGGTCGTCACCACGCGCGGCGTCAACAGGTAGAACCGCTCCATGTGGTTGCCCGACTTGTCGGTGTACTTGAACAGGTTGCCGATCAGCGGAATGTCGGACAACCAGGGCACGCCGCTCTTGTTCAGCCTCACCTCGTCGTCGTTGAAACCCGCGATCAGCAGGCTCTTGCCTTCGTCGATCATCGTCTTGGTGACGATGTTGCGCTGCTGGATCACCGGCACGTTCGACACGGCCTGCCCCGGCACGATGTTGCCGTCCTGGATGTCGATCGACATCATCACGCTCTGCGGATTGCCCGAGACGGCGGCCGCGTTGCGGATCGCCTCGTCGACGATCATCGGCGTCACCTTGATGCTCGTGCCGGTCGTCACGCTGTACAGCGACGAATCCTGGTAGCCCGGCACCTGCACGTAGAACTGCGTGAGGTTCTCGAGGATCGCCTCGGTGTTGTCGAGCGCGAGCACCTTCGGCTTCGATCGCAGTTGCGCTTGGCCCTTCTGCGCGAGCGCGTTCACGCGCGTGAGCAGGTAGTTGCGCAGCGACCCGCCGATCGACGCGGTGAGCGCGATGCCGGTCGGCATGAAGGTGCCCGTCTGCCCGGTTTCCGACGTGCCGATCCCGAACGTCAGCGGCGGATTGCCGACGCCGTTGTACTGCGTGTTGCCGTTCAGCGGGTTCTGGCCATTGCCGATCTGCACGTCGCCGTGCGTCGTGTGCAGGCGCCAGTCGATCCCGAGGCTATCGAGCGAATCCTCGTTGATGTCGATGATCGTCACGTTGATCTCGACGATGCGCGGCCGCTCGTCGAGCTGGTTGATCAGCGACTGGTAGCGATACATGTTCTCCGGCAAGTCACGCACGATCACCGCGTTGATCGCCGGGTCGGCGACGATCTGCGGCAGCGTGTCGCCGCCGCTGTTCGAGAACGGCGAGAACCCGCCGCCCGTGCTGCCGTCCGCACCGCCATAGCCGCCCTGGCGCGGGCCGCCGGAGATATCGGGGAAGTCGAGCCGCGGCACCGCGATCGTCAGCCCGGAGCCGAGCTTCACCTGGCGCGCGGCCTGCCCGAGTGACGGGCTCGACGGCGCCGCGGTCGTGTCGCCCACCTTGCCGAACAGCCGACGCAGGATCGTCGCGACGCCCGGCACTGTCACTTCCTTGCCCGAGCGGTTGATCGTGAAATCCGACGCCCAGCCGTACTTGAGCCGGAACGCGCGGATATCCGCATGCGCGCCGTTCGCCGACGGATCGCCGACCGAGCCCACCGCCTGCCGCACGAGTTCGACATAGCGGCGCGGGCCGGCCACGTACACGCTGTTCGCGCGGTCGTTGATCACCAGCGTGTAGCGCTTGTCGGGGATCTGCATCGCCTGCAGCGCGCGGCCGATTTCACCGGACGCATTCGGCGGAATCGGGATCATCTGCGTCTGCGACTGGTCGGCCGGATCGACGTACAGGAACGAACCGTCGTAGTACCACGTCAGGCCGTAGGTCGAGCAGATGGTATCGAGCGTCTGCTGCGGCGTACCGGAGAACCGGCCGCTGATCACGCCGTCGACCTTCGGGTCGACCACCGCCGTCACGCCCTGCGACGACGCGAGCTCGCGGATGAAGTCGCCGATCTTCTTGCCGTTCGCGACGATCGTGAACGGCTTGTTGCGCCAGCGCAGGTCCGCGGCGCGCGCGGGCTGCGCGGGCGCCATGCACAGCGATGCCGCGAGCAGCGCGGTCGCGCACACGGCAAGCGCGGCCCGTTGCAGGCTGCGCGGTTGAAACCGGATCGAGGCGACGCGTCGACGCATCAAAGGACTCCTGTGGAAGAAACGAACATGCGTTCCAGCGCCTGCTGCGCGAAGCGCAGCACTTCGCCGCCGAGCCAGCCCGACAGCAGCACGAGGGCGACCATCACGGCGATCAGCCGCACCGCGATGCCGATATTGGCGTCCTGCACCTGCGTGACAGCCTGCAGGATCGCGACGACGAGGCCGGTCACGGTGGCGATCAGCACGATCGGCAGCGACAGCAGCAGCACGAGCATCAGCGCCTGGCGCGTCAGGTCGAGGATCGTCGAGCTCGTCATTGCACGGCTCCCGGCACGCGCACGTCGGCGCCCGCGCCGACCGTCCCGTCGTCCGGCGGGTTCTTGACCCAGCCGATCGTGTGCAGCTGCACGTCCTCCTCGACCTCCTGGTACGACAACACCGCGAGGTCGGGCAGCACCGGCTGCAGGATCGTCTTCACGTAGCGGCGCGCGCCGAGCGCGACCATCACCGCGAGCCGCGCGGCGCCCTGCGCCGTGCCGTGGCCCCCGGGGCCGGCCGCCTGCGCGGCCTGCACGATCGCGCGCACCTGCTCGCCGATGTCCTGTTTGACCGCGCTCGACAGCGCAAGAAAATTGCCCTGCTTCGTGCGCATCACCGCACGCTCGATCCGCTCCTGCAGGTTCTGCTCGAACAGCACGACCCGCAGCTGGCGCGTCGTGCCCGCATGGCGGTCGGTGATCATCCGGCGCAGGTCGACACGCACGAGTTCGACCAGCGCGATCACGTCGTCCGGCTCGTTCGGCGCCCACGTGATCAGGCTCTCGAAGATCACGCGCAAATTGCGGATCGGCACCTGTTCCGCCAGCAGCCGGCGCAACACCTCGGTCACGCGCTGCAGCGGCACGAGCCGCGTCAGTTCGCCGACGAGCTCCGGGTGCTCGCGGCGCACCAGGTGCACGAGCGCCTGCGTCTCCTGGATGCCGAGCAGCTCGTCCGCATGCTGGCGCACGATCTGCTCGACGTGCGCGGCGAGCGCGCTTTCGCTCGACAGCCACTTGCCGTCGGGCGCGGCGCCGTCGGGCTTGATCCACAGCGCGGTCGCGAACGGGCCGAACGCTTCGGCCGGCTGGCGCTCCGCGCGCTCGGGCAGCGGCGCGACACCGTCCCACAGCAGCCAGCCCGGCTTCAGCGCGCCTTGCGCGGCGAGCACGTCCTGCAGGTAGATCCGGTACGTGCCGGCCGCCGCGCCTTCGTCGTCGTTCAGCGTGATGCGCGGGAACACCGTGCCGATGTCCGCGTCGACGCGCGCCTTCGCGCTCGACAGCGCGGCCTGCAGCTGCGCGAGGTTCAGGCTCGTGCGCAGGTCGTCGGACAGCGACACCGCGATCAGCGACGTGACGCCGGCCGCATGCGACACCTTCGCGGGCTGGCCGTCGTCGGCCGCGCCGACGCGCCCCGCGACATGAATCAGGTTGAAGCTCGGCGCGGCCGTCTTGCGCCTGAGCTGCGAGAACGCGAACGCGCCGAGGCCGAGCGCGATCAGCGCGAACGACCATTTCGGAAAACCGGGCACGACGAGGAAACCGCTCAGCACGAACGCCGCGATCAGCAATGCGCGCGGATGCGCACCCAGTTGCTCGCCGAGCTGTTCGCCGAGCTGGCGCTGCCGCGCATCGCGCGTCGCGACGCGCGTCGTGACGATGCCGGCCGCGATGGACACGAGCAGCGACGGGATCTGCGACGCCATCCCGTCGCCGACCGTCAGGATCGCGTAACGTTGCAGCGCGTCGCCGATATCCATCCCGTGCATCAGCGTGCCGACCGCGATCCCCGCGACGATGTTGATGAAGGCGATCACGAGGCCTGCGATCGCGTCGCCCTTCACGAACTTCATCGCGCCGTCCATCGCGCCGTGCATCTGCGATTCCTGCTCGAGCTTCTCGCGGCGTTCGCGCGCTTCGTCGGCGCTGATGATGCCCGCGCGCAGGTCAGCGTCGATGCTCATCTGCTTGCCCGGCATCGCGTCGAGCGAGAAACGCGCGCCGACCTCGGCCACCCGCTCCGAGCCCTTCGCGATCACGATGAACTGCACGACGGCGATCACGAGGAACACCACGCCGCCCACCACGACGTTGTTGCCGACCACGAGCCGCCCGAACGCGTCGATCACGTGACCCGCGTTCGCGTGCAGCAGGATCAGCTTGCACGACGCGATGTTCAGCGCGAGCCGGAACAGCGTCGTGAACAGCAGCAGCGCGGGAAACGACGAGAAGCTGACCGCCGACGGCACGTAGGTCGACACCGTCAGCAACACGACGCTCGCGGCGAGATTCAGCGAGATCATCCCGTCGAGCGCGGCCTGCGGCAGCGGCAGGATGAACAGCGCGACGACGGCGACGATGAACGTCGCGAGGAACAGGTCGGCGCGTGGCGACGCGCCCCCGAGGCGCCGTCCGGACACGCCGCGGCCAGCGGAAAACAACCGCTGCCAGTCGCGGGGAAGCGCCTTCGGTTCTGCCATCGTGCCGTCGTCCTGTCGTTATTGCCGGCCGGCACGGGCAACCCTGCCCCATGTCGCACGGACCGTTGAATGGGACGAGTGTAGCGACGGGGAACGACGGAAAAAGGGAGGCGCCTCGTAGCGTGAAAGCGCGTTTTCCAGCGACGATCGAATCGGACTACGAAACCCGGCGGCGCATGTCGGCACGCGCCGCCGGAACCGCTTCCATCGCGCGCCGGGCCGCCGGCGGGCGCGTCAGGCGGACGTCAGGTCGGACGGCAGGCGCCGTGCGGCGAGGTACGCGAGCTGCGCGCGGTTCTGCACGTTGAAGAGCTTTTCGAGCGAGCGGATGTGGTGGCCGACCTTGTGCAGCGACGTGCGCAGCGCGCTCGCGATCTCCTGGTCGGACAGCCCGTGCACGAGCCGGTCGAGCACCTGCTGCTGCTCGTCGCCGAGCGCGAAGCCGCGCATGCGCGCGATGCGCGCCTCGAGGAACGGCAGCGCGACGCGATGCACGGCGAGGCTCACCGACAGCGCGCCGCCGATCACGCGATCGTCGATCCAGTCGGTGCCGTGCGTCTCCGACGTCACGTTCACCGCGACACGCAGGTCGAGGCGCGGCGCCGACAGGCCGAAGATCACGCCGCTGTTCATCGCATGCGCGCGCAGATGGCCGGCCAGCGCCAGCACCTTGCGGTCGCCGCTGCCCTGCGCGGCCGCTTCGATCTCGTCGAGCCGCCACGCGACCGGAAAGCCGCTTTGCCGCACCTGCGCGAACCGCGGATCGCTTTCGTAGAGCATGCCTTCGATGAACGGCTGCATGAACGTCGCCGGGGCGAGATCGCGCAGCAGGTGCGCGCACAGGATGCGCCGCCCGATCATTTCATACGCGCCGTAACCGAGCGTGCTGAATCCGATTTGCCGCAATCGCGCATGGCATTGCGCGAAATCGACCGGTGCGAAGTCGGATTTACCGGGCGCAATTTGAATGCCGGTAAAAAAGTCGCGTTCGATTGCGTGATATTCGCTCGAATAAGCGGCAGCAGCCGTTATATCGGCTTGTGAGAACCATTCGACGCGTGGTGCGCCGTCAGCATGTGTCATGAGGAGCCCGCCCTTTCCCAATATGTGAAACTGCGCCCCGTCACGATCTGGTCTTTTCTTTATGATTTTCTGGTCGTCGTTATATGCGTGCGAATATGAACCTTTCGCCGCCATTAGTATTACGGCATATTACGCGGATACACGCATTTTTGTACAATGCCCCCGCGTTTCGTCAGGGATGACGATCGACGCCTATCAAAACGATGCTCGATCGCACCGCCGCGAATGCCGTACACGATACGGCCACCGCCAGGCGATGCGCGTCGATTCCGAGGGATGGCTCATGTCCGACATTGCATTGCATGAAGAAGCGGTCGCCCCAACCTTTCCCCGTCCGTCGCGCGGGCTGGACGCGCACCCGGACGCCCGGCGAGAGCGCCCGGTACAGGTCGTCTGGTGCGACGACGTCAAGCACGGCGAGCTCACGCAGCCGCACGCGCCGAAGCTCGGCGTCGCCGATACGCTCGCGCACGCGCAGAGCACGGCCGAGCGCAACCGGATCGTCACGAGCCTGCTGCATCTGACGGGCTTCTCGACGTTCGCGTACTTCGCGCTCGAATTCGCGCGCGAGCGGGTCGAAAGCCTGTACCTGCACGAAGCCTTCACGCCGGCCACCTATCGCGGCGACTACGTGCGGCACAACCATCACGACATCGATCCGCGCACGCTCGGCGCGCGCGTCTGCAACATGCCGATCGTGTGGGACCTGCAGCAATTGCGCCGCGAACACCGCGAGCGCGATGATGGCCCGCACGTGACGCCGGCCGCGCTCGACGGCTTCCTGCAGACGATGCAGGACGACGGAATGTGCAGCGGCATCATGTATTCGATGGCCGTGCCCGGCACGCGGCTGCACGCGTTCATGAGCTTCACCGCGCCGCGCCGCACGCGCGAATGGATCACGCCGGCGACGATCGAGCAGGCGCTGTCGATCGGGCTGTCGGTGCACAAGTTCGCGTCGCCGCAGCTGATCTCGACGTCGCGCGAGCGTGCGGTGAACGGGCTCACGCCGTTCGAGCAGGAACTGCTGCTCGGCATCGCCGAAGGCGCCTCCGACAAGGAGATCGGCCGGCGCCTCGACACCAGCGCGCACAACGTCGACTATCACCTGCGCAAGCTGCGCAAGCGCTTCGGCGTCGCGAACCGGATCCAGCTCACGTACCTGACGTCGAAGCTCGAGCTGATCTGACGGCCGCGCGGCGCGCCGCAAGCGGACGCGTAAACGCACATGCCGGCCACGAAGGCCGGCATGTGCGGGTTGCGGCGCGGTGCCGGGTCCGGCGCCGCTTCCTGGAAGACGACCTGCGTTACTTCAGCATCATCTGCACCACCTTGACGATCACGAGACCGACCGCGATCACGAGATAGCCGCGCAGCACGGCCATCCAGATTCGCGTCGCGACCGTCATGTTCTGCGGCTCGAGCGTGTCGAGCGGCGGCATGCGCCACGTGTCGCGCAACGAGCGATCGACGGCCGGCTCGACCACGCGCTTGTTGCGGCGGATCAATACCGTGGCGATATAGCCCGTGATCGCGAGCACGGTGCCGCCGACCAGCACGTCGACGATCGCTTCGCCGCTGATATCCGGATACATCACCGATGCCGTGAGGATGATCGACAGCAGCACGAGCACCCAGATCACCGCGCCGGTGAACACGTTGAGCTTCGTCGAGTTGACCCACGGGCCGAGCACCTGGCGGTCATTGCACAGCACCAGCAGGAACACCGTCGCGCTCGGCAGCAGCACGCCCGCGAGCGTCTGCACGGCTTCGGTCAGCAGGCCGAGCGGGCTGCCCGGAATCAGCACGAGCGTGGCAGCCGCCGCGACGATGCCGAAATACACGAGATAGAAGCCCTTCGCATCGGACACGCCGCGGTGCAGCGAGTGGCGGATCTTGAACACGTCGCCGATCGCATAGGCCGTCGACAGCGATACGGCCGCCGCGCCGATGATGCACGCGTCGAGCAGCGCCACCGCGAACAGCGTCGCGCTCGTGCGGCCCGCATACTTCTCGAGGCCGGCGATGATGCCGCCCGCATCGGTGAAGTTGCCGGCTTCCGGATGCCCGTTGAACAGCGCGGCGCTGAAACCGATCATCGCGACCGCGCCGATCAGCACGAACACGATGCCGATCCACAGGTCGGCCTTCTCATACTTCATGAAGCGCGGCGTGATGCGCTTGTCGATCACGTAGCTCTGCTGGAAGAACAGCTGCCACGGCGCGACGGTCGTGCCGACGATTCCGATCACGAGCAGCATCACGTCCGACAGCTTCGCGTGCGCGGGCCAGTTCGGCACGATGAAATCGCGCGACATCTGCGCGACGGGCGGATGGATCGACACGAGCACCGGCACGAGCAGCAGGCTCAGCACGCACAGCCCGATCGCGAACCGCTCGAAGCGCCTGAAATCGCCGGTACTCACCGCGGCCATGGTCAACGCGGCGGCCACGCACACGCCGGCCACCTTCGGCAGCCCGAAGAAATCCAGCACGAACGTGATGCCGATGAACTCGGTGACGATGGTGAGCGCATTGAGCAGGAACAGGTCGATCACGCTGAACGCGCCCCAGAACTTGCCGAAGCGCTCGAAGATCAGGCGTGCGTGGCCGACGCCCGTGACCGCGCCGAGGCGCAGCACCATTTCCTGGTTCACGTACAGCACGGGCACGAGCAGCAGCAGCGTCCACAGCAGCGTCGTGCCGTAGTTCTGCCCTGCCTGCGTGTAGGTGCCGAATGCGCCGGCGTCGTTGTCGCCGACCATCACGATGAGGCCCGGGCCGATGATCGCGAGCAGCGTGCGCAGGCGCGCCCACCACGTGCCGCGCGAGCCGGTGTCGTGATGCGCGATCGTACCGAGCGCACCGCGGATGTCGCCCAGGTGGGCTTCGTCGAGCACGGCGCTGCGTTCGGCGGCGATTGGTGGAGAAACGTTGGATGGCGTGGACATGATGTGTTCCGTACGGCTAATGGTTATTCGATGCGATGAGCGTGTGGCCTTGGAATGCGCACGCGGCGCCTACCCGCAGGCGGTTGCACGTGCGCATGCCGAGACGCGCTCGGTGCGCCTTTCAGTGGATCAACGATTTCAGCTGGTTCAACAGGCGGGAGAACACCCGCGGACGGGCGTCGAGCATCAGCATCGCGTCGTAGTGGTTGCGCGATTCCGTGACGTGCGGGAGGTTCGACAGCAGAAGGCCGAAGTTCATGATCTGGCTCCGTGCGGCGACGGCAGGCGTGCCGGCCGCGTCGTGGGTGCGGGGCCAGTCCGGGGCCTGAACGACGTGTCAGGCTAGTCGGCCGGATTGTCCCTGCGACCCGGGTTCAAAAGGGTCTGTGCGTGCAACGGGCATAAGGGACAACTGTCACTGTCGTTCATGGCGGCTCCTGTGCGGTGTTCCGGAGAACACGGTTGACCGCCATCGGGCCTGCGGGCCGGCATTCGCGATGCCTGAAAAGGCGTGCGCGAACGCGGCCGCCTGCCTGGCGGCGGTGAAACCGGCGGGCGCATGCGGAAACGCATCACGCTAACCGGCGCGAATCAGGGTGCACGTAGGGAGTTGCTGCGGAATACTGCTGCGCGCACCGTTTGCCCGGGAGACAAACGGCGGCTTCGATGAGGCGCGGACGTCGGTCGCTCAGGCGGAAATTTCGTTCGAAGATCGACTACTGCAGGCGTCCAAGGCGGCGGCCCCAAGAGTGAAGATGGCGGATTCTATGGACCGCCCGAAAGTGAAGTCAACCCCTCCCAACCCCATTTCTCGAAATAAATTTCCCGCCTTGCGGCACTGAAAGATTTGCCCCTGGAAACACGCGGCGCAACCTTTCAGGGCATGTGGGACGGTCGGGGGAACGATGCGTATGAACAACGGGGCAGCACGTCCGGTCGTGCGCCTTCACTGTCCATTCCGCGCCGCAACGCGCCGCCGAGGTGCCCGTACAACGTGCGCCGCTTTTATGCGTTTTTTACTTGCGCTGCAGCAAACGACGCGAATACAATCCGCCGCAATTCATCAAGGGAGTCCCTCCGTGGACACATGCTCTAGTTGCAGTTCGATGCCGGTCCAGGCCGGCCAAGCCATCGCGAGATAGCAGCCAGACGCATGTCTTACGCCGCTAGCTCGCATTCGTCGGGTTAGCGCGCTTCCTTCCGGGCCGGCCATCGCCGGTTCGTCCGTTGCACGCTCCATTACGTTCCACCCTCCGATCGCAGGCCGCGTCACGCGCCCGCGCTCGATCACGTCGTCCGGCCCGAGCCGGACCGGACGGAGGCAGCGTCATGTTTCTTCAATCGTTCGCGGTCAGACTCAAGCGCATCGTGCATCTCGCATGCGACCGCTCATTCGTCTCCGGTCTCTCGCCACTCGCCCACGCGCTCGGCAACTGGCGCGGCACGGCGCTCGCCCACGTGCCGGCGGCGCCGCGCCCGCTCGACTGCCTGCTGTTCGCCGTGATGGCCGCCGCGGTCGCGCTCGTCGCGCTGCTGTGCTCGGCCGCGTCGCGCCTCGGCTTCGCGCAGGTGTGGCGCGTCGGCGGCTGGCTGCCGTAACGCCCCCGTCGCGCAGCTGCGCCACGCGCCAGGCGCCGCCGCGCGACCGTCTCGCCACGCATCCCGCACCACGTTTTCGTTTCTTCAGCTTGACTAATCAAACCGACAACGGAACCCACATGAAGAACTACCTGGAACCCGTCCCGCGCAAGCTCCGCGTCAATGCGCTCGCCACGCTGCTGCTGTCGCTCGCCGCCACGCCCGCGTTCGCGCAAGCGTCGTCACCGGCCGCGGCCGAACCGGCGGCCGGCGCCAGCGACGCCGCCGCGCCCGCACAACAGGCTGCCGATGCTGCCGCGCCCACCGGCTTCTGGGAACGCTCGAACCTGCTCGGCAACATGGGCGGCCTGCGCGACGTGCTCGGCGATCACGGCATCACGCTGAGCCTGCAGGAAACCAGCGAGTACCTGTACAACACGTCGGGCGGCACGCATCGCGGCGGCGCGTACCAGGGGCTCACGCAATTCGGGTTCAACGTCGACACGGGCAAGGCGGTCGGTCTGCCGGGCGGCACGTTCAACGTGTCGGCGCTGCAGATTCACGGCACCAACCTCACGCAGCGCTATCTGCAGACGCTGCAGACCGCGACCGGCATCGAGGCGAATGCGACCACGCGCCTGTGGGAGCTCTGGTATCAGCAGTCGCTGCTCGACGGCAAGGTCGACGTGAAGGTCGGCCAGCAGAGCGTCGACCAGGAATTCATGGTGAGCCAGAACGCGGCGACGTTCATGAACGCCACGTTCGGCTGGCCCGTGCTGCCGTCGACCGACCTGCCGGCCGGCGGCCCCGCGTATCCGCTGTCGTCGCTCGGCGTGCGGCTGCGCGTGAAGCCGTCCGATGCGTGGACCGCGATGGTCGGCGTATTCGACGGCAACCCGGCCGGCCGCAGCGACGGCGATGCGCAGGTGCTGAACGCGCACGGCACCAACTTCAACCTGCGCAGCGGCGCATTCGTGATCGGCGAAGTGCAGTACGCGCTGAACGCGCCGCCCGCCGATCCGAAGACGCCGCAACCGGCCGGCCTGCCGGGCACGTACAAGCTCGGCTTCTGGTATCAGTCGCAGCATGCGAACGACCCGCGCTACGGCACAGACGGCCTGTCGCTGGCGAATCCGGAGAGCAACGGCATCGCCGCCACCCATCGCGGCAACTACGGGTTCTATGCGGTCGCGGACCAGATGGTGTGGCGGCCGTCGGCCGACAGCCCGCGCTCGGTCGGCGTGTTCGCACGCGTGATGGGCGCGCCGGGCGATCGCAACATCGTCGATTTCGCGGCCAACGCGGGCGTGACGCTGAAGGCGCCGTTCAAGGGACGCGACAACGACGTCGCGGGCATCGCGGTCGGCTATGCGAAGGTCGGCTCGCATGCGCGCGGCCTCGACGGCGACACCGGCGTCTATACGACGCCCGGCTACCCGGTACGCCGCGCGGAAACGGTCGTCGAAGCGACGTACCAGTACCAGGTCACGCCGTGGTGGCAGCTGCAGGCCGACCTGCAGCACTTCTTCCGTCCGGGCGGCGGCATCCCGAACCCGAACGCGGCCGGTGCGCGCATCGGCGACGAAACGGTGGTCGGCGTGCGCACGACGATCACGTTCTAACGCAGGCAGGCCTGAAGCAAACCCGGGCCGGACGGCCGCTTGCGCGACAGTCCGGCCCGTGCGTTCTCCTGCCATAGCCGCGCGCGGCCCGCGCCGCGCGTCACTCGCCGTACAGCCCGAGCAGTTTCAGCGTGACGCCGTTGGTCCAGCCGAAACCGTCCTGCAGCGGATATTCACCGCCCCCGCCGCCGCCCGTGCCGGCGCCTTCGACCACGTACTTCTCGACGAGCTTGCCTTCGGTCGCATACACGTGCTTCACGTCGGACAGGAAGCGCGTGCCGATGTCCTTCGCAAGCGCCGGTTCGCCATAGCGGCGCAGCCCGTCGATCGCGATCCACTGCAGCGGCGCCCATCCGTTCGGCGCATCCCACTGCTGCCCGGTGTTCTCGGTGGTCGTCGCGAGGCCGCCCGGCTGCAGCAGCGTCTTGCGCACCTCGCGCGCGGTCGCCTTCGCGCGCTCGGGCCACGCCACGCCCGCGAACAACGGATACAGCGCAGCGGCCGTCACCGCGTCGCGCGGCTTGCGCAGTTGCCAGTCGTAGTCGCCGTAGTAGCCTTTGCGGTTCCACAGATAGCGGTTGATCGCGGCCGCGCGCCGCGCCGCGCGGGCTGAAAAATCGGTCACACACGCAACGTCGCGCGTGACCGCGCAGCCCTTCACGATCGTCGTCTCGAGATGGAACATCAGGCTGTTCAGGTCGACCGGCACGATCGACGTCGTGCGGATCGTCGCGAGCGTCTTGCCGTCGCCGAACCAGCGCGAGCTGTAGTCCCAGCCGCTTTCGGCGCCCGCGCGCAGGTCGCGATAGACCTCGTTCGCCGGACGCCCCGGCGCCGACTTCGCGGTCGTCACGTCCTCGAGATACGACTCGTCGCGCGGCGTATCGCTCGCGTCCCAGTAGCGGTTCAGCACCGCGCCGTCGGGCATCGCGACCACATTGCGCGTGGCCTGCCCGCGCGGCGTCGTGGCTTCGCCCTGCATCCAGTACGCATGCTCCTTGCGCAGCTCCGGCAGGTATTTCTGGTAGACCTTGTCGCCTTCGGCCTGCGCGGCGAGCGTGACCATGTACGCGAAGAACGGCGGCTGCGAGCGGCTCGCGTAGTACGTGCGGTTGCCGTTCGGGATGTGCCCGATCGTGTCGATCAGATGGGCGAAGTTGTCGAGCATGTTGTCGACGAGATCCTCGCGGCCCGACACCTGCAACCCGAGCATCGTGAAATAGGTATCCCAGTAGTAGCCTTCGCGGAAGCGGCCGCCGGGCACGACATACGGCTTCGGCAGCGGGATCAGCGAGCTGTACGGCGGCACGGTCGTGCTCGTGCGCGTGAGCTGCGGCCACAGCCAGTCGATGTGCTGGCGCAGCGTCTGGTTCGGCGGCGGTGTCACGCCGCCTTCCGGCGGCGGCGTGAAATGCTGGGCGACGAACGCCTTCAGCGAGAAGCCCGGCTGCGATTTCTGTTGCTGATACAACTGCACGATCGTCGCCGGATCGCCATTGGGCGTCGCGTCGACGAAGGTCTTCTGGTCGGGGTAGATCTGCGCGGTCTGCACCGCGACGAACAGGTCGCCGTAGAGCTGGCTCGGCGGCGGCAGCAGCGTGCCCGACGCGGTGGTGGCAATTGCAGCGGTTGCCGGCGGCGCCGACTGGGCAGCCGCCTGCGCGGCGGCCTGGTTCGCGTTGTCGGCCTGCGCGGCGCAGCCGGCAACGGCGAGATACGCGACGGCCAGTGCGGCGGCCCAGCGAAGACGCGGCGTGGGCGGCGCGGGTGGCGGTGAGCGTCGGGCTGCGGAACGACTTGAGAAGCGACTCGAGATGCGCGATGCGATCGATGCGACACGACGTGACGTCATGACGTGTCCCCTCCTTTCGATGGTGAGTGGGTCGGCACGAGGTCTCGTTCGCGCGCGCGCTCGTCTCGATGGCCTTCGATCGATGCGCGTCGTTTTGTGGTGCGAGTGGGCCCGACTTTCGCACGAAACGTGCACATCAAGCAAGTTTCGATTCGGGCGAGTGGTGCAGCCCCGGCGCGGGCGCGTGCGGCCGCATCGCGCAGTCGTTCTTTCCACGCCGCCGCCAACCAGGACGACTGTTGCAACATGCGGAACAACTGTTGTCATACGTGACTCAACGGTCACATTGTGGGCATAATGGCGTCTTTACCGCGCGCCCAGCCCATGTCGCCCGTCTTTCTAGCACCGCTCATCGTTGCCTGTGCGTTGTTCATGGAAAGCGTCGACGCGAACATCATCGTCACCGCCCTCCCCGCGATGGCGAGGGACTTCGGGCACAGCCCCGTCACGTTGAACATTGCGATCACGGCCTACGTGGTCGGGCTCGGCGTGTTCATTCCGATCTGCGGCTGGCTGGCCGACCGCTTCAGCGCACGCTCCGTATTCCGCACCGCGATCGGCATCTTCGTCGTCGGCTCGCTGATGTGCGCGGCCTCCAATTCCCTCGGCGTGCTCACGTTCGCGCGCTTCATCCAGGGCGTGGGCGGCGCGATGATGGTGCCCGTCGGCCGCATCATCATCTTCCGCGCGGTGCCGCGCTCGGATCTCGTGCGCGCGATGAACTACCTTGCGATTCCCGCACTGTTCGGGCCCACGGTCGGGCCGCTCGTCGGCGGCTTCATCACGACCTACCTGCATTGGCGGATGATCTTCTTCATCAACGTGCCGATCGGCATCTACGGGATCTACCTCGCCAGCAAGCACATCGCGAACACGCGCGAGCCCGATCCAGGGCCGCTCGACTGGTTCGGCTTCCTGCTGTCGGCCAGCGGCGCCGCACTGCTGCTGATGGGCCTCACGCTGATCGACGGCTCGCTCACGTCACGCTCGAACGCGCTCGTCATGTGCGTGACCGGCACCGTCCTGCTCGCGCTGTACGTACCGTACGCGCGCCGCAAGGAGCGCCCGGTGCTCGACCTCAGCTTCCTCAAGATCCCGACGTATCACGCGAGCGTCGTCGGCGGGTCGCTGTTCCGTATCGGCCTCGGCGCGGTGCCGTTCCTGCTGCCGCTCGCGCTGCAGGAAGGGCTCGGCATGAGCGCGTTCCATTCGGGGCTCATCACGTGCGCGTCCGCGTTCGGCGGCGCAATGAGCCGCTCGACGGCCACCCATACGCTGCGCCGCTTCGGCTTCCGCACGGTGCTGATCTACAACGCGGCCTTCGCGGGGCTCGCGATCGCCGCGTACGGCGTGTTCCATCCCGGCATGGCGACCTGGGCGATCTGGCTGATCGTGCTCGTCGGCGGCATCTTCCCCGCGCTGCAGTTCACGAGCCTGAACTCGATGATCTACGCGGACATCTCGCCGCGCGACGCGGGCCGCGCGACGAGCCTCGGCAGCGTCGTGCAGCAGATGTCGCTCGGCCTCGGCGTGACGGTCGCCGGCCTCGTGCTGCACATTTCGCACTGGCTGCAGGGCCATCAGAAGATGATGTGGTCGGATTTCTGGCCCGCGTTTCTCGTGGTCGGGCTGTGCTCGTTCGCGTCGATTCCGATCACGCGGCGGCTACCGCCCGGCGCCGGCGACGAAGTCGCGCGCGGCAAGCGGCAATAACAATCGGGCAGACGAGCGGGACATCACGAGAGGGGCGGAACGGGCAACAGGAAAGACCGCCCGCGAAGCAAACCGGAAATACAAAAAAATCAGCGGACATCCACACGGGGCCGGTGCACAGCCGCATGGATGTCCGCTCAGGGCTCCGGGTCTCCCGATGGGGGTTGAGAATCCCGGATTCGCTTCCTGCGTGCCATGGACATATGTGCGTCGGAAGCAAAAGCGTTGCGCGTGTTTATCGTTGCGCCATGAACTGCACTATAGGGAAACTTGCGCAACGCATCTGTCAACCATTGTCAGACACGGTGCATCGGCACGTCGCACGCGCGCGCCGCTTTCGCGCTAAAGTGGCTCCCGACCATCACTCCCGGCCGCCCTTCCGATGCTTACGCTCTCGACCGCCGCCGCCCGCGCGCTGCATCTTGCCGCGCAAGGCCTGCTGACGCCGCCCCGCCGCAAGGCAACCAAATCCGACGTGCTCGACACGATCCGCCGGATGGCGCAGTTGCAGATCGATACCATTCACGTCGTCGCGCGCAGCCCGTATCTCGTGCTGTTCAGCCGTCTCGGCGATTTCGCGCCGCAGTGGCTCGACGAACATCTCGCCGAGGCGCGCCTGTTCGAATACTGGTCGCACGAAGCGTGCTTCCTGCCGGTCGAGCAGTTCGGCCTGATGCGCTACAAGATGCTCGATCCGTCGGGAATGGGCTGGAAGTACGCCGCCGAGTGGCATGAGCAGAATCGTCCCGACATCGAGCGGCTGCTCGCGCGGATTCGCGCCGAGGGCCCGGTACGGTCGGCCGATTTCGCCCGCGAGGATGGCGTGAAAGGCAATGGCTGGTGGGATCGCAAGCCCGAGAAGCGGCACCTGGAAGTGCTGTTCACGACGGGCGACCTGATGGTGTCGGAACGCCGCAATTTCCAGCGCGTGTACGACGTGCGCGAGCGCGTGCTGCCCGACTGGGACGACACGCGCGACCTGCCGCCGCGCAGCGCCGTGCTGCCCGCGCTGCTCGACTACACGTGCCGGGCGCTCGGCGTCGTACGCGCGGACTGGGTAGCCGACTACTATCGGCTGCCGCGCCGGTCCTACCGCGCGGAGCTCGAGCGGCTCGCGGACGCGGGCGACCTGATCCCGGTGGCGATCGACGACTGGAAAGAGCCGGCCTACGTGCATCGCTCGCTCGACGCGTTGCTGCCGGCCGCGGAGGCTGACACGCTGCGCTCGACGGTCACGACGCTGCTGTCGCCGTTCGATCCGGTGGTATGGGACCGGCGGCGTGCATCGACACTGTTCGGGTTCGACTACACGATCGAATGCTATACGCCCGGGCACAAGCGGCGTTACGGCTATTTCTGCCTGCCGGTGCTGCATCGCGGGCGGCTGGTCGGGCGCATCGACGCGAAGGCGCATCGCACGCTCGGCACGTTCGAACTGAAGGCCGTGCATGTCGAGCCCGGCGTGCGGGTCGGCACGGGGCTCGCAGCCGATGTCGCGAAGGCGGTGAAGAAGCTCGCGGCATGGCACGGCACGCCGGAGGTCACGGTCGGGCAGCAGGCCCCGCCGGAGCTGGTGAAGGCGCTGACCGGCGCGTAGACGTCCACGCAGCCGGCCGGCACGGCGGCGGCACGCGCCGCCGGCCGTCAATCAGTCGCGCAGCTTGCGGAAACGCGGCGTGCCGTCTTCGAGGTTCCCGTTGAACATCGCTTCCGGCCGTACCCACAGCCCGCGCGCATGCGGCCACAGGTGTTCGTACACGACCACCGATTCCTCGGTCTCGGAATGGCGGGCAACGCCGATGTAGCGATACAGCCCGCCCTTGTAATGGCGATGCGTCGCGAGCTGTTCGGCTTCCTGTTCGGTCATGATGGGCTTCTCTTCGGCAAAAACGGAAAGCGCGTATTGTATGCGCTGCGCCGCGCGTCAGCGTTTCGCGTAGATGTCCGGGCGGCGGATCTCCATCATCCGTTCGGGATTCGCGCACGGCTCGAAGCCGACCGGCCGGTACAGCTCGTGCGCATCGGACGTCACGAGCATGATGCGGCGCAGGCCCTGCACCATCTCCTGTGCAAACACATGGTCGATCAGCGCGCGGCCGTAGCCGTTGCCGCGCTCGGCCGGCAGCACGAACACGTCGCACAGGTACGCGAACGTCGCGTGATCGGTCACGAGCCGCGCGAACCCGACGAGCCGGTCGCCCACGTAGGCGCCGAAACACAGCGAGCCCTCGATCGCCCGCTCGACCACGTCGCGCGGAATGCCCTGCGACCAGTACGCGTCGCGATGCAGGAAGTCGAAGATTGCGTCGACGTCGAGTTCGCGCTTGTCGGTGGAAAATCTCAGCGTGGCGGGGGTGGCAGCGGGCACGTCGGTCTCCGGTTGGGGTGGTGGAAGACGAGACGCTGACGATACCGCGCGGCGCGAGGGGCTACAAGCGGCACGACTTATCGCCACGGCTAGACGGAGCACATGCTCATTCCGGACGATTCTGGTGTGTAACCAGGCCGGGGCTGGTCGACTTGTACAGCAAACCGTACACATTTGTCGACTGTGCTAGACTTGTACGGTTATATGTACAAGTGAGGCAATTATGCGCACGATTCATTTTTCGGATGCCCGTGGCAATTTGAAGACCGTTATCGACCAGGTCGTCGACGATGCGGACGTGACGCTCATCACGCGCCGCGATGCGCCGAACGCCGTCATCATGTCGCAAGACTACTACGACAGCCTGATGGAGACCGTTCACTTGCTGCGCTCGCCAGCCAACGTCGCCCATCTCGAACGTTCGATCGCGCAACTACGCAAGGGCAAGGCAAAGGAACACAAGCTCGCGGCGGATGAAGAATGAGCGTACGCCGCGTGCTCTTTACTTCCGACGCGTGGGACGACTACGTCTACTGGCAGGGGCAGGATCGCAAGACGCTCAAGCAGCGCATCAACCAGCTCATTCGCGAAGCCCAGCGAACGCCGTTCGAAGGCATTGGCAAACCCGAACCGCTAAAGGCCAACCTCTCCGGCTTCTGGTCGCGCCGAATCGATGACACGAACCGTCTGGTCTACGAGGCCGACGACTTGCAGATCAGCATCGTGTCCTGCCGCTACCACTACGAATAGCATCGTCCCGTGGCTCACGGCGCTCGCAACGTCCGATCTGCCTTGCAACGCTTCACGAGGCGAACAAACTGCTCGACCCTCTCGCGCCGCCGCAGGCGCAACCGACCGCGCGGTCGACGGGCCTCGATTCGGTGAGAATGTCGCCTGCCCAATGAACTCGCCACGTCGCCACATGACCTACCGCCTCATCGCATTCGACTTCGACGGCACGCTCGCCGATTCGCTCGACAGCTTTCTCGCGGCGCTGTCGGAAGCGTCGCGCATGCACGGCTTTCGCGACGCCACGCCCGAGCTGCGCCCGGCGCTGCGCGGCATGTCGGCGCGCGACATCATTCGCGCGCTCGACGTGCCGATGTGGAAAGTGCCGCGCGTGACGATCGACATGCGCCGCCTGATGCAGCCGCGCGTCGCGCAAGTGGCGCTGTTCCCCGGCGTCGCCGAAACGTTCGACGCGCTCGCCGCGCGCGGCATCCGCATCGCGATCGCCACGTCGAATACCGAGGCGATCGTGCGCGACCGGCTCGGCCCGCACGCCAGCAGCCGTGTCGAGCATTTCGCGTGCGGCATTCCGCTATTCGGCAAGGCGCGTCGCCTGCGCGCACTCGTTCGCGAGGCCGGCGTGCATGGCGACGAAGTGCTGTACGTCGGCGATGAAATCCGCGACGCCGACGCGGCACGACGCGCACGCATCGCATTCCAGGGCGTCGCGTGGGGCTACACCGCGCCGGACGCGTTGCAGGCGCATTGCGCGACACCGTTGCTGCCGCGTCTCGACGCCTTGCTCGATCGCGTGTAACGCGTGCGCGCGCTTCGCGCATCCGGTTCACCCCATCGCCCCATCGCCCGATACGCACGTCATCGCACGACGCAGCCGCACGACGATGAAAAGCAGATGACACCCCCGTGCATTTCGCACGCCTCATGCGCGCAAAAATTGCCGCCGCCGCACACGCAACAGGTACGCACTACCTGTCGGCGGCGTTGCCCACCGATTCGTCTTACCAACCGTTACACAAACCACAGCGCGGTTGCACCTGCTACCGGATCGCTCTCCTAGAATCAGTCGGGCCGGGAAACACTTCGACCGGCGCCGCGGCAGAGCGGCAGTCGAATCCGGCCCGGGCGCGCCCGGTCTCTCGCACAGCGACGGATCACGTGATCCGTTTTTCAACCAGAGCCCCGATCGAAAGGAGGTCCCATGAACCGCTTTCCCCACATCTCGCGCCTTGCTTTGTCTGCCGCTGGCCTGCTTCTCGTCGCCGTGACGGCGACCGCGCAAACCGCACAACCGGCACCGGCCTCACCGAACGCACCGGCCGCCGCCGCGACGCGTATCCACGAAGCCGACCAGGCCTTCATCACCGACGGCACGAAGACCGTGTCGACGCAGCACGACGCGGCACGCATCGCCGATTCGCGCACGTCGGACAGCCAGGTCAAGGCGTTCGCGCAACGCGTGTCGACCGACGATGAAAAGATCATCCAGGCGATGCGTGCAGCGAGCCCGCGCGGCGTCGACGTGCCGGCCAACGACCCCGACACGGCCGTGCTGAGCAGCATCAAGAGCCTGCGCGGCGCCGAGTTCGACAAGGCGTATATCGAGCAGGTCGCGCTCGCCGGCCAGCAGAAGACCATCTCGGCATTCCAGGCCGAAATCGCGTCGGGCCGCGACACGAAGCTGAAGGAAGTCGCACGCCAGTCGCTGCCGATCCTGCAGAAGCACTACGCCGACGCGCAAAAGCTCGCGGAACGCCACCACCTCGCATCGGCGCAGTAACGCGCCGCAGCGCCGCGCCGTCGTGCGCGGCGCACTGCCGCTTCCCCCGTCGTCGCGTCGCCGCTCCCCTTCCGGCGGCGCGACGCACGTCAAACGTCACGCTTCACGCGTGACACGTTACGTCGCAAGCTTCGCCAGCAGCCGCGCACGCACCACCGGCCATTCGTCGTCGATGATGCTGAAGCGCAACGAATTGCGCTTGCGGCCATCCGGCATGATCCGCTCGTGCCGCACGATACCTTCCTGCTTCGCGCCGAGCCGCAGGATCGCCGCGCGCGATTTCTCGTTCAGCTCGTCGGTCGTGAACTGCACGCGCACGCATTGCAGCACGTCGAACGCATAGCCCAGCAACAACCATTTCGCTTCGGTATTCGCGTGCGTGCGCTGCGCCGATTCGCTCAGCCACGTATGGCCGATCTCGAGCTTGCGGTTCCTGCGATCGATCTTCCAGAAACGCGTGCTGCCGATCACGCGGCCCGATGCGCGATCGACGATCGCAAACGGCATCACGGTGCCGGCCGAACGCCCCTGCAATGCGGTGTCGATATACGCGTCGATCGTCTCGGGGCCCGGCACGACCGTGACCTTCAGGTTCCACAACTGGCCGTCGGCAGCGGCGTCCAGCAGCGCCTGCCGGTCGGACGAGTCGAGCGGCCTCAGTTCGACGCGTTCGCCAGTGAGGATCGGTGGTTCGAGGGAAGCAGAAGCGTCGGTCATGAACGGTTCCGGAAAGAGGTGGCGATGACGGCGAAACGCCCATCATACGGCCGCGTCAGCCGAGGAGCGCGGCCAACCGGCGGCGGATCGCCTTCGCCTCGCCGCGCAACGCGTCCGCAAACGCATCGACGAGCAGGCTCTTCGGCCGGTGCTCGGGCACGATCACGCTGACCCGGTACGGAAACGACCGCGTGAGCGGCCGCACATGCAGGTCGCGCCCGACGAAATCGAGCGCGGTCAGCGGATTGACGATCGCGGCACCGAGCCCCTGCCGCACGAACGCGCACACCGACACGGCTGAAGGCGTTTCGACGACCGAGCGCGGCGCCACGCCGAGCTGCGCGAACGCCTCGTCGATCAGGATGCGGTACGGATCGTTCAGCGACAGGCTCACGAACGGGCGATCCGCGAGATCCGGCAGATCGATCGCATCCTGCGCGAGCAGCGGATGGCCGTCGGGCAACACGCACACTTCGTCGAATTCGAGCAGCGGCGTGAGCACGGTGCCGGCCGGCGCGACGTCGCGCTCGGTCAGCCCGAGGTCGTAACGCTGCGCGGTCAGCCACTCTTCGAGCACCGGCGATTCCTGCGTCGCCACCGACACGCTGACGCCCGCGTGCTTCTCGCTGAAACGCCGGCACGCACCGGGCAGGATCGCGTGCGAGAACGCCGGCAACGCGATCACCGACAACTGACCGTCGCGAAACTCGCGCAGGCGCGCGGCCGTCGCCGCGACACGTTCAAGCCCCACATATGCAAGCCGCACGTCGTCGAACAGCGTGAGCGCGGCCATCGTCGGCCGCAGCCGGCCGTGTGCGCGCTCGAACAGCGCGAAGCCCACGACCTGCTCCATGCGGGCAAGCTCGCGGCTGATCGTCGGTTGCGACGTATAGAGCATCTCGGCCGCGCGCGTCGTGCTGCCGGTGACCATCAGCGCGCGAAAGACCTCGATATGGCGGTGCGTGAGCATGATCGTCTATATCAGATATGAATCGAATGTCGATAATCAGGCATTTTACTGGATAGCCGATCAGGTGCATCATTCCCGTTATCCGTTCATTCGACCCGATTCATCTGCCATGTCCCTCGATTCCCGCCAGCTCGCGACGCTCGCGCAGCAATACGGCACCCCGCTGTGGGTGTACGACGCCGACGTCATCCGCGACCGCATCGCCCAACTGCGCCAGTTCGACGTGATCCGCTATGCGCAGAAGGCGAACTCGAACGTCCATATCCTGAAGCTGATGCGTGAGGAAGGCGCGTGCGTCGATGCGGTGTCGCTCGGCGAGATCGAGCGCAGCCTCGCGGCCGGGTTCAGCCCCGCCGGCGAGCCGGAAGGCGTCGTGTTCACGGCCGACCTGATCGACCGCCCGACGCTCGCGGCCGTGCTGAAGCACGGCGTGACCGTGAACGCCGGCTCGCTCGACATGCTCGCGCGCATCGGCGAGCACGCGCCCGGCCACCGCGTGTGGCTGCGTGTCAACCCAGGTTTCGGCCACGGCCACAGCAACAAGACCAACACCGGCGGCCCGCAGAGCAAGCACGGCATCTGGATCGACGACGTGCCGCGCGCGATCGAGATCGTGCGCCAGTACGGGCTGAAGCTCGTCGGCATCCACATGCATATCGGGTCGGGCGTCGACTATGGCCACCTGTCGCAGGTGTGCGATGCGATGGTCGATCTCGTCACGTCGCTCGGCCATGACATCGACGCGATCTCGGCCGGCGGCGGCCTGTCGATCCCGTACCGCGACGGCGAGCCGCGCGTCGACGTCGGTCACTACTTCAGCCAGTGGGACGCCGCGCGCAAGCGGATCGAGCGTCATCTCGGCCACCCGGTGCGCATCGAGATCGAGCCGGGCCGCTTCCTCGTCGCCGAAGCCGGTACGCTCGTCACCGAAGTGCAGGCCGTCAACCGCCGGCCGAAGCACGATTTCGTGCTGATCGACGCGGGCTTCAACGACCTGATGCGCCCGTCGATGTACGGCAGCTACCATGCGGTGTCCGTCCACACGCACGATGGCGCGCTGCCGGCCGGACGGCCGCTCGTCGAGCTCGCGATCGCCGGGCCGCTGTGTGAATCGGGCGACGTGTTCACGCAGGACGCGGGCGGCGTGGTCACGCACCGCAAGCTGGCGCAGCCGCAGATCGGCGACCTGCTGTTCCTGCATGATGCAGGCGCGTACGGCGCGTCGATGTCATCGAACTACAACAGCCGTCCGCTCGCGCCGGAAGTGCTCGTCGATCGCGGCGCGCCGCGGCTGATCCGCCGCCGGCAGACGATCGACGAATTGCTCGCGCTCGAAACGTTCGAGTAACGCTTGCACGACGGAACGGGGGTGCGCGGCCTGCGCGCCCCGGCCGCCCCTACCTCACCGTCACTCGCACATCGGCACCCGTAGCGCGCCACGCCTTCAGCAACGCCGCGCGCCGGCGCGGATAGCGCACGTCCAGCGGTTCGAGCGCGACGATGCGATCCGTCCGGAAATGCCGAAAATCGTTCCGGCCTTCGCACCACGCCGCCAGGATCCGCACGTCATTGAAATAGCCGAGCGCGAACGGCCACACGATCCGTTCGTCGTTCGGTTTCCGGCCCTCGCCCGCGTAGCGGATCCCGAGCTTGCTTTCGGTACGAATCGCCGCGCGCACGACACCCATGTCGACGGTTTCCCGATCCACGATCGTGCGCGGGCCGACGAGCAGCGTCGTGCATTCCATCTCGCGGCGCAGCTCGGCAGGCAGCACGGCTGAAATCTTCGCGAGTGCATCGGCAGCCGCCGCCGTGAGCTGCGCATCGGCAAACTTCCCGACCCAGCGAAAGCCGAGCATCAGCGCTTCCAGTTCCGTCTGCGAAAACATCAGCGGCGGCAGCATGAACCCCTCCCGCAGTACATAGCCGATCCCGGGCTCGCCTTCGATGTCCGCGCCCTGCGCCTGCAGCGACGCGATATCGCGATAGACCGTACGGAGGCTGATGCCAAGCTCCCCGGCCAGCACGCGGCCGCTCACTGGACGGCGGTGGCGCCGCAGCACCTGCAGCAGCGAGAGCAATCGTTCGGCACGCGTCATCGTTCCATGCTGCCACATTCTGACAGCATCCGTTCATAGAATGGAACGCATCTTAATCGATCCCAGGACGGCTCAGCATGACTTCCCCGAATCTCGTTCTTCTGTATGTCGAGGACCCGGCGCGCAGCGCGCAGTTCTACGAGCGCCTGTTCGGGCGCCCGCCCGTCGCCGCGTTTCCCACCTATGCGGCATTCACGTTCGACAACGGGCTGCATCTGGGCCTGTGGTCGACCAGCGCGCGCGATTTCGTGTCGGGTGGTGCCGGCCACCGTTCGGAGCTGGCGTTCATGGTCGACGACGACCGCGCAGTCCGGCGCCTGTACGAAGCGTGGACGGCACTCGGCGTGCCGTTCGAGCAGGCGCCCATGACGGCCGTGTTCGGGCTCACGTTCGTCGCGCTCGACCCGGACGGTCACCGCTTGCGCGTGTGCACGCCGGACGACTGAGCGTGAGCGGGCGCACCTTCGACAGGTCGCGCGCGCCCGCATTCAGCCCCGCACGTCAGCCCGCGCGCCGCACGGGCGCCATCTTCGAGAAGTACTTCGCGCCCGCCACGCAGCCGACCACGACGACCGTCACCGCGACCATCGACGGCGGCACCGTCTCGTGCAGCAAACCGGCCGCCAGCAGCAAACCGAAGAACGGCTGCAGCAGCTGCAACTGACCGACGCCTGCGATCCCGCCGAGCGCGAGCCCGCGATACCAGAACACGAAGCCGATCAGCATGCTGAACAGCGACACGTACGCGAGGCCCCACAGCGCGGCAGAATCGACGCCGTCGAACGACACGGGCCAGGTGAACCACGTGAGCGGCAGCATCAGCGGCAGCGACAGCACGAGCGCCCACGAAATCACCTGCCAGCCGCCGAGCTGACGCGACAGGCGTGCGCCTTCCGCATAGCCCAGCCCGCACGCGACGATCGCGGCCAGCATCAGCGCATCGCCCACCACCGACGCCTGGCCGCCGTTGCGCAGCGCAAATGCGGCCACCGCGCCGCTGCCGATGATCGAGAAGATCCAGAACGGCAGCCGCGGCCGTTCGCCGCCGCGCCACACGCCGAACAGTGCGGTCGCGAGCGGCAGCAGCCCGACGAACACGATCGCGTGCGCGGACGTCACGTGCTTCAGCGCGAGCGCCGTCAGCAGCGGAAAGCCGATCACGACCCCGAGCGCGACGATGGCGAGCGACACGGCCTCGGCACGCGTCGGGCGCCGCTGCTTCAGCACGACGAGCAGCAGCAGGCCGAGCGCGCCGGCGATCGTCGCGCGCGCAAAGGTGAGGAATAGCGGGTCGAGCCCCTGCACCGCGATACGCGTCGCGGGCAGCGAGCCACTGAAGATGATCACGCCCAGCAGGCCGCTGAGCCATCCGTCGGTCGTCTTTTGCACGGGAAATCCTGAACGGGGAAAGTGGATGACCGATGATCCGCCGCCCGCGAAAAGCGCGTAAGCTACAGCCCAATACAATTCGGACAAACTGTACTGGACAACCGACCGTACAGTTCATTCTTCGCCATGAGCCAGGCCGCCCCGCTTCCCGTTCCGCCCGCCCCGTCGCGCACGCGCGTGGAAACCGTGATGGATACATTGCGCGCACGCATCGCGAGCCGCGCGCTGGTGCCCGGCGCGCGCGTGCCGTCGATCCGGATGATGGCGGATGCGCTGGGCGTGTCGAAATCGACCGTCGTCGACGCGTACGAGCGGCTCGCGAGCGAAGGCGTGCTGGTCGCGCGGCGCGGCTCGGGTTTCTATGTGTCGGGGCATGCGCCGCCGCTCGCGCTCGCCGATCTCGGCCCGCAGCTCGATCGCGGGCTCGATCCGCTATGGCTGTCGCGCCAGTCGCTCGAAGCGGCGCCGACGTCCGTGAAGCCCGGTTGCGGATGGCTGCCGCCGTCGTGGCTGCCCGACGAGAGCCTGCGCCGCGCGCTGCGCGCCGCGTCGCGCGACGAATCCGACGCGCTGACCGACTATGCGACACCGCTCGGCCTGCCCGCGATGCGCCAGCAGCTTGCCTGGCGGCTCGCGCAGCACGGCGTCCAGGCCGAACCCACGCAGATCATGCTGACCGACGGCGGCTCGCACGCGCTCGATCTCGTCTGCCGGCTGCTGCTGGAGCCGGGTGACACGGTCGTGCTCGACGATCCGTGCTACTTCAACTTCCAGGCGCTGCTGCGCGCGCACCGTGCGCGGATCGTCAGCGTCCCGTACACGCCGAACGGCCCCGATCTCGCGCGTTTCGAGCAAGTGCTCGCCGAGCACCGGCCGCGCCTTTACATCACCAACTCCGCGCTGCACAACCCGACCGGCGCGACACTCTCGGCGCCCGTCGCGCACCGGCTGCTGACGCTCGCCGCCGAGCATGGCCTGCTGATCGTCGAGGACGACATCTTCGCGGATTTTGAAAGCACGCCCGCGCCGCGCCTCGCGGCCTTCGACGGGCTGTCGCGCGTCGTGTCGATCGGCAGCTTCTCGAAGACGCTGTCGGCCGCGATCCGCTGCGGCTACGTCGCCGCGCGCCCGGAGTGGATCGAGGCGCTCGTCGACCTGAAGCTCGCGACGTCGTTCGGCCATGCGCAGATCGGCGCGAACGTCGTGCACCGGCTACTCGTCGACGGCACGTACCGGCGCCACGTCGACAGCCTGCGCACGCGCCTCGCGGACGCGATGGGCGAAACGCTCCGGCGCGTCACGCGCGCCGGGCTGCAGATCTGGACGGAGCCGCGCGGCGGCCTGTTCGTATGGGCGGAGTTGCCCGACGGGCTCGACGCCGCGCGTGTCGCGCGCCATGCGCTGGACCACGATGTGGTGCTTGCGCCCGGCAACGTGTTCAGCGCGTCGCACGGCGCGACGTCGTACCTGCGTTTCAACGTGTCGCGCTGCAAGGGGCCGGTGGTGTTCGATGCGCTGGCGCGGGCGATGGAGGCGGTGCGGGTTGAAGAACGCAGTGGCATGCAGCCGGATGCGGGCGACCGTGCTCTCGCTCGGGAATACTGAAACCCCGCAATTGGGCAGTCAATTACGGAATCGATCGGTAATCCGCCTTCATCGTCTGCGCTCAAGCTGGTCGAAACCCGATAGAGCATGTCGCTCGGGATACCTCGTTTCGCAAATCGTACACGTCCAATAGACGAACCTACCTCCGTCAGCCGATAGTTTTCTCCCTCTTCCGGAAAACTATCGAATCAATGAGCGAAAACATCGATTCACGCGACACCACGCGCCAAGAAGACTGCGACGAATGGATATGCGTCGGAACCACTTATACAAACACCACACCGGGATCCATTCACGCAATCGAACTCGACATGTCGCAAATCTGCGAAAACATGTCGAACAAAGTTTTCAGGCACCTGATTGCACGGCTGCGCGATGCCGCAATTGTCCTGATTCGTGAACGGATTCACGGCCTCGCGGCTTGGGATCAGGAAGAACAGCGCCGCGTCCAGACATGGTTCGGTCGCTCAGACGACATAGTCCGACAAAGACTGAACTCCGGATTACCCAAACTTCTGCGCGTCATGCAGGAGCTGAAACCTGAGAACGTCATCAGGTGGGACGAGCAAACGCAGAGAAACATAACGTGCACCGTGTTTCCGGACAACGGAATCACGGATGCCGCGGTATGCAAACCCGATTCCCACCGGCGGATAATCGCGATCTATCCGCACTTCTGCACACTTCCCGATGCTCGGCTTTCTACCAACTGCAAGCTGAAAGTCCTGATTCATGAATGCACGCACTACGTCGACACATTCAACTCAAACGACGAAATCTACGGGTTCGGCACCGGTCTGAAGTACTGGGCTCAGACACACCATGATGTAGCGATCGACAACGCAGACAGCCTCGCCTGCTACATTTCATTTTTCGACGACAGGATTCTGTGGTGACATTTCTTGCACGCGCGATAAGCATCGCGATCTGGTTCTGCCTCTCGTTTTCGATGTCATCCACGGCTTGTACCGTTTCCGAAGACATGCTCGACAGCCTCCCGCTCAACTCCGACGCGATCCCTAACGAGGATCGCGTCAAGATCGCGGAAATGGTCATTCGCGCGCGTCAATGGCCGGGCGCGGAGATTCGAGGCATCGTCACCGCCGGCGCCTACATCGGGGAAGTCGATCCACATGCGCTTGCGTTGCGACGAGCGGCGAACCTGAAGGAATATCTGATACAACTCGGCGTCAGGAACGAGAACATCTGGTCGGATACCCACATCATCTCGAAACCGTATCCGAAAGACAGCGCCGGTTACGAAGGCTATCTTCAGATCGGATTGACACTGGTGCCGCTTTGCAACGATGGATGTCGGCACCTGTGCGGCGATCCGCGCATCATGCCAACATCCAGAGCACTTCGCTGAGGTAGGCCGCAACCAAACGACATCGCGATCAAGTCGGGTCGGCGACGGAGTGAGCCGAGCCTCTCACGCCGCCACCGCCGCCCGCTTCACACCTCCCCCGCGTGCGCCCTCGCCCGCACTTCCGCAAACGACGTATCGACGAGCAGGCGCCCCGTATCGAACACCGTTTCCAGCGCGTCCTCCCACTCGCCTTCCAGCATCCGGTCGTCCCACGCGGCGGGTAGCGTCGTCGTCCGGTACTCGCCGGTGCGGAAACTGCGCAGCAGCGTGAGCCGCCCCTTCTTCGAGCGCTTGCCCTGATCGGTGACCGGATCCTTGCAGACGTCGTGCCACGCGCCGCCGCGCCGGATCGCCGAGCACTTCATCGCAAAGCGCTGCGTATCGCGGTTCACCTGTTGCAGCAGCCCGCCGCCCATGCCGAACACGACGTTGCCGGCCGCATAGCCTGCGTCGTCGAGCGCGGACAGAATCGCTTCGATCGACAACTCGTCGACGCCGTCGCCCTGGATCACGCGCACGCGATTCAGCACGCGCCGCCCTTTGCCGTTGACGGTCGAGCCGAACGATGCGTCGAGCGCGCGCACGGTCTGCAGCACGATCGCCACCGGGTCGCCCGAATCGGGCCGCACGACCAGCGTCGCGCCGGAATCGAGCACGGCCTGCCGAAGCTCGCCGCCCCACAGATCGAGCGCCGCGAACAAATCATAGGAATCCGATACGACCGACACGATCGCACCGGGCAGGCCGAAGCGGCGAATCATGTTCCGGTACGCATCCGCTTCGTGTTCGCGGCCCCACGACGTGATCGTGCTGTGCTCGGCCGCCGGCACCGAGTACGCGGCCATCGGCTCCCGATAGAAGCGATTCGCGGCCAGCACGCCAAGTACCGTGTCCGAACCCATGAAGTTCACGAGGTGCGCGGCACCGCCGATCGCGGCCGACTCCGCGCTCGACACGCCGCGCGCGCCGAAGTCGTGCAGCTTGAACGGCAGTTGCGCGAGATCGTCGTCGGTTTTTTCCAGGAAGCGGCGGATCGTCTGCCGCAGGTGCCAGCTGCGCGTCGCGACCGTCACCGGATACCACACGCGCAGCAGCATCGTCTCGAGATACGACGCGAGCCAGAACACCTGCGGGTCGTCACATTCCACCGTCATCAGCACGTTGTGCACCGGCACGACCGAACCCTCGGGCACCGCGCGGATCTTCACCGGCAGGTAGCCGTCGTAGCGTTCGACGATATAGCGCCAGCCTGCCTCGTTGAACGGCTCGCCGTGCACCGTGAAGAAATCGCGCGCCTCGTCGATCATCGCGTGCGTGATCGGCTTGCACAGATATTCCTTCAGCAGCATCTGCAGGCCGAAGAACACCGTGCGGTCGTAGCGGCCGCCGCGCGATTCGACGTACGAGAACATCGCCGACGCGTCGGGCGGATATTGCAGGAAGTGGGAAGCCTTGTACGAATCCGTGTTGAGGATCGGATTGGCGAGAACCGCGGCAAAGCCGCCGAGATCGTTTTGCATGGCTAGAGCTCCTCTAGGCCGTTGAAGTGCCGCCGCGTCTGTCGCGGCGGACGGAATGCGGGGAATCAGCGGATCACAGCTTCCCCAGGAAGTGATACGCGATGTCGAAGTGATCCTCGAACATCACGCTGCGCATCTGCGCGAATTCGTTGAGCGGCACCCAGCGCGCCTTGTCGGCATCGTCGCTGCCCTTCACGCGCGGCAGCTCGCCGGTCGGGAAGTTGAACAGGCACGCATGCGTGATCGTGCGGCCGCGCAGCGAGCGCGTCGGGTGATCGAACACCTGGCGATCCTTGATCGAGCCGCGCAGCACGGGCTCCGGCAGCTTCAGGCCGGTTTCCTCGCGCAGCTCGCGGATACAGGCCGCGTCGAGCCGCTCGTCCTGGTTCACGAACCCGCCCGGCAGCGCCCACAGGCCGCGGCCCGGCTCGCTGCGGCGGCGCACGAGCAGGATATGGCCCGAGTGCACGACCACCGCGTCGACCGTCACGAACGTGACCGGATACGGCGCCGCGGCCCACGCCTTGCGATACCCGGCGATGAATTCGGCTTCCGACTTCAGCTGCGCGAATTCCGGTTGCGTGCGGAAACGTTCGAGCCAGCCGAACACGGGTTCCGGCACGGCCCACTGCACGAAGCTGTTGGTGCGTTCGGCGAAATACTGGTCGCGAATCTCGGTGGCGGAAATGTCTTCCGTCGCGTCGACGTCGACGAGCTCCCATTGCGGGAACATCCGCAGGTAATACGACGTGGCGTCCTTCTCGTGGCCGATCAGCCCGACCTTGCGCTGCGCGATATCGCCGAGCGCGGACACGACGGCGTCCTGCACCCAGCGCACCCAGTCGCCGTCGTTGTAGGTCGAATCCTGCAACGGCGCGACGGTGACGCGGTCGCGCTCGGACGCGTCGAGCAGCGAAGCCAGCATCTGGCGGCGCTCGTCGAACGAGAACGGATCTTTGATGGTGCGGGGCTTGTCGGTCGATCCGATCAGCACGCACACGCGCTCGGCCCGGCTCAGTGCCGACTTCAGCACGTTCAGGTGACCACGATGCGGAGGCTGGAAACGACCAATGAAAACGAGCGCGTCGAAGCGCCGGTTCTGTTGCGTACTCATGAGGCTCCCTCAAGAGATTGAAACGCTTCGGGTCTTTCCCGAAGGGTTGAAACGAATCCTAGGGGAAATCCCGGGGTGCGTCAATCGAGCGCGTTCGAGCCCATCCTCGACTTGACGAAGTCTGACGAAACACCGGTTATTGGCGCGGTACACTCGATTTCATCCCACTCAGCGCCAGGGCACCCGCCATCATGAGGATCTCAGTCAGCCGCACCGTCGGCGTCGATCGCAGACGCCTCTTCACGTGGTCGCAGGATTACGCGCGGCGGCTCGTGTGGGACAGCTTCCTCACCGACGCCTACCTGCTCGACGGCATGACGGCCGACGTCGGCGTCGATGCGTTCTGCCGCAGCCAGTCGGGCGCGACGATGGTGTCGCGCTACATCTCGTACCGTCCGCCGCAGGTCGCCGCCGTCGAAATGGTCGACGGGCCGAAAGTGCTCGAACGCTTCAGCGGCAGCTGGAACTTCACCGAGCACACGCCCGGCACGACCGAGGTGAAATTCACGTACCACTTCCGCGCCCAGCCGGCCTGGCTGCGCTGGCTGCTCGAACCGCTGATCGGCGCGTTCTACCTCGTGCAGACGCGCCGGCGTCTCGACTCGTTCAAGCGCTGGGCCGAAGCCGAAGCGCTGCCGCACTGACCGGCGACCACGGGCCGCACGGCCCGGCTCGTCTGCGCCACCTCCCCCCGAATGCGTCCGAACGCGCGATCGCCGCGCCGTCCCGGCATGCACCGCGCATTTGCCAGATTCGCCGAACCCGGGGAAACTACGGGCGGCCGTCACCCCGACGGCGCGCCCCGACCGAGAGAACGGGGCACTCCTCCCTGAAACGGCTTCGACACGAACATAATCCGATGAGCCTGATTTCCCGATTCTTTGGCCGCAAAGACGAACCCGAAAACCCGGTTGCGCTGGTCGCGGCGCCCGACGTCGAGCATCCGCTGAGCGTGACGGTCGTCTTCGACGGCCCGCTGCAGGTTGATATCGCCGCGCTGACGGCCGCGCTGCGCACGTACCACCCGAGCATGAAGCAGGCGCGCGTCGAGACCGAGCCGACACTGGAGCAGGTATTCGGGCTCGCCGGCTGGGGCAGCCACGTCGTCCGGCTCGTCGGCTTCGACTCGCCCTATCCGTCCGAGGCCCTGGAAGCGTGTGTCGCGCCGGCCCACTACGGGCAGGACCTGAAGCAGCAGGTGCGCGCGAGCCGCAGCCACGTGATCCTCTACTACGCCGGGCACGAAGCGAATCCGCTCGACCAGTATGTCGCGCTGGCGGCCGTGGCCGGCGCGCTCGCCGAACAGAACGGCCTCGCGGTGCTGAACGAGCACGCGCACACGTCGCTGCCGGCCGGCGTCTTCAATGCGAAGGAACTCGGCGAGGAAAGCCTCGAAGTGCTGCGGGATATCCCGTTGAACCTGTTCTTCTGCGGCTTCGTGAAATACGAAGTCGAAGGCGTCGAAGGCGTGTGGATGCGCACCTATGGCGCCGACGTGTTCGGCCTGCCCGACTTCGCCGCGCTCGCGCAAGGTCATCACGAAGGCGAACGCTACTCGGGCATCTTCAACAACGTGATGCACTACCTGCTGGAAAGCGGTGCGAGCATGCACGCGGGCGAGACAATGCAGATCGGCGCGGAAACGTTCATGAAGCTGCGTGAACCGCTCGAGCACGAGTATTACCTGCAAGGGCCCGCGCAGGTGCTGGTGGCCGAGCTGATCTCGGCGAACGAAATCAATCGCTGATTTCACCTCGCCGTATCTCGCTGCACGGCGCACGGGTTCAAGGCTTCACGAACCGCGTGCGCCGCTGCGTCACGTGACGGCGGCGTGACAGCCGCCATTCCAACCCGATGAGGAGCGATCCATGTTCGGTATTCGCCTGGGTCTCACGCTGGCCGCCATCGGCCTCTCGCTGTCGGCCCACGCCGACAGCATCGACTGCTCGCGCGCGAAGACGCGCACCGAGCGCCTGATCTGCAGCGACAAGGCGCTCGTGTCCGCCGACAGCGCATTGGCAAGCGCCTACTACGGCGCGATCGACATTGCAGCCGACCAGCAGGCCGTCGTCCGGTCGCAACGCGCATGGCTCGCGCAACGCGATGCGTGCGCCGATGCAGCCTGTATCGCCACCGCTTACCGCGACCGTACGGCAGCGCTGAAACAAGTGAAGCACGCGGGCTGGAAAACCTATCGCGATCCGGCGCTCGGCATCTCGTTCGAGTACCTCGGGAACCGCCAGATCAAGAAACCGTGCCCTGAAATCGGCGGCGACCGCTGCGTCGCGATCGTCGGCCGCAACATGACGAACAGCACCTATTTCATCGCGTTCGAGATCGTCGATGGCGCGCTCGAACCCGTTGCGGAAAAGGAAGCCGGCTTCGAGCGGCAGGACGACGGCAAATGGATGTCGACGTACGGTCGCGGCACGCCGCAAGCGGTCGAACGCTTCTCCGGCGTCGGCTGGCGCGGCATGCGCGCGACGATCACGTGCGGTATCAGCGATCCGGAAACCGGCTTCCACGCGGCCGGCGGCGACTGCTACTGGGCCGTGCTGAGCAACGGCAAGCGCGCGGCCGTCGCGAATACGCAGGGTATCGTCGGCACCGACGACGCGACGATGCACAGCGTGTCGTCGTTCCGGTTCGAGCGCTAACAGGCATCGCGCGACGCGCGTCCGCCCGGGAAGGAATCGACGGGCCGGCGCCGCCGCCACCCGCTATAATCGCCCGACATTCCGACTGCCTTGAGCAGGCCGACGGTGCCGCGCCGTCCGACGCGCCGTATGCCCTCCTCGACAACAACAATGACGAACCGAACCATCCGACGCCTTCGCCCGCTCGTGCGCGCCGCCGCGCGCGTGCTCGCCTGCGCCCCGCTGCTCGGCGCGCCGCTGGCGCTGCATGCGGCCGACACCTCGGCCACCACCGGCACCGCACCCGCCTCCGGGCGCTACATCGTCGTCGACACCGGTCATACGCCGGCGCACCCGGGCTCCACCGGTGCGAGCGGCCGCGTCGAATACCTGTACAACCTCGACCTGTCCGCGGCGGTTGCCGAGAAACTCTCCGCGCATGGCGACCGCGTGCTGCGCACGTCGGCCGACGGCCGCGAGATCACGCTCGACCAGCGTTCGACGCAGGCGCCCGACGCGAACCTGTTCGTGTCGATCCATCACGACTCGATGCAGCAGCAGTTCATCGATGCAGGCCGGCAGCGCGAATTCCGCGGCTTCTCGGTGTTCGTGTCGGAACGCAATCCGCACTATGCGGAAAGCCTGCGTTGCGCGAAGGCGATCGCCGAGCGGCTGGTCGCGTCCGGCGAGCGGCCGTCGCTGTATCACGCGCAGCCGATCCGCGGCGAGAATCGCCCGCTGATCGACCCGCAGCTCGGCATCCACCGCTTCGACGATCTCGTCGTGCTGCGCACCGCGCCGATTCCGGCGGTGCTCGTCGAGGCTGGCGTGATCGTCAATCCGGACGAGGAAGCGCGGCTGGCGCGCCGCGAGACGATCCAGAAGCTGTCCACCGCGATCGCCGGCGGCATCGACGCGTGCACGACACCGCAATAAACAACGATCACGCCCGTCGGGCCCAACGGTTTTCACCCAGTCAGGAGCACCACCATGAAAATGAAGCATCTGCTCGCATCCTGCGCGCTGCTCGCGCTTGTCGTTCCGTTCACCGCACACGCCGCCGGCTGCGCGAAGCCGCACAGCGCGTTCGACCAGGTGTACTGCAGCAGCACGCAATTCTCGCAGACCGACCGTGACCTCAACGACGAGTACGGCCGCCTGCGCAAGCAACTGAGCAGCGACCAGCAGGCGACGCTGAAGGCCGGCCAGCTCGCGTGGCTGAAGCAGCGCGACGCCCAGTGCAGCGAGACGCGCAACAACGGCTACCTCGTGGATCTCCAGTGCGCGACCGACATGACGCAGTCGCGCCTGTCGTTCCTGCGCGAGCGTGAGCGCGAATGCACGAGCACGGGTTGCGTGACGTCGAAGCTCGGCGACTAAGGGCGTCGTGCGTACCGCGCCGCGAAACGTTTCGCGACGCGGCGCTTCATGCGCTTGCGATCCCTGCGCTTCGGCACCACGAAAGGAGCAGCGATGCGACATGAATTCTCCGAAGTCCTTAACAATCTGGTCGACTACTTTCTCGTCGGCGATCTCCTGCTGCTGAAGCGCTTCAAGGAACGGCACGGGCTGCCGGACGACGTCGCGACGGCGTTCACCACGAGCGACAGCGGCGACCGCGCCGTGCTGGAAGGCGTCGTCGTTCCGCTGGCCGGCATCGAAAACCATCCGTACACGGTCATCTTCACGCTGGATGGCGACACACCCGAATTGCTCAAAGCAGGAAGCCGCCTGCAGCATCGGCGCGGCGGGTACGTGCTGCGCGTCGAACATGGTTCGATCATGCTCTACACGTGGCGAATTCTCGAACGCTTCAACGACACAACGGTCAATGCGCTGCTCGCGCGTTACCGCGAACCGGGCAGGCCCGTGATTGAAATCGACAACGGCTGGTACGACGTCGAGATCCTCGGTGGTGAAGTGCCGCGCAACGGCTGGTTCGAGCCTGCGTTCGAATTCGTGCTGAAGAAAACCGACGTGCCGGGCGATGCATCTCAGCTGGATATCAACTACCGTTTCGCGATAGAAGGCAGTCTGGATCCGGCGAATTGAATCCCGCGCGCGACCGCGCGGCACACGGCAACCGAACAGGCGGAGTACACATGACACCGAACACGATGAACATCGACATCCGCCCTGCCACGCCCGCCGATGCCCCGGCCATCGCCGCCATCCACGTCGCATCGTGGCAGGCCACTTACCCGGGCATCATGCCGGCCCCGTTCCTCGCCGGCCTGTCAGTCGAAAAGCGCACCGCTTCGTGGCGCCATGCGCTCGACGCAGGGCGGCCGCGTGTCGCGCTCGCGCTTGCGGAAGGCGAGCCCACCGGCTGGATCGCGTATGGCCCGACCCGCGACACCGACAAGGATCGCACCTGGGGCGAAATCGAAGCGATTTACCTGCATCCGGCGCATTGCGGGCAAGGCGTCGGCGCGGCGCTGGTCGACCATGCATGCCATGCGCTGCATGACTCGGGCCATGAATGGGTGTCGCTGTGGGTGCTGGTGAAGAACCATCGTGCACGGGCATTCTATGAACGCGAGGGTTTCGTTGCCGAAGACGACATCAAGACGTTCGAGATCGAAGGTACGCCGATCGAGGAACTGCGCTACTGGCGCTCGCTGCCGAAGCAGTCCTCATGACGGCATCGCTACCCACGACGCCAAACGCGCCTGCATCAGCTGCAGCAACTCGCGGATCTTCGCATTGACGGAATTGCGGCTCGAATAGGCAGCCAGCAGTTCGAGCGGTGCAGGCGTCATCTCCAGCGACACGCGCACCAGCTGCCCGGCGGCCAGCTCGGCCGCGCATCCGCGTTCGACGAGAATCGCGAAGCCGATCCCGTTCACAGCCGCCAGCCCAGCCATCTCGCCGCTATTGACGCGATACCGGCTGGCGACCGGAATCTTGTGAATCCGCCCGTCGCCGTCGGCGAACTGCCACGGCTGCCCTTTCAGCGTGCTCAGCGTCGTGATGCACGGCAATTGCCTGAGCTGCTCCGTCCGGGTCGGCATGCCCGTGCGCTCGATCAGCGACGGCGCGGCCACGACGACGCTCGGCAAGCTCACGAGCGGCCTGACGACGAATGCGCTGTCGTCCAGCTTGCCGCGATTGACGATGATCGACAGGTCGATATCGTCGCGCAACGTCGAGACGCCTGCGAGACTCGTATCGCAATCGATTTCGACACGCGGATGGTGGCTCGCGAATTCCGCGACGATGGGCCCGAGCATACGCGGCCCGATTTCGCCGGGTACGCAAAGCTTCAGCACGCCGCGCAGCTCCGTTTGCTGCGAGGTCAGTTCGAATTCGGCAAGCGTCAGCGCATCGAGCATCGGCTTCGCGCGCTCGTGCAGCAGGCGCCCGGCCTCCGTCATGCGCAGGTGCCGCGTGCTGCGCTCCAGCAGACGCACGCCGAGCCTCGACTCCAGTTGCGCCACTTGGCGGCTCACGTTGGAACCGGGTATCGACAGCACGCGCGCGGCGCCGGCAAAGCTGCCTTCGTCGACGACCGACACGAACACGCGCACCGCGTTCAGATCCAGCTTGCTGCGCATCATTATCCCGTTTCAGGTATCAAAGCTCGCCGCTTTTCGCGGCTTATCCCGTTCGGGACCGTAATTTACGATGCGGATCCAGTCAAGGCGTGGCCGCCGACGCGCGAACCCGCGCCGACTCGGGCACGCGCACGAACCCACGGGAGCATCAACATGGATATCGCCATTCTCGGCGCCGGCGTGGCCGGCATGAGCACCGCGCTTGCGCTTGGCCGGCAGGGACACCGGATACGGCTCTACGAACGCAGGCCATCCGAGACGACAATGGGCGCCGGCGTCGTGCTCTGGCCGAATGCCGGCTTCGTGCTCGAGCAACTCGGCCTGCTGCCGGACGTCGTAGCGGTGAGTGGCCACTTGCGCGCGATGCGGTGCATGGACTGGCACGGCACCCCGTTCAAGCGCGTCGACATCGGCGAACTCGACCGCCACATGGGTTACCCGACGCGCTCGATCCTGCGGCGGGACCTGCAGGTTGTGCTGGCGCGGCACGTCGCTGCACACGGCATCGAAGTCTGCTTCGGCCACTGCGCGACGGCGATCGACACCGGCGCCGATGGGCGCGCGGTCGTTCGCTTCGACAACGGCGTGGCGATCACTCCAGAGCTCGTGATTGGCGCGGACGGCCGCATGAACTCCGTCGCGCGACACTACGTGGTCGGCAACGCCACGCCCGTCTATCAGGGATTCGTCAACTGGATCGGCGTGGCGCACAGCGCCGTACCGCTGGTCGACGAAGTATCGATATTCGACTACTGGGGCCAGCGCGAACGATTCGGCATCGTCGCACTGGACCGGCATCGCATGTACTGGGCAGCGGCCCGCGCCGAGGCTGAAATCGACGATAGCGACGATGGGGCGCCAGACGACCCCGGCCCGCTGCTGGAACGGCTCTTCGACGGGTGGCCCGCGCCCATCGCAGACGTGATGCGTGCGACGCCGCCGGGCACCATCGCAAAGATCCGCGTGTACGATCTCGATCCCGTCGACGTGTGGCACCGCGGCAATGTGCTGCTGATCGGCGATGCCGCGCACGCGCCGCTCCCCACCTCCGGACAAGGCGCATGCCAGGCGCTCGAGGACGCATGGCATCTCGCCCGTTGCCTCGACGAGCATGGACAAAGCAACGACCTCGACGCAGCGCTCGCCGCGTTCACGCTGCGGCGCACCCGGAAAACCTCGGCGATCACGCTACGTGCACGCGAGTTCGCTCGCCGGCTGTTCGGCAATGACACGCACGAAGCCGCGCGACAGGTCGATCCGGTCGCAGAAATCGAAGCGCTCGCGAACGCGTGGGGAGCGGGCCTGCCGATGATGCCGGCGCGGGACTGACAAGACGCGCAAGCGACGGCATTCGATCACAGAAACCACCGATACTCCCGCGCCCCGATCTCATTGCGGAAGTCCAGCTCCTCCTGCCGCTTGTTCTCGCAATACACCATCACGAACTCGCGGCCGAGCCCCTCGCGCACGGCCGCGTGATCCTGCATCGACGCGACGGCCGACAGCATCTCCTTCGGAAAGTCGATCCCGCTACCGCGATCCTCGTTGAGCGGCGCGATCGGCTCGAGCTTCGCGTCGAGCCCGTGCTCCATCCCCGTGAGAATCGCCGCGAGCACCAGATACGGGTTCGCGTCCGCGCTCGCGAGCCGGTGTTCGATCCGCAGGTTGCGCGCATCCGACTCGGGAATCCGGATGCACGCATCGCGATCCTCGAAGCCCCAGCTCGCGCGGCTCGCCGCATTCACCATCGAACCGTAACGCCGGAACGCATTGTGATTCGGTGCGAACACGGGCATGCAATGCGGCAGCAGCGCGAGGCAGCCGGCCACCGCGTGCCGCAGCGGCCGCTGCCCGTCCACCGCGAGCAGGTTGCGCCCCGCATCGTCGTAGAGGCTCACGTGCACGTGCATCCCGCTGCCCGGCGCGTGCAGGTACGGCTTGCCCATGAAGCTCGCGCGATAGCCGTGCTGCAACGCGACGCCGCGCGTGCTGCGGCAGAACATCGCCGACCAGTCGGCCGCGCGCAACCCGTCGTCGCAATGCCCGAAGTTGATCTCGAACTGGCCCGGCCCGAGCTCGGCGGTGATCACGGTCGCGTCGATTCCCTGCACGCACGCGACGTCGACCATCTCGTGCAGCACGTCGGAGAAGCGCGACAGGCGCTCGATATGCATGTTCGGCTGATCGTCGCGATCATCGGACAGGCGGTCGCGCGGATACTTCGGCATCCCCTCTTCGAGCTGCGCGGCAAACAGGTAGAACTCGAGCTCGAACGCGACGACCGGCCGGATGCCGCGCCGCGCGAGCCGCCTCAGCACGCGCGCGAGCACCTCGCGCGGCTCGAACTCGACCGGCGCATCGGTGCCGTCCGTCGTGATCAGCATCTGGCCGAGCGGCTGCTTCTCCCAGGTCACCGGCTTCAGCGTGCCGGGGATCAGCCGGCGCACGGCGTCCGGATCGCCGTCGTTGAAACAGTAGTCGCCGATCTTGTAGAGCCCGCCCTGCGTGCCGAGCAGGATGCAGTTCTGCGGCAGCTTCAGCAGCGAGCCGGCCGCCACCTTCTCGAGCGCATCGATCGGGTAGCGCTTGCCGTAGAAATGCCCGGGCAGGTCGAGGCAGATCAGGTCGACATAACGGATCTCGGGATGCGCCTGCCGGAATGCACGGATCTCAGCGACCAGCGCGGGAACGACGTCAGCCATGTCTCATCCTTTCCATGTCTTGTATGGCGGTGCCGCGATGCGGCGAACCGGATTCATGCGGCATGCTCGACAACGAATTCCGCATTTAAATCAGTACTGCAAACATGCTGCGTGGCGCGGTGGCCTGCATCACCGCGCGCCCCGCCGACCACTCAGGTGAATACCCAGATCACGCGCGTCGGCGCATCGGTCAAATTGGCATAACGAAAGCGCTTGTGCGCGGGAAGCTGGAATGCGTCGTTCGGGCCGAGCGTGACGGGCGTATCGTCGCCATCGATCCAGACCGTCAGTTCTCCTTCGAGCACGAAACCGCCCTGCTCGTCGCTGTCGTCGACGGGCCGCTCGCCGCTGCTCGCACCCGGCGCGAGATGGCTTTCGAGGATCGAGAAGCGCGAGCGCATGTTCGGCGACACGAGGATGTCGGTAATGCCGGCCGCGTAATACACGGTGCGCCGCTCGTCGGGCCGCGTGACCCACGGCACGCTGCGCGGCTTGCTCAGGCTGTAGAAATACGTGGTCGGCACGCCGAGCGCCTCGCCGATCGCGGTGAGATCCGCCACTGTCGGGCGCGACAGCCCGCGCTCGACCTGCGACAGAAAGCCGACCGAGCGGCCGATCCGTTCCGCGAGATCGTTGAGCGTGACCTTGCGATGCTTGCGCAGGTCGCGGATCAGGATCGCCAGGCTTTCTATCTCTTCCTGTTCATTCATGGTGGGTTCCGGTGCAGTCAGACGGTATCGCGCAGACGGTACCAGGCCTTGCCGATCGCTTCCAGCGGCGCGGCGAGCCGGTCGCCGCCGGGGAAGCGCGGATTGCGGATGCGCTGGTACTGCGCGAGCAGGCGTTCGTCGCCGAGCACCGCGTCGGCCACCGCGCGCGCACCGGCGAGCGTCGGCAGCACGCCGTGCCCCGAGAACCCCTGCAGCCAGAAACGCTGCCCGTGGCGGCCGATGTCCGGCGTGCGGCGCATGCTGATGTCGATATGGCCGCCCCACGCGTAATCGAGCGGCACGCCGGCCAGTTGCGGGAACACGCGTTCGAGGTGCGGGCGCGTCGCCGCCGCGATATCGGCCGGAATGCCGCCGAGATACGTGCAGCCGCCGCCGAACAGCAGCCGGTTGTCGGGGCTCAGGCGGAAATAGTCGGGCACGAACTGGTTGTCGATCACGCAACTGTTCTGCGGCAGCAGCGAACGGGCGACGTCGGGCGCGAGCGGCGCGGTGGCGACCTGGTACGTGCCGACCGGCAGCAGGCGGCGCGCGAGATCGCGATCGAGCCGGTCGACATACGCGTTGCAGGCCAGCACGAGCACGTCCGCGCGCACTTCGCCGCGTGCCGTGCGGGCGATGTGGCCGCCGGCCGTCTCGCGGCAGTCGAGCACGCGGCTCTGCTCGAAGATGCGGCCGCCCGTGCGCTCGATCGTCTGCGCAAGGCCGAGCGCGAGTTTCAGCGGATTCAGGTGGCCGGCCTCGGGATCGTGCAGCGCCGCAAGATAACGCGTGCCGCCGATCCATTCGGGCATCTCGTCACGGCCGATCACCCGCAGCCGATCGTAGCCCCAGCGTTCGGCCGCCTCGTCACGCGCCTGCTCCAGCATCGCGACACGCCGCGGCCGCACGGCCGCCCACAGGCTGCCGGGCCGGTAGTCGATGTCGAAACCGTGCCGAACGGGCAGTTCGCGCACCTCGGCCGCGGCCCAGCGCATGCTGTCCCACAGCAGGCGCGCGCCGTCGCGGCCGAGCGAATCGTCGAGCGGCTGCATGTCGCACGACCAGCCGAGCAGCGCCTGCCCGCCGTTGCGGCCCGACGCGGCCCACGCGACGCGGCTCGCTTCGAGCACGACGACCCGCTTGCCGGCCAGCGCCAGGCGCAACGCCGTATGCAGCCCGCTGAAACCCGCGCCGACGACGAGCACGTCGGCGTCGATGCGTTCGTCCAGTTCCGGACGATGCGGGATCGGCGCCGGATAGGTGCCGGCGTAGTAGCTTGCGACGTGACGGTCGGACTGCACGAACATGCGGACTCCCGTGAAATTTACGCCGAGAAATTTCATGAAAAATTAGCACGGCAATTTCACGGAGGCAAGCGAGCAAAAAAACGCCGGATCGGCCGATACACGAAACGCCTTGCGCGTGAACCACACCGGCCCGGTGCATGTTCCGGCCATCCATTCGGACGAAATTTTTACCGTTGTAAAAATTTTGGACTGAGAGAATGATGCGCTGAAACAGCGCGTCACCCATCCAAGCACGGCCCCCGCAACCCCATTCAGACCCAACCCAAGCGCTGACGGGAGACAAGATGCCCACGAACCGGGATGCAAGCCCGATGGACGAATCGGATCACGGCGAATTCTCGCTGAGCGAAGTCCCGCGCGAGAAACGCACCGGATTTCTGTCCATCACGATGGTGTTGTTGAGTTTCACGTTCTTCACGGGAACGATGTTTGCCGGCGGCAAGATCGGTGTCGCCTTCGACGTCGTCAGCATGATCCAGATCGCCGTCATCGGAAACCTGTTGCTCGCCGCCTATGCGGCGTCGCTTGCGCTGATTGCCGCTCGCAGCGGCCTGAACGCGGTACTGATGGGGCGATTCTGCTTCGGGGAAGTCGGCAGCAAGCTGTCCGATTTCCTGCTCGGCTTCGCCGAACTCGGCTGGTACGCATGGGGAACCGCGACGGTGGCGATCGTATTGGTCAAGCTGCTGGGTTGGCCGGCCTCCGTTACCACGCCGCTGATGATCCTCTTCGGCTTCGGATTTTCCATCACGGCCATCATCGGCTATCGCGGCATGGATATGCTGTCGCGCGTCTCCGTGCCGTTGATGTTCGTGCTCCTGATGACGTCGATGTGGATCGCCACCCGCGATATCGGCGGGTGGGCCGGCCTCACGCATATCGCACCGTCTCATCCGATGCCGTTCTCGGCCGCCGTGACGATGGTCATCGGCACCTTTGCCAGCGGCGCGACCCAGGCAACCAACTGGACCCGCCTCGCACGCAGCGCGCGCAGCGCCGTCTGGGCCAGCATGATCGGATTCTTCGCGGGCAACGGCCTGATGATCATCGCGGGCGCATACTGCGCGATCGTCTATCAGCAAGCCGACATCGTCGAGGTGATGATGCTGCAGGGCCTGTCGATCGCGGCGGTCGTGATGCTGTGCCTCAATCTCTGGACCATCCAGGGGCCGACGATGTACAACGTGGCGGCCGCCGGATGCCATCTGCTGCGCACCGAACGGCGCCGCACGCTCGTACTCGTGGGCGCGGCGACCGGCATCGTGCTCGCGGTCGGCGGGATGTACGAGTTGCTGATTCCGTTCCTGGTGCTGCTCGGCTCGATCATTCCGCCGGTCGGCGGCGTGATCATGGCGGACTACTGGTACCGCCATCGCGGGCAATACCCGTCGCTTGCCGCCGCCCGCCTTCCGCGCTTCAACCTGGTCGGTCTGGCCGCGTATGCCATCGGTGCCGGACTCGCCTATACCTCGCCGTGGATCGCGCCGATCGTCGGCATCGCGGCGTCCGCCGCCGCCTACATCGTGCTGCTGCAGCTTGCCCGCGCGTTCACGCGCGCGCCGTCCGTTCAGGGTGAATGATTCCGCTGCGCACCCTCCCGCCCCCCCGAACCACAGGAATCCTCATGAAAATCATCAACGCCAGATTGCGCGGCCGTAGCGGCCTCTTCACGATCGACATCGATGCGGGCACGATTCGCGGCATCGACCTCCAGCCGTCGCCGCTGACGTCTCAAGGGGACGACGTCATCGATGCGGGCAGCAATCTCGTCATCCCGCCGCTGGTCGAGCCGCATATCCACCTGGATGCGACGCTGACCGCGGGCGAACCCGAGTGGAACATGAGCGGCACGCTGTTCGAAGGTATCGAGCGGTGGGGCCAGCGCAAGGCCACCATTACCCATGAGGATACGAAAGCCCGCGCCCACACCACGATCGGGATGTTGCGCGACAACGGCATCCAGCACGTGCGCACGCACGTGGACGTCACCGATCACACGCTTGCCGCGTTGAAGGCGATGCTCGAGGTCAGGGACGAAGCACGTGATCTCATCGATCTGCAGATCGTCGCCTTCCCGCAGGAAGGCATCGAGTCGTTCGAGAACGGACGTGCGCTGATGGAACGCGCGATCGACATGGGGGCCGACGTCGTGGGCGGCATTCCGCATTTCGAGAACACGCGCGACCAGGGCGTGAGCTCCATCAAGTTCCTGATGGAGCTCGCGGAGCGCAAGAACTGCCTGGTCGACGTTCATTGCGACGAAACCGACGATCCGCACTCGCGCTTCCTGGAAGTGCTTGCCGAGGAAGCGCGGGTTCGCGGGATGGGCACGCGCGTCACCGCCAGCCACACGACCGCGATGGGTTCCTACGACAACGCGTACTGCTCGAAGCTTTTCCGGTTGCTGAAGCGGTCGGAAATCCATTTTGTTTCGTGTCCGACCGAAAGCATCCACCTGCAGGGGCGTTTCGACACCTTCCCGAAACGACGCGGCATTACGCGTGTCGCGGAACTCGATCGCGCCGGTATCAACGTGTGCTTCGGACAGGATTCGATCAAGGATCCGTGGTATCCGATCGGCAACGGCAACATCCTGCGCATCCTCGACGTCGGCCTGCACGTGTGCCACATGCTCGGCTACGAAGACCTGCAGCGATGCCTCGACTTCGTGACGGAGCACAGCGCCCGTGCGATGTCCCTGGGTGATCGCTACGGTATCGATGTCGGGCGGCCGGCCAATCTGCTGATCCTCGACGCGGATTGCGACTATGAAGTGGTTCGCACACAGGCCAAGGTGCGCTTGTCGCTCCGTGCCGGGAAGGTCATCATGCAGCGCGTGCCTGAACGCATCACCTATCCTGAAGCAGGCACGCGTTGAGCGGGCGATGCCGCGGGGCCGACATGCGGGAGGAAGCATCGTGAGGCACCCGTCCGAGCCGACTGCGGGAACGCCCGGCCGGCCTCACGGCCGGCGTGAAGCGCTGCGCGGCACGCTCGAGGCGACCATTCTCGCCGCTGCCGAGGAATCGTTTGCCATTGACGGATTCGAGGGCAGTTCCGTTGCGACTATCGCAGCGGCCGCCGGCCTGTCGAAGCAGAACCTGATGTACTACTTCCCCACGAAGCTGGCGCTCTACCAACGCGTGCTGGACGACGTATTGCGGGACTGGCTCGGCAGGATGCGGGAGTTTGCGGCGCCCGATCGCGAGCCCGCGGAAGCCATGTCGGCCTATATCCGGGCCAAACTCGAATTCTCCAGAAATCGCCCGCATGGATCGCGGGTGTTTGCGCTGGAGATCATCGGCGGGGCCAAGACCTACGGAAAGGAAATTCGCAAACAGCTGATTCCGGTGTTGCGCGACGACATCCGGGTGCTCGAACGCTGGATCGAGGAAGGCAAGGTCAGGCAGGTCGATGCCGAGCACCTGTTCTTCCTGATCTGGGCCGCCACGCAGGCATATGCGGATTTCGCCCCCCAGATGCTGCTGGTGCTCGGCAAGCGTGCGCTGGGAAACGACGATTTCGACGCGGCTTACCGCACGATCTCGGATCTGGTGCTCAACGCGCTGATCACCGGGGGCGGAAAGACGGATTGACCGCTTGACCGCCTCCGTCGCCCTTCATGCACGGCACCCCGACGCCGTCGACACTCGCCGGGGAACCACCGGTCAGTCGTGCTTGTGGCGCTTCTTGTTGCCGTGGTGACGATCGTTGGAACGCGAGTTGTTGCGCGACACGTGGCCGCCCAGCGCCGCGCCCGCGCCACCGCCCACAGCGGCTCCGACGAGCCCGCCGGCCGTGCCGCCCATCGCGTTGCCCGCAGCGGCGCCTGCGCCGCCGCCCAGTGCGCCGCCGACGATCGCGCCCGTGCGTTCGTGTTTGTTCGACGTCACCGCACCGCCCGCGCCACCACCCACTGCCCCGCCGATCACGGTGCCCGTGCTGCCGCCAATCGCGTTGCCGACCGCCGCGCCGGCAACGCCACCCAGCGCGCCGCCCAGTGCGTTGTTCGTGTCGCCTGCCACGGCTGGCAGCGACGCCACCGCCGCCGCACCCGCCACCACGGCCATCCCTGCCAGTTTCTTCAGCATCTGTCTGCCCTCTCCGCCTTGCGAAATATCGATGGGCGAATCTAACACCTTTCCGAAAGGCCCATCGTAATGAAGCGTTAAATCGGGCATTGCCCTGGCCGGAGTGCGCGTTTAAGCGGACTGTGTCTTTTTCCGCGAACGGTCGCGGCCGATAATGAACACACCGTCCCCCGCGGCATGACGACGCGCGCCGCGCGGATCGAGGCACACCGCAACCGTCCAAGGAGGGCCTCCCGCATGACAACGCCGTTCAGGCTGGGCGACCACGTCCGGTGGAATTCGGAGGCCGGTTACGTGACCGGCACGATCATCGCGATCCACACCGCGGACTTCGACTACAAGGGCCACCGCCATCGCGCGTCGCCCGACGATCCGCAGTACGAGATCAAGAGCGACCGCACCGACCACATCGCCGCGCATCGCGAACAAGGACGACGCATGACGCTCCCGTTCTACACGATCGGCCACTCGAACCGCACGTTCGACGCGTTCGTCGGGATGCTCGATGCAGTCGATATCGCGCTGCTCGCGGATATCCGCACGATGACGCGCTCGCGCTCCAATCCCCAGTTCAACGAAGCGACGCTGCCGGACGCGCTGGCCGCCGCCGATATCGCGTACGAACACATCGCCGAACTCGGCGGGCTGCGCGGCAAGTCGCGCGACGTGCCCGGCGACGTCAACGACTTCTGGACCAACCCGAGCTTTCACCGCTATGCCGATTACGCACTGTCACCCGCGTTTCGCGACGGCCTCGACCGGTTGATCGCGCAGGGGCATGCGCAGCGCTGCGCGATCATGTGCTCGGAAGCGGTGTGGTGGCGCTGCCACCGGCGGATCGTGTCCGACTACCTGATCGCGCGCGGTGAAACGGTGCTGCACATCATGGGCCCCCACCGCGTGGAACCTGCGCACCTGACGGCCGGCGCGGTGATCCGGCCTGACGGCACCATCGTCTATCCGGACGCCGGGGACGACACCACGGCGCCGGGGGCAACCGCGCCCCCGGACGCATAGCGCGGCGCCCGTTCGACTGCACGGCCGGCGACGCGTCACGCACATCGTCAGTTCCGCGCCGATGCGGGCGCGCCATTCGCCTGCATCAGGCTCGTGCGCACCACCGGCATCCCCGACGTCACCGCGCCGCCGGCCGGAATCGTCCCGGACGGGGACGCACCGACCGGCGGTGCCAACGCCACGCCGCCCAGTGAATTGCCGTACGCGACGATATCGGCGGCCGGGCAGTTGTTCGTCAGCAGCGACACCGGCGTGCCGGCGATCGACGCGAGCGTCGTGTCGGCCACCGCGAAATGGCAGACGTTCCCCAACGCCCGGAAGCCGGCATAGCCCGAGCCCGATACGCGGTTGCCCTTCACGACGACGTACGACACCGTCCCAGACCAGGTATCGAGTTCGATCGCGCCCTGCTGGGTAGGCGGCAGGCCGTTGTTCGCATTCGTGCCGTCCTGGATCGCGCCGACGACGTTGTTCTCGATCACCACGTCCGACACGCCGTAGGTCTTCCAGGCATCCTCCTGCGCGACCAGGATGCCGGCCGCCTTCTGAACGCCGCTGACGGTGTTGTTCGAAATCGTCACGGACCGCCCGCCGACCACGGCGATGCCGCGTCCCCAGTCGTTGCCGGACACCGTATTCCCGTCGATCAGCACGTTGGCGTTGAGACGGCCGTCGCCCTGATAGCTGACGACGGCGATCAGGTCGTCGCCGGTGTCCTTCACCGTGTTGCCGCGCACCAGCACGTTGGTCGAGCCGTAGGTCGTGTGGATGCCGTCGGCCAGCGTCGCCTGCACGGTGTTGCCCACGATCGCCACGTTGCTGCCGCCGAAGATGAAGATCCCGGCGCTGGCGCCACCCTGGATCGTCACGCCGAGCACCTGGACGCCGGTGCCCGTCACCTCGACCTTCGTCGATGCGGGCGTCGTCAGCCGCGTCGTACCCGTGCCGACCAGCGTGACGCCGACGAGCGTCGAACCGCTGCCGCTCATCACGATGGTCTGATTGGCCGGATCCGTCGCGACCAGCGTCGCGCCATAGCCCGAGATCACGACGTTCGTTCCGGACACCGTCAGCGACCGACCGACGGCGTAGCGTCCCGGCGCGAGCATGAGGCGCTGGCCCGGCTGCAATGCATCGAACGCGGCCTGCAGCGCGTCGGCCTGGTCGCCGCCGTTCGCCGTCGGCTGGACGGTCACGGTTGGAAGACCCTGCGCGCTGCGCGACGGATACGCGTGCCGCGGGCCGCCCGGCATGTAGGCGGCCGCCGGCGATGCGGCGAAACATGCGGTGCAGATCAGACAGACGGCCGTACTCGGACCGACCCCTCGAAACGACTTATTCATGGTTGTTCTCTCTCGCCCGTTCGCCCGCGACGACCGGCCAACGGCTGACGGTCGCGAGACGTTCGAGCAACGGCGATCGCACGGCGCGCAGCACACGCGCCGAACCATCCCGACTGCGACATTCATGTGCTCCGCCGATACGGCGGAGCACCGGCAACGAAGCGCCGTCGCGTCGCCGCGATCGACACCCGGTCGCCTGTTCGCCCGCCGGCGCGCATGCGTATCCCCCGAGAAAAGGCGGCCCGATTCCGGCGCGCCGGCGCCGCGTGGCCGGAATCGAACCCGTCAACAGGAACTGCGTTCCCGAGCGCACCGGGCGCCGGCTGCCCCCGACCCTGCCGGCTCTTTCCCGCCGCTCATCTACCAGTCTATTTCGCGCGCGCCGTTCGACAATCCGACATTGGCCGCGCGACGTCGTAAGACCGCCCGTCCGCCCGCCCTGGCCATCCTCGACCTTGGTCGCGGGCGGTGCGGCATCGTCGCTTGCGCCGGCCAGGAAGGCCCGCGACGACACTGCGATCACACCAGTTCACGCCGCCCGCGGTCCTGCATTACCATCGTGCGTTCGCCGCGCCTGCCCGCTTCCGGCAGGTGAGCCCCGTCACCTTCCACTCCCGCTCCCTCTCCGATGCTCGCTCTCGTCATCCTCGCCGGCCTGTGGGCCGGACTGCAGAACACCCTGGCCGGCGGCGGCTCGTTCGTCACGCTGCCCGCGCTGATCGTGTCGGGCATGTCGCCGCTCGCGGCGAACATCACGTCGACGGTCGCGCTGTTTCCCGCGCAGGTCACGACCGGCTGGGCGAGCCGCAAGATGGTGCGCGGCGTCGGCAGGCTGTCGTTTCGCGCGATGTTCTTCATCAGCGTGGTCGGCGGTGCGCTTGGCGGGCTGCTGTTGCTGAAAACCCCGTCGTCGATCTTCTCGCGCCTCGTGCCGTGGCTCGTGCTGTTCGCGACGATCGTGTTCGCGTGGGGCAGTTTTTTCCGCAAGCCGAGCGAAGGCACGGCCCACCTCGGTACCGTCCCCGCCGCGCTCTCGCAGTTCATGATCGCGATCTACGGCGGCTACTTCGGCGGCGGGCTCGGCTTCCTGATGATGGCCGTGCTGACGATGGCCGGCCTGTCGCCGCGCCACGCGATGTCGACGAAGAACGCGCTCGCGGGTGTGATGAACGCATCGGCCGTCGTGCTGTTCCTGACGTCGCCGCACCTGCACTGGGGCAAGGCACTCGCGCTCGGCGGCGGCGCGATCGTCGGCGGGCTGCTCGGCACGTGGGCGCTGCATCGCGTGAACGAACGCGTGCTGCGGATCGGGATCGTCTGTATCGGCGCGGCGCTGACCGTCGGGTTGTTCGTCAAGCCGATCTGACGCGCGCACACGCCTGCCGCCGTCGCGGCAATTGATGAGCAAACCGCAAGACGTCTTTCGCATATCTCGTTTGCCGTGACGGCGGTGTCCGCCCACAATCCGGGAGGTCGTCGTCATCGCCCTCTCGCGGGCACCGACCGGCACTTCGCGGCCGCCATTCCGATTCGCCGCCGGCGGCCCGGCACATCGCGTCAAACACGCTCCCTCGACATCGGCGCCCATGCGGCGGCAGAACGCTCGCCGCCGCGCTGCCCGATGCGCTCCCGGCCAGCGGGCCAACAATAACTAGAGGTAGGAGATGCAGGACAACTCGTTGAGGCAAAGCCTCAAGCAACGGCACATCACGATGATCGCGCTTGGCGGCGTGATCGGCGCGGGCCTGTTCGTCGGCTCCGGCGCCATCATCGCGACCGCCGGCCCCGCGGCGATCCTGTCGTACCTGATCGGCGGCGTGATCGTCACGCTGGTCATGTTCATGCTCGGCGAAATGGCGTCCCGCAACCCCGACAGCGGGTCGTTCTCCACCTACGCCAGCAGCTATCTCGGCGAATGGGCCGGCTTCGCGGTCGGCTGGCTGTACTGGTTCAAGTCGATGATGACGATCACCGTCGAGGCGATCCTGCTCGGTGCGATCCTCCACGATTTCCTGCCGTGGCTGCCCGTGTGGGGCGGCGCGCTGTTCATGCTCGTCACGCTGATCGCGAGCAACGCGTACTCGGTACGCTCGTTCGGCGAAGCCGAATACTGGCTGTCGTTCGCGAAGGTGACGACGATCATCATCTTCATGGCGCTCGGTGCATCGATCCTGCTCGGCTTCCAGCCGCGCATTCCCGCGCCGGGGCTTGTGAACCTGACCGATCATGGCGGCTTCATGCCGAACGGCATGTCGCCCGTGCTCGCCGGCGTGATGGTCGTGATCTTCTCGCTCGGCGGCAGCGAAATCGCGGCCGTTGCGGCGGGCGAATCCGAGAATCCGAGCAAGAACGTGATCCGTGCGATCAAGAGCGTGATCGTGCGCGTGATGGTGTTCTACGTCGGCTCGGTGTCGATCCTGATCCTGTGCATGCCGTGGACCGACAAGGCCAACCTGAAATCGCCGTACGTGTCGCTGTTCAGCATGGCGGGCTTCACGGGCGCGGCCGTCGCGATGAAGATCGTGCTGTTCGTGTCGTTCATGTCGGTAATGAACTCGTTCCTGTTCTCGAACTCACGCATGTTGTTCTCGCTCAGCCAGCGCGGCCACGCGCCCGCGCTGTTCGGCCGGACCAACGCGAAAGGCGTGCCGATGAACGCGCTCGTGCTGTGCCTCGCGATCTGCGTGTCGATCCTCGGCGTTCACTTCGTGAGCGGCGGCGACCTGTTCCTGATGCTCGCGAAGAGCAGCGGCGCGTTCGTGATGATCGTGTGGATCTTCATCATCGTCGCGCACTTCGCGATGCGCCGGCAGGAAAAGCACGCACCACGCGATCCGCAGGCATTCCGCGCGTGGTTTTATCCGGTGTCGAACTGGATCGCGCTGCTGGCGCTGGTGGCCGTGCTCGGCTCGCAGGCGTTCAACCCGGATTCGCGCTTCCAGTTCTGGTTCACGGTATTGACAGCGCTGGCGATCGTCGCGGCCTATTTCCTGCGCCGCAAGCCGGCGCAACTCGGCGATACGGCCGGCGCGAAGGCGCGCTGACCATTGCCCCGGGCGGGCGGGCGGCGCGCCGGTCGGCCGCCGCTCAGTCGCTCAACGTCTCAGTCGCTCAACACCTCAGTCGCTCAACCTCTCGGCCGCTCAGCCGAACGGCCGCACGCCGATCAGCCAGCCGTGCAGGAAGAACGCGAAGACGGCCCACACGACGAGCCCGGCCACGATCGCCACGACGTCGCCCGACAGCCTGCCCGCCGGATAGCGCACGCCTTCGCGGCGGTCACGCGCGCGCCATACGACGAAATCGACCAGCGCCCACACGAAGAAGGCGCCGAACAGTACGACTGCGTGCAGCGTGCCGTTCGCGAGCAGGTGCGCGATGGCCCACACCGCCACGCCGGCCACCATCGGATGGCCGACGAGCGTCTTGATGCGGTTGCCGGGCACGTAGGAGGCGGCGATCAGCACGAAGGCGATCGCGGTCAGCATGCCGGTGAGGTGGCGCACGCCGACGGGCGACACCCACAGCAGCGTCGCGCCCTGGCGCGCGATGCCGTACCCCCAGATGATCAGCACGAAGCCGATGATCGACGCGATCGCATAGGGGCCCTTCCAGCGCTTCTCGCCGATCCGCTCGATCGTCGCTGACCGCCAGCCGTCCGCGACGATCCGGATCGAGTGCACACCGAGGAAGATCGCTAAACCGAGAATCAGGACGAGCATCGGCTGTCTCCGTCTGGAATGATGAGTGGGGAAGCGTCCCGCGCGGCGTGCGATGCGCCGTTCGCGGCGCCGGCGGCGAGACCGGCGCGGGTCGCGCCAGGCACGGGTGCAACCCGCGCCGATCATAAACGCCGGGGCCGCCGTTGTGAAGCATGGGGGATGTGCGGTGCGGCACGCGCTTGACGCTTTCGTGACTGTGCTCCTCCCCCGGCCGCCCTTGCGCCAGCCAGCGCATGTCGCGTGAATCGCCGGGCGACGGCCGGGCCGACAAAAAAGGAAAAATCGCGCGGCTTTCGCTTCGCGCGACGGGCACTATGTTTGCTTGCGCTTCGCCGGGGATTTCGCCGCAGGTGTCGACGTCGGCTTGGTGGTTCGCTTCGATGCGGGTTTGGATCCCTGCGCAGAAGCAGGCTTAGGCGACGCTTTCGATGCCGGTTTGGCAGTTCGCTTCGAGGTGGGCTTCGCTTCTTGAACCGGCGCCGCTTTCGGCAGTACCTTCGATACCGGCTTGGCGGTTCGCTTCGACGCCGGTTTCGCTTCCTGTATCGGCTTCGCTTTCGGCACCGCCCTCGCCTTGCGCTTCGGCGGCCCCGCCAGCAGCGCCGCGCGATACGCGCTGCGACACCAGTCGAACAGCGCGCCGGCATCCTCGAGCACATCGGCCGGCGTTTCGTAATAGCCGTCGAGCGAAACCGTGCGCGTGGGCCGCTCGTACGAGAACGGCCCCATCCCCGCCGCGACGAACGCCGGACGGTTCACATCGTCCACACGCAGGAACAGCGACCCGCGCGACATGAAGCCGAACATCACGCCGTCGAGCCGCATCGCCGCACCGCTGAAGAAGCGCACGACCGTGACGTTGCCGAGCGGCGCGAGCTGATACGCGATCTCCTCGCCGTGCGCCTTTTCCGATTGCCAGCTCATGCGGATGCCGTGCAGCGCTGCGTCCACGCGTCGAGCTCAGCTTCATCGAAGCCGACCGCCGCCGCGCTCTCGCGAATCTGCCGCCACGTCGCGCGGTCGACCGGAATGCCGCCGGCACCGCGCGCCGCACGGCTCGCTTCCTCCGGCTCGCCCGGCACCTGCACCGGCGCATCGCCGGCCTGCGGCGACGCCTTCGCCCACGCGACGAACGCATCGGCTTCGCGTTGCGCGTCGGCCGCATCGAACGCGTTCGGATCGATCAGCACCGACAGCATCCCGTTGACGATCGCGCTCGTCTTCTGCAGCGTGTCGCCGTAGGTCGTATGCCCGCCGACGAGCGCGCCGCCGAAAATCTCGCACATCGCCGCCAGCGCGTACCCCTTGTGCAGCCCGAACGGCAGCAGCGCGCCGAACGGCTGCTCGTGCATCACGGCCGGATCGTCGGTCGGCTGGCCGCGAGAATCGATCAGCGAGCCGGCCGGCACACGCTTGCCCTGGTTGTACGCGACGCGCGTCTTGCCGTACGCGATCGCGCTCGTCGCAAAATCGAGCAGCAGCGGCGGCCGGCCCGCACGCGGATAGGCGGCGCAGAACGGGTTCGTGCCGAAGCGCGGATCGGTGCCGTGCAGCGGCGCGACCAGCAGGTCGCCCGGCACGTTGACGAAATGGAACGACACGAGCCCCGAACGCGCGCACTGCTCGGCCCAGTGCCCGATGCGGCCGAGATGATGCACGTCGCGCAGCCCGATCGCGCAGATGCCCATGCGTCGGGCGCGGTCGATCCCTTCGACCATCGCCTCGAACGCGATCACCTGGCCGAAGCCGCGCCCTCCGTCGATCGTCAGCACGGCACCACCATCGCGGACGATCGACGCGTGCCCGTTCAACTGCAGCTGCCCTTCCCGCCACGACGCGACGTAGTTCGGGATCATGCCGATCCCGTGCGAATCGTGGCCCGCGAGATTCGCGCCGACCAGGTGATCGGCGACGAGCCTGGCCTCGCGCGCGCTGCTGCCGGCCCGTTCCCAGAGTGCCGCGACGAATGCATGCAGCGGTTCGGCGCGCATGCGCAGCGGTTCGGTATCGGGCGTCGGCAGTGCGGTCATCGGCAAGGCTCCGTGAGGTTGGGTCGGACAGTTGTCACTGCTGAGCGCGAAGCAATCAGCGCGCGGTCGCGATCACGTCCGCGACCGCCGCCGTCAGCTTCTTCGCATACGGCACGTGCAGGAATTCGTTCGGGCCGTGCGCGTTCGACTTCGGCCCGAGCACGCCGCACACCATGAACTGCGCGGACGGGAACCCTTCCTGCAGCACGTTCATCAGCGGGATCGTGCCGCCAAGGCCCATGTACGCGCAATCGGCGCCGAAGTGGCGACGCGACGCGGCATCGAGCGACGACGCGAGCCACGGCGCGAGATCCGGTGCGCTCCAGCCCGTCGCGGCGCCCGCGTCCGGCTTGAACGTGACCTTCGCGTTATACGGCGGATCGAGTTCGAGCAGTTCCTTCAGTTGCTGCACGGCCTGCGCGGCGTCGACGAGCGGCGGCAGGCGCAGCGACAGCTTGAACGCGGTGCGCGGACGCAGCACGTTGCCCGCGTCGGCGAGCGCCGGCAGGCCGGCCGCGCCGGTAACCGACAGCGACGGACGCCACGTCGAATTCAGCAGCGCCTCGCGCGGATCGGTCGTAGTCGGCAGCACCGGCTTGCCGTCCGCGCCGCACGCCCACGGCAGCCCCTTCCACACGGCGTCGCCGAGAATCGACGCGGCCGCTTCGGCTTCGCGCACGCGGCTGTCCGGAATCTCGCAATGAAACACGCCCGGCAGCAGGTTGCCGTTCTTCGCATCTTCGAGGCGCTCGAACAGCTGGCGCATCACGCGGAAGCTCGACGGCGCGATGCCGCCGAACACGCCCGAGTGCACGCCCTCCTCGAGCACCTCGACCTGCAGGTCGCCGGACACGAGCCCGCGCAGCGACGTGGTAAGCCACATCTGGTCGTAGTTGCCGGCGCCCGAATCGAGGCACACGACGAGCGACACCTGGCCGAGCCGGTCGCGTAGCGCATCGACGTACGGCAGCAGGTCGTAGCTGCCCGATTCCTCGCAGGTCTCGATCAGGCCGACGCAGCGCGGCCGCTCGATGCCCTGCTCGTCGAGCGCGCCGAGCGCCGCGAGGCTCGCGTAGATCGCATAGCCGTCGTCCGCGCCACCGCGGCCGTACAGCTTGCCGTTCTCGTACTTCGGCGTCCACGGGCCGAGATCCGCGCGCCAGCCGTCGAATTCGGGCTGCTTGTCGAGGTGGCCGTACAGCAGGATCGTGTCGGTGCTGCCGGAACGCGTGGCGGGCGATTCGAAGAAGATCACCGGCGTGCGGCCGGGCAGGCGCACGATTTCGAGCTTCAGGCCCTTCACGGGCTGGCGCTCGGCCCACTGCGCGGCATCGGTGACGACGCGCTCGAGATAGCCGCGCTTCGCCCAGTCGGGGTCGAATGCGGGGCTCTTCGCGGGGATCGCGATGTAGTCGGTCAGCGCGTGGAGGATTTCATCGTTCCACTTGCGCTCGATGAAGGTAACGAGCTTGTCATGGTCGAGGACGGGGGTAGTGTCGACGGAGGTCATGGTGGGGGTGCCTGGATCGGGCTGACGAAAACCCAGATGATACGCCGATGCTCCCGTACCGGCGCCCCCTTCCCGGTCGCTCAGACCGCCTGCGGGAACGCGTCGCGCAGCCCCGCCGCGCACGCCAGCGCGTCGCGCCACAGGCGTTGCGTCAGTTCGCCCGCATCCGCTTCACGCGCGAGCGCCGCGGCCTCGCCCGACCACAGCAGCGAGAAGTCGTCGCGGCCCTGCCGCTCGAACGCGCCGCGCAGCGGATCGACCGCGGCCGTCGCGAGCGGGAACGCCGGCGCGAGTGCGCTCATCGGCCCCTGCTCGCGCATGAAGCGCGTCAGCAGCCCGCGCGCGGGGCGGCCCGTGTACAGGTTGGTCATGCGCGTGCCGTCGTCGCGCGCGGCGCGCACCGCCGCGCGATGCTGCGTCGAGCGGCCGGCCTGCGGCGTCAGCAGGTAGCCCGTGCCGATCTGCACCGCGCGCGCGCCGAGCGCGAACGCAGCCGCGATGCCCCGCCCGTCGGCGATCGCGCCGGCCGCGATCACCGGGGCGCGCACCGCGTCGACGATCTGCGGCAGCAGCGCGAACAGGCCCGGTTGCGCATGGATGTCGTCGGTCAGGAACATCCCGCGATGGCCGCCGGCCTCCGCGCCCTGCGCGACGATCGCATCGACGCCGCGCGCATCGAGCCAGCGCGCTTCCTCGACGGTCGTCGCGGACGACACGACCCACGCGCCCGTACGCCGCACGCGCTCGAGCAACGCATCATCCGGCAACCCGAAATGGAAGCTGACGACGGCCGGGCGCAGTTCCTCGACGACCGCGCACATCGCATCGTCGAACGGCGCGCGGCCGGCGCCGCCCTTCACGTCGGCCGGATCGAGCCCGGCTTCCGCGTAATAACCGGCGAGCGCCGCACGCCAGCGTGCATCGACCTCGGCGTCGGGGGCCGGCGGCGTATGGCAGAAGAAGTTCACGTTGAACGGCGCGCCCGTGCGTGCACGAATCGCCGCGATCTCGTCGCGCAGTTGCTGCGGGCCGAGCGCCGCGCACGCGAGCGAGCCGAGCCCGCCGGCTTCGCACACCGCGATCGCGAGCGGGCTCAGCGAACCGACCATCGGGGCCTGGACCAGCGGCAAACGGGAAGGCAGCGTCGTCATCGGAATCGTCGTCGGGGAAGAAGCGGTGGTCGCGCGCCGGCGGCGCGCGTTTGATGCGCTCGATATTAACCGATAAACCTGAACCCCCGATTGCGGCGGCATTTACGTCACGAATTGATTTAACCGGTTCGGGAAAAACGATTCTCCACGACAGCTTCAGCAGTGTGATCTCACCATCCATGGCCGAGACCAACGAAAACGCCCAGATCCTTACTGCACGGACCGCCCACACCCAAATTCAAACGTCGATTCACTGGTTTCAATGACATTCATCAATATTCAAGTTATTAAATACCGGCGTTTACCCTTATTAAAAACCACCAAGGCGATAACATGAAAACGTTAAATAAAACGACGATTCATGCCGGAATCGTCAACCGGCGCCACGCCGCGCCACTTCAACCGCAACACGTCTCGTCAAGGAGCGTCGCATGTCCGATGCCAGCTCGTCCTCCTCCCGCGCCGCCGCCCCATCGGCCGCGGCTTCCGCGCCGAAAATCGGCGTCATTCCCGCCACGCTGATGGTCGCGGGCAACATGATGGGCTCCGGCGTCTTCATGCTGCCCGCGAACCTCGCCGCCACCGGCGGCATCGCGATCTTCGGCTGGCTGATCACCGTCGTCGGCGCCGTGTCGCTCGCGCTCGTGTTCGCGAAGCTCGCCGCGATCGACCCGGCCGCCGGCGGCCCGTACGCGTATGCGCGCAAGTCGTTCGGCCCGTACATGGGCTACCAGACCAACCTGATCTACTGGCTCGCGAACGTGCTCGGCAACGTCGGCCTCGCGGTTGCCGGCCTCGGCTACCTCACGCATTTCTTCCCGGTCCTGAAGGACCCGCTCGTGTTCGCGCTCGCGCAGATCTTCGTGATCTGGCTGTTCACGTACGCGAACATCCTCGGGCCGAACGTCGTCGGCCGCGTGCAGTCGGTCACGACGATCTTCGCGCTCGTGCCGATCCTCGGGATGGCCGTGTTCGGCTGGTTCTGGTTCAGCAAGGACGTGTATTTCGCCGGCTGGAACGTGTCGGGCACCAACAGCTTCAGCGCGATCGGCGCGACGCTGAACTTCACGCTGTGGGCGTTCATCGGCGTCGAGAGTGCGTCGGTATCGGCCGGTGTCGTCGAGAACCCGTCGCGTAACGTGCCGATCGCGACCGTCGGCGGCGTCGTGCTCGCGGCCGTCTGCTACGTGCTGAGCTCGACCGTGATCATGGGGATGATCCCGAACAAGGCGCTGCTCGCATCGAGCGCGCCGTTCGCGGATGCCGCGCGCCTCGCGCTCGGCGAGTCGGCCGCGAACGCGGTCGCGATATGCGCGGCGCTCGGCTGCCTCGGCTCGCTCGCCGGCTGGACGCTGCTGGTCGGCCAGACCGCGAAGGCGGCCGCCGACGACGGCCTGTTCGCCGGCGTGTTCGCGCGCGTGAACTCGAAGAACGTGCCGTCCGCCGGCCTCGCGATCGTCGCGCTGATCATGTCGGTGCAGGTGCTCGCGACGATGTCGCCGAGCGCGAGCGAACAGTTCGGCAAGATCGCGTCGATCGCCGTGATCATGACGCTGCTGCCGTACATCTACTCGTGCATCGCGATCAAGGTGCTCGGCTACGGCAAGATGCCGTCGCACCAGTTCACGTTCTACACGATCGTCGGCCTGATCGGCGCCGTCTACGCGCTGTGGGCGATGGTCGGCTCCGACGGCCAGCAAACGCGCTGGTCGCTGATCTTCGTCGTCGCGACGATCGTCTTCTACGAGCTGTCGATCAACCGCCAGCGCGAGATCGAGGAAACCCATATCCATCCGGGCGGCCGCTCGCCGCGCTGGGTGCGCTATCTCGCACTCGGCGTGACCATCGCCGCGCTCGCCGCCACCTTCTGGATCTCCGTGGGCCGTCACCAGGCCGACACCCTTCACGCGCGCTCGCCGGCCGTTGCCGCGAGCGTCCAGGCAACCCAGCAAACGGGGGAATGACACATGACGACTTCCTTGACCCAACCGGCCTTCCGCCGCCTCGGCATGAAGGCGCTGCTCGTGCAGCACGACATCGACGAACGCACGGCCACCGGGCGCGCCGCGACGGCGCTTGCCGAGGAACTGCGCACGCGGCTCGTCGACGTCGTGATCGCGACGTCCGCCGACGATGCGTGCGCGGTGGTCGCCGCCGATCCGGCGATCCAGTGCCTGCTGCTCAACTGGGAACTCGGCAACGACGCCGACCACGCACCCGCGCAGGCCGTGCTCGACGCGATGCGCGCACGCAATGCGACCGTGCCCGTGTTCCTGCTCGCGAGCCGCGCGAGCGCGTCCGCGATTCCGGTCGACGCGATGCGCAAGGCCGACGACTTCATCTGGATGCTGGAGGACACCACCGCATTCATCGGCGGCCGCATCGTGGCCGCGATCGAGCGCTACCGCGAAACCGTGCTGCCGCCGATGTTCCGCGCGCTTGCGCAGTTCTCGCGCGTGTACGAATACTCGTGGCACACGCCCGGCCACACGGGCGGCACCGCGTTCCTGAAATCGCCGGTCGGCCGCGCGTATTTCGAATTCTTCGGCGAATCGCTGTTCCGCTCCGACCTGTCGATCTCGGTCGGCGAACTCGGCTCGCTGCTCGATCACTCGGGCCCGATCGGTGAAAGCGAACGCTATGCGGCGCGCGTGTTCGGCGCGCATCGCACGTATCACGTGACGAACGGCTCGTCGATGTCGAACCGCGTGATCCTGATGGCGAGCGTCACGCGCAACCAGGTCGCGCTGTGCGACCGCAACTGCCACAAGTCGGCCGAGCACGCGATGACGATGTCGGGCGCGATTCCGACCTACCTGATTCCGTCGCGCAACCACTACGGGATCATCGGGCCGATCATGCCCGAGCGGCTGACGGCCGCCGCCGTACGCCTCGCGATCGACGCGAACCCGCTCGTGCGCGGCCGCGACGGCATCGACCCGACGCCCGTGCATGCGCTGATCACGAACTCGACGTATGACGGCCTCTGCTACAACGTCGCGCGCGTCGAGGCACTGCTCGGCCAGAGCGTCGATCGACTGCATTTCGACGAGGCATGGTACGGCTACGCGCGCTTCAACCCGATCTATCGCGACCGTCACGCGATGCACGGCGATCCGTCGCAACACGACGCGAGCAAGCCGACCGTGTTCGCGACGCAATCGACGCACAAGCTGCTCGCCGCGCTGTCGCAGGCATCGTTCATTCATGTTCGCGACGGCCGCAACCCGATCGAGCACGCCCGCTTCAACGAGGCGTACATGATGCATGCGTCGACGTCGCCGAACTACGCGATCATCGCGTCGAACGACGTGAGCGCCGCGATGATGGACGGCCCCGGCGGCGAGGCGCTGACCACCGACGCGATCCGCGAGGCCGTCGCATTCCGCCAGATGCTGGCGCGCCTGCATACGGAATGCGCGGAGAACAACGACTGGTTCTTCAACGGCTGGCAGCCCGATAGCGTCGTCGATCGCAAGACGGGCCGGCGCGTGCGCTTCCACGAAGCGGACGAGACGCTGCTCGCCACCGATCCGACGTGCTGGGTGCTGCATCCGGGCGACACGTGGCACGGCTTCGGCGATATCGAGGACGACTACTGCATGCTCGATCCGATCAAGGTGTCGATCGTCACGCCGGGCGTCGCCTCGCACGGCGGGCTGATGCCGGTCGGCATTCCGGCGTCGGTCGTCACCGCGTATCTCGACCGGCACGGGATCGTCGTCGAGAAGACGACCGACTTCACGATCCTGTTCCTGTTCTCGCTCGGCGTGACGAAGGGCAAGTGGGGCACGCTGGTCAACACGCTGCTCGACTTCAAGCGCGACTACGATGCGAACGCGCCGCTCGAACAGGCGCTGCCCGAACTCGTCGCGCGCTATCCGGAACGCTACGGCAAGCTCGGCCTGCGCGATCTGTGCGACCTGATGTTCAGCGCGATGAGCGACCTGAAGACGACCGAGATGATGTCGCGCGGCTTCTCGACGCTGCCGAAGCCCGACTACAGCCCGGCCGAGGCGTTCGAGCATCTGGTGCACAACGACATCGAGATGCTGGAGCTCGCGGAGATGGAAGGCCGCACCGTCGCGACGGGCGTCGTGCCCTATCCGCCCGGCATTCCGCTGCTGATGCCCGGCGAGAACGCAGGGCCGGCCGACGGCCCGCTGCTCGGCTACCTGAAGGCGCTCGAGCAGTACGACCTGCGCTTCCCCGGCTTCACGCACGACACGCACGGTGTCGAAGTCGAGGATGGCGTGTATCGCATCGCTTGCATCAAGCAGAAGGCGCACGATACCCGCACGCGCTGAGCATGCGCCGGCCGCGGTGCATGCGGCCGTTCAGTTCGGCGGCCGGTTGCGCCGGTAACCGGCCGCCTGCGCTGCGCCGTCGTCGTCGGGTTGGCCGATGCATGCGTCGTACCACGGCGCGATCGCGTCGGTTGCTCGCACCGGTTTCGGAATCGCCCGGCGCGCTTCCCGCGAACGACCTGCCGCAGCGCCGCGACCGTGTCAGCCCGCGTCCGGCTCGGGCACGCGTACCGCGGCCTCGATGCGAAACAGCAGCCGGTTGTCGAGCACATCCCAGATGTCGACCTCGCCCCGCCCGCCCATCGGCAGGCCGGCAAACACGAGGCGACCGCCGATCCAGCCGGCCTGGCTCTTGAACCACCTGCGCTCGCACCAGCCGCCACGATGCAACGCGAGCCGCCTGCCGCTGCCGACATCGAACTCACGCAACACGCATTTCGCGTCGCGCGCCAGCACGCGGGCACCGTCGTCGGAAAACGCGCAGGGGAAGCCATTGTCCGCGCCCGGCAATTCGCAATCGGCTTCGCCATCCGTTCGCACCGTCAGCGCGGCATCCCGGGCGAATGCACGGCGACGCCGGCCCGCGCTCACCGCGAACGGCGCATCCTGAAAGCGCACGTCGGCCATGTCGTAATCGAGCACGTCGAGCGTGCCGCCGCCGGCGAGCGGCACACGGTAGAGCCGGTTGCGGATGCGCACCCACGCTTCGCGCGCGTCGGGCGACAGATGAACCCGCTCCAGATAGTCGTACCGGCTTTCGGCGCACCAGCACACGTCCGCGGTACCGTTCGCGGCGTCGACCCGGTAAAGCGCCGTGTTGTCCCAGTACGCGACGGTCAGCGTCGACAGCGCCGCATCGGCCGATGCGCTCACCGGCACGTTGCGCAGTCCGTCCGTGGCAGTCGCTTCCGCTTCGTCCGGCACGAACGGACGCGGCAGTTCGAACGACGCGACCACCCGTCGCCGCGCAAGATCCCAGATGTCGCAGAATCCTTCGCCGGCGACGACCAGGCGCACGTCACCCGTGCCGTCGCGCGTCCATTCGAGCACGCACGCACGACGGGCCGCAACCGCCCCGGCAAGCGGCGACTGCGACGCTTCATGCGCCGATACCGATTCAGGCACCGGCGCGGCTTCGGCCTGCGCGCCCGCTTCGGGCGCCACGTAATCCGGCGGCACGTAGTCGGGCATCGGCGCCAGATGCCGGGCGCGCCACGCAGCAAGCCACGCCTGATAGACATATCGACGGCTGCCGTCCGTGCCGACATCGGGCTGTTCGAGACGAAAGGCGGCCGGATCGACACCCGGCAGCGGCACGAGTTCGCTACCGTTGCAATAGACGTAGACCCGCGCACGATCACGCGCGAAATACTCGGAAAGAAACGTGAGCGTCGCGCCATCGACACCGCGGCGATACGGCTGGTTGCCGTGCAGCAACCGCCCCTGCCCGTCGCGCAGGAAGCCGTGCCCGACGAATTCGGCGCTCGCGCCGTCGAACCGCGCCTTCACTTCCTTGCCGAAATAGAACAGGCGGCCGCCGTCGCGCAGATGATGGTCGCCGATCGCTTCGACCCGGGCGGGATCGATGCCGCGCTTGCGTACCAGCATGCACAGCACGCCATGGCGATCCTTCGCATAGGTATCGTTCAGGACTTCGAATGTGTTGCCGTCGACTTTCGCGGCCTCCGCATGACCGCGCCACTGCTTCAGATAGCAATGGTCGCCGGCCTGATACCACGGCCCGGCCAGATGTCGCCACTGGGCGGGATCGCCCGGCAGCGGGCCGCCGCGGAGAAAGCCGGTGTGGTAATCCGAGTACGAATAGAGTCGCGACCGGTCGGCGATGAACGAATCGCCCAGCCACCGGACCGTCGCCGCATCCGGTTCGAGCAGCGGCAGGTCGTGCAGGTACACCTGGTCACCGACTATCCGGTACCCGCCGCCAAGTTCTTTCTCCGGCGTGTCTGCCGCAGCCTGCCCGACCAGCGTGTGCCACCAGTAGCCTTGCAGTTCGGGATGTGCGGCAAAAAACGGCGACCAGTCGCGTTCCCACTTCTCGCGCGGGCCAGGATCGATCGCGTGCCCGTATTGGTAAGGCCGCACTCGGTCGGTCGCGAGATCCTGCGCGACATCGGCCGCGCTGACGAAGCTCGCCGCATCGGCGCCTTCGAGCGCCCGTCCGCCATACCAGACCCGCTGCGCATCAACCAGATACGCGCCGACCCACCGCAGCGTCGCGGGATCCGCGCCGCGCATGCGCTTGCCGTAGTGATACAGGTAGCGGTCGTCGTGCCCCCATGCATCGTTCAGCAGCCGGAAGCTCGCGGGCGACGCGCCGGCAAGCTTGCGGTTCTGGCAGTAGACATGGTTCGCGTCGACGGCATGGGATTCGTCCAGCCGTCGAAACGTCGCGGCATCGACGTCGAGCACGGTAAAGCGCAACCACGTGAACGTGCACGCGTACGCACGCACGCCGTCCGTCGCCAGATACTGGGACAACGGCCGGAAGCCGTCGATCACGATGCCCTCGATGAGGTTGCCGGCACGGTCCCGCAACGGCTCGTCATGGCAGTACACGTGCGCGGCATCGCGCGTGAAGCCGAATCCGAGGTTCTCTCTGAGTGTCATGTTGTTGGTCTATTCCGCTTTCGTCCGGAATGCCCCGGGCAGGCGATGCGCCGCCGGGTACGAAAGCCGCCACCGCGCGGATGCGCGGCGCTCAAGCGTCCTGCGATCTTACGCCACGATCCATCCCGCGCCGGTACGCGGCCGGGCTCGTCGCCGCGACGCGCCGGAAATGCCGGCGCAGCGATTCCTCGGAACCGAACCCCGCACGCGCCGCGACCTGCGCGAGCGACAGCGCGGGATGCGCTTCGAGCATGTCCTTCGCGACATTCACGCGTTCGCGGATCAGCCACGCGAGCGGCGACATCCCCGTCGCGTCCGCGAACTGACGCTGCAGCGTGCGCGTGCTCATCGCGGCCTGCGCGGCGAGCGACGCAAGCGTGTGCGGCTCGGCCGCGTGCGCGCGCAACCAGTCGATCAGCTTCGCGAGCCGGTCGGTGCCGCCCGGCGCGACCGGGCGCGGCACGAACTGCGCCTGCCCGCCGTCACGATGCGGCGGCAGCACGAGGCGCTGCGCGACCCGGTTCGCGATCGCGCCGCCATGATCGCGGCGCACGAGATGCAGCAGCATGTCGAGCCCCGCCGCCGATCCGGCCGATGTGATCACCTGCCCTTCGTCGACGTACAGCGCATCGGGATTCACGCGCAGCGCCGGATAGCGCGCCTGCAGTTTCTCCGCATAACGCCAGTGGGTCGTCACCGTGAGGCCGTCGAGCACGCCGGCCGCGGCCAGCACGAACACGCCCGAACAGATCGAGCAGAGCCGTGCGCCACGGCGATGCGCGGCCCGCAGCTTCTTCAGCAACGGCTCCGGCGGCAGTTCGTCCGGATCGCGCCAGCCGGGGATCACGATGGTGTCGGCGCGATCGAGCGTCGCGAGCCGATACGGCGCGGCGACCGTGATGCCGCCCGCCGCGCGCACGGGCCCCGGCTCGCTCGCGCAGACCGCGAAGCGATACCAGTCGACCCCGAGCTCGGGGCGTTCGAGGGCGAACAGTTCGACCACGCAGCCGAATTCGAACGTGCAGAGTCGATCGTAGGCGAGCGCGACGACGAGATGATTGTGCATGGCGCGATGTTACCGGAACTTGTCGATCGCGCCACTGCCGCGAAACGCGCCGAACCGCGATACTGCCCCTCATTCCACCGCGTTCCGCGCAATCTTCAGGAGAACCTGCCATGTCCTACGTCACCGACGTGCCCGCCGCCGACAGCCCCGCCGCCCTCGCGCATTTCGAGGCATCGCTGCGCTTCGAGACCGATTGCTGGGACGTGCACGACGCGCTCGCATCGGGCACGCCCGATTTCGTGCTGCTCGACGTGCGCGGCCCCGACCAGTTCGCCGCCGGCCACGTGCCCGGCGCGCGCAACCTGCCGCGCCGCAAGATCATCGAGAGCAAGCTCGCCGGCTATCCGGCCGGCACGCTGTTCGTCGTCTACTGCGCGGGCCCGCACTGCAACGGCGCCGCGCGCGCGGCGATCCAGCTCGCGCGCCTCGGCAGGCCGGTCAAGCTGATGATCGGCGGCGTGACGGGCTGGCTCGACGAAGGTTTCGCGCTGAGCAACGAAGTGCAGCCGGCGGACGCCGAAGCCGGCTGATCGTCATTAAAAACGCAACAATCAATTGCTTGGCCACGGCCTGCACGCAAACGGAAAAAGCGCGACAATCAGTCCCATTGCAGTTCGGATGGAGCAGCAACATGCAGAACGCAGTCCTGATTCAAGTGGCCGGTTCGGTGGCCGCGATCGCGATCTATTTTCTGCCGGCGGTCATTGCCGACCGGCGTGGCCGGCACGACAAGCTGACGGTCGCGATGTTCAACGCGCTGTTCGGATGGACCGGCATCGGCTGGCTGATGACGCTGTACTGGGCGTGCCAGCCGAACCCGCGCACCGATGTCGCGCAGACGATCCTCGCGAAGCGCCGCGGCATCAGCATGCGGACCTTCTCGACCGGCCTCGTCGAACGCGTGCAGCGCCGCGTTGCCGCCCAGGAGCAATGGGCGGAGAAACAAGGCTGCCGTTAAGTCCCTCTTTCCCCTTCAGCGTGACGCGTCGAACTTCGGCATCCTGACGTTGGTCGACGCGCGGTAGTCCCACACCAGCCCGTCGCGCGGCGGTACACCGCCCGCACGCAACCACGCCCCGAACGCCCCCGCCGTCACCGCCCGCGCGATCCGTTCGCCCGGGCAACCGTGCGGCCCCGTGCCGAAGCCGAAATTCGGCCCGGCCGCGCGCTCGGGCATGAACCGCTGCGGGTCGCGATGCACGGCCGGGTCGCGGTTCGCGGCGGCGAGCACGACGAGAATCGCATCGCCGGCTTCGACGGTCACGCCTTCGATCGTCGTGCGCGATGCGACGAAGCGGCGCGTGTTCTGCACCGGTGAATCGAAGCGCCCGACTTCGGCAGCGAATGCGTCGAGCGCGGCATCGTCCGGCGTGACGCGCGCAGCGCTCGCCCCCGCTTCCCCGTTCCACGCCACCAGCGTATTGCCGAGCCACGCGGCGGTCGCCTCGCAGGTCTGCGACAGCAGCCCGACGAGATTCGCGACCAGCGCACCGCTCGCCCGCCAGCCCGACGCGCGGGCCGCCTGCTGCACGGCGGCAACGAGCGTGCCGTCGTGCGCATGCGTCTGTGCGACGCGCTCCGTCATCCGGTCGAGCAGCGCTCGCGCAGCGTCGCTCGCGCGGGCCAGTGCCACGGCATCCGACAAGGGCGACAGCGCGGCGACGAAATCGACGACCTGCGCCGCGATACCGTCGAGCTGCGTCTCGTCGAAGCCGAGCAGATCGGCAACCGCGCAAACGGGCACCGTCATGCACCACGCGTTCAGCGCGCCGGCATCGCCCGGCTCCGGCAAGCGCCGCGCGGCAATCCGCGCGGCACGGTCGCGCAGCGCCGCCGTGTCGATCGGCGCGAACGCCGTGCGCAGCGCCTGCTTCGGCACGTCGTGCCGCAACGCGCCATCGTTCATGCGCACCAGCTCGCCGAACAGCGCGCCGGCCGTCGTGCCGCGCAACGCGGGCGGCACCGGGGCGTCCAGCGGGCGAACCCGGCAGGCCGGATGGCCGAGCACGGCCGTCACGGCGGCCGCGCGGCTCGCGACCCACAGGCCGAGCGTGGCGTCGAACGCGAGCGGCGGCCCGTCGACGAGCGCCGCATAGTAGGGATAGGGATCGCGGTGCGTGGCCGCTGCGATGGGATCGGTCGGGTTCATGCAGACAGTATCCGTGCAACGCATCGCCGCATGTTTCGGGCTGACGTGAAATGTCGCGGCGCGGGTACCGGGTATGACTACATTACGACGACAGACGATCGTCAGGCCGCCGACCGGTAGCGATGCGACTGCATGCGCATGCGGACGCGCCCGGCCGAAATCGCGCGCGGCTCGGGCACCACCGTGTCGTGCGGGAACATTTCCTGCCGGAATTCGCCGTTTTCGTCGAACCACTGGCAGATCAGCCAGTCGCCGTCGTCGAATACGACCGGCCCGGCATAGGTGACGGTCATGCGCGGCCCGCCCGTCTTCAGCGTCACGACATCGCCGACGCGAAACCTGACGCGTTGATTTTCTCGATTCGTCATCGCTCTCTCAGCATTTATATATATCGATATTCCCGGCGGACCACCCACTGTTCTTTCGAACGTGCCGCAGATTATCAATCAAATAATCAGCCGGCAACTCCCGCGTTCAAAAACATACTGACCGAGGAAATGCAACAATGCGCGGCATCGACGCGCACGGCGATCGCCCGATCGCCCGGTCCGGCGTGGTTTGTACGCCGGCGCCGGTCGAACGGCCGGGAATGCGGAGAATAGACGATGTATTTTGCGTCGTCAGCGACGTTTAATTGAGACGCGAAATCGGTTGATTATTGTCAATCGGCTTTCAACTGGAAACGATCCCACCATTTATCTGCGCTCATTCCCCGAACAAAACCGGCGAATTATCGGGTGACGCAAACCAGCGGTTGATATCGCGCCCGGGCACGGCAGCTTGCGTAAACGTAAACGTGCCGTCCTGCGCCATCTCCTTCGCCGCGCGCAGAAAGGCGCCGAGCGCGGCCCGCGCCAGCGCGCCGCCGACGCTTACGCGCTTCACGCCGAGCGCCGCCAGCGCGTCGAGGCTCAGCAATCCGCCCTGCAGCCCCATCACGACGTTCACGGGCGCGCCGACCGCCTGCGTCACCGCCGCGATGTCGTCCGCATCGGTGATGCCCGGCGCGTACAGCACGTCGGCGCCCGCGTCGCGATAGGCGACGAGCCGCGCGATCGTGTCGGCGAGGTCGTGGCGGCCATGCAGGTAGTTTTCGCAGCGCGCCGTCAGCGTGAACGGGAACGGCAGCGCGCGTGCCGCGTCGACGGCCGCCGCGATACGCTCGATCGCCGCTTCGCGTGCGTAGATCGGCGCGTCGGCGCGGCCCGTCGCGTCCTCGATCGAGCCGCCCACCGCGCCGGCCTCGGCCGCGAGCCGGATCGTCTCGGCCACCGTGTCGGGCGCGTCGCCGAAGCCGTTCTCCAGGTCCGCGCTGACCGGCAGGCCGCCCGCGGCGACGATTTCGGCGATGTGATCGAGCATCGCGTCGCGGTCGATCGCGTTGTCGGGCTGCCCTTTCGAAAACGCGTAGCCGGCACTCGTGGTCGCGAGCGCCTCGAAGCCGGCCATCGCGAGCAGGCGCGCGGTGCCGGCATCCCACGGGTTCGGGATGATGAAGGCGCCGGGACGCGCATGCAGTGCGCGGAAGGCTTCGGCTTGGCGGGCTTGCAGGTCGGAACGGGTCATCGCGGACTCCGGAAGGAAGTTGACGACCGAGCTTACGCCGGTCGTGCACGCGACGTTTCAGCGTTCGCCGAAATGTCGTCGCGCGACCGGGAAAACCCGGCACGCCGACTGGACGCCAGCCGCCGGCAACGAGCGGGCCGGCGCCGCCGCCTGCCCGTCGCCGGCCCACGGTCGTTCAGATCGAGGCGGTCGGCCCGCCGTCGATGCCGAGCAACACGTCGGTGACGGCGTCGGAGAAGCGCATCGCGCGGCCGTCGATCAGCACGTCGTCCGGATTCGACGGGTCCCGCGTGGCGTGCGGCACGCCGTGCGCGAGCAGCACCCGCGCGCAAGCCTCCCAGTCGGCCGCGCCAATCTGCTCCGGTTCGTTGACGGATGCCCACGACAACGTGCCGAGCGCGTCGCTCCCGAACCCGTGCAGGTCGCGCCAGTTCGCGCCGTGCGCGAGCAGGAACGCCAGCAAGTCCGCGTCGCCGCGGAACACCGCGTGATTCAGCGCGCTCGCGTCCCAGTCGCCGCCCCGCGCGGCGATCGGCCAGCCCAGTTCGACCATGACCTTCACCGCGTCGCCCGAACCCCACGCGGCGGCGTCCGGCAGCAACCGCAGCCGTTCAGCGGGCAGCGCGTCGGGCAGTTCGGGATGCCGCGCCTGGATGCGCCGCGCCTCGTCGGCATCGGCGCGCGCACAGGCCGCCACGAACGCGTCCGCCGCGTCGAGCGCCTCCTCCGCGCCGGCCGCACGCAACAAGGCCGCGACGTCGGACAGCCCGGTCTGCATCGCCAGCCGGTAGGCGCTGACACCGGTCGGCGTTTGCGCGCCGGGATCGGCGCCGGCCGCCAGCAGCGCGGCGACGTGGCGTGCCGAGCAGCGCACGCCGATCGCCCGCAACAACGGCGCGCCCCAGGTCTGCGCGAGCCCCGCGCCGGGCGGCTCGTTCGGGTCGCCGCCATGCGCGAGCAGTAGTTCGAGCGCATCCGCGTCGCGCATGTCGAACGCGCGCCGCAACGCATTCGTCCCGCCCACCCGCGCGCCGTGTTCGAGCAGCACGCGCGTGCAAGCCGGATTCTCCACCGAGTGATACAGCGATTCGCCGTCGTTCGGGTCGGCGCCGGCTTCGAGCAGCATCGCGGTGAGAACCGGATCGCGATTGACGCCCGCCGCGCCGTACAGCGCCGACAGCGGCCCCGCTTCGTCGGGTTCGGCGAGCGAGGCCGGCGCAAGCCGGTTGCCGAGCCGCTGGTTCGGATCGGCGCCGGCATCGAGCAGAAGACGCGCGCAGGCGCGCAGCCTGGCGGCAAACTCGGGAAGCTGCCCGAGCCGCGAATGCGTGACGGCGACCAATGGCGGCAGCTTCAGCGCGCCGCCGGCACGCGCGATCCAGCCCGGATCGGCGGCCAGCGCCGCCTGCACGGCGTCGAGATCGCCAGCCGCGCACGCGACGGTCGAATCGACCGCGACGAGATCCGGATGGTCGAGCAGCAATTGCGCGGCGACGCGCGGCCGGGGCGCGCCGTCGCCGCCGGTCACGTCGCCGCCGTACGCCAGGTCGAGCCAGCGCCGGATCAGTTGCGAACGCTGTTGCCCCGCCAGCGCATGCGTTTCGACGAACGCGCCGAGATCGGCCCATGACGCAAAGCCGTACTCGCGCGCGACGCAGGATTGCGCGTCATGCAGCCGAAGCCCGAGCGCGAGCGCTTCGTCGTGCGTGTCGTTCGCGGCGGCAGGAAGAAACCGGACAAAGCGCGCGACGGCATCGGCGTCACCTTGCCGGTACAGGCGCAACAATGCCTTGGCCTGCTTTTTCAGATGATCGGGATTGGCCTTGGGAGGCAGCTTTTTCATGCGAATCCTCGTGCAGTGAATGGCCGAAGGTCCGCAATACCGCCAGCACAAAGGACAGGGGGAAAGCTGAATTCGCTGCGACAGGTGGGTTCAACCCTTTCCGCGGACCCGGAAGCGACCTGCATCGCTGCCCGGTATCCTAGGCGACGGCCGGCGACGTCGTCAACCGCGCCGCGCCCTGCGGCGGCGGCACTCAGCCCGCGAGCGTCTTCGTCAGGAAAATGCGCGAATGTCCGACCGGATAATCCGGCAGCTCGCCGAAGCGGACATAGCCGCGTTTCTCGTAGAACGGCCGTGCCTGGAAGTCGAACGTGTCGAGCCATGCGCCGTGGCAGCCGCGCGCAACGGCCTCCGCCTCGGCCAGATCCATGATGCGCGTACCCGCGCCCTGGCCGCGCGCGGCCTCGGGCACCACGAGCAGGTCGACATGCAGCCAGCCGTACGCCGTGCTGCCCCACAGGCCACCGACCACCGCACCCTCGCCATCGGTCACGACCACGGCCAGCGGCCGGGCATCGATCGGGCCCGCCCGGCTTTCGTTGAACCGGATGAGCGGCGCGACGATCTGCTTGCGAACGTTCGCGTCGCCCGCGTCCGTCACCTCGTATGTGAACGTCATCGGTTGAATCCGCTTGAATCCTGAATGAGGAAGGGGCGCCGCGCGAACCGCGTCAAACGACGTAAGCGCCCTTCGCGTGCAGTTCCGCTTCCGTGCGCTCGAGCGCGGCGATCGCATCGCCGCCTTCGAGCGCCAGCAACTGCGCGACCAGCGCTTCGGCCATCGCATGCGCGGCGACCAGCGACGGGAAGAACGACGGGCTGTCGTGCGTGAAGATCAGTTGCGCATCCGCGTGCAGTGCGATCGGCGACACCGCGCTGTCGGTGATCGCGACGATCCGGCTGCCCTGCGCCTTCGCGGCCTGCGCGACGCGCGTCGCTTCCTGCGAATACGGCGCGAAGCTGACGACGATGGTCACGCTCTGCTTCGCGATCGTGCGCAGCTCCATCTCGAGCGAACCGGCGACGCCATTGAGCAGCGACACGGTCGGACGGAACAGCCGGTAGCCGTACACGAAGCCGAACGCGACCGGATAGCACGAGCGAAACCCTGCGACGTGCACGTGCGACGCCTTGCGGATCAGTTTCGCGGCATCGGCGAGCGCGTGCTCGTTCTGCGCGGCGGTGGCCGACAGGTTGTGTTGTTGCGCGGCGAGCAGGTCGTGCGCGAGCGACGCTCTCGCGTCGGGCCGCACGAGCGAGCGCGCCCGCTGCGTGAGCGGCTCGGGGCGCGTGCGCACGCGTGCCACGCACAGATCGCGCAGCTCGTTCCAGCCGGGGAAACCGAATTGCTGCGCGAGCCGCACGAGCGATGCGGGCTGCACCTGCGCGCGCTGGGCGACCTTGCGCATCGACGAGGTGGCGACTTCGTCGGGGTGATCGAGCAGGAAGGCAGCGCCCGCCTGGAATTGCGGGCTCAGCTCGGAAAATTGCGCCCGGATCCGGGACGCGAGTTCGTCGAAATTGGCGGCCATCTTGGTGGGAACGGGAACCGGTCGTCCATGGTATCACCGGCCCCGCGCGCACCGGTCAGCGCAGCACTTCGATGTGATCGGCGTCGACCTTCACGCGGCCCGACCATTTGCGCTCGAATTCGCCGGTCACCTTCACTTCGTTCTTGTCGCTGACGGGCTGGCCGGCCGCCCACAGCTTGTGGTCGATCTCGACGCGGATCGTGCCGGTCGCATCGGCGAATTCGTAATCCTCGCCGCCGACATGCTTGACGATGCGGCCCTGCAACTGCACGTGCTGGTCGTCCTTGCCGTTCGCGAGCAGTTCCTTCACGGTGGTCGTGGTCAGCGCGGAGGGCCCCGTGTATTGCGCGTAGACGGCGGCAGGCAGCGTGGCGAGCGCGACCGTCAGGATTCTGGCCAGGTGTTTCATGATCTCGTTCCTCTTCTTCGATGGGATGCCGCGCTCCGTTGAACGCGACGGCCCAGATTACGGACCGTAAGATTAAGCAAGCCTGAAGGTCGTGCCGAAGTGACACGGTGCCGCACCAGACACGTACGAAAGCCCGCCGCGCGCCGCCCGCATTTAAGGTCCGCCTAAGACGGGGGCGCTTATCATGGGAACCCCGGGTGCCACGGCGCCCCGTTGAAGAGACACCAATTCATGCGCGTATTGCTCGTCGAGGACGATCCGCTGATCGGCAGCGGGCTCGAACAGGGCCTCAAACAGGAAGGCTTCGCGGTCGACTGGGTGAAGGACGGCGACGCCGCGTCGCTCGCGCTGCGCGCGACCGGCTACGGCCTGCTGCTGCTCGATCTCGGGCTGCCGAACCGCGACGGCCTGTCGGTGCTCGCCGCGCTGCGCCGCCGCGACGAAACCCTCCCCGCGATCATCATCACCGCGCGCGACGGCGTGCCCGACCGCATCGCGGGTCTCGACAGCGGCGCCGACGACTATCTCGTCAAGCCGTTCGAGCTCGACGAATTGCTCGCCCGGATCCGCGCCGTGAACCGCCGACATGCGGGCCGCGCGCAGACGACCCTCGTGATCGGCCCGCTGCGGCTCGACCCCGTCAAGCACCTCGTCTGGCTCAACGACGACGAAGTGCCGCTGTCGCCGAAGGAGTTCGTGCTGCTGCACGAGCTGATGCGCGACCCGGGCGCGGTGATTTCGCGCGAGCAGTTCGAGGAGCGCCTGTACAGCTGGGGCGAGGAAATCGAGAGCAACGCCGTGCAGGTGCATATCCACAACCTGCGCAAGAAGCTCGGCCACGACACGATCCGCACGGTGCGCGGCGTCGGCTACCGGATCGGTGACGGCGCATGACGCACATGCAACGGGCGATCGCGCGCTGGCGCAACGCGTCGCTGCGGCGGCGCCTGCTGACGTGGCTGCTGCCGGCCGCATGCGTGATCGGCCTCGTCGCGAGCGCGGGCACCTACTGGGGCGCACTGCGCGAGCTCGACGACCTGCTCGACGACCAGATGCGCAGCATGTCGAAGCAGATCGTCGTCGGCCCGAACGGCGAGCTGTCGTTCAGCAACCATGCCAACGGCAAGCACGGCTTCGAAGCGAGCGACCCCGACGCCGTGCTGCTGCAGGTCTGGCGCAACGGCACGCTCGTGTATTCGACCGACCGCGATTCGAAACTGCCGCCGCCCGAGCAGAAAGGCATCGCGAGCGTCGACGTCGGCGGCCAGCCGTGGCGCACCTATGTCACCGAGCGCGGCGGCACGACGATCCGGCTCGCGCAGGCACGTCATGCACGATGGGAAGCGATCGCGGGCATCGCCGTACACCTGCTGTGGCCCGTGTTCTCGATGCTGCCGCTGCTCGCGATCGGCCTGTGGTTCGGCATCGGCGCGGGGTTGCGGCCGCTGCGCACGATCGCATCCGGCCTCAAACGCAGGAATGCGAACAATCTGGAACCGGTCGACGTCGGCGCGATGCCGAACGAAGTCCGACCGCTCGCCGAAGCGATCAACGACCTGCTCGCACGCCTCGACCGCTCGTTCACGCTGCAGCGCCACTTCATCGCCGATGCCGCGCACGAGTTGCGCACCCCGATCATGGGGCTGTCGATCCAGTCGCAGTTGCTGCGGCGCGCGGCGACCGCCGAAGAGCGCGAGCACATCCTCGCGCAGATCCATGCAGGCACGACACGCCTCGGCCACCTTGCCGAGCAGTTGCTGACGCTCGCGCGCCTCGAACCCGATGCGCAGGCGGCCGCCTCCGCGTCGGCCCCCGTCGATCTCGCCGCGCTGTGCCGGTCGGTGGTATCGGATCGCACGCGCGTCGCCGACGCGCACCGGATCGATCTCGGCGCGATCGTGTCGACACCGGTGATGACGTCGGGCAACGCGGACACGTTGCGCGTACTGCTGAACAACCTCGTCGACAACGCGATCCGCTACGCGGGCGACGGTGCGCGCGTCGATGTGTCCGCGCGGATCGACGGCACGACGCCCGTGCTCGAAGTCGCCGACGACGGCCCCGGGATCCCGGAAGCCGAGCGCACCGACGTGTGGGAACGCTTCTATCGCGGTGAAGGCGCACAGGCCGTCACGTCGTCGGGCAGCGGGCTCGGGTTGTCGATCGTCAAGCGGATCGCCGAGCAGCATCGCGCGACGGTCGCGCTCAGCACGACGCACGGCGGACGCGGGCTGACCGTCACGGTGCGCTTTCCGCTGCCGGCCTGACGCCGCGCGACGCACGGCTTTTCCACAGATTGTGTTGGCAAGCTTGTGGACAACCTTCCATTAACGACACCAAGCCCTTGATCCGAAAGGGTTTGCCAGTCGTGCGCGGCAAATGCGCCCGGCCGGGTCAGCTACGCACCCGCCTCAGTTGTCGTCAACGATTCGCTCGATCCGCAGGCCGGTCGAGGTTTCGAGGATGCTGGCGTGATGCTCGACACGGCAATACAGTCGCCCCTTCGGATAGTCGTCCGGCCTGGGGCGCGTGCGATCCTCGACATGAACGACGACGGTGCCTCCGTTCGGATTCGCACCGACTCGCTCGCCCATGTAATAGAGCTGGCCGTTCAACTGGTAATAGCCGTGCCCGAGATACCAGAACGAGTCCTTCTCCGTCGCGATCGGCTGGTTGCCGAGGTAGATCGCGTTGCCCTTTCTGACGATCGGATAGAACAGCAAGCCGATTTGCGGCTCGATGACGGTGTAGTGATTGGCACGGATGTCGTCGAGCACCTTGTCGCGAATTTGTTCGCTCAGGTAGGCGCGCTCGCCGAAATACTCGGTGTGACGGTAGGCCGGCTGACAGGCATGCGCACTCGTGCCGCATACCGCCGCCATCAACGGCACGGCGATCGATTTCCAGCTCGTTCTCACTGATTTCTCTCCAGGTTCTTTATTGTTGGCCTGCCATCCGGCGCGGCAAATGTTACCGGTGCCGGATCGCATCGCCAGTTTACCTACCCGGCCTCGCTCCGTGACGGTCAATCGCCAAATTGACAACCAGTTGTCCAATACGTAAAGTAGTTGTCAATTCATCCTGCGTATCGAACATGACGAAATCCGCGAAGTTGACCACCGTCGCGCTGTCCGTATTCCGGTTGAACGGCCTGCTGATCGAATGGGGCAACACCTTTGCCGGGCCGCATGGCCTGACCAGTGCGCGCTGGCAGGTGCTGGGCGCCATCTCGCTGGCGCCGGAAGCCCCGAACATCCCGCAGATCGCCGACGCGATGGGCATCACGCGGCAGGCGGTGCTGAAGCAGATCAACGTGCTGACCGACGAAGGGCTGGTTGAGTCGCTACCCAATCCGGCACACAAGCGTTCCCCTTTGTACGCGCTGACGCCACGCGGCGAGGCGGCCTATCAGGCCGTGGTCGGGCAGTGGCAACAGCATGTCCGCGACATCGCCGGCGATTTCAGTTCGGCTGACCTGGATGCGGCGATCCGCGTGCTGTCGGCGATGTCCCGTGCGCATGGCGCCGATACATCGACGTGAACGTTCAATCACCCCGCTCACCCAAAGGAGTTCGCATGCCTCATTTCAAACCGATGGATCCGGCCTTTCCGATCCAGCAACAGATCGCCATCGACGCTGAGCCGGTCGTCCTCGTCAACGTGTTCACGCTGGCCGCCGCCGACGAAGCGGACTTTCTCGCCGCGTGGAAGGACGACGCCGAATTCATGAAGCGGCAGCCGGGATTCATCTCGACCCAGTTGCATCGCGCGCTCGGCGACAGTCCAACTTACCTGAACTACGCGATCTGGGAATCGACCGAAGCATTTCGCGCGGCCTTCACGCATCCCGAGTTCGTCGCCAAGCTGTCGGCCTATCCGTCGTCCGCCGTCGCGAGCCCGCACCTGTTCCAGAAAGTCGGCGTGGCCGGTATCTGCACCGCGTGAGTGCACGCGGGAATCGGGGCAACGCGTGGCATTGGCGGGCGTGTCGCGCGTCGCTCGCGCACCCGGACTTCTCCACAGAAAATGTTGGCAAGCTTGTGGATATCCTGCGCACCGCAACGCTAAGCCCTTGATCCGACGGACTTTGGCACGCGTGATGCAGACGAGGCCCGGTGACGGCCATCGCCTACACCGCTTCGCCGCACTTCGCATCACGACGCCACGACGATGCGCGCCGCAGTCGGCGCACACGTGCCCGCCATGCGCGGCGCCACTTACCCACAGATTTTGTTGGCAAGCTTGTGGATATCCTGCGCAAGCCTGCGCTAACCCGTTGATCGCACGACGTTTCATGCACGGCGTCACGGTTGCGGCACCCTACGGCCCCGGCCTGCGCGCAAGCGCACGATCCCGCGCGACAGCAGCGCCTCACCGTCACCTTGACGCTCGCGCACGCCACGCGTCAAGATCACGCGAGCCGCAAGCGGCCGCGCATCGCCGGCTTCGCGCGACGGCTCAACGGGCCGGCCGTTCCGCCGGCGCCGCACCACGACACCTCACTCCGAGGAAGACCATGGAACACTTCACCGCGTGGCAGCTGGTCGTCTCACTCGTGCTGGTCGCCGTCGTCATCTATCCGTACGTCCGCATCGTTCGGCGCACCGGGCATTCGGGCTGGTGGATCCTGACGATGTTCGTCCCGGTCCTGAACTTCATCATGTTGTGGGTGTTCGCGTTCGCGCGCTGGCCCACCGTCGACGATCGGCAGCCCTGACTGTCGCCACCGCGGCCGCATGGCTTGTCCACAGATTTTGTTGGCAAGCATGTGGATAGCCTGCGCATACCGCGACCAAGCGCTTGATCCGAAAGACTTTGTCCGCGCCGCTTCAAATGCGGCACGCGGCCGGGAAAGTGCCGCCCGCACGCCCATTCGCCGCATGACCGAGCGCCATCCGTGCGTGCGGACCGGCTTGTCCACAGATTGTGTTGGCAAGCGTGTAGATAGCCTGCGCATACCAACGCCAAGCGCTTGATCCATAAGACTTTGTCCGTGCCGCCTCAAATGCGGCACGGCGGCCCGCGCCACGCCGGATGCGGCCGCGCGCGGGCTTGTCCACAATTTTTGTTGGCAAGCATGTGGATATCCTGAGCATGCGTGACCTAAGTCGTTGATCGCACAACGTTTGATCACGCGGGTCACGGTTGCGGCACGGCATGCACGCGGATCGCGTCACGCACGTCGTGCCGCCCGCCTCAACCGAATGCCCGGACCACGATGCGTGCGACCGACGCGATCACGTCGTCCTTCGCGCGCGCATCGGCACGCGCCTGCGTGTAGTACACGGCCAGCGCGACCGGCGCACCCGACGGCGACCACATGACACCCGCGTCGTTGGTCGTCCCGTAGTCGCCGGTGCCCGTCTTGTCGCCGACCGTCCACCCGGCCGGCACGCCCGCACGGAGCCGCTTGTCGCCGACCTTGTTGCCGCGCATCCACGCGACGAGCTGCGCACGCTGCGCGGCCGGCAGCGCCTCGCCGACCATCAGCACGCGCATGCTCGCGGCCATCGCGGCCGGCGTCGTCGTGTCGCGCGGGTCGCCCGGCAGCGCGGTATTCAGTTCGGTCTCCCATCGATCGAGCCTGAACGTGTCGTCGCCGATCGAGCGCGCATAGGCCGTCACCGCCGACGGGCCGCCGAGCAGCTTCATCAGCAGGTTCGCGGCCGAGTTGTCGCTGTACTGGATCGTGGCCTCGCACAGCGCGGCGACCGTCATGCCGTCGTCGACATGCTTGCCCGACACCGGCGAATAGTTGACGAGGTCGGCCTTGGTGTATCTCACGCGCTTTTGCAGCAACGCCGGTCGATCGACGCTCTGCGCCAGCACTGCCGCGCTCAGCATCGCCTTGAACGTGCTGCAGAACGGGAAGCGCTCGTTCTGGCGATGCTCCACGCGCCGGCCGCTCGCGATGTCGATCGCGCACACGCCGAGGCGGCCGCCCGCGCTGCGTTCGAGCTCGGCCAGCGCATCGAACGTCTCGGCATCGCGCGAGGCTGCCGTGGCTGCCCCGACCGCGGCGGCGGCGTCGCTCGACGACGGGTCCGGTGCAGCAGTCTGCCGCGACGCGCACGCGGCGACGGTCAATGCAAGCGGCGCCGTCGCAGCAGCCAGCAACAGGGTTCGACGTTTCGATGAGTAGGTCATGTCGGTTGTCTCGTGGTGGAATGTGAGCGAAAGGGTGTTGAACGCGGCCGGCCGGCGAGACAGCACTATCAGGACTTTACGGTTGCCTGACAAGCAACGATAATTGAGCGCTGACAAAAGAAATTCTTATGACGAAGCTCCGCCCTCATCTTCCGCTCAATGCGCTGCGCGCGTTCGAATCGTCGGCGCGCCACCTGAACTTCACCCGCGCCGGCCTGGAGCTGAGCGTGACCCAGGCCGCGGTCAGCCAGCAGGTGCGCTCGCTGGAGGAGCGGCTCGGCTGCACGCTGTTCACACGGCTGCCGCGCGGCCTCGGGCTCACCGACGAGGGGCGCGCGCTGCTGCCGGTGCTCAGCGACGCGTTCAGCCGCATCGAGACCGTGCTCAAGCAGTTCGACGGCGGGCGCTTCCACGAGGTGCTGACACTCGGCGTCGTCGGCACGTTTGCCCTAGGCTGGCTAATGCCGCGCTTGAAGCAGTTCGGCGACACGCATCCGTTCGTCGAGCTGCGGATGCGGACCAACAACAACGTCGTCGACCTGGCCGCAGAGGGCCTCGACTTCGCGATCCGCTTCGGGGAAGGCAACTGGCCGACCACGCGCAACGAGCGCCTGCTCGACGCGCCGCTCACCGCGCTGTGCGCGCCGGACATCGCGCGACGCCTCGCGCAACCGGCCGATCTCGCGAACGAAACGCTGCTGCGCTCGTACCGCACCGACGAATGGCACGGCTGGTTCGATGCCGCGCAGCTTGCGCCGTGGGCGGTCAACGGGCCCGTGTTCGATTCGTCGCGGCTGATGGTCGAGGCCGCGATGCAGGGCGCGGGCGTCGCGCTCGCACCGGCGTGCATGTTCGCGCGCGAACTGCAGCTCGGCCTGCTCGTGCGGCCGCTCGACATCGACGTGCGCGCCGGCGGCTACTGGCTCACTTCGTTGAAGTCGAAACCGCTCACGCCGGCAATGACGCTCTTTCGCGACTGGATCGTGGGCGAGGCGGCCGCGACGGCGCAGGCCGAATGACGCGGCCCGGCTTGTCCACAGAAAGTGTTGGCAAGGATGTGGATATCCTGGGTACCCGGGGCCTAAGCCCTTGATCGCGCACGAATTAGCGTGCCGACGCAGACATCGGGCAGCCTCTGTTCACGGGCGTCGCGAGCCGGCCCCGGGCAGGCCGATCCTCAACTGTCACGACGCAATCGATTGCGAGTTGTCCACAGAATTTGTTGGCAAGCCTGTGGATATCCTTCCAATGCGGCGCGTAACATCCTGATACAAAAGGGGATTCAATACGCGGACCTTGCGAGGTCAACCCTGTGGCAGCGCCGGCGCTTTCGCACGGCCCGCGCCGCACCCTGGCTCGGGGCCGGACGGTTCTCCACAGATTGTGTTGGCAAGCTTGTGGATATCCTGCGCACCGGCCACCTAACTCCTTGAGCGCACGGGGTTTTGTGCTTCGTCTACAGAATCGGGCAGCCCCGGCGCGGCCCGAGCGGCAAGCGCCGGGGCCGGGGCCATCCCGGCATCAATGCCGGTCGAGCCCGCCGCGCAATTCGCTCGCCTTGTCGCGCAGCGCCTCGTAACCCGAGCGCGCATGCTCGGGCAGGTCGGGATCGCCGATCAGCGCACCGAGCGTTTCGATCAGGCTGAACAGGATGCCCTTCGCCGCGCCGACCGCGATGCTCTGCGATTCGATCGACTTGTGCAGGTGGTCGACCGCCGCTTCCAGATTCTCGAGCTTGTGTTCGTTGTCGTCGGGCCGGTTGTCGGTCGTCATCGTCTACCTCCGCCATCGTTCAAGGGTCATGTCACGATTCTATGCCGCTGCACGCGAACGTGGCGCGACATCGCGCAACGTTCGCGCAGCGCCGCGCTACAACACCGCGACCACCTTCACGCGGCCCGGCTGTTCCGCCGACGCGACGACCTGGCCGTCGACACGGCGGAACGTGAGCGACACGGTTTCGTCACCGACGCGTAACGCATCGATCCGCAGCCAGTCGACGCCTTCCGGCAGCGTCGGGCGCTCGACGCGCACCTCGTGGCGCGATGCGTCGATGCTCACGCCGAGGCAGGCCTGCAGCATCATGAACGGCGCACCGGCCGCCCACGCCTGCGGCAGGCAGGCCACCGGATACGCGGTCGGCGGTTCACCACGCCGGCGCGGGAACCCGCAGAACAGTTCAGGCAGGCGCATCTCGAAGCTCACCGCCGCCTCGAACAGCGCGCGCAGCAGGTTCACCGCGGCGGTCTTGTCACCGTAGCGCGCCAGCCCGCGCGCGATCAGTGCATTGTCGTGCGGCCACACCGAGCCGTTGTGATACGCCATCGGGTTGAAGCGCGGCTGGCCGGCCGCGAGCGTGCGGATGCCCCAACCCGTCTGGAACAGCGCCGAGCCGAGCACGCCGGCGACCGCCGCGCCGCGCTCGGCGTCGGGCAGCCCGAATGCGAGCAGGTGGCCCGCGTTCGACGCGAACACGCGACACAGGTCGCCATGACCATCGAGCGCGATACCGTAGAAATCGCCTTCCGGCATCCAGAACAGCGCGTCGACCTGCTCGCGCAGCGTCTTCGCGCGCAACGCATAGCGCGTGGCATCGGCCGCGTGGCCGCGCCGGTGCGAGCACATCGACATCGCATCGAGCGCCGCGCACGCATACGCCTGCACCTCGACGAGCGCGATCGGCCCGTCCGGGAAACGGCCGTCCGCGTGGAACACCGAATCGTGGCTGTCTTTCCAGCCCTGGTTCGCGAGGCCGCGCTCCGACGTGCGCTGGTAATCGAGCAGTCCGTAAGGATTGCGGTCGCACTTGTCGATCACCCATTGCGCGGCGCGCTCGAGCGCGGGCCACAGCTCGTCGATCAGCGCATCGTCGCCGGTGCGTTCGACATAGGCGCCCGCGAGCACGATGAACAGCGGCGTCGTATCGACCCCGCCGTAGTACAGCGCGAACGGCACCTCGCCCGTCGCGGCCATCTCGCTGCGGCGGAACTCGTGCATGATCTTGCCGGGCTCCGCGTCGCGGAATGCGGAAGTTTCGCGCGCCTGGTGCTCGGCCAGGAACCGCAGCACGCCGCGCGCGAGCGACGGCTGCAGCCACAGCATCTGCAGCGACGTGATCACCGCGTCGCGGCCGAACGGCGTCGAGAACCACGGAATGCCCGCGTACGGGTACGGCCCCGTGTCGAGCTGCGTCGTGAGCAGCCCGAGATCCGCGAGCGAGCGGTCGAGCCACGCATCGAACAGCGGATTGCCGGTGTTCACGCGCGCCATCGATTCGCGCCGCGCGCGCATCTCGCGGTGCACGCCGACGAGCGCGGTGCGCAGCGCGACGCGGCCGCATCCCGGCCCTTCCGCATGCACCGGGCCGAGCGTCGCGTCGACGGTCAGGTAGATCGACACGCAGGCCTGCGCGGCGATCGTCAGCGTGTAATCGGCACGATCGACCGACAGCGCATCGGGCGCCGGCGAGAAATGCACAGTCACGTTGCGCTCGACGCTGTCGAGGCCGTCATAGCGCAGCCGCACCGCGCCCGCGTCGACGCGCGGCGCCGCCACGGCGCCGCGCTTCGGGCGCTGCGTGCCGCGCACCTCGAACATGTCCTTGAAATCGGCTGCGAACGACAGCGACAGCGGCACCTCGGCTTCGATCGCGCCGTAGTTCGTCAGCGTCAGCGCTTCGTAAAGCACGTCGCCCGCGAGCACGCGCATCCGCTCGATGTGGATCACGCCCTCGGGCGTCTCGTGGCCCCCGAGCGGCGGCAGCGGACGGTTCGTCAGGTGGGCGGTGAACGACGCGTTGTCGGCGCTCGTCGCGCCCGACAGCAGCGACGGCGCGCGGCCGCCGAAGGTCAGGCGCCACGTCGACAGCACGCGCATGTCGTCGACGAACAGGCCGTCGTCGTGACCGCCGATGTCGCCGAGCGCGTCGCTGACCACGAACGCGTCGCCGGATTTCAGCACGTACTGGTTGTTGCGCGCCAGTGCCTGCGGATCGGCTTCGGGCGCGATGAAAGCGGGGCCCGTCGGTGAGATCGGGGCAACAGGCGCGACTTGCGGCGCCTGGGTCGTCGTGGCTTCAGCGTGATTCGGCATCGATGCTCCTGTGTCGGGTCCGCAACGCGCGGCGCGTCGCGTGTTTCGCACAGGATAGGACAGAACGGGGAACGTGCGCAGCGAGGAAAAAGCCGCGACGCCGTGCGACGTTGCCGTCGCCGCAGGGCGTCGCGTTCAGGCACATCAGTAGTCGTTCAGAACTTCCACAGGATGTTGCCGAGTATCGCGTTGTCGCGCACGCCGCTGCCATACTGGCCGCTGTACGTGAGGCCGAGTGTCAGGCGCTTCGTGATGTTCGCGTCGATGCCGGCCTCGAGCACGGCGCTGTCGCGAGCAATCGGCACGCCCGATACCTGGAACGACGTGCCGCCGTTCGCGAACGTGAACGCCGACGACGGCGTCACGTTGCCGAACGCATGCCGCCAGCCGACCGTCCCGCGCGCGGTGAACGTGCCGCTCGCGATCGAGCCGAGCTGCGACGCCGCGCGCACGCCGAGGGTCGAGAAGCCGACGTGCGTCGTCTCGCCGCCGGCGCGCAGCGCGGCCGCGCCACCGGTTTCCGTATAGCCGTCGGTATGCAGGTTCACATACGCGAGGCCCGCGAACGGTTCGATCGCCACGGGCCCGACCGGCAGCGCGTAGCCGACTTCGCCGAATACCTGCGCCGAATTCGCGTCGTAGCCGGCCGAATCGTGATCGGAGAAGCCCGCGAAGCCCGGCGAACGGTCGCTGTTGATGCGGTACCACGTGTACGACGCGCCGCCGCGCACGCCGAGCGCGCCGTACTGCGCGCCGCCGTACAGCGACAGGTAGTAGCTGTTCACCGACGCCGACGAACTCTGGTCGTTGTCGAGCGAGCTGTGCGTGACGCCTGCGGCCAGGCCCGCACGCCACTTGTCGTTGAGCGCCATGTCGGCACCGGCGATGAAGCCCGTCATGCTGCGGTTGACCGTCGACGCGTTGCCGTCGCCGGTGAGCCGGCTGCGGCCGCCGAACGCCTGCCCCCAGACGACCGGCTGGTAAGGCGTGCCGCCGTAGCAGCCGTCGCGCGAGCCGATCCGGCGTTCCGGCGGCAGCGTCGGGTCGACCGCGCCGGCCGTGTTGTCACCGCACAAGGCCGCGCCACCCGACGACAGCGCCGCGAGCGGGCCCGATCCCGGCGCGAGGCCCTGGCGGACACGATCCGTCACCGCGTCGCGCACATAGCGGCTGTCGAGCAGCAGCATGCTCTTCAGGCTCGCCTGCAGTTCGCCGTCGAGCAGCCCGTAGGCGCGGCGTGCGGTCGTCGCATCGGTCGTCACCACGGCGTCGTACAGCGGATTGCCGGCGCCGAGCCCGCCGAGCGCGGCCGCGACCGAGCGCTGGTTCGGCGTCGTCGCGACATCGGGAAACGCGGTACCGTTCGAGACCAGCCGCAGGTACACGTGATCCGGATCGTAGCTGAGCGTCGGCGCGAGGAACGCGTAGTTCGCATTCACCTGGCTGAACGTGCCCTGCACGCCCGACCCTGCGGAGAGGATCGTATAGGTCGTGCTCGGCTGGTAGCCGCTCTGGTTCGCGAGCACCTGCACGGTGCCGCCGTTCAGCGTCGCCGTGCCGCTTGCCGCGAGACTGCCGCTTTGCTGCGGCGAGGCCGCGACCTGGAACGTCGAGCCCGGCTGGAACGTGACGTTGCCGCCCACGTTCAGCGCCGCGCCCGGCTGCGACGCGGCCGCCGTCGCGCCACCCTGCACCACGAGGCCGCCGATCGTGCCGGTGCCCGTGACCGTCGCACCGTTCTGCACGGTCACGGTCGACTGGCCGAGCGACCCGTTGACGGCAAGCGTGCCCGCGCTGACCGTGGTCGGGCCGCTCAGCGTGCTGGTGCCCGTCAACGTCAGTTGCCCGCTGCCGGCCTGCGTGAGCGAACCCGCACCGGACAGTACGCTTGCGATCGTCACGTCGCCGGATTGATTGACGATCAGCGCGCCGTTGTCGACGACATTGCCGGCGATGCTGCCCGACGTGCCGCCGTTGCCCAGTTGCAGCGCGCCACCGGCCGCGATCGTGGTGTCGCCCGTGTACGTGTTCGCGCCCGTCAGCGTCTGGATGCCGGTGCCGGCGATCGTCACGCCGCCCGTGCCGCCGATCGTCCCGCCGAACGTGCCGTTGCCGCTCCCGTTCAACGTCAGCGCATTGGCGCCGAGATTGACGCTCGCGCCGGCCGCGCCGTTCAACGTGCCGATCGTCTGCGCGCCTGTCGCGCCGCTCGCATCGAACGTCGCACCCGCGCCCGCGAGGTTCACCGCGCCGGTCGACGCGAGGCTGCCGCCCGCGCCGAGCGCCAGCGTGCTGCCGCCGTTGATCGTCGTGCCGCCCGTGTAGGTGTTCGCGCCCGTCAGCGTCTGCGTGCCGGTGCCGGCGAACGTCACGCCGCCCGTGCCGCCGATCACGCCGCCGAACGTGCCGTTGCCGGTGCCGTTCAGCGTGAGCGCATTCGTGCCGAGGTTCACGTTCGTGCCGGCGCCGCCGCTCAACGCACCGATCGTCTGCGCGCCCGTCGCGCCGCTCACGTTGAACGTCGCCCCCGTGCCGGCGAGATTCACCGCGCTGCCCGACGCGAGACTGCCGCCTGCGCCGAGTGCCAGCGTGCTGCCGCCGTTGATGGTCGTGCCGCCCGTGTACGTATTGGCGCCCGTCAGCGTCTGCGTGCCGGTACCCGCGAACGTCACGCCGCCGGTGCCGCCGATCACGCCGCCGAACGTGTTGTTGCCGGCGCCGTTCAGCGTGAGCGCATTCGTGCCGAGGTTCACGTTCGTGCCGGTGCCGCCGGACAGCGTGCCGAGCGTCTGCGGTCCCGATGCGCCGCTCAGGTTGAACGTCGCCCCCGTGCCGGCCAGATTCACCGCACTGCCCGATGCGAGGCTGCCGCCCGCGCCAAGCGCCAGCGTGCTGCCGCCGTTGATGGTCGTGCCGCCCGTGTAGGTGTTCGCGCCCGTCAGCGTCTGCGTGCCGGCGCCCGCGAACGTCACGCCGCCCGTGCCGCCGATCGTGCCGCCGAACGTCCCGCCGCTTCCGTTCAACGTCAGTGCGTTGCCGCCGAGGTTCACGTTCGTGCCGCCCGCGCCGTTCAACGCGCCGAGTGTCTGCGCGCCTGTCGCGCCGCTCACGTCGAACGTCGCACCCGAGCCGGCCAGATTCACCGTGCTGCCCGATGCGAGGCTGCCGCCCGCACTCAACGCCAACGTGCTGCCGCCGTTGATCGTCGTACCGCCCGTGTAGGTATTCGCGCCCGTCAGCGTCTGCGTGCCGGCGCCCGCGAACGTCACGCTACCGGTGCCGCCGATCGTGCCGCCGAACGTGTTGTTGCCGCTGCCGTTCAGCGTGAGCCCATTCGCGCCGAGATTCACGTTCGTGCCTGCGCCGCCGGACAGCGTGCCGAGCGTCTGCGAGCCCGATGCGCCGCTCAGGTTGAACGTCGCACCCGTGCCGGCCAGATTCACCGCACTGCCCGACGCGAGGCTGCCGCCCGCGCCCAGCGCCAACGTGCTGCCACCGTTGATCGTCGTGCCGCCCGTGTACGTATTGGCGCCCGTCAGCGTCTGCGTGCCGGTACCCGCGAACGTCACGCTACCGGTGCCGCCGATCACGCCGCCGAACGTGCCGTTGGTGCTGCCGTTCAACGTGAGCGCATTCGCACCCAGGTTCACGTTCGTGCCGCCGATGCCGCTCAGCGTGCCGAGTATCTGCGGGCCCGATGCGCCGCTCAGGTTGAACGTCGCGCCCGTGCCGGCGAGATTCACCGCGCTGCCCGACGCGAGGCTGCCGCCCGCGCCCAGCGCCAACGTGCTGCCGGCGTCGATCGTCGTGCCGCCCGTGTACGTGTTCGCCCCCGTCAGCGTCTGCGTGCCCGTGCCCGCGAACGTCACGCCCCCGGTGCCGCCGATCGCACCACCGAACGTGCCGCTGGCGGTCCCGCTCAACGTCAGCCCGTTCGCGCCGAGGTCCACGTTCGTATTGGCCGCGCCGTTCAACGCGCCGATCGTCTGCGAGCCCGATGCGCCGCTCAGGTTGAACGTCGCACCCGCGCCCGCGAGATTCACCGCGCTGCCCGACGCGAGACTGCCACCCGCACCGAGCGCCAGCGTGCTGCCGCCATTGATGGTCGTGCCGCCCGTATACGTATTCGCGCCCGTCAGCGTCTGCGTGCCGGTACCCGCGAACGTCACGCCACCCGTACCGCCGATCACGCCGCCGAACGTGCCGTTGGTGCTGCCGTTCAGCGTCAGCGCATTCGCGCCCAGGTTCACGCTCGTGCCGTCGATACCGCTCAGCGTGCCGAGTATCTGCGGGCCCGATGCGCCGCTCAGGTTGAACGTCGCGCCCGTGCCGGCCAGGTTCACTGCGCTACCCGACGCGAGGCTGCCGCCCGCGCCCAGCGCGAGCGTGCTGCCGGCGTCGATCGTCGTGCCGCCTGTATACGTATTTGCACCCGTCAGCGTCTGCGTACCGGTGCCCGCGAACGTCACGCCGCCCGTACCGCCGATCGCGCCGCCGAACGTACCGCTGGCGGTGCCGCTCAGCGTCAGCCCGTTCGCGCCCAGATCCACATTCGTATTGGCCGCGCCGTTCAACGCGCCGATCGTCTGCGGGCCCGATGCGCCGCTCAGATTGAACGTCGCGCCCGCGCCGGCGAGATTCACCGCACCCGTTGCAGCCAGGCTGCCGCCCGCCCCGAGCGCCAGCGTGCCGCCGGCGCCGACCGTCGTGCCGCCCGTGTACGTGTTCGCCCCCGTCAGCGTTTGCGTGCCCGTGCCCGCGAACGTCACGCCACCGGTGCCGCCGATTGCACCGCCGAACGTGTTGTTGCCGTTGCCGCTCAACGTCAGCGCATTCGCGCCGAGATTCACGTTCGTGCCGGCCACCCCGGTCAGCGCGCCGAGCGTCTGCGCACCCGAAGCACCACCGAGGTCGAACGTCGCGCCCGTGCCGGCGAGGTTCACGGTGCCGGTCGACGCGAGACTGCCGCCCGCGCCGAGCGCCAGCGTGCTGCCGCCGTTGATCGTCGTGCCGCCCGTATACGTGTTCGTGCCGGACAGCGTTTGCGTGCCCGTGCCGGCCACGGTCAGGCCGCCGGTGCCGCCGATCGTGCCGCCGAAATTGCCGCTGGCGGTCCCGCTCACCGTCAGGCCGTTCGCGCCGAGGCTCACGGCCGAACCGGCGACGCCGCTCAGTGCGCCGATCGTCTGTGCGCCCGTCGCGCCGCTCAGGTCGAGTGTCGCGCCCACGCCGGCCACGTTCACCGCGCCTGTCGCCGCCAGGCTGCCGCCGGCACCGAGCGCCAGCGTGCCCGCGTTGATCGTCGTGCCGCCCGTGTAGTTGGCCGCGCTCGTCAGCGTCGTCGTCGCCGCGCCGTTCTTCACGAGGGCACCCGCGCCGGTGATGCCGCCGTTCAACGTGAGCGCGTTGCTGCCGCCGAGCGTCAGCGTCGCGCCGGTGCCGAGATCGACCGCGTTGTTGACCGACAGGCTCGCGCTCGTGTCGAGCGTCGCCGCGCCGCCGACGTTCAGCGCGCCGCCGCCGAGCGCTCCGTTGTTGCCGAGCACCAGGCCGCCGCTATTCAGGTTCGTGCCGCCCGTATAGACGTTCGCGCCGTTCAGCGTCTGCGTGCCGGTACCGGCCAGCGTCAGGCTGCCCGTCCCGCCGATCACGCCGCCGAAGGTGCCGCTGGCGGTCCCGCCCAGCGTCAGCCCGTTGCCGCCCATGTTGACGGTCGTCCCCGCGACACCCGACAGCGCGCCGATCGTCTGGGCACTGGTCGCCGCGCCCAGGTCGAGCGCCGCGCCCGCGCCTGCCAGGTTCACCGCGCCCGTCGCCGCCAGGCTGCCGCCCGCGCCCACCGCCAGCGTGCCCGCGTTGATCGTCGTGCCGCCCGTGTAGGTGTTCGCGCCCGTGAGTGTCGTGGTCGCCGGGCCGTTCTTCACGAGACCGCCCGCGCCGGAAATGCCGCCACTCAGTGCGAGCGCATTGCTGCCACCGAGCGTCAGCGACGAACCGTTGCCAAGATTGACCGCGTTGGCGACCGACAGGCTCGCGTTCGTGTCGAGCGTCGCCGTGCCTGCGACGTTGAGCGCCCCCGTGCCGAGCGCCGCATTGTTGCCGAGCACCACGCTGCTGCCGCCGCTCAGGTTCGTGCCGCCCGAGTAGGTGCTCGCGCCGTTCAGCGTCTGCGTGCCGCTGCCCGCCAGCGTCAGGCTGCCGGTGCCGCCGATCGCGCCGCTGAAGGTGCCGCTGGCGGTTCCGCCCAGCGTCAGCGCGTTACCGCCCAGCGCGACGTTCGTCCCGGCGACACCGGACAGCGCACCGATCGACTGTGCACCGGTCGCGGCGCTCACGTCGAGCGTCGCACCCGCGCCGGCCAGGTTCATCGCGCCGGTCGCCGCGAGGCTGCCGCCCCCGCTGATCGCCAGCGTGCCCGCGTTGATCGTCGTGCCGCCCGTGTAGGTGTTCGCGGCCGTCAACGTCGTCGTTGCCGCGCCGTCCTTCACGAGACCGCCCGCGCCGGCGATGCCGCCGTTCAGCGTGAGGGCATTGCTGCCGCCCAGTGTCAGCGTCGAACCGGTGTTGAGGTTGACTGCGTTGTTGACCGACAGGTTCGTGTTCGTATCGAGCGTCGCCGCGCCGCCGACGGTCAGCGCGCCCGTGCCGAGCGCCGCATTGTTGCCGAGCACCAGGCCGCCTGCGTTCAGGGTCGTGCCGCCGGCGTAGTTGTTCGCACCGGACAGCGTCACCGTCGCCGCGCCGTTCTTCACGAGACCGCCGCCACCCGACACCGTGCCGTTCAGGCCGAGATTCGTGCTGCCGCCGAGTGTCAGCGTCGTGCCGGTGGCGATGTTGACACCGTTCGCGAGCGACACGTTGGTGGTCGCGTCGAGCGTCGACGAGCCGTTCACGTTCACCGCGCCGAGGCCGAGCGCCGTATTGCTGCCGACGACGAGGTTGCCGCCGTTCAGGTTCGTCCCGCCCGTGTACACGTTGGTGCCGGTCAACGCCTGCGTGCCCGTACCCGTGAGCGTGACACCGCCCGAGCCGCCGATCGTACCCGCGTACGTCGCATTGCCGTTGCCGTTCAACGTCAGCGAATTGCCGCCGAGGTTCACGTTGGTGCCCGCCGCGCCCGCCAGCGCGCCGACCGTCTGCGTGCCCGATGCGCCGCTCAGGTCGAACGTCGCGCCCGCGCCACTCAGGTTCACCGTACCGCTCGCCGCGAGGCTGCCGCCCGCGCCCAGCGCGAGCGTACCGCTGTTGATCGTCGTGCCGCCCGTGTAGGTGTTCGCGCCCGTCAGCGTCGTGGTCGCCGCACCGTTCTTCACGAGGCCGCCGTTGCCGTTGATGCTGCCGGCCAGCCCGAGATTGTTGCTGCCGCCGACCGTCAGCGTCGTGCCCGTGGCGAGATTGACGGTGTTGTTGAGCGTCGCGTTCGTACTCGAGTCGAGTGTGGCCGAGCCGTTGACGTTCAGTGCACCGGTGCCGAGCGCCGAATTATTGCCGACCACGAGACCGCCCGCGTTCAGGTTCGTGCCGCCCGTGTAGTTGTTCGCGCCGGACAGCGCCAGCGTGCCGCTGTCGTTCTTCGTCAGCGCGCCGCCGCCCGATACCGTGCCCGACAGCGTGAGCCCGGTCGAACCTTGCACCGTCAGGCCGCCCGCGCCGAGGCTCACATTGTTGCTGACGTTGAGCCCGACCGCACCCGCCTGCAGCGCACCGCCGGTGGCCGTGATGGTGCCGGTGCCGAGCGACGCGTTGTTGTTGATGATCGCCACGCCGCCCGCGAGCGTCGCGTCCTGCGCGGTCGACGCGCCGTTGATCGTCCAGTTGCCGCTCTGGACATCGACGTGATTGAAGTTGATGTAGTTGTTGACCGCGATCGTGCCGTTCGCGCCCGCCCCCTGTTGCAGCTTGAGCGTGTTGTCACCGCCCGCGCCGCCGTCGACCGTGCCCGTCGCCGCGACACCGAGCGTGATCGGGCCGACCGTGATGTTCAGTGCGCCCCCGGTGCCGCCCGCCGTGTTGACCGACGAGCCCGTCACGGCGGTGAACGCGTTCGTGCTGTTCGCGCCCATCGACACGCTGCCGTTGATCGTGCCCGAGTTGACGAACGTATTGCCCGCCCCGGGCGTGCCGTTCGACCCGAGCGACACGCGGCCGGTGATCGTCCCGCTGTTCATCATGTTGACCGTGGCGCCGCCGTATGCGGCGACCACGGGCGCATCCGCGCCGGTGAGGGTCGCGCCGACCAGCGGGTTCGAGCCGATCGTGCCGGTGTTGTTGATCGTCGACGTGCCGCCCGTGCCGTTCTGGACCGACAGCGCCATGCCCGTCACGCCGCTGATCGCAACGCCGGTCGAGCCGTTCATCGTGCCGTTGTTGATGACGGTGGTGCCGGCGCTCGCCGCCGCGTTGCCGATCACCGTGCCGCTCGACAGCACGCCGAGGCCGGAGCCGAGCGCCGACGGGTCGATCGTGCCGTTGTTGGTCAGCTGGGTATTGTTGCCCGTGAGCGACATCGCGGTGCCACCGACGCCGAGCAGCACGCCGACGCTCGCTCCAGGGTTGACGGTCGCGTGGATATTGTTCGCGCTGTTCGAATAGCTCGGCGCAAGCGGATTGGCGACGCCGGAGCAGGTCACCGTCGTGCCCGCCGTGCTACAGGTCGCATAGGCGGGCACGATACCGGCGCCGGACAGCGCCAGGAAAACACCCGTCGGCAACAGCAATTTCGGAAACGGTTCGCCGGATTTTTTCGAACGCGCAAGATTCATGCTTTCCCTCGTTATGTTTTTGGAATTGGCATTACCGTGAAATCGAACAGCCGGCCGCAGAAAATTGCGGACAAAAGCGTGCCCCCCGGCTGTCGCGATGCGACGTCGGCTAATTCATGGACGAATCTTTTATTGGCCCTGACAGGCAGGCGTGAAACTAGTCGAATGACATGTCGGTGGCCCCTGTTTTGTCTGCAGCGATTTTCTGGTTGATTTGATTACCGCCCTGCTTTTTGTCAGACAAGGCTATATCAAAAAAACAGGCTTTTCCAGTCGATCTTTTACCCTTTCATTTCGGGGGTGCAGTGAGCGCGCATTTTTTACTTATCGGAACGCCTCAAACAGGTAATTTCGGATGCCGCCTGTCAGCCGGTTTGATATTTCTCAAAAAATACGGGATTCACCGCATCGGTGAAAATACCGATATCGGCGTGATTATCAAGCCGATTTATTGCAACGCAATATCGGCACACCCTGAAAATATCGACACGAGAAATCCCCCACGTCGCCATTCATCAGACGAAAGAAAGCAAATCCGGCACTTGGCCGATCCTTTCGATTTCCGTTGCGCATCGATCGAACACCACCACCCCTTTACGAAAACAGGCTCATCAGATAAACCATCGGCCGGAACGAAACCGGCCGCGCATCGGGGTTCACCCACAGACGCACCGCATACACTGCGTACGCCGGCACTTCGCGCCAGCTCGAGTAGACGTCGCGCAACTGGAAACGGCGCGGATAGGCGGCGGAGATGTCCGCCCGCGCGATGCCGACGCGCTCGAACGCGAGGCGCGCCCGCGCGAGGTGGTAATACTGGCTGACGATCACCACGCGCGACAGACGGTGAGCCTGCAGGTACGCGAGCGTGTGCTGCGCGGTCGCGAGTGTGTTGTCGCCCTGGTCGTCGACCGTGATCCGGTCGGCGGGCACGCCACGCGCCACGAGATAGTCGCGCATCGCGGTCGCCTCGTTCAACCCGGGGCCGTCGATCGCGCCGCTGACGAGGAACGCCGGGCACTGCCCGGTGCGGTAGCAGCGCACGCCCACGTCGAGCCTGGCGGCGAGCACGGGCTTCGGCGCGCCGGCCTCGTCGAGCGCGTTGCCGAAGATCACGGCGACGTCGGCCGGCTCGCTCGGCATCCGCATCCCGTACGCGACCAGCGCAACGGCCGCGACGATCCAGACGCAGGCGACGACGGCCAGCAGGCGGCCCAGGCGGGCAAACACGCCCGGTTTGGTGTGGTTTTTCAAGGTTTTCGGTCTCTCAGGTCGTCGGGCTTAGCGGTTTGCCCAGCCCCGGACGGGCGCGTCACGCTAGCACGGTGCGCGTTCGGGTGTCCACGCATCGGACCGACGCGGGACGGCCTTCCGGCAAGTCGACTGGAGACACCTACCCGGCGACGCGGGTACGCAATTGGGAGATCGAATGAATGCAAATGACCGCGCCGCTCGGCGACGCCTGGCCGGCACGCCCCGAATCAGTCGGCCTGACACATCGTGAGCCGCCCCATCGCCTCGCCCGCGCCGCGCACCGCGCAGGTGGCCGGCTCGTCGGCGATCCGGGCGACGAGCCCCGTCTCGTCGTACAGCAGGCGTTCGAAATCCGCGAGCAGCGCGCCGCCGCCCGTCAGCACCACGCCGCGATTCGCGATGTCGGTCACGAGTTCGGCCGGCGCATTCTCCAGCACCGACTTCACCGCGCCGATCACCTGCTTGAGCGGCGCGGCCAGCGCGTCCGCCACGTCGTGGTTGGACAGTTCGATCGAGCGCGGCAGCCCGTCGCCGACACCCCGCCCGACCGCGCGCGTCGACCGGCGCGGCACCGCGCTGGTGGCCGAGCCGATCGTCTGCTTGACGTGTTCGGCCGTCTGTTCGCCGAGCAGCACGCCATACAGGTTGCGCACATGGTTGACGATCGCCGCGTCGAACTGGTTGCCGCCCACGCGAATCGCCTCGCGGTAGACGATGCCGCCGAGCGCGATCACCGCGACTTCGGTCGTCCCGCCGCCGATATCGACGACCATCGAGCCGACCGGCTCGGTCACCGGCAGGCCCGCGCCGAGCCCGGCCGCGAGCGATTCCTCGATCAGTTCGACCTCCGACACACCCGCGGCGAAGGCGGCCTCGCGGAGCGCGCGGCGCTCGACGGCCGTCGCGTCGGACGGTACGCACAGCGTGACTTCGACGCGGCGGCCGAAGCGCGAACGCGTGCGCGACATGTCGATGAAACTGCGGATCATCTGCTCGGCCGCGTGCGCGTCGGCGATCACGCCGTGCCGCATCGGCCGCACGGCTTCGAGATGCCCCGGTTCGCGGCCGAGCAGCGCCTTCGCGAGCTCGCCGACGGCCTCGAGCGTCGGCCGCGCGTCGGTCGCACCGGCACCGGCCTTGCGGAAGCAGACGACCGACGGCTGGTTCAGCACCACGCCGCGTTCCTGCGTATAAATCCGCGTACTCGCCGTTCCAGGGTCGATCGCAACGGGTTGCGCAAACAACTTTCCGAACAGCGGTGTCGACATATCAAACCTTTGTAATCGAGCGGACCCGGGCAGCCGCGCCGCATTTCGCGGCGCGTCCATGCCGCCCTATCAAGAACTTAGCGGCAAATCGTTCCGATACTTTAGGCAATTCCGATGATTTTTTCGCGAAACAATTGTCAAAAGTGCCGACCATGACGCGTCCGGCGACGCAACAGCCTCTCGCATTGCGTCTGTAAAACACGGTAATCTCTCGGTCTTGCCTGCTCCCGGCAGGCCTCAGACGCCCGATCACGCCAGGTATTTCCTCCATGACAGCGACCGTTTTCTTCCGCTGGGCGCGGGTGCGCCCGCTTTGCACGACGCTCGTCGCCTTCTGGTGCGGCACGGTCGCCGCGCAACCGCTGCCGGCCGCCGACGCCGCCGCCGCGGCCCCGGTCGCTGCCGCCAGCGCGCCGGCTGCCACGCCCGCCGCGTCCGGGCACACCTGCGAAGCCGACGGCGGCCCGGCCGGCCGCCCGTCGATCGGCCTCGTGCTGTCCGGCGGCGGCGCGCGCGGCTACGCGCACCTCGGTGTGCTGAAGGTGCTCGAGGAAAACCGCATCCCGATCGACTGCATCGCGGGCACCAGCATGGGCGCCGTGGTCGGCGGCCTGTACGCGAGCGGCATGGCCGCCGGCGAGATGCAGAAGCGGCTGTCGGAGGTCAACCTCGCGGACATCGCGTTCGACGTGACGGAGCGCGCGGACCTGCCGCAAACCAGCCGGGAGGACGAGCGCCTGTACATCAACGGGCTGACGCTCGGCTTCGGCAAGAAAGGCGTGAAGGTGCCGGTCGGCCTCGTGCAGGGCAACCGGCTGCAGGCGCTGCTCGCGAACTGGACGGCCGCCGTGCCGACCAACCAGCCGTTCGACCGCCTGCCGATCCCGTACCGCGCGGTCGCGACCGATCTGCAGACGGGCCAGATGGTGGTGCTCGACCACGGCTCGCTGCCGCTCGCGATCCGCGCGAGCATGGCGATGCCGGGCCTGTTCGCGCCGGCCGAGATCAACGGGCGCGCGCTCGTGGACGGCGGGCTCGTCAGCAACCTGCCCGTCGACACCGCGCGACAGATGGGCGCGAACGTCGTGATCGCGGTCGACATCGGCTCGCAACTGCGCCCGCTCGACGCACTCGCGTCGCCCGCCGACGTGATGCAGCAGATGGTCGGCATCCTGATCCGCCAGAACGTGACCGCGCAGCGCAAGCAGCTCGACGCGCAGGACGTGCTGCTCACGCCAGACCTCGGCTCGCTCGCGTTCACCGATTTCCAGAATGCGAAGCAGGCGATCGCCGCAGGCGCTGCCGCCGCGACCGCGGCGCTGCCGAAGCTGAAGCGCTTCGCGCTCACGCCGGAACAGTACGCGGCCTACCGGTCCGCGCACGCGCAGCCGCTGCCGCCGCCGATCCGGATCACGCGCATCGACATCAAGACCACCGGCGGCGTGCCGAAGCGGGTCGTCAGCAACGCGCTGCACGTGAAACCCGGCGACACCTACGATCCGGACACAGTCAGCAAGGATCTGCTCGGGCTCACGACGGGCGGCAACTTCGAGAGCGTCACGCAGCAGATCGTGAGCCACGGCGACGAAAACGTGCTCGAGATCGATGCGCGCGAGAAATACTGGGGGCCGAATTTCCTGCTGTTCGGGCTCGGCATGTCGAGCAGTTCGACCGACGAAGGCGGCTTCCGCCTGCACGTCGGCTACCGGCGGCCATGGCTCACCGAATCAGGGCTCGAATTCCGCGCGGACACGACGATCGGCAGCGACCTGCAATCGGCGCGCATCGAGTTCCGCCAGCCGCTGTCGATGGCGTACGGCGTCTATCTGTCGCCGTATGCGGAATACCAGCGCCGCTATGCGAACCTCTACGACGACAGCGGCGACGTGAAGATCACGCAGTACCTGATGCAGACCGCGCGCGCCGGGCTCGATCTCGGCCTGCCGATCGGGCGCCTCGGCGATTTCCGGATCGGCCTCGGTTATGTGACCGGGCACGGCTCGCCGACCTACAACCTGCCGTTCGACGACGGCAGCGGCCAGTCGCTGCTGTGGCCGAGCTTCACGTCGCAGGCGCTGACCGCGCGCGCGCGGCTCGTCATCGACCAGCTCGACGATCCGCTGTTCCCGCGCAAGGGCTATTTCACCGAACTGCGTATCGAACGCTCGCTGGTCTCGCGCAACGGGGGCTCGGCGTCGAACTTCGACGACAGCATCAACAGCGCGCCCTATACCGAGATCTACGGCAAGGCGATGGTTGCGCAGCAGTTCGGCCGGCACAGCGTCAGCGCGACGATCGAAGGCGGCAAGAGCATCGGCGGCACGAACCTGATCAACGCGTTCAATTTCACGCTCGGCGGCTTCCAGCATCTGTCCGCGTATGCGGCCGACCAGTTGAACGGCAACGAGCTCGCGTATGCGCAGGTGACCTACATGAACCAGCTGATGACGTTCAACGCATCGCCGATCAAGGCGCTGTCGGTGGGCGCCAGCGCGGAAGTCGGCAACGTCTGGTCGAGCGGCCAGCAGATCGGCGGCGGTGCGCTCAAGCAGAGCTATACCTTCTTCACGAGCCTGTCGACCGCGTTCGGGCCCGTGTACATCGGCGTCGCGCTCGCGCCCAGTGGCCGCCGCAACTTCTACCTGCAGCTCGGCCGTACCTATTGAGCGTGCGCGGATGCCGCTCCGGCGGCCTCCGCGTCTGCCTCGCGCCGCCCCCGCCGGGTCAGAACGCCGCCGCCATCGCGACCGCGCGGGCTCGCGCCCGCTCGATACTGTCGCTTGCCCGCACACTCCACGTGTGTTCGACGGTCAGGCTCCTGACCTCGCTCACGCCGATGAACCTCAACCAGAATTCGATGTAGTCGGCCTGATGCCGGAACCCGGGATTGTCCGCGCCCGCACCGGTTTCCCGGCTTTGCCCGCGAACATGGATCACCAGCGCGCGTGGAATCTCCAGCAACGGCGCGTACGCTGTGCCGTCGAACGTAAACAGCATGTTCCGCTGGCTGACGAGATCGATCAGTTGCTTGAGCTTGTACGGATAGCCGAAATTCCACATCGGCACGCCGACGACGATCCGGTCCGCCTCCTGAAAGCGCTTCACGAGCGACTGGATGCGCCGCCAGATCGACTGCTCCGCCTCATCCATCGGCGCGTTGGCGACGCCCTTGTACTTGGCGCCGATCGCCTCGCTGTCGAAGTCCGGCAAGTCCTCTTCCCAGACATTCAGCGTATCGACGTCGATCGTGGCGCCCGTTTCCCGGTACGCATCGACAAAGGCATTGGCGACCGCGATCGACGCCGACCTGGCGCCGCGGGGAGAAGACACGATATTCAAAAGCCGCATGATGTGTGCCCCGGACAGGCATGCATGAACAAGGGGGCGGCCATCGTGGCGGCCCCGGCTTCACTGCTGCGTCGCGGGCCGCCCGCCTGCGCGGTCATGGATCGGCCCGCCCATATAGTTGCAATTGCAATCGTACTGCAAAGCGCGTACGTGCGGCAAACGAATCGTCACGCGACGATCGCGGTGCGGGAAAGCATCGATACGGGGAAGCTGCGGCGGGACAGGCCGGCGACGCGCTCGAATCCGGCGCGCGCGGCAGTGTGCGGTCGTGGTGTGGTGACTGACGAGGCTCGGCGCCCGAGCGGCGTATCGCTAGACCGGCCAGCTGATCTCGAAGCGCGCGCCGCCGAGTTCGACGGGATCGACGACCGCGATCCGGCCGTTGTGCGCATGGAGCACCTGCCGCGTGATCGACAGGCCGAGGCCATAGCCGCCGGTGCGGCGGTCGAGGCGCACGAATGCGTCGAAGATTCGCTCGCGTTCGCTCTCCGGCACGCCGGGACCATCGTCCTCGACGAAGATCCCGATGTTGCCGTGCACGAGCGAGATCCCGACGACGATCCGCGATTTCGCGTACTTGCTCGCGTTGCGCAACAGGTTGCGCATCGCATACGACATCAGCCGCCGGTCCATCTTCACGCGCAGGTCCGATGCGATCGCGATGCGCGACTCGATCGCGCGCTCCGGATACAGCAGCTGCGCATCGCTGACCTGATGCTCGAACCACGCGACGGGCGCCGTCATCTCGAGGTTCGACTGCAGCGAGCTGTATTCGAGCCGCGCATACGTGAGGCTCATGTCGATCAGCTCTTCGAGCTCGGTCACGTCCTGCGCGATGCTCTCGAGCGCGCCCTGGTATTCGGCCGCGGAACCCGGTTCACGCAGCATTTCGAGCGCGAACCGCACGCGCGCGAGCGGCGTGCGCAGCTCGTGCGAGATGCCATTCGTCAGATCGCGCTGCGCGGCGATCAGCCGTTCCATGCGCATCGCGAGCGCATTCAGCGTCCGCGCGAGCGGGCCGATGATCACGCTGTGCGATTCGCGCGCACGCGTGTTGAAGCGTCCGCCCGTGAAGTCGATCGCGCGCTCGCGCACCATCACGAGATCCGACCATACGGGCCGCATCCACCGGTACGCCGCGAGCGCCGGTGCGGCGAACACGAAGACGAGCACGATCCAGATGTCGCCGGGCAGCGAGTCGAATGCATGCCACACGACCTGCGGCGACAATTCGACGCACAGCGCGAGCGCCGGCACGAGCGCGGTCAGCAGCACGAGGCCGAGCAGATGCAGGTAGGTACGCACGTAAAGGCGCGACCAGCTCGGGATGCGGTCGGCGCGCGTGTCGGTCCACGCGCGGCGGAAATGCAGCCAGCGCCATTTGACGTAGCGCAGCGTCGGCAACGGCGGTGCATCGGGGTGCGAACGGGTTCGTCGGATCATCTCGGCTCCCGGCCGGCGGGTGGAAGGCCCGCGCGGAACGTGACGGCGTCGTGCGAACGCCGCGTCATTCCCACGCGTGCTTGCTGAATTGATAGCCCTTGCTGCGGATCGTCTTGATCCGCTGCGGGTTGCTCGCGTCGTCGCGCAGCTTGCGGCGCAGCTTCGAGATGCGCCCGTCGATCGTGCGGTCGAGGCCGTCGAATTCGACGCCGCGCAACTGCAGCATCAGGTCGTCGCGGCTGACGACTTCGCCCGCATGGCATACGAGCGCCCACAACAGGTCGAATTCGGCCGACGTCAGGTCGGGCGTGCTGCCGTCGGGCAGCACGACGGAACGGTCGGTGCGGTCGATCGAGAACTTGCCGAACGCGTAGCGCTCGGGCTGCGGCGCGGTGCTCTCGGTCACGCGCGCGGGCGCGCGGCGCAGCTGGGCCTTGATCCGCGCGAGCAGGATGCGCGGCTCGACCGGCTTGTGCACGTAGTCGTCCGCGCCGAACTCGAGGCCGAGCAGTTCGTCGAACGGCTCGTCGCGCGCCGTCACCATGATGATCACGCCGTCGTACTGCTTGCGTGCCTCGCGGCAGATCTCGAAGCCGTCCTTGCCCGGCAGGTTCACGTCGAGAATGACGAGATCGGGCCGAATGGACAGGATCGCCGGCACCGCGGCGTCACCATGCAGCACAGTGTCGACTTCATAGTCGTTCTTGCGCAGGTAGCCGGCGATCAGCGTGGACAGGCGGGTGTCGTCTTCGACGAGCAGGATGCGAAAAGACATGGGCAGCGGTCGGGTCATCGGGGAAGCCGCGGCGGCGCCGGCCGGTGCCGGACGCCGGCCATTGGCCGAAACGTACCGCATGATACTGCGCCGGCCGATTGCCTGTTCAGAGGTCTTGAAAATAAGGGCGCGATATCGTCCGTGCTTGACGAATCGGCGCCGGGACGGTTCCATACGGGCTCGCCAGAATCCGGCCACTCACCTACCCGCCTGACTTGATGAATTACCAGACGATCCTCGAACGCATCCACACCGAACTCGCCCCCTGGATTGGCCAGGGCCGGGTTGCCGACTACATTCCCGAACTCGCGAAAGTGCCTGCCGACAAGTTCGGGATGGCCGTCGTGACGCTCGACGGAAACGTTTGCACGGTGGGCGACGCGTACGAGCGCTTCTCGATCCAGAGCATCTCGAAGCTGTTCGCGTGCACGCTTGCGTTCCAGCTGCTGGGCGACGAACTGTGGGAACGGGTCGGCCGCGAGCCGTCCGGCAACGCGTTCAACTCGCTGGTCCAGCTCGAGAGCGAGCGCGGCAAGCCGCGCAATCCGTTCATCAACGCCGGCGCGCTGGTCGTCACCGACGTGCTGTGCCGCCGCTTCGTGAAGGCCGAGACGGCGCTCGTCGAATTCGTGCGGCGGCTGATCGGCGCGAACGACATCGACTACGATTCGCGCGTCGCGCAATCGGAGCTGCAGCACGCGGAGCGCAACCGCGCGATGGCGCACTTCATGGCGAGCTTCGGCAACATGCAGATGCCGCCCGACATCGTGATCGATGCGTATTGCCGCCAGTGCGCGATCACGATGAACTGCGTCGAGCTCGCCACCGCCGCGCTGTTCCTCGCGAACGGCGGCGTCGCGCCGGTCACCGGCGAGCGGATCGTCGATTCGAGTTCCGCGAAGCGGCTGTCGGCGCTGATGCTGACCTGCGGCACCTACGATGCGGCGGGGGATTTCGTGTATCGCGTCGGGCTACCCGCGAAAAGCGGTGTCGGCGGCGGGATCGTCGCGGTACTGCCGGGCGAGATGGCCGTGTGCGTGTGGGCGCCGGGGCTCGATGCGAACGGGAACTCGCTGGCGGGGACTACGGCTTTGGAATGGTTGACGACCTATTCGGGGCGCTCGATCTTTTGAAGCGTCGAAGTCAAGCGTGCCTCATGTGGCGCGACGGCGGCAGATTCATATCGGCGCGCGCCAAAGCGCTTAATGGGGAATTCGGCCATCGGCGGCAATCGACCCGGAGCGGTCATCGGTCTTGCTCCGAAGCAGTCATTCGGTGCGGCCGCAATGCGAGGTCAGACAACACGGCCGGCACGCGGCTTCCAGATGTTCGTACGTGGCACGTATTTTTCATATCCCGTTCCATCATCAACGCCGACGACTCGATCGCCGAAACACTCAACCAGCGCGACAAGACTACCGATGCCACCAAATGGGTAACCATGCGGGTTGAACTCCAACGCATACCGTGTTGCTTGCGGTCGGATTGCGATGAGGTCGTAGTCTCCATTCCAGAATTCATCAAGCATGGAGACGAAGTCCCACTGCGGCGTCAGTATCTCAGGGGAATGTCGCTTCGGAAGCGGAGTGGAGAACCAATATTCGTTCTTAGAGGCCAGTTCAAAAACCTTGCTCAGCTCGCCTGAAGACGTTCCAGCAGACGAGCGAGCAGCCAAGTTTCAAGAATGCTTCGTGAATGTCGGCACGTCGCTCGAAGCGCGTGCGTAGACGACGGAAATTATGGAGCCAGGAGTGCGTACGCTCGACCACCCAACGATACTTGCCGAGCCCGCTGCCGTGTTCGGTCCGGCGCTTCGCGATCACGGGCCTGATGCCGCGCTCACGCAGCGCACGTCGGTGTCGTGTGGAATCGTAGCCGCGATCGGCGTAGACGACGCCGGGCTTCTGAAGTGGTCGGCCACGGACACCGCGAATCGGCGGAATTGCATCAACGAGCGGCAGCAACTGCGTGACGTCGTTGGCGTTCGCGCCGGTCAGGATCGCGACGACGGGAACGCCGTTGGCGTCTACGAGGATGTGGTGCTTGGAACCGGGTCGCGCACGATCCGTGGGGTTCGGGCCAGTTTTTCGCCCGCCCCAACGGCGCGCACGGACGACGAATCGACCGCAGCGTATGACAGATCGATCTGGCCGGCCGCACGCAACTTGTCGAGCAGCAACTCGTGCAGTTGGTCCCATACACCAGCCTTTTGCCAGTCGTTCAATCGCCGCCAGCAAGTTGCGCCCGAGCCGAAGCCCAGCCGAGTCGGCAAGTGGTTCCAGCGGATTCCCGTTTTGAACACGAACAGGATGCCGTTGAGCGCCGCACGATCGCAAACGCGCGGACGACCAGGATCGCTCTTCGCACGAGGCTTCGCGGGCGGCAGCAATGGTTCGATCAGTATCCACAGTTCGTCGTCAATGATCGGCGCTTCCATCCTTGGGCTTCCGTTGTTCTGGTGCCCAAGGTTAACAGCTCGCCGAGGAAGTAAACAGCCCCCTCACGGGGTTTTTGAACTGACCTCTTAATGCGGACGTAGGCGAGTTGAAGACATTGTTTTGGTAGGACCGTCAATAAAGTCGTCAACTCGCGGGCCGGAAGCCTTGATCCACAAGAATGCTGAAGTGACGGAATTATTTTGCTCTGCGGGGTTCGGCCACGCTTTGGATCGCGGCGTCGGTATGATTGGCTGCATTGCAAAATTGCGGTGGATAGCAGATTATCCCGGGCCATCCACCGCAACTACTCATGCTGCCTGGTTGAAGTAGGTAACCAGATCGGTGGTGCGCCCTGCAGCTAGCGCAGTCTGCACTTCCTGTTCCGACATTCCTGGCGAGAGCTGAGCATTGTTCACGTTGATATCGATGATCAGACTTCCGGCCTGATTATAGGCTGCCGTCCATGCGGTAATCGCCTGATCCAGGTCGTTGGCAACAGCCTGATAATTCGGCGCCTGCTGGTCGGCGATGGCGGCCTGGATGTCGTTAACCGCGCTGGTCACCTCATTATCGAGGGTCTGCCATTCTGCGAGTACATTCTCCAGGTTCGACTGCACCTCGGCAGTCTGCGCAGCGAAATCGCCGTATTGCTTGGCCATGCCCTGCAGAACTGCTACATCCTGAGTGATGCCGGTGATCTCGCTTTGCTTCGACTCGATCAGTGCCTTGTCGTTTTTGATCTTCACTGCATCGAGCGCGATGAATGTGGTCGCGACGGCAACAGCCGGACCGAGGACCAACCATGCAAGCGCTCCGACGGGCCAAGCCGCGATAGTTGCGACAACACCAAGAGTGATCGCGATCCCATCGGCGATGGATAGCGCGACAATCGCGGCCGTCAACGACTTGATGTCGCTCTTCAACTGATCGATCGCGGCATTAAGGTCGTCAATTTTTTTCTGATCTGCGCCGGCGTCCGCAGACGATTTATTGGCGATCGTTTGCAGCTGCTGCGCCATGTCAGGCACTTTGTTCTGATAGCTCTGTAGTGAAGAAAGGGTGCTTGAGACGAAAGCAAGCACGAGCGAAACCTGGGACTTCACCAAGTTCAAATCGGAGATCAAGGCGGATTTCGCTCCCGCGTTCGTCGGGTTCGCGATCAGCGCCTGCGCCTGGAGTTTTGCATCCTGCAACGCCGCCGAGATGGTGCCGTTATAATTCTGCACGCTGGCAGGTACCGTCAGCAGGCGCGCCATCACATTATTGATCCAATCGAGCGCGTCGGCTTGAGCATTCTGGTGGGCCGTAACGAAGTCCTGCCAATCCGGCGGCAAGGTATTCAGAACTCCCAGTTGAGAGCTGTAGACGCCAGTTGCCTCGGTGTTAACGAAAATGACGCTCTGCTTGTATGCAGCCTGTACATCACTCAGCGTTTGAACCCTTTTAGAAAATGCGAGGTGAAGTGCCACGGTTTGTTCCTCCTGTTAGCATTGCCGACAAGATTAAATTGATATACGCAAGAATGACATTTTTTTGTCAAGATCAAGGTATTATCCGTGTGGCCCAAGTTAAATTTGGGTGCTATCGGTATAATATTAAATTTATGGGCATCGTCAAGATAAGTTCTGGCATAAACAGATAAATATGATCTGTGCTACATGCAATGCTTCGGAACTTTATTGCTTCTTTACAGCTTATCACACGTCCGACGTGTTGTATCAAGGCTGCTTTGCGTGTTTGGATAGACCTTGTCGTCCGTCCAATTTCGGCGCCTTGAAAGGGAATCTCGATTTTGGTGCGTGCGCATCAATATTTTCATATATTTCATTATTTTTAATGCAGAGTGGCGTTGTTGCGTAAATCGAATTTAAGGACGAGGAGGCTCCACAGCTCATGACCTCAGACGATACGAGAACGGACCGCGGGCGTGCGAGGGCCGTCATGCGGTTGAGCACGCCCACGCCATCGTCTGTCTGATGAGCACGAACAGCCCGGACGTCGCCCAGTACGCGCTCGACAAGCCCAATTCATCCTGACTTCACTCACCCCAAACCATGAATGCGCAAAGGATGAAAGTCAGCTTTCTGGAGTAGTTTCCCGTCGTCCAACGACTGTCCATTCATAGCCAACCCAAGTTGCGCCTTCGAGGATGCTTTTAGATTGCACCGGGCCATCAACGCTTCCGTTTTCAGAGATACAGTAAGCACCCGGCAAAGGCGCCCAAGATTGCAATTTGCGACTGCGGATTCAACCCGTCGATGCAACACTCCTCGCTGCTATGCAGCCTTAAGGGTGTTGCATCGACGGGTTGAATCCGCAAGATGAAAAGGGACACTTGAACATCTCGACGGGAGCCAACTGAACGTCGCTTCATGGCCGAACCCGGTCCGACGACGAAGGTCGTGCCCAACGTTGGGGACGTGGGCGTCGACGACGGATGCCGACCCACCGCCATCATTCGTGCCTCCACCGCTGTGACAACCGCGTCCAAGATGTAGTGGCCATTGCGGTCAACTCGCTCCCTATGTAGCATCTACCGACATGTCGACGACGTGGAAGCAGCAGGTTTCGGCACCGCAAGCCAAGTTGACAGCTTTCGGGCAGAGCAGTTGCCAGCCCGTCCCGCTCGAAAACCGAGTGTGGGGTGTCGAGCAGTGCATTTGGCTGAACCGACTCGCGAGTGCCTTGCTGGCTCCGCCGTTTGGCATATTCGTCAATCCGATGCGGGGGAATGCGTGGACGACCTGCCATTTCTATCCGGAATTCCCGTCAATCATGTGCTTGACCGCCTCGCGAAAGCCGGAGGCAAAGAGATTGAATCCGGCAAGTTTTTGAGTCCCGAAAGCTCCGCGGCACTCGCGGTCAATTGTTTTGGCTGGTTCATTGAGCGACCTCGCCAACTGCCGCCACTGAAAGGCCTCGAGGACGCAGGAATTCCGGAGCTCGTAGACATCGAATTCTGTGCGCGATTTCCTTGGGCCGGCGGGCGCCATCCTTGGCTCGACGCCGTGGTACAGACGCCCAGGTGCCTCATCGGAATCGAGAGCAAGCGTTTTGAGCCCTTCCGGGACGTGAAATCGGTCAGCCTCTCAGACGCCTATGACCGCCCCGTGTGGGGCGCCAATATGAAGGGGTATGAAAGGATGCGAGACCGATTGCGCTCCGGAGATGTGAGGTATGTTCACCTCGATGCCGCGCAACTGGTCAAGCACGCGTTCGGTTTGGTGACCGAAGGCGGCCGACGCAACCGGGCGCCCGCGCTGTTTTATCTTTTCGCTGAACCCGCGGCGCGAGGCGGTCTTGCCATCGCTCCGGATAACCTTGCCCGGCACCGGGACGAAATTGCCAGCTTTGCAGCTGCGGTGGCAGGTGACGCAGTGACTTTCCATTCCGCGAGCTATAGGGAGTGGCTTGGGACCTGGTCTGTGCTAGACAGCCGAATCGCGGCACATGGACAAGCAATCATCGAAGCGTTCGAACCATGACAGTAACCCACGGAACGCATCGCATCACCACCGCCGTTGAAATGGCGCGATCGGCCAAGGGCAGCCCGACAATGCAGTCACACCGCATCGGCAACACGGGATGACGGGGTCCGTCGACCCCTCTCTGCCGTTCGACGGCAACCCGCCTCGCTGTCTGTTCCTGAAGCATCGCGGTCATCAGCCGGTTCGCTGCTGAAGATGTCGGGGCTCGCGCCGAGTGTGGCCTTGCGACCGAGGACCCAACGGCAGTTACAGTCGTCGGGCCACCGTGTCAGGGATGTAATCTCAACTGCGCAGAGCCGAAATCAACGACTCGCGTGCAGCCCCGGTACAAGTGCGTGGGCAGGCGCGCCAAGGGTCGCACAATTAGCTTGCATTCGTGCCAAATTTGTAACATAAAATTCCGAAGAAACGATGTCGCCGCACAATGGCATTCGATTTCGCGCGCGAATCGAACAGGACTCAAATCGGGGGATATATGGTCAAAAGCAGAGAAGCGCAACTGGATAGTTGCATCGAGCAGGCATTCCAATCGAACCTGGAATTCACAAATTGGTTTCTCTCTCGAACTAAATTCGCCAATGACGCTGGCGTGTATCAGTGGTCTCGCAGCGACAATCCCTGGGGTACTCATCCGCACGTGATTATCGACCCGGCGACCGGCGAGCCAGTTGTCAAAAACGTGCAAAGCGAAACAGACGTATTGGTCGTGTTCTCGCGCCCGAATAGCGGTCCGTTTGCCTTGCATATCGAGAATAAACTCAAAAACCGCTCCTTTATGCCGGGGCAGCCAGAACGTTACCAGTCACGAGCAATGCATTGGCTCAACAACCCGAAATACGGGGCATATGTCGAGTTTGAGACGGTCCTAATTGCGCCTCAAGCTTTTTTCGAGATGAACCGCGTTGGTGCTGAAGGATTTGACCGATATGTTTCTCATGAGGACATCGCCAATTATCTGCCTGAATTCCTGGCATATGTTCAAGAAATCAATAGTGATCACGTAGATACCAAGGCCGTCGCACAAACCATTTTGCGTGCTGGCATCTGGTTGATTCGACATGGCTACGGTCGATTGATGATCCTGCCGTATTCGGCGCCATCTGGATTGCACTGGCGGTGTGCGTTTCATCCACCAGAAAAATCTAACGACGATGTCTATCGGTACACAACCGGCAGCGAACGAACGGTTCTTCATGGTGACCCGGATATCGTGATGTCGTCGACCATGACGCCCCAGGCACTCGCTGAACTAATTGTTGCTCGAGCACCTCGTGATGCGGTCGCATTGTGTGAGGGCGAGGCAAGCCAAGCGGTACTCGATTGGCTTCAACGATTCGAGAAGGTGCTGGATGAAGGTTACATTCCTGAAGCGTTCAACAATGATGATCCTGTCACTGATCGGTGGGCGTTGCTAGGCGATGGCGACTCAAGCGACATGGATCCTCAGCCTGCGTACCGCGCCCCGTAGCAGCGTACGCCACTTGGGGCCGAATTTTGTACGTAGCCCGGCCGTCAGCTTCCGGTTGGAATGCGGCCGCTCCGACGGCATGTTTCCCTGCGAGTTGAACGACGGGTTGTGGCCGAACCCGGTCGTCGAAGGTCGCGCGACACTCGCCCGCTTGATCGGCACTGGGGCGACATAGTCGGTTTATATTGCCGGAGTGCCGGCACACTGGCGCTGGAGTGGTTGACGACTGATTCGGGAAGGTCGATTTTTTGAGGCGGCGCAGTCGAGCGTGCCTCTCCAAAGGCGGATTCGGCCGGCGCTCACGTCACGGTTCGCACGACGCTCCCCGCACACCCGTCAGCGACCGCGCGTCACGCGGGCCCTGGCCTTCCCGTCCTTCGAGACGGGATGACGATTGCCCAGGAGTTCGACCAGCCGTGTCTCGCATTCGGACAATGCGTACCCGCGCCGCTGGGAGGTCATGAACGTGAGCGAGCGCATGTGCCACGCGCGCCGTCGGAGTTCGACCAGCGCCCCCTTCGCGAGGTCTTCCTCGACCAGATGGCGCGGCATGTGCCCCCAGCACAAGCCTCCCCTGAGCAGATCGTGCTTCGCGCCGAGATCATTCACCCACCACTGGCGTTCGCTGGCGACCCCTTGCTGGCTCTTTCCCGCATCGGGCTGATTGTCCGTTACGACGAGCTGGATGTGCCGGCCAAATTCCTCCCGCGGGATCGGCCCCGCGAGTGCGGCCAGCGGATGCGATGGCGCACAGACGGTCACCATTTGCGCTTCGCATAAATGCTGCCGTTCGATGGTGCCCTGGCTCAACTCGGGCACGTCCATGATCGTTACCGCCAATGCGCACGTGCCGTCGAGAACCAGACGCTCGCCGCCCTGCATGGTCGTCATGCGCAGATTGATTGCAACGGTTGGAAAGTCCGCCTGCAGGATGCGCAGGCATTCAATCAGGTGCGCACGCGGAAAATAGGTATCCACGGCAATCGAAACCTGTGGCACCCCGGCTTCGGCAATGGCAACCGCACGCATCTTCATTTCCTCGGTGCGTGAGATCACCCCCCGCGCATCCGGCAGAAGGCTGCGGCCTGCGGCCGTGAGCGTCGCCTTGCGCGTGTTGCGCTCGAACAGCACCACGTCGAAGGCACTCTCGAGCGCGCCGATCGCGTGACTGATCGCCGACTGTGCACGCCTCAGCTGCCGTGCAGCCCCGGAGAAGCTTCCCTGGTCGCATACCGCGACAAAAGCCCGAAGTTGATTGATGGTGACGTTGTCCAGCATATCTATCTAGAAAGTAGATGGCACCTATAGATATTCAGTCAATTGGATTCATGAATCAAGAGGCCCAGAATCATGTTCGTCGCTTTCGTTTCGGAGGATGCAGGGCATGAACAGACTGAATGGAAAGACCGCGGTGATCACCGGCGGCGCTACCGGAATCGGCCGCGCCGCCGCGAGACGCTTCATCGACGAAGGCGCCTTCGTCTTCATCTTCGGCCGCCGGCAGGAAGCGCTCGACGCCGCCGTAGCCGACCTCGGGCCCCATGCCCGCGCGGTGCAGGGTTCGGTTTCCGATCTGGCCGATCTCGAGCGGCTCTACGCTGCGGTGAAGGCGGAGCGCGGAACCCTCGACATCGTGTTCGCCAACGCCGGGGCAGGAAGCCCGCTTCCGCTCGGCAAGATCACCGCCGAACACTTCGACGAAATCTTCGACACCAACGTGAAGGGTTCGATCTTCACGGTCCAGGCGGCGCTGCCGCTGATGGGCCAGGGTGGTTCGATCATCCTGACCGGATCGAGCGCCGGCACCACAGGAGCTGCGGGATTCACGGCATACAGCGCGAGCAAGGCAGCGGTGCGCAACCTCGCCCGGACCTGGGCGGAGGACCTGAAGGGCACCGGCATCCGCGTAAACGTGCTGTCGCCCGGTGCGACGGCGACCGAACTGGCCAAGGAAGCGCTGGGCGAAGAAGGCCAGAAGGCCTATGGGGCGATGACGCCGCTCCAGCGTATGGCCGATCCAGCGGAGATCGGGGCGGTGGCCGCCTTTCTTGCGTCGTCGGACAGCAGCTTCATGACCGCCAGCGAGGTTGCCGTTGACGGTGGCCTGGCACAACTCTGAGGAGAAAGATCAAATGACGCAATCGTTAAAGGGCAAAACAGCGCTCGTTACCGGCGCATCACGGGGCATTGGCCGCGCCATCGCCGAACGTCTTGCAAAGGACGGTGCGACAGTCGCACTCACCTACAACGCCAGTAAATCCGGCGCGGACGCGGCGATCGCAGCCATCGAGAAAGCGGGAGGCACTGCGTTCGCGATCCACGCGGATCTCGTTGATCCGGCGGCCGTCCCGGCTTTGTTCGAGAGACTCGACGACGAACTCGCCAAGCGGAATGGCACCCAAGCCCTCGACATTCTGGTCAACAACGCCGGCAATTCCGGCTGGGTCGGCTTCAAGGACGCGACGCCGGAGAGTTGGGACACCCTGATGGCGGTCTACGCCCGTGCGCCCTTCTTCATCATTCAGGCCGCTCTGGATCGTCTCGCCGATGGTGCCCGCATCATCAACATTTCTTCCGCCGCCGCCACGAAGCCCGTGACGGCAGCGCCCGTCTACTCAATGGCGAAAGCAGCCATCAATACCCTGACCCATACGCTCGCCATCGAGCTGGGGCCGCGTGGCATCACCGCAAACGCCGTCGCGCCGGGCTTCACGCGAACGGATGCAAACGCCGCCGTTCGGGAGAATCCCGAACTCGTCAAGGCGGCCGAGGCACAGATCGCGTTGGGCCGCTTCGGCGAGCCTTCTGAAATCGCCGCCGTCGTGGCGTTCCTGGCCTCCGATGAAGGCCATTGGGTGACCGGCCAAACCATTGAAGCGAGCGGCGGTTACAAGCTCTGACCGCGCAGAGAACCCAAGGAGAGACCTATGCGTTACGCAATCATCGGCTTCGGCAAGATCGGCCACGCACTTGCGAGGGCGTTCGCCCGCAGCGGCATCGACGTGGCCGTTGCCACCACGCGCGATCCGGAAAGCTTTGCCGCCGATGCGGCCGCGATCGGCCCCACGATCATTCCCCAAACCCTGGCGGAAGCCGTCAAGGCGGACATCATCTTTCTGGCTGTCCGTTTCGAGTCGCACCCGGAGGTCGCAAAAGCGCTGCCCGACTGGAAGGGGAAGACCCTCATCGACGCGATGAACACGCAGGCCCCGCCCGAGGAACTGGGCGGCCTCCCGTCCTCGACCTTCGTCGCGAACGCGTTCACCGGAGCCAGGCTGGTGAAAGGCTTCAACCATCTGGTTGCCGCCATCCTCGGCCAGGAACCGGCCGTACAGGGTGGCAGGAGAGTCGTGTTCCTGGCGAGCGACGACGACGCCGCAGCAGCGGAGATCGGCACGCTCGCTGAAAAACTCGGTTTCGCGCCAATCAAACTGGGCGGGCTTTCGGCTGGCGGGCTGCTTGTGCACGCGCGTGGAAATCAGTGGGGACAACTGATCTTCAAGGACTTGATCACGTTCGACTGACGACCCGCCGTTCCCGGATATTTCCCCGGGTCTCGTGGCCAAACCAGGGCGGTCGGCATCGGCGTGGCACTCGACTTTCCGATGCCGCCGGCAACCGCCGGCCGCGCTGCGACCGCACGGATTTCAGCGTCACGGCAACGCCACGAAAAGCCCGCGGATTCATTGCGATGCGGCGCATGAGCGGAAATCGGCGGTTGGCCCAGCGTGACGACCACGAGCGCGATCCTCCGAGCCGGTGGCTTTCGCGATCGAGTGTCCGAATGGCCCCCGGTCAATTGAACGCACTCCGCAGGCGGTTCGTGGCATCGAGCGTCGATTCCGCCAACCTGTCGCGTTCATTCACCTTGCGCGAAATTCAACTCGACGCCATTGCCCGCCGGATCGCGGAAGAAAATCTGCACCTGCCCCGTGAGCGGGACGTGCTCGCGCGTGAATGCCACGTTGGCCTCGGTCAGATGAAGCGCCATCGCGCGGGGATCCGCGCAGGAAAACGCAACGTGATCGAACGTATTGGCAACGTTCGGCGGACGCGACTCGCCCGGCCGCGCTTCCGACAGATGCAGCACGGCCTGCGTGCCCGCATACAGCCAATACCCGAAGCTCTTGAACGGCGGGCGAAACCCTTCCTGCAAGCCAACGATGTCGACGTAGAAATCGCGAAGCGACTCGAGTGTCGGCCGATCTGCCCGCAGATTGTAGTGACTGAATCCGGTAACTGGCATGGCGTGTCGCTCTCGTAGGTACATCGTGGCTTGAGATCGCATCGCGCCGGGCGTTGCATTTCGACACTCGGCCAAGCGCATGCCAGTATATGGCCGCCGCGCAGCACGGTAAAACGCCCCTACGAAAATCGCATCGGCGGCCGACCCGATTTTCCGGTACAAATCGGGGACGCTGACATTCCCCGCGGGCTATCGGAGACTCTCGTTCATGACTCGGCAACACGCACCGGATATCGCAACGACCACCCCCACGCACCCCGGCGACAGCCCATCCGCGCCGATTCCCGCCATCGTGCCGTCGAGCACCGCGCTGCTCGTCATGCATTACCAGACCGACATCCTCGGCCTCTTTCCGTCCGTCGCGCCCGGGTTGCTCGCCAATACGCGCCGGCTCTGCGATGCGGCGCGGGCCAGTGGCATCGGCGTCTGGTTCGCGAACCTCCGGTTCAGCCCCGGTTATCCGGAAGTCAGCCCGCGCAACAAGAACGGCCAGGGCATCAAGCAGCTCGGCCGCTTCATCAACGACGGCCCGTGCCCGGAGCTCGGCCGGCAGCCCGACGAGCCGCTGATCGTCGCGCACCGCGCCAGCGTGTTCTTCGGCACCGATCTGCAGGCGCGGCTGGCCGAGCAAGGTGTCGATTCACTGATCATGGTCGGCATCGCGTCGACGGGCGTGATGCTGTCGTCGATCGCCCACGCGAGCGATGCGGACTTCCGCCTGTACACGGTCAAGGACTGCTGCTACGACCCGGACCCGGTGGTCCATGAGCACCTGTTCTCCACCGCCTTCGAATCGCGCACGACGGTGCTGTCGCTCGCGGACGCGTTGCGGCTGCTCGAGTAAACAAGCGGTCGCGCGGGCGATGCGAAAGACCGGCTGGCCTTGCGCGCCGTGCGCGTGCGGCCCGATGGTGTCGTCGCGTGGGCCGGTAACGATGCATTGAACGTCGACGAAGCAGCAAACGCGGTCATGCGCTGGTTCGGCAAGCCATGCGCCGCGCGTTGAATGCGGCCGCTCGACGTCTGAGGAAACCGGTGTATATTGCCGACCGATACGCCTGCATGCGCACCATCGACGGTGCGCCCGACCTCATCGAATGCCCACGCCATCCACCCTGCCGACGCCTGCCGAACTGAACCGCACGCTGCCGTTCGCGGCCGGTGCGCGGCCATGGCGGCTCGTCCGCTTTGCGTGCATCGACTGGCTCGGCATCCTGCTGTGCTGGGCCGCGATCCGCTTCGTGCCGAATCCGTTCGTCTATGTCGCGGCCGTGCTGCTGATCGCGGGCCGGCTGCAGGCATTCGGCGTGATCCTGCACGACGCCTGCCACCTCCCGATGCGGCGCATGACGCTGCCGCTCGCGCTCGTCGAAGCGCTCGCCGGCTGGACGATCGGTTCGTCGATCGCCGCGATGCGCTATCACCACCTGCGCCATCACCGCGCGGTCGGCACCGCCGAGGATCCGTACCTGCACCGGCTGGCCGCGCGCGGCGGCTGGGTGCAGCGCGTGATGATGCTGCGCGGCGCGCTGCTGCCGGTCTGGTGGCCGCTGCGCGCGCTGATGGCGCCGCTCGCGCTCGCGTGGCCCGCGTTCCGGCCATGGTATGCGCGCGGCTTCATGCAGGACCGCTCGCACCAGGATTTGCGCCGTCACCCTGAAGTCATCGCCTGCGCGCGCGCCGACCTGCCGCATTGCGCGGGCTATCTGCTCGCGATCGCGGCCGTCGTGCACTGGGATCTGCCGTTCTTCACGTATTACGGACTGCCGTGGATCGTCGGCGGCATCATGAACGCGAACCGTGTGCTGCTCGAACATCAACACGTCGAGATCGACGAACGCGCGCCGGAATCGATCTGGCAAATGACGCGCACGATGACGTTCGGCTGGATCGGCAAGCTCGTGCTGTATCCGCGCAACATCGGCTATCACCAGGTGCATCACGCGTATCCGGCGCTCGCGCTCGAACATCTGCCGGCCGTGCACCGCTACCTGACGGACGGCACCGCGTTCGCGCCGCCCGCATCCGGCCAGGCCGGCCCCGCGCACTAGACGCGCCGCGCGGCGCCTACAGTTCGAACCGCATCACCTTCTCGCCGCACTGCGCGGCCGGCAGCGGCTCGCCGCGTTTCACCGCATCGAGCAGCCGGTCGATCGCGACGTGCACGATGTCGGCGCGCACGTTGTGCGGACGGAAGCCCGGCGCGTTGTCGAGGCCCTGCCGGTGCGCGCGCATGATCCGCACGTCCTGCTGGATCACGAGGTGCGTGTACAGGTTCAGCAGCGGCCGCAGCGCGCGCAGCATCCAGCGCGGCAGCCGGAAGCGATAGGCGATGTACGTATAGACGCGCGAGCGGCGCGCATCGATCGGCGTGATCTGGCTGACGATCAGGAAACCGGAACGTTCGCCCCACAGGTAGTCGCAGCGTGTCACGTTCGGCGCGATGAAGCGGTCGACGTGCGCGAGCGGCACGCGATCGGGGTTCGTGAGCCAGTCGAGACAGAAGCCGATCTTGTCGTCGCCGTCGTGATACGTGACGGCGACGCTGTCCTGTGTCGTCGCGACCGTCGCTTCCATCGCCTCGCCGCGGCTGCTGCGGAAGATCCCGTCGTGCACGAATACCGTATGCGGCACGTCCATGAAGTTCTGCGCGAGCATCGCGATGTCGCCGTCGAACGTATTCACCATGAAGTACGACTGCCACGGCGCGACATCGCAAAACGGCATCCGGAAGATCGCGCGCGCCGACGGATCGCCCGTGCCGAGGTACACCCACACGAGCCCGTCGAGCAGTTGCACGGGCAGCGTGCGCTGCCGGAACGGGTAGCGGCCGGGCGTGCCGGCCGGCTGCGAGCCGTCGATGCTCGGCACGTGGACGACCTGCCCTTCGCTGTCGTAGCGCCAGCCGTGGTACGGGCACACGAGCGTGTCGCGGTCGACCTTGCCGGCCGACAGGCGCGTGCCGCGATGCACGCACTGGTCGATCAGCGCGGCGATCCGGCCGTCGCGCTGCCGGAACAGCACGATCCCGGTATCGAGGATCCGCACGCCGAGCGGCTTGTCGCGCGGGAGTTCGCGTTCGGTGCACGCGACGAACCATTGCTCGTGCAGGCCGTCGGCCGGCGGCGCATGCTCGTTCGCCCCCGCCGCATCGCGCGACGGGCAGTCTCGCCCGCATCCGCGTGGTTCGATCATGTCGTTCATCGCGTCAGTCATTCGTCATCGCAAGCAGCGCAGCGGCCACCGGCAACCGCGTCACGAGCGCGCACGGCTTCACGTCGCCCGCGCGGATGCCGGCCCGTTCGGCCGCGTGTTGCAGCAGGTCGCCGAGCCGTTCCGGCGATCGGCCCAGGCGGCGCGCGCGCAGCGGGCCGAGCTGGCCGAGGCGGCGTGCGTGCGCGTAGTGGAACGCCTGCGCCAGTCCGGCTTCGACGGCCGCGCACATTGCGTCGGCTGCATCGGTGCCGATGTCGCCGGCGACGCACAGCACGTAGTGCGGCAGCCCGTCTTTCGCCAAGCAGGGCACGAGGCACGCACCGGCTTCGCTGTATTGCTCACGCGCGCGGTTCAGCGCTTCGGCCGCAATCTGTTCGTCGAGCTTCTCGCCGACGAGATCGACGCTCGCCGCCGCGCGCCCGACGAACGCAATGCGCGGCGTGCGCGCGGCCATGCCGACCACGCGCACGCGATCACCGAGCGCATAGCGATACAGTCCTCCGCCCGTGGTCAGCAGCACCTGTGCATCGTCGCCGGGTCGCAACCCTTCGACACCGCACACGCTGCCGTCGTCGCGCACGAATTCAAGGTAGTGGCTGCCGATCGCGAGCGGGCAACCGTCGCCCGTGCCGAACGGAATGCTCGCGACACCTTCCGTCGCGAACAACCCCTTCGGCAGCCATTGCGCCTGCGGAAACCGCACGTGCAACGCGTCGGCGTAATGCTTGCTCGGGCCATCCAGCCAGCAGCTCACGGCGGCCAGGCGCGGCCACAGCGCCCGGCAATCGCCAGCCGCGATCGCACCGCGCAGCGCCGCGCGGCGGTCGGCCGGCAGCGATGCCTCGACCCATGCGAGATCGCGCGCGCCGTCGGCATCGTCGCGATCGAACAGCGGGCGCAGCACGCTCGTCAGGAACGTCGGGCTCCATACGCTGATGAATGCGAGCGCATCATCCGCGACAAGCGCGCGCAGCGTCTCGCGCCGCCACGTCGCTGCGTTACCGGTCAGCGGCGGCACGAGCAGCGTCGACGCAAGCGCGGCCGCGCTGCTGTCGCCGAGGTAGTCGAGATCGCTCGCCGAGCCGACCGGAATCCCGTTGGGCGCGACGCCGGGCGCTTGCAGCGGCGGCGACATCGACCAGTACGCGCGCCCTTCGCCGAGCGCTGGACAGGCACGATACATGTCGGCCAGCCATACGATCATCGCAGCCTGCAGCTCGCGCAGGAACGCGGGCGTATAAGGAATCAGCTTCTGGCGCGCGGTGCTGCCGCTCGTCCGTTCGAGGAACACCGGGCGCTCGGCGGTCAGCACCGGTTCCGCTTCGTGCGACACGCGATCGAGCCACGGCAGGAAATCGGCGGCCGCATGCACGGGCACGCGTTCACGGAACTGCGCGGGGCTGTCGATCCGGTCGAAGCCGAACCGGCGTCCGAATGCCGTATCGCGGTTCGCGGCGAGCAGCGCCGTCAGCCGGCGCGCCTGCATGTCACCCGGCGCTGCAAGGCCGGCCTGCCATCGATCGACGTCCGGCTGCGCGGCGCGCGCGAACGTGCGCCATGCATCGGCCGGGCTGCGGGCGGACGCGTCCATCAGAAATAGGTCTTGTCGAGTTGCGCGAGATCGTCAGGCAGCCGGCGCGGCGGCGCGAAAATCGTAAGCCAGCCGTACCACAGCGGCCGCGTCTCGCGCAGGTCCGACACCGCGTGCATGTCCTGCCAGCGCAGCGCGGGGCGGCGATGATGCGTGAGGTTGTAGTTGAAGTTCAGCAGCAGCCAGCGCACCGGCGTCGGCGCGCGCATGTTGTACGTGCCTTCGACGACGTCGAGCGGCGTGCGCATGTGGTACACCCATTGCAGCGACGACCACGAGAACGCGAACGCGACATACGCAACCAGCACCGCCGACGCCGACCAGTCGAGCAGCCAGCCGGCCAGCAGCCAGGCACCCACGGCAGCAAGCGTTTCGTAGCGGATGCGACGGAAGTCGGCCGCCTTGAATTCCTTGAAGGCGGCCGCGTAGGTGTTGTCGTCGCCGCGCGCGGCGAGCCGCTGCATCGTGCGGCCGGGCACCAGCGCAAGCACGAAGCTGCCGACGAAACTGCCGAGCCAGATGCCGCCGAGGATCGCCGCGTAGTATTCAACGCGCTTGCGCAGCAGCGATTCGTCTGCCGTCGCGAAATCCGCGCGCTCGGCGCGCGTGCGGTTGCGCACGTGATGGCCGAGATGGTTCACGTGAATGAGCGTCGCGGCCGCGCCGAACATCGTGGACGCCCACCACATCATCATATAATTCGCGATCGGCCGGCGATGCCCGAACCCGTGAAAGGTTTCGTGCATCATCGAGAACACGCCCTGCATCACGAGGCAGAACGGCACGAGCACGAGCCACTTGATCGCGCCGGCGCCGGTACGCGACAGCCAGGTGAGCGTGCCGGCCCACACCACGCTCTGCAGCGCGAGCACAAGCAGGTTCGCCCGATCGTAACGTCGGGTCTGCGCGGCAGCGGCTTGCGCGCTCGGTCGGTTCATGGCTCGGAATGGCGGTTGTTTGCACGGGAGGATACAACAGATGCGTCAGCCGCCGGTAACGGCCCGCGCCCCGTCCGTGGCGGGACGAAATTAGCATGCGACCGTTTCGCCGCCCGAGAGGCGACAGCCCCGCGTCGCGCATGCCGACCCGCGACGTGCGCTTCGCGATCGACGAACGCATTCCGCGCTTCTGGTATCGCGGCACGTGCCATGTCACGCGCTTCTTCGACGCGTTTTCCGTGATGTTTCCGCTCGGCGAGCGCTTCTTCATCGAAAGCGTGCGGCCGTTTCGCGACCAGGTTGGCGGCGATGCATCGCTCGCGGCCGACGTCGACGCGTTCGTGCGGCAGGAAGCGTCGCATATCCGCGTGCACCGGATCTACAACGCACGCCTCGCGTCGCAGCACGTGCCGGTCGACGCGCTCGAGGCGCTGCTCGAAACACGCCAGCGCAATGCCGCGCGGCAAGTGGCGCCCGTCACGCGGCTCGCGCTGACGGCGTGCCTCGAGCACTACACGACGATCCTCGCGCACCGCCTGCTGAGCGACCCGGCGATCCTCGACGGCGCCGATCCGACGATGGCGGCCGTGTGGCGCTGGCATGCGATCGAGGAAACCGAGCACAAGACCGTCGCGTTCGACGTGTTCGCGGCGGCCATGCCGAACGCGGTGCGGCGCTATGTCGTGCGCTGCGCGGCCATGCTCGGGATCTCCGTCTACTTCGTGATCGACCTGATCTATTTCGTGCACCGCCTCGTCTCCGTCGACGGGCAGACCTGGAACCTGCGCGGCTGGCTGCAACTGCTGCGCTGGCTGTTCGTCGCGCCGGGCATCTTCACGCGCGTGATGCCGATGTGGCTGGTCTGGTTCTCGCCGCGCTTCCATCCCGACCGCCTCGACTGCGATGCGGCATTGCGCGCGGCACGCGCCGCGCTCGAACCGTATCTGGCCACTCCCGAACCCGAGCCGGAGTCGCACGCATGACACGCGCGCCGTGGACGCCCGACGGGTTCGACGACTGGCGCCGCCACTATCCGGCGACGCCGTTCGCGCGTGCCGCGGCGCACCTCGACCGGACCGACGCGTTCATCGACGGCTGGACACGGCGCACCGCCCGCCTGCCGCTGACGACGACGGTGGTGCTCGTCGCCGGGCTGTATTCGGAATGGCTGCCCGGCTGCAATCGCGGCGCGCGGCAAACGCTCGGCGCGGCCGGCTATCGCGTGCTGACGGTGCCCGTGCGTTCCGCGCGCGGCGTGTTCGATCAGGGCGCGCATATCGGTGCGTACCTGCGCACGCACCTGCCGGCCGGCGGCGAATTCGTCGCACTTGCGCACAGCAAGGGCGGCATCGACACGCTCGCCGCGCTCGTCGTCGACCCGGCGCTGGCGGCGCGTTGTGCCGGCCTCGCGCTGATGCAGCCGCCGTGCGGGCCGTCCGCGATCGTCGATACGATCTTCCGCCACGGCATGCCGCCGCACGTGGCCGCACCGTGGCCCGACCGCATCGCACGCCGCATGCTGCGCACGCGCTGGGCCGACGCCGGCACGCGCGACATCAGCAGCCGGCGCGATCCGCGCGTCGGCGCAATGCTTGCCGCGCTGCCGCGCGATCTGCATCTCGTGCACGGCGTGAGCTGGTCCGTCGAGGCGTCCACGCGCTTCGATTCGCATCACGGGCGGCTGAACGGGCATCGTCCCGGCTGCGCGCACGACGGACAGTTCTATCTCGAACACCAGGTGATGGCCGGCATCCCGCAGGTCTGCCTGCCGCGACTCGACCACGGCCAGCCCGTGCTCGGCGGTCTCGGCTTCGACGCCGGCCGCTTCTGGCTCGCGCTCGCCGACCTGCTGCACGTCACGCGCGCTCAGACCAGGTAGATCTCGAAGCCCGGCACGCGGCCGGCCAGCAGGCCGTCAATCGACACGGCCGGCTCGCCGGTCGACAGCGTATAGAGATCCATCGGCGTACGCGCCGCGTGGTAGCGCGCGAGCGCCGACCCGAGCGGATCGCCGTCGTACAGGCACAACTGCATCAGCGCATGGCTATTGCGCACGCGCAGCCACGCGGCATCGAGCAGTGCCGCGAACACGGACGGATCGCGGTCGCGCACCTGCAGGTGCGTCAGATAGACGTCGCGCAACGGCTCGCCGGGCGCCGCGATACGCGGGCGGCGCAATGCGGGTGCGACTGCATTGAATGCGACACGGACCGCCCGCAGCGGCAACGGCAGCCGTTCGAGCACGATCCGTTTGATCTCGCCCGCATCCCACGGCGCGACGCAGCCGACCAGGTTGTCGTGAGCGTCGAGCGCCAGCAGGAACGCGTCGATGCCGAACGATGGCCACGTGTCGAGCCGCCGCGCGAATTCGTCCACGGAGAACACGCCGCCGAACGGCTGGCGGCGCGATTCGGCATCGAGAAACGCGCGCAGTGCGTCCGCATGATGCGGCTGCGCATCGACGATCCGCACGCCCCGCACGCAACGCGGCACCGACGACAGCCCGCGCTGCGCGTAGATCGACACGTTCTCGTAGCCGTGCCAGTGCGTGAAACGCAGCCGGTTCTCGCGCCGCGATCGTGCCAGCGACTGCACCGCGAGCCGGTTGTCGCGGATCATGCAGCAATACGCATGCTGCACGCCGGCGTCGGCGCGCAGCGTCGCGAAGCGCGCGCGCACCGAGTCGGTCCACTCGCGCGACAGCCGACGGTCGTGCATCAGCCGCAGGTCGCCGAGATAGGCGACTGGCTGCGCGCGCTCGCCGAGATAGCCGTCGCGCACGACGAGGCTCGCAAGCCCCTTCAACGACGCACGCTCATCTTCCGCGAGCCAGACCTCATGATGCGGCGCGTGGCAGCGATGCAGCGCGAAGTAGTCAGGCGCACGATCGAAGCGCAGCGGCAGGCTGCCCTGCATCGCATGACGGGACTGGAAATCGAGAATGCGCGCGTTGTCGGCCGATTGCGCGAGACGGATCCGCATGCGCTTGGCTCACACCCCGTCGAACAGCCGGCGCGCAAGCGGCCGCAGGTTCGACGCCGACAGCTCGCACAGGCACACGAGTTCGTCGCCCTGCGCGTAGCCGGGATTGCGTGCGAGGAAGTAGTCGACGTCGGCCAGCCGCCGGTGCGCGGCCGGGACCTCCGCGAGCACGGGCGCAAGCCGGCCCTGCGGCGTGTCGAACGACAGCAGGCCGGTGGCGGAGTCGTACGCGTGCCCGTAGCGGCTCGCGGCCAGGTAATCCATCAGGTCCTGCGTGGCCGGGGCGGTCAGGTTGTCGGCACGCGGCGCGTAGTCGCGCGCGAACGCGCGCAGGTAGCGATAGGTGCGATGCCCCTTGCAGATCAGGAACCAGTACAGCGGCACGGCGGGCGCCTGCCGCCACACGTCGCCCGCGTGACGGATCCACGCGAACGCGAGATGCTGCGTACCCCAGTGCGCGGGATCGATGATCGTATCGCCGGAAAAGATCACGCGGATCGACGCGTCGCGCCAGCGTGTCTCGTACTGCTTGAGCGTCGAGAAGCCCTGGATCGCGCCGCCGCCGTCGCGCAGCACGATGCAGTGCGTCTTGTCGCCGAGGTCGCGGTCGAACTGCGCACGAACCGTGTCGCAATAGGACGCCGCATACAGCGAGAACATCCGGTCGATGTCGTCCGGGCCCAGGGCCGCACGTTCGACGGCGGTGGCACGCAACTCCATCGGGTACTCCTGCAAGACTGAACAGCTTGCTATGATAGCCCGTTACCCGCCTGCTCCCGCCATGTCCAACGCCGTTTCCCGCCAGGATGCGAACGACACGCCGATCGCCCGGCCATGGCCGCTGCTCGTCGCCTATCTCGTCGTGACGGGCGTGTTCTACGCCTTCGTCACGCACCTGCCGCTCGGGCCGGTCACGATCATTCCGGCGAGCACACTCGATCGCGCGGTTCCGCTGCTGCCCGGCACCGTGCCGCTTTACCTCAGCTACCTGTTCGTGATGCCCGCGCTCGTGTGGCTCGGGCGTGGCCGTGCATGGCTGCTGCCGGCGTTCTTCGCCGGCACGCTCGCGGCCGGCATTTGCCTCGTGTGCCATCTGCTGCATCCGACCGCCGTCGCATGGCCGCCCGCTCATGACGGCTGGATCGCGTGGCTGCAGCGGATCGACACGCCGCTTGCCGCATCGCCGAGCGGGCACGTCGCGCTGCCGGTCGCGATCGCCATCGTGCTGCGGGCGCTCCGGCGGCGGTCGGCCGTGCTGTTCATCGCGTGGAGCGCGCTGCTGATGGTGACGGTCCTGACCACCGGCCAGCATCGTGCCGCCGACGTCGCATGGGGCGGCGCGATCGGCATCGCGGCCGGCGCGCTCACGCTCGCGCTGCTGCGCGCCAAAGTCGACCTGCGCACGATGGCGGCCGTGCTGCTCGAATGGACGTGCATCGTCGTGGCGATCCGGGTGGCCACCGCGCTCGGCGCGTGGTACCTGTATGCGCTTGCCGTACTCGTCGTCGCGACGCGGCAGCATGCGCTGTTCATCCTGTATCACGACGCGACCCACTATCACCTGACGCGCCGCCGCGGTTTCAACGACTTCCTGATCAACGTGGCGATCGGCGTGCCGGCGCTCGTGCCCGTCGAGTTCTACCGGCCGCTGCATCTCGCGCATCACCGGCATCTCGGCACCGCGCAGGACCCGGAGCGGCAGTTCCTCTATCACGACCAGCCGTGGCGGTTCCGGCCGCTCGACGCATGGCCGCTTGCGCGGCAGTTCCTCGGCGACCTGCTCGTGCTGAACATGGTGCGCAACATGGCGGCATTCCGGCGCGCGGGCGGACAGAATACGCGGCTCGGCCGGCCGTTCCAGGCAGCCGCGGCGGTATGGGGAGTCATCGTCGCGCTGCTCGTGTGGGCCTGTACCGTGCAGACGATCCTGCTGGTCGCCGCGCTGTGGTTCGTGACGCTGCTCACGCTGTCGGTCCTGCTGCAGAAGATCCGCAGCATGGCCGAGCACAGCGGCGGCCCGCACGCGACGCCCGGCTGGGCCGACTGGACGTATTCATGGCGCACGGGCTGGATCGGCCGCGTGTTCGTGTGGCCGTATCACATCAACCTTCATCTGCAGCATCACCGGAATCCGGCGGTGCCGTGGCATGCACTGCCCGACGCGATCGACGAACACGAGCCGCAACTCGACGCACCGGAACTGGCCCGGCTGCTGTGGTCGGGCATCCCGCCGAAGCCGTGACCGGCGACGGCGCACACGATGTCGCACGCCGTCGCCCCTTCGCCCTTCCCCGTTACTTCGCGATATACACGCCCGACGTCGGGCACGTGCCCTGCGTATTGCCGTCCGTCACGAGCGATGCGGCGCTCGGGAACTGCGTGGTCGCATTGGTCTTCACCGCGATCCATGCCTCGGTGAAGTAGCTGACGCCATTCGTCTTCGTGCACTTCAGCGATACCGCGCTGCGCGTATTGCTGCCGAACGCGCCTTCGAAGGCCGACAGCAGCTGGTTACGCGTGACCGTCTTGCCCGCGTTCGCCTGCAGGAATGCGTTGAACGACGTGTTGCCGAGCCGGCTGATCATGCCGGATGCCTGGTTCCAGTACGCATCGGGCGAAGCCGAGTTCGAACAGGTGCCGTGCTTGAACCACTCGTGCTTGTCGAGGCAGGACGCGACGCCCGGCATGTACGTCGACAGCGTGTTGCGGGTCGCGCTGCTGATCGGGTACGCATCCATGCTGCACCACTGGTGCGCATTGTCGAGGTCGATGTCGTTCTGCGGCACGCCGCAGTAGAACGGCTGGTTGCCGTCGTAGTTGTTCGGCCACAGGCCATGCAGCGACAGGCTCGTCGCCGCGTACGTGCCGGCGAGGTTCGTGCATTCGGGCGTATCGTGCGACGCGCAGAAGCCGGGCTCCCACGACGCGGCGAGCAACAAGTAGTCGTAGCTGGTCTGCGCGGTGGCGTGCAGTGAAACGGAAGCGACGGCGAGTGCGGCAGCGGCGCGGGCGAGCGTCTTGAGCATGGCGTTTCCTCGGAAAAGGCTTGCGGTCGCGGGATGCGCCGCAAGATTGTCGAATGTCTGTCCGCAATTGTTGCCGACGCAACATGGCACGAATGTGAAGGTGGACGAATGAAGTCCGGCGGCGCGGGTGCAGGCACCCATCGCCGCGTCGCGCGCTGCCTCACACGGCCGACACGTGCCGCCATACTGGCGGCACGCCGCCCCTCACGACCCGGCGCCCAGCTGCGTGCACGCGCGTGTGATCGATTCGGGGCCTTCGAGCGCGAGGATCTGCCACGCGCCGATGCTGACGCGCCGGCGCGCCGCCGTCGACGCATCGGCCAGCAACGCCTCGACGCGCGGTGCGGCGCCTGGCGCCTGCTGCTTCAGCGCCGCGTGATGCCGCGCGCGCGACGCCGGCTCGGGTTCGTACACGTCGCACAGGCGCACCATGCCGGCGAGACCGGCGAGGTCGTCGTCCTTGTCGATCGCACCCGGCTCGACCGGCGCGAGCCCCTTGCGCTCCGCCGCCGGCAGCTTGCTGCGCGCGCCTTCGTCGATCGACGTGGCGGATGCCGGCGGCAGGCCGCCGATCGCCGCGACGATCCGGCTGCCCGCGGCGATCATGTCGCCCTGGCACTCGATCTTCTCGGCGGCCGCGACGTTCGAGCAGAACGACACCGACGTGCGGTACACGTCGTTGCTCATGCGCGGCACCTCGTCCGCGCTCGCCTGCGCGAAGCCGGCGCTCGTCAGGGCCAGCGCGGCGGGAATCAGGATGCGGAAGGCTCTCGTCTTGTTCATTGTTGTTTGCGTAGGGGGGTTCTCGTGGCGAGCAACCTCGCGCGGCCGCGCGGCGGCGGCCGCAGTGACGCCGGGCCCGCGTCCGGCGGCACGCGATCACTTCATCGACGCGGCTTCCGATCCGCCGGGCGACAGCGCCGCGTTGTCCTGCTCGCGCCACGTGCGGCGCGACGTCATGATCGCCTTCACGGCCGAGCGCGCGACCTTCCACCACGCGAACGGCCGCGGATCGGCAAGCATGCTGAGCGCGCGCGCATAGTCGAGCGTGAGCCCGGGCGTCCATGCCATCGTCACCGCGCGCTTGCGGATCTGCGCGGCGACCCACAGCTCGGGCGTGAGCAGCAGCCGCACGAACGCGCCCCACCCGGCACGCGCGCCCTTCAGCCGCCACACCGCACCGTCGAGCGCGGCTTCGAGCGCGTTCGACACCGTGCTCGAGCAGTTGCGGTGCGTGAGGTTGTACGTCACGTTCTGCCGGTACGACGTCCAGAAGGCATCCAGCTTCGACGGATCGTAGTTGCGGATCCGCACGCGCACGGTCGACGGGCACCACGCCTTCGACTCGGTCGCGTAGTCGGGCTGGAACAGGCCCGGCACGTCGTTTTCGCGGGTCGCGCGCAGGATGCGCGTGAATTCGTCCGGAGAACGATCGATTTCGACGCCCGGATACAGGCTGATATAGATGCCCTCGGGCGACTCCAGCGCCGCGTGCCCGGTCGAGATCACGCCATTGACGTCCACCGCCGCGATATAGCGGTCGATCACCGGATAGCGCTGCGCTTCGGCCTTCGACGTGCCGGTCGGCGTCCACACGTGCACGGTGAGCGCATGCTCGCCGTCGGCCGGCGGACCGTCCCATTCGGATTGCGCGAAATGCGGCCGGTCGCGCGCATCGTCGAGATCCGGCGCGAGCGCCGGCGCCGGCGACGTCGCGAACGCCGGATTGCGCGTCAGCCGCCGCACACGCGCGGCGAGGCTCAGCATGTGCATCCCGCCGAACATCAGCAGCAGGCCGAGGCAGTACGGCACGGTGCCCACATAGTGCGTCGGGTACGGCTGATAGAAGAAGATGGCCAGCAGGATCTCGACGACACCCCATGCGAAGGCGACGTTCCAGCGGCGATAGCGCACCATCCACGCTGCAGTGCACTGCAGCAGCCCGTCGACGAGGAACAGCGTGCCGAAGATCATCGACAGCAGGAAATGGCCGTGGTGATGCCCCGCGAACACGAGCCCGGCAGCGACCACCACCGCGATCCCCTTCACATAGCGCAGGATGCGCTGGCCGCCGACGCCGCTGCCGGCCACGGCAAGTGTCGCGAACCCCTCGATCAGGAACAGCCACGCAAAGATCTGGATCGGGAAGTGCAGCGCGCCATCGAGTGCATCGACGAAGATCACGACGCCCGCGACGACCCACACCCAGCCGAGCACGGTCAGCCCGCGCCAGCGGGTACGCAAGTATTCGATGCCCAGCAGCAGCAAGACCAGTCGTACCATCGCGCTCTCTCGTCATTTTTTCGGGATACGCGCGGGTCACGCGTGTCCTGTCGTTTCGACCGCGCATCGTGCGATGCATCAGCCGAAAGGCGGTAATTCATACCGGCGCGTCATGCCTCGACATGACCGTTGGCGGCCGGTATACCTCCGCACTGGCCGAATAATAAGATATGGCGGAGACAGTTGAAAGCGGCGACGAAAACGTTGTCGGCACGGCACGGACGAGGGCCATCGACCGCTGCCGTGACAGATATCCCGTTCGACAACGCGCAGTGGATACGCGAGAATCCCGCTACGAGGGCATCAAAAGAACCGAACCGCACAAGACGGGACAAGACAATGACCATATCGATCGCACGCCGGTGCTGGCACGCCGCCTTTGTCGCGGGCTGCATCGCGCTGCCGGGCTGCCACGAACCCCAAGTACACACGGAACAGCCGCCGTCCGAGGATCAGTTTTTCAAGTCGGGGCTGGTTCGGGAACAGCCGTACGATGAAGCGGTATCCGGCTTCATGGTCACGAAAGACCATGCGAAGCTGATCGTGCTGGGCCGCCCCGTCCACTTCGTCCTCGATCTGCCCGACACGCTACGATCCGCCATGTCGGCCGGCTACCGGTCATCACTGCGTTGGTCGTTCACCGGATTCCGCGCGGTGGGCGGCCATGTCAAAGGCCATTACCGCGTCGTGCTGCCGGATGGCGCTTCGGCAGTCGATCGGGTGACGGCAGCCGCGCACGGGTTCATCGCCGCGCACGACGGTTCCGCGCTAGAAGGCAACATCGCCGGAATGCGTTACGCCACCCAAGGCTTCGAGATACCGCCCAAGGTGACTGCGCAGCTGCTTGACCGACCCTACACGATTGATGCCCGGCAGGTGACAGAGGCCGTGGCAATCGTGAATCTCGCGATCGAACCCACGCCGATCACGGCCGCCGCCGACGGCGATCTTGTCTTCGGCGGCGCAGCACTGGTTCCGGTCGAACTCGTCACGATTCAGGCGCCAAGGGAATGACGATGCCATCCATCGCTGCCGCAACGCGGCGTGAACGCGACGCACACCCCGAACGGAGCACCACCATGACCGCCTCACCGCTTCACGCCCCGCCGCTCGGCCCGCAACTCAAGCGCTGGCGCACGCTGCATCGCGTCAAGCAAAACCATGCGGCCGAGCTGTTCGGCGTCGCGCAATCGACGATCTCGCGCTGGGAAGCCGGCCTCCAGCAGATGTCGCCCGACGAGCGCGCGACCGCCGAGCGGTTGCTCGCGGCACGCCTCGATTCGGCCGGCGATCACGCGCTCGCGCGGCTCGTCGCGGGCAGCGCGGGCCGCATGCATCTCGTGTGCGACCTCACGCATCGCCTGCTCGCTTCTTCCCCGGCGCGCGCGGCCGAATTCTCGCGGCCGCTGTCGATGTTGCTCGGCACGTCGCTGTGGCGCTACGCGACGCCGGAGATCGTCCGCATGGAAACCGCGCTCGACACGCTCGGCTGGCACGACCACGCGGGGCCGCCGAGCGTCGAATTCGACACCGGTGCGAATGCGTCGCGCGTCGTGCCGATCCGCGGCAGCATGTGCCGGTGGACGCGGATGACGCTGTCGGACGGCTCGGCCGCCCGGCTCGTGGAGACGCTCCAGGAAGCGTGATTGCCGCGTCGCGACGAAGCACCGCATGCCGGCAACGGTGCGGCGACCTTCAACGTGCCCGGCATCCAACGCAAAAGATGCGAACGTGAATGGCAGCACGCCCAGGGGAGATGCCACATGTCGACGCTTGTCATGCGAGAACTCGTGATCGTCGCGTTCATTCTCTATCTGGGCGCGGCCGTGCTCGTTGCGCTTCGCTCGGGTGTGGCCAACGCCGGCGGCAGGCGGGTGGCGCGCCGCAGCAGCCCCTGGCTGTTCAGCCTGATCGTCGGTGTTCAAACGGGTTTCTTCGCGCTGTTCTGCTGGGCCGGGCTTTTTGCGAAGTAGCGGCGCGGCACAGCGCCACCGCCACGCATATTTCATGCGTGGACGACGCACACGCACCCGCATTACGCTAAGCGGCTCATCGCAAGGATGCCGACCATGACCCCCGATACGATCCACGCGCGGCTCGCTTTCCTGCGCGAAGCCGAACGCCTGAAGGATGTGCTGCGCAGCGGCCACACGTCGTCCGGGCGCGCGGAAAGCACGGCCGAGCACAGCTGGCGGCTGTGCCTGATGGCGCTCGTGTTCGCCGACGCGCTGCCCGGCATCGACACGCTGAAGCTGCTGAAGCTGTGCGTCGTCCACGATCTCGGCGAGGCGCTGCACGGCGACATTCCCGCGATCGAACAAGCCGCGCACCCCGACAAAAGCGCGCAAGAACGCGACGACCTGCTAACGCTGACCGCACCGCTCGATCCCGCGCGGCGCGACGAGATCGTCGCGCTGTGGGATGAATACGAGGCGGCGGCTACGCCGGAAGCACGTGCGGCGAAGGCGCTCGACAAGCTCGAGACGATCCTGCAGCACAACCAGGGCAGCAACCCGCCCGATTTCGACTACGCGTTCAATCTCGGCTACGGCCGCCGCTACACCGACGCCGCGCCGCTGTTCAGCGCGATCCGCGACATCGTCGACGCCGACACGCAACGCCGGATCGACGCGGGCGGGCAGCGCGCGTAAGCTCGCGGGATCGGGCGCGCGGCACCGCGCGCCCTACCCGTACGAGGCGCTACGCATGACGCAGAACATCTACGACGACCCGGCCTTCTTCGAAGGCTACAGCCGCCTGAACCGCTCGATTCACGGCCTCGACGGCGCACCCGAATGGCCCGCGCTGCGCGCGCTGCTGCCCGACCTGCACGGCCGCAGCGTGCTCGACCTCGGCTGCGGCTACGGCTGGTTCAGCCGCTGGGCGGCCGATCAGGGCGCGGCAAGCGTGCTCGGCATCGATGTCTCCGAGCGCATGCTCGAACGCGCGGCCTGGACCGCCGCGCACCCGGCGATCACGTACCGCCGCGCCGATCTCGAAACGCTCGCGTTGCCCAACGCCGCGTTCGATCTCGCATACAGCTCGCTCGCCTTCCACTACATCGCGCACCTCGACACGCTGCTGCGCACGATTCATCGCGCGCTCGTGCCCGGCGGGCGGCTCGTGTTCTCGATCGAACATCCCATTTATACGGCGCCGCGCCGGCCCGGCTTCGTCGTCGATGCGCAGGGCAACCGGTCCTGGCCGCTCGACGGCTACCAGCGCGAAGGCGAACGCGTGACCGACTGGCTCGCGCCGGGCGTCGTCAAGCAGCACCGCACGCTCGGCACGCTCGTGAACCTGCTGATCGGCAGCGGCTTCACGCTCACGCACCTGGACGAATGGGGACCGACGCAGGCGCAGGTCGATGCGCTGCCCGCGCTCGACGAGGAGCGCGACCGGCCGATGATGGCGCTCGTCGCCGCGCAGCGGTAACGCACGTCAGCACACGCCGCGATACCCGCACGGGCCTTCGCGTGCCGTGGTCACGGTCCGCAACAATAACGCCGCACGACCTCCGTTCCCGTGCGGCGTTCGCACAATTCAGCACAATTTCCACACGATTTGGCGTGATGTCCTCGCTTACCATGAGCGGCTGATTCGACTCGGCACGCCCGCGCGATGCGTACGCGGATGCCGTCGCGGGCAACCTGCCCGACATGCGACGCCGACCGGATCGTCCCGCCTGGCCGCACGCATCGCCGGCACTGCCTGATCCTCGCCGCACGCTCATGACTCAGAAGACCCATCGCCGCCGGCGCATCGTGCTGGCTACCCTTGCCATCGTGGCGATCGCCGCTGGCGTCACGCTGAAGGCGTGCGCGCCCGACAAGCATCCGCAATACCTGTCCGCGCCCGTCTCGCGCGGCGATCTCGAGAATGCGGTGCTGGCCACCGGCGCGCTGCAGGCCTTCCGGCAGGTCGACGTCGGCGCGCAGGTGTCGGGGCAGTTGAAGTCGCTGAAGGTCAAGCTCGGCGACAAGGTCACGAAGGGTCAGTGGCTCGCCGAGATCGATCCCGTGATCTCGGAAAACGCGCTGCGCCAGGCGCGCGCCAGCGAAGAAAGCCTGCGCGCGCAACAACAATCGACCGCCGCGCAACTCACGCAGGCGGAACTCGCGTTCAAGCGCCAGCAGGCGATGCTGCCCGACGATGCGACCTCGCGCGAATCGTTCGAGGCCGCACGCGCGGCGCTCGACGTGCAGCGCGCGACACTCGCGTCGCTCGCCGCGCAGATCCGCTCGGCCCGCATCCAGATCGAGACCGCGCAGGCGAACCTCGGCTACACGCGCATCGTCGCGCCGATCGACGGCGAAGTCGTCGCGGTCGTCACGCAGGAAGGCCAGACCGTGATCGCCCAGCAGCAGGCGCCGGTGATCCTGAAGCTCGCCGATCTCGACACGATGACCGTGAAGGCGCAGGTGTCGGAAGCCGACGTGATTCGCGTGCGTGCCGGCCAGACCGCGTATTTCACGATCCTCGGCGAACCGGACAAGCGTCACTACGGCAAGCTGCGCGCGATCGAGCCGGCGCCGCAGAACTACGCGGAAGCGCAGAGCCCGCTCGGCGGCGGTGCGGGCGGCGGCTCGAAGCCGAATTCGGCCGTGTTCTACAACGCGCTGTTCGAAGTGCCGAATCCCGAGCATCGGCTGCGCATCTCGATGACCGCGCAAGTCAACATCGTGCTCGGCAACGCCCGCAACGCGCTCAGCATTCCGGCGGCCGCGCTCGGCGAAAAACGCAAGGACGGCACCTACGCGGTGCGCGTGCTGCGCGCCGACGGCAGCACGGAAACGCGCAACGTGCGCATCGGCATCAACAACAACGTGCGCGTCGAAGTCCTGGCCGGCCTGAAGGACGGCGAACGCGTCGTGATCGGCGAAGCGGCCGGAGACGACCACGCGCCGCTGGCGGACGTGGTGTGACGATGAGCCAGCCCCTGCTGAAACTCGCTGCCGTCACGCGACGCTTTCCGGCCGGCGACAAGGATGTCGTTGTCCTGAACAACGTCAACCTGTCGATCCACGCGGGCGAGATCGTCGCGATCGTCGGCGCGTCGGGCTCCGGGAAATCGACGCTGATGAACATCCTCGGCTGCCTCGACCACCCGAGCGAAGGTACCTACACGGTCGGCGGCCGCGACACGCACATGCTCGACAGCGACGAGCTCGCGCAACTGCGCCGCGAGCACTTCGGCTTCGTGTTCCAGCGCTACCACCTGCTGCCGCACGTCGACGCCGTCGCGAACCTCGAGATGCCCGCGATCTATGCCGGCACGCCGCGCGCCGAGCGGCACGCGCGCGCACGCGAACTGCTCGCGCGCCTCGGGCTCGCGGATCGTGCGCACCATCGCCCCGGACAACTGTCGGGCGGCCAGCAGCAGCGCGTGAGCATCGCGCGTGCGCTGATGAACGGCGGCCAGGTGATCCTCGCCGACGAGCCGACCGGCGCGCTCGACACGAAAAGCGGCCAGGACGTGATCCGCATCCTGCACGAGCTGAACGCGCTCGGCCATACGATCGTCATCGTCACGCACGACAAGGCCGTCGCGCGCCATGCGAAGCGCATCATCGAGATCAGCGACGGCGAGATCGTCGCCGACCGGCCGAATCGTCACTACGCAGAAGCGCTCGAGGAAGCGCTCGTGGAAGCGGGGGTCGACGCAGCGGAAGCGAGCGAAGCCGCCACCCGCGCGCCGCACGCGCACGATCGCCACGACACGCCACCGCCGCCCGCCGCCGTCGACACCGATGCGCATGCCGACACCGACACCGGCACTCGCACGCGACGCTTCGCGGCCGGCTCCGGCCGCTTCGCCGAAGCGTGCCGGATGGCATGGATCGCGCTCGTATCGCACCGGCTGCGCACGCTGTTGACGATGCTCGGGATCATCATCGGCATCACGTCGGTCGTGTCGATCGTCGCGATCGGTGAAGGCGCGAAGCGCTACATGCTCGACGAGATCGGCAGCATCGGCACGAACACGATCAACCTCTATCCGGGCACCGACTGGGGTGACAGCCGCGCCGACGCGATCCAGACGCTCGTGCCCGCCGACGTCGCCGCGCTCGCCGAGCAGCCGTACGTCGACAGCGCGACGCCCGAAACGTCGCGCACGCTGCTGCTGCGCTACCGCAACGTCGACGTGAACGCGCTCGTGAGCGGCGTCGGCGATCGCTTCTTCCAGGCGCGCGGGATGCGCTTCGCGCTGGGTGTCGCGTTCGACGAGGACGCGGTGCGCCGCCAGGTGCAGGTGGCCGTGATCGACCAGAACACGCGCCGCAAGCTGTTCGGCGCGACGCGCAACCCGATCGGCGAAGTGATCCTGGTCGACAACGTGCCGTGCGTCGTGATCGGCGTGACGGCCGACAAGAAGAGCGCGTTCGGCAGCGTGAAGAGCCTGAACGTGTGGGTGCCGTACACGACCGCGAGCGGGCGCCTGTTCGGGCAGCGCTATCTCGACAGCATCACCGTGCGCGTGCGCGACGGGCAGCCGAGCGCCGCCGCCGAGAAAAGCCTCGAAAAGCTGATGACGCAGCGCCACGGCCGCAAGGACTTCTTCACGTACAACATGGACAGCGTGGTGAAGACCGTCGAGAAGACCGGCCAGTCGCTTACGTTGCTGCTGTCGCTGATCGCGGTGATCTCGCTCGTCGTCGGCGGGATCGGCGTGATGAACATCATGCTGGTGTCGGTCACCGAGCGCACGCGCGAAATCGGCATCCGGATGGCGGTCGGCGCGCGCCAGTCCGACATCCTGCAGCAGTTTCTCGTCGAGGCCGTGCTCGTCTGCCTGCTCGGCGGCACGATCGGCATCGCGCTGTCGTTCGGGCTCGGCGCGCTGTTCTCGATGTTCGTCGCGCAGTGGAAGATGGTGTTCTCGGCCGGCGCGATCGTGACGGCTTTCGTCTGCTCGACGCTCACTGGTGTGATTTTCGGCTTCATGCCCGCGCGCAACGCATCGCGGCTCGATCCGATCGATGCGCTCGCGCGCGATTGAAGAAAGATCTGTCATGACGCATTCCTCTCCCCTCCACCGCCTGGGCGCAGTCGCGTGCGCGGCCGCGCTACTCGCCGGCTGTGCCGGCGCGCGCCACGAACCGCTGCCCACCGTCGCGATGCCCGCGAACTGGGAGGCGCCGGTCGCGGCCGGCGCACCGGCCACCACACGCGACTGGTGGCGCAGCTTCGGCGATCCGCAGCTCGACGCGCTGATCGACGACGCGCTGCGCGCCAACAACGACCTCGCGATCGCGGCGATCCGCGTGTACCGCGCGCAACTGCAGGCCGGGCTCGCGGATACGAACCTGACGCCGAACGTGTCGCTCGGCGCGAACGGCGCCGTGTCGCGCACGCTCGATACGCACCGGATGAGCCGGACGAGCGGCGTGACCGGCTCGCTCAGCTATGAAATCGACCTGTGGGGCCGGCTGGCCGCGCTGCGCGACGCCGCGCGCTGGGAAGCGGACGCGACGGCCGCCGATCTCGAAGCCGCGCGGCTGTCGCTGATCGGCACGACCGCGTCGCTGTACTGGCAGATCGGCTATCTGAACCGGCAGATCGCGCTCGGCGAAGCGAACATCGCGTATGCGGTCCGCACGCTTGCGGTCGTCCGATCGCGACACACGGCCGGCGCCGTGTCGGGGCTCGATCTCGCGCAGGCCGAAGAGAGCCTCGCCGCGCAACGCGCCGCCCAGACGCAACTGATCCAGCAACGCGCCGAGAACCGCCACGCGCTCGCGATCCTGTTCGACCGGCCGCCGCAGCAGCGCGCGGCCGAGCCGGCCGCCCTGCCCGTCGCGGCGCCGCCGGAAGTCGTGGCCGGCCTGCCCGCGAGCCTGCTCGGCCGGCGTCCCGACCTGCGTGCGGCGGAATTCCGGCTACGCGAGTCGCTCGCGCAGGTCGACGCAACGCGCACGAGCTTCTATCCGACCTTCACGCTGACCGGCCAGGCCGGCACGTCGAGCACGAGCCTCGAGCGCGTGCTGATGAATCCGGTCGGCACGCTTGGGCTCGGCCTGGCACTGCCGTTCATCCAGTGGAACACGATGCAGTTGCAGATCAGGGTGTCGAAGTCGCAGTACGAGGAAGCCGTCGTCGGGTTCCGCCAGAAGCTCTACACGGCGCTCGCGGAAGTCGAGAACGCGCTGTCGGCGCGTGTGCAGCTCGAGCGCGAAGCCGAACAGCGCGCGCTGTCGCTGGCCCAGGCGCAGCGCGCCGAACAGCTGGCCGCCGCGCGCTTCGCGGCCGGCGCGACCGCCGTGCAGCCGTGGCTCGACCAGCAGCAGCGGCTGCGCGATGCGCAAAGCGCCGACGAACTGACGCGCCTGAACCGGCTCAACAACCAGATGACGCTGTACCGCGCGCTCGGCGGCGGGATGTCCTGACCGGCGCGCGCACCGCGCCGGCCGCGCCGACCCTGCGCGGCGTCATTCGCACACGGGCGCCCCGCGTCGCGCCGGCGCGAACGCCACCGCGCTCGCCGTCGCGAGCACGGCCACGCCCGCCGCACCGTACACCATCACCCAGCCGAACCCGTGCACGAGCGCCGCGTGCAGCGCCGCACCGGTCGGGTCGGCCTGCGCGAGCGCAGGGGCGATCTCGTGCAGCCCGTCCGTGCGGCCGGACGCAATCTCCTGCGCAAGCCGGCGCAGCGCCGCGTCGCCGATCGTGCCCGCGACACCGCTCTTCAGGCTCGCGACGATCCCCGCGACCAGCACGAAGCCCATCGCCGCGATGTTCAGCGCGAGCGAGATCATCCGCGCGCTCATGTCGATGCCCGACGCCATCCCGGCCCGCGAGCTCGGCACCGCGCCCGTCGTCGTGTTGGTCACGGGGGTATTCGTGAGCCCGAGCCCGATGCCGGCGATCACGCAGCCGGGCAGCATCGTAATCCAGCTCGCATGGTCGGCCGCGCTGCCGATCCGCATCAACGCGAACCCCGCGGCGATCGTGAACAGGCCGCCCGGGATCACGACGCCCGGCCCGTAGCGCAGCGCGAGCCGTTCGCCGAACGGCGGCGCGACCAGCGTCGGCAACGTGTACGCGAGCAACGCGAGGCCGGCCGTCACGCTGTCGTAGCCAAGCGCGACCTGGAACCAGATCGGCAGGTAGATCATGAACGGCCAGAAGCTGAAGTTCATCCCCATCGAACCGAAGATCGCGCCGGTGAACGCGCGAATCCGGAACACCGAGAAGTCGAACATCGGCCGCGCGCTGGCGCGTTCCGCGACGAAGAAGCCGGCCAGCGCCAGCACGGTCGCGCCGAGCACGCCGAGGCCGGCCGCGCTGGTCAGCCCGAGCGCCGCGCTTTGCGTGATGTAGAACGCCAGGCCGAGCACCGCGAGCGACAGCGTGACGATGCCCGCCACGTCGAGCCTGCCCGCGTGCGGATCGCGCGACTCCTGCACCGCGCCGCCGATCAGCACGAGCGCGATGGCCGCGAGCGGCGCATGGACGAGGAACACCCACGGCCAGCTTGCCAGCGCGACGATCGCGCCGCCGACGATCGGCCCGAACCCGAGCCCGATGCCGAACACGATCCCCCAGATCCCGAACGCGCGGCCGCGCTCGCGGCCCTCGCGGAACTGGTGCGACAGCACCGCGATCTGGCAGATCAGCATCGCGCCGCCGCTGGCGCCCTGCAGCAGCCGCCCCGCGACGAGCACCGGCACGTTCGGCGCGAGCCCGCACAGCAGCGACGTCGCGCCGAACAGCACGGTGCCGATCACGTACACGCGCTTGCGGCCGAACCGGTCGGCGAGCGTGCCGGCCGCCATCAGCACGGTCGTGCACGCGATCGTGTACGCATTCATGATCCACTGCATGCCGTTGAAATCGCCATGCAGCACGTGTTCGAGCGTCGGCAGGATCACCGGCACGCTCGAGATTTCGAGGCCGAACATCAGCGACGTGAGACAGACGGCCGCGAGTGCGACCGCATTCCTGCGGGAGTCGGATTGCGTCATGCGTATTGCGCCGCAGCCCGGCAACGGGCCGCGCGCCTCCAGGTGAGAAGGATTCGCCGCGTGCGACCGGCGACGCACGCTGGACGGGAATCGGTACTATAGTGAGAATTCCCATCCCCATTGACGCATGCATTTCTCCAGACTGGGGAACTACAGGACTCAATCTCCCCCATGACCGACAGACTCGACGGCGTGACGACCTTCGTCCAGGTAGTGGAATCCGGCAGCTTCGCGCTTGCCGCGGAGCGGCTCGACATGACGCGTTCGGCCGTCGGCAAGGCGGTCGCGCGACTCGAGAAACGGCTCGGCGCGCGGCTGCTGCAACGCACGACGCGCAGCCAGAGCCTGACCGACGACGGCCAGGCGTACTACGACCGCTGCGTGCGCGCGCTCGCGGAACTGGAAGCGGCGGAAGCCGACCTCGACTGCGGCCGCAACGAGCCGCGCGGCAAGCTGCGCCTGAGCGTGCCGCTCGCGTTCGGGCATCACTGCGTGACGCCCATCGTGCTCGATCTCGCGCGCACCTATCCGCATTTGCGGATCGACGTGTCGATCACCGACCGTTTCGTCGATCTCGTCGAGGAAGGCATCGACCTCGCGGTGCGAATCGGCACGCTCGCAGACAGCACGAGCCTCGCGGTGCGGCGGCTCGGCACGCAATACGGCAGCCTCGGCGCGGCGCCGTCGTATCTCGCCCGCTACGGGATCCCGAAGACGCTCGACGACCTGAAAGACCACCGGACGATCGCGTATTCACGCTCGGGCGTGATTCAACCGTGGGACTTGCGTGCGCTGGACGGCTCGACGGTGCGGGTCGACATGCCGCACCAGCTCAGTTTCGACGACGTGCAGGCAATCGCGGCGGCCGGTGCATCGGGGTTCGGGATCGCGTGGCTGCCGAGCTGGCTGCTCGATCAATACGTGAAGCGCGGCGAGATGACGGTCGTGCTCGACCGCTGCTTCGTCTGCGAAGGCGACATCCACGCGATCTGGCCGAAGACGCGCTACCTGCCGCGCAAGACGCGCTGCGTGATCGACGCGCTCGCGCAGGCGGTGCCGCCGATGATCGAACGATAGGCAGGACTGCGCACGGTGCCGCGGCTCGTGCCGCTCCCGTACGAGCGACACGTCCGCGCTATTTCGCGTCGCCGCCGTCGACCGCCAGCATGCGCCGGCGGCGCGCGCGGGCGAGTGCCGCCGGCGCGAAGTGCAGCACAACCAGCCGCGTCAGGTGATGAGACAGGACGAACACGACGTTCAACCCGCCGCCGTAGGCGACGATCGTGATCGTCTCGATGGCCCCGGGCGCATACGAGAGCCACAGCGGCAGCACCCCGTAGCCGGACAGCCGCGCCATCCCCCACGCGAACGCACCGGCCACCATCAGCATCAACGCGATGCATGCAAGGCCGGTTCGGCCGTATCGCAGCCCGTCCGCGAGTGTGATCTGCCTGAACTGTGCGCCGATCAGCGCGCCCAGGATGACCGACGCCGCATCGACGCACCACGCCGGCACTTCGAAGTCGTGCAGCCATCCCGCTCGCACGAACACGCCGGTCAGCACGATGGCCGTGATCATGAACGGCGCCGGCACGCCGAGCCCGAGCAACGCCCGCCCGGCCAGCACGCACAGCGCCACCAGCCCGGTCAGCGCCAGCCACGTCTCGACCGGCAACGCCGCGACCGCCGCTTGCTGCGGCGCGCCCATCTGCGCCGGAATGAAGCAACTGACGAGGATCGTGATCGACAGGAGCCGCACGAGATGCACGACGATCACCTTGGCCGACGCGCGTTCGGATTCCAGCAGGTCGAATACGGCGGCAAGTGCGCCGGGATAGACAGCCAGCAAAGCATCGGCCCGGTTCCAGCGCGAGACGCGGGACAACCAAAGACTGCCGACTGCGATCTGCGTGGCCAGGCACAAGAGCAGGACGCCCAGGCTCGGCACGATCGAGACGACCATCTGCGTGTCCCAGGACCGGAACAGCAGGCCGGTGGCCGTGCCGAGCACGATCTGCACGAACTCGAGGCCGAAGCGCAGCCTGGGCGCGAAACCGAACCGGCTGGTCGCGATCGACGCGGCGAGAATCGCGCCGAGCAGCAGGCCATGCGGGACGCCTGCAACCCGCAGCACGAGCCCGACCGCGGTCAGGCAGGCGAGATACGCGAGTGTCTTCATCGGGAAGCGGCCTGGCTGTCGGCCTGTCTCTGGCCTATCCACATGGCAATGAAATCAGAAGTAGTTGAAATGAAATTCCAGACTCGAAAACAGACCACCCGATTATTCCGGATTCAATCATCCATAATTCACGAATCCAATCAAGGTGCGATGACACACGGGTCAACTCACGTTGAAACACCGAGTGCACTACGAATTCACCAGAAAAAGCGGTCGATGCGCGAATGTCGCCAATCGAGCAGCAGTCACGAATCCGATCAGCCCGGCGTCCCGGTCTGCAAACCCCACCCGGAACAGATCCTCTCATGCTTGCCTCGGGCTTTTTATCGAATAACGGCGTTTTCATGCGAGCTTTCGGCTCGGAGATTTTAAATCATCCAACTACCAATCAAACTTTGCTTGACGATATTAATGGCTCTATCGATTTCGTGACAAGCAGAAACCCTCCCCACCACCTCAAAATCCGGAAATTATTATTGATATTTTCATCTATTCCGGGCAGTTGTGATTTCACGCAGCGGATGGTAGCGCGCGTTACCGCATGCACGGCACTGGATGCGCGCCGACCTCAAAAAAGAAAAACGGCGCATGCCGAAGCATGCGCCGCCTTGCAGGTTGCCGGCCCCGCGCCGGCCGTTCAATCCGCGCCCAGCGCCGCGAGCGGATGCGCAAACAGCTTCCACGGCGACGTAAGGAAATGCCGCACGCGTTCGGCGCGCAACTCGACGAGCGACGCGGGCGCCCAGCGCGGCTTGCGATCCTTGTCGACGAGATGCGCACGCACGCCTTCGCAGAAGTCGCCTTCCTCGATCGCGCGCGCGACGATGCCGAGCTCCATCCGGAACGATTCGGCCAGCGTCATCTGGCGGCCGCGCAGCAGCGCCTCGCGCGTCACGCACAGCATCGTCGGCGAATGGCCGGCGAGCGCATCGAGCGTCGCCTGCAGCCATTGACGATGCTCGCGCGACAGCTCCTCGCGTGCGAGATCCTGCGTCAGCGTCGCGACGATCCGCTCGACGGTCGAGCGCTTGTCGAAGTGGCGCACGATCCACGGCATCTGGCTGTCGAGCGCCGCATGCGGCACGACGTTGCACGGCGGCTCGAACACCTTGCGCAGCAACGGCAGCGCATCGCCTTCCCACTTGACGCTTTCGATGCGCGTCTCGAACGTGTCGAGCCATGCGGACGGCACGCACAGATCCGCGAGCTTCGCCGTGAGCGCGTCGGCGCCCGACAGCATCGCGCCGGTCAGCCCGACGTACAGCTCGAGTTCGGCCGGCATGCGCGACAGGAAATGCGTCGCGCCGACGTCGGGCACGAGGCCGATGCGCGTCTCCGGCATCGCGATCTTGCTGCGCTCGGTCGCGACACGCAGCGCCGCGCCCTGCGCGAGGCCCATGCCGCCGCCCATCGTCACGCCGTCCATCAGCGCGACCACCGGCTTCGGGAACGTATGGATCGCGTAGTCGAGCCGGTATTCGTCGACGAAGAACGGCAGCCAGGTTTCACGCTGCGCGACCATCCTGTACAGCGCACGCACGTCGCCGCCCGCGCAGAAACCCTTCTCGCCGGCGCCGCGCAGCACGACCGCGACGATCTGGTCGTCGTCACGGCAGCGCTCGAGGAGCGCGGCCAGTTCGCCGATCATCGCGTACGACAGCGCATTGAGCGCCGCCGGCCGGTTCAGCGTGATCAGCGCCACGCGGTTCACCACGCGGAACAGCACCTCGGGTGCGTGCTCCGCGAACGCGTCGTGATTCGTCACCGGCGTGCTCATCGTTGCGGCTCTCCCTCGTTGTGCCACTGCGGCGCGCGCTTGCCGAGGAACGCAGCCACGCCTTCGCGCGGATCGTTCGTGTCGAACAGGTCGACGAAGCGTTCGCGCTCGACCGCGAGCGCCGCGCTGCGCGGCACGCCGCGGCGCGCGAGGCCGATCAGCTCCTTGCTGTACGCAACCGCGTGCGGGCTCTGCCGCGCGACGTTGCGCGCGAGCGCCAGCGCCGCATCGCGCGATGCGCCCGACGCCACGACGTCCTCGACGAGGCCGATCCGCAGCGCGGTGGCCGCATCGACACGCGCGCCCGTCAGGATGATCTTCTTCGCCCAGCCTTCGCCGACGAGCCAGGGCAGCGTCTGCGTGCCGAGCCCGCACGGCAGCAGGCCCACCGACGGCTCGGGCAGCGCCATCTGCGCATGCGTCTCGGCAATCCGCAGGTCGCACGCGAGCGCGCATTCGAGCCCGCCGCCCATCGCGTAGCCGTTGATCGCCGCGATCGTCACGACGCGCGCATCGTGCAGCGCCTCGAACGCCGCGCCGAAACGCGACGCCATCGCACGCGCGACCGCGCGGTCGCCTTCGGCGAACGTGTTGAGGTCGGCGCCCGCGCTGAAGAACTTCGGGCCGTCGCCGGTGATCACCAGCGCGCGCACGCGCGGGTTCGCATTCAGTTCGGCGACGGTTGCCTGCAGTTGCCGCAGCCCGTCGGCGGTAAAGGCGTTCGCGGGCGGACGCTTGAGCGTCGCGCACGCGATCGCGCCGTCGTCGACGTAGTCCAGTTCGATCATCACGCGTCCTTCTTCGTTGCCGGTTGGTACAGGCGGATCACCGCCGAGAAATCGAGCTGGCCGTCGCCACGGCTGCTCATCGTCTGGTACAGCTGCTGCGCGAGCGCGCCCAGATAGACGGGCTGGCGGGCCTGCTTCGCGGCGTCGTTCGCGAGGCCGAGATCCTTCAGCATCAGGTCAGTGCCGAAGCCGCCCGAGTAGCCGCGCGACGACGGCGCGGTCTCGATCACGCCCGGATACGGGTTGTAGGTGTCCGAACTCCAGCAGCGGCCCGTCGACGTGTTGACGATGCCGGCCAGCACCTTCGGGTCGATGCCGAGCGCGACGCCGAGCGACATCGCCTCCGACACGGCCGCCATCGAGATGCCGAGCACGAGGTTGTTGCAGACCTTCGCGACCTGCCCCATCCCCGTCGCGCCGCAGTGGACGATGTTCTTGCCCATGCCTGCGAGCACCGGCTTCACGCGCTCGAAATCCGCGTCGCTGCCGCCGACCATGAAGGTCAGCGTGCCGGCCGCCGCGCCGCCGGTGCCGCCCGACACGGGCGCATCGACGAACGCACCGCCGTGCTCGCGCACGAGCGCGCCGAACGCCTGCGCGCTCGCCGGGTCGATCGTGCTCGAATCGATCACGGTCGCGCCCGCGCCGAGGCCGGCGAGCACGCCGTTCTCGCCGGACAGCACCGAGCGCACGTGCGGTGCGGCCGGCAGCATCGTGATGACGAACGTCGCGCCCGATGCCGCATCGCGCGGCGATGCGGCCACCTGTGCACCAGCGTCCTGCAGCGCGCGCAAGGCGTCGGCGCTCAGGTCGAACGCATGTACTTCATGGCCTGCTTTCAGCAGGTTCAGCGCCATCGGCGCGCCCATGTGGCCGAGGCCGATAAATCCGATTTTCATGTTCGTGTCCTCCGCCGCTCAATGCAGCCGGATCGTCGTGTTCACCGGGCCGGCCGTCGCGTCGTCGTCGAACCAGCGCGCGGTGACCGTCTTCGTCTGCGTGTAGAACTGCACGACCTGCTTGCCGTACGGGCCGAGATCGCCGAGCTTCGAGCCGCGCGAGCCGGTGAAGCTGAAGTAGGGCACCGGCACCGGGATCGGGATGTTGATGCCGACCTGGCCGATGTCGATCTCGCTCTGGAACTTGCGTGCGGCCGCGCCGCTCTGCGTGAACAGGCCCACGCCGTTGCCCATCGGGTTGCGGTTGACGAGCGCGATCGCTTCATCGAGCGTGTCGGCTTCGAGCACGACCACCACCGGCCCGAAGATTTCTTCCGTGTAGATCGACATGTCGGTCGTCACGCCCGAGAAGATCGTCGGGCCGACGAAGTTGCCCTGCTCGTAGCCGTTCACCTTCACGTCGCGGCCGTCGAGTTCGAGCTTCGCGCCCTCCTTCACGCCCGCGTCGATCAGCGACAGGATGCGTTCCTTCGCGGCCTTCGACACGACTGGCCCGACGTCCGTGCCGGCTTCCGCGCCCGCATTGACCTTCAGCGCCTTCGCCTTCTCGACGATGTCCGGCAGCCAGTCGCGCGCGTTGCCGACGAGCACCGCGACCGAGGTCGCCATGCAGCGCTGGCCGGCCGCGCCGAAGCCCGCACCGACGAGCGCGTTGATCGTCTGCTCGCGGTTCGCATCGGGCAGCACGACGGCGTGATTCTTCGCGCCCATCATCGACTGCACGCGCTTGCCGTGCGCGCTGCCGAGGTTGTACACGTGCGTGCCGACCGCCGTCGAACCGACGAACGAGATCGCCTTCACGAGCGGATGCGTGCAGATCGCGTCGACGACTTCCTTGCCGCCGTGCACGACGTTCAGTACCCCTTTCGGTACGCCGGCCTCGACCGCGAGCTCGACGAGTTCCATCGTCGACAGCGGGTCCTGCTCCGACGGCTTCAGCACGAACGTGTTGCCGCAGACGATCGCCATCGGGAACATCCACAGCGGAATCATCGCGGGGAAGTTGAACGGCGTGATGCCCGCGCACACGCCGAGCGGCTGGCGCAGCGTGTAGGTATCCACCCCGCCCGCGACGTTCTCCGCGAACTCGCCGAGCTGCAGCGAACCGATCGAGCACGCGTGCTCGACCACTTCGAGGCCGCGGAAGATGTCGCCTTCGGCATCGGGAATCGTCTTGCCCTGCTCGGCCGTCAGCGTCTTCGCGATGCGCTGCTGGTTCGTGCGCACGAGATCCTGGAACTTCAGCATGATGCGCATGCGCGCGGCGATCGGCGTGTTCTTCCACGTCGCGAAGGCGGTGTGCGCGGCCTGCACGGCCGCGTCGACTTCCGCGACGGTCGCGAACGGCACGCGCGCGAGCACCTGCTGTGTCGCCGGGTTGACGATGTCGCGCCACTCGTTCGTGGCGGACTCGACGAAGGCGCCGTCGATCAGCAGCTTGACCGTCGGCACGTCTTTCGAATTCGCGTTCATCGATCCTTTCTCCTGACAGAGGGCCGCGAAGCGCGACAGCGCCGCGCGGCCGGTTCAATTCGGCTGCGGGCGGCGGCCGCGACATGCGGCGCGCGCGGCCCGCGGTCACGTCACTTCAGTTCGGCGGCGAAATCCTCTTCCCAGTATTCGCCGGGCATCCGTTCACTTGCATCGTCACCGCGCTCGATCTCGCGGCGGCGCAATTCGACGCGGCGGATCTTCCCCGAAATCGTCTTCGGCAGCTCCGCGAACTGCAGGCGCCGAATGCGCTTGTACGGCGCGAGCTTCTCGCGCGAGAAGCGGAAGATGTCCAGCGCGAGTTCGGGGCTTTCCTCGTAGCCCTGCCGCAGCGTGATGAAGGTCTTCGGCACCGACAGCCGCACGGGGTCGGGGCTCGGCACGACGGCCGCCTCGGCGATCGCCGGATGCTCGATCAGCACGCTTTCGAGTTCGAACGGGCTCAGCCGGTAGTCGGACGACTTGAACACGTCGTCCGCGCGGCCGATGTACACGTAGTAACCGTCGTCGCGGCGCATCGCGATGTCCGACGTGCGGTAGTGGCCGTCGCGCATCGCGTAGGCAGTCGCGTCGGGGTTGTTTGCATAGCCTTTCATCAGCCCGACCGGGCGCGCGACGTCCGCCCCGATCGGCAGTGCAACCTCGCCTTCGGTCACGGGCGCGCCGTCCGGGTCGAGTAATTCGATCCGGTAGCCGGGCAGCGGCCGGCCCATCGAGCCCGCGACGACCGGCTGGCCCGGCGAGTTGCCGATCAGGCAGGTCGTTTCGGTCTGGCCGTACCCGTCGCGGATCGCGATCCCCCACGCCTTCTTCACACGCTCGATGATCTCGGGATTCAGCGGCTCGCCCGCACCGACGATCTCGCGCAGCTTCACGTCGAACGACGCGAGCGGCTGCTGCACGAGCATGCGCCACACGGTCGGCGGCGCGCACAGCGTCGTCACCTGGTATTTGACGAGCGCATCGAGCACGACCTTCGGCTCGAAACGCGCGTAGTTGAAAGCGAACACGCACGCCTGCGCGTTCCACGGCGCGAAGAAGCAGCTCCATGCGTGCTTCGCCCAGCCCGGCGAGCTGATGTTCCAGTGGATGTCGCCCGGCTGCAGGCCGACCCAGTACATCGTCGACAGATGGCCGACCGGATAGGTGCGGTGCGTATGCTCGACGAGCTTCGGCTTCGACGTCGTGCCCGACGTGAAGTACAGCAGCATCGCTTCGTTCGACTGCGTGACGGCGTCGGGGTTGAATGCCGCGCTCGCCGCATAGCCTTCGTTCATCGAGAGCCAGCCCGCGCGCGGCGCGCCGGCGACGATCTTCTGCGCGAGGCCGAGATCCGGCTGTTCGAATTTGGCGGCTTCGTTCTCGTCGACGATCGCGTATTTCGCGCCGCCGATCTGCACGCGGTCGCGCACGTCGTCGGGCGACAGTTGCGTGGTGGCAGGCAGGACGATCGCGCCGAGCTTCATCGCGGCGAGCATCGCGTCCCACAGCTCGACACGGTTCGGCAGCATCAGCAGGATCCGGTCGCCGCGCACGACGCCGATCGAACGCAGCCAGTTCGCGATCCGCGACGAGCGCTCGGACATCTGCGCGAACGAATACGGATCGCCCGTGCCGGTCGCCGCGTCGACGATCCACAGCGCGGGCTGGTCGTTGCCGCGCGCCATCGGGTCGAAGTAGTCGAGCGCCCAGTTGAATGCGTCGAGCACCGGCCACTCGAACTCGCGGTACGCGGTGTCGTAGTCGGTGCGGTGGCGCAGCAGAAAGTCGCGTGCGTCCAGGAATGCCTGTACCGTCATCGTGTCCTCCAGTCTCCGTGCCTCGTGCGGTCGACCCGCGTGAGCGCTTTACCGCTTACGTGGATCCCATGCCTTGGCAAGTCTCCATGCCTCACGGTCAACCGGGCATGCGCTGCAGCCCATGCCCGGTTGCCTCTGTTGCGGCGCACGGTCACGTCGTTGCGTGCCGCGTTCGCCGCGCTGCCCTCGTGCGCTGCGTGATGTCGTCGCCGGGATAACCGCCGCGGCTCAAAGCTGCCGCGCGATCACCATCCGCTGCACTTCGCTGGTGCCTTCGTAAATCTGCGTGATGCGCGCGTCGCGATAGTGACGCTCGACTTCGTAATCGACCAGGTAGCCGTAGCCGCCGTGGATCTGGATCGCGTCCGAGCACACGCGCTCGGCCATCTCCGATGCGAACAGCTTCGCCTGCGATGCTTCCGACAGGCACGGCAGCCCCGCCGTGCGCAGCTTCGCCGCGTGATGCACGAGCAGGCGCGCGGCGTTGATCTGCACGGCCATGTCGGCGAGCTTCTGCTGGATCGCCTGGTGCTCGGCGATCGGCTTGCCGAACTGCACGCGCTCGCCCGCATAGCGGCGCGCCTTGTCGAATGCGGCGCGCGCGATGCCGAGCGCCTGCGCGGCGATGCCGATGCGCCCGCCCTCGAGGTTCGACAGCGCGATCTTCAACCCTTCACCGCGATTGCCGAGCAGGTTCTCTTCCGGAATCGCGCAGTTCTCGAACGTGATCGGGCACGTATCCGACGCGCGGATGCCCATCTTCTTTTCGGGTTTGCCGACGATGAAGCCCGGCGTGTCGGTCGGCACCAGGAACGCGGAAATGCCGCGCTTGCCGGCTTCCGGGTCGGTCATGGCAAAAACGATCGCGACGCCCGCGCGCTGGCCGTTGGTCACGAACTGCTTCGCGCCGTTCAGCACCCATTTGCCGTCGCGCAGTTCCGCACGCGTGCGCAGGTTGTTCGCCTCGGAGCCGGCATGCGGCTCGGTCAGGCAGAACGCGCCGATCACGCGGCCGGCCGCCATGTCGGCCAGCCAGCGATCCTTCTGCGCGGGCGTGCCGAAGCCGAGGATCGGCCCGCAGCCGACCGAGTTGTGCACGCTCATCATCGTCGCGCACGCGGCGTCGCCGGCGGCGACCTCTTCCATCGCCAGCGCGTAGGCCACGTAGTCCGTATACGAGCCGCCCAGCTCCTGCGGCACGATCATCCCGAGCAGGCCGAGTTCGCCGAGCTGCGCGACGATCGCGTCGGGCAGGTGCGCATCGTGGTCCCACTGCGCGGCGTTCGGCGCCAGCATCTCGGTGGCAAACGCGCGCGCGGCGTCGCGGATCATCCGCTGGTCTTCGGTGTAAAGCTCGTCCATGGTGCTGCTGTCTCCCGCGGCCGCCGGGCGCGACCGTCCTTGCGTTTCGATGCAACAAGTGTAGGCAAGCAGGCGCGACTGTTCGATGCTCGCGTCGCTCATTTACACTGAGCGTTTTTGCCACACCGGCGGCACGGATGAAGCAGGAAGACAAGGGAACCGTCGCGATCAGCCTCGTCGCTTACAGCGTCGCGCTGGCCACGCGGCGCGGCGTCGCGGCCGAGCCGCTGCTCGCGCAGGCCGGCATCGCGCCCGCGCTGCTCGGGCAGCCGCGCGCCCGCGTGTCCGCGCAACAATACGGCGCGCTGTGGAACGCGATCGCGCGCACGCTCGACGACGAGTTTTTCGGGCAGGATCGCCACCCGATGCGCAGCGGCAGCTTCATCGCGATGAGCCAGGCGGCGCTGTCCGCGCGCGACGGCCTGCACGCGATGGCGCGCGCGGTGAATTTCATGCACTGCGTGCTCGACGACTTGCATGCGGAGCTCGACGCGAATCCGCAGCGCGTTCGGCTGCGCTTCGTGCACCGCAACAACGGCGCGACGCCCGCGATGTTCACGTACGCGACCTATTTCATCATCGTCTACGGGCTCACCTGCTGGCTGATCGGGCGGCGCATCCCGCTGCTGCATGCGAGCTTCCGCTGCGACACGCCGCCCGCCGACCACGAATACCCGTCGATGTTCTGTGACGACATGCGCTTCAACGAGCCCGATTCGTATGTCGATTTCGATCCCGAATTCGCGACGCTGCCGGTCGTGCAGAACGCAAAGACGCTGAAGACGTTCCTGCGCAACGCGCCGGCGAGCTTCATCGTCAAGTACCGCAACCCGAACGCGCTCGCGCAGCGCGTGCGCGCGGTGCTGCGCGGAATGCCGCCCGCCGCGTGGCCGGGCGCGGGCGGGATGGCCGCGCGGCTGCACGTGGCCGAGGCGACGCTGCGCCGCAAGCTGCACCAGGAAGGCCACGCATACCAGTCGATCAAGGACACGCTGCGGCGCGATCTCGCGTTCGAGGCGCTGGCCGACCCCGCGCGCACGATCGCCGACGTCGCGGCTGCCACCGGTTTCGCGGAACCGAGCGCGTTCTACCGCGCGTTCCGCAAATGGAGCGGGCGCAGCCCGGCCGACTATCGCGACGAAGTGCTCGCGCGGGGCGGCGGCGCGAGCTGAAACCGGCCGGCACGGCCGTCGCTTCGCGCTTTGTGCCGAAACCGCCTAATCTTTAAGCATCGGGCTCACGCCCTTTCCGCCAGCCGGACGGCACGCGGCCGCGCGCCGCCCGGACGCCGCGATGCACTTTCACCGTCACGGGCCACCGTCGGCGCCTGCCACGCCCGGCGGCCACCCTCGTCACCCGCTGTCCGCGCGGGTCGCACGCGCTGCGCTGTTCGCGGCGCTGCTCGTCGTGTGTGCCGCTCTCGCTGCACCGTCGCCTGCCGAAGCGCCCGCCGCCGCCCGCCCGGTGGTCGTGATCCCGATCAACGGCGCGATCGGCCCGGCCAGCGCCGATTTCATCGTGCGCTCGCTCGACCGCGCGGCCCGCCAGCACGCGCCGCTCGCGATCCTGCAGCTCGACACGCCCGGCGGCCTCGACACGTCGATGCGGCAGATCATCAAGGCCATCCTCGGCTCGCCGGTGCCGGTCGCCGCGTTCGTCGCGCCCGGCGGCGCGCGGGCCGCGAGCGCGGGCACCTATATCGTCTATGCGAGCCACTTCGCGGCGATGGCGCCCGGCACCAATCTCGGCGCGGCGTCGCCCGTGCAGTTCGGCATCGGCGGCGCCGCGCCGCCGGGCGGGAACCCCGCTACCCCGAAGGCGCCGGCCGGCACCCCGGGGGCGTCAGGGGCGTCCGAGGCGGTCGCCACGCAGGCCGCGCTGCCAAACGACACGCAGTCGACCGAGATCCGCAAGGCGCTACAGGACGCCTCCGCGTATATCCGCGGCCTCGCGCAGTTGCGCGGGCGCAATGCCGAGTGGGCCGAGCGCGCGGTGCGCGAGGCCGTGAGCCTGTCGGCGAACGAGGCGCGCGCGCAGCATGTGGTCGACCTGATCGCTCAGGATCCCGCCGACCTCGCTCGCCAGCTCGACGGCCACGCCGTGACCACCACCGCCGGCACGGTGCGGCTCGCGACCGCGCATGCGCCGCTCGTCGTGGTCGAGCCCGACTGGCGCAGCCGCTTCCTGGCGATCATCGCCGACCCGAACGTCGCGCTGATCCTGCTGACGATCGGCATCTACGGCCTGTTCTTCGAGTTCGCGAACCCCGGCTTCGTGCTGCCGGGCGTCGTCGGCACGATCTGCCTGCTGGTCGGGCTGTTCGCGATGCAGTTGCTGCCGATCAGCTATGCGGGCCTCGGCCTCGTGCTGCTCGGTCTCGGCTGCCTGGTCGCCGAGGCGTTCCTGCCGACCTTCGGCGTGCTCGGCTTCGGCGGGATCGTGTCGTTCACGATCGGCGCGCTGATGCTGATCGACACCGACGTGCCCGGCTACGGGATTCCGTGGCCCGTGATCGCGAGCCTCGCGCTCGGCGGCGGGCTGCTCGTCGCGGGCGTATCGAGCGTCGCCCTGCGCGCGCGCCGCCGCCCGGTCGTGACGGGCGCCGAGGCGATGGTCGGCAGCATCGGCGAGGTGCTCGACGACGGCCTGCTGGCCGACCAGCCGCACGGTGCAGCCGGCGCCGCGCCGTCCGCCGCGGGCTGGGTGCGCGTGCATGGCGAGCGCTGGCGCGTCGCGAGCAGCGTACCGCTCGCCGCGGGCTGCCGCGTGCGTGTCACCGGCCGCCACGGCTTGCTGCTCACCGTCGCGCCGCTCTACGACGTGCCGACGCAGGAACAACAACACCAGGGAGAACCAACATGATGGGTTACACGTTCGGCTTCAGCAGCGTCCTGATCGTCTTCGTCGTGGTGCTCGTAGCATCGTCGATCCGCATCTTCCGCGAATACGAGCGCGGCGTCGTGTTCATGCTCGGCCGGTTCTGGAAGGTAAAGGGGCCGGGGCTCGTGCTGATCATCCCGATCGTCCAGCAGGTCGTGCGGATCGACCTGCGCACCGTCGTGTTCGACGTGCCGCCGCAGGACGTGATCACGCGCGACAACGTGTCGGTCAAGGTGAATGCCGTCGTGTATTTCCGCGTCGTCGATCCGGAGAAGGCCGTGATCCAGGTCGCGCGCTTCTTCGACGCGACGAGCCAGCTCTCGCAGACGACGCTGCGTTCGGTGCTGGGCAAGCACGACCTCGATGCGCTGCTCGCCGAGCGCGAACAGTTGAACGCCGATATCCAGAAGACGCTCGACGCGCAGACCGACGCGTGGGGGATCAAGGTGTCGACGGTCGAGATCAAGCACGTCGACCTCAACGAAACGATGATCCGTGCGATCGCGCGGCAGGCCGAGGCCGAGCGCGAGCGGCGCGCGAAGGTGATTCACGCGGAAGGCGAATTGCAGGCGTCGGAGAAGCTGTTGCAGGCCGCGCAGCGGCTTGCGCTGCAGCCGCAGGCAATGCAGTTGCGCTACCTGCAGACGCTGACGACGATCGCGGCCGACAAGAACTCGACGATCGTGTTTCCGCTGCCGATCGATCTGCTGGGGGCGTTGCTGGAGCGGTTGGGGGGGAAGCGGGAGGGGTGAGGCAGACATTCGGATACGCCGGGACCCGCAGGGCGAGGGACGACACGCGTCGACAGCGACCGGCGCAACCTCATCTGCCAAATGGTATGGAAGATGGCAGTTCGCGCTCCGATGGCGTATACAACGAGATCCGCATGCATGGCAGTACGGATCAACGATGGGCAAGACTCGGACAAGGAAGACGGTATCGGCGACGCCAACCAGGGCCTATGCCAAGGTGGCCCTCAGTGCCGAGGAAACACTGCATCGACTATGGCAACGCGGCCTGCGCATCGACGATCGCCCCGCGAATTTGCGAATGCTTCGGTCGATCGGCCATTTCCGGCTGCTGGTCTACATGCGCCGGTTTCAGAACCCCGCCACCAAGCGGTTCTGGCCTCGAACCCGTTTCTCCGACGTCGTTGAACTCTACGCATTCGATCGACGCCTGCGCTCGGTCACGATGGACGCGGTCGAGCGCATCGAGGTTGCGTTGCGCGCCGCACTGAGCAATCCCCTCGCAATCGACTACGGCAGCCACTGGTATGTCGAGCGGGACCGTTTCGCCGACCTGCGCCACTACGCGCGCATTCTGGATCAGATCGCCCGGGAATGCGAAACGCGGAAAGGCTCGGCACTGACTCACTATTATCGAACCTACGCCAGTCCCGACCTGCCTCCGATCTGGCTGGTCTGCGAGCGGTTGAGCCTGGGCGCGTTGTCCCGTATCTTCAGTGCACTCTCGACTCGCGACCGCAAGATCGCCGGGCGCCACGTGTGGCCGGACATCCCGGATACGGTGCTCACCAGTTGGCTGCAATCGCTCACCGACTTGCGCAACGCGTGCGCTCACCACGCCCGGCTCTGGGGAATGAAGCTGACGGTATCGCCCCCCGCCAAGCCAGCCGGGCGAAGTCTTGTCCGATATGCCCCGGAAATGACCCGCCCCGAGACGTTCTACGCCCGCGCGACGATGATGAGGGCCCTGCTCGACCCGCTCGGTCATGGCGGCGAATGGCGCGAAGCCTTGCGAGCAACGTTGACGGGGTGTGAGCACGTGGACCCGGCGACACATCTCGGCTTCACGACCGATTGGCATTCGACGCCAGCGTGGCAGTGAGTTCAGGGCGGATGCAACGCGCCGCACCGTTTTCGGCGCGAGGCCTTTTGACATCCCGTCGATACTTCGCTAGCATCGTCGATGAAAATGCTGGGGACGCCTCTCGACGATGCGCAATACTTCAGACGGCAAAAGGACGCGCAAGCGTCCTTTTTTATTGCCAGGCCTGCTCCCTGTTCCCCGCCATTCCCGGACGCGAGGCCGCGGCGGCCCGGCGCCCAGCGCACGTCAAGCCAGCAGCTTGCGCTCGGTCTTGCCGTACTTGATCGACTTCTCGTCCGGGATCATCAGGCCCGTGTGCTCGTCGCGGCCCTGCAGCAGGAAGCGCGCGTCCGACTGGCCGATCTGTTCGGCCGCGAGTTTGCTGTCTGCGCCGATCTCGCCCTTCTTCATCCGGTTGACGATCACGCCGGCCGCGGTGTCCTTGAAGTCGCGCAGCATCCACGCGTCGCCGTCGCTGTCGCCGAACACCAGCAGCGGGCCGTAGCCCTTCTTCGACGCGAGGACGTTGCGGATGCCCACCGTCTTGCCGGGCCCCCAGTTGAAATGCCAGCCGGCCGGATACGTGCTCGTGTACTTGCCGTCCCGCATGTCGAGACGCAAGCCGATCACGTTCCCGGGCGGCACGCCGTAGCCATAGTTCGGATTGCCGGCGAACACACGCACGACATCGTCGAGCGATGCCGTGCTGACGTACACATCGATGCCGTTCGCGCGCAGCGTATGCATCACCGCGCGGATTTCCTCATGAATGCGAATGCCGTGGAAATGCGTGTCGGCCACCACGCCGGCCTTGCCCGGCAGCGTCTTCGGGCTTTCGTAGCGGACCTTGCGCAACGCGTCGCCGATGCCGTAGTTGTTCGACGCTTCCGCCATCGCCTGCAGCTCGGCGGTCGTCATATTCTTGTAGAAATAGATGATCCACTTGTAGCCGATCTCGAGCGGATGCGTGTCGCAGATCGCGTCGTACATGAAGTACAGCTTCGCGCGGAAATCCTTGAACTGATCGGTCTCGCGAATCTCGTCGAGGCTCTTGTCGCCGCCGAATCCCTGGTAGTTCGCGTAGAGCCAGCGATAGTCGGATTCGATGTCGGCCGCGAGGTCTTCCATCGTCACCGGCTTGCCGTCAACCGTCGCGTAGTCCTTCATGAAGGCGCCCTTCGGCACGTCCTTCCACATCACGTCGACGAATTCGGCCGGCGTCAGCTTGTACTGCAGATGGTTGATCTGGTACATCAGCAACGCCTCTTCGCAGTCGTTCATGATGCACGTGTTGTCCCAGTCGAACACCGCGTACGGGCGGCGCTTGTCGTCGTAGTGCGCGCTCGCGACGCCATGCTGGTCGAGCACCGCCTGAAGGCGCGCGGCGTTGAACGGCGACCAGCGGCCCGGGTCCAGCGCATCCGGCACGGCTGCGCTCTTCGCGCCGGCCGTGCCGGCCTTGAGCATCAGCGATGTCGCGGCGGTCGCCGCGGCAAGGGTATTCATGAACTGGCGGCGTTGCATGGTCTCTCTCCCTGGAAATGTCGAATCGGTTTCAGTCGCTATCCCGCGCGGCTCACCGCGCACCGGCCGCCGATCGGCGCGGCGAAGCCGGGACGGCTCCGAACCGGGGGCGAATGATGTGACGAAATTATTTCGGCAATTTGACAGTGTCACGTCGCGACACGACGGGGAGTTGATCCGGCGCGACATGTCGCACCGTCACAAGGCGGCCGCGCGCGCGGCCATCCGGGCCGGCGCGGCAGACGGCTCGTGACGATCCCGGCCTGTGTCCCCGACCCGGATGGGTGCGCAGGGGGCCGTCCGGCCCACTCTCCGGAAATCTAGAGTTTCCACTCCACTTCGGCCCTTCATTAGGAGAAGTCCTCATCTCCGGGGGGCTGGCGCGCGTCCCGGAACCGTCTATGATCATTACATCGTTCAATGACACATTAAATGCTGACTGAATAACCCGCGGCGGTGACGCCGGCGGGCGCATTCCGGATCAGCGCCCCCCAACGGAGACGCATCATGTCCGACCACCACCCGCTGCCGGAAGTCCTCCTCGACGAGCTGCCGCAATTCCGCGCGGTCCAGCAGCTGGCATATCGCTGCGTCGAAACCGTCGGCGCGATGCTCTACCCCGGCATCACCGAAAAGGAAGCCGCGCGCCTGCTGACCGAATGGCTGCAGGACAACGGCGTGCATGACTGGCTGCACAAACCGTTCGCGTGGTTCGGCGACCGCACCGCGTTCGAGGGTTTCTCGGGCCTCAAGCACATGGGCGGCTTCAATCTCGCGTTCTTCCCGAGCAACCGGCAGCTCGAAACCGACATGCCGGTGATCCTCGACGTCGCGCCGGTGCTCGACGGCATCGTGGCCGACGTCGGCTACGCGCACTGCCTCGGCCGCAACCCGATCCTCGAACAGCTGCAGGACGACCTGATGGATCATCGCGACATGATCGTGCGGCTCGTGAAGGCACGCCGACCGATGGCCGAGGTCGCGCAGGAAGTCGACGCGCTGTGCCGCCGCCAGGGCGTCGAGCCGCGCCACAAGGCCTATCCGTTCAAGGTGCTCGCGCATCGCGTCGCGAAGATCCACAAGCTGTCGAAGCCGCGCTTCGTCGCGCGCTTCGGGCTGAACGCGACGCGCAACCTGTTGCTCGACCAGGGCCGCGCGGCGAAACAGCAAGGCTGGTCGCCGCTGTGGTCGATCGACCGCCGCTCCGAGCATGCGCCGGTGCCGGGCCTGTGGGCCGTCGAGCCGCATCTCGGCTTCGCCGGCGTCGGCGCGAAATTCGAAGAGCTGCTCGTCATCACCGAAGACGACGCGTACTGGCTCGACGAAGACCTGCCGCACGTGCGCCGCTGGCAGCGCCGCCAGGCCGAGCGCACGCAGGCCGTCGCGACCGTGCCGGCCGCCGCCTGACCCGAACGCGCCCTTCTTCCCGACTCCCTGAACGACGGACTCACGATGCAGCCTCTTTCCGACGAAGCGCCGCTGGCCCTGTTCGAATCAGTTCATAGCGAAACGGCGGTCGCCTCCGGCGACCTGACGCTCGCGGTCAAGACCTGGGGCGACCCGGCCCGCTCGCCGGTCGTGCTCGTACACGGCTATCCCGACGACAGCAGCGTCTGGCAGCACGTCGCGCCGCTGCTCGCGCGCAAGCAGTACGTGATCGCATACGACGTGCGCGGCGCGGGCCTGTCCGGCGTGCCGAAGCGCACGGCCGACTACCACCTCGCGAAGCTGACCGACGACTTCGTCGCGGTGATCGACGCGCTGTGCCCCGGCCGCGCCGTGCACCTGGTCGCGCACGACTGGGGCTCGATCCAGGGTTGGGAATTCGTCACCGATCCGCGCCTCGCCGGCCGCATCGCGTCGTACACGTCGTGCTCGGGGCCGTGCCTCGACCATGTCGGCTTCTGGCTGCGCGAACGCGTGCTGCGCCCGACGCCCGCGTCGCTCGGCAAGCTCGGCGGCCAGCTCGTGCGGTCGTGGTACGTGTACCTGTTCCACCTGCCGTTCATCCCCGAGCTCGGCTGGCGGCTGTGGCTCGGCCGCGCGTGGCCCCGCCTGCTGCGCCGGCTCGAGAAAACGCCCGCCGCGCCGCGCCCGACGCAGGCCGACGACGGCGCGCGCGGCGTGCGCCTCTATCGCGCGAACTTCATCCGCTGCCTGTTCGCGCCGCGCGAACGCTACGCGCATGCGCCGGTGCAGACGATCGTGCCGCTCGGCGACAAATACGTGAGCCCGGCACTGTCCGAGAACCTGTCGCGCTGGGTGCCGCAGTACTACCGTCGTGAAGTCGCGGCCGGCCACTGGCTGCCGCTCGCCGATCCGACACGCTTCGCGGCGCTCGCCGGGCAACTGATCGACGCGGTCGAATCGGGCAACGAACCGCCCGCGCTCGCGAACGCGCGCCGCCGCGCCACGAGCGGCCGCTTCAGCGGCAAGGTCGCGGTGGTGACCGGCGCGGGCAGCGGGATCGGCCGCTGCGCGGCGCTCGCGTTCGCCCGCGAAGGCGCGACGATCGTCGCGTGCGACATCGATCTCGCGAGCGCGGAACGCACCGCGCTGCTGATCGGGCTGACCGGTGCGCAAGCGCACGCGAAGCGGGTCGACGTCGGGTCCGCCGATGAAATGGAAGCACTGGCGACGTGGGTCGGCAGCGAACTCGGCGGCGCGGACGTCGTGATCAACAACGCGGGCATCGGCATGGCCGGCGGCATCCTCGACACGAGCACGCGGCACTGGGAGCGCATCCTGCACGTGAACCTGTGGGGCGTGATCCACGGCTCGCGGCTGTTCGCGCAGCAGATGGCCGCGCGCGGCACCGGCGGGCACATCGTCAACACCGCATCGGCCGCCGCGTTCGGGCCGTCGCGCGACCTGCCCGCGTATGCGACGACGAAGGCCGCCGTGCTGATGCTCAGCGAATGCATGCGCGCGGAGCTCGCGGAAAAAGGCATCGGCGTGACGGCCGTGTGCCCCGGCTTCGCGGAGACCGGAATCATGGCGTCGACGCAATACGCGGGCGCCAACGCACAGGACGAAGCGCGGCTGCGCAAGCGCGCGACGAAGCTGTACCAGATGCGCGGCCTGAAACCCGAAGCCGTCGCGCAGGCGATGGTCGACGGCGTGCTGCGCAACCGCCCCGTCGTCGCGGTCGGCGGCGAGGCGCACGCGATGCGCTTCGTCGGCCGCTTCATGCCGTGGCTCGGCCGGATGATCGCCCGCGTCAGCATGGCATCGCATTGACGGCGCACGACGCCGCACAGGGAGACACAGATGACCGATACCGCCGACTATCATAAGATCAAGGCCCGGCACGTGAAGTTCGACTTCAGCGACACGCCGATTACCTGGGTGCCGAACGACCCGGGCAGCACGCACATCATCAACACGCTGAACCTGCTGTTCCCGGAAGGCGAGCTGTGGTTCTGCCGCGTGTACAACAAGGCGTTGCCGCTGATCACCGATGCGCGCCTGCGCGACGAGGCCGAAGGTTTCCTGCGGCAGGAAGCCGTGCATTCGCGTTCGCACGGCGGCGTGCTCAAGCACTACTACGACCGGCACGGGATCGACACGAAACCGTTCACGCAGAAGCTCAATCGCCTCTTCACGCGCGTGCTCGGCGAACAGCCGCTCGGGCTGAAGATCGGCCACACGCGCTTCTGGCTGCGCCAGCAGCTCGCGGTGATCGCGTCGCTCGAGCATTTCTTCGGCTATCTCGGCAACTGGGTGCTCAATGCACACGGGCTCGACGAAGGAAAGGCCGACCCGACGATGGTCGACCTGCTGCGCTGGCACGGCGCGGAGGAAGTCGAGCACCGCACGGTCGCGTTCGACATCTACCGGCACCTGGGCGGCACCTATCCGGAGCGCTGCGTGCACATGGCGTTCGTGATCCTGCTGCTGCTCTACTACATCACGACGGGCGCGAAGTTCATGTACCGGCGCGACCCGGCCGCCGGCCGCTACCCGGGGTTCGTGCTCGCGTGGTGGCAAGGCTCGCGGCGCGGGCACCTGCCGTCGTTCTGGAAGGTGATCGGCGCGGCGCTGCGCTATTTCAAGCCGAGCTATACGCCGCACCACGAAGGCTCGACCGAACAGGCGCTCGCCTATCTCGCCCGCTCGCCGGCCGCGCAGGCGGCCGCGCACGGCGGCAACTGGGGTACGACGAAGGGCGCCTGACCGGGTTTCCTGCCGGCTCGGCGGGCGGCGCCCGCCGAAATGCGTACAATCGCGGCTTCAATTTCCCGGAGGTGCCGCGATGGCCATGAAGAAAACCGATCTCGAAAAGAACAAGGCGCTCAAGCTGACGCACGCGCTGAAGCAATCCAGCTCCGCGCGTTTCGGCAAGGGTGCCGAAGACACCGCCAAGCTCGACCGCCGCGCGCAGCGCAAGCTCGACCAGGAACAGGGCCTCGTGCCGTTCGCCTGCAAGCTCAACGCAGAACTCGTCGAACAGCTCAAGGCACGTGCGGCCACGCACCCGGAAGGGATGACGGGCCTGCTGTCCGAACTGCTCGTGAACGGGCTCGCGCAACGCGACGCGTGAACGCCACGTATCTCGAAATAGCCGTTGACATCGCTGCGCGGCAACGACACACTCATTCGCATGCCTATGCTCAAGCCAGTCGCCATCGCGAATAAAAACCGAGTGAACGCCCATGCGTGGCGGTCACCGGAGGCGCTTGTGCGTTAGCATCGAGATTCAGTTGCGCATGTCACAAGGCCTCGCCGGAAACGGATGAGGCCTTTTTGTTTTGGTGCGCGTCATCCCGCCCGGCTCAACGGATGGAGATGACGATGGACCAAGCAAGCCGGCTGGTTGTCTGCCCCGATCGGTGCCGCACCGATGCGATCGCATTGCCGCGGGTCGTGATGCAATTCACGGTCGCGCCGCGCGAGACGCTGACATGGTGCGCGCAAAACGACGCCGAGATTCGCGTGCACGACGCGACGCTGTGGGTCACGCGGCTGGGCAGCGTCGACGATTACTGGATACGAACCGGCGACGTGCTGCGCGTGCGGCGCGGCGATCGCATCTGGATGAGCACCGACGACGACCGTCCGGTCGAAGCATCGATCACGACCGCGTACGCGATGAGTCGCGGCGCGTGGCTCGCGCATGCGCTCGCGCGAATGCGCAGCTTGCTACTTGAACGAAGTCGAAGTCGATCATGACGAACGCACCGCTACGCACGCCATGCAGGTACGCAGCGGCACCACGAAATGCCGGGCACGCTCGTCGATGCATCGCGCTCGACTATCCCGAAAATTATCGTTGACAACGCCGTTCCACGCAGACAAACTCGTTCGCATGCCTACGTACACGCTCATCGCCGCCGCGATTCATTTCTCGATGAACATTCGAAAGAATGGTTCACGGGAGGCGCGTGTGCGTTAGCAGTCGAGCAGTACCGCATGTCACACAAGGCCTCACCGGAAACGGATGAGGCCTTTTTGTTCTGGTGCGCGTCATCCGTCCGGCTCACTGAATGGAGAAGACGATGGACCAGGCAAGCCCGCTGTTTGACCGTCCCGATCGGCGCTGCGCCGGCACGATCGCGTTACCGACTGTCGTGATCCGTTTCCCGGTCGCGCCGCGTACGACGCTGACGTGGCGCGCGCCGCGGGACGCGGAACTCCGCGCGTATGGCGCGGCGCTGTGGGTCACGCGCCCGCCGTGCGTCGACGACTACTGGGTGCGGCCCGGCGACGTGCTGCGCATCGCACGCGGCGAGCGCATCTGGCTCGGCACCGACGCCGACCGGTCGGCCGAAGCCACGCTCACGACGGCATACGTGCGTCGCGGCGAGCGCTTCCGGCGCATGCTCGCGCAAGTGCAACGTTTGCTCTTCGGGGCAGGGAGAACGAGTGGATGAGCGACGCGCCGTCAGGCACGCGAGACGCGGAACGGCCGCGACCGAAAACGGACGCACCCGCGGCGTAACGCGCCGCAGGTGCGCATCGAATGACGCGGCACGCCGGTGCGTGCCGCGACCGATCGCGCGCCGTGCGCAGCGACGGGATGCAGCAGGTGCATCAGGTGCTGGCGGCGAGACGCGGGCCCGTGCTTCGTGGAGTGGACTCGAGGTCGGGACGTTGCGCTGCCTGCGAGGTCACCCACGGATCGATGCCCTGCTTCTGCACCTCTTCCAGGAATGACACACGTGTGCGCCAGTAATCCGCTTGTAATTTCGCGTCGATGACGCGCTGTTCGGCAGCGAACAGTTCCATGCGCGCCGTCACGAGCATCGACGCAGCGGTTTTTTCCGGCGTGGGGGCGTGTCGCATCGCCCAACGGCTGATCCAGTTCAACATGCTGACCTCCGTGATTACGGACGAACCCGCATCGGGCAATCGCAAGCGGCCGTGCCTGCCCGAACACGCAACGGCCTTGACCGCACTTCACCGCCCGGCCTGCACGGACTGCGACTCCCCCGCGTCGGCAATTACCGGCCGGCGTGTGCATGCGCGGTGTATCTATCCTAGAAAGACTTGCCGGTTTATGCGATGGGGTCTTGCAATCTTTTACACAGAAACCACAGTCGCCCCGGCATCACGAAATGACAGTTGCGGACGGGACGGCTTCGGCGCACGATAGCCCGATCTCTGCACCCGCCTGGACTGACGAATGGCCGCCGCACGCCGCTGCCGGGCATCCGTACCGGCCGCGCACGTGCATTCGCGCACCCGCGCTGCCTGCACCGCGTTCGTGCAGCATGCGGGCGCTCCGTTTCAGTCGGATGTCATCCCGCACCGGCCACGCGCGATACACCGCGCGTGCCGTCTTGCATGCCGTTGCGCGCGCATCGGCCGGCGTGGTTCGCGCATCCCGCTCCCGTTTCAGCCATTTCTTCCGGCCTGCTCCGCCCGAACCGGTAAAATGCGCGCCTTCGTCGCGCGGCCGGGCTGCCAGACCGTTCGCGCGCAGGCAGCCGATCGATCTGTCGATCGTGCCCTCCAACTATATCGTCCGAGCTATCCGCGCTATTACAATCCGCCGATAGCCGGGCAATAGTGGCTGGTTACAGTACGCCGGCCGCGCTGCCTTTACAACAATTCGGCACAACAAGCAACACGACAACCGACCGGAGAAACGCCTTCATGGAATCCATCAAGCGGTATTTCGGCTTCGCTGAAGCCGGCACCGACTTCCGCACCGAAATACTCGCGGGCGTCACCACGTTCCTGACGATGGCCTACATCATCTTCGTCAACCCCGCGATCCTCGGCGACGCCGGCATGCCGAAGGAATCCGTGTTCGTCGCGACCTGCCTCGTCGCGGCGCTGGCGTCGCTCATCATGGGGCTGTACGCGAACTACCCGATCGCATGCGCGCCCGGCATGGGCCTGAACGCGTATTTCGCGTACACGGTCGTCAAGGGGATGGGCTTCACGTGGCAAGCCGCGCTCGGCGCGGTGTTCATTTCCGGCTGCCTGTTCCTGCTCGTCACGCTGTTCCGCGTACGAGAGGCGATCGTCAACGGAATTCCGAAATCGCTGCGGATCTCGATCACCGCCGGTATCGGCCTGTTCCTCGGCATCATTTCGCTGAAGACGTCGGGCGTGATCGTCGGCAGCCCGGCCACGCTCGTCACGCTGGGCGACCTGCACAAGCACGACACGATCCTCGCGATCGTCGGCTTCTTCACGATCGTCACGCTCGACCACCTGCGCGTGCGCGGCGCGATCCTGATCGGCATCATCGGCGTCACGGTCCTGTCGTTCTTCTTCGGTGACAACCAGTTCCACGGCGTGTTCTCCGCGCCGCCGTCGATCGACGCGACGCTGTTCAAGCTCGACATCGGCGCCGCGCTGTCGACCGGCATCATCAACGTGATCCTCGTGTTCTTCCTCGTCGAGCTGTTCGACGCGACGGGCACGCTGATGGGCGTCGCGAACCGCGCGGGCCTGCTCGTCGAAGGCAAGATGAACCGCCTGAACAAGGCGCTGCTCGCCGACAGCACGGCGATCGTCGCGGGCTCGGTGCTCGGCACGTCGTCGACCACCGCGTATATCGAAAGCGCATCGGGCGTGCAGGCCGGCGGCCGCACCGGTGTGACGGCCATCACCGTCGCGGTGCTGTTCCTCGCGTGCCTGTTCATCGCGCCGCTCGCCGGCGTCGTGCCGGCATACGCGACCGCACCGGCACTGCTGTACGTGTCGTGCCTGATGCTGCGCGAGATGGTCGAGGTGCCGTGGGACGATGCAACGGAAGCCGTGCCGGCCGCGCTGACCGCGCTGCTGATGCCGTTCACGTACTCGATCGCGAACGGCGTGGCATTCGGCTTCATCGCGTACGGCGGCCTCAAGCTGCTGACGGGCCAGGCCCGCTCGGTCAAGCCGATCGTGTGGCTCATCGCCGCCGTGTTCCTGTTCCGCTTCTTCTATCTCGGCAGCGAATGACGGCGGCGCTTCGGCGCGCTGCATGATGCACGATGAAAAAACGCCACCTTCGGGTGGCGTTTCCGTTTTCGGACGATTCTTCTGCGATCCTGAAGAAGCGACACGCACGGCGATACCGACGCTCGGGCAATCCGGTGCGGCCCGCATACGAAAATGCCGCCCGGCCCCGCCGAACGGCATTGCGTGCAACGCAACGTCTTCGCGTGCGCAGCGTTCAGCGACGTGCGCCGCAAGACGAGCGTCGTGTCGTCAGCGCCAGTTGGCCTCGTAGAAGCGGACGTAGCCGCTGCGCAGCGTCACGCATTGCGCGCGCGTCTCCGACAGCAGGCGCCGTGCAGCCGCCTCGATACGGTCGCGGTGCTGGTCGAACGCGCCGACCATGTCCTCGAAGCGCGGCGACGCCGCGCCGAAGTGATCTTCCAGCGCCTCGGCGGTGATCTGACATTGGACGCGCTCGCCATTGACCAACGCCGTGAACGCCAGCATCAGGTCGCGCCCCGAATACTCGGGCTTCTCGTTCGTGAAATGGATCTGCATTGGGAGCCGCCTCGACCGGTAGAAAACGAATGACCGCGTCCGTCGTCCGCTACCGGCCGGACGAAGTGTACGCGGGCTCGCCGGCGGAGGCACGGCCCGCGGGGATAGGCGCGGACAATGCATGCCGGTTGATTTCCACTTTAGACGGTTTCGCGCAGGAGACAAATTTTCCGGCGTGCGTCGTTCCGACGCGCATTTCATCTGATCATGCGCGGCATCCGGCACCGTTTCGGAAACGGCGTCAGTGAGGGTCGTTCGGCCAGACGTTGAGCGCGATGGCAGCAGTCGTGGCGCCCACCGCGATCGCGGCCGCCCCGTATCGCACCGCATCGGTCAGATCGAACAGCAGCCCGTGGATCGCCACGGCGATGCCGCCCAGCATGATGAAGGTGGCGATGGCCGCCAGCACGACTCTCAGTTCCGTCCGAACCATGATGCGTCTCCCGAACGGATGCATGTCGCGTCGCATGCATGTTGCGATGCGGAACACGGCGCGTGCGTGCTCCATTTCCATCATTGCAGGCGGGCATTTAAAAGCAAGGGGATTTTGTTCGCGGTCGCGCTTCGTACGCGGCGCTTGTATGATGATGCGTACCCGGATGGTTGCCGGTCGCACACCGATGGTGCGCCGCACGCGAAGGCGGAAATCCGTCGAGGATTTCAGTGCGTAGGCGTGCGCCGGATCGGCCGAATTCGAGGAGCATGGGGCCTGAGTGAGCGTTGAAATGCTGACCGGGCTCGACCGCGAAGCATGGGACCCGAGTAAGCGCTAAAGCGCTAACTCGGGTCGACCGCGAAGCATGGGACCCGAGTAAGCGCTAAAGCGCTAACTCGGGTCGACAGGAGACAAGTCATGCCGCAACCCTTCGTGCTGCCCGCCACCGCGGGTCGCACCGACCTGCTCGCGCAGGCGCATGCGCGTTCGACCGCGGTCGGCCTGCGTGCGCACGAACGCCCGGATTTCTCGCCGCTGTCGCGCGTCGCGCTGCGCGAACTGCTCGACACGAATCACGCACTGTTCTCGCACGCGCGCCCGGTGATGGAGAACCTCCACGCGCAGATCGCCGACACGCAAAGCCTCGTGCTGCTGACCGACGCCGACGGCGTGATCCTGCACAGCATCGGCGACGCGGACTTCATCGAGAAAGCCAACCGCGTCGCGCTGTGTACCGGCGTGTCGTGGGCGGAAGGCGCACGCGGCACCAACGCGATCGGCACCGCGCTCGCATCGGGCCAGGCCGTCGCCGTGCATGGGTCCGAACACTTCCTGCGCGCCAATCACATCCTCACCTGCTCGTGCGCACCGATCTTCGACCCGTTCGGCCGCACGCTCGGCACGCTCGACGTCAGCGGCGACCCGCGCGGCTCGAGCCCGCATACGCTCGCGCTCGTGCGGATGTCCGCGCAACTGATCGAGAACCACCTGTTCGCGAACCAGTGCGCGGAAGCGTTGCGGCTGCGCTTTCATGCGCACGAGGAATGCGTCGATTCGTTGTTTGCCGGGCTCGTTGCATTCGGCCCCGACGGCGGGCTGATCGCCGCGAACCGCAGCGCACAATTCCAGCTCGGCGCATCGTTCGACGCACTGCAGCATCAGGCCAGCGACGCGCTGTTCGGCATGCGCTTCGGCCAGCTCGCGCAACAGGCGGCACGCGCGCCCGGTGCGATGTTCCGCCTCACGCTGTCGACCGGCGTACGCGTACTGGCGCGCTGCGAATTCGCGGAAGCGCACAAGACCACCGTCGCCGTCACGCCGCCCGCGCCAGCCGCACGGGTGCGCACGCCGGACCCCGACACGATCACGTTCGCGACGCTCGACACGGGCGACGCACGCATGGCCGCCGTGCTCGAACGCGTCGCGAAGATCCGCGGGCGCGACCTGCCGCTGCTGATCCTCGGCCAGACCGGCACCGGCAAGGAATGGCTCGCGCGCGCCCTGCACCAGGCATCGCCGCGCGCGGACGGCCCGTTCGTCGCGGTCAACTGCGCGGCGCTGCCCGATTCGCTGATCGAGGCCGAGCTGTTCGGTTACGAAGACGGCGCATTCACCGGCGCACGCAAGCGCGGCAGCCCCGGCAAGATCGTGCAGGCCGACGGCGGCACGCTGTTTCTCGACGAAATCGGCGACATGCCGCTCGCGCAGCAGGTCCGGCTGATGCGTGTGCTGCAGGAACGCGCGGTGATGCCGCTCGGTGGCGCACGCGCGGTGCCGGTCGACGTGCGCGTGGTCTGCGCGACCCACCGCGACCTGCGCGCGATGATCGCGGAAGGCACGTTCCGCGAAGACCTGTTCTACCGGATCAACGGGCTCGCGGTCACGCTGCCGGCGCTTGCCGCCCGCACCGACCTGCCCGCGCTCGTCGAGCGGATTCTCGCGCGGCTCGCGCGCAGCGAACCAATGCCGCGCCGCATCGCGGCCGAGGTGCTCGACGCGTTCACGCGCCACCGCTGGCCCGGCAACCTGCGCCAGATGACCAACGTGCTGCGCACGGCCGGCATGCTCGCCGAAGACGAAGCGGAAATCACGCTCGCCCATTTGCCCGACGATTTCTGGCTCGATTGCGACGACGCACCGGCGGCGCCCGCCGCAACGCCGGCCGCATCGGCCGGCACGCGCGAAGGCACGACGCTGCAAAGCCATCAGGCCGCGGTGATCGATGCCGTGCTCGCGCGGCATGGCGGCAACGTGTCGGCGGCCGCGCGCGAGCTCGGTCTCGCCCGCAATACCGTGTACCGGCACCTGCGCCGGCATTGACGCCAGCGGCCGGCCGGCGCCGGCCGCCAGCACGTTCGGGTATGCTTGGCGCGTTGCCGCCGAACCGCCGCCCGTCCCTGCCTCCGCCATGACCGATCCGGAACACCCTCCCCTCGTGCGCATCGAACCGCTCGGCGCGACCTTCGATGCGCCCGATTCGCTGACGCTGCTCGAAGCCGCCGCGTTCGCGCACGTGTCGCTGCCACGCTCGTGCCGCAACGGCACGTGCCGAAGCTGCCTTTGCCGGATCGTCAGCGGCAGCGTACGCTACACGATCGAATGGCCGGGGCTGAGCCGCGAGGAAAAGGCCGACGGCTATACGCTGCCGTGCGTGGCCGTCGCGACGTCGGACCTCGTGCTCGACGTGCCCGACGCGGTCATGCTCGACTAGACGCGGCGCGCGCTCGCGCGTGCCGTCCGGCAAAGGTTGATCCTGAGTGGAGAACGTCATGACCCAGCAAACCGATCGCATCGAAAAACAGGCTCAGCTCGACGCATCGCCCGACCGCGTGTGGGAAGCCGTCAGCAATTCCGGCGAATTCGGCCAGTGGTTCGGCGTCACGTTCGACGGCCCGTTCGCGGCCGGCCAGCCGCTGTTCGGCCGCATCACGCCGACACGCGTCGACGACGACGTCGCCAAAGCGCAAGAACCGTATGCAGGCACTGTGTTCGAAATCGTCGTCGATCGCATCGAGCCGAAGCAACTGTTCTCGTTTCGCTGGCATCCGTTCGCGATCGATCCGAATTTTGACTACTCGTCCGAGCCGATGACGGTCGTCACGTTCGCGCTCGCCGCACAGGCTGGCGGCACGCTGCTCACGGTCACCGAAACGGGCTTCGATCAGTTGATCGAAGCCCGCCGCGCGAAGGCACGCGAGATGAACGACCACGGCTGGGCCGCGCAGATGATGCTGATCACGAAATACCTGGCGAAGCACGCGTAGCGCGCCGCCACGCCGCACGTCCGGGCCGACATGCGAAGCGACGTGCGTGGCATAATCCGCTCCATCGTCGCCTGTACGTCGCCGCACATCGCATGCTGAGTCGTCGCCTCCGGAAGATCGGCAGTCTGATCGGGATGCTCGCCATCCTGATGACGGCGCTCGCGCCGACGATCTCGCAGGCACTGACGACGCAGCAGCGCGTCGATACGCTGCTGGCCGGCTACTGCACGGCCACGCCGGCCACCGGCGAGCGCGCCGCCGATTCGTCACGGAAGAGCCTGACGGCCCACCTCCAGGCATGCGGCTATTGCAGCCTGCTTGCCCACACACCTGCACTGCCCGCGCCCGAACTGACGTTCGCGGCCAACGTGCACGTCATTCAGCATCGCGAAGCGACCCGCTTCGACAGCCTGCGCCGCGCGCTGCCGCTCACGGCCGCGCAACCGCGCGCCCCTCCGATCGCGTCCTGATTCGTCGTCAATGCCCGTGATGCCATGAAGCATTGCGTGGCCCGCGCACGCCGCCGGCGTGCGCGACCTGTCACGTTTCGAAGGACGATCATGTGTCACCGTATTGCGCGCGGCGTCGTGCCGTGCGTGCGGCTGGCTGCTTCCGGTTCGTACTGTCGCGCCGACATTCGCTCGCGGGCGAGCGTCCGGCCGCACACGTTCGCGCTGGTGCCGGCCGCCACCGGTGCTGCCGCGAGCGTGCTCGTGCATCCGTCCGTCGAATCCGTGTCGCTCCATCCGATTCGCTACTCGCACACTCGATCATGAATACCACCTCTTTCATTCGCGGCGCGCTCGCCGCGCTCGGCTTCGTTGTCTTCCAGGCCGCCCAGGCCCACGCGCTCCCGAAGACGCAGACACCCGCCGCCGACGCCACGCTTTCGGTCGCGCCGCACGCGGTCACGATCGGTTTCAGCGAAGCGCTCGAGCCCGCTTTCAGCTCGATCGCCGTCACCGACAGCCAAGGGCAATCGGTCGTCGACGGGAAATCGTCCGTCGATGCAGGCAACCGGAAACGCATGCAGGTCGCGCTGACCAATCTGACGGCCGGTACGTATACGGTCGCGTGGATCGCGGTGGCCAGCGACGGCCATCGCACACAAGGCCATTACGCGTTCACGCTGAAATGATGTTGGCGACGCGCATCGGCGTTCCGCACCGGCCGCGTCGCCCCCTTTCCCGCTACATCTACCCATCAGGAAAACCAATCATGAAGCGCTCGATTCCGACCGGCCTGCTGTTCGCCCTGCTGGCGCTGCAAGCCCCCGCCACGTTCGCCGCGCCGGCCGTGCAGGCAGAAAACTGCTGGATTCGCGCGATGCCGGCAACCGTGCCGTCATCCGGCTACTTCACGCTGAAGAACGACGGCGACGCACCCGTCACGCTGACGGGCCTCGACTCGCCGGCGTACGGGATGGCGATGCTGCATGAAACCCAAACGAGCGGCAGCACTGCGAAGATGGTCCATGTCGACGCCGTCGAAGTGCCCGCGCACGGCAGGGTGACCTTCAAGCCGAAGAGCTATCACGTGATGCTGGAGCAACCGTGCCAGGCCGTCGCGCCCGGCGCGAAGGTGCCGTTCCGGCTGCATTTCGCGGACGGCTCGACGGTGTCCGTGACCTGCGACGCCAAGGCGCCGACCTACGCCGGCCAGTAAAGTCCACCGCCCCCGATCGAAGGAGATGCACATGAAACATCGCCTGCCGCTGGCCGACCTGATCGTCCGCTACCGGACGCCGCTGAACGTCGCCGTGATGATCGTCTGCGGCATATGGGCCGGGTGGATCGCGTGGATGACGCGGCCCGCCGCGATCGATACGCCGCCGTCGATCCCGGCGTACTACATGCGCGACGCAAGCTGACGCACCGCGACGGTACGGTTCCGGCGCAAGCCTGCGCCAATTATTGGCGTGGCATCATCGCTTCATCCCGACCGCCGGAACCGCCTCTCGGAGCGCCGCATGTCCATTCAGACCTGGATGCTGTTTGCCGCAGCCTATCTCGCCACGACGCTGTCGCCGGGGCCGAACGTGCTGCTCGTCATCCGCAATACGGTGCGCTACGGCACGCACGGCACGGCCGCGACGATCGCGGGCAACCTCGTCGCGCAAGGGGTGGTCGTGGTACTCGTCGCGCTCGGCGTCGGCGCGGTGCTGGCCGCGATGCCGCCGCTGTTCGTCGCGATGAAGGTGGTCGGTGCCGCGTACCTGATGTTCCTGGGTGTCCGGCAGTTGCGCGGCGACCGCAAGGCCGCCGCTTCGACCGGGGAAGCGGAAATCGCCGCGCCCGACCGCGGGAAACTGTTCCGCGAAGCGCTGTTCGTCTCGGGCAGCAACCCGAAGACGATGATCTTCCTGTCGGCGTTCATGCCGCAGTTCATCGTGCACGACCACCCGCTCGCGCTGCAATTCGTCGTGATGTACGCGACGATCGCGTGCACGGTGGTGATCGTTCACAGCGTCTATTCGGCCGGCGTGCGCCGGTTTCATCGCGGCTTCGGCATGAGCCGCGCGGTGCGTGCGCTCAAGCGTGCGAGCGGGCTGCTGTTCGTCGGACTCGGGATCAGACTGCTGACTGCGCGGCAGGCGTAAGCTGACGCGCGCCCGTCAGCGCGTATGTGCGGCCAGCTCGGCCGCGATCTCGCCGAACGACGGCCGCGCATCGATTGCTTCGTTCAGGCAGGCCACCGCGAGCGCATCGAGCGCGTCCCTGCCGGCCCACGTGCGCGGCTCGCATCGCTCGAGCAACTCGCCGAGCAGATAGCCGAACGCCCGCACCTCGAGCCGTTCGAACCCGGCAGCGCGCGTGCGATCGTTCGCATCGTAGAGCGACGCCGCGCCGAAATCCCCGAGCAGCGCGCCGCCTGCGCCGTCGTGCAGGATGTTGTGCGCATACAGGTCGCCATGCATGATGCCGCGTGCGTGCAGATGGCCTGCCACCGACGCGATGCCATGCGCGATCCGCACCGCCTCCACCGGCGTGAATCTCGCATCGGCCGCATACACGTCGCGCGTGCAGGTCGAGAAGCTCGGCGGCCCGGCGAGATTCGTGAGCGCGGGATCGACCAGTTCCATCACGAGGCCATGCGTGCCTTCCGGATGCCCGCTTACCTTGCCGATCACCGGAATCATGTTCGGGTGGCGGCCGGCATGCAGGCACGCGGCCATTTCGCAATCGGGCAGGCCATCGCTCGTCACCGCGCCCTTGAACAGCTTGACCGCGACCGCCCGTGACGGATGCCCGTCGACACGCCACTGCGCGCGGTAAATGACGCCCGACGCACCCTCGCCCAGCTTCTGCTCGCATGCCAGCGATGCCCAGTCGACGTCCGCGACCTCGGGCCCGGCCGACGCAGCGGCTTCGGGCGCGGCGCCGAACGGGTTGCCTGCGGTGGCGAGCCACGCGAGGCGCGGCAGGCGCAGCAACCAGTCGGGCAGTGCGTCCAGCCGGTTCGCGGACAGTCGCACCAGTTCGAGCGCGCGGCATGCGGCCATCTCCGCCGGCAGCGCGCGCAGCCGGTTGCCTGCGAGCATCAGCTTCTGCAGCCGCGAGCAATCGCCGATATCGGCCGGCAGTTCGTCGATTGCGTTGTCGGTGAGGATCAGCCAGCGCAGCGCGCGCGGCAGCGACCCGCTCGGCACCGTCTGAATCCGGTTCGCCTTGAAGCCGATCATGTCGAGCTGCCCGCACGCGCCGAGCACATCGGGGAACGCGGTGAAGCGGTTGCCGGACGCGAACAGGATGCGCAGGCGGTGCAGCCGCGGCAGGTCGTCCGGCAGCGCGGAGAGCGCATTGCCGGTCAGGTCGAGCACTTCGAGCGTGTCGGCAAGATCGAAGATCGCGCGCGGGAATTCCGTCAACCCGCACGCGAGCTTGAGTTGCCGTGCGCCGGCAAGTTGCCCGGCCTGCAGTTGTTCGAGGGTGTGTGTCACGCGAAGAAAACGGGTGGCGGTTGCGACGATCGTCGGGTCGATCGCCCGAATTCTACCGGGATCGCCTGCGTGCATCCCCTCAATGTGTCACGCCCCCTTCACAAACGCGCACCGTCGCGTTAGAATTGCGCCCCTTGCAGTGCCGACGTGGTGAAATTGGTAGACACGCTATCTTGAGGGGGTAGTGGCGAAAGCTGTGCGAGTTCGAGTCTCGCCGTCGGCACCAGGATTTCTTCTCTCATCGTTGCGCGACATGCGACAAACGCATTCCGGCAACGATCGACGATCATCCCGCGCAATCGCGCACCGCTGTTTCCGATTCCCCCATCAGGCTTCAACCAGGCACCACGCTGCTGCGAATTCGCGCGCGCTCCCGACTGCCGTCCGGACAGCCGGAAGCGTACGTGTACGCCACGTCACTCACGACGCCAGCGCATCATCCCCCTTCACTAAATTCGCCGCCTCCCGCCGCCGCAACCGCATCGCGATCAACGCGGCCAGCACCGCCAGCGCCACACCGGCAAGAAACCCGCCCGTATAACCCACCTTCGCGGTCAGCGACAAAATCGTCGACGACGCGATCAGCTCGCCGAGGTCGCGCGTGCTCTGCACGGCCGTCACGTCGGTGCCGGCCTGGTCGCTGCCGCCCGCGAAGCGCATGCCGGCCGTCATGATCGACACCGACGTGATCCCGGTCGCCAGCGAACCGAGCACCGTGCACAGCCATGCCCACGACGACGACACCGGCAGCCATCCGCTCGCCTGCGCGAACCACAGCAGCGCGGCCGCGCCCGCACAGCTCACGCCGGCCGTAAACGCAGGCCACAACCCGAGCCGCCTGACGAGCCACGCACCGCCGCCGCAACCGAGCACGACCGTCACGATGCCACCGGCCATCCCGAGCTTCCCGATCGCGTCGAGCGTCCAGCCCGCGTCGTTGAGAAACAGTTTCGACAGGCCGAAGCCCGATACGGCCGTCATCGCCGACAGAAGTGCCAACGACAGCAGCGACCACGAGCGCGGCCGCTTCGCGAAGCGCACGAGGCTCGCGTTGTGTTCGGCTTGCACGCGTGCACGGTCCGCATCGCGCGGCAGCACCCACAGCACGCACGCGAGGCTCGCGAGCGGCACGGCGGCCAGCGCGAGAAACGCGGTACGCTGCCCGAACAGGCCGATCAGCGTCAACGTGCCGGCGCCGCCGCCGAAGAAGCCGATCATCACGCCCGCGATCTGGATCGCGTTGATCTTCGCGAGCGTGTCGCCGCTGAAGTGCTCGGCGGCCATTCCGTCGTTCGCGATGTCCTGCGTCGCGCTCGCCAGCGACGCGACGGCCAGCAGGCCGACCGCCCACCCGGCCGTCGCGACCGTCATGCCGATCTGCGCGAGGCTGCCGAGGCACACCACGACGAGCGTCTGCATCGGCAGCATCCAGCTGCGCCGCCGGCCGATGCGCGGCGACCAGCGGTTGTCGACAACGGGCGCCCACAGGAATTTCACGACCCACGGCAAACCGACGAGCGGCAGGAACGCCAGTGCGTGAAGCGGCGCGCCGTCATGGCGCAGCAGGGTCGGCATCGCGTCCATCGCAATGCCGATCGGGATTCCCTGTGACAGGTAAAGCAGCGTGATCGTGATGACCAGGCGGCGATGTTCGAGCAGATCGCGCATCGAAGTCTCCAGTTGCATGAAATTAAAAAGGTTCGGCGCCGGCCGGCATGCGCGCGGTCCGCATCGCATCCCGGCGCGGACGGCGCGCGGCACGCAGCAGCAATGCGCCGAATGCGACGAGTGCCACGTCGATCGGCCAGTACACGGGTTCGCCCGCGCCAAGCAGCGCAATCGCGCAGTGCGTCACACCGGCCAGCCCGTACGCGGCGCCGGCCGCACGCATCAGCCTGCGCAGCCAGGCCGCGCGATCGGCCACGCAGGCCGCCAGCGCGACCGCGCCACCCCACACGGCCCAGAACAGCATCGCGAGCACGTGATCGACGTGCACGCCATCGGGCAACGCACGCCCGGCGAGCAGCAGCACGCCACCCGCGAGCACGAGGCCGCCGCAGATGCCGACGGCGACCGCGGCCAGCACGTTCGCGGAACGATCCTGCTGCGCGCGCCGCCGCTCGATCCACAGATGCAGCCCCGTCGCGCACAGCGCGCATGCGGCAAGCCCCATCAGGAAATGCACGACGCGCAGCACGCCGCCCATCGCCCCCACCCAGCCGTATTGCGCAAAGTGCAGCGGCTGCACCGCGATGAACGTGCGCAGCCAGAAGCCTCGGCCGCGCGAGGTGGCGTCCGCGAGCCAGTGCCCGTCCGCCGCGCGATACAGGTGACGCTCGAACACCGCCGTACTCGGCAGACCGACTGTCGTGCCGGCAATCTCGACGCGTGCGTTCGCATCGCCCCAGCCATGCAGCACGACCGCTTCGGGCCGGAAATCCGGCATGCGCGCCGCGTCGCGCCACAGCAGCACATCGAGATCGGGCGCGCGTTGCCACGCGCCGCCGGCTGTTGCAGGCGGCGGCCCGCCGAGCAGTTCGGCGAACGCGCGCTGCGGCTGCCCCGGATACGCGACGCCCGCGAGCGACACCGTGCCGAGCGCGCCGAGCCCCGACAACGCGCCGGTGAACGCGAACAGCACGAGCCACGGCGAGCCCCACAGGCCGATCCACGCGTGCAGGTCGAACAGCGCGGCGCGCAATCCTTTGCCGCGCCGGATGCGTGCCGCGTCGGGCCAGCGCCGGTGATGCACGACCACGCCCGCAACGATGAGCACGAGCAGCACGATCCCCCACAGGCTCACGAAGATGCGCCCGGGAAAGCCCGCGAACAGCGTCTTGTGCAGCGTGACGAGCACCGCCGCGCGTCCGCTGTCGGCCAGCCGCTCGCCCGTCGCCGGGTCGAGCGCCAGCGTGCACGCCTGGCGCGCGTCGCAGAAACGGATCGCCGGATCGTCCGGTTGCGGCAGCACGATGCGCGCCTCGCGCAACGGCACGCCGAGCGCCGCCGCGCGCGCAACGAGTTCATTCAGCGGCAGCAACGGCCGGGCGACGGCGACCGACGATGGCCGCCACCAGCCCTGCATCGAATCGGTCGCGAGGCTCCACGTGCCGCTGAACAGCACGACGAACAGCACCACGCCGAACAGCGCACCGGCGCCGCGATGCAGCGCACGCCAGCGCGAACGCAATGAGGCGTCCATGTCAGCGCCCTCCCCACAGCAACGCGCATGGCACGAGCACCGCGAGCCATATGCAGGCACGCCACGCGGCCTGCCGCCGCCCGGGCGCGACGAGCACCCACAGCAGCGCGGCAACGCCCGCCGCAAGCGACAGCAGCACGGCCGCGTAGAGCCGGTTCAGGCCGTCGGCCGGGTAATGACGGGCCAGCGTGACCGCCAGCGCGACCGCGCCCGGCAGCACGCCGCCGATCGCCAGCGCCGCCCGTGTCCCCCAGCCGCCCGCCATCAGAACTGCCCGCGCACGGTCAGCATCACGTTGCGCGGTTCTCCGTAACGGTTGTTCCAGCCGGGCTGGCTCAGGCTCAGGTAGTACTTGCGGTCGAACAGGTTGTTGACGTTGACCGCCGCGCTCCAGTGCTTGTCGTAGCGGTAGCCGAGCCGCACGCTCGCGAGCGCGTAGCCGCCCTGGCTCAGCGTGACGCCGTTCGCCTGCGCCGAGTAACTGCTCTGCACCTGCACGCCGCCGCCGATGCTCCAGCGCCGCTCCTGCCACGGCAGGTCGTAGTTCGTCCACAGCCGGAACAGGTGGCGCGGGTTCAGCAGCGGCGCGAACGACGAGCCCGCGTTCGCGAGGTTGTCCGCGTAGCTCATCGTGTCGTACGTGTAGCTCGCCCATACGCTCCACCACGGCGTGATGTGGCCGTTCGCCTCGAATTCGAAGCCCTGGCTGCGCACGCTGCCGCCGTTCACGTAGTAGCAGTTCGGCCCCGCGCACGGATGCGCGAGATCGACCTGCGGGTTGTTGTCGAGGTCGATGCGGAACGCCGCGAGCGACACGTTCAGCTTGCCGCCCGCCAGTTCGCCCTTCACGCCCGTCTCGTAGGTGCGCCCCTTCACCGGCGTCAGGATGCCGCCGCCCCACATCGACTTGGTTTGCGGCTGGAACACTTCCGCGTAGCTCGCGTACCACGACCAGTCGCGCGCGAAATCCCAGATCAGCCCGCCGTACGGCGTGAACTGGTGGCCGGTGTTGTAGTGCGCGCCGAGGCTGTCCTGGTTCCACCAGCTCAGGCGGCCGCCGAGCACGAGCGTGACGGGTTCCGCGAGCTTGATGCGGCCGAGCCCGTACACGCCCTTCTGCGAAATGTCGTTCTGCTGCGACTGCTGGTACGGGCCCACATCCGGCTCGGGCACGCTGCTCGGGTTCCAGCGGTACACGTTCACCGGCGTGCCGACCACGTTGCCCTGCAATTGCGCCGACATCTGCCCGCTGCTGCTGTTCGCGTAGGTCACGCCGAACAGCAGGTCGTGCGTGAGCCCGAACGCATGCACCGGGCCCTGCACGTTTGCATCGAGGCTGCGGCTGTAGCTGCTGAACTGGTACGCGCCGCCCGTCAGCGCACCGCCCGCGCCGGTCGCCGGGTTGATCGCGCCGAACGAGCCCGCGTACTTCAGGTCCGAGCGCACGCTCTGGTATTCGCCGCTGACCTTCGCCTTCCAGCCCGCGCCGAGCTTCTGCTCGACCGACGCGAACGCGCGCGTCGTGTCCCAGTCGAAGTGGCCCCACGCGGTGTCGAGGAACGTCGAGCGCGACAGGCCGAGGCTCGAGCCGTCGCGGGCCATCGGCACGCCGGACATGTCGGGTATCGAACGCGTCGTCTGGTATTGCGCGCCGAACGTGAGCAGCGTGTCGCGCGTCACGTCGACTTCCGTGATCCCGTAGATCGAGCGCGTGTCCTGCTTGGCGTGGTCGTAGAAGAAATGGCGATCCTCGTACGCGGCGACGAGCCGGCTGCGCACGGTGCCGGCCGCATTGAGCGGGCCGCCGATGTCGGCTTCCGCGCGATAGCGGTCCCAGCTGCCGACGCTCACGCTCGCGTTCGCGGAAAACTGGTACTGCGGCCGCTTGCGCACGAGGTTGACCGTCGCGGCCGGGTTGCCCGAGCCGTGCAGCAGGCCGTTCGCGCCGCGCAGGATTTCCACGCGTTCGTACACGGAGATGTCCTGCGGCGCGCTCGCCATGTCGCCGATCACCACCGGCACGCCGTCGAATTCGAACGAATCGACCTTGAAGCCGCGCACGAAATACGCGGTGGTGAGCAGTACGTACGGCTGCACGGTCACGCCGGCCGATTGCTGCATCACCTCGTCGAGCGAGAACAGGTTCTGCTGGTCGATCCGCTCGCGCGTCGTCACGCTGACCGACTGCGGAATCTCCCTCAACGCCAGCGGCATCTTGCCGACCGTCGCCACCGACGGATCGTCGGCCACGCCGCGCGACGCTGTCACCGAAATCGCCTTCAGCTCGCCCGCGGCGGGCTTCGCGGCGGTCGCGTCCTCCTTCCGGACTTCCGCGCCGGCCGCCGACGCGGAAGCCGACGCCGGCGCCGTCTCGGCGAACGCCGCCGCCGGATGCGCGGCGATCAGCAGGCCCAGATACAGCGACGGACGCCAGCGCCCTCGCCCCAAACGGGCGACGCGCGCGCCCTTCGACCTTGATCTCCCAGGTTCCAGCACCTCGTACCGCATTCACGCCCCCGTATTTGATAATCATTCTCATTATCAAATAGAACCGGCGGGCGATTTTTCGATCGAGGGGCTTTTCCTATCGATTCCGGGCATGCCGGATCGCATTGTTCACGTCAGTGTTCGGATTCGGCCGGCCGCGCTTGCGCGTCCAGATCGGCCGTCGGCGACGCGTCGGACGGCCGTCCGGCGCGGGCGAACGTCGCGTACCACGCGTCGGTCTCGACCAGCTGCGCGTGCGTGCCGGTCGCCCGCACCCGGCCCGCGTCGAGCACGACGATCGTGTCGGCGGCCGCCGCGAGTGCCGGCTGATGCGTGACGACGATGCGCGTGCGCTGCCCGCGCAGCGCGACGAGGCTGTCGCGCACGCGCCGCGCGCTCAGCTCGTCGAGGCTCGCGGTCGGCTCGTCGAACATCAGCACCGGCGCACGCGCCAGCAGCGCGCGCGCGAGGCACGCCCGCTGGCGCTGCCCGCCCGACAGCAACTGGCCGCCCGGCCCCACGTCGGACTCGAGCCCGTCCGGCAACCGCTCGGCGTCGCGCAGCAGGCCGACCGCGTCCAGCGCGTCGCGCAGCTCGGCATCGGTCGCGTCCGGGCGGCCCATCCGCACGTTCCACGCGAGGCTGCCGCGAAACAGCCCGTTGTCCTGGAACACGAGGTTGCGCGTCGCGGCGAGCGTCGCCTCGCTCAGGTGCCGCACATCGGAGCGGCCGAGCAGCACGCGCCCGGCGCCCGGATCGTCGAGCCGTGCGAGCAGGCCCAGCAGCGTGCTCTTGCCGGCCCCCGTGGGGCCGACGATCGCGACGAAGCCGCCCGCCGGGCAATGCAGGTCGACGCCGTCGAGCAGCGTCGCGCCGCTGGCCGACCGGTAGCTGACGCGCACCGCATCGACGCTCGCATCGTGCACCGGCGTGCCGCGCTCGGGGCTGTCGAAAAGCGGCGCATGCAGCACCGCGAGCACCGTGTCGAGCGCGCGCCAGCCGCCGCGCAACGCCTGGTCGAGCTGCGTGAGCTGCGCGAGCGGCTCGATGAAGCGCACGAGCAGCACGAGCACCGCCACGGCCGTCGCGGCATCGAGCCGGCCGGCGGAGACGGCCCACGCGCCGCCGACCAGCATCGCGACGAACACGCCCTGCACCGCGCCCGCGAAGCCGAGTTCGATCGGCAGCGAGCGCCGCATCAGCGCACGCGTGCGGCGATGCTGCTCGTCGAACGCGTGCTGCAAAGCCGCGCGCGCGTCGCCTTCCTGGCCCGCGAAGCGCAACAGCCCCTGATGCGCGGCGAAGGTCTGAAGTTGCACGGCCATGTCACGATCGCCGGACGCGCGCGATTGCTCGAACGCGAGCGTGCGCGTGCCGCCGCGTTGGAGCAGCGCGAACAGCAGCACGGCCGCGGCCGCGAGGCACAGTGCGACGCGCCAGTCGATCCACGCGAGCCCCGCGACGACCGCGAGCGGGGTCACGACCGCGCCGATCAGCGGCCCGAGCAGGTGCGCGGGAATCCCCATCGCCTGCATCACCGGCCCGCGCAGCAGGCCGGCCGGATGACTGTCGCGCACGGCCTGCCACGACGCGATGCGTGGCAGGTGGCGCACGAGGCGTTCGACGAGACCGGCCGCGAGCGCGCCGCCCGCGCGATAGCCGCCGCGTTGCGCGACGTACAGCACGATGGCGTGGCACAGCGTCAGCGCGCCGAGCGCGATCGTCCAGTGCAGCACCGCCGCCTGCGCGCCGGCAAACCATGCGCGGATCAACGGCACGAGCAGCAACCCGCAGGCGCCGTCGAGCAACGCGGCGACCACCGCCCAGCCGATCCCGCGCCACAGCGCGCGGCGCGTTTCGGCGGGCAGGCACTGCAAACGTTTGAGCGATTTCATCATCATGCGGCCTCCCCGCCCGCGGCACCGCGTTCGCGCCAGAGCCGCGCATACAGCCCGCGCGTGGCCAGCAGCGCCGCGTGCGTGCCGCGCTCGACGATGCGGCCGCGATCCATCACGAGAATCTGGTCCGCATGCCGGATCGCGTCGAGATCGTGGCTGACGATCACGCGCGTGCGCGCGTCACCGCGCAGCGCATTGCGCAATGCGCGCCCGGTTTGCGGATCGAGCGCCGAGGCCGGTTCGTCGAGCAGCAGCAGCGGCGCGGGCGACAACAACGCACGCGCGATCGCCAGCCGCTGCAGTTCGCCGCCGGACAGCCGCACGTCGCGCCCGCACACGCAGTCGTAGCCGCCCGGCAGCGCGTCGATGCGTTCGTCGAGACAGGCCGCGCGCGCGGCCCCGCGAATCGCGTCGCGATCGGCATCGGGCCGGTAAAGCGCGATGTTCGCGGCCATCGACACGTCGAGTGCGGCGGCTTGCTGGAACACCATCGCCACCTGTTCCCGCCGCGTATCCGACGCGAGCCGCCGCAGATCGGCGCCGCCGAGCCGCACCGTGCCGTGGTCCGGATCCATGAAGCGCGCGAGCAGCATCAGCAGCGTGCTCTTGCCCGCGCCCGACGGCCCCACGATCGCGGTGGTCGTGCCGGCCGCGATCGTCGCGTCGATGTCGCGCAGGATCGGCGTGCCGTCGATGTCGACACGCACGCCGCGCAGCTCGATCGACGCATCGCGCGGCACCTGTGCGGCGCCAACGGCAGGTTCAGGCAAGACCGGCAGTGCGAGCAACGCATCGAGGCGTGCCGCGGCCGCGCGCGCCTCGCGCAATGCGTCGGCACCGTGGCCGAGCGCGCGCACCGGCGCGGCCACCGCCCAGATCAGCAGCGCGAACGCGCACAGTTCGCCCACCGGCAAGCGGCCGTCCGTGAGCCACATCGCGCCGAACACGACCCACGCGAGCAGGAACGGCGTGCCGAGCAGCACCTGCGTGCACGCACCGGGGCCGCCGACGCGGCCGACCCACGCCGAAAACGCCTGTTCGAAGCGCCCGGTGGACGCCAGCGCGGCCGCCTCGATGCCGGCGCCCGGATACTGCCGCACGAGCGCCGGGTTCTGCGCGAGCTGGGCGTAGTCACCCATCAGCTGTTCAAGCGCTGCGTTGCGTGACGCGACGGCCGGCGCGAACCGCGCCGAACGCATCCAGCGAAACAGCGCGGCGCCCGCGACGAGCGGCACGAGCGCGAACGCAAGCAGCGCGGGATTCAGGTAAAGCAGGCACGCGAGTGCCGCGCACGGCACGACGATGAGTTGCGTGACATCGGCCGGTGCGTGCGCGACGAGCTGGTGCAGCGCACGCACATCCTGGTCGACGTGACGGGCGACGCGATCGCTGCCCGCACGGGCGAACCAGCCGAGCGGCAAGCGTTGCAGATGATCGGCGAGGCGCCTGCGCAAGCGATCGGCGAGATCGGCGTCGACCCGGTGCGTCAGGTGCAACGCGACCGTCTGGCCGCCCAGCCAGCACACGCCGGCCACCACGGCCGCGACGAGCCAGCCGCGTGCGGTCGCGTCGAGGTGCGCCGTCGCGCGCCACGCGTCGGCGACCCGGCCGAGCGCGAGCCACGGCACGAGCGAGGCGACGCCGGCCAGCGCCTGCAGCACGACCGCCGCGACGAGCGGCACCGCGAACGGCCGCAACATCGAAAGAAGCGGCCCTTTCATGCGGCACGCTCCAGCAGCATGCCGAGCGTGGCCGCGCGCGCGTCGCCCGGCGGCTGCTCCGGAAAACCGAGCTGCATCGTCAGTTGCTGCCAGACGCGCGTCACGTCGATCGTGCGCTGGTTGCACGCGTGCAGCCCTTCACCCGACACGAGCCGATCGACCGCGCGCACGGCCGCTTGCGGCCAACTGCGCGCATGAATCGCGCCCCACGTGTCGCGCGCGTCGTCGCAGATCTGGATGCTCGGCAGGTCGCTGCCCGCCGTATCGCCGAAGATCGGGAACAGCCCGTGTTCGTCGATCTCGGGTTCACGCAACGCCGGGGCCCACCACAGCGGGCCGTGCGGCGACGCGAGCGTCCACGTGCCGGCGTCCGTCGTCAGCGTGATGCCGAACAGCAGGCTCATCCGGCCATCGTCGGCCGCCGCCATCTCGTTGTGCACGCGCAGCGACACCGGCGTTTCGGCGAGCACCATCGCGCATTCGCGCATCGACGACAGCGCCGGCCCGACCAGCTCGACCGACCACGGGCCCACGCCCTGCAGCGCGGCCGCGAGCACATCGAGCGCCGCGAAACTGGCCTGCACCGAGCACACGACATCCGCATGCACCGGCGCGCTCGTTTCGCGCAGCCGTCGCGCGACGGCGATGAAGCGCGAGACGACCGGCAGGTTCGGATAGAAGCTGTTGAGCAGGCAGCGGCGGCCGTGACGCGACGCGGTGCGCAGCACGCGACTCCATTCGTCTGGCAGCAGCGGATGCTCGATCACGACATCGATCCCGCGTTCGAGCAGCCGGCACGCAAGCGCAGCCCCGTCGGCGCCGCGCGCCGCGCCGCCGACCGCGACGCACGCGACGCGCACGTCCTCGGGCAGCGATTCAGGCGCGTCGAACACGGGCGCGCCGACCCGCGCGGCGAGCGCGGTGGTGCGCGCGCTGCCCTGCCCCAGGATGCCCGCGACACGATAGGCGCTGGACGCCGCGAGGCCCGCCGCATAGAACTGACCGAAGCGGGAGCCGGCCACGACGACCGGCAGCGGATGAACCTTCATTGCGCCTCCTTCAGGCGGGTGTCGACGAACGCGGCATTCAGGCAGTCGAAATGATCGCCGGGGATATCGACGGCCGTGATGCCGCCGAGCGCCTGCGCCGTCCAGTAGTCGGTGAGCGCCGCGCGCTGCTGCGGAATCAGCGGGTTGCAGCGCTCCGGCACGAACAGCCGCAGCGCGCCCGCATACGGCGCGTCGCCGGCCCAGTGGCTCGCCTGCACCGAATGCATGAAGAGCCGGTACAGCCGTTCGCGTTCGTCGAGCAGCGGATGCGCGACCGCGTCCTGCATCGACAATCCGGCGGCCGCGCGCAGTACGCGGCGGCGCAATGCATCGAGCGGCTCGCAGCGATCGCCGAAAATCTCCAGCTGCGCCTGCAGGCTGCCGGGCGCGAGACGCGCGGGGTCGACCTTCAATGCGTCGGCGAGCGCGTCGGCCAGCACGTACGTTTCCGGAAAACCCAGTGCGTCGAGCGGCAGCCCGAGCGTCGCCGCGAAGTTGAACAGCACGAGCCGTTCGTCTTCGATCAGGTACGGAATCCGGTAGCTCGACACGATGTCGAGCGTGCGCACTTCGACGCCGAGCTGCACCAGCGACTTCGCCATTTCGAGCGCGACCAGCCCGCCCGAGCAGTAGCCGAGCACGTCGACCTCGCGCACGCCGGTGCGCCACAGTGCATCCGCATAGCGCCGGCCGAGCGTCGCGTTCAGGTGGCGCGCCGGCACGTCGAGATAGTCCTGCGCGTCGCGCACCGCGAAGCCAAGCACCGGGCCGAGCCGCGCAAGCGCCGGCATGACCGGACGATACGCATGCACGGTGCCGAGCCCTTCGTGGACGATCACGCGCGGCACGCCGTCGCCCGGTGCGAGCGGAATCGGCCGTACGTCGGCACGCACGCGGGGCGCAGGCGCATGGATGACCGCCGACGCGCGAGTCGCGCGCGGGGCGGCAGGCGGCGTTCCGGCCATCTTCTGCTCACCCGCATCGCGCAGGCATTGCGCGAACGCAGCGGGTGTCGGTTGCGCCAGCACCCAGCGCAGCAGCCGGTCGAACGGATGCGCTTGCGCAAGGGGTTCCTCGCCACGCAGCCGCGACACGAGCTGCGCGATCAGCAGCGAATCGCCGCCCGCCGCAAAGAAGTCCTGATCCGGCGTGACGTTGCGCGTATCGAGCACGGCTTCCCACAAGCCGATCAACCGGGCCAGCAGCGGATCGGCGGCGGTCTGCGTGTGGGCCGGTCGCGCGACCGCCGGCTCCGGTTCGCGGATGTCGGCGATGCCGGCCAACGTACGGCGGTCGATCTTGCCGTTCGCGGTCACCGGCAGACGGTCGAGCACGCGCAGTTGCGACGGCACCATGTAGCCCGGCACGCGCTCCGCGACGAACGCCAGCAGCGCGTCCGGCGCAATGCGCGCCGCGCCGCGCTTCACATGCGCGAGCAGGATGTCGTAGCCGAGCGCGTCGAGCGGCGTGCCGGGCGCCACGCAACCGAGCGCGCGATCGCCGCCGTCCGACTGCAGCCATTCGAGCCACTGCGCGCGCGGCACGAACAACCGCGCCGACTCGGCACGCGCGTCGTTCGGCGTTTCCATCATCAGCCCCTGGCTGATGCTGATCTCCGGATGCTCGGCCGTCAGTTCCTGGATCACCCACCACGCATCCGCCGACGACAGCGCACGCAGCCCGGCGACCAGCGCGACCGTGTCGCGCGCGTTGTTCAGCGCGCCGGAGCTGATCGTGACGTCGATCGAATGCGGCGCGATGCCCTGCGCGTCCAGCGGTGCATTCATGTCGAACCGCACGAACCGCATCCACGGGTACGCGGCGAAGCGCTCGCGCGCCGCTGCGAGGAAATAGCTCGACACGTCGCTGAACAGGTAGTCGATCCGCGTGCCCGCTTCGACCAGCGGCGCAAGGGCGTCGACGATCGACCGCGTCGCCGCGGCCGTTCCCGCGCCGATCTCGAGGATGCGCCACGGACGCTGCGGCTCGCGCGCGACGATCGTGCGCACGGCCTGCGCCATCCCGTTGTGCAGCGCGTGTGCATGTTCGCCTTCGCTGTACATCGCGTCGGCGATATGCGATGCGCCTTCCGGGAACATCAGGCCGGCCGGCGACACGCTGCCGTCCACCTGCGCGTCGATGCATCCCGCGCTGTCGCGGAAGTAGTCGACGAGGACGGCCGGCCACAGCTCGGGCGACGCATCCTGCGCAAACGCATCCCAGCATGCGTGAGCATCGACGTGGCGGGTATCGGGCCGCAGACGCCAGCCCCCTGCTTCGGCATCCGCGTGCAGCACGCCGTGCTTGTCGAGCATCGCGAGCCAGTGACGCAGCAGATGCTGTCGCGCCGCCGGCACGCGCAACCGCTCGCACAACGTCGCGAAATCCGTCGCGGCCTCCTCGGTCAGCTCGCCTGCCGGCACGATCCAGGCTGCCAGCGACGCAACGCAGGCCGCTTCGAGCTGGGCGACCGACCGTGCCACGTCCGCATGCGCGGGCCAGCGCGCAGCGTCGAACGCTTTACGCACGTGCTTCGCGATCTCGTACAGCGCGTCGTCCTGTGCGTTCGGTGCCGATTCCACGCCGTGCAGCGACGCGAAGCTCGCGAGCCGGCGCTCCGCACCTTCGCCGAGCACGATCGTCGCGGCCGCGCCGACGAGCGGATGCGCGGTCAACGCCGCATCGATCTCGGCCAGCTCGATCCGGTAGCCGCGGATCTTCACCTGATCGTCCTGCCGCCCGAGGAATTCGAGCGAACCGTCGGCGCGCACGCGGCCAAGATCACCGGTGCGATACAGCCTGCGCCCGTCGCGATGACGGATGAAGCGTTCGGCCGTGCGCACGGGATCGTTCGCGTAACCCGTTGCGAGCCCCACCCCGCCGATATGGATCTCGCCGCGCACGCCGGGCGGGCACGGCCGGCCGAGTGCGTCGAGCACTTCCATCGTCTGCCCGGTCAGCGCACGGCCGTACGGAATGCTGGCAAGCTGCGTGTCCGCCGCACGGATCGGATGCTCGATCGACCAGATCGACGCCTCGGTCGCGCCGCCCAGGCTGAACAGCGCGCTGTCGGGCCAGCGCCGCCACCAGCGCGCGGGCAGCGTCACCGGAATCCAGTCGCCCGACCACAGCACGCGGCGCGGGCCCGGCACGTCGAGCGCCGGTTCGCCTTCGAGGTAATCGATCAGCATCTGCCCTTGCGCGGGCACCGAGTTCCACAGCGTCACGCGATGGCGCACCATCAGCTCCGCCCAGTGCGACGGATCGTTGCCGCGCGACGGATCGGGCAGCACGATGCACGCGCCGCGCGCGGTCGCGCCGAAGAAGTCGTACACGGACAGGTCGAAGCTGAGTTCGGCCAGGCCTAGCACGACGTCGCCATCGCCGACTTCGTGGCGCGCGCTGATGTCGGCGAGCGTGTTGCACACGGCCGCGTGGCTCAGCATCACGCCCTTCGGTTCGCCGGTGGAACCCGACGTATAGATCACGTACGCGAGCGCGTCGCCGTCGATGTCGCGCGCGGCACGCGGCGGCCATTGCGGATCGATCGGCAACGTGTCGATATCGATGCGCGTGCACCCATCATGTTCGAAGTCGAGCGCCTGCACGCTGACGACCGCACGCACCCGCGCATTGCGCAGAATCGCCTGTTGCCGCAGCGCCGGCTGGCGGCTGTCGACCGGCACGTATGCGGCGCCCGCCTGGACGATCGCGAGCACGGCCGCGAGCTGGTGCGCGCACTTCGGCATCAGCACCGCGACGGTGTCGCCCACGCCGACGCCGGCCTGCTCGAGCGCGGACCGCAACGCCGCCGCATGCTGCGCGACGTCGCGATACGTGCGTGCCCCTTGTGCGTCGATCACCACCGGCGCATCGGGCGTACGCAACGCCTGCGCGGCGAAGCCGGCCGCGATATGCGTATCCGCATCCGGATGGACCTCGGCGGCGGGCGCGGCGGACGGCAGCACGATGTCGCCCTCGCGCGACCACCACTCGGCTTCAGCCGCGAGCCGGCCCAGCAGCGCGACGTACGCGTCGAACATCGCCGCGGGCATCCCGTCCGGGAACAGGTCGTCGCGCACGTCCCAGCCGATTTCCAGCCCGCCGAACTGGTCGGTCACCTGGCAGTCGAGCCAGACCTGCGGCGTCTGGCTGATCATGTAGAGAGGGGGTTCGGCGCGGGTCGTTTGCTCACCGAGCAGGCGGCCCACACTGCCGATGCCGCTCGTGAACACCACCGGCATCAACGCCGCATCCTTGCCGCGTCGCCGCGCGAGTTCGCGCATCACGTCGACGCCGGTAAACGCGCGATGGTCGAGGTCGTCGAACATCCGCGCGCCGATCGTGCGCGCACGCTCGACGAAATCGCGCCCTTGCGTCGCGTCGACCGCGAGCAGGCTCAATGCGGTGAAATCGCCGAGCACCGCGTCGATGCGCGGATGCACGGGCGGCCGGTTCAGCACCGTCAGGTTCAGGCAGAACGCGGGCGACTGGCTCCAGCGGCCGACGACTTCGGCGAACGCGGCCAGCGCGACGCTTGCAGCGCTCAGCCCGAAGCGGCTTGCGTAGCTGCTCAGCGCACCCCATTGCGCGCGATCGAGCCGCGCATGCCGGTGCGTGAAGCGCGGCCGCGCGTCGGACTGCATCGCGGGCACCACCGGCAGATCGGGCCGCGCGGGCAGATCGTCGATGCGCGCCAGCCACCAAGCCTTGTCACGCGCATGATCGGCGCGCGTGCCGGCATGGGCTTCATTGACGACGTAATCGCGAAACGTCGCGTCGAGCGGCGCAGGCTGCCATTGCGGATCGTCGTAGCGTCGCCGCCATTCGGCGAGCAGCAATTGCAGGCTCGCGTAGTCGATCAGCGTGAAATCGACCGACAAATGCAGCACCGCGCGATCCGGCCCGAGGCTCACTTCCGGCTGCAGCACCGGCCAGCGGTCGAGCGCATGCACCGCATGATCGAGGCGCTCGCGTACGCCGCTTACATGCGCGTCGAATGCGTTCGCATCGGCCTCGCGCAAGTCGTGCACCGCGAGCGGCTGCCACGGCACGTCGGGCAGCACGCGCTGCCATGCGTTGTCCTCGACGATCGCGCGCAGCATCGGATGCCGCGCAACGCACGCATTCCACGCCGCCTCGAAGCGCACGCAGTCGAGATTCGCGGGCTCGCCGTATTCGACGTACAGGTGGCACGCATTGCCGCCGAACTCGAACGACTCGTGCCGGCCGAGCACATACGCGGCCTGCACCGGTGTCAACGCGAACCGCTCGTGCCGGCGCGCCGGATCGCTGCGCCACGCGCCGTCCTGCAGGAAGCGGACGAACGCGTCGCGTTCGGCCTTGATGCGCGCGGCCAGGTCCGCATCGAGTGCGCCGGCCGGCGCGCGATAGCGCAATTGCCCGCCGTCATCGCACCACAGTTCGATCTGGCGTTCGCGGCAAAGATCGAGCACGTCATCGAAGCTCACAGCACGCCCTCCTCGATCGTTGCAACCGGCGCGTTGCCTTCGGCCGGCGAGGCCGGTGCGGCTGGCGCGGCGTCGTCAAGCTGCGCGGCGAGCCCCGCGAGCGTCGGCTGCCGGTAGAACGCCGCCATCCCGATCCGCACGCCGAGCCGCTCGCGCAGCTGCGCGAGCAGGCGCGTCGCGAGCAGGCTGTCGCCGCCGAGCGCGAAGAACGTCGCGTCACGCGCATTCGCCGGGCGGCCGAGCGCGTGCTCCCAGCACGCGAGCAGCGTCGCCTGCCGGTCGTCGGCCGGCACGAACGCATCGTGTGCGGCCGGTGCGTCGCCGAGCGCCCGCGCGAGCGCATCGCCCACCGCTCGCCGATCGATCTTGCCGTTCGCGTTGAGCGGCCAGCGCGCGACGCACCACAGCGCACCGGGACGCATCGCATCGGGTAACCGGTCGCGCAGCCAGTCGGCCAGCGCCGCTTGCGCGACCGGTTCGCCGACACGGCGCGCGTCGATACAGGCAAAGGCGGTCGAGCGCCAGCTTCGGGAATCTTCCAGCGCAAAGCCGCATGCGTGTGCCGCCGACGCCAGCGCATCGTGTGCAAACGGCCGCGGCAGCGACGCATCGCCCGTTACGCCCGAGACGAGTTCGCGCAGCGGCGAATCGCGCAGCACATCGGCGAGCAGCAGGCGGCCATGCTGCGCCAGCAACGCTGCCGCCACCCGGAACGCATCGCGCGGATCGTCGCGCAGGTGCGCCGCCGCGAAGCTGATCACGCAATCGAACCGGCCGAGATGGCGAGCGGGCAACAGGCCGTCCTGCATTGCCTGCAACGTCGGCATCGTTCGTGTGAAGTACGCCTGCGCGTTGTGCAGCAGACCCGGCGACGCGTCGAACAGCGTCACGTCGAAGCGCGGATCGTCGAGCACGCCCAGCCCCGCATCGAACCATTGCCCGGCACGCGCGTCGAGCACCGCGACCCGCATCGGTTCGGTACGTGCAGCGGCCTGGGCTTGCAGCGCATCACCAAACTGGCGCAGCGCGCGTGCGCCATCCGGCAGACGCGCCGCGAACGCCAGCGGCGCGATCCGCGGATCGAGCGGCACACGCCGCGCGGCGCCTTCCGGATCCGCAGCGAGCGCGCGCAGCGCTCCGGTCAGGTCGTCGAGATCGGCGGCATACCAGTCGAGCAGATCGAGCGCGCCGTCGATGGAAATCGATACGTCATCCTTTGCATGCCAATGGGCGCGCAGCGACGGCGGCAAGCCCGCATCGCCGTCGAGCAGCCGATCGGCGACCGCGCGCGCGACGGCCGCTTCCGCGTGCGCCGTATCGGCAACGTCCGCTTCCGCGAGTGCAGGCGATGACGGCGTTGCATCCGATGCGCGATCGGCCGGCACGAATGCCGCGGCAATGCGCGCGGCTTCGCCGCCGACCACGCTCGCACACGCACCGTCGATCAGCGGATGCGCGGCCAGCGCGGCCTCGATCTCGCCCAGTTCGATCCGGTGCCCACGCACCTTCACCTGGCGATCCTCGCGCCCCAGGAATTCGAGCGTGCCGTCGGGCCAGTAGCGGCCCCGGTCGCCCGTGCGATACCAGCGGCCCGACGCTTGCTGCACGAAGCGCTGCGCGGTCAGTTCGGGATCGTTCCGGTAGCCGCGCGCAAGGCTGTCGCCACCGATCAGCAGTTCGCCCGGCACGTAGTCCGGTACATCGCGGCCGTCGGCATCGACAACGCGATACGCCTGCCCCGGCAACGGCCGGCCATACGGAATCGAACGCCAGTGCGGCGGTACGTCGCGCACCGTCTGCACGTTCGACCAGATGCCGGCCTCGGTCGCGCCGCCGAGCGCATGGAACGCACACGCGTCGCCACATCGTTCGCGCAGGCGCGCCGGCAGATCGAGTGCGATCCAGTCGCCGGACAGCAGCGCCGCGCGCACGCTGCGGCACGCGTCGGCCGCGGCCGGCACCGCCAGCGCCATCTCCAGCAGCGCGGGCGCCGAATTCCACAGCGTCACGCGATGCTGCGCGATCAGTTCGATCCAGCGCGCCGCGTCGCGCGCGTCGTCCTGGGTCGGCAGCACAAGCTCGGCACCGGCACCGAGCACGCCGAACAGGTCATACACCGACAGGTCGAAATCGAGCGCCGATACCGCGAGCAACCGGTCTTGCGCACTCAGGCCGAGCAGCGCATCGATCGCATCGATCGTGTTGAGCGCCGCCGCATGCGTCATCTCGACGCCCTTCGGCACGCCCGTCGAACCGGACGTGTAGATCACGTACGCGGTAGCCTGCGGCGCCACGGCGAGCGGCGCGGCCAGCGGTTCGTGCCGCATCAGCGCCGCGACGCCGACATGCGGCAACGCTGCATCGGCGAGCGTCGTGTCGCCGATCGCAGCCTTGACACCGGCCGCGCGTTCGATCAACGCCTTGCGCGCGGCCGGCTGCGCGATGTCGAGCGGCACATAGCACGCACCGGCAGCCAGTACGCCGAACACCGCGGCCACCTGTGCGGGCCCGCGCGGCAGGCTGATCTCGACGGCGTCGCCGTGACCGATGCCGGCCGCACGCAAGCCACCCGCGATCGCGAGCGCCTGTGCGGCCAGTTCGCCGCGCGTCACCGCGTGTTCGCCACATCGCAACGCGACGGCCGCCGGCTCGCGCGCGGCCAATGCGAAGAAGTCGGCATGCAGCGTGCGCGGCTGCCCGGGCGCGGGCACCGCGTTGAGCGCATCGCGCACGCGACGCTGCGCGGACGGAAGCTCGACCGCGATCGGCAGCCGCCAGTCGCGCTCGCACAGCGCCTGCACGAGCGCGACATACGCGCCGAACATCGCATCGATCATCCCGTCGGGAAACAGGCCGTCGACGCTGTCCCACGCGAGCAGCGCGCCGTCCGGCACGCGATAGAGCTGATGGTCGAGCCACACCTGCGGCGTCTGCGAAATCATGTCGTGCAGATCGCCGAACACGCGCGCGAATGCGTCGGGCACGAACGGCGCATCGCCGAGATTGCACGAGAACACGACGGGCGCCGCGCGCGGCGTGCCCTGCCGGCGCGCATCGCGCAGCACGTCGAGCGCCGGATACGCGGCTTGAGCGATCGCACCATGCAGTCGCTGCTGGAACGCGCGCACCGTATCGGCCGCGCTCGCGTCGGCGCGCAGGTCGCATTCGACGAGCAGCAGCGTCGTGAAATCGGCGATCACGCGGCCAAGATCGGGCGCATCGCCGTGCCGGTCGAACAGCGGCACGTTGAGCAGGAACGCGTGACGGCCGCTCCAGCGCGCGAGCACCGCGGCGAATGCCGAGCCGAACACCGACGACAGCGTGACGCCATGCTGCGCGGCCCGCGCCTGCAGGCGCGCGAGTTCGGCCGTGCTCAGCGTATGCGCGATGCGGCTGAAACGCGGCGCACGGATCGTTTCCGGTGCACGGGCGAGCGGCAGCGCCGGCCCTTCCGGCAGCGTGGCGAGCCGCGCCTGCCATGCATCACGCGCCGCGGCCCGCGCATCGTGCGTATCGGCCGCGCGACGCGCGAGCCAGGCCGGGAACCACGTCGACGGCGCGTCAGGCAACGCCGACGGCTCGGCATACGCGGCGCCGATCTCCTGCATCAGCAGCCGCACGCTGTCCACGTCGGCCGCGAGCAGATCGACGCTCAGCCACACGCGATCTTCACCACCGGGCATCTGCACGAGCCCCATCATGAAGACCTGCGCGTGCTCGACGTCGAGACATTCGTGCGATCGCAGCGCGCGCAGCGACACCCATTCGGTTTCCGCCTCGGCGGCCGTCCTGTCACGCCAGTCCGCATGCGCGAACACCGGCGCGTCCGGCGCCGCGACGATCTGCTGGCGGCCCCCGATGAAGCGCGCACGCAGCATCGGATGGCGCTCGCGCACGAGCCGGCATGCCGCGTCGAGGCGAACGGGGTCGATCGCGCGGCTGCGAAACTCGAGGAACGCGTGACAGCTCACATTGCCGAGCACTTCGCCGTCGCCGCGGCCGAGCCAGTACGCCTGCTGCACCGCGGACAAGTCGAACGGCGCATGCACGTCGACCTCGACGACCTCGGCCGTCTCGACGTCCGGCGCCGCGGGGGCGGCGCGCGGCGCATTCGCGAGCAGTTCGGCCCACGCGCCGAGCGTCGGCGTACGCGCGAGCGCATCGAAGGTCAGCGCGTAGCCGAGGCGGTTCACGCGCGTCTGCAGATACATCAGCCGGATCGAATCGAGGCCGCAGCTCAGCAGGTCCTCGTCATCGTCGAGCGACGCGATTTCGTCGACGGGCTCGTCGAGCAGTTCGGCGATCATCGCGACGAGCTGCGAGCGAAAAGCGATGGGAGAAAAACGGGAAGGATCGGAATGATCGATGCTGGAATCGACAGCGGTCTGGCTCATGGGCACGCCTTATAGGGGTCGTTCGATGGCGGATCCGCGCGGCGGCGGCCACCCGTGAATGAGAATCTATCTCATTCACGCCCATGAGCCCGGTCGATTGCTTTAGGCTGCCGGTCAGTTGTTTTAGATTGCCGCGCGCGCCATCTCGACGTCGTCGATCGCGTTCGACGACGCACGAATATCGCTCGGCGAAATGCCGTAGCGCTTGCGGAACGCGATCGAAAAATGTGCCGGGCTATAGCCGACGCGGTACGCGACGGTCGACACGTTCGCGTCCTCTGCACACAGCATCGCGTGCGCGGTCCGCAGCCGGTATTCCTGCAGGTACGCATACACGCTCGTGCCGAACACCTTGCGGAAACCGGCCGTCAGCTTGCGCGAATTCATCCCCACCCTGCCCGCGAGCGCATCAAGTGTGGGCGGCTGCTGAAGCTCGCGCGTCAGGATGTCGCTCGCCGCGTACACGCGCTCCACATCCGACGACGTGACGCGCACGTCGGCCGGCGCGAACTGCCGCTGCGTCGCCAGCAGCTGCGCGCTCAACGCCGTCAGTTCGAAGGCCTTGGCCTTCAGGTAGTACTCGCGCACCGCGCCCTCGAACGGGCAGGTCGCGATCTGCACCGCGAGCGCCTGCAGCGCCTTCGACGCCGGGCAACTGACGATGCGCGGATCGCCGCCCGTCGGCGCGAGCATCTTCTCCGGCAACAGGCTCAGGTTGCGGTCGAGCGCATCGAGACCGAGCTGCACGATCGTGTAGCGCAGCGGCGTGTCGCGGTCGTAGATCTGGTGCGTCGTGAATTCGCCGTCGTTGGCGATCACGCACAGGCCCGGCCCCTTGATGCATTGCTCGGGCTGGCCCGGCACACGGCAGCGCAGCTGCCCACTCTGCACGAGGACGAGCTTCAGCCCTTTTTCGAGCGGCTCCTCGTACCAGTCGCGGCTGTCCGAGCACAGCGTGCCGCTCAAGAGTTTCATGCCCGCGTCGATGTGCACCACGCCCGGATGATTGCCGGGCACGAGCACCGGCGGGTGACGTCGTGACGAAGCGAAGGAGGTCGAGCTCATCGGTGGTCCGTTGGTTAGGCGGCACGCGCGGCCCGGCGCGCGCCGGCGACAACCGGCCGATTGTCCGGCCGGGCCGGGCGGGCGCCGCGCGACAGGCGCCCGATCGAATGAAATTGCCGCGATATCGAAAGAAACGACGCTATCGCGGCACTTGTGACAAATGATAATACCTCTCATTTACATTTTCTGACAACTTGCCGGAACCCAAGGTCAGCACATGCAATCCTCCCTTCCCTCCGTGGCGCCGGCCTCCCCGGCCGACGCGCCCGACTGGCCCGACGACTTCGCACGCCATTACAGCGACGCCGGCTATTGGCAAGACACGACTTTCTTCGAGGCGCTCGACGCGCAAGCGCAGCGCGATCCCGATGCGCTCGCGATCGTCGACGGCGCCAGCCGGCTCAGCTATCGCGACCTGCTGGCGCGCATCCGCCCGCTGGCGGGCGGCTTCGCGCGTCTCGGCCTGACGCGCGGCGACGCGGTCGTCGTCCACCTGCCGAACGGCGCACCCTTCATCGAGACGTGTTTCGCGCTGTTCCAGCTCGGCGTGCGGCCGGTGCTCGCCCTCCCCGCTCACCGGCACTTCGAGATCGGCGCGTTCTGCCGCTTCGCCGGCGCGCGTGCGTATCTGGGCGCGGCGCAACTCGGCGAATTCGACTGCCGGCCGCTCGCAGCCGCGTTGCAGGCCGATTGCCCGACGCTCGAGCACGTCGTGATGGCCGGCGACGATCACGCGTTCACGCCGTTCGACGCGCTGTACGATGCGCCGCCGCTGCGCGAATGCGCGGCACGCGCCGACGACATCGCGTGCTTCCAGTTGTCGGGCGGCACGACCGGCACGCCGAAGCTGATTCCGCGCCGTCATCGCGAATACCTGTACAACGTGCGCGCGTGCAGCGCCGCGAGCGGCTTCGACGCCGATACCGTGTACCTCGCCGCGCTGCCGATGGCGCACAACTTCACGCTGTGCTGCCCCGGCACGATCGGCGCGCTGCTCGCGGGCGGGCGCGTCATCACGACCGGGCGGCCCGAGCCCGAACAGAGCTTCGCGCTGATCGCGCAGGAGCGCGTCACCCATACCGCGCTCGTGCCGCCGCTCGCGCTGCTGTGGCTCGACGAACAGCCGCAACGGCAGGCCGACCTGTCGAGCCTGCGCGTGCTGCAGGTCGGCGGCGCACGACTGATGGACCACGCGGCCGCGCTCGTGACGCCCGTGCTCGGCTGCCGGCTGCAACAGGTGTTCGGGATGGCGGAAGGGCTCATCTGCTGCACGCGGCTCGACGATTCGCCCGAACGGATTGCGCACACGCAGGGCCGCCCCGTGTCGGACGCCGACGAAGTACGCATCGTCGACGATGCCGGCGAACCGGTCGCACCCGGTGAAATCGGCGAACTGCAGGTGCGCGGCCCGTACACGATACGCGGCTACTACCGGCTCGCCGAGCACAACGCGACCGCGTTCACGGCCGACGGCTTCTATCGCAGCGGCGACCGCGTGCGGCGCACCGCGGACGGCGACCTCGTCGTCGAAGGCCGCGACAAGGACCAGATCAATCGCGGGGGCGAGAAGGTCTGCGCCGAGGAAGTCGAGAACCTGTTGCTCGCCCACCCGCAGGTGCATGACGCGGCCGTGGTCGCGATGCCCGACCCGCTGCTCGGCGAGCGCACGTGCGCGTTCGTCGTCGCCCGCGCACCCGCGCCGTCCAGGCTGGTGCTGAAACGCTACCTGCGCGACTGCGGGCTCGCGGCGTTCAAGATTCCCGATCGCATCGAGTTCATGCCGCGCTTTCCCGAAACCGGCATCGGCAAGACCAGCAAGAAATCGCTGCGCGACCTGCTGCGCCGCCAGCTGCAGGCGGCGGCCGCATGAGCGCACGACCGACCGATTCGAGCTGGATCCGCGAACTGCGACTGTCACCGTGCCCGCGCGCGCAGCTCGTCTGCTTTCCGCACGCCGGCGGCACCGCGAATTTCTTTCGCGGCTGGAGCCGCGCGCTGCCGTGGGACGTCGACCTGCTCGCGCTGCAGTATCCGGGCCGCGAGGAACGCTTCGGCGAGCCGTGCCTGACGTCGATCGACGCACTCGCCGGCCCCGCCGCCGACGCGCTGCAACGCTATACCCATGCGCCGCTCGTGCTGTTCGGGCACAGCCTCGGCGCGGCGCTTGCCTACGAGGTGGCGGCGCGACTCGAAGCGCGTGGCGCGGCGCCGCTTTACCTGGCCGTGTCCGCGTTGCCGCCGCCGCATCGCCAGCGCCTGTCGGACCTGCACCTGCAATCCGACGATGCGCTCGTGGGCGATGTCGCGCGGCTGTCCGGCGAGCACGCCGCGCTGCTCGCCGATCCGGAAATGCGCGCGATCTACCTGCCGATGATCCGCAGCGACTACCGCGCGATCGAGACGTATCGCCGCGACCGGCCGCCGCGGCTCAATACGCCGCTCGGCGTGATGCTGCCGCTTGCCGATTCCGAGCTCGACAACGACGAAGCGCACGCGTGGCAGGACGTCGCGTCGCGCCCGATCCGCATCGAGACGTTCAGCGGCGACCACTTCTATCTGCGCCACCAATACCCGACGGTGATCGCGCATCTGGTCGAACGGATCGACCAATCCCTTCGTTACGGAAAGGAGTACACATGAAGACACCGGACGCCTGCACGGGGCTGCCCGACATTCGCGAAGCCATCGATCGCCTGGACGCCGACATCATCGAGGCGCTCGGCCTGCGCATGCAATACGTGAAGGCTGCATCGCGCTTCAAGCCCGACGAAGCGAGCATCCCCGCGCCGGAACGGGTGGCCGCGATGCTGCCCGACCGGCGCCGCTGGGCCGAACAGGCCGGCCTCGACGGTGACTACGTCGAGACGCTGTTCTCGGGCCTGATCGCGTGGTACATCGCGCAGCAGACGCAGTATTGGCGGCAACAGCGGGGGCTCGCATGAACGCCGGCCTCCCGCTGCTGCACGACACGTTCGCCCGTGCGGCCCGCCGCGCCGCCGACACCGGCACGCCGACGCTCGCGTCGGTGTCGGTGCCGCTGCGTCCGCTCGACTTCTTCGACCTGATCGCCGCGTGGGACGACGGCGCCACGCCGTGGTTCTTCCACGAAGCCGGCGATGCGTCCGTCACGCTGTTCGGCTGGGACGGCGCGCTCGAACTGACCGCCACCGGCGACACGCGCTTCGCGCAGATCGATGCGCGCTGGCGCGCGCTCGTTCGCGATGCGGTGACGACCGGCCCGCAACCGCCGCGCCTCGTCGGCGGCTTCCGGTTCGATTCGCACGGCGCGCGCAGCGCACACTGGGCGCCGTTTCCCGACGCGAGCATGACGGTGGCGAAGCTGCTGATCGTGCGCGAAGGCGACGCGCACTGGGCCGTCTGCCAGCACGTCGTCGCCGCGCACGACGATCCGGCCGCGCTCGCGCATGCGTGCCTCGCGCGCATCGAGTCGCTCGGCACACTCGCCGCCGCCCAGGACGACGATGCTCCACACTTGCTGCACACGCAGGCGCTGCAAGCCAGCGAATGGCAGCACGAAGTACGGCGCGCGGTGGACGCGATCCACGGCGGCGCGTTCGGAAAGGTCGTGCTCGCGCGCGACGTGCTCGACCAGTACGCGCGGCCCGTTGCCGTCGCGCCGCTGCTGCGCCGGCTGCGCAAGCGCGACGCGCATGCGCACCTGTTCGCGATCCGCCGTGAAGGCGCCTGCTTCGTCGGCGCCACGCCGGAACGGCTCGCGCGTGTCGCGGCCGGCGACGTGCGCACGCATGCGCTGGCCGGGACGATCCGGCGCGGCGCCACGCCCGACGACGACCGCGCGCTCGGCGCCGCGCTGATGGATTCCGCGAAGGAACGCTTCGAACACGCGCTCGTCGTCGACGCGATCCGCGCGGCGCTCGCGCCGCTGTCGCGCGCGCTCGACGTGCCCGAGCAACCGTCGCTGCACCGGCTGCCGAGGCTGCAGCACCTGAGCACGCCGATCCGCGCGACGCTGAAGGCGGACGCGACGTTGCTGCAGGTCGTCGCGGCGCTGCACCCGACGCCGGCGGTGGCCGGCCATCCGCGCGCCGAAGCGCTCGACCATATCCGCGCGCATGAAGGCTTCGATCGCGGCTGGTATGCGGCGCCCGTCGGCTGGATCGACGCGCACGGCAACGGCGACTTCATCGTCGCGCTGCGCTCCGCGCTGGTCGACGGCGGCGCCTGCCGGTTGTTCGCGGGCTGCGGCATCGTCGCCGATTCCGATCCGGTCAACGAATATCAGGAGACCGAACTCAAGTTGTCGGGCATGCAGGCGGCGATCCGCGTGCGCGATGCGACGGCGGATGCCGATGCACGTGGCCCGGCGAAGGTATCGGCCTCGTCGACGGTCGACTGATGCGTCCGCGTGGCGGCCGCGCGCATCACAATAGCGGCAGCGTGAGCCGGATATGCTCGGCGAACGCCGCCGTCAGATGCGACGGCCGCTTGCGATCGAATTTCAGCGCAATGCCCACGGCCGGTAACGGCGGCAGGCGCGGATCGCCGGTGACGATCGCCAGGTCGGCCGGTACCGCCGTCTGCGTCATCACCGCGAACGCCTGCCCCGAACGCACCAGCGCAATCAGCCCCGCGAGACTGCTGCTCGCATACGCGACGCGGTAATCGCGGCCCGCGCGATCCAGCGCCTCGCAGGCGGCGATGTGATCGAGCGTGTCGCGATCGGACAGCGCCAGCGGCAACGGATCGAAATATGCGGGTTCGAGCCCCGGATAGCCGATCCAGACCAGTTGCTCGCGGCGAATGATGGCGTCGTTCGATCCGTCGTCCGGCAATGAAATCATCGCCAGATCGACTGCGCGTTTCTCCAGCTGCTCGATGAGCCGCGGCGTCGGCCCGCATACGACTTCGACGATCGCCTGCGGATGCTGGCTCGAGAACTGCCGCAACAGCGACGGCAGCCAGACTTCCGCGTAATCGTCCGGGCAGCCGAAGCGGATCGTCCCCGACAACCCCGTGCCGCACAGGTCGGCCATCGCCTCGTCGTGCAGCCGCAGGATGCGTTGCGCGTGCACCAGCAGCCGCTCGCCCGGGTGGGTCAGCACCACGCCGCGCCCGGTGCGCTGGAACAGCGGCTGGTCGACGACCTCCTCGAGCCGCTTCATCTGCTGGCTGAGCGCGGACTGGGTCCGGCCCACGCGCGCGGCCGCGCGGCTGAGCGCGCGCACCTCGGCGATCACGACGAACGAGCGCAGCAGGTCGATTTCGAGCGAAAGCGCCAAGGTATTAGCTCCTTTTCTACCTTGCATTAGAACTATTCGTTTCCATCAAACCAGACGCGCGCCTAGACTGCAAGCGCCCCCTGCCCCCTCCCTGGAGACGCCCGATGTCCCTGAACGACGACCCGACCTTCTGGCGCCACGCCAGGCAGCACCTGGTCCGCTACGGCGGCACGTTCGAGCCGATGATCATCGAACGCGCGCAAGGCAGCTTCGTGTACGACGCGGACGGCCGCGCGATCCTCGATTTCACGTCGGGCCAGATGAGCGCGGTGCTCGGCCACAGCCATCCGGAGATCGTGTCCGTGATCGGCGAGTACGCAGGCAAGCTCGACCACCTGTTCAGCGGGATGCTGTCGCGGCCGGTCGTCGACCTTGCGACGCGCCTCGCCGACATCACGCCCGCCGGGCTCGATCGCGCGCTGTTGCTCAGCACCGGTGCGGAATCGAACGAAGCGGCGATCCGGATGGCGAAGCTCGTCACCGGCAAGTACGAGATCGTCGGCTTCGCGCAGTCGTGGCACGGGATGACCGGCGCGGCTGCATCGGCCACGTACAGCGCCGGCCGCAAGGGCGTCGGGCCGGCCGCCGTCGGCTCGTTCGCGATTCCGGCGCCGTTCACGTACCGGCCGCGCTTCGAGCGCAACGGTGCCTACGACTACCTGGCCGAACTCGACTACGCGTTCGACCTGATCGATCGCCAGTCGAGCGGCAACCTCGCGGCGTTCATCGCGGAACCGATCCTCAGCTCGGGCGGGATCATCGAACTGCCGGCAGGCTATATGGCGGCGCTCAAGCGCAAGTGCGAGGAACGCGGGATGCTGCTGATCCTCGACGAGGCGCAAACGGGCGTCGGCCGCACCGGCACGATGTTCGCGTGCCAGCGCGACGGCGTGACGCCCGACATCCTGACGCTGTCGAAGACGCTCGGCGCCGGGCTGCCGCTCGCGGCGATGGTGACGTCCGCGGCCATCGAGGAACGCGCGCACGAACTCGGCTACCTGTTCTACACGACGCACGTGTCGGATCCGCTGCCGGCTGCCGTCGGCCTGCGCGTGCTGGACGTCGTGCAGCGCGACGGGCTCGTCGAGCGGGCGAACGTGATGGGCGACCGGCTCCGGCGCGGCCTGCTCGACCTGATGGAGCGCTTCGACTGCATCGGCGACGTGCGTGGGCGCGGGCTGCTGCTCGGCGTCGAGATCGTCAAGGATCGCCGCACGAAGGAACCGGCGGACGGGCTCGGCGCGAAGATCACGCGCGAATGCATGAATCTCGGGCTCAGCATGAACATCGTGCAGTTGCCGGGCATGGGCGGTGTATTCCGGATCGCGCCGCCGCTGACCGTCAGCGAAGCGGAAATCGATCTCGGGTTGTCGTTGCTCGAACAGGCGATCCGGCGCGCACTGTAACGGAACACCCGATGCAACGGCACGCGCCTCGAAACCTAGTCGAGCCGCCCGGTCCGGAACACGCTGCGCAATTCGTCGTGGTTGTGGACGTTGAGCCGGCGATAGATCTTGCGAACATGATCGACGACGGTGCTGTCGCTCAGCGCGAAGTCGCGCGCAATCTCGCTGTGCGAGCGGCCCAGCACGAGCTGCTCACAGAGTTCGCGTTGTCGCTCGGTCAGGCCGAACGCGAAACCGAGTCGTTCGACCATCAGCCTGAGCGGCGGAAAGTGTTCGATATGGATCACGATCGCGGCATCGCGTTGCGACGCGACCGCGTCGGTACATCGATAGGCCTTGAAGCGGAAACGCCCCGCCGGGTTGCGACGCTCGAGCGTCGCAGGGGGGGCCGGGTAGCCGAGCCAGGTCCGTTTGAGGTTCGACCCTAGCGGCGCAAGCCAGTCCGGCAAGCGTTCGTGACGATAGAACGCGAGCGGCTCGCCGGTCGCGAGCGCCAGCATCCGGATGCTGTCCGCGTTGTGCAGCAGGAGCCGGCCGTCGTCGTCGACCACCAGGGTCGCGGACTCGCTGCATTCCGATTCGTGCAGCGTGGGCTGCACGGGCCGCGACAGCGCATGGGCCAGATGCCGCGCCACGGGTTCGATGTCGCGATGGTTCTTTTCCGAGAATGGACGACAGCCCGATGCGCGCGACAGCAGCAGGCTGCCCCAGCCGCGCGTGCCGTCCGTCGCGGTCAGCTCGAGACAGTGGCGCATCGACACCGGCCGCCACAGATCCGCGTACATCTCGCTCGACAGCAGTGCATCGTCGTGGTGCGCGCTGTTGTCGAAACCGCGTCCGCGGCGCATCGCATCGGAAAACGTGACGCCCGGCACCTTCTGCCGCTCGGTGTCGTGGATGTGCGAGAAATACGCCGGCAACAACGCGTACACCGCTTCGTTTTCGCTGTACACGTCCGACACGGCGTAGTGCTCGTCGGCATAGAAGAACATGCCCCAATCGGCACCGACGATGTGCCGGGCCGCCTCAACCACGTGAGGAATGATGAGGCGCGGCTCGACGGCAAGCGAACAGAGCCGCCGAATATGACTCGCAAGCGCGACGTGTTTGTCAGACATGAATGCGCTCCTCGAACATGCACCAGATTCGTTCGCGCGTCATGGCGAGACGCTCGACTGCATACGTTTCGCGATGTCTGTGCAGTGTAGGCATTCCACATGACAACGACGGCAAATACCCCCTTTCAAGAGGGCGTTAAACCGGCATGCGGGTTCTATCATTCCGCCATTCCGGCTGCATTCGCGTGACGAAACCACTCCTGCGTTCGGCATGGGGGATTTGTCCGGCGCGATGCAATGGCGGCGGAATGACCCGATTCACGATGCGCGAGTCAAACGCGCACAAGACGACTCGACACGTGCGACAGAACCATGGCGCGAAGCCGCGCATGCCGATGCGTCAGTCGCCGGAACACTTTGGGGAATGGCCGGGGGAGGATCGACGTTGCGCGTACGGAACGTCGACATACGCGGACGATGCAGCATCCGCGTCGTGGTTGTTGCATTGCTTGTTCATGTGAGGTGCCACGATGAAGAGCATGTACAAGACGGCACTGGCCGTCGTTTGTGTGGTGGGTGCGTCAGGCCTCGCCCGGGCGCAGGACGATGGCGCAGCGTCAGCGTCGAGCAAGCCGTCCGACTCGGCGATCAGCGCGACGTCGATGGGCAGCATGCCCAGCGCCGGGGCGCAGGCAGGTGGGCCGACCGGGCTCACGCGCGCACAGGTCAAGGAGGAATACCAGCGGATGCAGAAGTCGGGGGAACTCCAGCGTCTCAACCAGCTGTACGAAGGCGGCCAGTAGCGGCAGATATCCGGCTCGGCGTGGTCGCTCGTGTATCGGGTGGGGGTGGCTGGCGCGACCATGCATGGCCGGCGGATGGATGACGAGCAGAAGCGCGCGCGGCGTTCCTTCATGCCGAGCGCGACAGGTTGAAAAAAGCACGGACCGTATCCGTCCGTGATGCATGCACGTACGTGCATGCCAGCGCGCCGCCGGCTTGTTGCAGGCCGGCGGGCATCGCGAATTGCGCACGCACACAAGCCTGCTCGACCCTGTCGACGGCCAGCCGATTCACGCTCGTGTCGGCGAGCGTCAGCCCGCTTCGGCCGCCCACGCGACCGCATCGGCGCCGGCCGGAATGCGCATCGGGCTCGACGGATCGGTCGCCGCGCGCCACACGGCTTCGGCGACGTCCTGCGCGTGGGTGATCGGCGCGGCTTCGTCGACGATGCGCGCAAAGACCGCCGCGGCAAATTCCGCATAAGCCTCGTGCTCGAAGCCGTGCATGTGCGCGCGCGCGTTGTCGGCGAAACGCGTGTCGGGCGCACGGCCCGGCAACACGAGATGCGCACGCACGCCGAACGGCGCGAGTTCGAGCGCCACCGATTCGGTGTACGCATTGACCGCCGCCTTGCTGGCGCGATAGGCGGCGAGCAGCGGCAGCACCTTCAGCGTGACGCTCGACGTGACGTTCACGACCACGCCGGCCCCGCGCCGGCGCAACTGCGGCAGCACGGCTTCCGTCACCGCGATCGTGCCGATCGTGTTGGTTTCGAACAGCGCGCGCACGGTGTCGATCGGCATCAGTTCGGCCGGTGCGGCCGCGCCGAAACCCGCATTGTTGACGAGCACGTCGATCGGGCCGGCGGCGTCGATCGCCGCGCGGATGCTGTCGGGATTCGTGACATCGAGCGCCAGCACGCGCAGGTTCGGCGACGGCGGCAGCACGTCCTCGCGCGGCGTACGCATCGTCGCGACGACCTGCCAGTCACGGGCCCGGAAGTAACGGGCAATCTCGAGGCCGAAGCCGGAGGAACAGCCGGTGATCAATACGGTCTTCATGCGAACTCACTCCTGTGACGTGTTGAGCATGTGTTCGTACGATAGATGGCCGGATCCGTATTCGCTACAATCGAAAATCCGATTTTCTTTTGCGAGAGTCCGGCGATGATCGATCCGTTGGCCGAGGTCGTGACACTGTTGCAGCCGAGCACGCGGTATTCCAAGCTGGTTCACGGCGCAAGCCCCTGGCGCATCAGCCGGACGGTCGCCGGCGAGCCGTTCTACTGCGCGGTCCTGGATGGCGGGTGCCGGATCGCGATCGACGGACATCCGCCGATCGATCTGCTGCCCGGCGATTTCGTGTTGATTCCGGCCGCCTACGGCGTCTCGATATCCAGCTTCGAACTGCCGCCGCCGGGTGTCGAAACGGCCGCCCCGGTCGTGCTCGACAACGGCGAATACCGGATCGGCGACGCGGACCGCCCGGTCGACACGCGCCTGATGGCCGGCAATTGCAGCTTCAGTTCGCCCGACGCTGCGCTGCTGGTGTCGCTGCTGCCGCAATACGTGCACGTGCGCGGCGAGCCGCGCCTGACCACGCTCGTGCAACTGGTGCGGGACGAATCGCGTGCGCAGCGGCCCGCGCGCGAACTCGTGCTGTCGCGCCTCGTCGAAGTGTTGCTGATCGAGGCATTGCGGTTCTCAGCCGGCACGGATGCGTCGCCCGGCCTCGTGCGCGGGCTCGCCGACAGCCGTCTCGCCGCCGCGATCCGCGGCATGCACGCACGCCCCGCGCACCCGTGGACGGTCGTCGAACTCGCCAGGGAAGCGGCGCTGTCGCGCTCGACCTTCTTCGAGCGCTTCAGCCGCGCAGTCGGCGTCGCGCCGATGGAATACCTGCTCACGTGGCGCATGGCGCTCGCGAAGAATCTGCTCCGTCGCGACGAAGGCCGCATCGCGGAGATCGCCGGGCGCGTCGGCTACAGTTCCGCCAGCACCTTCAGCGTCGCGTTCACGCGGCACGTCGGCCGGCCGCCCGCTCAATATGCGCGCGACGAACGCGCAGCGAGCGACGAATGACCCGCGTCCGCCACCGCCCTCCCGCGACCCGCGGTCACGCTCCGTCACGCGACGACGATGTACGAGGCACTCGATGACGACAACGGCAAAGGACGTCGGCGCCCCCGACCACTGGCTCGTCGCGCGGCGCGATGCGGAAACCGGCATCGAAAGCCTGCATGCGCATTTCAACGGCCATGCTTACGATGCGCACGATCACGACGACATGCTGGTCGGCTTCACCGAACAGGGCGTACAGCAATTCCACTGCCACCGGTCGGTGCATACGAGCGTGCCGGGCCGTGCGATCCTGATCGAGCCGGGCGCACTGCACGACGGCCATGCGCCCGAAGCCGGCGGCTTCACCTACGGGATGCTGTACCTGCCGCAAGCGTGGGTCGAGTGCGCGGCGCGCCGGCTCGACCTGCCGGGCCTCGGCGGCGTCGAGGCGTCGTTCGGCCATACGCTCGTCGACGATCGCGGCCTTGTCGACGCGATCCGCCAGGCGTTTCTCGCGATCCACGGCAACGAAGGCAAGCTCGCGCGCGACCAGACGCTCGACCGCCTGCTGATCCGGCTCGGTGGCGAACTGCGCGGGCCGCTCGTGCTGGAAAGCGCCGTCGTGCCACCCGCGATCGCACGCGTGCGCGATCTGCTGCATGAACACATGGACGGCAACATCGGGCTCGACGAGTTGGCCAGCGTCGCCGGGATCGACCGGTTCCGGCTGACGCGGCTGTTCCAGCGTGCGTTCGGCACGTCGCCGCACGCGTATCTGGTGCGCTTGCGGCTGCGTGCCGCGCGCCGGCTGCTGGCAGCGGGCCGCACGCCCGCGCAGGCGGCCGCGGACGTCGGCTTCGCCGACCAGAGCCACCTGGGCCGCTGGTTCCGCCGCGCGTACCGGATCACGCCGGCCGCCTACCGGCAACTGTGCACAAACGTTCCAGACTGATCGTGCGCGGCATCCGATCATGAGCGTCTCTACAAGGAGCACTCATGTTCGATACCAAGGTCGCGCTGATCGTGCGCGACGATCTCGCCGCGTGGCAAAAACTCAATGTCGTCGCGTTTCTCGCGACCGGCATTGCGGCCGAAGCACCCGAAGCACTCGGCGAGCCGTACGAGGATGCGGCGGGACGCCGCTACGGCCGCATGCTGGGCCAGCCGATGCTGGTGTTCGCGGCCGACCTGAACGGCCTGCAGGCCGCACACCGGCAGGCGCTGTCGCGCGAGCTCACGATCGTGCCCTACGTGCATGCGATGTTTTCGACCGGGCACGACGCGGCCAACCGCGAAGTGTTTCGCGCCGGCGATGCGGAGAATCTCGACTTCGTCGGGCTGGCGCTGCGCGGGCCGAAGAAGGCGGTGGAAAAAGCCGTGAAGGGGCTGGCGTTGCATGCTTAAACGCCGGCGAAGCCGCCCGGCGGGCCAATTCAGCGATGCGCGAGCACGTTGACCAGCTTGCCGAACGGATCGCGCACATAGAACCGCCGCACGCCCCACGGCTCGTCAGCCGGGCCGTACTCGACCGGAATCCCGGCCGCAAGCACACGCGCGAGTGCTTCATCGACGTCGTCGACCTCGATCGACAGATCGGGCGTCGGCGTGCCCGATCCACCCTCCGATGCGAAGCTGATCTGCACGTCCATCTGCTCGGCATTGCCGTAGGTCGCGATCCAGCCGTGATCCATCAGCAGGTCGAGGCCGAAGATCCGTTGGTAGAAGCGCTTTGCGTCGTCGACTGATCGGGTGTCGATATTGGCGACGATCCGTTTGACTTTCATCGGGTGCCTGCGCGGGTCGTGACAGTACCGCGACGCTACACCGGAACCGCGCGCGCAACCAGTGCGTCAGCGGCCGGCCGCCTCCATGTTCGCCCGCCGCGCCCGCGCGGGCCGCTCTACGCGCTTGCCGGCCAGCCACACGCCGATCGCGACGACCACGATGCCGAGATAGGTCGTCACCTCGATCCGGTCGCCGAACATCCATGCGGCCCACATCAGCGTCACGGGCGGTTCGAGATAGACGAGGGTCGCCACGCGCGTCGCGGGCATGCGCTTGAGCAGCGCCCACAGCGACAGGTAGGCGATGAAGGTCGAGAACACCGTCAGCCACACGACGGAGACCCACACGTTCGGCTGGGTCGGCACGTGCAGGTCGCCCGTGACGATCCCGCACACCGCGAACAGCACGAGGCTCACGCAGCCCTGCACGAACAGCGGCAGGAACAGGCCGTCCTCGTTGCTGCGCGCGGCCGTCAGCGCGCGGCGCCGCTGATAGATCGTCGCGATCGACAGCCCCAATGCGGACACCAGCGGCAGCAGGTACATCACGAGCCCGACCGACCCGGCCGGCAGCGCATATTGCCCGCCGATCACGATACCCACGCCGACGAACCCGACGACGAGCCCGGCCCACTGGCGCGCCCCGCTGCGCTCGCTGCCTTCCATTGCCGTCATCGCGGCCGTGATGAGCGGCTGCATCGCGGCGACGATTGCGGCGATGCCAGGCGGCAGGCCATGCTGAATCGCCACATACACGCAGGCCAGGTAAAGAAACTGCGACAGGAAGCCGATCACCGCGTGATAGCGAAGCTTCTCCCACGTCAGGCGCCCGAGCTGCCGGTTGAGGACGATCGCCAGGCACAGCGTGACGAGCAGGAACCGCCAGAACAGCAGGTTGAACGCGCCGGCCGTCTCCGCGCCGAGCTTGGCGCCGATGAAGCCGGAACTCCACGACAACACGAAAACGAGCTGGAGCAGGAATAACTGCATGGCGCGACGGCTCTCAGAAAGTTGCCGGGGACAGACGCTGGTCCGCCAGATCCCCGGGGCGAATCGGTTCGATCCCGAGGCGGTGGTACTGCAGTTCGGCGTCGTCCCGGAGCGCGCGCTGCAGCGCCAGCCAGTTGACGACCGTGCGCGGGATGCCGTCGTCCGACGCGAGATGCCAGAACCCGTTGTCGTCCTCCCGCGTGGTCGGGCAATGAAACGACAGCACCAGCGACATGCGCCGTCCCGCCTCGACCGGTTCGACGCCATGGAACAGCTTGCTGCCGTAGATGAGCAGCGCGTCGCCCGCGTTGTCCAGGTTCGCGGTCTTCACATGCCGGCGTTCGCGATCGTGGCGGTCGAACGTCTCCGCGGTCGATTCGTAGAACAGAAAGTTTCCGCCCTCGTAGTCGGATCGATCCGACAGCACGATGTTCAGCACGAAGCTGGTGCCGTCGGTGTGCCACATGCCCAGCTGTTCCTTGCCGTCGCGCTGGCTCGTCGGGTAGTAGTAGTTGAACTGCGACCGCGCATTGACCATCGGATACGGAATCAGCGGCACACCGGCCAGACGCGACACCCTCAGCAGGAATGCGCGGTCGTGCATCATGTCGTCGATGAACCGCGAGCGCTCCGTCACCGCACGCACGCGCTTCGAGATGATCCAGTTGCTGCTCGACGCACTGCGCTCCAGCGCGCGGCCGATCTCGCGCAACGCATGAACCGCTTCGTCCGAAAACAAGCCGCGAAGATGGCACACCGCGTTGAGCGCGTCCGAGCGCGTGCCGCGCATCGGCACGCCGCGATAGCCGAGGGCGTCGAGATTGCGCCGGTATCGCACTTCATAGCCGTCGCGCAGGCAGGCGCTGCTCCAGCGCATCGGTTCCGTCGCGGCGTCCAGCGAGCCGTCGACATTCGCGCCGCCGGACAGCGACGTCTGCAGCGCAAGCCTCACCCGATCGAACCCTCGCGCAAACACCGGCAATGCATTTCCCTTGTTCATCGCGTGCCTCGCTGTCGTGGTTGCGGCATTCAGCCCTTGAACTGGGCGATCTGGTACACGACGCTGCCGTCGCCGCTGTGCAGTTCGTCGATCACGCGGCAATTGGCGTGGCTGTGGCGCACGTGACGGAATTGCTCCGGCGTGTATTTCAGGCAGACGTTGGTGATCAGATGCCCGTCGGCCCCGGCTTTCGATACCGGCTGCAACGTGACCGCCACGTGGAACTGGTCGCCGAGCAGATTGAGCCGGACGATCGACACATGGTGCTCGCCGAGCGGCTCGAAGCCCTGCTGCCGGCTGACGACTTCGGAAAACCGCACCATGTTCTCGTTCCGGTAGAAGTTGTAGATGGGCTCCTCTCTCCCCTCGACCAGCAACTGCATCTCCGACACGACGTAGGTCGACTTGCCGCCGAGATTGCGGATGAGCCGGCCGATCGTCACGGGCAATTCGTTGCCTTCCTGGAAACCGAGCATCGTGATGAACGTCACGTCCTGGCCCACGTCGATGTGGTTCCATTGCACGTTCCGGTAATCGTCGGCGATGTAGTTGAAACAGCCGGGCGTTTTCAGGAACGGCATGATCGCGTGCCGCATCGCGTCTTCGGACGACTCGTTGATGTCGACGGCCGTATAGCGCAGATGGTCCGGGCCGCAGCCGCTGACGGCCTTCACGAGTTCGGTCGTCTTGACCGGCTCCGGCCCGAGCTCGATGTAATGCACATCGCGGCCGCGCGACAACGTCGCGAGCCGCTCGCTCAACTGGCCGATCGCTTCGCGCAACGAACCGTTGCCGTCGCGGTCCGCGCACAGCGCGGGGCTCCGCACGCCCAGCTCGTTCAGGTTGCGCATCAGCGAAAACACCTCGCGCCCGGCTTCCTTCCTCCTCGCGTCATCGTCGCTGCGCTTGAGCGTCGAATACTTTTCGTGATTCTCGACCGTCCATACCGACTCGGCCTTCAACTTCCTGTCCCGCACCAATGCATCTACAACGAAATCATTGATCGACATGAATCGTTCCCCGGATACGTGCAACGCGCGACCGGCTGCCTGCCGTTGTCTGCCTGTTGACCGAGAATATGGGATGCCCAATAATTCCGTCAATCGACATTACCTGAATCACTGATTCTGAAAAACCAAATCATGCCGCGCACCCTGGACGTCGACCTGCTGCGAACCTTCCACGCCGTCGCGAAGCTCGGCCGCTTCAAGGATGCGGCCGCTCACGTGAATCGCAGCCCGTCGTCGGTCACCGCGCAGATTCAGAAGCTCGAGGAAATGGTCGCGCAGCGCCTGTTCACGCGAAACAACCAGGCCGTCGAACTCACGCAGTACGGCCACAAGCTGCTGAGCGACACCACCGAGTTTCTGCTGAGCCACGACCGGCTCGTCGAATCGCTGTCGCCGCAGATGCTGACCGGCAAGCTGCGGCTCGGCATCCCCGATTCGTACGCCGCGCACTTCATGGCGGAATTCCTGCCGCGCTTCGCCGCCGACCGGCCGCTGCTCGAACTGACGGTCGAGGCGCGCTCCAGCGAAGAGCTGCAGTCGCTGTTCTCGCGCGGCCAGCTGGACATCACGATCGCCGTGGTGCCGAAAGCGACGCCGCACGGCGAGCTGCTCAGCAAGACCCATCCGGTGTGGGTCGCCGCGCGAACCTTCAAGTTCAATCCCGACGCGCCGCTGCCGATCGCCGTGCAACTGCAGGGCTGCCCGTACCGCGACACCGCACTGAATGCGCTGAAGAAGGCGAAGATCCCGCACCGGATGCTGCTCGAAAGCGCCAGTTCGCCGGCGGTCGAAGCGTGTATCGCGAACGGCCTCGCGGTCGGCCTCATCGAGCACGATCGCGTGTCCGGCAACCTGACGAGCCACGTCGCCGGGATCGTGCTGCCCGATCTCCCGCCGCACCTGATCACCATCCTGACGGACGACAGCAATCGCGCCGCGCTGCATCTGCGCGACGTACTGAAAAGCACGTTCAGGATCGGATGAAGACAAGGCCGGGAACCGGCCTTGCATGAGACAGCAAAAGAGGAAGCGCCGCCGGCCCGTTGCAGGCCGGCGGCTTTCGGCATCAACCGCCGAGGTAGGCTTGCTTGATGCGATCGTTCGCGAGCAGGTTCGCGCCCGTATCGGCGAGCACCACGCGTCCCGTTTCGAGCACGTAGCCGCGATCGGCCACACCCAGCGCCTTGTTCGCGTTCTGCTCGACGAGGAACACCGTGACGCCTTCGTCGCGGATCGTGCGGATGATGTCGAAGATCTGCGCGATCACGAGCGGCGCGAGACCGAGCGTCGGTTCGTCGAGCAGCAGCAGACGCGGCTTGCTCATCAGCGCGCGGCCGATCGCCAGCATCTGCTGTTCGCCGCCCGACATCGTGCCGGCCCGCTGCGTCGCGCGCTCCTTCAGGCGCGGAAACAGCTTGAACACGTGCTCGATGCCGTCGTCGATCTCGTGACGGCTCGCGAAGAAGCCGCCCATCTTCAGGTTCTCGAGCACCGTCAGGCTCGGGAACACGCGCCGCCCTTCCGGCGAGATCGCCATCCCTTGCCGCATGATCTGGTGCGTCGACATCGCGGTGATGTCCTTGCCCTCGAACAGCACGCGGCCCGACGACGCGCGCGGCGTGCCGCACACGGTCATCATCAGCGTCGTCTTGCCGGCGCCGTTGCTGCCGATCAGCGTGACGATCTCGCCCTTGTTCACCTCGATCGACACGCCCGCGAGCGCCTCGACCGCGCCGTAGTGCGTATGGACCTGTTCCAGCTTCAGCATCACTCTTCCCCCAGATACGCCTTGATCACGCGCGGGTCGTTGCGGACCGCTTCCGGCGTGCCGATCACGATCGGCCGGCCGTGCTCCATCACCAGGATGCGGTCGGACACGCCCATCACGAGGCTCATGTCGTGTTCGATCAGCAGCACCGATACGCCGAACTCGCGGCGCAGCTTGTCGATCAGGTGCTGCAGCTCGATCTTCTCCTGCGGGTTGAGGCCGGCCGCCGGCTCGTCGAGCATCAGCAGGCGCGGCTCGGTGATCATGCAGCGCGCGATCTCCAGACGCCGCTGGTGCCCGTACGACAGCGTGCCCGCCGGCCGGTTGGCGACCGACGTCAGCCCCATCCGGTCGAGCCACACGGCCGCGCGTTCGAGCGCTTCCTTCTCGGCACGGCGATACGCGGGCGTCGAGAACAGGCCGGGCAGCAGCCCCGCCTTCACCTTGCGGTGCTGCGCGACGAGCAGGTTCTCGACGACGGTCAGCGACTTGAACAGGCGGATGTTCTGGAACGTCCGCACCAGGCCCTTCAACGCGATCTTGTGGCTCGGCAGCCCTGCGATCGCGTGGCCGTCCAGCACGACGTCGCCGCCAGTCGGCTTATAGAAGCCGCCGACGCAGTTGAACACCGTGGTCTTGCCCGCGCCGTTCGGCCCGATGATCGCGAACACCTCATCGCGACGCACGTCGAAATCGATCCCGTCCACCGCGAGCAACCCGCCGAAGCGCATCTGCAGCCCGGCGACCTTCAACAGTTCCGTATTCGCGCTCATTGCGGCAGCTCCACGTGAGGACGGCTCGCGGGCAGCAGGCCCTGCGGACGCCACATCATCATCAACACCATCACGAGACCGAAGATCAGCATCCGGTACTCGGCGAAGCCGCGCGCGACTTCCGGCAGCACGGTCAGCAGGATCGCCGCGAGAATCACGCCGAGCTGCGAGCCCATCCCGCCGAGCACGACGATCGCGAGGATCAGCGCCGATTCGATGAAGGTGAACGATTCAGGATTCACGAGGCCCTGGCGCGCCGCGAAGAACGCGCCGCCGATACCGGCGAACGCCGCGCCGAGCGTGAACGCCGACAGCTTGATGCGCGTCGGGTTCAGGCCCAGCGAACGGCACGCGATCTCGTCGTCGCGCAGCGCTTCCCACGCACGGCCCATCGGCATGCGGATCAGGCGGCTCGTCACGAACAGCGTGAAGCCGACCAGCACGAGCGCGAGCAGGTACAGGAAGATCACCACGTGGTCGCCGCTGTATTCCAGCCCGATCAGTTCGTGGAAGGTCTTCGCGCCTTCGACGCTCGCGCTGCGCGCCATCTCGTAGCCGAACACGGTCGGTTTCGGAATGCCCGAGATGCCGTCCGGGCCACCCGTGAGGCTCGTCAGGTTGTTCGCGAGCAGGCGGATGATTTCGCCGAAGCCGAGCGTGACGATCGCGAGATAGTCGCCGCGCAGCCGCAGCACCGGGAAGCCGAGCAGGAAGCCGAACGTCGCGGCCGCGATCGCGGCGAGCGGCAGGCATTCCCAGAACGACAGCCCGAAGTACTGGTTCAGCATCGCGTACGTATAGCCGCCGACCGCGTAGAAGCCGACATAGCCGAGATCCAGCAGCCCCGCGAAACCGACCACGATGTTCAGCCCGAGGCCGAGGATCACGTAGATCAGCGCGAGCGTCGCGACGTCCACCGCGCCGCGCGAACCGAAGAACGGCCACACGAGCCCGACCGCGAGCAGCACCCAGACGATTACGCGCTGCTGCTGCGCGCCCATCGCGGGCATGGCCGGCAGCTTCACCGACGATTTCGCGCGCACGAGCCACGGCTTGAACAGCTGGAACAGGAACACGCCCGCGACCGCGATCCATACCGGCCGCCAGTGCGGCGTGAGCACCACCTGGTAGCCTTCGAGCTTCAGTTGCAGCCCGAGCACCGGAATCGTGAGGATCGCCGTCAGGAACGCGGCGGCCACGGCATTTTTCAGCGCCTGGCCGATCGAAGCGTCGGCGGCCGGGCGGCGAACGGAAATGACTTGACTCATCTGCGTCTCCCTCAAACCTTTTCGATGTCCGACTTGCCGAGCAGGCCGGTCGGGCGGAAGAGCAAGATCAGCACGAGCAGGCCGAACGCGACGACGTCCTTGTACTCGGCCGGCATGTAGCCTGCGGCGAAGGTTTCAGCGAGGCCGAGCAGCACGCCGCCGAGCATCGCGCCCGGGATGCTGCCGATCCCGCCGAGCACCGCGGCGGTAAACGCCTTGATGCCCGCGACGAAGCCGATATACGGGTTCAGCTTGCCGATCGTCAGCCCGATCAGCACGCCGCCGACGGCGGCCAGCATCGCGCCGAGCACGAACGTGAACGAAATCACGCGGTTCGTGTCGATGCCGAGCAGGTTCGCCATCTTCATGTCTTCGGCGCATGCGCGGCACGCACGGCCCATCCGCGAATGCGAGATGAACAACGTGAGCGCGATCATCAGCACGAGCGTCACGCAGACGATCATCAGGCGCGAATACGGGATGGTCACGTCGAAGTCGCCACCGAGATGGATGTCAAACGCGCCGGAGATCAGCACCGGCACGGACACGTCGCGCGCACCCTGGCCGATCTGCACGTAGTTCTGCAGGAAGATCGACATGCCGATCGCGGAGATCAGCGGCACGAGGCGCGGGCCGCCGCGCAGCGGCCGATATGCGACGCGCTCGACCGCGAAACCGTACAGGCCGGTGACGATCACCGACACGATCAGCGCGGCGCCGAGCACGAGCGGCAGCGGATAGCCGGCGGAGATGCCGATTGCAGTGAGGGTCACGAGGCCCACGTAGGCGCCGATCATGTAGATCTCGCCGTGGGCGAAGTTGATCATGCCGATGATGCCGTAGACCATCGAATAGCCGATGGCGATCAGCGCATAGATCGCACCCAGCGTCAGGCCGTTGACCAGCTGCTGGGCGAATTGAGGAAAGAAGTCAGTCATGTGCGGGAAGCTCCCGTTGGCGTTGTGTCGCATGCCGTCGCCGGATCACGGCGTGGCCGCGCGCAACGCACGGTGTCGTCTCGGGCCGCCCCATGGCCGCGCAATGGGCAGATGCGCGGACAATACGCACCCGCCCCGTCCGGGTCGCGGACAGGGCGGCATGCGCGGGCGGGTACTCCGTATTACTTGGCGGCGGTCTTCGTCGCGTCCTTGTGCCACGTGTACACGACGAACTTGAACGCCTTCAGGTCGCCCTGTGCGTCATACGCGACCTTGCCGATCGGCGTGTCGAACGTCGTCTTGTGCATGTACGCGGCGACCTTGGTCGGATCGGTCGTCTTCGCTCCGGCGATCGAGTCGGCGATGATCTTCACCGCAGCGTACGACGGCATCTGGAACGGGCCGTTCGGGTCGCGCTTCTTGTCCGCGAACGCCTTCACGAGCGCCGCGTTGGCCGGATCGGCCGAGAAGTCGGCCGGCAGCGTGACGAGCATGCCTTCCGAGGCCGGGCCGGCGATCGCCGTCACGTCCTTGTTGCCCACGCCTTCAGGCCCCATGAACGTGGCCTTCACGCCCTGCTCGCGCGCCTGGCGCATCAGCAGGCCCATTTCCGGGTGGTAGCCGCCGAAGTAGACGAAGTCGACGCCTTGCGACTTCAGCTTCGTGACGATCGCCGAGTAGTCCGAATCGCCGGCATTGACGCCTTCGAACAGCACGACCGGAATCTTCGCGGCTTCGAGGTCCTTCTTCACCGACGACGCGATGCCCTGGCCGTACGACTGCTTGTCGTGCAGGACCGCGACCTTCTTCGGCTTCACGTTGTTGATGATGTAGTGCGCGGCGGCCGGGCCTTGCTGGTCGTCACGGCCGATCGTGCGGAAGATGAAGTGGCGCTTCTTGCCTTCCGTCAGCTGCGGCGCGGTGGCCGACGGCGTGACCATCACGATGCCTTCGTTCTCGTAGATGTCCGAGGCCGGAATCGTCGAACCCGAGCACACGTGGCCGATCACGTACTTGATCTTCTGGCTGACGATCTTGTTGGCGACCGCGACGGCCTGCTTCGGTTCGCATGCGTCGTCCATCATCACGACTTCAAACTTGTTGCCGCCCGCACCGCCTGCAGCGTTGACCTGCTCGATCGCGGTCAGCGCGCCGGCCTTCACCATGTCGCCGTATTGGGCGACCGAACCGCTCATCGGACCAGCGATGGCGATCTTCACGGTTTCCGCGTGCGCGGCGGCGGCGCCGGCGGCGAACAGCACGGCGGCGGAAATGGACGTAAGACGGGACAGCGTCATCTGGGAGCTCCTCGATGTTGTTTAGTCATACGGGCAAAGGCGGCATGACTTGCGCAATCGAACAGCACCCGGGGCGAGGACATGGGACACGCCCGAGACACATAGAAGACGGAACTCCAGCGGAATGTTGCGTAGCGGGGCCCGGCTCTTGCAGTCCCCGAAAGGGGACGTCTGGTTCGGAAAGACATCGTGATGCGTCTTGCATTGCGCAAGCGTTTCGCCTGCCCCGCTTGCCAAATCGCTTGTTCGGAGGGATGGTCCGACAGCCGTTGGCAAGGCAGTCGAAATTATATGGGCGTTTTTAAATCGTCTGTCAAAAATGCCGGTCGACCGAGGGAAAACACGGAGGTTTTGGGTGGCGGTGGTGGCGATGGGGGCGCAACCGAGTGAGGGGCGAGAACGTTTGCCTGGGGTGCAATTGGGTTGCTATGGGGTGGATCGGATTGGGTTGCTACCTTGCTGGGCTTGGCTTTCGGCGATCTCGGATTTCATTCGGTGCGTTTTCGGGCTGCTAAGGGTCCGATCGTCGAAAATCAATCAACTGATGATTGCTTTGGTGGGCACCAACTCGGGGCGGTCGGTCGAAGCGGTCAATCCTACTGTTTACAAACAAAACTAAACATTTGGAAGCTCGTTGTTATTTTAATGAAATAATACGAATTCGCTTCTGCAATCCAGCCAGCCTTCCTGTGAGTCGCGTACGCAGCGCCTCGCAGTCGCTTCAGGGCCGCTTCGACGGCCGTCCGTCGCCCAGCCGCCAGCCAGTGATCTGCCGTTTTTTCTCATCGCATATCACCTGCTTCGGAACGCTGATGAATCACCCTTTCCGCCTCTCTTCCGCCGCCGCGATCGCGTGTGCGCTTTCTGTTTCTACCGCCGATGCTTCCGGGCGCGACTCGCTGACCGATCGGTCGGTGGGTGCCAATGTGTTTCGGTCGGAGCGTCGGGCTGCGGCTCGGGATGACGGGCATGCGGCGCGGATGAGCCACAGTCGCCTGGAGTACGGTGGTCCGTTCGATACGCCTGATACGCGGCCGTTACGGGTGACGGGCGATGCGCTCGTGGTGCCGACGCCTTCGGCTGAGCACGAGCTCGATATGGTATTGCCCTCGAATCGCGTTGCACTTGGTGCGGGTGGGAACGATAGTTTTGGTCGCGCGGTGCCTGGATATGAACAGCGGGAGTTGAACTGGAATGAATATCTGCGGGCTAACGGATCGCGGCCTGCTGGGAGTGGCGGTTCGTATGCGCCGCAGCGGCCGTACGATGCGCCGCGCGGTCCGCATGGGGCGCCGAATCCGTTCGATCCTTCGGTGCCGCAACCGGAAACGCGGACGTTTTATGACAACGGCGCGGGGACGAAGTGCATGGCCACAGGTGGTGCGGGGACGTCGCGGTCGTCTTGCAATATCGGTTGGTGAGGCGCTGGGGGTGGTCGGCTGTGGCTGCCCTACTCGGCACGGTGCGCGACTTCGCACAGCGCGACCGCATCGTGCGACGTTGGCCCTTACAGTTGCGTGATGATCAGCCTGCCCATCCAATCAGGATCTGCACATCGCGCCCGACACAAAACATGCATCATCGATTAGCCACATTCCACCGATCTTCAGACACGAATAAGACTTGCGCGACCTGAGGGAGCGTGATTTTCACGGGCATCCCACATTTCCTATGTCGTTAAGAAACGTTTCCCACGGCAGCATTCCAGGCGCGCTCGAAATCCTCCTCCTTGATTTCGTCATGTGGTGAGATTTCAAGCTCGTCCTTCATCCCGTCAAATAGCAAAAAACCAATATCAGGATTCCAATCGTGCCGGGATGACGACGCGTAGACAGATCCATTGTCAGGTCGACTAATCTGGCGCGTCGCGACACCATCAAAAAATTCCGTGAAAATCTCTCCGAGGCCACATGGAAACTCTGTTCTGGAACAGAAATACTCTTTCCTCATAAGCAACCGATCCGCTTTATTTACGCGCTTCAAAACATCACGTGACCTCTTCTCTTCAACCAAGGAGGTTCCAAGATGTGGCCCGTCTCCTTGTCCTCACATTGCCCCCGCGGTGCCGGTGCCTACGGCAGCGGGTGCATCACATCCCCTGCAGGACTTGCATAGAGTCCCGGCGATACTCCCGCAGCACCATGTAGCCTCGTCAGATTGTGCTTCCGCCGTTCCAGCTCCCGGATTCGGCAACAGCGCGAGTTTGTGGCATGTTCCTGTCGGCTAGAAGTTTTCTCCGTCGGATCCGCAATTATTCGACAACCTCAACGTCCGGATTTAATTTCTGATAGATACCTATAGCCTCTGAGCCGACATTTGAAATCGTACGGACCCCACACGGCTCGAATTTCTCACACACCTGACCTCCATTATCAACATAGCGCCTCCTCAACCGATCATAAAAGCAGTGATTCGGAAAGACATCCATATCCGACTCATTCAGGTGCCCGATATTCTCAAAACCTCCCTCTTCCCTCCAGTCCATCGCCGTAACAAGGGCGGGCGGCACAATCAAATTATTTTTATCCAAAATAAATTTGGAATTTTTCTCAGCGGAAATCCCGTTGTACAGATAAATTATACAAAGCTCCTCCGAGCCATACTTGAAATCATTCTTCACCACGAGACCAGGGATGAACCCAACCCCCTTCATATGCATAACAAATAAATCTCCTTTTTCCGGGGTCGCTTTTTTCCCACCCTCCAGGAGATCAATCACTTCCTTCATTTTCACTTGCTTCATTCGAGTAGATGCCCCCATCCGTTATCCTGCAACCAGTTTCGACCCCATGCTACGGCATCGTTATACAAGGGGCGAATCGGATCAATGCTGTTGTCGATATTCGTAAATTCGCCGCGCTTGGCATCAATTATCGCCGGCTCAACTGATCTCGCCTGATTTATCGGAAGCTGTCCCGTCTCATCTGTAAGCAAATCGAAGTTATAACCAAGGTTTTTGGCGTACTGTGTACACGTTAGCCGTTGGGTATAGGCACACGAGTTCATCTGTGCCCCAAAGTCATCCGTGCAGTGATGGGGAAAGTGAATCGACGCGACCGTCAATCGGCCTCAGCGCGCGACGATTCGAAACAATTTTAATAAATCAGACTCACTATAGAGCGCAGTTCGATACGAACGCGATTTTTGCTCCGTCATTTGGCCGCTTGGATAGAGTCCCGGCGACAGCCCCTTTGTCGGCGGCGGACAACTCGGCGGCGGCGTGCCGTTGATCTTCAACGCCCGCACGGTACGGAACACCAGCACGTTCCCCCTAGGCATGTTCACGACGCTGCCGTACATCGACACCAACTACCGCACCGCCGCTATTTACACGCTCGTTGCACAGGTTTGTGGTTCAAGGTGTTCCGAGATTGAATAGCCACTCGTGATATTTCCTCTTGTCCTGATCGGACAAGATTCCTGCAACAAGATCCCTGGCAAAGTTCTTCTGTGCGTTCATTTCATTTTCAACCGGATTCGCCGCATGCCCACCAATCAACTCGAAACTTTCCAAGTAGTCAATCCGATTTATCAGAACCTCGGCGCATGCAACCAATCGTTCAACATTGTGCCCAGTACACCATTGAGCCAAAAAGGATAGCCCCGCCAGCAAATCAGTCGCCCCCTGGGCCGCAGCGTCGTCTTCCATTTCGACTGCATCAGGATCCCAGTCCACTTGCTCCAGATCACTTAGCGGATTGGAGTTTTCGTTTCCATTCCACACTTGATCCAAGTAGTCGCCAACTCGCTGTCTGATCTGCGTGCTTGTACCCCCCGCATGCGTGGCAAGGAACTCGAATATTGAGTCATCGTGCGCAAGCCCAATGCAACACCAAACACCAAAGCGAGCAAGGTTATCGAACTTCCCTGTAGCAAGAATTGATTCGAGATATTTTTTATGTGCCTCGATATCGAACATACTCATCTCCTAATCAAAAATCCCACCAGCTTGGTCCACGTGGGGCTGGCACGAAGGACACGACGCATTTCTTTGCAATCCGCCCCAAGAGATACCCCAGCGACTAACCTCAGCCCCTTCGGGAAGATTGCGCAAAATAATTCTCTCTGCATGGTTCTCAAGCTTATCAAAACCATCGATAGATCTTTTGCCGTAGAAGATGTTTTCTTCAGGCACCCCCATCTTCATAAGCGCTTGTCGTTGTGCCGGACTTAGTCGGCCTCCGCTTCCCGCTGCAAACAGCTGCGGCTTGCCATTCACATTGGCCTCGACGATAGATACTGTTGAATTTCGAATTGAGCGTGCATCCCCACCACCGGCCAAATTATGGACTTCCTGTGCCTTCCCGCTAAGTTCACCACATGCCCAGCCCCACGGATCGATCCAAGCTAACGGATTGGCAGCGTACCGATAGAGGTTCGTCCCCCCCAGCAAGCCGATCGGGTCCGGATTGATGAAGCGTCCTATATCCGGATCGTAGAACCGGAACGTGTTGTAGTGCAGCCCGGTTTCCCGATCCAGGTACTGTCCTTGGAAACGCAAGTTTTGCGGCCGCGGCACGTGGGCAGGTGTTGCAGAAGCCAATTGCACCTCGCCCCACTCCGGCACCGACTGCTGCGGAGCCCGCGCGATCCACTCCTCCTGTACGGCGTTGCCCCACACTTTGTACCGAGCCTGCCAGACCAGCTCGCCATCGGCGTTAGTCAGTTCCTCCGGCAACCCCGACACATCGTTGTGGAAATAGTAGACCGCATCCCGTGCATTGGCGTCGTTAGCCGCCGCCTTGCCCTGGTCGATCCGTGCCAGCGGCACATAGCTGTTGGACTCATACAAGTACGTCAGCGCTTCCTCGCCCTGACGATCGTGGTACGTCTCCTGCACGAGCCGCATGCCGTCCCACAGGAAGTCCGTACTCGCATAGCCCCCATTGAGCTTCCGAATCCGCCGACCGAACGCGTCGTACTCGAAATGCGTCGTCCCGACACCAAGCCGGTCCTTCGTCACGACGGTCTTCAACTGATTCCAGTCGTCGTACTCAAGTACCAATTCTTTGGCCGGCCCGTGCCCACTCAACTTGCGAACCAGCCGCCCATAGACGTCATACTCGAACCGCTTGTCCTCGAACATCTTGAGCCGGTTGTGCTCTACGAAACCTCCCGGGTGATCGCTCGACACCAGGTTGGCTGCCGCATCCCAACGAAACACTTCCGACGGCAATCCCGGCCCGGCCGCCTGTTCAATGCGACCGGTCGGGTCATACCGATAGCTCGTCGTGCCATAGCGCAGATCCCGCTTCTGGATCACATCTCCCACAGCGTCGTATTGCCATTGCTTTGCCAGCAACTCGTCCGCCGCCCTGCCTCGCTGTGCAACTTGCCGGGCACGACGGCCAACCGCGTCATACCCGAAATGACTCGTCAGCTTGCCTTGCGTCCGCAGAACTTCCCGATGCAGATCATCGCGCTCGATGTCGGCGACTGCGGCACCGTCAACGCGGATCTGGTGCACATGGCCCGACCCGTAATGCAGCCAGTCGATCGTGCGCTCGCCCGAGATCGTGGTGCTGACGCGGTTGCCAAGCTCGTCATAGGTATGCGCAAACCAGCCCGTCGGCGTGTATTCCTCGAGCACCTCACCGCGCGGCCCGTACTTCAGGCTGACCCGATTCTTCAGCGACGAACCACGAGCCCCCAACGTGTACAACTCGGCCGACGCGATTCGGCTCGCCTTGTCGTACAGGTACTCACATCGCTCATGCGTAGCTTGCTTCGCCGTCAGTCGCCCGATCGCATCGCGCTCGTATCGCGTCTCGATCTTTCCATCCCGCACGATCGTGCCTTGGCCGCACACGTCGTATTCGTATGTGCGCTTGTGACCATCGAGCCCGATCTGCGCGGCCACCAAGTCGCGACGGTCATACTGAAAGCGATACGACTCACGATTTTCGTTGGTCAAGCTCGCGAGCCGGAACGCATCGTCGTACCCGAATCGCACGACACGATTAGCCGCGTCAGTACGAGAAAGCAGTAGTCCACGCGGATTGATCTCATACCGCGTGCTGCGCTGATTCGCATCGACAACCTCGACGAGACGCCCGGCCAAGTCATACCGGAACGCCTGACGAGCACCATCGGCCGTCCCGATCCCCGTGACCCGCCCCATCGCATCCGTTTCGTACACGGTCGACTGCCCGGCCGCATCGGTCACGCGCGAAAGCGCACCACGTGCGTCATACGCAAACCGCGTGACCTTGCCGGAACAATCGGTATACGACGTCAACTGTGCACGGCCATTCCATTCAAGGAACTTGTACCCACCCCGCGCATCGCGAATCGTATGCACGAGCCCACGCTCGTCCCGGTGATACTCGGTCGCAAAACCCGCCGGATCGCGCGTCATCGTCAGGTTGCCGCGATCGTCGTAGCGATAGATCCAGCGCGAATTCGCCGGATCGGTTTCCGCTACGGGCAGGTCGTAGTACCCGTTCCACTCGGTCCGCTCGACCTGCCCGAGCGCATCGATGCGCTGCGTCTGACGTCCGCGCTCGTCGTATTCAAAGCGCGTCGTGTTCCCGGCCGGATCGGTCGTGCTGACCAACTGCCGCTTCGCGTTCCACTCCAGCTGCCACACGTGGCCTTCGGCATCCGTATGGCTCGTCGGCTGCTGATCCTCGTTCCACGTCCAGCGCGTCACGCGACCGATCTGGTCGGTAATCGTCACCGACCGCTGCGCGAGATCCGCGTCGAACGTGTACGCTTCGCCGTCATTGGTCCAGTGGCGCACCACACGCGCGTTGCGGCCGACACCCTGCCACGCATAAAAACACTGCAGGCCGCCACGCAACGTGTGCTGGACCATCAGCCCATGCTCGTATGCGAAGCGTCGCCCGATATGGCCGCTCCGATCGGTAACGGCCGCCAGCTCGCCGGCGTTGCTGTACGCGTACCGCACCAGCGTGTCGGGTTGTTCACCGTCGACACCACGGGTCAGTTCGATCGCGGCAATACGTTGCGGATGCAACTTGTCGTAGGACAGTGTCAGCAAGCGACCGGCGCTATCGTGCAACCGCGCAGGCCGCACAACCTCATCGTGCGCTTCTCGCTCGACCTCGATCCAGTTACCGTTGCGATCCTCGAGACGCCAGAGCGTGAGCGTCTCGCCATCCGCATCGGTACGAGCACGACCGAAATCGCGATACACACCGTCGACCGTCTCGACCACATAGTGGCCGCCCTCAGTGCAGATCAGGTAAATACCTTCCGGCACGCTGAAATGGCTCTCACCCGGCGGCACGGCCGGGAACACGATATCGCGCCCCTGCTCGTCCCAGTACGTGATCGACACCACCTCGCCATGTTCACGCGCGAGTCGCAGCTCGACGCTGATCGGCACGCTCCACCCTGTCCCGAACAGGCTGTCGGCGCGATCATCGAGGCTGCTATAGAAACGCTGCCAGACGATCGGCAGCGGCCCGGGCAGGACGAAGTCGGTATCGTCCGTGCCATCGAGCACCTTGCTGCCGGTAATGACGTTGACCGGATGCCCCGCCGAGGGTCTCGCCAGACTACCCAGCCAGGTTCCGAACGCACCCGCCGCGAAATTCATCGCGATACACGGTGCCTTGCTCTTCAGAAAGTCGCCCCAGCTCATCTTCCCGCGGCCGCACACCGCGAGCGCGATACCGAGCGCAGCCCCCAGCCACCCGAGCCGAGTAGCCGACTTCACATCCCGCACCCGCTGCGTCCCACCGCCGATGAAAACGTTGTCCGAGCCTTCGGCAATCGTCCCGTCGCATGTCGTCTTGTCACCGACCCGCGCGGCCGGTTGATTGTTGATATAAACGCTGCCCGACCCGTCGGCAATCATCTGCGGCCCGGGATGATCGGTACACGCAACGGTATCGAGATCGCCCGGTTTCGCCGCCCGCGCCGCCGGCTTGTTGTTGACGTAGACGTTCCCCGACCCACTCGCGATCTTGCCTTTGATCTCAGGCGGCACGAGCGAATTGGCCACCGACTTCGCGCCGTCGTCGATGGCATCGTTCATGCCGCTCGCTTCCATCAGCGCGCCGGAGCCGACCGCCACGCCTACACCGATCGCAATCACGAGCGGCGTCGCCAACCCTGCCGTACCGATTTCGAGCGCGGCGAGGCCGGCGAATATCAGCCCCTCCATCGCCTCTGCCACCAACGCACCGACGATGGCCCCGCCGACCACCGACCCGACCGTGCCGACAAGCTCACCCAGGAGCGACGTGTGCTGGATCGGATCTTCGAAGCGAGCGGCCGCGAAGTTTTCCGCGCTCACGACGCGTCACCCGGCCCGAGCAAGGACGGCCGCGCCGCGCGCGGCTGGAAACTGGCGAGCATGCGTTCGGCGATCGCCTGCTGTTCTTCGGTCAGCGGCGCCGCGCTGGTCAACGTCATCACCAGCACGCGGCCGGCGTCGTCCGACGGAAACATCGTCTGTACCTGATGCCAGAGCCTGCCGTCCCGCTCGAGCGTGGAATCGATCTGGACGCCCGCACGGGAACCGACCGTCACCGGCCGACGCGCCTTCTCGGTCAGCATCCTGGCATCGCGCGACGCCACTTCCCATTCGCGCGCGACGAACGCGTCGAGATTCTCCCCGTCGCGCAACCGTCCGCGGGCGATCACGAGATTGAGGCCACCGGGGCCGACGTTCATCATCAGGATGTTGACGGTGCGGTCGAGCGCCGCGTCCGGCAGTTCGAAGGTGCCTTCGTGGATTGCGTAGTGCATGGCTGGTTTCGTTCGAGTTATTTGTTGAGATCGATGCGCGTGCCGTTGATCATCACGCCGTCGTCGGTCATCAGGATCACGGAGCCCTTGTGCTCGAGGCGGATGCCTTCCGGCGCGAGCGAGATCGAGCTGTCCATCACCTTCAGCAGGATGCCGCGCTCGGCCATGTAAACCTGAGTGCCGCCGCCGCCATCCTTGGCCGGCGTCATCACCTCGACGGTGGTCGCGGTCGTGCTGCGCTTCTCGGCGATCGTCTCGGTCAGGTTGCCCTGCGGGATCTGCTTCTCTTCACTCCCCGTTGCCACCAGCACGGTACGCATCGGCCCCAGCACCTTGTGCGTCTCGTTGTTCTCGACGACGGTGTTCATGTCCTTCTGCGCATGCATGAAGAACTCCTGCATGCCGTTCGTGTCGGTCATGCGGATTTCGTTCGACCCCTGCCCCTTGTGCGTCTGGCTCTTGATCCCCATCGTCTCGCCGGCCGCCCCATGGTATGGGTTGCCCTGCTCGCCGTTGAACACGCGACCGACGATCACCGGGTTATCCGGGTCGCCCTGGTTGAACGCGACCAGCACTTCCTGCTTGATCCGCGGAATCGCGGCCGCGCCCCAGCCGTCGCCCGCCCACGGTTGCGATACACGCACCCACATCGAATCGGAGCCGTCCTTCTTGCCGCGCCGGTCCCACGGGAAATGCACCTTCACGGCGCTGCCGTTCGTGTAGATTTCCTCGCCCTTCGGCCCCACGACGATCGCCGACTGCGTGCCGTGAATCACCGGCTTCGGCGTGCCGCGCGGCGCGCGGTACGGAATCTTCTTCGGCAGCAGCGCAAAGCTGTTGCGATACGGCAGCTTCGCGCTGTGCTGCGTGTAGTCGTTCACCGCCTCGTGACGCACGTGCAGGATCACGTATTCCTGGTTGTTCTCGAGCACCGGGTGATTCGCCACGGTGACGGCGCCCGCCGTGGTCATGCGCCACGCGTAGCCGCCGCCGGTATAGCGATGGGCCTGCGCCTCCTCGGCCTCCATCGCGAAACGCGCGTAGCGGTTGCCGTCGTCGCCGTGGTCGTACAGCGACTGGTGTTCGAACCGCTCGGTCGCGTCGAGCCGCGCATGCTTGAGGTTCTGCGGCCCGGCCTCCACCAGCATCAGCGGCGACGACGGATTCTGGTGGTTGAAGTCGCGGAACGTGACCTTGCCCACGCCGAAGCGCCGGCCCTCGTGCAACTGGTCGATGCCGCTGTCCTCGCTCGCCTCGGTGGCCGCGAACGGCACCGTCGCGAGCCCGTCGATCGGGCGGAACAGCAGGTTCGAATCGCCGATCACCAGGATGTGCTTGTCCTTCTCGTAGCGGTGCGTCCAGACCAGCCCCTCCTGCTCCATCAGCCGTGCGCAGAAGTTGTAGTAGCTCTCCTGGTACATCACGACGTACTCGAGCGGCTTCTGGCTCGTCCGGATATCGAACACGAAATCGGAGAAGCCGTGCTCCTGGAAGATCTCGGTGAGGATGTCCTGCGCGGTCTTGTTCTGGAAGATCCGGCAGTCGGTCGAGCGCGTCAGGAACCAGAACCACGGCACCGCCGTCAGGTGATATTGCGTGACGTTGCCGGGGTTGCCGGCGCGGTCGAACGACGCGACGTAGCCATCGAAGTAACGATCGTTGTCGGCGGCGCCCGATGCGACGACACGCTCGAGCGTCGACAGGCGCGCCTGCTGGTCGAACCGGATCTTGACCTGCTGGCCGATGAGATCCTCGGGGCGCAGGTCGTGGCGATGCGACAGCAGGTCGAGGTGAATCTCCGGCAACCGGTTCACGTGCTCGTCGACGACGGCGGCGCTGACCAGCAGCACGTCCGGGCCGAGCGGCGTATCGAGCGTCACGTAGCGGTTGAGCTGGGTCAGGCGCGCGGGGTTGGCGGCACCGTTGATCGCCTCGGCGATCGCGCCGGGCGTCTTGTCCATCAGCGAGAAGCCGGTCTGCGCGAGCTGCATCGCGCGCTGGACGGTGTCGACGTGCCCGGCCAGGCCCGCGAGCGGCCCGAGGCTGCCGGCGACGCTCGACGCAACCGGGCCGGCGAGACCGCCGAGCGCGCTCAACGAGCCGAGCGCACTACCGCCCATTCCAGTGGGAATACCCCCGTTCGGTGCGAAACTCATTCTTGTTCCTTCTTGTGTTCTCAGGTTCCTGGTGCCGGCTGACCGGCCCGAAGCCCCGATAATGTAGGACAAAATCCGGACGCGTGAAAGACATCTGCAAACGTTTCCGTTCGGGCCCCCGATAGTCCGAAAACAGGCCGGCGGCCGGCCGCCCGGACGCGGCTGCCCATGCCGAATCGCCGCGCCGGCACGCGCGGAACAGGACACAATCTGCATGAAACGTGTGACAGATCCGTACGGGGCGAAGCATCGCCCCCGGTCACGATGAAATAGTGCGAACGCTCGGAACGGAACGCGCGCTTGCAAACGCCGCGGTGCCGCTACACGCTGCCGGTCGTCGCGTTCGATCGGATGTCTTCCATAGCTTTCAAATTACTTTCACACCGTCCAGGAAACCGCACCAGTCACCGCGGCGACACCACGATCGCCGCCCGCCGGTTCTGCGCCCTTCCTCCCGGCGTCCTGTTGTCCCCGACCGGATCGCTCTTCCCTTTCCCGACGATCGCGATGCGCTTTGCATCGAGCCCCACGTCGACCAGTTCGAGGGCAACGACCTCCGCCCGCCGCCTGGACAACTCGAGGTCATACTCGTCCAGGCCTTCCTGGTCCGAATATCCATAGACCCGTACCCCGTTGATCCCCGCCGAGTGGAGCGTGCGACCGATCCTTTCGACGATCCGCCGCACATCGGGCTTGAGGTTGTAGCGATCGAAATCGAACAGGATCGGCCCGGCCGAGCCGAACTCGAAACCCTGCTGGGTTTCCTGGAAACCGGCCGACTTGAGCGCCGTGACCTGCGTCTGCGTCAATCCACGATGAAGCGGCGGCGTCTTGCAGCCTCCCAGCAGCATGCACAAAAGCAGCGCGCTGCCGACGCACATGCGCCCAATGCCCACCGGAAACGTGTTGTTCATCATTGACCTCTTCGATTGCACGCGCATCGCGAGCGCGCTCTCCACCCACTGCCGCGGCCTCGCCCGCAGCGTGAAACGATGCACCTCAGGCCGCCCCCGCGACCCCTTCCGCCAGTTGCCACGAGCCTGGCCGGGCGCGCTTGGCGCGGTACATCGCGGCATCCGCCGCCCGCAGCAAGCCGCTCGCATCCGACGCGTGATCGGGATACAGCGCAACGCCGGCACTCATCATGGTGGCCACCACGCGGCCGTCGGACAGCTCGATCGACGGCGCCATACCGGACAAGATCTCGTCAGCAATACGACATACGCTACCCGCTTCGCGCACGGCCGGCAGCATGACCGCGAATTCGTCGCCGCCCAGGCGCGCGACCAGGTCGGTCTCGCGCACCTGCGTGCGCAGCCGTGACGCGATGCCGATCAGCACCGCGTCGCCGGCGTCGTGGCCGAGGCAGTCGTTGATTTCCTTGAAGCGGTCGCAATCGAGATACAGGATCGCGACCCGCTGCCCCGTCACCGCGGCTTCGCCGAGGGCAAGTGCGAGACGCGACTCGAACTGCACGCGGTTGGGCAACCCCGTAAGCGCATCGTGCGTCGCCTTGTGTTCGAGCGACGCGTTCTCGTCGCGCAGCGTGTTCTGCCACTCTTCGAATTCGTCGAGCAATGCATTGAAGTCGTCGCCGAGCTGGTTGAGTTCGGCAATCGATGTGGGCTCGACGCGCTGCGCGAACGCACGTTCGCGCCGCACCGCGTGCGCGACGCCGGCCAGCGCGCGCAACGGCGAAACGATGCTGCGCAGCAGGCGCTTCGAGCTGATGTACGCACCGATCACGCTGACGGCCAGGCAGCTGAGAATGCCGCCCACGCCGCCAAGCAGGAATCCGAAGAACTGATGGCCACGGCCGCGCACGACGACCTGACCGACGACGATGCCGTCGTGTACCACCGGCGCGGTCACGGGCCCCGGCAGCGCGAGGTCGGCGACAACGCGTTCGAGCCGCGCGATCCCGCTACCGGCGGGCAATTGCCACGTCGCGAACGGCTGGTCCTTGCTATCCGTGACCACCACCTGCGCGACATCTTCATCGATGGCGATCAGCCCGATCGCCTCGGCCGCCGCGACGCGGTCGCCGAACACGAGCGCGGCCTCCACCGTATAGCCGAGCGAACGGGCCAGCAGGTTCAGGTTGTTGCCGGCATACGCACGCAATGCAATCACGGCCACCACGATCAACGACACGGCGGCCATCGCGACGGCGACGAACGCCAGGCGCAGGTGCGCGCGACGCAGCACGCTTTGCAGCGTCGGGCGCGGCACGCGCGACAGCGAAACGGGCCGGACGGGTCGTGTCATGGTGCCCCCGGCCGCCGTGCGAGACTGAGCACGTTCGGATGCACGCGCACGCCGCTGCGTGCGACCGCGTCGAGATTGATGTCGAACGACACGCGTTCGCCGTCGACGTTGAGACAGAACATGCCGCCCGCGGTGCAGGATGGATCGTGTTCCGCAATCGTCAGCACCGGATGGCCGGCTAACGCCGCTCTCACGCGCGCGCGTTCATCCGCGCCCAGGTTGCCGAGATAGACGATGTCGCAGGCCATGCCGAGCGCGGGATCGTCGAAGCGCACACGCTGCACGTCGAGCAGCGTCGAGCCGGCCTGCAGCGTATCGGTCAGGCCGCCCGCATAGTCGGGCCGGCCCGTGACGCATAGATGCAGGCGCACGGGTGTCGTCGGCCAGCGGGTGAAACTGATGATGCCCAGCACGACCTGACGCACGGCCGTGTCGTGTGTCGCAACAGCCGGATCGGCGGGATCCGCGGGGCTTGCGGGCGCAACGATGCGCACCGTGTCGGCCGGATCGAGCGCGTCGGCGGAAGCTCCGGCAAGCATGGCCTGGGCGGCCCCCAGAACGCAAACGATTGCGACCAGCGCGTGGTGCAGCGGAGCGGTTCGGCCGGGACGGCCGGGCGCCGTTCGCGCGGCGATTGCCGCCACGTCCGCTGGCGTCGCTGCAGTCGCGAGACTGACAGCAGACGCGCACACTTTCGCATCCATGATGGCAACATCCGCTGGCGTCGCTCCGGCGCTGCCTCCCGCCTCCCTCCATGCGCGTGCAGGCACCGAATTACGCGCATGATGGCTTCATCTTAGGTAAAAATTCGCATCGCCAACCAGTGGGAAACACCCGCGAGAAACGGGGAAAGTATGCGGAATCGGCAGTTGCGCGCGAACGTATTGCCGATGTCGATCCGGTGTCGACGTCGGGAAATTGATCAGCGGATTGGATGCTCGAGGATGCCAAACTTCATACGTTCTGTCGGGGGACGTCGTCGTCGACACATCGCATTGAATACATCTGCGAGGAATGACGTGCACCCATACGTACGCACTCGGGCACGCTGTTCGCGATGACTTGAAAACGCCGTGAACAACTACCGTTCGTCAGCTTCCTCGACGAAGATCTCGAACCACGCGTTCATCACGGCCCAGAAATCCACGCGCTCAAGCTCGGTCGGACGCTCGTGCCACCATAACCGCCCGGCCGGGTTGCCACCGCCGGCCCCTTCGCTCGAATCGACGCACAGCCAGTCACCGCTGCCGTTATGAAACACGGCCCACACGAGATCCGGGTTCACGCCGAGCTTGCGTATCGCTGCGGGCGCCAGGTCGAGCTTGTCCGCGAGCGTGGCGTGATCGGCGAGCGGCAACGGCCCCATCGAATGCGCGGGAAAGAACGTCCAGCCGTCATGCACGGATTGATGGAACCGTCGCAGATCGTCGGGCAGTGCAGGCCACGGTGACGCATCACCCGGCCGCCGCTCGCCCAACGGCGCGCGGCCGATGAAGAAATTCAGGTCGTCGTGCCCGACCGTGTACGGATACAGCAGCACGACGTCGCCGCCGTCATTGCGGAACACGGCCGGACGCGCGAGCTTGTCGCGGAAGAACTGCGCGACGGCCGGCAGCCGATCGATGATGCCGGCCCACATCCGCACGAGCGTCTCCGTCAGCATGTCGTCCGGCGCGGCGAGCAGCGCGCGCCATGCCGGCGGCACGTCGACATCGGCCGGCATCTCGTCCGCCGCGAGCCAGACGCTGCCGGTCGCCCGGAAGCGCTTCAACTCCGCCGCATAAACCGATGCGGTCAACTCGATCATCGCGTGTCACCCTCGAAGGCTGGAACCCGCGCATTCTATTGCCCGCGTCGGCACGACGATCGCGAATCGTCGCGCGCGGGCCACCTGTCGTGCGCAGGCCGCGCGCGTCCTCTTGGTGCCCCACGCCGCCGCGAGTATGCTTGCAGCTCGAACTGCTCTCCAACCCGGGCGCATACGCCTCATCGCGGGCGCGCGCCGCTCACCGTCATTCACCACTGATGGATTTCGACGTCATCGTTCTCGGCGCAGGCATCGTCGGCGTCTCCGCGGCACTTCACCTGCAGGATCGAGGACGCAAGGTCGCCCTCGTCGATCGCGGCGCGCCCGGCGAAGGCACGAGCTTCGGCAACGCGGGGCTGATCGAGCGCTCGTCGGTCGAACCGTATCCGTTCCCGCGCAGCCCGTTCACGCTGATGCGCTATGCGCTGAACCGCTCGACCGATCTTTACTGGCACAGCGCGTCGCTGCCCGCATTCGCGCCCTGGCTCGCGCGTTTCTGGTGGGAATCGGCGCCGCTGCGTCACGCGGCGGCGTCGCGCGACATGCTGCCGCTGATCGAGCGCTGCATCGTCGAGCACGACGCGCTGATCGCGCGGGCCGGCGCCGGCGAACTCATCCGCGCGAACGGCTGGCTGGAAGCGTTCCGCACGCCGGCCGCGTTCGAACGCAGCGTGGCCGAAGCCGGACTCACTGCGCGCCGCCACGGGCTCGGCATCACGCCGCTCGATGCCGCCGCGCTGAGCGCGCACGAACCGAGCCTCGCGCCCGGCTTCTGCGGCGCATTGCACTGGCTCGATCCGAAAAGCGTCGTCGACCCGTCCGCGCTCGTCAAAGCGTACGCGCAACTCTTCGTGCAAGGCGGCGGCACGCTGCTGACGGGTGACGCCGCGAGCCTCGACGCGCTGTCGCCGGGCTGGCAGGTCCGGACGCAGGACGGCCTGGCCGCCGCGCCGGCCGTGGTCGTCGCGCTCGGCCCGTGGTCCGACACGGTGTTCGGCAAGTTCGGCTACACGATCCCGCTGCGCGAGAAGCGCGGCTATCACATGCACTACGCGCCGTCCGCGCGCGGCGTGCCGTCGGCGCCGATCGTCGATCGCGAATACGGTTACGTGATCGCACCGATGAAGCGCGGGTTGCGGCTGACGACCGGCGTCGAGATCGCGCGGCGCGGCGTGCCGCCCACCGGCGTGCAGCTCGAACGCGCGGAACGCGTCGCGCGGCCCGTGTTCGGTTTCGGCGAGCGCCTCGACCCGCAACCCTGGCTCGGCTTCCGGCCGTGCACGCCCGACATGCGCCCGGTGATCGGGCCCGCGCCCGCGCATCGCGGGCTGTGGTTCGCGTTCGGCCACAACCATCACGGGCTGACGCTCGGCCCCGTCACCGGCCGCCTGCTGGCCGAAATGATGACGGGCGAAGCGCCGTTCACCGATCCGGCGCCGTATCGCGCGGATCGCTTCTGAACGGGCAACCGATCACGCTTCGACGCGCGCTCAATCGAGCGCGCGACCGAAGATGCGGATCACTTCGTCCAGATGCTCGGCCATCGCGCGGCGCGCGGCGTCCGGGTCGCGTGCGCGGATCGCATCGAGGATCGCGCGGTGTTCGAGTTCCGACCGGTGCGGCATGTCGTTCGGCATGTACAGCGACTGCAGCCGCTGGAACATCGGGTCGTACTTGTGCGCGAGCAGCTGCTTGATCATCAGCGCATACGCGGCGTTGTCGCTCGCTTCCGCGATGCGGATGTGAAACAGCCGGTCGCCCGGATGCGTGAGCGAGCCACTGAGGTTGTCTGCCTGGTTGCGCAGGAACGCCTCGTGGATCCCTTCGATCTGCTCGTCCGACCCGTGCTTCGCGGCCAGCGACGCCGCTTCAGGCTCGATCAGACGGCGCGCCTGCAGCAACGCGAACGGCGGGATTTCGGTATCGAGGTCGAGTGCAATGCCGAGTTCGGGATCGATCTCGACGATCGTGAACGGCGCGGCCTTTTCCGCAGGGACAGGCGTGGGCTCAGGGGCAGCCGTTTCGGGGTGGCGCACCTTCACGCCATCGCCGACGCGCACGCTCACGAGCCCGCTCACTTCGAGCGCGATCAGCGCCTCACGCACCGAGGTGCGCGACACACCGAACTGTTCGGCCAGTTCGCGCTCGGGCGGCAGGTAGCTGCCCGGCGGAAAATCGCCGGACTCGATCATCGCACTGAGCTTGTCGGCGATCTGCTGGTAGAGACGGCGGTTCTGAATCGGCTGGATGGACATACGTCGGGACTGGTGATCGGTTTCGTTCCGGACGGCCGCGCGCATCGCACGCAACCGTTTGCGCATATTCTAAAGGTTCGGCCCCGGGCATCGGGTGAAGCATCGATGCGACCGCAACCATCGGCACACCGCGGCACCCATCGCCATTCGTCCGACGAAGCCACGTTCCAACGCATACGCCCGCGCGTTCACGTCGGCACCGCGTAGCAACGCGCGGCGGTGCCACCCCACAGCGCGTTGCGCTCGGCCGCCGACAGCCGCGATTCGGCCCAGCGCTCGATGATCGACGCAACTTCGTCATACGACGCGGCCAGCAGGCACACGGGCCAGTCCGACCCGAACATCAGCCGCTGCGGGCCGAACGCGTCGAGTGCCGCGTCGAGACACTGCTCGATGCGCCGGACGTCCTTCCCGCGCAGCCCGCGCTTCCAGTCGGCCTCGGTCACGAGCCCCGACAGCTTGCACACGACATGCGGCAGCGCGCCCAGCTCGCGCAACACGGCACGCCAGCGCGCGAGCGCCGTGTCGTCGCGCTCGAAGTCGGCGAGTGCGGGCTTGCCGACGTGATCGAGCACGAGCCAGTGCGCGTCGTGCCGCGCACAAAACGCCCACACGTCCCGCAACTGGCGCTCGAACACGAGCACGTCGTACACGTAGCCGTTCGCCTGCAGCCACGCGATACCGCGGTTGAAGCCCGGCTCCGCGACGAACGCGCCGGCATCGGCTTCGTCCTGTACCTGGTGACGGAACCCGCGCAGCTTCGGGCTGCGCCATTCGGCAATTCGATCCGCGAGCTGCGGCGCGGCGAGATTCTCCCAGCCGACCACCGCCGCGATGCGCGCATCGTCGCGCGCGAGATCGAGCAGGAACGCCGTCTCGTCGCGCCCGGCGCGCGCCTGCACCGCGATCGACGCGCCGATCGCCTGCGCATGCATCAGCGGCCACAGCGCGTCGGGCAGGTAGTCGCGCGCGAGCACCCCCATCCCGGCGCCGATCCACGGATAATCGGCGGCGCGATAGCGCCAGAAGTGCTGATGGGAATCGATACGCGCTGCACCCATGATGCCCTCGTGTCCGGTCGCCGCGGCGGCGGCGCGCGCCGCCGCCGCTCGACGCAACGTTCAGTCGTACAACACCGCCGTGATCTTCGGATCGTCGATATTGGTCTTGTCGTACCAGTAGAAGCCGGTATCGATGACCTTCGGCAGCTTCTCGCCCTTGATCGCCTTTACGGCCGCCTCGACCGTCTTGTAGCCGATCCCGACCGGGTTCTGCGTGATCGCGCCGGCCATCAGCCCGCTCCGGATCGCGTCCTTCTGCTGCTTGCCGGAATCGTATCCGACGATCACGACCTTGCGCTTCATCTCGCGCACGCCGTTGACCACGCCGATCGCCGAGCCTTCGTTGGTGCCGAACAGCCCCTTGAGCTTCGGATACGCCTGCAGGATCGACTTCGTCACCTCGGTCGACTTCAGCTGGTCGCCTTCGCCGTACTGCACGGTCACGACCTGCACCTTCGGGTGCGCCGACTTCATCCGTTCGAGGAAGCCGTCGCGGCGATCGATGCCGGTGCGGCTCGTCTGGTCGTGCGCGACCACGGCCACCTCGCCTTCATCGCCGATCAGCGCGGCAAGCTTGTCGGCGGCGAGCGACGCGGCGGCCTTGTTGTTGGTCGCGGCCGTCGTTACCGGGATATCGCTGTCCACGCCCGAGTCGAACGCGATCACCGGGATCTTCTCGGCCTGCGCCTTCTTCAGGAGCGGCAGCGCGGCCTTGCTGTCGAGCGCCGCGAAGCCGAGCGCGGCCGGCTTCTTCGCGATCGCTGCCGACAGCATGTCGATCTGCTTGTCGACCATCGCCTCGGTCTCCGGCCCGTCGAACGTCACCCTCACCTTGTAGTCCTTCGCGGCCTGCATCGCGCCCGCTTTCACGGCCTGCCAGAACTGATGCTGGAAGCCCTTCGAGATCAGCGGGATGTAGGTTTCCTGCGCCTGCGCGCCGGCCGTGACGCCGACGGCGAACGTCAGCCCGACGATCGCGTTCAACACCTTGCTCCTGATCACTTCGCGTCTCCTTTTTTCGTATCGACTCAACCGACTGGAACGACTGGGACGCCGGCCGGAACCGGCGATGAAGCACATGCCTGCGTGAATGCAACCGTCAGCGGCGCCGCCGGCGCAGGATGTCGACGTAGACGGCGAGGATGATGATCACGCCCGTCACGACCGTCTGCCATTCCTGCGCGACCGACATGATGCGCAGGCCGTTCGTCAGCACGCTCATGATGAACGCGCCGATGATGGTGCCGACGATGCTGCCCGCGCCGCCCGACAGCGACGTGCCGCCGATCACCACGGCCGCGATCGCATCGAGCTCGTAGCCTTGCCCGAGCGCGGGCTGCGCGGAATTCAGCCGCGACGCGATCAGCAGCCCGGCGATCCCGCACACCGCGCCGCTGAACGTGTAGACCGCGATCTTCCACGCATCGACGTTGACGCCCGACAGCCGCAGCGCTTCCTCGTTGCTGCCGAGCGCGAACGTGTAGCGGCCGAAGATCGTGCGGTTCAGCACGATCGACGCGCCGACCGCGACGAGGAACAGGATCAGCACCGCGTTCGGAATCGGCAGCGCCGGAATCAGGTTGCCGATCAGCGAATCCTGCGCGATCGACGTGAAGCCCGGCGTGTCGTTGAAGTAGATCGGCCGCGTGCCCGAGATCACGAGCGACAGCCCCTTGAGCAGCATCATCATGCCGAGCGTCGCGATGAACGGCGGCACTTTCATCTTCGCGATCACGAAGCCCGACACGCTGCCCGACAGCGCGCCGAAGCACAGCGCGGCCAGGATCCCGAGCGGCAGCGGCATGCCCCACTTCGTCAGCACGACGCCGGCCATCACCGCGCAGAACGTCATCAGCGTGCCGACCGACAGGTCGATGCCCGACGTGATGATCACGTAGGTACAGGCGACGGCCAGCACGCCGTTCACCGCGGTGGCCTGCAGGATCGCGACGAGGTTATCGACTTCGAGGAAGTTCGGCGACGCGAAGCTGAAGAACACGATCAGCAGCACGAGGCTCGCGAACGCGAGCAGCTTCTGCCGCGCGGCCGGATTGAAGAAGCGCGACTTCAGGCTCGATGCGCCGGCCGGCGTGTCGCCGGAAGCGAGAGGCGGTACAGGATGCGTATCGTTGGACATGATCGGGTAAGCGTCTCGGCGTCTGATTCAGGACAATACGGTCGACTCGCGCTGCGTCGCGAGCTGCATGATCTTTTCCTGCGTGGCCTCGGCCGCGCGCAATTCGCCGGTTACGCGTCCTTCGCACATCACGAGAATCCGGTGGCTCATGCGCAGCACCTCGGGCAACTCCGACGAGATCATCACGATCGCCTTGCCGTCGGCGGCGAGCGCGTCGAGCAGCTTGTAGATCTCGCTTTTCGCGCCGACGTCGATGCCGCGCGTCGGTTCGTCGAAGAACAGGATGTCGCAGTCGCGCAGCAGCCACTTCGCGATCACGATCTTCTGCTGGTTGCCGCCCGACAGCAGCCGCGCCGGCTGCGCAACCGACGGCGTTCGAATCGCGAGCTGCCGCACATACGACTGCGCGGTGTCGCGCAGCGCACGCGCGTCGAGGAACACGCCGCGGCGCACGAAGCGGCGCATGCTCGACAGCGCGATGTTGTTCTGCACGTCCATCCCGACCGCGAGCCCGAAATGCTTGCGATCCTCGGACAGGTAGCCGATGCCGTACTTCACCGCATCGGCCGGCGTGCGGATCGTCACGACCCTGCCGTTCACGCGGATCTCGCCCGCATCGACCGGGTCCGCGCCGAACACCGCGCGCGCGACCTCGGTGCGGCCTGCGCCCATCAACCCTGCGAAGCCGAGAATCTCGCCGCGCCGCAGCGTGAAGCCGACATCGCGGATCGCGCGGCCGCGCGACAGCCCGCGCACTTCGAGCGCGACGTCGTTCGCGGACGTGTCGGGCGGCGTGCGGAATTCGGTCGCGAGCTGGCGGCCGACCATCATCGCGATGATCGTGTCCATCGACGTGTCGGCCATCGGCACGGTCGCCACGTACTTGCCGTCGCGCATCACGGTCACGCGATCGGCGATCTGGCGCAGCTCGTCCATCTTGTGCGAGATGTAGACGATGCCGACACCGTGCGCGCGCAAATCGCGGATGATGCGGAACAGCTCGGCGATCTCCGCGTTGTTGAGCGCGGCGGTCGGCTCATCCATGATCAGCACGCGCGAGTCGAACGACAGCGCCTTCGCGATCTCGACCATCTGCTGCTTCGCCACCGTGAGCCGGCCGACCGGCGTACGCGGGTCGAGATCGAGCCGCATCCGCGCGAAGATCGCGGCCGCGTCGCGGTTGAGTGCCGCTTCGTCGACGAACACGCCGAAGCGGCCGCGCGGCTCGCGGCCGATGAAGATGTTCTGCGCGACGCTCAGGTGGTTCATCAGGTTCAGTTCCTGATGGATGATGCCGATCCCGAGCGCCTGCGCGGCGCGCGGATCGGCGATCTCCACCGCGCGGCCGTCCATCCGGATCTCGCCGTCGTCGCGCTGGTAGACGCCCGCCAGGATCTTCATCAACGTCGACTTGCCGGCGCCGTTCTCGCCCATCAGCGCATGCACTTCGCCGGCACGCAGGTCGAAACGGCAATCGTCGAGCGCCTGCACGCCGGGGAAGCGCTTGCCGATGCCGGTCAATGCGATCAACGGCGGCGCGGTGTTCGGGTTCAAGTCCGGTTGCATGGATCGCCGCCCTCAGCTGATCGCACGGTCGAGATGCGTATAGCCGCCGTCGACGAACAGCCACTGGCCCGTCGTGTGCGATGCGCGCGCCGACAGCAGGAACACGGCCGTATCGGCGATTTCGTCGGCGGTCGTGAAGCGTTTGCCGAGCGGCACCTTGCCGGCAATTTCCGCGACCTTCGCTTGCGGGTCGTCGAAGCCGGCGATCCAGTTCTGATAGAGCGGCGTCATCACCTCGGCCGGAATCACCGCGTTCACGCGCACGCCGTCGTCACGCAACGCGACGGCCCATTCGCGCGTCAACGCAAGCTGTGCGCCCTTCGATGCGCAATAGCCGCTCGTGTTGCCCTGCCCGGTGACAGCCGTCTTCGACGAAATATTGACGATCGCGCCGCGCGACGCCTTCAGGTGCGGCACGCAGTAGTGCGCCATCACGTAGTAGTGGATCAGGTTGCGTTCGAGCGACGCGACGAATGCGTCGCGTCCCGCATCGAGCCCGATGCTGTCGTTGACGCCCGCGTTGTTGACCAGGCCGTCGAGTCGGCCGAAGCGCGTGACCGTTTCCGCAACGGCATCGCGGCACTGCGCGTCGTCCTGCAATTCGACCGAGATGCACGCGGCCTGCGGCTGCTTCTGCACGAGTGCGCGCCAGAATGCGTCGTCGGGCGCGTGGCGCGCGAACACCACCGGAATCGCGCCTTCTTCGGCCAGCCGCATCGAGATCGCGGCACCGATGCCCGACGCGCCGCCGGTCACGATCACAACCTTGTGTTGCAGATTCAGATCCACTTCGCGTCTCCGTCGTTCATGTTGTCGGCACGCTCGACGCGTGTCAGCCGCGGAACCGGTACTGCTCCAGCGATTCGGGCTTCATCTCGATCGAGAACCCGGGTGCCGTCGGCGGCATGTACGCCGCGCCGCGCACGACGCACGGTTCGACGAAATGCTCGTGCAGGTGATCGACGTACTCGGTCACGCGCCCTTCCTTCGTGCCGGCAATGCAGATGTAATCGATCATCGACAGATGCTGCACGTACTCGCATAACCCGACGCCACCCGCATGCGGGCACACGGGCAGCCCGTACTTCGCGGCCATCAGCATCACCGCGAGAATCTCATTCACGCCGCCGAGCCGGCACGCATCGATCTGCACGACGTCGATCGCACCGCGCGCGATGAACTGCTTGAACAGCACGCGGTTCTGGCACATCTCGCCGGTCGCGACCTGCACGGGCGCGATCGCCTTGCGGATCTTGCGATGCCCTTCGACGTCGTCGGGGCTGGTCGGCTCCTCGATGAACCACGGCCGCGCGAACGCCAGCTCGCGCACCCAGTCGATCGCCTCGTCCACTTCCCACACCTGGTTCGCGTCGATCATCAGCTTGCGGTCCGGGCCGATCACCTCGCGTGCGATCGTCACGCGGCGAATGTCGTTCTCCAGATTCGCGCCGACCTTCAGCTTCACGTACTCGAACCCGGCTTCGACGGCTTCGCGGCACAGCCGCCGCAGCTTGTCGTCGCTGTAGCCGAGCCAGCCGGCCGACGTCGTGTAGCACGGGTAGCCGTCGCGCTCGAGCAGCGCGATCCGGTCGGCCTTGCCGGGCGCCTGGCGGCGCAGCAGGTCGAGCGCTTCGTCCGGCGTCAGGCAGTCGGTCAGGTAGCGGAAGTCGATCGCGCGCACCAGTTCCTCGGGGCTCATGTCGGCCACGAGCCGCCACAGCGGCTTGCGTTCGGCTTTCGCCCACAGATCCCACACCGCGTTGACGACCGCGCCCGTCGCCAGGTGGATCGCGCCCTTGTCGGGGCCGATCCAGCGCAACTGGCTGTCCGACGTCACGTGCCGCCAGAAGCGGCCCATGTCTTCGCGGATCCAGTCGAGGTCGAGGCCGACGACGAGGTGACGCATCGCGTCGATCGCCGCGCAGCAGATTTCGTTGCCGCGCCCGATGGTGAACGTGAGCCCGTGACCTTCGAGCCCGTCATGGTCGGTTTCGAGCACGACGTAGGCCGCCGAATAATCGGGGTCCGGATTCATCGCGTCGGAGCCGTCGAGCTGGCGCGAGGTCGGGAAGCGCACGTCGAGGACGCGCATCGATCGAATGATAGGCATGACGAACCGTCCGTTAAAGGAAATCAGGCCTGCACGGTGCGCTGGCGTTGCTCGCCGAGCCCGTCGATGCCGAGCGTGATCACCTGTCCGGCGCGCAGATAGACGGGCGGCTTCTGCCCGAGGCCGACACCCGGCGGCGTGCCGGTCGAGATCACGTCGCCCGGCTGCAGGCTCATGAAGCGGCTCAGGTAGCTGATCAGGTGCGGCACGCGGAACACCATCGTCGCGGTCGTGCCGTTCTGGTAGCGATGGCCGTCGACGTCGAGCCACAGCCGCAGCGCGTGCGGATCGGGCACTTCGTCGGCCGTCACGAGCCACGGGCCGAGCGGCCCGAACGTGTCGTTGCCCTTGCCCTTGTCCCACGTGCCGCCGCGTTCGAGCTGGAATTCGCGCTCCGACACGTCGTTCACGACGCAATAGCCGGCGACGTGCGACAGCGCGTCGGCTTCCGCGATGTAGCGGCCGCCCTGGCCAATGACCACGCCGAGCTCGACTTCCCAGTCGGTTTTTTCCGAGCCGCGCGGAATCTCGACGTCGTCGTTCGGGCCCGAGATCGCGCTCGTCCACTTGCCGAACACGACGGGCTCCTTCGGTACTTCCATCCCCGATTCGGCCGCGTGGTCGGAATAGTTGAGCCCGATGCAGATGAACTTGCCGACGCGGCCCACGCACGCGCCGAGCCGCGGCGTGCCTTCGACCAGCGGCAGCGACGACGGCGGAATGTCGCGCAGCCGCGCGAGCGACGCCGGCGCCAGCACGTCGCCGGCGATGTCGTCGATCACGCCGGACAGGTCGCGGATATGGCCCTGCGCATCGAGCAGGCCGGGTTTCTCATGGTGTTTGTCGCCGAATCTGAGCAGTTTCATGTCGTGTTGAGCCGATACGGAAAGTGAATGGGAGGGCGCGGTCAGTTTGACCAGCCGCCGTCGATCAGGTGGATCGCGCCGGTCGTGAACGACGCTTCGTCGGACGCGAGGTACAGCGCGAGCGCGGCCACTTCCTCCGCGCTGCCGATGCGTCCGATCGGCTGGCGCGCGACGAATGCCTGGCGCACTTCGTCGGTCGACACGTGGCGCGTGCGCGCCTGGTCCGCGATCCGCTGTTCCAGCGACGGCGATTCGATCGTGCCCGGGCAGATCGCGTTGCAGCGGATGCCCCGCTCGACGAAATCGGCGGCCACCGCCTTGGTCAGGCCGATCACGGCCGCCTTGGTCGTGCCGTACACGAAGCGGTTGGGCACGCCCTTCACGCTCGACGCGGCCGACGCCATGTTGATGATCGACGCGCCGCCGGCTTCGAGCATCGCGGGCAGCAGCGCGCGGATCAGCCGGTACATCGACGTGACGTTCAGGTTCAGCGAGAACGCCCATGCTTCGTCGTCGCAGTCGAGGATCGAGCCGTGGTGCACGAAGCCCGCGCAGTTGAACAGCACGTCGAACGCGCGTTCGCTCGCGCCAAGCGCCGCGACGTCCCGCGCATCGGTCACGTCGAGCCGACGGGTGGCCAACCGGCCGCCCGCGCGCTCGGCGTCGGCCTCGATCCGCACGAGCGCGGCTTCGTTGATGTCGGTCGCCAGCACGTCGGCGCCCTCGCTCGCGAACCGCAGCGCGGTCGCGCGGCCGATGCCCTGCCCGGCCGCCGTCACCAGCGCGCGCTTGCCCTGCAATCTCATGACCACCTCCCGGAAAAGCCGGCCATCCGTCGGCCGATTGGCACAAAGGACTAAAGGTCCAGCCAATCATAGGAAGTGATTCCGCGTTTGTCACGGAATCGGGATTCAGTATTTACCCGGGTGGGGAAATCGGGCCGTCGAGCAAGGATTTGGCGTTCGACGGCGCTCGGGAGCACGCCCCGGGATTCGGACAAATCCAATACCGGCGGGCCTTCCAGTCAGTTTTTTCGCGCACGCCCGGCGCGGCCCCTCGCCAAACTGACGAAAAAGTCATGTTCACGTCAGGGTCTCAACGGGATGCGCGCGCCATCATGACGTACCGGACTGCGCATCCGGTCCATCGCCACCCCGCCCGCGTTCGATCCCTGCGGGCACCTCCGTCCCCCGGCGATGGGCTCCGTGACTGGGCGAGCAGACACGGCGCGCAGGCCGATTTTCCGCCCCGGGCTTCACGTCCGGGGCGTTTTTGTCTGTGGTTTCCAAGAAAATAAGCTTGGATTGTTTCTAAATCGGCAAAAGGTAATTTGAGCCAGACAGGATGTTTTTTCCGGTCACAGACGCTTACATTTAGCGCACCACTCATGGAAACCGCTACGGATTCGCCATCGGGTAGTGACATCCACTGCCATGACCGAACCGCACGAGCTTTAGGAAACGGCAAATGAAGGCCTCCAAATCCCTGCCTGCGCTCGATCCCGCCGACGTTCACGTCGAAATCCTCGAACGTTCCGATACGCTGCTCGTCGTCCGCTGGGTCGAGCCCGGCCGCTGTCACTACGGTGAACAGCGCTGGCGCCGCCGCTTCGCGCAACGCACCGGCACCTGCGCGCTGTCGCGCCAGGTGATCCACCGCGGCGACGAAGTCTTCCGCCCGGCCGAACGCCCGGCACCCGCGAATGCAGCCGCGATGATCTCCGCCGCCGAAGTGCTCGCGCTGGCCGGCGGCAGGTAAATCCTGCCGGCCGCGCATCACGGCACGCGGCGCCTCACGATGCGCCGGCCCTAGAAGCGCCGGTCTAGTTCCCCCGCTTGTCTGCCACGCCCGCGCGCACTATCGTTACACCACTCAATGTAATGATTACGCGCCGCGGCCGCCCGGCCGCGCCGATGGAGGCAGACATGCATGCATGGAGCGCGCGCCACGTCCCGGCGCAAGGCGGCAAGGTCGCGGTCGTGACCGGCGCCAACAGCGGGCTCGGCTGGCAGTTGGCGGAAACGCTGGCCGCGAAAGGCGCGACGGTCGTGATGGGCTGCCGCGACGCGGCCCGCGCCGCGCAGGCGGCCGACGCGATCCGCCGGCTCCATCCCGATGCCCGCGTCGAAGTCGATGCGCTCGACCTCGCCGATCTCGCGTCGATCGCACGCTTCGCGGCCGAGGTGGCCGAACGCCATGGGCGCGTCGATATCCTCTGCAACAACGCCGGCGTGATGTTCCTGCCGCTGCGTCATACGCACGACGGCTTCGAGATGCAGTTCGGCACCAACCACCTCGGCCATTTCGCGCTCACCGGCCATCTGCTGCCCGCGCTGCGCGCCGCGCGCCGCGCGCGGGTCGTGACGATGTCGAGCGGCCTCAACCGCGGCGGCCGGATCCGCGTCGACGACCTGCGCGCCGAGCACCGCTACAACCGTTATCTCGCCTATTGCGACAGCAAGCTCGCCAATCTCGTGTTCGCGATCGAGCTGCAGCGCCGTTTCGAGCGCGCGGCGTTCGCCGGGATCAGCGTGGCCGCGCACCCGGGCTACGCGGCGACCAACCTGCAGTTCGCGGGCCCGGCGATGGACAGCTCGCCCGCCCGTGCCGCGCTGATGCGCGCCGCGAACCGTTATCTCGCGCAGCCGGCCGACCAGGGCGCGCTGCCCGCGATTCATGCGGCAACCTCGCCCGATCTCGCCGGCGGCGCGTACATCGGGCCGTCCGGCTGGTTCGAGTCGCGCGGGCTGCCGGCACCCGCGAGCGTGCCACGCGCGGCGCGCGACGTGGCCTCCGCGGCGCTGTTGTGGGAAGCCTCGGAAGCCGCGACGGGCGTGCGTTTCCTCAGTTCGGGCGCACCGGCCGGACGCACACCGGGCCGGCCGTTCGACACGGCGGCCGAGGTGCGCTGAATCGCGCGTCGGGCGCCGCAACATTCGCCCTACTCGTTGCATCAACCGAAAAGAAAGCCGGTTGAAAGACTGATTCGACGGACTACTGTTACCACCCAGGAAACAATCTATCGTCAAAACCAGCGTTTACCCTGAACCCTCCGATGACTAAGATTTGATCAATCGCTTAAGACATGGTGTCGAGAGCGAACTCACTAAAACACCGGAGGTCATCATGAAATCGCTCGTTTCCGCAGTCGTTGCCGCTGCCGCCCTGTCCGCTTCGTTCGGCGCATTCGCTCAAAGCACCGTGACCCGCGCTCAAGTGCGCAACGAACTGGTCCAACTCGAACAAGCCGGCTACAAGCCGGGCGTGTCGAGCCCGTACTACCCGAACGACATCCAGAGCGCCGAAGCGCGTGTTCATGGTGCCGACACCAGCGGCTACGGCGCACAACCGGCTCCGGCCGTCCACTCGGGCGCCCCGGCTGCATCGTCGAACGCTCGCGACTCGATCTTCTTCGGCCAGTAAGCCGATGCGCCCTCGGCGGGCGCCGCGCGTCGCGCGATGAAGCAATATCCGGACGAGCCCCCTTGCGGGGCTCGTTCTTTTTTATGAACGCATACCTCCGCCGCCCGGCAACGGGGGGCTTCGCCCGGGCGCCTGGCGTCCGGGCGCTTTTTCATCTGCGAGGGATGCGTGCGAGCAGGATGAAGCCGCGCGCGCCCGTCAGCGCGGCGCGGCCACGGCAGGCGTCGATCGCGACAGCACCCGCCACCGCGACAGCAACTCGTCGCGATCGACATAGCAGCCCTGCAGGTGCCGGCGGCCGGTAGACGGATCGAACTCGGTGCGCGCATGCAGCACGCGCCGGTTGTCGAACGCCCACATGTCGCCCGCCCGCAGCCGGCGCTGCACGCGAAAGCGCGGCTCGCGCGCCAGCGCGAGAAACCGCCGGTACGCGCGATAGACGGCCGCGACCGAGCCGGCCGGCGCATCGAGCGGCCCGCGCAGGAAGTTCGCGACGCGCACCTCCGTCACGTTGCCGCGCGCGTCGAGCCCGATCACCGGCGCCGAGCAGCGGTAGTCGCTGTTCGCACTCTTGTTCCAGAACTCGAACGGCGTCGAAGCGAGTTGTTCGAAATCGGCCGGATGCTCGCGCCGCAGCGCATCGGCCAGCGCGAAGCCGTCGAGGAATACGCTGTCGCCGCCGGTCGCGTCGTTCGCGAGGCAATGCAGGAACTGCACGCCCGGCTGCAACTCGCGGGTCGGCAAGTCGGTATGCGGCGGCAGGTTCAGCGACGTATACGCATTGCTGTCCGGGCGCGGCTTCGATTCGACGTCGAACAGCACGCCGAAATTGCTCTCGCGGATCAGGCCGATGCGGCGCGCAATCTCGTCGACACGGCCACGCTCGGCCGGCACGCCTTCGACGAGCGTCAGCCCCGTGCGTTGCAACGCGGCGAGCCACGCGAGCAATGCGCCATCGTCCTCCATCACGTCGCGCCACGCGAATACGCCGATGGCCGTCGCATCGTCACCGGCCCATACGTGCCGCCCGTGCGCGGCCTGGCGCTCCGCGCGCGACGCGTCGTCGTATGCATGCGCGCGCAACCAGCCCGGCGACCACGCGCTGCGATGTCCGTCATTCCACTCGACATGTAGCGCGCCGTCGGCTTCGACGTGCACCGTCAGTGCGGAGAGATCCTCGCGCGCATCGGCGATCTCGAACACCTGTTCACGCGTGACGGCATGCACGCATGCGGAACACGCGCAGTTGTCGCGCAGCCAGTCGAAATGAAACGGCGATCGTCGCGTGTCGCTCCATTCGATGTCCACCGCGCCGTCGCCAATCGTCGCCGCCGCGATGGCCGCGTCGGCCGAAAACGTCCGCCAGTCCTCGATACGGTGTTGCGCTGCCTGCATCGTTGCCTCCCGGAAACGCCCGCTACGCGTGTGGTGCGAGCAGAAACCCGCCGACCGTCCGGTGCAGCCGCGCCGCCTGCGGGCTCGTTCCGAGCGCGCGCCAGCAGCCGTGCACCAGCCCCTCTCCCATCCAGTAATGCGCGGCCCCGCCGGCCGTGCGAATCCGTTCGACGTACACGCGCGCGTCGTCGCGCAGCGGATCGTGTTCCGCGCCGATCGCGAGCATGGGCGGCAGGCCGTCGAAACGCGCCGCCGCGAGCGGTACCGACGCGCGCAGCAGCGGGTTGCCGTCTCCCAGCGCATCGAGCAAGCAGCCGTCCCAGTACAGCGCGCGATAGCGATGGACGTCGTCGAGCGTCAGCATCGGCGCATGCGCTTCCGTTTCGCGCGCGGGCGATTGCGGTTCGAACCCGAGCATCGGATAGACGAGCGCGATGCCGTCGACACCGCCTTCGCCCGCATCGCGCAGCGCGGTGGCCACGGCCGCCGCGAGCATGCCGCCCGCGCTGTCGCCCGCGAGCGTCAGCGGATGCACGCACGGACCGAACGGCCAGCGTGCGTCACGCGCGGCACGCGTGACCTCCAGGCAATCTTCAAGCGCGGCCGGCGCGCGATGCTCAGGCGCGAGCCGGTAGTCGACCGCGATCACGTCGAGCCCCGTATCGGCCGCCAGTTGCGCGGTGATCAGCGCATGACTGTCGAGCGAGCCGACGACGAAGCCGCCGCCATGAAAGAACAGCACCGTGCCGCGTGGCGTCCGGTGCGCGGACGTGTAGCGCCGCAGCGCGATAGCGCGGCCGTCGGCGGCATGCCAGACGGCGTCCTGCTGCACGATCCCGGCCGGCAGCGCAGCCGGGGTCCATTCGGCCGCGAAGCGGTCGTAGAGGCGACGCTGCTCGGCGGGTGAGCGCACCGCCGCGTCGGCCGGATACCACGCGTCGACGGCGGCAACGAACGTCGCGATTTCCGGTTCGAGCATCGTGTGCGCTCCGAGGTCAAAGGTTCGCGCAGGTTATCGGCGCGGCGGCAGCCCGATCACGCGGCCCGCATACGCGGGCGCCGCGCAATCGCGCTGCAACGCATGCAGCTCGGCTACGCGTGCGGACACGTCGTCGTCGAACGGCGCCGATTTCGCGCCGTCGCGCGTATCGACGTGCAGCAGCATCTGCTCGCTCGCCGATACCGCATCGTCGTGCCCGTCAGCGAACAGCTCGAGATACAGGTGCAGCCGCTTCGCGTCGTGTGCGAGCACGCGCGCATCGACGCGCACCGGCGTACCCTCCTTGATCTCGCGCAGGTAGTTCACGTGCGCTTCGAGCGTGTAGACCGAGCGCCCCCGCTCGCGACGTGCGGCGTCGTCGAGCCCGATGCGATCGAGCAACGCATCGGTCGCGAAGCTGAAGATCAGCAGGTAGAACGCATCGCGCAGGTGGCCGTTGTAGTCGACCCATTCCGGCCGCACCACGTCGCGGTAAATCGTCAGCGGGGTATCGCCGGTCATCGTCTCTCGTCCTCAGTCTTCGAATCGCATCCCGTGCCGCGCCTTCACCGCGGCGATCGACTTCAGCACCTCGGTGATGCACTCGTCGCGATAACGCTCGAGTTCCTTGATGCTGCGCGTGCCCTGCTGTTCGGTCGTGCCTTCGACGACGCTGTCGATCAGCGCGTCAGTCAGCGTGGGCGCGACCAGCTTCGTCCACGGCAATTCGAGCGCGGGGCCGAACTGCTGCATGAAGTGTCGCATGCCCGCATCGCCGCCCGCGAGCGTGTAGGTCAGGAACGTGCCCATGAACGACCAGCGGATGCCCGCGCCGAAGCGGATCGCGTCGTCGATCTCGCCGGTCGTCGCGACGCCTTCGTTGACGAGGTGCAGCGCCTCACGCCACAACGCTTCGAGCAGCCGATCGGCGATGAAGCCCGGCACTTCCTTGCGAACGTGCAGCGGCCGCATGCCGAGCTTGCGATAGATCGCCATCGCGCCTTCGACCGCCTCCGGCGACGTGCGCGCGCCGCCGAGCACCTCGACGAGCGGCAGCAGGTAGACGGGATTGAACGGATGGCCGACCACGCAGCGCTCCGGATGCGTCGCCCGTGCGTAGAAATCCGTCGGCAGCAGCCCCGACGTCGACGACGCGATGATCGCGTCGGGCTTCGCCGCGCGGCTGATCTGCTCGTGCAGTTCGAGCTTCAGCGCCTCGCGCTCGGGCGCGCTTTCCTGGATGAAATCCGCGTCGGCGACGCATGCCTCGATCGTCGAGACGAAACGCAGCCGCGCAGGGTCGGCGCCCGGCGCGAGGCCGACGCGTTCGAGCGCGGGCCACGCATTCGCAACGTTCGCGCGCAGCCGCGCTTCCGCGCCCGGCGCCGGGTCCCATACGACCACGTCGAGACCGTGCGCGAGCGCGCGGGAAATCCATCCGCTGCCGATCACGCCGGTGCCGATGGCGGCGAACGTCTTGATGTCGGTCTTCACAGCCATGTCAACGCATCCTTCAAATCAGGGGAAATCGGTGGGCGGCCGCGCCTGTGCGCGCCGCCATGTCGTATCAATCAGTCGGCTGAAAACTCACGCGAACTCGGCGATCGCACGGCGTTCGAGCGGACGCTCGCCGCGGGCCGGCAGGCCGAGCTTGCGGCGGCCTTCGGCCGGCGTCAGCACGCGGCCACCAAGGCGTTCGATGACCTCTCGCGCGCGCTCGACGAGCGTGCCGTTGGTCGCATGCACGCCGCGATCGAGCCAGATGTTGTCCTCGAGGCCGACCCGCACGTGGCCGCCGAGCAGCATCGCCTGCGCGACCATCGGCATCTGCATGCGGCCGATCCCGAAGCCGGCCCAGTGCGCGCCCGGCGGCAGGTTGTCGACCATCGCCTTCATCGTGCCGGTATCGGCCGGCGCGCCCCAGGGAATGCCGAGGCACAGCTGGAACAGCGGCGGATCGTCGAGCAGCCCTTCCTTCAACAGCTGCTTCGCGAACCACAGATGGCCCGTGTCGAAGATCTCCAGTTCCGGCTTCACGCCGAGTTCCTGGATGCGCTTCGCGCCGGCGCGCAATTGCGCGGGCGTCGATACGTAGATGTAGTCGCCATCGCCGAAATTCAGCGTGCCGCAGTCGAGCGTGCAGATCTCGGGCAGCAGTTCCTCGACGTGCGCGAGGCGCGTGAGGCCGCCGACCAGGTCGGTGCCCTTGCCGAAACGCATCGGGTCCTCGCCCGGGCCGATCTCGAGATCGCCGCCCATGCCGGCCGTCAGGTTGATGATCACGTCGACGTCGGCCGAGCGGATGCGGTCGACCACTTCGCGGTACAGGTTCGGGTCGCGGCTGCCGCGCCCCGTCTGCGGATCGCGCACGTGGCAGTGCGCCACCGTCGCGCCGGCCTTCGCGGCCTCGATCGCGGCGGCCGCGATCTCCTTCGGCGTGACCGGAATCGCCGGATGCTTGCCGACCGTATCGCCCGCGCCGGTGACGGCGCAGGTGATGATGACTTCATGGTTCATGCTGGTTGCCTCGTTTGAATCGGGTTGTGTCGCAATGCGGATGTTTCGTCAGGGCGCGCCGCGTGCGGCGCGCGGGCCATCCATCACAGGCCGAGATACGCCTTCACGGCCGGCAGGCCATCCTTGCCGTCGAACGTCTTGACGCCCGCGAGCCACGGATCGAGCACCTGCGGGTTCTTCTTCAGGTACGCCTTCGCGGCATCGGCCGGCTTCGTCTTGTTCATCACCGACTGCATCAGCTGGTTCTCGAGCTGCGTCGAGAAGCGCAGGTTCGTGACGAGCTTGCCGGCGTTCGGGCAGCGTGAAATGAAGTCGGGCGCGGTGAGCGTGTACACGCGCGCTTCGCCGTAGTTCGGCCCGAACGACGCATCGCCGCCGGACAGATAGTTCATGCTGATCTGGATGTTCATCGGATGCGGTTCCCAGCCGAGGAAGACGACCCACTTCTTCTCGCGGATCGCGCGCTCGACGGTCACCAGCATCCCGGCCTCGCTCGATTCGACGAGCTTGAAGCCGCCGAGCCCATACTGGTTCGTGTCGATCATCTTCTGGATCGTCGCGTTCGCGCTGCTGCCCGGCTCGATCCCGTAGATCTTGCCGTCGAGTTCCGCGCGGTGTTTCGCGATGTCCTCGAAGGTCTTCAGGCCCGCCTGGTATTCGTAGCTCGGCACCGCGAGCGTCGCCTTCGCGCCCGACAGGTTCGGCGGTTCGACGACGTTGATCGACTTGCTGTCGAGGAACGGCTGAAGCTGCTTCTGCTGCACGGGCCACCAGTAGCCGAGCGATATGTCGAGCTGCTTGCTCTTCAGGCCGGCGAACGAGATCGGCACCGACGCGATCGTCGTGGTCGGCTTGTAGCCGAGCGCCTCGAACACGGTCGACGCGAGCGCCGTGGTCGACGTGATGTCGGTCCAGCCGATATCCGCGAAACGCACGGTGCGGCAAGTCGCGGCATCCGTTTCGGCCTGCGCCGCGTGCGTGAACGCGCCGGTCGCCAGCACGGCCGCGGCAAGCGCGGCGATCTTCGTCGACTTCATGGTTCGTTTCCTCCCGGTTTGACTCGCGGCAGCCGGTGCGCGGGGTGTGCCCGGCCTGCATCGTGGGAGTAAAAGTAACGAGCCATATTGGCCGCGAGAAGACCGGCGGCGACCTGTTCTTGACTATTTGCGACTATGAGTGGAAACCACTAGGTTTGCCGAGAGGCTTGATAGACGGGGTTTGCACGCGCATTTCCGATGGATTCAGCTTGTCCACATGCGGCGCGGCGCTTTCGATTCGACCCGGACGAAACGGCATGCCGCTGCGGCTTCGGTTCAGCGCTGCTTGCGCCGCGTCGACGAACGCGTGTCACGGGCACGTGTGAAGCTGGCCCGGCCTCCAGCAGCCGAAAGAGCGTTTCGTATTGCGGAATCTACGCCGAATTCCTGCGCCCCCGCCTTTTCGTCGCTTGAAAACTTGTTTTGCATTGCAAAAATCGCAACGTATCTCATTGAAAAACAAGAAAAAATAATGTCTTATGTCTTATATAAGACATCGTCAAAAGCTCGATGGGCGGCGTTACTATTTATCCCATGCAGTCCGCTTCGACAGACGTAGCGGACACGCTCAACCCGTTACTCAAACGCGCTTTGCTCCCAGGAGATTGACATGGCCCAGTATCAAGACGACATCAAGGCAGTTGCCGGTTTGAAGGAAAACCACGGCAGCGCGTGGAATGCGATCAGCCCCGAGTACGCCGCCCGCATGCGTGCCCAGAACAAGTTCAAGACGGGTCTGGACATCGCCAAGTACACCGCGAAGATCATGCGCGCCGACATGGCCGCCTATGACGCCGATCCGGCCAAGTACACGCAGTCGCTGGGTTGCTGGCACGGCTTCATCGGCCAGCAGAAGATGATCTCCATCAAGAAGCACTTCAACAGCACCGAACGCCGCTACCTGTACCTGTCGGGCTGGATGGTCGCTGCGCTGCGCTCCGAGTTCGGCCCGCTGCCGGACCAGTCGATGCACGAAAAGACCTCGGTCAGCGCGCTGATCCGCGAGCTGTACACGTTCCTGCGCCAGGCCGACGCCCGTGAACTGGGCGGCCTGTTCCGCGAACTCGACGCCGCCAAGGACGCGACCGCGAAGGCCGCGATCCAGGACAAGATCGACAACCACGTCACGCACGTCGTGCCGATCATCGCCGACATCGACGCCGGTTTCGGCAACGCGGAAGCCACGTACCTGCTGGCCAAGCAGTTCATCGAAGCAGGCGCATGCTGCATCCAGATCGAAAACCAGGTGTCCGACGAGAAGCAGTGCGGCCACCAGGACGGCAAGGTCACCGTGCCGCACGAGGATTTCCTCGCGAAGATCCGCGCGATCCGCTACGCGTTCCTGGAGCTGGGCGTGGACGACGGCATCATCGTCGCCCGTACCGACTCGCTGGGCGCCGGCCTGACCAAGCAGATCGCCGTGACCAACACGCCGGGCGACCTGGGCGACCAGTACAACTCGTTCCTCGACTGCGAAGAACTGTCGGCCGACCAACTGGGCAACGGTGACGTCGTCATCAAGCGCGACGGCAAGCTGCTGCGTCCGAAGCGCCTGCCGAGCAACCTGTTCCAGTTCCGCGCCGGCACGGGCGAAGCGCGTTGCGTGCTCGACTGCATCACGTCGCTGCAGAACGGCGCCGACCTGCTGTGGATCGAAACGGAAAAACCGCACATCGCCCAGATCGGCGGCATGGTCAGCGAGATCCGCAAGGTCATCCCGAACGCGAAGCTGGTGTACAACAACAGCCCGTCGTTCAACTGGACGCTGAACTTCCGTCAGCAGGCGTACGACGCGATGAAGGCCGAGGGCAAGGACGTGTCGGCCTACGACCGTGCGCAGCTGATGAGCGTGGAATACGACGAGACGGAACTGGCCAAGCTGGCCGACGAGAAGATCCGTACGTTCCAGGCCGACGCATCGCGTGAAGCCGGCATCTTCCATCACCTGATCACGCTGCCGACGTACCACACCGCCGCGCTGTCGACCGACAACCTGGCCAAGGAATACTTCGGCGACCAGGGCATGCTGGGCTACGTGGCCGGCGTGCAGCGCAAGGAAATCCGCCAGGGTATCGCCTGCGTGAAGCACCAGAACATGTCCGGCTCGGACATCGGTGACGATCACAAGGAATACTTCAGCGGCGAAGCAGCGCTGAAGGCGGCAGGCAAGGACAACACGATGAACCAGTTCTGATACCGGTCATCTCCAGGCGAAACGCCAACCCGATACGGGTTGGCGTTTTTTTATGCCCCGATCACCCGCACGAACGCGTCCGCCAGCACCGTCGGCTCGACCGGCAACACCAGCGCGCACACCGACCTGGCGTCGTCATCGGAAATCGGCACGAAGACGACCCCGTCGATCCCGAGACTCGCCATCCGCTCCGGCACGATCGCCACGCCCTGCCCGGCCGCGACGAGATTCAGCATCGACGTCTTCGGCGACACGATCCGCGCGGTCGCCGGCACGAATCCGCGCTTCAGGCAAAGATCGATCACGACGCGCGCGAGCCCGCCCCGCTCCCGATACACGGCCGATACGAACGGCTCGTGCCGCAGCCGCGAGATCGCAATACGCTTGCGGCTCGCCAGCGGATGATCGGCCGGCACCGCCGTGCACAGACGCTCGGCCACAAGCTCGACGAAGCGCACGCGCGGATCGCGGCGCAGCACCGGCAAACGAACGATCCCGATATCGGCATTGCCGTTCGCGATCTCCTGCACCTGATCCTCGGACGACGCGCGATCGAGATCGATCCGCGCGCCCGGGCACGCGCGCATGAAGCGCTCGAGCACCGGCATCAGGCTGCCGACGGGGACGGTGCTCGAATGCAGAAGCCGCAAGACCCCCGCTTCGCCGCGCGACAACTGCGCGCCCTCGTCGGCCGCGGCGGTCAGGGTCGCCGGAATCGACGCCACGCGATCGCGATAGAGCGCGCCGGCGGGCGTGAGCCGCACACCCCGCGGCTCCCGGTCGAACAGCGGAAACCCCAGCTCGTCTTCCAGTTGACCGATCTGCCGGCTGAGCGCCGACTGCGCGACGTGGAGCGCGCTCGCAGCCGGCGTGAAGCCGCCGAGATCGGCCACGGTCAGGAAATACTGGATTTGCCTCAGGGATGGCATGCCGAAAAGAGATGGATGAGCGCCCGATTTGATATTTGCGTTATACCGTCGCGCTTTCCAGAATGGAAGCCTGCCGTGCCGGAGCCGCCGTCACGGCCACTTCGCCGGAGCCTGCCTCGTCGTGACTACTCTCCTGTCCTATCTGCTGGTCGTTGCCGCCGGCGTCAGCGTGGCGTTGCAACAGGTGCTCAACGCCAACCTCCGTGCGCAGCTCGGCTCGCCGTGGTGGGCCGGCTCGGTCAGCTACCTCGTCGGCCTCGCCGCGATGCTCGTCGTTGCGCTGCTGTCCCCGCATCCGCGCTTGAGCGGCACCGGCACCATCACCGGTGCCGGGTCGTGGTTCAGCTGGACCGGCGGAATTTTCGGCGCGGCGTTCGTCGGCATCGCGATCCTGATGGTGCCGCGACTGGGCGCCGCGACGACGCTCGCGCTGATCGTCGTCGGGCAGATGACCGGCGCGCTCGTGTTCGACCACTTCGGCGTACTCGGCATCCAGCAGCATGCGGCCAGCCCGATCCGCCTGGCCGGCGCGGCGTGCCTCATTCTCGGGGTGGTGCTGGTTCGCGCGTGACGACGTGTCGCGTCGCTGCCGCGTGCGCGTGCGTTGCCGAACCGTCGGCAACGCGCGCACCCGCCGCGACGCTCACGCGTAGTTCATCATCACCGACTTGCTTTCCGTGTACTGGTCGATCACCGCGCGGCCGAGTTCGCGACCGAAACCCGACTGCTTCATCCCGCCGAACGGCATCGCGTTGTCGAGCAGCGAGTGGCAGTTGACCCACACCGTGCCGGCCGCGATGCGCGGGATCAGCTTGTGGATCGCGGAAAGATCGTTCGACCAGATGCTCGCGCCGAGGCCGTACGGTGTGTCGTTGGCGCGCTGCACGGCCGTCTCGACGTCGTCGAACGGCATCGCGACGAGCACCGGCCCGAAGATCTCCTCGCGCACGACGCGCATCGCCTGCGTCGTATCGACCAGTACGGTGGGTTCGACGAAGAAGCCGGGGCCGTCGATCGCGCGGCCGCCCGCGGCGGCGCGCGCACCCTCGCCGAAGCCCGAGTCGATATAGCCGCACACGCGCTGGCGCTGCTTCGCCGAGACGAGCGGGCCGATCTGCGTCGACGGGTCCATCCCTGGGCCGATCTTCAGGCTCGCGGCGATCTTCGCGACGCGCTCGATCACGTCGTCGAACACCTTCGCATGGATGTACGCGCGCGACCCGGCCGTGCACACCTGCCCCTGGTTGAAGAAGATCGCGTTCGCCACGCCCAGTGCGGCCTTGTCGGGATCGACGTCGGGCAGCACGATCACCGGCGACTTGCCGCCGAGTTCGAGCGACATCCGCGTCATGTTGTCGAGCGCCGCGTGGCCGATCGTCTTGCCCGTCTGCGTCGAGCCCGTGAACGCGATCTTGTCGATGCGCGGATCGCGCGACAGCGCGGCGCCGGCCGTGTGACCGTAGCCGGTGACGATATTGACGATGCCGTCGGGAAAGCCGGCCGCCTGAATCAGCTCGCCGAGTCGCAACGCGCTGAGCGGCGTATCTTCCGCGGGCTTCAACACCACGGTGCAGCCCGTGGCCAGTGCGGGCGCAAGCTTCCACGCGGCCATCAGCAGCGGGAAATTCCACGGAATGATCGCGCCGACCACGCCGACGGGCTCCTTGCGCGTATAGGTGAAGATCTCGCTGTCCGGCATGTAAGGCATGCCCGCGTCGATCACGCTGCCTTCGATCTTCGTCGCCCAGCCGGCCATGTAGCGGAAGCACTGCGCGGCCATCGCGACATCGAGCCCCTGCGCCACCATCACGGGCTTGCCGTTGTCGAGCGACTCGATTTCGGCCAGCTCGCGCGCGTTCGCGTCGATCAGGTCGGCGAGCGCCAGCAGCAGACGCTCGCGGTCGGTGGTCTTCGCGGTGCGCCACGGCCCCGCGTCGAATGCGCGCCGCGCGGCGGCGATGGCCTGCCGCACGTCGTGCTCGTTCGCTTCGGGCACCCGTGCGAGCACGGTGCCGTCGGCCGGGTTCACGACGTCGAGCTGGCGACCCGACGCCGCATCGCGCCACTCGGCACCGATCAGCATCTTCTTCGGCTTCGCGAGAAACGCGCGCGTGGCATCGAGCAGCGGGAAATGTTCGTTCGTCTCCATCTTCTTGATTCCTCGATTTCCTGAATGGGTCGGTCAATAGCGATCCGTGACACCGTCGATCCCGCGCGCCTGCAACGCGCGAACGAGGCCGGCGCGCACGGTCGCGACGTCGGATAAGGCGGGACGGCGGTGCGCGGCGACTTCGGCTGCCGTATAAGGCTTGAAGTCTCGCGGCAGGGCGTCGCGGTTCATGGTGGTGAGTACCCAGTTGAGCACGTCGGCGAGGTCCTGGTCAGACAGCGCCGAGTTCGACGCGCCGGGCACGCGCATCACGTACTCGCGCCCGGCCGGCAGATGCGTGAAATAGCCGAGCGAGTTGGCAAGCGGCGGTACCTTGCCGGGGATACCATCGCCCGTCGCCGTGTGGCAGCCCATGCAGTTGAGCACCCAGTGCTGCCGCGCGAGCGCCGCGTCGGCCGCGCCTTCGGCATGCACGGGTGCCGCGATCGAACCCGCGACTACTCCGGCCAGCATCAGCCACGACGACAGCCGACGCGACACGCTGCCGAGCCGCGATGACACCGCACACCGTGCGCGGGCCGCGGCATCGCCGAAACGGGGCGCGCACGCGAGCGTCACAGGCCAAGCCCCTTGATGACGATTTCGCGTTGCGCATGAACGGCCGTGCCGTCCATCGCCTTCGCACGCGCCGCACGGATATCGGCCGCCGTGAACGGCTTCGCGTCACCATGCTGCGTGTTGAGATCGAACACGACGTAGTTGAGCACGTGCGCGATGTCGTCATCGCTCGCGCTCGCGAACGACGGCATCTTGAAGTTGTAGGTCTTGTCGCGCACCTTGATCTCGCCGAACATCCCGTGCAGCAGCGTCGCGACCAGTTGCGCACGCCCCCGCTCGGCCGTCGCGTACTTGCCCGGATACTCGGTCAGCGGCGGCGCGAGGCCGTGCTGCCCCTTGCCGCCCGCCTGGTGGCACACCGCGCACTGCGCGTCGAACACGCTCTTGCCGGCCGCGTAATGCACGGTTTCCTGCGCGCCGGCGGCGCCCGCCAACACGAAGCCTGCCACGGCCGTCATGCATGCGATGACGAACTTTCCCGCTTGTTTCCCTTTCATTGTTTTGCCGCTCCCAGCAGAACCGAAACCGAACAGTGATAGTTCGAATTGCCGTTGGCCATGCACCAGTTGATGTCGTTGTTCAACGACAGCTTGTACAGCGGCTTCTCGCGCTCGTTGCGGTTGCAGAAGCACTTTCCGCACGACGTCTTGCCGCAGCAGTCGTTGTACGACACGATGTAGTCCGAACCGTCGTGCGGGTTGCGGCACGTGCCGATCCACGTGATCGGCGAAGGCGTCGTGCCCGGCGGGCAACTGCTCGACGTGCCGCCGCAGCAACTGCACAGCCAGCCGTCGATCGCGCAGTATTTCCAGTAGTCGCAACTCATCGGATCGTCGCTTGCCGCCGATGCGGCGCTGCCGGACGCCCCCGACGCGCCCGATGCCGCATCGGCCGCATACGCGGTGCGGTCGACGGGCAGCAGCGGCAGCATCGCCGATCCCACCAGCACCTTGCCGAGCTTCGCCATCGCGCCGCGCCGCGAACTGTGCTGCGCGACGCCGCGCGCCGACCGCTCGAACCATGAATCAAACAGGCCCATGTCGTTGTTCTCCCTTGACGTTGAAAGAGGTGCGGCGCGTCATGCGTGCTGCGCGTGTGCGTCGTGGTCGTGGCCGTGATCGCCGTGCACGAACTGCTGCAGCGATGCGACGCCGCGCTCCTTCGCTTCGAACAGGCTCTCGAGATGCTCGCGCGTGTTGACGAGCCCCTTCGCGCGCACCGTGCCGGTTTCGTCGAGCAGCACCGCGTACGGCAGCTTGCCGATCTGGTACGCGAGGCCGAGCTCCTGCGACACCACGTACGGGAAGCGCCCGAGGTCGTGCTTGCGCGCGAAGCGCGTGTGTTCGTCGACATCGCCGTCGCTCGCGAGCACGATGTTCACCGGCGTCGCTTCGCTCGCCTGCAGCGACGGCAGCAGCGGCAGCAACTTCTTGCAGACGGGGCACGTCGGCGACAGGAAGAACAGCAGCGTCGCCTTGCCCGACGCATCGAAGCCGCCGACCTTCACCTGCGCGCCGCGAATGTCGGTCAGTTCGAACGTCGGCGCGATCGCGCCGACCGCCGGCCCCTTGTCGATCATCAATGCGCCGGCCGGCATGATGCGTTCGTACAGGATGCCGATCTGGCGCACGAGCGCGAGGCAGATCGCGCCGAGCGCGAGGACGGCCGCCCACAGCAGGGCGGTGGAAACGGTGAGAGCGGTTTGCATCATGAATTCCTCAGGTGGGAAAGGCGCGGGTCGTTGGCGAGCAGCACGTCGACGGTGAGCAGCGCGCAGACGATCAGCAGCACGGAGAAGAACAGCGTCAGGTAGTCGAACCACACGACCGCGCGTGCGCCCGGCTCGACGAGCGCGGTCGCGGCCAGCGCGGCGAGCAGCAGTGCGCGCCCGACGTGCAGCCAGCCGATGCCGCGCGGTGCGTCCGCACGCGCCGCCGCGAAGCCGGAACAGCCGCAGTCGATGTCGGTGTGGCCGCGCAGAAGATTGATCGCAATCGCGGCGGCGAAGGCCACGAGCAACGCGATCAGGCCGATCGCGCCGGCCGTGCGCGTATCGGGAAACAGCAGCGCCGCGGCGCCGACGGCTTCCGCGAGCGGAATCGCGAACGCGACGGGCGCGGTCAGCGCGTCGGGCAACAGCCGGTAGCCGGCGAGCGCCTGGCTGAACGCGGCGGGCCGGCGCATCTTCGCGAACGCGCCGAGCAGCACGACGACGGCGGCGCCGGCCTGCGCGCTGGTGGCAAGTACGGGATCGAGCGTCATCGCGGCCTCACGGGTTGACGAGCAGCGACGACGTATTGCCGATCTGCTTCTCGACGTTCTGCAGCTTGCCGGTGCGCGCATCCATCACGACGAGGTCGGACGTCGCCGTCAGCCCGTAGAACAGCGGCTTGTCGTCCTCGCTGACCTGGATCGACACGAGCGGATCGACCTTCTGCTGCGCGAGATCCCAGCGCGCGATACGCTGCTTCGACTTCAGGTCATACACCCACACCTGCGTGCCGGGATCCTTGTGCGAGCCGTCGCCGCCCTGGTGCATCAGCACGTAGTAGCGGTTCTGCCTGGCCTGCACGGCCGTCTGCTGCATGCCGCCCGGGCGCCAGCCTTCGGCGCGCTCGGCATCCGTCAAGAGCGGCCACGGCTTGCCGAACGCGGGCTTGTCGCCGCTGAAATCCGCGCTGCGCACGTTGCCGCCGTAGGTCGTGAACAGGTAGTCGCCCTTGTAGCGCGACGCGTTCACGAACGCCGGATCCTTGTCGACGTCGATGAACACATCCGACATCGTGCGCTTCGCTTCCTTGCCGTTCGCATCGAGCGTGACGGTCAACGCCTTGCCGCTTTCGCACAGCGCGGTGAAGCGGTCATTGCCCGACGGATAGGCGAGCACGCAGGCCGCCGTGTCGATCTCCGACAGCACCTGCTTCGACACCGCATCGATCACCGTCATCGAAGCGGCCGGCGTGATGTTCGCGACGTACAACCGCTTGCCGTCCGCGCTGAACGCGGTGTTGTACGGCGACGGCACATGCTGCGCATGCTTTGCCGGAATCACGATCTCGCCCGCGTGATCGAGCGTCGTGTTGTCGGTCATCTCGACGACGTCGGTACGCGTGCCGTGCGAGCCGCGCGAGAAGTAGGTCGTCGCGACGAAGCTCGTCCTGTGGTCGGGCGAAATCGCGAAGCCGGGGCCGAAGCCGCCGTCGATCTGGCCGAGCAGCTTCTTCGCATCGGCGTCGTACACGTAGATGCGTCCGTCGGTCATCGACGGCATCGAGATGTCGACGATATAGACCTCGTGCGGATGCCATGGCGGCATCTTCTGCACGACCAGTTCCTCCGGCTTTTCCGTCGCGTTCGCGCCGCCGACCCATGCCGCCGCGAACGCCAGCGTCGCCGCGAGCACCGCGGTTCGTCGCCTTGTCCTCATGTCGCCTCCAGTTGGGGAATCACGTGATGTGGGGCGACTGTAGTTCGACAATAAATCCGGTCAGCACCCGGACCGGCACCGCGTGCGTGCCGATTCGGGATATTGGAAAACCGCCTGAAAGCCGCGCCGGCCGGAGGCTTCCGACCCTCTGACGAATGCGCGCGGAATAGCGCTCCCCCTTATTGCGCCGACCGCGCGGTCGGTTTAATCTTGCGCGGTCCTGATCGACGCACCCGGAGGCGCTGTGTTCGTGTTTCACGAGAGGTTCGACAACGCGGACCGGCATGCCGAGGCGCTGCGCGGCTGGCACCAGCGCTACGATCAGATCGGCTCCGGCGCGTATCGCAGCGCAGTCAAGCATGCGGTGCTGGACGGCATGCAGTTGTTCCAGGAAACCGCCAACGTTCGCATCATCCAGCGCGGAAGATTGCCGCACGACCAGACGGTGTTCGGCATGCCGCTCACCGGCTCCGGCACATTCGCATTCGGCGGCGCGCGCATCGAGCGCGGCACGATGGTGATGGCGCGCGGCGGTGCGCCGTTCGAGCTGCATTCGCCCGACGACATGTCGCTGATTGGTGTCGTCGCCGATCGCGCGCTGATGCAGCAGGTCGAGGATGCGGCCGACGTGCGCGTCGACGAAGCCGCGTTGCGGCGCGGTGTCGTCGACATGCCCACCGCCGTGCTGATGCGCGCGAGCGTGCAGGTCGCCACGCAACTCGAGCGCGTGCTGTCGGCACCCGATACCTACCGTGACGCACGCGCGCAACGCGAACTGCGCGGCGAGATCGGCAACGTGCTCGTCGATCTCCTCACGTACCGGATTCCCGAGCCTTCGAACCGTCTCACGCACGCCTGTCGCGCCGACATCGTGCGCCGCGTGCATGACTACGTGATCGGCCATCCCGAAGCACCGGTCGACGTGCTGAGCCTGTGCACGCAATTGCGCGTGAGCCGGCGCACGATGCAGAACAGCTTCCAGTCGGTCGTGCAGACCAGCCCGTTGAACTACGTGCGCTCGCTGCGCCTGTCGCAAGTACGGCGGATGCTGCTCGATACGCGGCAGGCCGACCTGCCGATCAGCGACGCCGCCGCGCGCTGGGGTTTCATTCATCTCGGGCATTTCGCGAACGCGTACAAGGCGCAGTTCGGCGAGTTGCCGTCGGCCACCGCGCGCCGGGCCGTGCGCGACGCGAAAACGCGCTGAGCCCGCGCAAAACCCGCGATAATCTTCCGCTGACCGTTCGGCGCGCGCGAACCGGCCACGGCGCATGCCCGTCCGCTCGCCGCCCCGCACGATGCGCGACGACTTCCGGATTCCATCTCCTGCCCCGATGCCCGAGGATTTCCATTTCCTGCTGCTGCCCGGCTTCTCCGCACTCGGCTTCATGTCCGCGGTCGAGCCGTTGCGCGTCGCGAACCGCTTTCGCACCGAGCTCTATCGCTGGCACGTGATCAGCGCCGACGGCGCGCCCGTCGCGGCGAGCAACGGCATTCCGGTCGCCGCCGAGGCCGCGTGCGCGGAGGTCGACAAGGTCGATACGGTGTTCGTCGTCGCGGGTTTCGATCCGCTCGTGTGCTACACGCGCGCGATCGGCGACTGGCTGCGCCGCCAGCACCGTCATGGTGCAACGCTCGGCGGCATCGACACGGGCAGCTTCGTGCTCGCGGAAGCGGGGCTGTTCGACGCGTCGCAGCCGCTCACGCTGCACTGGGAAGCACTGGCCGCGTTTCGCGAACGCTACCCCGGCCTGAACGCGACGCAGGAGCTGTTCGAGATCGACGACCGGCGCATCACGTGCGCAGGCGGCACCGCATCGATCGACATGATGCTCGACCTGATCGGGCGGCGGCACGGCGCCGATCTCGCGGCGGCGATCTCCGAGCAGTTCGTCGTCAGCCGGATCCGGCAGCGCTCCGACAGCCAGCGGCTCGAGATCGCCGCACGCTACGGCGTGCACAACCGCAAGCTGATCCAGGTGATCGGCACGATGCAGCGGCACATGGAAACCCCGCTCGGCTCCGATGCGCTCGCGCAGGAGGTGTCGATCACGCGCCGCCAGCTCGAACGGCTGTTCAGCGCCACGCTGAACGACACGCCGACGCATTTCTACCTGAACCTGCGCCTCGATCGCGCGCGTGAACTGCTGCAGCAGACGGACATGAGCATCACATCGGTTTGCGTCGCGTGCGGGTTCGAATCGCCGTCGCACTTCTCGCGCACGTATCGCGCGCGATTCGGGCTGAGCCCGCGCAACGACCGGCGTGCGGCACGCTGATCGTCGCCGGCTTCAAGCACAATCCAGCGCGGTATTGCACGTTCCGGCAGCGTTTCCCGCCGCTCGCTGCACAATGCCGGCGATTGATCGACGAACCGAAGCGGTCGTCGAAAATAAATTGGAATGTCGTTGAAAATATTCTGTAACATACCAAAAAAAGTTAGATAGGCAGCCTAACGACACGCATGCCGCCGCTCGGCGTGCGTCGCGCCACGCGGGCCATCAACCGATATCGATCCGATCCGAGGGGTATGACATGACGATGCTCGCTTCGCCGTCGCCGCACCTGCCTGCCGTTCGCTGCTTCGCCTGCGCTCCCCGCTCTTCTCCCGCCTGCTTCTTTTCGACCTGACATTTAGGGTTCCTTAGTCAGTCGACGCTCCCAACACCGCTTCGCCGCACCGGCTCCATCGAGCCGGCGCGCGGGCCGTGTCGTGCCTGCGCGCCACGAACGCGCGGGCGTATCCAACCGTTGAGATGAGGATCACGTATGCAGACATCACGCAAAGCACTGCCGCTCGCCCTGGGTCTCGCGCTCGGTTTCGGCATCGTCGGCGGCACCGCGGCCGATACGAAAGTCTCGAACCCGCAAGCAACGAGCCTGCGCGAAAGCCTGACGCGCGGCGTCGCGCCGCCGGCCGCCAAGGCCGATACGGCCGCCGGGCAGTTCCGCGCGGACGGCGTCGCCGTCACGCTGTACAACCCCGCGTATCGCGCGAAGAAAACCGCCACGACACCCGCCGCCACCGCGCGCGACTTCGTCGCGTCGCAAGCCGCGCAGCTCGGGCTCGATGCGACCGCGCTCGCGAGCCTCGTCGTCACGTCGGAGCGCAACGATGCCGATTTCACCGTCGTGCGCCTGCAGCAGCAGGCAGCCGGCCTGCCCGTGTACGGCAGCGATATCGCGGTGACGGTCGCGAAGGACGGCCGCATCCTGTACGTCGCGAGCAACACGATCAACGGCGTGGTCGCGACGTCGCGCAAGTCGCAGGCCGTCGACCAGCAGCAGGCGCTCGACCGCGCCCGCGCGTATCTCGGTGTGAGCGGCTTCACGAACCTGGATGCGCAGCTCGTCGCGTTCGTCGACAAGACCGGCACGCATACCGCGTGGAAAGTGCGCGGCCGCCCGAACGACGGCCCGAAAGGCGACTGGGAACTGCTGATCGACTCGGGCAGCGGCGACGTGCTGCGCGCCGAGGACAAGGCGTTCTACGCGACCGACGGCACGGGCTTCGTGTTCCGGCCCGACCCGCTGTCGCCGACCAAAAGCAGCTACGGCAGCACGGGCTACAAGGACAGCAGCGACGCCGATTCGTCGCAGCTCACCGCCGCACGCGTGCGCGTGACGTTGAAGGAGCTCGCGCAGTCGGGCGGGCGGTATTCGCTGACGGGCCCGTACGCGTCGTGCGTCGATTTCGATGCACCGCTCGACAAAGCGTGCCCCGTGCAGTCGACGCCCACGTTCGAATTCACGCGCGGCAACCTGTATTTCGAGGCCGTGAACGTGTACTACCACATCGATACGTTCCTGCGTTACGTGAACCAGACGCTCGGCATCAAGGCGCTGCCGTACCAGTACACCGGCGGCGTGCAGTATGACCCGCACGGCGAATCGGGCGACGACAATTCGTCGTATTCGTCGAGCAGCGGCCGGTTGACCTTCGGGCAAGGCGGCGTCGACGATGCCGAGGATGCGGACGTCGTGATCCACGAGCTCGGCCACGGCATCCACGACTGGGTGACGAACGGCGGCCTGTCGCAGCAGGAAGGGCTGTCGGAAGGCACCGGCGACTATCTCGCCGCCGCGTACAGCCGCGACTTCAACCAGTGGAGCCCGTCGGATGCGCAATACCACTGGGTCTACAACTGGGACGGCCACAACGAGTTCTGGGGCGGCCGCGTGACCAACTGGAACGTCGGGCGCACCTACGCGCAGGCACGCGGCGCGGAGATCCATACGGCCGGCCAGTACTGGGCGTCGTGCAACCTCGTCGCACGCGACGCGATCGGTGCGCAGGCAATGGACAAGGCATTCCTGAAAGGGTTGTCGATGACCAACAGCTCGACCAACCAGAAGGCCGCCGCGCAGGCCGTGCTGACGGCTGCGTCCGCGCTCGGCTACAGCAGCGCGCAGCTGACCGCGATCGGCAATGCGTACAACCAGAGTTGCACGTACGGCGTGACCGTACCGAAGAAGTCGTAATTCCGCAGCAGGCGGGGGCGCCTCGCACGACCTGCGCAGTGCCCTCTTCCTCGACATCGCCATCCTCACGAGATCGAACATGCCTACTCTGAAACTGACCCGCCTGAGCGTCGCGCTGGGCGGCATGCTGCTGACCGCCGCCGCGCATGCGACGCCGGTGTGGATCACACTCGGCGACGCGGCGTTCCGCCAGTTGCAACGCATCGACGCCGGCGCCACCGTGCAATACAGTACGACCCTCGACGCCGGCAAGACGGCCGACGGCGCTGCGCGCCGCGAAACCGTTCACGTCGTCTCAATCGACGATTCGCGGCTCGGCGAGCTGGCCCTCGCCGTCCACCATGCGCGCGGCCACGGGCCCGGCTATGTCGTGCACGACTCGTTCGACGACGCGCGCCAGGCACTGCAGCCGTTGCCACCGACGCTCGCGAAACAGGCCGCCGCCACCGTGTACAAGGTATCGAACGCGCCGCAGATCGGCACGTGGATCCAGCAGCTTCAGGCAAGCAACATCGTCGGCACGATCACGTCGCTGTCCGGCTTCACGAACCGCTACTACACGACGTCGCACGGCGTCGCCGCATCGGACTGGCTCGCACTGCAGTGGAAGCAGCTGGCGGGGGCGCGCGCCGACATCACCGTCGAACAGTTCGCGCACACCGGCTTTCCGCAGAAATCCGTGATCCTGACGATTCGCGGCAGCGATCCGGCCGCGGGCACCGTCGTGCTGGGCGGCCACCTCGATTCGACGGTCGGCCGCACGACGGAGAACACGCGCTCGCCCGGCGCAGACGACGATGCGTCGGGCATCGCCAGCCTCACCGAAGCGCTGCGCGTGCTGCTGGCGAACAACTACAAGCCGAAGCGGACGATCAAGTTCGTCGGGTACGCAGCCGAGGAAGCCGGGCTGCTCGGCTCGAAAGCGATCGCGAAGCAGTTCCGCGCGCAGAATGCGAACGTGGTCGGCGTGCTGCAGCTCGACATGACGAACTACAAGGGCGATCCGAAGGATATCTATCTGATCACCGACTACACGAATGCGTCGCAGAACACCTACCTGACGAATCTGGCGAAGACCTACCTGCCGGAACTCGCGATCGGCACGTCGCAGTGCGGGTATGCGTGCTCGGATCACGCGTCGTGGAATGCGCAAGGCTATCCGGCGTCGTTCCCGTTCGAGGCCGACCAGAACGACAGTCCGTATATCCATACAGTGAACGACACGTTGGAGAATTCGGATCGGCAGGCGAATCATGCGCTGAAGTTCGGCAAGCTGGCGCTGGCCTACGCGGTCGATCTCGGCGGGAACGGCAGCGCGACCGTCAAGCGTTGACCCGGCGACGGCCGGGGCGGTGGAACGGGCGCGTGGTGCGGGCGCGCCCGTTCGAACCCGGCCGAGCCCGTATGCCGTTCCGGATAGAATCGTCGTTCGCTCACTTCAGCAACACGGTGCAATGCCATGACCGATATCTCCCGCTCGTTCGACGATCTCACACCCGAACGCGTCACGACCGCGTTCGACCTGCCCGGCCACACGACCGTCCGCTCGCTCGGGGTCGCACAGGGCATCATCGTGCGCTCGCGTTCGATCGTCGGCTCGTTCGGCGCGTCGCTGCAAACCCTCTTCGGCGGCAACATCACGCTTTATACGTCGCTGTGCGAGAAGGCGCGCCAGCAAGCGTTCGACAAGATGCTCGGCGACGCGCGCAAGCTCGGCGCGAATGCGATCGTCGCGATGCGATACGACTCGACCGAGATCGGGGCGGGCGTCACGGAAGTCATCTGCTACGGCACGGCCGTGCGGGTCGCGCGCGACTCCGGCGCCTGACCAGCCGTTACGCGCCGGCCGCCCACACGATCGCGACGATCACGAGCACCACTGCCGACGGTCTTGCGACTGTTCAGTTCCGTCCACATCGGCACGCCCGTCAGCGACGGCAGGATCAGCGCACCCGCGAGCGTATCGACGAGCAGCACCCGGCCGATACTCATCCCGACGCCCTTGTGCAGGTTCGTCTGCCACCCCTGCGCATCGGCGCCGCCGACATTGAGCCGCTGGATCGCCTTGTTGAATGTCTTTTGAAATACTCGGACATGAAACGGCGTCGGTATTGCTTCAGTGCTCTCGTTCGAGCGAAGTCATGTTCCGCAGTTGCGGGAACAACCGCATCCACGTGAGCGCGACCAGAATCGTCGCGGCGCCGCCCACGACGATCGCCGCCGGCGCGCCCCACCATGCGGCCGTCACGCCCGACTCGAATTCGCCGAGCTGGTTCGACGTCCCGATGAACAGCGAATTGACCGCGCTCACGCGCCCGAGCATGTCGTCGGGCGTACGCAGTTGCACGAGCGACAGCCGCACGACGACGCTGACGACGTCCGACGCGCCGAGCGCGGCCAGCGCGACGAGCGACAGCGTGAAGTGCCGCGACAACCCGAACACGATCGTCGCGATGCCGAACGCGATCACACCACCGAACATCGCGCGGCCCGGCCGCCCCTTCAGCGGGAACCGCGTGAGCCACAGCGTGCCCGCGAGCGCGCCGACCGCGGGCGCCGCACGCAGCGCACCGAGCCCCCACGGGCCGACCTGCAGGATGTCGCGCGCGTAGATCGGCAGCAGCGCGGTCGCGCCACCGAACAGCACCGCGAACAGGTCGAGCGACAGCGCGCCGAGAATCGCCGGCTCGCGCCGGATGAACGCGATGCCCGAAAACACCGAGCGCAGCGTGACCGGCTCGCGGGCGGGCGGCGCACTGCGCAGCGGAATCGTGCCGCTCAGCGCCGCCGCGATCGCGAATGCAACGACGCTCGTGCCGAACGCGGCGGGCGCGCCGACGCCGTACAACAGCCCGCCGAACGCGGGCCCGAGGATCTGCGCGGCCTGGTTCGCGGACGTCGACAGCGCGGTCGCGCGCGGCAGGTCGGCGCGCGGCACGACGGCCGGCAACAGCGACGACACCGACGGCGATTCGAACGCGCGGGCGGTGCCGACGATCGCCGCGAGCGCATACACGGCCGGTGCGGTCAGCCACCCTTGCGTGGCACCGAGCAGGAACACGCCGGCAGCCAGCGCCTCGACGCCCTGGCAGATCGTCGCGATGCGCCGGCGATCGTAGCGGTCGGCCACCTGCCCGACGACGAGCGTCAGCGCGAACATGGGCACGAACTGCGCGAGGCCGACGAGACCGAGCGCGAATGCGCTGTGCGTGAGCGCGTAGACGTACCAGCCGATGGCAACCGACAGGATCTGGAAAGCCAGGGAAGACATGACGCGCGTGCCCCAGAAACGCTGGAACGGGACATGACGAAACAGGTTGGCGGGTAACGGGGATAAAGGACTGGAGTCGGGCACGGAGTCGGTCATCGAGGTCTCGGCGGTCGGCGCTGCGCGCCGGTACCGTTCGAGAAACGACTGCGCACGCCGACGCGTGCGCGCGACAACGGTGCCGACGCGGCCAAAGCGCGATGATATGCCAACCGAGGAAAACGGGCCGCAGGCGCGGGTGCCGACGATTCCGGCGGCCACGCTGATCGCGGCCGCCGGGTGGATGCCCGGCGACAGGATCTTCCGATGAAGGCGGCCCGCGCGCTTTACCGCGGCGGGCCGCCTGTATCGCTCGACCCCATCGCCATGCCGAACAGACGTTGCCCTTCCGGCGTGTCCTCGACTCGCCAGCCCTCGGCGCTCAACACTTCGCGGATCCGGTCGGCTTGTGCCCAGTCCTTGTCCGCCCTCGCGCGCTCACGCTCACCGAGCAACACGCGAACATGTTCCGGAACGTCGAACGCAATCGGCCGCCATTCGCTCAACCCGAGGCCCAGCACCGCATCGAAGCTGTCGACGGTCGCCTTCAGCGTGGCAGGCGGCAGGTTGCTCCTGACCAGATCCCACAGCACCGCGAGCGCCCTCGGCAGATTCAGGTCCTCGTTCACTTCGGCATCGAATCGCGCGGCGAAATCCGCATCGACGCGCCCGCCGTCCGGCCAGCCGGCATGGAGGTGCCGAAGTCGATTCAGCGCGGTGTGCGCCGCGTCGAGCGACGCCCACGTGAAATGCAGCTTGCTTCGATAGTGGGCCGTCAGGCACAGGTAGCGGTACGCGAGCGGATCGACACCCCGGCTCTGCAAGGTCTGCAGACGGACGAAATCGCCACTCGACTTCGACATCTTCGTATCGGCGTCGAGCGTCAGGAAGTGCCCGTGCATCCAGTAGTTCGCGAGGTGCGTGCCGTGGGCGGCCCGCGTCTGCGCGATCTCGTTGCTGTGATGCACGGCGATATGATCCTCGCCGCCGCAATGGATATCGAACAACGTCCCGAGATACTTCGCCGACATCGCCGAGCATTCGATATGCCAGCCCGGAAAGCCGCGCCCCCACGGGCTGTCCCATTCCATTTGCCGCTTGACGTCGGCCGGGCTGAACTTCCACAACGCGAAATCCGTGATGCTCCGCTTCCCGCCCAGCGCCACCCGCTTGCCCGCCTGCAACCCCGCGCGGTCCAGCCGCGCGAGATAACCGTAGTCGTCCTGCCGACTGGTGTCGAAGTAGAGGCCGTCGTCCGTCCGATAGACGTAGCCGGCCCGGTCGAGCGTCTCGATGAACGCGATCTGTTCGGCGATGTGATCGGTGGCGCGGCACCACACCGTCGGCTCGAGCAGGTTGAGCGCGCCAGTCCCGGACGAACGCCTCGGTGTAGCGCCGGGCAATGGCCCATGCCGATTCGCCGGTCCGACGGCTGCCCTTCTCCATCTTGTCTTCGCCTTCGTCCGCGTCGGATGTCAGGTGGCCGACGTCGGTGATATTGACGACGTGCCGGACCGCGTAGCCGTTGCGTTCCAGTACGCGGCGCAGGAGATCCTCGAACACGTAGGTTCTCAGGTTGCCGATGTGGGCATCGTCGTAGACCGTCGGGCCGCAGCAATACATGCCGACCTGCCCGGCCCGGATCGGCGTGAAGGGGCGCACGGTACGCGACCAGGTGTCATACAGCGCAAGCGGCATCGAGTTTCTCCGTCCCGAAGGTGTGGGCCCAAAAACAAAAAGGCCGCCTGTCTTGCATCACAGGCGGCCGGAAGGCGATTGCTTGAATGTTCAGCGACTTCGCTAGACGCAACTTCCCCCTGGCATGTCCGGACAACATGCACGGATCAGCGACGAGGGGGAAAGGGCGAGATCAAGCATGCGGACGATGCTAGCGCCTATAGACGGCAATGGTCAATACCATCCGACTGCGGTTCCCCGGGCGGTGGCCAGGCGGCCGGCACGGGCCGGACGCATTTCATGCCCGCTCACGCCCGGCAAAAAAAAGCGCGAACCGTGGTTCGCGCCAAAGAGAGACCCTTCGCTGAAGACGTCGCTGCCCCACACCACCCCGCTCAGAACGAATGCCGCATCCCGATCCGCACGTCGGCCTGCGTCTGCGTCGTCGACGGCGTGAAGCTGTAGCCGACCACCGCATCGACGCCTTGCGACGCGCGCAGGTAATCGCCGGAGATGTAGATGTCCGTGCGCTTCGACAGCAGGTAATGCAGGCCGGCCGTGCCCTGGTTCCAGTGGTGGCCTTCGAAGCGCGTGTGCTGGTAGCCCGCGATGAAGCTCAGCGCCGGCGTGAACTGGTACAGGCCGCCGCCTTCGTACACCTGCATGTGCGACGACTGGCCGAAGCCCTTGATCGTCGTATACGAGTAGTTGGCGTCGAGCGTCAGCTTGCCGATCGTGTAGCTGGTGCCGATGCCGAACGTGCCCTGGCTGTCGACGTCCATCGCGGTGTTCGCGAACAGGTCGGTGCGCGCGCCGGTCGCCGGATCGACGGTGACGGTCTGCTGGCCGAGGAACGTGTGCGTGCCGATCATCGCGTACGGGTCGAACGCATAGATGCCGTTCGGGTTGTTCAGGCGCGTGTACGCGGCGCCGATCGAGAAGTCGCCCTTCGTGAAGCTCGCGCCCGCGCTCCATGCGCTGTTGCGATGGAAGTTGCCGGCGACGTTGCCGAACGAGTACATCGCGCCGAACTTGAAGCCGCTGAGATCGTTCGACAGGAACTTCACCGAGTTCGGCAGGCGGTCGCCGTTGAAGCGGTCGAAGTCGCCCTGGTGGATCGCATAGCCGCTGCCCCACGCGGAGATGTTGTAGATCGACACGAGTTCGTTCGTGATGTCGAGCTGGTTGCCGAACGACAGCGTGCCCCAGTCGTTCTGCAGGCCGACATACGCCTGCCGGCCGAATTCCGCACCGCCGAAGCCGAGTTGCCCGTTGCCGAGGTGGAAGCCGCTCTCGAGCGTGAACACGGCCTTCAGGCCGCCGCCCAGGTCTTCGGTGCCCTTGAGGCCGAAGCGGTTTCCGTAGGCGACGCCGTCGTCGAACTTGACCACGTGCGAGCCGCCCGTGTTGTTCACGTACGTGATGCCCGCGTCGAGAATCCCGTACAGCGTCACGCTGCTTTGCGCATGCCCGATGGCGGGAATACAGGCCGCGCATGCAAGCGCGGCGGCTACGGCAACTTTCTTTTGCTTCATTGTCGACCACCCTCCCTGAACCGTTCGATGGATAGAATCTCGTCCCGGCGCGTGCCGCGATACGCCGGTGGATTCCAATTCAGACCGCCCCGCTGGCTTCGGCATTTCGTTTTCCGCAATAACGCAGCCATTGGCGAAAAATACAAACCCATATTTCGGGTCACCCGTCTGAAGGCGACACTAAATGGTCACGATGCGACGGATCGGGAAAACACGTAGACAGGCGGCACGGCAAAAACCGGCCGCCCGGAGGGAGGGAATCAGCGACCGTCGAGGGCCGCGCGCACGGCCGGCAGGCCCGGTGCGCCGGCCGCCGTCGTCACGCCGTCGAGCCAGCCGGCGACCAGCGCGGGCTCGGCCTTCAGCGCATGCTGCGCCGCGAGCGCGGGCGACGTCTTGTGGTCGAGCATGTCGGCGATCATCCGGTTCTCGACGTCGACCGAGAACGTCATCTGCCGGAACAGCCGCGCGAGGTTCGTGCACTGGCCGGCGAACCCGGCGCGCGTGACCGTATTGACCGTCGCGCCGCCGTAGTTCGGGCCGAAGTACGCATCGCCGCCCGACAGGTAGGTCAGATGAAACTTCGTGTTCATCAGGTGCGGCTCCCACGCGAGAAACACGATCCAGCGCTTGTCGCGCACCGCGCGCTCGACCTGCGTGAGCATGCCCGTCTCGCTCGATTCGACGAGCGACCAGTTCGCGGACCCGAGCACGTGGTCGGACAGCAGCCGCTTGATGTTCTGGTTCGCGGGCGCGCCGGGCTCGATCCCGTAGATCTTGCCGCCGAAGCGATCCGCATAGCGCGCGAGATCGGCGAACGTATGCACGCCGGCGGCCGCCACGTAATCGGGCACCGCGAGCGTGAATTTCGCGCCGCTCAGGTTCGCGTGCAGCACGTCGATCGATTTCTCGTCGACGAACGGCTTCACGAGCGGCGCCTGCGCGGGCATCCAGTTGCCGAGAAACACGTCGACCTGCCCTTTCTTGAGCCCCTGGTACGTGATCGGCACCGACAGGTTCGCCACGTCCTGCCGGTAGCCGAGCGCCTTCAGCACGACGCCCGCCATCGCGTTCGTCGCATCGATGTCGGTCCAGCCGGGCGCCGCCATCTTCACGTCGCTGCACGTCTGCGGGTCGGCGGCATACGCAGGCTGTATCGCCACCACGCACGCGGCGGCGGCGAGCGCCGCGCCGATCCTTCGGATTGCTGCATTGCGTTGCCGTTTCATGGTTCACTTCCTCCGTCGTTTTTCATTGACCGCGATGCGGTACGCTCAGCGCCCGACGCGCGGAAAGCGCGCCATCGCCTCGAGCGTGTCGAGTTCGATGTGATTGCGCATGTAGCGCTGGCTCGCGTCGGTGAACGGCTGCCAGTCCCACGCCTGGATGCGGCCCTGCGTCGTCGCCGCGTAATGGAAGCGCCGGCGCCGCTGGCTCGCGCGCACCTGCCGGTCCAGCTCGGGCAGGTTCCAGCGCTGCGCGGCTTGCGCGCGGAACGCGGCGAGCACGTCGGCGGCCTCCGGCGTACCGGCCAGGTTCGTCAGCTCGCGCGGGTCGTCCGACAGGTTGTACAACTGGTCGGGATCGAGCGGGCAATGCACGTACTTCCAATCGCCGCTGCGGATCATCACGACCGGCGCGACCGCGCCTTCCGCCAGGTACTCGCCGAGCGCAACATCGTGGGCGGGCATGCCGTGCAGGTGCGGCACGAGGCTCGCGCCATCGACAGGATCGGGCCAGCCGCCGGCCGGCGCGGCGCCGGCCAGGTCGACGAGCGTCGGCAGCAGATCGACGTGCGACACCGGCCCGCGCACGCGCGCGGCGTCGAAACGGCCCGGCGCATGGACGATCAGCGGCACGCGGCAACCGCCTTCGAAGAACGTCATCTTGTACCAGAGCCCGCGTTCGCCGAGCATGTCGCCATGGTCGGACGTGACGATCACGATCGTGTCGTCGGCGAATCCGCATTGTTCGAGTGCGGCCAGCACGCTACCGAACTGCGTGTCGACGTAGGACGTCGCGCCGTAGTAGGCGCGGCGCGCGGCACGGATCTGCGCGTCGGTGGGCGGCGTGCGGTCGTTCTCGCAGACGAAGCGCAGCCGCTGCGAATGCGGGTCGCTTTCCGCCGCATCGAGGTGCACGGCCGGCATGTCGATTTCGTCGTCGCTGTACAGATCCCAGTAGTCGCGCGTGATCGCATACGGGTCGTGCGGATGAGTCAGCGACACGACCATGCAGAACGGCCGCGCATCGTGCCCGGCCGCACGCTCGCGCGCGACGTCGTACAGCTTCTGCTTCGCGGCGAACGTGACTTCGTCGTCGAAATCGAGCTGGTTCGTGCGCACGCACGGGCCGGCCTCCAGCACCGAACTCATGTTGTGATACCAGCTCGGCCGCTCGGTCGGGCTGTCCCAGTCGGGCACCCAGCCGAAATCGGCCGGGTAGATGTCGGTCGTGAGCCGCTCCTCGAAACCGTGCAACTGGTCGGGCCCGCAGAAGTGCATCTTGCCGGACAGCATCGTCCGGTAGCCGCCCGCGCGCAGGTAGTGCGCGAAGGTCAGCGTTTGCGCCGGCAATTCGGCGGCGTTATCGTAGGCGCCGATCCCCGACGGCAATTTGCCCGTCAGCAGCGAGAAACGCGACGGCGCGCACAGCGGGCTCGCGCAGTACGCGGCGTCGAATACGACGCCTTGCGCGGCGAGACGGTCCAGCGTCGGCGTGCGCGCGACGCGATTACCGTAGGCCGGCAGCGCGAACGGCGCGAGCTGGTCGGCCATCAGGATCAGGATGTTGGGTGTCGGGTTCGTCATCGGCAGTCGTGGGGAAAACGGTGTTCGAATGGAACGGCGCGCCGCTCGCGCAGCGAGACGTCCGGCATGACGGAAACGGCTCGAAGAAAGTGCCGCACGGGCGGGCCGCGCTGGCTAGAATCGCGGAATGCGTTGCGCGGCGCCCGTGAAGCCGGCTTTGAAGCAGGCTTTGAAGCGGGCCGTGAAGCGTAGGTACCGCACCGTCCGAAGCACTATCACCCGCCCGAATTCGCGCGGGTAGGCGTCCGGCCCTTATGGGGCCATTAGAGAGACTTATGTCGAAATCCGAACCGTTACCGTCGATGCAGGCGCTGCGCGCGTTCGAATCGGCTGCCCGGCTCGCGAGCTTCACGGCCGCCGCGCGCGAGCTCGGCTCCACCCAGCCGGCCGTGAGCCAGCAGGTGTTCCAGCTCGAAGCCGAACTGGGCGTGCCGCTGTTCGAGCGCAGCCCGCGCGGCGTCACGCTGACGGCCGACGGCGAGTGCCTGTACGAAGCCGTGCGGCTGAGCCTCGACACGCTGCGCGGCGCGACCGCGACCCTGCGCGCGCGCCGCGAGCACGGTGCGCTCACGATCGTCACCGACTTCGGCTTCGCGACCTACTGGCTGATGCCGCGCCTGGCCGGGCTGAAGCGCGTGATGCCCGATGTCGACGTGCGCGTCGTCACGTCACAGGATTACGACGCACAGCGCGACCATGGCGACATCGCGATCCTGTTCGGCGACGGCCACTGGCCGTCTTGCACCGCCGCACGACTCTTTCCGGAATCGGTCACGCCCGTCTGCTCGCCCGCATTCCGCGACGCGCACCCGCACGTCGTGCGAGCCGAGCACCTGCTGGCCCTGCCGCTGCTGCACGTGCAGCCGACGCGCCCCGAGCGCTGGCTGTCGTGGTCCGGCTGGTTCGACGCGCACGGCCTCGATACGGCCGCCGCCGCGCGCGGCGTGACCTTCAACAGCTACGCGCTCGTGATCCATGCGGCGCTGCTCGGCGAAGGCGTCGCGCTGGGCTGGTCGCCGCTCGTCGACGAACTCGTCGCGTCGGGGCAGCTCGTGAAGCTCGTCGACGCGCCGGTCGTCACGTCGCGCGGCTACTTCCTGGTGCGGCCGCCGCAGCGGCCCGAGCCGGACGCGACCCACGTGTTCCGGCGCTGGCTGCTCGACGCGTGCGCGAGCGCGTGACGGGCGCCCCCGCCCCCCGCGTGCTGGCGCGCCGATACCAGCCACACGGCGCGTTGGTTCTATCCGCCCCGAAATCGTCCTGATTTACTTGAGCCTCCCGCTACCCGCGCGGCGCGGCGCCTTCGTGCGCCGCCGCACGGCCGTGCGCCCATGCCATCCGAGGAGTCTCATGACCGCCGAGCACCGCCCCGATCAATTCGTCCTGACACTGTCGTGCGCGAGCGCGGCCGGCCAGGTCGCCGCCGTCGTCGGCTTTCTCGATCGCCATCGCTGCTATGTCGATGCGCTGAACGTGTTCGACGACGATCTCAGCAACCGCTTCTTCGTGCGCTGCGTCTTTCATCCGACGGATGAAACGCTGCAGATCGATGCGCTGCGCCACGAATTCGCGCCGATCGCGGCCAGTCTCGGCGGCCAGCAGGGCGACATGCAGTGGGCCATCCACGACGTGAACGCACGGCCGAAGGTGCTGATCATGGTGTCGAAGCTCGAGCACTGCCTCGCGGACCTGCTGTTCCGCTGGCGGATGGGCGAGCTGAAGATGGACATCGTCGGCATCGTGTCGAACCATCCCGACTTCGAGCCGCTCGCCGTGCAGCACGGGCTGCCGTTCCGCCACTTCCCGATCACGGCCGATACGAAGGCACAGCAGGAAGCGCAGTGGCTCGACTTCTTCGAATCGAGCGGCGCCGAACTCGTGATCCTCGCGCGCTACATGCAGGTGCTGTCGCAGGAAACCAGCGCGAAGCTCGCGAACCGCGCGATCAACATCCATCATTCGTTCCTGCCCGGTTTCAAGGGCGCGAAGCCGTATCACCAGGCCCATGCGCGCGGCGTGAAGCTGATCGGCGCGACCGCGCACTTCGTCACCGACGATCTCGACGAAGGCCCGATCATCGAGCAGGTCGTCGAGCGCGTCGATCATGCGCTGCGGCCGGAGCAGTTGCTCGCGGTCGGCCGTGATGTCGAATCGCTCACGCTCGCCCGCGCGGTGAAGGCGTTCATCGAGCGGCGCGTGTTCCTGAACGGGGACCGGACGGTGGTGTTTCCGTAAGCGGAAAGGCGTCGCGTTCGAAACGCGGCAGAAACGAGAAAGGCTCGACCGGTATGTCCCGGCCGAGCCTTTTTTGTCGTCGCGCTGCGCGCGATGCGCCACGCGACGCTCCATGTGCGGTTTCCGGAGCCGTCGCGCGTTCGCTACCGCGTCACTTCACCCACGCGAAGTAATACGACAACCAGATCGTCAGCCCCGCGCCAACCAGCGCAACGTAAGGCATCAGGTTCAGCCACATCGCGCGCTTCGGCACTTCGAGTTCCATGTCGCGCTGCATCTGCGCGGGGAACCGGCCGCGGTCCTGCCAGTAGTGGCGGAACAGGAACACCGGCACGATCAGCAGCATCGCGATCAGCCCGTTGCGCAGCGTGCCGTCGCCCTGCAGGTTCGCACCGGCGCCGACATAGACGAGGTTCGCATACCCGCAGATCGCGCCGCCGACGAGCAGCCACGTCGGGCAGCGGAACGGCCGATCCCAGTTGCCGCGATCCATCCGGTGGATCCAGCCCGACTGAAGATTCAGGAATACGAACAGCATGTAGCAGACGTTCGAGATCGACAGCACCGTCATGTAGTCCGACATCATCAGCAACACGAGGTTGAAGCCGAGATCGGTCCACATCGCGCGCGTGGGCGAGCCGTGCTCGTTCACGCGCGACAGGTACTTCGGCAGCCAGCCGTCGACCGATGCCTGGTACAGCGTGCGCGACGAGCCCATCATCGACGTCATCACGATCAGCAGGATCGACAGCATCAGCATCACGACGACCGCATTCGCGACCCATGCGCCACCGCCGACGATCTTCGCCATCGCAGCCGCGACGCCGGTGCCGTCGCCGATTGCCGGATCGAGCATCGCCTGCGTACCGAGTGCGCCCTGGAACGCCATCGGCACGAGCGTCATCACGACGAGACACAGTGCGCCCGACCAGAAGATCGCCTTGGCGGTATCGCGACGTGGGTCACGGAATTCACGCGTGTAGCAGACGGCCGTCTCGAAGCCGTACGACGCCCAGCCGGCCATGAACATCGCACCGAGCGCCATCGTGACGCCCTGCCCGTTCCACGAGCCGAACGTCGCGGCCGTGAGATTGCCGTGCGCGTCGTGACCGAGCGGCAGCAGCGGGAGCAGGTTCGACATCGGCACGTCGCCCGTGATGAACGGCACGATGCCGACGATCAACAGCGGCGTGAGCGACGCGATGCCGAGAATGCGCTGCGTACGCGCAGCCTTCGATGCACCGCTGTGCTGAAGCTTGAACGTAATGAGAAGCAGGATCGTCGCGATGATGAACGTCGCATTGATCCGCAGGGACAGACCGGGCTTGATGAACCCGAGATCCGCGACCTTGAGCTGCCAGTGCAGCACCGCCGCATCGGCGGGGAAGAGACTCGTGAGCGCATAGCTCGCCGCGAGGCCGCAACCGAGCGCGAGCATCGGCGACCACGCGAGCCAGTTGCACCACACGGACACCGGGGCAATCAGCTTGCTGTAACGGACCCAGCCGATCGCACCATACACGGACGCGCCGCCCGATTTATGGGGAAATAGCCCCGATATTTCCGCATAAGTCGCGCTTTGAACCAGCCCCATCGTGATCGCGGCGATCCAGATCGCCCACGCGGGCTGGCCGATCGTCGCGCATACGCCGCCGATCGTGAACAGCACGCCTGCCGGCACGCCGCTCGTCACCCAAAAAGCGTCTTTCCAGGTCAGGCCACGATGCAGTGTGTGGCCCGTCGAATCATGTGAGATGGTTGCCTCAACATCACTGGTGCGGTTCGCACGCAGTCCTGCCTGACTCATCCAATTCCTCCTGTGATGACTCCGCACAAGGGCGCTAGTGTAACAACTTACGCACTTTTTTGCAGAATCAAAAAAATAATTCCGGGATAAGGCCGTGTCGCAGTACGATTATTTCGCATTACTACCGACCTTTCCCGGACTGTCTCTTCATCTATTTATTGAGGCAATTCACTGCTGGCTTACTGCGCGCCTTCCGTCCACGCATTCACGCGATCCGTATGCGCGGCGATCCACGCATCGGCGGCTGCTTCCGGCTTCGAGCCGTTCTGGATCGCCAGCATCACGCTGTCGATTTCGCCCGGTTTCCACTGGAATTTCTTCAGGAACGCGACCACCGGCTTCGCCTTCGTTTCGAGCCCCGGATTCACGACGCTGTCGACGTGCTCCGCGCCGCCGAACACCTTCTTCGGATCCTCGAGGAAGCGCAGCTTCCACTTCGCGAACATCCAGTGCGGCGCCCAGCCCGTCACGATGACCGGCTTGTTCGCATTGACCGAACGCGACAGCTCGGCCGTCATCGCGCTGCCCGAGCTCGGCATCAGCGTGTAGTTCAGCCCGTAGCTCTTGATCGCATCGTCGGTCTTGCGCATCACGCCGGCACCGGCATCGATGCCGACGATCCGGCCGCCGAAGCTGCCCTTCTCCGCATTGAGATCATCGATGCTCTTCGCCTTCACGTACGCGGGCACGATCAGGCCGATCTTTGCATCCGGGAAATTCGCGCCGAGGTCGACGACCTTGGCCTTGTATTCATCCCAGTACGAGCCGTGCGTGACCGGCAGCCACGCGGACAGCGTCGCATCGAGATCGCCGCGCGCGACGCCCTGCCACATGATCCCGGCAGCGACCGGCACGAGCTTCACTTCATAGCCGAGCTTCTTCTCGATCACGCGCGCCGCGACGTTCGACGTCGCCACGCTGTCATCCCAGCCTTCGACGTAACCGATCTTCAGCGTGGGCTTCGTATCGGCGAGCGCCGATGCGCTCAGCGCCACCATTGCCGACAGTGCGCCGGTCCACAACAGTTTTCCGAACAGCTTCATGGTCGATCTCCTTGATATGCGCACCGTGCGCGTTGCCTCTCTAGGTTCTTCAACCACAAATCCGCGGTATCGTTGTTTTCCGACGGATGCTTGTCCGGACGCGACGCGCCCGGACAGCCGATGGCGTGTTGCGACTACTTGTCGATCACGAGATCCGACAGCGGCTTGCTGCAGCACAGCAGCACCATCCCCTGGTCGATCTCGCGCTGGCGGATGCCGCCGTTGTGCTTCATTTCCACCTGCCCCGACACGAGCTTCACCTTGCAGGTGCCGCACATGCCCTGCGTGCACGAGGCCGGCAGCCGCACGCCCGACTGGCGCGCCGCATCCAGCACGTGCTGCTCCGAGCCGCACGAAATCTCGCGATTGCTCTTGGCGAAGCTGACCGTGTACTGCTTCGTCGCGGCGTCACCGCCTTCGACCGGCGGCACGAGTTCGGCGAGCACTTCGTCGCTCGCGGTCTGCGCGAGCGTTTCGAACGAGAAGCTCTCCTCGTGATACTGCTTGCGATCGAAGCCCGCTTCGTCGAGCAGGTCGCGCACGGCCTTCATGTACGGCGCGGGGCCGCACGTGAAGATCTCGCGCTCCATGAAATCCGGTGCGATCAGCTTCAGCAGCGGCAGCGTCAGGAAGCCCGTGACGCCCGGCCAGTTGGTGCGTGCACCGACGCGCTCGACGACGAACGACGTGCGGAAGTTCGTGTGGTTCGACGCGATCAGGTCGAGCTCGCGCGCGAAGATGATGTCGTCCGGCGTGCGCGCGCTGTGCACGAACAGGATGTCGCGATCCTCGGCGAGATCATGGTGCGCGCGGCTCATCGACATCAGCGGCGTGACGCCCGAGCCGGCCGACAGGAACAGGTACTTGCGCGCCGGATGCCGTGCGCACGTGAATTCGCCGGCCGGGCCGAGCACGCGCACCGCGGCGCCCGGCTGCAGGTTGTCGTGCAGCCAGTTCGACACCTTGCCGCCCGGCACGCGCTTCACCGTGATCGACACCGTGTGCGGCCGCGCGGGCGACGACGAGATCGTGTAGCAGCGGTTGATCGTTTCGCCGTCGATGTCGAGCTCGAGCGTGAGGAACTGCCCGGGCTCGAACGAGAACGAGCGGCCCTGCGGCGAACGGAAGAAGAAACTCTTCACGTCGTGCGTTTCCTGCCGCACGTGGCAGCACACCAGCGTTTCCTCGACGTCGCTCGTCCAGCGCTCGGGAAGGCCATTCCAGAACGCCGGGCGCGTCACCCGGCTGTCCGTCGGCTCGAAGTTGGCCGCATCTCGCATCATGTCTTGCTCCGCTTGTCCGCTTCTGGGTACTACGCGCCGGTTTTTTCGGCGAGCCGGCCGATGTACCAGGCCGAGAATTTTTCGACGAGACCTTCCGTGAACGGCGAATACGGGCCCGGCTCGTACGCGCTGCTGGTCGCGCCGCGCTGCGAGAATTCGACGAGCGCGCGATCCTGGTCGTTGGTCGCGTTCCACACGGCCGTGAGGTTCTTCACGTCGTAATCGATGCCTTCCTTCGCGTCCTTGTGCACGAGCCACTTCGTGCGCACGAGCGTCTTGCCGGCCGACAGCGGGATCACCGAGAACGTCACGATGTGATCGCTCATGAAGTGGTGCCACGAGTTCGGCTGCGTCCAGAACGACAGCCCGCCGAGATCCGCCTTGTCGAAGCCGCCGAGCAGCTTCTTCGACGCGACCTTCGCATCGAGCGTCTGCGATTCGCCATGGCGATCGAGCGGCAGGCGCTGCGTGCGGAAGCCCGTCACGTCGAGCAGCTTCTCGATTTCGGCGGACGGCAGGCCCATTTCGGCCCATTCCTTGCCGCGCCGCACGCAGGTTTCGGCGAACGCGTCCATGCCTTCTGCGTTGGCATCGGAGCGCTGGTAGCCGAAGCCGTATTCGTACAGCGAGATGGTGAGCTCCGGATGGTTCGCGACGCAGTGATAGCACTCGCGGTTGTTCTCCATCGTGAGCTTCCAGTTGCCTTCCTCGATGATGTCGATCTGCGCGGCGATCTTCGTGTTCGGCAGATCGTGCGGCAGCAGGTACGGCTCCATCTCGGCGCGCAGTTGCGCGAAGTCGGCGGGCGGCTCGTCGGCGAGGCAGACGAAGATCAGGCCCGCGAGGTTCTCGACGTGCACCGACTTCAGGCTGTGCTTGCAGCGGTCGAACTTCTCGCCCATGTGCTCGGCGAACATCAGCTGGCCCGTCAGGTTGTAGGTCCAGCTGTGGTACGGGCACACGATGTTGCCGACCGAGCCTTTATCTTCGTTGCACAGGCGCGCGCCGCGGTGACGGCACACGTTGTGGAACGCGCGGATCGCCATGTCGTCGTCGCGCACGATCAGGATCGAATCGCTCCCCAGTTCCACGGTCACGTAGTCGCCCGGCTCGGGAATGTCCGGTTCGATCGCCACCTGGATCCAGTGCTGGCGGAAAATCGCCTCCATGTCGAGCGCGAAGATATCCTCGCTCGTGTAGAACGGCGCCTCGAGGCTGTGCCCTTCCTTGCGCCGCTCGATCAATGCACGAATGTCTGCCGATACTTTCATCGTTTGCTCCGGATTCCTTGCATCCCTGGGTTCTTGCCGACAGGCATCAAAATCAGTAGTCGATGAGCTGATGCTCGCGCAAATACGCGAGGATCACTTGTGCTTTTTCGACCGAACTCCCTTCATTTACGACGTTGCCGCCACGGCTTTCGGTCGTCGTCGCGGACAGCATCCGGGCATGCCCGGAGCGCTTCTCGGCGGCGACCAGTTTTACGGGTTTACGCTCGATCGGACCGACCGTCCACGCGGCCGCGTCGGCGTCCGCGCCGGGCGCTGCAAGCGCCGGCCGGATCGCGCCGGCGCGCAGCCGCGCATACGCATAGCGCGGCTCGGCATTGGCGAGCGGATGAACGGCGACGACAGCCGGCAGCGCCGCGTCGACGCGCCGCCGCAGCCCTTTCGGCAAAAATTGCCGGACGGCCACGCGGCCGCCGTCGACCGTCACGTCGACAGCCGAACCAACGAGCGGATAGCCGAGCGTCGCGGCGAGGCGATACGGCAGCATGCCGGTGTCGTACGCGCCCTCGGCGCGCGTGCCGGTCAGCACGAGGTCGTAGCCCTCGACGCGCGCGGCGAGCGCATGCACGGCGTCGTCGCCATCGCGGCAGGCCAGCACCTCGACCTCCCGTGCGCCGAGCGCGAGATATTCGGCAAGCGCCGCATTCGCGGGGTCGCCCGCATGGATCACGTCGAGCTTCGCGCGATGCCGTTCCGCGAGCTGGCGGCCGGTTTCGAGCGCGGCCGCGTCGTTGCGGCTATAGCGCGCGACGCCGCTGACCGGATGACGGCCGACGGACACGAGCACCGCGATGCGTTGCAACTGGCGGGGGGCGTTCATGCAGCGACTCCTTCCGGTTCACGGGTGCCGACCGCGGCCGGCGATTCGCCACGCGCGGCGCGCGCGGCCTGCACCTGTTCGATCAGCGCGGCGATCGTGCCCTGCGCGTCGCCCACCACCGTCAGGTTCGCGCGCTTCGCGATCGGCGCGCTGCCGTCGAGGTTCACCGCGATCACATGGCGGCAGTCCTTGATCCCCTGCAGGTGCTGCACCGCGCCCGAGATGCCGAACGCGATGTACACGCTCGCCTCGACCGTCTTGCCGGTTGCGCCGACCTGCTTGTCGCGCGTGAAGTGACCGTTGTCGACCGCGACGCGGCTCGCGCCGATCGCCGCGCCGAACGCATCGGCCAGCCGCTCGAACGCGCCGATGTCGGACACGCCGTTGCCGGCCGACACGATGAAATCGGCTTCCTCGAGCGCGACCTGGGCCGCATCGATTTCGTCGAGGCCGAGATCGCGGTACGGCTGCGCGGCGTCATGCGCCGGGCGGATGAAGTCGGCGGCCAGCCGCTCGCCCGCACCGACGAACGGCAGCTTCGCGTCGACCGCGTTCTGCGCGAGCAGGATCACGTCGGGCAGCGCACGGGTGGCAAACGCGCGCCCGGCCTGCGCATACGCGCCGACATGCTTCGCGTCGATCTCGACGACGTGCGCCGCGACGCTCGCGCCGGCGGCCGCCGCGTAACGCCGGCCGAGATCGCCGTCGCCCGTCGCGTTGTCGGGCACGAACACGTGTTTCGGCGCGAGCGCCGCTACGCAGGCCTGCAGCGCTTGCAATTCGCTTTCAGGATCGAACGCACGCCGATCGAAGCCGGCGAGTTCCAGCAGCTTGTCGACGCCCAGTGCGGCCACGTCGTCCTTCAGTTCGCCGAACGCGAGCAGCGCGACTTCGGTCTGCGCATCGGCGAGCAATGCGGCGGCGGCGATTGCCTGCCGCGAATGATCGTCGAGCGCGCCGCGTTCGCTGTGCGCGACCACCAGCATCACGTGCTTCGGATCCTGCACCGCGCGGCGCGGCTTCGCAGCGGCTGCGCCATGACCGTGCGCGAACCCGTGCACGGCGTTCGCATCGGCGCTGCCTTCCTCGCCGAGCGTGATGCGCTTCAGGCCGGCGGCCGTGATGATGAACGGCCGGCGCGGATCGATTCGTTTGATCGTATTCATCGATTCACTCCAGCGAGGCGGCAACGAGTTCGGCCACGTCGAGCACGTCGGGGCGCGGGCCCACGACGCCTTCGAGCATCGCCGTGCAGTTCGGGCAGGCAACCGCGACCACGTCCGCGCCGATCGTGCGGGCGTCGGCGATGCGGATGTCCGGAATGCGCTGCTTGCCGGGGATGTCGGTCAGCGGCGCACCGCCGCCACCGCCGCAGCAGCGGCCGCGCATGCCGTTGCGCTCCATCTCGACGACCTGGATGCCGATCGTCTTCAGCAGCTTGCGCGGCGCTTCCGTCTCGCCGTTGTAGCGGCCGAGGTAGCACGGGTCGTGATACGTGGTGCGCTTGTCCTGCAGCGCTTCGACGGCCTTCGGCGCGATCTTGCCGCTGTCGGCCAGTTCGGCGAGGAAGGTCGTGTGATGCTTGACCGTCACGCGCAACCCGAGCGCACGGTATTCGTTGCGCAGGCTGTGCATCACGTGCGGGTCAGCCGTCACGATCTGCTTGTAGGACAGCGTGTCGAGCGTGCCGATCAGGCGCTTCGCCATCTGCTGGAACGTCGCTTCGTCGCCGAGCCGGCGGGCGACGTCGCCCGTGTCGGTCTCGGTCGAACCGAGCACCGCATAGTCGACGCCTGCCTTGTTCAGCACCTTGACGAATGCGCGCAGCGTGCGCTGGTAGCGCATGTCGAACGCACCTTCACCCGCGACGAACAGCACGTCGACCGGCTTGCCGGGTTGCGCGACCGGCGCGCTCAGGTCGACCGACCAGTCGTAGCGCGCGGCCGTGTCGTAGCCGCCCATCGTGCCGGTCTCGCGCAGGTTCGCGAGCACCTCCTGGCCCTTGCCCGGCACCGTGCCGTGCACGAGCGTGCGGTTGCGGCGCATGTCGACGATCGCGTCGACGTGTTCGATCAGCATCGGGCATTCCTGCACGCACGCGCGGCAGGTGGTGCACGACCACAGCGTCTGCTCTTCGATCAGGCCCGACACGATCGGGCCGTTGGGCTCGCCGCGATGCTGGCCGACCGCGAGGCCCGGCGTCGGGCTGCCCGCGTACGCCGCATCGGTGCCGCCCGCCATCCCGACGACGAGATCCTGGATCAGCTTCTTCGGGTTCAGCGGCTGGCCCGACGCGAACGCGGGGCATGCGGCTTCGCACTTGCCGCACTGCACGCAGGCGTCGAAGCTCAGCAGCTGGTTCCAGCGGAATTCGACCGGCTTCGCGACGCCGTACTCCTGATGCTCGATGTCCGGCAGCTTCAGCGCGGTCGGCGGCGTGGCCGTGCCGTTGCCCGTGAACGATTCGCGGGTGGCCGCGAAGCGCTCCTGGCGCGGGTGGAAGGCCAGGTGCAGGAGACCTGCAATCGCATGCTTCATCGGGCCGCCCTTCGCGGCGCCGACCGTCATCGTGAAGGCACCGACACCGATCAGCAGCGCGCAGAGCACCGCGAACGCACCCGACATCGCGCCGGTCGGCACCAGCATGAACAGCACGAGGCCGAGCGCGAACGAGCCGAGCAGCCAGGGCAGCGTATTCCACGGGCCGCGCGACAGGCGGGCCGGCACATCCTTCGCCGCGCGACGGCGCCACACGAACACCGCGCCGACCAGCATCGCGAGCGCCGCGAGGAAGATCAGCTTGTCGAGCCACGGCGAGTAGATCGCGAGCCCGTAGTTGATGAACACCAGCGCGAGCGCGCCGATCGCGCCGCCGGCCGTCGCGACGTGCGTCTTCGCGATGTACGGATCACGGGCGACCACGTGGTGCAGGTCGACGAAGTAGCGCTTCGGGATCGCGAACAGGTTCGCGACGCCGAACGCGCCGGGCGCGGTGGCCCGGCCGAGACGCCAGTAGGACGAGCGCTTCGCGACCGCGAACGCGAGCCCCGCCACCGACAGCCACAACAGGGCGGTAATGAGGAAGGACGGGTTCATCGTTTAGAAATCCTTCACGAGACGCAGCGAGTCGTAGATCGCACCGTGGACGTTGTGCATCGAGATGCAATCGCCGACACGGAACAGCAGGAAACGGCCGTTGCCGAGTTCTTCCGACAGGCACGGCTGCGGCTCGGCCGCGAACAGCGTGTGCGGATCGATCTGGCCGCGGTTCACCGATTCAGGCTTGAGCTTCCAGTACAGCTCGTCGTTCGGCGACGAACCGTTCTCGATCACCACCTGGTCGACCGCGCGCTCTTCCAGTTCTTCCGTGTACTCGTTGCGCAGCACGGCGATCAGCTTGCCGTCCTCTTCGTAGACGCGATCGAGCATCGTGTTCGGCGTCGGGATCACGCCGAATGCGTACAGGCGGCGATAGAAGATCGGGAACGTCGTGCCGCCGCAATCGTCGGCGACCTTCACGTCCGGCGTGACGACCTCGACCTTCGAGCCGCGGCTCGCCATGAAATCGGCCACGCCGGCGCCCGCATGCGTGCTCACGCCGTCGAACAGCAGCACGTTCTGCTTCGGCTCGACCTTGCCGGTCAGGATGTCCCACGAACTGACGGCCAGCCCCTCGGCCACGCCCCAGCCCGGCACCTGCCACGTGAAGCTCGACCCGCCCGTCGCGAGCACGACGATGTCCGGCTTCTCGGCCATGATCATCTTCTCGTCGGCGGCCACGCCCAGGCGGCGATCGACGCCCAGGCGCTTCGTTTCCATGTCGAACCAGCGGATGATCCCCGACATCTGTTCACGCTGCGGCGCCTTCGCGGCGATCATCACCTGCCCGCCCACTTCGGCATTCTTCTCGAACAGCACGACGTCGTGGCCGCGCAGCTTCGCGACGCGCGCGGCTTCGAGCCCTGCGGGGCCCGCGCCGACCACCACGACCTTGCGCTTCGGGCCGCGCGACTTCTCGATGATGTGCGGCATCGTCGCTTCGCGCGACGTCGCCGCGTTCTGGATGCACAGAACGTCGAGGCCGTTGTACTGGCGGTCGATGCAGTAGTTCGCGCCGACGCACTGCTTGATTTCGTCTTCGCGGCCGTCGCGGATCTTGATCACCATGTGCGGATCGGCGATCTGCGCGCGCGTCATGCCGACCAGGTCGATCATGCCGGTCGCGAGCAGGCGCTCGGCCTGGCCCGCATCGCGGATGCTCTGCGCGTGCATCACCGGAATCTTCACGACCGACTTGATGCCGGCCGCGAGGTGCACGAACGGCTCCGGCGGCAGCGCCATCGGCGGCATGCAGTTGGCGATCGTGTTATGCGTGTCGCCGCCCGAGCCGACCACGCTCAGGTAGTCGATCAGGCCCGTCTCCGACATCGCCTGCGCGATTTCCTTCAGCGCTTCGTGATCGAGGCCGTCCTCGTGGAATTCGTCGCCGCACATGCGCAGCCCGACGCAGAAATCCTTGCCGACCGCCTCGCGCACGGCCGTCAGCACTTCGATGCCGAAGCGCAGGCGGTTCTCCAGGCTGCCGCCCCATTCGTCGGTGCGGTGGTTCGAACGCTTGCTCCAGAACTGGTCGATCAGGTGCTGGTGGGCGGCCGAGATTTCGATGCCGTCCATGCCGGCCGCCTTCACGCGCTTCGCGGCGGCCGCGAAGTCACCGATGATGCGGCGGATTTCCTCGATCTCGATGATCTTCGCGTTGCCGCGGTGCACGGGTTCGCGCACGCCCGACGGCGACATCAGGTGCGGCCAGTGTTCGCCGTGGAACGACGAGCGACGGCCCATGTGCGTCGCCTGGATCATGATCTTCGCGCCGTGCTTGTGCATCGTGTCGGCGAGGCGCGTGAGCGGATCGATGATCTTGTCGGTCGACAGGTTCACCGATTTCCACCAGCCCTGCGGGCTGTCGATCGACACCGGGCTCGACCCGCCGCAGATCGCGAGGCCCACGCCGCCCTTCGCTTTTTCTTCGTAGTAGCGGATATAGCGGTCGCCCGGCAGGCCGCCCGGCTCGGCATACACCTCCGCATGCGCGGTGCTGACGATCCGGTTGCGCAGCGTCAGCTGGTTCAGCTGCATGGGTTTGAACAGGTGGGGATAACGCATCGCTGGCGACCTCTGGCGTTCGAATGTCTCGTGTTGCGGGTGTTGTTGTGTTTCAGTGAATCCGTGCGTCAGGGCATCAGTGCGCGATCGGCGACACTTCGAAGACGCAGTGGTCGTGATGCTCGGCCGCGCACTGCACTTCCTTGGACTGCGCACGCGGTGCGCCCTTGCCTTCCGGCGTCGTGTCGTTGACCCAGTCCATCGCGCCGGCGAACCAGCCCGCGAACATGTAGCAGAGCTTGCCTTCCTTGCCCGGCTGCTGGAGCACGAACGACGAGTGGCGCAGCTCGATCTTCGCGCGTGCGCTTGCCGGGTCGGCTTCGATGATCGAGAACAGGCCCCAACCGCGTTGCGACAGGCGCTTCAGGTAGTGCTCGAACACGGCCATGCCGGTCAGGCCGTGCAGCTTCGCTTCCTTGTCGCACCAGTGGTAGGCGGACTTGTAGCCGGCCTTGTACAGGATCTCGGCATACGCTTCGACGCCGAGCGCTTCCTCGACGGCGACGTGGTTGTTCGTGAAGAAGTGACGCGGCACGTACAGCATCGGCAGCGCGTCGGTGGTCCAGACGCCGGTATCGGGATCGACGTTGATCGGCAGTTGCGGTTGCATCGTGGTGACTCCGTGAGGAAAGTGGCCGCGCGGCTCAGTGCGCAGGCGCGACATCGTCCGCGCGCCCGTGCGGCTTGCACGGGCGCGTCCCGATTTCTTTTAATGTTGAATCGCTGGCGGCGGTTCGGCGTTCGCGGCGCTTATGCGCCCCACACGTCCTTGAACACACGCACCCAGTTCTCGCCCATGATCTTGCGGATGCGCGATTCGCTCCAGCCGTGACGTTCCATCGCCGCCGTCAGGTTCGGGAATTCGCCGATCGTGCGGATGCCGTCCGGGTTGATCACCTTGCCGAAGTTCGTCAGCTGGCGATAGCGGCCCTTGTCATGCGTCAGCATGTCGAAGAATTCCTTCGCGTAATCCTGCGTGAAGTCCGTGCCGATGCCGACCGCATCCTCGCCGATCAGGTTCACGACGTAGTCGATCGCCTCGATGTAGTCGTCGATGTTCGCTTCGATCCCGCGCTTGAGGAACGGCGCGAACATCGTCACGCCGACGAAGCCGCCCGCATCGGCGATCTCCTTCAGCTGTTCGTCGCTCTTGTTGCGCGGATGCTCCTTCAGGCCCGACGGCAGGCAGTGCGAATAGCACACCGGCTTCTTCGAGAACGCGATCGCTTCCGACGACGTATTGCCGCCCACGTGCGACAGGTCGACCATGATGCCGACGCGGTTCATCTCGGTGATCACTTCGCGGCCGAAGTCCGACAGGCCGCCGTCACGTTCGTAGCAACCGGTGCCGACCAGGTTCTGCGTGTTGTAGCAAAGCTGCACGACGCGCACGCCCATGTCGGCGAACGCTTCGATGTAGCCGATGTTGTCCTCGAACGCATGCGCGTTCTGGAAGCCGAGGATCACGCCGGTCTTGTCTTCCTTCTTCGCGCGGAAGATGTCTTCCGTCGTGCGCACCAGCGTCAGCAGTTCGCTGTTGTCGCGGATCTTCTTCTTCATCACGCCGATGTTGTCGACGGTCTTGGTGAAGTTCTCCCACACCGACACCGTGCAGTTCGCGGCGGTGATACCACCCTTGCGCATGTCTTCGAACACCGGCTTCTCGAACTTCGAGATGTTCAGCCCGTCGATGATGATGCTGTCTTGATGCAGCGTGCTCATGTGTTGCTCCAGTATTGTCGGGTCGGTGGGATCAATAGATCGGGAAGCGTTCGCACAACGCGAAGATCTCGCGGCGCACGCGCTGTTCGGTCGCGTGGTCGCCTTCCGGGTTCGCGCGCAGCGCATCGAACACTTCCAGGATCAGGCGGCCCACCTCGCGGAATTCCGCGACGCCGAAGCCGCGCGTCGTGCCGGCCGGCGTGCCGAGGCGGATGCCCGACGTGACGGTCGGCTTCTCGGTGTCGAACGGAATGCCGTTCTTGTTGCAGGTGATGCCCGCGCGTTCCAGCGCCTGCTCGACCGGCGCACCCTTCAGGCCCTTCGGACGCAGGTCGACCAGCAGCAGGTGGTTGTCGGTGCCGCCCGTGACCAGATCGACGCCGCCCGCCTTCAGCACTTCGCCGAGCGCCTGCGCGTTCGCGAGCACGTTGTCGATGTAGGTCTTGAAGTCCGCGTGCAGCACTTCGCCGAACGCGACGGCCTTGCCGGCGATCACGTGCATCAGCGGGCCGCCCTGCAGGCCGGGGAACACAGCCGAGTTGATCTTCTTCGCGATCTCCTCGTCGTTGGTCAGCACGAAGCCGCCGCGCGGGCCGCGCAGCGTCTTGTGGGTGGTCGACGTGACGACGTGCGCATGCTCGACCGGGTTCGCGTGGCGGCCCGCGGCGATCACGCCGGCGATGTGCGCCATGTCGACCATCAGTTTCGCGCCGACGCTGTCGGCGATCGCACGGAAGCGCGCGAAGTCGAGCGCACGCGGGTAGGCCGAGAAGCCGGCGATGATCAGGTTCGGCTTGTGCTCGTGCGCGAGCGCTTCGACCTGGTCGTAGTCGATGCGCATCGTGTCGCGGTTCACGCCGTACTGGACCGCGTTGAACCACTTGCCCGACAGCGCCGGCTTCGCGCCGTGCGTCAGGTGGCCACCCGCGTCGAGCGACATGCCGAGCACCGTGTCGCCCGGCTTGGCCAGCGCGAGCATCACCGAGCCGTTCGCCTGCGCGCCCGAGTGCGGCTGCACGTTCGCATAGCCGGCATTGAAGATCTGCTTGACGCGCTCGATTGCCAGCGCCTCGACTTCATCCGCGAATTCGCAGCCGCCGTAATAGCGCTTGCCGGGATAGCCTTCCGCGTACTTGTTGGTCAGCACCGAGCCCTGCGCCTCGAGCACGGCGCGCGACACGATGTTTTCCGACGCGATCAGCTCGACCTGCGACTGCTGACGCTCGAGTTCCTTCAGGATGGCGCTGCGCACCGGCGCGTCGCGCTCGGCGAGGGGCTGCGAGAAGAAAGGCTGGGTGTTCGACATAGTGCGTCCGTGACGAAGAATAAGGGGCTGAAACCGAAGCTCAAGGCCCGCCCTGCCTGGGTTTCCCGCTCGTCCAGTTCAAGGCTGCCGACGGCTCTATTCTTGTCGTTCGGATTTTCGGCGGATTGATGAATTTAGACGCGTTCTTTGCCTTTTCCGCCATCCGCGTCCGTTTTATACAAGTGACCGGTCGTGCTTTTTCGGATGACCAACAGAAATGGTCGAGGCAGTTCACCTATGAATAGGCACGCCGGCGGTGCGATTGCCGCCCGGTCGGGGTGCAACGCATCACGAATACGGTGCAGTGCAGCATGCCGCTTGCGGCCAGACAACGTATGGATCTAGGGTTTAGCCGTATGGCACGCTTGTTGCGCTGGCTCACACAATATCGCAGCCCGTCCGTGCCCCCGGGCGTAAAGCTATTAGAGATTCTAGGAACGCTCCCCATGTCGCCCGACCGCACAGCGTCGCTGTCCCACTTCGCGTTCATGCCGTTACCGAACTTCACGATGATCGCGTTCACCAATGCGATCGAGGTGCTTCGGATGGCGAACTACCTGAGCGGCCAGCCGCTCTACCGCTGGTCGGTCATCAGCCCGGACGGCGGCCCGGTCACCGCGAGCAACGGCCTGACGGTGGACACCGGCCCGGCCGAATGCGTGGGGCAGCCCGACATCGTGTTCGTGTGCGGCGGCGTCGACGTGCAGCGCGCGACCACGTCCGCCCATCTGTCGACGCTGCGCCGCTTCGCGCGCTCGGGCATCCCGCTCGGCAGCCTGTGCACGGGCACCTATGCACTCGCGAAGTCGGGGCTGCTCGCGGGCTACGCGTGCGCGATCCATTGGGAAAACATGTCGGCGCTGAAGGAAGAGTTTCCGGACACGCGCTTCCTGAAGGAACTGTTCGTGATCGACCGCGACCGCATCACGTGCACGGGCGGCGTCGCGCCGCTCGACATGATGCTGAACCTGATCGCCGCGCGCGTGGGCACCGCGCGCGTCACGCAGATCGCCGAGCAGTTCATCGTCGAACACGTGCGCGACACGAGCGCGCAGCAACGCATGCCGCTCGTCGCGCGCCTCGGCTCCGCGAACAAGTCGCTGTTCGAAGTGATCTCGCTGATGGAGAACAACATCGAGGAGCCGCTGTCACGCGAGGAGCTCGCGCGGCTCGCGAACATGTCGCAGCGGCAGCTGCAGCGCCTGTTCCGCGAACACCTCGGCATGACGCCGACGCACTACTACCTGACGCTGCGGCTGCGCCGCGCGCGCGAACTGCTGCTGCAGACCGACATGTCGATCATGCACATCACGATGGCGTGCGGCTTCCAGTCGGCGTGCCATTTCAGCAAGAGCTATCGCGACGCGTTCGGCGTCGCGCCGACCCGCGAGCGCCGCAAGCAGGTCGCGCCGCTCGCGCAGAGTGCGACGAGCGCCAGCCCCGCCTTTCCGGCGCATGTGCTGCATGCGTGATCCTCGCCGCGATTGACAAAAAAAAGCGACCTCGAAGGTCGCTTTTTTTGCGCTTACGATCCCCACACCTGCATTTCGTCGAGCGAATAGCCCCATGGCGTCGCGCGCTTCGTGCCGAGCATCCGCACGTAGCGGCCATGCCCGTTCAGGTTCGGCAGCGTCACGTGGCCGTATGACACGCCGTTGTTCGTCGAGTAGATCGTCGTCCAGTTCGCGTTGTCGTTCGACGTCTGGATCTGGTACACGAGCGCGCCCGCATCCCAGTAGAGATCGATGCTGCTGATCGTCTTCGTCGCGCCGAGATCCACGGAGATCCATTGCGGATCCACGCCCGCGCCTTCCGGCGAATCCCAGCGCGTGCTCGTGGTGTTGCCGTCGAACGCCTTGTCGGCCGTGAGCGATGCGTTGTAGCTCGCCGATGCGGTAGCCGGGCGACCCTGCGACAGCAGCGTCGGCTGCGCGGCGGCCGGGCCGCCGTAGTAGCTGGACCCGAGCTTGGCCTTCGTCGTGTCGGCATTCACGCCGAACTGCGACAGGCTCCAGCGCTGGCCGGTCGTCACGTCACCGACGTAGAGCTGGTAGCCGCCCGCCGTCGTCGACGAGAAGAACACGTAGTTGGTGCCGGTCACCGGCGCCGGATCCGAGTTGTTGCTCACGCAATCGTTGATCGGCAACGCGTTCGGCGTCGACGCCGGGTCCGCGGTCTTCGCATAGATCTGGTCGGCCTGGCCGCTGTCTTTCCAGCGCGCGTAGAACACCATGCCGTCCCCACGCACGATCGGGTAGTACGTCTGCAGCCCGGCCGGGTGATCGAACGTGGCGGTGACGCCGGTCGCGAGCGTGCGCTTCATCAGCCCCATGTTCGCGCCCGTGCCGGTCGCGTAGTACACGGCGCTCGCATCGGGCGCGAGGAACGGCATCGAGTATTCGGCGCCGGAGGGTGCGTTCGTCAGGCTCACGACCGACGTGAACACCGGGCCCGCGCTCGTGTACGACAGCGTTGCCTGCTTGACGTCGCCGTTCTGCTTGAACACGAGCGTCTTGCCGTCCGTGCTGAATTTCGGGTCCTCGTTGCGCGTGGCGCCCGTGCTGTTGGTCAGGTTGACCGGCGGCGTGCCGGCGCCGAGCTGCAGCATGAACACGTTCCATGCGCCGTTGCTGATGCCCATGAACGCGAGCCACTTGCCGTCGGGGCTGAACACGCCGTTCATCGGATCGGTGATGCCCCACGCGCTCTTGCTCAGTTGCGTCAGCGTATGGGCCGAGAAGTCGTACAGGAACAGCTGGCTCGTGCCGTCGCCGTACTTGACGTAGCTGTGATAGACGAGCTTGCCGGTCAGTGCGGCGGGGAACGACGCGTTCGATTGCGTCGGCGGATTGCTGATGCAGGCGGCCTGCGCAGCGCCGCCGAGGAGGTTGAGGGCAACGCCGGCCACGAGGCCGGCGACAAGAGTTTTCAATTTCACGCTGAAGGTTTCCGGTTAGGGTCATGACACCGCTGACTAGACCTCGCACGCACAGGCGCACGGGGCACGGATCAGCCGGCGGACAGCGTGAATTCCGTATCGGTCAATGTCGGGAACAAAGATTGCTCGAGGGGCGAAAGCATGCCAGCGCGTCGCGCCGAAAAACAGGATCAGAGCCCGTGAAAAACGAGCGGATCACGGGATAACGACCCTGTTGCGCAGCGCCCGCCGTGCTACTCTTTTTTCGGCACAAAGCCGCTCGACTTGAGGCAGGCATGAAGCGTTATGCGAAGCTCGCCCGGACGATTTCCGAGTCGATCCGGCGTGGAGATCTGGCCCCCGGTACGCGCATTCCCACCGTGCGCGCCGCGTGCCGCGCATATGGCGTGAGCCCGTCCACAGTGTTTCGCGCGTACTACGCGCTCGAAGGCGAGGGTCTGATCGTCGCGCGTGCACGGTCCGGATATTTCGTTGCGAACCTCGAAGACAGGCGCGTGCGGTTCGGCCATGAACCGCCGCGCAAGCCGGCCGCCCCGCCAGCGGGCAACGGCGATACGTTGTTCCGGCTGCTCGACTCGCTCAGATGCGAGGACATCGTCCCGCTCGGCTCGGCCTTCGCCAGCTATTCGCTGTTCCCGATGAGCAGCCTGTGGCGCGCGATGGCGTCGGCGGCACGCAACATGGATCGCACGGCCCTGCTGGCCGGCGCGCCGCCCGGCCACGACGGGCTGCGCCGCCAGATCGCGCTGCGCTACCTGAATGCGGGCGCGGCGTTGCCGATGGACGAGATCATCATCACGACCGGCGCGCTCGAAGCGCTGACGCTCAGCCTGCAGGCGTTGACGCGCCCCGGCGATATCGTCGCGATCGAGCGACCGGCGTTTCATGCGGCCCTGGAGGCCGTGCAGCGCCTGCACCTGAAGGCCGTCGAGATTCCGGTCGACCCGCGTACCGGCCTCGATCTCGACGCGCTCGAGAAAGCGCTCGACACGCATCCGGTGCGCGCGTGCTGGTTCATGACGTCGTTCCACAACCCGACCGGCGCGACGCTGACCGACGAGCGCAAGCACGCACTGATCGACCTGCTCGCGGCACGCAATGTGCCGCTGATCGAAGACGACGTCTACGGCGAGCTGCATTTCGGCACGGCACCCACGCGCCCCGCCAAGCTGTATGACGACAGCGGTCTCGTCCTGCATTGCGGCTCGTTCTCGAAATGCCTCGCGCCCGGGTTCCGGATCGGCTGGGTCGCGGCCGGACGCTACGTGCGGCAAATTCGTCAGGCAAAGGGCGCAAGCGCGCCGGCCGCCGACGTGCCTGCACAGATGGCGATTTCGAGCTACCTGCGCGACGGTGCGTACGACCGTTTCCTGCGCAAGCTGCGCCGCAATCTCGCCGCACACCAGGCACAGATGCTGGCGGCCGTGCGTGCGTATTTTCCGGCCGGCACCGAAGTGTTCGCGCCGCGCGGCGGGTATTTCCTGTGGATCGAACTGCCGCCGCGCGTGGATGCGTTGCACCTGTTCGGCGATGCAATGGATAGCGGCGTCAGCATCGCGCCAGGGCCGATCTTTTCGGCAACCGGCGGATTCCGGCGCTATCTTCGGCTCAATTACGGCCGGCCGTGGACGCCGGCGGTCGAACACGCGATGGAGACCATCGGGACGCTCGCGGCCCGGCAGCGGCAGGACGGTTAGCGCGGAACCGACGAATCACCGCGGCCACTCTGTACCTTGCGTTTCACGCGCCAGCGACCAAAAATGAAACGTAGGCCATCACGGACGAACGTGTTCCGCGCACCCGATGTCACGGAGAATCCCATGAACACCGCATGCGAACGACAGTCGACGATGTACGCACAACTGCATCCCGGCACGGGCCGATCGGCTGTCTGGCAGGAACGGATCATGACGACCGGCGAACGTTCGCCTCGTTGACGGCGCCCGACCGTTTCCAGCGATGCGAGTCCTCCTCAATCGCACAACTCGCGCGCGCGACGACTGGCGCGCGATCCTGAACGCGCGAGCCGAAGCGCGGCGCACGGCCAGCTTCCGCTGCAGGGAATGCGGCTTCGTGGCCTTCCGTGCGCTCGAGCACTGCCCCGTCTGCGGCCGGCGGAACTGGCCGTTCGATTCGATCCACCACGCATCAGACGACGCCCATGCCACGCACGCTCCGCACGCCTTTCACACGTGGTCGTCACGCATCGCGCGCGCGCTTCGCAACGCGGCGTTCCAGCAGCCTCGCGCGTCGACCGCGCCGATCCTGAGCATCCTGACACTCGTGCTGCTGGTCGGCGGCTACGTGGTGGTCGACCGGACATGCAAGGCCGATCCGGTCTGTCGCGGTTCGAATGGTTCGCGCGCGATGGCGAGCGATGCCCCCCGGTATGCATCGAACGATCCCGTGCTGCCGGTCTTGCCCGCACCCGTCTATCCGTTTCATTCGACTGACGGAACGCAGGTGGCGGCCGCCCGCCCAGGCAGCCCCAGCCCGGATGCCACCCGTGCATCCGCCGGACGGACGGCAGTCGCGCGAGCGGCGCCGGCCATGCGCGCCCCCGACCGGTCGCACCCCGCCGCCACGGTTCGCCTGACGGGCTGGAAAGGCAGTCACGGTGCCGCGCATCGCCCGCATACCTTCCACCGCGTGAGCACGCACACCGCGCGTGCGCGACGCTCCACCGCCGGCAATACGCAGCAAATCGCGCAGCTCTATCGCGGCCACTGAGCGCCGCGCAGGCGTGGTCCGTGCATGCGCGCCCGTCGATTCATTTTTCTAAACCACCCCTCACAAAACCTCGTTTGCGTCGCGACTCACGCGTGACGTTCAATGGGTCATTCGCCCGCGCCGGTGCATCTCGCGTATCGCGTTCCGGCCGGCCGCCCGATCCACCGAACGGAGTCGTCGATGAATGCATTCCAGCTCGTGACCCTTGCCGCCATCTGGGGCGCGTCCTTCCTCTTCATGCGCATGGGCGCACCGGAATTCGGCGTCGTCCCGCTGATCGCGCTGCGCGTCGCGATCGCGGCCGTGCTGTTGTCGCCGGTGCTGCGCCACGCGCAGGCGCGACAGGAATTCCGCTCGCATGCGTTGCCGCTGTTCGTCGTCGGCATCACGAACTCGGCGCTGCCGTTCTGCCTGCTGACCTACGCGGCGCTGTTCGTGTCGGCCGGCACCGATTCGATCCTGAATGCGACGACGCCGTTGTGGACCGCGATCGTCGCATACGTATGGCTGCGTGCGCCGCTGACGAAACCGCAGGCGATCGGCCTCGCGCTGGGTTTCGCCGGCGTCGTCGTGCTCGCCGGTTCGGCAGTCGGCGCCGGCACGCCCGGCGCATCGCGCGCGATCGCCGCCGCAATGCTCGCGACGCTGTCGTACGGGTTCGCCGCGCATTACTCGAAGCGCAAGCTGGCGAACGTCAGGCCGTTCGTGTCGGCGTTCGGCAGCCAGTTGTTCGCGGCGGTCGCGCTCGTGCCGCTCGCGCTGCCGATGTGGCCGCACGGGCCCGTTCAAACGTCCGCGTGGATCGCGGTGGTGCTGCTCGGCGCGATCTGCACGGCCGTCGCCTACCTGCTGTATTTCGGGCTGATCCGCAACGCGGGCGCGCAGTATGCGGCGTCGGTCACGTTCCTGATCCCGATCTTCGGCGTCGTATGGGGCGCGATCTTCCTGCACGAGACCCTCACCGTGCAGACGGTCGCCGGGTGCGCGATCATCCTGCTCGGCACCGCGCTCGCGACCGGCAAGCTCAAGGGGTTCACGATCGCCACCGCGCGCGGGTCACGCCAGTAGATCGCGCGGGCCGTCGTCGCCGCCGCCGATCTCGCTCGCGAGCCAGTCGCGGAACGCCGCGATCTTCCACTCGTGCTGGCGCGCTTCGCTGCACACGACGTAATAGGACAACTCGGTCGGCCAGGGCCGTGCGAGCACGCGAACCAGCCGGCCGGCCGCGACTTCGTCCCGCGCATAGATGTCGCGCACCAGCGCCACGCCCTGCCCGGCGACCGCCGCCTTGATCAACAACGCATCCTCGCTGAAGCTCGCGCCGCGCGGCGCACGAGGGTCCTCGATTCCCTGCGCGCGCAACCACAGTGCCCAATCGGCGCGATCCGCGTCCTGCAGCAGCGGATACGACAGGCAGTCGGCCGGCGCGGCGATCGGGCGGGCGGGATCGAGCAGTTGCGGGCTGCAGACGGGCCACAGCTCGGGTGTCCAGATGCGGAACGATGCATGACCGGGATAGTGGCCCAACCCGTGCCGGATCGCGACGTCGACATAGTCGCGCCGCAGGTCGACCAGCTGCGCGCGCGTTTCGACGGTGATTTCGATTTCGGGGTACGCGGCATTGAATGCGCCGAGGCGCTGCACGAGCCACGTGTTCGCGAAGGAGGCGGTGGTCGTCACCGCGAGGCGGACGATGCGCCGGTTCGCCCCGTGCACGTTCGCCCATGCGGCCTCGATCTCGTTGAAACCGCCGGCAAGCTGGTCGAACAGCGCGCGCCCCGTGCCGGTCAGCTCGAGTTCGCGGCCGGTGCGCTCGAACAGCCGCACGGCGAGGCGATCCTCGAGATTGCGGACATGCTGGCTGACGGCGCCCGGCGAAATGCAGAGTTGGTCGGCCGCCTGTTTCATGCTGCCGCAGCGCGCCACTTCGACGAACGTGTGCAACGCTGCGAGGGGAAGTGACTTGGCCATCCGTGGATGCGCCGCCGAACGGCGGCGATGGGGTCGGGAACGGGCGATGATTATCGCAGCAATCGCGGGTGCCCGGGACTGCGGGGCGCCCGTGTTCCGGGCCGCGCCGAACGTGCGCGTGGCCGGCTCTCCGCTGCGCATCCGCAGCAAAAAAGGGCGACCCGTTTCCGGCACCGCCCGTTTCGCGCGATGCGTCGCGTACGTCGAACGCCCGCGCATCACGCACCCGCCCCGGCACGGACGATGCCACCCGAGCACGCGCCTTGCGTTCTGGCCCGTGCGCGACAAAGAATGAAATCGGAAGGCGGCGTGACGACCGTGACGAAGTGAACAGCGGGCGGTCGACCCGGCCGCGTGGCGGTTTCAGCGGAGGAATTCCATGAGCACCGAGAGCACACTCCAGGCGACGATCCAGGCACTCGTTCAGGACGGCAAAGGCTTGCTGGCCGCCGACGAAAGCGGGCCGACCATCGCAAAGCGCTTCAAGACGATCTCGGTCGAATCGACCGAAGAGAACCGCCGCGCATGGCGCACCCTGTTGCTGTCGACACCGGGTCTCGGTAAATTCGTCAGCGGCGTGATCCTGTATGAAGAGACACTCGGGCAATGTGCGGACGATGGCACGCCGTTGCCCGAACTCGCCGCTCGCCAGCAGATCGTGCCCGGCATCAAGGTCGACGCGGGCAAGATTCCGCTCGCGCTCGCGCCCGGCGACGAAATCACGCAAGGGCTCGACGGGCTTGCGGCGCGCCTCGACGGCTACCAGCGGCAAGGCGCGCGGTTCGCGAAATGGCGCGCGGTGTACAACGTGTCCGACACGCTGCCGGGCCTTGCGGCGATCGAAGCCAACGCCGAAGCGCTGGCGCGCTATGCGGCGATCTGCCAGGAGGCCGGCGTCGTGCCGATCGTCGAGCCGGAAGTGCTGATGGACGGCGATCATTCGATCGGCCGCTGCGCACAAGTGACCGACGCCGTGCTGCACGCCGTGTTCAACGCGCTGCACCGGCACCGGGTCGTGCTGGCGCACATGTTGCTCAAACCGAGCATGGTCGTCGCGGGCAGCACGCACCCCGAACAGCCGGCGCCAGCCGAAGTTGCAGAGGCGACGGTGCGCCTGTTGCGCAGCACCGTGCCGGCCGAAGTGCCCGGCATCTTCTTCCTGTCCGGCGGACAGACGCCCGAGGAAGCGACGGCGCATCTCGATGCGATGAATCGCGTCGACGGGCGGCCGTGGGTGCTGAGCTTTTCCTATGGACGCGCGCTGCAGGAGCCACCGCTGGCCGCGTGGAAGGGACAGGCCGCCAACGTACGCGCCGCGCAGGATGCGCTGCTGCTGCGCGCACGCCTGAACAGTGCGGCCTGCTGCGGTCAGTACGACGCCGAGATGGAGCGCACCGCATGAACGGAGCCGGGCGAATGTCGCCCGGTCGATCGTTCACACGTGAGCTTCCCGCCCGGTTCCATCGCGGGCATTGAGCGCGCGCTTGCGGAACGACAAAGGGCCGAGGCGCTCAAGCACCCCGGCCCCTTTCGATTGCCGCGCGGCAGTCGGTCTCGTTACGCCGCCAGCAACCCGTGCGGGTCGATGACGAATTTGCGCGGCGCGCCGCCGTCGAACTTCTTGTAGCCTTCCGGCGCCTGGTCGAGCGAGATCACTTCGACGTTGACGATCTTCGCGATCGGCAGACGGTCGAACAGGATCGCCTGCATCAGGTTGCGGTTGTACTTCAGCACCGGCGTCTGGCCCGTGAAGAACGAGTGCGACTTCGCCCAGCCGAGGCCGAAGCGGATGCTCAGGCTGCCGTGCTGCGCGGCCTTGTCCTTCGCGCCCGGATCGTCCGTCACGTACAGGCCCGGGATGCCGATCGCGCCGGCCGGGCGCGTGATTTCCATCAGCGAGTTCAGCACCGTCGCAGGCGCTTCCTCCGAATGGCCCGACGAACCGTGGCCGTGCGCCTCGAAGCCGACGCAGTCGACCGCGCAGTCGATCTCGGGCACGCCGAGGATCTGCTCGATCTGCTCGCCGAGCGATGCGTCCTTCGACAGGTCGACCGTCTCGAAGCCCATCGCCCGCGCGTGTGCGAGGCGTTCCGCGTTCATGTCGCCGACGATCGTCACGGCCGCGCCGAGCAGGCGCGCCGAGGCAGCCGCCGCCATCCCGACCGGGCCCGCGCCCGCGATGTAGACCGTCGAGCCCGGCTTCACGCCCGCACTCACCGCGCCGTGATAACCGGTCGGCAGAATGTCGGACAGGCAGGTCAGATCGCGGATCTTCGCCATGGCCTGATCGCGATCGGGGAATTTCAGCAGGTTGAAATCGGCATACGGCACGAGCACGTACTCGGCCTGGCCGCCGATCCAGCCGCCCATGTCGACGTAGCCGTAGGCGCCGCCCGCACGCGACGGGTTCACGTTCAGGCACACGCCCGTATGCGTGTCCTTGCACATCGCACAGCGCCCGCAGGCCACGTTGAACGGCACCGACACGAGATCGCCGAGCTTCAGCGTCTCGACGTCGCGGCCGATCTCGACCACCTCGCCCGTGATCTCGTGACCGAGCACGAGGCCGACCGGCGCGGTCGTGCGGCCGCGCACCATGTGCTGGTCGGAACCGCAGATGTTCGTGCTCACCACTTTCAGGATCACGCCGTGGCCGATCGCGCGGCCGCTCGGATCGACCATCTTCGGATAATCGATTTTCTGGACTTCGACCTGGCCCGGCCCAAGATAGACGACACCTCGATTGCTGCTCATCGTATTGTCTCCATGTCTCGTTGGATGGCGCCGCGGCGCGCCGGCGCCATGCGGCGCACGCGCAACGTGCTGTTCGAGAGTAGTCCCGGAGGCAGGGGCGCCGATGTCTCAAACGCGACACGCGTTTGAACGGCGCCGACATCGATGTCGGAAATGCGAAAGTCGGGCGGGAAACGACGGGAAGGTTTGGCGTGCGGGGCGACGCGCTGGAGGGTGAGGGTGCCGGAGGCGCTGGGGGTGCGGAAGTGCGCCGAGACGCGCCGGGCGGCGCACCGGTCGTGGCGACCGGCCGCCCCTCTCTCGGATTAACGTTACCCGCCCTGATTGTCGCGGATGATCGCGGCGGCGGCGCTTTCCGCGTCGCTCGCGACGCCGTCGTGCACGCGCGTGCTGACGGCCGGCGTCGGCGGCTCGCTGTCGAGCGCGTGGCCGTTGCGATCGTGCGTGTCGACCGTCGCGCGCATCGACAGCCCGACGCGCAGCGGATGCGCGGCGAGATCGCGCGCATCGAGCGCGATCACGACCGGCACGCGCTGCACGACCTTGATCCAGTTGCCGGCCGCGTTCTGCGACGGCAGCATCGAGAACGCGCTGCCCGTGCCCGCCGAGAAGCCCTGCACGCGGCCGCGATAGGTCACGCGCGAGCCGTACAGATCCGACACGACCTCGACCGGCTGCCCGATGCGCATGTGGCGAATCTGCCCTTCCTTGAAATTCGCCTCGATCCACAGCTGGTTGAGCTGCACGATCGACATCAGCGGCACGCCGGGCCCGACCTGCTGGCCGACCTGCACCGAACGCTGCCCGATCGTGCCGTCGACCGGCGCGACGATCGTCGTGCGCTTCAGGTTCCGGTACGCGAGCTTGAACTGCGCGGCCGCCTGCACGACGGCCGGGCTTTCGTCGACGGGCAACCGGGTGCCGAGCGCACGTGCCGCATCGAGCTGCGCCTGCGCGGCCGCGAGATTCGCCTGCGCACCGGCGACCGCCGCGCGCGCACGCGCGAGTTCCTCGGGCGCGACGATCTCGACCGACGCGCCCGAGCGCGCAGCGAACGCGCGCTGCGCGAGCGACAGGTCGGCGCGCCGCGCATTCACGGCCTCGACGTACATCGTGTTCGAGATCTTCGCGTTCGCGACCTGTCGCACCGCCTGTGCGAGCTGCGCCTTCGCCTGCGCGAACGCGACGGACGCCTCGGTGTCGTCGAGCTTCACGAGCGTCTGGCCGGCGCGCACGGCCTGCGTATCGGCAACCACGACGTCGGTCACCGATCCGGGGATCTGCGCGGCGACCTGGACGATGCTGCCGGCGACATATGCATCGTCGGTGTCTTCGTAATAGCGATCGCTCAGCAGCCAGTACGCGATCCATGCGAGCGCGGCCACCAGCACGACCGCGAAGAACGCGATGAAGCGCTTGCGGCGCGTCGCGCGGCGTACGTCGAGTGCCGGGTCGTTCAGTGCGGCCGGCGGCGCGGCGGTATGGAGGTTGTCGTGGTGCATCAGTCGCTTTGCGTAACGATCAGACGATCGTGCTGGAACAGGGGAATCGGTGGCGTGACCGACAGGCTCGGCGCCGGATTCGCCGCGGCCGTGTGCGCGGGAACGGAGGTGCTGCGAGGTGTCGCGGCGACGGCCGGCGTGTGTGCCGTGTCATCTCGGCGTGCGGAACCCGCATTCGATGCAGCGACGATCGGCGGCACGGCTACGCTTGCCGCACGCACATCGGCCGACGGCGTCGCCACCGGTCGGCTCGCGGTCGGTGCGGTCGCAGCGGCCACGGCGGGCGCGGCAGTCGCAACGCCTCGCTTGGCCGCCCCGCTACGCGCCCGATGCGCGGCCGGCGCCTGCGCAACCGTCGCGCCCGCATCGAACCCGCCGCCCAGCGCGCCGATGAGCCCGACGCGCAACGATCGCTGCCGGCCGAGCAACGCGATCAATTGCGCGCGCTCGTCGATCAGCGTGAGATCCGCGACATCCACGTCCTTCTGCATCAGCACGCCGCGCCGGTGCCGGTCGGTTGCGATCTCCACGATCTTCTGCGCGGCCGCGACCGCGTCCTGCTGCTGCGCGACGAGCGTCTGTGACGTCTGCAGCGACGTGACGAACTGCGCGACCTGCCCGAGCGCGTCGTCGACGGTCTTGTTGTACAGCCCGATCGCGACGTCGGCCTGCGCGACATCCCCACCGAGCTTCGCCTTCAGCCGGCCGCGATCGAAGATCGGCAGCGAGATCGCCGGGCCGATGGAACCGGCGAGCGCATCGCGCGAGAACAGCGACGCGGGCGTCAACGCGAACACGCCGCCGAGCGCGACGAGGTTCACGTCCGGATAGAACTGCGCGCGCGTCGAGTCGGCATTCGCGAACGCGGCTTCGACACGCAAGCGCGCGGCGACGATGTCGGGCCGGCGCCCCAGGAGATCGGCCGGCAGCCGCGCGGGCAGCGCGCCGCCCGCCAATGCGCCGACCCGCGGCCGCTGCAGCGCGAGCCCGCGCTCCGGGCCCCGGCCGGACAGCACGCCGAGCTGCAGCTGCGCGAGCTTGATCTGCTCGTCGTTCATCGCGATCTGCGCGAGCAGCTTGCTGCGCTTGATCGATGCGTCGCTCGCGTCGTATGCGTTGTCGAGCCCGCGCGCGGTGCGCTCGCGCAGCACGGTCGTCACGCGCTGGCTGACCTTCAGTTTCTGCTGCAGCAGGTCCTGCGTCGCATACGCCTGGTCGAGCTGGCAGTACACGGTGACGATCGCGACCGCCAGCGTGAGCCGCACCTGCTCGGCCTCGACCCGCGCCGCTTCGCGCAGCGACATCAGGCTCTTCGTCGCGGCGCGGTTCTTGCCCCACAGGTCGAGCTGATAGGTCAGCCCGACGAACACCGACGACGGCGACGTGTTCGGATCGCCGAAGATCTCCACCGGCACGCGATAGCCGCTGACCGACACGTTGGCGACGTCGTCGCCCGGCTTCGGCATCCGCGCGCGGCTGACCGTCGCGCCGGCCGTGCCCGTCAGTCCCGTCAACGAATCGAACTGCTGAAGCTGCGCCTGCGCGATCCGCAGCCGCGCCTGCGCGACCTGCAGGTCGGGGTTGTTTTGCGAAGCCTCGGCGACCAGCGCGTCGAGTTGCGGATCCTGCAACTGCTTCACCCAGTCGGGCGCGGGCCACGCGCCGTTCACGTCGGCTCCGGCCGTGTGCGCGAGCGCATCGTCGGCCGGCGCGCGCAACGACAGCGACGGCAGGAAGCCCGACGGCACGCACCCGCTCAACGCCAGCGACACGGCCGCGGCGACGATCATCGAGCCGCCTTTCACACCACGCGCCACACTCGCCGCTTTATTCACACGCCGCATCGCGCCCCTCACCCCTGCTGCACGCGTTGCGCACGCGCGGCCAGACGCGGCCGCGTGCGTTCGAGCGGGCCGAGCCGGCCGAACAGGCCGTCCGCGATGCCGAACAGGATGCCGGCGAGCTTCGCGCGCTTGTCGCGTTCGACGAGCGCGATCTGCACGATCTGCCACATCGTCAACAGGTTCGGCACGATCGCCACCGGAAAGCGCAACCCGTACTGCATCCCGAGCTGCACTGCATTGCGCGCGCTGTAATAGCGCCGTTGCCACGAGTGATTCATCGACGTAATTTCAAAAGGGCCGATCGCGTGACGCTGCTTCGCGCCGATCCGGTGCGGCAGCACCAGCGACGGCACGACATAGAGCGGCACGTTGCGCGACAGCGCGCGGAAGCTGTATTCGGTATCGACGTGATCGATGAACAGCGTCTCGTCGAAGCGGCCGAGCACATCGAACGCGTCGCGCGACACGACGCAGCCCGACGAAATCAGGAACGCGCAGCGCTGCAACGGCGCGCCCGGCTCGATACGCAGGCGGCGCAGCCCGATCCCGTTGGTCGACAGTTCGGGCAGGAAGCTGCGCGCGTTCTCGTCGAAGATGCGTGGGCCGGCCAGGAACGCGCGCCCCGTGAGCCCCGCGCAGACATCGCGCATCGCGGGGAAATACGCGGCCGGCACCGACGAATCCTGGTCGAACAGCGCGACGGCGTCGATCCGATCGCGAAACAGCGCCGCGAGCCCCGCGTTGTACGCGCCCGCGATCCCGCCGCGATTGCCGTGATGCAGCAGCGCGATGCCCTCGCGCGCGCACAGCTCGCGGGCCCGCGCATCGGGCTGCGGCGTGTTGTCGACGACGAGCAGCGCGTCGCACGCATGCCGCCATGCGCCGAGTGCGTCGAGCTGTGCATCGCTCGGGTGATACAGGATCACGAGTGCGCCGAGTGTCGTCATGTTCCTCTCCTCAATGCCCGAACGACGCCGCCGCGCCACGCTTCGGCCGCGTCAGCCACATCATTGCCGCGAGGACGAGACACGTCATGCTCGCCATCCAGAACATGTCGTTGGTCGCCATCATGTAGGCCTGCTGCATCACGACCTGGTGCAGCGTCGACAGCTCGCGCACGCCGTCCACGCCCATCGCGTTCAGCGTGTGCACGAAGCGCTGCGTGTTCGCCGACGCGTGCGTGACGGATTGCGACACGACGTCGTAGTGATAGGTCGCGCGGTTGTCCCACAGCGTCACGCTCATCGCGGTGCCGAACGCGGCGGACAGCGTGCGCAGGAAGTTCGACAGGCTCGACGCGGCCGCGAGCCGGTCGTCCGGAATGCGCGACAGCGTCGCGGCGGTCAGCGGAATGAAGAAGCACGGCAGCCCGATCCCCTGGATCAGCCCGGGCGCGGCGATCTGCGCGAACGTCATCTTCAGCGTGAAATGCGCATCCCACGCGAGCACGGCCGCGAACACGAGGAAGCCGAAGGTCGCGAGCACGCGCGCGTCGAAGCGATGCGCATGCAGCCCGACGAGGATCGAGAACACCAGCGCGAGCACGCCGAGCGACGCCGTGGCAAGCCCCGCGTGAAATGCGTTGTAGCCCATCACGGCCTGCATCCACAGCGGGAACACGACGCCGACCACCGAGAAGCTCATCATCCCGAGCGAGATGATCAGTACGCAGAACGAGAACGTGCGATCGCGGAACAGGCCGAGATCGACTACGGGATGCGCCTCACCCGCTTCCCAGATCAGCAGCGACACGATCGAGAGCGCTGCGATCACCGCGAGCGTGACGATCAGCGGCGAGTCGAACCAGCCACGATCGTGGCCGAGATCGAGCATCGCCTGCAGCGAGCCGACGCCGATCACGAGCAGCACGATGCCCGGCACGTCGATCGGGCCGGCCGTGCCGCGTTGCGCGTCGGGGCGAAGCATCGCGGTGCAGACCGCGAACGAGAACAGCCCGATCGGCAAATTGATCAGGAAGATCCACGGCCACGAGAAGGTGTCGACGATCCAGCCGCCAACCACCGGCCCGAAGATCGGCGCGAGCAGCACCGTCATCGCCCACAGCGCGAGCGCGATCGTGCGCTTGTCCGGCGGGAACGTGCGCAGCAGGATCGTCTGCGACAGCGGCACCATCGGCCCGGAAAACAGCCCCTGCAGCGCGCGGCAGATCACCAGCACGTGCAGGTCGCGCGCGAGCCCGCACAGCAGCGACGTCAGCGTGAACAGCAGGATCGCGCCGACGAACAACCGCAACTCGCCGACGCGGCGCGCGAGCCAGCCCGTCAGCGGCACCGCGATCGCGGCCGCGACCGAATACGAGCTGATCACCCACGTGCCCTGGCTGTTCGATACGCCGAGACTGCCGGAGATCGCCGGCACCGCGACGTTCGTCACGGTCGAGTCGAGCACCTCGATGAAGGTCGCGAGCGACAGCGCGAACGTCAGCAGCGCGAGCCGGATGCCACGCACCGGCTGCGCGGCCGGCGCGGGCGCCGGCACGTCGAACGCGGACGGCGCGACCGGCCCGTCGTGAAGCGGCGACGCGGTGCTCATGCGCCGGCCACCGCAGCTTCGGGCCGCGCGGCGGCCTGTCCGTGCGCCGGTGCGAACCGTTCGATGAAATCGGCGGCGGCGTCGCAGCCGTCCCGCTCGGCCGCAAGCAGCGCGCGCGTGCGCGCCGCGTGCACCGCGAACGAAGGTTCACCGAACACGCGCGCGAGCGCCGCGCCGAGACGCGCACCGTCGATCGGGCCGTCGACCCGCACGCCGCAGCCGCTCACGGCGACCCGTTGCGCGTTGTCGAACTGGTCGTGCGCAAACGGCGTGACGACCTGCGCGATCCCGGCTTCGAACGCGAGCGCCGCGGTGCCGACCCCGCCGTGATGCACGAGCGCGCGGCAGCGCGGCAGCAGCGTGCGCATCGGCACGAAGCGGCGCACGAGCAAACGGTCACTGTCTGGCGCCGCATCGTGCGGCGTCAGCAGGATCCCGCGCGCGCCGGTCGCGCGCAGCGCGTCCGCCACCGCGCACGCGTATGCCGCGTGATCGACGCGTGTCGAACCGGCCGTGAACACGACCGGGGGTTCACCGGCCGCGAGATACGCATCGAGTGCCACATCTTCTTCAGGCGTCGCAATATCGTTGAACAGCGGGAAACCGCTTTGCAGATGATTCGACGGCCAGTCCGGCTGCGGCGGCGCGAACCAGCCGGGAAACAGGCACAGCACGCCATCGGTCGAATGCAGCCAGCGGCCCAGCACACGCCGCGCCGGCGCGAGCCCGAGCGCGCGGCGCACCGCGTTGAGCGCGGGACCGCACGTCCGATCGAGCACCTGCCGCTCGATCAGCGTCATCAGCGCCGCCTTCACGGGCAGCGGCCAGCGCGCGGGAATCGTCAGGCGCGGGTGCGTCGGCGGCGCATGCGCGGACAGCAGCGTCGACGGCGACACCTGCACCGACACATACGGCGTGCCGTGCAGCTCCTGCATGAAGCGCGCGGAAAACGCCCACAGCGTGCCGACGAGCACCGTATCATCGTCGGTCAGCGCGCGCAGCGCGTCGTAATGCGGGCGCAGCGTCGGCGCGATCACCTCCCACAGCGTGCGAAACGACGTGCGCGAATCCCATAGCGCGGGGTTCGCCATCGCGACCTCGTATTCGGCCGCGGTGCCGATCGGCACGAACGCGAACCCGCAACGGCGCACGGCCGCCTCGAACGGCGCATGCGTGCAGAACACGACGTCGTGACCACGCGCCGCGAGCGTGCGTGCGACGCCGAGCAGCGGATGCACGTCGCCCGCCGAGCCGATCGCGGTCACGATCATCTTCGCCATCGCGCGCCTCGCGGGGTTCAGTAGAAGCCGGGAATCAGCGCCGCGACTTCGCGACGGTACTGCGTGTACGCCGGCCCGAAATACCCGGTCAGCCAGCTTTCCTCGACGCGCACCTTGTATGCGAGCGACGCGAACACGAGCAGCACGCCGATCGCGCCGCGCCATTCGCCGCCGATCAGCGCGGCGCCGGCGAGCGCGATCAGGCAGCCCGTATAGATCGGGTGACGCACGAGCCCATACGGCCCCGTGCGGACGAGCTCATGGTCTTCCTTCAGCGTGACCGACACGCTCCAGTTCGTGCCGAGGTGCAGCCGCGCCCACCCCGAGAACAGCAGGCCGGCCACCAGTACCCCGAGCCCGCACTGCGCCTGCAGGCCGAAGCGCTGCCAGTCCGGCACGAGCGCCTGCCACGACGGATCGGGCAGGATGATCAGTGCGCCGCCGACGATCAGCGGAATCGACTGCAACGTGCGCGAGCGCGACGCTTCCTTGCGCACGGTCGTCTTCACGCCTTGCGAAGTGGCGATCCAGTAGGCGAGCCATACGGCCCACGGAACGACGATGGCGATGGTCTGAACGATATTCACGGCTGGCCTGCCTCGTTGGGATGGGAATTCGGGAGCGCCGCGCGGTCCGGACGCACGGCGTACGGCGTCACGACGAAAGCGCGTGCATCGGAGCAGGCACGCACGCCTGCGAGGCGGCGAGCGCGATGCCGGCGGCGAGCGACGACCCGCCGCAGAAAAAGTCGAGCAACGCCGAGCGCGTATATTCGCGCTGCGCGCGGCCTTCGATGTCGAGGAAGTGGCCGGCGTCCGGCACCGTCGCGAACCGCGCGCGCGGCACATGCGCGCCGAGCTGGCGCACGTCGGCGGGCGTCGTGTATTCGTCGCGCTCGCCGTTCAGGAACAGCAGCTCGCAGCCGATGTTCGAGAACTCGCTGAGGTAGCGCTCCGGCTGCAGCGACAGGATCTGGTCGACGTGGAACGCGACCTGATCCTGCTCGTCGCGCGGCAGGCGCGTGAGATACCGGTAGTTGTATAGCTTCATGATGCGCGGCAGGTAGCGGCCGACGGTGTCGTTCAGCAGCTGCGCGGCCTTCAGGTTCTCGCCGGCCGCGATGTGGTCGCGGGCACGCGTCACGTAGTCGACCATCGCGTCGTTCAGGAACGGCGAGAACGAGCAGATCGCCGCGCGCCGCACGCTCGGGCAGCCGCGTGCGAGCGCGAACAGCGACGCGACACCGCCCCACGACACGGACACGAGGTACGCCGGCGCGAAGCGCTCGACCAGGTGCTGCAGGATCGCGGCTTCGTCGTCCTTCGTCAGGATGAAGCAGCCCGGGTTGTGCTGGCGCGACTGCCCCGCATACGGCAGGTCGAAGCAGATCGTGTTCATCCGCTCGCCGAGATACTGGACGGTCTGCCCGAACGACGCGGTCGTCGCGAGGGCGCCGTTCACGAGCATCGCCGTGTCGAACGCCGGGTCGAACACGTTCCGTTCGACGTAGACCTTCAGACCATTGGGCAGCGGGACCACGTGTTTTTCGGTCAGCATCGTCGTTCTCCGGTGGATGCGGCGTCTCGACGTCGCGGCATGCTGCAGGTGCGCAATGACTGCGCCGGTTTTTCACGCGCGATCCGAATCGCGCGATTGGCCCATGCACCGCGGCAATACCGGCGGCATCGATTCATTCCTCATAGTGCGGCGCCATACTAATACGGACAATATTACTGACTCAAGTCATTCCAACGATACCCTCTACTCTGTTAGGAAATGCGGCCGATTCAAATTATTCCAGCATTTTTTATGGTATGCGGAATGCATTCGAGGGCGATCGCAATCGTTTGCGGAGCGGCAGCCGACCTCCGCCGAATCGATACATATTCGTTTTAAATCAATGAGTTATGCCGTTTCATTCGCCTATTTCAAACGGATTTTCATGAATAAATCGTGACGCCGTTTCGCGCGTCGACTTCCGCGCTTAACCGAATGTCACACTACTCAATATTCTTTCATTCCGTAATCGATTCGGCACCTGCAACGATTAACCGGATTGATCGCTCACTTCAGAAAGCGTTTTAAACAAACTCCAGCTTTTTTAATCATCTTTCAATTATTTTTCCGCACCTGCACAACGCGCGATCGGAGGCCCCCGCTCACCTGCCGGGTACCGTCTTCACCGTCAGACCCCGATTTTTTGTTGATTGAACGATCAATAAAAAACCGCTAAGCTCTCGACTTCCATGGACGGCCCGTCCGGGCGAAGGGAGTCGCGATGCCGAAAGTCGGAATGCGGGAGATTCGCCGCGCACAGTTGATCGACGCCACGCTGCGGTCGATCGACGAGGCGGGCCTGCCCGGCACGACGCTCGCCTCGGTCGCGCAACGCGCGAACATCTCGACGGGCATCGTCAGCCACTACTTCGGCGACAAGGACGGCCTGCTCGAAGCGACGATGCGGCACGTGCTGCGCGACCTGTGGTCGGCCACCACGCGCCGCCGCGTGGCGGCACGCAAGGACCCGCGCTCCCGGCTGCGCGCGATCGTCGCCGCGAACTTCGACGACACGCAGGTCAGCGCGCCCGTGATGAAGACGTGGCTCGCGTTCTGGTCGCAGAGCATGCACGACCCGATGCTCAAGCGCCTGCAGCACGTCAACACGCGGCGCCTCCACTCGAACCTGTGCGCCGAATTCGCGAAGGCGTTGCCGCGCACGCAAGCGCGCGAAGCCGCGAGCGGCCTCGCCGCGCTGATCGACGGCCTGTGGCTGCGCGGCGCACTCGCCGGCGGCCCCATCGACACCCGGGCTGCATTGAAGCTCGCCCACGATTACATCGACCTGCTGCTCGCGTCCGACTGACGCGCGACGCAGTCGCCCTCAAGGAGATCCTCATGTCCGTATTCGGTTTGCAGCGCCTCTACATCGGCGGCGGTTACGTCGACGCCACGAGCGGCAAGACTTTCGACACCTTCGATCCCGCCACCGGCGAACTGCTCGCGCAGGTGCAGCAGGCCAGCGCGGCCGACGTCGATCGCGCGGTGGCGTCCGCACAGGAAGGCCAGCGTGAATGGGCCGCGATGACCGCGATGCAGCGCTCGCGCATCCTGCGCCGCGCGGTCGACCTGCTGCGCGAGCGCAACGACGAACTCGCGGCGCTGGAAACGCGCGACACGGGCAAGCCGATCGGCGAGACGCTCGCGGTCGACATCGTCACCGGCGCGGACGTGATCGAGTACTACGCGGGCCTCGCGACCGCGATCGAAGGGCTGCAGGTGCCGCTGCGCGCCGAATCGTTCGTCTACACGCGCCGTGAACCGCTCGGCGTGTGCGCGGGCATCGGCGCGTGGAACTACCCGATCCAGATCGCGTGCTGGAAGACGGCCCCCGCGCTCGCGGCCGGCAACGCGATGGTGTTCAAGCCGAGCGAAGTCACGCCGCTCACCGCGCTGAAGCTTGCGGAAATCTATACGGAAGCCGGCGTGCCGGCCGGCGTGTTCAACGTCGTGCAGGGTGACGGCTCGGTCGGCGCGCTGCTGACGGGCCACCCGGACATCGCGAAGGTGTCGTTCACCGGCGGCGTCGAAACCGGCAAGAAGGTGATGTCGCTGGCCGGCGCATCGTCGCTGAAGGAAGTGACGATGGAGCTCGGCGGCAAATCGCCGCTGATCGTGTTCGACGATGCGGACCTCGACCGCGCGGCCGACATCGCGGTGACCGCCAACTTCTTCAGCTCGGGCCAGGTCTGCACGAACGGCACGCGCGTGTTCGTGCACCGCTCGATCAAGGATGCGTTCACGCAGAAGGTGCTCGAACGCGTGAAGCGCATCCGCGTCGGCAAGCCGACCGATGCCGATACCAACTTCGGTCCGCTCGTGTCGGCCGCGCAGCTCGACAAGGTGCTCGGCTTCATCGAAAGCGGCAAGGCCGAAGGCGCGAAGCTGCTCGCGGGCGGCACGCGCCTGACCGACGGCCACTTCGGCAGCGGCCAGTACGTCGCGCCGACCGTGTTCGGCGATTGCCGCGACGACATGAAGATCGTCCGCGAGGAAATCTTCGGGCCGGTGATGAGCATCCTCGATTTCGAATCGGAAGACGAAGTGATCGCCCGCGCGAACGACACGCACTACGGCCTCGCGGCCGGCGTCGTGACCGAGAACCTGTCGCGCGCGCACCGCACGATCCATCGTCTCGAAGCCGGTATCTGCTGGATCAACACGTGGGGCGAATCGCCGGCCGAGATGCCGGTTGGCGGATACAAGCAATCCGGTGTCGGACGCGAGAACGGCATCACGACGCTCGAGCACTACACTCGAATCAAGTCGGTGCAGGTCGAGCTCGGCCGCTACAACCCGGTGTTTTAAGGATCACGAAAGGAGATTGACCGTCATGACGACACGCGAATACGACTACATCATCTGCGGCGCAGGTTCCGCGGGCAACGTGCTCGCAACGCGCCTGACGGAAGATCCGGACGTGACGGTGCTGCTGCTCGAAGCGGGCGGCCCCGACTACCGCTTCGACTTCCGCACGCAGATGCCGGCCGCCCTCGCCTACCCGTTGCAGGGCCGCCGCTACAACTGGGCATACGAAACCGACCCCGAGCCGCACATGGACAACCGCCGGATGGAATGCGGCCGCGGCAAGGGGCTCGGCGGCTCGTCGCTGATCAACGGCATGTGCTACATCCGCGGCAACGCGCTCGACTACGACAACTGGTCGACGCACAAGGGCCTCGAGAACTGGACGTATCTCGACTGCCTGCCGTACTTCAAGAAAGCCGAAACGCGCGACGTCGGCCCGAACGACTATCACGGCGGCAGCGGCCCCGTGTCGGTCACGACCAGCAAGCCGGGCGTGAACCCGCTGTTCGAGGCGATGGTCGATGCGGGCGTGCAGGCCGGCTATCCGCGCACCGACGACCTGAACGGCTATCAGCAGGAAGGCTTCGGCCCGATGGACCGCACCGTCACGCCGAAGGGCCGCCGCGCCAGCACCGCGCGCGGCTACCTCGACCAGGCGAAAGTGCGACCGAACCTCGAGATCGTCACGCACGCGCTCGCCGATCGCATCCTGTTCGACGGCAAGCGCGCGTCGGGCGTCACGTACCTGCGCGGCAGCGAACGCGCGACCGCGCACGCGCGTCGCGAAGTGCTCGTGTGCAGCGGCGCGATCGCGTCGCCGCAACTGCTGCAGCGCTCGGGCGTCGGCCCCGGCGCGTGGCTGAAGGCACTCGACATTCCCGTCGTGCTCGACCTGCCCGGCGTCGGCCAGAACCTGCAGGATCACCTGGAGATGTACATCCAGTACGAGTGCAAGGAGCCGGTCTCGCTGTACCCGGCGCTCAAGTGGTGGAACCAGCCGAAGATCGGCCTCGAATGGATGCTGAACGGCACCGGCCTCGGCGCGAGCAACCACTTCGAGGCGGGCGGCTTCATCCGCACGCGCGACGACGACCTGTGGCCGAACATCCAGTATCACTTCCTGCCGGTGGCGATCAACTACAACGGCTCGAACGCGATCGAGATGCACGGCTTCCAGGCGCACGTCGGCTCGATGCGCTCGCCGAGCCGCGGCCGCGTGAAGCTGCGCTCGCGCGATCCGAACGATCATCCGAGCATCCTGTTCAACTACATGGCCGAAGCGCTCGACTGGCGCGAGTTCCGCGACGCGATCCGTGCGACGCGCGAAATCATGCGGCAGCCGGCACTTGATCGCTATCGCGGCCGCGAGCTGAATCCGGGTGCGGACTGCAAGTCCGACAAGGAACTCGACGCGTTCGTGCGCGCCCGTGCGGAAACCGCGTTCCATCCGTCGTGCTCGTGCAAGATGGGTTACGACGACATGGCCGTGGTCGATGAAGAAGGCCGCGTGCACGGGCTCGAAGGGCTGCGCGTCGTCGATGCGTCGATCATGCCGATCATCACGACCGGCAACCTCAATGCGCCGACGATCATGATCGCCGAGAAGATCGCGGACAGGATTCGCGGGCGCAAGGCGCTTGCGCGTGTGGATGTGCCTTACTTTGTCGCGAACGGGGCAATGGCTCGCAACATCGCAAAGGCGGTGCGGCAGCCGGAGACGGTCTGACGACGGCGGGCGTGTTGCCCGCGCATCAGCGTACTGAAAAAACGCCGCCGACAGTGATTGTCGGCGGCGTTTTGCATGGGGTCGTCAGCCGCTGTTCACTTCCCGCTTCAAACGCTCGACGTCGACGTTTTTCAAGTAGTTCGTGATGTTCTGCCAGATCGGATGGAAACCGTAGCCGCCGTGCTGCAGTTCATCGAGCGCCTGCTCGCGCGTCCAGCCCTGATACACCATCCGGTACAACGCCGACACGAGGCCGGTACGATCGGCGCCGTGCTGGCAGTGGATCAGCACCGGGCCGTCCTGGTCGGCCGTGCGCAGCGCCTTCAGCGCGGTAACCATGTCTTCGTCGCGGATGTCCCACGTGTTGATCCGGATGCGCTGCATCCTGATCTGCGTACCGGCCAGGATGGTGTCGTCCGCATGAAACGAACGGAAGCTGATGACCTTGCGGATGCCGAGCTTCTGCAGTTCCGGCACGTCCGAGCGCGACAGCTGGGCGCTGCGGTACAGCGTCGGCGTGATGCGATGCAGGTTGTTCACATGCGCATCGGCCACACTCTGCGCCCATTTGATCGGCCGGGCGGACACCTCGGAGGCCGGGTCCGCGTGGGCCGGCTGCACGAGCCCGGCAAGCGTGACGGCGATCGCGGTAATGACGGCGGTTTTCATGTCGGGTCAGGGATCAATAAAAGGCGCGCTTGCGCTCGCGGGAAAGCATGAACAGCACGATCGCGGCGGCGCTCATCGTCCAGTAGTCGGTCGGGGCCACGCCCAGCCAGTGGATATGCCACGGCACGTTCGCCGGATTGAAGCGGGCCAGGCCATACGCCGGATTCAGCACGAACCACAGGAAATCCTCGGTCAGCCAGAACACCATGATGCAGGCGACGATGCGCGCCTCGACGCGCCACGACCACCGTCCGTTGAACACGGCGGGCAGGTGAAAGAACAGCGCGACGAACGGGAACACCCATGCGTGGTAGCCGGTCATCGGCCGCCCGCCCCAGAAGATGTCGAGCAGCCAGTGATGCTCGATGCGCCACGTCGGCAGGTTGGCCGCCCAGCCCGCGCTGCCTTCGATCTGGATCTCGACGTTCGCGAAGAAGTACGCGAGCAGCACGACCCACGCGACGACGAACACCGTATGGCGTGTCGGCACAAAACGCGCGACGCTCATGCGGCGGGCTCCAGGCCCAGCACGCGATCGAGCACGAAGCGGCCGGCGAGCGGCCGCCCGAGCGGCGCGAGACGGCGGCGCATGTCGGCAAGACGCTCCGGCGTCTGCAGCAGCGCGCGGATCCGGTAGACCAGCGCATCGTCGTCGATCGCCTTCAGCGCGACACCCTGTTCGAGCAGGAAATCCGCATTGCGCTCTTCCTGGCCCGGGATCGGCGAGTTGACGATCATCGGCAGTTGCATCGCAAGGCATTCGGACGTCGTCAAGCCGCCCGGCTTCGTGATCACGAGGTCGGCGCAGGCCATCAGGCGTTCGACCTGCTGCGTGAAGCCCTGCGGAAACAGCCGGCCCGGATGCCGCGCGGCCAGTTCCTGCAACGACGCCAGCATCGCCTTGTTCTTGCCGGCCAGTGCGATCAACTGGAAGTCGGCATCCATCTCGAGCAGGCGCGCGGCCAGCACGTCGAGCCCGCCGAGGCCCGCGCCGCCGGACATCATCAGGAACGTCGGGCGCGCGGGATCAAGGCCGAACTCGGCCGCGCAGGCCGCGCGGTCGAGCGGCTGGCCGAACGCCGGCATGATCGGGATGCCGCTGACATGCACCGTGTCGGGCGCCATGCCGCGCGCATGCATGCGCCACGCGATCTCGTCGTTGGCCGCGAAATAGCCGCGCATGTTCGGCACGACCCACATGCTGTGCAGGTCGAAATCGGTGACCTGCACCCACACCGGCGTGTCGACGCGCCCCTTGCGGATCTCGCGCGACAGCAGTTCGGCGGGCAGGAAGTGCGTGCAGATGATCGCGTCCGGGCGCTGCCGCTCGATCTCCGCGAGCAGCGTCCGGCAATTGAGCCGCTCGATCGCGCGCCGGATCTTCTGCGACGCCGCGGCGGGATCGACTTCGTCGGTCTTCTGGTACAGGTAGCCCCACAGCGCCGGCTGGCTGCTGACGAGCTTGATGTAGAGATCGGTGTACAGCTTGCGGAAGCCGGTGGACACGAAATCCATCACGTCCAGGTGGGTGGCTTCGATGCCGGCGGGGTGGTGGTCGGCGAACGCGCGGATCGCTTCGGCCGCTCGGGTATGGCCGGCGCCGGCGCTGACGCTCAGGAGGAGAATCTTCTTGTTTTGCTTTGACATCTGACTGACCGTTTCGATGAAGGTGGTCCGGACGTGGGTTCGCGGCGGCGCTCTCACGCGGCGGCTGTTTGCGTCCGGCTTACAACAAGCTTGGCAGATCTTTGGCGGTGCGGGCGGGCCGTTATAGCGGAGCGATCGCCGGCACCGTCTGCGGAATCATACTGCGTTCGGTCGAGGGTGCCTGGATTGGGGGATGCGTGAGGCGGTCTGGCGGTCTGGCGGTCTGGCGGTCTGGCGGTCTGGCGGTCTGGCGGTCTGGCGGTCTGGAAGGATAGATGGCGTAGACGGCGTGGCGCGCGGCCAGCGTGGGCACCGACGGCACGAAGGCTCAGCGCGCCGCCTGGCACCCGCTCGCGCTTGCGAACGAGGCCGGCACTTCGGCGCGAGCCAGGGTGATCGTGCGCGATTCGTTTGGAATCCTTGCGTGTCGCTTCGGCACAGGCGATGCATCAGCCAGCCTTGTCCCACGTGCTCCCCGTATCAGGGCGTTACAACACCCCGCTTCCGCATCCGCTTCCCGCGGACGATCGGGTTCCATCGCGACGTCAGGCTCATCGCGCCTTGCAGGCGTTCGAACGCGGCGTCCTCCTTCGGCCCGAAGCGGCTGACCGCCGGCCACGCGAGCACGTGATCGAGCCACGCCTGCAACTCGTCACCATGAAAGCGGCGACCGACTTCCCGCACGGCGTCCGGTGCTGCGATCACGATGCCCGCCAGCAGGTAGTAGGCCCAGAAACTGCCCGCGCCGACGAGTCGATCGAGCCTGCACACGGATAACGCCGCGAGCAGCCCGTCCACCGACGCGAGATCGGCACGATGCGTGCGGATCGCCTGGGCAACGAGGTTGTGCTGACCGCCATACGCGGCAACGGAGGTCCCGTCGCCGGCGGCGAGTACGGCCGAGAACGTCACGAGCGCAGCCATCTCGTCGATGCGCGATGCATCGTCGCGCGCCCCGCACAAGCGCAGCACGATCGCATCGATGACGGCGCCAGGCGTGGCCGACGTTTCCCCACTCGCCGCCGCGGCAACGGCCAGCCTGTCTCTCAGGTTCTTCGCAGGCGGCGTGTCGTCCGGCGCGCCCTTTTCATGTTCGGTACATTCACCGTCATCGCCCCCGTTGCATTCGACACCGCCGGCAATCCGCCCGAGTGCGGCCCAGCCGACATCGGGATCGTCGAACGCGCATGCATCGATCACGCCGTACGCGGTGTCGAACACGGCGCGCGAGCCGGGGCAGCTACGTTCGGCTTCGGCGAGTTGCTGCATCGACGGCACATGTGAGCACGCGCCGAGCGGGTCGGTCAGGTCGCATGCGCAGGCGCCGGCGTCCGACGCGATCCACGGCGCGAGCCGGTGAAGCATCGCCGTCGCTTCTCGGGACAGGTTCGCGCCAGCCCGCATGCGTATCGCGTGCGACGCGATGGCCGTCGTGTCACCGGCGTCACCCGCCTCCGCCGCGCAAGCGGAAGCGTCGAGTCGTTGGATCAGGTACTGCAGCCACGCGGCCGTGCGCAGCCGGTCAGGCGTCGCGCCGCGGGCATCTCCATACTTTGCTGGATCGGTAAGCATGGGTCTTCCGGGATAGTTCTGGCCAATTGGAATTGTGTTGTTTCAATCGAATCGGACAGCGCGGCACGCCACGCCAGCCCTGCATGTCCACCCGAATCGGATCGCGACACGGGCGGCCAGCCGGCCGTCGCGCCGATACGCGCGACGACACGAATGCATCTAGAAATGGGGAGTCCGCCATACATCTCGCACGGCCCTCGTGCGCAACGGCAACCCGCGTCGATTCGCGACGCGCTTACTGCACGTGGAGCTGCGGCAACGCCATGAGCGTTCCGGAAAACTTGCAATCCGGCGTCAATTCAGCATTACTGAAAGTCATTGACGAATTCGAATCGTTCCATTTCGCCACGACCTTGCTCGGCCCGCACGCTCCAAGCACCTTGAAGTCCACCTGCGCGTTGTTGACCGAAAGCTGTGTCGCGCTGTCCACCTGCCCTGTCCATGGCGAAGAGCCGCTCGCGCTGCCGCTGACCAGCTGACACAAGCTGCCTCCGCTGAACTGCACCGACGCGATATTGACGATACCCGCCGGCGTAATCGTTCCGTTGAACGTCACGGAGCAGTTCGCGATGATCTGCTTTATGGTGAGCGCGGTCAGCCCCGTCGCCGAAAACGGCTCACCGTTCGGATTCATCGGCTGGCGGTCCACGCGCGAAACGGTTACCGCAAATGCGGGCGCAGCCGAAACCGCGGTGAACACCACTGCAGCAACAAGCGATGCAATCTGACGAATTTTCATCTGTACGGCCCTCTCTCTCTTGATATATGGCGGCCTTGCACGAGAAACGCGACCGCTCTGCAGAATGAATCCGGCCGCCGCGCCGATACACGCGACGGCACGGCCCCATCGAAACCGCGAATACCCGCCGCACATACCACACGGCCCTCGCGCGCGGCGGGCATCCTGCTTCGATCTGCGACGCTTACTGCACGTGGAACTTCGGCGACGTCAGGACCGTGCCGCCCACCGTGCAATCCGGCGTCAGCACGGCCTTGTTGAACGTCAGCGACGAGTTCGCATCGCTCCACGCCGTCACGACCTTGCTCGGCCCGCAAGTACCAAGCAGCGTCACGGTCACCTTCGCGTTATTGATCGACAGCTGTGTCGTGCTGTCAGCCTGCCCCGTCCACGGCGACGCGCTGCTCGCGCTGCCAGCGATGAGGCCGCACGTCCCGCCGCCGGTGAACTGCGTCGACGTGATGTTGACGATGCCGGTCGACGTGATCGTGCCGTTGAAGGTCGCGGTACAGGATGCGCTGATCGATCCCTTGCTGAGATTCGTGATCCCCGACGCCGAGAACGGCTCGCCATTCGGGTTCATCGGCTGGCCGTCGGCACGTGAAACGGTGACAGCGAAAGCAGGCGCGGCCGAAACCGCGGTGAAAGCCACTGCAGCAACAAGCGATACGATTTTGCGAATGCTCATTTGAACTGCCCCCTCTCTTCACAATTGGCGGCACGCCGCCAGGAACGCGACCTTCCGGCCGGAATGGTCCGGCCAGCCGGTCGCAGGAAGCCGCCGGTGCGCGTCATGCGCACCGGACGGCTCAGAACTTGTAGGAAATCCCGACGAACGTGATCAGCGGGTCAGCCTTCAGCCGCGTGCGCGTGGTGGCGAGCGTCGAGCCGTCGGCCGCCTTGATCACGAGCGACGAGTAGGTCTTCAGCGGCATGTAGGTCAGCGTCGCCGTCACGCCCCAGTGCTTGTCGATCGCATAGCTCGCGCCGACGTTGTAGACCGGCGTGAACGACGACGACGCCTTGCCCTCCACCGAAGTCGCCCCCGGCTTGCCGGCGCCGGCCGCGAGCACGCTGCCGAGGTTCTCGTTGATGTCCTTCGCGAAGTTGCCGTTCAGCTCAATGTTGCTGAACCAGCTGTAGGCCACGCCGATCCCGACGAACGGCCGGAACCGCGCCGTCGGCGAATTGAAGTAGTACTGCAGGATGACCGTCGGGCTCCACTGCCGCGCGTTCTTCACCGCCGGCTGGTTCGCCGTCTTGTCCATGTCGACGTTGCCGAGCGCGCCGGCCGGGCCCGGCGGCTTGATCACGCCGTGGCCGGTCAGCGTGAACTCGGGCGGCACGCCGAGCACCGACGTCACCGCGATGTGGTCGGTGAAGAAGTGCGTGAGCGTGAGGCCGACGGTATCGGCGTTGTTGACCGTCAGGCTCGTGCCCGGCGACGTGAACGACCCGGGCAGGCGCAGCGGCCCGTTGATCGGCATGCTCGCGAGATTCGTCGTCAGCCCGTTGGTCGAATCCTGCGGCATGATGTGCAGCCATCCCAGCGTCGCGACGTTGTCGCCCGCCTGCTGGGCCGATGCGAGCGTCGACACGCCTGCGACGACACCCGCGACAATCAGCTTCTTCATGAAGTCTCCCCTCATTCTGTCCGGGCGCCGCGCATCTGCGCGCGGCGCCACCGTGTCTCCATCCAGGCGTGCGTCACTGCACGAATGCGCCGACCGTGAAGTACGGGTTGGTCGTATCGTTCATGTCGAGGAACCCGAATACGCCGCCGGTGAACACGAACTTGCCGGTCGTCGGCCCCGACGCCGCGTCCGCATGCACGGTCGTCACGACGCCCGGCACCTTCTGCGTGTAGTCGAGGTTCAGCGCACGCGTGAGCGCGGCCTGCGACGCATTGAACGGATCGAGCAGCGTGGCCTGCGCGCCGACGAGCGCGGTCGCGCGGTAGTTGAACGCGCTGTCGACCCCCGTGTACTCGCCGTTCTGTGAGCCGAGCGCGATCGCCGTCTGCGGGCTCAGGAACGAAATGCCCGATTCGTCGTCCGCGCTCGGCGGGCCTTGCGTGAGGTCCGCGTTCGCGGCGCCGGTGCGGATGAAGACCGGCACGAGCTGGTTGCGCAGCTTGCCGACGATCAGGATCCCCTTGCCGGCCTTCGCCGGATCGACCGCCGCGAGCGTCGGCGGAATCTGCGGCAGGTAGTTGAGCGACTGGAATGCCGGCGCATCGGGCCGCAGCGTGAACGGCTGGTTCACGGTCGCGCTCGATGCAAGCGGCTGCCCGCCGTTCTTCTTGCCGAAGTTGTCGGTCTCGACGTAGCTGCCGTCCGCGTTGATCGTCACCTGCTGGTCGAGCGCCACCGGCTGGAAGCTCTGCGACGGCACCTGGTGATAGCCGAGCTGGTTGTACTTGCCGGCGATCTTCGTCAGGTCGGTTTCCAGCGACGAGAAGCTGATGAACGGGTAGTACGGGAACGTCGTCTTCGGGATCTTGCCGACGCCGATCACGCCATCGAACTGGATCGTCGCGCCGGGAATCGCGCCGCCCAGCACGCCTTCGCCGAGGAACAGCCGCGCGGGCCGGTTCGGGTCGAGGCTCGCGTTCTGCATCCGGAACGTGCACTGGTTCAGTTTCACCGTCGGCAGCCCGGTTTCCTCGGCCAGCGTGCCGTCGACCACGTTGGCGGGCGCCGTGTCGCGCGTCGGCTGCACGGTGCCCGTGGTGGTCGGCACCGGCGATGCGAGATAAGTCATCCGGTACGTCATCTTCGTCGTGTCGAGCTGCACCTTCACGAGCTCGCCCGACCCCGACCCGCCGATGAACACCGTGTTGTAGTCGATCGTCTGCGGGCACAGCCGGACCACCGGTGCGGGCGGCGGGTCGCCGTCTCCGCCGCATGCTGCCAGCACGGGTGCGAGCGAGGCCGCTGCCATCCATTGCTTCAAATTCATAGGAATCCTCTTGAAATTCGATTCGCCGGCGGCGACGCATGCGCCGCCGGTGTTACGTGTTCAATGCAGGGTTACTGGACGAACGCGCCGACCGTGAAGAACGGGTTGACCTGGCTGTTGTTGACGACCATCGCGTAGACGTTGCCGGCCGTCACGATCCAGCCCGTATCGCCCTTCTTGAAGATCGCCACGTTGCCGCTGGCGCCCTTCGCGTTGAAGTCGCTGTTGGCCGTGACCGCGATCTTGCCGGGCGATGCCTGCGTATAGTCCAGCCCGAACTGAGCCGTCTCCGACGACGTCTGCGGATCGATGAATGCCGCGGTATTACCCTGGAAGAGCGTCGACGTGTAGTTCGCCGCGAGGGTCGATACGGCGGTGCCGTCGGTACAGTTGCCGGCAGACGGCGCGAAGTAATTGAAACTGGTGTTGAACACGCCCGGCAGCTCCGGATGCGGGATCGTCGGATCGAAACTCGGTCGCGCAGCAGCCGCATTGCTCGACGGCCCGTTGTTCGTCACCACACCGCACGCGGACGCGCTCGTCGCTCCGATGAACCCGCCCTTTAGCACGTTGGCCGCAACCGGTGTGGAAGGCGCGAGCATCGAGATGCCGACTTCCGCATCGGCCACCGAACCGAACGGATTGCCCGGCGGGGCATACGCGTACCCGACACGGATCACCACCGGCACCAGTGCGCCGTTCAGCTTGCCGACGATCATCACGCCATGGGCCTGGCTCGGCACGAGAAGCACGATCGGCTGCCCCTGGCCGGCCGACGGATACGCCTGCCCCGGCTGCGCATTGCTGACGAATACGTTGTCGGACGTGCCATCCGCGTTCTTGCGCAACGTCCACGGCGTGCCGGTCGTCTGACACGAGTAGTCGCTGCCTTGCGTGATCGTGCACGAGCCGTCCGCATTGAGCGTCTGGTTCCAGTTCACGACATCCGGCTGCCAGCCCTGCGGCGTGGTGGTCTGATAGCCGGTGCCGGTCGGCGACAGGTGAATGCCGACTTCGTTGTATGCGCCGGCCACCTTCGTGAAATCCGTTTCCGTGGCGGTAAAGCCGATGAACGGATAGAAGTCGAACGTGCGCGACGGTACGGTACCGAGGAAGTAACCCGGCACGACTTCGATCCCCTGGAACGCGATCGTCGCGCCCGGAATCCCGCCGCCCACGACGCCGTTACCGACGAACAGCATCGGCGGATCCGCGCGATTGATCGTCACCGCATAAGCGCCATCGCTCGTCGCGCCGCTGTCGAGCACGAACGCGCAGCGGTTCTGCTCGGCGGTCGGAAGATTGGTCGGATGATGGAACGCGCCGCTGATCGTCAGGCCCGCGCGCGTGTTGTTGATCTGCCCCGCAGACGTCGGCACGGACGAGTCGAGGAACTGCATCTGGTAGGTGAGCTTCGTGGTATCGAACTTCACCTTCACATACTCGCCACTGCCTGCGCCGCCCGTATAAGTCGTCGTGTAATCGAGCGCGTCCGGACACAGCTTCGTCACGACCGGCGGCGTCGTTTCAGAGCCGCTCGGCCCGCACGCGCTGCCCGAGCACTGCGGCACGTTGATCGGCCCCGGATCGTCGCCGCCGCCGCAACCGGCGACGAACGGCAAAGCGACTACCGCGCACGACAGAATCGCCTTCCGCCATTCAGGAATGCAAATCATCAACCCCTCCTTTTCAGGTACGACAAGTCTCGTCCGGACAGGCTGCATGGCCCGCCGGTTGGTATCGCGCCGCGGCACGAACGCGCGGCGCATGACGGTGCGCGCAAGACGGCCGCGATGCCGGTCAGGCAAATGCGGCACACGCCGCGGCGGCAGGCAAGCGCGCTCCCGCGGCGCCGTCATGCGGCACGGCGCCGTGAGAACAATCGAAACGGGAAATGGTTCGCCGCTACACGGCGACAGGACAACGCAGGCACGCGATCGGGATCGCGCCGGCATTCAGCGAAAAAACGGGAAACGGCAGTCCGACTGGCCCCGCGGATAGGCGTCTCATGTATGGGTCTCCATCCGTACGCTTGATTCGTTATCGTGATGCGTCGTTTGTGGAGACTATGATCGGACGATACCCACAAGTAAATGGATGCAGAGTTCCAAACGACCGGAACCACGCAATCCTAGCGTTTACACGGTATTTAACAGTTTTTCAAACAGCCTTCTTTTTATTTGCTCAGACAAATACCCGGGCTGTATAACACGCGTTTGAATGGCGACCGCCAATCCGCGCCTGGCCAAGCCAGCCGGGCCTGAGCGGCCCGCCTGCATGTTGCGGCGCAACCTTACACGTCGATGATCGCGAGCGTGCCGTGGCTGCCCGGCAGCACCGCATGAGGCACACCGGCGAGCGCGAGGTACATCTGCCCGGCCTCCACGAGGATCGTCTCGCCTGCGACCTCGAGCATCATCCGGCCATCGAGCACCAGCAGCCCCTCGTTGTAGTCGTGCACTTCCGCTTCGTAAGCCTGCGCATCCATGCGCAGCACCTTGATCCTGGCCGGCCCGACCTCGCCGACGATCGTGGATTTCCATGCGACGGGCTGCGCCGCCGCCACGGATTTGAAATCGACCAAAGACATGCGCCCCGCTCCGTGAACGATGAAAGGAACGCATTATCGCGAGCGCCGCGCACGCCGTCCCGGTACGGCGCGACGGCCTTCGGGCGGCACAGTCGGCCGGCCGCGCTGCCGTCGCGCCGAAACGCGATCGCAGCCCGGTTCGACGAAAACGGCACCCATTGTTCACGCACCACAAATAAATCGCCGCGTTATGCAGCGATGCGCGGTCAATTCACGCAAATCCGGCACCGGCAACGCACGCCCTTTCCATGAGAATGCATTTCCATCTACCGATTGCTAATATGGCGGTCCCGCGGTCCCGCGATCCCGCACCACAACGCCGTTCGACATGACGCCCGTTCGCCATGCCGTCCCCGGTCCCGGCCGCTTCGCAGCGGCGGCGACGCCGGGCACGCACGGCGCACGCCGTCGCGCCGGCCGGCCGTGCCATCCGTGAGCATGCAACCGATCCTTTCCGTCTCCGACCTCTCCAAGACTTACGCGTCCGGCTTCCAGGCGCTGAAGCACGTGACCCTCGACATCCGCCCCGGCGAGATCTTCGCGTTGCTCGGGCCGAACGGCGCCGGCAAGACGACGCTGATCGGCTCGATCTGCGGCATCGTCACGCCGACCGAAGGCCGCGTGACGGTCGGCGGCCACGACATCCGCGATCATTACCGCGCGGCCCGCGAAATGATCGGCCTCGTGCCGCAGGAACTGACCACCGACGCGTTCGAGACCGTCTGGGCGACCGTGTCGTTCAGCCGCGGCCTGTTCGGCAAGGCGCCCGATCCCGCGTACATCGAGAAGACGCTGAAGGCGCTGTCGCTGTGGGACAAGCGCGACAACAAGCTAATGACGCTGTCGGGCGGGATGAAGCGCCGCGTGATGATCGCGAAGGCGCTGTCGCACGAGCCGCGCATCCTGTTCCTCGACGAACCGACGGCCGGCGTCGACGTCGAGCTGCGCCGCGACATGTGGAAGCTCGTCGATTCGCTGCGCGATAACGGCGTGACGATCCTGCTGACCACGCACTACATCGAGGAAGCCGAGGAAATGGCCGACCGCATCGGCATCATCCTCGGCGGCGAACTCGTGCTCGTCGAGGAGAAGCACGAGTTGATGCGCAAGCTCGGCAAGAAGCAGCTCACCGTGCAGCTCGAGCACCCGCTCGCCGACGTACCGCCCGCGCTCGCGCCGTTCGGGCTCGAACGCGCGGCCGACGGCGCCGCGCTCGTCTACACGTACGACTCGCAGCGCGACGACGCGAGCATCGCGAAGCTGATCAACGCGCTCGGCTCGGCCGGCATCGGCTTCCGCGACCTGCACACGACGCAGAGCTCGCTCGAGGACATTTTCGTCAGCCTGATCGACAACCGCCGCAACGGCTTGCAAGGAGCCTGACCCATGAACCTCCATGGAATCCGCGCGATCTACCGCGCAGAAATGGCCCGCACGCGCCGCACGCTGATGCAGAGCATCATCGCGCCGGTAATCTCCACATCGCTGTACTTCGTGGTGTTCGGCTCCGCGATCGGCTCGCGCATCAGCGACGTGAACGGCATCGGCTATGGCTCGTTCATCGTGCCGGGCCTCGTGATGCTGTCGCTGCTGTCGCAGAGCATCTCGAACGCGTCGTTCGGCATCTACTTCCCGCGCTTCACGGGCACGATCTACGAGATCCTGTCCGCGCCCGTGTCGTACTGGGAGATCGTGATCGCGTATGTCGGCGCGGCCGCGTCGAAGTCGATCCTGCTCGGCGTGATCATCCTCGCCACGGCCGGCCTGTTCGTGCCGCTGCACATCCTGCATCCGTTCTGGATGGTGCTGTTCCTCGTGCTGACGGCGGTCACGTTCAGCCTGTTCGGCTTCGTGATCGGCATCTGGGCCGACAGCTTCGAGAAGCTGCAGCTCGTGCCGCTGCTGATCATCACGCCGCTCACGTTCCTCGGCGGCAGCTTCTACTCGGTCGACATGCTGCCGCCCGCGTGGCGCGTCGTCACGCTGTTCAACCCGATCGTCTATCTGGTCAGCGGCTTCCGCTGGTCGTTCTACGGGATCGCCGACGTGCACGTGGGCGTCAGCCTCGGCGCGACGTCGCTGTTCCTCGTGATCCTGCTGGCGATCGTCGCGTGGATGTTCCGCACCGGCTACAAGCTGAAGAATTGACGCAAGACGGCCGCATCCCGCGCCGCCGCCGATGACGCATTTGGGCAAGCAGGCGGCGCTTTTCCTCTGATGCGGCATTTTGTGGTCGCGTCTACTGAAGATGAAGCATCGGGGCCGCGAAGCACGCGCTTCGCGGCCCCTTTTCATTTCAGAGGACGCCATGCCCGCCGCCACCGCTCCCGCCTCCGCCGCCGCCCGGCTCGAACGCCTGCCGTTCTCCGGCTATCACAAGCGGATCTTCTTCATCATCGCGATCGCGTTCTTCTTCGACTCGGTCGACCTCGGCACGATGACGTTCGTGCTCGGCTCGATCCGCAAGGAGTTCGGGCTGTCGACCGCGGCCGCCGGCCTCGTCGCGAGCGCGAGCTTCTTCGGGATGGTGCTCGGTGCGGCCGTCGCCGGCCTGCTCGCCGACCGCTTCGGCCGCCGGCCCGTGTTCCAGTGGAGCATGGTGCTGTGGGGCGCGGCCTCTTATCTGTGCTCGACCGCGCAGAGCGTCGACGCGCTGATCGTCTACCGCGTGCTGCTCGGGATCGGGATGGGGATGGAATTCCCGGTCGCGCAGACCTTGCTGTCGGAATTCGTGCCGACGGAGAAGCGCGGCCGCCTGATCGCGCTGATGGATGGCTTCTGGCCGCTCGGCTTCATCACGGCCGGTATCGTCGCGTACTTCGTGCTGCCGCAGTTCGGCTGGCGCACCGTGTTCGCGCTGCTCGCGATTCCCGCCGTGTTCGTGCTCGTCGTGCGTCGGATCGTGCCGGAATCGCCGCGCTGGCTCGAGCATGCGGGCCGACATGCGGAAGCCGACACGGTGATGCACGCGATTGAGGCGAAGGTGATGCGCTCGGCCGGCGTCACGACGCTGCCGCCGCCGTCGCGGCTGGCCGAGCCGGTCGCCGCCCGCGGGCGCGGCGCGCTACGCGAGATCTGGAGCGGCGCGTACCGCCGCCGCACGGTGATGGTGTGGCTGCTGTGGTTCTTCGCGCTGCTCGGCTTCTACGGCCTCACGTCGTGGCTGGGCGCGCTGCTGCAGCAGGCCGGCTTCGAGGTCACGAAATCGGTGTTCTACACGGTGCTGATCTCGCTCGGCGGCGTGCCGGGCTTCCTGTGCGCCGCGTGGCTCGTCGAACGCTGGGGGCGCAAGCCGACCTGCATCGCGTCGCTGATCGGCGGCGGCGTGATGGCGTACGCGTACGGCCAGAGCGCGCTGTACGGCGGCAGCATGGCGCTGCTGATCGGCACCGGCCTCGCGATGCAGTACTTCCTGTTCGGGATGTGGGCCGCGCTGTACACCTATACGCCCGAGCTGTACGGCACCGGCGCGCGCGCGACGGGCTCGGGCTTCGCGTCGGCGATCGGGCGCGTCGGCTCGTTGATCGGGCCTTACGTGGTCGGCGTCGTGCTGCCGGTGTTCGGCCAGGGCGGCGTGTTCACGCTCGGCGCGCTGTCGTTCATCGCGGCCGCGCTTGCCGTGTGGACGCTCGGGATCGAGACGAAGGGCCTCGCGCTGGAACAGCTCGCGGCGGGCGATGAAGCGGGTAGCGGTGGCAGGTACGCGGCGGCGGCGGACAAGCTCTCCTGAGCGCCTGATCGGCCTGGGGGGTCTTGACGACCGGGCAGGTGCTCAGTGCCGGGCCCGGCCGGCTGCTGCGCAACTGCCAGGATTCGCGGCAGGATCGACGCTGCTAGACTGAATCGAGGCACCGAGTCGCGCGCACGCCCGGCGGCACACCGCGGCGATCGCGCGACAGTGGTGTCCGGCCCCCACTGCCCGCGCAAGGATCGCATCGATGGATAACGCTCGTATCGAAGAAATCCGCAGCGGCCTGTTTCGCGCAACGACCTATATCGACAAGCTGAAGCTCGGCTTCAGCCAGTTCTTCGTCCGGTCGCCGAACGGCGAGGTCGTCTGCATCGAAACGGGCACGCGTTCCAACTTTCCGCAACTGACCGAGAGCCTCGCGACCGTCGGCATCACGCCGTCGATGGTGAGCAGCGTGATCGTTCCGCATTTCGAAGTCGACGAAATGGGCGCGCTGCCCGACTTCCTCGCGGCGAATCCGGCGCTCGTCGCGTATGCGCATCCGATCTGCACGCACGGGCTGGCCGACATCTTCGGTGTGCACGCGCAGCCGCTGAAGGACGGCGAGCCGACGACGATCTCCGGCGTCGAGCTCGTGCCGATCTTCACGAAGCATGTCCATCAATGGGATGCGCTGGTCGTCTATCTGCCGGCGTACAAGGCGCTGCTGTCGTCGGACATCCTGATGCGCTTCGGCGACGAAGCCGTCGACGACCCGCTGCCGGCGATCGTCGACTCGATCCGGCGCTCGGACTACCTGCCGTCGCTCGCCCACCTGGCGAGTGCGCTGCGCCGGATCCAGGCGCTCGATCTCGACGTCATCCTGCCGATGCACGGCCCGGCCATCACGCACGACATCCCGCGCGTGCTCGCCGGCGCGATCGCGCATTGCGAGGCCGCCGCCGCGTAAGTGGCGGAGGCGGCAATCCAGCGGCGGTGCAACAGGTTCCGGTCAGGCGCCGGCGACGACGAACTCTTCGGCCGCCTTGCGCTGCACCGCGGCCATCACCGCCAGTTCGCGCTTGCTGCGCGTGTCGCCGGACACGACGCCCGTCGCGTTCTTCGCCTTCGCACCCAGCGGGAAAAAGACAAACGATGCGCCGGCCGGGGCCGCCGGCTCGGCGCGCAGGCGTTTGTTCAGGATTTTCAGGTACTTCTTCTTCGAGACTTCCTTAGCAGCCATGGCGTCCTCCGCGTGAACGTGGTGAGGATCAGCATACCAGTTTTGGCGACGGGTTCCGCAGCCAGGCCCGCCCGCGCGGCCGCACGCAAAAATTCTTCACGCACGATGTCGATTCGCGCCATCTTCATGCGTCGTGTTGTCGTAACCGATCGTTTTGCCGTCGGCACCGCCGGCGGCAACCGTCAACGCCTGTTCAAGGAGAAACAGCAATGCGCGTCATGGTCATCGTCAAGGCAACCGCCATTTCCGAATCGGGCGCGATGCCCGACACCGAACTGCTGGCCGCAATGGGCCAGTACAACGAAGCACTCGTGAAAGCCGGCGTGATGCTTGCCGGCGAAGGGCTGCATCCGAGTTCGCGCGGCAAGCGCGTGCACTTCTCCGGCAAGGATCGGACGGTCATCGACGGCCCGTTCGCCGAAACCAAGGAACTCATCGCCGGCTACTGGCTGTGGGAAGTGAAATCGATGGACGAAGCCGTCGAGTGGGTGAAACGCTGCCCGAACCCGATGCCCGTCGAATCGGACATCGAGATCCGGCAAATCTTTTCTCCCGAGGATTTCGGCGCGGCGCTCACCCCCGAGCTGCAGGAGCAGGAAGCGCGGATGCGGACGGAGATCGACGCGCGGCAGAAGTCCTGAGCGGCGGGCGGAAGCCCAGATCGAGCGCAGCGTGGCGCCCGGTGGCGCCGGGCCACCATCGGACAATGACTGAGGTGCATCGCCTCGCTCCGTCGCCCCTCCTCGGCAAATCGATTGACGCGGCCCGGCCGAGTAACGTATCGTTTTGATACGTTACTCGGCGAGTTCCTTCCGTCATGCATTCCCGTTTCGACCGTTTCCGCGCCACACCGCTCGGCGCCCAGCTCGAAGCGCTGATCGCGCAACCCGAGCGCTACGTCGAATTCGCGGCGCTGTCGCGCGTGGGCGTCGCCGCGATCGGCGCGATCCAGCACGAGATTGCGCACAAATTCCCCGAAATCGAAACCGACACCACGGCCCGCCAGTTCTGCGGCGCGATGGTCGCGGAAATCATGCGCCGTCACGGTCACGATGTCGTGCAGGCGCGCGGGCGGCTCGGCGGCACGCTGTTCAGCTATGGCGCGGTGTTCAGCGCGTATCCGCAGGTGCTGCCGTTCGTCGACGTCGTCGCCGCGCTGGCCCGCCTGCCCGACCGGCTCGCCGCGTATGCGGCGCACGTGCCGGCCGCGCTGTGGACACGCCGCCCCGACGGCACGGGCTTCTCGCTCGTCGAGCACGCGTGCCACCTGCGCGATCTCGACGCGGCGTTCGCCGAGCGCATCGACGCCGTACGCACGCTCGACCTGCCCGTGATTGCATCCGTCGACGGCACCGCGCTCGCCGCGCAACGCGACTATCTCGCGCAGCCGCTCGACGCTGCCGTCACGGCATTCCGCGCGGGCCGCGCCGCGCTGTGCGCCACCGCGGCCGCGCTGGCGCCCGCGCAGCTCGCACGCTGCGGTTTGCGCGACGGCATCCGCCGCATGTCGCTCGACGAACTCGTGCGCGAGCTGCTCGACCACGACCGCACGCACGTGCTCGAACTCGACGAACTGCTCGCCGAACTCGCGTTGCCGCCTCTTCCTTCCACGCCCGCCCCATGACCCAGCCCACGCCCGTTGTCTTCATCCACGGTTTCATCGGCACGCTCGACGTGCACGGGTGGAACGGCCCGCATCTCGCCCCCGACCTGCTCGGCTACGGCGCGCATCGCACGGCACCGTTCGACGCGATCACACTCGCCGCGCAGGTCGAGCACCTTCGCCACACCGTCGATACGCACTTCGGCGCGCAGCCGGTCGATGTCGTCGGCCACTCGGTCGGCGGCGCGATCGCGATGCTGTTCGCGCATGCGCACCCGGGACGCGTGCGGCGGATCGTCAACGTCGAAGGCAACTTCACGCTCGACGATGCGTTCTGGTCGGCGTCGGTCGGCCGCATGACGCCTGCCGAAGCCGACGCGATGCTGGACGGCCTGCGTGCCGATCCGCAAGGCTGGCTACGTGGCGCGATCGACGCGCCGTCGCCGGGCCTGCTCGACGACGCCCGCCGCTGGCTCGCGCATCAGCCCGCGTCGACGCTGCGCGCGATGGGCCGCTCGGTGGTCGCGACGACGGGCGAACCGGGCTATCTGCAGGCACTCGCGCAAGTGTTCGCGCGTCACCCCGTCTGGCTGATGGCCGGCGAACGCTCGCGCGCAGGCTGGCACGTGCCCGACTGGGCGCTCGCGCGCTGCGCCGGCTTCGACACGATCGCGCGCTGCGGACACCTGATCCCGGCCGAGCAACCCGATGCGTTTCGCGCGGCGCTCGGGCGCATCGTGTCCGCACCGCCCGCCTGACAACCCGTAGGATTCGCCGAAATATGGTTGAAAGGCGCGGTTGCTAGAGTCGTCCGAACAGGGTTTTCCCGGCACCCGGTGCCGGATGGGGTCGACACATGCGAGGATCGATGTACCTGGCACGCGCCTTCTGGCTACTTCTGCTGATCGCCATTTCGGGCCCTGCTCTCGCCTTCCACGCGCGGGTCGTCGTGATTCCCAGCGCCGCGATGAACGAGACGCTCAAGGCAACCGTCGTGCTGCCCGACGCCTATGCGCGCGGCACCCGCGACGGCGACCGCTATCCGGTCGTCTATCTGTTGCACGGCTCGGGCGGCGATCACACCGACTGGACGTCGAACACGCACATCGCCGCGCTGGCCGACCGTTACCACGTGATCCTCGTGATGCCCGACGGCGGGCACGAGAGCTGGTACATCGACAGCCCGTTCGACTCGGGCAGCCGCTACGAAACCTTCATCGGCGACGAAGTCGTGTCCTACGTCGATTTGCACTTCCGCACGATCGCCACGCAACGTGCCCGCGCGATCACCGGGCTCAGCATGGGCGGCTTCGGCGCGCTGCGCATCGCGCTCGACCGGCCCGACACGTTCGGCGCGGTCGGCAGCATCAGCGGCGCGGTCGATCCGCGCTGCTGCGCGGACGAGCCGGGTATCGACCATGTATTCGGCGACCCCGGCCGCCATCCGTCGTTCTGGGACCGCAACGTGATCGTCGCCAGCGCCAGCGCATTCGTGCGTGCGCATCTCGACCTGACGATCGATTGCGGCCGCGACGACGCGTTCGTCGGCTCGAACCGCACGCTGCACGAACGGCTCGTCGCGCTCGGCGTGCCGCACGACTATGCGGAGCGGCCTGGCGGCCACACGTGGGATTACTGGGCGAATGCGATCCGCTACCAGATGCGGTTCTTCGCGACGTCGTTCCAGCATGGCGGCTATGCGTACCATCCCGCGCCCCGTGCGCCGGGCATGACGCGCGCGGGCTGACGCGCGCCGCATCGCCGCGTCACGACGCGGCCCGTCGAACCCGGTGGTACGATGCGCGGGCATCGACCACCCGACACCTTCCATGCCGCGCGACAACTTTGCGGACCTCCTCGCCTTCATCGCCGTCGCGCGCGAGCGCAGTTTCACGCGTGCGGCCGCGCAGCTCGGCGTCTCGCAATCCGCGCTCAGCCATACGATCCGCTCGCTCGAAACGCGCCTCGGCGTGCGGCTGCTCACGCGCACGACACGCAGCGTGGCGCCGACCGAAGCCGGCGAGCGTCTGCTGCGCAATCTCGCACCGCGCTTCGACGAAATCGAAGCCGAATTGACTGCGCTCGCGGAACTGCGCGACCAACCGGCGGGCACCGTGCGCATCAACGCGACCGACTTCGTGATCCGCACGCTGCTGTGGCCGAAGCTCGCGCCGGTCCTGCGCGACTATCGCGACCTGAAAGTCGAGTTCGTGAACGACTACGGGCTGTCCGACATCGTCGCGGAGCGCTTCGACGTCGGCGTGCGGCTCGGCGACCAGGTGGCGAAGGACATGATCGCCGTACGCATCTCGGCCGACATGAAAATGGCGATCGTCGGCGCGCCCGCGTATTTCGCGGAACGCGCGCGCCCTGCGTCGCCGCAGGATCTGGTCGCGCACGACTGCATCAACCTGCGCCTGCCGACGCACGGCGCGCTGTACGCGTGGGAGCTCGCGCGCGGGGACGACATGCTGCAGGTGCGCGTCGACGGGCAGGTCACCTTCAACGGCACCTACGAAACACTCGACGCGGCGCTCGCGGGCTACGGGCTCGCCTACGTGCCCGCCGAACTCGCGGCGCCGCATCTCGCCGCCGGCCGCCTCGACAGCGTGCTCGACGACTGGTGCCCGACGTTCCCCGGCCATCACCTGTACTACGCGAGCCGGCGGCAGTCGTCGCGCGCGCTCGCGGTGATCGTCGAGGCGCTGCGCTATCGCGCATGAGCCCGCTTTGCTCCGCACCTGCGCCGCGATTCATGAATCGGGTCGATAAGTGCATGCGGATTGGCGGGGATTATCGATAGACGCATCGGTGGCTACCATCGACGGTGTTCCTCACTATCCCCGGAGCCCTCGATGTCCGAACCGACTTCCGCCGCACGCAAAGCGTTCGGCGCCATCGCCCCCGCCCTCGCCGACTACACTGACAACGTGCTGTTCGGCGACGTCTGGCAGCGCCCCGGCCTGTCGCCGCGCGATCGCAGCCTCGTCACGGTCGCGAGCCTCGTGTCGCTGTATCGCGTCAACGAACTGCCGTTCCACCTGAAGAAAGCGCTCGACAACGGCCTCACGCGCGACGAACTGGTCGAAGCGATCACGCACCTCGCGTTCTACTCGGGCTGGCCGACCGCAAGCTCGGCGCTGACGATCGCGCAGCGCGTGTTCGACGAAGCCGGCGTGTAAGCGCCGCGCCCCTACATTCAACCGGCGGGCACGCGCCCGCATGGAGCCTTCATGGATTACCGCTATCTCGGGCGCAGCGCGCTCAAGGTGTCGCCGCTGTGTCTCGGTGCAATGATGTTCGGCGGCGAGACGGACGAAGCGACATCGGCGCGCATCATCGACAAGGCGTTCGACCAGGGCATCAATTTCATCGACACGGCCGACGTCTATCACGCCGGCCGCTCGGAAGAAGTCGTCGGCCGCGCGATTGCGCCGCGTCGCGACAGCTGGGTCGTCGCGACGAAGTTCGGCTATCCGGCCGGGCCGGACGCAGGGCCGAACCGGCAGGGCCAGTCGCGCAAATGGATCGTCGAATCGGTCAATGCGAGCCTGAAGCGGCTCGGCACCGATTACATCGACATCCTCTATTTCCATCGCGCGCTGACCGATGCACCGCTCGACGAAGGCATGCGCGCGATCGCCGACCTGATCCGGCAAGGCAAGGTGCGCTACTTCGGGCTGTCGAACTTCAAGGGCTGGCGCATCGCCGAGATCGTGCGGCTTGCGGACCAGCTCGGCATCGATCGCCCGGTCGCGAGCGAACCGCTGTACAACCTCGTCGATCGCACGGCCGAGGTCGAACAACTGCCGGCCGCCGCGCACTACGGGATCGGCGTCGTGCCGTACAGCCCGCTCGCGCGCGGCGTACTGACCGGCAAATACGCGTTGGATGCGCAGCCGCCCGCCGACTCGCGCGCGGGCCGCGGCGACCGTCGCATCCAGCAAACGGAATGGCGCCCCGAATCGTTGCACATCGCGCAGCAGGTGGCCGCGCATGCCGCCGCGCGCGGCACGACGTCGGTTGCGTTCGCGCTTGCTTGGGTCTTGAAGAACCGCATCGTCAGCTCGACGATCGCGGGGCCGCGCACCGAAGCGCACTGGGACAGCTACATCGATGCGCTGACGCTCGCACTCGGCCCGGATGACGAACGGTTCGTCGATTCGCTCGTGCCGCCCGGGCATGCATCGACGCACGGCTATACCGATCCCGGCTATCCGGTCGAAGGACGCAAAGTTTGAAGTCGGAACGGGATGACTGAATGACATGCCGGGCGCGATGCCCGGCATGAAGATGAACGCGCGTCGCCCGACGCGCTTTCACGTTGATGCAGCTCGATCAGTTGTCGTGCGCTGTGTCGGCGCTGACTACGCGATCGAAAAATTCCTGCGCACGCGCCAGCTCGTCGAGCGCGCGATCGAGGCGCGACATCGCGCGTGCGTATTCGGCCGACGAGACGTCGTCGTCGCTTTCGCCGCGCACGGCGCGAAAGGCCTGATCGACGTTGCGCGTGGCTTCGACGAAGCGCTGCGCGGCCCGGGCTTCCCGCGAACAGATGTGGGTCGACATCGACACTTCTCCCTCAGGGTTGCAGTGTGAAGCACGCCGACGCTCAGTGTGCGTGGTGCGCATGTCGGCGGCGTGAACCACGACCCATCGAGTATCGACGCATCGGCCGCCGCGCAGCGCGCTTCGTGCCGATTGTCTCTCTGCGCTCGCCGCTCCGCTATGGCGAGATTGCAACAAATTCTTGCGCGATCTGCTGCGCGCGTTTCGTCACGCGCGCCCGATACGGGGATGCGCAAGGCCCGCGAACGCGGCCGCTTCACCCGGCGACAAGTCGAACAGGTCGCCGGTGAGATCGCGCGGATGCTCGGCCGCCGGCCGGCTGCGCAATCGCGCCGCGTGCGTGGGCGCAACATACGCGGCTGCCGTTTCGATCGGCGGCACATCGAACAGATCACGCGTGACGCCGCGCACGGCGTCCGTCGGCGAACGGCCGCGCAAGCGCGCGACGAGCTCGACGAAGCGATCGAAATCACCCGCGCGCGTGGCCTTGTTCACTTCCGCGAGATCGCGCGCCTTCAGCACGCACGGTTGTGCGAGCCGCACGAAATACGGTGCTTCGAGCTCGACCGACAGCGCGAGCGGATAGCTCTTGCCCGTCTGCTCCTTCGCACGCCCGACGCAATCGACCACGGCCGCGCCCTGTGCGGCGCCAAGCGGCTGGCCGGTGCTCACGCTGCGCAGGTGATCGGGAAACACGCGCAATTGCGTGCCGACCGTCAGCGCGGTGGATGACGCGCACACGAGCGCGTAGTGCTGTTCGCGACGCCGGCCCGACGGCAAGGTCGAGCGGCTGGCGATGAACGTGTGCGGCGGCAGCGGGCGCACCTGCCCGCTTGCGTCGATCCATGCATTCCACAGCAGCATGTCTTTCCGCTCGCCTGCGCGCGGGCGCGACGCGACCGGCGAAAACAGCGCGAGCAGCGAGCCCGTGCGATGCGCGGCGACTTGCGCGCTGCTGCCGAGCGGCTGGTTGATGCCCCACAGAAAACGGCCGCCCCCGAGCCGGCGCTCCCATTCCTTGCGGAGCACGACGGTCGGCAGTTCCTCGCCGGACTCGGTACCGATCTTGGTCCAGCAGAACGTGGGTGGGAGGTGTTTCAGTGTCATCAACTTTCTCGGGGATACAGCCTCGCTGCTGACAGCAAGCCCATTCAACAGCCGTAACTGTATAGGTATAATGCATCGCATGGAAGCCCCGGACCAAGATTTTCCCGTTCAAGACCTGTTGCGCCGTCTGATGGCAGACACACGCTCGTCCAGCGAAATTGCGCGACTCTCCGGGGTCAGTCAGCCGACCGTATCGCGCCTGAGGCTGTCGAACGGGCACCGGCTACGCCGCAGCGCGCCATTCAATAAGCTATGCAGTTTCTATGGTGTCGATACCGGGCCGTCGCGCCGCCAGTACAACGACCTGCTGCGCGACGCGATCGTCGACGCGTGGGACGGGTCGGATGAGCACGGGCGCGCGCTGCTGGTCGTGATCCAGGGGCTGAAGGGGCTGCAGGCGAAGGCGGATGATGGGTGATGGAAGCGCGGGGGGGATCGTTGCATGTGCGCTGCCGCGATGGCGACCGGCAACTAGCCACTACTCACCAGTCGCCGATCCGGAAGTGCAAAAGCCAGCGTCCGTGCGCAGATGACAGCGCAACATCCTGCCACGTGCACGCATACCAGAACGGGGGACTGGAGCGAACCGTATCGACCGACGGTTCACCAGGCACCACATCGGGTTTGGCGGGCTGTACGGAGCCGGCGTGACATCGCCGACTCCGTCAGGCTTCGCCTCAGTCCGGCATGCCGTTGAGCAGTTCGGGCGGCGGCGTCGAACTGGTGTAGGTGACGGCAACGACCTTCGACACGTGTTTGCTGGCCGACGTCCCTACGGGGATCGAAACCGTGACTGGCGCCCCTGTCGACGTGGCGCACGTATAGATCGGCAAGTTCGATTGGACGGTCGAGTAGGTCTTGGTATCCATCGTGCCATCGTCATACGTGATGTTGATCGCGCAGGACGTGGCGTTGTTCGCGCCTGAGAAGCGAGGCGTCCACGTGATCGCGCCCGAATAACCGGTCACTTGCCACGGCTTCGTACTCGTGAAATTGAGCTGTATCCCATACGCGGTAATGTCCGTGGGGTAAAGGTTCGCAACCTTCTTGACCGTGATGTCGACGGGCAGCGCGTACGAACCGCTCGCGCTTTTACTGTACAGCGGCACGTGATGGACCGTCACGTAGTGACTATTGTTGAAGTTTGACGGCAACCTCGGGAGCGTCGTGAAGCTGTTGTGCAGGCCGTCGAAATCGAGACCGATGACCTTCGTGATCGTATCCGAGATCATCACGAATGGAACTTCCGGATAGACCTTGGCATAGCCGTCGGACGCGCCTTTCGCGTCGGCCGACATCGTGTTGGCGAGACGGCGCAGCCACTTCCAGGCGTTGTCGTAGCGATTGGCCGATCCATCCGAAACGTTGAAGAGGGATGTCGGCAGATACGTGAAGCTCTCGATGCCCGGCGTGTAGTTGCTATTGTTCTTCTTGTACTTGGCTTCCGCGTTGGCATCGACGTAGTTGGCCTGGTTCACGGCGCTCTGCTCGCCCGCCATGACGTTCTTGTAGAGCGGGTAGATGTTCGGCTCTTCGACATAACCGTCGATATACGTCAACTGCGACGCATTGCTGGACGTAAAGACGGTGCCTTTCACGCCAGCGAGCGCTGCGTAAAAGTGGTTCGCCCCGGTGTTCAGCCAGCGCAAATTGAAGTTGCTTTTCAGGCTCGCGCAGCGATTGCCATACGTCGACGCCGTGCTTGGATCGAGCAGGAAGTCGGGGGATTGAGCAAGCTGGCAATAGTAGGCGACCTGGGTGGCCGCCGAATCGGCACCCAGGAAAATGTCATAGCCCGGCGGGATGAACTGGCTCTCCGTCGGATCGTACGCAAACTCGTTGTAGGTGGCGGTTTCGCCCGTTTCGTTGCGTGACAGGCGGAATCCGTCCGCGTTCTGGTAAGTCAGGTTGGTGTTCGAGTAGGTCTTGGTCCAGTACTGGTTATTGATATAGTCGATATAGTTCTTCAGCGGTGTGGCAACGAACGACTGATCGCCGGTCAGCTTGTAGAGCGTCATGAGACTCTGGCCGATTTCGAACACGGCGGGTTGCTCGTCTTTCTGCTCGTAGACCCCACCGTTCGTGCCAAAGGCCCAATACGGCATGTTGAGTCCATTGTTCAGGTGCAGGATCTGGGCGAAATGCCGCGCCATGTCGAGATTCTGCGAGTGATACCCCATGTAGTAAGCACCGACCAGATAGTGCGCGAAATCGCGTGAGTAATAGGCGCAGCGGTTCGAGATGCCAGCCAGGTAGCCATCGTTTCCGCCATTGGCAAGCGCGGTATCCATCGCGGCCTGGCCGCATGCCGGATTGGTGCTCCAGTTACCCCAATTGCTTAGCCAGCTGTAATTTGCATCGGAAAAGACGAGCTTGGTCGCTTCGTTAACCGAAGCATTGAATCCGTCTGCCACGTTCGTTTGATCGGCTGCTGTAGCAGCGGGTTCGTTTGACGTGGCATAGAGAAAATTCTGGGGGACGGACGCGGCAGTTTTGACACTGGCGGCGATTCTGGCGGCAGACGACTCGCCATTCGCGCCATCACCGCAGCCGGCAAGCCCCAGTTCAACGAGAGCGAGGATGCCGACGCCCAGATAACGGCGGCTTGGCCGCAATAGCGGGCGACCAAGTCCGGTGTTGCGTGACGTGTTCATGTTCGATTCTCCTTGGATGAAGGGAAAGTCATTGCCAAACGATCAATCAGGAATGCAAATCACACTTCTTGCCACCATGCACGGCGCCATCATCTTTCTCATCGCTTAGACGTTCGCGTACTCGCTCCGCCGCTCAACGCAGACACGCCGCCGCGAACCGGGCCGCTCTAGCGAAACCATTCACAAGGACCCACTGAAGCAGTACTTGCGCGCAACGCCCCGTATTGACTCCCCGTGTCACCTGATCCCCATCCTGAGTAGCTCGTGCCTGCCGCTACCGGGCAGCGCATCGCCGACCCTGCCGACGGAATCGGCATAATGGCGGGGAACAGCAGGGTCGGCATTACTTTCTCGGCGATGCCGCTGAAAATTTCGCGTATTGAACTGGAAGTGGCGTCGGTCTCGAAACGACTTTCAATCTCGCCAATTTTTAAATCACATGCGACTTTGCCCGGATACTAGCACGCGATTCCGATTGCGCGTCAATATGATAATCGAGCAAGCCGCATTTAATTAACGAATCTTCGTTTATTTTAAATTCTGAATTAGAAAATTTACCGTGGCACCTCGGATCCAGCCATTGACCCATGCTGAGCTCGAGCCACAATGTTATCAACAATTTCCAAGATCGATACGCCCAGGGTAACCTTGACGCATGATCCGGAATGACAATATGAAAACGCGACAAACAATCAGGACCGGAAACAGACATCGAAAACAGGCCCTTCAGATTTAATTATTTTATGGATCTTTTATTAAATTTTTATAATTTCAAAATAATCGACACTTTTATTGCGGCCGGTGCCTCATGATTTTCAATTTATCTCAAGCTTAAAAATGAACGGCCTGGCGCTCCCGGGATTTCGTGGAGGCGGTGCTTCTCCATTGTCCGAAACCTGTCAAGCAGGAGACGTGGACGCAGTCCAACCGAGCACCGATTCCCTCAACCACTCGCGCGCGATCGCCGTGCATCGTGAAGGCCGCTCCAGGGTCGGGAAATGACCACATCCTTCGATCGCTTCGAATCTGGCATGTGGCATCACGTCGGCGATACGTCGGCCAACGTCGACGGGTACGAAACGGTCCGCCGCGCCCCAGATGAGCAACGTAGGAACCTTGCTCGACGCAAGCGTCGCCCAATGATCCGAGCGTGTCAGCGTGGCGTCGGACTGCCTGGCAAACAAATCCGCTCCGGCATCGCGGGCCATCTGCACGAATGCGGCCCGTGACGCGCCGTCGTGCGCCGGAATCGCCCGCTCGGCGAACTCCGCAATCACCCGCTCGTGCTCTCCGGCGCGAATTCGCCGGCTGGTGGCACGAACGGCGTCCGGATCCGGATGAGCGCCCGGCTGACAATTCATCAGCCAGAGTCCACGAACGCGATCCGGCGCTCGCGCGAGCACTTCCATTGCGAGACACCCGCCGTATGCCGTGCCGGCAAGAATGAACGCACCGCTTGTCGATGCCAGGAGCTGCTCGGCACTCTCGGCGAATGTTGCATGCGCGAGTATCTTCACGGTCGGTGAAGCAAGATCCTTCAGCGCTTCGATCTGATCGGCGTACATGCGGCCGTCGCACGGCATCGCCGGTAGAAATATGAGTGGTAGCAACATCAGAATGATTCAGACGGGTAGTGGATCGCGTTTCGAAACCATCCAACGTAATCTCGGCCGACTTCAAGTTTCCAAGTCCAGGCTCATCAGCAAAGACCTGCACTGTGCAGAAGAAAATCGGCTTCACTGTACATTTGATCCCGCTTCTACCTAAAACACAATGCCCGTCAGGCTCAGGATCATAAATTCCGGATGGGCCTTCTGCACGCCATACGCCGGCATAAAGACGATCAAGGAAATCCGGCCCGCTCAACGCATCGTGGCGGCGATAAAAACTGGACGCCAACGCCATGAATACATCCGCTGACCCGCTTCCGTCTTCGCTCGCCGCCGCCACATTCATTCCATTCCTCCTCGCGAGCATCGCACTTGCCGCCGCCTACGGAGCCAGCTTCCTCCTCTCCGAGCATCTGCGTCAAAGCGGCCTGGACTCGTCAATGGCAGGCGCGGTGATCTCGACCGGCATCCTCACCATGATCGTCAGCTCCCTCGTCGCGGGATGGATAGCACACCGAATCGGCTTGATGTCGACAATCGTGGCGGCCGCTGCCGTCATGGCGCTTTCCATGCTCGCGTTCAGCCTGGCAGCGCACGATTTGAGGATCGCGTTCATCGGCGGCCTGCTTCTGGGAATGGGATGGTCGGCCTTTTACATACTCGCGCCGCTTCAGATCATTCATCACCTCCGGCCCTCCGCGCGGATCAAATACCTGACATTGCTCTCGGGCGGTCAAATGGTCGGGCTGGGTCTCGCGTCACCGGTCGGCCATTTCGTCGCCAACCGCTTCGGGTCGTATTCGATCGTCTACGCAGGCCTGGCGTGTCTCTGCGTGATTGCCGCCATCGCATTCTCGATCGTCCGACAACGGACGGAACGCACACCCAATCCGCAGGCCGATGCAACCGGCCTGACAGTGGCGCGGGTGGCCGAGATCCTGCGCCATGTCACCCGGCTGCCGATCATCATGATCGGACTCGCCGCATGCGTCTTTTCCGCGTTGTCGAATTTTCAGGCGATCTATGCGGAGTCGCGTCACCTGTCACCCGATCTCTTCTTCGTGACCTTCACGTTGACTACCGTCTTCTGCCGATTCACGCTGGCGCAGACGATCAGCCGGTTGCCGGTCCGAAAGCTCGCGTTCACGCTGTTCGCGCTGACGCTCCTGGCGCTGGTTCTCTTCGTGTCGAATCCGGGTAGCGAAATCCTGTACGCGATCGGCTCGTTCGTCTTCGCGATCGGCTACGGACTCAGCTACTCCACCTTGAACGGCATGGCGGTCAATCTCGCCAGCGAAAATGGCCTGTCCGCATCGGCGAGCTCGCAGGTCTTCACGATCGCCTACTTCACGGGCCTGTTCGGGTTTCCGTATGTAGCCGGCGGATTGGTGTCCCACGTCGGGGTGAACGGGATGATCGTCGCGACGATCGCCGTCGTCGTCGTCAACTTGCTGATGCTCACTCACACGAGTCTTCGCCGCGAAAATGCGCAGATCGCGGCGCGCTGACCGCGAACGCGCGATACGGATACAGAGACAGCGCCTACTGCTCCAACCCCACCCCCAGCGGCCGCTGATCGCTCCGCCCGTGATCGTCGACCACCCGCACCGTATAACTGCCCGCCGTCCGCGGCTGCCAGAACAGCGCATCGCCCGGCGCACTGCGCCCCACGAACGCATCGTTGACGAACCAGTACAGCGCATGCGCACTCGCATCGGCCGTCGCATTGAATGCGATGCGCGTCTCCTCCGTACGCTTCACGCGCATCGCATACGTACTGCCGCGCAGCGGCGATGTGATGCGCGGCGGATCGCCCTCGACCTGCCCCGCGTCGCGGCAGTCCGCGTTCTGCGGCGGCCGCCGACGCGGTATGCCGGCCTGCGTGAACACCTGCTGCAGATCCGACGGCCAGAATTCGAAAATCTCCGTATGCGTGCGCTTGCCGTCGTATGGCGGACACGCGGCCTTCCCCGTCGCATCGTCGATCACGACCGGCCGGTGCACGGTGCTCACGCGGATCGGCGACGTACCCGGAATGAACCACGTCCAGCCCTGCTGCGGGCACCACTCGTTCGGCAAATCGCCGCTCGCGAGGCAGATCCGCACGCGCTTCAGCTTCGGCGGCACTGCACGCGGCGGCTCGACGAGCGTGCGCTCGGCATTCAGCGCGTCGACGACCTGGAAGAACAACGGCGCGGCCGCGTCGACGCCGACGAACGCCGTATTGGTCGAGTTGTCGAAGTTGCCGACCCACACGACCAGCACATACGGGCCGAACACACCGGCCGTCCACGCATCGCGGAACGACCATGACGTGCCGGTCTTCCAGTAGACCGGCACGCTCGACGGCTGCGCGCCGCTCGTCTCGTCGGGGCGCAGATGCTGGCGCAGCATGTCCATCGTCATATAGCTCGCCTCCGCGCTGAGCAGGCGCCGGCCGGGCAGCGCCGGTTCGTCCGTGCGCAGCCGCAGCGGCCGGAACTCGCCGCGATTCGCGAGCATCGCGTAGAGCGCCGCGAGATCCTGCATCGTCACTTCGCCGCCGCCGAGCACGAGCGCGAGCCCATAGTGCTGCGCGCTCGCGAGCCGGCGCACGCCGGCTTCCTGCAGGAACCGGTACAGATCGGGCGACTTGAGCTGCGACGCGACCCACACGGCCGGTACGTTGCGGCTGCGGTTCAGTGCATCGGTCGCGGTGATCGGCCCGAGGAAATGGCCGTCGAAATTCTCCGGCGCATACGGGCCGAACGCGGTCGGCACGTCGCGCAGCACGGTCTGCGGATGCAGCACGCCCTGGTCGAAGCCGAGCGCATAGATGAACGGCTTGAGCGTCGAGCCCGGCGAGCGCCGCGCGAGCGTGCCGTTCACCTGCCCATCGATTGAGCGGTCGAAGAAGTTCGCGGAACCGACGAGCGCCTTCATGCCCATGTCGCGCGTATCGACGAGGATCGCCGCCGCGTTGCGCACGCCGCGCGTATCGTTGCGCGCGACATAGCGTGCGATCTGCCGTTCGAGCGTGTGCTGCAGGTCGAGATCGAGCGTCGTCACGAGCCGCGCGTCGGCGTCGCTGTCGTTCGCCGCCGCGCTCGCGGTCGTACGCCACGCGCTGCGCGCGGCGAGTGCCTGGTCGACCGCATGCGGCGCATCGAACGGCAGCGCGGATAGCGGCCGCATCGCAAGCGGCAACGCGAACAGCGGCTTGAACGACGCATCGCCCGGATGCTTCGTCAGCCAGCGCGCATACAGCCGGTTGCGCGACGCGGCCAGCGCGCGGTTGATTTCATCCTGCCCGCCACGCACGCGCCGCGCCGGGTCCTGCGGAATCACCGCGAGCGCGAGCGCCTCGGGCAGCGTCAGCGCGTCGGGCATCCGGTCGAAATAGACGACGCTCGCGGTGCCCGCGCCTTCGACGTTGCGGCCGTACGGCGCATCGTTCAGATACGCTTCGAGGATCTGCCGTTTCGAATAGAACAGTTCGAGCTGCACCGCACGCGCAACCTGCTCGAGCTTGCCGGCCGGCGTGCGCGTGTTCAGCCGCCACAGCGAGCGCGCGAGCTGCATCGTCAACGTCGAGCCGCCCTGCGGATTGCCGCCGCGCACGTACGTGATCCACGCGCCGCGTGCGAGCCCGTACGGGTTGAAGCCGGGATGCCACCAGAACCAGCGGTCCTCGTGCAGCATCACGGCTTCGACGAGCTGCGGCGACATCCGGTCCAGCGGCACCCACAGCCGGTAGCGGTCGTCCTTCGCGAGCGTGAGCCGCAGCAAGCGGCCTTGTGCGTCGACCACCGCGACCGACGACGGCTTCCAGTCGCGCAGCGGCGGATGCGGCCACAGCCGGCACGCGGCCAGCGCGCCGACCACGAGCAGCACGCCGGCGATCCAGTTCTGCCAGCGATGCAACCAGCGGCCGGCGCCGTGCAGCACGCGCCGGCGCACCGAAACGTCGTCAGCCACGCGCGGGCACTCCTCGCACCCGGCGCGGCCGGTCACGACGTTGCAGCCTCATCGTCATCGCACGCGCTCCACCGTCAACGTCGACCCGCCGGGCGCCTGGGCCTGCAAGCGGCGGTCGTACATCGACTCGCCGTATGCCGGCGGCGCGATGAAGCGGCCCGCGTTGCTCGCCTTGATCCGGTAGACGAACTCGCGCACGTCGGTCGTCGCGGTGCCGTAGATCACCACGCGATCCTCGCGCACGTCCGCGAACTGCGGCTGCCACGTGGAACCCTTCACGCCGATCGGCGAACGCCACGGCGCATCGGCCACCGGTGCCGACGCGCCACCGTCGCCGTTGCTGTCGCCCTCCTGCGTGTCGGTGACGGGCGGCGGCGCGATGACCGGATCGAAGCCGCCCGGCAGCAAGTCGACGATCGCGATGTTGCCGACGCTCGCCGAGCCCGTCGCACGGATCTTCAGGTGCACGTCGATCTCCTGGCCGACCGTGATCTTGTCGAGCGGCTTGCCGTCCGTGCCGGTGTAGTCGCGCACGATTTCCAGCCCGTTCTTGATCGCCTTCGTCGACGTGCCGCGGTCGTAGCCCGACTGGCTCGTGATCCACCACGCGGGCAGCGAGCTGCCGTTCACGAAGTCGACACGCGACGCACCGGCCGACCACGTGCCCGAGCGCACGAGGTTCGCCTGGATCGACGACACGTCCTTCGGCGCGGCGCCTGCGCGCACCTCGTCGATCGCGAGCTGGTCGAGCTGGCCCGCGCTCGACGCCGCATACGCATCGAGCGCGAGGATCGTCATCGCCGACGACAGCGTGTTGTAGAGATTGTCGACGAGCGGCGCGGCGAGGTTGTCCATCGCGCGCGGCGACAGCTTGCGCACGCGCTCGGGGAAGTGCTTAGCGATCAGGTACAGCACGCTCGCGTCGCGCGTCAGCGGATCGAGGTAGTAGCCGGTCACGTAGCCGCCGTCGGACGCACGCTTGCGCTCGAGCAGCGCCTGCGGGCCCGCGATCAGCGCCGCGGCCTCCTTGTCCTGCTTCAGCAGCTGGTACGACGCGGCGAGCCATGCGGCTGCGAGATCGTTCTTCCAGTCGTTCGGATACGCATCCTGCAGCCGCTTCTGCACGGCCGCGAGGCTGTTGGTCGTCACGTTGCCCTGGCGCGTCAGCAGATACACCGCGTACGCGCGTTGCCGCAGCAGGTCGAGCGAGCCGAGCGAATCGTTCGCCGCGAGCTTCTGCAGATACTGATTACCCGCGTCGAGCATGTCCTTCGGCACCGCGATGCCGCGCTCGCGTGCGTCGAGCAGCACGTGCATCGCATACGCGGATACGAACGGATCGGCGTCGGGTGTCGCGCTCCACAGGCCAAAGCCGCCCTGCGCGTTCTGCCGGCTGCGCAGCACGCCGAGGAACTGCGTGATCGCCGCCGCGTTCGTCGCGTCGGACCCGGCGTCGGTTGCGTGCATCGCGCTCGTCAGCGCCCGCACCGACAACCACTTCGCCGCGAACACGCGCGGCACGGCCGCACTCACCATCTGCTCGCTGCAGGTGTGCTCGAAGTTGACGAGATACGACGACAGCCCTTCGGACAGCACGAGCGGCGCGGTCGAGATGCTCGCGTCGCGCGACGCATACGCGTCGTACATCGACCGCAGGTTCGGCACGCTCGCCTTCTTGCCCGGATCGAGGCGTGCGATGTCGAGCTGCGTGCGGAACGCGGCAGCCGGCCGCACTGACACGTCGACGCGCTGCTGCGCCCCCTTCGCGCCGTAGCGCGCCCCGAACGACAGCGAACCCGAGCCGAGCGTGTCGGTCGCCTTCACGCGGAACATCGCGACACCCTCGTGCTGCGGCGCGAGCGCGACGTTCTGCGTGGCCGGCCCGATCACCTGCAACTGCGGCCCTGTCTTCAGCGTGACCGCGACCGGCACCGGCTGGTTGCCGACACCCGTCAGGTTGTTCGCGACACCGACGCTGACGTCGGCCTCGTCACCCGGCGCGAGCGTCGTCGGCACATTCGGCGACAGCACGAAATCGCCGCGCACCGTCGTCGCGCCTTCGAACGTACCGACCAGGTCCGGCGACACCGACACGGCCATCACGCGCAGCTTGCCGTTGAAGTAGTCGGGCACGGTATAGCTCAGGCGCGTGTCGCCGTTCACGTCGACGATCCCCGACCAGTAGACGACCGGCTTGTCGCGCTTGCGCTTGAACGGGTTCAGCTGGCGGCCGATTGCATCGTCGGCATCACCGCCCGGCGCGGCCATCGCCATCAGCTTCTCGAAGTCCGGCAGGATCAGGTCGAGGATCTGCGACGTGCCGACTTCGAGCATCCGCTTGCGGAAGAAGAACTTCAGCGGATCGCCGAGCTTGTAGCGCGCGACCTGCAGGATGCCCTCGTCGACCGCGAACACCACGACTTTCGCGGGTTTCGCCGAATGCACGGTGAAATTCACCGTGTCGCCAGGCTTCACGAGCGCCGGCGCATCGACCGACACCGCGTTGCGGCGCGCATCGAGGTTCACCGAGAACGGCACGACGCCGTAGCTCAGCGGGCTCATGAAAATTTCATCGGACGACGGATCGCGGATGTACTGCACGTTGATGTAGCCGTTGCCTTCGAAGCCGGCCGGCACCGTGATGTGCTGGATCGAGCTGGTCGTGTCCGCATGGAACCACGCGTGCGCATACACCTTGTCGCGCTCGATCGTGATCAGGCCGCTGCCCGCGTAGGGCGCGCGGATCGCGATCTCGACCTGCTCGCCCGGCTTGTAGTCGTGCTTCGCGAGCGTCACCTGCAGCTCCGCGTTGCGGTCGAGCGAGCGCGTGACGTTCGCGTCGCCCGTGACCGAATACTCGATCCGGTTCACCGCGGCGCCGGCCGCGTTGCGGATCACGAGCGCGTAGCTGCCCGGCTTGTCGGTGCGCAGCGTGAAGTCGAGACCGGCCGCCGGAATCGCCAGCGGCTTGTCGTCGACCGGCACTTCCTTCAGCCGCGAATCGTATTTGTACGCACCGGAATCCTGCTTGGTCAGCACCGACACGTAACGTTCCTCGACGAGCTGCGCACGCAGGTCCTTCACGTCGATCGCCTTCGCGTTCGGATCGATCGCGACGAGCCGCACCGTGCGCGGGCTGCCGCGCTTCACGTAGCCGAGATCGTCGACCGACTTGTAGCCGACGAGCCAATCATTGTTCGACACGAGCGCCTGCGCGTTCGCGGCGACGTTGCGCCCGCCCTCCGCTTCATAGGCCCTCGCCTGGAAGTAGAGTTGGTAGGTCGCGTCCGCGTACTTGTCGAGATCGAGGTCGAACTCGGCATGGCCCTTGTCGTCGGTCGTGCCGTCCTGCAGCGTCGTCGTATAGCCTTCCTTCGCGCGGCGGGCATCGAAGAAGTGATAGCCCTGCCAGCTGCGGAACGACGGCCACACCGGGCGCAGCGTCAGCGTCGCCGCGACGCGGCGCTTCTCCGCCGGCGTGCCGAACAGGTTCTGCGCATCGACGATACCCTTCAGCCCCTTCGGCTTCACCCAGCCTTCGACGACCTGCTGCGACAGCTTCGCGTCGACCTTCATCCGGTCGGGCAGGAACTCCTTCACCTGCACCGTCGTGCTGCCGATCGGCTCCGCACCGGGCTGGCCGTCCTTGACGATGTACAGGTTGACGGTCCACGTGCCGGTCGGCGCCGTTTCGGCCGTCGTATAGCCGAGCTCGGTGAAGCCGGTCGCATCGACCGTCACCGGCTTGCGCTCGACGGTGATCCCGCGCGGGTCGACGATCTCCGCCTGCAGTGGCACGCCGGCCGGGCTGCGCGCCCAGCTCGCCGCCCGCACGATCAGGCCGATGTGGAACGGATCGCCGGGGCGATACAACCCGCGATCCGAGAACAGGTACGCGGACAATTGCCCCTGGCCCGTCGCATTGCGCTCACCGTCGACGTCGAAACGCGAGAAGTCGAGCTGGCGATCGCTGCCGGCCACCGGCAGGAACGACAGGTCGGTGTCCTTCTTCACGACGTACAGCTGCGGCCGCTTCTCGCGGTCGAGCCCCTTGAACGCGGGGAAATGCACAATGCCGTCGGCGCTCGTGGTCTGCGTGAACAGCGCCTGGCCGTTCACCGCGAGCACCGATACGGTTGCGCCCGCAACCGGCTTGCCCGTTCGGATCGACTGGATGAATACGTCCTGGCTACCGTCCAGCGCCTTCTTGACGAGCATCCCGAGATCGGTCACGACGATCAGGCGCGTGTCGCCGAGCGCGTTGTCGCTGTCGTCGCCGTTGCCGCTGCTGTCGCCCGAATCGGCGTTGTCCGATTGATCCTGGCTGCCGTCGCCGGACGATGCATCGCTGTCCTTCGCATCGTCGGCTTTCTTCTTCTCGGCCGCCGGGTCGTACTTCGTCAGGTGCAGCAGGAACACGCCGCGCTTGCCGCCCTTCAGGTACTGGCCGAGATCGATGCCTTCGTAATGCGCCTTGCCGGGGTCGCCGGCCGGAAACGCACGCGTCTGCACGAAGCGCTCGACGATGTGATCCTCGCTGAACGAATACGACAGCTCGGGCCGCGCGTACGTGCCGTTGTTGAAGCTCACGAGATGCTGGAGCTGGTCGGGCAGCACGCGGCCGATCTCGACCTTCATCCCCGGCAGGTTGCGCGACACGACCGACAGCCGCTTGCTGCCGCTCATCGACAGCAGCGAACCGTCGGCCATGAAGCGCAGCAGCTTCGGATAATCGGGCACTGTGAACGCGGTCGTCACCGGCTCGGCGAGCAGGTAGCCGCCGGCCGATTTCAGATTTTCGGCGAACCGCACGAAGATGCGATCGCCCGGCGTCGCGTGATATTTGAAACTTTGCAGCGTCGCGTAGTCGTTCTCGGTCGGTACCACGTCGAGCGCCAGCGGCTTCGACTGTTTCAGCACCGCATCGCTGATGTCGGCCACGTTCCATGCGTACGGCGGATCGTCGTCCGACTGATCGACGCCCGGCTTGCGCTTCGGCAATACCCACGCCTTGGCGCGTGCGGCCAGGTCGGCGCTGCGCACGCCGTCGGATGCCTCCGCGACGAGCACCTGCTCGGGCTCGTAGCGCTCGTTGTCGACGAGCGTCGGCGCGATGTTGTCGATCGACAGGCTGTAGAGCCCCGGCACGTCGACCGACGCATGCAGCACGTCCGGCGTGCCGTTGCCGCCGCGCGAACTCTTCACGCCCTTGTCGACGTCGAGCCGTGCCGCCATCGAGTTGAGCGGGATCTCTAGCGACTGCGAGCGGACCCATGCGCTCGTCTTCATCTTGTCGTAGCTGACGGTGTAGCGCAGCGGCGTCGTATTCTTGCCGTCGCGGCCGACCAGCACGAGGCCGATGCGTTTCTCGAACTCGGCGGGATCGACCGGGTAGTTGAAGCGCAACTGCAGCAGCGCCTGCTTCTCCGCCGGATTGTCGGGGTTCTGGTAGAACTCATTGTTGCCGACTGTCGCGGCGAACGCCGGCAGGTCGAAAGCAAAACGGTCGTCGTGCATCAGCACCTGCGGTGCGAACACCCGGTGCACCGCGAAACGCACCTCGACGTGCGCGCCGACCGGCCAGTCGGCGGCCGGCGTGAAGCGCAGCGTCTTGTCGTCGGCCCACTCCCATGCCCCCTTCAGCGCAGGCGTCATCTCGATGCCGTCGCCGGCCGGCTTGCCGACCTGTTCGATCGGCGCCGCCGATTGCGCAAACACGACTTCGAGCGGATGGACGGTGATCTTCGGCTTGTCGGTGTCGTCCACCTCGTAGGTGGTGATCGCCGGCGCCTTCACGGTGAAGCTGACCGTCGCGGGCTCGGGCGGCTTCGGGCGATGCTTGAACCAGTAGCCGCCGTAGCCGAGCGCGGCCGCGAGCAGCACGAGGCCGCCGGCATGCCACGGGCGGCGGCGCACGGCCGCGGCGGTCACGCCCATCCACGCGGGCGCCGTCCACGACACGTCGCCGACCAGCGGCCGCAGCGCGCAGCCGAGCAGCCACCAGACGAAGCCCGCCACGCGAATCGGCAGGAGCAGCAGGAAACGCAGCAAATCCATTGTTATTTCCTTATCAAGGACATGCTGCCTGGTACGGCAACCTTCCCCGAATTGTTATGGGTCTGTGACGGCGCGGCCCGGTTGCGCCGTAATTACTTGGTATGTTCGACCGGATGCTGGGCGCCATTATCGATCAGACCCGAAACGATGGAAATATCGGTGTGCCGGCGCGCAACGCCGCCGGATGACCGGCGGGCCGGGCGAATATCGGTCGTCCGTGGCGCAACCTCTGCACACGGCGGCGCCGCGTTCGCTAGAATGCGCGGCTCGGCAGGATCGAATCGAAATGAAAGGAAACCGCTTGAAACTCCCGTTCGAATGGCAGATCGGGCTGCGCTATGCGCGCGGCGGCCGGCGCTCGGCCGGCGACGGCTTCGTGTCGTTCATTGCCGGCGCCGCGATGGCCGGCATCGCGCTCGGCGTCGCCGCGCTGATCGTCGTGCTGTCGGTGATGAACGGATTCCGGACCGAAGTGCGCGACCGGATGCTGTCGGTGCTCGCGCACGTGGAAATCTTCTCGCCGACCGGCGCGATGCCCGACTGGCGGCTCACCGCGCACGAATCGCTGCAGAATCCGGCGGTGCGCGCCGTCGCGCCCTATGTCGACGCACAGGCGCTGCTGACGAACGCGGGCAGCGTGACGGGCGTCGCGCTGCGCGGCATCGATCCGGTGCTGGAGCCGCGCGTGTCCGAGATTGCGCGCAAGCTGAAGACCGGGCGGCTCGACGCGCTCGTGCCGGGCGAGATGGGCATCGTGCTCGGCTCGGCGCTGGCCGACGCACTGCACGTGAAGATCGGCGACCGCATCACATTCTTCGCGCCCGGCAACACCGCACGCATCGGCGATGCACTGCCGCGGTTCCGGCAGTTCAACGTGGTCGGCACGTTCGAGTCGGGCCACTACCAGTACGACAGCGCGCTCGCCTACATCCACATCCGCGACGCGCAGACGCTGTTCAACGCGCGTGCGCCGACCGGCATCCGGCTGCGCCTCGACGATCTGCAGCGCGCGCCGGACATCGCACTGGCACTGTCGCGCACGCTGTCGGGCGACCTCTATATCCGCGACTGGACACGGCAGAACCGCACGTGGTTCGAGGCCGAGCGGCTGCAAAAGCGCATGCTGTCGCTGATCCTGATGCTGATCGTCGCGGTCGCCGCGTTCAACCTCGTGTCGTCGCTCGTGATGACCGTCACGCAGAAGCAAGGCGACATCGCGATCCTGCGCACGCTCGGCGCGCCGCCCGGGTCGATCATGAAGATCTTCGCGATCCAGGGGATGACGATCGGCCTCGCCGGCACGCTCGCGGGTGTCGCACTCGGCTGCGCGATCGCGGTGAGCATCCCGTGGGTGCTGCCGGCGATCGAACAGTTGCTCGGCATCCGCTTCCTGACGCCGTCCGTGTATTTCCTCAGCTCGCTGCCGTCGAAGCTCGCGGCGACCGACGTGATCGAGATCGCCGCGGCCGCGTTCCTGATGTCGTGCGTCGCGACGCTCTACCCGAGCTGGCGCGCCGCGCGGGTACGGCCGGCGGAAGCGCTGCGCGACGAATAGGCGCGCGGCGTCCGGCTCCGTGACGCGCGTGGCTACGCGATCTCGTGGAAACCGATGCTGTTGCGGCCGTTCAGGATGTCCTCGAACGCGGCCCCGAAGCCGACGTCGATGAGGCCCGCGCGCCGGCCGTAGGTCTTCTGCCCCGACTCGTCGACGAAGATCGCCGCACCCGACGAAAACTGACGGTCGGTATCCAGCAGCGCCAGCGTGCCGCGCACGGTGCCGGCCGACGGGTCGAACGTCAGCCGCGTGCCGTCCTGCGTGGTGAAGTGCCCGCCCACCTCCTCGAACTTCCGGTTGCGCGCGACGGACGCGTTGATCTCGCTCATGAAGAGGAAGTCCGCGTCGGCGCGCCGGCTGGCCACCTTGCGATCGTCGTCCGTGAACGTCTCGCCGACGGCGGCCGCGCCCTGCTCCGCGAAGTCGACGGCCTGCTGGTGAAACGCGCGCGTCGCGAGCACAAGGCCCGCGTTCGCATTCAGTGTCGACTCCACCCACGCGCGATCGCTTTCCGTCATCGTCTTCGACACGACCTTGATCTGGCCGTTATCGGTCATGAAGTCGAACTGCGCGTCGGCCAGGTCCGGCCGCTTCGCGATGATCTCGTGCAGGCTCGTCGCGAGCTGGCTGGTGACGTCGCGCAGCTTCGTCGACAGGTTGCCCAGTATCGACATCTGCTTCATGCGCGCCGCCTGCATCGCGTCCTGGTCCAGCGCCCGGATGGTAATCGGCGTGTCCTGCGGCTGCCCGGCCGCCGCGTCCGTCTGCTGGCGCCCGTCGAGCGCAGCCTGCTGCGCCATCTGCACGAGCGAAAAGCCGCTCGCTGCCGCGACTGAAATCGTCATGCCCTCTCTCTCTCCTTTCAATCTGTTTTTTACCGTTTGCGGACAGATTTCCCGGAAATTTAGACCGATCGCAGGTCCATCGCCCCGCACGCCTGAAAACTTTGTTTGACTCGAACTAAAAAAGTTTGACACCGAGATTTCACTGAGATAAGTTTTGCGCAAGCTTCCGGAAAGCATTCCGGCCAGCCCTGCCGACTCGCGTCGCGCTTTCCTGCCGTTGCAGCACCGCCGTTCGCACCATCCCCGCCTCATCGCATCGTGCCGTTCCGTTTCATCTGAAACCTGAAGGAAGATCGGGCATGCCCGCATTTGATTCGCACTCCTGTATTCATTTCGCGCCGCCGGCCTCGCTTCGACCGGGCGGCCCGAATCAGCCGCCGCGCTGACGCTTTCCGGTCGGGGCGACGCAATCGCCCCGACGCTCGCCGGGTCGCGCGATGCGTGACGCGCGTCGACACCGGCCGTGACACCCGGGCCTCGCGCCCGGCGCTTTCGAAGGTGCAGTTCCGTTTCATCCGATGCAGCACCCGGCCGGCCCGCAGGGGGCATATCGCGGGCCGTCCGGTTCCAGACAATCACAAGAAGAGGTCGACAATGGACATTCATCGAACCGGATTGCGTCGCGCGTGGCTTCCCGCGCTCGTTGCAGCCGCGACGCTCACCGCGTGCGGCGGTGACGACGGCGGCAGCGTGGCGGGCGTCTCCGCGCTCGCGCAGGGCAAACAGGAGGAGGCCGCCGCCTCGGCGGCCGACAAGCAGTCGCTCGCCTCACGCATTTCACCGTCCGGCGTCCCGTACGCCAATCCGGCCAGCGGCGGCCGCTACCGGCCCGTGATCGCGAACGGCCAGGTGCAGCCGTCGCTGTCGGGCGGCACGATCGAGGAAAACGCGTGGGTCGACACGCCGGTCGATTCCGACGGCGACGGCACGCGCGACCGCATCCACGTGCGCATCGTGCGCCCGACCGAAACCGCGAACGGCGCGCGCACGCCCGTCATCGTGCTCGCGAGCCCGTACTACGCGGGCCTCGCCGACAGCCCCGACCACAACGTCGACGTCGAACTCGACGGCACGCCGCATCCGGCCGCCACGGCGGCCACGGCAGCGACCGGCGCCTCCGCGCGCATCATGGCCGCCGCGCCGCAGGTGCGGATGCTGCAGCAGGTCGAGGCGGCTGCCGCCGGGCGCTCGTGGATCGAGGGCTACTTCATCCCGCGCGGCTTCACGATCGTCTACGCGGATTCGCTCGGCACCGCCGGCTCGGACGGCTGCCCGACGATCCTCACGCGCGACGAATCGGTCGCGATGGCATCGGTGATCCGCTGGCTCGGCCGCGACGCGACCGCGAAGGACGCGAACGGCAAGACAGTCGTCGCGAACTGGTCGACGGGCCACGTCGGCATGTACGGCGTGTCGTACGACGGCACGCTGCCGAAGATGGTCGCGAGCCTGCGCACGCGCGGGCTCGACGCGATCGTGCCGGTCGCCGGGCTGACGAACATGTACGGCTACTACCGCTCGGGCGGGCTCGTGCGTGCGCCGGAAGGCTATCAGGGCGAGGACGTCGACGTGTACATCAAGGCGTTGCTGACGAACGCGCATCCGGAGCGCTGCACGCACCTGATCGACGAAGCGCTGCAGCAGGAAGACCGCAAGACCGGCGACTATTCGCCGTTCTGGGCCGCGCGCGACATTCCCACCGCATACGCGGTCGCGCCGGCGCTCGTCGCCCAGGGGCTCACCGACGACAACGTGCGCGTCGACCAGTCGACGCTGTGGCATCTCGCGATGCGGCGCCAGGGCGTGCCGACGCAGCTGTGGCTGCATCGCCTGAAGCACACCGACCCGACCCGCGTGCCGGCGATGGCCGAGGCGTGGACCGCGGAAGTGAACCGCTGGTTTACGCGCTACCTGATCGGTTTCGACAATGGCGTCGAACGCGATCCGCGCGCGGTGATCGAGCAGGCGGACGGCACGCTGCTGAAGGAAGCGGACTGGGCCGCGCGCCACGCCACGCCGGTCACGTACTTCGCGGGCGGCGACGGCGCGGGCACCGGCACGCTGCTGCGGCTGCCGACCGGCGGCCCGCTCGCGCGCTTCACCGACGATGCGCGCATCACCGCGCTCACGCTGGCGAACGCACCGACGGGCGAGAACCGCAGCCGCTTCGAAACCGCACCGCTCACGGCCGCGACACGCCTGTCCGGTTCAGCGACCGCACGCGTCAGGCTGACCTTCACGGCCGTAGCCAACGTGACGGCCCTGCTGGTCGATCGCGCGCCGGACGGTACGGCCACGATCGTCACGCGGGCGTGGACCGACCCGCGCAACCGCGTGTCGGAGTGGGTCTCGCAGCCGGTTCTGCCCGGCATGCCGTACGACCTCAAGCTGACGTTCATGCCGCGCGACTACAAGCTGGAAGCCGGCCACCGGCTGGGGCTCGTCGTGCTGTCCAGCGACAACGAGGCGACGCTGCGGCCGACGCCGGGCACCGGGCTGACGCTTGACCCGGCCGGTACGTCGGTGACGGTGCCGCTGACGGCTTCCTGAACGTCGGCATGCCCGTCCTGAAGCCGTCCCGAGACGCCAGCGCACCGGCGTCCCGGGATAGCTTCATTCATTCGGTTCCCTTTCCCGATTCTTATGGAAACGGAAGCAACGGCTCTTTAAAACAATAATTCCACGCTTCATCAATCAATTGCATTATTGAATCGAAATCAGAAATAATCTGATATCGCTTGACATCGATTCCTCGCCGGCTAGATTTAAAAATCAATAATCCGGACATTTGTAGCCGGTCGCTGCGGGGAATGACAATGAACAACCTGGTTACCGGCACAACCGTCGCATCCGCGTCGCCCTTGAACGATCGGCGTAACCCGCCATTCGCGGCAATTCGCGGCCGAGAGCGAAACGATTACGAATCGCGGGTCATGGAGGCCTACCAGGACGACCCGGTGAACTGGAGCAAGGCCATCGGCGATCGCCTCTGGTTCCAGTTCGGCGTCTTTGACCATCCCCAATCGCCGAGGCCGGTCGATCTCGACGAATCCGGCCTCAGGTATTTCGAACGGCAATTGAAGATCGCCGGTCTGGAGACGCCCGGGCGCCAGCCGATCAACCGGGTACTCGATATCGGATGCGGATGGGGAACCGTGCTGCGCGATCTGTCCGAGCGGTTTCCCGACTGCCATCGCCTGGACGGCATCAACATCAGCAGCCGCCAGCTCGAATACTGCGCCGAGGTAAACGCCGCGCGGCGATTGTCCGACAGGATCAACCTGTTCCAGTGCAATGCGCTGGACATCGACCTGCTGCCGGATTTCGACCAGCCCTACGACCTCGTGATCATGCGTGGCGTGATCTCCCATTTCCCCTACGATCTCTTCGAAATCGTGATGGCGAAATTGCGACAGCGGCTGGGAGAAAACGGGACGGTCATCGTTTCGGATAACTTATATAACGTCGACTTCTCCGAATACCGCTCCGATACGCCCGACCTGGTCGACAGGCTCGCGTGCAAATATCGCAAGACACCTGCGTACCTGCGCCAGGTGTTCGAACAAAGCGGCTTCCGCGTCCAGGATATGCAGATCCTGCCGGACCGGACAGATGCGACGCGATGGCTGTTGAACGTTCAGGACAACATCGAGCGCAATTTCCCGACGGGCGCGGTCGGCGCGCTGGAGGAACTCCGCGTGATGTGCGAAAGCCTGGCCGTCGCCATCGTGAAGCATCAGGTTTCCATCTATAGCTTCGTGCTCAAGCACGGTCGATGAAGGCCGCCCGTTCCCGCCGCCGGACATCAAGCCCGAGAACCCGCCATGACAGATATTCCCAACTTCGTTCGCAACCTGCCTGGCCTGCCGAAGCCCGGGGAGACAATCTTCCATCCGGACTTCCATCTGCAATTGAAACCCATGTGGCATCCGCTCCATGACGAGGCGGAACGCCGGATCGCGCTCACGGACAGCCCGTACATCCTGGCCTACTATGGCAGCCAGAAGGCCGTCGAACACTATCTGGCGCAAAGCATGCCGTCATTCGGTGGCCTGTGCTATCCGCACACCCTGAATGACAGGATCTACGATCTGGAACGGATGATGAGCATCACCACGCTGATCGACGACACCATCACCAACCCCGCCATGCTGGAGCAGGCGCACAAGCGCTCGACATTGCGCCAGCACTACTTCGACGCAATCGCCGGCATCCGCCCGCCGGACACCGCGCCCATCGCGCAATTGCTGTACGAGGGGCTGCTGCCCGTCAAGGCGCATCTGGCGTCGAAACCGCGTGTCTGGAAACGCATGGAGGACGCCCTGCATACGCTGATCATCAGGCAGACGGATCCGCTGGCCCTGAAGATGGACGAACTCACGTTCGACGCCTACCTGGAGATGCGGCGCATCGACAACTACGGGGAATGGGCAGCCATCATGACGGAGTACGCCATCGACGTCGACATGACCGAGCACCTGGTGGCCGACCGCTCGTTGGCGGAAATGAGAACGGCCGCTATCGATTCGATTACGCTGGTCAACGACCCGTACTCATTCCGAAAGGAAATTCACATCGCCGATTCGGTCAACTCCGTCTGGCTGCTGATGTACCGCGACGGCCTGAAACTCCAGGATGCGCTGAACAAGCTGGCAACGCTGGTTGCAGAGAACGAGCGCAATCTGATGGCAGCGCGCGATCGCGTCCTTGCCGGCCCGCTCGGGAATCGGGCGGATGTGCGCGCCTACGTGACCGAGCTCGAGCATCTGGCGTCCGGCAATGCGGAATTTCACGCGATCAGCACGCGCTACCATGGCCGGGATTTCAAGGGGAAACGGTTCATTTCCGGTGAGGTGACCATTCGGCCGCTCCCCTCCACGGATGAAGTCGCGGCGGCAGATCTGGCCGGTGTCCGCCCCATGAATTAAGGCAACCGGATCGGCCACGCAAACGCGTCGATACGGTCGAAACAACGGCAACGGACATCTCCATCTGCGGCACGTATCCGGCCAACCGCCGGACGCTATGGAGTGAAAGGCCGTTTCACGCAGATCGTTATTTCGGCGCCTGATTGGCCGCCGCGACGCAATGTTTCATCTTCTTGCGCCGGCGCCGCACCAATCCGTGGCGGTGCACGGTTCGGGTGCAAGAAGCCACCGCACCCGGCCAGCCGCGCTCAAACCGGCGTCAACACCGGCCGCCCTGAAAAGTGCCGCTCGGCATTGTCGATGAACTGCCGCACCGACCGGTCGAGCGCCTCGGGCGACCAGCCGCCCATGTGCGGCGTCAGCACGACGCTGTCGAGATCCGTCAGCGCGCGCGGTGGCTCGGGTTCGCCTTCGTACACGTCGAGCCCCGCGCCCGCGATGCGGCCTTCGCGCAACGCCTCTGCCAAAGCAGCGGTATCGACAACACTGCCGCGTGACACGTTGACGACGAATCCGCCGGGGCCGAGCGCGTCGAGAACCGCACGATCGATCAGATGCCGCGTGCCCGCGCCGCCCGGCGTCGCGACGATCAGGAAATCGGCCCACCGCGCGAGCGCGTCGACGCGGTCGAAATAGCGATAAGGGACTTGCTTCTCCGACCGGTTGTGATAACCGATCTCGATGTCGAAGCCGGCCGCGCGGCGCGCGCACTTCTCGCCGATCTTGCCGAGCCCGACGATACCGAGCTTCTTGCCCGACACGTTCGGCGGCATCGCCAGTCCGTCGCGCCACACGCCCGAGCGGGTTTTCGCATCGAGCTGCACGACGTTGCGCACGGCCGCGAGCAGCAGCGCGAACGCGTGATCGGCGACGCAATCGTCGTTGGTGCCGGCGCCCGTGACCACGGTAACGCCGCGCGCCTTGGCATGCGTCACGTCGATGTGCTCGTAGCCGGCGCCGAGCGCGCTGACGAACGTGAGTTGCGGAAGACGATCGATCTCGGCGGCGGTGAGCCCCGTGCTGCCGTTGGTCAGCACCGCGCGTATGGTGCCGCCGTGCTCGGCGATCGCGCGTTCGCGTGCTTCGGATGTCGGGGCGTAGCGCACGTCGAACGACGCGGCGATCTCGCGATGCGCGTCACCGCGCAATGCGATGAGAACCAGCAGCTCGGGCTTCATGTCAGGAAGTGTCGGCAAGGCGGGAACGGATTCAGTGTAACAAGCCTGCAACACGGATGCGGGTAATCCCCACACGGGCTGTGGGCACGCCGCCGCACGCGGTTTGCCAAAGCCGGCTCAGTCAAGTAACTTTCGGCGTACGCCCCCGTCCTGGAGATTGGCCCGTATGAAGCTCGCCCTGCCCGCCCGGATCCTGGGCCTCGCGTTCGCCGCCGCGATCGTCGCGCCCGGCGCGCACGCCGACACGCCCGTCGTGGTGTCGTCGAAGATCGACACCGAAGGCAACCTGCTCGGCAACGTCATTTCACAGGTGCTGAAGGCCCACGGCATTCCCGTCACCGAAAAGATCGCGCTCGGCACGACGCCGATCGTGCGCAAGGCGCTCACGAGCGGCGAGATCGACGTCTACCCCGAATACACCGGCAATGCCGCGTTCTTCTTCAACAAGGCGGACGATCCGCTGTGGAAGAACGCGAGCCAGGGCTACGACACCGCGAAGCAACTCGACTACGCGGCGAACCATCTCGTCTGGCTCACCCCGGCGCCCGCGAACAACACGTGGGGCGTCGCCGTGCTCGCACCGGTCGCGCAGTCGCAGCACCTGAAGACCTTCTCCGATTTCGGCAAGTGGGTTGCCGGCGGCGGCAAGGTGAAGCTCGCGGCGTCGGCCGAATTCGTGAACAGCGCGTCGGCGCTGCCGTCGTTCGAGAAAGCGTACGGCTTCAAGCTGAAGCCCGACCAGCTCGTCGTGCTGTCCGGCGGCGACACGGCCGCGACCATCAAGGCCGCCGCGAACCAGACCGACGGCGTAAATGCCGCGATGGTCTACGGCACCGACGGCGGAATCTCGTCGAGCGGCCTCGCGGTGCTCGACGACGACAAGCACGTGCAGCCCGTCTATGCCCCCGCGCCAGTGATCCGCGAAGCCGTGCTGAAAGCCCATCCGCAAATCGCCGACTACCTGAAGCCCGTGTTCGCAAGCCTCGACCTGAAGACGCTGCAGACGCTGAACGCGCGCATCCAGATCAACGGCGAACCGGCCGCCGGCGTCGCGAAAAGCTACCTGAAATCGAAGGGCTTCGTTAAATGACGGGTCGCGCGGCAGCGTCCGCGCGGCGCATCACGGCGGACAAGGTCGGCATCCTGATCGGGGTCCTGACGATCGTCGCCGTGCTCGGCCTGCCGTTCGCGGTGCTGCGGCCGAACCGCATCGCGGCCGGCACCGACCTGTCGGTGTTCGCCGCGCTGCCGGCCCTGCAGGGCGCCGGGCTCGCCGCGCTGTGGATCGTCGGCGCGCTGTGGGCGATGACGGCGAGCCGCCCCGCGTGGCGCCTCATGGCCGGCTGCGCGTGGCTCGCCACGCTCGCGTACGCGGTCGGCGCGGCCGCGGCGCACGTCGTCGCACCTGACGACATGCTCGCGCGCGTGTCGCCTTCCTCCGGCGTCTGGCTGCTGCTGTTCGCGTGGGCCGTGCTCGTCGCGGATGCGCTCGCACGGCTCGCATTCGGCCCGTGGCGGCGTCTCGCCGCGCTCGTCGTCGCGATAGCAGCGATTTCGGTGCCGCTCGCGACCGGCTGGTGGGACGGCCTTTCCGTGATGCGCGAATACGCGGTGCGCAGCGACGACTTCTGGAGCGAGGCGATCCGGCACGTGTCGCTCACCGGTGGCTCGGTGGCTGCCGCGCTCGTCGCGGGCGTGCCGCTCGGCATCGCCTGTGCGCGCATCGCGGCGGTGCGTACCGTCGCGATGCCCGTGCTCAATATCGTGCAGACGATCCCCAGCATCGCGATGTACGGGCTGATGATGGCGCCGCTCGGTTTGCTCGCCGCACATGTGCCGCTCGCGGCCGCGCTCGGCATCCGCGGCATCGGCGTAGCACCAGCCGTGCTCGCGCTGTTCCTGTATTCGCTGCTACCGATCGCGTCGAGCGTCGTGGTCGGGCTCGGCCAAGTGCCGCCGCACGTGACCGAAGCGGCGCGCGCGATGGGCATGACGCGCGCGCAGCGGTTGCTGCGCGTCGATCTCGTGCTCGCGCTGCCGGTGATCCTGAGCGGCGTGCGCATCGTGCTCGTGCAGAACATCGGGCTGACCGCGGTCGCCGCGCTGATCGGCGGCGGCGGCTTCGGCACCTTCATCTTCCAGGGGATCGGGCAATCGGCCGCCGATCTCGTGCTGCTCGGCGCGATCCCGACGATCGCGCTCGCGCTGGTGGCGGCCGTCATATTCGAAGCCGCGACCACGCTCGCGAAGGGGCGTGCAGGATGATCGAGATCGAACGTGCGGGCAAACGCTTCGGCGATATCGTCGCCGTCGACGACGTCTCGCTGACGATGAAACGCGGCACGATCACCGCGCTCGTCGGCGCATCGGGCAGCGGCAAGTCGACGCTGCTGCGCATGATCAACCGGCTGATCGCGCCCACCAGCGGCACGATCCGCATCGACGGCGTCGATACGGCCACCGTCGCGCCCGAGCAGCTTCGTCGCGGCATCGGCTATGCGATCCAGGGGCACGGGCTGTTTCCGCACTGGAGCGTCGCGCGCAACATCGCGACCGTGCCGCGCCTGCTCGGCTGGCCGGCCGAGCGCATCGATGCGCGCGTGAACGAATTGCTCGACCTGTTTCATCTCGCGCCCGCCGAGTTCGCGGACAAGCTGCCGCACGAACTGTCGGGCGGCCAGCAGCAGCGCGTCGGCGTGGCGCGCGCGCTCGCGGCCGAGCCCGCGATGCTGCTGATGGACGAGCCGTTCGGCGCGCTCGATCCGATCATCCGCAACAAGGCGCAGGACGACCTGTTTGCATTGCAGCGCCGCCTCGGCATCACGGTCGTGATCGTCACGCACGATATCGAGGAAGCGCTGAAGCTCGGCGACACGATCGCGGTGATGGACGGCGGCCGGCTGCTGCAGGTCGCTTCGCCGGCCGAGATTCTCGGCAAGCCGGCGGCCGGCGTCGTCGAGCAGTTGGTCGCTGGCGTCGACCGGCCGCTGCGCCTGCTCGCGCTGACACCGATCGACGCAGTGGCCGAACCCGGTCATGCCGACGGCGAACCGATCGCCGCGACGCGCACGCTGCGCGATGCGGTGTCGGAGCTGCTGTGGCGCGGCGTCGATGCGCTGCCGGTCGAAGATGGCGATGGCCGCAACACGCGCCGCATCACGCTCGATGCGATCCGTGCGCACGCAAGGAAACCCGCATGACGACGCACGGCAGCACGCGGCTCGGGCGGTCGGCACTTCCCGCCTACATCGCACGCGCGGCCGCGCTCGCACTGCTGCTCGTGCTGCTGTTGCGACCCGCCTGGCTGCAAGGCTTGTTCGCGCCGTTCGCGGACAACGGCGCGCCCGTCATCTACGATCGCGCGAGTCTGCTCGACCTCACGCTCGCGCATCTCGGCACGGTCGCGTTGTCGAGCGTGATCGGCACGATCGTCGCGGTCGCGGCCGGCATCGCGGTCACGCGGCCGTGGGGCGCGGATTTCCTGCCGGTCGCGCGCAGCGTCGTCGACATCGGCCAGACCTTCCCGCCCGTCGCGGTGCTCGCGCTCGCGGTGCCGGCCGTCGGCTTCGGGTTGAAGCCCGTGCTGATCGCGCTCGTGCTGTATGGCCTGCTGCCCGTGTTCGAAAGCACGATCGCGGGGCTCGAGGACGTGCCGCGCGACGTCGTCGATGCCGCGCGCGGGATGGGGATGAGCGGCTGGCAGCAACTGATATCGGTCGAGCTGCCGCTCGCGTTTCCGGTGATCGTCAACGGCGTCCGGCTCGCGGTCGTGATCAATCTCGGCACTGCGACGATCGGCTCGACGGTCGCCGCGCGCGGGCTCGGCGACGTGATCATCGCAGGGCTGCAGACGTCGAATACCGCGTTCGTGCTGCAGGGCGGCGTGATCGTCGGGCTGCTCGCGGTGCTCGTCAGCGATGCGATCGGCGCGATTGCACGGGTGGCGGCCGCACGGCGCGCGTAGAAGCCGTTGCGCGATTTTTTGAAGGAGAAACCATGACCGTTCCGGACACCGGCCCGTTTTTTCATGGCACGAAAGCGGATTTGCGGATCGGCGACTTGCTGACGGCAGGCTTCCGATCGAATTATCGCGATGACGTCGTGATGAATCACATTTACTTCACGGCCTTGCCCAAAGGCGCCGGCCTGGCTGCGGAAATGGCCAAAGGCGACGGCCGACCGCGGGTCTACATCGTCGAACCCACCGGCGAATTCGAAAACGACCCGAACGTCACGGACAAGAAATTCCCGGGCAATCCGACGCGATCGTATCGGAGCACATCGCCTTTGAAGATCGTTGGCGAACTCGAGAGCTGGGAACCCTACGATCCGGCGTTCATCCAGCAGCTCAGAATCCGCATCGAAACCGGCATCGGCGAGATCATCAACTAGCGTTCATCCGGACTCCGATGCGTGTCCGCGCAACAATCGGTTCCACGATCGGCTCGCCGCGACACAAACCTACATGCCGCTTTCATTCGAACCGGCACTCGACCACCGGCCGCGATTGGCCGATATACTAGGCGCCTTCCCATTCCCCGCACTCCACCATGCGACGGTTTCTCTGGCTGATCGTGCTTTCGCTCGGCATCGCGCAACAGGTGTCGGCGCAGCAAGCGCCCGCACTGCCTGCGTCCGCGCCCGAAGCAGCCGCATCGGCGCCGTCCGTCGCATCCGCGCCGCTCGCCGACGCCAACGATCAGCCGAACGAAGCAAACCGCCGCATCACGTCCTACCTGACGAAGAAGTTCGGCGTCGCGAAGGAACGGGCCGCGAAGCTTGCCGATATCGTGAGCGTTACTGCGACGAAATATTCGCTGCCTCCCGCACTCGTTTACGCCATTATTTCGATCGAATCGCGCTTCCAGGAAAAGGCACGCGGCCAGCATGGCGCGACCGGGCTGATGCAGGTCGTGCCGACCGCGCACCGCGGCCTGGTGCGCAACGTGAAGGACCTGACCGACCCGAACGCAAACGTCGAAGTCGGCTCCGCGATCCTGTCCGGCTACGTGAGGGCCGCCGGTGGCGACGTGCGGGCCGGACTGAGGAGCTACAGCGGCGGTTCGAACGCGTATGCGGCAAAGGTGATGCAGCGCGTCGATTCGTTCCGCTTCGTGCTCGAACCTGACGACGATGCGAAAGCCGCGAATCCCGCGAACGACGCGAAGGCCCGCATGGTGCCGGTCAGCGAAAAGACGAGCCCGACGTCGGCCCGCGGCAACTAGTCTCCCCCTTCGTTCGACGCGCATGCGCCATGCCACCCGCCTCATTGCCGTCGCCGCGCTGACGATCGGCCACACCGCTGCGTTCGCCGCCGTCGATTGCGAGAAACACGCGCTGACGATGAACGACGTGCGGACCTGCGTACTCGGTCAGGACGATCAGGCCGTCGAGCGCGCATACCGGTCGCTCGAGCGCAAGCTCAAGCAGCGCAACCCCGATGCCGCCAGCGCGCTCGCGAAGTCGCAGGCAAGCTGGACCCGCTTCGCCGACGACACCTGCGACTACGTGAAAGCCGCCAATCCGCAGCAGATGATCCCGGAAGACGCGCGGATGAACTGCCGGGTCGATTTCAGCCAGGCACGCGTGCGCATCCTGAAGAAATGGGAAGCGCAGCTCGACGCACCGCCACCGGCGCAGAACTGAACGACGAACGGCTACCCGCCCGTCACGCCTGCGCGAAACGCTCCCGCAAGAACTCGATGAAATGCTGCGTCTTCGCGGGCAGCAGCCGCGTTTCCGTCATCGCGTAGACCGCAATCGGCTCGCCTTCCCATGCCGGCATCACGCGGCGCAACCGGCCGGCGGCCAGGTCGTCCGCGACGATCGCCTCGGACAGCATGATGATGCCCGCATCGAGCGTGGCCAGACGCCGCAGCATGCCGACGCTGTTCGCCCCGAACCGGCTGCTCACTGGCACCGCGACGGAACGCGCGCCGTCGTGCAGCGTCCATGACCCGCTCCGCTGCAGGCCGAGGCACGCATGCCGCGCGAGGTCTTCAGGCTCGCGCGGCTCGCCGGCGCGCGCGAGATAGCCGGGCGACGCATACAGGTAGTTCCGGAGCGTCGCGAGCCGCCGCGCGATCAGTTGCGAGTCCTCGGATGGCCCCATGCGGATCGCCACGTCGAACGGTTCGCTCACCAGGTCGACACGCCGCGATGTCAGTTCCAATTCGAAGGTCAGCTTCGGATAACGGTTGCCGAATTCGACGACCAGCGGCGCCAGAATGACCACCGCGAAATCGACCGGAAACGAGGCGCGCAGCACGCCGGTCGGCTCCGCCAGCAGGCCGCCGAGCTGCTCGTGCGCGAGCCGCGCCTCGTCGACGATGCGCTTGCAGCGCTCGAAGTAGAGCTGGCCGGCCTCGGTCAGCTCGATCCGGCGCGTCGTGCGATGCAGCAGCCGCAGCCCGATCGCCTTTTCCAGCGCGCTGATGCGTCGCGACAGTGTCGAGTTCGGCATCCCCAGCGTCTCGGCCGCACTGCGAAAACCCTTCGCCTTCACGACTTCGACGAACAGCGCCATGTCGTTCAGCAGTTCCATGCTCACTGCTCCATCAATGGATCAATGTTATCCAGATTACCCGGTTTATCCCGAAAAGGAAGCAATGGATGATGGGTGCGTGGAGGCGAGGTCGGCACACCCCGTGCGCGGCCGGCGCCGCTATCCCGAATCTCGAGGAGCTGACGCATCATGAGCCAACTGTTCACCCCGGTCCGCGTGGGCCGATACACGCTGGAAAACCGCCTGGTCATGGCGCCGATGACCCGCAGCCGCGCCGCCTTCGACGGCACGCCCGGCGAATGGGCCGCCGAGTATTACGCGCAGCGATCGAGCCTCGGCCTGATCGTCAGCGAAGGCACGCAGCCGTCGGACGACGGGCAAGGCTACCTGACGACGCCCGGCATCTATACCGACGCGCACGTCGCCGGCTGGAAGGCGATCAGCGACCGCGTGCATGCACGCGGCGGCCGGTTGTTCATCCAGCTGATGCATGTCGGGCGCATGTCGCATCCCGACAATACGCCGCATCACCGGCAGGCCGTCGCGCCGTCGGCGATCGCGCCAAACGCGCCGATGTTCACGATGAAGGGGATGCTGGACATCCCTGCACCGCGCGCGCTGACGCTCGACGAAGTGCGCGAGACCGTGAACGACTTCCGCATCGCCGCGCGCCGCGCGATCGAGGCGGGCGCCGACGGTGTCGAGATTCACGGCGCGAACGGCTACCTGATCCAGCAGTTCTTCGCGCCGAATGCCAACACGCGCACCGACGCGTACGGCGGCTCGATCGAGAACCGCGCGCGCTTCGCGATCGAGGTAGCCGCGGCGATCGCCGACGAGATCGGTGCGGATCGCACGGCCATCCGCGTGTCGCCCGGCAACACGCTGGGCGGCCTCGACGAAGGTGCGGAAGGGCCGGAACTGTATCGCCATCTCGCGACGGAACTCGACCGTCTCGGCCTCGCCTACCTGCACGTGATGCATCAGGGCAACGAAGCGCTGCTGGCCGACCTGCGCGCGCGCTGGAACGGCACGCTGATCCTGAACCGTCCGGGCCGCACGCGCGACGAAATCGGCACGGACGTGACGTCGGGGCTGGCCGATCTCGAAGCGTACGGGCAGATGGTGCTGGCGAATCCGGATTTCGTGACGCGGGTGAAGACCGGCGCACCGATGAACGATGCGCGGCGCGAGACGTTCTTCGGCGGCGATGCGCGTGGGTATGTCGACTATCCGGCGCTGGATGGGGCGGCTGCGGCTTGATGCTGTCGCACGGAGCGATAGCTGCGACACGCCTGAAATGTCTCGCAGCTATCGCAGGTGAACCGCGCGATATCCGTCAAAGACAGAACGTCTCATTGCGCCTCGCCTGTCACTTTGAACGGAACGGGAGTATCGCGAAGCGGAGGCAACTGATCAATCGGCATTTCGCAAGGTATCCGGAATACGGTACGCGCCATCGCGATAGTCGAGTGTAATGTTGCGGCGTTGAGCGGGTGACGTGTGACCCGAGCATTGATCGACTTCGAGCCGGTTCACGCGCTCGACGTACTTTTCGCTGACCCGCAAAACCGCATAGCCTTGCGTGTTAGCCGGGCCGAGTGCGAGTGTGCGTGACGTTTCTGAAATGCTAGTACAAGGACCATCGCGGTCGCCCGTCCAATCGCTCACGATCAGGCGATCCAACACCGTGCGCAAATGCTGCCCATCGATCAAATAGAGACTCAGCGTAGCGATCCCCGACATATCCGCGGGTGGGCCGCCAGACGACTTCAGGCGCACGCCGAACGCACGTTGGGTGGAGGTCAGCTGATAGCGCGCCGTGTCGAGCTCGATGCCGTCAAAGTAGTGATCCTCTCCGTAGTGAATTGCCGATCGCTGAAAACGATGCGCGACAATCTCGCCCGTAGCCGTATCGGCAACCAGTACTTCGATGTCGACGACGCTCGGCCCGTCGCTGCCGCTGCTCTGCTCCAGAGGTAACACCCCGATCGTCAGCGCCTCACTCGCGGGCCAGACCTTGCAAACCGCGTGAGCAGCATCCAGCGTTTGGCCGGGATGGAGTTGTGCGAACCAGTTCTGGAGGCGCTCACTGCATCCTGCATGTGCGATGAGCGGCGCCAAAGCGGCAACAACGCAAGTCACAGCGCGTTTTATCATCGCCTTCCCGATGGTCTTCGTGAATTTTTCCCAATAGCGAATATTACGTGGGAAACATCGAAAAGCGGTCAGAGGAAGTTCGACGGGGATTGAAACAGGCGGTGCAAGGGGTACGGAGAACGATCCTGAAAAGACTGCCGCTGGCAGGGCTCGTAGCGGGCGGAACTGCAAACAGTGGCCGGGAAGGCCAGCGCAAGCGGCTTGATCGGGTCCGCAATGGATTGCCCAAAAGCGCTCGCGTTACAAGTGACGGGCGGTGGACGTCTCATTGTTCCGATATTTCAGGAATAAAGACGAGCGGCAACCACCAACGACCCATAGTTCCGATATTCCAGGAACTATGGGCAATCGCGTGGGCGGATCGCTTCCCCGCCCACCCGCATCAAAACTGCCCCGCCGCGCCCGTCCACCGCAAATAATCCCCGCGCGTCCAGTCGAGCGACACGCCGACCCGCCTCGTGCCGGGCCGGATCTTCGGCTTGTACACCGACAGCGTCAGCGACTCCAGCGCCGGCCATTCGCGGAACGACAGCACCGCGATATCGGCGACGAGCGTCTCGAGCAACCGCGTATGCGGCTTGTGCGACAGGAACGCGGCAAGGCGCGCGCAATAGCCGTCGTAATCGATCCACTCGCCCTGCTCGCTCGGCTCGCACCGATAGCCGAGCCGTGCATCGATCACGATCGGCTGCGGCGCTTCATGCTCGTGCGCATGAATGCCGATCCGCGCGGGCACCTTCAGTTCGTCGACGAACACGCTCCAGCCGCGCCCGCGCAGGCGCGGCGCGTCGATCGCCACGAACGGTTCGTCGAACGGCTTCATGATGCGAGCGGCGCGGCCGCGTCGAGCATGATGCGCACGAAGTAGTCGGCGAAGCTGCGGCGCAGGACGATCTCGAACGCATCGTCACCGGTCGGGATCAGCACGATCGACGACTTGAAGTAATGCGACTGCGCGCACTGGCCCGGCTTGAACACACGCGGGTGGAGATCGAGCGGGCAGCCGCGCGCGAGCACGTCGCGCACGCGTTCGCCGCTGATCTCGACGACCGTATAGCCGCTGCCGACGTCGACGGCCGCCGCATACGAACCCTGCACGGCCTCCGCGAGCTGCGCCTCCAGCACGCCGGCCTGCACGGGCCCGTTCGAGCGCACGAGCCACTCGTCGGGGCCGAGCCACAGCACGTCGTACTCGGCGCTACGCGCGACCGTGTTCGGCGCCGCAGGCGGCCGGCAGCCGACCACGCGCTCGAACGCGCTCACGAACGCCGGATCGCTCAACTCGCCGCGCACGTTGATGAGATCGAGGAACGGCCGCTCGCGCAGCGTGAACTTCTTCGATGCGCGCGCCTGGTGCGGCTTCAGCACGTCGGCCGCGCCGACGAACGGCGATTCAAGCGTCACGCCGCCCGCGCCCGCCACCTGCGTCTGGTTTCTCGTTTCATTCCACATGCTGACGCACCCCTTCGGTATCGTAGAAAACCGGGCTCGAGATCTTCGCGGTGATGCGCTTGCCGTTGGCCAGCGGAATCACGACGCTCTCGCCCATCTTGTTCAGGCCGCCCTTCACCACCGCGAGCGCGATCGAGCGCTTCAGGATCGGACTGTAATAGCTCGACGTCACGTGGCCGATCATCGGCGTCGGATCGACCGCCGACACCTGCGTGTCCTTCGCGATGATCTGCGCGCCTTCCGGCAGCACGAACTGCTCGTCCTCGGTCAGCAGGCCGACGAACTGCTTGCGGCCCTCCTTCGCGGTGTCCGAACGCGAGAGCGAACGCTTGCCGAGGAAGTCCTTCGACTTCGCGACGACGCCGCCCATCCCGAGGTCGTACGGCGTGATCGAGCCGTCGGTATCCTGGCCGACGATGATGTAGCCCTTCTCCGCGCGCAGCACGTGCATCGTCTCGGTGCCGTACGGCGTGATGTCGAACTCGGCGCCGGCCGCCATCAGCGCTTCCCACACAGCGCGGCCCGCATTCGCCGGCACGTTCACTTCATAGGCGAGCTCGCCCGAGAAGCTGATCCGCATCACGCGCGCCTTCGCACCCGCGACGGTGCCGTTCCGGTAGCTCATGAACGGGAACGCCTCGTTGCCGAAGTCGATGTCCTGGCACACCTTCTGCACGACCTTGCGGCTCTTCGGGCCGACCACCGCAAACGTCGCCCAGTGATCGGTGACCGACGACAGCCGCACCTTCATGTCGGGCCATTCGGTCTGCAACCAGCGCTCGAGCCACGTCAGCACGCGCGCCGCGCCGCCCGTCGTGGTCGTCATCATGAAATGCTGGTCGGCGAGGCGCACCGTCACGCCGTCGTCGAACACCATCCCGTTTTCGTCGAGCATCAGCCCGTAGCGGCACTTGCCCACTTCGAGCTTGTTCCACGGGTTCGTGTACATCCAGTTCAGCAGCTTCACCGCGTCCGGACCCTGGATGTCGATCTTGCCGAGCGTCGACGCGTCGAGGATGCCGACGCTGTTGCGCACCGCGAGGCATTCGCGCTTCACGGCCGCATGAAGATCCTCGCCGTTCTTCGGGAAGTACCAAGGCCGCTTCCAGTTGCCGACGTCCTCGAACAGCGCGCCGTGCTCGACGTGCCACTCGTGCACGCAGGTCTTGCGGATCGGATCGAGGAAATCGCCGAGCTCGCGGCCCGCGAACGTGCCGAACGACACGGGCGTGTAGTTCGGGCGGAACGTCGTCGTGCCCGTTTCCGGAATCGTCTTGCCGAGCGCCCCCGCGAGGATCGCCATCCCGTTGATGTTGCCGAGCTTGCCCTGGTCGGTGCCGAAGCCCATCGCCGTGTAGCGCTTCACGTGCTCGACCGACTCGAAGCCTTCGCGTGCGGCCAGCAGGATGTCCGCGGCCGACACGTCGTTCTGGAAGTCGACGAACTGCTTCGGCCCGCGCGCCGCGGCTTCGCGGCTGCCGACCAGCCACAGCGGCTGCAGTGCGCCTTCGACGGTTTCCGCAACCTGCGGCGCGACCGCGCGCTGCTCAGCGGTAAAACCCGCCGCCTTCGCGGCTTCCACGCCCGCATCGACCGCGAGCCGCAGCGCGCGCGCCAGGCCGAATTCGCCGGCCGCGGCACCGATGCTCGCTTCCGCCTGCACGGGCTTGCCCGGCAGGAAGCATGCCTTCTCGTCGTTCCAGCAGGCCTTGCCGCCCGACTGCGCGAACAGGTGCAGCACCGGGCTGAAGCCCCCCGACATCGCGACGAGGTCACACGGCAGCGTCTGCAGCTTGCCGCCGGTCTGGCCGTTCGAGTAGGACGCGACGTCGACCGACGATACGCGCCACTTGCCCGATGCGACCGTCACGACCGCGCCGCTCATCACCGTCACGCCCTGCCGCTTCGCGGCGGCCGGCAGCGCGCCGTTGGACGATGCGCGCGAATCGACGACCGTCACCTTCGCGCCGCATGCCTTCAGGTCGAGCGCGGTCTGGTAGGCGCGATCGTTGTTCGTGAACACGACCGCGTTGCGGCCCGGCAGCACGCCGAAGCGATGCACGTAGGTGGACACCGCGCCGGCAAGCATCACGCCCGGCAGGTCGTTGTTGCCGAACACGATCGGACGCTCGTGCGCACCGGTCGCGAGGATCACGCGCTTCGCGCGGACCTTCCACAGCAGCTCGCGCGTGCCCTTGCGCATCGACACCGGCAGGTGATCGGTCAAACGCTGCGTGACCGTCACGAGGTTGTGGTCCTGGTAGCCGAACGCGGTGCTGCGCGACAGGATCGTCACGTCGGGCATCTTGCGCAGCTCGGCCTCGATCTTCTCGACCCACTGCAGCGCGGGCTTCGCGTCGATCTCGGCGCGGCACGACAGCAGGCTGCCGCCGAGCTCGCGCTGGTCGTCGACGAGGATCACGCGCGCACCGGCCGTAGCCGCCGCATGCGCGGCCGCGAGACCCGACGGGCCACCGCCGACCACAAGCACGTCGCAGTGCGCGTAGCACTTGTCGTAGCGATCGGCATCGAGCGCTTCCGGCGCCTTGCCGAGGCCGGCTGCTTCACGGATCTTCTCTTCATACTTCGGCCACATGTTGCGCGGCCACATGAACGTCTTGTAATAGAAGCCGGCCGGCAGGAAGCGCGACAGCTTCTGGTTGATCGCGTACTTGTCGTTCTCGAGCGACGGCTCCGCGTTCACGCTGGACGCGACGAGCCCCTGGTACAGCTCGATCTCGGTCGCGCGTGCGTTCGGCACCGTGTACGGGCCCGATTCGAGCTGCACGACGGCGTTCGGTTCCGCGACGTCCGCTGTCACGATCCCGCGCGGACGGTGGTACTTGAAGCTGCGCGCGACGAAGTGCACGCCGTTCGCGAGCAGCGCGGACGCGAGCGTGTCGCCCTGGAAGCCCTGATACGTGCGGCCGTTGAACGTGAAGGTCAACGGAATCGCGCGATTGATGCGGCCACCGGTGCCGAGGCGGTCTTTCTGGCTCATTTGCTCGTGCCCTCTTCGTGTGCGTTGCCGGCAGCTTCGCCACCGAACTTTTCGTAGCCCTTGATATCGTAGGTCACCGTGTCGCGCGTGGCCTTGAACCAGCGGCGGCAGCCCTGTGCGTGCAGCCATTGCTCCTTGTGCAGCCCGCGCTTGTTCTCGCGCATGAACACGTACTCGCCCCATTCGCGGTCGGTCATGTTCTCGCTGTTCACGGGGCGCACGATGTCGGCTTCACCACCGCACGAGAACTCGGATTCGGCGCGCGGCCCGCACCACGGACATTCGATCAGCAACATGTTTCTTTCTCCTCGTGTGCGGTTAGTGCGCGACGGCGGCGGCGCCGTGCTCGTCGATCAGGTGGCCCGTGTAGAAACGGTCGAGCGCGAACGGCGCGTTCAGCGGATGCGGTTCGTCGCGGGCGATCGTGTGCGCGAACACCCAGCCCGAGCCGGGCGTCGCCTTGAAGCCGCCGGTACCCCAGCCGCAGTTGAAATAGAGGCCCTTCACGTCGGTCTTGGTGATGATCGGGCACGCGTCCGGCGACACGTCGACGATGCCGCCCCACTGGCGGTTCATCCGCACGCGCGAGAACACCGGGAACATCTCGACGATCGCCTGCAGCGTGCTTTCGATGATGTGGAAGCTGCCGCGCTGGCCGAAGCCCGTGTACTGGTCGATGCCGGCGCCGATCACGAGATCGCCCTTGTCGGACTGGCTGATGTACGCGTGCACCGCGTTCGACATGATCACCGAGTTGACGACCGGCTTGATCGGCTCGGACACCAGCGCCTGCAGCGGATGGCTTTCGATCGGCAGGCGCACGCCGGCCATGTCGGCGAGCGTCGTCGTGTTGCCGGCGGCGACCACCGCAACCTTCTTCGCCTTGATGAAACCCTTCACCGTATCGACGCCGACCACCGCGCCGCCTTCGCGGCGAATGCCCGTCACCTGGCAGTTCTGGATGATGTCGACACCCGCGCGGTCCGCGCCGCGTGCGAAGCCCCAGGCCACCGCATCGTGACGCGCCACGCCCGCGCGGCGCTGGATCGACGCGCCGAGCACCGGGTAGCGGCTGTTCAGGTTGATGGTCGGCTCGATTTCCTTGATCTGCGCGGGCGTCAGGAATTCGGCGTCGACGCCGTTCAGCCGGTTCGCGTTCACACGGCGCTCGGTGTCACGCACGTCCTGCAGCGTGTGGGCCAGGTTCATCACGCCGCGCTGGCTGAACATCACGTTGTAGTTCAGGTCCTGCGACAGCCCTTCCCACAGCTTCATCGCCTTTTCGTACAGCGCGGCCGATTCGTCCCACAAATAGTTCGAGCGGACGATCGTCGTGTTGCGCGCGGTGTTGCCGCCGCCGATCCAGCCTTTCTCGAGGATCGCGACGTTCGTGATCCCGTGCTCTTTCGCGAGGTAATACGCGGTCGCGAGGCCGTGGCCGCCGCCGCCGACGATCACGACGTCGTATTCCTTCTTCGGTTCCGGGCTCTTCCACTGCTTTTCCCAGTTCTCGTGATACGAGAGGCCGTTGCGGAACAGGCTGAATATCGAGTAGCGGCTCATGTGAGTGATCCTTCGTTTAGCATTCGATGACGTTCACGGCCAGACCGCCGCGCGACGTTTCCTTGTATTTCGTCTTCATGTCCGCGCCCGTCTCGCGCATCGTCTTGATGACCGAATCGAGCGATACGTAGTGCTGGCCGTTACCCTTGAGCGCCATGCGCGACGCGTTCAGCGCCTTGATCGCGCCCATCGCGTTGCGCTCGATGCACGGGATCTGCACGAGCCCGCCGACCGGGTCGCAGGTCATCCCGAGGTTGTGCTCCATGCCGATCTCGGCGGCGTTCTCGACCTGGTCGGGCGTGCCGCCCATCACCGCGGCGAGCGCGGCGGCGGCCATCGAGCACGCGACGCCCACCTCGCCCTGGCACCCCACTTCCGCGCCGGAAATCGACGCGGTTTCCTTGTAGATGATCCCGATCGCCGCGGCCGTCATCAGGAATTCGACGATGCCGGCTTCGTTCGAGCCCGGCACGAACTTCACGTAGTAGTGCAGCACCGCGGGAATCACGCCGGCCGCGCCGTTGGTCGGCGCGGTGACGACACGGCCGCCCGCCGCGTTCTCCTCGTTGACGGCCATCGCATACAGGTTGACCCAGTCGAGCATCGACAGCGGGTCGCGCAGCGACTCTTCCGAGCGCTCGCGCAGGCGGGCGTTCAGCTCGGCCGCGCGGCGCTTCACGCGCATCGGGCCCGGCAGGTCGCCCTCGACCTTGCAGCCGCGCTCGACGCAGGCGGCCATCGTGCGCCAGATCGCGAGCAGCCCGGCGCGCACTTCGTCGGCGGGACGCAGCGCGCATTCGTTGCGCATCATCAGCTCGGCGATCGACAGCCCGTGCTCGCGGCACTGGCGCATCAGGTCGTCGCCGGTGCGGAACGGATACGGCACCTCGACCGCTGCGCGCACGCCGTTCACGCGATCGCCGTCGCGGTTCACGACGAAGCCGCCGCCGACCGAGTAATACTCTTTCTCGACGAGCAGCTGGCCGTGCTCGTCGAAGGCCTGGAAGCGCATCCCGTTCGGGTGCACGATGCTCGTGCCGCTCATCAGCTTGCGATAGAAGCCGATGTGCTCCTTTTCCTCGAAGCGGACGGTCTGCTTGCCGAGCAGCGACAGCGATTTCTCCGCGCGGATCGCGGCAAGCCGCGGCTCGATCAGGTCCGGATCGATCGTGTCGGGCAGGTGGCCCTCGAGACCGAGCAGCACGGCCTTGTCGGTGCCGTGGCCCTTGCCGGTCGCGCCGAGCGAGCCGTATAGTTCGACCCGCACGCGGCGCACGAAACCGAGCAGGTTCGCGTCCTCCACGTGCGACGCGAAGCGGCACGCGGCGATCATCGGGCCGACCGTATGCGAACTGGACGGGCCGATGCCGATCTTGAACAGGTCGAAGACGCTGACGTTCATCTGGCTTCCTCTGGGTGGGACACACGTGAAATGACGTTGGCGCCAGTACATCAAAGCGTAAAATCGGCCGATAGAACAAAAACGGCATCGGCGTGGGATAGCGCCGCCAAGCGCCACGTCGGCAGGCCCGAAAGTGCGTTTTGGCGATGGTTCGCGACGGAAAACCACAAGTCGTGCCGGAACCGATCAGCGACGCTGGCTGCATCCGCCCCGCCCGACCGCCGTACCCGCATGCCCCGTATCAACAGACTGAGTGAGACCGCCCGCCCGGCGTGAAGAGATTGGCCGCGATGACAACCGACGTACCCGCTTCCCCCCTCGCAGAACCCGCGCCGCGGCGTATCCGCTTCGGCATCGTGCTGCTGCCGAACTTCACGCTGACGGCCTTCTCCGGCTTCGTCGACATGCTGCGGCTGTCGGCGGACGACGGCGACTACAGCAAGCCCGTGCGCTGCGCGTGGAGCGTGATCGGCGAGACCCTCGCGCCGGTGCGCGCGAGTTGCGGGATCCAGATCACGCCGTGGGAAACGTTCGACGCGTCCGAGCCGTTCGACTATGTGGTGGTGGTGGGCGGGCTGCTGCATTCGGGGCCGCAGGCGGGCCCCGAGACACTCGACTTCATCCGCCGCGCGGCGGCAGGCGGCGCGACGGTCGTCGGCATCTGCACCGGCGTGTTCACGCTGATGCGTGCCGGCGTGCTCGACGGCTACCGCACCTGCGTGAGCTGGTTCCACTACTGGGATTTCATCGAGCGCTTTCCGTCCGCCGATCCCGACCTGCTGATCGCCGACCGCCTGTTCGTGATCGACCGGCGCCGGATCACCTGCTCGGGCGGCCGCGCGTCGATCGACGTCGCCGCCGCGATCCTGCTGCGCCACTTCGATCACGCGACCGTGCAGAAGGCGCTGCGCATCCTGCTGGTCGGCGAGATGCAGAAAGGCAACGCGCCGCAGCCGCATCCGCCGGGCCTCGAGCCGGCGACGCACCCGAAGGTCAAGCGCGCGATTCTCCTGATGGAACAGCATGTCGGGCGCGCGCTGTCGCTCGACGAGCTCGCGAGCAAGCTCGATTTGTCGACGCGGCAGCTCGAGCGGCTGTTCAAGGCGGAAACGGGCAAGAGCCCGCAGGCGTTCGCGAAGCAGGTTCGGCTGCGCACGGCCGCGTGGCTGCTGACCAGCTCCGACCGCACGGTGGCCGATATCGCGTCGAGCTGCGGATTCGCCGATGCGTCGCACCTCGGGCGCGAATTCCGCAAGCAGTTCGGCGTGCCGCCGGCGACTTATCGGGAGCGTGGCGGGGAAGTGGCGGAAGCCGGCGCGGCAATCGCGGCGGACCCCGTCGAGGACATCGCCGACTGACGGCGACGGGCCCCCGCCCCTTTACCAACCGATCGCGACACGACACTCGAACGCATCGATTTCGACTCAATTGGAACCGGTTCCAATCAATTTAGCCGACGTTACCCTCCGTTAACCGAGGGTTATCCCGGATGCTGACGCACCTTCAAATTTGTATGATGACCACATAACCTTACAAACCAGAGCACCATGTTCGAGAAAATTCCCGCCCGTGCGATGAGCGACCATGTCGCGCAGCAACTGCTCAAGCAGATCGAAGTCGGCAGTTTCTCCGCCACCGGCAAGCTGCCGACGGAGGCCGTGCTCGCGCAGGAATTCGGCGTGAGCCGCACGGTGATTCGCGAGGCGATCTCGCGGCTGAAGAACGAAGGCGTGGTCGAGCCGCGCCAGGGCAGCGGCGTGTACGTGAACCAGCACGGCGCGATCCGGCCGCTGCGGATCGACTATGCGGAGGCCGTCGAAGCCACGTCGCTGCCGCACCTGCTCGCGGTGCGCCGCGCGATCGAGGCCGAGGTCGCGGCCGAAGCCGCGCTGAACCACACCGATGAAGACATGGCCGACATCGACGATGCGCTGCGCAAGATCGACGACGCGGTGGCCGAAGGGCGCGATGGCGTCCCGGAAGACGTCGCGTTCCACCGCACGATTGCGGCCGTCACCGGCAACCCGTATTTCCTGAAGACGCTGCAGTTCCTGAACCAGTACCTCGAAGCCGGCGTGAAGGTCACGCGGCGCAACGAAGCGACGCGTGAGGACTTCTCGCGCCAGGTGCGCGAGGAACACGCAGCGATCGCCGACGCGATCCGCGCGCGCGACCCGATGGCCGCACGCAACGCGGCGCGCACGCACATGTACAACGCCGCGCGCCGCCTCGCGGAAGCCGGTATCTGCTGAACCCGGCGGCCGCCGCGCCGCCCCTCTTCCGAATCGATCAAGGTTGACCATGTCACGAAATGTTGGAGTCATCGGCCTGGGCGCGATGGGCCTCGGCGTCGCCCGCTCGCTGCTGCGCGCCGGCCTGCGCGTGCACGCATGCGACGTGCGCGACACCGTGCTGCAGGCGTTCGCCGCCGAAGGCGGCATCGCCTGCGCGACGCCGGCCGAACTCGGCGCGCAGTGCGACGTCGTCGTCACGCTCGTCGTCAATGCCGCGCAGACCGAAACGGTGCTGTTCGGCGAGCACGGCGCGGTCGCGGCGATGAAGCCGGGCGGCGTCGTGATCGCAAGCGCGACCGTCGCGCCGGAATTCGCGGTCGCGCTCGGCGCGCGCATCGAGGCGGCCGGCCTGCAGATGCTCGATGCGCCGGTATCCGGCGGCGCCGCGCGCGCGGCCTCCGGCGAGATGACGATGATGACGTCGGGCCCGGCCGCCGCCTATGCGGGCTGCGAGGACGTGCTCGCCGCGATCGCCGGCAAGGTCTATCGCCTCGGCGACGCGCACGGCATCGGCTCGAAGGTGAAGATCATCAACCAGCTGCTGGCCGGCGTGCACATCGCGGCAGCGGCCGAGGCGATGGCGCTCGGCCTGCGCGAAGGCGTCGATGCGGACGCGCTGTACGACGTGATCACGCACAGCGCCGGCAATTCGTGGATGTTCGAGAACCGCGTGCCGCACATCCTGAACGGCGACTACACGCCGCTGTCGGCCGTCGACATCTTCGTGAAGGATCTCGGCCTCGTGCTCGATACCGCGCGCCGCAGCAAGTTCCCGCTGCCGCTGTCGGCGACCGCACACCAGATGTTCATGAGCGCGTCGAGCGCCGGCCACGGCGGCGAGGACGATTCCGCCGTGATCAAGACATTCCCCGGCATCACGCTGCCGCCCGCCCGCTGATTCGAACGACGCTTCTGCCATGACCGCTTCCGCTTCCCGTCCCCTGCTCGGCTGCATCGCCGACGATTTCACCGGCGCGACCGATCTCGCGAACATGCTCGTGAAGAGCGGCATGCGCACCGTGCAGACGATCGGCGTGCCCGCCGACGGCGCCGCAGACACCACGCTCGACGCCGACGCGATCGTCGTCGCGCTGAAGTCGCGCACGATCCCTGCCGCCGACGCCATCGCGCAATCGCTCGCCGCATACGAATGGCTGCGCGCGCAAGGCTGCCGGCAGTTCTTCTTCAAGTACTGCTCGACGTTCGATTCGACCGACGCAGGCAACATCGGGCCCGTCGCCGATGCACTGCTCGATGCGGCCGGCGGCGGCTTCACGATCGCGTGCCCGGCGTTCCCCGAGAACGGCCGCACGATCTATCGCGGCCACCTGTTCGTCGGCGATGTGCTGCTGAACGAATCGGGGATGGAGAATCATCCGCTCACGCCGATGAAGGACGCGAACCTCGTACGCGTGCTGCAACGGCAGACGAAGTCGCCGGTCGGCCTGATCCGCTACGACACGATCGCGCTGGGCGCGGCCGCCGTGCGCACGCGGATCGAGCAACTGCGCGCGGAAGGCGCGCGCTTCGCGATCGCCGACGCGCTGTCGGATCGCGACCTCTACGTGCTCGGCGAAGCCTGCGCGGGCCTGCCGCTCGTCACCGGCGGCTCGGGCATCGCGCTCGGCCTGCCCGCGAATTTCCGCCGCGCGGAGCAACTGCCCGAGCGCGACAACGCGGCGTCGCTGCCGCGCATCGAAGGGCTTTCGACCGTGCTTGCCGGCAGCGCGTCGAAGGCCACCAATGCGCAGGTCGCCGCATGGCGCGCCACGCGGCCGAGCTTCCGCATCGATCCGCTCGCGGCATCGCGCGGCGAGCCCGTCGTCGAGCAAGCACTCACCTTTGCGCGCTCGCACCTGCCGCAGCCGGTGCTGATCTATGCAACGGCCACGCCCGACGAAGTGAAGGCCGTGCAGCAGGCGCTCGGCGTCGACGCGGCCGGGCATCTCGTCGAAGCCACGCTCGCGGCGATCGCGCGCGGCCTGCGTGATCTCGGCGTGCGCAAGTTCGTCGTCGCGGGCGGCGAGACGTCCGGCGCAGTCGTGCAGGCGCTCGACGTGAAGTCGCTGCAAATCGGCGCGCAGATCGATCCGGGCGTGCCGGCAACGGCCACCATCGACGCGCAGCCGCTCGGCCTCGCGCTGAAGTCCGGCAACTTCGGCACCACGGACTTTTTCGACAAGGCGCTGCGCGCGCTGGACGGAGCCGCACGATGAACGACGAAGCGAAACTGCGCGAAGAGATCTGCGTGGTCGGCGCGAGCCTGTATGCGCGCGGCCACGCGGTCGGCAGCGCCGGCAACATCAGCGCGCGCCTGCCCGACGGCTGGTTGATCACGCCGACCGATGCGTGCCTCGGCCGGCTCGATCCGAACGACATCGCGAAGGTCGGCCTCGACGGCCAGCCCGTATCGGGCGGCAAGCCGTCGAAGACGCTCGCGCTGCATCGCGGCATCTACGCGCGCAATGCCGAAGCGAACGGCGTCGTCCACACGCATTCGACGCATCTCGTCGCGCTGACGCTCGCGGGCGTGTGGCGCGACACCGACGTGCTGCCGCCGATCACGCCGTACTACGTGATGAAGGTCGGCCACATTCCGCTGATCCGCTACCGCCGCCCCGGCGATCCGGGCGTCGCGGCCGAAGTCGCGGCGCTCGCCGGCCAGGTGCGCGGCGTGCTGCTCGATCGCCTCGGCCCCGTGATGTGGGGACCGTCGGTGTCGCATGCGTCGTATGCGCTCGAAGAGCTCGAGGAGACGGCGCGGCTGTGGCTGATGACGCACCCGAAACCCGAGCCGCTCGACGACGCCGCGCTCGACGAACTACGTGCCAGCTTCGGCGCGCGCTGGTAGCGACGCGCCACGCAACGATTCCCATGCCCGCCGTGTGCGCGGGCCCTTCCGTCAGCACACACACGACCGGCGACGTACGCGCCGCCGGCACACGACATCATTGGAGACGACGATGACTGCTCTCGACGCGGCCGCTGGCCGCTCGCCCGCCTCGCCCGCCCATGCCGCGGAACTCGACCGCACCTACAAGAAAGTGTTCTGGCGCATCGTGCCGTTCCTGATGCTCTGCTACGTGGTCGCGTATCTCGACCGCGTGAACGTCGGCTTCGCGAAACTGCAGATGTCGCAGGATCTCGCGTTCAGCGAAACGGTGTTCGGGCTCGGCGCCGGGATTTTCTTCCTGGGCTATTTTCTGTTCGAACTGCCAAGCAACCTGCTGATGCATCGCATCGGCGCACGCATCTGGATCGCACGGATCATGATCACGTGGGGCCTGCTGTCCGCGCTGTTCGCGTTCGTGCAGACCCCGACGCAGTTCTACGTGCTGCGCTTCCTGCTCGGCCTCGCGGAAGCCGGCTTCTATCCCGGCGTGATCCTGTACCTCACGTACTGGTTCCCGTCGCATCGCCGCGCGAAGATCATCGCGGTGTTCATGTCCGCGATCCCCGTGTCGGGCATCTTCGGCAACCCGCTGTCGGGCTGGATCATGGAACGCTTCCACGGCGGCTCGGGCTTCCACGGCTGGCAATGGATGTTCATGATCGAAGCCGTGCCGGCCGTGCTCGTCGGCATCGCGACGATCCTGTATCTCGACAACAGCATCCGCAGCGCGAAGTGGCTCGACGAGCGCGAGAAGCAGCTGCTGGAGGACGAGATCGCCGCGCAGCCGCAGGAACAGCAGAAGCACGGCCATTCGCTGAAGGCCGTGTTCGCGGACCCGCGCATGTGGTGGATGTCGCTGATCTACTTCGCGTTCGTCACGGGCCAGTACGGGCTCACATTCTGGATGCCGACACTCGTCAAGTCGACCGGCATCACCGATACGCTGCAGATCGGCCTGCTGTCGGCCATTCCGTTCCTCGTCGCGATCGTCGTGATGAACCTGTTCGGCCACAGCGCAGACAAGCGCCGCGAACGCCGCTGGCACCTGATCGTGCCGGCGCTGATGGGCGCGCTCGGGTTTGCGGTCGCCGCGTCGTACTCGCACAATACGGCGGTGTCGATCGTGTTCCTGTCGCTCGCGGCGGGCGGCGTGTTGACCTGCGCCCCGCTGTTCTGGTCGCTGCCGACCGCGTTCCTCGCGGGCTCCGCGGCCGCGGCCGGGATCGCGATCATCAACTCGGTCGGCAACCTCGCCGGGTTCGCGAGCCCGTACGTGATCGGCTACCTGAAGGACGTCACGCACAGCACGGCGTCCGGCATGTACGTGCTCGCCGCGATGCTCGTGATCGGCGCGATCGCCGTGTGGCTCACGCCCGCGAAACTCGTGAACCGCTGATCCGCCAAACGAACGATCCGGCCGCCATTCGACGCGGGGCGCCCTGCGCCCCGCCCCGTTCATTCACAGGACCCGCTGCCATGCCACGCTTCGCCGCCAACCTCTCGATGATGTACACCGAGCACGCGTTCCTCGAACGCTTCGCCGCTGCCTCGTACGACGGCTTCAAGGCCGTCGAGTACCTGTTCCCGTACGACTTCGCCGCCGAGGACATCCGTGCGCGGCTCGACGCGCACAACCTCGAGCAGGCGCTGTTCAACGCGCCGCCTGGCAACTGGGCCGCCGGCGAGCGCGGGATCGCGTCACTGCCGGGCCGCGAGGACGAGTTCCGGCGCGGCATCGACCAGGCGCTCGACTATGCGCGCGTGCTCGGCAACAGGAAGCTGCACGTGATGGCCGGCATGGTGCCGCCGGGCGCCGACCGCGCACGCCATCGCGACACCTACCTCGCGAACCTGCGGCATGCGGCGCAGGCCGCCTTCGCGCGCGGCATCACGATCCTGATCGAGCCGATCAACCAGCGCGACATGCCCGGCTATTTCCTGAGCCGCCAGGACGATGCGCACGAGATCTGCGCGGAAGTCGGCGCGCCGAACCTGAAGGTGCAGTTCGACTGCTACCACTGCCAGATCGTCGAAGGCGATCTCGCGATGAAGCTCAAGCGCGATTTCGCGGGCATCGGCCATATCCAGATCGCGGGCGTGCCCGAGCGCCACGAGCCGGATATCGGCGAACTCAACTACCCGTATCTGTTCGCGCTGATCGACGCGCTCGGCTACGACGGCTGGATCGGCTGCGAATACCGCCCGAAGGCCGGCACGTCGGAAGGGCTCGGCTGGCTCAAGCCGTACCTGTAATTCCAGCATTCTTCTGAGGGTAAAGAACATGAAAGTACTGATCACCGGCGGCGCCGGCTTTCTCGGCCAGCGTCTCGCGCGTAAGCTGCTCGAGCGCGGTGAACTCACCGGCCCCGACGGCCGCAGCGAGAAGATCGACGAGCTGGTGCTGCTCGACGTCGTCGCAGGCAGCGATTTCGGCGATGCGCGCGTGACGTCGATCGTCGGCGACATCGCCGACCGCGCGGTGCTCGACCGCGCGATCGACACGCAGACGGGCGCGATCTTCCACCTCGCGGCGATCGTCAGCGGGCAGGCCGAAGCCGATTTCGATCTCGGCATGCGGATCAACCTCGACGCGTCGCGCACGCTGCTCGAAGTGTGCCGCGCGCGTGGCCATCGGCCGCGCGTCGTGTTCACGAGCTCCGTCGCGGTTTATGGCGGCACGCTGCCCGACGTCGTGCAGGACGACACCGCGCTGAACCCGCAATCGTCGTACGGCGCCGAGAAGGCGATCGCCGAACTGCTGCTGTGCGACTACGCGCGGCGCGGCTTCGTCGACGGCCGCGTGCTGCGGCTGCCGACGATCAGCGTACGGCCGGGCCGCCCGAATGCGGCTGCGTCGTCGTTCGCGAGCGGCATCATCCGCGAACCGCTGAACGGCGAGGAAAGCGTGTGCCCGGTGCCGGGTTCGACGCGGCTGTGGCTGCTGTCGCCGCGCGGCGCGATCGAAGCGCTCGTCGCGGGCTGCGAGATCGACAGCGCGAAGCTCGGCAACAAACGGGTGATCAATCTGCCCGGCCTGTCGGTGTCGGTCGACGAAATGATCGCGGCGCTGCGCGAAGTCGCGGGTGACGAAGTCGTGAAGCTGATCCGCCATGTGCCGGACGAGCGCGTCGAGAAGATCGTCGGCAGCTGGCCGGGCCGTTGGGATACGTCGCGCGCGGAAGCGCTCGGGCTGAAGGGCGATACGTCGTTCGCGGACGTGATCCGCAGCCATCTCGCCGACGAACGACGCTGATTCCCGCGCCGCCGGCCGCGCAGGCACCGGCGCCCCGGCCGCATCAACGCGGCCGGGCGGATTCCCCGATGGGCAGCGGCGCGTTTTTCGTTCCGCCCGACCGGTTCGCCGAACCGGCCGCCCACTGCCACGCCAGCAGGCCCGGCAGATAGAACAGCAGGTCGCGCACCCGGCGGGCGCCGGCCAGCGCGAGACAGGTCGGCGGGTCGAACCCGAGCAGCCCGCCGATCAGCACGAACCCGCCTTCCTGCACACCGAGCCCGCCCGGCATCAGGAACGCGATGCTGCTCACCAGCTGGATCAGCGCCTCGATCGCGAGCGCCTGCGCGAACGTCGGCTCCGCGCCGAGAAAATACAGCGCGAGCCAGATTTCCAGTGCATAGCCGACGAACTGCAGCGTCTGCCAGATCACGAGATAGCGCACGACGATGCCAGTCTTTCTCCAGATCATCCGGATCGACTGATCGGTGCGCGCCGATTCGCCGACCAGCGCCACCACCTTGCCGCTCGTGACGCGATTGAGCACGCGCATCGCGCGCTCGAACGGCCGCGCATGCTGCACCAGCGCGAACAGCAGCAGCACCGGCACCAGCGCGGCCATGCCGATCGCGAGGTTGCCGGCCACCCGCGCGGTATCGGACGACACATGCTCGAGCACGTAGCCGATCGCGACCAGCGCGAACACGAGCTGGCTGATCAGCGTCAGCTGCATGTCGGCGACGAGGCTGGCGACGGCGGTCGCCGGTCGCACGCCCGCCTGCCGCAGCAGGCCGAACGACACGATCTCGCCGCCGATCCGCGCGACCGGCAACAACCCGTTGATCGATTCACGGATCCACACGAGCTTCAGCATCGCCGCGAACGACGGACGGCGCGGGCCGCGGATCAGCATCCGCCAGTCCCACGCATTCGCGAGCATCGGCAGGATGTGCGCCAGGGCCGCGAGCAACAGCCCGGCCCCGGCGATCTGCAGGCGATGCAGGATGTCCAGCGGATGCTCACGCCAGATCAGCCACACGGCGAGCGCCAGCCCGCCCAGCGCCGCCACCTGCCCCACGTGGCGCAGCCGTGCGTCGCCCCGCGCGGCGTTGCGCTCCGCGGCATCGGCAGCGGGGTTCGTTTGGGTCGTCATGATTCGCTCGCGGGCGACAGCAGGCCTTCCCGGTCGACACGAAAACGCGTGCCGCGCCACACGACATGCGACGAGAAGAAGCTCGACACGAACACGAAGAACTGCAGGAGATCGACGAACGGCAGCCAGAGCGCGCCGCGCAGGCCCGCGCCGGTCGCCCGGCTCGTTTTCAGCATCAGCAGCGCCCGCGCGGCCAGCGCCGCGACCGCCAGCCCGCACGCGACGGCCGTGCCGTCGGAGAACAGCAGCGCCAGCAGCGCGAGCGGCACCGGGTGCATCAGCACCGAGCCGGCGTGACCGAGCCGGTCCGCCGCGCGGATCGTGCAGCTCCAGCGCAATTCGTGTGCGTACAGCTTCGCGAACGTCTCCTCGACGCAGGCATGCCCGACGACGAACGGCGGAATGACGACCTGCGCGCCCACCTGCCGCACCGCCTCGCCCAGCGCATGATCCTCGGCCAGGTGATGCGCGAAACGCGTGAGCCCGCCGATGCGTTCGAGCGTCGCGCGCGTGATCGCAATCGTCTGGCCGAAGCATGGCCGTGCGCGCCCGATGAAGAGTCCGGTGATCACGCCCGGCAGGAAATGGTAGTTCGTCATCGCGACGGCGACACCGGGCCAGAAGCCCGGCGACGCGATGCCGCGATACACGCTCGTCACGATGCCGACATCCGGCTGCTGCAGCGCGCCGACGACCGCGCGCAAATAATCGCGCTCGACCAGCACGTCGCTGTCGGCGAGACAGAGCACCGAATACTCCGCGTGTTCGAGCATGTTCACGAGATTGGCGATCTTGCGGTTCGGCCCGTAGAGCCGCGCATCGGCGACGACCTTGATGTTCGCGTCAGGATAGCGCGCGCGCAGCGCCTCGACGGCCACGAGCGCCTTGTCGTTCGCATCGTGCACGCCGAACAGGTGCTGGACCGGCCCCGGATAATTCTGCACGAAGAAGCTTTCGAGATGCTGTACGAGTTGCCACTCGTCGCCGTGCAGCGGCTTCGCGACGGTGACGCCCGGATAATCGCGCGGCTCGGCCGCCGCCCGGGAAAAGAACCGGCCCACCAGCACGCTGGCCGTGATCGTGTAGGCAATGCCCAGTAAGCCGCCCAGCCCGCAGACGATCGACATTGCCTCAACCAGCGCGCGCAGCACATGCAGCAAAACCATGCTTCTCCCCAGTGGTGACCCGTACGACCACGACACCCGGGAGCCGCCGCGCGCACGCGGGTTCACCCGTGCGCGCCGCCGTATCGATTCCCGTGGAGCCGGATGTGAAGGACGACCAAGCGACGATACGCGCAATCAGATGACACAACTACCGTGCGGCGATCGATTCCTGTCACGCGCACGTAGCCGCAGGCGAGCGCGGCCCGGAACGCGACGTCGGCAAGCTTGCGGGCCGAAAGGATCGCGGTGGCAACCGCGATGACGACCCAGATACGAAACGTCATCGTGGTGAAAAATGCTTCGGGTACGCGCCATGCAAGCAACGACACCAGCACGAAGCACTGAATGAACATGCCGGCCAGCGCGGCGATCAGCAGGTGGGCACGCCATCGCTCGATCGTCGAAGATGCCATGGTGAAAGACTCTCCCGTGCGGACGACCGGTATCGATCTGAAAGATTCGAAAGGTCGCGTGGATCAGGATCAGGAAAAGAGAAGGTCCAGCGGAGAACGATTGTGGCGACGCCTGCTTAACGTTTCGTTAAGAAACCGAACGTAGAATCCACCGACCGATATCGTCCCCGTCGTCCGCAGGAGTCTCCATGTCCATGCCCGCCCGATATGACACCGTTGCGCGCTTGCTTCACTGGCTGATCGTCGCGCTGGTCATCGCGCAATATGCGATCGGCTGGACGATGCCCGACGTGCATCGCGACACGCAGCCCGTTGGCCTGATCGCCGCGCACCTCCTCGTGGGAACCGCGCTGCTCGCGGCGATGGCTTGCCGCGTGCTGTGGCGCGCAACGCATCGCCCGCCCGCGAGTGACCTGCCGCCCGCGATGCGCGCACTGTCGGGCGCGACGCATTTCGCGCTCTATGCGCTGCTGATCGCGGTGCCGCTGCTCGGCTGGATCAACGCGTCGTCGCGCGCATGGAGCGTGACGTTGCTCGGGATCGTGCCGTTGCCCGCGCTGTCGGCGGCCGGCTCCGGATTCGGCCACGCGATGGGCGACGTGCACGGCATCCTCGCCTGGGCGCTGTTCGTCGCCATTTGCCTGCACGTGGCAGCCGCGCTCGCGCACCGCTTCGTGCTGCGCGATCAGGTCATGCAGCGCATGATGCCCTGGTGATCGCCATGCCGGCGGCACCGCATGCCATCGCGTGCATGAGCCGGATTGCCGCCGATACCGATACCGCCTTCGTTCCGGTTCATCGCACGACCGACCAGCCGCTCATCGCACGCGGCCGATGAGATGATCGCGCCGCCGCGCGAAGCGGCGCGCGATGACCGGCAGCGCGGCCGGCGCCCTTCTGCCGCGTCGAGCGGCACGAAGGGCTGCCGTACTGCCGTGCCGCGAACACGATGGCCTGAAGTCACACAAGACCATGTCGACACCTAGTTGCTCGTCTGCGCCGGCATACCGGAGGCCGGTGCGCGCGCGGCGGCAGCCGCCATCCGGGCCCGGTCCTGCTCGGCAAGCTTCGCTTCCGCCGCCTGGATGTCCGCCGGATACTCCCCTTCGTCTCCCTTCGCCGGGTCGTACCCGGCTGCTTCCAGACGCATCAATTCGTCGCGAACCTGGGCACGCGTGAGCGGCGCGGCCGATTGCGCGAAGGCCGACTGAGCAACGATCGCTCCGACCATCGTCAGTACTGCGATATATGTTTTCATCATGAACTCCTTCAATGTTCCGTATCGATCAACCGTGTCGAATACCTTGAATGCCTGACCTGCGAACGCAGGCGGCTGCGTCAGCTTCCGAAATAGATCGCGCAGAAGCTCGCGGGGCCGACGCATGCGGTGGAACCCCGGCGCGGCGACATCGTCGCCGGCTTGCCCGCTTCGGATGACGCGGCCGGATCGCTGCCGACCGCCGTGCTGGCCTGATGCTCCGGCATCTGTTCCACCTGCCGCTGGAACAGCGGGCTCGCATCCGGATACGACGTATCGGTCACGAAGCGCAGCCCGTTGTTTTCGGCGTCGATCAGTTCCTGCCTGACCTGCGCGCGCGTCAGCTCCTGTGCCGACGCTTGCGTCGCGATACCCGCGAGAGAAATTGCCGCCACCGCGGCGGCCACCAGCCAATGCGTGTTCATGTTCCACTCCTTGAGAAGTCCACGAGACGACGTGCTACACCCGTATGACGACGGAGCGCGTGCATTTATTCCCGCGCGTCGCGCAACTCGGATCACGCGGCCTCTCCGGCGCCTGGAGCGCCCGGAATGCACATTCATGAAACTGTCATTCTTTCGTCAGCCGGCGTAACCTGACGTAACGCAGCGCCCGCCGCGCTTCGGGCAGACTGACGTCACCCCTTACGGATCGCCGATCGATCGACCATGTCCGTCGCTTACGACTATGCAGCCGGCTTGCTGCGCACGCTGTACGACCGCCATATCGACGGCGGCGCGGTGCTCGATCCGGCCGCGTTTCCCGACGCCGAGCGTTTCGTTCGTGCATGGACCGACATCCAGGCAGAGGCATTCGCCGTGGCGCGCGACATGCCGCGCATCCCGCGCTTTCACGAGATCATGCGCGAGCAGTACGACATCTCGGCCAACGATGCACGCGACTGGCGGATGTTCATCATGCAGGCGTACGGCCAGCCGTTCCCGCGCAACCTGTCGCGCTGCCCGACCGTCGCATCGATCGTCGCGGCATCGCCGGACGTGCTATCGGCATCGTTGTCGTTTCTCGCACCCGGCAAGCACATTCCACCGCATCGCGGGCCGTTTCGCGGCATCCTGCGCGGCTATCTCGTGCTGTCGATGCCGAAGCGCGCGGACGGCACGCCGGCCGCCGTGCTGAAGGTCGACGGCCACGAATACCGGCTCGAGGAAGGACGTTTCCTGCTGTGGGACGACACCTTCATGCACGAGGTGTGGAACGACAGTGACGCGGTGCGGATCGTGCTGCTGCTCGATATCCGCCGGCGCGGGATGCCGCGCCTGCTCACGTGGCTGTCGAATGCGGTAATCGGTGTCGTGCGGATCGGGATCAGGATTCGCGGGCGATCGATTCCGGTTTAGCGCGTGTGAGCGGCGCGACCTCCTGTCACGCCATGCGCGGTGAATCGTCCTGTGCCAGCTCCGTCAGGATCGACGTCAGCGCGCGAATCTTGGGCTGCATCGCACGCGGCGACGGGTACACGAGAAAATAGCCGAGACCGTTGTCCACGAGGTCGCCAAAGGGGGCAACCAGCGATCCGGCCGCGAGCCGGTCCCGGGCCATGCGCGGGTCACCGATCGCCACGCCGTGCCCCTGCTCGGCGGCGGTGAGCGTCAATTCGAGCGTGTCCAGTATGAGCCCGGATTCAGGGTCGACCTGCGTCGCGCCGACGGCAGCGAGCCAGCAGCGCCACTCTTCGTGCCCGTGGGCGGGATGAAGCAACGTGGCCTGCGCAAGATCGGCGATCGATCTCAATGAAGCGGCCAGCGTGCCGGTGCACATCGGTGTCAGCCGCTCTGCAAAGAGCGGAACCGACACCATTCCGGCCCAGTGCCCGGCGCCTCGTACGACGATCGCGTCGACGTCGGTTCCGGCGAAATCCGGCGTGTCGTCCGCCGACGTCTGGATACGCAGTTCGGTCCGCGGGAGTGCGCGATTGATCGCCGGAAGACGCGGCAGCAGCCAGCGGATCGCGAAGGTCGACGGCAAACGCAACGTGAGAACCGGCGCGACGCCGCAATGCGCCTCCGCGTGGCGTGCCAGTTGCGTCAGGACGTCGACCGCCACCGCCAACAACGCACCGCCTTCCGCGGTCAGCGTCAGCCCCGACGCATGACGCACGAACAGTGCGCACCCGTAATGCACTTCCAGTTGCTGCACCTGACGGCTCACCGCACCCTGGGTCCGGCACAGATGATCGGCAGCCCGGCTGAAGCTGCCGAGTTCGGCCGCGGCAACGAAGGCCTGGAACGCCGTCAACGGCGGCAGGGCTCGCGTGAGTTCGGCAAGCGGGTATGCACGGGCCGCATGCCCGGGTTGCGGATTTTTCGATTGTTCGGACATCGGTGCATCGCTATCTTGGTTGCGCCGGACCCGCATCACCTGTCGCGGCCCGGCTTGTCAACAACCAGCGGAGAAAGAGAATGGTCCCATCGTCGAAGGCACTATACACGCGGCAGGTCGACACCTACCTGAAGGCGCTCGAGCGCGGCGACGTCGCCTCGATCTGTGCGCAGTTCACGCCGGATGCACGGATTTTTTCTCCGTTTCTCGGCTGGATGCAGCCGAAACCGTTCTTCGAAAAGGTCGTTGCGGCATCCGGACAAAGTCGGATCACGACGATCGACATCTGTGTCAGTGCGACCGGCGCGCGACGTGCAACCGGTTACTTCGTGTACGACTGGGGGCTGAAGGACGGCTCGGCGGTGCAGTTCGAATGTGTCGACGTGTTCGAATTCGACGACAGCGGACTCGTCGAGCGCATGGTCATCGTCTACGACACGCATCCTGTCAGGGCGGCGGTGGGCGACAAGTACGCGTAGTACGACTGCACGATATCTGCCCGGCAAACCTCACCAATGGCTCCGTCGTTCCCGGGTGCGGGAGTCAGGATGCATGACGCCGCGGGGTCTCCAGAGCATAGACCCCTCGTTTCGCCACGCATCGGAATGGCGGATCGATCGCCCGCACGTTCGTCAGTTCCCAACACGCAACGGGATGGTCGGCGGCGCCCACGACCGGATTTCGACCTGCTTCCGGCCCGCAACGATATCGTCGACGGCGGGTTGGACGATCGACAGCGCGAATCGCGGCATGGCAAGGGTTTCCTTCATCGGTAAATGGAGAGCGGGCGGCCGTCGACCGGCATGGCAGCCGAACCCGGCATGCGATGACGATCCGGGCAGGATTGTTGCCGAATCGCCTGAACGTGTCGACCGGGACGGACCGGACACGCCGGCACCGCGCGACTACGCGACGCCACCTTTCCGCCCCCAAAGGATCGCCTAAACTACAGACCGTCCCCTCCGCACGGCTCCTGCCAGCCACCGCCATGGCGCACCTCTTCTTCGCCGCCTCGATCCAGCGGCATATCGAAACGCCCGAGCGCGAAATCGACGCCCACTCGGTCGGCGAAGCATTCGACACCGTTTTCGGCGAGCAGCCGCGGCTGCGCGGCTACATCCTCGACGACCAGGGTGCGCTGCGCAAACATCTGTCGGTATTCATCGACGGCCAGCCGATACGCGACCGGCAACACCTGTCCGATGTGCTCGGCGATGCCAGCCGGGTCTATGTCGTGCAGGCGCTGACGGGCGGATAAGGGGACATATGCACCAGCACCGACCGCGCACCCCGACGTCAGGCCGGGCCCTCAGGAGACATCGCACATGAACGATCGACTGCTCGTCGCCACCCGCAAGGGCCTGTTCGTCCTGCAGGCCGACGGCCACGGCGGCTGGACGCTCGGTGAGCCGCACTTCGCCGGCGAGCCGGTCAGCATGGCGCTCGCCGACCCGCGCGACGGCACGCTGTACGCCGCGCTGAACCTGGGCCATTTCGGCGTCAAGCTGCACCGCCGGCGCGCAGGCGCCACCGACTGGGAGGAATGCGCGGTTCCCGTCTATCCGCCGCAGCCCACCGACGCCCCACCCGCCAGCGCCAGCGTGAATGCCGGCACCGGCGACGACGACGACGCGCCATCCGGGCCGCCGCAGCCGCCATGGACGCTCCAGCAGATCTGGTCGCTCGAAGCCGGCGGCGCCGACGAGCCGGGCGTGCTGTGGGCCGGCACGATTCCCGGCGGCTTGTTCCGCTCCGACGACGGCGGCAGCTCCTGGGTGCTCAACCGGGCACTGTGGGATCGCCCGGAGCGCGCCGAATGGGGCGGCGGCGGATACGACGCACCGGGCATCCATTCGGTGATGGTCGATCCGCGCGACAGCCGGCACGTGGCGATCGGCGTCTCGTGCGGCGGCGTCTGGCAGACCACCGACGGCGGCGCGACCTGGCGCGTGACCGCCGATGGCATGGAAGCCGACTACATGCCGCCCGAGCGGCGCGGCGAACCGAACATGCAGGACCCGCACCGCGTCGTGCAGTGCGCGGCCAACCCGGACGTGCTGTGGACGCAGCATCACTGCGCGATCTTCCGCTCGACCGACGGCGCCGAGCACTGGCGGCGCATCGAGGCGCAACCTTCGAGCTTCGGTTTCGCGGTAGCCGTGCACCCGCACGAACCGGACACCGCGTGGTTCGTGCCGGCCGTGAAGGACGCGTGCCGGATTCCGGTGAACGGCAGGTTCGTCGTCACGCGCACGCGCGACGGCGGGCGCAGTTTCGAGCAATTCGCGAACGGGCTGCCGAGTGCGCCGGCGTACGACCTCGTGTATCGGCACGGGCTCGCGATCGATGACACCGGCACGCGCCTCGCGATGGGATCGACCACCGGCGGGTTATGGACGTCCGCTGATGGCGGCGAAAACTGGCAGTTGGTGTCTGCGCATTTGCCGCCGGTTTATTGCGTCAGGTTCGCGTGATGGTGTGCGAGCGGGTCGGTTCGCATACGGCTCGCGCGGTCCGCACGGCCCGCTTTACCGCTCAATGCCCGCCCCCATCCGCCCCACCGCCTCCCGCGTCAGCACAATCTCCGCCTCGAGCCAGTCGAGAAACGACCTGACCTGCGGCTCGCGCTCCCGCCCGGGCCGGCACAGCGCGACAAAACGCGCGCCCTCGATCCGCACCGACGGCTCGATCGGCGTCAATGCCCCATGCGTGACATGCTCGGCAGCCAGCACGGAGCTGAGCAACGCGATGCCCTGCCCGTGCAGCACCGCCTGCAACGCGTAATGCTCGTCGTCGTAGTGGCGAAACACCGCGCGCTCGAGCCACGCTTCGCGGCCAGCCGCGCGACACCACGACGCCCAGTCGACCGACACCGGCAGCGGCGTATCCCACACGGTCTCGATCAGGTCGAGCGGTTCGTCCGTCCGATGCGCGTCGAACCCGGCGGCTGCATACGCACCGAAATACTCGTCGATCAGCGCAATCTCGTGCAGCGCCGGAAACGTGCGCGACGTCGCGCGAATCGCGAGGTCGATCCGCGCATCGCGTTCGAGATCCGCAAGCGTGTTGCCGGTTTCAACCTTGATGTGCAGTTGCGGATCGATGCGACGAAACCGGCCGAGGCGCGGAATCAGCCACATCGCGGCGAACGCGGGCGTGGTGGTCAGCACGAGCGTGCGCTCGCCGGTCGTTTCGGGCCGCACCGCGTCGAGCCCGCGGCTCAATGCGAGCAGTGCATCGTGACTCGCGCGAAACAGGCGTTCGCCTTCGTCCGTGAGCCGCACGCCGCTCGCACCGCGCTCGAACAGCAGCACGCCGAGCCGGCTTTCGAGCGACTTGATCTGGTGCGACACGGCGGCCGGTGTCACGGACAGTTCGTCCGCGGCAGCCTTGAACGCGCCGAGCCGTGCCGACGACTCGAATACACGCAATGCGGTCAGGGGGATTTTCGAGAACACGGGGCCTCGCGGGCCGGATCGGGCCGGGTTGAATTCAATTGAGTCGGGGTGAGATTAGGTGAATTGAAGCGGGCGTGCAACGCGAATAGCCTTGCGGGACGTCGCGGCACGGTGCCGCGTCGAGTGACGTCCAACCGGAGCAACAACGTGCAAGGCCTACCGCGCAGGATCACGCAGGCGGTGCTCTACGAAGCGATCGCGATTTCCTGCATCTCGCCCGCGATCGCGGCGATCTTCAAGCAGGACCTCGTCTATTCGGGCGCGCTGTCGGCGACGATGTCGGCGATCGCGATGCTGTGGAACATGATCTTCAACGCGCTGTTCGAGCGCTGGGAAGCGTCGCGCCGTCAGCCATCACGCACGCTCGGGCGGCGGATCCTGCACGCGACCGGATTCGAAGGCGGGCTGATCTTCATCCTGGTGCCGGTCGTGGCGGGATGGCTCGACATCTCGTGGCTCGACGCGCTCGTCGTCGACATCGGGCTGTTCGCGTTCTTCTTCTGTTACGCGTTCGTGTTCCAGTGGGCATTCGATCGGGTGTTCGACGTGCCGGCGGCGACGAAGGGGTCGTGAGTGACGCTGCTGCTATTGCAAGGCGCCGGCCGGGATACACCCCGCCCGGCGTCACGAGGCGCATTACTTATTGACGCAACAGTTGTCGGGGCAGCCAGGGAGCAATGTTATCTCAGCGCGTTTCGCATTTTCATCGTCCTGAACGCTCATGCGCTCATAAACGTAACTATGAACTGCGTAGCGCTCCTGATTCAGCCCGAGATGCACCAACAACTGCCGGGCGGACTCGGCGCGTCTGGCAGACAGCTCTTCAGGATCGGTTTCCACAGGCTCGGCTACGCCGCTCACCCCTACGCCTTCGCGAATCGGAAACTGCAACAACATTTTCGATACCCAATCTTCCAGCTTCTTCGCCTGCTCTTCGCTCACCGTTGCAGCGTTCTGCTCGAACATCAGATCGAAGTTTTGCCCTGGCAAATTCCCGGACCCATCGCAAGCATACGAGTTTTCCCCCACAAACAGTAAGACTGCGGCGCTAATCCAGCCAGATAACATATGCCGAAATACTGTCTGCATTTTTTATCGCCATTTCCGGGTTACTTTGCCCCCACTCAGGGAGAAATCGCGTGATTCCGTACTTTGGATCGCCCGCCCCAAACGTATCCTCGAAGTGAGTACACTCGTGGATAATAGTCGACAACTTCGAGGTAGCCGCACGGCTTCGATCGCGAATCGTACAAAATTCCTCGTGGATGCTTATTGTGTGTGTTTCAGTGTCGGGACCACATACGTGCGCTACAGTGCCGACGTTCTTGTTGGTCGGCAAGCATCCCAAAGACCGATCCAGATCGGGATGGGCCCTCAGAAAATTCCCGGGGCCGAGTGATCGCATGACGGCAAGAGTAGCCGTCAATCCAGTGGTAAGACTATGACGAATCTCTTGGTCATTCGCGCCAAACCACGTCCAGACACGTCTACGTTCCTCAGGTGCCCATTCGGCCAATCTATTGAGCCGCTCCTTCACCAGATCGGCTCCTTCATCACGAAGTTGCATCATCAGTTTTCTAAATTCCGCGTCGGTCATGGTCGAGCAGATTGGCGGGCCGTTGAGCGTCAGAAAAACTTTCAGCTTCGAGCCCGGCGTGGTGTTCGTTACCGCAGATTCGTGGACGCAAACGTATTCGTTACAGGACATCGCTATTGCCCTCCACGACCTCGAGCCTAAGTTTCTCGGCGTGACGCGTTGTTACTCGTTGGGTATTTCCCTCGAAATCCGTGACACCACTGACGATCTGACCTGATGCCGTGTATATGCGGTACCGAACACGCGCGAGCGGTCGACCGCTCTGCTCATCGCACAAGACATACTGCTCACCATGCTCAGCGTCGGTTGTCCGTGCAGAATCCGTGTGGTTTCGGATCTGCCCGGTCAACGCCGCCGCTTGTTCAGCCGTAAATCGCATCATCATGCCGCGCTGGGCAAAGAACACCGGCTGTGGATTGCAACCACAGACGTTGACGTCGCCGCTCAGCGCCCAAGGTTTGCCGTTCGGCCCGGTTCCCGGCCACCGCGGCCCTTTCGGAGCAATAAAGCCCTTCCGTCCACACGCCGTGCAGTAGGTCTGCATATCCAGTGTCGCGATATGCACGCGCGGGGGCGGATTGGAACAGGTGACGGTCGGCAGGCCTTCCGTGATTGTCGCGCTGCCACCTCGATCACCTTGAGCAAGAAAATAGCGGATCATGCGCCATCCCCCCGCGCGCCGCGTGTGACGGCAAGCTCCGCGACCGTCCATTCTCTATTGGTAGCGTCACCGCGCCAGTTGCTCTCGAGATGCGAGTCGACAACGGCAAACCAATGCGCGGGCAACTTCTGCGTATGCGGCATCCTGATTCCCCTTCGTGAAATTGGTGCGATTAACCAACACCAAAATGCGCGATTCCGAAAGGGTTTTCAATAATACGAGTACGAAATTCGTATAACTAATTTTTCTTATACTCGTATCATTCAAAGACCACACAACCAAGACGCTTGGTAGGCGTACAAAAAACCCCCGAACCCAGATAACAACTCTGTCGTTCGGGGGCGCAGGACCACCGTCAAACCATAGGCTCAAGCGGAAAAAGCCAACACACCTCGCTCAATGCACGCCGAGATAAGCCTTCACCGCCGGCAGGCCCGGCTTGCCGTCGAGCGTCGTCACACCCGCGAGCCACTTGTCGAGCGCCTGCGGGTTCGCCTTCAGCCACTCGGCCGCCGCCTTGTTCGGATCTTCCTTGTTCATGATCGGCATCATCACGTGGTTCTCGATCGACGTCGTGAACTGCAGGTTCGACACGAACTTCGCGACGTTCGGGCAGCGCTGCGCGTAGTCGGGCGGCGTCGCCGTCAGCACCTTCGCTTCGCCGTAGTTCGGGCCGAACACGTCGTCGCCACCGGTCAGGTAGTCGATCTTCATCTGCACGTTCATCGGATGCGGTTCCCAGCCGAGGAACACGATCCACTGCTTGTCGCGGATCGCGCGATTCACCTCGACCAGCATCCCGGCCTCGCTCGACTCGACCATCTTGAACTTGCCGAGGCCGAACTGGTTGCCGTCGATCATCTTCTTGATCAGCAGGTTGCCGTCGTTGCCCGGTTCGATCCCGTAGATCTTGCCGTTCAGCTTGTCCGCGTACTTCTGAATATCCGCGAACGACTTCAGGCCGCCCTGGTACACGTAGTCGGGCACCGCGAGCGTGTATTTCGCGCCGGTCAGGTTCGGCGTCGAAAGCACCTTGATCTGGCCGGCCTTCGTGAACGGCTGGATGATCGGGTCCATCGTCGGCGACCAGTAGCCGAGGAACACGTCGATCTGCTTGCTCTTGATGCCGGCGAACGTGATCGGCACCGATGCGATCGTCTTCGTCGGGCTGTAGCCGAGCCCCTGCAGCATCGTCGACGCGAGGCCCGTGGTCGCCGCGATGTCGGACCAGCCGACGTCCGCGAAGCGCACGTTCTTGCACACGGGCGGATCGGCCGCATACACGGCCGACATCGGCGCGGTTATCCCGATCCCGCACACCGCTGCGATCAATAGGCGCTTCATCTTGCTTCTCCTCAAAGTGATGTCGTTTGCTTGAATCCGGGATCGTTTATTGAAGCCGCGCGCCGCGATCCCGGCGGCGTCGCGGACCAGAGGTTCGGTCAGCGCCCGGGCAACCGGCGCTCATAGCTCGGCGCGTGGCCGAACTGCGCACGGTAGGCCTTGCTGAAATGGCACGGCGAATGAAAACCGCAGACCGTCGTCACGCGTGCGATCGACGCGTCGGTCGTGCGCAACAGGTCGCGTGCGCGCTTCAGGCGCAGCGTCAGGTAATAGTGGGTCGGCGACACGTTCAGGTACACCTTGAACATGCGCTGCAGGTGCCGCTGCGACAGCCGCACGAGCCGCGCGAGCTCCTCGAGCGACAGCGGCTCCTCGATGTTCGCCTCCATCAGCCGCACGACCTCGATCAGCTCCGCGCGCGAGAAGCCGACGCGCGCATCGACCGGAATCGGCTGCGTGTCCGTCGAGCTGCGGATGCGCTCCAGGATGAACTGCTCGGATACCTGCGCGGCCAGCTGCTGGCCGAAGCGCATGCCGACGAGGTTCAGCATCAGGTCGAGCGGCGCGGTGCCGCCGGTGCAGGTCAGCCGGTCGCGGTCGACGACGAACAGTTCGTCCGCAAAACCCACTTGCGGAAACTCGGCATGCAGCGCGGACAGGTTCTCCCAGTGCACGGTGCAGCGATAGCCGTCGAGCAGCCCGCTCGACATCAGCGCATACGCGCCCGTGCAGATGCCGCCGAGCGGCAGACCACGTTCGGCGAGCGCCGCGAGCGTATCGCGCGCACCCTCGTCGACCACGTCGCGGATGCGGATGCCGCCGCACACGATCATCACGTCGGGCAGGTTCGTATAGTCGAGCGCCTGCGTGGGCCGTACCGCGATGCCGTTGCTGGCGTGCACCGGACTGCCGTCGAGCGAATAGATCGACCACTGGTAGTGATCGGCGCGCCCGACGTAGTTCGCCATCCGAAGCACTTCGACGGCGCTCGAAAACGCGATCATCGAAAAGTTCGGCAGCGTCAGGAAGCCGAAATGGGCGAGAGATGAAACCGGTGAAACGCAGGCTGCGGGCGCGACAGCGACGGCGGACGTCACATCGGTCTCCTGGCGAGGAGGTTGCAGGGGGCCAACCCCGCGGCAGATGCCGCGGAGGCCGTTATCTCTATTCAGGATGAGCGGCCGGAGGGTTCCGGCCGCTGGAGGTCAAGCCTGGGCGGGCGCGGCCTTCACGCGAAACAGCTGCTTGAGACCCGAGAACAGCGGCGCCTTCACGGTGCCCGGCGCACGGCCGAAGCTTTCGGTGATGCGGTCGAGAATGATCGCGAGCAGCACGACCGACAGACCGCTTTCGAAACCGAGGCCGATGTCGAGGCGCTGGATACTGGCGAGCACGTCGTTGCCGAGGCCGCCTGCACCCACCATCGACGCGATGATCACCATCGACAGCGCCATCATGATCGTCTGGTTCACGCCCTGCATGATCGACGGCAGCGCATTCGGGAACTGCACCTTGTACAGCAGCTGCCACGGCGTGCAGCCGAAGGCCTGGCCGGCTTCGACGATCTCGCGGTTCACGTGGCGGATGCCGAGGCTCGTGAGGCGCACCGCGGGCGGCATTGCGAAGATCACCGTCGACAGGATCCCCGGCACGCGGCCGAGACCGAACAGCATCGCGGCCGGAATCAGGTAGACGAACGCGGGCATCGTCTGCATCAGGTCGAGGATCGGGCGCACGATCGCGGCGACCCACTTGCTCTTCGCCGCCCAGATGCCGAGCGGGATGCCGAGCACGAGGCTGATGATCGTCGACGACAGCGTGAGGCCGAGCGTGATGACCGTCTGGTCCCAGAAGCCCGTCGCGAAGATCAGCAGCAGCGACAGCGTCGTGAACAGCGCGAAGCGCCAGCCCACCCGCCACAGCCCGACGCCGATGAAGATCGCCATCATCAGCCACATCGGGATCGCCTGCAGGCCGTGCTCGACGAATGCCGCGAGCCCCTCGATCGCCTGGCCGATCGTGTCGAACGTCTTGGCGTCGTGGTCGAGCAGGTAGTGAACGGACTGGTCGACCCAGGTACCGAGCGGAATCATTTCAGACATGGGAACCTCGCGAACGCGTGATGGCCTTCAGGATGAGCGCACGATCGACCGAGCCGCAGTAGCAGCCGTCGTCGTCGACGACCGGCAGTGCATTCGGGCTCGCGACCACGCGCGCGACGACATGTTCGAGCGACGCGTCGCGCCGGATGGATTCGATCGGGCTCACGGACGGCGTCGCCTGACCGATCGCATCGCGCGTGACGAAGCCGCGGATCTTGCGTTGCGCATCGAGCACGAACGCATAGTCGGCACTGCCGTTCAGCGTCGCCGCGACGTTCGCGGCATCGCACTTCGACACGATCGGCACGGCGCCCGTCTGCATCAGGTCACCGGCCGTCAGGTAGCGGCTGGTGTCGATGCCGTCGAAGAACGCGCGCACGTAATCGTCGGCCGGGTTCGCGATGATGTCCTGCGGCGTGCCGACCTGCACGAGCCGGCCACCTTCCATGATCGCGATGCGGTTGCCGATGCGCAGCGCTTCTTCCAGATCGTGCGACACGAACATGATCGTGCGGCGTTGTTCCTTCTGCAGCTGCAGCAGCACATCCTGCATTTCCCGGCGCTTGAGCGGATCGAGCGCGGAGAACGCCTCGTCCATGATCATCAGCGACGGGTTCACGGCCAGCGCGCGGGCAAGGCCGACGCGCTGCTGCATGCCGCCCGACAGCTCGGACGGCAGCTTGTGCGAGAACGGTGCGAGGCCGACCTGCTCGAGCACTTCCATCGCACGCCGCTCGCGCTCCTTCTTGCCCATGCCCCCGACTTCGAGTCCGAACGCGGCATTCGACACGACGGTGCGGTGCGGCATCAGCGCGAACGACTGGAACACCATGCTCATGTCCTTGCGGCGCAGCGCGGTCAGCGCCGAGCGGCGCGCCGACGCGACGTCGAGCCCGTCGATCATCACCTTGCCGGCGCTGGGATCGACCAGCCGGTTCACGAGGCGGATCAGCGTGGACTTGCCGGAGCCGGACAGGCCCATCAGCACGAAAATTTCGCCTTCCTGCACATCGAAGGAGACGTTGTGCACGCCGACGACCTGGCCGGTGCGCTTGAGCACATCGTCCTTCGTCGCGCCGGCGGCGAGCATGTCGAGCGCCTGCTGCGGGTTGCTTCCAAACACCTTGCACAGACCTTCGACCACGACCTTGGGGGCATCCATCGAAACCTTCTCCTCGTGTAGCGGGGACTCGCGCTTGTCTTAGCGTGCCTACATAGTTGCCAGAAAAAACCCCGACCTGCCGACGAATTACGACAAACGCTTGCGCAAATACGACACGGCCGCCAGCCCCGCCGGGCGGGCCGCGGCACGCGACGGCACCCGATTGCGGCGGCGCAATACGCGCACGGCCAGCAACGACGGGCATCGCGCGTCGGACTTGTGCGCAGCAGCGCGGCGCATATCGCGTCTCGCCTTGCGCCAATTCGCATCGGGCACGCGTCGCTTTACGACAATTTCACGTCCGATCACGCGCCGATCTGTTCAGACGAAAGCGCATCGCCTCCGCCAGTAAAAAGCATGACCGTGCAAAAAGCCACGCGGCGACACCGGACGGGGCACGCCACGATACCGCGCCAACCCGGAAAATCCGCGACGGCCGCTGTGATACATTCCCCGCCAACAGGCTGACCGCGACGCAGGCCGCCACGCGGCCACCGTGGTCAGCAGCGCATGCCGGTTCGCCTGCCGGCCATGCCGATACCGCCTCGACCGGCAAACATCCGATCGCAGGCCGATAACGATACGAGAGAGGGAGCAGGGCGAGATGAACTGGGCTTTTACCGCAATCGGCTTCATCGTGGGCGGGATTGCCGCATTGATCGGGGATTTCTCCGCCATCACCGGCGCAGTGCTCGGCGCCGCGATCGGGTTCTGCCTCGACAACACGCTGCAACAGCGCAAGCGCAAAAGCAAAGGCACGGCCTCCGATGCGTTCGCGATGCAGGCACCGCCCGCCCAGCCGCCGGTTCCCCTGGCCGAGCGCGTCGCGCGCCTCGAGGCGACCGTCGAGACGCTGACGCGTGAAGTCGCGTCGTTGCGCGGCCAGTTGGCCGGCACGAAGGCCGGCTCGGCCGCGACTGACGCGACCGTGCACACGCCCTCCGGCACCGCCTCTGCCACCCCATCCGCGCCCATCCCGCCTTCGGCCGCCTTGCCGCCGCGCGCGCCCGCCCAGCCGGCCGCTGCACGCCCGGACGCACCGGCGTCCGCATCGGCACCGGCGCCCACCCCCGCTCGCGCCGCCACGCCGGCACCGACACCAGCCGCCGCGATCCGCGCGAGCGAAACACCTGCCGCCCGGGCGCCCGCACCGTCGGCGCCTCCCGCGCCGCCCAAACCACGTGAACCCGACCTCGTCGAGCGCGCATTCCGCGCCGCACGCGACTGGCTGCTCGGCGGCAACACGGTCGTGCGCGTCGGGATCATCGTGCTGTTCTTCGGCGTCGCGTTCCTGCTCAAGTACGCGGCCGACAACAGCATGCTGCCGATCGAATTCCGCCTCGCGGGTACCGCGCTCGCCGCGGCCGCGCTGCTCGTGATCGGCTGGCGCGTGCGCGCGCGCCGTGCGGCGTACGGGCTCGTGCTGCAGGGCGGCGGCGTCGGCATCCTGTACCTGACGATCTTCGCCGCGACCAAGCTTTACACGCTGCTGCCCGTCGGCGCCGCGTTCCCGCTGATGGTGGCCGTGTGCGCGCTGAGCGCGTTCCTCGCGGTGCGGCAGAACGCACTGCCGCTCGCGTTCATGGGCACCGCTGGCGGCTTTCTCGCGCCGGTGCTGCTGTCGACCGGCCAGGGCAACCATGTCGCGCTGTTCAGCTACTACGCGCTGCTGAACGCGGGCATCTTCGCGATCGCCTGGTTCAAGGCCTGGCGTCCGCTGAACCTGCTCGGCTTCGTCTTCACGTTCACGATCGGCTCGGCGTGGGGCGTGACGGCCTATCGCCCCGCGCTGTTCGCGAGCACCGAGCCGTTCCTCATCCTGTTCTTCCTGATGTATGTCGGCATCGCGCTGCCGTATGCGGTGAAGCGCGAACTCGCGCTGCGGCACTACGTGGACGGCACGCTCGTGTTCGGCACGCCGATCGTCGCGACCGCGCTGCAGGCGTCGCTCGTGAAGGACATGCCGTTCGGGCTCGCGTGGAGCGCCGTTGCGCTGTCCGCGTTCTACGTCGTGGTCTCCACGTGGCTCGCGCGCCGCCGCGACCGCCTCGCGCTGCTGTTCGAATCCACGCTCGCGCTCGCGGTGATTTTCGCGACTCTGGCCGTGCCGCTCGCGTTCTCCGGTCCGACGACCAGCGCCGCGTGGGCGATCGAAGGCGCGGCCGTCGTCTGGCTCGGCGTGCGCGAAAAGCGCATGCTGCGGTTCGGCTTCGGCTTGCTGATGCAGGTTGCCGCGGCCGGCGCATTCTTCACGAGCCTGCTCGGGCCGGCCGATGTGAACGCGCTGCCCGTGCTGAACAGCCCGACCATCGCGATGCTGCTGATCGCGCTCGCCGGCCTGTTCACCGGCTGGTGGCTGCACGGACGCGGCGAAGCGCGCGCGTGGCATGCGTGGATGCCCGAGATCGGCGCCGCGGCCGCCGCGTGGGGACTGCTGTGGTGGGTGAGCGGCGGCCTGCACGAGATCCTCCTCTACGCGAGCCGTCACGTCGACCTGCATGCCGACCGCTTCGTCGTCGATACGACCGCGCTGTTCGCGGCCGGCACCGCATGGCTCGCGCACGTCGCGCGCCGCCGGCTGGCGTGGCCGCTCGCCGAATGGCCGGCGCTCGCGCTGACGCCGGTGCTGGCGCTGCTCGCGCTGCGTGCGTTCGATGCGCACGAAGCGCCGCTGTCGGGGATGGGCGCGTTCGCGTGGCCCGTCGCCGTCGGCGCAGGCCTTGCGCTGCTGTGGCGCCAGTCGCGCGGCACGGCAGGGGTCGATTCCACGCAAGGCTCGGCGCGCGGCGTCTCGCCATCCATCTCCGCAGGCATCATCGCGCCGCTGCATACGCTGATGTTCTGGACCGTGTGCGGGCTGCTGTCGCTCGAAGGCTTCTGGCGCCTGCGTGCGTACGTGCCCGAAGGTGCATGGAGCTGGAGCGCGTGGGCCTACGGCTTCGGTGCGCTGCTCCTGCTGGTGTCGGGCCCCGGCTCGCGGCTGCGCTGGCCCGTCGCGGCGTTTCCGCGCGCGTACCAGGTGTGGGGCGCGGCGCCGCTCGCGGCGCTGCTGTGGTTGTGGAGCCTCGCCAGCGTGATCAGCGACGGCAACGCGGCGCCGCTCTTCTGGCTGCCGCTGCTCAACCCGCTCGACATCGCGCAGTGCCTGGTGTTCATTGCATTCGCCGTGTGGCTGCGCCGACTGAAGACGCTCGGCATCGTGTGGCATCCGCGCGTCGTCGACCATGCGGCCATCGCGACCGTGTTCCTGTGGTTCAACGCGCTGATGCTGCGCACGCTGCATCACCGTTTCCACCTGGCCTACGACATCGACACCGTGCTGTCGTCGTTCGGCATCCAGCAGGTGTTCATGGTCGGCTGGAGCCTGTTCGCGTTCGCCGGGATGTGGCTGACGCGCCGCGACGGCATCGCCCGCGTGTGCGCGCTCGCGTCGCTGCCGCTCATCGTCGTGATGTGGGCGTGGACCTTCTACGCGAACTTCACGCAGGACGGCGGAAGCTGGGCGCGCGTGCCGCTCTTCAACCCGCTCGACCTCGTGCTCGCGGTGGTCTATGCGCTCGCCGCCTCGTGGTTCGTGCGCGCACGCAAGCTCGGCTGGTCGTTCGGCAAGTATCGCGTCGAGCTGCTGAGCGCGGCCGGCGCGACCGCGTTCCTGTGGCTGAACGCGATCCTGCTGCGTACGCTGCATCACTGGGCCGGCGTGCCGTACGAACTCGGCGCGATGGCGGAATCGACGCTCGTGCAGGCGTCGGTGTCCGTGTACTGGACGCTCTGCGCGCTCGCCATCACGATCTGGGCCACGCGCCGCGGGCTGCGCCCGCTGTGGTTCGTCGGCGCCGCGCTGCTCGCGCTCACGGTCGTCAAGCTGTTCCTGTTCGACCTGTCGCACGTGACCGGTATCGAGCGCATCGTGTCGTTCATCGGCATCGGCGTGCTGCTGCTGTTGATCGGGTATTTCTCGCCGCTGCCGCCGAAGGCCGCTGCGCCGCAGGACGACACGCCATGAAACGACTCGCCGCCCTGCTCGGACTGAGCCTGCTCGCGTCGCTCGCGGCGGCCGACGGGCGCGTCGCGCAGCGCTTCTCGCTCGATCTCGACGGCACCGCCGCGTATTACCAGCTCACCGTGCCGCAGCCCGTCTACGCGGCGAGCCGGCGCGACGACCTCGGCGACGTGCGTATCTTCAACGGCGCGGGGGAGCCGGTACCGTATTCGCTCGACGCGCCCGCCGCTGCCGCGCCCGCCGTCCCGCCGAAGCGCACGCCGGTGCACGGGTTTCCGCTGCCACCCGCGCGCGCCGACAACGGCAACGCGCCGCTCGGCGTGACGGTCGGCCCCGACGGCGCGCTGCGCGCGGGCGTCGCCGCACCGGTGCGTGCGAAGCACGGCGCGGATCTCGTCGACCTGTCGCATGCGGACGGCGAGATCGACGCGCTGCTCGTGCACGTGAGCGACGACAGCTACCAGGGGCGTGTCGCCGTCGAAGCCAGCGACGACCTGCGCAGCTGGCGGTCGCTCGGCAGCACGCAACTGCTGAAGGTGGGCCACGGCGACGCGATGCTGGTGCAGGAACGCATCGCGCTCGAAGGCGCAGCGCCGCGCTATCTGAGGCTCGACTGGCTCGACGGTGCGCCCGCGATCGCGTCGATCGAGGTCGAGACGCACCCGCGCGACGCACGCGGGACCGACACCGCATCCGTGCCGCGCCAATGGCGCGACGCCGTGCGCGTGCGGGCCGGCAGCACGCCAGGCGAGTATCTGTTCGACACCGATGGTGCGTATCCGGTCGACCGCGTGCGCATCGACCTGCCGCAGCCGAATACCGTCGCGCGCGCGACGCTGCAGAGCCGCGCCGACGCGCAGGCGCCGTGGCGCGACGTCGCGGGCGCCGTGCTGTTCCGGTTGCAGGGCAAGGCCGGCGAGCAGCGCAATCCGCCGCTCGAATTCGCGGCGAATACGGACCGCGCGTGGCGGATCGTCGTCGACATGCGCAATGGCGGATTTGGCGGCGGCCAGCCGGCCGTCGCGATCGGCTGGCATCCGGCCGCGCTGACGTTCGTCGCGCGCGGCACGCCGCCGTTTACGCTCGGCGTCGGCGACGCGTCGCTCGTGTCGTCGGCCGTGAGCCGCGACGCGTTGCTGGTGGGCATGGCGCCCGAAGTGCGGCCCGCGCGCGTCGGCGCGGCGTTGCCGGCGTCGGCGGTCGCGCCGGCATCAGCCGCCGATACGGATGCACCGCGCCGCTACGTGCTGTGGGGCGCGCTGGTCGTCGCGGTCGGCGTGCTCGGCACGATTGCGTGGCGCCTCGCAAAAGGCGGTGGCGATACGCACGGCGGCCGCGACGGGTGACGCCGCGCAGCCATGCGCCCCCGTCTTTACGCGCCGTTTATCTCGCGTGTCGGTTTCTTTCGACGGTCGCAATACATAACTGCGTACAGTCGTCGCATCGGAACCACGATGCGACGACATGCAGGAAACCTATCCATCGTATGACCGGCCGCTGCCACGCACACGCGTGCGCCCGGCCCTGCGGCTGAAGCGGCTTCTGCTGCTCTTCCCGATCGTGCTGCCGCTGTCGATCGCGTTGCCCGCGCATGCCGACGACACGCCAGCGGCGCCGGCCAGCGCAGCCAGCACGCCCGAACCCTCGCTTCCCCCGACCCTCGACACGATCGTCACCGCGCTGCGCAACCGCTTTCACATCGCGTATGCCGACGCGCGCACGATCGCCCGCGCGGTGCAGACCGAATCGGATCGCTACGGGCTTGCACCGGCACTGCTGCTCGCGATCATCGCGGTCGAGTCGGGCTTCGATCGCCACGCGGTCAGTGTCGCCGGCGCGCGCGGGTTGATGCAGGTGATGCCCACCGCCCATCGCGATCTCGTCGCGCATGTGAAGGATCTCTCCGATCCGGCCACCAACGTGCGGATCGGCGCGGCGATCTTCCGCGGCTATCTCGACGATGCGGATGGCGACGTCGAAACCGCGCTCGTGCGCTACAACGGCGGCACGAAGCGCTATGCGCAGCGGGTCGCGCTGCGCGTGCAGCAATTCGATGCGCAGCTGCGCCGTTCGAACGACGCGGCAAACGACGCGCTGCGGACTGCCGCGAATCCCTGAGCGCGTCGCTATCGCGCACCGTCGAGCCGGTAGCCGATGCCTGTCTCCGTGACGATGTACGCGGGCCGTCGCGGATCGCATTCCAGCTTGCGCCGCAGGTGGCCGACATACACGCGCAGGTAGTGCGCATCCTTGCCGTGCGCCGCGCCCCACACTTCGCTCAACAGGCGGTCGTGTGTCAGTAGCCGGCCCGCGTGATGCGCGAGCGCGGCCAGCAGCCGGAATTCGATCGGGCTCAGATGCACGCGCGTCCCGCCGCGCAGCACCCGGCGATCGCCGAGATCGACGGTCACGTCGCCGAAGCGGACGTACGCCGCATCGATGCGCCCGCCGCCGGCTTGCCGCCGCAGGTGCGCACGAATCCGTGCGATCAGCTCGGCGGCACCGAACGGCTTGGTCAGGTAGTCGTCCGCGCCCGCGTCGAGCGCCGCCACCTTGTCGCTTTCCGCGCTCAGTGCCGACAGCACGATCAGCGGCGCGGCCGAGCGCGCGCGCAGCGCATGGATCAGGTCGGTGCCGCCGATGTCGCGCAGGTTCGTGTCCGCGACGATCAGGTCGGGACGTCGCGCGCCGACGGCCGCCACGCCCGCCGCTCCGGTCGCGGCCTCGAAGACGTGCATGTGCTCGGCCTTCAGCGCGACACGGACGAAATGCCGGATGAACCTGTCTTCGTCGACGATCACGATGACGACGTTCGGTTCGCTCATGCGGCAGCGCCTTCGTCCAGTGCGTTGTGCGCGCCCATGCTCAGGCCCATCCGCATGCCACCAGCACCATGTCGATCAGCTTGATGAACGGGAATGGCAACAGCACGCCACCGAGGCCATACAACAGCAGGTTCCTGCGCAGCAGCGGCGCGGCGCCGAGCGGACGATAGCGCACGCCCTTCAGCGCGAGCGGAATCAGCGCGACGATGATCAGTGCGTTGAAGATCACCGCCGACAGGATCGCCGACGCGGGCGACGCGAGGTGCATCACGTCGAGCACGCGCAGCTGCGGATACGTCGTCGCGAATGCGGCCGGGATGATCGCGAAATACTTCGCGACGTCGTTCGCGATCGAGAACGTCGTCAGCGACCCGCGCGTCATCAGCATCTGCTTGCCGATCTCGACGATCTCGATCAGCTTCGTCGGGTTCGAGTCGAGGTCGACCATGTTGCCGGCCTCCTTCGCCGCCTGCGTACCCGTGTTCATCGCGACCGCCACGTCTGCCTGCGCGAGCGCCGGCGCGTCGTTGGTGCCGTCGCCGGTCATCGCGACGAGGCGCCCTGCGGCCTGGTGTTCGCGGATCGTCGCGAGCTTGGTTTCCGGCGTCGCTTCCGCGAGGAAATCGTCGACGCCCGCTTCCGCCGCGATTGCCGCGGCCGTCAGCCGGTTGTCGCCCGTCACCATCACGGTCTTGATGCCCATCTTGCGCAGCTCCGCGAAGCGCTCCTTGATGCCGCCCTTCACGATGTCCTTCAACTCGATCACGCCAAGCACGCGGGCAACGCCGTCGACGCGCTCCGCCACCGCGAGCGGCGTGCTACCGCGACGCGCGATGTCGGTCACGACGGCCTCGACTTCGCGGGTGACGCGGCCGCCGTGGGACTCGACGTAGTGCTTGATCGCATCCGCCGCGCCTTTGCGGATCTCGCGGCCCGGGAGGTCGACGCCGCTCATCCGCGTCTGCGCGCTGAACGACAGGAACACCGGGTGCAGTGCCTGCATGTCGCGCTCGCGCAGGTTGAAGCGCTGCTTCGCGAGCACGACGATGCTGCGGCCTTCCGGCGTTTCGTCGGCAAGCGACGACAGCTGCGCGGCATCGGCCAGCGCTTCCTCGGTCACGAACGGCGCGGGCACGAACGCCGACGCCTGGCGGTTGCCCAGCGTGATCGTGCCGGTCTTGTCGAGCAGCAGCACGTCGACGTCGCCCGCGGCTTCCACCGCACGGCCCGACGTCGCGATCACGTTCGCCTGCATCATCCGGCTCATCCCGGCCACGCCGATCGCGGACAAGAGGCCGCCGATCGTCGTCGGGATCAGGCACACGAGCAGCGCAACCAAAGCGGTGATCGTCACGACATGGCCGGCCTTCATCGCCTCGACCGCGAACGTCGAGAACGGCAGCAACGTGGCGGTGGCGAGCAGCATCACGATCGTCAACGCAACGAGCAGGATCGTCAGCGCGATCTCGTTCGGCGTCTTCTTGCGCTTCGCACCCTCGACCATCGCGATCATCCGGTCGAGGAACGCCTCGCCCGGATTGACGGCGACCCGCACGACGATCCAGTCGGACAGCACGCGCGTGCCGCCCGTCACCGACGAGAAATCGCCGCCCGCCTCGCGGATCACCGGCGCGGATTCGCCGGTGATCGCCGATTCGTCGACCGACGCGACACCTTCGATCACGTCGCCGTCGGCCGGGATCGTGTCGCCGTTTTCGACGAGCACGACGTCGCCTTTGCGCAGGTCGGTCGACGCCATCACTTCGACGACCGCCTTCGCACGCGGCGCCGAGAGCTTTTTCGCGACCACGTTGTGTTTCGCACTGCGCAGCGACGCGGCCTGCGCCTTCGAACGCCCTTCCGCGAGCGCTTCGGCGAAGTTCGCGAACAGCACGGTGAACCACAGCCACAGCGCGATCGCGACGATGAAGCCGGCGGGCGCTTCAGCCTGGCCGAACAGCGCGGCGATCCACAGGATCGTGGTCAGGATGCTGCCGACGTACACGCAGAACATCACGGGATTGCGGAACTGCGTGCGCGGCGTGAGTTTCCGGAACGAATCGGCGATCGCCGGGCGCACGAGCGCGGGATCGAACATCGAGCGCACGGCCGTGCGCGGATGACCGGGCTGCGCCGGGCGCGGACCTGTCATGGGCGAGAGAGACATGGCGGTTTCCTTTTGCCGGCACGCCCGCGCATCGGCATCCGGCATCGGTCAGGCGAGCCGGCGGCCTTCGCGCATGCTCGCGTGCGGCTTCCGATTTCCACGCAACCATCTTATGAAGGTTCGCGTGAAGATCGCGGCAAAGGATCGCGTCGGGGTATAAAAAGCGCGTAAACGTCCGTTTCGCCGCGGCGCGGCGGGGGTGTCTCAAGGGCCGTACACGAGCGGGAGCGCCACACTCCGCTCATCCGACGCTTACGCGGCAAAGCAGGAAACCGAACCGGGGCGCGGCGTTCAGCCGAACGTGTAGCGCCCGTGCTGACGCGGACGCCACGGCGACGAGCGGCAACTCGCGGCACCGGCCGCGCGTCGTGCCGCCCAGCCTGCGCCACGGCGCACATGCTGGCCGCGCCGGGCCACGGCGACCACGCGCGACGGCAACGCATGCGCAAGGCGCCGCACGGCCGCCACGCGCGCGGCCATGCGTGACGCCGGCGACACGCGGCGCACGATCTGCGCGACCGGCCGCTTGCAAAGGATCGCGCTGTCGTAGCGCTTGCCGTCGAAGCGCATCACGTCGACGACCTCGAAACCCTGTGCGCCGTAGAACGCAAGCAGGTGCGAAGCGGGATGCGGCGTATCGAGTGCGAGCAGCGTGTAGCCGCGCAACGCGGCCCACTGTTCGGCGAACGACAGCAGCAACGCGCCGATCCCGCGGCTCTGGCAATCGGGGTCCACCGCCACCTGGCGCACGCTCGCGACGCCTTCGCGCCGGTACAGCGAGCACGCCGACGAAGGATCGGTCGCATACAGCGTGGCCGTGCCGATCACGCGACCGCCGCACACGGCGACGTAGCACTCGCCCGCTTCCGCGCGGCGACGCGTGACGTCCTCGCTCTGGTCGACGCACGTGCAGTTGAGTCCCATCGCGCCGAGCCGCGCGAACGCGCGATGCAGCATCGGCGTGAGTTGTGCATAACTGTCGAAGGCCGGATCGAAACGCCGCACGATCACCCGATCGGCGCACACGGAAGGCGGCGCGGCAGGGGTGTGTTCGGCGATCGCGTTCCAGGGTATCGACATTGCCTTGCTCCGTGGTTGGGATGCCCGAAGTCTATGAGCGCGCCAGCCGCCCTCGCAAGAAAAAATGTCGTAAAAGTTTGGGGAAATGCACGCGGGAGAGACGCGCGTAACGGTGCGAGCCGCCGCGCTGCGTGGGTCGTTGCGAACAGATGAAAGCGCCGATCGTTGTTTGCGCAAGCAACGCATCTCGTGGCCGGATTACGCGTCGGCATGTGTCGTTGACACTTGCGGCGGCGCCATCCAGACTCGCTGGATCCTCCCCGCTCCGAGCGCGCTCATGATCACCTGCCACCTTCGCTACGTCATCGATCCGTACAAGCTCGACCAGTTCGAAACGTACGGCAAGATGTGGATTCCGCTCGTCGAAAAATTCGGCGGCACGCATCACGGCTACTTCCTGCCGTCCGAAGGGGCGAACAACATCGCGCTCGCCATGTTCTCGTTCCCGAGCCTCGCCGAATACGAGCGTTACCGCGAACGCTCGATGGACGATCCGGCCTGCCAGGCCGCGTTCCGCTACGCGGAGGAAACACGCTGCATCGTCAGCTACGAGCGCAGCTTCTTCCGGCCGGTGTTCGAGTAACGGGTAACGGGCGACGGGCAACGGCCCGGCACATCGGCCCCCTTTTCCTGGCCGGGACGAAAAAAAGCCCCGCCTGCATCCGCGCGGCGGGGCCAACCCATGTCAGTAGAGACATCATGGAGGAGACGGGCCCATCTTATCGACCGCGGCCCGCCGTCCCAACCAAGCATTTCTGCTATCGATCTGGGCGGCCGCGCACACGATTGCCCCTGCCGCGCGGCATATCGATAGAACGAAAAGTCGTTTTCAGAGTGGCGGCGGGGTCGTTACCATCTGGTTTTAAGCCTGTGCTTAGCCGGGCAAGCCATCCCCAAGGAGCGCCCCTTGACTGCATTCGATCAACACCGCCGCCCGTTCGTCGTCGGCATTGGCGGTACCACCCGGGCAGCGTCGTCGACCGAACGCGCGCTGTCGTTCGCGTTGCGCGGCGCGCAGGCGGCCGGCGCACGCACGCGGCTGTTCGACGGCCCGTTCCTGCATACGCTGCCGCACTACGCGCCCGAACACAAGACGCTGACCGACGCGCAGCGCGAACTGATCGACGCCGTGCGCCAGGCCGATGCCATCATCATCGCGACGCCCGGCTATCACGGCGGCGTCTCCGGCCTCGTGAAGAACGCGCTCGACACGCTCGAGGAACTTCGCGCGGACGATCGCCCGTATCTCGACGGCCGTGCGGTCGGCCTGATCGTCACCGCCTACGGCTGGCAGGCGGCCGGCACCGTGCTGACGTCGCTGCGTTCGATCGTGCATGCGCTGCGCGGCTGGCCGACGCCGTTCGGTGCGACCGTGAACACGCTCGAAACGCGCTTCGACAGCGCCGACAGCTGCTCGGATCCGAAGGTCGTCGCACAGCTCGAGACGGTCGGCACGCAGGCAGCCGAGTTCGCGCTGGCGTTCGCATCGCATCGCGCGGCCTCGCATGCGGCCTCGGTCGACGCACTCGCGCCCGTGCTGAAGATCGCCAACCAGTAATTTCCCCCGCCTTCCACCGCCCGCGCCGACGCCATTCGCCGGCGCGGGCGGTGCCCATTCGGACCAACGGCCACGCGCCGTGCACGCCGACGCCTCTCCCCGCCTGCCCTTCCGCGCCCCTCGTGCCGATAACGATTCGGCCCGCCGCGTGATTTGCATTGGCCGAAAGATTGGTTCACGCCGCGGGCGGGTTTTCGTACGCTGAACCTCCGAACTTTCTCCGCGCACGCCATGAACCGTACGATCCGCTACAAGGGCTACGAAGTCGCCCCCGCTGCCGCCCGGTTGCCGAACGGGCTGTTCGCCGCCAACCTGACGATCGAGAAGGCGAGCGGCGGCCCGTCGCCACGCGCCGTTTCGTTCGACGCGATCGATTTCTTCTTCGAGGAAGAGCACGCACTGGCCTACGCGTCCCGCTGGGGTCGCCTCTGGGTCGACACGAACGCGTGACGCACGCCTGGCCGGCGTGCACATGGCCGCTCGAAAATACGCGTTTACGGAAGCTATGCAAGAATCTTTCGACCCGTAATCGCACAACAACAGCCATGAGTGACACGCTGCAGGAAGAGCATGCAGCAGCAGATCACGCAATGCGCAACTGGACCTTCGAGAGGCAAGGTCCGGTCCGGATCGGTTCCGATGCGCATATGCAGATGTTCTGCCGCATGCTGCTCGACACACACAATCCGTACAAGCCGGCAGTGATCGACTGGCCAGCGCTCACACCCGCCGAGCTCAAGCGGCTCACGTCGCTGCCGATCTGGGACATCGCGGTGCAGACCGAAGGCCGCGCATCGATCCGCGTGGCCACCTATGCGGCGACGATCGGCGATCCGCTGCTGCGCCGCGCGCTCGAGATGGACGGTGGCGAGGAAGCGCGCCACAAGGTCGTACTGTCGAAGCTCGTCGCGGCATACGGCATCCGGCTCGCCCCCGAGCCCGCCTACCCTGCGCCGAAAGATCCCGAGTGGTGGTGGATCGTCACGGGCTTCAGCGAATGCATCGACAGCTTCTTCGCGTTCGGCCTGTTCCGTTCCGCGCAGCGCTCCGGCTATTTCCCGCCCGAACTCGTCGACACCTTCGAGCCCGTGATCCAGGAAGAAGGCCGCCATATCCTGTTCTTCGTGAACTGGTACGCGTGGTACTGGCGCTCGCTCCCGTGGTGGCGCCGACCGTGGTTCTTCGCGCGGGTCGCGGCCGTGTGGGTGCATTTGATCCGGGAGCGCATCGGCATCGCGCGCGGCATCGATTCCGACGGCGTCGCACGTGACGCGAACTTCCCGGCAACCGGCACCGCCGATATCGGCGACGCGCTCAATCCGCGCGAGCTGATCGAACTGTGTCTCGCGGAGAACGACCGGCGGATGGCCGGCTACGACAAGCGCCTGCTGCGCCCGATGTTCGTGCCGCGCATGGCGCGGTTCGCGCTGCGGTTTCTCAAGAAGTAAGGCTGCCGCACCGGGCGGAAATCCGGTTGCCCCGGTTGCCTCGGTTGCCCGATCGGGCAACCGGGCAACGCCTTCCTCGACGCTCGAAACCTCGGGCCGCTGAATTCCACCGGGATCCAGGTGTCTGCGACGGCATCGCCAGCATCCGGCCGCACCGCAAGCGATACACGACGTTCGACGCATCCGTCCCGTTCGGCGGCCCGCACCCGGGTCACGTTCGAACTTCGCTACGCGTTCGTTGCACTTCCATGACGAGCCGCATCACTAGGGCTATCCTGCCCGCCGCTCGCTCGAGGCCGACCCTTCGCGTGCGGTGTGAGCCTCACCGACCTGCATCGACGTGCCGGATGTGGCGCACCGGACACATTCACTCCCGCCCTTTTTTCTTCAGTGCTTCGGCGCGCGCGGACAAATTGTCACACCCGGGATTTGACGATTCGGGGACGTCGCCACCGATGCCGGACAGCCTCTTTAGCAACCTGTCGCCGCCAGGCGCACCGTCGACGCAGATCACGCCTGCCTGACCGATTCGCCCCCGTCGCCGAACCCGTTCGATTGTCACCATCACCGAAATAGTCAATAGGACAAATTCGAAAGATGAATGGTGACGGTCCGGTCCACCGCCTTGTAGCATTTTTTTACAAATTCGACGAGCCAGTCGGCCCGAAACGCCCGTCTCGCGGGCCATCGCAGCGGACCAGATGCGCAGATCAGCATAGTCCGATGTTCGATATTTCAAATTAAATCGATTTAAAGATAATCGATAAAATCAATAGAAAATCGACGCTCAAATCTTGAATTAACAAATTAACAAGATATCAATCATATTATCCGTCGGCATCTCAACAAACATTACATCAATGAAAGAAATACTCCTCTCGCAAACGTTTGCTATTTCATTCGTCTTACGATTGAGCATCGCCGTTGTGTAATCCATCGCACAAAACCAACGCAACTCCATGATTTTTATACGAAAAATCACGAGGCGCGCGGAAGTTTCAAACCCTGCACCAAACATTCTTGCAACTTTCAAATACATTCTGAGCGGATACATCAAAACACGACTTATTAACCATCCTTTAACTTTCAAAACGCTCTATTTGTCACTTTTTATCAATCCGAAAAATCCTACTCCAATAAACTCCGCCCATCAATTTTGAGATTCGCGCGAGCGCACGGAGTATTCCTCTAACGAAAGAGACCGGTGTGTGGCGTGCATATTTGGAGGTAGCAGGACATGAACCGCACATACCGCTCGATCTGGAACGAAGCACTTGGCGCCTGGGTCGCGGCATCGGAACACGATTCGGCACGGGGCAAGCCGAACAAGTCGGCTGTCGTGGTCGCTGCTGTCGCAGCGCTGGCGATCAGCCTGCCGGGGCTCGCCGAGGCCAATACGCTCAACACACAGCAGACCTGCTTTACGGGCAGCAACGGCGCGGTCGGCCGCGTGAACCCGGGCGGCACGCAAAACCAGGCCGGCGACGGCTCCGGTACGTATTCGGTCGTGGTCGGGTGTAACTCCAACGGCAACGGCTGGACCGGTGTCACGGTATATGGCTCATTCGCACAGGCGACCGGCAACGGCGCCGTCGCCACCGGGATGCAGTCGTCGGCCGGCTTGTGGGGCGTCGCGGCCGGCCTCGAAACCACTGCCAGCGGCGCCGGTGCAACCGCACTCGGCTTCGGCTCGACGGCGAGCGCGCTGAACTCGGTCGCGATCGGCGGCGCGGGCGGCAACGGCACGACGCCGCTCTCGCAGGCAAACTCGACGCTCGCGTCGGGCGCGGGCTCGATCGCAATCGGCAGCAACGCAACGAAGGGCGCGCAGTCGGCCGCCTCGGACGGCATCGCGATCGGCGGACAGTCGTCCGTCGCATCGACCGCCACGTCGGGTATCGCACTCGGCCGCGGCGCGACCGTCAATGGGGCGTATGGCATCGCACAAGGTGACGGCGTCATCTCCGGCGCGACGGGCCAGAACGTCGCAATCGGCTCGTCGGGCACGACGGCCAACAGCGGTTCCGCGACCGGCGGTGCCGTGGCGATCGGTCGTTCGCAGACGGTCAGTGGCGACGGCGCGGTTGCCATCGGTAACGGCAACTCGGCAAGCGGTACGGGCTCGGTTGCACTCGGTAACACCAGCACGGCAACCAATAGCTCCGTGGCGCTCGGCAGTTCGGCGGTGGCAACTGGCACCAACGGCTCGATCGCCGTCGGCAATTCGTCGACAGCAACCGGCACCGGCGCGATCTCGCTCGGCAACTCCGGCAGCTTCGCCGCCACCTCGATCGCGAGCGGCACGGACGCGCTCGCACTCGGCAACGGCTCGACGGCCAGCGGCGCCGCCGGTGCGGTCGCCGTAGGCGCCGCAGCCGTGGCGTCCGGTACCTACGGGACGGCAATCGGTTCGAATTCGACGGCAAGCGTCGCCAAATCGGTCGCCCTCGGCTACAACTCCCTGACGACCAGCGCGGCAACAACGACGTCCGGCGGCACCACCACCGTCAGCAACGCCACGATCGGTGGCCAGACGTTCGGCAACTTCGCGGGCGCGGGCGCGGCAGGCGGCGTGGTTAGCGTCGGGCAGGCGGGCAACGAGCGCCGCATCCAGAACGTCGCCGCCGGCCTCGTCACGGCGACCAGCACCGACGCGATCAACGGCAGCCAGCTCTACTCGGTCGCGAGCACGACGACGTCGAGCATCACGAGCCTGTCGACGTCGGCTTCGACCGGTTTGTCGTCGGCGAACAGCTCGATCACGTCGCTGTCGACTTCCACGTCGACGGGTCTTTCGTCGGCTACCAGCTCGATCGGCTCGCTCTCGACCGGTCTCTCGTCGACGAACAGCTCGGTCACTTCGCTGTCGACTTCCACGTCGACGGGTCTGTCGTCGGCCACCAGCTCGATCGGCTCGCTGTCGACCGGTCTCTCGTCGACCAATAGCTCGGTTACGTCGTTGTCGACTTCCACGTCGACGGGTCTGTCGTCGGCCACCAGCTCGATTGGCTCGCTCTCGACCGGCCTGAGCTCCACCAACAGCTCGGTCACCTCGCTGTCCACGTCGACGTCGACGGGTCTGTCGTCGGCTACCAGCTCGATCGGATCGCTGTCGACCGGCCTGAGCTCGACCAACAGCTCGGTCACCTCGCTGTCGACTTCTACGTCGACCGGTCTGTCGTCGGCTACCAGCTCGATCGGCTCGCTGTCGACAGGCCTGAGCTCCACCAACAGCTCGGTCACCTCGCTGTCGACTTCCACGTCGACCGGTCTGTCGTCGGCTACCAGCTCGATCGGCTCGCTGTCGACGGGCCTGAGCTCGACCAATAGCTCGGTCACTTCGCTGTCCACGTCGACGTCGACGGGTCTGTCGTCGGCTACCAGCTCGATCGGATCGCTGTCGACTGGCCTGAGCTCCACCAACAGCTCGGTCACCTCGCTGTCGACTTCCACGTCGACCGGCCTGTCGTCGGCTACCAGCTCGATCGGATCGTTGTCGACCGGCCTGAGCTCGACCAATAGCTCGGTCACATCGCTGTCGACCTCCACGTCGACCGGCCTGAGCACGATTACGACCAAGACCAACAACCTTGGTACCAGCACGGCGTCGGCACTCGGCGGCGGGTCCACGTACGACCCGACGACCGGGACCGTTTCCGCGCCGGCGTACACGACCTATAACGCGAATGGCACGACGTCGACCGCCAACAGCGTCGGCTCGGCGATCAACAACATCAACAGCCAGGGCATCAAGTACTTCCACGCGAACTCGACCGGCGCCGACAGCACCGCGACCGGCACCGACGCTGTCGCCATCGGCACCAGCGCCGTCGCCAGCGCCAAGAATGCCATTGCCATCGGCAACGGCGCCTCCGCCGGCAACAGCAACTCCGTGGCGCTCGGCGCAAATTCGCAGACCGGCACGGCCACTGCCACGAGCAGCGCGACCGTCGGCGGCGTCACGTTCGGCGGATTCGCAGGCACCACGCCGGTCGGCACCGTTAGCGTCGGTAGCCTCAACAACGAGCGCCAAATCACCAACGTCGCCGCTGGCCAGGTAACGTCGACCAGTACCGACGCGATCAACGGCAGCCAACTCTATTCGGTCGCCCAACAGGTCAACACCGCGACCAGCGCCATTTCGTCGCTGTCGACGGGCTTGAGCACGACTAACAGTTCAGTGACTTCGCTGTCGACTTCCACGTCGACGGGTCTGTCGTCGGCTAACAGCTCGATCACGTCGCTGTCGACCTCCACGTCGACCGGCCTCTCGTCGGCTAACAGCTCGATCACGTCGCTCTCGACCTCCACTTCGACTGGCCTATCCTCGGCTAACAGCTCGATCGGTTCGCTTTCCACGGGCCTCAGCTCGACGAATAGTTCGGTGACGTCGTTGTCGACTTCGACCTCGACCGGCTTGTCGTCGGCGAATAGCTCGATCACCTCGCTGTCGACCTCCACGTCGACCGGCCTCTCGTCGGCTAACAGCTCGATCACGTCACTCTCGACTTCCACGTCGACTGGCCTGTCCTCGGCTAACAGCTCGATCACTTCGCTGTCGACCTCCACGTCGACGGGTCTGTCGTCGGCAAACAGCTCGATCACGTCGTTGTCGACTTCCACCTCGACCGGCCTCTCGTCAGCCAACAGCTCGATCGGTTCGCTGTCCACGGGCCTTAGCTCGACGAATAGTTCGGTAACCTCGCTGTCGACTTCCACGTCGACGGGTCTGTCGTCGGCCAACAGCTCGATCACCTCGCTCTCGACTTCCACGTCGACGGGCCTGTCCTCGGCTAACAGCTCGATCACGTCGTTGTCGACCTCCACGTCGACCGGCCTGTCTTCGGCGAATAGCTCCATCACGTCGCTGTCGACCTCGACTTCGACCGGTCTCTCGTCGGCAAACAGCTCGATCACCTCGTTGTCCACCTCGACTTCGACCGGTCTGTCTTCGGCTAACAGCTCGATCGGTTCGCTTTCCACAGGCCTCAGCTCGACGAATAGTTCGGTGACGTCGCTGTCGACTTCGACCTCGACTGGCCTGTCGTCGGCGAATAGCTCGATTACCTCGTTGTCCACCTCGACTTCGACCGGCCTCTCGTCGGCGAACAGCTCGATCGGTTCGCTTTCCACGGGCCTCAGCTCGACGAACAGTTCGGTGACGTCGTTGTCGACCTCCACGTCGACCGGCCTGTCTTCGGCGAATAGCTCGATCACGTCGCTGTCCACGTCGACGTCGACCGGCCTTTCCTCGGCGAATAGCTCGATCACGTCGTTGTCCACCTCGACTTCGACCGGCCTGTCGTCGGCAAACAGCTCGATCGGTTCGCTTTCCACGGGCCTCAGCTCGACAAATAGTTCGGTAACCTCGCTGTCGACTTCGACTTCGACGGGCCTTTCGTCGGCGAATAGCTCGATCACCTCGTTGTCCACCTCGACTTCGACCGGCCTGTCGTCGGCTAACAGCTCGATCGGTTCGCTTTCCACGGGCCTCAGCTCGACGAATAGTTCGGTGACGTCGTTGTCGACTTCGACCTCGACCGGTCTGTCGTCGGCGAACAGCTCGATCACCTCGCTGTCGACCTCGACGTCGACCGGTATCTCGTCGGCAAACAGCTCGATCGGTTCGCTGTCCACGGGCCTCAGCTCGACGAACAGTTCGGTGACGTCGTTGTCGACTTCGACCTCGACCGGTCTGTCTTCGGCTAACAGCTCGATCGGTTCGCTTTCCACGGGCCTCAGCTCGACGAATAGTTCGGTGACGTCGTTGTCGACTTCGACCTCGACCGGTCTGTCTTCGGCTAACAGCTCGATCGGTTCGCTGTCCACGGGCCTCAGCTCGACGAATAGTTCGGTAACCTCGCTGTCGACTTCGACCTCGACCGGCCTGTCCTCGGCGAATAGCTCGATCACCTCGCTGTCGACCTCGACTTCGACCGGCCTCTCGTCGGCCAACAGCTCGATCGATTCGCTCTCAACCTCGACCTCGACCGGTCTGTCCTCGGCCAACAGCTCGATCACGTCGTTGTCGACTTCCACGTCGACCGGCCTGTCTTCGGCGAATAGCTCGATCACGTCGCTGTCGACTTCCACGTCGACCGGTCTGTCCTCGGCCAACAGCTCGATCACGTCGCTGTCGACTTCCACGTCGACGGGCCTCTCGTCGGCCAACAGCTCGATCGATTCGCTGTCGACCTCGACCTCGACGGGCCTGTCGTCGACGAATAGCTCGGTCACCTCGCTGTCAACTTCCACGTCGACCGGTCTTTCGTCGGCTACCAGCTCGATCGGCTCGTTGTCGACCGGCCTGAGCTCGACGAACAGCTCGGTCACCTCGCTGTCGACCTCCACCTCGACCGGCCTCTCGTCAGCCACCAGCTCGATCGGCTCGCTGTCGACCGGCCTCAGCTCGACGAATAGTTCGGTGACGTCGCTGTCGACGTCGACTTCGACGGGCCTTTCGTCGGCGAACAGCTCGATCACCTCGCTGTCGACTTCCACCTCGACCGGCCTCTCGTCAGCCAACAGCTCGATCGGTTCGCTTTCCACGGGCCTCAGCTCGACGAATAGTTCGGTAACCTCGCTGTCGACTTCGACCTCGACCGGCCTGTCCTCGGCGAATAGCTCGATCACCTCGCTGTCGACCTCGACTTCGACCGCGATCAACGCCGCGAAGACGCACTACTACAGCGTCAACGACAACGGCGTGCAGCAAGCCAACTACGACAACACGGGCGCAACGGGCACCAACGCCCTCGCAGCCGGCGTGAACGCCAGCGCGGCCGGCACCAGCAGCGTCGCGGTCGGCGACGGCTCGAACGCGCAGACGGCAGGCGCGGTCGCGATCGGCCAGAACGCATCGGCAACGGGCGGCAAGGCCGTGTCGATCGGCTCCGGCAACACGGCAACCGGCGACGGCGCGGTCGCGATCGGCGACCCGAGCATCGCAACGGGTACCGGCGCGGTGGCGATGGGCGCGAACGACACGGCGACCGGCAACGGCGCAGTGGCGCTCGGCAACGCGAACACGGCCAATGGCGCGAGCGCGCTCGCACTCGGCAGCTCGAACCAGGCCACCGCGGACAACACGATCGCGCTCGGCAACCAGGCCACGGCAAGCGCCACCGGCGCACAAGCGTACGGCTCGGCAGCGAAGGCAACCGCCGCCGACGCACTCGCCTTCGGCACGAACGCACAGGCCAACGTCGCCAACTCGATCGCACTCGGCGCGAACTCGGTCACGAGCGCCGCGAACCCGACGTCGAGCGCCACGATCGGCGGCGTCACGTACCCCTTCGCAGGCGGCTCGCCGGTCGGCGTGGTGAGCGTCGGCGCACCGGGCCAGGAACGCCAGATCACGAACGTCGCCGCAGGCCGGATCTCGGCCAGCAGCACGGACGCGATCAACGGCAGCCAGCTCAACGCGACGAACAACGCGATCAACACGCTGTCGACGTCGACCGCGTCGAACGTCGCGTCGCTGTCGACGGGCATCAACTCGCTGTCCACCGGCCTGAGCGCGACGAACAGCAACGTGGCCTCGCTGTCCACGTCGACCTCGACCGCGATCAACTCGCTGTCGACCGGCCTGAGCACGACGAACAGCAACGTCAACTCGCTGTCGACGTCGACCTCGACCGGCATCGGCTCGCTGTCCACCGGCCTGAGCACGACGAACAGCAACGTGGCCTCGCTGTCGACCGGCGTGAACAACATCAACAACACGTTGAACTCGCTGTCGACGACGATCAACAACAACACGACGCGTTCGGTGAACAACAACGGCATCGCGGCCGACATGAACGGCAAGGGCACCGACGTCCCGACCGTCACCGCCGGTTCGAACTCGGTGGCGATCGGCGCGGGCTCCAACGACGGCGGCCGCTCGAACGTGGTGTCGGTCGGCAGCGACCAGCAGCAGCGCCAGATCACGAACGTCGCGCCGGGTACGCAAGGCACCGACGCGGTGAACGTGAACCAGCTGACGCAGGTGCAGACGACGCTGTCGACGGCACTGTCGGGCCAGCAGGCGCAGATCAACTCGCTGGGTTCGCAACTGCAGCAGACCGACCAGATGGCGAAGCAGGGTATCGCGGCCGTCGGCGCGATGGCATCGATCCCGCAGCTCGATCGCGATGCCAACTTCGGGATGGGCGTGGGTACGTCGACCTTCCTCGGCCAGAAGGCGATGGCGGTCAACATGCAGGCTCGCATCACGGAGAACCTGAAGGCGTCGATCAACGGCGGCTTCAGCGGCGGCCAGAAGGTGATCGGCGCCGGCATGCTGTACCAGTGGAAGTAACGCGTCGCGCCGCCAGGCCACCCGGCTCGCCAGCCGGACGGCCCGCGGCGGCCCCGACGGCCGGACGAGCCCGCCGCGCCACCCGTGGCGGGCTTCAGTCAACCCAAGCATTGAGGATGTAACCGTGAACAAACTCGCTCTTGCGCTCGCACTTTCCGCAACGGCCCTCGCCGCGTGCTCGACCGCATCCGGCCCGACCTTCAGCGCCTCCGAACTGCAGCCGCGCGACGGCGTGCGGACCTTCCAGGTGGACTGCCACGGCCTGCTGTCAGGCCCGCAGACCTGCATGAAGGCCGCCCGCAAGATTTGCGGCGAAGAGCCGGTGCGCGCCGTCGACTCGGCCCGCGCGCTGCGGGACAAATCCGATCCCGCGACACTCGTGTTCCAGTGCGGCGCGGCGCCGGCCGAAGCGGCGTCGGCCGGCGCGCCGGCGGCTGCCGTCGTCGAACAGGTGAACCTGTCGGGCGACGCGCTGTTCGCGACCGACCACGCGACGCTCGCCCCGACCGCGCGCGAATCGCTCGACCGGTTGCTGAGCGAGCGCGCCGACCACACGTACTCGCAGGTGAGCGTCACCGGCTTTACGGATTCGGTGGGCAGCGACGACTACAACCTCGCGCTGTCGAAGCGCCGCGCCGAATCCGTCGCGGCGTACCTGAAGGCGCACGGCCTGAAGACCGACTCGCTGACGGTCACCGGTCGCGGCAAGGCGGATCCGGTCGCGTCCAACGCGACGCCGGAAGGCCGCGCCAGCAACCGCCGCGTCGAAATCCGCCTGCAGCACTGAGCGGGCCGCCGCCGCGCGCGGCACCCCGGTCCGGCCGGCCGCCAGCGCCGCGCCGGCCCCGCACCCGACCGCCGCCGGACCGCCCGGGCGCCGCTTCGCCGGCGCCCGTTTCCGTTGGCCGGCGGCTATGTCAAAGTTCGTCACGTCCCGCCAAAACCGGTGGTTTCCGTGCCACAATCGCCGCAGACAGTCGCCGGGGCAGCCAGCCCGAATCGCACGCCGTGCCAGGCGTGCGCGACGACACGCCGGAAACCGGCTGCCGCCCTCGCGAACCAGGTCGCCCGATTCGCCCGCCGCGGCGCACCGGCGCACATGCAACCATGACAATCCACGGCGCGCCGCTTCCAGGCCAGACGCTCGACGCGATGCCCGGACGCACGACGCCGCAGAGGAAACCAACCGGTGACGGACATCAATGAAGCCGCCTCGGGCGGCACCCGCAAGCAACGGCCGGCGGTCGGCATCTCGCTGTTTGCACGCGACGGCCAGGCGATCTGGGAAAACGGCATACACCAGAACATCGCGTTCCTCGCGATGATGCTCAAGCGCTCGGATCGTGTCGGCCCCGTCTACTTCCTGAACGGCGGCGACGCCAGCGCGCTGCCGGCCGGCCTCGAACTCGACGGCCTCGACATCCCGCTCGTGAAGCCCTCCGACGTCACGCACGAACTCGACGTCGTGATCGAAATGGGCGCGCAGCTGCCGGTGGAATGGCTCAGGCACATGAAGGCGCTCGGCAAGAAAATCGCCGCGTTCTTCTGCGGGCACGTGTATGCCGGCCTGTGCGAAACCCCGATCTTCGGCAAACCGTCGGGGCACATCTTCAACGGCGCACCGTTCGACGAAGTGTGGCTGCTGCCACAATACGACAAGACGGCCGCACCGATGCTGCAGACCATCCTGCGCGCGCCGGTCCACCTGATGCCGCACATCTGGTCTCCGTACTTCCTCGAGCGCCGCATCGCCGCGCTCGCCGCGGAAGGCGCGACGTTCGGCTATCAGCCCGGCGCCCGCCCATGGCGCCTCGCGATGCTCGAACCGAACATCTCGGTCGCCAAGTCCTGCCACTACCCGATGCTCGCGTGCGACGAGTTCTACCGTGCGCGCCCGGACGCGGTTCAGCACATGTTCGTCGTGAATGCGCTGCACATGAAGGAACATCCGACTTTCGTGCACTTCGCGAACAGCCTCGACCTCGTGCGCCAGCACAAGGCGACCTTCGAGCCGCGCCTCGACCTGCCGGGCTTCATGGCGCGCCACGCGGACGCGGTCGTGTCGCATCACTGGGAAAACGGGCAGAACTACCTGTATTACGACGTGCTGTACGGCGGCTACCCGCTGATCCACAACTCGACGCTGATCGGCGACGCCGGCTACTACTACCCGGACTTCGATTCCGCCGCGGGCGGCCGCGCGCTGCTCGAAGCGTGGCTGCATCACGACGAACGCCTCGACGACTACCGCACGAAGGCCGGCCGGCTGCTGCAGTCGGTCTCGATCGACAACCCCGCGAACCTCGACGCGTTCGTCTCGCGTCTGGTCGCCTGAACCGGAGCATACGCATGTCGGACTCCAATGCCCGTCAAGCGCCCGGCGAGGGCAAGCGTCTCGTCGTCGGCGTGTCGCTGTTCGTGCGCGGCGCCGGCCAGTCGCTGTGGGAAAACGGCATCTTCCAGAACTGCCTGCTGCTGATCCTGCTGCTGCGCCAGTCGCCGCTCGTCGCAGAAGCCGTGATGGTGAACGGCGGCGAACAGGTCGCCGATCCGCAGATGATGCTCGGCGAATGGGACGTGCCGCTGCTGTCGATGGACGAAGCGCTGCAGCGCTGCGACGTACTGATCGAAATGAGCGCCCAGTTCGGCGCCGACTACCTGCGCGCGTTCCGCGAGCGCGGCGGCAAGGTCGTCACGATGCGGGTCGGCAACGACTACGTGATCGACATCGAACGCGCGATGTTCGACAAGCCGTCGGGCTTCCTGTTCTCGGGCGCGCCGTACGACGCCGTGTGGACGATCCCCGAGTTCGAGCGCTCGTGCCTGCACTACTACCAGACGGGCCTGCGCGCGCCCGTCACGATCGTCCCGCACATCTGGCACCCGATGCTGTTCGACAAGGCGCGCGCGACGCTCGGCGCCGGGCTGTCGTTCGGCTATGAGCCCGGCAAGCCGCGCTGGCGCGTGACGATGTTCGAGCCGAACATCTGCATGGTGAAAACGAGCATCATCCCGATGCTGGTGGCCGAGGAAGCGTATCGGGCCAAGCCCGATTTCCTCGAGTTCGTGCGCGTGTGCAACACGCTGCACCTGAAGGAACATGCGACGTTCGTCCACTTCGCGAAGAGCCTCGACATCGTGAACCACGGGATCACGACGTTCGAAAGCCGCTATGCGGTGTACGAGTTCATGGCCGCGTACGGCGATGCGGTGGTATCGCACACGTGGGAAAACGCGCAGAACTACCTGTACTACGAGCTGCTGTACGGCGACTACCCGCTGATCCACAACTCGCCGTTCCTCGGCAAGGCCGGGTATTTCTATCCGGACTTCGACTGCCAGGCCGGCGGCCGCGCGCTGCTGAAGGCGTTCACCGAGCACGACGCGAACCTCGAGGCGTACCGCGAGCAGTCGAAGCACGTGCTCAGCTCCGTCAGCATCTACAACCCCGAGAACGTCGCCGCCTATACGGACGCGATCGCCACCCTCTATCGCGACGCGTGACGCACCGCCCCGTCCGGACTCCGACATGAACGCACGCCCGTCCCTCACCCGAGCAAAATGGCTGATCGGCTGCGCCGTCGCTACGATCGCGATCGGCGCGCACGCGCAATCCGCCGGCGAATCGGCCGACGCGCTGCTCCGCGACTCGGATGCGGTGTTCAAGCAGCTCGATGCCGGCCAGTACGGCGCGGTATGGACCGACGCGGCCCCATTCGTGAAGGCGCGCATCAAGCAGGACCAGTTCGCGGCCGACATGCAGCATGCACGCCAGTCGGTCGGCACGGTCAGCCGTCGCGGCTGGGCGCAGATCACGCGCATCCGCTACACGAATGCGGCGACGACGCCCGACGGGCTTTACGCGAACGTCGACTACACGACCACGCTGACGAGCGGCGCGACCGTCTACGAGAAGCTGAGCTTCCGACTCGAAGATGACGGCCGCTGGCACCTGACGGGCTACGTGCCGCGCCAGTCGCAGAATTTCGCGCAATAAACCGCGCGCCGCGCCTCCACGGAGCATCCGATGAAACTCAATGTCGCGATAACGATGAACGTGCAGCGCGACGCGACGCAGTCGATCTGGTACAACGGCGCGAACCAGCACTGCGTGTTCCTGTACATGCTGCTGAAGCAGTCGCCGCTGATCGGCGAGGTCTGGCTCGCGCACGACGACGGCATCACCGACTATCCGCAAGCGCTGATGATGGACGCGTTCGGCGACGCGCTGCGGCCGCTGTCGGCCGTCGTCCACCAGACCGACCTGCTGATCGAGATGAATGCGTTCATCGATCAGACCCACACGGATGCCGTGCGCCGGCGCGGCGGCAAGTGCGTGTCGTACCGCTTCGGCAACGACTACGTGATCGCGGTCGAGACGATCAACTTCGAGAAGAATCAGTGGCGGCCGAACCCGAACCGCGTGCAGTTCGACGAGATCTGGACCAACCCGCAGCACATGCACACGTGCGCGGCGTATTTCCAGGCTGTCTATCGCGCGCCGGTGATCGAGCTGCCGCACATCTGGTCGCCGTATTTCATCGAACGCAGCCTCGACGCCGATCCTGAACTGAAAGCGCGCTTCGGCTATCGCAACCACGGCACCGCGAAGCGCATCGCGTTCTTCGAACCGAACCTGAATGTCGTGAAGAGCTCGATCGTGCCGATGCTCGCCGCGAACGCGTGCTACGTCGAGCATCCGGAGCTCGTCGAGCACGTGTTCATGACCAACACGTTCGACAAGAAGGAAAACGTCACCTTCAAGCATCTCGCGCTCGGGCTCGAGATGGTGCGCGACGGCAAGGCAACCGCCGACGTGCGCGCGCCGTTCGTCGCGTGGGCCGCGCACCACACCGACATCGTCGTGTCCCATCACTGGGAAAACGGCCTCAACTACCTGCTGTATGACGCGCTGTACGGCAACTACCCGCTCGTGCACAACTCGCCGTTCCTGCGCGACGTCGGCTACTACTACCCGGACTTCGAGATCTTCGATGCGGCGCGTGCGATCGCGACCGCCGCGCAGACGCACGACGGGCGGCTCGACGACTACGCGGCCGCGGCCCGCCGCTGCCTGCACCAGGTCGACACGCTCGCCGAGCACAACGTCCACGCATATTCCGCGCAGATCCGGCAGCTGTTCGACGGCCGCGCGCTCGGCTGACCTCCTTCGCACACGCCCCGCCCATGAATCAGACCGTCCGCAATTTCGTCGTGATCGATTCGATCCACGGCCCGTTCGTCATCAACCGGCACTGCGCGTTTCAGGCCGAAGCGCTGATCAAGACCGGCCGGCCGCACATCCAGGACGAGCTCGACACGATCCTGCACGTGATCGACCAGTTGCCGGACGATGCGATCGCGGTGGACGGCGGCGCAAATGCGGGGCTCGTGTGCGTGCCGATCGCGCACCGGCTGCGGGCGCGCGGCGGCCGCGTGTATGCGTTCGAGCCGCAGCGCACGCTGTTCCATGCGCTCGGCGGCACCGTCGCGCTCAACCAGCTCGACAACGTCCATCTGCTGAACATGGGGCTCGCCGGCGTCAACGGGACGATGAAGGTGCCCGACGTCGACTACGGACAGGAGGCCGACTTCGGCCAGATTTCGCTCGTCGACGGGCAAGCCGACGGCGGCACGCCGACACCCGTCGTGCGGCTCGACTCGCTCGGGCTGCCTCGGCTGGATTTCCTGAAGCTCGACATCGAAGGGATGGAGATCGACGCGCTGCGCGGCGCGCGCCGGCTGATCGAGACGCACCTGCCGTGGTGCTGGATCGAATACTGGAAAGTCGGCGAGGCGCCGATCATCGCCACCTTCGCCGGCCTCGACTACACGTTCTACCGGATCGACGGCCTGAACATGCTGTGTGTGCCGAACCCGCGCTGGGACCGGCAGAAGCTGATCATCTCGGGCGAACCGCTCGCCGTCACGTCGAAGGCGGAAGACGATGCGGCGCTCCCGGCAGCGACAGCGGCAGCCGCCGACGCCGAGGCGCCGGAAACGAACTGGAATCTCGCACTCGACCACGAGTCACGCGGCGAATGGGGCCATGCAATCGAGCGCTGGCAGCGTGCGCGCGGCCGCGGGCTCGACGACGATGCGATCGCGCTGCAGCTCGCGTCGTGCTACGGCTTCGCCGGCGCACCCGAAGCCGGGCTCGAAGCGCTCGAACGCTTCGGCGATCCTGCCGCCCTGCCCGACGCGACGCGTGGGCGCATCGAACTCGCGCGCTCGGCGCTGCTGCTGCGCGCCGGCCGGCGCGACGAGGCCGCCCGCGCCACCATCGCCAGCGAAAACGTGCTGACGGCCGCCCAGTTCGGGCTGCCGACGGAGCGGCTCTACCAGGGCCAGCCGCTGCACGGCAAACGGCTGCTCGTGCTCAGCTACGGCGGCGTCGGCGACCAGCTCCAGTACGCGCGCTACCTGCCTGCGCTCGGCGCACTCGGCTGCACGAGCGTGACCGTTGTCGTGCCGGACGCGCTGACGGGCCTGCTGCGTCACACGTTCCCGCACATCGAATTCGTCGGCGCACATGGCGCATGGGTCGACACGTCGCCGCTCGCGCACGACTACTGGTGTTCGTTCCTGATGCTCGCCGCGCAGTTCGGCTACGCGCCGGCGCCCGCAGGCTCGGCGGCCGCCTACCTGTCGTGCCCGCCCGAGCGCGCGGCCGCGTGGCGCGAGCGCGTGTCGCGCGACGGCCATCCCGCCGGCACGCGCCGCATGGGGCTCAACTGGCGCGGTCGCGACGAAAGCGACGCGCGCTTCCATCGCGCGGCCAGCCTGCGCGACTTCGCGCCGCTGACGCGGATGCATGGCCACGCCGCGTACTGCATCAACCGCGACCTGTCCGCGCAGTCCGAGCAATCGGACCTGCCGGTGACGTTTCCGCATCACGCGATCGGCGACTTCAGCGACCTGGCGGGGCTGATGCTGGCGCTGGATGCCGTGGTGACCACCTGCACCGCGCACATCCACCTCGCCGGCGCGCTCGGCGTGCCGGCCGTGCTGCTGCTCAGCCCGAAAGCCGACGCGCGCTGGGAAACCGGCTCGCGCACCGCGCTCTATCCGGGCATCCGGATCGTGCGCGCCGCGCGCGTCGGCCAATGGGACGACGCGGTCGACCGCGCGATGGCGCTCGTGCTCGGCGGATTCGGGAAGGATTGATCGACGGGATGCGGATCGCGGCCGCGGCGTGCGGACGATGTCGACGCGGGGCGCGCGTCTCGCGCTGCGCCAGGGCCCGGGACTGGCGTGAACGGGCGCTAGACTAGCACCCGATCGCCGCTCTGCGCGGCGAACGTGCGGCCGTGCCGCCGCCCCATCCGCGCGAGCACCGCGAAGCAATGCGCCACCGGCCGGCTGGCGCCGCCGGATTGCTTGACGAGGCCGTCGGATACGCCGCGCGCGATGGCCGAATCGTCGCCGCACGCACCCGCGATGACAGCCGCGTAATAGTGCCGCGCCGCCAGCTCGCGGCCGCTGGCGTCGAGCGGCTTCATTCGCTGAATGCGGCGCGCAATGGCTGTCAGGCCGTCGAGATAGGGCGCGACGTCGATCGTCACATCGGTCGATTCGGCGCCCAGTTGCCACAGCATGTCGGCCAGCTCGGTGATCGCGACGAGGTCGCGCACACCGGCCGCCTGCGTGCCCGTTCCGCCTCCGGCCTTCGTCCCTGCCATGCTCAGCCCCTTTGCGATTCGTCCCGGCCACGCGCCGATCACGCCCGACATCGGCGCGCATCATGCACGCCACCTCGCCCGTTCCCGCGTCGTCACGCGGCGGCCGGCGACCGCCACGAAAAACGGATGCCCTGCGCCCAGGCGACGCCGGCATCCACGATGATCTGCCGGTCGCCCTCGCTCTCCACGCCTTCGACGACGACGTGTCGCGCACCTTCATGCGCGAACGCGATCAGCCGGCGGAACTGGTAACGCCCGATCGCGTTGCGCTTGATCATCGACAGGATCGACCGGTCGAGCTTCACGATGTCGGGATTGCCGACCACCAGGTTGTTCAATGCGCTGAAGCCGACACCGAAATCGTCGATCGCGATGCGGCACCCGGCCTGCTGGAAGCGGTTCACGAACGATCGCCCCGCGACGGGATTCAGCGGCCCCGTCTCCGTGATCTCGACCACCAGGCGCGCCGCGACCGACGGCTCGCGCTCGAGCCGCCTGAAGATGGCCAGCCACGCGTCGTCGACCACCGCGCTCGCCGCCGCCACGTTGCAGCCGTAGACGGCAGCCGGATCGGCACGCAGCGCGTCGATCGTCCGGCCGACCACGAGCCGGTCGAACCACCGCATCAGCCCGAGCGCCTCGAGGCGCGGCAGGAACGCGACCGGCGGCAGCGCATCGCGCTCACCCCACCGCAATCGCGCCAGGCATTCCTGGTACAGCACACCACCCGACAGGTCGGCCCGGCACACGGGCTCTTGTGCGAACCCGAGCCGGCTTTCCACGAAACTGCGTACCGACGCAAGGTCGGGATGATCGTCGGGGGTGCCGAACACGAGATCGATTTCGTCACGATTCGCTTCCCGATTCGCCTCCTGGCGAGCTTCGACCGCATTCATCCGGCGCTCCGGCAAATGGCGAGCCGCCGATCGCGGCTCGACCTCAAGAAACATGCGGAGCAAGCCGACCATGACGCGCTCCGCCGCCTACCCGGCCTATCCTGTTATGTCGATCTTTTCCGGGGGCGTACTTTTCGCTTCGGCGCGCCGTCAAATTCGATATTTTTCAACGATATTCAGTTACTGGAAATACACCATGTGTGCACGATACCGAATGTGCGACAGGTCACATTAACGCAAATTACGGAACCCCCGACCCAGATACTGTTTATTCGTCGCACCTAAACAACCCGATCCGACTCGATTTCCTCGCAATTTACGGATCTCGGAAATCAGGAAATTATCAATTAATCAGATAAATACCGGCCCGGAAAGTCTTGTGTCTTCGCCCGCTGCCAAGCGCGCCTAGGTGGCCGGCCACCCGGTTTTTCCAGGGTCGAAAATCGGCCGCCGCACGTCATTCGATCGTCGCAGCATTCAATTTTATTGTTTCAAACGAATTATTGAATTTCCAACCTGGAATCCAGCCACATTGAATCAATAATACCAATTTAATTCATATGACGATTATCGATCGGACCATTTTTAACAATCTTAAATACTTGTTAACCTATAAAATGATTTTTGACGGACTTCCCTCGGAGCCGTCAAATTCGTGCCTTCAAAAACCGTCGAACCGATCGGGTTCGGCGGTTTCTTTTTTAACGGCATCCATTCGTCAGACATGAGGGCGGGACAATCCCGATGGCGGGATTCGGCGCGACGGTGTGTGCGTCGCGCGAAAAATCGTGCCTTACGCGGCCGATGCGCCGACCAGGTTCGCGAGCAGCGCGTCGTATTCGGCGACGAGTGCGGGATTGGCCGACGTATAGCGGCCGAGGATCTCGCGCTGGCGCCGCGTGTACGCTTCCCAGTCGTCATCGTGCGTATGCAGCGCGCGCAGCAGCGCATCGGCGCCCTGCTGCACGTCGTTGTCCGGATAGTAGTAGCCGAGATCGGGCGCGAGGCTCGCGTTGTGCACGAGCGGATAGCCCTGCCAGCACACGTCGAAATAGAAATAGTTGAGCGGGTTCGACCATTGGTGCGACACGACGATATCGGTCAGGTCGGCCAGGAACAGCGGCGTATCGAAGCGCCCGACGAAGCTCGCCTTGCCCGCGCGCACGATGTCGAGGTAGTTCATCAGCATCACGAACTCGGGGCTGTCGTGTGCGAGGCGGTCGGCATTCGTCACGTGCGTGAAGCAGATCGCGTCGGGATCGCGGCGATACGCTTCGTCGATGATCAGCATTGGATACACGCAGAACTTCACCACGTCGTGGTTCGGCTCCATCACCGTCAGCCGCTTGCCGGGCTCGCTGCGCGGCCGGTATTCACCGTGCTCGGGCAGCGGCGCGGCGCGCGCACTCAGGAACATCGGATCCCACACGAACGGCACGACGCGCCCCGGGCAGCGGCGCAGCGACTGCAGGAACGGCAGCGACGAGGGCGCGATCTGCGGAATCGCCCACACCTCGTCGTAGCCGCGGTTGATGAACAGCGAATCCCACAGCCGGCGGCCGAACAACATCGACTCCATCACGTTGATGTACTCGACACCGCAGCAGTAGCTGACGAGCTTCGCGCCGCGCGCCTTCAGGTAGGCCGTCTGCTCGCCGTTGACCTGGCCGCCCAGCTCGATCACCACGTCGAGCGAATCCTTCATGTCGTCGAACGCGCGCGTGTCGAATACGTTGCGATCCCACGGCAGCGCGTCCGTGAGCGGCACATCGGTGGTGTTGACCAGCGTGACGCGGTAGCCGTGCGGCGACGCCATCAGCAGCTTCGCGAGAAACAACGCGTTCTGCTTGATGCCGTTGATCCACAGGCTTTCGTCGGGGGCACGCAGTCCGATCGTGATACCGATGCGCAGGCCGTTCAGGGCAGGGGACGTCATCGTCGGCAGGATGGAAGATTGGATGGGGATGGAATGGACGCAGTGTAGCGCGCGATGCGCCGCCCGCGTCAAGCGGCGCTCGCCGGCGGCAAGCCGGCATTCTAGCGGAGCGCCGGCCGCATACTGTCAGGGATGGTCAGCACGCGGAATGCAAAAATGCGCCAGCCGGTCAACCTGACGCTCCATGACACCCGGTACATGGAAAAACTCGATGGCGACCAATTTGCGGTATTTCGCCCGATCTGATTTCACGCGCGTGATGCGATCCGACCTCGACGCATCCTGCTTGCACGACGAATGAAAAAGGCGCCTCACGGCGCCTTTTTCACGATTGACGGCACATTCGCGGTGCCGGAAGCCGGACGCGGCCCCGCGAAGGCACGCACGGGCTACGGTCAGATCGCCGTAATCGTCGGCGCGACGGCGGCCGGGTCGGTGAGGCTGGGCTTGCCGGTTTCGACGTGCCCCGCGATCCGGCGCGTCCACCCGGCATTCCCCGCCACCGTGAACTGCAGGTCGTACCAGTGGCTGCTGCACGACAGATCCCAGTGCGCCTCGACGCGCTGCCCGGCCGGCACCGTCAGCGTGCGCGGTGCGCCGCCGTACGCGACATCGGTGGCCGTGACCGTGAGCGTGCCGGTACCCGCGTTGGCGATCGTCACGTACACGTCGCCGTTGGCCGTGTCGTAGCAGGGCGTGATTTCAGGCTTCGCGCCGGCATCGGCCGCGGCCGAACCCGCGAAGCGCCGGAAATAACCGTTCGGCCCCCACACGCTCACCAGGTAGTTGCCGTTCGCGTCGAGCGCCCACGTATCGGTCAGCTGCTTGCCCGCTTCGACCGTATAGCGGCGCGGCATCGCGGTCGCGTCCCCCGTATAGACCCAGAAGTGCGCGCCTTGCGTGCCGGTATTCGCGAACGTCAGCGCGTAGCCCTGCGCCTGAAGCTGGCCGGTCACGTGCAGTTCGTATGGCAGCGCGCGCGCCGGCCGCGTGCCGGGTTCCTGCGCGGTCACGACCTGCTGCGCGGTGCTGGCCGGCGCAGTCTGCGACGACGCCCGCGAGCATTGCAGATCCGCCTGCGCGACATACGCCTGCGTGCTCGGCAGGGTCGGCAGCGTCGCATCCGATTTCGAGAAGTCGAGCGCCGACGTCAGGTCGCCGCAGATCGCGCGGCGCCACGGCGAGATGTTCGTTTCCATCACGCCGAAGCGCTTCTCGATGAATTGCAGCACCGACGTGTGATCGAACACCTGCGAGCAGACGAAGCCGCCCTTCGACCACGGCGAGACCACGAACATCGGCACGCGCGGCCCGAGGCCGTACGGCAGGTTGTCGGCCGTGTACGTGCCGGTCTGGGTCGAGGTCACGACGTTGTGCCGCTCGAGCGACACATCCACGGTGCTCATGCCGGAGCCCGGCAACGTCGGCGCCGACGGCGGCACGACGTGATCGAAGAAGCCGTCGTTCTCGTCGTACATGATGAGCAGGACGGTCTTGCTCCATACCTCCGGATTCGACGTCAGCGCATCGAGAATCGTCGACAGGTAGTACGCGCCGTAGAGCGGCGTGAACTTCGGATGCTCGGAATACGCGGCCGGCGGCAGCAGCCACGACACCTGTGGCAACGCGTTCGCCTGCACGTCGGCCTTCAGTTGCGTGATCGGGCGCGTGCTCATCCCGCGCGTCTGCAGCGACGAACCGGCCGGCGCGTTCACGAAGTTGTTGAAGCACGCGAGCATGTTCGTGCCGTAGTTGCCGGTGAAGTTGTCGAACCCGGTGCCCTGCTGATAGATCTGCCACGAGATGCCGGCCTTTTCGAGCCGTTCCGGGTAGGTCGTCCAGTTGAAAGGCGGCAGCTTGATCTTGTCGAACTGGTTGTCGATGTAGTCGGTGTTGTCGAGCAGCGGGCCGCCGCCCGTGCCGAGCGGGTCGACCATGCCCGTCATCAGGTACATGCGGTTCGGGTGCGTGTTGCCCGGAATCGAGCAGAAGTAGTTGTCGCACACGGTGAACGCATCCGCGAGCGCGTAATGGAACGGGATGTCGTCGCGGACGTGGTAGCCCATCGTCATGTTCGACTTCTGCACCGCCCACTGGTCCGCGCGGCCGTTGTCGATCGCGCCGTGCGTCGTCGCCCACGTATGCGGCAGGCCGCCAATACATTGCGCGTTGACGCCCGGGTTGGTCGTGTCGTAGCGGAACGGCGCGATCACGCTCGACGTGTCTTCCTGGCGCGGCTGGAACCACACCGGCTTGCCGTTCGGCAGCGTGACCGGGAAGCGGTCGTTGTAGCCGCGCACGCCGCTCAGGTGGCCGAGGTAGTGGTCGAACGAGCGGTTCTCCTGCATGAACACGACGATGTGCTGCACATCCTGGATCGTGCCCGTCACGGTGTTCGGCTCGATCGCCAGCGCCTTGCGGATCGATTCCGGCAGCAGTGCGGTGGCGGCGGTCGCACCGGCGAGGCCGGCGGAGAACTTCAGAAAGTCGCGTCGCGAATGGGTGGCCATGCTGGTTGCTCTTGATTGGATTTCTGGTGGAAACGGCCGGGATCAGGAAGCGGGCGAGGAGGCAGGTGCGGTGAAACCGGGCGGGCAGTGCATCTGCGCGGTGGCGACCACGCCGCCGCCGCAGGCGGCCTTCTGCTGCGCGACGGGTGCGGCGGGTGCGGTCACGTCGTCGTTGCAGGCGCCGAGGAGTGCGGTCAGCGCGATCAGACCAGCGACCGCGAAGGGCCGTAGGGCCGAGTTTCGCATAACGTCTCTCCGTGGATGTGATGACGTGACACAGGCGCGGGTGCGCACCGGTCATATCGACGGCGAGATGCTAATTTCGACGTGTTACACGATGGTGTCGTGTGGCGGGAGAAAATCGGTGTGCACGCGGGCAGAAACACGCATGGTGCGGAATGTGCGGCATGGCATGTCATCCAAGCCAGCGAGTGCGTAATTCAATCGAAAGCTTCGTGCTGCTGCCGCTTGTCGATGGGGTCAAGGCGGTGCTGTCGCAACCGCGTGCCTGCGATGGATCGCGACGCGGTTTGCGCGGGCCGGCAGCCGCCGGCCCGTGTACGACGAAAGCGCTGCTTAGCCTTCCGCCATCATCAGCAACTGCGCGCCATCCGACACCTGGTCGCCGACGCCGAACAACACTTCCGCGACCACGCCCGCGCTCGGCGCGCCGATCGTGTGCTCCATTTTCATCGCTTCCATCACGATCAGCGGCGTGCCGGCTTCGACCTTCTGGCCGGGCTCGACCAGCACCGCGATCACCTTGCCGGGCATCGGCGCGGTCAGGCGGCCACCGCCCTGCTCCGCGTCACCTGCATGCGCGAGCAGGTTGCGCCATTCGAACGTCTCCGCCGTGCCCTGCGTGAACACGTGGAAGTGGTCGCCGTCCGCATACACGCGGCCGCTGCTGCGCACACCGCCGAGCGTCACGTCGAAATCGAGCGGCGTGGCGCCACGCGTCCACGCGAACGGCTGCGCGGCGGCGTCGCCAATCGCGAGGCGCGTACCCGCGCCGTCGTCCTCGTACGTGACCGTCACGTCCGCTTCGCGTTCGGCCGCGTGCCATTCGAGCGTGCGGCGATAGCGGCCGTTCAGCCGCCAGTCCGGCAGCGCGCCCCACGGCGACGAACCCGGTGCGGTCGCGCCGCGTTCGCGCGCGAGCAGCGCCGCGCATGCGAGCGCAAGCATCGCGCGCGGCGGCTCCTGCGGCGCGAACAGCGCGTCGTGGTTGCGCTCGATCAGGCCCGTGTCGAGATCGGCCGTCGCGAACGGTGCGCACGCAACGATCCGCTGCAGGAACGCGGCGTTCGTGTGCAGGCCGACCACTTCACAGGCACGCAATGCGCGCAGCATCAGGCTCAGCGCTTCCGCACGATCCGCGCCATGGACGATCAGCTTCGCGATCATCGGATCGTAGAACGGCGTGATCGCATCGCCTTCGCGCACGCCGCTGTCGACGCGCGCCGATGCGCCGATCGCGAACTCGACGCCGGCCGGCAGCCGCAGGTGCTTCAGCGTGCCCGTCGACGGCAGGAAGCCGCGCGCCGGGTTCTCCGCATACAGGCGCGCCTCGAGTGCATGCCCCTGCACGCGCAGTTCGTCCTGCTTCAGCGGCAGCGGTTCGCCCGATGCGACGCGCAGTTGCCATTCGACGAGATCGAGCCCCGTGACCATCTCGGTCACCGGGTGCTCGACCTGCAGGCGCGTGTTCATTTCCATGAAGTAGAACGCTTCGCCCGTCATGATGAATTCGACGGTGCCCGCGCCGACATAGCCGACCGCGCGCGCCGCCGCGACGGCCGCCTCACCCATCGCCTGGCGCACGTCGTCGTGCAAACCGGGCGCCGGTGCTTCCTCGAGCACCTTCTGGTGACGGCGCTGCACCGAACAGTCGCGGTCGAACAGGTACACGGTATTGCCGTGCGTGTCGCCGAACACCTGCACCTCGACGTGGCGCGGGCGTGTCAGGTATTTCTCGATCAGCACGCGATCGTTGCCGAAACTGCTCGCGGCTTCACGCTGGCACGATGCGAGCGCCGCCGGGAAATCGTCGGAGCGCTCGACCACGCGCATCCCCTTGCCGCCGCCGCCCGCGCTCGCCTTCAGCAGCACCGGATAGCCGATCGCGTCGGCTTCACGATGCAGGTTGGACGCGTCCTGGTCGTCACCGTGATAGCCGGGCACGAGCGGCACGGCCGCCGCGTGCATCAGCGCCTTCGCGGCGGCCTTCGACCCCATCGCCGCGATCGCGTCGACCGGCGGCCCGATGAAGACGATGCCGGCCGCTTCGCACGCATGCGCGAAATCTTCGTTCTCCGACAGAAAGCCGTAGCCGGGGTGGATCGCCTGCGCGCCGGTGGCGCGCGCGGCTTCGATGATGCGCTCGATGCGCAGGTAGCTGTCCGCGGCGGCCGAGCCGCCGATGTGCACGGCTTCGTCGCATGCGGCCACGTGTTTCGCGTTCGCGTCCGCGTCGGAATAGACGGCAACGCTCGCGATCCCGAGACGTTTGCACGTCGCGGCGACGCGGCACGCGATTTCGCCGCGGTTGGCGATCAGAATCTTGTCGAACATGGCTTCGGTGTCGTCCGGAAAGAGGGGGTCACGCGCGCTGCGCGATCATTCACGCCACGACGGCGTGCGCTTTTCGAGGAAGGACGCAATCCCTTCGCGCGCTTCCGCGCCGGCGCGGGTGCGCGCGATCCAGTCGGCGGTCTGCTCGATCAGCGTCGCGTCGAGCGGCCGGCCAGCGACGTCGGCGACGAGCCGCTTGCACGCCTTCACCGCGTCGGGGCCGTTCGCGACGAGCGTCGCGGCCAGCTTCGCGACGGTTTCGTCGAGCGCATCGGCCGGCACCGCGTCGTGAATGAAGCCGAGCGACGCCGCACGCGCGCTGTCGAACACCTCGGCCGTCGTGAAGTAGCGGCGCGCCGCGCGCTCGCCCATCGCGCGCACCACGTACGGCGCGATCGTCGCGGGGATCAGCCCGAGCCGCGCTTCCGACAGGCAGAACTTCACGCCGTCGGCGGCGATCGCGATGTCGGCCGCCGCGACGAGCCCCACGCCGCCCGCATACGCGTCGCCGTGCACGCGCGCGATCACCGGCTTGCCGCAGCGATGGATCGCCTCGAGCATCCGCGCGAGCTTGCGTGCATCGGCACGGTTCTCGTCGTCCGAGTAACCGGCCATCTTCTTCATCCAGTTCAGATCCGCGCCCGCGCAGAACGCCGCGCCTTCCGCGGCAAGCACGATCGCGCGCACGCCTTCGTGCGCGTCGAGCCATTCGAACGCGGTCGTCAGCTCGGCGATCGTCGTCTCGTTGAACGCGTTGCGCACGTCGGGACGCGCGAGCGTGACAGTCGCCACGCGGCCGGCTTCGCTTACCTTGATCGTTTCGTATCGCATCGTTCAGCCCTCCCGGCCGTTACATGCGGAACACGCCGAAGCGTGTGTCTTCGATCGGCGCGTTCATCGACGCGGCGAGGCCGAGGCCCAGCACGTCGCGCGTCTGCGCGGGGTCGATCACGCCGTCGTCCCACAACCGTGCGCTCGCGTAATACGGATGGCCCTGGCGCTCGTACTGGTCGCGGATCGGCTGCTTGAACGCATCCTCTTCCTCGGCCGACCACGAACCGCCCTTCGCCTCGATGCCGTCGCGACGCACCGTCGCGAGCACCGACGCAGCCTGCTCGCCGCCCATCACCGAAATACGCGCGTTCGGCCACATCCACAGGAAGCGCGGGCCGAATGCGCGACCGCACATCCCGTAGTTGCCGGCGCCGAACGAGCCGCCGATGATCACCGTGAACTTCGGCACCTTCGCGTTCGACACGGCCGTCACCATCTTCGCGCCGTGCCGCGCGATGCCTTCGTTCTCGTACTTGCGCCCGACCATGAAGCCCGTGATGTTCTGCAGGAACACGAGCGGAATCTTGCGCTGGCAGCACAGCTCGATGAAATGCGCGCCCTTCACGGCCGATTCGGAGAACAGGATGCCGTTGTTCGCGACGATCCCGACCGGGTGGCCCCAGATGTGCGCGAAGCCCGTGACGAGCGTCGTGCCGTAGCGCGCCTTGAATTCGTCGAACTCGGAATCGTCGACGATGCGCGCGATCACCTCGCGCACGTCGAACGGCTTGCGCGTATCGACCGGAATCACGCCGTACAGGCTCTTCGCGTCGTAGCGCGGCGGCTTCGGCTCGCGCAGCGCGACCGGCGACGCGATCTTCGGCGCGAGGTGACTGACGATGTTGCGCGCGATCGACAGCGCATGCGCGTCGTTCTGCGCGAGATGGTCGGCCACGCCCGACAGGCGCGTATGCACGTCGCCGCCGCCGAGATCCTCGGCGCTCACTTCCTCGCCGGTCGCGGCCTTCACGAGCGGCGGCCCGCCGAGGAAAATCGTGCCCTGCTCCTTCACGATGATCGACTCGTCGCTCATCGCGGGCACGTACGCGCCGCCCGCCGTGCACGAGCCCATCACGACGGCGATCTGCGCGATCCCCGCCGCCGACATCGTCGCCTGGTTGAAGAAGATGCGGCCGAAGTGGTCGCGATCGGGAAACACGTCGTCCTGGTTCGGCAGGTTCGCGCCGCCCGAATCGACGAGGTACACGCACGGCAGCCGGTTTTCCGCGGCGATTTCCTGCGCGCGCACGTGCTTCTTCACGGTGACCGGGTAGTAGGTGCCGCCCTTGACCGTCGCGTCGTTGCACACGATCACGCATTCGCGGCCGGCAATCCGGCCGATCCCGGTGATGACACCCGCGCCCGGCGCGTCGTCGTTGTACATGCCGTTCGCCGCGAGCTGCGAGAACTCGAGGAACGGCGCACCGGGATCGAGCAGTTGCGCGATGCGGTCGCGCGGCAGCAGCTTGCCGCGCGACAGGTGCTTGTCGCGCGCGGCCTGGCCGCCACCCTGCGCGAGCTGTTCGATCTTCGCGCGCAGGTCGGCGACGACCGCCTCGAGCGCGGCGGCATTCGCGCGGAAGTCTTCCGAGCGCGGATTCAGTTTCGATTCGATGATCGGCATCGACGGGGCTCCGTTCGCGTGACGTGGGGCGTTACATCGTTTCCGCGAACAGCTCGCGGCCGATCAGCATCCGGCGGATCTCGCTCGTGCCGGCGCCGATCTCGTACAGCTTCGCATCGCGCCACAGGCGCCCGACCGGGTATTCGTTGATGTAGCCGTTGCCGCCGAGGATCTGGATCGCCTCGCCGGCCATCCACGTCGCCTTCTCGGCGGTGTAGAGGATTACGCCCGCGCAGTCCTTGCGCACCTGGCGGATGTGGTCGCTGCCGGCCGAGTCGAGATGACGGCCGACCGCGTACAGGTACGCACGGCAGGCCTGGAACGTGGTGTACATGTCGGCGACCTTGCCCTGGATCAGCTGGAATTCGCCGATCGCCTGGCCGAACTGCTTGCGGTCGTGGATGTACGGCACCACCGCGTCGAGGCACGCGGCCATGATGCCCGTCGGGCCGCCCGACAGCACCGCGCGTTCGTAGTCGAGGCCGCTCATCAGCACCTTCACGCCGCCGTTGAGCTGGCCGAGGATGTTCTCCTCCGGCACCTCGACGTCCTGGAACACCAGCTCGCCCGTGTGCGAGCCACGCATGCCGAGCTTGTCGAGCTTCTGCGCGACCGAGAAGCCCTTCATCCCCTTCTCGACGATGAACGCGGTGATGCCGCGCGAGTTGGCTTCGACGTCCGTCTTCGCGTAGACGACGAGCGTGTCGCAATCGGGGCCGTTGGTGATCCACATCTTCGTGCCGTTCAGCACGTAGCGATCGCCGCGCTTGTCGGCGCGCAGCTTCATGCTGACGACGTCGGAGCCGGCGTTCGGCTCGCTCATCGCGAGCGCGCCGATGTGTTCGCCCGACACGAGCTTCGGCAGGTATTTCTGCTTTTGCGCTTCCGTGCCGTTGCGGTGGATCTGGTTCACGCACAGGTTCGAGTGCGCGCCGTACGACAGGCCGATCGACGCCGATGCGCGCGAGATCTCTTCCATCGCGACCATGTGCGCGGTGTAGCCCATGTTCGCGCCGCCGTATTCCTCGGCCACCGTCATGCCGAGCACGCCGAGATCGCCGAACTTCTTCCACAGATCCATCGGAAACTGGTCGGTGCGGTCGACCTCGGCCGCGCGCGGCGTGATTTCCTTCGCCGCGAACGTCGCGACGGCGTCGCGCAGCATCTCGATGTCTTCACCGAGCATGAATTGCACACCGGGCAGGTTGATCATGTCTCCTCCGTCTCCAGAAAGTGTGTGGCACTCACCGATTTCTGAGTTTCGCTCAGATCGAATGAATGCGTAGATTCATTGACCAATACAGCGTAAATTTTGCACAGTTTCGCGCCTCGTCGGGTTCGGCGTCAATAGTTTTTTGAGTGACACTCAGATATCATGCCGGGATGACAGCCGCTACCGCCGACACCATGACCGCCACCGTCAAAGCCGACCGCGCCGACACGTCGCGCGTGCCCGCCGGGCGCAAATCCCAGCAACGCGTGCAGGACATTCTGCGCGCCGGCCGGGAAGTGTTCGCCGAAAAAGGTTACGAGCATGCGACGGCCGCCGAGATCGCGCAGCGCGTGGGCGTGTCGGAGGCGACGGTGTTCAGCTATTTCCGCGGCAAGCGCGAGCTGTGTGCGCGCGTCATCGCGGATTGGTACGACGAAAACATCGCCGCATTCGAGGAAGGGATGCCGCAGGACGCATCGGTGCAGCAGCAGTTCGCGTTCATCGTGCGCACCCACCTGCGGCTGATGCTGGTGAACGGCACGGGCCTGTGCGCGCTGGTGCTGTCGGAAGGCCGCGCGAAGCAGCATGCGCTGAGCGACGAGCTCACCGCGCTGCAGCGCCGCTACACCGCGCCGCTGATGGACGTGCTCGCGCGCGGCCAGGCGGCCGGGCAAGTGCGTACCGACCTGCCGCTGAGCCTGCTGCGCTCGATGGTGTTCGGGCCGATCGAGCACGTGCTGTGGGATGCGATCCTCGGGCACCGCAAGCTCGATGCGGAAACGACGGCCACGCAGCTCGTCGACATGCTGTGGGCGGCCGTGCAGCCGCCGGCGCCGGAACAGGCGGCGCTCGTGCGCTTCAGGAACGAAGTGGCGGAAGCCGTGCGGCGGCTGGAAGGCGAAAGCACGCGCGGGTGACGCGCGGCGGGCAGCGCGCCCGCCGCCTCATCGCCGCTTCCCCGCCGCCGCGGGGTTCGGGGGCGCTACGACTCGTCGCTGACGCGCAGCGGCGCGCGGCTCTGCTCGTTGTTCAAATGGACGAACTTGCGCAACAGGCGCATCAGTTCCTGCGAATCGTCCTCTCCCATTCCGTCGAACAGGCCGGCCCGCAGTTCCTTCACCGACGGAATCAGGTGCGTGAGCAGTTCGACGCCCGCCGGCGTCAGCAGCAAGCGGCGCTGCCGCCGCGGCAGCACTTCGCGCACGATCAGTCCTTTCGCTTCGAGCCGGACCGCGAGATCGGCGGTGGTCGACGTATCGAGCGCCACCCGCTGCGCGAGCGTCACCTGGTCGAGCCCCGGGCACTCGTACAGCATCCGCAGGACCGCGTACTGCACCGGCGTCACGTCCCGGCCCAGCTTCTCGTAGAACATCGCCACCGCGATCTGGTGTGCGCGCCGGATCAGGTGCCCGGGTTCGTCGTACAGATCGAGCGGGAAAACCGGCAGGTCGGCGGGATTCGTTTTTTCCATGAATGAGTCGATGACATAAGCGGCGCATGCCGGTTGCACGCGCCGACGGCATGGCGCTGCGTCGCGCCATTTCCCGGGAAAACCAGTATACCGCCCGCCTTGCTCGAGCCAATCTCAATGAGTACACTGAATCTCATTCAGTACACGGAATGAAGATCGGGCCGCCTCCCCGGCGGCACCGCCCCGAAGGAGACAAGGAACATGTTTCTCAAGAACGCGTGGTACGTGGCGTGCACGCCCGATGACATCGACGGCAAGCCGCTGGGCCGCAAGATCTGCAACGAGTCGATGGTGTTTTACCGCGCGGCGGATGGCCAGATCGCCGCGCTCGAAGACTTCTGCCCGCACCGCGGCGCGCCGCTGTCGCTGGGATTCGTGCGCGACGGCGTACTCGTGTGCGGCTATCACGGGCTGGAAATGGGCTGCAACGGCAAGGCGACCGGCATGCCGGGCCAGCGTGTCGGCGGCTTCCCGCCGATTCGCAGTTTCCCGGTGGTGGAGCGATACGGATTCATCTGGGTCTGGCCGGGCGATGCGTCGGCAGCCGATCCCGCGAAACTGCCCGCGCTGGCGTGGGCGGAAGACCCGGCCTGGGCCCACGGCGGCGGCCTGTATCACATCCGCTGCGACTACCGGCTGATGATCGACAACCTGATGGACCTCACGCACGAGACCTACGTGCATGCGACGAGCATCGGCCAGAAGGAAATTGACGAAGCGCCGCCGAAAACCACCAGCCACGGCGACGAAGTCGTCACGAGCCGCTTCATGGAGAACGTGATGCCGCCGCCGTTCTGGCAGATGGCGCTGCGCGGCAACGGGCTGGCCGACGACGTGCCGGTCGACCGCTGGCAGATCTGCCGCTTCACGCCGCCGAGCCACGTGATGATCGAAGTGGGCGTCGCGCACGCGGGCCACGGCGGCTACGACGCGCCGGCCGAATGGAAGGCATCGTCGATCGTGGTCGATTTCATCACGCCCGAGACGGACACCTCGATCTGGTACTTCTGGGGAATGGCGCGCAACTTCCGGCCCGACGATCACGCACTGACCGCCGAGATCCGCGAAGGCCAGGGCAAGATCTTCGCCGAGGATCTCGAGATGCTCGAGCGCCAGCAGCTCAACCTCGAGAAATGGCCGGACCGCCAACTGCTAAAACTCAACATCGACGCCGGCGGCGTGCTGTCGCGCAAGGTGATCGAGCGGCTGCTCGCTGACGAGAACACGTCGAGCCCGCAGCGGCCCGTGATTCCGGTCGCGCAGATCAAGGAGGCGTCATGAGCGCCGCGACGCTGACGGTCCGGGTGGCCCGCAAGTGGCAGGAAGCACGTGACATCTGCGGCTTCGAATTCGTCAGCGCTGACGGTTCGCCGCTGCCGCGCTTCGACGCCGGCGCTCATATCGACGTGCATCTGCCGGGCGGCCTCGTGCGCCAGTATTCGCTGTGCAACCACCCGGAGCACGGCGACCGCTATCAGATCGCCGTGCTGCGCGATGCCGACGGCCGCGGCGGGTCGCGCGCCATTCACGATGCCGTCCGGCAAGGCGATACCGTGCGGATCGGCGTGCCGCGCAATCAGTTTCCGCTCGCCCCCGACGCGCCGCACCACCTGCTGCTCGCAGGCGGGATCGGCGTCACGCCGATCCTCAGCATGGCGGAACGGTTGTACTCGTCCGGCAGCGCGTTCGACATGCATTACTGCGCGCGCTCGACCGACCGCATGGCCTTCGTCGAACGGATCAACGCGGCCGGGTTCCATGATCGCGCCCGCTTCCACGTCGACGACGGCGCGCCCGAGCAACGCTTCGACCTGGCCGCCGTGCTCGCCGCGGCGCCCGAAGGCACGCACCTGTACGTATGCGGGCCGCGCGGCTTCATGGATGCGGTGTTGAACGCCGCGCGCGAGCGCAACTGGGCGGAAGCGCGACTGCACTACGAGTTCTTCGGCGGCGTGGTTGCACCGTCCGGCGCGGATCGCGCGTTCCAGGTCCGGATCGCGAGCAGCGGCCAGGTGATCGACGTGCCGGCCGAATGCACGGTCATCGCGGCGCTGGCGGCAAACGGCGTCGACGTGCTGACGTCGTGCGAGCAAGGCGTGTGCGGCACGTGCTTGACACGCGTGCTGCAAGGCGAGCCCGATCACCGCGATGCGTATCTGACCGACGAGGAAAAAGCCGCCGGCGACCAGTTCATGCCCTGCTGCTCGCGAGCACGAACCGACCTGCTGGTACTCGATCTGTAGACGGACACGCCCGACCCGAGGCGGCCCACCACAATACTGGAGACGATCAATGGAGCAACCTGCCCGTCCATCAATCAAGACTGCTAAATTCCCCGTCGACCGATGGTGGGTCGCCGCGCTGTCATCCGAACTGACGGATAAACCCGTCGCCCGCACGCTGCTCGGCCATCCGGTCGTCCTGTTCCGGTTGCCGTCCGGGGAAGTCGGTGCGCTCGAGGATCGCTGCTGCCACAAGTCGCTGCCGCTGTCGTGCGGCTCGCTCGAAGCGCGCGGCCTGCGCTGCGGCTATCACGGCCTGCTGTTCGACCGCGGCGGTGCATGCGTGGAGATTCCCGGGCAGGACCGGATTCCGGCGAAGGCGTGCGTGTCGTCGTATCCGGTGCAGGAGCAGGACGCGATCGTGTGGATCTGGATCGGCGCCGACGCGCACGCTCAACCGACCTGCGCGCCGCCCCGCTACGCGTTCCATACGGATCCGCAATACCGGTTCGGCGGCGGCCATTACCATTACGACGCGCCGTATCAACTGATTCACGACAACCTGATGGACCTGAGCCACCTCGGCTATGTCCATCTGAAAACGATCGGCGGCAACGCGCCGCTGCACATGGGCGCGGAAACCCGCGTCAGCAGCGACGGCGACACGGTGACACTGGTTCGCCGGATGCCGGATTCCGACCCGCCGCCGACCTACACCGCCGCATGGCCGTTCGCGGCCCGCGTCGATCGCTGGCAGGAAATCGAGTTCCACGTGTCGCACATCCGGATCTGGACCGGTGCGATCGACGCCGGCACCGGCGACCTGTGCGATCCGGCACGCGGCGGCCTTCATATGCGCGGCTTCCACGGCATCACGCCCGAAACGGAAACGACGACGCACTACTTCTGGACCGTCGCGACCAATCCGCAACACGATGTCGAGCGCGTCGCGCAAACGGTCATCGAGCAGTCCGCGGCGACGTTCGACGAGGACAAGACCGTGATCGAAGCGCAATACCGGAATCAGCTGCGGTTCCCGGACGGCCGACAGATCGACATTCATGGCGACGCGGGCCCCAATCGCGCGCGGCGCGTGATCGAACGGCTGCTGCTGCAACCCGAACCCGCGTAAGCATCGTGCCGGCGCACTAGCGGGGCCTGCCGGCCGCGGCGGGTGTTCCCCGGGGATGCCCGTCAGCCGGCGCATTCGCTTTCGTCCCATCCATTGCCGCCGGCCTCCATTCCATTTGATTAGTCATACTACTTTATGAAGGATCTTTGACGTGAGCGCAAATATCCGCAATACGATCGACGAATCCCCGATGAGCGCGTTCCAGACGATGGCGGTCACGGCCTGCGTCGTGCTGAACATGCTCGATGGCTTCGATGTGCTGGCCATCGCGTTTGCCGCGCCGCACCTGGCGGCCGAATGGAAACTGAGCGGCAAGGAAATCGGCCTGCTGCTGAGCGCAGGCCTGGCCGGCATGGGCATCGGCTCGGTGCTGATCGCGCCGCTGGCCGACCGCGTCGGCCGCCGCCGCATCATCCTGCTCTGCCTCGCCGTGATCTCGACTGGGATGCTCGCCTGCGCGGCCACGCATAGCACGCTGCAGCTCGCCGTCACGCGTGCTTACACGGGGCTCGGCATCGGCGGCATGCTGGCGAGCCTGACCGTCATCAGCGGCGAGTACGCATCGAACAAATGGCGCAGCGCCGCGATCGGCATGCAGTCGACCGGCTACGCGATCGGCGCCACCGCCGGCGGCGTCATCGCCGGCTACCTGCTGTCGACGTGGGGATGGCGCAGCGTGTTCGCGTTCGGCGGCGTCCTGACCTTGCTGTCGATCCCGATGGTGCTCGCGCTGCTGCCGGAATCGCTCGATTTCCTGCTGGCGAGGCGGCCGGACCACGCGCTGCAGAAAATCAACCGCATCCTCGCGAGAATGAAGCGCGCACCGATCGACTCGCTGCCGGCCGCGGCCTCGTCCATCGGCACGGCAGGCCCCGCGTCGAGCTGGACGGCCGTGCTGCGCGCACCGCTCGCGCGCCGCACGATCGCGTTGTGGATCGCGTTCTTCCTCGTGATGGGCAGCTTCTATTTCGTCGTGAGCTGGACGCCGAAGCTGCTGGTCCAGGCCGGGCTGTCGGCATCGCAAGGCGTCACCGGCGGCGTACTGCTCAACCTCGGCGGCATTGCGGGCGCCTCACTCTTCAGCCTGCTGTCGACGCGCTTCGCCCTTCGCAACCTGTTGGGCGCGACCCTGCTGCTCGGCGGTGCGCTGATGGTCGTGTTCGGCGCGAACACGGGCTCGCTCGGCATCGGGATGACCGTCGCGGTATGCCTCGGCGCGGTGATCAATGCGTGCGTGGCCGGCATGTACGCGCTGTCGCCGACGCCGTATCCCGCCGAAATCCGCACGACCGGCATCGGTCTCGCGGTCGGCATCGGCCGCCTCGGCGCGATCCTGTCGCCGATGACGGTCGGTGCGCTGCTGGACGACGGCTGGTCCGTGTCCCATCTCTATCTCGCGTTCCTCGTGCCGATGGCCGGCGCGGCAATCGCCGTCGTCATGGCGGGCTCGCGTGCCGCGGCGCCGCGCCGGCAACGCGACCCGGCGATCTCGTAACACGCGACGCCAGCAGTCCTGCCGATACCCGTCGGCACCCCAGATACATCCGGGTCACCATAAAAATCGATAAGCATAGCTACATACTGTTTGGAGACAGTCATGAAAAGGAAACCGGGCGTCGCACTCGCGACGGCAATGGCGCTGGCCGGACCGGCCTGCGCGCAAAGCAGCGTCACGCTGTACGGGATCATCGATACCGGCGTGTCCTACTACAACAACGCCGCGCACGGCGGATCGTTCACGGGCATGCCGACGCTGACCGGCGAGGTGCCGTCACGGTGGGGGCTGAGAGGCACGGAGGATCTCGGCGGCGGCTACCAGGCCTTCTTCGTGCTCGAAAACGGCTTCCAGCCCGGCACCGGCGCACTGAACTACGGCGGGCGCCTGTTCGGGCGACAGGCGAACGTTGGCGTGAACGGTCCGTTCGGCGCGCTGACCCTCGGCCGCCAGATGAACATGTCGATGATCGTGCTGACCAATGCCGACGTGATCGGCCCGTCGATTCACTCGATGGCGGATTTCGATTCCTATCTGCCGAACGCGCGCAGCGACAATGCGATCGGCTACAAGGGTACGTTCCACGGCGTGACGCTCGGCGCCACCTACAGCTTCGGTCGCGACGCGGCCGGGCCGGCAGGGCCGTCGGCGACGGGCTGTGCCGGACAGGTGCCCGGTGACCTCGTCGCCTGCCGCCAGTACACGGCGATGCTCGCGTATGACGCGAGCAACTTCGGGCTCGCCGCGTCGCACGACGTGATGCGCGGCGGCGGCGGCGCGCTCGCCCCGCTGAACAATCCGGCGTACACCGACACGCGCGACATCGTCGCCGGCTACGTGAAGATCGGCCCCGCGAAACTCGGCGCCGGATGGATCCGCCGCAACCTCGCGGCAGCCGAACACCTGCAGGCCGATATCGTGTTCGCCGGCGGCACGTACTATGCGACGCCCTACCTTGCGCTCGACCTTCAGGGCGTACGCTACCTGCAGCGCCGCGAAAACAGCGAAGGCGGCACGAATGCCACGCTGCTCGTCGGCCGCGCGAACTATTTCCTGTCGAAGCGGACGACCGTCTATACGTCGGCGGGCTACATGTTCAACAGCAAGCTGGCTGCGAACGCGGTCGCTGCCGGCGGGACGGTCGGGACCGGGATGAACCAGCTCGGCGTGATGGCCGGCATCCAGCAGAAGTTCTGAACGCCGGACCCCGCGCCGGCGCGGGGTCAGTTGGCAAGCCGGCAGTGTGAGAGCTTCAACCCCGGCAGCACCGGCGCATCGATATAGCCTTCGTTCACGCAGCTGAAGCGGAACGCCGACGACGTGACGAACGGCTTGATCTCGCCGCCGGGGAATTTCGGCTTCAGCGCATCCTGGTCGGCCACGTCGAAATGCGTGTCGAACTGCTCGCCGTCCTTCGTCAGCGCGCCGAAATAGGTGCCGCCCGGATCGCTGCCCATCCGGATCACGGCGCCGACGAACACGAGTCGCTTGCCGTCGTACTTCGTCTTCGCGGCGGCCATGTCCTGCGTATAGGCCTCGATCACGGCACCGTAATGCGCGTCGATCGCGGGCTCGGTATCCGACGCGGCGCAGGCGCTCTGTTGAACGCCCGCCAGCATCGTGCATGCCGCAAGCGCGGCCGCCGCGAACGGCGCGGAAATTTTTCGCATGGGTGGTCTCCCGTCAAGCGTGGTGGTTGAAGTGATGGAATACGGCGCTTCGCCGGCTGCCCGGCGCAACGCCCGATGAATTCGCTTCCGTTGCTTTAATCGTTCGAATGGCGGAACACGGCTGCGATCACTTCACCACCCGCATGGTCGTGTGCGGTGCGCAGCGTCGCGCTGAACGCGACGTGACAGGAAGATGACATGGTGCGGCCCCCGGCTCTCTCATTGAATTTCACTGCGTCTGATTTTGGTCGCTACGGTAGCAGACGGCCAACGGCCCGGCAACCAAGGCCCGCATGCCACCGCTCATCGCATTACAATTGCAAATGATTCTCATTACATATATTATTCGCGTCCTGGTCGTGGCGGAACGCTGCGGCCCGCGACACGATCCTTAGCACTCCGTCCTGCATCGATTCATGCCATCCCGTCGAACATCCCGCCGTGCCCGGACCCTGCGCCCGTGGCGCACGAGCCTGCCTGCCCTGGTCACCCTGTGCGTCGCGAGCGGCACGCATGCATCCGCAGCCGAGCCCGCCACCGTTGCCACCACGCCCGCGACGCCGGCCGCGCGCGAACTCCCGGCGATCAGCGTCAGCGCATCGGCAACCGCCGATCCGACGGTCGGCTATCAGCCGCGCACCACGAGCATCGCGGGCGGCGACAACCGTTCGATCAAGGAGATTCCGCAATCGGTCGCGGTGGTCAGCAGCAGCGTGATGCAGGACCAGCAGGCGCGCACGCTCGACGACGTGCTCGGCAACATCAGCGGCGTCACGCAGACGAACACGCTCGGCGGCACGCGCGACGCGTTCATCAAGCGCGGCTTCGGGTCGAACAACGACGGCTCCGTGCTCGTCGACGGCGTGCGCACGCCGGTGCTGCACAGCTATCTGGCGACGATCGACCGCGTCGAAGTGCTGAAGGGCCCGGCGTCGCTGCTCTACGGGATGCAGGATCCGGGCGGCGTGATCAACCTCGTCACGCGCAAGCCGGAAGACACGTTCGGCGGCTCGATCTCGGCCTCGCGTACGAGCCACGGCGGCAGCAGCGCGACGTTCGATCTCACGGGCCCGCTCGGCAAGCCGGGCCAGGTCGCGGGCGGCACGCTCGCGTTCCGGCTGACCGGGCAGTACGATACGAGCCGCTACTGGCGCAGCTTCGGCCGCCAGCGTGACGCGCTGATCGCGCCCGCGCTGTCGTGGCATGACCCGAACACGTCGATCGACGTCAGCTACCAGTACGTCGACTACACGACGCCGTTCGATCGCGGCACCGTGCTCGTGAACGGCCAACTCGACGATGCGCTGCGCTATCGCCGCTACGAGGAAGCGTGGTCGCAGAGCACGGGCATCCAGGAAACGCTGCGTGCACGCGTCGAGCACCGCTTCTCCGATGCGTGGCGCGTGCGCGCAACCTACGGGTGGGGCCGCGACCGCTACGACCAATACATCACCCGCGCCACCGCGTTCAACAGCACGACCGGCGCACTGACGCGCTCGTCCGATGCGAACCTCGGGCGCAACGACTCCGACCAGATCGCGACACTCGGCCTGCTCGGCAACGTGACGCTCGCCGGGATGCACCACGCGATCTACATCGGCGGCGAATACGAGCGGCAGCGCAGCTTCCGCGGCGACACGATCCGCGGCAAGGCGACGAAGGGCTTCAATCTCTACGATCCCGTGTACGACCTGCTCGCACCGGGCGGCATACCCAACCCGAAGCAAAGCGATTCGCGCTCGGTCGTACATGCGTATTCGACGATCGTGCAGGACTCGGTGAAGCTCACCGACCGGCTCACCGCGGTGGGCGGGCTGCGCTGGGAAAACTGGCAGCAGGAATCGGGGATGGGCCGGCCATTCGTGTTCGCCGACCGCTCGCGCGGCACCGTGTGGCTGCCGCAGTTCGGCCTCGCGTACGCGCTCACGCCGGCGCTGACCGCGTACGCGAACGTGAGCCGCTCGTTCAAGCCGAACGTCGCCACGAACGTCGCGGCGCCGCTCGCGCCGGAATACGGCCGCGTGCTCGAGGCCGGGCTGAAGTTCAGCCTGGAGCCGGCGATCACCGGCACGCTCGCGGTCTACCAGATCGACAAGCGCAACGTCGCGGTCACGGTCGGCGATCTGACGTCGACGATCGGCACCGCGCGCTCGCGCGGGATCGAGCTCGACGTCGCCGGGCAGATCACGCGCCACCTGAGCGTGATCGGCAGCTATGCGTACACAAATGCGACCGATCGCGACAGCAACACACCGCTCGTCAACGTCGCGCGCCACATGGGCAGCCTGTTCGCGGTGGTCGACACGGCGATCGCGAACCTGCCCGGCCGCTGGCGCTTCGGCGGCGGCGCACGTCTTGTCGGCGCACGCTCCGGCGACACCGCGAACAGCTTCACGCTGCCCGGCTACGTGACCGTCGACGCGTTCGCGGCCTACGAAACGACGATCGGCAAGTTCCCGACGCGCTTCCAGCTCAACGTGAAGAACCTGCTCGACAAGACCTACTACCCGTCGAGCAACAACAACCTGATCATCGCGGTCGGCGAGCCGCGGCTCGTCACGCTGACGACGACGGTGTCGTTCTGATGCGCTGATGGCCTGTGCGTGCGTGGGCTTGCCGGCAAGCGGCGGCCCACCCGCAATCCCGCGTCAGCGGCCGCGTTCCACGCTCGCACAGCCGCCCCCTCTCCTCCTCGGCGCAGCACCCCGGCCACTTCACGGTCGATCGATTGCGGCAAACGCGCGCGCATTGCGTCGAACAGCAACGCCGCGACGAAACACCGCTCGATCATCCGGCGCAGCAAGCACGACGGCGAAACGCGTCGTTGCTCGTCGCCAACACCGGCACCGGATTCTTCTTGACCAGCGTCCTGTACGACACCCGACGCCCTCCTCCACACGCCTCCCCGGCACGCGCTTCGCCGCCCGCAGAAATGCATCCGAGCGATGCAATTCCGCCGGCTCCCGAACCGCATCGCACGCCGTATGATCGCCCCGGCCTTTTCTCCGGGCTGCTCAATGCGCGTTGCCCTCTCCGCGCGCTCCGCCCCAACCACCCAGCGAACATGTCCCACTTCTCACTCATCCTCGTCGTCTCCCTGTTGAGCGCCTTTGGCCTGATCGCGTCCGACGTCTACCTGCCCGCGATGCCGTCGATGGCCCATGAGTTTTCAATCGGCGCATGGCAGATGCCGCAGACGGTATCGGCGTACCTGATCGCGCTCGCCTGTGCGCAGCTGTTCTACGGCCCGCTCTCCGATCGATGGGGACGCAAACCCGTGCTGACGGTCGGCATCCTCGTATACATCCTGGGCTCGATCGGCTGCGCAAGCGCCAGCGGCTTCGCGAGCTTTCTCGGCTGGCGCGTGCTCGAAGCGCTGGGCGCGGCGTCCGGCCTCGTCATCGGACGCGCGATCATCGCCGACACCTGCGACAAGCACGCATCCGCGAAGGTCTACAGCATCGTGTATCCGCTCGTGTCGCTGTCTCCGGCGATCGCGCCCGCGATCGGTGGATATCTGGCTGCCTGGTTCGGATGGCGGAGCGATTTCATGTTCGTCGCCGCGTTTGGCGCGGTCGCGCTCATGCTCGTCCAGCCTCTCCTGAAGGAAACGCGGCCTACCGTCGCGCCGGGGCAACCTCACGCCGCGCCGTTGGCCGGCTTCGCCGATGTGCTCGGGGATCGGGCATTCATCCGGTACACGCTCGTCGTCTGCGCGATCTATTGCGCGTGGTTCGTCTACCTGACGCAGTCGCCGTTCATCTTCTCCGGCCTGGGCCTGTCGGAACAGCAAAGCGGCTGGCTTTATCTGCCGCTGACCGCCGGCATCATTGCCGCCAACATGCTCTCGCGCCGCATGCTCGACCGGATGTCCTACGACGCGATCGTCGTAGCCGGCGTCGGCTGCTTCGTGGCCGGCGGCATCGCGTTCGCCCTGTGCGAATCGTCGCACGTCAAGGGCATCATCGCGATCGTGTTGCCGATGTTCGTCGTCAGCCTGTCGAACGGATCGTCGCTGTCGCTCGCCGTCTCGGGCGCCATCGCGAGCGAACACGGGCGCGCGGCCACGGCGTCCGGGCTCGTCGGTTTCTTCCAGATCGGCAGTGCATCGCTCGCGGCCACCGTGTCCGGCGGCCTGCTCGGTACCGGCAGCCATGTGCTCGCGACGGCCATCCCGTTCTTCGCGATCGTCGCGGCGATCGCGATCGTGCCTCGCTGGTATGCCACGCGACGCACGCTCTCGATGCGCAAGACCCTGCCGCGTTGAGCAACCGGCCCCGCACTGGCGAGACCCGGCCGCTATCGATAGCGGTCGAACGAAGCAGCAATCTCGGCGGTGACGGCACGAACGCGCGCCGTCCGGTTCAGGTCCGTATGCGACACGAGCCAGACCTGATACGGCGCGGCTCGCGACCGGTCGGGCCAGATTCGCACGAGCGAATCATCCCCTTGCGCCATGTACACCGGCAGTTCACCGATGCCGATGCCCGACCGGATCGACGTGGCCAGCATCAGGCTCGAACTCACTTGCGCAACGATGCGCCCGCGTTCCATCGACTCGCCGCACAGCGTGTCGCCCTGGTTGGACGTGATGGAAGGTTGATAGACGACCAGGTCATGCCCTTCGAAAGCCGCTCCGATCGCAGGCTCACCATGTGCATCCAGATACTCGCGGCTCGCGAACAGCCCGACCGCCCACTCCGCCAGTTTGCGGCGGACGAGATCGGGGTTTTCCGGCATCACGGTTCGAATCGCGAGATCCGCATCGCGCCGGGTCAGGTTGAGCACCTGTACCGACGTCGTGAGAACCACGTGTATCGCGGGGCACTTCTGTCGCAACGACCGTATCGCGGGCACGACGAAATCCATCGCGAGGGAATCGGTCGTCGTCACGCGGACCTCGCCTTCGAGCCGGTCGTCCGAGCCGTGGACGCGACGCTCGAAGTCGCTCGCCGCCTGCTCCATCGCTTCCGCGGCCTGCAGCGAATGCTCGCCGACCTGCGTCACGACATAGCCGGACGACGTCTTGAGAAACAGCTTCGCGCCCAGCGCCTTCTCGAGCGCCGTCAGCCGCCGTCCGACGGTGGCCTGATCGACATCGAGCACGGCCGCGGCCTCGCGTAGCGTCCCGGTGCGATGAACGGCCAGAAAAACGCGGGCATCGTCCCAGTTCATGGATAACGTTCTCTCTCGGTAAGGCGTGTATGTATTGGTTGGCCGCAATTATACAAGTCGCCTTACCCACCCGATTTCAATAATCAGGTTTCCATATCAATAGGACGGTATCGTTCGACAAGCGCGAAATCCAGGCCGTGCCGTACGCGACCGAACGGCCTGCGCGTTCACGGATGCCAGCGATACACGATCATGCTCGTGCCGTTGTAGTTGTCCTTCGTGATCACGTATTCGCCGGTCGAGCGCAGGTACGCGCGGATCCCGTACATCGAGTCGACGTCGTTGCCGACGTCCATCGCCGACGTGTTCGAGTTGGTCAGCGTCGTCACGAGCGCGCCCGTGTTGAGATCGAACACGTCGACGTTCGGTACGGTGTGCACGTAGCCGACGAACAGGTAATGGCCGGCCGCCGCGATCGATTTCGGGTTCGCGCTCGTCAGGTTGATCACCGGGTTCGGTGCGGTCGTGTTGCCGTTCTTCCAGCCGTGATAGACCTCGATGTGCCCGTTCATCGCGGTCCAGTCCCAGTTGTTCGCCAGGCCCTGCGCGAGGATCATCGTGTCGCTGTCCGCCTGGTAGACGATGCGCGTCGTCGGCGCCACGGTGCTCGGCACGGGCGTCGTCACCGGCTTGCCCCACGACGGCTTGCCGGTCGCGTCGAAGCCCGTCATCGGGTAGCGGGTGATCACGTTGGTGCCGTTCAGCCCGGCCCACACGTCGCCGTTGCCGTCGATGTCGAAACCGGTCGTGACCTGCAACGTCGTGTTGAACGGCTTGCCCGGCAGCGAGCCGGCCGGATTCGCGATGTAGCCGGTCGCCGGCGTGAAGTAGTAGAAATTGAAGTTGCCGGGGTTCTGGCCCGACGCGACGAGAATCCGGTTGCCGCCCACCATCACGAGCTGGCCGAAATGCTGGCCGCGCTGGTAGTCGTTCATGTCGAGGCGCGGGTCCTTCGGATAGGTGAACGGGTCGACCGTGTTCGCGACGAACGTGCCGCCCGCCGAGCCCGTATACACGTTGTTGCCGCTGTAGAAGAACGCGCCGTCGGTCGCCGGGTCGGGCGCGGCGATCGCCTCGAAGTTCAGCGCCTGCAGCTTCCATTGCAGCGCGCCCGTCGGGCTGTACGCATGCAGGTCGGTGCTGCCGTTGCGCCCGAGATCCCAGCCGCCGCCCCACGCGTTGTTGAGCACGTACAGGTTGCCGCCCGAATCCTTGCCGATGCCGACCACGCGCGTGAAGCGCTTGTCGCCGACCTGCCCCTTGATGCCCGAGGTCGTGTCGAGATAGCCGCCCTGCACGCCGAACGTGCCGATCTGCTGCGGCAACCCGGCGAGGCTGTAGAGCTTGATGTTCATGTCCGGGCCCTGGTCGCCCACCAGCAACTGCCCCATCGACGCATCGAAATACAGCGCCGACGGCCGCGCGCCGGCCGCCATCTGGATCGTGCTCATCAGCGTGCCGGTCGCGCTGTACTGCACGACCACGCCCGCGCTCATGCGCGCGACCCACAGGTTGCCCGCCGCATCGAGCGCCAGCGCGCCGGGCCCGGTCACGCCGATGTCGCGCTGCCAGACGCCGTCGGTCGTATAGACGCGCACGCGGTTGCCGTAGAAATCGCTCGCGTACAGCAGGTTGCCGCCCGTCGCGAGGCCGGTGATCACGTCCGGGTTCGGGAGGCCCGTCCACGTGCTGACCGGAATGCGCAGGTCGCGTTTGTTCGTGCTGCGATTGTAGCGGCCCACCGAACCGCTGCCGAAGGTGCGGTTGTAGCCGAGCGCGACGAAGATCGACGTCGCGTTGCCGGTAATCGCGCCGCCCTGGAATTCGTCGTGGATGCCGATCGTGCCCATCGTCTGGCCGTTCTGGTAGAGCGCGACGCCGCCCGCATTCTCGTCCCAGCGCGACGACGTGTAGATCACGCCCTCGGGCGCAACCCACATCGAGCGCGCGGCATTGCCGACGTGCTGGGCCAGCGTGCCGTACGTGTTCGCGAGCCAGTCGGTCGAGTATTGCACCTGCGCGTGACTCGCCGGCGCCAGCATTGCCATGCACATTCCCAGCAACGCCGCCCGAATTTGTTTCATTGACATGAATAATGCTCCCGAATGTTCAATGGTCGACACTGTAAATCGCGGCGCGTGAAATATTGGTGATTTCGGTTAAAACGCATTCGCCGTCCTCACGAATTATTCACCCCGTTCTTTTTGCTGTCCGACGCTTTTCCGTCAACGATGGTCAAACGCGCTCACCGCGCCGCATCAGCTTGCCGGGCGCACGGTTTCGGCGCTTTTTCCCCGGCATTTTCTTCCGGCCCACTCAATGCGAATACGTCATTTTTTCTGAAATGCCCGCATTGTCTTTTTCATTCCCCGGAATTGGGCCAAATGATTACAAATAGAAATTGAAATGAAAGAGAAAAATAATGTCCGGGCGCAATCGCGTCGTCGCGATTTAGCGCAGCGGCATACGGTGGGACGAAGGAAGAGGAAAGCGGGATACGGTGGAGAAAACCCAAATCCCGCGCGCCGGCCGTGCCGGCACGCGGCTGCGATCGTTCAGCTCGCGTCCTCGAGCGTCGGGCCGTCCCAGCCGTCGAGGAATGTCGGCAGCGCGTCGACGACGTCGATCACGCGGTGCCGGTAGAACAGGTGCATCGTCGGCTGCAGGTCGTCGGGCAGTTGCCCGCCGTGCGCACGTGCGGCCACCCTGTTCGGCACGACGCGCATGCCGAGCCGGTTGGTGCCGAACACGATCTCGCCGCACGACGCGCAGTATGTGCGCGACATCGACTTCGCTGGACGCGGGAACGTCGCGCTACCGCCTTCGACGGCGACCTGCCCGGGCGGCCACGCGGTCGCCGACAGCACCGGCGTGCCGTAGAAATCGCGGCAGGTCGCGCAATGGCAGTTCGCGCGCGCCGCCGGCTCGCCGCGCAGCGTCACGGTGACGGTTCCGCACAGGCAGCTCGCGGAATGCGTTCGGGTCATGTCGTCTCCTCCATGAAAGGAGGCGACAGTATGGGAGCCTGCGGGCAACGTTGCCTGCATCGGCTGCGGGCAACGTTGCAGCCGCAACGATCGCTTTACGTCAGAACTTCTGGCGCAGGCCGAGACTGACGATGGCCTGCGAGCGCGAATCGGACGAGTGGCCGTTCGCCTTGTCCGACACCGACGCGGTCGCGGCCACCGGGCGGCCGAGCGCGTCGAGCGTCATGCCCGATGCATGCTGGTACGCGCCGAGCAGGTAAACGCTGGTGCGCTTCGACAGGTCATACACGGCGCCGAGCGTGACGTTGTGATACTGCGCGCGGTCGTCCACGCCGTCGACGTCGCTGCCGCGCGTGTAGCTGTAGCCCGCGAACAACTGCGTCTGCGGCTGCACGTTCCAGCGCGTGAACACGCCCGCGACGTTGAACGTCGCATGGCCGGTGAACAGCGACTGGCCGCCGCTGCGGTACTGCACGTTGCTGTAGTTCACGCCGACGACGGCCGGACCGAAGTCGTAGGTCGCGCCGGTCGCGATGACCTGCTGCGATTGCGCGCTCGCATAGCCCTCGTTGATCGACGAGTTGAACAGCCCGTCGTCGGTGCTCTGCCACTTGCCGGCCGTCGGGTCGGTCGCGCCCGTCTTGCTGTTGTCCGACCGCTCGTAGCCGACGCCGACGCGCAGCGGGCCCGCCGCGTACGCCGCGCCGACGCTCCACGTGTTGCGCTGCTTCATGCTGCCCGGCTGACTGCCGAAGCCGTACAGCGCGCCGAACGTGAAGCCCGAGTAGTTGGCGCTCGTGTATTTGATCGAGCTGTCGACCCGCGCGGTCTGGTCGAGGTCGTCGATGTCGCCCGGGTGCGCGCCGAAGCCGCCGATGTACGACGACGGGCCGACCGGGCTCACGAAGTCGTCGAGCGACGTGTACTGGCGGCCGAGCGTGACCGTGCCGTAGCGGTCGCTGCCGAGGCCGACGAACGCCTGGCGGCCGAACTGGCGGCCACCCTGCCCTGACGTGCCGTTCGTGATGTCGAAGCCGTTCTCGAGGACGAACAGCGCGCGCATCCCGCCGCCGAGATCCTCGGAACCCTTGATCCCCCAGCGGCTGCCGGACAGGTTGCCGGTCGTGAGCCCGACGCTCGAATGGCCGGTGTACGCGCCCGCGGAGCCGACCCGCTCGTTGCTGCGATAGGTCACGCCCGCATCGACGATGCCGTACAGCGTGACGGAGCTTTGCGCGGCGGCGATGCCCGCGAGCGAGAGCAGCAGCGGGGCTGCGATCAGTTGCTTGTTCATGATTGTCGTGTCTCCGGGCGTTGAACCCGTTGTTCTGGCTGTCAGTTGCGAGTAGCGCGCGGGCGGCGAGATCTGCCGGCGGTGCGAGGCCGGCCGCGTCCGCGCGCGACGACGCGGCGGGCATGCCCACTGCGGCCGCCATGGTAGATGGAACCGGTTCCGATCGAAAGCGGAATAATGAAAACAGTTTTTTGCCAAAATCGAGATAGTCGGGCGGGGCCGTGTGCGCAGCGCGCCGCACCTGTACAGCCCGGGCGGGCGCAACCGATAATCGAACGCGCGCCATCCATCGGGAGTGCCTTCATGCATGAAACGACCCTGCTGATCTTCGCCGCCGTCGCGTTCGTCGGTATCGCGACACCCGGCCCGACCGTGCTGCTCGCGCTGACCAACGGCTCGCGCTACGGCGTGCGTCGCGCGGCCTACGGCTTCGCGGGCGCGATGCTGTCCGACTTCGTGCTGATCGTCGCGGTCGCGCTCGGCCTCGGCGCGCTGCTGATGGCGTCGTCGTTCTGGTTCTCGGTGGTGAAGTGGCTCGGCGCCGCGTATCTCGCGTACGTCGGCATCCGGCTGCTGATGTCGAAGGGCTCGCTCGACGTCGCCGCCGCGCACGCCGGCGACACATCCGGGCGCAACGCGTCGATCTTCGCGAAGAGTTTCCTCACGGCGGTGACGAACCCGAAGGGCTATCTGTTCTTCTCCGCCTTTTTGCCGCAGTTCCTCGATCCGTCCGCGCCGCTCGCGCCGCAATACGTCGCGCTCGCGATCACGTTCGCGCTGCTCGACGGGGTCGTGATGTTCGGCTACGCGCTGCTCGGCGCACGCGCGGTGCGGCTGCTGAAGCGCGCGGGGGCGCTGTGGCTCGAACACACCTGCGGCGCGATGCTGCTCGCGCTCGCCGGGTCGCTGGCGCTGTACCGGCGTCATGCATAGGCGCGGATTCCGATGAAAATCGCTGCGCCGCCCCGCGCCGGCTTTCCCGGCCTGTCGCTCCGCCAGATCGAGCGCGCCGACCTCGACGCGTGGTACGCGTACCTGACGAACCCCGACGTCTACCGCCACACGAGCTGGAACCTGCGCTCGCCCGACGATCTGCTGCCGCTGTTCGACGCCATCGAATCGACGGACCCCGATTCGATCCGGCGTCTCGCCGTGATCGACGACGCATCGGGCGTGCTCGCCGGGACGATCGGCCTGCATACCGTCTCGACCGTGAACCGCTCGGCGGAAATCGCGTACGATCTCGCGCCGTCGCATTGGGGGCGCGGGATCGCGAGCGCGCTGTGCACGGCCGTCACCGCGTGGGCATTCGCCGAGGGCTTCATGCGCATGCAAGCCGTCGTGCTGACCAGCAACGCAGGCTCCGCGCGCGTGCTGCAGAAATGCGGCTACCGATACGAAGGGCTGTTGCGCGCGTACAAGATGGTGCGCGGCACGCCGGGCGATTTCGCGATGTACGCGCGCCTCGCGACCGACTGACACACCACCCGCGGCTTCACGTCAAATCGCTCACCGCTTCGCATGCGCACGCCATTGGACGGCCTGCGCCGAATTGACGACAATCGCCGTTCCGTTCCTCGACGATCCACCATGAAAATCGCCGCGCTGTCCGACATCCACGGCAACCTCGCCGCACTCGACGCGGTGCTCGACGACGTCCGCCGCCGCGGCGCCGACGTGATCGTCAATCTCGGCGACATCCTGTCCGGCGCGCTCCATCCGCCCGAAACGGCCGACCGCCTGATCGCGCTCGACCTGCCGACCATCAAGGGCAATCACGAACGGCAACTGCTCACCGGCGACCGCGAGTCGATGCGGCTGTCGGATCGCTGGGCGCACGAGACGCTGCGCGCCGATCATCTCGACTGGATCGCCGCGCTGCCCGAACGCATGACGCTCGGCGACGACGTGCTGATGGTGCACGGCACGCCCGACAGCGACCTCGTCTATTTCCTCGAAACGGTCACGCCCGACGGCTGCCGTGCGGCCACGCCCGATGAAATCGCGCAGCGCGCGGGCGACGCACCGGCATCGCTGATCCTGTGCGGCCACACGCACCTCCCGCGCACGGCCAAGCTCGACGACGGCCGGCTGGTGGTCAACCCGGGCAGCGTCGGGCTGCAGGCCTACACGGACGACCTGCCGCATCCGCACCGCATCGAGACGGGCTCGCCGCATGCGCGCTACGCGATGGTGACGCGCACGGCCGCCGGCTGGAACGTCGAATTCCATGCGGTCGAATACGACTGGCACACGGCGGCCGCCACCGCGGCCTCTCGCGGGCGCGACGACTGGACCGTCGCGCTGCGCACCGGCCGGTGCTGATCCGTTCGGCTCACCTCGCGCGCCCTTCCGCTTCACTTCACTCATCGGAAAACCGCACCGCCATGCCCGTTCCGTCGCAACTGCTCTTCCTGCCCGGCGCATCGGGCAGCACCGCCTTCTGGCAACCGCTCGCCAGCCTGCTGACGCATCCGGCCGAGCGCCGGATCGTCGGCTATCCGGGCTTCGGCGACACGCCGCGCGATCCGGCCGTCGACGATTTCGACAGCCTCGTGCGCCATGTGCTGGAAACGATCGACCGGCCGACCGCCGTGATCGCGCAATCGATGGGCGGCGTGATCGCGATGCGCGCGGCGCTCGACAAACCCGAACTGATCACGCACCTCGTGCTAACGGTCACGTCCGGCGGCCTCGACATGGCCGGGCTCGGCGCGCAGGACTGGCGCACTGGTTTCGCGCAAGCCAACCCGCAGCTTCCCGACTGGTTCCTGACGTTCCGTGCCGACCTGTCGCGGGATATCGGCCGCATCGTGCAGCCGACGCTGCTGCTGTGGGGCGACGACGATCCGATCAGCCCCATCGCGGCCGGCCGGCGCCTGCTCGAACGGTTGCCCGACGCGCAGCTGCATGTCGTGCCGGGCGGCCGCCACGATCTCGCGGCCGTGCATGCAGCAACGCTCGCGCCGCTCGTCGATGCGCATCTGCAGCGCGGGTGACGTCGCGCGCGTCGGCGACGGCGTCAGCTTCGGCTTCAGCACAAACCTGAAGCCGCGGCGCTCACACGCCGCACGCTGTCACCCCGCATTCCTCAGCGTCAGCCGCGCCTCCAGCCCGCCACCGTCCGCCCGGTTGTTCAGCGTGAGCGTGCCGCCCATCGCCAGCGCGAGCTGCCGCGCGATCGCGAGGCCGAGCCCCGTGCCGCCCGTCTCGCGGTTGCGCGACGTCTCCACGCGCCGGAACGGCTCGAACACCGCGTCGAGCTGATCGTCCGGAATGCCGGGCCCGCGGTCGAGCACCGCGATCACCGCGCCGCCGTCCGGCGCGGCGTGCACGTCGATCTCGGCCGCGCCCGCGAACTTCAGCGCGTTGTCGACGAGGTTGCCGACGATGCGGCGCAGCGCCTTCGGCCGCGTGACGAGCGCGAGCGGCGCGCGGCTGTGCAGCGCGACGTCCTGCCCCGCATCCGTGTAGTCGCACACGATGCTGTCGAGCAGCGCATCGAGATCGATGCGGCGCGCGGCTTCCTCGTTGCCGTGCAGCGTCCGCGCGTACGCGACGCCCTCCTTCACCAGATGCTCCATCTCGAGCAGGTCCTGGCGCAGCTTCGCGCCCTGCGCGTCGTCGTCCATCATGTCGGCGCGCAAGCGCATCCGCGTGATCGGCGTCTGCAGGTCGTGCGAAATCGACGCGAGGATCTGCATGCGCTCGGCCATGTACTGCGCGATGCGATCCTGCATCGCGTTGAAGGCCCGCGCGGCGCGCGCGACTTCCGACGGCCCGTCTTCGTTCAGCCGCTCGCCCTTCAGGTCGGGGCCGAGCGCGTCGGCGGCCTGCGCAAGCTGCTTGAGCGGCCGCGTCGCGAGCCGCACCGCGAGCCAGCAGCAGGCGGCCAGCACCGCGAGCTGCAGCACGAGCACGACCGGCAGCCAGCCCGACAGCGGCACCGTCGACATCGGATGGATGTCGATCGTCAGCGGCGACCCGTCGGTCAGCCGCAGATGCACCTGCAGATGTTCGCTGTCGCCGGGGATCGAATTCGCGGTCAGCGGGTAGTCGCCGCCGATGCCGTCGGAAATCGACCGCTCGACGCGCGCCGACAGCCGCGCTTCCGGCGGCGTGCCGGTCTCGCCGGGCCCGAGGATGAACGCGTAGCTGCGCCGCGCGAGACGCGGCAGCCACGCGGCCCGCTCGGCCGGCGGCAGATGGTCGAGCAGCGCGACCGAGCTCGCGACCTCGCGCTCGATGTAGCCCATCATCAGGTTGGTGGTCGCCTGGTCGCGCTCGGTCACGGTGAGCCAGAACGACAGCGTCTGCGCGAGCGCGAGGCCCACGCACAGGATCAGCGCGAGCCGCGCGAACAGCGAGCGCGGCCAGTGCCACGGCATGCGCGCGCTCATGGCGCACCGTCGACGGCGGTCACGGCCGACGAGAACACATAGCCCTCGTTGCGCAGCGTCTTGATGTAGCGCGGTTCGCGCGCGCCGTCGCGCAGGCGCTGGCGCAGCCGGCTCACGAGCAGGTCGATCGACCGGTCGAACGGGTCGGACTGCCGGCCCTGCGTGAGATTGAGCAACTGGTCGCGCGTCAGCACGCGCTGCGGGTTGTCGAGGAACACGCGCAGCAGCCGGTATTCGGCGCCGCTCAGCGCGACCAGCGTGCCTTCCGCATCGAGCAGGTGGCGCCCGGTCGTGTCGAGCCGCCATTCGCCGAACGCGAGCATCTCCGCGGTTTCCGTCACCTGCATGCCGGGCGGCAGCATGCGCGCGCGGCGCAGCACCGAGCGGATCCGCGCGAGCAGTTCGCGCACAGCGAACGGCTTGGCCAGGTAATCGTCGGCGCCCATCTCGAGGCCGATGATGCGGTCGGTTTCCTCGCCGCGCGCAGTCAGCATCAGCACGGGCACCGTACGGAACTTGCCGGCGCGCAGGTCGCGGCACAGCGTGAGGCCGTCCTCGCCCGGCATCATCAGGTCGAGCACGATCAGGTCGGGCGCGCCGTCGTCCAGCACGTTGCGCATCTCGCGGCCGTTCGCGGCCAGCGAAACGCGCATGCCGTTCTTCTCCAGGTAATCCGCGATCAGCTCGCGGATCGCGCGGTCGTCGTCGACGATCAGCACGTGGTCGATCTTGTCCATGAGTCGTTGTCGGTGTCGAGGTATTCGGGCAGGTGATGTCCGCTTTTATACCGCACGGCGGGCAGACGTTTGTATCCCAATGTATCGCGCCGCCGTGACGACACACAACATTGCACACGCGTGGCTCGCCGGACACATCGCAGATACGTCGGCGCCGCTTAATGGGGCCTGTCGAAACCCGTCCGGCCGCCGCCACCGCGCGGCGGCCTCCCGCTCAGGAGAACGCCATGCTGCCCCGACTCAAGATCGCCGCCCTCGTCTTCGCCCTTGCTGCCACGGCCGGGCTCGCCGCCTTCGCGGGCACCCGCGACGACGCGGGCATGCCGACTTCGCAGGCCGGCATGTCCGCACCCGATTTCACCGGCATCGATCGCTGGCACAACAGCGCGCCGCTGACGCTCGGCCAGTTGCGCGGCAAGGTCGTGCTCGTCGATTTCTGGACGTACTCGTGCATCAACTGCATTCATACGATTCCGTACGTGAAGGCGTGGGACCGGAAGTATCGTGACCAGGGGCTCGTCGTGGTCGGCGTGCATACGCCCGAGTATCCGTTCGAGCGCGACGCGGGCAACGTCGCCGATGCGATCAAGCGCTTCGGCATCCAGTATCCGGTCGCGCAGGACAACCGCTACGACACGTGGCGCGCGTACGGCAACCAGTACTGGCCCGCGCTGTACCTGATCGACGCGAACGGGAAGGTCGTCTATACGCGCTACGGCGAAGGCGAGTACGACAAGACCGAGGCCGCGATTCGCGGCGCGCTCGCGCAGGCCGGTGAAGGCGCGAAGGGCGCGACGCGCACGCAATGACGGGCCGCTGCGCGGGCGTGGCGCTTGCCCGCGCATGCCTGCCCGTCGCGGGAGCTCACCCGCGCTTCGCGTCGGCCGCCGCGATCATCGCTTCCCCGATCGCGAGGTTGCCGTTCGCGACCAGCGCGTCGCCGGCGCCACGGATATCGGCCTCGTCCTTGTTCTGCCCGAGCTTGCGCTTGCCGACGAGCCGCGTGATCTCGATCTGCAGCCCGACGATCGCCTGCAGCATCGCATCGAGATAATCCGCCGGCGCGTCGCCCATCTTCCACGGCACCGGCTGCGACGCCTCGTGCGTGCGCGTCAGCCGGGCGACCACGCCGCGCACGAACTTCGCGTCGTCGCGCACCGTGACGCGGCCGTGCGCATGCACGACCACGTAGTTCCACGTCGGCACCTGCCGGTGCGCCACATGCTTGCTCGGATACCAGGTCGGCGAGATATACGCGTCGCCCGCACGGAAGATCACGAGCACCTCGTCGCCGTTCGCGACGTCCTGCCAGACCGGATTCGCGCGCGAGACGTGCGCGTGCAGTTCGCCGAGACCGCCGTCGCCGGGCAGCAGCTCGAACGGGATGTGATTCGCGTCGAGCCCGCTCTTGCCGTGCGTGATCAGGCTGCCGAACGGATGCTGCACGATCAACTCGCGCAGCGCGTCGGGGTTGGGCTCGTTGAAATCGGCGGGGACGTACATGTCGGCTCCACGGTCATGCGGGGGTTGGAATGGATCGGGCGCTGGCCCGTCATGCGCCGATTGTGGCGCCAAACTGGTTTATGCTGTAGAGCCGGTTTGAAACAATTTCAGCAGACCAGAATCATGGCAAGAACGGCCCGGAACGTCGACATCCCGTCACTCGGCGCGCTCGATCGAACAGCCGGCGACCTGAGCCGCCAACTCGCGCAGGCGCTGCGCGAAGCCGTGCGGCGCGGCGACGTCCATCCGGGCGACGCGTTGCCGTCCACCCGGCTGCTCGCCGCGTCGCTGCAGGTGGCGCGCGGCACTGTCGTCGATGCGTACGCGCAGCTCATCGCCGAAGGCTTCCTCGAATCCCGCGGCGGCGCGGGCACGCGGGTCGCGAACGCGCTCGCGCTCGCCGAGCCGCCGCCCGTCAACGCGCCCGAACCGCCCGCCCGACACCGCCCGCCGGCGCGCACCGGCCTCCCGGAGCCGGCCGCCGCCTTCGCGCGGATCGCCGGCGAATTCCGTCCGCTGCCGGCCATGCCGTTCGCGATCTCGGTGCCGATCGGCCTCACCGCGCCCGACGACATCTGGCGCCGGCTCGGCAACCGCCTGCGCGCACGCGGCCCCGGCGCGCCGTCCGGCTATGCCGATCCGCAAGGCGCGCTGCCGCTGCGCGAGGCGATCGCCGACTACGTGCGCCGCTCGCGCTCGGTGCGCTGCCATGCCGACCAGGTCGTGATCACGAGCGGCACGCAGCAGGGGCTGCATCTCGCGAGCCAGGTGTTGCTCGACGCGGGCGATCAGGCATGGGTCGAGAATCCGGCCTATCGCGGCATCACCGCGTTGCTCGACAGCACCGGGCGGCGCGACGCGATGGTGCGGGTGCCGGTCGACGCCGACGGTATCGACGTCGACGCCGGCATCCGTCTCGCGCCGCATGCGCGGATGGCGTTCGTCACGCCGTCGCACCAGTATCCGCTCGGCATGCCGCTCAGCATGGCGCGGCGCAATGCGCTGCTCGCATGGGCGCGTGGGCAGCACGCGTGGGTGGTCGAGGACGACTACGACAGCGAGCTGCGCTACGAAGGCCATCCGTTCCCGTCGCTGCAGGGGCTCGACCCCGACCGCGTGATCTATCTCGGCACGTTCAGCAAGATCCTGTTTCCTTCGCTGCGGCTCGGCTACGTGATCGCGCCCGACGATCTCGTGCCGGCGTTCTGCGGTGCGCGCGTGCTGATGGATCGTCATGTGCCGACCGCCGACCAGCACGTGCTGGCCGCGTTCATCGCGGAAGGCCACCTCGACCGCCACATCCGCCGCGTGCGCGGCGTGTATGCGGAACAGCGCACGCTGCTGATCGACACGCTCGGTGCGCGGCTGCCGCGCGAACGGGCGTGGGTGCAGCCGGGCGATCAGGGCATGCACGTCGTGCTGTGGCTCGCGGAAGGCATCGACGATCTCGACGTGGTCGAGCGCGCCGCGCAAGCCGGCGTCGCGGTGCGCGCCGTGTCGCCGATGTTCGCGCCCGGTACGGCCCGCCCGGGGCTCGTGCTGGGCTTCGGCGGGTTCGGCCGCGCGCAGATGGAGGCGGCCGCGCAACGGCTCGCGGATGTGGTCGCAATGGCCGCCGACGACGCCGTGCCGCGCTGACAGACGGCTTCGAGCTGGCGGCGCCGCCCACGATTCGTCGGGAGAATCGCGCCGCGCGGAGCCGTAAAAGGTTGTCGGCGGGCAACAAACGTAATCGTCTGTAAATCCTGCAAGCAAACGGCCGTTTTGGCGGGCGTCGCACGTGTGCCGTTTGCTAGGATCGCGCCTCTTCCATCCGCGCTCCTGCCGCCTTGAATCGCTTCGTGCCGCTTCTCCGAGACGCGTGGCGCCGTTGCCGCGCCCGCGTCGCACCGTTCGCCGCCGCCTGCGGCGCGCGCATCCGCGCGCTGGGCGCCGGCGCGCTGCATCGCCTGCGCCATCCGACGCGCCGCGGCGTCGCGCGGACGCTCGCCGCGATCCCGGCGCTGGGCCTGCTGGTGCTGCTCGCGTTCGTCCCGTTCACGCCGAGCATCGGCGACATCCGCAAGGCGCGCATCGACCGTCCCGCGCGCGTGCTCTCCGCCGACGGCCAGCTGATCGCCGAGTTCCGGCCCGTCAACCGCGAATGGGTGCCGCTCAAGCAGATCTCGCCGCACATGGTCGACGCGCTGATCGCGACCGAGGACCACCGTTTCTACGCGCATCACGGCATCGACCTGCGCCGCACGATCGCGGCCGGGCTGCACACGTTCTCGGGCGACCGCCAGGGCGGCTCGACGATCACGCAGCAGCTCGCGCGCAACCTCTATCCGGATGAAGTCGGCCGCGCGCCGACGCTCACGCGCAAGGTGAAGGAGCTGATCACCGCGTTCAAGATCGAGTCGGTGTACAGCAAGGACGAGATTCTCGAGACCTACCTGAACACCGTGCCGTTCCTGTACAACGCGTACGGCGTCGAAATGGCCGCGCGCACCTACTTCGGCAAGTCGGCCGACCAGCTCGACATCGCCGAAAGCGCGACGCTCGTCGGGATGCTGAAGGGCAACAGCTACTACAACCCGGTGCTGAACCCGGAGCGCGCGGTACAGCGTCGCAACATCGTGCTCGACCGGATGGCGCAGATGCACATGCTGACGCCGCAGCAGCTCGCGAAACTGCAGCGCCAGCCGCTGCGCGTCGACTTCGAGCCGCAGTCGGGGCAGCCCGGCCTCGCCCCGCACTTCGCGGTGCAGTTGCGCAAATGGTTGATCGCGTGGGCCGATCGCAACAACTACGACCTCTACTCGGACGGCCTCGTCGTGCGCACGACGCTCGACGCGCGGCTGCAGGACATGGCGACGCAGGCGCTGACGCGGCAGACCAAACGGCTGCAGGCGATCGCCGACGGCGCATGGCGTGGCCCGTCCGGCTGCGGGCTGCGCAACGACCTGTTCCGCGGCTTCATCCGCCAGACGCCCGACTATCGGCAGGCGCGTGACACGGGGCTGACCGACGTCGTGGCGCTGAAGCGGCTCGGCGCCAATCGGGATTTCATGCGCGTGCTGTGCGAGCGCAAGACGCAGGTGCAGGCCGGCTTCGTCGCGATCGATCCGCGCAACGGCGCGATCCGTGCGTGGGTCGGCAGCCCCGATTTCGGCAGCGAGCCGTTCGATCACGTGTCGCAGGCGCGACGCCAGCCCGGCTCGACGTTCAAGCCGTTCGTCTATGGCGCCGCGTTCGCGGACGGCATGCGGCCGGGCGATACGTTCGTCGACCGCCCCGTGGCGATCCCGATCGACGGGCGCGCGGTCTGGCGCCCGACCGATGCCGAGCCGCCGACCGATGAGCCGATGACGCTGCGCGATGCGCTCGCGCTGTCGCGCAACCGCATCACCGCGCAGGTGATGCAGCACGAAGGCGCCGCGAAGGTCGCGCAGCTCGCCCGCGCGATGGGCGTGCGCGAGAGCCCGCTCGACGCGGTGCCGTCGCTGGCGCTCGGCACGAGCCCCGTCACGCTGAAGGAGATGGTGTCCGCGTACGGCACGATCGCGAACCGTGGCGTGTACGTCGCGCCGCAGATGATCACGCGCATCGAGGATCGCGACGGCAAGGTGCTCGCCGTCTTCGGCAGCGCGCCGCCCGAACGTGCGTTGCCCGAGCCCGCCGCGCAGACGCTGGTCGACGTGATGCGCGATGTCGTCGATCGCGGCACCGGCGCCGACATCCGTTCGCGTTACGGCATTCGCGTCGACGTCGCCGGCAAGACGGGCACGACGCAGGACAACGCGGACGGCTGGTTCATCCTGATGCATCCGCAGCTGGTGGCCGGCGCGTGGGTCGGCTTCGACGACGGCAGCGTGACGCTGCGCAGCGACTACTGGGGTGCGGGCGCGCACAGCGCGCTGCCGATCGTCGGCAGTTTCTACGATGCGGCGCTGCGCGCGAAGGCGATCGATCCGCACGTACAGTTCTCGCCGGACTTCCGGCCGCGCAGCGCGCCGGTGCCGCGGCGGCGCACGCCGCATCCGGGCCTGTTCGACTGGCTGAGGTTCTTCCGCTGATCGGGGTGCCGGCGCGCCACGCCGGCATCCACGACGACGGCTCGGCCTATCGAAGCGTCGTCGTCGCTTGCCCGTCCGCGTACAGCCAAACGGGCACGCCGTCGTCGCGCAATGCGGCGACCGGTTCGCCCAGGCTCCAGTTCTGCGCGACCGCGACACGGCGGACGAACCACGGCATCAGCATCGCGTGTCCGTCGGCGGCATCGCGATCGTCGTCGAACAGCGCATCGTCACCGATCCGCGTGTAACGCGCCGGATGCAGCACGGTGCCGTCCGCGCGAAGCACCGTCGCCCTCACGTCGCCTCCGCCCTCATCCTCCACACAGGCCAGCCAGCCGTGATCGGCGCCCCAGAACAGGCCGGCCACGTCGTCGTAGCGCCCCTGCACGAGCGTCGCGCCCGTCTCGAGATCGCAGATCGCGAGCTGCACCGGCTCGCCCGGCAGGACACCGATCGCGTAACGCGTGAACAGCTCGCCCGGCACGGCTTCGTCATCGGGCAACCATGGCAGCGCCGCCATGTTGACGAAGTCGAACGGCGTCAGCACGCGGCCCTGCCCGTCGACGATCGCGCAACGCCCGTCGTCACGCCGCACGATGTGGCGGATCGCGCCGAGCTCGGTCAGCATGTCCGTCCGTTCGTCGTCGGTCAGCCGGGCGACTTCCGCATAATGCGGCTCGACGACGACGCGGCCTTTCGCATCGACGAGGCCGACGTGACCGTTGCGCCGCGCGACGAAGGCGCCGCATTCGGACGACCATTCGAGCGCGTCCCACTCGGGCTGCGCGCGCCATTGCCCGTCGCGCCCGATCAGCCCCCATCGTTCGCCCTCGGATACCGCCGCGACGGTGCCGTTCTCGAATTCATGCGCATCGTCGAAACGCGGCGGAATCACCCATGCGCCGCGCGTGTCGACGAAGCCCCAGCGGCCGTCCAGGCTCGCGGATGCGACCCCGCCCGTGAAATCGCCGAAATCGTCGAGCGACGGTTCGAGCGCCCACGTGCCGTCCGTGCGCACGAGTCCGAACCGCTCGCCGACGCGCACGCAGGCGACGTCGCCGCTGAAATCCCACACGGCGTCGAATGACGGCTCGCGCACGACCCGCATCTCGTCGCCATCGCGGTCGACATCGCCATCGGCGAACAGCAGGCCGACCTTCCCGTCGCGCTCGGCCCATAGCAGCCGGTCGTCACGCGCGCCGCTCGCCCACAGGTTCGTCCACTCGGGCGGCACGATCACGTGCCACGCATCGTTGGTTTCACGTCGCACACCCCACAGCCCGTTGCGCGCACGAAAGCTGAACATGCCGTAGCCGAGCCGGTCGCCGTGCACTTCGCCTGCATCGAACAGCTCGGCAAACGTCACGCCGCGCGGCGGCTGCTGACGAACGAAATAGTGATGCAACATGCCGCCGAACCCGAAACCCCACGCCCAGTCGCGCCAGTCGGGCGGCGACTCGATCTCGAGCACATCGCGCACGCCGCGCACGTCGCGGAAATCCATGCAGTTCGCCACCTGCCACCACAGCCGCGTGCAGGTATCGCGTTCCTGGTCGATGTAGTCGTTCGGATCGCCGCCGTCGAGCCACGACAACTCGTCGAGATTCGCGGAAAACCGGGGTGCGCCGTGCGCGTCGCCGAGCGCGTCGATCGATTCGCCGAGATGACGCACGACCGCATCGAACTGGCGCGCGAGCGCCGGATCGTCGCCCGGCAGCGGATACGCGACGACGAACGACGCGAGCCGGCTGAGTCGCGCAAGCGCAGTGCGCGCGTCGCTGGTGAGATTCGGCGTGCCGGCATCGCCGAACACGCGCTGATCGGTGATCGCCTCGCCCGCGCCGCCGTCGGCGAGCAGCACGCGCCACAGCAGCGGAAAGTGATTGTTGGATTCCGCGAGCGCGATCGTTCGCGCGTCGTCGCCGTCACCGGCCTGGAGATACAGCCATGATCGATTGCCCATCGGAAGGGTTGCCCTCGTTCTTGTTGTCGTCGTATTGCGTCGGTTCGCCCGCCATCAGCGTGCGGTGGATGCCTTCAGCAGCCGCAGGATCTCCGGCGTGTCGGCGGCGTCCGCCAGCACTTTCGCGGACGGCTTCACGCCGGCGTCGAGCAGGCGCTGCACGCCGTCGACACGGCGCGCAGTCACCTCGCCGTCGAGCAGCGCATCGTCATGCAGCACATCCGGGTTCGCCTCCTTCGCGAGCAGTACGAAGACCGAAGCCGCCACGGGCGGATTCAATGCGTCCCGCAATGCGACATCGGCGAGCCGGTACGGGTTGTTGTCATGGAGCTGCCAGCGCAGCATGCCTCGCGCCTGCAACTTGCCGAGCACGGCGAGCGCATCCGGTTCCGGCAGTTTCACGATTTCGGCGACGAGGTCGCTCGCCTGCTCTTCGCGGCCATCGCGCAGCGTGTCGGGTGGCGGCAGGTTCGGCACCAGCGCGTCGAGCACGAGTGCCTGCCGGCGCGCGCGATCGGGCGACGCCTGCGCGCCTGCGTCGGGCCGGTTCTGCCGCAGCAACTGGCCGGCCACGCGCCAGCGATCGTCGCGGCCGAGTTCGTCACGCGGCACCTGATGCGCGCGCAACAGCATGCCGAGCCGGCGCCACATCGTATCGATTTCCTTGTCGTCGTTCGACGTCAGGCCGTCGCCAACGATCTCGTCGAGCGCCTGGCCGCACACGAACGCGCGCTGCCGCACCGGATCGAGTTCGGCGAAATACGTGCGCGCGGGTTCCGGCAGCGCATCGAAGTCGGCCTGGCTCATGTCGGGCGGACGGTGGCCCGGGCACGGGCCCGCGCCGGCAATCTCCCGCCCCGCCACCGCCTTCACGGGCTCCGGCGGCGAATCGCCGCTGCGCGCGACCGGATACAGTTCCATGCCATTGACCTGAAAACCCTGCATCGCCAGCATCACGACGCCAGTCGTCGAATGCTTCGTCTCGAAGTTCTTGCCGGCAATCGACGTGACCTGATACGGCGCGCCGATCGGCAGCTTGATCAGTTCGCCGCCCGGCACGTCGAGCACGCAGGTGCCCGGCGGCGCCTTGTCGGGACCGTCGGTTTCCAGCTCGGCCTCGCGCGTCGGCGCCGTTTCGACACTCCACTGGCCGGCGTCGCGCACACGCAGCACGATCTCGCCGCCCACTTTCTCGACGCGCAGCGTCGCGGGTTTGCCGGCCGCCGGCGCGTAATCGCCGAGCAACGCATCACAGGAAGTGCCGGCCCGCGCGGACAGCGACGCGAGCAACAGCAGACAGAACAAGGGGGTACGCACGGCTGAAGCCTCTCTCTTCGAATTGTTTTGGGAATATCCGGCGCGACAGCGCACGGCGGCTGCGACACGACCCATCGCTACCGGACGCCAATATAGCGAACGCGGGCGACGTGTGCCAGCCGGCGCGTGCCCATAACGGCGATGTGCAGGGAAATGAAAAGGTGTGGAGTGACGTGTGCCGGCTCAGGCCACCCGGACGAAGCGGAGCCGCCGCGCGTCGCGCACCATCGTCGTCATCGTTCAACGAGAGTGGAACCCGCATGACCCATAGCGCAGTCGCGATCGCGAACCTGCTGTACCGCGACGCGGAATTGCTCGACGCCGGCGGCCTGCCGGGCGTCGCGGAGCTGTTCCGTCACAACGAGTCGCCGGCCGGTTGAAGCACCGGCCGGCGTAAAACGCAGCTGCGTTCAGGCCGCCGCGAGCGTGGCAGCCAACGCGTCGAACTCCGGCGCCCACGCCGCACGCCACGCAGCCTTCGTCGTGTCGTCCACCCACGCGCCGTCGATCCCGTTCACCATGAACTGCTTCAGCTCGGCCGCGGTGAAGCCGAAATGGCTGAACATCAGCTCCCACGCCTCCGACGGATTGACCTTGTGCAGCGTCGGATCGTCGGTGTTCGGATGGATCTTCAGCCCGAGGCCCGGCATCTTGCGCATCGGGTGCCGTTCCGCCCATTGCTCCGGCGGCAGCGTGCGCAGATAGTACGAATTCGTCGGCACGACGGTGAAGACGATCCCGCGCTCCGCATAGCGGGCGCACAGCTCCGGGTTGTCGACGATCGTATAGCCGTGATCGACGCGATCGACCTGCAACAGATCGACGGCCGTCTCGACGTTGCGCCACGGCATTCCGAACTCGCCCGCATGCGCGGTCGTGCGAAAGCCCGCCGCACGCGCATTGCGGTAGGCCTTCCAGAACAGCTCCGGCGGCCGGTCGTTCTCGCGATAGTCGATCCCGATGCCCGCGACTTCGTCCGCGCGATTCGCCTTCATCCATTCGACGATCGCCACCGCTTCGTCGGGATCCTGCTCGCGGTCGATGCTCGGGATCAGGCGCGCGCCGATCCCGAAGTCGCGTGCGGCGTCGCGAATACCCGTCACGATCGCGGCCTGTGCATCCGCATACGCGATACCCGACACACGCACCGTACCCGTCGGATTCCAGAAGAATTCCGCATGCCGGACGTTGTGCGCGGCCGCATCCTCCAGATACTCGTATGCGATCCGCCGCAGGTCGTCGGGCTGCGTGAGCAGATACTGGTCGAGCGCGCGCAGCACGTGCAGCACGCCGACCGGCTTCTCGCCGCGCGCATAGAATGCGTCGATCTCCGCGCGCTCGATCGGCGCGCCGCTGCGCTCCGCGAGTGCGACGAACGTGTCGTGCCGCACCGCGCCGAGCAGGTGGCAATGCAGCTCGACCTTCGGCAGCGCGTGGAAGAAGGCCCGATGGGCCAGCGTGATCTCGATGCCCGTGCGCGCGGCCGGGACGTTACCTGGTGTTCCCTTCATTGCAGTCTCTTTTTTCGGTAGTGCCAATGCGTCGCGAAAGCCGTCTCTCAGTGCGGCTTCACGACGGTCCAGAAGTAGTAGCCGAGCGGAAGCGCGAGCACGACGAGCCCCCACGACACGTCGCGCCAGCGGCCGGCCAGCAGCTTGACGAGCACGTAGCACAGCAGCCCGCCCGCGATGCCGGTGCCGAAGCTGTTCGACATCAGCGTGAGCAGCACCATCGACATCACGGGCAGCGCATCGGTGAAGTCGTCGAAGTGCGTATGGCGGATCGTCGCGAACATCGACAGCCCGATCAGGATCAGCGCCGGCGCGGTCGCCTCTTTCGGGATCGCGAGCGCGACCGGCACGAACAGCAGCATCGCGGCGAACAGCACGGCCGCCGCCAGCGACGACAGCCCGCTGCGGCCGCCGGCCTCGACGCCTGCCGCCGATTCGATCAGCGCGGTCAGCGCGGGAATGCCGAACACGGGCCCGAGCGTCGCCGCGAGCGAATCGACGAGGAACGGCCGGTTGATGTTCGGCAGGTTGCCCTGTTCGTCGAGCAGGTTCGCCTTCGCGCCGACCGCGAGCGCCGTGCCGAGCGTCGAGAAGAATTCCGCCGCGAAGAACGCGAACAGGTACGGCGCGGCTGCGAGGCTCAACGCGCTGCCGATGTCGAGCTTGAACGCAATCGGCGCGATGCTGTGCGGCAGCGACACGAACGACGCGGGCAGATGCGTGACGCCGAGCGGCACACCGGCCGCGGCTGCGACGAGGATCGCGATCAGGATCGCGCCGGGCACCTTGCGCGCCTGCAGCACGATTGCGACCGCGAGGCCGATCAGCGCGACGAGCGCGCCCGGCCGCGAGAAATCGCCGAGCGCGAACGCGTTGGTCTTCGCGTTCGCGACGACCATCCCCGCGTTGCGCAGCCCGAGCATCGTGACGAACAGCCCGATCGACGCGCCGAGCCCGAGCTTGATCTGCACCGGTATCAGCCGCACCACCACGCCGCGCGCGCCGAGGATCGTCAGCAGGAAGAACAGCACGCCCGATACGCAGGCGATGCCGAGGCCCGTCTGCCAGCCGACGTGCTCGGTCGTCGCGAGCGTCACGCCGATGATGACCGAGCCGCCGATGCCGGGGCCGACGAGGAACGGCAGGTTCGCGTAGAGCCCCATCAGCGTGGTGAACAGCACGAACACGATGATCGTCGCGGTCGTCGCCGCGCCGCGCTCCATGCCGCCCGTCGCGAGCAGCGACGGGATCACGACGAGCAGGTACGCGGCCGCGAGAAACGACGTGACGCCCGCGATCGTCTCGGTGCGCACGCTCGTGCCGCGCGCGGCGAGCGCGAAGCGGCGTTCGAGCCAGTTGGCCGGCGCTCGCGCCGGCATCGTGTCAGTCGCTGACATGGTGGTTCTCCTGTGATTCCGAATATTGTCCTGTGTCGATTCACGCAGTGCGGTCTTATACTGCCGCGTACCGCATCCCGACCGTTATTGCCCGATGTCGTCCGACCGCTCGTCGCTGCTGCCCGCGCTCACGCTGCGGCAGGTCCAGCACTTCGTCGTGCTCGCTCACGCACGCAGCTTCACGCAGGCCGCGCAGGCGCTGTCGCTCACGCAGCCCGCGCTCACCGCGTCGATCCGACAGATCGAGTTCCTGCTCGGCGGGCGCCTGTTCGCGCGTTCCGCGCACCGGCTCACCCTCACCTCTGCCGGCGAAGCCGTGCTGCCGCTCGCTGAACGCCTGCTCAACCAGGCGCGCGGCACCTTCGACGACATGACGCGGCTCATCGGCGAACGCATCCAGACCGTGCGCATCGCGTTCATCCCGTCGGTCGCGGGCCGCCTGCTGCCCGCGCTCAACGCACTGCGCGACGCGCATCCGACGCTGCGTTTCACGCTCACCGACCTGCCGAACAGCGCGCTCGTCGAAGCCGTGCGCGATAGCGTCGCGGATCTCGGCATCGGCGTGCGCGAACCGGACAGCGACGACGGCACGCTGCGCTACCAGCAGCTCTTCGAGGACGAGATCGTGATCGTCGTGCGGCACGACGATCCGCTTGCCCGTGCGAAGAGCGTCACGTGGGCCAAGCTCGTCGATCGCGAGCTCGCGGTGTTCGTGCGCGGCAGCGTCAGCGAATCGCTGCATCGCACCGGCGGCGCCGAGAAGCTGCGCCTGAACGTCACGTACCGGATGGAATACACCGAGCCGCTCTACGCGCTCGCACGCAACGGCCTCGCGACCGCCGTGCTGCCGAGCCTCTACACGATGCATCTGCACGATCCCGAACTCGTCGCGCTGCGCGTCGACAAGCCGCGCGTCACGCGCGCGATCTCGCTGATCTCGCTCGCCGGCGACGATCGCGGCCCGCACGTGCGCGCGTGCCGCGAGTGGATTGCGAAGCACATCTGATTGCGTCCACGTTCACCGTTCATGGTTCGCCGCGTGACTGCCCGCCTTCAGGGCAGCTTCGCGACGCGCTCGACGAGCGCTGCGTAGAAGCGGTCCGCATCGACCTCGTTGATCCACGTCGCATTCGCGGTGCGGCCGCTGCGCCCGTTCCAGTCGACGACGGTCTCGCCGAGCGTCCACTGCCCGGTCGTCTCGACCATCACGTTCACCTTGCGTCCGCCGAACAGCGTCGGATCGACGAGATAGCCGACGGCCGTCGGGTCGTACATCGGCGCGTCTTCGACACCGCGCCGCTTCTTGTTGTACGCGAGTTCGGCCTCGATGATGTCCGCGACGATCGCGCCGCAGCGGTTGCCGAGCGCGCGGAACGGCGCGACGCGCGCCGGCGTGATCGGCGCTTTCACCGCGACATCGCGCGGCAGCACGACGATCGGCACGCCGCTGCCGAATACGACTTCGGCCGCCTGCGGATCGACGTAGATGTTGAATTCGGCCGCCGGCGTGATGTTGCCGCGCTCGAAGAACGCGCCGCCCATCAGCACGATTTCGCGCAGCGCGCCGCGAATCTGCGGCGCTTCGACCAACGCGGTCGCGATGTTCGTCAACGGGCCGAGCGCGCACAGCGTCACGCTCCCCGGCGCCGCGCGGCTCAGTGTGTCGACGAGATACGACACCGCGTGACCGGCGGCAAGCGGTGCGCGCGGCTCGTGCAGTTCGACGCCTTCGAGCCCCGTCTTGCCGTGCACGTTCGCGGCCGTCACGAGGTCGCGCACGAGCGGACGCGGGCAGCCGGCGTAGACGGGCAGCGTCTTCGTGCGGCCGGCCCAGTCGCGAATGATCCGCGCATTGCGTTCGGTCAGGTCGAGCGGCACGTTACCCGCGACGGCGGTCAACGCGCGCACGTCGAGCCGGTCTTGCGCGCCCAGCGCGAACAGGATCGCGATGGCGTCGTCCTGCCCCGGGTCGGTATCGATGATCACCGTGCGGCGCGCGGCCTCGCCGCCGGCCGCGAACGCGCCCGTTTCGGGCAGCAGCGCGCTGCCGGCCAGCGCGGCGGACAGTTTCAGGAAGGTGCGGCGGGATGCGATCGGATGGGTCATGGTCGGGCGCTCAGAAAACATGCCGGACGCCGAGCGTCGCCATCATCTGGCGCGTGCCGGTCGAGCGCGCGTACGCGAAGTTCTGCGCATGGTCCGCGTCGCCGGCCGCCTGCTGCGCGATCACCGTCAGCGCGACGTCGGTGCGTTTCGACAGGAAGTAATCGGCCTGCAGGTTCACCTGGTGCCATTTCGGCCGCTTGTCGATCACGTCGTACTTGCCGTTCGTGAACGCATACGCGGCGCCGAGGAAGAGCTGCGGCGTCATCGTGTAGACGACGTTCACGCCGAGGTTCTGCAGGTGCAGGTGCGAATTGTCGAGGTAATCGTAGCGCACGTCGGTAAACATCGCCGCGAACTGCGCGCGGCCGATCGTGTAGAAGCCGCCCGTGCCCGCGATCCGCTGCCGGCTCGCGTAAGCCGCCGGCGACATCGCACTCTTGCTGAAGATCAGCAGCGGCGACGCATAGTCGTTCGCGATCGCGCCGTCCTGGTTCGTCGCGCTGTACGGATGGTTGTACTGCGCGTAGACCGCGCTCCAGCGCAGCGGGCCCTGCTCGTAGCCGAGCCCGAAGCTGTATGCGCTGTTGTTCGCGAAGCCGGTCGCGTTGCTGAAGCCGTACAGCGCGGTGAATTTCAGGCCGTAGTAGACGGGGCTCACGTACTTCACCGAGTTCTGCACGCGGATGTCGTTGTAGCCGTTGTCGTTGTCGCCGATGTTCACGCCGTTGCTCGCGATGATCACCGGCCCGATGTAGTCGTGGATCGCGTCGTACTGGCGGCCGAACGTCAGCGAGCCGTAGGTGCGGTCGGCTAGGCCGACGTAGGCCATCCGCCCGAACTCGCGGCCGTTCTGCGCGGCCGTGCCCGTCATCACGTTGAAGCCGTTCTCCAGCTGGAAGACGGCGGACAGCCCCTGCCCGAGATCCTCCTTGCCCTTCAGCCCCCAGCGCGGGTTCTGGTTCGTGCCGGACAGCGCCTGCCAGGCGTTCTTGCCGCCCTGGTTGGTCGCGAACCCGACACCGGCCGAGATCAGACCGTACAGCGTGATGCTGCTTTGCGCACAGGCATGCGTCGCGAAGGCGCCGAGCATCGCGAGCGGGGCGAGCTTGTAGAGAGTTTTCATCGGGTCGTGTGATCGGTGGTGGTCCAGGCGCGGCAGGGTTCCGCGAAACTGGCCTCGACTATACGAACCCGTATCGGATAATAAAAGTTTGCTTTTATTATGGTTCAATAAAACGGATTTATTCTCATCCGGATCGCTCCCGTGCCCGCCAAGCCGGCTGTCAGTCCGCCGTGTCGCCGCCCTTCGGCAGCTTCGACCACGCCTTGCGCCCCGGCAACGGCGACCACGCCGGCCGCGTCTTGCGTGCGCTGTCGATCACGACCAGGTAGCGGCCCGCGATCGGCGTGATGTCGCGATCGCGACGCAGTACCCACAGCGACTTGCCGGCCTCGACGCGCGCCTGATAGTCGTCGTCGAGCAAGCCGTGCTGGTCGAAGAACGTGTTCAGCGATGCGGGAATACGCACGCACCCTTTCGAGTGCCGGATGCCCAGCAGCGCTTCGAGGCGATCGGGGTCGGTCGCATGCATCTGGAAGCGCATCGCCGACACGCCGCCCTTGCCCCACCCGCGCTCGCCGTCCACCCAGCCGAAGTCGTAGATGCGCATGTCGCGGTGCCCATAGCCGCGAATGCCGTTCTCGTTCGTCGTGCCTTCCGCGCGGAAATCCATGTTGTCCGGCGAGTGATGGAACACGCCGAGCGGCGTCAGGAAATGGTCGTACTTGCCCGGCAGCCCGGTGCCGACCGGCGATGCGCCGATCATCATCCATGCGTTGGCCGGCGTCGCGCGGAAGTAGATGAACAGCGCCTGGACGTTCGGCGCGCGGTCGACCATCGCGATGTATTCGCCGGCGAGGTCGCCGAGGTCCGCGTCGGCGAGCGCCTTCTGGAGCCGCTCGCCGTACGCGCGCTGCTCGCTTGCCGGCACGTTCAGGCGCCGCGTGACTTCCTGCGTGAAGCGCTTGCGCATGTCGATCGCGCGCGCCGTCGCATTTTTTGCCTCTTCGGCCGACAGGGGCGGATGCTGACGCGGCGGTGTCGGTGCAGGGGCCTCGGCTTCGCTGGCGGGCGCGGCAGAAGCGGCCGATGCAGGTGCGGCGGCGGATGCCGCGGATGCTGCGGATGCGCCCGATGCACTCGAAGCGCCCGACGCCGCGCTGGCAGGCTCCACGGGATGCGCGTGTGATGCGGCAGGCGCGGGCTTGGCCGCCGACGCACCCGACGATGCATGCGCCGCCGAAGCGGGATGCGCCCGAGAAGCTGCCGACGCGGGCGACTCGACTGATGAGGAGGACGTAGCGACGGGCGACGATGCGTCGGACGCCGCAAAGGCAGACCGCTCGACGAGCATGGAGATCGGCAGTGCCGCAGCGATCCCAATACACGCAGCGGCGACACGGGCAAGACAACGCGGCTTCGCAAATCGCCGCGTGAAGCTGAAAGGCATCATACGTTCGAAGCCGTCGGCCGATCCGTCCGCCGCATGCTGCAGTTGCGGGCGGCGCATCTTCCGCGCGAGCCATCGACACGTCCGGCGCATCGTGTGCGCCCGGCGCCGACGCCTCTTCGCGGCGGAGCCGTTCGCTGTTGCAACGCGGTCGGTCCGATGGCGGCTAATGAGTCGTCAGGCCCTTCATTTTACGCGTTTCGGTAAGAATCGGCAGGCGCGAACGTCGCGGTTTTGTGCTTCGTCACGCTTTGTTTCAACTCGTTGCCGCTTGCTTTTTCGTTACGTGGCACTCTGGTCTATTGGGCGTTCGAGATCGATACGGGAAGCTGTGTGTTTCGCCAGGGCACGACAGGATCTTCAAATCGATTCGCATGCCAGACCATTCCCGATATGCGGTACACACCCTGCGTGCGATGCAATCGCCATCGCATCGCACGCACGCCGCACGAACCATGCGGCATGCGTGCGCAACCACCGGTTACTTCGAGATAGTTTCGAGCGCGATGCCCTTCGTGCGCGGCCCCATGAACCCGATCGCGGCCATCACGATCACCATCGCGCCCGCGATGAACGCGAACACGCCGAAGGTGCCGAAGCCCTTCAGCACGGCCGCGATCACGAACGACGAGAAGATCGCCGAGAAGCGGCTCCACGAATAGACGAAACCGACGGCCCGTGCGCGGATCGACGTCGGGAACAGCTCGGCCTGATACGCGTGGAAGCTGTACGACATGATGTTGCTGGCGAGCGTGAGGCCGATGCCGAGCACGATCAGGAATGCGCCGACCGTCGTCTGGCTGAACAGCAGCCCGCAGACGACGATCGCCGCCGCCATCGCGACGATCACCGACTTGCGCTCAAAGCGGTCGGCGATCACGAGGCCGATCAGCGGGCCGATCGGCGCGGCGAGCGCGATCACGCTTGAATACATCAGGCTCGACGTGATCGTGATGCCCTGCTTGATCAGCAGCGTCGGCACCCAGTTCGCGAAGCCGTAGAAGCCGACCGTCTGGAACACGTTGAAGATCGTCATCATGATCGTGCGGCTGCGATACGGCTGCACCCACATGTCGCGGAAGCTGCCGCGCGGCGGCACGGGCTCGGCAGGCGCGGGCGGCGGCAGCGGCCGGCCGTATTCGGCTTCGACCTTCGCCTCGAGCGCACGCATGATGCGATCGGCTTCTTCGACCCGGCCCTGCTGCGCGAGCCAGCGCGGGCTTTCCGGCAGTTCGCGGCGAATCCACCACACGAACAGCGCGCCGTGCGCGCCGATCAGCACGACCCAGCGCCAGCCGTCGAGGCCGAACGGGGCGTGCGGCACGAGCAGGTACGCGAGGAACGCGACCACCGGCACCGCGACGAACCCGACCGCCTGCTCGCACGCGAATGCGCGACCGCGAATCTGCTTCGGGACGAGCTCGGAGATGTACGTGCCGATCGTCACCATCTCGACGCCGAGGCCGAGACCGACGACGAAGCGCCAGAAGTTCAGCCCGGCGGCCGTGTCCTGGAACGCCATCACGACGTTGGCGGCCGTGTACCACAGCAGCGACCAGGTGAAGATCGCGCGGCGGCCGAAACGGTCGGCGAGGAAGCCGCAGGCGATCGTGCCGATGAAGAGCCCGGAGAACAGCGCGGCGATGAAGCTCGCGACGCCCGTGGTGCCGAACAGGCCGTGCGTCGTCGCCGACAGGATCCCGCTTTTCACGAGGCCGGGGGCGACGTAGCCGCTATAGAGCAGGTCGTAGAGCTCGAAGAAGAAGCCGAGGCTCAGCAGGACGACGAGTTTCCAGACGGTGCGGGTGGGCGGCAGGCGGTCGAGACGGGCCGAGATGGAGCCGGGGTCGATCGCCGCGACGCGGGTGGCGGCCGCTGCGGCGAGCGGGTCGGGCTGGGTGGATGCCATGGTGGCAAGTCTCCGGATTCTTGATTGTCTTGGCGCTACCAGAGGGGCGTTGGCGAGCGGCTTCGCGCATTTTAGCGAGGCGAGCGGCGGAACACATCAGTCATCTGACGCGCGGTCGCGCTCCGCAACGCACGGGAGCAGCCTTGATCAAGCCGGTTCCACCGTCACTGGCGACCGGAGCACAACGTCATACCGGCTTCACCGCCGGCCAATCGACGGTCTCTGCATCCAGAAACTCGACTCCCTTGATGCCACGCCTGATGGCTTCGTGGCGAAATTCCTCGGAGCAGATCAGCGCGTTGCTGCTCCCCTCCATGCCGATCAGCTTGAAGATAGGGCATTCGAAATCGTCGGATACAACCAGTTTCTTTATTCTTGCGATTCCGCCAAATTTCCCGTCTACAAACTTCGATTCGCCGCCATCCACCTCTTCAGGTCGAAAGCTCGGGAAGATCGCAACACAATAGCCGTCTCCCGATGCGGGCGTTCCTTCCAAAGACAAAATCTTGACCGGTGCGACGTCCACCATCGGCACGTTCAGTTCAGAAACGACAGCACCAAATCTTTCGCTCATCAGGTAATGAAAACCCAAGTCTGCGCGGACATCAAAATCGTATCGGTCGTCTTTGGTGATGAAGACGACGCCATCCGGAAATTTTTCGTGCGCCTTCCCCCGCGACGGGTTTGCATACCAGGGGAAGTGCCCGACGCCTACACTCGTGGCGTCCTGATGGTACTTGTCGTACAGCGCACCATTCAGCATGCCGATCGGGCATCCTGGATCCGCTCTTTGAGACAGAACGTAATACTTCACGGTTGATCATTCCTTGCTTCCATTTAGCCCGCCAGATTTTCAGAAATAGGCATCACGTAACTTGCACAAAAAATAATCCTTCGGATCTTTTTCTATCGACAAACAAGTAACCCAGCGCATCGCTTAATCCAAATATATCCGTCCAGTTCGCCGGAAAATCACCCGAGTACAATTGCAAGGAAAACTCAAGCCCCTTGTCGAGCGCCAAGTTTTCGTTTTGGAGGAATCCAGGCGGCGCACCAATTCCGCTACCTTGATACGGCTGCGCCACATCATCCCCGACAATTAACCTTCTAGCCGGTATGACATCCCTTCCAAAAACCTCCCCTCCTTTCTCATGAAAGACAACTTGAGTCGCCCCGCCCCTCTTAATAATTTCCATTTCCTCGGGATCACCATGATATGTTATGCGATCCAAGAAATAGTCATCCCTCGAGTAAAACGAAAACACTGAAACATACTCCGCACCGCCCTCAACCCCAAGGAACTTGGCGGGCAGAGAGGCCACTAATTGAAGCTCTTCTCCGGATGACGTCGTCGGCCAATTTATAAGCCCACCTATAAGCGCTCCCCCTCCGATTCTCGGCTCAAGTGCGTCATGGCACTCCGCATCTGCTAGTAGCCTTTTCATATCAAACCTCACATATACATGGACATTTTTTTGCCAGGAATGCTTCTGCCCGCTTCCTGAGCCGCCTCGCTTGGCTTGCCGAAATCCCAGCCTTTCTCAAACCACCCTGAGTAATATCTAGCTCTCGCTTAATATCGTCATGAAATTCGTTTCTACCTAGCCCGTAAGCCTGTCTAATTTTTCCTTCGTGATAATGCGCACCGCCTATCTTGCGAGTATCAGTAGCAGGACCTCGGGTATGCCTATCGAGATCAAGCGCAATTGAAGGATTATCCGCATCTCTGCAATTTTTACTAGCCAGCCCCTTTTGCACTAGATATTCATGGCGAAGAAGTTCGTGAGCCTGCAGGCCATCGCCAACATTATCTCCCCCATTAAGATCCCCGTAGGTGCCGAGTTGTCCTACCTTCGCAAGACCCATCGGATCGATCCAACCTACAGGATCTGGGGCATACTGATAGACGTTGATGCCACCGGCGAGGCCGATCGGATCCGCGCTGATGAATCGCCCACTGTTCGGATCATAGTACCGATTCCGGTTATACCTCAGCCCCGTCTCCGCATCCTCCTGCTGCCCCTGAAACCGAATCGGGTTCCTCGCCACGATACCTGCCCGCTGCGACACCCGCGCGATAACCTCCCGCGCTTCGCCCCAGGCCCGATACGCCGCCTCCCACACTACCTCGCCGGCCTCGTCCGTCATCAGCAACGGCGTACCGATCTGATCACAGTGGTAGTAAAACAAATGCGCGCCCGACTGCCGTTCCGGCACACGTTGCAGCGGATCATTCTCCGGCACATATGCCTCGCCTTCCCGCCACACCGGTGTCTGAATCCCCGCAACCGGCTGAGCCGTTACATATTGGGCAAGCGGCACAAACGATTCCGGCTCGTACACATACTGCGTCGCGCCGCCCTCGCTGCTTTCATAAGCAAGCTGATCGCCATCCCAGCCGAACACCGTCCGCACACCATCGACATCCTTCCCAATCCGACGTCCAAACGGATCATAGAAATACCGCGCTTCATGCTGCCGCTCAGATTCCTCGACACGCGCGACTCTCAACCGGTTGAATCCGTCCCACTCGTACTGCTGCCTACCCGACGGCGAACGCTTCCCGATCAAATTCCCGCGCGCATCGTATTCGAAGTGCGTGCCAGCGTATTCCTTCAACAGATTGCCAAGCACCTTCGGCACTTCGGGCGGCAACGTGCTGTCCACGCTGTCCGGCACCACCGGGCTCGCTTTCGCCAGCCCCGGCGTACGCGCGTGCTTGGGACTGCCTGGATCAACGATGTTGCTCGCAGGGTCGAACGCAAAATGCTCCGCGCCGAGCGGCCCGATCGCCGCAATGAGGCGGCCGATCGGGTCATAGCGATAACTGATCAGCCCCTTCCGGCTGTCCTCGATATGCTCGAGTTGTCCAACGGCATCGTACCGATACCGGCGCTCGGCCAGCGCAGCCGGCGCATTCGATCGCCGAACCGCCTGCCGGGCAATCCGGCCGGCCGGATCGTATTGCGTCTGCTGCGCCAGCTTGCTCGACAGCGTCCGCCCCGTTTCGCGGTGCAGATCGTCACGCTCGAACTGGATTCGCTCCTCGCCATCGAGCACGAGCCCGTGTACGTGACCAGAGCCATAGGTCAGCCAGTCCAGCACATGCCCATCGGGTCGAACCGTCTTGATCCGCGTGCCGATTTCATCGTATTCGTGATGCCAAACGTAGCTGCGCGATTCGCCGAACAACCGGTAAGCGTGATGCTCGCGAACCGGATTACCAACCGGATCGAAGAACACCTGCATCCGGCTATGACTGTTGCGCGCCTCGATGAGCCGTCCGCTCGCGTCGTACGCGAACCGCTCCTCGCTGGCACCCGAGATCCGGCGCGTAATCCGGCCGGCCTGATCGAACTCGAGTTCCGTCACCTGCCCGGCCTCATCGATCTTCACCGGCTGCAGCGTGCCTTCGGCGTATCCGTATGTCGTCCGCTTGCCGTCGAAACCGATCTCTTCCAGCAAGCGCCCCGCAGGATCGTAGTGGAACTGATAGGTCGCGCGATTCGCATCGGTCAATGCAGTCAAGCGACCGAGACGATCATAGCGATATGAAAGCATATAGCCGAGCGCATCGACGCGGCTTGCCACACGCCCCGCCACGTCGTACGAAAAACGCGTGACGCGCTCCATCGGATCGGTTTGGGACAGCAACCGGCCTTCCGCATCATGCGTGAATCGAACAGTACCTGCCGCCGACGATATCTCGCTCAACCCGCCATTCTTGCCATAGTGGTAGACCGTGGCATTGCCCGCGGCGTCGATCGACTGCGCGAGTCTCCCGTCGCCGTCGTACTTCCACTTCGTCACCTTGCCCGAGCAGTCGGTGTACTGCAGCAATTGCCCGGCGTCGTCATAGACGAGCGAAGTCGCACCGCCCTTGGCATCGATCGTCTTGATCGGCATCCCTGCCGCGTTGTACGCGTACTTCGTCTCACGCCCGAGCGGATCCTTCTGCCCCACGAGATTGCCCGCGTCGTCATACGAACGCTCCCACACGTACCCTTCGGGATCCTTGAGCCGAACGAGCTGATCCTTGTCGTCGTACTCCATCGCGACAACCGCCCCGTCGACGCGATAGTGCTTCGTCATGTTCCCGCGCGCGTCGTAGTCCATCTCCTCGATGCCGCCGTCGCGATGAACGTGCATCACCAGGTTGTTGTCCTGGTCGCGCCGCATCCACTCCTCGGTGCCATCCGGATACGCGATCCGGTACATGTACCCGCGGATGTTGTAGTAGTACCGCGTGACGTTGCCCAGCGCATCGGTCACATACGTCAACCGGATGTTCGGATGCCACATCAGGCGAATGTCGTGACTACCGTCATCGGCATATTCACGCACGCACTGTGCGTTCGTATTGTCGTCGCGCTCGGCCCCGTCCCACTCGAGGTTCATGCCGCGGCCCGTGCGATCCGTGTAGCGGGTAATCAGGTGGCGATGGTATGCATACTGGCGTGCGTTGCCGTAACGATCAGTTGCCCGAACCAGGTCGCCGTTCTCGTCGTATTGGTACTGCGCGAGTGTCCTGCGGGTGTTCGCGTCGACGATCTGCTCGATCGTTGCGATACGCCCGTGACTGTCGTGACGAAACGCGAGCGTATGCCCGGCCGAGCTGACGAGCCGCGCCAGGCGATTCGCGTCGTCGTAATCGAGCGCGATCGTATTTCCCGCGCGGTCCTTCTGCAATGCGAGGCGGAATGAATCGCCGCGCTTCTCGTAGACACGAAGCAAATCGTGACCGTACGCGACAGTCACCCACGTGTCGTCGAGCCGGCTCAGCGTGACGCCTTCCACGCGATCGTCGTGAACAGCACCTGCCGCGAGCGCCGGATATTCGATGTTGCGGCCGGTTGAGTCGCTGTAGATCCACTTACCGCCCCGAACATCGATCCGCGTCATGTACGGCGACAGCCAGCGCGCGCCCAGTTCGCCGTCGTCGTATCCGGCCAGCCGGGACCGATAGACCCGCATCCACACGACAGGCATCGCACCCGGCAATTCAAAATCGGCATGGGAAAACGTCTCGTCGCCGAACGAATAGCTGATCGAACCGATCGATACGCCCTTACCGCACTCTTCGCAATGGTTGACGCCAGAGCCCTTCGCCTTGGCCTCCTTCCTCGCCGCTGCAATCGGTACCTGCGGCCGCCGGGCCTCTGCTTCCGTCGTGCCCTGCGACTTGATCGATGCGGTCCGCATCGCTTCACGCTTGTGCCGCAATGCATTGATCAGCTTCAGAAGCAGCCACATCAGCTTGCCTTCGTCGCTGCCCTTCAGTTCGTTGATCTTGGCGACCACCACCGGCGCCAACGTGCGCAACGACGCCGCAATCGAGCGAATCGGCGCGACGTACTTCTCGGGAACAAGCCCGGCCGCCGTGCTGCCGGCGGAGTTGGCGTTGCGCTTGCCCTTCGCCACCAGGGACTCGGACAGATAACCCCACGCCCCCTTTACCTGGTCCGTGCTGAGCCATCCGCTCTTCTTCATCAACTGCCGGTATTCGGCGGCTTCCCGTTCGTTCTTCGTCGGATCGAACAGCTTGCCCGCCACCACCGCGTCGATGCCGTCGGCCAGACCCGTGAAGATCTCCTGCGCTTTCGCCGCGCAGTGGTCGATCAGGTCGTTGACCACGGCCTGCAGTTTCGTCAGGAAGTCCTCGACCTCGGTCGAAAACGACGCCTGCACGTGCGTGACGACGATCGACACGACCGCGGCCCCGATGTCGCGCTTGTGAATCAGAAGCTGGTTACGGATCAGCGCCAGCAGCGGCCGTGCCGTGAGGCGCATCGGCGCCAGTACCGGCGGGAACGGAATCACGCCGATCAGGTTGATCGCCAGCCCGAGATAGTCGAGCAGTTCACCGCCACGCTTGCGGATGATCGAGACGATGTCGGTCAGCGCGTCGGCCAGCGCCATGAGGTTGTTGAGGACCGGAATCATGCTGGCCACCGTCGCCAGCCGGTCGACGTTCACGTAGCCGTCCGTCACGCGGATCAGCCACGCGTTGAAGCCTTCGCCGGACGCCACGACATCGTCCGGATGCACATCGGTCAGCCACGGGGTGGCCTGCTCATATTCCGCGCCCGGCGGGAGTTTTTGATCTGCCATGCTCTCAGGATTCTTCTCGTTGTTCGTTTTTTCGGCCCGCGGCAGCCGTCCCCGGTTCATCTCGTGGACGTCGTGCCAGCGACCCGCGGCATTGTACCGACGAATGGACGACCGGAAAATGAAAGGTCACGGCTCTCGGGCCCACACCCGAAACGGGCCATTGCACCCTATTTGTTGGCAGGCCTTGCCCCGAATGTTATGTAAATTCGGTAACCATCTATCTGGCCGATCAGCGTCACCGGGCACCATGAACCGCGACCTTTCCTGCGTGGCACGATCAACGCAAGCCCGGTAAACCGGGGCACAAGCCGCCGGACGTGGCCCGTCACCCCCTCACCGCGCCCCAATTCCGCCCCCGCAGATTCGGACATCGCTCGTCCCCACACCCCGGTAACATGCTACCGGGCCAACCACCGGCTTCCGGGCGCCTTTCGGCGACCTGAATTGTCGGCAAATCGTAAGCATTCCATGTCCATACAACGACTATCCACCTACGCTCTCCGGATCGCCCTGATCGCGCTGCTGCAGTTTGCGGCGATCGCGACCGCGTCGGCGTTTCCGACGGCCGCCTCGGCCCCGAACGCGAGCGGCGTCGGCGCGCCCGTCCCGGCCATCTCGCTGAACGACGCGGTCGCACAACTCAAGCAGATGCAGGCCGAACTGGACCGCATCAAGCAGCAGACCTCGACCGCGTCCAACAGCAAGGAGCTGGACGGGCTCAGCGACTCGACGCAGGAGCTGAGCACCGATGTCGAGAAGCTGCAGAGCGATCTCGTGCCGCAGCGTGCGCAGATCCAGGGGCAGCTCGACGTGCTCGGCCCCGCCCCTGCGGAAGGCGCCGCGCCGGAAACGCCGGCCGTCGCGAAGCAACGGGCCACGCTCAACGCGCGCAAGACGCAGCTCGATGCAGCGCTGAAGCAGGCCGCCGACCAGAAGGCCAGCCTCACGAACCTGAACGAGCAGTTCGCGAAGCTGCATCGCGGCCTGCTGAAGAACCAGCTCGCGTTCCGTTCGGGCGGCATTTTCAGCGCGCAGTTCTGGCTGCCGCTGTTCCATCTTTCGCCGGACGACACCCAGCGCCTCGGGGATTTCGACGAAGAAATGCTCGACATGCTGCGCTCGTCGTGGGTGCCCGGACAAAAGGCGATCACGGTGCTGCTGCTGGTCGCCGCGTTCGCGGCATGGATGGGCGGCCGCCGGCTCATCGAGCGCGGGCTCGCGTGGTTCTGCGTGAACCGCTTGCCGGCCACCCGTTTGCGCCGCAGCGCACTGGCGTTGTCGACCGCGCTGGCGACGCTGCTGGCAACCGCCATCGCCGTCCAGATCTTTTACCTCGCCGTCGCGCGCCATTACGACCTCACGCCGGCGCTGAACGATCTGTGGGACCAGTTCGCGAAGCTCGCCACGACCTGTGCCCTGATCGCCGGGCTCGGCCGTGCGCTGCTCTGCACGAAGCATCCGTCGTGGCGCCTGCCCGCGCTCGCCGATCCCGTCGCGCTCGCGATGAAGCCGTTCCCCGGCATCCTGGCCGCGCTGCTGCTGGTGTCCGGCACGCTCGAATCGATCAACCGGATCGTCGACACCAGCCTGTCGGTCACGCTGTTCGGCCGTGGGATCGTGTCGCTCGTCGTCGCGGTGACGGTCGGTGCGTCGCTGCTGCGCTCGAACCGCGCGCGCAGCGCGCTCGCGGCCGCCGGCGAAGCGCCCGAGCATCGCTCGACGCTCGCCGGGCTGATCCATGCCGCCGTCACGCTGGCCATCGTCGCGACCCTGATCGCACTCCTGATCGGCTACATCACGGTCGCGCGCTTCATTACTTACGAGCTCGTGTGGTTCGAGATCGTGCTGGGCGCCACCTACATCCTGATCCAGTTGACGCGCGACGCGAGCGAAAGCCTGTTCTCGTCGAGCCTGACGACGGGCCAGCAGATCAAGCACCTGTTCGCACTCGAGGATCGTCACCTCGACCAGGCCCGCACGGTCCTGTCCGGCTTCGGCACGAGCCTGCTGATGCTGATCGCGGCCATCGCGCTGCTGACGGGCGGCTTCGGCACGACGCCGGGCGACCTGCTCGACAGCGCGGTCGCGATGATCGGCAGCCAGCGGCTGCAGAACCTGAACATCATGCCCGACCGGATCATGAACGCCGTGATCGGGTTCGCGATCGGCTTCTACCTGCTGCGCTCGCTGCGCCGCTGGCTCGACAACGAGTTCATGCCCGCGCTCGGCATGGATACCGGGATGCGCGTGTCGCTGATCACGCTGTTCACCAACGTCGGCTACGTGCTGCTCGTGCTGATGACGCTCGGGTTGCTCGGCGTCCGCTGGAACAACCTCGCGTGGATCGTCAGTGCGTTGTCGGTGGGTATCGGTTTCGGCCTGCAGGAGATCGTGAAGAACTTCGTGTCGGGGCTGATCCTGTTGACCGAGCGCCCGGTGAAGGTGGGCGACATGATCAGCATCGCGGGCGTCGAAGGCGACATCCGCCGCATCAACGTGCGCGCGACCGAGATCCAGCTCAGCGACCGCTCGACCGTGATCGTGCCGAACTCGCAGTTGATCTCGCAGAACCTGCGCAACGTGACGATGGGCAACAGCACGCAGGGCGTCGCGACGCTGGTGCTGACGTTCCCGCTGAACACCGATCCCGAGCAGGTGCGCGACCTGCTGCTCGAAGCCTATCGCTCGCATGCGGCGATTCTCGAGAAGCCGGCGCCGTCGGTCACGTTCAGCCAGCTCACGCCGGACGGCATCACGCTGAGCGTGACCGGCTACGTGTCGAGCCCGCGGATCGCCGGTTCGACGAAGAGCGACCTGCTGTTCGAGATCCTGAAGCAATTGCGCGCGGCAGAAATCACGCTGTCGAGCCCGCAGATGCTGGTCGTGCAGAACATGCCGGCGGCGGGAGACGCATGACGCGGCTCGCGCGCTTGCCGTCGCGCAGATGAACGAAGGGCCGGCACCGCAACGCGGCAGCCGGCCCTTTCTACGCCTGCGCAGCGCCCATCCGGGCGCCCCGCATCAAACGTCGAACTTCACGCCCTGCGCCAGCGGCAGCTGACGGCTGTAGTTGATCGTGTTCGTCGCGCGACGCATGTAGGCCTTCCACGCATCCGAACCCGACTCGCGGCCGCCGCCCGTTTCCTTCTCGCCGCCGAACGCGCCGCCGATCTCCGCGCCGCTCGTGCCGATGTTCACGTTGACGATCCCGCAGTCGCTGCCCGCTGCCGACATGAACTGCTCGGCCTCGCGCATGTCGTTCGTGAAGATCGCCGACGACAGGCCTTGCGGCACCGCGTTGTGCAGTTCGATCGCGTCGTCGAAGTTGTCGTAGACCATCACGTACAGGATCGGTGCGAACGTTTCGCGCTCGACCACCGCCGATTGCTTCGGCATCCGCACGATGGCCGGACGCACGTAGTACGCATCCGCGTGACCGACGTCGACGCGCTCGCCGCCCTTCACTTCGCCGCCCTGCTCGCGTGCATCGCCCAGCGCCTTCTGCATCGCATCGAACGACGCGCGATCGACCAGCGGACCGACCAGCGTGCCTTCTTCAAGCGGGTTGCCGACCTTCACCGACGCGTAGGCCTTCTCGATGCGCGGCAGCAGCTGCTCGACCAGGCTGCGATGCACGATCAGGCGGCGCAGCGTCGTGCAGCGCTGGCCGGCCGTGCCGACTGCCGCGAACGTGACCGCGCGCACCACGAGATCCAGATCGGCGCTCGGTGCAACGATCATCCCGTTGTTGCCGCCGAGTTCGAGGATGCCGCGCGCGAGACGCTGGCTCAGCACCTTCGCGACTTCCTGGCCCATCCGCACGCTGCCCGTCGCGCTCACGACCGGCACCTTCTTCGACGCCGTCAGCACCTCGCCGACATCGCGCATGCCGAGCACCAGCTGGCTCAGTTCCGCCGGCGCGACGCCCGGGTGGGTCTTCTCGAATTCGCGGATCGCCTTCTGCAGCAGCACGTGGCATGCGATCGCGGTCAGCGGCGTCTTCTCGGACGGCTTCCACACGACCGAATCGCCGCACACGAATGCGAGCGCGGCATTCCACGCCCACACGGCGACCGGGAAGTTGAACGCCGAGATCACGCCGCACACGCCGATCGGGTGCCACGTTTCCATCATCCGGTGGCCCGGGCGCTCCGAGGCGATCGTGAGGCCGTAAAGCTGGCGCGACAGACCGACCGCGAAATCGCAGATGTCGATCATTTCCTGCACTTCGCCGAGGCCTTCCGACGTGATCTTGCCGGCTTCGAGCGTGACGAGGCGGCCGAGCTCGGCCTTGTGCTCGCGCAGCACGTTGCCGAACACGCGCACGAGTTCGCCGCGCACCGGCGCCGGCACCGTGCGCCACTTGAGGAATGCGTCGTGCGCGGCGTCGATCTTGCGCTCGGCGTCGGCGGGCGTGTCGACAGCCAGCGTCGCGAGCGTCGCGCCGTCGAGCGGCGAACGCGCGGTCAGCGCATTGCCTTTCCACTGGGCGAGATCGATGTCGAGCGCGGCAAGAATGTCGTTGAATTGCATCACTTCCTCTTCAGGGACAGATTGATCGGTGCGGCGGCAGCGCCGCCCGCGTGATTCGATTGGAGCGCGTTCGCGCGCCCTGTGCAAGCGGATGCGCCGCGCGGCAGGCCCGGTGCGCCGTCCGGCGCGGCCCCGCCTCGCAGGGCACGATCCATGAAACACATTGTCGGTGGCCACAAGTCGGCCCGCTATTGATATTAACTCACGACTTCATTCCGAAAACGCAATACCTCGACGGATCGGCCGGATGCGGATTGGCGCCGATATGGGACGTTTCCAAAGCCCGTGGCGGGGCGATCGGACGCATCGCGGCACGGCGCAAGTTGATGACAATCCCGCATCACCCTGTTCGGAAATATCGTTTGCCGCCCGCGCACCGGGCACACACAATCGTGGCGACGTCGGGGTGCACCGCACCCGGCGCGCCGCCGGCCGCCATCACGGCTGCCGGACGACAGACGAAGGCGACACGCATCGCGGCCCGGTTCATCCGGTCCGTTTCAGCACCGCATCACCGCTGCCCGGCCCGCGGCCGGCAACGCGTCGCGCTTCGTCACCGAAAAACAATCCCGGAGACAGCGCCCAGCGCCCGCCATGCATTCAGACGCCCGCCCCGATTCGCCCCGCCCTTCCGGCTCGCCGCCCGCGAAGCCGTCCCTCCACCGTGCGTTGCAGGCACGCCATCTGCGGATGATCGCGATCGGCGGCTCGATCGGCACGGGCCTGTTCGTCGCGTCCGGCGCGTCGATCTCGCAGGCCGGCCCCGGCGGCGCGATGCTCGCGTACATGGTGATCGGCCTGATGGTCTATTTCCTGATGACGAGCCTCGGCGAAATGGCCGCGTTCATGCCCGTGTCGGGCTCGTTCGCAACCTACGGCGCGAAGTTCGTCGACGAAGGCTTCGGCTTCGCACTCGGCTGGAACTACTGGTACAGCTGGGCCGTGACATTGGCCGTGGAGCTCGTCGCCGGGCAGCTCGTGATGAACTACTGGTTCCCGCATGTGCCGGGCGTCTGGTGGAGCGCGCTGTTCCTCACGCTGATCTTCGCGCTCAACGCGCTGTCGGTGCGCGGCTTCGGCGAAGCCGAATACTGGTTCGCGCTGATCAAGGTGCTGACGGTGCTCGCGTTCGTCGGCGTCGGCCTGCTGATGATCTTCGGGATCATGCAGGGCGGCCCGAGCGCGGGCTGGAGCAACTTCACGATCGGCGACGCGCCGTTCGCCGGCGGCTGGGCGACGATGCTCGGCGTCGCGATGATCGCGGGCTTCTCGTTCCAGGGCACCGAAATGATCGGCGTCGCGGCCGGCGAATCGGAAAACCCGCGCACGACGATCCCCCGCGCGGTGAGCCAGATCTTCTGGCGCATCCTGCTGTTCTACGTGCTCGCGATCTTCGTGATCGGCGTGCTGATTCCCTACACCGACCCGAGCCTGCTGAAGAGCGACGTGACCGACATCGGCGTGAGCCCGTTCACGCTCGTGTTCCGCCACGCGGGCCTCGCATTCGCCGCCGGCGTGATGAACGCGGTGATCCTGACGGCCGTGCTGTCGGCCGGCAACTCGGGCATGTATGCATCGACGCGGATGCTCTACAACCTCGCGGTCGAAGGCCGTGCGCCGAAGATCTTCGCGAAGCTGTCGCGCGGCGGCGTGCCGCGCAACGCGCTGTATGCGACGACGGCCGTCGGCGCCTTGTGCTTCCTCACGTCGCTGTATGGCGACAAGACCGTGTACCTGTGGCTGCTGAACACGTCGGGCATGGCCGGCTTCATCACGTGGCTCGGCATCGCGGTCAGCCACTACCGCTTCCGCAAGGGCTTCCTGAAGCAGGGCTACCGGCTCGACCAGCTGCCGTACCGGTCGAAGTGGTTCCCGTTCGGTCCGCTGTTCGCGTTCGCGCTGTGCGCGGTGATCGCGCTCGGCCAGGATTACCAGGCGTTCCTCTCCGACAAGATCGACTGGGTCGGCGTCGCCGCGACCTACATCGGCCTGCCGTTCTTCCTCGCGATCTGGCTCGGCTACGCGATCGTGCGCAAATGCCGTCTCGTGCGCTACGAAGACATGGAGATCGCTCCCTGGATCGAACGCAACGCGACGCCCGAACCCGCGCCGCAGGCTGAAGCCGGCTACGCGGGCTACGTCGCCCGTCCGGCCAACCCGACGCCGGGCGCCTGATCGCGCGGATCGGCCCGGATCAACCCGGATCGCACCGGCCGCCATGCGAACACGGCGGCCGGCGCCCCGACACCGCCCCATTCGACGCGGCGCGCACGTTCAGGCAAGATTGACGCGCGCCGCCTGTTTTTCCGCCGTCAAGAGTCAACGAAATCGCATGCAGAACTTCTACGAAGCCACCGTTACCCGCCAGCCCTACCCGCAACTGACCGGCACGATCGACACGCAGGTCTGCATCGTCGGCGGTGGCCTCGCCGGCCTGTGCACGGCGCTCGGCCTCGTCGAGCGCGGCGTGCATGACGTCGTCGTGCTCGACAGCGAACGGGTAGGCTTCGGCGCATCGGGCCGCAACGGCGGCTTCGTCTTCGGCGGTTACAGCCTCGACAACGCCGACCTGCTGCGCACGCTCGGCCGCGACGAAGGGCGCCGGCTGTACCGGCTCACCGTCGATGCGGTCGACCTGATCCGCGCGCGCATTGCACGCTACGGGATCGACTGCGACATCGTCGACCAGGGCGTGATGCTCGCGAACTGGTTCGACGATCCTTCCCGGCTCGACAGCGTGCGCACGCTGATGAAGGACGAGCTCGGCGTCGACTGGGAACCCGTTTCGACGGACGCGCTGCGCAATCGGCTGAAGACGCAGCGCTACTACGGCGGCCTGTTCGAGCCGAACGCGTTCCACTTCCATCCGCTCAAGTACGTGCTCGGCGTCGCGGCGGCCGCCTCGCACGGCGGCGCGCGCGTGTACGAACGCTCGGCCGCGCTCGGCATCGCGCGCGAAGGCGCCGGGTACGTCGTGCGCACGGCGCAGGGCACGGTGCGCGCGAAGGACGTCGTGTTCGCCGGCGGCGGCTACGCGCGCGGCGTGTCGCCGCGCATCGAGCGCGCGGTGCTGCCGATCGCGACCTACGTGATCGCGACCGAACCGCTCGGCGCACGCCTGCCGGACGCGATCGACGCACCGTACGCGATCTACGACACGCGTTTCGCGTTCGACTATTACCGCCCGCTGAAGGACACGCGCATCCTGTGGGGTGGCCGGATCTCCGTGCTCGACCGCGGCCCCGACGCGATCGCGCGCCTGCTGCGGCGCGACCTGCTGCGCGTCTATCCGCAACTGGAGGGCGTGAAGGTCGATTACGCGTGGGGCGGGCTGATGAGCTATGCGCGGCACAAGATGCCGCAGATCGGCCGCGACGCGGACGGCGTATGGCACGCGATCGCGTTCGGCGGCCACGGGATGGCGCCGACCACGGTGGCCGGCGAAGTGCTCGCGGCCACGCTGGCCGAAGGCCGGCCGGTGCCGGAAGGCTTCAACGCGTTCGGGCTTACGCGCACGTTCGGGCTGGCGGGCCTCGCCGCCGCGCAGCTCACGTATACGGCATACCAGGCCCGCGACGCGCTCGCGTCCTGCCGCCGCTGAGCGGCGGCCACGGCGGCTGAAACCGCCCTGCCGATTAGAGCGGAAGGTCGGCCGGGCGGGGATTTCCCACATGTTAGAATGGCTTTTCCAAGCCGCCGAAGCCACAATAAATTCACATGAAAGCAGGAAGCAAGGCCGCCACGTCCGACACCCGCGCGCTTCCGTCCGATGCGCGGCGCAAATACGATCCCGAGCAAACCAAGCGCAACATCCTCGACGTCGCCACGCAGGAATTCTCCGCGATGGGCCTCGCCGGTGCGCGCGTCGACGCCATCGCCGAGCGCACGAACACGACGAAGCGCATGCTCTACTACTACTTCGAAAGCAAGGAAGGCTTGTACGAGGCCGTGCTGGAGAAGGTGTACGGCGACATCCGCGCACTCGAGCAGGAGCTGCACGTCGGCGACATGGAGCCGCGCGAGGGCATGCGCCGCCTCGTCGAATTCACGTTCGACTATCACGACAAGCATCGCGACTTCGTTCGCCTCGTGTCGATCGAGAACATCCACGGCGCGAAGTATCTCGAACAGCTCAAGTCGTTCAAGAACCGCAACGTCAGCATCATCAAGACGCTCGAGGAACTGGTCGAGCGCGGCGCGGCGAGCGGCGCGTTCCGCAAGGACATCGACGCGTTCGACCTGCACCTGCTGATCAGCTCGTTCTGCTTCCACCGCGTGTCGAACCGCTACACGTTCGGCGCCGCATTCGGCCGCGATCCGTCGGCGCCGCGCCTGCGCGTGCGGCACCGCGACACGATCGCCGACGCCGTGCTGCGCTACGTCGCCGCATAAGCGGCGGCGTCAGCCGGTTTCCCGGCCAGATTCAAGCCGGGCGCGCGACATCCGCGCCCGTCGTTCTCTCGTGGGTCAATCCGTCGGCGCGGTCGACGCCAGTGCGATCCGCGCCTTCTCTTCCGGGCTTCCCGCCACGTAATACTTCTTCGCCCAGCTCGAATCGGGCGCAAGCGCGAGCCGCGCATGCGCGCCCGTGCCGCCGTCCGTGCCGTGCTGCTTCGCATTGATCGCCAGTGCCCGCGCGCGATAGTGCTCGTACAGCCGCAGGAATTCCGCGAGATAGATCGCCGCGATCCGCTGGTCGCGGATCTCGAGCAGGTTCTCGTCGTTGTACTGCTCGGAATTGCGGCTCATGTTCGCCGAGCCCGTATAGACGACCGGATTCGCGCCCTCCGCATCGATCACGATGAACTTGTGATGGATCACGACGGGCGGAAAAGCCGGCGCCGGTTCACCCGGAAAGAGGCGCAGCTCGGGCTCGAAACCCGGCGGCACGGTGGCCGGCGAGAAATACTGGGCATCGATCACGTCGTGGTTGTCGCGGCTGCGGTGATACAGCTCGAGGTTCGCGAGCGTCGCTGCATCGAGCGTCTGGCCGGCCTGCTGCTCGGCATCGGCCTTCGTCGCGCTGCCGACGTTGATCTTGTTCACCAGCCCGAACATCATCAGCCCGCGGTCGCCGGCCGCGAAGCACGCGTCGCGCAGCGCCGCGTCGGTCGGCATGAACAGGCAGAACGACACCGAATGCTTCGCGGCCGCGATCGCGGCGACGATCGTGTCGATCTCGGTGCGCTGCCCCGCCGGCTCCGGCGAAAACGCGAGCCGCACCTGCGCGCTGCCGATCGTCACCGGTTCCGACCAGCCCGGCGACAGCCGCGCCGTCTCCGCGATCGACGGATTCCCGGCCAGCGCATGCGCACGATCGTTGTACAGCGCGGCGAGCGCGGGCGAGTCGAACGCGTGCAGCACGTTCGCCTGCTCCGTGAGCCCTTCGGTCGTGAAGTTCGCGGAACCGGTCAGCACGCGCGAAGGCACCGCATTCGACGACGCATCGGTCACGATGAACTTGTCGTGCATGATGTGCGTCTTGTCGCGCGGCGCGAGCGTCGCGAGACCCTGCAGCGCATCGACGGCCGGCTGGTTCGGCGACGGCAGCGGCGGCTTGCCCTTGCGCGCCGTCGTGTGCGCGTCGTAGACGATCGCGAGCGACGCTTCGCCGTGCGTGCGCCCGAACGCTTCGAACGCGGGCAGCGCCCACAGCGTGTCGGTCAGGTGATAGACGGCCGACGCCGCGCGCGACGCGGGGTCGAGCATCTCCGCGAACACCTGCTCCATGTCGTTCGCGAGCCACGTGCGCAGCTTCAGCGCCTGCGCGGCGCTCGGCGCCGCATTCGGCGCGAGGCCCAGCGCCGCCACCTGCTTCGCGAAGGCCTGCGAGCTGACCACCGCACGGTTGAACCACGTGCCGATACCGTCCTCGATGTGCGCGGGCAGCACGACGTCGCACACGCCGGCTTGCGCGTCGAGCACCTGCAGGTTCGCCGGCGTGCCGACGACCGGATACACGTCGTAGCGGAACGCCGCACCGCGATCCTGCGGATCGATGCGTGCATCCCACCACATGAATTTCTGGATCGGCGCCTGGTCGGTCGGCGCATCGCCCTGCGTGTGTGCGGCCGGGCCATCGAACGTCAGGCGGTTCGGCAGCCAGCTGTTCGGCGCGCGCGTCTTGCCGTCGGCCGACCAGAAGCCCGGCGTGCGCCGGATCGCGAAGCCGAGGAAATCGGACCGCGACGCCGCGTCGGGCCAGTCGAAGGCCAGCAGGACCAGGGTGGGGGAAAGATAGCTGCGCACGCTGACGGTCATTCGTTGCTCCCTGGCCTGGCGGCCGGTCGAGGTGAATGGGTCAGTCTTGACGGCGGATCTTCCCTGCGAATGACGGTTCGATGAACCTTGTATGTCGGACGCGCGTCAGTCGCACACGAGCAGTTCGATCCCGCGTGCGGTCAGCGCGCGGCGCACGGCCTTGTCGGGCGCGCGTTCGGTCACGAGATAGCGGGCCGCGCCGGTACCGTTGATCCGCACCGGCGTCACACGGCCGAATTTCGAATGGTCGGCGACGATCATCGCGGTGCCGGCCGCCGCGATCATTCGGCTGCGCACCTCGGCGGCGAGCCGCGAGTAATCGGTGCATTCGCCGTCGGGTGTGATGCCGCCGGCGCCGACGAACGCGAAATCGACGTGGTACTGCGCAAGCTGCTGGATCGTGTCGAGCCCGAAGGTGGCGTCCTCGTCGTCGGACAGCTCGCCGCCGAGCAGCGTCACGCGATTGCCGTTGCGCCGCGCGAGCACGAACGCGGTGCGCCAGTCGTTCGTGTAGATCGACAGCCGGTGCCGGTCGGCGAGCGCGAGCGCAACCGCATGCGGCGTGCTGCCCGAATCGATCAGCACCGATGCATCGTCGGGCACGAACTCGGCCGCGCGCCGCCCGATCGTGCGCTTCGCCTCCGCGTTCGCGGCTTCGCGCTCGGACAGGCTCGGCTCGCGGCGATCCGCGGCCAGCGCGCCGCCGTGCGTCATCACGAGCAGGCCGCGTGCGGCCAGTGCGTTCAGGTCGCGCCGCACGGTCTCGCGCGACACGTCGAGCGAGCGGACGAGTTCCGCGACCGACAATGCGCCCGACCGTCCGAGTTCCGACAGGATGAATTGATGACGTTGTTCCGCCAGCATCGCGTGTGCGCCCGAGGCGACTGGTAATGGGTAAGCCGCCCATTGTATTACGGCCGTTTGACGGGCATTTGACTGCGCCGGGAAACCCGCCGGGCCGCGTTTCACGAAAGCGAAATTCTGTATTGCCTGACGCGCGCGAATCGGCGCGGCGCCGGTTGCTACACTTTGCGCTTCGCCGAACGACAGACCAAGCAAAGGGGCTCGCGCCATGTATCGCAAAGGCAGTGTGATCGAAATCCAGTTTCCGCCCGAACGTCTCAACGACGCGGCCGGCGATCCGTACTGGATCGACCTGACGCTCGAGGAGGCCCGCCGGCTCTACGAACAGCTCGCCGCGCGCTTCGCGACCGACGCACGCGCCAACCAGCCGCTCGACACGTTCTCGATCGACTGATCTCCGCGGCTCTTCACGCTCGCCCGCTCCGCGTCCCCGGGGCGGCGCCCCACCTTCTTCCGGCACCGGCGGCCGCATGCGCGGCACGCAGCATGAGTGCAGGATTCGACAAGACGCCCGCAGCGCTTTCCCCGATACTGGCCGACTTCACGATTCTGTCCGGCCGCGTCGCGGCCCGCCACGCATGCTGACCTCGCTCGTCGCCGCCGCTTTCGTCGCCCTCTGGTCCACCGGCTTCATCGTTGCGCGGGCAATCAAGCCCTACGCCGATCCCAACCTGTTCCTGCTCGCGCGTTTCGCCGGCACGGCCGCGCTGTTCGGCGTGGTGGCGCTCGTTTCCCGCGCGCCGTGGCCGGCCCGCCGCGAATGGCCGCGCCACCTGATCGCGGGCGCGCTGCTGCAGGGCGTCTATCTCGGCGCGAGCTACTGGGCCGTCGCGCAAGGGCTGAACGCCGGCGTCATGGCGCTGCTCGGCGCACTGCAGCCGCTCGCCACCGCCGTGCTCGCCGTCCCGCTGTTCAACGAGCGCCTGCCGGCGCGCGGCTGGTTCGGGATGGCGCTCGGCCTCGCCGGCGTCGCGCTCGTGCTGGCGCCGAAGGTCGCGGGCGGCGTCGCGCCGCCGCCGGGCGCCGCGCCGGCGTGGCTCGTCGTCGCCGTCTCGGTGCTCGCGGTCGGGTCGATCACCGCCGGGTCGCTGTACCAGAAAGGCAAGCTCGCGCAGAGCGACCTGCGCACGGCGGTTACCATCCAGAACCTCGGTGCGGCCATCGTCGCGGCCGTCTTCGTCGCGCTGCTGCACGAGACGCGCTGGATCGGCGCGCCGGCGCTGTGGGTGTCGCTCGTGTGGGGCGTCGTGTTCCTGTCCGGCGGCGCGGTCACGATGCTGATGTGGATGCTGCGGCGCGGCAATGCCGCACGCGCAACGTCGCTGCTGTTCCTCGCGCCGCCGCTGGCGGCACTACAGGGCTACTGGCTGTTCGGCGAAACGCTCGCGGCGATCCAGCTCGCCGGCTTCGCGCTCGCGCTGGTGGGCGTCGTGCTCGCGCGGCGCTGACGCGGCCGCCCGTGTGTGCGGTCGCTCGGGTGCATGCACGCCGGCCGCCACGTGCATCGAATACCGGCCGCGCGAACGCCCGTTACGCGGCATCGTTGCACCCGCGACGCGCACCGTGCACCACGGCGATGCGGCCCGTCTCGCCGAAGCAACGCGAAATCGCCGGATCGCACGCCCGGCGCGGCACCGCGGCGCGAATGCGCTTATGATGGGCGCCTTGATTTCGTTCCGGAACTCCTTTCATGACATCCGCCGATTACGCCAGCCGCCAACGCGCGATCATTGCCGAACTGAACGTCGCCCCGCACTTCGACGCCGAGGCCGAGATCGCCCGCCGCGTCGAGTTCCTCGCGCAATACCTTCGTTCGACCGGCCTGCGGACCTACGTGCTCGGCATCAGCGGCGGTGTCGATTCGTCGACGGCCGGCCGGCTCGCACAGCTGTCGGTCGAAAAGCTGCGCGCCGGCGGCTACGACGCCCGCTTCATCGCCATGCGCCTGCCGAACGGCGTGCAGAACGACGAAGCCGATGCACAGCGCGCGCTCGCGTTCGTCCGCGCGGACGAGGAACTGACCGTCAACGTGAAGCCGGCCGCCGACGCGATGCTCGGCGCGCTGGTCGCGTCCGGCCATGCGTTCGAGACGCCGGCCCAGCAGGACTTCGTGCACGGCAACGTCAAGGCGCGCGAGCGCATGATCGCGCAGTACGCGGTGGCCGGCGCGCGGCGCGGCATCGTGATCGGCACCGATCACGCGGCCGAGTCGCTGATGGGTTTCTTCACGAAGTTCGGTGACGGCGGCGCGGACATCCTGCCGCTCGCGGGGCTGAACAAGCGTCGCGTGCGCGCGGTGGCCCGTGCGCTCGGCGGCGACGAACTGATCGTGATGAAGGTGCCGACGGCCGACCTCGAGGAACTGCGCCCGCTGCGCCCCGACGAGCACGCGTACGGCGTCACCTACGACGAGATCGACGACTTCCTCGAAGGCAAGCCCGTCGCCGATCGCGTGTACGAAACGGTGCTGCGCTTCTACGACGCGTCGCGCCACAAGCGCGCGCTGCCGTACACGATGTTCGACTGGCCGACGGCATAAGCCGGCCGCCCACGCTGAAAAATAACGCCGCGCGCACCGTCACGGCTGCGCGCGGCGTCCAGCCGACGGGCACCGCTACGCGTGCCCGCCCGTCTTCGTCGCCTGCAGCGCACGAATCCGCATCCGCGCACCCGTATCGCTGACCGTCGCGTCGTACATCGCCGCGAGATCGCGCTTGAGCGCGGTGCGCGAGCCGCCGTCGAGATACACCATGTGCCCCGACGGATAGAAACGCGCGGACAGGTTCTGCCGCACCTTCTGATCCTCGAGCGGCATCTGCTGCAGGTCGATCACGGTCTGGTAGAACGGCGTGACGAAATCGTAGAGGCCGTTCGCCGACAACACCTTCAGGTCGACGTTCAACGCCATTACCGCCGCGAGATCGCCGGCCGTGTAGAGGATCACGTTCCCCTGCGCATCGATGCCCTGCTGCGCGCCAGTCGGATCGGTGTGGTGGAAATCCCAGTTCTGGAACGCCTGGTCGTTCAGATCGGTGAACGCGGAACTCGACGTGAACTTCAACTGCTCGTTCAGGTAGCTGTTCCACATCGCCGTATAGACGCCCGTCACCGCCGTCATCGTCGGATCGTTGCCGCCGGAGTTCGGGTCGATCTTGCCGGCGATGCCCGACGAGATCCCGGTCACGCGGCCGTCGTACGAACCGAGCGCCAGCCCCTGTGCCTGCAGCAACGTCGTCAGGAACAGCGAATTGCCGCGCGCGTTGTAACCCGCAATGTCGAGCCCCCACGTCTGCAGCGTCGCCGTGTCGATGCCCGTGTATTGCGACAGCTTCTTCACGGCGGCCGGGTCGGCATGCGGCACGTTGCGCAATGCGGTCAGGTAATCGGTGCGCGCGAACTGCGCGACTTCCTCGACGAACGCGCCGAGGTCGGCGGGCGCCGGCGTGACGCCGAGTTTCTTGTGATACCACGCATCGGCCGCCGCGGTCGGCAGCGCGCCGACCGGGTTGCCGGCCTGCCGGTAGTCGAGGATCGACGACTGCAGCGTGATGCCGTTCAGGTCGACACCGTCCTCGTGCAGTTTGTACGCGAGCACGCAGCTGCGCGCGGTGCCGTACGATTCGCCGAACAGGTATTTCGGCGAATTCCAGCGGTTGTTCTTCGTCAGGTAGCGCTTGATGAACTGCTTCAGCGAATTCGCATCCTGGTCGACGCCCCAGAAGTCGCGGTTCTTGTTCGGCGCGACAGCGGCCGAATAGCCGGTGCCGACCGGGTTGATGAACACCAGGTCGCTGTGATCGATCATGCTGTCCGGGTTGTCTTCCATCTGGTACGGCGCGGGCGGCGTGAACCCCGGCATCGACGTCTTGATGCGCTTCGGCGCGAACGAGCCCAGCAGCACGAATACCGACGACGAGCCCGGCCCGCCGTTATAGAAGAACGTCACGGGCCGCGTTTCCTCCTTCGCGCCATCGGCCGTGAACGCGACGTAGAAGAGCTTCGCGGCCGGCTGCGAACTGCTCGGGTCGACCGTCACGAGATGGCCGGCCGTCGCCGTGTACGCGATGCGCTTTCCGTCGATCAGGATCGTGTGATGCGTGATCGCGGCCGCCTCGGTCGTGTCGGTCACCGAGTCGTCGGGGCCGTTGCCGTACGCGACCGGATCGAAGAACGGCTGGTCGCGCCCGTGGCTCAGCGCGACCGGGTTGATGGTCGGCGGCACGCCATGCGAGTTGTGGTCGCCGTGATGCAGCGGATACACGCCGCCGGAAGATGCGGAATCGATGCCCATCGTGCTGCTCCTGGAGGTGAGAAAAAGGCGCGGACAGGAAGCCCGCGCCATACGGAAAGACGTGTCCCGCGGCCGTCAGCTCGACGGCTTGCGCGTCAGGATCGCGGCGAGCTGCGCGCCGTTCGGGCTGCCGAGGCCCGTGCACGCATCCCAGCCCTGCGCGGCCGCGTACGTACCGTTCGATCCTTGCGTGATGTCGCGCAGCGCACCCGGATTCTTGTAGAGCACCGGATTGACCCAGCCGGCAGTCGCACCGGCCGCCGCATTGATCCGTGCAATCAGCGCGGCCCACAGCGGCGCGACCGCGCTCGTGCCGCCCATCACCGTGGCCGTGCCCGCGATCGACACTTCGTAGCCCGTCTGCGGCGATGCATCGCCCGCCACATCCGGCACGCCGCGCTTCGCGAGCGGTGTGCTGCTGCCGTCGGCGCGCGTGAGCTTCAGCCCCTGCTGCCACGACGGCAGGTCGAACAGCGTGCTGACGCCGCCCCCGCCCGCGCCGCCGCCGGCCGCCTCGTCGTTCCACGTGACCTCGCTGCGGATGCCCTGCCCGGGCAACGCGTCGAGCTGCGTGCCGCCGCAGCCGAGCACGTACGGGCTCGATGCGGGGAAGTCGACATGATCGGCGCCGTCCTGCAGCCCGTCGCCCGAACCGCTGTCGCCCGATGCCGCGCACACCGTGATGCCCTGTGCGGCCGCCGCCTGCAGCACGCGGTTGAACGCCTGCGCGGACTGCGCCTGCCAGATCGCTTCCGGGCCGCCCCAGCTGATCGAGATCACCGACGGCTTGTTGGTCGTGTCGCTGACGGCCGCGTTGACGGCCTGGATGAAGCCCGCGTCGCTGTTCGGCGCGAAGTAGACAGCGATCTTCGCGGCCGGCGCGATCGCGCCGGCGATCTCGATGTCGAGCGCGACTTCGCCGTCCGGGCCGCTCGGGTCGCCGGTCGGCGTGTTACGGCCGGTGCCGACGTTCACGTCGACGAGCGTCGGCGGCGTCGTGATGCCGAGCCCGCGGAAATACTGCTGGATATCGGCCGCGCGATAGCCGCCGCCGAGCTCGATGATCGCGATGCATTGCCCGGCGCCGTCGCCGGCCGGGAAGCCGTACAGCGATGCCAGCTGGATCGGGGTGAACGTGACGGCCGCCGCGCCGCCGCGCGCGGGCCTGAACGGCGGTCGCAGCCGGAAGTGCGGCCGCGCCTGCGGACGGCTGTCGAGGCCGAGCACGGCCGTGACGGCATCGCCGAGCTCGTCGGGCAGCGCGATCGGGCCGGAGCGGCCGCGATACTGGCCGATCGACTTGTGCTCGAAGCGCTCGAGCTTGACGCTGAACGCGGCTTCGAACTGCTGGATCGTGCCGGACACCACGACGACGCTTTCGACCGGATCGACACGATCGACCGTCAGCTGGTGACGATGCGCGAAGTCCTCGGCCTTGCGAATGTCGTCGGGATTGGCGGAAAAGCGTTGCGCGAAGGTTGCGCGCGACACCGGTTTCGCTTGCGCGTCGCCGGTGGCGAGCTGGTGAAGCAGCGTATCGAGTTGCCCTTCTTCCTGCCGCCGCAACATGATCGTGACGTGGATGCGTTCTGCCGGATCGCACGGGCCGAGGCACTTGGACTCGGCGACGATTCGGGGTTCACGGTCGGCGTGAAGATGCCTTGCCATGTTCAGACCCTCCTTGGTACCGCGTTGCACGGAACAACCAGGCAATCGGACAGGGCCGGCGGGAGACGGTTCCGTTCGGTCGGTCGGGTTCGCGCAGCGCGAAGTAACAGGGAGTTTAGAACAGTCAGACGATTTGCGCGCACGCCCTTCTGCGACGGGGCGCACGCGCGGGCCGGCGTTGCGCGCGGCCCGCCTCGGATGCGGCGACGCGCCGCGACCCGCGGCGGCGCGACACCGCACCGGCACTCAGTCCATCGACAGGCGCAGCGCGAAACCGATCAGCGCCGCGGAAAACGTCCAGCGCTGCACCGTCTGCGCGAGCGGATGCGCGCGCATCCACGCGGCGATCCGCGACGCACCGAACACGCACGCGAGGTCGAAGCACACGCCGGCCGCCACCAGCAGCGCGCCCAGCTCGAACATCTGCAACACGACCGGCCCGGCCTCGGGGCGCACGAACTGCGGCAGCAGCACCGAGCAGAACAGCAGCGCCTTCGGGTTCAGCAGGTTAGTGAGCAGGCCCTTCACGAACGACTGGCGCAGCTCGCCCGCCGTCGCCGCCGCATCGCCGTCGCCGAGCGCGAACACGGGCGAACGGAACACCTGGATCGCGACATAGGCGAGATAGAGCGCGCCGCCGTAACGGATCACTTCGTACAGCCACGGCGCGCTGCGAATCAGCGCCGCGACGCCGCAGGCGGACAGCGTCACGTGCGCGGTGCGCGCGAGCGACAGGCCGGCCGCCGCCGCCATCCCCGGCCGCACGCCGCGGCCGATGCTGGTCTGCAGCACGAGCGCCATGTCCGGCCCCGGCACGGCATAGATGGCCGCCAGCGCGGCGAGATAAATCAACAGCAAATGCGTGGAAATCATGGTCTGCCCCTGTCCTCTTACGACGATATGGTGCCGCCAGAGGGCGAGGGATTATTGGCCATCTTTGGTTCAGGATTGGCGATCCATAGGGGAATCCGCCACAATCTCGAAATCCAGAAAAGGATTCCGCCAACATGACCGAACTCGACAAAACCGACCGCGCCATCCTCGCCGCGGTGCAGCGCGACGGCCGCCTGCCGATCGCCCGCCTCGCCGATTCCGTGGGTCTTTCCGAGACCCCTTGCGCGCGGCGCCTGAAGCGCCTCGAAAACGACGGCTACATCGAGCGCTACCGCGCGCAGCTGTCGCGCCAGGCGCTCGGCTTCGGTGTCGTCGCATTCGTGCTCGTGCGGTTCGCGACGCACGATCGCAAGACCGCCGACCGCTTCGAGCGGGAGGTGCTCGGCATCGAGCGGATCCTGGCGTGCCACAACGTGGCGGGTACGGCCGACTATCTGCTGCAGGTCGTGGCGCGTGACCTCGACGACTACGGCACGTTCCTGCGCGAATCGCTGCGAATGCTGCCGGGCGTGACGTCGATCGAATCGGCGCTGTCGCTGCGCGAGGTCAAGCATGACGCGGGACTGCCGGTGCCGTGATGCCGGCGGGCGAACGGCACGCGCAAGCCGAACCCGTCGCCCGGTTCGTCACTTCGACACCGATCGATGTGGGCCGCGTCGGAGCACGCTGCCGCAACACTCATCCACATTGTTGATGCCGACAGCCTACGCGATGTCGGGCGGCTGGTGCGCGCGTTCGAGGTCCTCGAGAAACGCTTCCACGAGCGGATTGCCGCGCCCGTTGCGCGCGACGACCATGTGGAACGTCACGTCGTAGCGCAGTTGCTCCGGATTGAGCGGCGTGAGCAGCCCCTGCGCGACGTACGGCGCCGCGAAGTGCTGCGGCAGATAGCCGAGGTGGTGGCCGGACAGGATCAGCAGCGCGACGGCCTCCATGTTGTCGGCGGTCGCGGTCACGCGGTCGGGCGTCGTCGACATCTGCGCTTCGGGCAGCGGATACGAGCGCCACGCCCATTCGAAGCCCACGACGTCGGCCGGCGTCAACGCGCCGGCGCCGTCGAACAGCGGATGGCCGCGCCCGCAGTACGCGACCTGGCGCTCGATGAACAGCGGCGTGTAGTGCAGCGTCGGCACGCGGTGCCAGAAGTAGCCGACCGCGATCTGGATCTCGTCGCTCAGCAGCTTCTCCTCGAGATCGCCCGGCGCGCGCACGGAAATCGAGAAACGCACGGCCTCGTCGCGGGTGCGGAACGCGGCGATCGCCTCGGCGATCCGCGCGTTCTGGCTCACCGGCGTATGGCCGATCAGGCCGATGTGCAGCGTGCCGACCAGCTGGCGGTCCATGTGCCGCGCGGCCATCCCGAATTCGTCGAGCGCCGCGAGCAGCTTGCGGCTCATCGCGTGGAAGCGCTCGCCCTTCGGCGTGAGCCGGAAACCGCTGCGACCGCGCTCGCAGAGCCGGTAGCCGAGCCGCGTCTCGAGCGACGAAAGCTGCGCGCTGATCGTCGACTGCCCGACATTCAGCACGGCCTGCGCGGCCGAGACGCCGCCCGCGTCCGTGACCGCGAGAAACACGCGGATCAACCGCAGATCGAGGGTCGACAGATTCCCCAGCACGTTCATCCCCTTCCATACATCGATGAAAATCGATGTTTACGTCGATATCTTCGCATTCTTCTTTCCGGGCCGAGCGCGTAAAACTGTGCGTCAAGCCGCGTCGCATGATACGGCAACCCCACATCGGAAGAGACAGCCATGAACGACCACACCCATTTCCAGCCGCTCGGCGGCAATGAAATGCCGCGCTGCGGCGGCATCGCGACGATGATGCGCCTGCCGCACGTGGCGAGCGCCGAAGGCCTCGACGCCTGTTTCGTCGGCGTGCCGTTCGATCTCGGCACCTCCAACCGCACCGGCGCGCGCTTCGGCCCGCGCCAGATCCGTACCGAATCCGTGCTGCTGCGCCCGTACAACATGGCCACGCGCGCGGCACCGTTCGATTCGCTGCAGATCGCCGACATCGGCGACGTCGCGATCAATCCGTACAACCTGCACGATTCCATCGCGCGCATCGAAGCGGCGTACGACGCGATCCTCGAGCACGACTGCAAGCCGATCACGCTCGGCGGCGACCATACGATCGCGCTGCCGATCCTGCGCGCGATCCACCGCAAGCACGGCAAGGTTGCATTGATCCACGTCGATGCCCACGCCGACGTGAACGACACGATGATGGGTGAAAAGATCGCACACGGGACGCCGTTCCGCCGCGCGGTCGAGGAAGGCCTGCTGCACGGCGACAAGGTCACGCAGATCGGCCTGCGCGGCACGGGTTACGCCGCCGAGGATTTCGACTGGTGCCGCGAGCAGGGCTTCCGCGTCGTCCAGGCCGAGGAATGCTGGAACAAGTCGCTCGCGCCGCTGATGGAAGAAGTGCGCGCGCGCGTCGGCGACACGCCCGTCTACATCAGCTTCGACATCGACGGCATCGATCCGGCCTACGCGCCGGGCACCGGCACGCCGGAAATCGCGGGCCTCACGGTGCCGCAGGCGCTCGAGATCATCCGCGGCGCGAAGGGGCTGAACATCGTCGGCTGCGATCTCGTCGAAGTCGCGCCGCCGTACGACCCGTTCGGCACCACGGCGCTGCTCGGCGCGAACCTCGCATACGAGCTGCTGTGCGTGCTGCCGGGCGTCGCGTACCGCGACTGATCCCCGCGCCGCCACCTATTCCAAATCAGAGGATTCAGAGGAGCACACATAAAGATGGGGACTTCCGTCAAGCAACCCAAGCGGGCGGCGCTCGCGTCGTTCGTCGGCACCACGATCGAGTGGTACGACTTCTATAGCTACGCGACCGCCGCCGCCATCGTGTTCGGGCCGCTGTTCTTTCCCGGCGAAAACCGCTTCATCAGCCTGCTCGCGTCGTTCGGCTCGTTCGCGGTCGGTTTCTTCGCGCGGCCGCTCGGCGGCGTGATGTTCGGCTACCTCGGCGACCGCTTCGGCCGCAAGCGCTCGCTGCTCGCGACGCTGATGCTGATGGCCGTGTCGACGGTCGCGATCGGCCTGCTGCCGACTCATGCGCAAGCCGGGGTGATCGCACCGATCCTGCTCGTGCTGATGCGCGTGCTGCAAGGCATCGCGGTCGGCGGTGAATGGGGCGGCGCGGTGCTGCTCGCCGGCGAGCATGCGCCGGAAGGCAAGCGCACGTTCTTCGCGTCGTTCGCGCAGCTCGGCAGCGCGAGCGGCCTGATCCTGTCGATGCTCGCGTTCGGCGCGATCAGCACGCTGTCGAAGGAAGACATGATGAGCTGGGGCTGGCGCGTGCCGTTCCTGGCAAGTTCCGTACTGCTGATCGTTGGCTTCGTGATCCGCGCGAGCGTGTCCGAGTCTCCCGAGTTCGAGGAAGTCAAGAAGAGCGGCAACATCGCGCAAAAGCCGCTGCGCGAAGCGCTCAAGTACTGGCCGCTGCTGCTGCTCGCGATCGGTGCGAACGTGTACGGCATCGCCGGCGTGTATTTCAGCAACATCTTCATGATCAGCTACGCGACGCAGTTCCTGTCGCTCGACCGGTCGATGGTGCTGCATTGCATGACGATCGTCGCCGTGCTGCAGTTCGTCGTGCAGCTCGCGGCCGCGTTCCTCGCACAGCGCTTCGGCACCACGCGCGTGCTGCTGATCACCGGCGCATGGGCCGCGATCGTCCCGTTCGTCATGCTGCCGCTCGTACACATGGGCACGCCGCTGTCGATCACGGTCGGCGTCGGCCTCGCGACGCTCGCGGAATCCGGCTACTACTCGGTGGTCGCGGGCTTCGTCAGCGGCATCTTCGTCGCGCGCATCCGCTACACGGCGATCTCGATCGCGTACCAGGTGTGCGGCGCGCTCGCCGGCGGCCTCACGCCGCTCGTCGCGACCATCATCGCGCAGAACACCGCGCCGCAATGGTGGCCGCTCGCGCTCCAGTACACGAGCGCCGCGATCGTGTCGTCGCTGTGCGTGTGGCTGATCTCGCGCCGCGTGAGCATCGACGATGCGGGCGCGCCCCGCAAGACGGCCGACACGTTGCCGCGCGCAGCACGCACGGCTTGACGCACACGCGCACCGGCCCGGCAGCTTCGCCCGCCCGGTGCTCGTACATCTGGGGGCGGCCGTCTGGCCGCCCTTCCTGTTTTCCGCACCGCGCCCCGATCAGTGCACCTGGTTGCGCAGCGTCTTCGCGGCGGCGACCATGTTCGTCAGCGCCGGAATCACTTCCGCCCACTGGCGCGTCTTCAGGCCGCAGTCCGGGTTCACCCACAGGCGTTCCGCCGGAATCCGCTCGGCCGCCTTCTTCATCAGGCCGACGATGTGCGCCTGCGTCGGGATGTTCGGCGAATGAATGTCGTACACGCCGGCCCTATTTCGTTCGGATTCCTGCACGCCGTTCGCGGTGATGCGGAACGATTCGACCGCCCACTTCAGGTACTCGCCCCACTGCGCGCGGCGCAGCGGCAGCCGCGCAGCGCGGCCTCGTCGATCGACTATCTGGCCGCGTTCGTCGCGCTGGCACGCGAATCGACGTGGAGCGCGCCGCGCATGCTGCGCTAGGCGCGCCCCGTAGCAATGCGCGTCAGGCGGCGCGCATGCCGATGCGTTCGGTACGCTCGACCCATGCGCCGAACAGCAGGCCGATCGTCGTCCACATGATCGCCTGCATGCCGATGGCCGCCACGCGGAACTTCCACAGCAACGCCGCCGGGAAATCGGCCGGCAACTCGCTGACCGACGGCAGCCCGATCTGCACGGCCGCGATGATCGCGACGAACACGAGCCCGGCGACGATCGACGCGTTCCACTGCCCGAGCTTCGCCAGCAGATGGCGGCGCACGCTGACCGAGAACACCATCGTCGCGACCGAGATCGTGATCATCAGGAAGAACAACCCCGTGCGATAGCCGATCGTGTCGGGGTCTCCGACCGACGGCGGATTGGCCGGGTACTTGATGTTCGGCACGATCACGAGCGCGACGAACGACGCCAGCGCAAGCCACGCAGCCAGCGGCCGTGCCGGGAGACGGCTGCCTCGGCCATACGCATACGCAAAGACCAGCGAGAACAGCCCGCCGAATGCCGCGCCGTAGGTCACGACGCCCGTCAGCAGACCGAGGCCGGCTTGCGTGTGGCGGCTGACCAGTTCAGGTTCCGGTGCTTCGCCTCGGGCGGCTTCGGCTTTTTCTTCGAAGGAGATTGCCTGATCGACTTGCGGTTCGCCGACGATTTTCGCGAAACCGAACGTGAGGAGGCCTGCGGCGATGCCTGCGAGCATCCCGCGCATGAGCAGCTTTCCGACCATCGTGAACTCCGCGTCAGTGGCAGGGGAAGCCGAGCAGATGGCGGCCGTCGTGGACGAACTCGTGGACATACATGCCCGGCACGAGCGACGTCGCCCCTTGTTCCGCACCGACGAAGTACAGCGCGAGCAACAGGATCAAGCCGACGAACACGGCCCACGGCAACAGTTCACGGACGGGGATGGGTGCCGGCACGACCGCCGGCTTCAGCACTGCTTCGCTCATGGATGCACCTCAGGGGGAATCGCGCCCCGACAAATGTTGGATGGGTACGAAGGCAGGTCTGGCTTCCGGGATCATGGATCACCGGTTACAGTGGCGCGACCGCGCCGGGATTGCACCGGCTTCCGCGTTTCGTATCGGGCGAATTGTACGCGCGAACGTTCGCGTATTGAAGCGGCGGCAGGTGATCGAATTCACTCGTCCCGGCCCATCCGAAAATCGACATGAACATGCATGCCTCGCTGCGCCTGATCGCACACGCCTCGACCCGGGCAATGCGCACCGGTACGTTTCCCGACGACGACCCGCTCGACGCGCACGGGCTCGCCGACGCCGCGGCGCTGCACGATCGGTGGGCACGCGTGACCGGCGCGCTCGTGCTGTGCAGCCCGGCCCGCTGTGCGGTGCAGACCGCCGATGCGCTCGGCCTGCATGCCGACATCGATGACGCGCTGCGCGACATCGACTACCGGAACTGGCGCGGCAAGCGGCTGCACGACCTCGCGCGCGACATGCCTGACGAAGTGGGCGCGTGGATCGGCAATCCCTGCGCGTCGCCGCACGGCGGCGAATCGTTCGATGCAGCGATGCGCCGCGTCGGCACATGGTTGAACGCGCTGCAACACGGCCGCGACATCGTCGCCATCACGCATGCGCCGATCGTTCGCGCGGCCGTCGCACATGCCATGCGACTGGATCCCGGCGCGGCAACCCGCATCGACGTCGCACCGCTGTCGTGCACGACATTCGCTGCGGCGCCGCACGGATGGACGTTGATCGCCGACGACGATCGGCGCGACACTGCGACGTAGCCGCCTGCCATGTTGCGTTCGCGATATCGACCACGACACAAGCCGACGTGTCGCGTCGTATTGCAATTGCCTGGCGATGTTCACCTTACATCGCTGTAAGACACGCCGCCCGTTGTCCCTGCTGTCATCAAACTGACTGCTAGCCGAAGCTAGGATCGGTCGCGGTTCCCTTACGAGATACCGTCATGAATCAGCCTGCTTCGTCTGCCCCGAGCAATTCGGGTTCCGTCGAGCGTACCAAGCAGCTCGGCTATGCCGTCTTCCTGCTGGTGCTCGCGATCGGTGCGGTCTATATCGCCACGCACCTGATCGACGATCTGTCGCCGATGCGCGAAGGATCGCTGTTCCCGTACCTGATGCTCGGCGCCGCGCTGCTGATCGCGCTCGGCTTCGAATTCGTCAACGGTTTCCACGACACCGCGAACGCGGTGGCGACCGTGATCTATACGCACTCGCTGACACCGAACGTCGCGGTGATCTGGTCCGGCCTGTGGAACTTCCTCGGCGTGATGATCTCGAGCGGCGCCGTCGCGTTCGGCATCCTGCAACTGCTGCCGGTCGAGCTGATCCTGCAGGTCGGCAGCGGTGCGGGCTTCGCGATGGTGTTCGCGCTGCTGATCGCCGCGATCGTATGGAACCTCGCGACCTGGTATTTCGGGTTGCCGTCGTCGAGCTCGCATACGCTGATCGGGTCGATCATCGGCGTCGGGCTGATGAACCAGCTGATGCACGGGCCGTCCGGCACGAGCGGCGTCGACTGGGGCCAGGCGCTCGGCGTCGGCAAGTCGCTGCTGCTCTCGCCGTTCGTCGGCTTCCTGTGCGCGGCGCTGCTGCTGCTCGTGCTGAAAACCCTCGTGCGGATTCCGGAGCTGTACAAGGAGCCGCCGAAGGACCAGCCGCCGCCGTTCTGGATTCGTTGCCTGTTGATCCTGACCTGCACGGGCGTGTCGTTCGCGCACGGCTCGAACGACGGGCAGAAAGGGATGGGACTCATCATGCTGATCCTGATCGGCACGGTGCCGACCGCCTATGCGCTGAACAAGGCCGTCACGCCGGCCGAGACACAGACCTTCGTGGCGGTCGCGAACCAGGCAGCCGCGACGTTCGGGAAGTACACGAACGGCGTTGCACCGTCCGCGAACCCGCGTGCCGACGTCGAGCTTTACGTACAGCATCGCGAACTGACGCCTGCCGTGATCCCCGCCGTGCAGCAGTTATCCGCGTCGCTCGCGACCGCGGTCGGTGCATCGGGCTCGATGGCGGCCGTGCCGCAACGTGACGTCGACAACGTGCGCAATACGATGTATCTGGTGTCCGAAGCCATCCGCCTGATCGAGAAGTCCGGTCAGCCCGCGTTCGCCGCCGACGACAAGCTCGCGATCGACAACTATCGCAAGCAGCTCGACCACGCGACCAAGTTCATCCCGACGTGGGTGAAGGTTGCGGTCGCGATCGCACTGGGCCTCGGCACGATGGTGGGCTGGAAGCGGATCGTCGTGACCGTGGGCGAGAAAATCGGCAAGCAGCATCTGACGTACGGACAGGGCGCGTCGGCCGAACTCGTCGCGATGCTCACGATCGGCGCGGCCGACGTGTACGGATTGCCGGTGTCGACGACGCACGTGTTGTCGTCGGGCGTCGCGGGCACGATGGCGGCGAACGGATCGGGCTTGCAGTGGGGCACGGTGCGCAGCCTCGTGCTGGCGTGGGTGCTGACGCTGCCGGCGTCGATCGTGCTTGCCGGCGGGCTCTATTGGCTGTTCCGGTCGGTGGCGTAAGCGGTGATGCGGCGGGGGCCGGCAGGAGCCGGCCACCCGCCGTAGAAAATTCGGAGCCTGTCAGATTTTTAGTGTGCCGAGGTCATGAGACGATAACGGAAATAACGTCCTATGACCGATGTAACAGTGACCAAGAAGAGCAAGAACCCGAAGGCGCCGAAGCTGTTCCCCGATGAGCTAATCGATCAACTGCTTGCCCAGGTACAGAGCAAGGACGCCGAGTCGATCCTGGGCGAATCGGGCCTGGCCGGCCAGCTCAAGAAGCAGCTGGCCGAGCGCATGCTTGCAGCCGAGTTGAGCCACCATCTCGAAGCCGAGGCCGAGCAAGGCAAGGCCGGCAACCACCGCAACGGCACCAGCCCCAAGACGGTCCTGACGCCCAACGGCGAGCTGAAGCTGGATATTCCGCGCGATCGGCAGGCGACGTTCGAGCCGCAATTGGTCGGCAAGTATCAACGCCGGCTGCCTGGCTTCGACGACCACGTCATCAGCATGTATGCGCGCGGCATGAGCGTGCGCGAGATTCAGGGCCATCTGCTGGAACTGTACGGACTGCAGGTGTCGCCCGACCTAATTTCGACAGTCACCGACGAGGTGCTGGCCGACGTCGAGCAATGGCAGCAACGCCCGCTCGAGGCCATGTATCCGATCGTGTACTTTGACGCGCTGCGACTGAAGATACGCGACGAAGGCACGGTCAAGAACAAAGCGGTCTATCTGGCGCTGGGCATCCGCGCCGACGGCCGCAAGGAAGTACTGGGTTTGTGGATCGAGCAAACCGAAGGCGCCAAGTTCTGGCTGAAGGTCTTCAACGAGCTGAAGAACCGCGGTTTGCACGACATCCTGATCGCGGTGGTCGACGGTTTGCGCGGCTTTCCCGAAGCGATCGAGGCGGTCTATCCGGCCGCCCAGATCCAGACCTGCATCGTGCATCTGATCCGCAATTCGCTGAATCTGGCGAGCTGGAAGGACCGCAAGCCATTGGCCGCCGCGATCAAGCCGATCTACCAGGCCGCCACGGCCGAGGCGGCGGCAGCGGCGCTGGATGCCTTTGCGCAAAGCGAGTGGGGCCGCAAATTCCCCACCGTCGCGGCCATGTGGCAGCGCCAATGGGAGCAGGTAATACCCTTCTTCGCCTATCCGCCCGAGGTGCGTCGAATCGTATATACGACCAACGCCATCGAGAGCATGCACATGCAGTTGCGCAAGATCGTAAAGAATCGCGGCCACTTCCCGAGCGACGAAGCCGCCAGCAAACTGCTGTTTCTTGCCTTGCGCAACATCGAAAAGGATTGGAAGATGCCGCCTATCACCTGGCGGCAAGCAGTCAATCAGTTCGCCATTCTGTTCGGCGAGCGATTCACCTCCGCCATCAGCTGAGATTTTTAACCGGCCTCAGCACACGAAATTCCTGACACGTCCAAAATTCGACCCTCGTTTCTCCGCTTCTCCGCTTCTCCGCTTCTCCGCTTCTCCGCTTCTCCGCTTCTCCGCTTCTCCGCTTCTCCAATTCGACGCGTCGAGGCACTCGGTGCGCCCATGCCGCCGCGAGCGCTCCCCCTCTTTCTTTCCCGAATTGAAGCGCAAGATCTGGAGCGCGCCGGCGCATGGACATCCGTAGACTGGGCTCATCAACATTGACCGTGGACTCAATCGTGCGGACGACGTGCCCGAAGCATTCCGCACGACCGCATGGCGCCACATTGCTGACGAACCGAGGTACGCCCGTGAACATTGCCGACCTGCAACCTGCCGTCGAATCGCTCGACATTGCGCCACGCGTCGACGCGATCGACTGGACGACTGTCGACGCCGATCTCGATCGCTACGGATGTGCGCGCGTCCCTGGCCTGCTCTCGGCAAGCGAGTGCGCGACGATCGCATCGCGCTATCCGCACGATGCACTCTATCGCTCGCGCGTCGTGATGGCGCGGCACGGGTTCGGTCGCGGCGAATACAAGTATTTCGCGTATCCGCTCCCCGCGGTCGTCGCCGAGCTGCGTGCGACGCTCTACCCGCATCTCGCGCCAATCGCGAATCGCTGGAACAAGGCACTCGGGATCGACGTCCGCTATCCGGCAGACCACACGGCCTTCCTCGATCGCTGCCACGCGGCAGGACAGACGCGACCGACGCCGCTGATCCTGCAATACGGCGCCGACGACTACAACTGCCTTCATCAGGACCTGTATGGCGAGCACGTGTTTCCGCTCCAGGTCGCGATCCTGCTGTCGGCGCCGGGCCGCGATTTCACCGGCGGCGAATTCGTGCTGACGGAACAGCGGCCACGCATGCAGTCGCGCGCGGAAGTGGTGCCGCTGACACAAGGCGACGCCGTCATCTTCGCCGTGCACGGCAGGCCCGTGCAGGGAACGCGCGGCGTCTATCGCGTCAACCTGCGCCACGGCGTCAGCCGGATTCGGAGCGGCCATCGCCACACGGTCGGCATCATCTTCCATGACGCGCAGTGACGGCTATCGGAACGAACACGACGCTGCCGCGCCATCCGCCACGCAGGTGAATTCTCGCGGGACATACCGCGCATCCGACGTGCCAATCGCGCGTGATCGATCAGGGTTCTTCGCGAGCGGGTATCACCAGGCGGTCAGTTCGGTCAGCCACCATGACAGATGACCTTTTCGCTTCTCGTCAGACCGTCGCTGCGCGCTGGGCCCATGTTTGGAGTGCGCGACAGAGAGCCCAGACGCTCACCTGTCGCCGCCCACAGGCGACAGAAAACCCGGCCTACCCGCGCGCCACATTTGCCCGCAGCCGGTCGCCCGCATCGGAGGCGAGCCGTGCATAGCCCGGCAACGTCAGCAATGCCAGTACACCCGCTGCGACGAATGCCCAGCGGAAGTCGTCGAGTACGTAGTGCATGCCGACCGCATCGCCCCGCACCAACGACGCGAGTCGAAGCGACAACGCACCGAACGCGATGCCCATCCCGATCGTCATCTGCTGAGCAGCGCTCCACAGGGTGCTGGCCGCGCTTGTCTGCCGGGCCGGGATATCCGCATAGGCGAGCGTGGCGAGCGTCGTGAACTGCATCGACCGCGTCAGTCCGTAGACGAATACGACGAACAGCGTGATCATCAGCGGCGTCGATGCAGTCAGCCAGCCGCATGCGATCGTGAAGAGGCCGACTATCGTCACGTCGACGAGAGCGACGCGCCGGAAGCCGTAGCGGTCGAGAATCCACGACGTTCCCGCCTTCATCCCGAGATTGCCGAGCGCACTCGCGAGCAGCAGCAGGCCGGACTGGAACGGCGATAGCCCGAAACCGATCTGGAACAGCAGCGGCAGCAGGTACGGTACGGCATTGATGGCCATTCTCGTGATCGACCCGGTGATCACGGTCACCGAGAACGTCGGCACTTTCAATGTGGTGAAATCGAGCAGCGGATGCGCGCAACGTTGCGCATGCCACCAGGCGGCGACGCAGAACAGCACACTTGCACCCACCAGGACGGCTGCGCGCGTAAAGTGGACGTCCTGCTGGCCGGCCGCTTCGGTGCCGATCAGCAGACAGGTCAGCGCGCCCCCGGCGAGCACGAAGCCGCCCCAGTCGAGCGGCCGTTGCTCGTCGGCCCGCGTGTTCCGGACGATCAGCCAGGTGCAGACCAGTGCGGCAATGCCGAACGGGACGTTCAGCAGGAAGATCCACCGCCATGACGCATAGGTCGTGATGAAGCCGCCGATCGGCGGCCCGACGACAGGTGCGACGATGCCTGGCCACGTGATCGTCGCGATCGCGCGCATCAGCTTCGCTTTCTCGGTGCTGCGAACGACGATCATGCGCCCGACCGGCACCATCATCGCCCCGCCGACGCCTTGCAGCAGGCGCGCGGCGGTGAATGTCACGACACCCTCGGACAACCCGCACAGCACCGATGCACCGGTAAAGACGACGATTGCACTGGCGAACACCGTGCGGGAGCCATAACGGTCCGCGATCCAGCCGCTGATCGGGATGAACACTGCCAGCGCCAGCATGTAGGCCGTCATCCCGAGGCTCAGCGCGTTCGGCCCGACGCCGAACGAGCGCGCCATTTGCGGTAGCGCGGTCGCGATCACGGTCGTGTCGAGGTACTCCATGAAGAAGGTCGCGGCGACGAGATATGGCAAGAAGTCGGTCGTCCGACCACCTTGGGCTGGGCTGTCAGTCATGAACTGTGCAGGAGACGGAATACGGAGGACACCGATCACCCACGGTTGCCTGGAAGCGTCGGGAATCGGGACGAAAGGCGATATTACCCCGAAGGGCTTGCACCCCGCTCTGCCGCGCATGTCGCCCGAATGGACTTTATGCGCATAGATTTTTATGACGATTTGGCGCCGAGTTCGTTGTGTGCGCCGACGATCACGTCGCCACAACGTGTCGAAGGCGTGGTCGATGCCTCAGGATGTCTTTCGCCCAGACGTCTCAATTACCAGCCATTTTCAGCCAAAATTGCTCATCCTCTGCCATTACGGCGCCATCCATGAATGGATCGACTTATATAGGCACTCATTGACGTGCCGATTGATGTGGGCCAAAGGAGAACGCACCGGGAGATTTCGGTGGTACGGGGCTGTAGGTCGCTCGAGAACAATGGAGGCCCGCGTCAACGCCGCATTCGACGCTTCGGTACCTGCCAGATTGGTGTGGGGGCGTGGTGGAACACACCTAAAAATTTTGGTGGTAGCAGCGCTGTTGGTTGCTCGAGAACGGCAAAGTGCCGGAATCGACGCATGCGGCGCCTGGATATGGCCAGGCCGCCCACTCCGCTCCCCCATGCATTTCCGCCGCCGAAATGCAAAAACCCCCGCCTTTTCGGGCGGGGGTTCTTGGCTTAGGGAGCCTGACGATTACCTACTTTCACACGGGAATCCGCACTATCATCGGCGTAGAGTCGTTTCACGGTCCTGTTCGGGATGGGAAGGGGTGGGACCGACTCGCTATGGTCATCAGGCAA